>CAWGEX010000001.1:0-28215 GCA_963821755.1 uncultured Acidimicrobiaceae bacterium
GGAGGCCCGCCACTACCAGCGCCTGCACCGGAACCGGCGGTGCTTCACCGGCACCGACCCCGACGGGGCCTTCTTGCTGCGTGCCCTGCTCACCCCCGACGTCGGGGCCCGGGTGCTGGTGGCCCTGGAGGCCCAGGCCGAGCGGTACTTCGAGCAGGCCCGGACGTCGGGGGAGCACGAGGGCGGGGGACGCCTACCGGGCCGACGCCCTGGTGGCCCTGGTCACCGGCCGGGGCGTCCTCGGCCCCGGGGGCGAGGAGGCCGGCCCCACCCCCGGGCGCCCCCCCGACCCCCGGGCCCAGCTGTTCATCCGGGCGACCTCACCGCCCTGCGCCGAGGGCACGTGGTCGGCGACGAGCTCTGCGAGATCCCCGGGGTGGGACCGGTCCCGGTCGAGACGGCGGTCGCCCACCTCGGTGCCGCCCTCACCCGCCTGGTCGTCACCGACGGGGTGGACGTCACCACCGTCTACTCGCCGGGGCGCCACCTCCCGAGGTCGGTGCGGCTGCCCTGCTCGAACGGGACTCGAGGTGCGTGGTCCCGGGGTGCGACGCCCGGCTCGGCCTCGAGAACGACCACTGGGTCACCGACTTCGCCAAGGGCGGCCCCACCACCCTGGCCAATCTGGCCCTGGCTCTGCCACCGCCACCACCAGCAACGTACCCACCAGGGGTTCCAGCTCCTCGGAGGACCGGGAAGCTGGCGGTGGATCGCCCCGGAGATGCCGACCGTCCCCCTGGCGGTCCCGACCCAAGCGCAGGGCCCGTGGCCCGGCCCCGCCCGCCCCGGGCACCAGCCCACCGCTGTTCCGTCAGGAGGAGTGAGGGCGAGGGTGCCTGTCGCGGGCGCTGGGCGGCGTGGCGCGCTCCCGGCGACGGCGTGGGGGCGCGGCGCGTTGAGTCGGCCGTGAGCACCAGGTGCAGTCCGGCGTTGCCCTTCGCTTCGATGACCCAGAACGGGCCCGCACGAGGTCGAGTCCGATGGTGCCGAGGTTGCCGGGCACCGTGCGGAACTGCCCCGGGCTCCTCGACGGCGAACTCGATGTGGTGGATCCTGCCGGCGCGCTCGCCGAGCCACCGGCGCAGTGGCGTGGAGAAGGGACTCCGCGTCGGGGAGACCAGCCGAAGGGCCAACGGTCCGCCCCATCCGAGTTCCATCCACCGGTGGTCGGGGCGGGTCCCCTCCGCGATCAGGTCCGCCGAGAAGGCTGACGAAGAGGTCGACGCCCTGCTCGAGCTCGTCGACGGCGTGCACGACCCGGACGAAGCGGGGAGAACGGGACCTGATCCGTCCCGTCGCTGTCGTCGTTCGGTCGGGTAGTCCGCGGGGTGGGCTGGTCCACGAATTGGGAGCCTCTGCTATCTGCACGACCACCCCGGTGGCAGTCTTGGGGTGGAGGAAGGCCTCCATCCACTCGGGATCCGTCCGGTTGATCCCGATCGGATCAAACCCGGCAGCTCGAGCCTGTTCGACGGCGTCAGAAAGATCGGGGACCTTGAAGGTCAGATGGTGCGGACCGGGACCGTTGGCGGCCAGGAAGCGCTGACGAGGAAGTCGTTGACATCGGGGTCGTGGGCATGAGGATCTCGATGCGGGCGTGGTTGGCGAACCGGAGTTGACCCGGGGCGAAGCCGCGGTCCTGGACCTCCCGAGTTCCAGACGGCCCCGAGGTCGACGGCGTAGCGGTCCCAGACGTCCTGCCAGCGGGGCACTGCATGGGCCACATGGTCGAAGGCCACACCGTCGATCAGGTGTCCGGGCACCCCCCTACATTGCTCGCCCGCCGGCGCCGCTGTGGAAACGGAGCGGTTCGGCCACTCGGGCGGTGCCGGTCGGCGCATGCCGGTACGCCCCGATGCGGTGGCGTCGACGGGTGTTGCCGGCGTTCAGCTTCCGGGTCAGGCTACCATGTCCGTCTGCTCTGCCGTGACTCCAACGGGTCACGGTCAGGCGTTCGGGCGTTTAGCTCAGTTGGTTAGAGCGCAGCCTTCACACGGCTGAGGTCGGAGGTTCGAGTCCTCTAGCGCCCACTCGAAAGGCCCAGGTCAGAGCACCAATCGCAGCGTCGCAGCCTGTCGGGTTGGCGGATGAGACACGAGAAAGACACGAGATTTTGATAACTCGTGTTTGAACGCAGGTACTTCGAATCTGAGCACGCTGCAGGGTACTAAGCGCTGAAGGTCGGTCAATGCCGACAGGGATTCCTTCGTCGGGGCTGCGGCCTGCTCGCCTTCGTGGCCATCACCATGGCACGTGCGCGAACAGCGAAGTGGCTTGCCGACCATCTCCCTGGCACGTCCTGGCTTACGTCTCGTGCGGCATGCTTGTGGTCGTGCAGTTCCTCTACGCTCGCCCAGATCCGGAGGAACGCCTTCGACTTCATGGGCAACCGGTGCTCGAGAGCTGGATGGCGACGGCCATCCGGACCAGCAGAAGCTAGCCGGTTACTTGGACGAACTTGAGCGTCTCACGGCCGAGGCGATGGGTGACCGTCGGCACTTGTCCCTTGAGCTACGAGTCGGACTCAGTGCTTCGATCCCGCTCATCGGCCGTGGCAATGACCTGGACAACTACCTTTACCCGGTCGTACGCAGGCTCAAGGCCGATCGATTCGACGCCGCTTTCGCCGACAAGGATCGTGCCGGATCCTCCACTATTTGTGTCGGTGACGCCCGTCTTGCCGACCGGCCCGTCTCCGAGCCCCAGCTAAGCGTCCGCACAACCGCCTCCAGCGAATCCCGAGAATGGAAACAGCAGGTATACGACGCTTGCCGAAGAGCGATTCCGGCCCCTCTTCCTCAAGGCCCGGTCGCACTCGATCTTCGCTTCACGGTGGCGAGTGCACGCAATTGGTCGAATCTATGGAAGCCGGCCATCGATGCGCTTGGCCCGATGCTGGGCATCCCAAATCCGGCCAAGCCCTTTCACCCGCTCGATGATCGCATCGTGTCCCTCGGCTTGCACCGCACCGTCGATGACAGCGTCGGTTGGGGAGTGATCGTGGACGCATGGTGGCCCGAGCGATGACCAACGCCGACCGGGTGATCGCGGCGCTTCGGGAGCACGGTTCGCTGAGTGACTCGGAGCTTGTGCGCATCACCGGCATACGGCCGCACCAACAGGTCAATCAGTTGTGTCGGCGTCTTGAGGCCAAAGGCGCCTTGCGTCGTGTTCCGAACGCCGGCGGAACCATCATCAACGTCCTGGTCGCTGGCGCCGATCCCCTCAACTCTGCGGCGTCCCCTCCGTCCGCCCGACCAGGCAGATCATCAGCGACCCGAGCCTCCGGACGTAGCTTCATCTCCATCGCCAGTAGCTGCTGGCAGAGCCGTGTTCGTCTTGCCCTGTTCGGCCCGCAAACGACGCGGCGGCAGTCGTGGACTGAGGGGCGACACCGTCTTCGACTTGCTCCCCTCGAGCCTGGCCGACCGATTGGTACGAGCCCGCCAGACGTTGAGGTGACCGCCGCAGTCGACGAATCGCTCCTGCTTCCCGCCTGGCAGCGATACGACGGCACCTTCTACCAGGCAGCCGGCGATGGCGTCCGCCTGGCGATCGCGGACGGGGTGACCGTCCTCGTCATTTCCGGCGGCTACGGGCTCGTTATCGGTCAAGAGCCCATCGGTTTCTACGAACGCCCGCTTCTCCCTCACCGACTGGCCACGCGGCTTGCTCGCCGAGTGCCTCGAGGCGGTCATGGCCGCCGTCGACGCAAGCCGGCTGCTCGCCTTCTGCGCTCGGACGACGGCCTACGCCCGACTTGTTCGAGAAGTGCCGTGGGAGGCCTCCGGCGTCGACGCCCGTCTGGTCACGCCTGAGCTCTTCGGTCGGGGCGGTGCGCAAGTCCTGGTGCCACGTGCCTCGGGCGAGGCGTTGCGGGCCGCTTTGGCGGACGAGCTGACATCGCCATGGCGCAGCGGCGACGAGATAGCAGTCACGCTCGAACGTCTCGGGTGAGCGCGATGGACGGCGCCGTGATCGACGTCCTGGTCGCCTGGTTGTCCAATCGGGCGAAGGCGGAGCCGGCTGCGGGGTTCCCACGAGATCTGCAAGCGGTTTCGGGTCCGGGACTCTACGCATGGTGGGCTGACGATGAGGGACGATCCACTCTCGGTGAACCGTTCGGCGTGACGCTTCCGCCGCTGATCTATGCCGGTCAGACTGGTGCAACCAGTCGGCGTGCTCGAGTCCAGCGCGTGGCGACTCTGCGGTCGCGCATCGGGAGTAATCATCTGAACGGGAATGCAGGTTCGTCGACGTTTCGAAAGACGTTCAGTTCGGTGCTGCTGGCGCCGCTGCAGTTGCACTGTCCGGGAAGGACCGACTAGACGAGGCCAGCAATCGTTCGGTCTCGATGTGGATGCGCCGTCACTTGGCAGTCGTCACCGTGCAGGTCGAGGAGCGGTCTACTCTTGCGGAGATCGAAGAGGCGGTACTCGCAAGGATCGATCCGCACCTCAATCTCATGGGCATGGCGCCGACTCCAATCCGAACACGGTTGCGAGAGTTGCGTCGGGAATTGAACGCTAACCCCGCCTGAGCCCAGTCGCGGGACGCCGGGACAGCCACCTCGCCGCGTGTCCCTTAAGGGCTCTACGCGTTGGAGTGGGGAGACCTGGTTCTGATCTTTTGGCGGCACTCCGGGAAATCAATCCGTCGGCTGCTCGCAATAGTGCGCACCCGATCCATAGTGGGCCGGCAGGTGCCCCACCGTCCCGGCGTTAGGGGGCACCTCGGAAGGGCGTCAGCGCGGGAGTCGGAGCTGGTTGCTATCGACCAACAACTCGGCCACGATGGATGATGCTGTGACGAGAAGCTGAGAGCGAAGGAGTACGCCTATGTATGCAGCCGTCCGGCGGTACGAGGGCATTACAGACGATGCGGAAGCGGCACGTCTTGTCCGCGAAAGCTTTATGCCTCTCCTTGAAGACCTGTCCGGCTTCGTCGCCTACTACTGGGTTGACGCTGGCGAGGGCGTGATGGCGTCCCTAAGTGTCTTCGAGGACAAGGCCGGAGCCGACGAGTCCGTCACAATTGCACGTCAATGGGTTCAGGAGAACGCTGCCTCGCTCATTCCGAACCCACCGCAAGTCACTGAAGGCGTGGTGGTCGCGAGCGACACGAAGAAGTAGGGACAAGCCGTATCCCACTGATTCGGTGGTATGGGATACCGGAACGTCGCCCTATCCGTACGTAGGGATCGGTCTGCCAGGTTCATCCGAACCCCGCTGCTTACGGAGGTGAGCGGTCGTTGCCTTGGGCACCCAGCCTCAATCCGCGCTTAGGCTCGGGCCGCATGAGTGACAGGCGTCAACGTGCGCGGTGACCGGTCGATCCAGATCGCCGCGACCCCTGACGTGGTCTACGCGGTTGTCAGCGACCTCACCCGAATGGGTGACTTCAGTCCTGAGTGTCTCGGAGTGGAGTGGCTCGACGGGGCCACGGGACCCCGACCCGGCGCTCGGTTCGTGGGACACAACCGTCGAGGGCCAAGATCCTGGTCCCTGGAGGGGCGCGTATTGACGGCCGAACGTGGGAAGGCGTTCTCTTTCGCAACCGAATGGCGCGGTCACGACTCAACCAGTTGGACCTACGGCTTGGAAGCGGCGGACGGCGGAACCAAGTTGACCGAGTCCTACGAGTTGCTGTGGGCGCCGTGGTGGATGCGAGCGGTGGAAGTGCTCACCTTCCGACACCGGCAGCTGGATCAGGGAATGGCGCGCACCCTGATTCGGATCAAGAACCAGTTAGAGGCCCTCTCCGTCGATTCAGAGGACGATCCGGTGACTTCTCCAGACACCAACCCGATCAGTGAGTCGACCGATCAGTTCACCGAGATGGCCTGGATCAAGTTCTTGGGCGTCGAGCCTTTGGCCGCAGAGGAGGGGCGAGCCGTTATCCGGCTAGACCCGCAACCGGTCCACCTCAACCATAACGGAACGGTCAACGCAGCCATTCTCTACGCACTGGCAGAGGTGGCGGGCGCAGGTGCGGTGGTCGCAGGCATGTTGGAGCTGGCCGCTCGCTCTTACACCGTGGTGAAGCGAGCCTCGATCGAGTACCTGGCGCCCGCCCGGGGAGCCGTTACGGCCACCGGCGAGATAGCACTGGAGTCCTTCGTTGCGGCCCGGTCGTCGGTCGAATCTGGTGAAGGAGCAGAAGTCGAAGTGCCAGTGGAGGTGAGCGATGCCGAAGGCTCCCTGGCAGCGCGCTGTGTCCTCGTCGTCGCTGTCCGGCCCAGGCGCCCGAGCTAGACGCCGCCTACGACGGCGGGTAGCTCTAACCACGACGCAACTGCCGGTTACCGAGCGGGACTTCCCTGGCTCCTAGGACTATCCCCATGGTGCCGGTCATGGGCAGTTAGCTGGCCGCGACACACGATCGAATCCTGACGGAAATAACGCGACCCTCAGCCGGCGATCAGGGCACCCTCCTCGCCAATCACTTGAACGGTCTCCAAGAGTCCACGTCTACTCGTGCGATACCCTCGCCAGCAGTACATCTCCGCCAATCGGGCGGGTGCGAAACTCATCAGGCTTGGAGGCTTCCATGGGAGAGAAGGCGGTTCTTGCTCATCTTGGGTCGATGAGTGCGCCTGAGAAGCGAGACCTCTATCTCAATTTCGCCGAGAGCGAACTCCAGGCGTCGATGCGGCGATCCTGGTCAGTTAGCCAGACGGCTCACGCCGCAAGGGCAACTGCTGCTGCCACGTTGGCCTTGGCGTTCGCCCAGGAGGTGCAGGAGTCGAGCCAATAAGCCGCCACTCCCCTCGAATAAACGCCGCACACCCGGCGTTCAGGGACAGTCCCCTAAAGCTATCGGCCATTCCCGTACTGCCTATGGGGAACGTCACCATAATGCCCTTCGACGCCGAGCCGTTCCTCATGGTGGGCAGGCTATGGGAGAGCAGCTCGTCCAGTTAAAGAACGGCTTCAAATCAAGAAAGCCCGACTTCAGTCGTTCGAGGGCAGGTTCCATCTCCCACTCACCGAAAATTTGCCGACCAAATTTGAGATGGTCCGCACTTCACCGCACGGAACATTCCACCTCCATGCGGCGACAGCGACCCCAGCTCCCTCCCATCGCCTCCCCAATGGCAGAGGGATATTGCTCAGTTAGCAACGATTCTCCCTCGTGAGAGTCAGTCATCGCTGTTACCGTCAAGATGGCCCCGCGCCGAGCGTGTGTCGCATCGCGTACTACCGAAACGAAGGATTCTGCAATAGGAAAGACGGTCGGAGTCCAAGCAGTTGGCTCAACTCCGAGGACCTCAACATCCGGAGGGTGCACGTAATCGACGTAAATAATTTCATCCGCCACAATGAGCTCGGTGAGCACAACCCCATGTGTGCGAAAACCGCCAGCAATCCCGGCTGAGATTACTAAGTCATAAGGATCTCGAAGAGCCAAGGCTGTCGAGGTCGCCACGGCGGACGCTACGGCTCCGATTCCGCTTACTATGACTTCACATTCGAGGTCGTCATAAGTACTCACCAGTGCTTCGAAAGGACCAATACGGTCCCTCTCCAATGGCCCATCGCCAAGGATCGCCTGGCCCTCCTCGGCTAGAGCGGCTACGACCAACAATCTCATATGATGATTGTAGGACTTGATCAATCTTTGATGACTGTCCGAACGTGAAGACCCGTCCATGTGGGCGTGTCATCCCATCAGCCACCAACGCACGTTGCCATCCGCCAAATCCATTCCCCACCCTCCCTTTTCGCGGGACCTACCAAGAAGCATCCCACCTATCCGGTGGTGTGGGGCACCCATCCTCAGCGTCTGGCTCCTGTAGGTAGACCAGCCCATTGCCGTCCGGATCAGCGAAGAAGAACATCGGTGGTGATCCCATCCAGATGAATCACTTCGTCGTTGTGCAGGAGCACGTCTGCGTTCTGAAGTCGTCGGTGGGCGGCTTCAGCGTGACGTTCCATGCGAACTGCCATCGGAATCTCACTATCTTGTGGCAACAGCACGAGCCCGACATCGGAACCGGGCGGCACCACCTCGACCAGCCGTGCTCCTGGCCAAACTTCACGATCGGTTCTCAGCTCGCAGCCAAGTACGTCGACATAGAACCGCAGGGCAGCATCTTGATCGGTAACTGGAATGGAGACACTCACAACCCTCGTCGTCATTGCCATGATTCAAAGCTAAGGCGATGAAGTTCTGATGGCAAGGCCCGAGGTGGAATCCGCACCCACGAAAAGTGACCAGGCTGAGGCTTACCCGAGGTTCGGATTGGGCAAACTGCGGTCGCTTGCGGGACAGGCTTCCCCCGGTTTTCCACACGCCCACATGTGCCGGTCGAGGGCAGGCAATAACCGCCGCCTACCCAGCGGTATGGGACAGACCCAGTGAGACTATTTCTTCACTTCGACCTCAGCACGAACGAACACTTCAAGGAGGCGTTCTGCTCGACAGTTGATCGGAGCCAACACAAATAATTCAGAGTTGGTGAAGTAACCAAGCAACACGTGTTGGTCATACGGATCGGTCCAATATTTCAGCATGGAGGTCAAGAGCGCGGCCGCCTAATGCCGATCGATGTTCAAGTCGGACCCAGTCAAACTCGCTCCATAGATACTGCACTGTTTCGAGTAGGTCGCCACCCGTCACAAAGAAGCTCACGTAGTCCGACGCTTCAACAGCACGATCGTCTACACGGAATTCGCCTTCCGTCACTCTCGTTGGCACGCCTTCGATCCAGCCTGCCGAGGTGAGAATGTGCTGTACCTTGCGTCGATGTGCCTCCCAATTCCGCACGAGCAAACATTATCGGATTTGCCTGGGCGTCCCGCTGATCCGGCGAACTGGGTCACGTACGAAGCCGAGGCCCGATCGGATCATTGGGGCCGTACATCGGGTGTGCGATACCGCGCACCGGCCGCACTGCCCACTAGCACGTAGAACTGCCCGGCGAACAGGACCACAGCACCGACTTCGGCGGCCAACGCGGCCGCATCGAAGTGGCGGCGGAAGACTCTGTAGCGACCTCCCCCCGGCAGGGTCCGCTCCTGCCACTCCTCGGCGCTCACTCCTAGGGGGCGACCGGCGTCGAGGATCACGACCTCGGACGCAACCCGGTGCGCCTCGGCAAGAAAGGGTTCACGCTCACTCGGAAGAAGCAAGCCATAGAGGTGGGCGGAGAAGAAGCGGTCGAAGGCGTGGGCTGGCACGGGTAGGGCAGTGGCATCTGCCTGGATCACTGGTACTTCGGGAGCAACGGTGCGCAGAACGTCCAGCGCCCTTCGACTCTGATCGATGGCGATGCCCCTCCCCCGCAAGGTGTCCGGTGAAAGCGCCTGGCCCGGCACCTACTTCGACAAAGCGGACTGCGGACAGCTCACGAAGTAGGCGTTCAAGCTGCGCAGCTTCAGCAGCGATGTCTTCGACTTCGACAGTGACGCCTAGACCGGTCCAGTAGGCGTGGGCGTTGGCCAAGCCAGGCAAGCGCCCGGTCACTCGCCGGTCGTAGTACTCCCAGAGTGATCGACGATGCTGTTCTCGTTCGTTGGGCGATTCCCCGATCACCGACCGAAGCGAATCATCGGAGGTTGGCACGCAACCATGTTTGCAGCTGCTCGAATCGACGAGTCCGCACCTGCCTCCGAAGTGCTGTGTCCTCAACCGGTCAACGCAACACCCGACTGATTGGCGAACAATGAGTTCGTCGACCAGGAGGTGTCGAGAGTGGAAGCGGTTCTCGGAAGAGGACCAGAAGACGATCTGGGACATGCGGGAGGCGGGAGTGCCCGTCAAACGCATCGCCAAGCACCTCGGACCGACAGAACGTCTCGCTCCGGATGTTCATCGCCGACCATGGCGGCACGCGACCGACTCCTCGGGAGCGCTCGGAGCTGCGTCTCTCCTTGGAAGAGCGTGAGGAGATCTCCCGGGGTCTGGCCGCCGGTCTCTCGATCCGGGCGATTGCCGCGGGATTGGACCGCTCGCCGTCGACGGTCTGCCGAGAGGTGAACGCCAACGGCGGTCGACGGAAGTACCGGGCGCTCCAGGCCGACCGGGCGCCAGAAGCGGGCACTGCGACCGAAGCGGGCCAAGCTCACCCAGTGCCGGCGCCTGCGTTCGACCGTCGAGCGCAAGCTCGAGGCCCGATGGTCACCGCGAGCAGATCTCGGCGTGGTTGGCTGAGACCTATCCCGATGACCCGGAGATGCAGGTGTCCCACGAGACCATCTACCAGTCGCTCTTCGTCCAGAGCCGTGGTGCACTGCGAAAAGAGCTGCACACGTGCCTGCGCACCGGCCGGGCCATGCGGCGGGCCAAGGCCTACACGAAGGGCGGGGTGGCCAGGGCCAGCTCCGCAACATGGTGATGATCTCCGAACGACCGGCCGAGGTGGCCGATCGGGCCGTCCCCGGCCACTGGGAGGGCGACCTCATCTTCGGCAGGAAGATGACCGCCATCGGCACCCTGGTCGAGCGCCACAGCCGCTACGTCATCCTGCTGAAGCTGCCCAACGGCCACGGGGCCGAGTCGGTGCGGAAGGCCATGACCAAGCGGATCCTCACCCTGCCGGCCCAGCTCCGACGTCGATCACCTGGGACCAGGGCAAGGAGATGGCCCAACACGTCCAGTTCACCGTCGACACCGGCGTGCAGATCTACTTCTGCGATCCGAAGAGCCCATGGCAGCGCGGCAGCAATGAGAACACCAACGGACTGCTCCGTCAGTACTTGCCGAAGTCGGCCGATCTCTCCCAGTGCACCCAGCGCGAGCTCGACGCCATCGCCCGGTCACTCAACACGCGACCTCGACAGACGCTCGGACTGGATGACACCATCAAAGGCGTTCGCCGAAGCCGTTGCGATGACCGCTTGAGGACACAGCCGTTATGGGCAATTCCTTGACCACGAGCATCTTCCCGCGTCCCGATGCAGGTGACGCGACCCTTGGCCGACGATGGAGGACGCCCATGCGCTGGTTCGTTCGTGGCTATTTTTCCAGGTTGATGTTATGCCTCTTCGGCGACCGTCTAGCGGTGGGTGGATCCGAGAGGGACCAGATATCGCAGAACTCGTTGGTAGAGGCGATTTCCGCCTCCTTTAGCTGACGAAGATGCCATCGAGCTGAGGGCTGGCTTCGGTCCGATCTGAACTCCAGTGCAATGACGCCGGGCAAGTTCTGGGAGGCGGCACGATGCCCAACGCCATCGTCGATGAGACCATCCTCGGCGCGTCGTTCCCCTGGAGAGGCAATTTTCAGGTCCTCGACATCGACACCAGCGGCAGTCTCGTTTCGCTTGACCGCGTTGGCTATCAGTAGAGAAGTTGGCATTCCTGGATGGCGAGTTCGTCGTCGGACGGCCACCGTCTTTCAGACCGATGAGCGAGAAGATTTTCGTGGCTACGGATGATGTGTAGAGATCTCCCAGTGAGGCTGGTCACCGAGCCGCCAACAGGTGAGCACTTCAGTCTCCAGGGCCTTTTGAGCCCTAGGTCTAGAGCGTGCCCCTGTCGGTCGGTGAGGTCTCCTCGGACGGCTGGTGGGATGTCGTGCCTCGAGCACTGATCCATTAGGAAGCTGCTGGAGTCCTCGTGGCTCGTGCAGCGTCCATTGATGGAGAGGAGCGAAGGTTGATGATCTTTGTCGGAGTGGACTGGGCGGAGGCCCACCACGATGTGTTCGTCCAGGATGAGGGCGGCCGACGCCTGGCCGGTGGTCGGCTTCCCGAAGGGGTGGAAGGCATCGTCCGGTTCCACGAGATGGTAGGTGCCCATGCCGAAGAGCCCGACGAGGTGGTGATCGGGATCGAGACGGATCGAGGCCTGTTTGTCGGGTCCCTAGTGGCAGCCGGCTACCAAGTGTTCGCGGTGAACCCGATGTCGACATCCCGCTACCGGGACCGGCACTCGAGCTCGGGTGCGAAGTCGGACCCCGGGGACGCCAAGGTGCTAGCCGACATGGTCCGGACCGACCGGCACAACCACCGTCCCATCGCCGGGGACAGCGAACTGGCCGAAGCCGTCAAGGTCCTGGCCCGGGCCCACCAGACGATGATTTGGTCGAGGGCACGCCAGACCAACGTCATGCGCTCCACGCTGCGTGAGTTCTACCCAGCGGCTCTGGCGTCCTTCGACGACCTGACCAGCGGTGATGCCCTCGAAGTGCTCAAGGTGGCCCCCACGCCGACGCTGGGAGCCGGACTGTCCCGGTCCAAGATCGCCGCCGCTTTGCGGCGAGGTGGTCGCCAGCGTCGGGTCGACCAGCGGGCCGCGGAGATCCAAGAGTCCCTTCGAACACCGCAGCTGCAGGGCTCGGCCCTGGTGGCCAAGGCCATGGGCTCCTCGGTCTCGGCCACAGCGGCGGTGATTGCCACGATGAACGCCCAGGTCGCCGAGCTGACCCAGGAGCTCGAAGCCCATTTTGAGCAACACCCGGATGCCGAGGTGGTCCGATCCCTGCCAGGACTTGGGACCATCCTCAGCGCCCGGGTGCTCGGCGAATTCGGCGACGAGCCGAATCGGTATGCCACTGCCAAGTGTCGCAAAAACTACGCCGGCACGTCACCCATCACCCGGGCATCAGGCACCAAGCGCATCGTGCTGGCCCGATACGTCCGGAACGTGCGCCTGGCAGATGCCATCTACCTCTGGGCCTTCGCGTCGCTGAGCGCCTCACCAGGAGCCCGGGCCTTCTACGACTACCGGAGGGACGCCGGCGACACTCACCACGCAGCGTTACGTAACCTCGGCAATCGACTGGTCGGCATCCTCCACGGCTGCCTCGTAAGCCACACCAGCTACGACGAGAACACGGCCTGGGGTCACCGCGCCGAACTCGAGCTCGCACGAGCCGCTTGACAGTTACGGCCGTGGGATATCTAACCGATCTTTGCCGTTGTGGCCGCGGCGATCAGCGCCGCCTACCCGGCGATCAGGAATCCCTCGGTCCACGGGCGTCGCTGGCCACCAGCCTCGACGCCGGTTGGCTGAGGGCCACAGCGGCACCGGGGAGCGGCGCTGATCGGCCGGCTTCGTCTCGGTGGGCCCGAGGAGTCGAGGTGGCGACCTGGTGGTCTGGCGGACCATCACCGAGACCAATGGAATTGCCTATGCGCTTCGGCCACGCTGGGCGATCCGTCCTGGCAGGCGCTGGACGAATCGATCCGGCGGTCGGCGAGTGGATCGGAAACCGAAGCACCCTTCGATGTACGTAACAGCGACCTCTTGAAGCTGCTGGAAGAACAGAACCACTATGGGGTCAGGGTGGCTCAGGTGGTCGCCGAAGGCTGCGACTGCAGGCGGTGGCCTTGCCGTTCATTCGGAACGCGAGCTGATCGGAATACCCTTCTCGGCCTCGACCACTTCCAGGACTTGTATGGCAAGATTGCTGCAGGTGGTCGCTAGACCATAAAGAATCCACCAGGTCGTCGTCGATTTCGGTGCTTCGACATGATACCAGTTTCGAGTCGCCGGGTCGAGGCGGGTGAAGCGCTCGGCATGTCTGCCCCTGTCGTCGTCGCAGATGACCTCCGCTGACGGGAGCCTTTGGGTATCGTCCTCGAGACCGTGGCTCCGCTCGGTCACCGGGCGTGCCGATTGGTCGACGCAGCTACCATCGTTTGTGCTGCGCTAGACCGTCGAAACGCCAGCGTCGCGCTCGCCGAAGTCGGCGTCTGTTCCTGTTCACTGTCTGGCTCGTCGCCGCCCAGTTCACCTTCAGATCGTAGGCGAGACGGTCGCAGCAGTCCGCCGCCTCGCTCGTCGCTTCTCGTCGTCGCCATGCACTGGGGTCAGTTTCGGTTGACGATCAACGGTACCGATACAGGCGTCCTCGATGTGGCGCGGCGACCTTACCGGTACGCGTAGGCCGCACGGTGAACAGGGCACCAACAAGGCGTCGACCGCGGAGAGATCTGCCCCCGCTCGGGGACTCGATCGTCCGCTGAACCTCCAGCTCTTCCTGGTGTGCTCCAGGTCGTCCGATCATCTCCGCGATCTGGTCGAGGGTGTAGCCCAGAGACTCGGCCTGGGCGATGATCGCCTGGGTCCGAAGGCCTCGAGCAGTTCGATCAACTCATCCACCTCGGACATCGTCAAGGTGCGCCCAAGCCGGGCCTCGTCGTTGAGGCCCGTTTCAACGTCGGATGGGAACAGTTCAGACCACTCGATTGATCGCTCCGTCGTGCAGGTGGAGCGAGAGGTCCAGTTTGCCGAGGTCGTCCACACCGACGCACCGATCCGCTGTTCGACATTCAGGTGTTCCACCGGCGGCATGGACGACAGCCGGTGGCCCGCTCGTCCAAAGCTGGCGCCGCCCCACCTTGGCGTTTCGCGGTGCACGAGCACACCAGGATCGAAACGGGCGATGTCGGGCGTGACGGTCGACTCGCCCATCGTCAAGATGGTCATTGGTTCCTTTCTGTTTCGACACACGGGAACGTCGCCGCCGTGGACCAGCCCGATATCGTGACCACGCCGACATCGTTCGCTCGATGTCCGCCGTGCCGGGGGCAGTTTGCGCTGCGCCCCGGCCCTTATTCTGTCGTGGCCACTATGGGTCATCGACGTAGCCACGTCAACTGCGTTTGCCGTGACGAACGTGAGCTTTTCCCAGCAGGGGCGGGACCTGGTTCCGTCGTGGCAGATGAGGCGGACGGCCGCCAGCTCAGCCGACAAGGCTCCGGGCCTGGGGCTGCGAGCTGGCATCGACCAAGTCGCCGAGAACTCGGTCGGGAGCATCGAGCGCTCGTCGATTTCAGGTTCAGGAGAGCCTCATCGTCTGGGACGAAGCGAAGCCTGCGGAACATCGCACCCGGTCTCTGCCGACAAGGTGATTCGATCCGACCCCGCCAACGTGGACGGTCCCGGTATCGCCGAACAGCAGCCCACGGCAACAGCTTCCACCACCGGCCTACCAGCAGCGCCCGGGATGTGGAACAGGTTCCACCGCCACCTGCTCCCACCCGCCGCCCGCCGCCTGCTTGCACCGGCCGAACCTCGGAAACTTTTCCCGGCTCAGGCGTCAAACCCGGTTGCGCAACCGGTGTGGCTTGGGCAGGATCGGAGTGCGAGGGTCCTTGGGTGGAGGTGGCGGTATGGAGTACCCGACGGAGGACAATTCGGGCCATGACGAACAGGGAGTTTGCCTCGCTGATTCGCTCGCAGGCCGAGATGATCGACCGGAGTCTGCACCGTGGCGATCGTCCGTTTGCGGAGACCCAGACGCTCCCGCTGAAGCTCTGACGCCTCGGACCGGCTGCCACGCTCGGGCTCGACGGCCTGTGCGGTCCCGCCGGGCGAAGATCAGTCTTGGCCGGATGCCCTCCGGGAGGACCAACGTGGCGTGCTAGGTCGGTAGGTCCTCGCCCGTCTCCAGCAGCGTCTTGAGCGCCGAGAGCACACGCGGGGCCACCCCTGACTGACGTTCGTGATGACCATGCTCCCGGGACCGAAGCCGTCGTGGACCACAGTGAGTTTGACCAAGGGCCCCTTCGGCTCGAGATCGAAGGCGACCCTGGACCGTGGCTCGCGGGAGAAGGCGGCGAGGTCCTGGTCGCTGACGTCGAAGTGGGCGGCCCACTCGGGCGTGAACGTGTGCCATGTGTAGGCCAGCCGGCGGTAGGGATCTGCCTCCAGGACCACCTGTTCCGGATCGGTGACCGTGAGCCCGTCCTGCACCAGCGTCATGGTTGACCCCGCCTTCCAGTCCGTCTCGAAGGAGAGTTGCCAGTAGCGCCGGGTGAACGCCGGTTCGGTCAGCGCCTGCCAGAGCTGTTCGGGGGTGGTGCGTATGTACGTGGTGTAGACGAACTCAGGCCGGTCCATGTTGGTGTCCTCCAGGGCTCGTTTCAGGTCTGCCAGCACGGCGACCCGGTGGCGGTCGTAGGGTTGGATCCACGGTTCGGCGATCTCGTTGATGGGTGCGGCATTGAGGTAGTGAGCTCCGCGTCCCGCCGGACGGATGTCACCAGATGGGCGGCCTCCAGGACGGCCAAATGCTTGCTCACCGACTGACGGGCCATGTGGAGGCCGACGCACAGCTCGCCCAGGTTCTGGCCATTGCGGGCGTTCAACCGATCGAGGAGCAGGCGCCGGCTCGGGTCGGCCAATGCCTTGAACACCTGGCCTGGGACCTGGCCTGGGACCTGGTCTGGGACCTCGCCGGGGACCACACCTGGCCCCGACCGAGGGATGGCCCTGATCGGACTACCGGGCACCGGTCACCCCCAATTGCTGATCTTCACGTCGTTCGGATACGCCACACTCGCGCCACCGCTCGAGCCACCTCTTGAGCACCGAGCAGAAAGTCAGCCCCACTTGGTGCTGCAGTGGTGCATGAACGCCGCCTGTTCGGACCAGCCGGCATGGGTGAAGAGCACCTCGGTCTGGTCTCCCGCGCGTTGCCGGCTCGAAGGCGAGGGTGCGTGTCCCGCCACTCGTCGGGGACACCGCCGCGCGACGCCCACCTCACCAGGCGGGGCTGGTCCAGCTCGATGACGTCCATGACGGCGCTCGGGATCGGGACTGTCCGAAGTAGAACTCGAGCAGAGCCACCGAGTGTCGGATCGCCCGTGAGGTCTCGGGTCCAGAACCCGGTCGAGGCCCATGGGCGGTGGTCGAAGGCCGGCGAAAGACCCGGGACTGCGGTGCTGCGATGCCCACGCGGTGTCTGATGTGGCGCATGGCTTGCTTCCTTCGCCAGCTTGGGGTAGGTCGGCGATGCCGGCAACTGAGGGGGGCGGGGCGAACTGCCGGGATCGGACGGCGTCGGGCACCGACAATAGGCAGCTAGATGGTTACCTATAATGATAAGCACCCCGATGGGTGCACGTCGGCAGGCCCCAGAGGCGGATCGGCGGGTGCGAGGGACCTGCAGGCAGGCACCGTGATCGGGTGGCTCCGCCGCCCGAACGGGTTCCGCTCCCCGGCAGGGGGCGCCTTGGGGCCAGGACGCCCTTCGGGCGCCGCCGCCAGCGAGGCCGGTTGCCGCGGTGGTCCCGGCGACCGGTGCCCCGCTGTGGACGGTCGAACCCTTCCCACCCCCGCCTTCCTCGTCCTCCTGAACGATCGGTGGACCGATGCGGTTCCTACGATTCCTGAAATTCCGGAACCTTGAGGTCCCCCAACTGCCTGAGGTCCGGAGCCCAAAGCTCCGGAGGGCCAGGGGGTCGCCGGTCGCCGGCCGGCGTCGCCGACGACGGGGATGAACGCGGGCTCGGCGGTCAGAGCCCGTCCGTGGGTGGGGCACCAGCCGCACCTGGCACCAGCCCGGTGGCGACAGTGGGAATTTCGACGAACCGAGTGGCTCGGGCAACTGGACGGCAAACCTGCTGTGGAGTGCAACAGAGGTGCGCCGAAATGTCGTCCGAAAGGATGGATCTGAGCCTCAGCCGTGGGTAGGTTCAGTGGTGCTTGCGACCGAAGGAAGGCGGAGCAGGCTCGGGGTTGAGCGGTCTCGGTCTGGTTCGAGGCGGTAGTTGTTCGAGGACGCCATGCGCGATGGTGTCCGGATCCGCAGAGGAGCCGTGCATGGATCGTGTCGTCCGGACCGGTACGAACGTCTTCCGGTGGCTGATCGGCGACGAGGGGCGCCCCCTCGGACGCCGCACCCGTGCCGCCCTGGCCGCTGCCGCCGCGGTGCTCCTCGCCGTCGGAGCCGTCGCCACCGGAGTCCTGCAGGGATCGGGCGGCTCCGCGGCGTACGGCAACGGCGGGCGCTCCCCGTCGGCCGGCGGTTCGGCCGGTCGCGAGACGGACCAGGGGCCGTACACCAGTCCGTCACCCGACGCTCCGGGCCACCCCGTGCCTTCGGCCGGGGCCGCCGGTGGCCCGGCTTCGGCGTCCCGTCCCGGCGGACTGCACGCCCTCAGTCTGACGCCGGTCCTGGGCATCATCAGCCCGTCGTCGTCCCGTACGGCGCACGGTTCCATGCCGGTCTCCGGCACCGAGCACGCTAGCGCCCGATCGACCAACGGCCCCTCATCGCCCTCTACCGCTCCGGTCCAGTCGCCGACCCCGCCGCGTCCGCCGCGGCGCCGGCCACGGCGACACCGCCGCCCACCGCCCCCCCGACCGGCGTCGACGGTGGTCCAGGGCAACGGCTGGCTGCAGGTGTCCTGGGTCGCACCTCCCCATCCGGGCGTGCTCCAGGCCTTCAACGTGTACGTGGCGTCGGCGCCCGGGGCCGAGGGGCCCATCCCGGTCAACGGAACGGCAATGGTGTTCGGGACGACGTACACGGTGGCCGACCTGCCGGTGGGACCGACCTACTACGTAACGGTGCAGGCGTTCGACGGCGACGGACTGTCGACGGCCGTCGGGTGAGGCAACGGGTCCTCCGGTCGCCGCCCCTCCGCCCACGAGCGGGCTGAGCGGCCCGGTGGTGCAGCATGGCCGGGCGCCCGGATGGTTCGGGCTACTGGCTCGTGGACGCCCGGGGTGACGTGTCGGCACAGGGCCGCGCCGTCACCTATCCGTCGACGTCGGGCGTGGCGCCGACCGCCCCGGTGGTGCAGGTGGTCGCCACCCCGGACGGCCTCGGCTACTGGGAGGTGGCCGCCGACGGTGATGTGGTGGGATTCGGAGACGCCCGGTCCTACGGGACGGTCGCCGCGCCGGCCAACGACCCCGTCGTGGGCATGGCCCCTGTCGCGGGACGGCCTCGGCTACTGGCTGGTGACCGTGGACGGTGCGGTGTTCTCCTTCGGTGACGCGCCGTTCCTCGGGTCCCCGGGCGGGTCGCCCGGTGCGCCGATCGTGGGCATCGCCCTCGACCAGGCCACCGGCGGGTACTGGTTGGTGGACAGCGCCGGGGACGTCCTCGGGTTCGGCGCGCCGACCTTCGGCTCGTTGGCCGGCCAGGTGCTCAGTGCTCCGGTGATCGGTATGGCGGAGTCCCCCTCCGGCCTCGGCTACTGGCTGGTGGGCTCGGACGGCGGGGTGTCCGCCTTCGGCGACGCCGTCTTTTCCGGATCCGCCACCACGGGGGGTGCGCCCATGAACGCACCGGCCGTGGCCCTCGTCGGCGATCCCGTCACCGGTGGGTACTGGGTGGCGGCCGCCGACGGCGGCGTGGTCGGCTACGCCGCGCCGGCCCTCGGGTCGGCGTGACCCCGGCCGGCCGGCACCCGGCGTGGGCCGCCCCGGCCTGAGGGCTCAGGTGGGGGTGCGGTCCGGATCGGCGTCCCTCCGGGCCGCCACGGTCAGGATCGCCACGCAGGCCACGATGGAAAGGGCGAAGAGCAGGCTGACCACCCCGTCGCCCCAACCCAGGCCGCTGGCGTCCTTCGGCTTGCCCAGCCAGTCGGCGATCGAGGCCCCGAGGGGCCGGGTCAGTACGTAGGCGGTCCAGAAGGCCAGGATGGCGTTGAGGTGGAAGCGCCAGTAGCCCACGGCGGGCACGACCATCAGCACGGCAAAGACCACGGCCGACGTGAAGTACCCCAGGTTGATGGTCTTGGCGACCAGGTCCCCGGCCGCGGTTCCGAGGGCGAAGGTGGCCATCACCGCCGCCCAGTAGAAGAGCTCGCGCCGGGGGGTGACGATGCTGTGGATGGACAGCGTCCCCTCGGTCCTCTGCCAGGCCACGAAGACCACGGCCAGAACGACGGCGAAGAAGACCGTGGACGCGGTGTAGGGGACGTGGAACTGGATGTGGAGGACGTCGGCCGCCATGGTGCCGACAATGGCCACCATGAGCACCGTGAACCAGTAGGTCCACGGTACGTAGTGGTCGGCGCGGAACTCGAGGACCAGGGCGCCCACCAGCACGATGGCACCGAGCACCACGGCCACCTCCGGGTTGATCCGCTTCACCAGGAAGTCGGAGGTGGACTCGCCCATGGCCGTGGTGAGGAGCTTGGTGACCCAGAACAGAGCGGTGATCTCGGGGACCTTGCTCAGGGTCCGGTGGGTCAGATCCATGGCTGCGCATCGTAGGGCATCCGACCCAGGGTCGGCGGCTCCGCTCGGCGGCCGACTGGCCCGTCGGCGGGGAGGAGACCTCCAGCGCTCAGTCGACCTTGCCGATCTCCCGGAGCCAGGCCGTGGTGGCCTGCAGGCCGTCGTCGAGGCTGATGGGGTCGTAGCCGAGCCGCTTGTAGGTCTTCGACTCGGCGAGGTCGCGCCGGACCCGTCTGTCCGACGCCGGCCTTGGCGGCGATGGCCACCAGGGTCGGCCCGAACACCTTGGCCAGCTCGGGGTCGTCGGAGGGCTCGACGTCGTCGACCCGGTGGTCGAGGCCGGCCAGCTCGCAGATCCGGTTGCAGGCCTGCGGCGATGCTCACCACGTCCTCGGGTCGGCCGTCGAGCATGTAGCGCTCACCGGACACGCCCCGGTCGAGGGCCAGGATGCAGCCCCGGGCGACGTCGTCGGCGAAGACCCAGCTGACCGGGAACGTCAGGTACTGCTGTGATGCGCTGGCGGAGCGCGGACAGCAGCACCCGGTTGAAGCTGGTCCGGCCCAGGGCGTTGCTCGCCACCGGCGAGGGTCCGAAGATGGCGCCGGGGTGGGTGGTGACGACGTCCTGGCCGGCGGCGGCCCGGGCCATGGCGTCCTCGAAGGCCGCCATCTTGGTGATGGTGTACGGATCGGAGCTCGGCTCCTTGGTCACCGGTGCGTCCTCGCGGTCGAGGCCGCCCGATGGTGTCGAAGAACGTGCCCGGTGCTGACGGCCACCACCCGGCGCATACCGAGCGCCTCGGCGGCGTCGAGCACGTGTTTGGTGCCGTCGACGTTCACGGCCTCGAAGTCGGCCAGGTCCTGGCTGGCCCCACCGAGGAGGGCGGCGCAGTGGATGGCGGCGTCGGCTGCCCGTGGCGGCCCGGAGGACGTCGTCGGCGTCGGTGACGTCGCCGGTGACGACCTCGACACCCGAGGTCGGACGAGCGGGCCGGTGTCGGCGCCGTCCCGGGCCAGGGCCCGGACGTGGTCGCCCCGTTCGATCAGGAGCTTGCAGACGTTGGCGCCGGCCAGCCCGGTGGCACCGGTGACGAAGACCGTCTCGCTCATGCCGGCGCCGGTTCGCCGGCCTCGGCGTAGGCGGTGTCGACCTGTTCGGGGTCGTAGGCGATCACCGGTGGGCTCGTCTCCGAACACGTCGAGGGTGTGGATGAAGCGGTGGAGTACCCATGGCGTTGGCGCAGGTGAAGCCCGAGCTCGACGATCTGGGCGGCGGTGAAGACCTCGCCCAGCTCGCCGGTAGATCTCGTCGTCGATGGCGTGGTGGTCGGCCGACAGCAGGTCCAGGAACTCGACGGCCAGGCGTTCCTGCTCGGTGAGGTCGGAGTGGCCCGGCGCGATCAGGCAGGCCACGTCCTCGTCGGTGATCGAGTCGTGCTTGCGGGACTGCATGCACGGCTGGCACTCGCCCAGCTGGGCGCTGCGGATTCGGATGAGCTCGAGGATCCGGCCCCCGAGCAGGCTCTGCTTGCCCCAGGCGCCGCGGGCCATGCTGGTCATGATGATCTGGGCGGTCCGGTAGGCGAAGATCTGCAGCGGGACCGGGGTGGCGTAGGTGCCGTCGGCCACCCCCTCCTCGATGATCCGCCGAGGCTCGTCGGCCGAGCTCGTCCATCGGGATCGGTTCGATTCTTGGCATGCGACCCCCCTCTCGCCGGGGATCTCGGCTCGATCACGACTGTTCCCTACGAACCTATAAGGCTGGTGGTCGCCGTGTCCATGAACCCTTCCTCCGTGCTCCTCACCGACCGGGTGGCCGTCGTCACCGGCGGGGGTGCCGGGATCGGTCGTGGTATCGCCCGGGGCCTGGCCGCCTTCGGGGCCACGGTGGCCATCTGGGAGCGGGACCCGGACACACGGCGTCGGCGGCCGAGGAGGTCGAAGGACTCGGGATCGTCACCGACGTGCGCCAGTCCGACCAGGTCGATGCGGCGCTGGCCCGCACCACCGCCGAGCTCGGACCGGTCAACATCCTGGTCAACAATGCCGGCGGGGTGTTCTGGTCGTCGCTCCTCGAGACCTCCGAGAACGGGTGGGACGCGCTCTACCGGGCCAACCTCAAGCACGTCATCCTGTGCACCCAGCGGGTGGCCCGGACGATGGTGGAGACGGGAACCGGCGGCAGCATCATCAGCGTGACCTCGATCGAGGGGGTCCGGGCCGCCCCGGGATACGCCGCCTATGCCGCGGCCAAGGCCGGGGTGATCAACTTCACCAAGACCGCCGCACTGGAGCTGGCCCCCCACGGCATCCGGGTCAACGCCCTGGCCCCGGACATCACCCTCACCGAGGGCATGATGTCGGTGGCGCCCGCCGGGAGCCGAGGAACGACTTCGGCCTGACCGTCCCGATGGGCCGCACCGGGCCACGTCGACGAGATGGCCGGAGCCGCCGTGTTCCTGGCCGGTCGACCTGTCGAGCTACGTGACCGGCCAGACCATCCACGTCGACGGCGGCACCCAGGCCTCGAGCGGCTGGTACCACCACCCCGAGACCGGCGCCTACGTCCTGCGGGCCCTCCTGACCTGCACGACCGACCCGCCCGGCTCACCGTCGTCATCGTCGCCCGCGGCCACGCGGCCGACGTGGGCCGACATGCCGCCGTCGATCGCGATCATCTGCCCGGTGATGTAGCGCGACTCGTCGGAGGCCAGGAACACCACGAGGTTGGCGATGTCATCGGGTTCGCCGAGATAGGGCGTGAGGGTGGCTCGGCCGAGCCCGGCCAGCATCTCGTCGGTGAGGTGGGCCCGGACGGCGTCGGTGATGATCAGGCCGGGCACGATGGTGTTGACCCGGACGCCCTGTCTTGCCGTGGGAGGTGGCCACGTACATGGTCAGCGTGTTGCACCCCCGCCTTCGATACGCCGTAGGCGGTGCGGGTGCGGTCGCCCTTCAGCGACGCTCCCGAGGACATGTTGACGATGGAGCCGCCTCCGTGCCGGACCATCTCGGGGATGGCGTGCTTGCAGGTGAGCATCTGACTGCGTCAGGTTGACCGCCAGGGTGCGCTCCCACACGTCGAGCGTCGAGCTCGGTCACCGGGGTGTCGCGGTCGAGGAAGTCGGAGTCGGTCAGGGCGGCGTTGTTGTGGAGCACGTCGAGCCGCCCGAAGTGCTCGGCCACGGCACGGACCGCCCCGACCACGGCCGCTTCGTCGGAGAGATCGGCGGCCACGGCCAGCGCCTCGTCCGCCCGAGGTGCGGACCTCTTCGGCCACCCGCTCGGCCCCGCTCCCGTCGATGTCGACGACGGCCACCGAGGCCCCCTCCCGCGCCAGGGCCCGGACGGTGGCCCCACCGATGCCTCCGGCACCGCCGGTGACGATGGCCACCTTGCCCTCCACTCGACCCGGACGGTCGGTACCCCATTTCAGGCGGTCCTGACCGGGTTCAGCATCGGGGTCCGTCGGGTTGCAGCGATCATGGGTCCCTCTCGGCGCCGCCCGGGCGCAGTCAGTTGGGTTGAATGGCCTCGGTGGGCCGGTCGGTGGCCCGCCTCTTCTACGGGGCCACCAACACCAGTGAGAAGAGGAGGAACGTCATCGTAGCCAGAAGGAATCCCGATACCGCGGCCACGGTTCCGAACGACGCCGGCCGTACCCGGCGGGCCACGGCCACGATGAGCGGGAAGGCAGTCAGCAACACCCGGGGCCTCGCCCCGACCATGTTGGAGTCGAACGCCGAGAGCAGTATCCCGACGGTGTAGATCCAGATGATCACCGGGGGTCGCCATCGGACCATCAGGTACAGCCCAACCAGGGCGAAGAGCAGTCCGAGGGCCGGCACCACCGTTTCGAGGTCACTGGGATGGGTCACCGACTGACGGACCACGAAGACGGTGTCGTGGTAGAAGCCGGTTCCTCCCCACTGATCCCGCTCGACGTGATACCACCGGAGGACGTCACCGGTGGCATTCCAGAGGTACGAGAAGTAGGCGGCCACCCCGGCCAGCGAGAGGACCGGTGCCACCAGGGACCACCAGTCGCGGTCCCGCCCCACCGCCACCCCCGCCGCCCAGAGGCAGCAGACCACCAGGACCAGGGCCTCGGGATGGACCCCGGTGGCCACTCCGGCGGCGCACCCGGCGGCCAGCCACCGCCGCTTCGACAGGGCCAGGAGGCAGCCGGCGCAGAGCAGGACGAGCAGGGCCTCGGAGTACACCATGGACAGGACCACCGCACCGGGGAAGAACACCCAGAGCACGACGGACCGGTCGGCCACCTTCTCGTCACAGAGGTGCCGGACCAGGTGCCACAGCGCCACCGCGGCCGCGGCCCCGAACACGAAGGCCAGGGTCACGCCGACCACGATCGGTGTCAGTCCGGTGATGTCGGAAACTCCCCGGAGGAGGAGCGGCCACCCCGGGAAGAACCCGAAGGCCGATCCGGGGGCGATCGGGAATTGGGCGGCGGCAGGGAAGTAGCCGTGTCCGGCGATGAGCAGGTACCAGCTGCCGTCCCACGAGCCCAGCGCCTGCAGGAAGAGCGAGGCCTTCGGCGGCGTTGGGCCACGGCCCGGTGAAGTGACGGGTGGCCAATCCCTGGTTGACCACGAGCACCGCACCCAAACCCACGGCGACGACGGCCCGGGACAGGGTGAAGGCGCCGAGCGTGCGGCCCAGGGTGACCAGTGTCTGGCGGTGTCGACGGAGCCAGGGGGCCTGCGCTCGGCGGCGCTCGATCCGGGAGCGCCGGCGGCCCGGGGTCAGCGCCGGCGGCGTCGAGCTCCGTCCCATCGGATGAGCCGGGGGAGGGTGGCCCCCCGCCGTACTCCGGCTCCCCTCGGGTCATCCTCCTGGCGGCTCGCGGGCCGCTCGGTCGATACCGGCCGCCGGCGGCACGACGCCGCCGTCGGTGGTCGAACCGGTCACCAGGTCACCCTATCCGGCCAACTGACGGGAGATGATGACCGCTACTCGGCCGCCTCGGCCAAGGCCTCGGCCAGCGTGGGGTGCACCAGCATGGACTCCACGATGTCGTTGACCCCCAGGCCGCCGGTGACCGCCACCGCCAGCACGGAGATGAGCTCGGAGGCGTTCCGACCCACGATCGACCCGCCCGAGCACGATGCCGGTGGCCGGATCGGTGATGATCTTCACGAAGCCGCGGACGTCGTTGTCGATCAGGGCCCGGGCGCTGGCCGCGAAGGGGACCTTGGTCACCCGGATCTTGCGTCCCTCGGCGAAGGCGTCGGCCTCGGCCAGGCCGACGTCGGCGATCTCGGGCTCGGTGAAGATGGCTGCCGGGGCGCTGTCGTAGTTGGGATGTCGGTGGGTCACGGTGTGACCACCCACCACGTACTCGGCCACCTTGCGGCCCTGCATGGCGGCGACCGACGACAGCGGGAGCTTCCCGGACAGGTCGCCGGCGGCGAAGATGTGGGGCACGTTGGTCTGGCAGTGGCGGTTGATGGGCAGGTAGCCGTCCTCGGCCACATCCACCCCGGCCACGTCCAGGCCCAGACCCTCCGAGTTGGGCACCGACCCGATGGCCAGCAGGGCGTGCGTCCCGTGCACCACCCGGCCGTCGTCGCACCGGACCGACCACCCTCGGTCGTGCTGGTCCACCCCGGTCGCCCGGGCCCCCTTCAGCAGGTGGACGCCACGCCGGGTGAAGTCGGCTTCGAGCACGGCCGCCACCTCGGGGTCCTTCTGGGGCAGCACCTGCTGGCGGCTCACGATCAGGGTGACCTCGGAGCCGAGCGACGAGAACATGTGCACGAACTCCACGCCGGTGACCCCCGACCCGATGACCACCAGGTGGTCGGGCAGCACGTTGGGCGGGTAGGCGTCGCGGGTGGTCAGCACCCGGTCCCCGCGTCCAGCGTCGGCCCAGGCGCGGGCACCCGGGGCCGGCTCCCGGTGCTGAGCAGGATGGCGTCGGCCTCGAAGGTCATCGGCCCTCGGCGGTGTCGGCCACCACGGTGTGGGCGTCGACCAGGCGGGCCGTGCCGCGGACCAGGGCCACGTGCTGGCTTCGCAGGATCTTCTCGTTGGTCTGCCAGGTGCTCGACGATGGCGGTGATCCGGTCCCGCAGGCAGCTCGAGGTCGAGCGCCCCGTCGGCACCGACCGACCCCCATGCCGGCGATCCGCCGGAGGTAGGACATCGCCCCGCCGGTGGCGATCATGGCCTTGGACGGGATGCAGTCCCAGAGGTTGGCGGCTCCGCCGACGACGTCCCGCTCGATGAGGGTGACGTCCACGCCCAGCCGGGCGGCGTGGGTCGCCGCCTGGTTGCCGGCCGGACCGCCTCCGATGATCACGAAGCGCATCGGGTCAGGTTAAGTCGGTGTGGGCCGGCCGTGCGGAGGATCCGGCGGTCGTGCCGACGCCACTCGGGCCCCGGCGTCGCTACCATCCCGGCTGGGCCCCCCCAGGGGTCCCGACCATGCCTGGGCGTCGCCGTCCCGGCAACCGGGGGCCGTGGGCCGTCGACCTGGTGTCCCAGGCCACCGAACAGAATCGTCACGTCGACCATGAACCGTCGTCGGAAGGACAGGGAGCAGAGACGAACGGCCGTCCGACGTCGCCGACTGGCGGCGGGCCCTGGTCCTGGTGGCCGCAGTCGTGCGGTGGCGGTGGCGGCGGAGCGGGGGTCGGCGCCCGCCAGACACTCGGGCGATCCGCTCGACGCCACCATGTTCGCGGACGGCTCGTGCCAGGCCTTCGCCCCGACCTCGGGGGACCGACATCTGACCGTGTTCCTCGACGCCGGCCACGGGGGTATTGATCCCGGGGGTGTGGGCACCACCCAGACGGGCCGCACCGCCGAGGAGGGCGAGTTGACTCTGCCGGTGGAACTGGCGTGAGGAGCCTGCTGCGGGACGAGGGCTACCGAGTGGTGGTGTCCCGTACGACCGACGCCACCGTCCTTCGGCTGGGTCCGGCGGACGTCTCCGGGGCGGCCTCCTGTCGCTGACCGGGGCCCACGACGAGGTGGCCGCGCCGACCTGTGCGCCAACGACGCCGGCGCTCAGGTGATGGTGGGGATCTACTACGACGCCGGGGCGTCGGCCGCCAATGCCGGCAGCCTCACCGCCTACGACGCAGCCCGCGCGTTTGCCTCCGCCAACCGGCGACTGGCCATACTCGTGCAGCACGATGTGGTCCGGCCATGGGTACCCAGGGTTGGGCCATACCCGACGACGGCGTGCAGACCGACGGGAGCCTCGGCTCGTTCGTGGGGAGCGCCGACGAGGGTGGCATCGCCGGCCATGCCGCGGCCTACCACCACCTGCTGCTGCTGGGCCCCTCGTCGCCCGGCTTCTTCTCCACCCCCAGCTTGATGCCCGGCACGGTCGTGCGAACCCCTCTACCTCACCGATCCCTATGAGGGCTCGATCGCCGACAGCTCACTCGGGCAGCAGGTGATCGCCCGCGGCATCGCCACCGCCGTCGAGCAGTTCCTCACTCCCGCGGCGCCCGTCGGGTCCAGCGGCGAGCGCCGGCTGACGGCCGGCACGGTCGACCCACGGACCGACCGACCGCGTCACTCCGGAGCCGCCGGCCCGCCACCCCGCTGAGCCGCTCGCCGTTCGAGGATGTCCTTCCAGTTGATGAACGGGAGGACCGACACCGCAGCCAACAGGATCAGCTGCACGGCGATGGACCACGGGGACCCGAAGATCCGTCCCGACCACGTCCCCGAAGTGCCGCATGGCCAGGGAGGCCAGCGACAGATAGATCGAGTAGCTCACCATGCGCCAGGGCCAGGAAGGCCAGGGTCAGGGGGACCAGGTTCATCTCCAGCAGGCCGGCGGCGACGAACAGCTGGGCGGAGGGCAGGGGCGAGACGGCGAAGAAGGCGAGGGTGGCGATCAGGCCGGCCTTCTTCTTGAGCAGGGCTTCGCTGGCCGCGGCAAGGTTGTCCCGACGCTTCTCACTCAGGTGGCCCCGGAAACGGCGGGCGCCGACGGCCAGGAGGTAGCGCCCCGAGGCGGCGGCGGCGGCGCCGACGACCACCAGGCCCACCGGATTCAGGTGCCAATTGAGCCGGGCGACGACCAGCAGGGTCCAGGTGGGCGGACCGAAGGCCGGGAGCAGGTTGACCCCGAACACGATGAGGAAGACGTAGACGTACTGCATCGGCCTCGGTGACCTTAGGCCCTCGCCGTAGGCCCTCGCCGTGGCCGCGGCCGTCTCCGGATCGGAGTGGTGGCCCGGACGACCAGCCGGCACCCGGGCCGAGGTCGGGCGCCCGATCCGCCGCAGTCGAGCGGGTAGATTCTCGAAGGTGGAGGTCCGGTCCCTGGCGTTCCGTACCGACCTGATGATCCGCCGGC
>CAWGEX010000002.1:0-1016551 GCA_963821755.1 uncultured Acidimicrobiaceae bacterium
CCTGCGAGGCCAATGTGGATCTCGAGGTCCAGCTGGGATAGAAAGGCGGCGCACTGAATCGATGAGGAAATGAGCACCCTTAATACGTTCGAGACGGCCTACGAAGAGGATCATTGGCTCCTCATCACCGACACTGATCCGGGCTCGCACGTCGATACGTTTCTCGACTCCGAGTGGGATGAAGCGATTGGTGTCGATGCCGGTGGGAATAACCGAGACCGTGGCCGGATCCAGTCTGGGCCACGGTGGTCCACCGCTCTGCGGTATCAGATGAGGGCATGATGACCGCGCTGGTTCGGCGGATCAAAGCATTCAGCCAGGGCGGCTGGCGGAAGGGAGGCGGTAAATGTAGATGCGCCACCACCCGTCCGCGTGCCGCCGCTCCGATCATGAGACCGATGGGTGCGTCCCCAGCGTTGTGAACATAGACGACGGACGGCGACGCGGCGCGTTTCCTGAGATCGCCCCCCTGATGGTCTCGATGCTTGAGGCAACAGGAGAGGAACGTGTGGGGGTGCTGGCTCGGATTCGCGTCGTCGTCGTGGCCAGCGCTTTCCACTCCGACCAGTAATCACCCTGGCTGATGTAGAGAAGATCCACCACCCATCCACGTTCGGCGAGGCTCCGGAAAATGGCGAGCTCGCGCGGACTCGGTGCCTCCTACTGATCCGAGATGATTGGCGATTGTAAGGACCCGCTGGTCGCTCGTACCCATATCTCAGCGAAGAAGTCCGGTTTCAACGAGAGGAGTCAGCGGTTCTCACTCGTCGTCGGCCCGCGAAAATCAGAGCGATTGCGATACTGAAGGCTAGCCGAATGAGCTCCCGACACCGGATGATCGCTGATGAAGGCGGTGCGGCGACTGCAGCCTCGTGGCTGGGCCCCGTGCAGAATGACTTGAGGACTCCGCACGCATGCAAGGGGTGAATACAAAGCCATCGACAAGCGGCACCCATCGATCCTCCTCGTGGCACAGTAGCCAGCACGGTCGTCATCCATGGATGGACCGCCAAGACGCTGACCTTCCCTGGTCAGCGGATTTCCAAGCGGTCCCTTACTGGGCGGTCTGACTAACCGCGCTCCTTGCGAGAGGACTTGTGGGAAAGGACGGCAAACACGAGCCCGATGGCCAATACTGCTATTCCAATTGAGACAAACACCACCACAAAGAACTCGACAGCGATGCGTCGGTTGCCCTGCATGCCTTGGGCAAGCCACCACGACACGGCAGCAAGGACGAGGAATAGCGCTGACGAAATGAGGTAGAACCTGGTTCTGATCCGGGATGTCTCGATCTCTGGGTCATTTGGGGACATGCTGAACCGGTCTCTGAGGGGACCCAGTAAGGATAGACCGCTCGGCATGATTACATGTTGGCCCACACGGCCCCGAGAGCGGAGAAAGGAGGGCGGCGTGGGAGACACTGATCGGCGAATCATGGCGGTCGTCCTGACACACAATGCGCCCGATTCGCTCGCCCGATGTCTGAGGGCCATCGCGAGCCAGACCCTTCCACCCGAATCCGTGCTGGTGGTGGACAACGCCAGCCGTCCCCCGGTGTCGCTCGGTGACCCGACGGGCGCTGGGCTGCCCACCTGGGTGGTGCGGTCGGAAGTGAACACCGGGCCGGCCGGGGGCTACGCCCAGGCGCTCGCCGAATTCCTCACCTCCGACTTCCGACACGCCTGGGTGCTCGACGACGACATGGTGCCGGACGAGCACTGCCTCGAGCGACTGTGGGGGGTGGCCCGGCGGGATCCTGATTCCACGTTCGTGTTCCCGATCTCCCGGCAACCCAACGGCGTGTGCGAACTATGGCCATCCTGGTGTGGCTTCATCGTCGCCCGCCAGATCATCGAAGCAGTCGGGTTCCCAATGGCGGAGCTGTTCTGGTGGGCGGAGGATACCGAGTACCTGCAGTGGCGGATTCCCGAGGCCGGATACAACTGGCAGGTCGTCAATGAGGCTCTCGTTGACCACGACCCCATCCGGCACGGTGAGGGCGTACCGCTTTGGAAGTACTACTACGAGTCCCGGAACATGCTCTACGTCCATCTGCGTGTGAAGCGCCGCCTTGGTCGCTATCCGCGCAATATGTCGATGTTTTGGCGCGGGCGATTCTGCGTGAGAAGGGTGGGCGCCTGCGCCGCTTGGCGGTGATGGCTCGGGGACTCTCGGACGGAGCAAGGGGGAAGCTCGGTGTCCGGTATCCCGTTGAGCCCATGCGTGAACGGTCCATGCCCTCTGAATCCGTCTGGCCTGGATGACTGCGCCGTCTCGATCGTGATCGGCCACTGCGCTCAAGTAGTTGTGCCTCTCAGGGCGAAGCGAACAAGCTGAGCTTGTCCCGCTGGGCGCCGCGAATCAACTGGAACTTCACCGGCAGGAACTCGGTGGGGATGTAGTAGATGAGCTGGTCCTGCTCGGATTGGTAGTTGCGGAGGACCTTGGTCGCCTGTACCTGAATGGCGTGATCGTTCTGGCCTCCTGACAAGCCGTTGTAATAGCCGGAGAATGCCTGGATGAGAGACGCAGGTGACGACAACGACCGGGAGGGCGGTGACCCCGACTGCGAGTGCCGGCCGGAAAACACGTAATGTCGTCGCTCGCAGCGAAGGGTCGACCGACGAGGATCGCCGCGCCGGGGTTTGGATCTGACCAGGAGAGTTGCGGCTAATCACGATCAGGTACGATCCCACTAGGGCCAACATGGTGTATGTGGTGTACCTGGAGGCGCTCACCCCCGCATAGCCGTATAGTCCCCGCCCAATCGCGGTGAGGACGTCGAACCCGAAGGCGAAGAGGATCAGCGACACACCGAGAGCCTCCGGCTTGCCCGTGTCGTACTCGTAAGCCGGTCCTTATCACGGCGAACACGGCTGTGATGAAGATGACTACCCCGAATGCGATAATCCATGGGCTCGCTGTGCCCAGCGAGGGGTGGTCGTGGTTGGGGAAGAAAACAAGGCCGACCGAAAGCGGCTTTCCTGTGACGTTGCCCAGAGAGAAGAAGAACAGCTTGACCTCGAACGCAGGATGAAGGAAAGGGCTGATCGGGCTGTAGCCCAACTGGGACGAGCTGAAGTGGTAGTAGTACACCCCGACGGTGGCCACCGCCCCGCCGACCCAAGCAGCGAGCAACTTCCATGAACGGCGCCGGTACAACAGAAGGAGAAGGACTGCCGGCCAGATGAGCAGCCCCTGGAGCGACGAGAAACTGCCGATGACCGCGATCGCCGCGCCCATGGCCAAGGTGGGGCCGCTCACGTGCTCGCGGTCGAGCACAGCCAGCGTGCCCGCAAAGCAGATCATCACGACATACCAGGCGATCTGAAATCCCCAGAGGGCGTTCTCGAACTGCGCCCACGAAAGCATAGGATGGCGACTGGGCAGTACCAGATCAAGGGAGTGCCCGGTGACCGGCGTCGGTGAGAGTCCAGATGATGAGGAAGATGGAGCCGACGAGCAAGACGGCGCTGATGAATTGCCCAGTGCGGATGTTGAGGTGGGTGGTATAGGCGAGAGCCAGGACGATAAGGTTGGGAAACAGGATTCGGTTCTCGTTGTGCTGTGCCCAGAGATCACCCAAGCTCAGATGCCCTGAGAACGCCTTTTCGACCAGGGCCACGTCGCTCCATTGGTCGAAAAGGAGCACATTCACCGCGTATCGATTGACGAATGCAAAGTAGGCCAGAACAGGAAGGGCAAACCCAGCCACCGTAAGGATCCCGAGCAGTTTCCTTCTCGCCGGAGCACGGAGAAACCCGACCAACTTCTTCCTCATTGAAGCACGGACGCTTCGATCTCTCACGTCTTGGGATCTGATCCGTCGGGCTGCCCTAGTGGATTGACGGCGCCGAGCACCGCAAGGCCGACATCGCTCACCGACGCAGGCGTGCGTGGTTCCAAACGGCTCACGTCGGAGATTCTTCCAGACTCGCGCCGTCAACCGTGGCCCGAATTCTTGGGGAGGGATTGCAACCCGACAGAAGTCATTTTCTCATCGGGTGATGTTGCTACCGGTACCTGACCTCCGAAACCGCCATCGACGGAGCACCAGGCTCCGGTTTCTCCGCGTCGCGCGACCTAAGCCCTAACCACGTGAGGAACTTGTGGGTGAGGCCGTTCGTCTTGCGGTGCACTCTTCCGGCGCACCACCCGTTTGTCCCGTAGCTCGTAGGCCAGCCCCTTAGCGCCTGTTTCGACGTTGCCCCGCTCTCCCAGTAGAGATGGATTCGGAGGGACTTACTGGCAACAGAAGGGCCATTCCGTTGGGAGCGGCCACCAACACTGCGTGGTACCTTGACCAAAGGAAGTTGTCGCAATGAATCAGGGGGGCTGCCATGTTGCCGGTCCGTTTCAGCAAGGTCTTCGTGGCCATATCTGTCCTGTTCCTATGGAGCATTGCGTTCGTTAGTCCGGGCGCTACGGCGGGTGCCGTGATCGCTCCCCAGGCCGCCAGCACAGGGCCCCAATGCACATTCAACGGAAGCTCACTCCCATTAGTGACGGGAGTGTCGGCCGGCAGCAAGATCGCCATCAGCTGCAAGGGCTTGCCCGCGCTGCACCCTTATCTGTTCGTGGGGACGAGTCTGCTCCTCGGGATCGATCCGGCGGCAGCGCCGCTGTTGTCCGGTCAGGTTGTTTCGGTGCCGGGTCTGCTGGCCCTGCTGTCAGCGCTGCCGGAGATTGATCTTGCGTCTGAGGCCTTGCCGATCTCCGACCTTTCCGGAAACCTGAATCTCACCTGGACCGTACCGACGTTCCAGCCCCTCGACCCGAATGCCAGCTGTCCCCCAACTCAACAAGAGGCAACTCGGGACTGATCGGCTGCGCGGTGGCGATGATCGACCTCACAAGCCTTCAAACCCGTGGCCGCCGGAAGTGGAGTGTTCGAATATTCGGGATTTCCCTTCCTTCCTCCGAATCCGACGCTGGCCCTGTCGGCCTCGACGGCGGTTCCGAATCAGACGGTGTCGGTCAGTGACGCTCCCGGAGCGACCACCTATTGGTGGTTGCCCACGTCTGGCGGCACTTGAGGCGGCGCTCGGAGGTGCGAGTTCGCCGCCGACGGTGACGGTGACCCTCGTGGACCCACATGGCAACGTGGTTCCGGTGCGTCGAATATCCGTGTTGCGCCGGCAACCTACAACGGAAGTACTTTCTCACCGCCGACTATCTCGGGGGGATTTTCGATCCCAGCCACCGTGGCGGGTCCGGAGACCGTCAATGTTCAGGTGGGTGGCACACTCGACGGGATACCGCTGAGCAACAGTGCTTCGGCTCCCCTCTTCATCAACACGCCCCCACCACGAGCGTGGTTATCCCGTCGAATGGGGCGACGCTGTCCGGATCGACCCTGCTTGACGCCTCCGCCTCGAACGCCACCAGCGTCGAGTTCCGGCTCTTCGGCGGCGTCTACGGCTTTGCCGCCCCGATGCTCTGTACGGCGACGCCGACCTACTTCGGATGCTTGTGCGGCTGGAACACCACGAGGGTTCCCAACGGCTCGTATGTCTTATCGTCTGTGGCCTCTAATTCGGCTGGGACCACATTCAGTTCGGGCGTCAACGTCACCGTTAGTAACCCTCCCACCACGAGTGTGGTCATCCCGTCGAATGGGGCCACCGAGTCGGGGACGGCCGCGCTCTTGGACGCCAGTGCCTCAGCCAACGTGACAAGCGTAAAGTTCGAGCTCACCGGCGGGACGCTCACTGACCAGGTTGTCGCCACGGCCACGCCCACCTACTACGGCTGGCTGGCCCAGTGGAACACGACGACCGTGCCCAACGGCACCTACACACTCCAAAGCGTCGCTGCCTATCCCGGTGGCCTGACCGGTACGAGTCCGGGCATCACCGTCACCGTGGCCAATCCGGGCCTTGCCGACCTTGCCAACTCGTCGTTCACGGCGACCGCGACGGGGTCGCCCGGCGGCAGCGGTTGTCTCATCGTGCATTTGAATTTCGACGCGGCATACCCTGGTAGCGCGGCCGTGGGTAACGTGACCCTCCACATTGCCGGCTGCGTTTCAGATCCGGTCACGTACACCGGGTCCTTCACCATTACGACCGGCGTTGGCACGCTGAGCGGCAGTGCCCCAGGCACGGTCACCGAACAGATCGTTGGAGGAGACCTCGAGGAGAGCTATCAGATAAATCTCTCCGTGACGACGGCGACCGGGTCCTTCTCAGGAACGACGGGTAGTCTGCTGTTCTCCGTGCCTCTGAACCAAGTCGACTCTCTCGCCGTTGAGTAGTCCGTCCGGCCGTCGTTGCCTGGCCCCCGGTACGTTCTTGCCGCCGATGACGTGCCCTTTTGGGGACGACGATCGTCGTCTAGCCGAGTCACCGGATGCCTTCCGCCCGAGCTCCTCTTCATAGAAGAGGATGCGCATCACCAGTTCCGAATGCTGGAACCGTCGTCTGGCGAAGGACCTTCTACAAACAATGCCTCTGACCAGCGCCCCCCAGCAGCGCTCTAGCCTGCGTGGTACGGATTAGAAGTGCGATTGCATCCTTCCCAGGGTTGGCCGACGTTGATCATTCGTGCCTATTTCCCGCGCTGACCTTCCACCGTTCACCATGTTTCGCGAGGTTTGGCCGGGGAGTCGTAGTCACGTTGTAGTCATGAGAAGAACGAGGGTGCAGAAGCTCCATCGCTTGTTCTGGTGTCGCTGAGCTGACAGACTTTGTTGGTCTCTCCTCTCGTCTATGACGATCTTGATCGGAGGTCACCCGCGTGCCTAGGTTCCCCCGTCACACAACCCTGCGGTGGAGTGCCACTCGCTCCGCCATCGCCGGGGCATTGGCGATCGGCTTGACCGGCGTGGCCCTGATCGATGCCAGTCCGGCCTCCGCCGTCTCGCCGGCGCCGGTATGCGTCGGCACCGCCTGCACGATCACCTTCTCGACTCCCGGAGTGGGCCAGAGCTGGGTCGTGCCCACCGGCGTCACTTCGGCCTCCTTCGCCCTCTACGGAGCCGTCGGCGGGTCGGAAGGCTCGATACCGGGTGGCGATGGGGCCAAGATCACCGGAACGCTTTCGGTCCTCTCGGGTTCCTCCCTCACCATTGATGTCGGGGGTGCAGGCTCCAATGGGTTCTCGACAGGTGGCGGCGTGAACGGCGGCGGGGTGGGAGGGTTCGGAAGCGACGGTGGGGGCGGCAGCGACGTGAAGGTCGGGGGAGTTGATCAGCTGGCTGCCGGTGGGGGCGGGGGCGCCGGGGAAAGCGGCGGTGGCGCCGCTTGTACGAGCCCGGCCAGCGTCAGCGGTGGATTGGGCGGGAATGCCGACACGGCAGGAGGACCGGGAGGAGCCCTGACCGTGGGCGTCGGCCCAGGTGCGGGCACGCTCGGCGGCGGTCAGGGGGCCAGTCCGGGTACGACCGTCGGTGGCGCCGGGGGGACCGGGGGCGTTGCGAGCTTCAACACCACGACCTGCGGTGCCAACACGGTCACAGCGGAAAACGGCGGCTCGGGAGCTCCCGGCTCAGCCAATCAAGGCGGTCTAGGCGGGGGCGGGGGCGGCGGGGGCGGCTACTTCGGCGGGGGCGGGGGCGGTAACCGGTCGGGCGACAACAACAATCCGTTCTCCGACAACGCCGGCGGAGGCGGAGGCGGAGGCGGATCATCATTCGGGATCGCCGGCAGCGACTTCGTCCTGGTGTCCGACACCGCGAACCCGAGCGACCGCTCGTTCAACGGCGGCAACGGTGAAGTGATGATCAGCTATACGATACCGACCGTCGCTCCCACGGTGACGACCCAGCCGACCAGCCAGTCGGCGCCGTCGGGTGGAACCCTCACGTTCACGGCGGGCGCGAGCGGCACCCCGACGCCGACCGTGCAGTGGCAGTACTCCATCGACGGCGGGAGTACCTGGGCCAACATCACCATCGCGGGGGCTACTTCGCCCACGCTCACGGCGGGGTCCGTCACTGCCCTCGTGAACGGCTGGCAGGTCAGAGCGGTCTTCACCAACGCCGGCGGAACGGCGACTAGCAATGCCGCCACCATCACCATTACCCCCGCGCCGGCCTTGACCACGGTGAAGGCTGCGGCCACCTCCTCCTCATCGGGCACACCCGCTCTGGCGGTCACCGGATTCAATGCGTGGCGCCTGGTCGATATTGGCGCGCTGATGGTGGCTACAGGCTCTGCCTTCGTCGCCCTCTCCCGCAGGCGGCGCCGAGTCATTCCAGCTAGGCACGCTCGGCAAGGTGGCCCCAGGCATCTTCGCCCATGAGGGGCGGTGCTGGCAGATGATCTACGAGAACCCGGTGGGCCAGGGAACGCACTGCAATGCAGCCGGTGGAGTGGGTTGGGCGGTCGAAGTTCCTAGATGGCGGGACGAAAGTGCGGTCGTGCGAGTGGCACGCCGACGAACTGCTAGGGGCTAGGCGGCTGGCGAGCCCCCCTCGCCCGGCCATCTGGCGCGTAATCTGCGGCTGAGCGTCATGTTGTCGTCAGGTTCGATCTCCACCCTTGAACAATGGGGAGCTTCGGCCAAGCCACCGATCCGACGTGACGCCGCGCTATCTCGAAGGTATGGCCGCTTTGGCACTCGTGCTGGTGAGTGCCTCCGTGACGGCGAGCCGCGTCCAGCGGATCATCTGCCCTCGTTGGAGTGGCGCTCCCCGCCTTTTGCTCCTTTCCATCATCGGGCTGACTTCGATGGTCGTCACCGCCGAGGTCCTGGGACTGATCCACTCGTTCCGACTCGTTCCTTACCTCGCGGCCAACGTCGCTGTGGCGATGGCAGCGATCTTTCTGGCGCGGCGCCACACCAACGATGACGGAGGGGAACACGTTCGCCTGGCTCCTCTGACGACTTCGAGGCGGGTCGTGCCCTGGTGGGAACCGACCGCCGCCCTGGCCGCGGTATCCCTCGTTGTCGCCGAATGGGGGCCGGGCACGTTCGAGGCGTACCGGACCGGCATGTACTCCATTGACACGCTGTGGTACCACATGCCCTTTGCAGCCCAGTTCGCCCAGTCCGGCTCGATCACCGCGCTGCAGAACATCAACAACGACAACACCATCGCCTTCTACCCCGGATCGTCGGAGGTGGTGCACGCGGTCGGGATCGTGCTCCTCGGGAACGACCTCCTGTCACCCATCGTGAACCTGGGTTGGCTGGCGCTGGCCCTGCTGGCGGGCTGGTGCATCGGTGTTCGCTTCGGCGTACCCTCTCTGACACTGTTGGCCGTCGCCTGCGTGATGGGAACGACCGAACTCGTCGCCGACGAGCCGGGCAGCGCCTACAACGACGTCGTGGGGATAGCCCTGGTGTTGGCGGCTCTGGCCATATTGGCCAACCTTGACCGCCCGTGGGATGCAAGGCGCGGCGACCGCAGCCTCCTCGTCGCGGCGCTCGCCGCAGGGCTCTCGCTTGGGGTCAAGTATCCGTTCGCTCTCCCGGTCGTGGCCCTTACCGTGTGCGTCATCGTCAGTCTGCCAAAGGGCCGCAGGGTGCGGACAGGGCTGGCATGGTGCGGATTGGCTGGAGCGACGGGGATCGTGTGGTACGCCCGCAACCTGATCGACGCCGACAGTCCCCTCCCGAATCTCCACATCGCCGTGGGGCCGGTGCGCTTGCCCAGCCCTCCGGGCCCTCCGGATTACTCGGTGGCCCACTTTCTCACCGAGGGCTCCGCCTGGCGGAACTACTTCTTCCCCGGACTTGGCCAGGCCTTCGGGCCCGCCGCCGTCGCACTCCTGGCGTTGGCTGCGGCCGGGTTGGTCCTAGCAGTTGTTGCCCGACTGCCTTCTCGAGACGACAGAGCCCTGCCGCGCGTCGTGGGCGTCGTCGGGATCGTCACGCTGCTGGGCTACCTCATCACCCCTCAGCCCCTTCTCCCCAGCTCGTTCGTCTACGACCTGCGCTTCATGGCCCTGGCTGTCGTATTGGGGCTCATTGCTCTTCCCATTGCACTAAGCCGGCTCCGGTGGGTCACCCTGCTGGCGGCAGTGTACGGAGCAACCCTGGTTGTGACGCAGTTCGCTCGCGGCATCTGGTCGTCGGGACCGAGCCTCGTGCCCTACACCGCCCTGGGCCCCGGCCTGATAGCGGGAACGGTCGCCCTCATCCTCGGTGCGGGCATGATCGCTTTGAGAGGTGGCCGCCGATGGACCCCCATCACGTGGCGGATGGTCGCGACGGGGCTGGTGGCGGCGCTCCTGGTGAGTGGTTCCTTCCTGCAGAGCTTCTACCTCGCCCACCGCTACACGACCGGAACCCTGGCACCCGTCTATCGATGGGCCGATACGGTGCATCGCGCCAGGATCGGCGCCTCTGGTCCGTTCCTCATTTATCCGCTCTACGGGAACGATCTCAGCAACGCTGTGGCCTATGTAGGGGACCGGAAATCCCACGACTACTACTCCACGCCACCCAGCTGCGTCGCCTGGCGGCAGGACATCAATGCCGGACGCTTCCAGTTCGTCGTGGTCACGGTGGCGAACCCGAGCAATACTCCGACGAATTCCGCTGACGGCTGGACCCAGACCGATCGGTCGGCGCACCTGATCACAACTCGACGCGTCATCACCTTCGTCGGTTTTCTGCGAACCGACGTGTTCGCTATGCGGGGGAGATCGCATCCGGGACAATGCGGCATCCCGTAACGTGATGCCTCGAGCCTTCTTTCGCTCTCCCACTGCGATGGTCATAACTAGTAATGCTGGGACGTATCGAGGGAGGGCGAGGGTGGACCGGTCCTTCGAAGTGAAGCGATTCGGGAGGGCCTCGGCCCTCTCGTTCCGCGTCCGCCCTGACCGTCGCCTGGGTAGGCCCGCCCATCGGCCGTAGCCGGGGCGCCCCCATCGGAATCTATCCAGCCGCCTCTGCTTCGTCATCAACCGATCTCAAGCGCTGCACTTCCTCAGAGTCTCCTCCTCGATGTCTTGAGATATCACACTGCGCCCCCGGCAGGATTCGAACCTGCGTGGTACGGATTAGAAGTCCGTTGCCTCATCCTCTCGGCCACGGGGGCTAAGCCGGACCTTTAGTTCTAGCGATGCTGGTATCCAATCAGCGACAGCACTTGAGCGTGTCCAGTTGGAGAAGGGTATCCGACTGGTTCGGTCTTCAACGATGGCTCAATCCCGATGATGCCGAACGCCGTGACCAAGGCCCTTCGCTCAGTACTGCCGGCGCATGGAGGCGCCTGCAGTCGAGGCCGCGAAAGGGGCTGGCCAGAGCGGACAGACGCCGAACGCTGGATCTATCACTTTCACGATCTGAGGCGCTTCACGGCCACTGAACTCTTTCGTGCTGGCCACAACCTCGGTGGTAGCTGACCACTTGGCTCAGGCCGGCAGATAGACGTGGCTGACCAAGGCGCCCAACTCCGCCAGGTCAGCAGCCGTACTCGGCCATTGCCGACGGCACGAGTGAGGTGAGATACGCCGCTGAGACTCCACGAATAAGTGCGGCCTCGTTCGGATGTGTTTTGATTGCTTGCTCTTCGGATCTCAGACCTTGAGTCACATTGTTGCGTTCATTGGGCGCCAAGATGTTGAGAACTTCTGTATTTGGCTTTTGTTCCACTTTGAGATCGTCAGAAGTGGCCACGAGGGCATTGTGATATTGCAAGCAGCCGTTCTCGTGGTGCATTTGGCCCACCGCGGCAATGGAGATGAACGCTCCAACACCAAGCGCGAGCGTCGCGACTACCGCAATCCATATCCGTACCCCGACGCCCACGCCAGCAAAGTCTACGTCGTTGCGAGCCGCCGTGCGTCGAGCAACGCTGTCCACGGGTGTGCGCCCAGGCACCGCGAGACGTGGATCAGATGCGATCGCCCACATGGTGCCGAATCGAATGGCTACGGTGGGTGGGTGCCATCCCCGATTCTGCTATGTACCGATGGATCTCATCAATCAAGGGAGGCATTGTCGATGGGCCTCGACTTACTCGGACAGAGCGATGAACTCGTGTTCGTGACTGTGGCGACTGGACCGGATCCGTCTTCGCTCGCCGGCTCCGGACACGCTGGGCCTGACATGCAACCAGAGGAGTACGAAAAGGCAGTGGAACAAGCCAACCGGAGTGCGGATTCGGTAATTCGTCAAGCCCAAGAGGAAGTTGGCATCGCTGGTGTCCAGACTCGCGTGCTGCAGGGCGACCCAGGCGCAGCCATTTGCCAACTAGCGACAGAGCTGTCGGCTCGGGCCATCGTGGTTGGCTCTCGTGGCCGAGGTGGATTGAAACGGGTGTTCCTTGGTTCCGTCTCAGATTACGTCGTGCGAAATGCGCCCTGTTCCGTAATCGTGACCAAGGGTGATGCTCCCCGCCAAAAGGGAATCTGACGACCACCAGCTCATCCGCGTGGCGCTCGCAACTCCAGACCTTCGTCCAGCCCGTGAAGAACTTCCACCGCTCAACCTGCGTAACCGCCTCTGGACGGTTGTTCGGGCGGAGAGCCATCTATTGCGGCGCTGGCACTGGCCGGCGCTGTGGGATGTAGAAACCATCACGCGTATGATCCGGTACGACCTCAAACCATAGCCAGGGCAATTCCACGTGCCAATAACTTGCGGTATGCGCCAGGAACATCCCGAGCACCCGACCCGGGGGTACCGCGGCCGCGGTCCGGGCCGCTCGCTGTCCCGCTGGTGGTGGTCACCATCAATGGCGGCGTCCTCTGCGGCAGCAACCGTATTCAACCTGCCACTGAGACCTCAATCGCGGCCTTGTCGGCGGTCGATGCAGCACCATTTATGACGCACCCACGGCTCGTTCGACAGTCGCGTTCGACAGTATGGAGCGGTAATCGATCGATATTTCGCGCGCGAATTAGACCGCGGCTAAAGGTTAACGTCAGCTCTGAACGGATTTTTGTTGTCCTCCAAAACTGCCGACCAGGGCTCTGGCCAGAAAGAGGACGTAGCCATGCGAGATGACTTCGCCATGGCTGCTGAACAAGTCGGTCTGCGCGAGTCGACGGTGGAGCCTCTTCAACCCTCGAAAGGGGATGGTGGGAAGGACATGGTGTTCAAAGTGGTATTCCATTCTCGCCCCAACGAGGTGATTCTGGAGCCAGCCCGCGCAGCTGGTCCGTGCGATCCAGTGCACACTGTTCGGGTCGCGCAGGCCCGGGTCAAAATGCTCGGTGATGGTCTTCAAGCGCAGGATCATCGGATACATGCAGACGATCGGTACGACCCAGAAGACTACGTAGAACAGGATTCCGCGCCCCACCCCCTGAAACACCAGGAACTGTCCCAACACCACCAGCTGCGTGACGAACTTTCCCAAAAGTAGCTGCGGTCTGGTCAGCAAGCTGGCCGGCGCTCCTGACTGCTGCGACGTGCCGGAAATTCGAGTGGTTGCTCTCCGGAATGCCGTGACCCCGACGAGATCCTGGAGGATGAGAAATGTGAGAGCGCCACGACGAAACGGCACCAGGTAGAAGACCCGGTCCGGATCACGCTCTTGCCCTAGATACCGATGGTGGAGACGGTGCGTTGGCCGATATTCCTCGACCGAATTGATCGTCCAAAATGCGATTCCCCAATTGCAGATTCGGTCGTTCAGGGTGCGTGTTTTGGCCAGCAGTCCGTGTGAACCCTCATGCAGAATCACGCCAAATGCGTTCATCCTCAATCCCATAATGAGCACCAATACGATGCCCGCCGGAATCGCCCAGACCAGGGCCAATCGAGGAAGGAGGTTGACGGCAGTCAGGATGATGGCCACTTCGATCCACAACCCCCCAATCGCAGCGAAAGTGTCTAGTAGCGACTGTTCCGAAAGCGACTGGAGTTCCTCCGCGCTGACCAATTGACCGAGCTGCTCCCGCCAGAGGCGCTCGTTGCTGGCTGATGCCTCTTTCCCGCTTTGGATCGCCATTTGTTCGAGGCCCTCCCTGCTTCGACAGTACAGTACGCATCGATCACCAATCAATCGGGTAAAGGACCAGCATATGGAGCCGCCACCGGGCGCCGAATCAGCGCTTTCACGAGTCCCGGAGGTTCAGGGCGGGCGCCCGGGAGGGGTGGTCCCGTGCCCGATCTGTGGCTCGGACCAAACCTGGCTGTATCGGACCGACGTCGCTGATCTGGAATATTTTGTCATCCCACCTCGCGACTTCGCTATTCACAAATGTGGAGGTTGCGGGTCGGAGTTCCTCAATCCGCGTCCCTTAGAATCGGAGCTTCCACCCTTCTATCCCAGCGACTACCACGCCTACAACGAGAACCACGGTGGCGTCGCCCGGCGCCTGGTGGAGTTCAGGGCACGTTCGAGGGCACGATTTTACGGCCGGCTGATCGGGAATCGGCCGGGCCGCATCTTCGATGTCGGGACGGGTGACTGTCGGCACTTCGACGAGCTCCGTCGTTTCCTGGATCTGGAGTGTGCGGGGATCGAGATCCAACCGGACATAGCGGCCAAGGGGCGGGCCCGAGGATACGACGTCCTCGCAGGTACGTTAGAGACCGCCAACCTGGCCGATCATGTTGGAAAATATGACATCGTTTCCATGAACCATGTCCTCGAGCACGTGGTCTATCCACATGCCATGCTTGAACGAGCGCTCGATCTCTTGCATCCCGGTGGGCACGTCATCGGCCAGTTACCCACCGTCTCATCGTGGGAGAACAGAATGTTCGGGCACAATTGGGGCGGTTATCACTTCCCGCGTCACCTGCAGATCCCGTCGAAGAGTGGGCTGGCCGGTCTCCTCGAAGACGTCGGATTCTCTTCGGTCAAGATCCGGTCGGCGCCCCACATCCAAACGACCATCTCACTACAAAACACTCTCGTTCGACGGGGTTGGCGACCCAAGATGAAAAACGGCAAGACGCCCGTCTACGGCGTCCTTCTCGTCGCCGCTCTTCCTTATGAAACCATCGCATGGCTGTGCGACGAGGGAGGCATTATCGACTTCCAAGCCCAGAAGCCTTCCCATCGAACAGCTCCGTGAATCAGGCTCTGACAAAGTCGGCTGGGGTGCGGTCGGAGCATCGTCGGACAGCGGCAGCTGTAGCTGTGTCTGTGTGCCCTTGGGTATGTGAGTTGGCAGAGTCAACATGAATGGGCCCTTCATTGAGCAATGCCCTCCCCAAATGAAACACCCCGTCCATGACCACTTCGAGCCAGTGCTCTTCGGCATGGGTGGTCACCACCATCGCATGCATAGCGCCAGAATATGAAGGGTTGCGCTGACGACGATCTCGCACGATGGTGCATGACTCGATCGACTGTAAGATTCAGCGACTTTCAGCCCCCAGAAGAACTCAAGTAATGATACTGACAGGACTGAATCTGCCGAAGCAAGCGTTGCCGTTCCTTCTTGCCATCGGGAGCGTCCTTCTCACTTCCTGCGGTGCGACAACAGACTCCACCGCATCGAGCACCACTGTCATTCCTCGCGATTCCCCAGGGGGCAAGCTGCCCTCGGACATCCGGCTGTTCACGGTGAGCGGCACATGGGTGGCGCCCCGAGACGGCACTTTCACCGTCGTCGCTATCGGCGCCGGAGGAGGAGGTGGTGGGGCTGGATCCGCCTCTACGATCGGAGGTGTCTCCGACCAGGTCGGCGGATCCGGTGGGGCTGCCGGCGCAGTGACGATTAACGACGTCATAGCCAGGGCTGGCGAACACTTCGCCATCGTTGTGGGTGTCAGTGGAACCGCAGGAGCTGGTGGTGCGGTCAACGGAGGATCGGGAGAACGGGGGGGTACCGGAGGGTCGTCAAGCTGCGCCGGAATCGCATTTGCCGACGGTGGCGTTGGGGGTGCCGGCTCCCCTGGAAACAGCAATGCAACAGTCCTCAATCCGGTGGGAGCAGGGAACTCGAGCGATGGCACAATGCGGGCACCGGGTTCCGGGGGCGGCGCAGAAGCCCGGGGCGGTGAAATGTCTGGCTCTTCCTATTTGTACGCCTGGCCTGGTGGCGGAGGTGGTGGAGCAGCATCAGCCACTAGAGGTGGAAGTGGAGGAGGAGCGGCTGGAGTGAGCGGAGCTGACTCTCCTGGTGGCGGTTTGGGAGACATGCCAGGGGCGAACGGAGGAGGTGGCGCCACCAATCGCATCTACACGAGTGGGGCTGGTGGTGGAGGCGGGGGTGGCGGTGCTCCCGGAGGAACGGGTGGGATTGGCGGTCGGGGACAAGGGGGAGCCGTTTTCATTACTGGTCCATTGCGCTAGTCCACTTGGCTGTAACCCCGCGCTGCTCGAGTGGCACCCGCCCAGCAGCTCGATCTGCACGGATGGTCAGGTTCCCCGTTTTAGGCGGCGTTGAGCAAGAAGGTGTGGGAGATCCCGAGCGCATTTCGGACTGGCCGGCTATTTGAAAAGTCTGCCCCGATAATCCGGACATTGGCCACGACGTCCTGCGTCGCCGAGGATCAGAACTCGCTCTCCGCACTCAAACGCGTAGAGCCCGTTAGCATCAAGGGCGGCGTTCTTCATCGACACGATCCGAGGCGTGGTCCGAACTCTGCGGAGTAGCCTCTCAGCCATGAGAAATGCCCTAGTCCGGCTTTGGCGGCTCGGTCGATCTCCCGAGGGACTCAAGGTTGTCCGCTACACCTTGGTATCGCTGATTTCTGCGCTCACCTCACTCGTGATCCTGACCATCGTGTTCGGGGTATTCCGGCTCTGGAGCGCGGTAGTCAGTACCCTCTTTGCCAACGTTATGGCGGGTATTCCGTCCTACATCCTCAACCGACGGTGGGTATGGGGAAAATCGGGGCGTTCCCATATCTGGAGGGAGATCCTGCCGTTCTGGGTGATGTCCATAACCGGCATCGGTTTCGCCTTGTACACAGCGTCGTTGGCTCGCAACTTCGCCTCCGCACACCATCTTCATCATCTGGCTCAGACCGCACTGGTGGTCGGGGCCAATATCGCCGCTTTCGGAATCCTGTGGCTGCTGAAATTTATTATCCTCAATCGGCTGTTCGCCCAGATTGCCGATGCGGAGGTCGGGGTCGAAGCCTGACGGGCCGCCGAAAGTCAGCCACAATTGTCCTTCGTCAATTTTGATGAATTTTGCCATTTAGCATGACGCCTACGACGCGGTAATCTGGCTATCAACCAGGGGATCTGGGGAGGGGGCAATGGTGCGGCACGCGAGGGTGGTCGGGGTCACAATGGAACGACTCGATGACAGAGTTGACGGCGCCCCGGATGGAGCACACTCATTCTTCAGTGATGCGCGGTTTTGCTCTTACGCTCGGCAGATGGTAGCTATCACTGCGAGGCCAGCATCGATAGGATCAGGGACTCAGAGAAGATGACCCTCGAACCCGACACCGAGACCCCTCTCCCTCTGCTCGACATGGACCGCTTCGAGCGGAACATCGAGTCCCTTCGCTCCGCCTATCAGTCGGCCGTCCCATACCCCCACATCGTCATCGATGACTTCCTGGAGCCGCGAGCGGTGGAAGCCGCGATGGCTGAATTCCCGCCCCTCGACCCCGAACGGTGGACCAACTATGTCCACGTCAATGAGCGCAAGTTCAGCCATACGGATCCGAGCACTTGGGGGCCTACCCTGCAGCAAATTCTCGAGGAGCTCAATTCTCCCCGATTCGTGCGGTTCATCGGCGAGCTCCTCGGTATGGACAACCTGATCGCCGACCCCTCACTCGAGGGAGGGGGACTCCACCAGTCGACGACCGGTGGCTTCCTGAATGTTCATTCCGACTACACGGTCCACCCCCACAATCGCAAATGGGAGCGCCGCGCCAATATCCTTCTCTACCTGAACAAGGATTGGAAACCGGAATACGGTGGGGACCTCGAGTTGTGGAGCGCCGACATGAAGGAGTGCGTCGAAAAGGTCAGCCCGGTGGCGAATCGGGTCCTGATATTCACCACCGGCGCCACTTCGTACCACGGGCACCCCGAGCCGATGCGCTGTCCCGAAGGAGTGGCTAGACGATCCTTGGCGCTCTACTACTTCAGCGTCGAAGAGGATCCCGTAGTCCGATCAACCGACTACCGGTCCCGACCGGGCGATGGCGCGCACTCGATCTTGATTTTCGGCGATACCCAGATGTTGCGGGCCTACGATTGGGCGAAACGGCATCTTGGGATCTCGGATCGAACAGCTAGCAAGATCCTCGGCCTCCGCGATCGTATCCGGCGGAGGGTCTAAAGGCTAGTGGCCGATACAGCCACCATCACGAGGAAGGCCAACTCGCGCAAGGGCGACGAGTTGCCGCCCTACCCGGAGCGAACGCAACTTCGATCGCCGGCTGAAGAAAGCCGACGACGTTTCACCCACGCGGTCATCGTGGGTACCGCAATTGTCCTTCCAGCGCTCCTCTGGGTGATGTGGGATCTGTGGTCGGGCTCGTTGAACGTGCTGCGAAGCGTTCCTTACGACTACTTCTACGACCTGCAGGCCAGAGCCATGTTCCACGGGCACCTCTACCTTCCCAACGGGAAGATGGGCATTGAGGCGTTCGTGCACAATGGCCGTGACTACACCTACTTCGGTATCTTCCCATCGCTCATCCGCATGCCCATCTTGCTTGTGACCAGCCGGCTCGACGGGCAGATGACTGCGCCTTCAATCCTTGTGGCATGGGTACTGACAGCCCTCTTCAGTTCATTAATGCTCTGGCGTCTCCGTATCCTCATACGGGGAGAAGCATTGGTCGGGCGCGCCGAGGCGGCATCCTACGGGGCCCTCATGGCCACCATCATGGGCGGCTCAGTGGTGCTCTACCTGGCCGCAACTCCCTTCGTCTACAGCGAGGATTTTGCCTGGAGTGTTCCACTCACCGTCGGCAGTCTGTTCGCCTTGCTCGGAGTTCTGGAACGGCCGTCGATAGGTCGGGTCGTCGCCAGCGGCCTGCTCATCCTGAGCACCAATCTTGACCGAGCCCCCTCGGGCTGGGCCTTGTCCATTGCAGCCCTTCTGGTCGCGGGATGGTTCGCCATGGGACGGGGTGGAGCGGCCAACCGGCGTTGGGCGCTGCCGCTGCTGGCGGTCGGCATCGTGCCGGTCCTGGTCAGTTCAGCTGTCACCTACGCCAAGTTCGGCATCCCCATCGGCCTGCCCATGGCGGACCAGGTGTGGGCCACCGTCAATGCCCACCGCCGCTACTTCTTGGCCGCCAACGGGGGCAAGGCCTTCAGCTTCGGCTTCCTCCCCAGCACGCTGTGGGCCTATCTTCAGCCCTTTGGCATCCGCGTCGGCGGACTCTTCCCGTTCATCACACCGCCCGGAGCACCTGCGGGGTGGCTCAACGGCGCCGTGATGGACCAGAGCTACCCCACTGCCAGCTTTCCCGCTACCACCCCCCTCCTCTTCCTCCTGGGCCTTTGGGGCGCGGTGACCGCCTTCCGGCCAAAGGGCTTGGGTCAGGTGCGGCTCACGCGGATCATCCTGCTTGGGGCCGCCGCCGGCGCAGGCGGTGTCCTGTTGTGGGGGTACATCTCCCAGCGGTACCTGGCCGATCTCATGCCATTTTTCATCATCGCCGCCGGCATCGGACTGATCGACCTGTGGCGCCGCTTGGCCCTGCGACCTCGCCGTGACAGGAGCCTCGCCCTCGGCGGAATCGTCGTCTTCGCCGTCTACTGTGTCGCGGCCAACGTGGCCATCGCCGCATTTCCCGTCGCCCAGTGGACGATGGCCCAGAGCCACCGGTTTCTCTCCGTGCAGAAGTCCCTGAGCATCGGCTCCCTGGCCGACAGCGTGCACCGAGGCTCGGCACTCCCAAACTGGGCACCGGCGGGGCAGGTCTTCGCCGTAGACAACTGCTCGGGGCTCTACCTATCGACTGGCAACAATATGAAGGACGTCCCCGGACAACAGATCGAACACTACAACTGGATGCCGGTAGAACAACCGTCTGCGTTCACCCATACGATTGGGTTCACCTTTAATCGCCCAGTGCAGTATCTCACCCATCCCTTACCACTCCTGACCTACGGAAAGAGCACGCTGGTCATGGAACCAGCTGGCCCTGGCCAAGTGCGCATGCGGATTGACAATTCGGGAACGTCGATCAACTGGCCATCAGCTTCTGGGTGGAAGATTCCAATCACCGCCGACAAACTTCACGAAGAATTTGAGTTCACCGTGACGACGGATCCCAACCTCAAGTCGATCGTTGCAGAGTGGTACGGACATGAAACCATGATCAACCACTATTTGGGTGGCGATGGCCCTCCCGTGGTGAAGACGTCAACGATCTCACCTGGTGCTGCGCTCCCTGTGGTCACCGTTGCCAACGTAGACACTCACACCAACGAGTCGATGAGTCTGTGCCGGAGCCTCACCCAGAGCCACTGACCAACTTGTCCGAACAAAGTGGCCACGAAAGATCAAATACGGCGACAGACCCTTCCGGCGCGCCAGTGGGTCGCTTCGCCTGCGTCGTCGACGAGCATCCTCGTTTCCATCTCGATGCGTTGCGATGGTATGCCGCCCTTACCGCCCTTGCGGGGGTAAAGCCCGGTGATCTAGTCGTCCACGCTGTCGGGTCCACGTCTTCGGAAATTCTCGGATTCCTCACAACCCAAGGAGTCACGATACGAAGCGTTGAGCAATTCGACGTCCGATCTCCGCACTGCAACAAGATTTCTGGGGCCCTCCGACTGGCCGATTCCCCGATAGCTGGAATGGCTATTCTGTGCGACACCGATATCGCAGTGTTCGAGGACCCTCGCTGGCTCAACCTGCCGCCCGGATCCGTGGCCGGGAAGGTGGTCGACGCACCTGTCCCGCCGCTCGGTGTGATTCTCAACATCTTCGCCGCCGCCGGCCTCAACGCCCCTCGGACGGTACCGCTGCCGTGGGGTCCCGACGATTGGACTGTATCGGGCAACAACAACGGTGGCCTCTACATGATCCCGGGTCCCTTATTGCCCAGGGTGGCGACAGCCTGGGCCCAATGGGCTGTGTGGCTGCTTGATCGAGCCGAATTGCTGGAGCAGTGGACGGTCTATGTCGACCAGGTCGCCATGGCCTTGGCGCTGGCCGCAGAGGGTGTCAACTCGGTGCCCCTAGACGTGCGCTGGAATACCCCGACCCATGACCCGACCAGAATCCCGAAGGACGCCCCCGAACCTGCGATCATTCACTATCACCAAGAGGTCAGTCGCCTGGGCCTGATACGACCCTCGGGAATCCCATCGATCGATCGGCGGATCGGCGAAGCAAACGACGCCATCAAGGACGTCTGGGCAGAGGCGGCGCCATTCCGAACATACAATCAATGGCTCACCATGACGCTCCCGGAGCCACCATCCTCCGTCCACCATGATCACGGACGAGCGATTCTGTCCGCTCTCCTCGAGGCGCTTGAGGCGGCGTCTGTTCTCAAGGTCGGCCTTGGCGGCGGGGCGTACAGTGGCTTGCCGATCGAGCACTTCGTGGGGATCGACACGTCGGAGAACACGGTTCGTCGAGCGAGGGACGAACGGCCCGATGGACGTTTCGCTCTCGGTACGCTCGCGGACAACACAGTTGAAGCAGATATCACACTCTGCCTCGACCAACTGACACTTCCGATGGATGCCCCGGAGTATCAAGACCTGGTCGCCCTCCTGTGGAAGTCGTCGAGGAAGGCGCTGATCGTGAGGGGATACGAAAATCCACACGGTATCCGCGATCCCGACGTCCGCTTCCACGAGCCCCTTTCGACAACCCTGCGCAATGTCGGACTCGACGCGGAGATCTATCCCCTGAAGGATGACCCAGTCGCTCCCATGTTTGTCCTACTCAGATCTCCGGCGGACAAGCATCCTCGTGACTTCCCTCCCGCCACCTTGGCGCTCGTGTCTGACCGCCACCCCGATCCGCTGTCACTTATTGCACTCAGATTGCACGCCCGACAAACCACGGGGTTCTATCCGGACCCACGCGCCCCGTCTGTGGGAGTACCCAGTCGTCGGAGCTCTCATCGCTGAACATCTCCCTCGGGGGAGCCGCCTTGTCGACATCGGAGCCGGTGTCACACCGCTCGCGCCCTTCCTCACCAGCCGAGGCTATGTAGTCGACACCGTTGACCCCTCGCAAACCATCAGGGCGTGGCCGCCTCAGCCAGACTGGAACGAATGGGACTTCCTCGACTACGGACGGGCAGGCCTTGCGAACCGCTCGTGGAATTGCACCCTCGATAAGCTCCCAGTTCGGCCCCCTTTTGACGGGGGCTATTCGATCAGCGTGATCGAACATCTTCCCGCGCCCGTTCGCCGAGCACTCCTGGCGAACCTCTCGTTACGCACCCGCCTCGGCGGCCTTGTCGTTCTCACGATCGACTTGGTCCGCGGAAGCGACAATCTGTGGAACCGGAATCTCGGGATCGAGGTCGAAGAACCCACAAAACACGGAACGATTCAGGATGTCGCAGAAGAGTGCGCCGCAGTCGGCCTGCAACTATTCCGGGATGACGTCGTGCGGGACTGGGGAGAGTCCAACGTCGACATCGGGCTTCTGGCCTTGCGTCAGACAGAGGATCGCGCAAACAGTCGATGGCGGGCCGCAAAGCGCCACGTGCTCTCGCCAATCAAACGACGTTCGATGGCATGAACGGATCCATCAGGTCGTAGAAGTCCGACACAGGTTTGAGGCCCCGTTGAAATCTGACTGTGCAGAGCTGGCCGTAAGAGCTGATGCGATTCTCCTCGGCCACTATGCTGCGGCGGTTGATCCGGGCTGTCCAAGAACACAGCGATCGAGGCCCAGTTCGAAGGGTTGGTGGAGCTGCCCAAGCGGCTCCCGCGGGGCCGAGGCCCGCGCCGCGGGCGGACCACTCCGGCAGTGACGGGCAGTTCCGCCACGTCAACGAGGTCGCCTCGGAGCGGTCTTTTCGCTTCCCCAGCGCGGCGAGGCTGCTCATCAGGCCGGACGCCAGGCTCGAACCGTTACCGGGTCCGCATCTTCAATCCGAGCTTCTGGCCAGGGACAATGACTCCAGCACACCGTCGAAAGGTGTCATGCGGACTCTCCAATTTGCGAGCTCTTCGTCGGTGCGCACCACCATCGGGATGGGAGATGACATCGGGACGTCTCATGGTTCGGAGATTCCCTCGTGGCGGGCGTGCCGTAGTCCTCGGATTTCCTTCCGCCCATCGGCAACGGCTAGCTTGTCGGGGTGGCGGCTCTTTGGAAGAGCGATGTGACGGTACTTGGCGGATGTGGTCACGTGGGGCTGCCTCTTGGGTTGGCTCTAGCCAATTCGGGCATGCATGTCACCCTGTACGACTCCAACATGTCTGCTGTCGACCGGGTTCTGGCAGGCAAGATGCCCCATCTCGAGCCAGGCGCCCAGGAGGTTCTCCTTCGAACCCTGGCCGACGGAACCCTCACGGCATCTGCAGAGCCTTCCACAGTCGGGGAGAGCGAGAACCTCATCGTGGTAATCGGAACTCCCGTGGACGAGCACTTGAACCCCGACCCGGGCGCCGTCGTTCGTGCGCTCGAAGACGTTGCTCATGAACTGGTAGATGGCCAAATCCTGGTACTTCGTAGCACCGTCTTTCCGGGAGTCACCAGGATGGTTGAACGGCTTTTGGACCGTCTTGGAAAGTCGATAGATGTCGCTTTTTGCCCGGAACGAATTGCCGAAGGTCGGGCGATGGAAGAACTCTTGACGCTTCCTCAGATTGTTGCGGCCCGTTCGGACAAAGCGTACAAACGGGCTGCCACCCTCTTTGGCAGTTTGACGAAGACGATCGTACGCCTCGAACCAGAAGAGGCGGAGTTGGCGAAACTGTTTACCAACTCTTACAGGTACATCAAATTCGCTGCGGCTAACCAGTTGTACATGATGGCAAATGATTTCGGCCTCGACTACGAGCGAATTCGAACCGCGGTGATTGAGGAATACCCACGAGCAGCAGATCTTCCGGGTGCCGGATTCGCAGCGGGGCCCTGTCTTTTGAAGGACACTATGCAGCTGGCTGCGTTCAACAACAACAATTTTGCCCTGGGGCTCGCCAGCATGCAGATTAACGAAGGTTTACCCCTGTACCTCATCTCAAAAATGGCGGCGAGCTACGACCTCGATTCCATGACGGTGGGGATTCTCGGCATGGCATTCAAAGGGGAGTCGGACGACAATCGCTCCAGCCTGTCCTACAAGCTCAAGCGGGTGCTCAAGGTAAGAGCTGGCGCCGTATTGACCACAGATCCTTTTGTAACGCCCGACGTGGACAAAGACCTACTCCCAATAGAGGTGGTCTTGAATGGTTCTGACCTGGTCGTCATCGGGGCTCCGCATCGCGCCTATGCCGGACTCGAAATAACACAGCCGGTCGTAGACATTTGGAATTTGCGCGGCAACGGGGTGCACGTGTGAAGCCGCTCGTCTCGGTTATCATCCCCGCACACGAAGAGGGTTCTCAAATTCTGAGCGTGCTTAGTCGTCTGTCCGACGCGGTCACGCTGCCCAGCGAAATTATCGTCGTGGTTGATTCACCCACCGATTCAACAGTGCCATACGTTGAGAAATATGCTGGGTCGGATTCTCGGGTGCGCGTCGTCGTCAATGATGTCGAACCTGGTCCTGCGCAGGCAATCCGATACGGCTTCGAACGGGCGGCGGGTGAAGTTGTCGTTGTAACCATGGCCGACGGTTGCGATGATCCTCAGCAGATTGATGCACTTGCCCGATTAGTTGAACGCGGAGTGGTCGTGGCGGCCGCTTCCCGTTACTCCCGGGGTGGACAGCAGGTGGGCGGCCCGTTTTTCAAGGCACTCCTCTCACGAGCCGCCGGATTCACGCTGTGGGGTTTCGCACGGGTGGGAACACATGACGCCACCAATTCGTTCAAGGCCTATGATGTCGACTTCGTCCGGCGAGTCGGCATCACCTCAAGCGCCGGATTTGAAATCGGAATCGAGCTGGTTGCGAAGGCTCGGCGTGCTCGACTTCCCGTGGCGGAGTTGCCAACCATTTGGCTCGAAAGACATCATGGGATGTCCAACTTCCGTCTAATTTCATGGTTGCCCCACTACTTTCGCTGGTGGCGGTTTGCGTTCGGGCCTCGTTTGGAGGTCGATGACATTCGTAAAGCATCGGATGCAACGCAATGAGCACCGTTCTTGTTTCAGGGTCCGCTGGATTCATCGGTGGATACGTGGTCAAGGAACTTCTCGACCGGGGCCATAGCGTCATAGGGTTGGACAATTACTCCAAGTACGGGCCACTCCACCGCTCATACGATGATCATCCCCAGTACCGATTCATTGAAGGTGATGCGCGGGATGTGGAAGTTGTCTACAACGCGCTGACCGACTGCGATCATTTCATTGCTGGTGCGGCGATGATAGGTGGTATCTCCTATTTTCATACCTACGCGTATGACCTCTTGGCCACGAACGAACGTATTATCGCTTCCTCCTGCGATGCTGCTATCAAGGCATTTACGGACGGTCGTCTACAAAAGGTGACATACCTCAGTTCATCAATGGTCTTCGAATCGACGGACGCATGGCCGTCGTACGAAGGACAAGAGCGTGAAGTGCCGCCCCCCCTATCGTCATATGGATTCCAGAAGCTGGCGGTTGAATATTTTGCGCGTGCCGCGTTCGACCAGTACCAACTCCCTTTCACGATTCTGCGCCCCTTTAACTGCGTGGGAATCGGTGAGCGGCGAGCGCTGGGAGATGTTGAGATTCTCAGTGGGAATGTCCGATTGGCCATGAGTCACGTAGTACCAGACCTTGTGCAGAAGGTCCTGAAAGGTCAGGACCCACTTCACTTACTGGGGGATGGAAGCCAGATACGCCACTACACGTACGGTGCCGATCTTGCGGTTGGGATAGTAACCGCAATGGAACACCCGGCAGCGCTGAACGAAGACTTCAACCTCTCAACATCCGCGTCAACCACCGTTCTCGAATTGGCCAACGTCATATGGGCGATGATAAAGGGTCCCCAAGTCCCGTTCAGATGGGTCTCAGATGAGCCATTTGCCCACGACGTCAACCGCCGCATCCCCTCGATAGAGAAAGCAAAGAAGTTGCTCGGTTTTGAGGCAACTACTTCCCTTGAGAATCTGCTCAAGGAAGTGGTGCCGTGGATCGAATCAGCTGTCGCCGAAGGAATTATCTAATCGAGTACAACTCGCTGCACGCGAGGTGGAATGATGACGGACTGTACAGCTCAGCGCTGCCTCTAATACCGTCACTTCTGAACTCGTCCACGTGGAGACTTCCACTCGTGGTGCTCGACGCACCAGTGAGAATCACATCGATCTATCGGCCACATCGGGAATCGTTGCTCTCCGCCCGTCTGCCGCCCATGGGTCCACCACCTACATGTCGTCTTGGCCGACGGTGGTGAGGATCACTCCCACGTCGCCTGGACAGTCGGTGAAGCTCTGTGGCGACCATGGCAGGGCCGCGAGCTGACACGGACAGCCATCTTGTGGAAGCAGGGACGCTGGCTGTTCAGATGACCCCGCTACTCCTCAATGGCTCAGGATCCCCCACAAGGTCGGCAGATGCACCACCACGGTTTCCCCTCTTCCTCCTTCCACCTCGATGATGATCCTGGGATCAGTCGGGAGATGCGAGTAGGAGATCTGACGGAGCTCTCCTGAGGCGCTCTTCACGAGGATCGTCGAGTCGGCGTTGTAGCTGATAGGGAGGGCCAACCGAGTCCTGCCTTGGCAGTGCACGGTGAAGGTGAGATCAAGGGTCTCGAAAGCAGCGTGGGACGGTGCCTGGACGGTGCACGGAACACCGCTCAGCGACTGGGCGCCTGCTTGGTGGCTGTGGAGCTGGCGATACAGAGGGGTGAGATATTCGACCTCGCGACCGTCGGCTGAGACCACCTTCGCGAGGAACGGGTCATAGAGTGGACCGGGCGGAAAGCCATACGTGTTGAAGAACCCTTCGAATGTCTCGTAATCCACGGATTTCGGAGCCATGAACAGTGTCATGGGCGATAGGTGGGCCGGCGTGACCCTGTAGCCGTTCTCCGTGAGGATGGGAGAGAGGAGCACCAGTGACGCGAGCCATAGGGCGGCCAACGTGTTCCAGAGTGACCTGGACCGAATCCTCTGCATCGCCCGGTCAGCGATCACGACGACAATCACAACGCCAAGGGGAGTGATGTAGGCAAGCATTCGCCAGGGGAAGTTGATGACCTGGAGCGGAGTCAGAACCCGGTAGATCACGTACGAGGCTCGCAACTGCAAGAACAAATAACAGGCCAGGCTGGCGATCAGGAACACCAAGGCCGAATCACTCGGGCGAGCGCGCCAACCCGCCGATCTCGCTCGGCCGAACCGTCTCGCCGACCATCGAATTGCGACGAAGGCTAGGGCCGCGGCGATCGGGATCCAAATGGCGAAATCAATTTGAACGAAGTTGAACCAGGGAGGGGTCTGGTTGTGGGAGAACCATTGGTGTTTCCCATCGAACAGATAGCGACCGACGTCGAGAAACTGATGTTCGGCGTTGTACCCCAGAATGTTCTTGGACTGAGGATCGTAGAACTGGCTGAATCGAAGCTCGGCCAGAAGTGCCGGCGCAAGGAGAACTGCAACGCCGACCACGGAGACGACGAGGCGTACCGCGATGCTCCGAAGCCCCTGCATGCCCCAAAAGGCAAGATAGACCACGAAGGCGATCGCCAGCAGAAAGAGGGAGGTGAGCGCGATTGCGCTGTGGGTGTTGACTAACAGCACCATGATCGGAATGATCAGGTATGAGAACTGGTTGAGCTTGACCAATCTCAGGCACCAGTAGAGCAACCAAGGCACGAGCATTAGAGCCGAGAACTCGGCGAGATCCCCTCTGGGATCTAACCAATCCGTAAACACATAGTTGGTGAAGAGGAACCCCAGGGAACCCACGACACACAGCAGCCGACTGGTTGTTACGAATGCGAGCACGCGACGCATGCCGTAGGCGCCGATGATCATGAAGACGGCAATTGTCGTCACCACTGATGCTTTGAGACTCAAGCCCAGCACCGAGAAAACGCCAGCCATATAGAAGAATGTTCGGTGGTAGCCCAGCAAAACAGGAGTGCCCAGGCCGAACCCATCGGTACTCGACCAGACAGGAAAGAGGTCCAGGTGGCGTATGTGGGCTGCGTACATTTGCACCAGGAGGAGTGGAGCGGTTGTTCCTTGAACGAGCGGCCATCCGGAGCGGCGCAAGACCGGTGAAAGCGCGAGAGCAGCTGCTCCAACGACCAGGGTGGCGTACCCGAGTTCGTACATCCATCGGCGCTCGTCGATCCGCGTGCCTTTTCGCTCCGGCGCGCCATCGACACGCAGTGTTGGCGGTGCGTCGGGCCCGCCGACCATTCTCCGACCGTTCCCCCCGAGAAGTACTGGCACCGGGTGGACACTACAGGCAATACGCGTTGGCTTTCCGACGTATCAGTTCGTTGTGGGTGCCGCGCTTTCACGTCAGCGGCACCATCGAGACCCATACTTTGCTGGCCAATTCGGAGAGGCCCGAAAATGCTCTGGCAGTGCCCCAAGTGGCGGCGATGAGGCTGGAAGTCCAGGCGGTATGACACCGAGACCGCGACGATGGCCGCCACGGCTTCCAGGCCGTCGACGTTCGAATTATCGGGGGGTGGCCATCGGAGCGGTGGCAGGCGGCGAGTCGGGCTGAGTTGCGGTAACCGGCGACCACCCTCCCCCCTCATCAGCGATCCCCGCGCTCGCCACTTTCGGCTTCACGGGAGATTGGATGGGATGGCCACGCCGGGTATGGTGTCGCCGAAGGGGACGGCGACAGGATGACCGGGGAATACCGCCATGGATGAAACGTCCGTCGTTCGTTCGGAGCGACGACACACGCCGAGGTCACCGGCGATCAGGGCGCGCCCGCACGGACGGTGCGTAGGCGGGCTGGCTCAGCGCGCCGTGCCCGGCGGGTTCGCCCACCGGAGGACACCTCGAGGGCACCCAAACCGCGCCCTCCGCAATCGACCCCTCAGGCGACCTCGGTGACAGCCTCGGAGACTGGCCGGCACCGCACGGTTGACTCCGTGCTCGAGGTGGATGGCGACGCCGGGCCTCCGGAAACTGATCAGGCCATCCCCGACCGCGGCGAGAGGGTCCGACTCGATGCTGGCACCCGGACGGCCGCGTGGGTGTTCGTGGCCGGCGAAGCGGTGGCTCTGGCCTTTTACCTGTGGGTGGGCCGCGGTAGCTGGTTCAACGGTGACGAATGGGACTTCCTCTCGACTCGAAGTGCAGGGAGCCTGCACGACCTCTTCAGCCCGCACAGCCAACACTGGTCCACGCTTCCTGTTCTGGCCTATCGATTCTGGTGGCAGGTCATAGGGATCCGGAGCTACACGCCGTACTTAGTGTCGGTTGTCCTCCTTCACCTATCTGTGGCCGCGCTTCTGCGTGCCGTCATGCGACGATCCGGTGTATCGGCCTGGGTCGCCACGGCGGCGGCGCTGGTATTTGTACTCTTCGGATCGGGCTACTTCGACATTCTCTACGGCTTCCAGATCGGATTCTGCGGCTCGCTCGCCTTCGGGCTGGTGTATCTCTTGGCTACGAACCACGACGGACCCTTCGACCGCCGGGACATGGTCGGACTCGTCGCCGGGCTGGCCAGCCTGATGTGCTCAGGCGTCGGCGTAACCATGGTGGCTGTCGTGGTTCTCGCCGCGCTGATCCGCCGAGGATGGCGGATGGCACTCGCCCATGCCCTGCCCCTCGGGGCCATCTACCTGACCTGGTTCCTGTGGATCGGCCACCATGACTACCCGTCGGCCGCCTCGCCGGGACAGACGTTCCACTTCGCCGTGACCGTCGTGGCGAGCACCTTTGCCGCGCTGGGCCACGGGCCGGTGGTAGGGCTCCTGCTGGCTGCGCTCATGGTGACCGGAGGGGCGATGGCCTGGATGGACGCTGCGCCAGCCCGACGGCACCAGGAATTGGCAGCACCACTGGCGCTGTGGGCGGGAGCGATTGTCTTCGCCGTGGTGACGGGCACCGGTCGCGGAGCCCTTCCGCCCGGGGTGTTGCCGGGCCAGGTGGACACCAGTCGCTACCTGCACATCATCGCCGCTCTGTTGATCCCCGGCCTCGCCGTGGCCACCGACTCGGTGATCGGGCGCTGGCGCTACGCCGCGCCGGTCGTGTTGGTCGTCCTCCTGATCGGCGTACCAGGCAATATTCTCGTGGCCGTACGGCACGGCAACGAGAACCGAGCCCTGGCGGCGTGGTACCGCCCTTACATCCTCACTCTTCCCCGTCTAGCGGTGGCGAAGGTGCTCCCGCCGAACACGCACCCGGATATGCACTTCGACCCCTGGATGACCCTGGGTTGGCTGCGAGCAGGGGTGGCCTCCGGTCGAATTCCGACGCCACCGCCGACCGTGACGGCGGACGACCGGGCCACCTGGACCCTGCAACTAGCCCTTCAGGCCAACGGCCAAGAAGCGCCAAACTGCCGAGCGTACGCACTGCCCACGTCAATTCTGCTGCATCGCGGCGACACCGTCACAGCGGGTCGAGGTGCGACCGCTACGTTGATGACATCGCCTCGGGTACGCAGCAAACCGCTCCCCCTCATTGGCTACTTTCCACATACGACCTTCGTCGCCCTCGATGACCTCATGCTCCTAATGAGGTCGGCCGAAGGTACGTCGCGGACGATCACCATCTGTCGAAGAGTGGGGCCCTAGCTTGCCATGATCCCGCCTCACGGCGCGCGGTCGACATTCGTTACACTTCCCAATCTGGTGAGGGGAGCGGGGGAATGTCGACCGGCAAGTCGGCCATGACTGTGCTGAGCGACAGTGCTCGCCGTGCTTCGTCTCGGCACCTGCTCGCTGTCGCTTGGTTCGGAGTCATCGCCCTCCTCGCGCTGACGCCCGCTCTGATGCACGGAACGCAATTTGGGTCCTTCGACCTACTGAATCAGTTCGGCGTCCTGCGCCAGCACGGGCTGGTCGTGCACAACTCCCAGGCCGGAGACCAGTCCGACTCGATGATTCCGTGGGCCACCCTCTCGTGGATGCAGGTGCACCAAGGCCATCTCCCTCTGTGGAACCCGTATTCAGCGCTCGGCACGCCCCTGGCCTTCAGCTGGCAGCCAGCCTCGTTCAGCCTACCGTCTCTGATCGGCTATCTCGCCCCGCTCAGCTGGGCCTTCACCGTCCAAGTCCTGGTCACGCTCGTCATCGCCGGAAGCGGGGTCTACGCCCTGGGACGCGTGATGGGCTTGAGCACGCTTGCCTGCGTCCTCGGCGGAACGGTATTCGAACTCAGCGGTCCGATGCTGGGCTGGCTGGGTTGGCCCCAAGCTTCAGCCTTGTCGTGGGCAGGATGGCTATTCGCGGCCGCCCTCCTAATTCTGAAAGGCCGCACCGACGTCCTCCACATCGCCGGTCTGGCCCTGGTGATCGCGGCGATGATTTATGCCGGACATCCCGAAGTGCTCACACTATTCGGCATCTCACTTCTTGTCTTTGTGCTCGTAGTCCTGACTCGGCAGATCGCGGTCTCCCGGGGTGTCGGTGCCGTGAGGAGACCGCTGCTCGGATTATCTGTGGGGGTCATCGCTGGAGCGGCGCTCGGCGCTCCCCTGTTACTCCCGGGACTGCAGCTCCTCACCAAATCCATACACAGCGCTCCGGGAGTGAACCCCGCCGAACTCGTAAAGGGCAACCCACCGCTTCCTGCCCACAATCTCGTGCACCTGCTGCTCCAGGGCTACGACGGTCTGCCCATTGCCGGCAGCCACTGGTTCGGGTACGTCGGTGGCTACTCGGAGACGGCGGCCTACCTCGGAATCATACCGCTCGTATTGGCAGTGGCGGCGGTAGCCACTCGGGGGCGTCGCCCCGAAGTGCTGGCTCTGACGACCGTAGCCGTTGTCATGGTCATCGTGGCTTTCGTCCCGGCGGTAGTGGACGGGTTGAGCCACCTTCCACTGCTCGGCTCCCTCATCTGGCAACGCGCACTTATGCCTTTGGTCTTCGCTCTATCGGTGCTCTCCGGCTTCGGGATGGACTCCCTGGTGCGGAACCCTGAACGACTGGTCATTCGACGGTGGCTGGCCGGTGGCTTCGGCGCAGCTCTCCTCCTGTTGGCCGGCCTGTTTCTCTTCGGACGAAATGGTCTCACGCCAGCCGACGCTCGAATACGAGAAACGAGTTTCGTTTGGGCAGCAGCTGAGATCGGGGTGGGGCTCGTCGTCGTCGGCGCACTCTTCTGGGCTGCCCGGTTCCGGCGAACGGCTAGCGCCCCGGATGGTTCCCGTCGAGCACGCCTGGGCCGATGGACCGGGGCTTCGCTCCTGGTCTGCGAGGCCGCATTCCTCATCACCGCGGGCGGATCACTATGGACCGCTAGCTCGACACCGTTCGCGCCTACCCCCTCAACCATCTCACTGAAGCGGGCAGTCGGGTCGGCGATCGTAGGGTACGGCGCCCCCTTGTGCTTCTTTCCTCCTGGGCTCGGCATACCGGCGAATGCGCAGGACGCCTACGGCATTCAGGAGTTGGCCGCCTACGATCCAATCCTGCCGAGCAGCTACTTCACGTCGTGGAAGCAACTCACTGGTGAGACCGGTGGCAATCGTTCTCTCTCCACCTTTTGCCCCGTGATAACCACGATCGGGCAGGCCCGACTGTACGGGGTGGGTTTCGTGCTCGAGCCGGCCGGGTCACCTGGACCTCGTGGAGCGCCCTTGTACGCCAGAGTCGGAGGCGAGGACCTTTACCGGATTCCAGGAGCCGCGGCAGCGACATTGTCACCGCGGTCAATGGGTGGCTCCTCAACACGGTCCATTCCGGTGACGGTGGTCCATCCCGATCCGGCAACATGGAGCATGGTCACCGAGGGTTCCGGGGCGCAGGTCCTTCGGCTCCGACTGACCGACGTTCCTGGCTGGCACGCGACCGTCGACGGCCATCCTGTCCCATTGACCCGGTGGGCCGGCGTGATGCTTCAGACCGACGTGCCGGCCGGACGACACAAGGTGGTGCTGTCCTACTGGCCAGCGACCTTCACCCTGGGGCTCGCTCTCGCCGCAGTTGCGACAATCGGCCTCTTCGCCGCGTATGTCCTGGAGCGAATAAGGGGTCGACGACCATCTCGATCCGGTGGTCCAGGTCGATTCAACACTGACCTCAATCCGGACCTCGATGGTGCGCCGCCGTGATGTCGGAACGCCTCCGAGTCGTCCCCCTTTGGCGTGGGGCCAGAGACCGTTAGGGGCAGCCAGAGGACGAGAGTCGCTGACGCCAGCCGGACCACTCCGGCCACTCCTCGGTCGGCCACACGCTCCCACTCGTAGTAGCGGGTCCGAGAGTTGACGAAGGCCGATGATGAGCGAGCCGCGCCCACCGTTGGGCCACGAGCCGGATGGGCGATCTCCGAGGGCCGCCGGGCATCTCAACTCCCAATCGAGCTCGCCCGAGCCGGTCACTTGGGGTGTCCGCCCAGTGCAGTAGTAGCGATTCCGAGGATAGTGTGACTGGCCCAGATCGATTTATCCCAGGGCAAGCAGGGGACGGACGGCTATGACACAGACCTTGAGTTCCGGTCAGGCGGGGTCGATTTGATGGAGCCCATCACGCCGCCGTCCCGGAGCCTGGTGCAGGCCACGCCGCACTGCCTGGCGCCGACTAATGAGCACCCGGTCTTTCGGACTACGGTTGATGGTATTCGCCGTGAAGGCGGGCGCCCGGTTTGTGACTTGCGCCAACCTGCGAGAAGTTGATCGAACCTTTTGGGGGGAGGATGCCAGATCCGGTGAGTCTCGGTGATTCCATAACCGCTGAGACGCTTCCCGCTCCATCCCCTCAGACGTCGGTCGACGCGCAGACAGCGGCGTCATCAATCGAGGCCCGTCGCCTGGGCAAAATTCCTGGCCTCGATGGAGTACGCGGAATCGCCGCGGTCATCGTCGTCGTCTGTCATTTCAACGTCATATTGCCCATTCCAGCGTTCGCGGTCGTCCCTGGAGGGACGGTACCGCTCGACATGTTCTTCGTCCTGAGCGGGTTTCTCATTACGAGTCTTCTGTTGCGCGAGCAGTCAAAGAATGGGCGTATCGGAAAGTGGGCATTCTACGAACGACGAATCCTCAGGCTGGTCCCTGCGCTGGTCGTCGTACTCGCCGCCCACAGCCTCTTCGCCTACTTGACCGGCATCTCATTCCACGAAGAGTGGACGTCGCTGACGGCCGTAGGGTTCTACTACTCCAACTGGAAGCTGGCATTCAATTCGAATGCGTTCGGCGGAAACATCGCAAATGGACTGCAGCACATGTGGTCGTTGTCATTCGAGGAGCAGTTCTACCTCATCTGGCCATGGATAACCATATTTTTGCTCACTATTCGTCAACAACTACGAACCGTGATTGCAGTCATGCTTGTCATGATGGCGGTGGTCGATGTTCATATGGCACTCATGTACCACGGTATCGGTTCCTACTACGCCGACTTTATCCGGACCGACACCAGGGCCGGATCCATATTGATGGGAGCACTCCTCGCGGACATCTGGGTGCGTGGCCGAGAGCCCAGGCGATACCTATCCGTCGCCGCCTGGATTGCGGCAATATTTCTCTTGGTATGCATGCCGTTTACCAACAACACCGGTCCCTTTCTGTATCGTGGCGGACTCGTTGCAATTGACGTCGCATGCGCCATCATCATTTTGGCCATCGTGGATGGCCAGTGGGCCGGCAGACATTTCTTTCAGCTCAAACCCCTTGTTTTGCTGGGGCTCATCTCATACGGCGTGTACCTCTGGCACCTGCCGATTCTTTTCGCGATCCGCTACTACGGGCCCCACTGGAACGACGTCGTGAAGGTCGTCGTTGCCGTTACAGCCACGCTCGCTCTCTCGATCGGTTCGTGGTTCCTGGTCGAACGCCCGTTCATGCGCATGAAGAGCCGACGGGTCACAGTGGACCGGTCCCAGGCTGCCGCCGGTTCCTGAGCTGGGCAATGCGGGCTCTCACGGAAATCTGGTCCATCACCTTGCCGTCATGTTTCGCTCTCGAGCGACCCTTGATGCGCTGAACAAACAGGCCCGAGGCAAGACGCACGGCGGAACCCCAGGTCGACGGGTCCGACTGAGTCACGCCGGCACTAGGGCTGCCAGCCTGCTCAGCCGGCGAGGCTCTGACAGAGGGTGGGTTGCGGCGAGGAAACCGTCTCGTCGACCACGGAGAGTGCCGGGGACGGCCCGGGTGAATGCGAGCTACCGGAGTCCACGACGGGCTCACCGCTGTTCAGAGGCGTGGCCATCAGCACCTGTCCATCGACGGCGCCTGTGGTCAGGCGCTTGGCCGGATCGGTGACCACGACCACCTGATGGGAAGTGCCCGGCCGCACCAGGGCGGGAAAGCCGAAGACCATACGCCCGGGGGCGGACCGGGCCACGTAAAGGTTGAACTGATCAGCGTGCACAGTAGGTCTGAGCACCACGGACACCGTGGTGCTCCCGGCCCGGACGAGCTGTTGGGAGACCGCGGTGCCGGGAGTCGGTCGGTGTATGACGATGCGATAGGTGTGCTGGAACCGGTGGCCGCGCTCCACCACCATCCAGGTGTTGCGGTGATACTGCTGGTCCGGAACGGTGACGAAGCTCTCTCCGTTGGAAACGTAGAGGCCGTCGCATCTCCCCACGATGAAGAGCTGATCGGCCGGTCCCCACGGAGGCAGCCTGTTGCCTCGCTGGACGTGGGAGTCGAGGGGATGGCCGGTCACGTCGCTGACGGCCTTCTGCACGGCCACGTAGTGAAGGACCTCGGCAGTGTCCCACTCCTCGTTGGGGGTCAGGGCCATGCCTACATTGGCGGAGATGGTGAACACCCCGACCACGGCGATGATCACTGCCGTCGTCAGCCGCAGCGGACGCCGCCCGCCGTCGAGCCGCCGCCAGATGTCGGCCAGGGCCACTGCGCTGGCCAGGACGAGGAACGGTACGAAGTCGGCCAGGTAGCGCGGCGCGATGTAGCCCCACACGAACAGGGCCACCCCGGCGATCGCCGCCGCCAACAGGGGGATCCGGGTCAGGGCCACCCGGCCGACGGGGCGGCGCCGGTATGCCGTGACCACCCCCCAGCAGCTCAGGAGGAACAGCAGGGGCATGGAGGCGGTCAGGCTGGCCGTACGGTACCGCCGATCGAAGAGCACCCCCCCCAAGGCCGCAGGCGGGCTGGCGGGCAGAGTGATGAACGGGAAGACACTGGTGAACCGGATGCCGTCCGGGCGCAGGTAGGCCAGCAACGTGCTGGGGATGAAGTGAATGCCCGCCTCCGAGTTGTGGTTGGAGGCCAGGAACGTTCGTCGGTACGCGTTGACCTGGGTGAAGACTTGGTCGAAGTTGGACACGCCGAAGAAGACGCCGAATTTGGCGTAGTTAACGGCGCACCCGACCACCAGGGGGACCAGCCCGGTGGCGGCGACAGGAACCGCCCAGCGGCGATGCTCCATCCCCCCCCGCCCCAACCCGAACCACACCGCAATCAGCACGGCGGCACCCACGCACGCCCATCCGGTGGTGACCCGGTCCAGATTGGCGGCCAGGATGAGCAGCCCGGCCAGGGTGACCCGGCGCCACGACGGCCGCTCGAGGACACCGAGCAACGCGAAGAGGCTACCCACGGTCAAGCAGATGCTCCAGGCCAGATCTTCCTCGAACACGTCCGGCTCGGCGGCCAACAGCATGAAGACCGTGCCGGCCAGGATGGTGGCCATCAACACGCCGTACGAGACGGTCTCCAGCCAGCCCATGTCGACGGATCCACGCGTCAGCACGCGGACCCTCCACACCAGTAAGGAGGCGAACAGGGCGGTCAACAGCCAGGCCAACGTGATGAAGGGATCGGTGAGCTTGCCATCGAGGCTGCTGGTCACGAGCAGGATGGGCATGCGGAGGAGCGACGGGAAGAGGCCGAAGTAGGTGTACTGCCGTCCGGCGTGAATGAACCCCTCGATGCCCAGGGATCCGTTGGCCACCCAGAGGTGACCATGGAAGATGGCCCGGGCCTGCAATTCGTAGTAGTTGTTCTCGTGAACGGGACCGCTGGCCGCTCCGGCGGTCTGAGGGAGATTCCAGAAAATCCAGAGGAGAGGAATTGCGCTCAGCGCCGTGGCCACCACAGACGCCCAGATGAACCGCCGACGACCGGAGGCGGCGGCTTCCGGCTGGTCGGAGCGGCCGACAGGAGCCGAGGGCACGCCGTCCTGTCCGGTCACAGGTCCGGTGTCGCCCATCGGCCCTCGGTCGACGGTCGCGACGGTGGAGAGTCGCTCGTTGTCCTCCCCCATGGCGGCGAAGTGTAGCCAACACCTCTCGACGCGATGGATCGGCGGACCCGTCGGCCAACCGGGGTGGCCGAGCCGGGGCTTCGGCGTCTACACCCCTCGATCAGGTAGATTTTCCTCTCCGCACCAATGACGAGCGAGCGAGGTGGCAGGAGGACGGTGAGCTCAATCAGGGGCAACGGGACGGCGGCGGTGGCGGGCAGCAGTGATGCGGCCCTGGACGTCCAACCCGAACAGCCGGTGGGCACCCCGCGACAGTTTCCCTGCTTCGACGGACTGCGGGCCATCGCCGTGGTGTTGGTACTCCTCCTCCACACCGCGTGGGTGTCGGGCTTTACAACGCGGTCGTCGCTGGGTATCTACACGGGAAGGCTGGAGATCGGGGTTTCGATCTTCTTTCTCATCTCCGGCTTCCTGCTCTACCGACCGTTCGTTCTGTCCCACCTGACCGGTGAGCGTTCCCCTAACAGCCGACGGTTCTGGCAACGCCGCCTCCTGCGGATCGTTCCCGCCTACTGGCTGGCCCTGACCCTCTTGACCTACGTGTTCCACTTAGTGTCCCTCGGTCCGGGGTGGCAAGGTGTGGTCACCCATTACCTCTTCCTCCAGATCTACTTCCCCACCCAGGTCTTCTTCGGGATCACTCAGGCGTGGTCGCTGTGCACCGAGATGAGCTTCTACCTGATCCTCCCCCTCTATGCCTGGGTGGTCAGTCGCTCCGGCCGGGTCCAGCGGTCGGCACAGGCTCGGCTGGTCCGGGAGCTGGTGGGTGTAGGCGTGCTGTTCGTGATCAGCTTCGTCTTCCGCTACTGGGTCCTCCACCGTCCCCTGATCACGGTAAGCCACGGGAAGTTCGTGGCCCTCTGCGCCCCGAACTGCGCCACCAGGCCGACGTTGGCCACCCTGATGGTCGACTGGCTGCCAGCTTATCTTGACCTCTTCGCCCTAGGCATGCTGCTGGCCATTCTCAGCGTCTGGTTCGCCGAGCACCGATCGGAGCCGCGCTGGCTGCAGCACCGACTAATGCCGTGGGTCAGCTGGCTGCTGGCTGCCGTGAGCTACTGGGCCGTGTCCCACGTGGTGAACGATTCGTCGATCCTCTACTTCGTCAAACCCCACGTGAACCTCGAAAGGCAGACGCTCTACGGCATCTTCGCCCTCCTGATCATCGTCCCGGCCGTGTTCGGCCCGCAGGACCGATCGCTGATCCGACGGCTGCTCCGATCATGGCCGATGGCCAGTGTGGGCGTGATCTCCTACGGCATATACCTGTGGCACCTCAATCTCATCTTCCAGTTCCTCGACTGGACCGGATGGCGGCCGGGAACGATTCCATTCTGGCTGTTGGCACTGGCCGTGTTCGCCCTCTCGGCCGCAGTAGCGTCGGTCAGCTACTTCGGCCTCGAGCGGCCCGTCCTCCGGGTCAAGCGCAGGATGAGCTGGTGGGACCGCGGTGGCCAGGAGGGATCCCCCCAGGAAGACAGTGCCGCCGATGGGGTCGGCGCCGGACGCTCACCCGATGCCGCCCCGACCGTCCTCGACTCGACCTGACGACACCCTCGACGACGGACCACACAGTCCGTAGCGGGGCTCGCCGTCGGCCGGGCGTGCCGTGTGCTCGGCCGACACGGCCCCGATGGCACGGATGCCGTTTGTCAAGGGCCGGGCCCCGCATTCGCGAACACGCTGAGGTGGTGCTGCTGGAGCGTCTTCGCCTGTAGGCGGAGAACGTATGCGTTGCTGAAGACGTTGAGGTAGTACACCACGTTGTGGTCGGGTTGCCGATCGATCGTCCGGAGCACCACGGCCCCCGTGGCCTGATAGGTGTAGTTGGACCGAGCGCCTTGGATCCCGTTGGGAAGGGCAAAGGCGAACTGCACCACGATCACCCCGGCAATGAGGAACCGGGCCACTCGGAGTCCGATCCATTCGACCGGGACAGCCTCACCCGAGGTACCGGCCCGGTCGGCGTGAACACCGCCGGTGCGGGACCGTCCCCACGGGAGGACTCGAGCTGACGAGGCGCGACGGTCCAGCAGGGCCAGGTAGATGCCGACAGGGACCAGCAGGTCCAACGTGGTGTAGCGGGAGGCGCTGGCCGCCCAGTACCCGAAGATCACCCGGCCCTCGGTGACCGTCGCCGCGAACAGCAGACCCATGCAGATGAGGGCCACCCCGACCGGGCTCCCGCTGGCCTCCTGTCGGCGGATCCCATAGACGACCACGACGAGTACGGCCAGCACGATGATCAGCAGACCGAAGAGCAGGATCCAATTGTTGCCCGCCTGTCGTAACTGGAACGGGATGCCCAGGGTGTCGCCGATAGCGAACGTGTAGAACTTGGCCGTTCCCACGAGGTTGAGGAAGACGGCGTTGTGGGGCCCCGCCGCCACGCCACTGTTGAAGTTGTGGACGTAGAGCGCTATGGCCGCTGCTCCAACAACGAGCCAGGGTGCAACGTACTTCCAAGCTCGGCGACGGTGGTAGAGCAGGACCAGACCGGCCGGCCAGATAAGCAGGCCCTGTAGTGAGGAGAAGCTTCCGATTATCGCTGCGATCAGGGCTCCAACGAAGGCGAGCCAGGTCAAATTGATCCGATCCACCAGGTAGAAGGCGGCCGCCATCGCCAGCAGAACCAGGTACCAGGCCATCTGGAAGCCCCACAGCAGGTTGCCGTATTGGCAGAACGACAGCATCAAGAGAGCCACCGGGCAGTAGTACAGCCATGGGGTATCCGGCGAGCGTCGCTTGTGGGTCAGGATGACCAGCAGGGTGGCCGTTACAAGCATCAGGGCGGCCAGGTACTCCTCGGTGTGGATGTTGAAATGAACCGTGCGCGAGAGTGCGATCACGACGAGGTTGGGGAAGAAGATCCGGTTCTCGTTGTGCTGGGACCACAGTGAACCCCAGTCGAAGAGGTTGGTGTAGGAGTTCCGGATCACCGTCACGTCGTCCCATTGGTCGCCCTCGATGACGTTGACACCGTAGTGGGCGACCATCCAGAACACCGCCGCCACGGGAAACCCAAAGCCGACGACGGTGAGCCGCGTTCACGAGACGAGGGTCGAGCCGGTCGACCCAACGGCTCCCGGGCGTACCGGCGGTCACCAGGTTGGGTTCCGGATCCTCCCTTACGTCGGTTTCTGCCACTCGCCCCTCCATCGCTACGCCCCCGCCATCGACACGGGCCGGGACCCCGTCATCGCCACCGAAAGGGTATCGGCTGGAGAAGGCGGTCCCGACGAAACGCACACGGTCGACGGACGGCGGCCGCTGACCGTCAGGGTCCGACCCCGGCCGGACTGGACTCTGAGCACCACCGTCAAGTCATCAAGCGTGCGACGCTCGGGCGGACACAACGTTCGGGGCCCCCAACCGACAGCCGAGACAGGGCGCCGTCGATCGATCGAGTGCGGGCCCGAAATCCTCATCGACACGAGACTGTGGCGGCGACGCTTCATCTGGGCACCACCTGGGAGATCGACGAGCCGCTCGGAGAGCTCGCTAAGGATTCTGGACGTAGACCAGAACAGCGGGGCTTTGGCTACTTCTCCCGGAAGCGTCGTAGCCGATGCTCGAGATGTGGTACGTGCCGTTGGGAAGATTGGCGCTATTCCACCGCGCGCCCAACCGCCAATCGTCGCAATGCCGTTCGCGATCACGACATTGTGCGAGGATCCACCGGTCGCGACAAACTGGACGCCTTTGAGGGGGCTGCCATAAGGGAGCGCATCGAGACTGACAAGTCCCGAAAGGATCTGACCGGTGGTGGGTGCAACGATGTTCGTCGCTGGCACGGTTCGGTTGATGGACGCGATCTGGCCGTTGATCGTGTTGATCTTGTGCCGGTCCCAGAACCCGAGTCCGGCCGCGGCGAGACCTATGAGCAAACTGACAATAACGGCGATTGTCATCGACATTCGCCATCTACGTGGTCTCAACTGCATCCTCCTCGTGACCGACCCATGGAGCTATTGGGACAACGGGCACCTACCCTAGACGCTGACATGATGCGGGAGGGTCTCGCCTGGCAGCGTGCGTCAGCGCGAACGAAGACCTAACACTGGCCCACCTGTCTTGCCATGATGTCGGCAACCGGTTTCTCCACCTCCGGACCTCCGACCGTTGGGTCGAAGACGCGATCGAAACCACCCTTAGGCCGAGCGGGGTGTCGTCAGACCGGTCGACCGACATCATCCTTACGCCGATCGGGGTGGGATCCTCGGGCAGACGTCACGTATTGACCGCCCAGGGGTAGGCGGTGCAGGATCCCGTCGATAGTTCGCCCAGCTGCACCACCTACGGGAGTGAAAAGGAAGTCGCTCCGCTCAATGTGCCGGGCGCCGGAGGCAAGAAGGTGGGCGGCCACATCGCTTCCCTTGGCGAGGACTACGCCGTTGTCCAGTTCGCACGAGTTGACTGCGTGGCGGGTGAGGGGATTGAGCGGATTGTGCTCGAAGACGGCCACCAGGCCGCCGTCCCTCGTGGCTCGGTGCAACTCTGCCACGAACTTGGCGCGAGCCGACATTGGGACATGATGGAGCACGCAGATTGCCACGGTGACGTCGAAGGTACCGTCCGGGAAGGGCAGCTTGTCCCCGTTGTACCACTCATAGCTGGCGCCTGGCACGTTACGCGCGGCCAGCACGAGCATCTCCCGTGACACATCCACCCCACACAGGCTGCCCACATGATCGACCAGATGTCGGTCCGTGGTGCCGGTTCCACAGCCCACATCGAGCACAGAGAGCCCACTGAGCTGGCCCACCGAGCGGAGCGTCAGCTCTTCTAGTAACTCGACCTTGCGCCGGGCGAAGAAGGCGGAGTCCCTCCCGGTGAACGACACCGACCGGTCTACGGAGTCCACGTAGTTCTCCGCGTGGTCGTCGAAGTCCCACATGGGCCAGTCGCTCGTGGCTGAATGACTGGGGGCGGATTGCACAACTGAACCCACAGCGGCATCGGCAGGTCGTTCGGACCGGGTCCTCCACCGGTGCCTCAGCATTCGGACGATGCCGCGCAGGTCATCGGTAGCGGTCGCCACGATCCGGACACGGGAGTCGTCGTCCTCGATCCAGCGAACGGGAACCTCATTGATTCTCAAACCGGCCCACCAGGCCAGCGCTATGAGCTCGGTGTCGAAGAACCATCCGTTGTCCTCGATACGCGGCAGGAGCGAGAGAGCGACGTCACGCCGTACTGCCTTAAAGCCGCACTGGGCATCGCACACCGTATACCCGAACGCCGACCGCGTGATGATGTTGTAACAGCGCGAGATGATCTCCCGGCGGAGACTGCGTCGGATCTCGGCACCACGGGCTAATCGCGATCCGATGGAGAGGTCAGCTGTTCCGGCCACCAGAGGGTCGATGAGCCCACGAAGCGATTCCAGCCCGGTCGAGAGATCGACGTCCATATAGGCGACGACATCGGCGGTGCTGGTGGACCACGCCTCCTTGAGGGCCCTGCCTCGACCCCTCTGCGAGAGTCGTATGGCTCGGATCCGGGTGTCCTCTGAAGCCAACGACTCCGCGATGGCCCAGGTATCGTCGGTGCTGCCGTTGTCGACGACGGTGACCGACCACTGGTACGGGCACTCAGCATCGAGTCTGGCGGCCAGCGTCGACACGTTCCGTTGCAGACACCGCTCCTCATTGAGTACCGGGATGGTGATGTCAATCCTCGCAACCGCCATCGGATCTTCCCCTGCCCGCCGCTGCCGCTTCCGGCGCCCTCAGCGCGAACCTGATGCTATCGGGTCGCCGTCCCACCGTCAGAGGTCGTCCTTCACTGGCGGAGGCCGTCACCGAGAGCGTTCGGACCTGACGCTGTCAATGGGATGGGTTGTCTCGGTTGCAACCGCTCAGGACAAGCGTCGGCTTGAGCGTGAACACATCGACGCGGTATGGTGGAAGGTTCTCCGTTCGGATGAGCTTGGCGTCAGGATCGGCTTGTGTCCACCGCTGTTCCCTGGCAGACGAGGTGATCAGATAGTCATAGCGGCCGGCGTGCAGGGCCCGAAGCCACTGACGGCAACTGGAGTAATCGGCTTGACCTCCGTCGGGAAACACTCTTGCCACATATTGGACATAGTTCGAAAGATTCTTGCCGTAGTACGGGTACTGCAGGATCATGAAGGGGCCACTCAGCGCTATCCGGGTGTTCTCGAGCCCCTGGGCCCAGGCCACGGTCCGGGGTGGCCCCGCACTGCCCGCCCCGGCTGATTCGTAGCGATTGCTCAGGTAGAACTGCTGGAGCGGGTAGCCAGCGATCAGCACCAGGGCGATCATCATCACCAGCCGACCGGGGCGCAGCCGCTCGGACGGTGGCCGCCGGCGCACAGAGACGAGGAGCAGACCGACCCCCAGTACCACTACGCCGATCACCAATCCCACCACGGAGTCAACTCCCCGAACCGGCGGAGCAAATCGCCCTGGAAAGAGGTTCAAGGGCCAGATGGTCGAGTCGATCTGGGTCACGCCCAGCATGGCGATGAAGACCAGCCCCAGCCAGACAGGCCGATGCCCCCGGCCCAGCGCCGGGACAACCGGCAGCAGGACGAGTCCGAGCAGCAGAGCCGGTGCCGACGTAGCGCAAGTTGTAGACGAAGTAGATCGGCGCTCCGGGGAGCCCGAGGAATTGAGGCGTATAGACGAAGGCCACGATGGAGCCCACCCCGACCACGGCGGCCATCCGCCAGACCTTGGTCCGCCCGGAGAAGACCACGAAGACGAGTCCCGCCGCCGCCGCCAACACGATGGCGGGCCAGGCCGGTCCCAACGAGGATCTGAAACCGGGGATGAAGAACTGGCGCCACAGGTGTGCATTGAACAAATAGTGGCCAAAGGTTGTGTTCGGCGACGTGATCGGCGGACTGGGCAGGGACAGGGGACCCAGATGAGCCAGGGACGGTAGCGGGTTACCGATCCGAACCCAGTTCCGTAGGTACCAGTACGATCCGGTCAACGCTTCGAGGCCCACCCACAGGCAGGCGGTTCGAATGCGACGACCCTTGGCGCCGACGACGATGACCCCGGCGGTGAGAACGATCACCGGACCGACCATCGTAAACTTGGCGCCGAACGCCAGGCCCGCAGCGAGTGCCGCGATACCGATACCGCCCATGGTCAGCTCGCCACCGACCCGTTCTGCATTGACCAGAATCGCCACCGACATCAGGAGGAGCGCCATTCCGACCACGTCGGTATATCCGCCGCCCGGCTGCGTGGCGACCAGGCCGGGCGTGCCCAGCAAGACGGTAGCGGCGACGAGCGCCACCGGCGCCACGCCGAACGGACGTCCGATGCACCAGGCGGCGAGGAGCACCAGAGCCATCCAGCCGAGATTGACGAGCGCGGAGAGAAGGTCGTTGCCCAGCCACTGGATCCCCAGGGCGTGCAGGAGCTCCGACGTGGCCGGGAAGAACGGTACGACGGGCTCGGTGTCGACGTAGTGGATGCTGGTGAGCGAGCCTTCCTGGACGAACCGGGCCGCGAACGGCAAGTGATACCAGAGGGTGTCCACCGTGCTCATCCCGTGATGCAATGCGTCAACGGTCCGGCCGGCCCACTCGGCGACAAGGACGGACGTCGCCACGACGGCCAGTATCCGGCCACCGACTCCGGTATCGGCTAGCGGGTGCCCGCCCAGCGGATCATTGGTCTCGCCATGAACCGACGGCTGCAGCCTCCGCTCCAGCCACCAGGCAACCGTGCCGACGACGGCGAGGGTTATGGCCACGGTGAAGCGGTAGAACGCGTGCACGGCACCCAGCAACTCCGCCACACACACCACTGCGCTCATCGCCAGAACAATGCTGGCAAGCACGGCGGGCGGGCCCGACCGCCGCGGAAGAATACGTCGTCGCCACACTCGTGCCGCCGCCGCGATCGGGCCCAGCGCGACCAGTATCAAGGCCACAGCCAAGACGTAGCGAGCGACCGTCATCCTATTTCACCGACCGTCGCGCTCGAGCCGGTCGGTGAACGTGACGCGCACCTCTCTCCCCCGCTTCGCCGTCCCGTTAAATCGGAACGCAACACCGAGACGGGTCCACTGATCCCCCACGACTGAGTACGCAAGGTTCACGATAGTAGGTGATCGGTCGGGACCAGAGACCCAGGAGTCCCTGACCGGAGCCTGACCCGTTTCCATGGACTCTGATCTGAGCCGACTCACTGACCCACGACGGCGTCGATGCAGAAGTGCCGTGAGAGTGAATTCATTGCCAGCCCGCGCTGGAGGGTCATGTCCAACATCCAGGTCTGGAGTCCTCCAGATTCACCGAATCAATGTGCCAGGGTGGATCGCCATCGACGACAGGTCCGCCGACAGCTCCGACGGCACCAACACGACGGTGGCGCAGTTCTCGCGGAAGCACGCCGCGAGCGGCGCCGACGCACATAGCGGGTCGGTTCAATGACGACAGTGATCCCGGCGCCGTCGGGCCGCTAGCCCCACACCGCCCCGGGCTCCCCAGGATCGACCCGGAATCCTTTGCTCCAGATGAACCTCCCGTTCTCGTGGGGCCGGCTGGCCCGGTGTGGCGTCCTGCACGCCATATCGACTCCTAGCCGTCGAGGGCATCTGGGGCACGTACGGTGCCCCTTGAGCGCCGGCGCGCCGAGCCGGTGGCGGTCGGCCCGGTTCTTTCCATTCGTAGAAGCGAATCCGGAGATGACCAGACCCGACAGATCTCGACGAAGTTTCTCGTCCTTCGGGGCGTGGTCCAACGGCGATGCGACAGCGGGAGATCCCTGTCGAGGTCACGGTGATCGCTTCCTCGGTCACTTGGTCAAAAAACGGTGTCCATCGCCGGACCTCACCTGGTGGCGGATGTACAACCTCACCTCATGGACCGGAAGCACTAGCATTTGCGCAGCGTCCGCCGGCGGACTGGGGAATGTGACAATGGGGAGCTTCGGCCAAGCCACCGATCCGACGTGACGCCGCGCTACCTCGAAGGTGTGGCCGCTTTGGCACTCGTGCTGGTGAGTGCCTCCGTGACGGCGAGCCGCGTCCAGCGGATCATCTGCCCTCGTTGGAGTGGCGCTCCCCGCCTTTTGCTCCTTTCCATCATCGGGCTGACTTCGATGGTCGTCATCGCCGAGGTCCTGGGACTGATCCAGTCGTTCCGACTCGTTCCTTACCTCGTGGCCAACGTCGCTGTGGCGATGGCAGCGATCTTTCTGGCCCGGCGCCACACCAACGATGACGGAGGGGAACACGTTCGCCTGGCTCCTCTGACGGTTTCGAGGCGGGTCGTGCCCTGGTGGGAACCGACCGCCGCCCTGGCCGCGGTATCCCTGGTTGTCGCCGAATGGGGGCCGGGCACGTTCGAGGCGTACCGGACCGGCATGTACCTCCATTGACACGCTGTGGTACCACATGCCCTTCGCGGCCCAGTTCGCCCAGTCCGGCTCGATCACCGCGCTGCAGAACATCAACAACGACAACACCATCGCCTTCTACCCCGGATCGTCGGAGGTGGTGCACGCGGTCGGGATCGTGCTCCTCGGGAACGACCTCCTGTCACCGATCGTGAACCTGGGTTGGCTGGCGCTGGCCCTGCTGGCGGGCTGGTGCATCGGTGTTCGCTTCGGCGTACCCTCTCTGACACTGTTGGCCGTCGCCTGCGTGATGGGAACGACCGAACTCGTCGCCGACGAGCCGGGCAGTGCCTACAACGACGTCGTGGGGATAGCCCTGGTGTTGGCGGCTCTGGCCATATTGGCCAACCTTGACCGCCCGTGGGATGCAAGGCGCGGCGATCGCAGCCTGCTCGTCGCGGCGCTCGCCGCAGGGCTCTCGGTTGGGGTCAAGTATCCGTTCGCTCTCCCGGTCGTGGGCCTTACCGTGTGCGTCATCGCCAGTCTGCCAAAGGGCCGCAGGGTGCGGACAGGGCTGGCATGGTGCGGATTGGCTGGAGCGACGGGGATCGTGTGGTACGCCCGCAACCTGATCGACGCCGACAGTCCCCTCCCGAATCTCCACATCGCCGTGGGGCCGGTGCGGTTGCCCAGCCCTCCGGGCCCTCCGGATTACTCGGTGGCCCACTTTCTCACCGACGGCTCCGCCTGGCGGAACTACTTCTTCCCCGGACTTGGCCAGGCCTTCGGGCCCGCCGCCGTCGCACTCCTGGCGTTGGCTGCGGCCGGGCTGGTCGTAGCTGTTGTTGCCCGACTGCCTTCTCGAGACGACAGAGCCCTGCCGTGCGTCGTGGGCGTCGTCGGGATCGTCACGCTGCTGGGCTACCTCATAACCCCTCAGCCCCTTCTCCCCAGCTCGTTCGTCTACGACCTGCGCTTCATGGCCCTGGCTGTCGTATTGGGGCTCATTGCTCTTCCCATTGCACTAAGCCGGCTCCGGTGGGTCACCCTGCTGACGGCAGTGTACGGAGCAACCCTGGTTGTGACGCAGTTCGCTCGCGGCATCTGGTCGTCGGGACCGAGCCTCGTGCCGTACACCGCCCTGGGCCCCGGCCTGATAGCGGGAACGGTCGCCCTCATCCTCGGTGCGGGCATGATCGCTTTGAGAGGTGGCCGCCGATGGACCCCCATCACGTGGCGGATGGTCGCGACGGCGCTGGTGGCGGCGCTCCTGGTGAGTGGTTCCTTCCTGCAGAGCTTCTACCTCGCCCACCGCTACACGACCGGAACCCTGGCACCCGTCTATCGATGGGCGGATACGGTGCATCACGCCAGGATCGGCGCCTCTGGTCCGTTCCTCATTTATCCGCTCTACGGGAACGATCTCAGCAACGCTGTGGCCTATGTAGGGGACCGGAAGTCCCACGACTACTACTCCACGCCACCCAGCTGCGTCGCCTGGCGGCAGGACATCAATGCCGGACGCTTCCAGTTCGTCGTGGTCACGGATGTCGAGAATCACGGCAGCGCCGCGCCTGGCTCGGTGGTCAGCTGGACCCGTACCGATCGGTCGGCGCACCTGATCACAACTGGAGGCATCATCGTCCTCGTCGGTTTCCTGCGAACCGACGTGTTCGCCATCCGGGGGAAATTGCACCCAGGACAATGCGGCAGGCACTGAGGTGATGTCTCGGGCCTTCTTTCGCTCTCCCACTGCGATGGTTATGCTGGTGGTGCAGGTACGTATCGAGGGAGGGTGAGGTGGACGGGTCCTTCGAAATGAAGCGAATCGGAGTACTGGTCGTGGCCTACAACGCCGCGACCACTCTGGCCAAGGTGCTCGACCGCATACCGGCCGAACTGAGGCCCGACATCGAAGAAGTGATCGTCAGTGACGATCACAGTCAGGACTCCACCTACCTCGTGGGCCTCGGCTACAAGCAAGAATCCGATCTACCGATCACTCTGATCAGGCAAGCGACGAATTTGGGCTACGGGGGCAACCAGAAGGCGGGGTACAACCTGGCCATCGAGCATGGCCTCGACATCGTAGTGATGCTCCACGGCGATGGTCAGTACGCGCCCGAGTCGCTGCCCGAAATCCTCGCCCCCCTCTTGGCCGATGAGGCCGACGCCGTCTTCGGATCGCGCATCATGATCAAGGGAGCCGCCCGCAAGGGCGGCATGCCGTTCTATAAGTTCGCCGGCAACCGCATCCTGTCACGATTTGAGAATGCCGCACTCGGGACGCACTTGTCAGAATTCCATTCGGGATACCGGGCTTACTCGGTCAGCGCGCTCAAACAACTTCCCTTCGAGCAGAACGCCGACGGGTTCAATTTCGACACCCAGATCATCATCCAGATGCACGACGCCGGCATGCGAATCGTCGAGGTGCCCATCCCGACCTACTACGGCGACGAAATTTGCTATGTGGACGGGTTGGGTTACGCCGCTGATGTCACCAAGGACGTCATCACCTACCGGCTCCAGAAGGCGGGGTTCGGCGACGGGAACCGCATTGCGCTCACCGAGGAGTACCAGCTCAAACCGAGCGAGGACAGCTCGCACGGTCGGATCTCGAAGCTTTTGCAGTACCGGCCGCCCAGTCGAATTCTCGACCTCGGCTGCTCCAGCGGCCTGCTCTCCGAGCGGCTACGGCAGATGGGGCACCATGTCACCGGAGTCGACATCAACGAGATCGACGAGGTCACCACGCGAACAGACGACTTCTTCAGGGCTGATCTCAACGAAGGGATACCCTCTGCGGTCGGCTCGGGCTTCGATATCGTGCTGGCGGCGGACGTGCTGGAGCACGTGGTAAATCCCGGAGCCCTGATGAGCCAGGTACGGGACGTGATGGCCCCACACGGCACCGCCCTCTTCTGCGTCCCCAATATCGCCCACTGGTACCCGAGGTTCCGATCGACGTTTGGGATGTTCGACTACGACCAGCGTGGCATCCTTGATTCGACGCATCTGAGGTTCTTCACTCGTCGCAGTCTCACAAAGCTGATCGAGCGTCGAGGATTTGCCATCCGGCGGATTGAGCCGGTAGGCCTGCCCCTTGACGCACTCGGCGTCGACGGAACCAAGGCACGCACCTTCCGCTTGATGGATCGCCTGTTGACGAACCTGTGGCCCACCATGTTCGGCTACCAGTTCATCGTCGAGGTGACGCCCGCCAGGACCTGAGGCTTCCGACCCATCAGCTGACGAAGCTCACGCGGTGTTCAACCATCGGCGGCACACGCCACGCGAACACCAAGCACGTTAGGGAAGCCACCGGTCACTCAGGGCCGGGTGATGGGATCCCCGAGGATCAGAGCGCGCCCCCTGCATCCGTCGACTGCTCGGTCGTGGCGGCGTCGGGAGCGGGCACCGCAGCGGAGTCAGGAGCCGATCCGACCGGAGAGGCCACCGCGCTCCGGCCTCTCAACCCGACGACGGCGGCCACGGCCAGCAACACGATGCCTATCACGGCAGCGATGGCGCCCCGCTTGTGGTAATGCCCGTTTACCGCGTGCTTGCCCGGGATGAAGCTCGGGAGCGAATGGATGGGAGTGGTCAGATAGATCACCGCAACGACGAGGGCGAGTACACCCAAGACAGCGAGAATCGCACTTATTACCCACCTGGTAGAACTTGACACGTTGCCCACCTCCTCGGACCGACCGGGCAGCCTTGCGCGCCCAGTCGGGGCCTCTTACGCGTATTTCCTGCGCAATGGTACTGCTAACCCGACTGCCTCGCCATTATCGTCCCAGCAGGGCTTTGTTGGCGATCAGCGCCCTGCTGGGCGGGCCGGCGAAGAGCCTGACCCTGCCGTTGGAACTCGCCCAACGACGCCGCCCGGGGACTGGGGGTTTCGTACAGACCGTCAACACCCACGGCCAAGCGACCGGTGCCTTGCAACCTGCTCGATGTGCTACACACCGCTCAATCCCGACTGCTGCGTTGGGCGAAGTACGATATGTCCACTGCAGTCGCATCACCAGTTGTGACGAGATGGTCTGCCAGGGCAGGGCGGCCCGAGGGGTTCGGAGGCGATGGCGACGGCGACGGATTCGAGCACATGGCACGGCTTGGTGCTTCGCACCGGAACAGACGATGACGCCGATACCGCCGCCGCCCTTCACGCCGGACAGATCGGTGAGGGATTCCTGAGCTTCCTGGGCGCGGATTTTCTGCGCCACCTGTACCGGAGGATCACTCGGTCTCCTGAATCATTCCTGCTCGTCATCGAGGAGGAAAAGACCACGGTGGGATTCCTCGCGGGCTCCACTGATGTGACCGGCCTCTATCGGGCGTTTTTGTGGCGTGACGGACCGGCGGCCGCCCTTGCCTGCAGTGGCCGGCTCTTCCGGTCGTGGCGTCGGGTTCTCGAGACCCTCCGTCACGGCACCGGTGGTGGTGCCGGTGAGGGTGCGGAGCTGCTGGCTATTGCCGTCGATCCGGCTGCCCGGGGGCGGGGGGCTGGAACGCTCCTCGTCGAGGCCTTTCTCTCCGAGATCTGCCGGCGGCGACAGAACGCCGCTCATGTTGTGGTGGGAGCGGGCAATGAAGCCGCCGTCGCTCTTTACCGGCGAACCGGATTTGAGGTGGTGGATCGATTCGAGCTGCATGCCGGCACGGAGTCCCTCCTTATGCAGTGGGTAAGTACGAACCCATGAATACGGAGGTCCTGCTCGTCACCGTGGCCGCTCTGGCCGTCACGGCGTTGGCCGTACCGGTGTGCATCGTGGTCGCTCGCCGGACCGGCATGATGGACCGTCCCGGGGCACTGAAGACCCACCAAGCTCCCGTGCCGTATCTGGGTGGAGTAGCAGTCTTCGCCGGCGTGATGGTCGGCGGGTCGGCGGGTCGGCCGATCGTGCTGATCCCGATGGTCGCCGCCCTGGCCGTCGGGATCGGCGACGACCGGTTTGGCATTTCCCCGCAATTGCGGCTCCTGGCCCAGTTGGGGGTCGGAGCCGGCATCGCCGCCACCCAGCCGGTCCATCTACCGGGATGGCTCGGTGTGCCCCTCGTCATGGCCGCCACCGTGGTCCTCGTCAACGGTTTCAACCTGCTCGATGGTCTCGACATGCTCGCCGCCGGCGTGGGGTTGGCGGGCGCCGTCGTGTTCGCCGTGATCACCCATGGTGCCGCTCGGTTGACCGCCGCCTCGCTGGCTGGGGCCCTGGTGGGCTTCCTCTTTTACAACCGTCCCCCAGCCCGCATCTACTTGGGGGATGGTGGGACCTACCTGCTCGGGGCGTCGATGACCCTACTCCTCGCCCAAGCCTGGGGCGTTGGCGTCACCGGCACCACGGGCGTGGTGGCGTTGGCGTTACTGGCGGTCCCAGTGACCGAGGTGGCCTGCGCCATCGTCCGGCGACGTCGGAGTGGCGGCTCGATCCTGGACGGCGACAGAGGTCATCCCTACGACCGCCTGGTCGCGGGCGGCTGGTCCCGCACCGCGGCCAGCTCCGCCTACATCGCCGTCGAGGTGATCGTGGCGGTGGCGGTGACGGTCGTGGTAATGGTAGGCCATGCCTCGATGGCGATGGCTCTGGGAATCGATGTGGCGGTGGCGGGAGCGCTTCTCGGTGGCGCCGCCCTGGCCGGCGGCATGAACAATCCTTCCAGGACCGCGCCGTGACCCGCGTTTTCTTGTCCCCACCAGACGTCGGAGCCGAGGAACGACGAATGCTGCTCGAGGCGTTCGACTCCAATTGGATCGCACCGGTCGGACCGGACATCGACGCCTTCGAGCGCGAGGTCGCAGAACGGGCGGGCGTCGAACACGCCGTGGCCCTCTCCAGTGGAACGGCCGCTCTCCACCTCGCCTTGCTGTTGGCCGGCGTTGGGCGCGGGGACGAGGTGCTCGTGCCGTCCCTCAACTTCATCGCCAGCGCCGCTGCGGTCACCTACCAAGGAGCATGCCCGGTATTCGTCGACTGCTCGGCCGATAGCTGGAACCTCGACCCCGCCCTGGTCGAAGAGGTACTGGTCCAGAGGGCCGCGGTCGGTCGCCTCCCTGCTGCGGTAATGGCTGTCGACCTGTTCGGCGAGACCGCCAACTACGGCGCATTGGAGCCGGTGTGCCAGCGGTTCGACGTGCCGCTCATCGAGGACTCGGCCCAGGCTCTTGGCTCAATCCATCGGGACCGACCGGCGGGCTCGTTCGGGGTGGCGGGGATCTTCTCGTTCAATGGCAACAAAATCGTGACCACGAGTGGTGGCGGGATGCTGGTGACAGAGTCGCAGGCGTGGGCCGAGCGAGCGCGCCATCTGGCCACTCAGGCCAGGGAGCCATTCGCCCACTACGAGCACAACGTGGTGGGATACAACTACCGCCTCTCGAACCTGCTGGCCGCCCTTGGCCGAGCCCAACTCCGGGGCCTCGACGGCCGAATCGACCGGCGCACGCGGATTGATGCGGCGTATCAGGAAGGACTGGTCGGCGTACCCGGGATCTCGCCCATGCCCCGTGACCCGGCCGGCGTGTCCAATCACTGGCTGACATGCGTCCTCATCGATCCGGAGAGCTTCGGCACAGATCGGGAGAAAGTGCGGCTGGCCCTGGAAGACGCCGACATCGAGTCCCGACCGACCTGGAAGCCCCTTCACCTCCAGGCGGCCTTCGCCGGGGCCGGCCTCATCGGGCCTGGACACTGCGCTCGCGTCTTCGACCAGGGCCTGTGCCTACCCACCGGGTCGGCGCTCTCACCTGCCGACCAGTCCCGGATCCTCGAGATCATCAAGGTTCAGGCCCGCATCTGAGCTGGGAGGCACCGTCACATCTGACGTATCCTGAGCGGATGGGCGCGACAGGCGGGAGTACTACAGGAACGGGGGCGAAGCCAAAGGCTCTGGCCTTCTATCTTCCCCAATACCACCCCATTCCGGAGAACGACGAGTGGTGGGGCAAGGGCTTCACCGAATGGCACAACGTGGCCAAGGGCCGCCCCCTGTTTCCGGGGCATTATCAGCCCCATGTTCCGGGTGAACTCGGCTACTACGACCTGCGGGTGCCCGAAGTGCGGGCCGCACAGGCCAAGCTGGCCCGGGAGCACGGCATCCACGGCTTCGTCTACTACCACTACTGGTTCCACGGACGCCGACTGCTGGAGCGTCCGTTCGAAGAAGTGCTGGCGTCCGGCGAGCCCGATTTCCCCTTCGCCCTGTGCTGGGCCAACGAGGAGTGGACTCGGGGCTGGGACGCCCTGACCGGCCATGTGCTGGTGCGCCAAGAATACAGCGAGGAAGACGATCGAGCCCACATCCGTCATCTGCTCGGAGCGTTCAACGATCCTCGCTACATCACCATCGACGGACGCCCGCTCCTCCTCATCTACCGGCCCACGTTGCTACCGGATCTCACGCGTACAAGCGAGATCTGGCGCCAAGAAGTGCAGAAGGCCGGCTTCCCTGACGTGTATCTGTGCTGGGTGGAGTCATGGGGGCCTCCTCCGGGTGGCCGGGGGCCGATGGCCCTCGGTCTCGACGCCTCGGTGGGATTCATGCCGGTGAATGGCGAGCAGGTCCACGCGCCCCTTGAGACGCTCAGGGGTCATCGGGTCTTCGACTACCAGTCGGCGGCCCAAGCGGCCATCGAGCTGCTCGACAGCCCCTGGAAGCGGTTCCCCTCGGTGATGGTGGGCTGGGACAACACCGCCCGGCGGGCCCGTGCCGCCACCATCTACCAGGGCGCCACCCCGGCCCACTACGAGCACTGGCTGCGGGTGACGGCCGAGTCTCTGGCCGACGTCCGCCCGGAGGAGAACTATCTTTTTCTCCTGGCCTGGAACGAATGGGCCGAGGGCAACCATCTCGAACCCGACCAGCGCTACGGGCGCGCCTTTCTCGAGGCCACCCGCTCGGTGCTTGGCGACGAGCCATCGGTCCAAATCGGGCACCCTCCACTCGACACCGGACGGTCGGCGACGAACGGCTCCGAACTCGCCGAGTCCCGAACCGCTCAGCCAGACCGGTCCGCCCTCGATGAGGTGGTGGCCAATGTCGCAGGTCTGCTCGCGGCGCTGGAGGTGCCCGCTGGTCGACAGGTGGTCGATCTGGGCGACCAGGACGAGACGTCGGGGCAGTCTGCGCTCCGATCATGTGGCATCGACGTGGTACCGGGCACCTTCGCGGACGTGGCGTCGTTGAAGGCCACCCTCGACGGCGTCGATGACGTCGGTGGCGTCCTACTCGTCGAGGTGCTCCAGCATCTGGCTGATCCGCAGGAGCTCCTGACCGCTCTGGCGGCCTGGTCGTTAGATCATGGTTCGCCCTCCCTGGTCATTACCGTCCCTCACGTGGCCCACCTGGACATGGGCCTCAAGCTCTTGTGCGGTCACTTCGAAGTCCAGCAGACCGGCCCCTTGGATCCGGCGAACCTCCGGTTCTTCACCGAGGAGACGCTGCAGCGCCTGGTCGAAAGGTCGGGGTGGAATGTGGTGCGCCGGGACGACGTCCACTCCATCTACTCCGAGGAGTACGAAGCAGGCCTGCGCGACGGCCTTCCCGAAGAGATGATGGGAGCGCTCCAAGCCACCGCCCAGGCGGTCAATCCCAACTGGTCAGTCACGCACTTCGTGTGGGCACTCGAGCCGCGGCCGGTCGATATGGCCCCCACCTCATATGGAGAGGCGGTGGTGCCCTCCGAGCAGACGCCGAACTCGTCCATTGGCCCCGAGACCACGGCGGAGGTGGCTGCCTATCTGGCGTCGGTAGGGCTCGTGGTGAGCGAGACGAACCGGCGCGCCGTCATCGCGGAACGCAACCGGTTGTCGGAGAACTCCGTGTACCACTTGAAGCAGGCCATGTTGAAATTCGTCTACAGCTCACCCCGCCGGACCGCGCTCTTCAGGCGGTTCTACGGTCAACTGGGCTGAGCGCGGATCGCCGATGCCGCGGCTGATGGACGCTCCTCCGCCTCTTCGAACCGGACCGACCATGCCGGAGGGACCATGGCTGTTGGTGGTGGGCATGCATCGAAGCGGCACCTCCGCCGTCACCGGAGCGCTCGGGCAGCTCGGGTTCGGCGTCCCGATCCTCCACGATCGGTTCGAGCGCTTCGGAGGACAATCCCGACCACTGGGAGAGTCGGGCCATCGGGCTCCACGATGACTGGCTCCTCAAGCGACTCGGGGGGACTTGGGACGGTCCGGCTCATCCCGACCCCGGATGGGAGTCCGATCCCGATCTGACCGACGTCGAGCTGGGTGACCCCGCGGCCGCGGCCAGTTATGCGTTCCCCGACTCCGGGCCGGTGGCATGGAAGGACCCGCGGGTCTGTCTGCTGCTGCCACACTGGATGGCCCACCTCCCCAAGCCCGTGGCTGCGGTGTTCGTGTGGCGCTCGCCCCTCTCGGTGGCCCGTTCGCTCCGGGCCCGTGACGATATGGCCCTCGCCGACGGGGTGGCCCTCTGGGAGCGGTACAACCGGTCGGGTTTGGACGGCCTGGTCGGCGTCGACACCTTCGTGACCAGCTACGAGTCGGTGGTGGAGGAGCCGCTGGGCCAGCTGAGCGCATTGGCGACCTGGTTGGGAGAGCTCCCCCAGTTCGCCCCGCACGCCCCTCACTGGGATCTGGCCAAGGCGGTGACCAGCATCTCCCCCCGGCTCCGTCGCCAGCAGGCTACCGGTGACGAGGAGCTCCTGCTCGAAGAGCACCGGCGGCTGGTCGAGCATCTCGACTCGCTCGCCGGTCCACACAGGCCGCTGACGGTTCTTCCGCCCGGTGCGGAATCAGCTTGGACGACGGCGTTGCTGGACGACCGCCGCCAAGCGACCGTGCTCCGGGACACCCTGGCCGAGCACATCGTTGCGGCAGAAGCTCTGGCCGTCGAAGTGGCACAGCGGTTGAAGACCGCCCGGCTACAGCTCGAAGGTGCACGGACAGAGCTGGCCAACATGCACCAGCTGTACGAGGACATGCGAGCTTCGACCAGCTGGCGGGTCACCCGGCCCCTCCGCCAAGTGGTTGCGCTCAAGGGCCGAAAGGGCAGCCCTTCAGCCGATTGAAGGTCGCTGTCCTGCGTCGACGGCGTCAGCTCCGACGGCGGGCGAGGCGTCCCCCCACCCAACGGCGGATGCGCACTCCCCAGAGTCCCGAGAGATAGGTCTCGAGTGACGTCACCCGTCGATCTCCGTCGGCCACACGTTGCTCCAGGTAGGACAGGTATTCGGCGCGCAAATCTTCGGACGCTCGAACCGGATCAGCGGACACGGGTGCGCGCGGGTGATCGACCGCGGCTCCCGAAGCCGCGACAGCGTCGGACGCAGACTGATGGGACGCCGCGTCGATCACTGCCCGCTGAACGGCGGCCTCGAAGGTGGGCCCAGAGTCCTTGGCGGGCGGCGGGCCGAATCGGTCGAGCACCCCGCCCCACTTTTCGACCAGCTGCCGCTGGTTCCGGGTCAGAAGAAATCCTCGGTAGACGCTCGACGTGCTCTGGCTCCCCCGGTGGACGACCCGGGCCCGGGGCTCGTAGCGGGTCCGAAAGCCGTGTTCGGCCAGAGCCAGGCACAGGTCGACGTCCTCGAAGTAGGCGGGAGAGAAGCGCTCGTCGAACCCACCCACGATGTCCCACGCCCGACGGGTGACCAGCATGCCATTGGCGGAGGCGTAGTCCACGTCCCTGGGCTCGAGATAGGCATCGGACCCGGGGGGCAGGCCCTCCCCCACGTGGGCAGCCGACCCATCGCGCCAGAGAACCGATCCGGCCTCTTGCAGGGTGCCGTCAACCGCGATGATGCGGGACCCGACAGCACCGATCTCCGGGTCGGACGAAGCGGTCCGGATCAGGGCATCGATGCATCCTTCCTCGACGGTGCTGTCGTCATTGAGGAAGACCAGCAAAGGGGCCCGCGCCACGGAGGCCGCCTGGTTACAGCCGGCGCCGAAGCCCAGATTGACCTGGTTGACGACCAGGACCACATCGTCGTGACCCGCGAGGCTGGCCAGTTGTTCAGGTGGCGTGCCGTTGGCCACCACCACCACCTCAGTTCCAGGAGGACATCCTCCCGGTCTCCGTAGGGCATCGAGGCAATCGAGGGCGAGTGCGGCGCGCTCGAGCACCAGAATGCAGATAGAAAGGCCTGGCGACTCGGGCACCAGGGTCCCCCGCCGGACCGAGGGGTCGGACGCTGGGCTCGCATGGTTCGCGACTGCGTTGACGCCTTCCGGCCGCCGACCTGCAGGGTCGGACCCCTCGGTCACCGAATCCCCGACCCCGCTCGTGCCGATCGCCCGCCCCATCTCACGGCTCAAAATAGCCCTTCGACCAGCCGACGCTCTAACCAAGGGATGGCATCCACCGGTCGATCCACGCTTGGAGGACCAGCACATCCCACAACTCGTAGCCCAGGTCCCGACGGCCCGACCGATGGAGATCCCACGCCCGCCGGACAGGGACGGGATCGAGTACTCCCTGGTCACGCAGCCGACGCTCGTCGAGGAGATGCTCGGCCCACGGAGCCAGGTCTCCTCTCAACCACGATCCGATGGGCAGGCCAAAGCCCATCTTGGGCCTGTCCACCAATGCGGCAGGCACATGGCGATCGAGCACCTGGCGTAACAGCCACTTTGTCCGACCTTTGCGAAGTTTCGCTGCGAGGGGCAGTCGCCAGGCCAGTTCCAACACCCGCCGGTCGAGAAACGGGACCCGGGTCTCGAGAGATACCGACATCGCCGCCCGGTCCACCTTGACCAGTATGTCGTCGGGGAGGTAGCCGACCAGGTCGAGCCAGAGCATCTGCTCGGTAACGCCGGCGCCGGGCAGTCCCTGGTCGCGGTCGACCGGCTGCCCGTGCTCATAAGTGCCGAGCACCATCGACGAAGGATCGTCCCAGTGAGAGGTCAACGCCGTATAGGCGTCCTGCGGATCGGAGGCCGTGAGCACCTTGGCCAGCTTGGCCACCTTGGTCGCCGGGTTGCGGACCTGCCAGGCCGCGGGCATGAGGCCGCTCACCTGAGCCACTCGGTCGACCGCAGACGGCGGGATCCGACCGAGGACGGAACCGGCGGTGCGCCGGGTCCCGACCGGGACTTTCGATGCCTGGCGCCAAAGCCGCTCGAGCCAGGCGTGCCGGTTGTAGCCGGCGAAGAGCTCGTCGCCTCCGTCGCCGGACAGAGAGACGGTCACGTGCTCCCGCGCCACCTGGCTGACCAGGTAGGTCGGGATCTGGGAGACGTCAGCGAAGGGTTCGTCCCAGATATCAGGCAGGCGGCTGATCACGTCGACGGCTTCGGCATCGCCGATCTCCACCGCGGTGTGGTCGGTCCCGAGGTGCGCAGCCACCGCGGCCGCCTCGGGCGCCTCGTCGAAGGATCGGTCGGCGAACCCGATGGTGAAGGTGCGGACCGGGCCGGTGGCGTGCTTCTGCATCAGGGCGACGACGGCGCTCGAATCGACCCCACCGGACAAGAAGGCGCCCACCGGGACATCGGCCACCATCCGGGCGGCCACCGAATCGGACAACGTCGATTCCAGCTGGTCGGTCAACTCGATGTCGGTTCCATTCAGCGGACGCTGGCGAGCCCGTTCGACGGCTTCGGCAGCCGACCAGTAGCAGCGTTGATCGGGGATCATGCCCGGCACCGACGACGTCGTCAACGTCACCAGGTGGCCAGGCAGCAATTTGCGAATGCCCCGGTAGATGGTGTCCGGTGCCGGGATGCAGTTGTGGCGGAGGTAGCGCGTCACGGCCCGCCGATCGAGCTCGGGGGCGAACCCGGGAAGCGTGCACACCGCCTTCAGTTCGGATCCAAACACGAACATCTTGCCAACCCAGCCGAAGTAGAGCGGCTTCTCACCGAAGCGGTCACGCACCAGATGAAGGTGGCGCTCCTGCCTGTCCCACAGGGCGGCGGCGAACATACCCTCGCAGGCATCCAGCGCGCCGTCGAGGCCCCACCGTTCGACGGCCGCCACCAACACCTCAGTATCGGAGCTACCGCGGAACCGTGTCCCGACGCACTCCAATCGACGCCGGACTTCGACGTGGTTGTAGACCTCCCCGTTGTAGGCCACCACCCAACGGCCACCCGACGAGACCATGGGCTGTGCCCCGCCCGGCCCAAGGTCGATGACGGCCAGACGTCGGTGACCGAGCGCCACGCCCGCGTCGGCGTCGACCCACAGGCCCCTGTCGTCGGGCCCCCGATGCACCAGGGACGAAGCCATGGTCGAGGCCAGGGCACCCAAGCGATCGGCACCGGTCGACGCGGCCGGGTCGAGGATGCCGGCAATGCCGCACACCTACCTGAGCCCTCTCGTCGAGAGCAGAAGTAGGGGCCGTAGGGGCCACCGAATCCCGCTCGCCGGCGGGACGAGGGCGATGGGAGCTTCGCTATTCCACTCCGTCATCCGCTGATCATCGGCCGTAGCGGGGTGCCCGTCAAGGACCGAACCACCTCGGCATCGCCCCGATTGTGCCGCGTCGCTACGTGTGACATCCTGCGGCCATGCCCGCCCGGCCGGCCTCATGAGGGCTCCTTGGCTCTCCAAGGCCTTCCTGCGCCTGAGCCCGACCCACCGTCGTCTCATTCTCCACCGCCTCGGGCGCTTCGGTCCGTGGGAACCGGAATTCGATTTCACCCCGCCGCCGATACGGGAGGGTCAGGTGGCCGGGTCGCCCGACTTCGTGGGCATCGGTGCCCAAAAGGCCGGCACCACATGGTGGTACGACCTCATTGCCACTCACCCCGGTGTCTCGACTCCGGGCCACCTGCCCAAGGAGCGACACTTGCTCGATCGAATGGCCGGCCAGGCTTTCGACAGCACCGCCATCGAGCAGTTCCCCCGGTGGTTCCCCCGGCGGCCAGGAACCATCGCCGGGGAGTGGACTCCCGACTACGCCACATTCCCCTGGGCACCGGAGCTCCTGTGCCGCGTGGCTCCGGACGTTCGCCTCCTCATGCTGGTGCGCGACCCGATCGACCGCTTCCGATCGGGTCTGGATCACTATCGGAACCTGCAACAGCCCGTCGACGGAATGGTCCTCGCCGACGCCGTGGCGAGGGGGTTCTATACCAGGGCCATTGCCCCATGGATCGAGGTCTTCGGGCCCGATCGGCTCCTCGTCCTCCAGTACGAGAAGTGCGTCATCGACACGTCGGGCCAACTGGCCCGGACCTTCGTTCACCTGGGCCTGACGGAATATCACGTCTCGCCCAGCGAGCAACCGATACGCCGCGAGACCGTGACCCCCCGCCGGTCGCTGGACGCCGATGCCATCGACCGTCTGGTCGCCCTGTATCGGCGCGACGTGGAACAGCTGGCTCGCCTCGTGCCCGATCTCGATCTGACCTTGTGGCCGCACTTCGACAACCTCGACGTCATGGACGAGCCATGGTCACCCGGGCGGGCGCCGGCGACGCCAACCCAACGTCAACCAGATGGGGTGTCGGGATCCCCGGTCGCCTCGGAGTGCTCGCCCACAGTCCGGCCGTAGTCCGGATTCTCACCGAGACGGCCCCGGGCACCGTCCCAGAGGCCATGGAGGATGGCTCGGCGTTCGTCTCGTCCGGTGGCCGTCTGGAGTCGCCGGGCCGAGTAGGCCACGTGCCATAGGTACCACGACGGGTGGCCGTGACGTCGAGCCAGCGTGATGGAGTTGCGGGCGTGGTAGTACGACCGCCACGCTTCGTGTTCGTCTATGGGACGGTGCAGCCGAAGGGCTCCGGCTCGCCCGGCGGACGTCTGCTCGTGCGCCACGGCCCGGGCCGACACGGCATCGAGCAGCACCTCGAATCCTCCTTCTCGGACTCGACAATAGAAATCGAAGTCCTCGAGGCCGAAGAACCACTCGGGGTCTGGCAGGATGCCGGCGTCGAAGACCGCTCGTGACAGCAACGTCGCCCCCCAACTGGCCACATCAACCGGGACCAACTCGTGAGGGCTCCCCGGGGGAGGGACCACGTTGACGGTGTGGGATCCCCGGCCCACGAATCGTCGTCCGAAGGCCGCCACCGCCCCTACCGGCGGACCAAGAAGGCGGCCTCGGGCCTCGGCCCGGTCCAGCACGTCGGCCAGCCTCGGGCTGGGCAGCGAAAGAAGGCCCACGTCGTCCTCGCACAGATAGGCCCAGCGCACGGACGGGTCGGCGAAAGCGACCTCCATCCCGGCGCCGAATCCGCTCGCCGGCCCGAGATTGCGCGGTAATCGGACCAGTCGGACACTCGCCTCTAAGGTTGCGTCGTCCAGCCCTCCGGTCCCGTTGACCACCACGACCACGCGTTCGGGAGGGAGGCCCTCTCGCTCTACCAGGGAGCGCACCACCTCGGTGGCGAGCCGTGGTCTCCTATGAGTGAGCACGATCGCCGAAACCGACGCCGGCTCCGGCCGCGTCTGTCCGCCGGCTCTGTCAGACCAGCTCGGATGGTTCTTCACACCGCCCCCACCTCGGTAGGCTAGCAACGGTCGTGGAGGACATTGGGGTGGCGGACGAGCAGCAAACGGGCGAACCCCTGCTAATCAGCGTGGTGGTGCCGGTCAAGAACGGAATGCCGTGGGTGGAGGAGCAACTCCAGGCCTTGGCCGCCCAGCAGATTGAGGTCGACTGGGAAGTGGTGGTGGCCGACAACGGCTCCGACGATGGGACCCGTTCCTGTGTGCTGCGGTGGTCGGAGCGGTACCCTCACATCCACCTGGTGGACGCTTCGGCCCGTCGAGGGGCGGGGGCGGCTCGCAACATCGGGGTCCGGGCCGCCCGTGGCCGCCTCCTGGCCTTCTGTGACGCCGACGACGTGGTGAGGCCAGGTTGGGTCGCCTCCATGTCGGCCGCCCTGGCCGACGCCGATCTGGTCGCTGGGGTGTTCGACTTCAGCGCCCTGGACGGGGTCCCGACATCGATTCCTGTCCCCGCCGCCACACGGCAGTTGGGGTTCCTCCCCTTCGCCCTGGGCGCCAATCTGGCCGTCCGCCGGGAGGTCTTCGAGGCCGTGCAGGGTTTTTGCGAGGAGCTCTCACCGGAGGAGGATGTCGACCTGTGCTGGCGGCTCCAACTGGCCGGATACCGGTTCGCAGTGACCGCCGACGCTGCAGTGGAGAAGCGCGAGCGAACCGGTGCAAGGCCCATGTTCCAGGCCGCCTGGGCCTATGGACGATGCGGGCCGCGGCTCTTCGGGCGCTACCGTGCGGATGGCATGCGGCGCGACATACGCGGCGCAGCCAAGGCCTGGGCCTGGTTGGTTGTCGCCAGTCCAGGGTTGGTCAACCCGAAGCGACGCCGTCAGTGGGTGCGCACGTTCGGCATCCGCGCCGGCCGATTGGCCAGCTCGATCCACCAGCGGGTGTTTTATCCCTAGAGCGGGGAGCACTAGGCGTGACCGGCGTTCAATCAAAGACCATCGCGTGGCGTGCTACCTCAAGACCAGAGATCCGGCTGTGCGCTCGTCTACGCTTGGCCTCCTGTCGACTGATGCACCGTGTCGCGCCATGTGCGACCTGCCATCCACCCGGTCGGCGTCGACGCCATGGTCGCAACTCAGGGACGGGAGTCCAGCATGCCCAGCATCGAAGAGAACATTGACAAGTGGAATGCCGGCTATGACTGGCGCCTGCGAGGTGACGCGTGGTCGAGACCCTGGGGCGGCGCTGAGTCGCAGTGGTACGGCAGCATCTTCCCTCGAATCCGTCACTTTCTACCTGCCTCTGCCGTCTTGGAGATAGCACCAGGCTTCGGGCGTTGGACAGAGTTTCTCCTCGAGCACTGCGACACGCTGACTGCCGTTGACGTCGCATCCAAGTGCATCGAGGGCTGCCGCGAGCGTTTCGCCCACTATCCTCAAGCCAGATTCGAAACGAACGACGGACAATCTCTCCCGATGGTGGAAGACCAGTCGATTGACTTCGCCTTCAGCTTCGATTCGCTGGTGCACGTCGAGTCGGATGTACTGATCGGTTATCTCGCCGAACTGGCACGAACGCTGAAACCCGAAGGCGTCGCATTCCTCCACCACTCCAACTACGGAAGCTACCGGCGTTCCGCTCATGCCTTCGCTCCCCTGCAGACCACCCTTGACCGTTTGCCCGCAGTCGCCCGAGCTGGCCTGATGCGGACGGGCGTCTACCGTGGCGCACACTGGCGCGCCTCAAGCGTCTCGGCCTCCGGTTTCGCCGGACTGAGCGACGCGGCAGGACTGCACTGCGTCGGCCAAGAGCTGGTGAACTGGGAGGGTGGCGTGGTCCTTCTCGACTCGATGTCAGTTGTGACTCGACCCGGTTCACGCTGGGACCGTCCCAATAGCGTCGTCAAGAATCGACTGTTCCGGCTCGAGGCTCGATCAATTCGAAAATCTGGCTCCGTCTATTCCCTTCCCTAGACGACGCCGTCTTCGATTCTTCAACGGAGTGTCGCGGCGAGATCACCATCTGCCACAAGAGGCGATCTGAATGGGCCAAATATTTCTCGGGTGGTGGGAATCGAACCCACGGAGGGTCGCATTTGACGGCTTTCGAGGAGCTGCGCGGTTGTCGGTTCTGTCATTCCTCCCAAGAGAGCGCATGGTGATGCCGGCGCCCTTCGCCCGCGAGATGTCCAGGGTTAGCCGCCCGCCCAGCGGACAGCGGAGCCGGCTCTCCACGGTTCGGCGGACACGCACCCGACCGGGACTTACCGCCCGGGATCAGATCGCAGAGTCGGCTAGCTTGCCAGTGGGACTCGAGGGTTGTGGTGCAACATCCAATCGCTCCGGGTCGGTGGGTTGGCGAGGAGGAGGGGAACCAATGGATACACCGGGCGGCGAATCCACGTTGCCGGCCTGTCCCGAGGCACATGGGAACGCGTCAGGTGTGTCCGTCCGGCGAATGCCGCCGCTTGGGGCGATGCTCATCTTTGTAGCCATGGCGGTGGCAACAGCATGGTACATACATGACTTCGCCTCCAATATTCTTTTCTACGATCAGTGGTCCGATGTGAACGTTCTTCGGAGTGCGCACGATGGCACGTTGACCTTGGGAACACTTTGGGCCCAACACAATGAGAACAGGATCCTGTTTCCCAACTTGGTCGTCCTGCTCCTCGGCTACACCACCCATCTGAACGTGATCGTCGAGGATTTCCTCAGCGGAGCCCTCTGGTGCGTGGCCACCATCCTTTTGATCCTCGCCCACAAGCGACGGTCCCCATCGATCCCGTGGCTCCTCTACTGTCCGGTGGCTCTTTTGTTCATTTCTTTCATTGGGCTCGCCGACACCCTCTTCGGATTCAATCTCACGTGGTATCTCGTGTTGGCTGGGCTGGCTGGCGCTCTCTTTCTCCTGGACCGACCGGTGTTGACCAAGCTCACGTTCTTTGGAGCGGTCGCCCTCGCGGTGGTTGGGAGCTATTCGTCCCTGCAGGGACTGTTGATCTGGCCCGCCGGCCTGGTGCTCTTGTACCTGCGCCGGCGATCCAACGCGCTTCTGCTCCAATGGATTCTCTATGCCGGCGTAACGGGCGTTGTGTACTTCATTCATTTCAATTTTGCGGCCGGAGGAACCAACGACGCGTACCTCTTCGGGCATCCGCTGGCGACGACGAAGTTCTTCTTCTCCGTGATCGGCAACGTGGTAGACGCCGCCGTTCCCAATACCCCTCTCGCCGGAAACGTGAACGATCTGGAGCTGGGAATCGTCATCTTCGCCATTGCGGTGTGGGCATTGATCCGCGGGTTTCGCCGCGGCTCATCAAGCGGAGCCCCGATCGGGGTATCCCTGATCGTCTTCGGGTTGTTGTTCGTCGCCACGGTCTCCATCGGACGTACGCAGTTGGGGCTGGCGACCGCCGGTCGGTACTCGACCTTCGCCCTCACGATCTGGGCGGGCGCCTACCTGGTGTTTCTCGAGCCGATCTCTCGGGAGCTCAGGGAGCTGGGAGCGTCCTGGTTGGGAAGGACCGACCGCGTCGCCGCGGGCGGGTGGTCGCGGGACGCGCCTTGGGCACAGGTGGTCACCGCGGCGGCCCAACTGCTCTTGATCGTTCTCATCGTTTTCCAGTTGGTGCTAGGAACCGAAAATGGCCTCATTTTCGCAAGGGCTTGGAGAAGCCAAGAAGCCGTTATCGCCGACGTGTCGGTGAACGTCAAGAAGGCTCCCGATCCCATGTTGCAATCTGAGTTGGGCCAGGCCCTAAATCCCTCCTTCATTCGGCAGATGGCGGAGTACGCGCGATCCCAACGATTGAGCCTCTTCGGAACATCGGTCGCCGCTGCAGACACTCGCCAGGGTTTGTTCCCGAGCCTTCTCACCAGTGTCATCGTCCCCGCCAGTGATTCCACGGTGTCGGGCAACACTGCGCTCGATGCCGTTGTCAGTGACTCCAACGTGAAACGTGTGGAGTTTCAAGCCACGGGACCGTCTCTCCATCGCGCAATCATCGGAATTGCGACACCGAAACCGTACGGCTGGGTTGCCCTCTGGGACACAACCAAGGTCGCCAATGGCGTCTACCTGGTCCGAAGCGTCCTGGTGCGTTCAGACACGACGAGGATCTTCAGCTCACCCATTGGGATCCGCGTTGAAAACAAATCGAGGGCGTCCTGACCGGCCTACCGCAGCCGAGCCGGGGCGACCTCGGGTTCCCGACCCCGTCGGCGCGTGTGACGCCCCGGCTGACGATCCGCCGCCCAATCACAGCGCCAGGGGAAACCGCTTTCCCCTGGTCAAGTAGCAGGTCGAAATGTCGAAGCCTTCCGGGTCCGTGGCCGGCCAACCTTTGGTGATGTAGATCGAGTCTCTGGTGATGGTCAACTTGCCGATGATGTCGGTGCGGCTGGCCGCCGTCATTACCAGCTCCAATACCAAGTTGGAGAGCGCCGTCTCATCTCTGTATTGCGCATCGGTCCCTTGCCACTCCTCGCCCGGCCAGTGCGCCCAGCCCCAGTCCTCGATCACGTAGAGCCCAAGGGGACGAACTCGAGGGAGTAGGAAGTTAAGCGATGCCTTGGTCGGACCATAGAGGTGGGAGCAGTCATCGATCACCAGATCGATCTCTCCGTCCGGGAAGTTCTCCGTCATGATCCGGTCCAACGCGGTGTGGTCGCTCTGGTCGATCCCGTAGTAGAGACGAACCGCATCGCTCAGCCTCTGTTGCGCAATGCGGCTTTCGAGAGGTCCACGATGCCATTCCAACAGGTCAAGTCCTACCAATCGCCGAGGTACGAACATCTCTTGGAGGAACAGGACGCTACCGCCCTTGAATATTCCGAGGTCGATGACATTCTCGACTCGTTCCGGCGCCTCTCGAACGAACGCTTCGACCATCGAGCGGCTCTTGAGTAGCGCGAACTCGTCAGGCTCATTCACCCCCTCCGAGCGATCCGCCGACAACGAGAAGTGGGTATCCCCCACCATGAGTTGCTCGTCGCTCAACCACTGCAGTCGCGCCAGACGAGAAGACGCACTGTGTCCATCGGAAACGTCGGGCACCAGCCATCACCTCCCCATCCCACCGGCCGGGCGATATTGTGCCAGGCCGGTCGGTGTCGTTCATCGAACGTTGCCTACGCCAGTTGATCAACCCTCAGAGCGACCCGTGGCTCCGTGTCCTCAGCGCGGCGGCAGTGGGCACGGCGAAGTGCAACATAACGGCGTAGCTCGAGACGTCCTCATTGAGGGCAACCACCAGCGCAGCCACCATCGACGCCAGGGGTGACAGCCATAAACGGGCCAGGAAGAAGGATCCGGCCACCAGCAGCAGGAAGAACGGAAGCTCCACGGTCATGGCGCCATAGACCCCGCCGATGTCCGCACCGGGCGCGGCCAATGCGGGGACCAACGGCGACGTCGTCCCAGTATGGAGGAACGAGTTCACGAAGTTGACACTGCCGGAACAGACTGCGAGCCACGTCGGCGTACGAGTAGTCGTCGACGTTGATCTGGTGAGCTTGCACGCGGGCCACGAAAAGCACGCACCCACACGGCGGTGGCTACAAGAAGGGCGACGACGAGGAAGAGGTCTTGATTTCTCTCCGATTCGGTCTCTACCTTGCCCGTTTCTTCGCCAACGGCGGTCGTCTGGTCGGTGAGCACCGTCATCACGGCACACGTCAGATGCCGATACTGGAAATGGGCACATCGTCGCATCAACGTCCCAGGTGGTGCCCACATAGAGGGGTGCCGCCACCATGACCCCTTCGGGCGGGTCCAGGATGTCGGGTCCGAAGGTGTCGAAGGACGTGGCGGGCTTCCACGGCAGGAACGGCCGGTCGCTCCATTTGCCGAAACCGGTCATCGCCGTCCAGACCGAGTACCGGCCCCTCGGCAGTGGGATGTTGTGCAGTCGGCACTTCACCTCGAAGTCGCCGGACGGAAAGAGACCGTGGTGCTTGGTGATGAACATGGGGAACGCCGTACCCAACGAAATGCCGACGAAGAAGTCGGCTTCCACGGTCTCGGGCGAGTTGAGGGTCATACGGACCTCGGCGTCCTCCAGCGACATGACCGGCCCTCCGTCCGGTCCGGTGATGGCTGCCTTGAGCATCCGGACGATGCCATCGTTGGAGGTCGCCAGCGATGCATCGTCCTGGATCGACGACCGGTAGAGGGCAGCCACTTCCCTGGTGGGGCCCGCCGCCTGCACCACGGCGTCGGCCAGCCAGACCGCCTTCTGACAGGTGGCCTCGACCGAAGTCAGGTCGTGCGAGACGTAGACGAGCGAGGTGCCCTGGCGGACGACCTCTTCGATTCGACCGATGCACTTCTGCTGAAAGTTGGCATCGCCCACCGCCAGCACCTCGTCCACCAGCAGGATGTCTGGCTCCAAGAAGGCGGCGATGGAGAAGCCCAATCGCATCTGCATGCCCAGCGAGAAAAACTTGACCTGCCGGTCGATGGCGTCCTCCAGTCCGGCGAACTCGACGATCTGATCGAATCGGTCGCGGGTCATCTTGCGGCGCATCCCGAGCACGGCACCGTAGAGGTAGACGTTCTCGCGCCCGGTGAGGTCAGGGTGGATGCCGCTGGTGACACTGAGGAGTGCACCGAGGCGGCCCTGCACCTGGCACACCCCGGCCGACTGGTAGGTGACCCGGCTGATGATCTTGAGAAGGGTGGTCTTCCCCGAACCGTTGATGCCAATGAGCCCCAGCGTTCCGCCCGGTTCCACCTCGAGGCTGACGTCCTTCAGCACCCAGCGGTAGTCCCTCCGGACCGACTTGGAAAGCGATCGACGCATGCGGAGGAGCTGGTCGTAGAAGAGCGGTGCTGTGCGATCGGCGCGGAACTTCTTCCACACGTGTTCGACGCGGATCGACCCGTCAGGCAATGTCGGCAAAGTTCACCTCCAATCGCTTGAAGAGCCGATAGCCCACTAACACGTAACACGCAGTACCGGCCATGGCCGCCAGCAGGGGGCCCGGGACTGGGTTGAGGCCGAGGAGCATGCCGCGACGGGCATCGTCGATCACCGGTCCCAGCGGGCTGAAAAAGCCGTAGACGATTTGCCATCCCTTGGGAACGTTCTTGAATTGCCAGATGACCGGGGTGGCGAACAGACCCAGCTGGATCACTATGGGAAGTACCTGAGCAAGGTCGCGCATCTGGATGATCAGGGCAGACACCGCAATCGTTATCCCAATGACGAAGAGCAACTCGATCACCATCAGGGGCAGGACCCACAAGGTCGTGGGAAATTTCGGGGCAAACCCGTAGAGAATAAAGAGCACCACCAGGGGGATCCACGACAGGAGGGTGTTCACCGCCGTCACCAGGATGGTCTCGAGGGGGAAGCACTCCCGCGGGAACTGAGTTTTGCTCATGAGGGCGTCGTTGGTCATCATCGACGGGCCGCCCGTACCCAAGGACTGGGAGAAGAAGGTCCAGCACAGGATGCCGATGTAGGCGAAGATCGGGTATGGGATCCCGGGAATTCCCAAGGACTTGGTCCGGGAGAAGATGACGGTGAAGATGGCGAGCATGGCCAGCGGGGCGATGAGCGCCCAGAGCAGCCCGAGGGTGGCCTGCTTGTACTGGGCCCGGATGTCCCGTTCAGCCAGGGTGTAGATGATGTCGCGGCTCGCCCACAGCTCCTTGAGGGACGGCCACAGCTGGGATTGGTGGTTGTAGATCAGGTGGCTCGGTGGCTCCGTCGGCATCGACGCGACATCGAGCGCTTGGAGACCGCCGTCGTGGCGAGGCACGCCCTCCTCCGATGGAGTCGGCAAGGTCATCGCATGCGCCACCCTCTCCACCCGCCACTGCAGGCCCTCGTTCAAACAGACTCGGACGAAGCACATTATCGCGCGCCCCCGTACCGGCCGAAAAGCCGGGCTGAGGTCCACGGCCAGTACTATCGCCGGGTGCACGCTGACCAGGGGTTCTCGGCCCAGGCGCCCGACGGACCCCTCCGGGTGCTGCTGGTGATCAAGTGCCTCGGCTACGGCGGGGCGGAGCGTCTGCTGGTCGACATGGTGGCGGTGGGTGACCGGCGGCGATTCGACTACGAGGTGGCCTACGTGCTCCGGGACCTGGACGCCCTGGTGCCGTCCGTCGTGAAGGGCGGAACGCCTGTGCATGCGCTCGGTGCCGCCCACAACGCCGATCTGCGGTGGATGGCGACCCTCCGCCGCGTCCTGATGGAAGGGCACTACGACGTGGTCCATTTCCACCTCCCATACGCGGCCGCACTGGGCCAGCTGGTCGTGGCTTCCCTCCCCCGGGCCGCCCGACCCGGCGTGGTGTACACCGAACACAGCTTGTGGGATCGGGAGCCGTTCGTCATCAGGGCGCTGCTGCGGGCCTCGATGAGAAAGGATGAACAGCTGGTCGCGGTGTCGCAGGCGTCCCACGACGCCCTCCCGGCGCCGCTGCGACGTCGGGCCCGAACGGTGGTGCACGGCGTAGACCTGTCCCGGTCGGATTCGCTCTTGGCCCGACGGACCGAACTGAGGGCCATCGTGCGGGCCGAACTCGGCGTGGAACCCGGCGAGCTTCTCTTCATGACCGTGGCCAACCTGCGACCCGAAAAGGGCTACCAGGTGTTGCTCGATGCGGCCAGGACCATCGCAGACCGCGGGCTTCCATTCCGGATCGCCGCGGTGGGACGAGGACCGCTGGACACCGCCCTCCAAGCCCGTCACGTCGAACTGGCGCTGGGCGACCGGTTCCAGTTCCTCGGCCAGCGCGACGACGTGCTGGAACTGTTGGCGGGGGTCGACGCCTTTGTCCTGCCCTCGCTGCACGAAGGTCTCCCCGTGACACTGATGGAGGCCACCAGCGTCGGGCTGCCCATTGTGGCCAGCTCGGTGGGCGGCATCCCCCAGATCCTCGAAGACGAGGTCGACGCCCTCCTCGTGCCGCCGGGCGACCCGGGCGCCCTGGTCGAGGCCATGACGCGCCTGGCGTCGGATCGGGAATTGCGGGAACGTCTGGGCCGGCGGGCCAAGCTCCGGAGCTCGATGTTCGACATCGTCGAGGCCAGCCGGACCATAGGCGACATCTACGAACAGGTGAGTAAGGCACGATGACCTCGCTCGTCGGGAAGAGGTTGCTCCACGTCACCACGGTGGACATGAGCCTGGCGCTGCTGCTCGGCCCCCAACTCCGAGCCTTTGCCGAAGCTGGAATGGAGGTGGTGGGAGTGTCGGCTCCCGGACCGTACGTACCCCGGCTGGAGGCCTGGGGCATCCGACACGAGCCCCTGCGTCACGCCACCCGGTCCATGGCCGTCGGCCAGGACATGATGGCCCTGACCGAACTGTGGCGGCTCTTCCGGCGGCTCAAACCCGACATCGTCCACACCCACAACCCCAAGCCGGGCCTGTACGGTCGGCTGGCGGCCCGTGCCGCCGGGGTGCCCGGCGTGGTCAACACGGTGCACGGCCTCTACGCCAGCCCGGAGGATCGGGCCTCGCGCCGGGCCGTGGTCTACGCCCTCGAACGGGCGGCGTCGCTGTGCTCGGGAGCCGAGCTGGTCCAGAACCCCGAGGACCTCGAGGTGCTGGCCCGTCTGGGCATTCCCCGCGACAAGCTGGTGCTGCTCGGCAACGGCATCGACCTGGAGCGCTTCCGCCCCGCCGCGGACGAGGACGGCCGCCGACGGGCCCGGGCGGCCCTCGGGGTGGATGTCGAGGCTGTGGTGGTCGGAACCGTCGGGCGCCTGGTGCGGCAGAAGGGCTTCCCTGAGCTCTTCGCGGCGGCCGAGCGCCTCCGCGGCACGCACCCCGACGTCGTCTTCGTGGTGGTGGGGGGATCCGATCCCGGACAAGGCCGACGCCATCTCGTCCGAAGAGCTGGCTGCCGCCGGTCGCCGCGGTCACATCGTCTTCACAGGAAGCCGGGACGACATGGAGGACGTCTACCGCGGCTTCGACCTGTTCGTGCTGCCCTCCCACCGAGAGGGCTTTCCCCGGTCGGCCATGGAAGCGGCGGCGACCGGCCTGCCGGTGATCGCCACCGACATCCGGGGCTGTCGTCAGGTCGTCTCCCCCGGCAAGACCGGACTGCTCGTTCCTCTGCACGACCCCGTGCGACTGGCGTCGGCGATCGAGGAGTTGGTGGTCGACCCCGCCCTGCGTCGGCGCATGGGCATCGCCGGTCGGCGCAAGGCCGAGGCCGAGTTCGACGACCGGGCCGTGGTGTCCAAGACCTTGGAGGCCTACGAACGGGTCCTGATCCCGGCCACTTCCCCGAGGAGCCGCCGAACGCCCTCGTCGGCCGCCCGGCCGTCATAGCGGTCGAGGTACCGCCTCTCCGCCGCCTCGGTCAGGCGCACGCGGAGCCCAGCGTCATTCAACAGGCGGACCGTGGCGGCGGCAAACTCCTCTGGATCGTCGGCCAGCAGCAGATGCACGCCGTCCTCGACGTCCAATCCCTCCGCGCCCACGCTGGTGGACACCACCGGGACACGGTGGGCGAAGGACTCCAAGATCTTCACCCGGGTCCCACTGCCGTAACGGAGCGGTACGACGGCGACCGATGCTCGAGCCAGCTCGTCCTCCATGGAAGGGGTCTGGCCCACCACGGTGACCACCCCGGGCCGGTGGAGCCGCTTGACGCTGGTGCCCGGCAGTCCGACCAGTCGTACCTCCATTGCCGGAACGGTGGCCCGGACGCGGGGAGCGATGGCGGTCGCCAACCACTCCGCCGCGTCGATGTTGGGGGGGTAGCCGAGGCTCCCCTGAAACAGCACGACCGGCGGCCCGGCGGCCAAGGGGTCCCCCGCCGGTTGGCGCGGACGAGGGTACGTGTTGGGGATCACGTCGACGTTGGTCAGTCCGGACCTGGCCGCATCCACGTCGCTCGGGACCACCACCCGCTCCACCTGGGCGGCCAGCGACCGCTGGAACCTTCGCCAGTCTCGCCCGTTGAGCCGGGCCTGGTACGAGGCCAGGCGGGTCCGCATGGATCCGCCCGGGGCGCCCGATCGCAGCAGGTCGGCGCGGAGCCGTGCCTTGACGTCCTCGAGGTCCATGAGATCCACGATGGTCGGGCCGAGGTCGGGCCGTCCCGCCCATTCGAAGATGGGCGCGGTGGAGAACCACACCACGTCGTACGGCGGACGGGCCCATTCCCGAAGGGCCAGTCCCGGGGCACGGTCGGCTCGGAGCATGGTCACCTCCAGTGGGATGCCCCGGCGGACCGCCCATTCCAGCCGCCATCGGACCTGTCGGGACATGGTTGGGTACGGCGCGCCCGTCCACCGGAGCACCGGAACCTCCGGCGGCACCACAATGTTCGAACGGCGCGGATCGTGGAGAATGAACAGGTCGAGGTCGGCCACCGATGCCGCTGCCTCCACGACCTGGGCCAGGCGGATGAGCCCGCCGCCGAGCGACGGCCACGGGACATTGTCGGCAACCAGCAGTGCTCTCACGGCCCCGCCAGCGCGCCCGAGCTTGTTTGAACCTGAGCGACGTCAGTGACCCGGCCCAGGCACTGATTGCGCACCGCTGTGCAGAGACGGAGTCGCGACCCGTTGTCGGCCGGCCAGGGGTACTCAATGGCGACCACCAACGTCTGCATTTCATACCCCGGAGCTGTTCGGCGACACGGGGCGGCCGGCCGACTGGCCGTTCCGTCCCTGGGCCAGGTCCTAGCAGCGGAAGCGCGCCTGCGGCAAGCTGGACATCGTGTCGCTGCTACGGTGCGATTGCTTCCGTCGACCAGGGGAGGAAGGTCGGAGATGACGGCGCATCTCGGGACCGACGGCAGTCCGCTGGTGGTGCACGTCATCCCCTCCCCGCTCGGCCGGGGAGCCCAACGCGCGGCACGCATCCTGGTCGACCGGCTCGACGAACCAGGAAGGGTCCGCCACATGCTGCTCGGCCTCTTCGACGGCCCACCCGAGGTGGCACTCGATCTGGCCCTCGGCCATCCCGGTGGCAGCCACCCCGCCGAGGGCTTCCAACCGCGCCTCGCCCTGCGTCTACGGTCGGCGCTCGCTCAGCTGAACCCGGCGCTCGTGGTGGCCCACGGCGGCGACCCGATGAAGTACGTAGTGCCGGCAGTCATCGGCACCGGACGCCGGTTGGCCTACTGCGTCATCGGCACCTACGCCGGACCGCCGACGGCGCTCCACGAATGGCTCTGGAGGCGCCTCATGGCCCGGGCGGATCTGGTGGTGGCGGTCGGCGATGAGGTGCTCGACGAATGCACCCGACGCTTCGGCGTGTCCACCCATCGGGCGGTGGTGATACCGAACGGACGAGACCCTTCGCAGTTCCATCCCCGCTCGGCACCGACCGACGCGGCCGCGGCGCCCACACTCATCTTCGTCGGAGCCATGACACCCCAGAAGCAGCCCGATCGCTTCGTCGAGGTGGTGGGTCGCCTGCGGGCCGAGGGCCATTCGTTCCGCGCCGTGTTGGTCGGAGACGGACCGCTCGCCGGGGAGCTGGCCGGTGTGGCGGCAGCCTGCGGGGTCGAGCTCCTCGGTTCCCGTTCGGACGTGCCCGAACTCCTCCGCCGATCGGACGTGCTGGTCTTCACCAGCCGGCCCACCGGCGAGGGCATGCCCGGCGTGCTCATCGAGGCCGGACTGAGCGGCCTCCCGGCCGTGTCAACCAACGTGCCCGGGGCGGCGACCGTGCTCGCGGACGGCCGTACGGGGGTCATCGTGGACGACTCGGTTCGATCGATGGCCCAGGCAGTCGACCGGCTCCTGGACGACCCCGTCCGCCGGGCCGCCATGGGCGCGGCGGCCCGCAGCCGATGCGAATCGGAGTTCAGCCTCGACCTCATGGCCGAGCGGTGGAGGGCCGCGCTCCAGCCGATGGTGTGCGGTCAGGACGGGGCCGCTCGCCGCGGCCGGACGCCGCTGGGGCGAAGAGCCATTGCCCTCCGCCGTTCGATGCGGGCCCGCCGGGGCAACTCCCACTCGTAGCGGGGCGGACGGTGACGAGGTCCGCGGGGAATGCACAGAACCACGAGCAAGAACGGCAGCATCACCGTTCGTTCGCGGGTGATCAGCCCCAGGTTCCCCAGAGCGGCGAAGGCGTAGAGGAATGATGCCGTGAAGAACAGGCTCATGAACACGTAGGTCCGGGCCAGCATCACCCGCGGGAGTATCCGCAGCTGCCGGAGCGACGTGAGGATCAGCCATATCAGCACGGAGTTCTCCACGGCGCTGATCCACTGCCCGCCGCCATGGGCGTTGACCGGCAACGGATCGAACAGGACGGCGTAGATGTCCTTGGGATAGGCGGCGATACTGGGTGAGTAGCCCACGGTGCTGCTCCCGAACCCCGCAGTACCCTTGGCGCTGTTGTTGTTCTTGGCGATCTCGGTAAGCGAGATCGAGCCCTTGGTGCCCGGTAGGAAGTGGAGCGTCACGAAGATGGCGACGCCGAGCATCGATCCCAGCACAATGAGTGCGACCGTGCGGCGGGGTCCCGCGAACTTGGTGTTCGGGTCCGCCGGGCGAAAGAGCATGGCCAAGGTGAAGCCGCCCAGGGCCAGCAGGACCTCGTTCGGTCGGATGAACACGCCGCCCGCTGAGCCGAGAACGACCATCCAGTACCCACCGCGATGGGCGAGGATTCGGGCGCACCCGTAGGCCGTCAGACCCATCAGGAAGGTCATCATGGCTTCCTTGCTCACATCCGAGGTCCAAAAGATGAGGGTCGGAAGGAAGAAGATCAAGTACCCGTAGCGGCGACTACCGGCCCCGCCGAACGTGGTGGTGAAGGCGAGGTAGAAGAAGACGATGCCGATGAAGGAGAGCCAGCTGAAGACCAGGAACGCGCCGAGCTGGTTGACCCCGATGATGGCAAAGACCACGCCGGCCACGATGCTCACCGAACCGTCCGAGACAATGCCCTTGAGACCGGCCGGTGCCAGCGAAAAGTTGAGATGGCGAAAACCTTCCGCCAGCACTGCCCCTTGGGAGTCGTACCGGTTGTAGTCGGCGATCCCCCCGTAGAGGTGGTCGACGACCCAGATCTGCACAGGGGCACCGATGAGGTGGAGCACCAGGCAGACAGTCAGAGCCTTGTACAGCCACGGGTTGCTTTCGAGCGGGGCGACGCGACCGATGATGACCCGCCCGAGACCGAACAAGCCCGCCGCGATGAGGATGGAGAAGAAAATCAACGGAGGTGCGGTCCGGTCGACATCAGACCGGCCGGGGCCGCCAGCTCAGGCCTCCGGACGCGGCGGGACGTCCCAGACGGCTCGGTGCTCGGACGGCGTCGCGAGACCGAGGGGTGTCTGCTCGACCAGATCGGCGACGAACGGCTTCGCATCGGTGACCGTTGTGGCGTCGGCCGGTGAGACCCCGTGTCCGTTCATGGCGCCATCGTCGTCCGCTTCATCGTTCGGCCGCTTGCGGGCTCTCCAACGTCGGCGGTCAGCCCGGGGTCGATCGTCGTCCTCGTCGTCGTCCCACTCCTCGTCGTCGTCACGAACCGAAGCGCCGGTCGTCAGCGCCATACCGACCACCGGCGCCCCAAGGCGTCTCAGCACGGCACTGGTCCTGCGCAACTCGTCCGTTGTGGTCAATCGGCGCTCACCCACAATCAGCACCAGATCGGCCAGCGGAGCCAGACCTTGGCCATGGTGAACGGAGAGGAACGACGGAACATCGAGGATGACAACATCGACGACGTCGCGCAGCGCGTCGAGTACCTCCGGGATGCGAATCACCACTTGACTCGTGTGGGCCACGAATTGCTGCAAGGCCAGGAAGGACACGCCGGCGACGCTGGTGTCCTCAAGCCGATCCTGCACATCGTCCGGCCTCAAGGGCCCGGTGAGCCGGCGGTCGCTCTCGCCGTCGGTCAGCGGCGCAAGAATTCTGGGCAGCTCCCGTTCATCGACGTGGGCATCGATGCCGTCGGTCGTCACTATCACCACTCGCTGACCTATCTCGGCGCAGACACTGGCCAAGTTGACCGCAACGGCAGCTCGGGTGGGTTCCGAACCCGGGGAGGTGACCATGACCACGCTGCGGGCCGCGTGCCGTGCGGGGGTCAGGTCGAGCGAGGGTACGGGCAGCGGTTGGTGTACTGCGCTCCTCATTGTTCTGACCCGGGCCAGGTCCCCGGGTCCAGCGACAGGTCCGCACCCTCGAGCCACTGGTCGCCCTGATCCGCCACTTCAGGGAGGGGCTCGCGGAATACCGAGAGCCAGAGCATCCGGTAGGCCTCGCTCGAATCACTCGAGGCCGCGGGGAGCTCGGCCACAACCGGATAGCCCAAGGCCGCCTGAGCCCGCCGGGCTGAGGTCACGCGCTTGTCCAGCAACCCCCTCGCCAGGGCCACCAGGGCACCCAGGAGCAGGCCGATCAGCAGGCCGGCCAGAGCACGCACCGGGCGGCTACTGAACTTCTGGGACACGGTCTTGGTCGGAACGGCAAAATCGGGCTCGGTCGACTGGAGTATCTGGAAGCCGGTGTAGACATCTTGGCCGGTGGCCGCCTTCGCTCCAGCCACCACTGCGGATTGCAACGCCTCGTCGTAGCCGACGTTGAGGGCAGCCGACTCGACTGCGGTCGGCGCCTTCACCTGTACCGCAATCACACCGGGTTGGCCCGTCTGGTCACTCGGTCCGTTGACCGAGACCATGCCGCGCAGGACGTACTGGGGCTGGTTGATCCGAGCCCGCTTTGCCGCATCGGCAAAGACCCCGTCCGAGGTGGCGAAGAATTGGATCTGTTCGGTGGTGACCCCGGGAGGGAGTGGGCTGGAGTTGCCACCATCGACGCCGGGAGGGGCTCCGATGCTGGTGGTGGTCACATACTGCGGGTGCACCACTGATCTGGGCAGCAGCGACCCCGACCGCCAGTCCGACGATGGCAAACACGACGATCAGCCACCAGCCCCGAGCGAGAGCCTGCCTGTAATCACTCCACTCCATCGCTACTCCCACGTTCCCACTCTTGGTCGTGGACGGCAACCATTCGTCGCCGTACCCTACCCAGCCGCCAAGTCATTGTAACATCGCAGGCTGGGACCAGGACCGCCGCACCCCCGAACAGCTATTCGTTTGACGATTTCGCATTGGGGGCAACTTCCCACCCATGACAAACCCCTCCGTCAAATGACGCAGCGGCCACGACACCGCTCTCGACGACGGGGTCCAAACAAATGGCGATTCGGTCGAACCTGCCCTGTCCGAGAATGTGCAGGTTGCCAGGCATGCGCTACATTGGCGTGGGGTGCACAGTCGGAGGCCGAAATGCTTGTCGGAAGTGTTCGCAAATGCAGCCAGCTGCCCAATTGCAAGCGGCGTCGTTGTTGGTAGGCGCGGCTAAGACGGGGGCCAAGATAGAGGTCGGGGTCGGGGGACACGCTCCGATGGGCGGACAACGCTGTCCGAACTCTTCTCTGCAATGGTCGGGCGTGAAGCTGTGACCGCCGCCGGATCAGGGCAAGGCTGGCCGGAACCAGACTCCGCGGGCAGTCCAGGCACACTGGCAACTCGCCGGTCCGTGAGCCGCTCACGGCAGATCGTCGTGCTGGCCAGCCGAGTGCGCGCGCAGCTCCTCTTCATGGTGCTCGACGCCGCCTGCGTGGTGGCCGCGTACAGTGCGTCCGAAGTCTTCTACTGGCGCCACGTGGCCCCTGCTGACTACGGCTGGCACTTCGGGCTTTTCGTACTCTTCGTGGTGATCCTGACGCTGGTCTCCAACCGGATGTTCGGGCTGTACGGCCGCATCTGGCGCCACGCCGGCCTCGAAGAAGCCCGCCAGATGATCCTCTCGACCGCAACGGTCGCCCTCGTTCTGCTGGTCCTCTATCCCATAATCCGGGTGGCCGGATTTCAACTATTGCACCCCGAGGTGGTGGCCTTCGGCCTGTTCTTCGCGGCGGCCGGGATGAGCGTGCTCCGCTTCCACACGCGCATCTTCGCCTGGCAGCGGGGCTCCCGGGGCAGCGGCTTGCGGGTGGCGATCGTCGGCAGCCACGACGGGGCGGCGTCGGCCATCCGCGAGATGCTCCGGTTTCCTGCTGCCGGACTGATTCCGGTGGCCGTCTTCGACGACGACACCTCGGTGCATGGGATGTCCCTGGTGGGCGTGCCGGTGGTCGGGACCATCGGTGACATTCCGGCCTCGACCAGCCGCTACATGCTCCAGCAGGTGCTCTTGGCCATACCCGAAGCCCCACCGGAGGTGATCGCCGACGTGCTGCGGTCGGCCGAGGCGGCCGGGATCGCCATGAAGGTGCTCCCCACCGTGCACGACGTCGTCAAGGGGCCGACCGATATGTGGGCCATCCGCAGGGCCCGCGAGCCGCGGATCGAGGACCTCTTGGGTCGGACTCCGGTCGCCACCGACCTGGACGGGGTGCGCCAGTCGCTCGAAGGTCACCGTGTGCTGGTCACCGGGGCCGGAGGTTCCATCGGTTCGGAGATCTGCCGCCAAGTCGCCGGATTCGGTCCCGCCCTGCTGGTCCTCCTCGACCACGACGAGACGCACATCCACGACACCGTCGCGACGGTCGATGGTCCTTGCCAACAGGCTCTCATCGACATCACCGACCGCGACACCCTCTTCGCGGCCTTCGAGCAGTACCGGCCCGATGTCGTGCTCCACACCGCCGGCCACAAGCATGTGCCGGTGCTCGAGGGACACCCGGTCGAGGCCTCACGGACGAACGTGTTCGGGACGCTCAACGTCATCGAGGCATCGGCCGCGATCGGCGTCGGTCGGTTCGTGCTGATCTCGACCGACAAGGCCGTGTGGCCGTCGAACGTCATGGGCGCCTCCAAGCGTGCGGCAGAGCAAGTGCTCTTGAGTCGGTCGCCCGAGGACAGTGCCTATCTGCGCCGTCCGGTTCGGGAACGTCCTCGGTAGCCGGGGCAGCGTCATCCCCACGTTCACCCGTCAGATCTTGTCCGGTGGGCCGGTAACGGTGACCGACCCAAGGATGACCCGGTTCTTCATGAGCGTCGAAGAGGCGGTGCAACTGGTCCTCCAAGCGTCGCTCCTGTCGAAGGGCGGGGACATCTTCATGCTCGACATGGGCGAGCCGGTTCCCATCATCGACCTCGCCCGACGGATGATCCAGCTGTCGGGTGCTCGCATCGATGTGGACATCCCGATCAAAGTTGTGGGTATCCGACCCGGGGAAAAGCTTCGGGAGAACCTGCGGGAGCCCGAGGAGCAGGTCTTGGCGACTGAGCACGCCTCCATCTCCCGGCTGATCCCCATCACCTCGCCACCGGCGTGGTTTGAGACGAACCTCGACCTGCTCGCCGACGCCACGCGTCGGCGTGACCCGGACAAGGTGCGCCGACTGCTCTTCGCCATCGCCGGGATCAAATCGGAACAGGACACACATCTCGGTCCGGCGGCTCCGGAACTCGAGATCGATGGAATCGCTCCTCCATCACCGATCCAACTCCGGCTCGAAGCCGCCGGTGACAGGGCCGAGTCGAAGGGGGCGTAGTGGGCGAGTCGAAGGCGGACCGCCTGGTCGTCGTCGGACAGGGCTACGCGGGTCTTCCCGTCGCCATACGGGCAGTCGAGGTCGGATTCGACGTCGTCGGCTTCGACCTCGACGTGGCTCGGGTCAAGCGCCTGGGCGCCGGTGATTCGTTCGTCGAGGACATCACCAACGACACATTGTCACGGGCACTGGCCACCGGGCGGTATGAGCCCACCGACGACCCCGGCCGCACCGAAGGATTCGACGTGGCCGTCATCGACGTCCCCACGCCTCTCACCGACGGAGCTCCGAACCTCTCCCACGTCCAGGACGCCTCGGCCATGTTGGCCGGTTCGCTGCGAGCCGGAGCCACCGTGATCCTCGAATCGACCACGTACCCGGGGACCACCGAGGATCTGGTGGCCGGCATCCTCGAAGAGGGATCTGGACTCGTGGCCGGCCAGGACTTCCATCTCGGCTACAGCCCGGAGAGAATCGATCCCGGGAACGCCACCTGGCACTTCGCCAACACGCCGAAAGTGGTTTCCGGCATCGACGCCGACTCGCTGGAGGCGGTGCAGGCGTTCTTCGACCGCCTGGTCGATCGCACCGTGCCGGTGTCGGGCACCCGGGAGGCCGAGCTGACCAAACTGTTGGAGAACACCTTCCGTCACGTCAATATCGCACTGGTCAACGAATTGGCCGTGTTCGCCGAGGCGATGGGCATCGACGTCTGGGAGGCCATCGACGCCGCGTCGACCAAGCCGTTCGGCTACCTCCGGTTCACGCCCGGCCCGGGCGTGGGAGGTCACTGCCTGCCCATCGATCCCAGCTACCTGTCGTGGAAGGTGCGTCGAAGTCTCGGCCAACCGTTCCGGTTCGTGGAGTTGGCCAACGACATCAACGAGCACATGCCCGACTACGTCGTGTCCCGGCTCACCGGGGCCCTCAACCGGGACAAACGCTCGGTCAACGGCTCCCGCGTGCTGCTGTTGGGGCTGTCCTACAAACGGAACACCGGGGATACTCGCGAGTCCCCCGGCATGGTCATCGCCCAGATCCTCACGTCGCTCGGCGCCGATGTCCGGGTGGCCGACCCGCACCTGGCACCTGGCGCCACCGGCCTCCCCCAGGTGGAATTGAGTGTGGACGAGGTGGAGCTGGCCGACGCGGTGGTGGTGGTGACGGATCACGACGACTTCGACTACGACATGGTCCGGGATCACGCGCGGTACGTGCTCGACACCCGCAACCGGATCCGGGGTCCGAAGGTCGAATCATTGTGACCACGCGTCACCTGCGGTGAAAGTCGTCGTCACCGGTGGTGCCGGATTCATCGGTGCGAACCTCTGCCGGATGCTCGACCATCAGGACTTCGTCGACCATGTGGTGGCTCTCGACGACCTGTCGACTGGCTCGCGCCAGAACCTGGCCGGCTCCCCCTCGGTCGAGCTCCGGGAAGGCTCCATTCTGAGCGCCGCCGACCTCGACGGCGTCATCGAGGGAGCCCAGGCGGTCGTCCACCTGGCCGCCCGACCGTCGGTGCCACGCTCGCTGGCCGATCCCATGGCCACCCACCAGGTCAACGCCACCGGAACCATGACGGTGCTGGAAGCGGCCCGGCGGCACGGCATGCCCCACGTCGTCGTGGCCTCTTCCTCGTCGGTGTACGGGGCGAACCCGGCCCTCCCAAAGCGAGAGGACATGGTGCCACTACCGGTGAGCCCCTATGCCGCCAGCAAGCTGGCCACCGAGGCGTACGCCCTCTCCTATGGCCGATCGTTCGGGCTTCCGGTGCTGGCCTTCCGCTTCTTCAACGTCTTCGGTCCCCTGCAGCCGGCCGGGCACGCCTACGCGGCAGTCGTGCCGACCTTCGTATCGTGCGCCCTCACCGGGAGACCACTGCCGGTCCACGGCGACGGCACCCAGACCCGCGACTTCACCTTCGTCGACACCGTCGTGGCCGTGCTTACCGATGCCATTCGTCGTCGGGTGACCGATCCTGAACCGGTGAATCTGGCCTTCGGCTCGCGGTCATCCCTGTTGGAGGTGATCGCGGCATTGGAAGTAGCCGTGGGCCACCGGCTCCACCGCGATCACCTCGAGCCGCGCGCCGGCGATGTGCATGACTCTCAGGCCGACCAGACCCGGCTGGGGACGCTGTTCCCAGAGGTCCGGCCGACTCCGCTGCCCGAGGGGTTGCGAGCCACCGTGGCCTGGTTCCGGGAGGCACGCTGACAAGGCACGCCGGGCTCCCGGCACCGCGCCGTCGGGGGAGGCCCTGGAGCCAGTTGACCGTCGGCGTGGCGGCGGTGGCGGCCACCGCGGCACTGGGCGCGTACCTGCACCTCCGTCCCGGCCTCAACGCCGTCGACCGCTCGGGCTTCGCCCTGCCCCCGGCCTCGACGCACTGGTGGCACTTCTTCCGGGTGGTGACCCGGTTCGGTACGTGGCCGGCCCTGGCGATCGGCTCGGTGAGCGCGGCAATGGTGGCCCGGTACACCGGACGTCGGGACCGGTGGCGGGCGCTGGCCTGTCTCATCGGTCCGCCGGCAGCCGCGGCTCTCGATCAGTTCGTGATCAAGCCTCTGGTCGGTCGCCTGTACCAGGGCGAGCTCAGCTTCGCCTCAGGGTCGGTCACGGTGATCGCCGGTGTGGGCACCGCCTGGGTGCTGGCCGTTCCCCGCCGGTTCCGGCCGGTTGCCGCGGTCGTCGGGACGTTGAGCGTGGCCCTGATGATCGTCGCCGTCATCGCCTTGCGGTGGCACTATCCGACTGATGCCCTGGCCGGGGTCGTGCTCGGTCTCGGGGTGGTGCTGATGGTGGACCGCGCCGCGCACTCGCTCCAAGGCAAGCGATCCGGCGGCAACGCTCCCGGTGTTGAGCTCGACCAGATGAGCACGGCCGTCCGTTCCTCTGGGAGGGGATGAGCGTTGGCCGAACCTAGGGCGGGCGGCTCGCCGACCCCGCGCATTGGTGGTCGGGTGGTGCTCCTCGCCGGCCCGGGCGACAGCACGGACATCGTCGCCAACTTCCTTGCTTCCCGGGTGCCCGACTTGGTTGTGATCATCGAGGATCCGCCATCGCGCCTGCGCATGACCCAACGGCGGGCACGACGGGTGGGCTGGCCTTCGGCCATCGGCCAGGTTCTCTTCGTCGCCCTGCTGCAGCCCGTCCTCCGACGCCGCGGGGCGCGTCGTCGGGACGCCATCTTGACCGAGGCCTCGATCGACCTCACGCACCGGTCTCCTCAATATCGAGTGCCGTCGGCCAACGGTGAGCAAGTCGTCGCTCTGCTCACCTCCCTTCAGCCAGCCATGGTGGTGATCAACGGCACCCGGATCATCGCCGCTCAGGTGCTGGAGTCGGCAGGTTGCCCGGTCGTCAACCTGCACGCCGGCATCACCCCCGATACCGAGGGGTGCACGGTGGTTACTGGGCGCTGGCTGAGCATCACCCCGAATGGGTCGGCACCACGGTGCACCTGGTGGACCCCGGCATCGACACCGGCGGGATCCTGGCCCAGTCCGTCTTCGAAGTCACACGCGAGGACTCCTTCTCCACTTACCCGTATCTGCATCTCGTGCACGGCTTGCCGTTGCTCGGTGCCCAGGTCGACAAGGTGATGAGCGGAGCAGATCTTGAGCCGACCCTGGTCGGCACGGCCCCCGGCTCGGCCCTCTACTACCATCCGACCCTCTGGGGCTACCTTCTGCGCCGGTGGCGCCTGGGGGTGCGCTGAGCATGGAGCCGGTGTCCGCACGAACAGCGACACGTGAGGGAGAGGATGCGACGGTGAGCGTGACCAGCCGACCCGGAGCGCTGGTCATCTCCCTCGACTTCGAGCTGCACTGGGGGGTACGTGATCATGTCGGACGGCATGACGCCATGTACAGACGCCTGACCGAGGAGCGTCGTGCCGTGGCGGACCTGGTCGACATGTTCGCTTCGCGCAACATCCGTGCCACCTGGGCCACCGTCGGGTTCCTGTTCGCCTCGAACCGCGGCGAGCTCGAGGACCATCTGCCCAACGAGCGACCGACGTACGAGCGGGCCGAGCTCGATCCGTATGCCGAAACCATCGGACCCGACGAGGAGCATGATCCCGAGCACCTGGCTGGCTCACTGGTCGACCTGATCGGCGGCACCGCCGGACAGGAAGTCGGATCGCACACCTTCTCCCACTACTACTGCCTCGAGCCTGGACAGGACGAGACCACGTTCAGGGCGGATCTGGCGGCGGCACAGTCCATGGCCCGATGGCGCGGCTTAGAAATGACCAGCCTGGTACTCCCCCGCAATCAGTGGAACGCGGCCTACACCGACGCCGTGCTCGACCTTGGGTTCCTCTGCATCCGCGGTCCCCAGCCGACCTGGGGCCACCACGCTCGACCGAGTGGCGACCAGCGCATCCTGCACCGCGGCGCCAGGCTGGCCGACACCTACATAGGCGTCTCTCCTCCGCCCACGACGCCATGGCGCCTGGTGCTTCAGCCCTCGGGCCTCTGCGACATTCCCGCCAGCGCCTTCCTGCGCCCTTTCGATCCTGGCCGACGGCGGCTCGAGCCAATACGACTGGCCAGGCTGAAGGCGGGAATGCGCCAGGCGGCGCAGCACGGTCGCATCTTCCATCTCTGGTGGCATCCGCAGAATTTCTCGCAGCACCGATCCGAGAACTTCGCCCTTCTCGAGCGTGTCCTCGACGAGTTCGACCGGTTGGCCTCCGAGGAGGGAATGCTGTCGCTGTCCATGGGAGACGTGGCCGCCATGGCGGCATGAGCCGAGGCGAGAACCCATTGTCGAAGGCCGGGATTCGGGCCGCCCGGAGCGGTGGATCCTTTTCGCCATGCCCGGGTGATGTGCCACACTTATGCCCCTCGGTGGGCGTAGCTCAGTTGGTTAGAGCGCCAGGTTGTGGTCCTGGAGGTCGGGGGTTCGAGACCCCTCGCTCACCCCGAAATGTGCCGTCGAAGGAACCAGGCGGCATCTGCGTGCGATGCCGACCCAGTGGGGGTGAGACGGAGTGACTGCTGCGACGGCGGGGAGAACCGTCCTGGTGACCGGAGCCTCGTCGGGCATCGGTGCGGCCGTCGCCCGGGTACTCGCCGCCCGGGGCGACACGGTGGCCCTGGTGGCGCGGCGCATTGATCGGCTCGATGCCGTCCTGGCGGACTGTCAGACCTCATCGCCGGCATCGGAGCGTTGGGCGGCCGACCTGTCCGATGCCTCTGCCGCCGCCACCTTGGCCTTGACCATCTGGGATCACTACGACGGGATCGATGTCGTGATCAACAACGCCGGGGCTCCGATGCGCCGGCATGCCAGCCGGCTCACCATGGCCGAGGTGGAGCGGGCCATGACCCTCAACTACTTCTCACCGGTCGCCATCACCCTGGCGCTGCTGCCCCGGATGTTGGCCCGCCGGTCAGGCACCATCGTCAACGTGTCAAGCCTCGGTGGCCGGTTGGGCATTGCCACCGAGGCCGCCTACTCGGGTTCCAAGTTCGCCCTGGCCGGATGGAGCGAAGCGTTGGCCATCGACCTGGACCGTTCGGGCGTCACCGTGAAGCTGATCCTGCCGGGAGCCATCGACACCGAGATCTGGGACCAGCCGGACAACGACGCCCCCCTCTATGACGGTCCCAAGGAACCCCCCGAGGGGATCGCCCAGGGGATCGCCGACGCCATCGACAGCGATTCCTTTGAGCACTACCTACCCGACATGAAGGCAGTGATCGAGATGAAGACGACCGACTTCGACGGCTTCATGATCGGGATGAGGGCCATGACCGACAAAGCACTTCATGAAGGTGGGCAATGAAAGCGCTGCTCTTTGGGGCCCCGCCCGCTCCGGAGGAAATCCGGCCCTCCCCCACCGACGAATTGGAAACGATGCTGACGGGTCTGCCCTTCGGCCTGCACGACCTGGATGATGCCCGACTGGTGCGACCGGACTGGGTGATCACGAGACCCATCCTCTCGGGAATCTGCGGCTCCGACGCCAAGCTGGTCCTCGGCGACTTCAGCACCGGTGACATGGACAACCCGATGGCGGCGTTCTCCTCGCTCCCGCACGTGCCGGGGCACGAGGTGGTCGCCGAAGTGGTGGCCATGGGACCGGCCGCCACGGGATTCGACATCGGTCAGCGGGTGGTCCTCAATCCCTGGCTCAGCTGCGGCCCCCGCGGCATCGAGCCGAAGTGTCCCCCCTGCCAAACGGGCGACCTCAACTTGTGCTGGAACTTCACCGAGGGCGACCTCGGTCCCGGAGTCCATGTCGGCGTCATCACCGGCGCGCCGGGAGCGTGGGCTGAGCTCATGGCGGCCCACGATTCCATGCTCATTCCGGTACCCGACGGGATCTCCAACGAGGCGGCCGTGCTGGCCGACCCGTTCTCTGTCTCATTTCATGCCATCGTGCGCAACCCGCCACCACCAGGAGGTCGGGTTCTCGTCTACGGGGCCGGGGCCCTGGGGCTGACCAGCGTGGCCATATTGCGTTCCCTGTACCCCGACGTCGAGATTGCCGTGGTCGCCCGATTCGAAGCGCAGCGGGAAAAGGCCCTTCAGTTCGGTGCATCGATGGTCTTGTCCCACGAGCCCCGATTGGCCCTGGTCGAGGCTCTGGCCGACTGGTCCGGGGCGGTGCTCCACACGCCGTTCGATGGGCTCCCCGTCGCCCACCCCGGCCACATCGACGTCGTGTATGACACCGTCGCCAAGGCCGAGACCTTCGAGGTCGGGGTCCGGGTGCTGGCCGAACGGGGACGCCTGGTCTACACCGGCGTGGCCACCCCGGAGCGTTGGGAGTGGACACCCATCTATTTCAAGGAGCTCTCCGTCATTGGCTCGAACGCCTTCGCCCAGGAGGAGTTCGACGGGGTGCGCCAGCACGCCATCTCCCACTACCTCGGGCTGGTGGCCGACGGCCGGATCGACATCACGCCGATGCTGACCCACCGCTTCGACCTGCCCGACTGGTTCGATGCCCTGAAGGCCATCGCCCGTCAGGACCAGAGCGGTGCGCTCAAGGTGGCCTTCACCCCCAACGGGAATTGAGGTAGAGCACCGGCGGAGAGCCCATTTTCCGGGGGAGATCCTTGCTGAAGCTAGGCCGCCGCCCGTCGCAGGGTCTTCTTCTCGCCCCGGCTCCGATTGCGCTGTTCAGTGCCCCGCAGGTCGCCTACATGGCCCGGAGAAACCGGGCGCGCCCGTCGTCCATATCGGCCTTCATGAGTCAATTTGCCGCAATCCCCTCGCTTTTGCCGGACCCCACCCTCGGGATATCTGAGAGCTCTCCTGTTTTGGCGTTTGACCCAGAAATTCAACCGCATGGATGCACCAGTTCATTACCATCAAACGATGACCACATTGCCGCGTGCCGCGAGGCCACACCGGAGCACACACCACCCACTCGCGGCGCGGGTGCTCCGCCCGCTCACCGCTGCAGCGGCCGTGGTTTCGCTCGGCGGCTTCCTCAGCGCTTGCCTCATACCACCATTGCCCGGTTCAGGAACGGTTCCGTGCAATACACCGAATCTCATTTCTGCCATTTCGATTGCGAACGCCACGCCGGGCGGTGGCACCCTGGTCCTGACGACCGGGTGCGTCTACACGCTGACAAGCGCCAACAACGCGACCGACGGGGGCACCGGCCTCCCGGTCATCACCGGGAAGGTCACCATCCAGGGCGCCGGGGCCACCATCACCCGATCGACCGCATCGGGCACGCCGGCCTTCCGGGTGTTCGACGTCGCTAGCAACGGCAACCTGACCCTGAACTCGCTGACGCTGAGCAACGGCCTGGCCAACAACGGCCAGCAGGGTGGCGGGGCTATCTTCAGCCACGGCACCCTGGCCGTGACCGCGGGCACCTTCACCAACAACTCGTCGCCCTCCGCCACCGGCACCTCGGGTGGGGCCATCGACAGCAGCGGGACGCTCACGGTGACCACCAGCACCTTCAGCGGCAACTCGGCCCAAGAGGGCGGCGGCGTCTTCAACCAGAACAACGCCACCATCACCAACAGCACCTTCACCAGCAATACCGCCACGATCTACGGCGGCGGGGCGTCGGTCAACGCGGCCGGCACCGAGAACCTGTCCGGGGACACCTTCGTCGGCAACACCGGCCCGGGCGGGGGGGCCCTCGACAACGACGCCACCCTCAACATCACCAACAGCACCTTCTACAACAACACCGGGGGCGTCAACGGCGGCGGGGCGGTCGTGAACTTCGGCACCACCACGCTCAAGCAGTCCACTTTCTCGGGCAACACCTCGCCTTACGGGGCCAACGTTTACAACTTCACCGGCTTTAAGCTCTCCATGAGCATGGACATCGTCGCCGGCGGCCTGGTCGGGACCAACTGCGGTGGCCTGGCCCCGATCACGGACCTGGGCTACAACATCGACACCGGCTCCTCGTGTGGCTTCACCGGGACGACCCACTCCCTGAGCAACACTCAGCCACAACTCGACGCCCTGGCTTCCAACGGTGGGTCGACCCAGACCATGGCCCTGCCCGCCGGCAGCCCGGCCATCGACGCCATCCCCACCGCCACGCCCGGCTGCGCCGGCACAACCGACCAGCGCGGCATCGCCCGCCCCCAGGGCAACGGCTGCGACATCGGGGCCTACGAGCTGGTCGCCACTTCCGGTGACCACACGCCCCCGAGCGTCCCGAGCGGGCTCGCGGTCACCTCGGTGACCTCGAGTTCGGTGTCTCTGAAGTGGAACGCCTCGAGCGACAACGTCGGGGTCACCGGCTACACCATCTACCGGAACGGGGCGCCGGTCGGCAGCACCGGTGGCCCGGCAGCCACCACGTTCACCGATCTGACGGCCTCGCCGATCACCAGTTACTCCTACACGGTCGACGCCTTCGACGGCAGCGGCAACCACTCGGCCCGCTCGGCAGCGGTCTCGGTCACCACGCCGGCTCCGACGGGAGTCCAGGCCGTGCAGGCCGGTGCCGCGGCCACGGCCACCCGGGTGAGCAGCACCACCATCGTGCTGGCCAACCCGGTCCACGCCGGTGACCTCCTGGCCGGTTGGCTGGGCCAGTTTGACGCCGCCGGGCCGGTGCAGGTCTCCGACAACGTGAACGGACCGTGGACCCGGACCAGTGCCGCGACGACGTTCTCGAGCGGCGGAGGGGATATCGCCCTCTTCTACCTGCAGAATTCGGCGCCGGCCCCGCAGGGTCTGACCATCACCATCACGGCCACGACGGCGACCTTCCTCGAGGGTGCGGTCTCCGAGTACAGCGGGGTGGCGACGGCCGGCGCCCTGGACCAGGTAGCGGCGGCCAAGGGAAACAGCACGGCGGTCGATTCGGGGCCCACCGCTCCAGTGGGGGCAGGGGAACTGGTGGTCGGCGGCATCATCACCGGCGGAGCGCCCGGGACCGTCACGCCGGGCTCCTCGCAGGCCAAGCCCTTCGCCCTGCGGGTCCAGACCAGCTCGGGCTCGGCCGACTTCGAGGACATCGCAGCCAGCAATGCCGGAGCCCAGGACGCCCAGGCCACCTTCAGTTCCGCCACGGACTGGTACGCCGCCGTCGGTGTGTTCCACCCCTTCGGCGGCTGACCCTCAACCGCCGAGCTGAGGCGCCGGACGGAAGAGACGACCTGAGCCCTTTCAGCTGTCCGCTGGGTTCTCGTTCCCCGCCCCCATGTCACAGAACTGTCGATAGCGGACCCCGGTGGCTTTGGCCCAGCCCGGATCGGGCTCGATCCTCCGGCTGACGCCGGCCCAGCGGTCCGAGTCGCTGAGCGAAGTCTCCAGTCCGGCGGCCATGCGAGCCACGTAGGCCGCGCCGCGGGCCGCGCCGTCGGGCACGGCCACCGCGTCCACCGGCAGCTGCGTGGCATCGGCCACCGCCGACATCCAGGCCGTGACCCGTGATCCCCCGCCACTGGCCACGACACGGTGGGCCCGTGCGCCGGATGCCTCGATGATCCGGGCGATCACGAAACCACTGGCTTCGAACGCGGCGCGCTCCAGCGCTTCACCATTCGAGCCGATATCGAGGCCGTAGAGGTTCGAGCGCAGGGTGTGGTCGTTGAGCGGAGTGCGCTCGCCCCGGATATAGGGCAGCCACACCGGGACGCGGCCGGGGTTGCCCAGCCGGGGGTCCAGCCGCTCCCGCTCCGGTCCGGGCGGGCACGCGCCGCGGAGCAGGTGGCGCGCCCAGTCGACGAAGAGGGCCCCGGCGTTGCTCGGGCCCCCGATGAGGAACCGGTCCGGGGTGGTGTGGGGATAGCTGACGAGACCGGGAACCTGCATCCACTCCTCGGTCACCACCCAGACGATGAGCGTCGCGCCGAATATGGCCAGCACATCGCCGGGCTCGTTGGCGCCCGAGACGATCTGGTCGCAGAAGGCATCGATCGACCCGCCGGTGAACACGGTGTCGGTACCCGGCACTGTCCCGCCGGCCTGGCACATGGGGACGACCGTGGGCAATTGTGATTCCGAGGCGCCGATGGACTCGATGAGCGCGCTGTTCCACCTGCCCCGCCCGTGCAAGGCACCCAGGCTGGCGGTGACGCCCGAGTCGATGGCCGGGACTCCGGTCAGGGCGTGGGTAGCCACGGCCTGGCAGGGCCAGTACCCCTTGGCGTCGGGCGCCTCTCTGACGGCCCAGCGGAGGAAGCCTTCGGCGTCGGGCATGGCCCCGGGCGGGGGAAGCCCCACACCGAGCGCGCCGTCGCCAGCAACTGATGCGGCGGGTCGCCCCTCGATGTCGCCGTACATCAGGCCGGGAAGCATGGGAACACCGCGCCGGTTGACCGCCGTCAGCGACGGGACCATGGAGGCCACCGCCAGGCCGGCCACCTCTTCGTTGCCCGAGGCGGCCAGTTGCCCCGTCACGTCGGCGTAGGCCCGGCGCGGGCCCGCCCGCCAGGCGCGGCGGGCATCGTGGCGCAGCAGGTCCGGCTCCGGGGCCATGACCTGGTGGGCCACCCGGCTGCGCGCCACCACCGCACCGTCACCGTCCACGGCCAGGGCCTTGACCGAGGTCGTGCCGATATCGACCCCGATCGTGATGGCACCTCGGGAATTGCTCACGAACCTGACACAGGAGTCATATGTCCGCCATTATGGACCCCGTTCGACAATCGAGAGGGGCGCAACGAAAATGAGCACGACACGACCGAAGGCACTGGTGACCGCCGCGGTCAGCGGACCCGGGCTCGATCTGCTCCATCAATTGGCCGATCTGGTCCTCGATTCGTGGCTCGACCAACCGTCCCTCCGCATCTACAACGCCAAGCAGTTGGCCGAGCGGGTGGCCGCCGAAGGCGCCAACCTGGTCGTGGTCGAGGGTGACGTCTGCGGGGCCGAGCTCTACGAGCAGCCCATCATCGCCGTGGCCAGCTGCCGGGGCGACCCCACGAACGTCGACGTGCCCGCCGCCACCGCGGCCGGTGTCCCGGTGCTGCGGGCGCCCGGTCGCAATGCCGATGCGGTGGCCGAGCTGGCCGTCGCTCTCCTCTTCGCCGCCACCCGGGGCATCATTCCCGCCGACCGCGACGTCCGGGACGGGGAGGTCTACCGGGACGGGAAGATCCCGTACCAGCGCTACCGGGCCTGGGAGCTGAACGGCAGGACCGTGGGCCTGGTCGGACTGGGCGCGGTCGGGCGGGCCCTGCGCTGGCGCCTGCGCGGCTTGGGCATGGACGTCCTGGCCTATGACCCCTACGCCCCCGATGCCACCTCCTCGCTGGACGAACTCCTCGAGCGCTCCGACGTCGTCTCGGTGCACGCCCCGGTGACCGACGAGACCAGCGGCATGATCGGCACCGACGCCTTCGCCAAGATGCGCGACGGGGTGGTCTACCTCAATACCGCACGGGCCAAGATCCACGACACCGACGCCCTGGTGGCCGCGCTCGCCTCGGGCAAGGTCGGCGCGGCGGGGCTCGACCACTTCGAGGGCGAGCACCTGGCCACCGACCACCCGCTGACCACCTTCCCCAACGTGGTACTCACCCCGCACATCGGCGGGGCCACCTACGACACCGAGGCCAACCACACCCGGACTATCGCCGAGGACCTCTGCCGCCTGATGGCCGGGGCGCGCCCATTGCACATCGTCAATCCCGAGGTGCTCGCCGACTGACGTGAGCGCTCGTCAACCCACCATCATCGCCACCAGCATCGGCCTCCAGGCCGACGGCCCCGACGCCCAGAACCTCCGGCTGGGACCCTCCTTCGGCCTGGCCGCCGAGCTGGCCCGGGCGGGCTCCCACCCGCGCGCCTGCATCATCGCCACGGCGGTGGGAGACAGCGACGCCCGCACCTCCGCCGTGCACAACGCCTTCGGCAAGGCCGGCTGGATCAGCACGCATCTGGCCCTGTTCACCATGCCGACCTTCACCGACATGCGAAGCCACCTGCTGGCCCAGGACGTCATCTGGGTGTCGGGAGGGAGCACGGTCAATCTGCTGGCCCTATGGCGGGCCCACGGCCTGGACGTCATCCTGCGCGAGTGCTGGGAGTCCGGCGTGGTGCTCACGGGGGTGTCGGCCGGCTCGTTGTGCTGGCATGTCGGAGGGACCACGGACTCCTTCGGGCTCCCATTGCAGACGGTCACCGATGCTCTCGGATTCCTGCCCTACAGCAACAGCCCCCACCACGACGCCGAGGCCGAACGCCGTCCCCTCATCCATCGCCTCATCGCCGACGGCACCCTGCCCGATGGCTACGCCACCGAAAACGGGACGGGCCTGGTCTTTTACGACACCGAGCTCCACGAGGCCTTCACCGAGCAGCCGGACAAGACGGCCTACTCCCTGACCCGGCGGGGCGACACGACGGTGGAGAGGGCGCTGCCCACCCGCCTGCTCTGACCGGCACCGTCACGCCGACGCGCCACGGTCACGCCGGCGGGCCCGTCAACCCGGGAGCTTCACGGATCGGGCAGCCCGTAGAAGCGTCGTGCGTTCTCCCCGGCGATCGCCGCCAGGGCCTCGGGCTTGAGCTCCTGCTGGAGGAACCGGCCCGAGGAATGGGGCCAGGCTCCGTCCCAATGGGGATAGTCGCTGGCGAACATCACGTGGTCGGCGCCGATCTGCTCGACCACGGCCGGCAGCATGCGTTCCTCGGGTTCGCAGGTGACCCAGATGTTCCCGGCCGCCAGGTACTCATCGGGATGGCGCTGCCACCCGTTCTCGATCCAGTCACCCCGGGACTCGAAGTGTTCGCCCAGCCGTTCGACGAACCAGGGCAACCAACCGGCCCCGGCCTCGAGAAAAGCCACCCGAAGGGTCGGGTGCCGGTCGAACACCCCACCACTGACCAGGGCCGTCATGGCCGTCATCTGGTCGAAGGGGAAGCTGACGCAATGCACCTGTATGTAATTGTCGAAGCGGTCGATGCCGATCTTGGGCATGTGGAGTCCGGGCGCCCCGTGGATGCCGAGGGGCAGATCGAGTGCGGCCGCCAGGGCGAAGAACGGGTCCAGATCGGGGTGGTCGAGGTTGCGCCGCTCCAGTGCGGGAGGCACGACGGCGCACACCAGTCCGAGGTCTCTGGCGCTGTCGCAGCACCCCGAGGGCCGCCGCGCCGTGTTCGATGGGCACCACGGCGGCGGCGTGCAGCCGACCATGACTCTCCGCCACCACCTCGGCCGCCCACTCGTTGTACAGGCCGGCCAGGGCGCTGCCCAACTGCGGATCCCGGATGCTGGGCACGCACATGGCGAAGCTCGGGAACAGCACCATTTCGTCCAACCCATCGGCCTCGGCATTGGCCAAGATCCCGGTCGCCGTGCTGGCGTCGAGGCCGGGCTCGGTGCTCACGCCCCGGTCGGCCGGGCACCCGGCGCCGGGGCCCTCGGGATCGGGATAGGCCCGCCCTTCGATGACCACGCCCGGAATCCCGTCGTTGCGCAGGCTGACCTGGTCGGGGAAGCGGCGCAGGACGTCGAGCACGAAGGCGGTCCCCTCGACCACGTGCCCGTCGGCGTCGATGACGTGGGGCCGGGTCACCGCGTCGCGTTGATCCAGTCGGCACCGGCGTGCACCGTGTCGGTGTCGGTTCCCGAGCGGAGCAGGGTGCCGGGCCGGGCCTCGGTGAACGATCGCTCGCGCACGATCTCGGTGCCGTTCACCAGCACATGGGCGATGCCCACGGCCTCGGCGTAGAGCCGGCTGGCCCCGCCGGGCAGGTCGTTGCGGGTGCGCACCGGGCCGTGGCCGATGGCGGTGGGATCGAGCACGACGACGTCGGCCCAGGCGCCGGGCACCAGGCGGCCCCGGTCGCGGAGCCCGTAGAGGCGGGCCGGGATGTCGGTCAGTTGCCGCACCGCTTCCTCCCAACTCAGGAGCGACCGCTGCCGGACCCCGTCGCCCAGCAGGGAGGTCGAATAGATCGCACCGCACATGGTGTCGAGATGCGCCCCGGCGTCAGAGCCGCCGACCACGGCCCGCGGGTCGACCCAGGCCTCGGCCCGCAGGGCCCAGTCCTCCTCGGATTCGGGGATGGGCGGCCGCAGCCCGGTGCGGAGCTCGTCGGCCACCACCACATCGAGCAGGGCGTCGAACGGGGCCACGCCCCTTTGCCGGGCCACGTCGCCCACCGTGTGCCCCTCGTAGCGGGCGTTCTCCTCGGCGAAGGTCTCCTCGAGGATCAGGCGCTCCCACACGGCCAGATGGCGCAGGATCCCTGCCTCGTCCGACTGCGCGCCGGCATCGAGCCGGCGTCGGGTCTCCGGGTCGCTGAGCGCCTTCATCCGCTCGGGCACAGCCAGCATGAACACCTCCCGCCACCCGGGCAGGCCGTCGAGGATGGCACCGTGCTCGAAGCTCAGCCGCAACTGCATGGTGTGGGGCAGCGTCAAGGCCACCACGGTCGCCCCCCGTGCCGCGGCCGCCGTCGAGGCCGCCAGTTGGTCCCACAGCCCGTCGGGGTTCATGGCCGAGACACCGAGCACGTTCCAGTTGATCGGGCGGTCCGCCAGCAACGAGATACGGCTCATGAGGTCGATGTCGTCCTCGGTGAACCCGTTGAGGCAGCCGGCGATGATCAGTTCGACCGTCGTCCCGTCGTGCTCGCGCACGGCCGCGGCCAGGAGCTCGAGCTCGGACCGAGCGGCCGCCCGGGACGGGACAGGCTGACCGTCACCGTCGTTGTGGGTGTGCACCTGTGAGGTGGAGAATCCGAGCGCGCCCTCATCGAGGGCGGCGTGCAGGGCCGACACCATGGCGGCGCTGTCGGCATCGGTGGCGGGCGATCCCACGGCCCGCTCCCCCATGACCAGACGGCGCAGGGTGGAATGGCCGACCAGAAAGCCGGCGTTGACCGCCAGGCGACCCTGCAGCTGCCCGAGCCACTGGCCGAACGAGGCCCAATCCCAGGCCAGCCCCTGCTGCAGGGCGGCCAGGGGCATGCCCTCGACCCGGGCCATCATGCGCGAGAGGTAGTCGACGTGGTCGGGTCCGCACGGCGCCAGCGAGAACCCGCAGTTGCCACCCAGGACCGTCGTCACCCCGTGCAGCGGTGACGGGCTGGCGTTGGGATCCCAGAACAGCTGGGCGTCGTAGTGGGTGTGCAGGTCGATGAAGCCCGGCGTGACCAGCATGTCGGTGGCGTCGATGACCGTGTCGGCGGATGCCTCCCCGGCGAGGCCCCCGATCTCGGCGATGCGCCCGTCGGCGATCAGCACGTCGGCCTGTCGCGGTGGCCCGCCGGTGCCGTCGACCACCGTGCCACCCCGTATGCGGGTGGTCACAGGGCCCCTTGGATGACCACGCGCTGGCGGGCGAAGGCCCGCATGCCCTCGGGACCGAGCTCGACGCCGAAGCCCGACTGCTTCCACCCGCCCATGGGCGCGTCCATGTCGATGGCCGAAAGTCCGTGCGTATTGACGAAGACCGTCCCCGCTTCCAGTCGGCGCGCCACGCCGGCCGCCAACGCTGCGTCGTTGCTCCAGATAGAAGCGCACAACCCGAAGGATGTGTCGTTGGCCGCCGCCACCGCATCGTCCAGGTCGTCGTAGGCGAGCACGGGCAACGCCGGGGCGAACTGCTCCTCGCGCACGATGCGGGCGCCGGGGTCGGTCACCTCAACCAGGGCGGGCGAGACCAGATAGCCACCGGAGTCGGCATCCTCGGCCCGCACCCGACCGGGACGGTGCACCTTGGCCCCGCCCCGCTCGGCCTCGGCGATGAGGGCTTCGACCCGGTCACGTGAGGACGGGAGATGCACCGGGCCCATGGTCACCCCCTCCGCCAGGCCGTCACCCACCACCTCGGTGGCCAGGCGGTCAACCAGCGCGGCTACCGCGTCGGCCATGTGGTCCCGGTGCACGTAGAGCCGCTTGACCGCCATGCACACCTGCCCGCTGGTCACGAAGGCGGCGTCGAACAGGCGTCCGGCCAGGGCGGCGTCGACCTCGACGTCGGGGGCCAGGATGGCCGCGTCATTTCCCCCGAGCTCGAGCACGACCGGCCGCGTCGTGCCGGCGGCGGATCCCATCACGGCCTGCCCGGTGGGCACACCGCCGGTGAACGAGACCATGTCCACGTCGGGATGGCCGACCAGGGCGGCGCCCAGCGCGGCATCGGGCCCGTTGACCACGTTCAGCACCCCGGGCGGGAGCACCTCGGCCATGGCGGCGGCCACCAGGAGGACGGTCCCGGGGCAGGTGGGCGGGGCTTTGACCACAACGGTGTTGCCGGTCAGCAGCGCCGGCAGGACCTTGTTGGCCATCACCGAGACCGGCCAGTTGAACGGCAGGATGGCCCCCACCACTCCATGGGGCACCCACTCAACCCGGGTCGAGCCCGACTGGTGCACCCGGCCGGCCAGCGCGTCGGCCGCCATCGGCGCGAAGCCGGTGGCCATCGCCCCCATGGTCCCGGCATCGAAGAGCGCTTCCCAGTAGACCTTGCCGTGCTCCCGGGTCAGCAAGCGGGCCAGATCGCCCCGTTCCACGGCGGCCACCCCGGCGGCCGCGGCGGCGATGACCAGGGCGGCGCGATCTTCGGGGCGCTTGGCCGCCCAGCTCGGGGAGGACCGGCGGGCGGCTCCAACCGCTTGATCCAGTTGCGTGGCCGAGGCCGCCGGGGCGTCGAAGACCACCTCGGCCGGCCGGGCCGGGTTGGTCACCGGATAGGTGCCGGCCCCGCCGGGCACCACCGCTCCGTCGATGACCAGTCCCATGCCTGCCGTCACGTCGTCCGTCGCCTTGCCCATCGTGCCCCCCGGGGATCGGTGCCATCCCTCAAGATAGTGTGATCCCCTTGTGGAGACCGGCGGCACCAAGGGAGCGGCGACATTGCTCCCCGACCCGGACCCGCGGGCCATCACCGTGCCCATCATTTCGGTGGACGACCATCTGATCGAGCCGCCCGATCTCTTCGACGGCCGCCTGCCCGCCGCCCTGGCCGGTGGGGCACCCCGGATCGTGGAGGAAGCCGACGGTACCCAGTGCTGGATCTTCGAGGGCCGTCGCTACCCCAATGTCGGGCTCAACGCCGTGGTCGGCCGCCCCCAGGCCGAGTGGAGCATGGAGCCGGCTCGATTCGACCAGATGCGCCCCGGATGCTTCGACATCGACCAGCGCATTCTCGACATGGATCGGGCCGGGATCTGGGCTTCGCTCTGCTTCCCCTCGCTCGTCTCGGGCTTCTGCGGTGCCGTCTACTCCCGGGCCACCGACCCGGAGTTGGGCCTGGCCTGCCTGCGTGCCTTCAACGACTGGCATCACGAGGTCTGGGCCGGCTCCTACCCCGAGCGCATCATTCCGCTGCAGCTGCCCTACCTGGCCGATGTCGCCATCGCGGCGAGCGAGGTCCGCGCCAATGCGGCCCGGGGCTTCGTGGCGGTGAGCTTCCCCGAGTTCCCGGCGCAACTCGGCCTCCCGTCCATCTTCAGCGGGGAGTGGGACCCCTTCTTCGCCGCCTGCGAGGAGACGGGCACGGTGGTCTGCCTGCACACCGGTGCCTCATCGTGGGCGCCGCTGCCCTCCCCCGATCCGCCCTTCGAGCTGCTGCCCACCCTCTTCCCGGTCAACGCCCTGGTGGCCGGCGGCGAATGGCTGTGGTCGGGGGTCCCCCTGCGCTTCCCGCGCCTGAACATCGCCATGTCCGAGGGGGGCATCGGGTGGGTGCCCATGCTCATGGATCGGGCCGACTACGTGCTGAGCCACTCGGCCGCCGGCCACGAGAGCACGGCCTGGCCTTCGACCATGCGGCCCAGCGAGGTCCTGCGGCGGAACTTCTGGTACTGCTCCATCGACGACCCGTCCACCGTGATCCTGCGCGACGTCATCGGGGTCGATCACATCATGGTGGAGAGCGACTATCCCCATGCCGATTCCTCGTGGCCCGATACCCAGGCCGTCTTCTCCTCTAATTGGGGTGCCCTGCCCGAGGTCGAGCGGCGAGCGATCGCCGGAGGCAACGCGGCCGGACTGTTCCGGCACCCCCTGCCCGATCGCGACGACTGGCGAACCCCGGCGCCGTGACGCCGGCTCCGCTCCCTCCCCGCGCCGGCCCCATCGTCGATGCCGACGGCCACGTCGTCGAGCCGCCCAGCGCCTGGGCCGACCTTCCCGACGCCCATCGGCCCCAGGTCCACCGGGACCGGTCCGGCTATGAGCACGTCACCGTGGGCGATCAGGAGATCCTGGCCGTGCCCCTGGGCACCCTGGCCCGCCCGGGGTCCACCTTCGACGATCCCGCCACGTACCGCCCGCTCGAAGAGGCCCAGCCGGGTGGATCCGATCCGGTGGCCCGCCTGTCCGACATGGACAGCGAGGGGATCGACCAGGCCGTGCTGTACCCCTCCATCGGTCTGTACGCCGCCGCCATCGCCGACCCGGTGGCCGCCGTCGCCGTGGCCCGGGCCTACAACGACTGGCTGGCGTCGTACTGCGCGGCCGCGCCCCGCCGGCTCTTCGGCGCCGCCATGCTCCCCTTGCAGGACCCCGTCGCCGCCGCGGCCGAGCTGCGGCGCGCCGCCACCGAGCTGGCCTTCCCGGCCGCCTTCGTCCGGCCCAACCCGTGCCTGGGCCGCTCCCTGTCGGACCGAGCCTACGACCCGCTGTGGGACGTGGCCGAAGAATTGGGTGTCCCGATCGGGGTTCACGAGGGGAGCTCGGTGATCATCCCGACCTTGGGATCGGACCGCCCGTTCAACCCGCTCATCCTCCACGCCGTCTCCCATTCCTTCGAGGAGATGCTGGCCTGTGCCCAACTCATCGCCCTGGGCGCATTCGAGCGCCATCCCGGACTGCGGTGCATCTTCCTGGAGTCCTCCGGCGGGTGGGCGCCCTTCTGGCTGGAGCGGCTGGACGAGCAGGCCGAGTCCTTCGGGGGCTTCTGCCCCGACCTGAAACTCGCACCATCGGAGTACTTCGCCCGGCAGTGCGCCATCAGCTTCGAGGTCGACGAGAGAACCCTCCCGGCCCTGGCACCCTTCATCGGCGCCGGGCGCATCGTGTGGGGCAGCGACTACCCCCATCACGACGCCACCTTCCCCGGAGCCGTCGACGCCATCCGGGCCACCGTCGCCCCGTGCCCGACCGCGGTGCAGGCCCAGGTGCTCGGCCTCAATGCCCGCCGGCTGTACGCCCTCCCGTCGCATCACGAGGGACCGGCGGCCGTCATCCACGACTACTTCTCGGCCGTCACCGCCCACGACGCCGAGCTGCTGCGGTCCCTCTTCTCGCCCTCGGCCACCATGGTCGTCGACACGACCCGACTCGAGGGAATCGACGCCATCATGGGGTACTACGCGCAGCAGGCGTTCACCTTCGACGACTTCCGTCCCGACCCGGGACCCCTCGACGTGACCGGCCACCGCGTGTCCGTGTCGATCGATGTCCACCTGGGGGGCCAGGACCGAACCGTCTCCGATGTGTTCGAGATCGACGGGAGCCGCATCACCTCACTGCGGGTCAGCGGCTTCGAGGAGGTCCTGCGTTCGGCCCGGTCGGCCTGAGGGTCGGCCGGCTCGGCCCGTCCGAGATCCCGGAACCACCCTTCCTCACCGGGCCAGAGGTGGTCCACCGCGGAGACCAGGCCCAGGCGGAGCCGTCCGGTGCATCGGGCCCACGGCGTGGAAGCCAATGGACGGGAACGACGTCGGTACGATGCGGAGGTGGTCCGTCCGTTCCGCTTCGGGTTGCACTTCTGGGAATTGCCGATCGATGGGTGGCGGGAGCGTGTGCAGCGCTACGAGCAGCTCGGATTCTCCAACGTCACCTTCACCGACCACGTCGTCGTCCCGCAATGGGAGCCGCTGACCGCGCTGGCCGCCATCGCTGCGGTCACGGACCGGATCGGCCTCGGCACGTTGGTGCTCGACGTCGCGCTGCGGAACCCGGTCGTCACGGCGAAATCGGCGGCCACGGTGGAGCGGATCTCCGGCGGCCGGCTGGAACTGGGGCTCGGCGCCGGCTACGTCAAAGCCAACTTCGCCGCCGCCGGCGTCCCCTTCGATCGAGGCATCGATCGGGTGGCCCGTCTGGACGAGGCGGTGAGCCTGATGCGACGGTTGTGGACCGAATCCTCGACCACCCTGCACGGCCGCTTCTACCGCGTGACCGACTCGCCGATGGTGTCTCCCGAGGCCATCCGGCCCCGCCTGCTCCTCGGCGGGGGCGGTCGATCGATGATGCACCTGGCCGGGCGCGTCGCCGACACCGTCTCGATGATCCCGCGGCAGACCACCGGAGAATGGTCCGTTGCCGATTCGGTGCCCGATTCCACCATGGCCGCAATGACGGAGAAGGCGGCCTGGGTCCGGGCCGGCGCGGCCGATGTCGGACAGAGACCCCGACGCCATCGAGCTCAACACGATGGTGGCCAAGACCATCATCGGCGACCACCCGGAAGCGGCGATCGCCCGGGAGGCGGCGGACGCCGGGTTGACGGTGGCCGAACTGGCCGACTCGACGCTCTATCTGTGCGGCACAGCCGAGGACGTGTGCCAACGGCTCGGCCAATGGCGGGACGAGGCCGGCATCTCCTACGTCTCACTCTTCGACCCCGGCGAGGAGCAGATCGCCTACCTGGCCGAACGGGTAATCCCGGCGCTGATCGGGCCCGGGCGGCCGTAGCTCACAGCAGGCGACGCACGGTCTCGATCATGGCGACCGGGTCCCCGCCCACCGGCGTGACGTTGAGATGGGTGACGCCCGCCTCGCGCATGGCGGCCACCCGCTCGCCGAGGTAGCCCTCCGGCCCGCAGAGGGACGTCGCCTCCAACAGCTCGTCGGGCACCTTGGCGGCCGCCTCGGCCTTGTGCCCGGCCAGGTAGAGGTCCTGGATCTCGGCCGCTTCCTTCTCGTATCCGTAGCGACCGGCCAGGGCGTTGTAGAAGTTCTTCCCCTTGGCCCCCATGCCGCCGATGTACAACGCGGCGGTGGCCCGACCGAGTTGGCGGAAGGGCGCCACCTCGGACTCCTCGCCGATGGCCAGCAACCCCCCGGCGGCGATCTGCAACGGAGCCAAGCTCTCGTCGCGCTTGGCCGAGCCGGCATCGAGCGAGGCGCCGAACACCTCCTTGGATTTCTCGGGCACGAAGAACAACGGGAGCCACCCATCGGCGATCTCCGCCGTCATGGCGACGTTCTTCTCACCCAGGGCGGCCACCCAGATCGGGATGCGGGAGCGTTGGGGGTGCCCGATGATCTTGAGGGCCTTGCCCAGACCGGTGCCCTGCCCTTCGGGTAGCGGTATCTGATACGCCACCCCCTCATGGACGAGGGGAGCTTCCCGGGCCCAGACCTGGCGACAGACGTCGATGATCTCGCGGGTCCTCGTGAGCGGGCGGTCGTAGGGCACCCCGTGAAACCCCTCGATGACCTGCGGTCCCGACGCACCCAGCCCGAGCACGCACCGGCCGCCCGAGAGGGCGTCGACGCCGGCGGCCGTCATGGCGATGAGGGTCGGCGTCCTCGTGTAGATGGGCAGGATGGCGGCCCCGATCTCGACCCGCTCGGTCTTGGCGGCCAGGTAGCCCATGAGGCTGGGCGCGTCATAGCCGTACGCCTCGGCCACCCACACGGTGTCGAGGCCGACCTTCTCGAGCTCGGCTACCTGCCGGGCTGATTCGGCAAACCCTCCGGCATAACTCAATGGCATCGACAGCTTCACAAGACTCCCTTTCGCGTGCGTCAGCCCAGGGTACGCCCTCGTGATCGGGTCCGGCATTGCTCGATAGGGTGCTGGCGTGCGGTCGGTAGCCACCCATCTGACGGCGGCGACGCTGATCGGGCTGGCCGCCCTCCACGTGGCGTGGGGTCGAGGCTCGTCGTTTCCGTTGGCTGACCGGGATGACCTGGCCGAGGCCGTCGTCGGCACCTCGATCGTTCCCGGCCCGTTGCCGTGTTTCGGGGTGGCGGCCGCCCTCTTGGTTGCCTCTTCGGCGGTGCAGAACCGGCCCAGGTGGCCGACGCGGCCGCGCCGCGTCGCCCTCGCCGGGATCGCCGGAATATTGGGTGGTCGGGGTCTTCTCGGTCTGGCCGGCAAGACGAGTGTGGTGTCACCCGGCAGCAACGGGGCCCGCTTCCGGCGCCTGGACCGCCGGCTCTATGCGCCTGTATGTCTCGGACTGGCGGCCGGAGTGCTGAGCGCCGCCGCCTGACCCGGGAGAAGCCGCAGCCGGGGTTCCCCGCTCCCTCTAACATCACGCCATGCTCGCCAACGGCCCTTCCTTTCGTGTGCTCCCGCGTCTCGACGACGAGAACAGGTTCTTCTGGACCTCTGGGGCGGACGGGGTCCTCCGCATCCTGCGCTGCAACAACTGCCACTTCTACATCCATCCGCCGAGTCCGATCTGCCCGAGATGTCTGTCGAGGGACGTGGCACCCCAGACGGTCAGCGGCCGAGGTCGGGTCGAGACGTTCACGATCAACTACCAGCAGTGGATCCCGGGCAGCGACCCCTACGTCGTCGCCTGGGTCTCCATTGACGAGCAGCCCAGCGTCCGCCTGTCGGCCAACCTGATCGACGTGGAGCCCGAGGATGTGGCCGTCGGTATGGAGGTTGAGGTCACCTTCGAGCACGTAGAGGACGTCTACCTCCCGCTCTTCCGGGCGACCACCGATGGGAGCGCCCGGTGAGCGCCCACACGGAAGAGCCGTTGGAACGCCGCGCCGTCATCTCGGGCATCGGGCAATCGGCCATCGGGCGCCGCCTTGGTCGGTCCGAACTCGATCTCACGATTGAGGGCAGCTTGGCCGCCATTGCCGATGCCGGGCTCACCCGCGACGACATCGACGGCCTCTCCACCTACCCCGGAATGGGAGCCGGAACCGCCGGCTTCGCCGGCCCAAGCACGCCCGAAGTCCAGGATGCGTTGGGGCTGTCGCTCAACTGGCACGACGGCGGCGGTGAGGGAGCGGGCCAGATGCGGGCCGTCATCGCGGCCAGCCTGGCCGTCGCCGCCGGGTTGGCCCGCCACGTCCTGGTCTACCGCACGGTGACCGAAGGCAGCGCCCAAGGGACAGGCGGCCGGCCGGGCATCGGCGGCTCAGGCGGCGGGGGCGGGATGCCCTCGAATGGGCGGCTTCCTGCAGTGGTCGCTCCCCTACGGGGCCGTCTCGGCGGCCAACTGGATCGCCATGGTCGGCCAACGCCGGATGCACGAATTCGGATTGACCCGCGAGCAACTCGGACAGATCGCCATCAACGGTCGCCGCAATGCCGCCTTGAATCCCAAAGCGGTCTACCGGGACCCGATGTCGATGGACGACTACCTGGCTGCCCGCATGATCACCACGCCACTGTGCCTCTACGACTGCGATGCGCCCTGCGACGGGTCCACTGTCGTCGTGGTATCGCACCGTGACGTGGCCGACGACCTCGACCATCCGGCATTGCAGATCAACGCGGTGGGCACCGCCTTGCGAGGTCGACCCAGCTGGGACCAATTCGACGACATGACCACCATGGCCGCCCGGGATGCAGCAGCCTCCATGTGGGAACGTACCGAGCTCAAGCCCACCGACGTCGACACGGCGCAGCTCTACGACGGCTTCTCGGTGCTGACCATGGTCTGGCTCGAGGCGCTGGGCTTCTGCGGGCGGGGCGAGAGCGGACCCTTCATTGAAGGGGGCGGCGCCATCGCCCGGGACGGGGTGCTCCCGCTCAACACGGCCGGGGGCCAGCTCTCCGGCGGCCGGTTGCACGGATTCGGGCTCATCCACGAGGCCTGTGTGCAGTTGCGCGGCGAAGGCGGCGAGCGCCAGGTCGTCCGGCCCGGTGGGCGAGCCCCCGAAGTGGCGGCGGTGGCCAACGGGGGTGGGCCGATCGCCGGCACCATGCTGCTGACCCGCGGCGTGCGCTAGCGCGCATCGCCTCCTCGCGGGAGTGCGGATCAGCGGGCCGTTGCCGCTCGGCTCCGTTGAAGAACATTGGAAGACGGCAATCCGCTCCCCTACCACTTGCGGGACCGGGCGTCAGAAGATGTCGGCCCCCGACGCCCGTCGCCAACCCCTTGGCTCGCATCGTGTCGGATGCTGACTTGCCCGGACTGCCCGAACGGAAGGTCTCGTGCATTCGGACAGAAGGTCTAGGGGACGGTGAGAGTGGCCGGATTGGTTGTGGCCGATCCCGACCGACGTTGGTGAACACGGCCCGGACCTGCCAACCGTTCTCAAAGGTGCCGTAGACGACCCCGCTCAGCGTGGTCGAATTCGACGTGGAATTCCCCATGATGTCGGACCAGGTCGTTCCCCCGTCCTCGGAGACCTGCCATTGCACCGTCGGTGTCGGGCTCCCGCTGGCCCCGGCGGTGAAGGTGGCGATCTGGCCGGGACTGGCGGTCTGATCGGTTGGCTGGGTGGTGATCGTCGGCGCCACCGGCGTGGGGACCGTCAGCGTGGCCGGGTTGCTCGTGGCCGAGCCAGCAACGTTGGTGAACACGGCCCGGACCTGCCAACCGTTCTCAAAGGTGCCGTAGACGACCCCGCTCAGCGTGGTCGAATTCGACGTGGAATTCCCCATGATGTCGGACCACGTCGTTCCCCCGTCCTCGGAGACCTGCCATTGCACCGTCGGTGTCGGGCTCCCGCTGGCCCCGGCGGTGAAGGTGGCGATCTGGCCGGGACTGGCGGTCTGATTGGTTGGCTGGGTGGTGATCGTCGGCGCCACCGGCGGGGGGACCGTGAGCGTGGCCGGGTTGCTCGTGGCCGACCCCGACCCGTTGGTGAACACCGCCTCGTACTCGTTTCCGTTCTCCGCCGTCGTGGTAGCTGGGATGGTCAACGTGTCGCTGGTCGCTCCGGACACCGGTGAGAAGGTGGCCCCATGGTCGGTGGAGACCTGCCACTGCACCGTCGGGGTGGGGAAGCCACTTGCCGCGGCAGTAAAGGTCGCACTCTGGCCCGCAGTGACCGTCTGGCTGACCGGCTGAGTGGTGACGGTGGGTGCCGCGTTGGGCGCGTTGACGATGGCATAGCCCGATGCGGAACCTGGTTCCGCGGCCAATTTCTGGGGCGTGCTCCCCGCCGGAAGCGAGACCAGTACCGGTGTGGAACTGTTGGTGGGGCTGTTTCCGTTGCCGAGCTGTCCGCCGCTGTTGTCGCCCCAGGCGTAGAGGTGGCCATCTGAACCGATGGCGTAGGCGTCGCCGCTGCCCCCGGTGAATCCGCTGGCGGCGCCTGCGGCGATGGCGGTTGGCGTCACACCCGAGGGGAGTGAAACCAGGACCGGTGTCGAGCTGTCGGTGGTGCTGCCGTTGCCCAGTTGGCCACTGGCGTTGAGTCCCCAGGCGTAGAGGTGGCCGTCTGAGCCGATGGCGTACGCGGCGGCGCCGCCCCCGGCGATGGCGGTTGGCGTCACGCCCGAGGGGAGTGAGACCAGCACTGGCGTCGAGCTGTTGGTGGTGCTGCCGTTGCCGAGTGCGCCGTTGGTGTTGAGGCCCCAGGCGTAGAGGTGCCCGTCTGAACCGATGGCTAGTGCGAAGCCGCCGCCCCCGGCGACGGCCGTCGGGGTGACACCCGAGGGGAGTGAAACCAGCACCGGTGTGGAACTGTTGGTGGGGCTGTTGCCGTTGCCGAGCTCACCGTAGAAATTGTCGCCCCAGGCGTAGAGGTGCCCGTCTGAGCCGATGGCGTACCCAGTTTCAAAACCACCGGCGATGGCGGTTGGCGTCACGCCCGAAGGGAGCGAGACCACCACCGGCGTATCGCTGAAGGCGACAGTGCTGCCGTTCCCAAGCGTGCCGTAGGAATTGTCGCCCCAGGCGTAGAGGTGCCCGTCCGAGCCGATGGCGTACCCCGTACCTTGGGACGCGGTTACGGCGGTTGGGGTGACACCCGAGGGGAGCGAGACCACTACCGGTGTGGAACTGTTGGTGGGGCTGTTGCCGTTGCCGAGTGCACCTCTGGAGTTGTCGCCCCAGGCGTAGAGGTGCCCGTCTGAGCCGATGGCGTATCCCGCGTATTGGGATGGCTGCGGGTCACCTATCCCGCCACCGCCGCTCGTGGCGGTTGGGGTCACCCCCGAGGGAAGTGAGACCGGCACTGGCGTGTCGCTGATGCCGCCGCTTAGCCCATTGCCCAGCTCGCCGCTGGAGTTGTCCCCCCAGGCGAAGACCCCGACGAGGATCCCGGCCGCAGTCGCCGGTAAGGGGTGTGCCACCGACCTGCAACACATCCGGCCATCCCCAGCACCACCAAGGGCGGCGGCCGTGAAGACCTGACAAAGAAGCACCCGAAGCGAATGACCATGGCGAACCCCCTCATTGACGGAGCCAGCATGTCAGCATGGATCACACGAGGTGGCTCACGCCGTAGCTCCTCGTCCCTCAGATCGAAGGTACACCTTCGCCTTCCAGTGTCAAGTGGCCCGAAGGCGGTGACGGGTCCGCTGATCCTCGCGAAGCAGATGGGCCAGCCCGGCGTTGCACACTGGGGGCGGCTGATCCACGAGTGACATTCCGGCCATCGGTCCGCCGCCTAGGGCCAAGCGCTCCTGCTTTGGCGATCCACCGCATGCCCCGAGCAACTGACTTGAGTTTTCCCGAACGGCCCATCGGGAAGCTCCATTTCAGGGAGCCGAGCCAGGAGACTTCATCGCAGCCTGCGCCCGGAACTGAGCTGTGCCGTTCCAGGTCGGATAGGTGCGCGGACGAAGCCATCTCACGATTCTTTCACGCGTTTTCGGCTTCAATCCTGCCAAGCGTTCAATATTGGTGAGTCCAACGTGTTCCAGCATGCCTCGAATGCACGCTGCGTTCGGTTCCCAATACACCGACGGATCATGGATCGGATTCTCTTTTGGCCCACTGATGAGTCCGTGAACCTGGAAACGTGCGAGGGGCTGATCGGCGAGCGCAGTCGTCTCCAGCGTCCAGGACTGGATCAGCAGGGTTCCGCTCGTCATCGACTGCAACCTTCTCTAGCCCGAGAAGCGGGTGCTCCAGGTGGTAGAGCAAACCGAAGCACATGACCAGATCGAACGTGCCCATGACGCGTGGGTCAAGTTCGTAGACGCTATGCACTTGCGGATGAGTGAGCTTGGATCCGAGAGCCTCTGCACACATCTTGAAGCGCTTTATACATTCGGAGTCGAAGTCCAGAGAGACCACTTCGGACGCTCCCCTGCGCTCGGCCTCAAATGAAAAGAAACCCTCGGCGCAGCCGACATCGAGCACACGCAATCCGGTCATAGTCGTCGGGCAGCCCGAAGTAGGGAAGCTTGTCACGTGCGGCGTTCGACCATCCGGGCGTCACAACGCCATCTCCCAGATCGATCTGATGAAACCAGTAAGGCTCAGCCTCAACCCGCTCCCTTAACGTCCCCACTGATCGTGCCCTCTCTCAGGTCCGGTCTACTTCAGGCGGCGTTGCCCCACCCATGATGCCACGGGACACCTAAGGACCCTTAGCCAGGTTCTCGGACGCCACGACCCACAACGCCCATGCGCCAATGATGTCGGGGATCGAAGCTCACGAACAGGGGATGTGCCTCATAGTTGGCGCGGTGATCCTTCCTCCGAGCGGAACTTGTCCCGGATCGCTTCCGCCACGTTCACTCGGAACTCGGATGTGTCGACAATCTGACTCATCACAACTGCGGTCACGAGGTCGCGGAGCTCTGATTCCATCGGCATGATCGATCATCCATTCGTCCACTGCCTGCCGGTGAGCTTCAGATCACTCGTGCTGGCCGGTCAGAGCGCCCACCAGGAGTGTCGTTATGCCGATGTCTCGCCTCGGTTTCCCGCCTCCATCCAGTGCACCTCCATTAGTCGGCATGCTCCTGTGACAATGAAGGAGACAACCCGGGCAGGGCACAGCCTTCCCCGATGGCGGAATACTGGGGGGATGGATGGGCCGGAGGGAATGATCGAGAGGGCTCCTCGATTCAAGAAGGTCTCTGGCAGAGGTCTACTCCAACGACCCATTTCGTGTCATCGTTTTGGGCGGTCTTGGGTCCCTCGCGCTGGTGTTCACGGTCCTCTTGCTTCTGCGTCAACCTTTCTCGCTGGCCGAGCAGCCATTTCCCGATGCCCACGAGTACATCAATACGGCCGCCCGGCTCGCCCACGGGCACGGGTACACGACCACCGTCCGAGACTTTCCTTCATCGCCACACCTTCGCCAATCGGTCAATCCACCACGATTTCCGCCGGGTACGTCATTGGTGCTGGCTCCGTTCGCATGGATCGGTCACTATCCCGGCAACATCGAATTCGGATCTCGGTTGCTCGTCGTCGCCCTGGTGATCGCAACCGGATGGGCTGCGTTCACCATCGCCGGTTGGTATGCGGCGCTGCTCGCTGCATTCGTCACGTCGACAAGTGAGTTCGCGCTTCTGAGCACCCGCGTTGTGATGTCCGACGCATTGGCCGCTCTGCTGATTGTTGTCTCTGTGCCCCTCATGAAGCTCCATACGAAGTGGAGTGTGTACCTCTTGGGCTTCCTCGCCGGCTACGGCGTGGTGATTCGCGAGAGCGGCGTCATCGTCGTGGCGTGTGTACTCATCGTCATGACCCAATGGGACCGCCTTCGCGCCGCCGCCGGTGCGTCATTGCCGATCCTCGGCCTCGCTGTGTACAACTGGTCGACGTTCGGATCACCCTGGAGAACCGGGTATAGCTACTGGTTGGCCAACTTCCCCTACTACTCCCTCAGTTATGTGTTCAAGCACCCCTGGCCGCCGGGTGGAGAAGAGGGCTACTACGCGGACTCTCTGCACCTTTTCCATTTGGTCGCCTATACCCATTCTGGAGTCATTGGGCTGCTACCAAACATCTGGTTCTACCCCCTGATCCTCCTGGGGTGCTCTGCTGTCTTTGGACCTCCGGGATTCACATTGCTGGGAATGATTGCCGCTGCGTTCTGGTGGCGTAGGCGGGAGGCTCGCTTCACACTGCTGCTGGCCGCTCTCACGGCGATCTTCTACATGCCGAACTTCACTCAGGACCCTCGATTCATGGCAGGCCCCTGCATTCTCCTGACGGTGTGGGCATCGGCCGCGGTCGTGCACTTGGCCAGAAGGGTCCGCAACCAATATGGCCGGCAGATAGCAGAATTTTTGGCTCCGACCCTGGCTCGGAAGGCCCCTGTCTGATGTCCCAGGATGCCCAATAACGGGAAGTGACCATTGAGGTTGGACAGCGATCGCCCGAGATCCACTCTTGGGGTGACCAGGGTCTCCACCAGAGGGAGACCCCTCACCAACGCGCATCACGGGCGTGTCGACGCTTGCCTCCCGAGCTGACTTCTGGGAGCACGCCGTCGGACCGCTCAAGGGAAAAAAACCCGCTGTCGCAGCGACTCCACCAGACGACCAGTTCTCCATCCGGCGATGCTGGCCCAACGAGTACGGTTCTCGGGCCGCAGGAGTTGTGGCATGGACAACACCAACCACACCCACGTCTTGGCCGCTACGGTCAGATCGCGCCGGAGGCCGTCGGCTCGGTACCGACGGTAGAGGACCGGGCCGCACCGACCGTAGGCGGTGAACCGGCGATAGACCGCCTTGAAGCCGCGTTGGTCACGTCTGGCGACCACCGCATCCGCATTCACGACATAGCGATGTCCCCGGAGCTGTAAGCGCCAACACAGATCGATGTCCTCTCCGGTCATCATCTCTTCTGCGAAACCGCCGACGTCCTCGAAGGCCTGCCGGCGAAGAGCCAAGTTACCGCTCCCGCCCGCTGGCAGGAAGCCGAATTGGCTCATCGCGTTGGGAATGATGACGGGGGTGGGAGGGGACGGGGTCGCCAGCCCATTGAGCGACCAGACGTCGAAGACGCCGGCAGCGACATCGGCCTCGGCCAAGGCCATGACGTGGCCAGCCAGCCAGCCCGGTTGGACAATATCGTCGGCATCACAGAAAGCCAACAACTCGCCCTGGGCCGTCCGGACTCCCGCATTGCGGGCTGCACCCGGTCCTCTGACCTTCGACGCGTCGATGAGACGGATCATGTGGGCGCGATTGGCCCATTCCTGCACCACCACCCTGCTCTCGTCGGTGGAGCCGTTGTCGGCGACGACCACTTCCCAAGGCTCGTCGCACTGCTGTACGGCCAACGCCCGAAGCTGCTCCTGCAGCCACGGCATGCCATTGCGTACCGCCACGATGACGCTGATCACAGCGGAAAGCCTAGACAAATGCGTTCGGGGTCTTCTAAGGGACCTAGCCCGCAAATCCCCCAAATGGTTGGTAAGCGGGCGCTCCCGGACCGGAGCTGAGTTAGTGGATGGACTGGGTTGTCGATGGTAGTCATGCTGCCTTCTCGTCGAGAGATTTGATGATGCGTCCCTCACGCCGCTCGCGGTGCAACGCGGTCGTTTGAAGACACGGGTCACACTTCTACACCACCTCTCCGAGACGAAGCCCAAATAGCACAATGTGCAACTACAACCAGGTTCCCCAGAGTCGATTCCCTGGTACTCTGACGAGGTCGGCTTGGCGGGGCCCGAACTACACCCGAGTCCAACATCCCGGGAGATGCGGCCAAATCATCGACAGGGGGACGGCATGACGAGTAGGCGCAGCACTCGAGTTTTGACCAAGGCGGCGGTTGTCGGGATTTCGATTTCGGCATTCTTCAGCTCGGTCGGCGGGAATGGGGGGAAGGCCGGAGCCGCCGACACGGCCAGTGCCCCGGGGGTGACGTCGAGCGCCATCACCGTGGGCACCATCTCGACTCAGACCGGGCCATTGGCCGGGAACGCTGCGCCAGTGATCTACGGCGAGAAGGCGTACTTCGACTACATCAACGCCCAAGGAGGAGTGAACGGTCGCAAGATTGACTACAAGTACTCGCTCGACGACGGCGGCAACCCAAGCCAGTTCACGCAGCTGGCCGAGGACCTGGTCAACCAGGATCATGTGTTCGCGGTCACCGGCGTGGCCTCGCTCTTCTTCAGCCCCAACGTCGTCGTTGAATCCAAGACACCGACTTACGGTTACAACGTGACGGCCAATTGGGCCGGACCTCCGAACCTCTTTGCCGCAGGTGGTTCGGTCCAATACCTCCCTTCTATTGCTCCACAGGTGGCGTATGTGGCCCGGGCGGCCAGAGCCACCAAGATCGGCATGGTCGCCTATGGCGTGGCCGCTTCGGCCGCGGCCTGCCAAGCGGCAGACAAGGGGCTGAACGCAGCGGGGTACGACGTCGCTTACACCGACTTCAAGGTCGCCTACCCGGGCACCACCGTCGCCACTGATGTGCAACGAATGAAGGAGGCCGGGGTCAACTTTGTGCTGACCTGCATGGAGGTACAGGGCAACATCAACATGGCCCGGGCCATTCAGCAGTACGGTCTCAAGACCGCCCAGTTGTGGCTCAACGGCAACGACCAGATCGACGCTCAACCAGAACGAGAGCCTCATGCAGGGGGTCTACTTCTACACTGCCCACGTGCCGTTTACGGCGCCCGGGTCGTTGTACCCGGGGCTCAAGCTCTATCTCACGGAAATGAACAGGTACGAGCCCCAATACACCCTGGACGAGGTGGCCATCCAGGGGTGGGAATCAGCCGCACTCTTCGTCGCTGGCGTCAAGGCAGCGGGCAAGAACCTGACCCAGGCCAACGTCATCACCCAGACGAACAAGTTGACCTCCTTCACTGCCGGCGGCTTGACCGTACCGGTGAACTGGAACGTTACGGGTCACACCGGACATGCACCCCCCTACTGCGGTGCCTTCATTCAGGTCAGAGGGGACAAGTTCGTGCCGGCACTGAACACGGGAAAGAGCGTGTTCAACTGCTTCGGGTCGATCGACGCCAAGAAGGGACCGGAGACACCGTTGCCATCCGGCACTCCGAACGCCACCTAGGGCTGACATCGGGCGCCCGTGCTGTCCCTCACCAAACCCAATCACTCAGAAATCCGCCAGTTGTACTGCGGTGCATTGATCACTGGGCCCTCACGCCCAGCCACAGACGGCACTACGTTCTGTCTGTGGCCCCTCGGATGCGAGCAGCATGGATCGTTTCCAGCGTGAAAGGCATGTCGGCGGCTGTCGTAGCCCACCGATTGGCTTGCCGCGTGCGGTGACGGCTCCGGATTCCTCAGACCTGCAGCGACTGCTGCTCGACAACCCAGGTACCGTCACGCATCTCCTCGAAAAGCTCACGGGTGAGGTGATCTTCGCGGACGTCGTCCGGCAGTGCTCGATCCGAGCGAGCACAGGCAACGGGCTGGGCGTCACGGTGGGCCATCCGATGACTCATCGGATGGCGGTGCTCAAGGGCCGCACCACGGATCTGCCCTATCTGTACGCGGAGTCGACGTTCCTTCCGGAGCGACTTCCGGAACGGGCACGAGCTCAGCTTGATCGGTCCAACACGAGCCGATCGGCCGCGTTCTCGTCGACTCTGGGTTGAAGACGGGGAGAGAGGTTCTCCCCCAACCCGACCCATTAGGAGCTGATGCGCTGAGCACCATCGACGGATTCTCCTCCGAGATCGTGTGGTCGCGCGCGTACCGACTGAGCATCGATGGACTGCCGATTTTCGCGATCCGCGAATGGTTCTTTCGCTCGGTGCTGCAGGCACTCGAGCGACAGGCCCGGTCCTGAGGCGCCAGCTCGTCGGCCCCGCGCCAACGGCCTGTGCCGCCGGGCGCTCAGCACTTCGGGTCAATCGCTACGGTTAGGTGGCTACCCCGAGGCGGGCTTCGATCCAGCCAGGTGGTGTGCGGCCCGGGCGGCCAACGCCACCAACGTCAACGTCGGCCCGTAGCCGGATGAGGTCACGAAGACCGAGGAATCGGCGATCACCACATTGTCCAGGCTGTGCACCCGCCCCCAGCGGTCCACCACCGATGTGGCCGGGTCGTCTCCCATGCGGGCGGTCCCGATGACGTGTCGGCTCTCGGGAATCGGCGTGGCGCCGGTGCCGTGATACGACACACCCGGCGATGAGGTGTGAATGGTCCACTCGGATCCCATCTCTTCGAGCACACCTTGAAGGATCTTGCCGTGGTGCTTCGAGGCCACCAATTCATGCCGTCCCGGTTGGTAGGTGATGCGAGCGACCGGGAGACCGCGGGCGTCCCTGATGGACGGGCTGAGGTCGACCGTGTTGGTGGCATACGGCAGGTCTTCGCCCTGCATGACGAAGACCCACATGCGCTCGCCCAGGTTCGAGTCGCGCATGGCCTGCGCGTGGTGCCGGCCCCAGGGCACGTGGCGAGCCTCCATGGTGGGATGGCCGCCACCCGCGTGCTCGACCAGCCCGCCGCGGATCCAGGGCAGTCCCCCTTCGGCGGCCGCGGCCCGCGAGGCTTCGTCCTGCACCATGGCGTCGTCGTGCACATGGGTCACGGAGCGTCCCTTGTGCGGGTGAAGTCCGAGATCGGCGAAGTGGCCGACCACGATCGTCTGGAAGTGCACCATGAGGTGACGGCCGAGAGCCGGGTGGTCCAGTCCCGACATCAGAAGGAGCCGCGGCGTTTCGATGGCGCCGCCGGCCACGATGACCATCTTGGCCTCCATCGACCGTTCCACTCCGTCGGCACCGATGTAGTCGACCCCGGTGGCCCGACGGCCTTCAACACGAATCCGGGACACGCACGTTTCGGCCATCAATTCGGCCCGACCGGTGGCCATGGTCTTGGTCAGGAGGGCAACCGGGTCGCCCTTGGCGTGAATCGGGCAGCCGAAAAAAGCACAGAAGCCGCAGTTGTTGCAGCCCGGGCGCCCGTCGTACGGAACGCTGTTGGCCGCGGTCGGGGCCTCATAGGGGTGCAACCCGCGCCGCTCGGCCGCGGCCGAGGAGAGCACGGCGCCGTACATCGGTGCACCCGGCGGCATGGGATACGGGCCGGAGCGCCAGGCGGCGAACGGGTTGGCGCCGGCCCGGCCGGCCACGCCGATGGCCCGCTCGACTTCGGCGTAGAAGGGCTCCATCTCGTCATAGGTCAACGGCCAATCATCGACGTGGGCGTCCTCCTGCGGGCCGTAGTCCGAGCGGAGCCTGAAGTCCTCCTCCCGAAACCGCGGCACCTTGCCGTCGGCATGGACGCCGCCACCGCCCACCGTGGTGGGGATGGAGTTCACCTCGCCCACATGGGTGTGCTCGCCGTCGTCGGCCGAGAGTCGAAAGGCGCGTGGCTCGATGAGCGGATCGGGACCGAGGAAGTAGCGGGACAAGAATTTGATCTCGTCGTTGGAGTAGTCCGACGCCGGTTTGGTCAGGTCGTCGGGGTCGAGCAGGTGGTTGCGGCCCTTTTCCATGATGACGACCGACCACCCGGCCCTCGTCAGGACGTCGGCGGCGGCGGACCCGCCCGGGCCCGAGCCGATGATGATGGCGTCTGCCGTCATGGGCCCGACACCTCGGCATCGCTGTAACCCCGTGGCTGCACGTCCCCGTCCCGGCCCAGGTAGGCCCACCCGACGCCGTCCTTGTTCCCGCCGTACTCGGGGGCGCCGTACATGCCCTCGCAGCAGTGGCCGTACAACATGGCGCAGAACTCCTCGTCGGCCCGCAGGCGACGTCGTTGTTCCTTGCCGTCGACGTCGGGGAAATCCCCGCCCAGGGCGGCCAGCCCCTTCCGGTAGCGCTCTTGGAGCCCCACCACCGGGCCGTTGAACTCGCGCTCGGGCTTGCCCTGGGAGCCCTCCAGACGCATGCGCCACGCCAGCTCATCGAGGCGGGTCAACCGGTGGAAGGCGCTGAACCGGGGGTCGCCGCCCATGCGTCCCGAGAACGCACCCCCGGCCCAGATCCGGGGCGGATCGAAGGTGAACGCCCCCAAGAAGGTGTCGATGTAGTTGGCCACGTCCGCTTCCTCCGCCCCCGGCGCCCCCTGGTCGGAGGGCATCATCTGGGAACAGGCGGCACGCAGCGTGGCGTATTCGGCATCGGTGAACCACACGGGCATCCGTGCAACGTAGCGTGCGGCTCCACTCAATTGCTGACGCTGCTGTCAGGTTAAGATCGGCGCTGCGCCGCACCGCCCATGGGTCGGCCACGGGAGGACGAGCATGGCGCAGGGTGGGTACCGGGTCGGGGTGGACGTGGGCGGCACCTTCACCGACCTCATCTGCATCACCCCTGATGGCCAGGTGGTATTGGACAAGACCCCCACCACTCCGGCCGACCAGTCCGATGGCGTGGTCACCGGGATCGGGCAACTGGCGGCCGGTTTCGGGATCGACAGCGCGGCCTTCTGCGCCAGCCTGGAAGCCTTCGTGCACGGCACGACCACGGCCGACAACACCATGATCGAGATGAGCGGCGCCGCCACCGGGTTGTTGGCCACCGAAGGTCACCGCGACGAGATCGAGTTGCGCCGTGACCACAAGGAGAACATCTGGGATCCGGCCTACCCGCCGCCCCATCCGATTGCCCGTCGCCGGGCTCGGATCCCGATTCCCGAGCGCTGTGACTTCGAAGGCAACGTCGTGCTCGCGCTCGACGAGGTGGCCGTACGGCGGGGTGTGCAGCGCCTCAAGAAACTGGGCGTCGAGTCGATCGCCGTCTGCTTCCTCTTCAGCTTCGTCAACTCTGACCACGAACGGCGGGCCCGCGAGCTCATTCTCGAGGAGTTCCCCGACGTACGGCACATCTCCCTCTCCCACGAGGTGCTCCCGCGGGCGCCCGAGTTCGAGCGGACCTCCACCACTCTGGTCAACGCCTACGTGGCCCCCAAGATCTCGGCCTACGTCGATCGCCTGGTCGAGCAGCTGCGGACGTCGGGCTTCGCCGGCCAGATCGTCCTGATGCAATCGAGCGGTGGCGTGATGCCACCCCAATCGGTCAACAAGCGGGCCGTGTCCCTGTTGGGGTCGGGACCCACGGGTGGCGTGATGGCGGCGGCCATCGGCGCCGGTCGCAGCGGGGTGCACGACTTCGTGGCCGCCGACATGGGTGGCACGTCGTACGACGTCTGCCTGGTGCAGGACAGCCAACCGGCGGTCGCCACCGACTGGAATTGGCGGCACCGCTACTACGTGAACCTGCCCATGGTGGACATCCACTCGGTGGGGGCCGGCGGCGGCTCGATCGCCCGGGTCCGCCAGGGCGCCCTGCTGGTCGGCCCCGACTCGGCCGGCTCGTTCCCCGGTCCGGTGTGTTACGGACGAGGAGGCGAGCTGCCCACCGTGACCGACAGCGACGCCGTGCTCGGCTACCTCCCGAGCAAGGGGTTCGCCGGCGGTCGCATGGAGCTCGATGTCGAGGCCGGGCGCGCCGCCATCGCCCGGGACGTGGGCGAGCCCATGGGGTTGGGCACCGACGACGCGGCCTGGTCGATCCAGCGCATCGTCAACGCCAACATGGCCAACGCGGTGCGAAAGGTCCTCTCCCAACATGGGGCCGATCCGCGCACGCTCTCGCTGATCGCCTACGGCGGCGGCGGTCCGGTGCACGCCTGGGCCCAGGCCCGCGAGCTCGGCATCGACCGGGTGCTCGTCCCCAAGGCCTCACCGGCCTTCTCCGCCCTGGGCCTGTTGGTCTCCGACTATGTGGTCGACCTCATGCGGGCCTACGTGGTCAAGCTCTCCGACATCGATCTCGCCCGGGTGCGCCAGCTGGCGGCCGAGATTGCGGACCGAGGCCCTGGAGGAACTGGCGCCGGCCAATTTGGGTGAGGGCACCGTGCAGGCGGACCTCTTCGCGCAGATGTGTTACCACGGACAGAACTTCGACATGTCGGTCCCGTTGCCCGAGGGCGAGTCGCTCTCCGAGGACCATCTGCTCGACCTGGCCGATCGCTTCCATCACCAGCACGAGGCCAGTCGGGGCTTCGCCTTCCCGACCCAGCAGCCGCTGGTGCGTGGCATCCGCCTGGTGCACCGGGGTGCCACACCCAAGCCACCGGTGCTGGCCCAGATGGGAACCGTGACCGACGCCGCCGAGGCCCGCACCGGGTCCCGTCCGCGTCCACTTCGGCGAGGGGTTCGTCGACGTGCCCACCTATGACGGTGCCGCCCTCGGTGCCGGCGCGGTGATCGAGGGTCCGGCGCTCGTCGAGGAACCGTTCACCGTCGTCGTCCTGGCTCCCGGCGACGTGGCCCGGCTCGACGAGCACGGGAATTACGACATCGCCATCGCGCCGTAGGGCGGGACCGACCGCCGCGGCTAACGGGGCAACCGCAGTATCCGCCCGGCAATGATGTCGCGCTGGATCTCCGACGTCCCCCCGGCGATGGAGGCGGCGCGGCTCCAGAGCCACTGACGGGGCCACGGTCCGGCCAGGGAGGAGGTCGGGTCGCGCCCGGTGACGGCCAGGCCGGTCTCCGAGAGCCGTTGGGTCATGGTGGTCCACATCAGCTTCACCCAGCTGGACTCGGGCCCGGGCTCTTCCCCCCGGCCCAGTCGGGTCAACGTGCGCAGATTGTGGAGGCGCAGGACCTGGAGGTCGATGTAGGACTGCGCCAGCGCGTCGGACACCACCGGATCCTCGAGCGATCCGTTGGCCTGCGCCTCGTCGAACAGGCGAGCCAGGTACGTCTCGTGCACCACCTGCTCCTTGAAGGGGAAGTTGGTGCCCCGTTCATGGGCCAGGGTGGACCCGGCCACCGTCCACCCCTGCCCTTCGCGGCCCACCACGTGTTCCGCCGGGACAAAGACGTCCGAGAGGAAGACTTCGTTGAACTCGCTGTCGCCCGTCATCTGCACCAGGGGGCGGATCTCAATGCCCGGCGCCTTCATGTCGACGATCAGGGCGGTGATGCCCTGCTGACGCACGGCTGAGTCACCGTCGGTCCGGGCGAGGCAGAGACCCCAGGTGGCGAACTGCGCGTACGACGTCCACACCTTACGTCCGGTCACCAGGTACCCGCCCTCGACCGGGACCGCCTTGGTGGCCAGGGAGGCCAGATCGCTCCCGGCGTCAGGTTCGCTGAAGAGCTGGCACCAGATCTCCTCGGCCGAGAGGATCGGGGGCAGGTGACGCAGGCGCTGGTCCTCGGTGCCGTGGGCCAGCAGGGTTGGCCCCACCAGGTTGATGCCCACCCGGTTCACGGGTTGGGGCGCCTGGGAGCGGCCGTACTCGGTCTGGTAGAGCGCCACCTGGACCGGGGTGGCGCTCCGGCCCCCGTACGCCGTCGGCCAGTGCACGCCGACCCACCGTGCCGAGGCCAACGTGGCTTGCCACCGACGGCCCCAGGCCACCTCGTCGGCCACGTCGACGAAGGCCGGCACCGGTTCGAGATTGGCCTTGAGCCATTGGCGCAGCGAGCCGGCGAAAGCTTCGTCCTCCGGCTTCAGCGCGAGGTCCACGAGGGCCCACTTCCGTTGCCTGACATCGATGTCACGTTAGTGGGGGTGGAAGTAGGGTGCCCAGGGTGACGGCCCGACTTCGAGCCACCTGGGTGCCGCACCTGGCCCGTCGGTACCGCCGCCCGCACGGTCCGTGGGACGTCCCCACCCTCGATGCCCTGATCTCGGCCGGCGGCGGCGAAGTGGTCGACGGGGACGCCCGACTCGGCGCCCGCGCCATGGAGGACCTGGTGTCCCGCGTTGCCGGTGGCCTGCGGGCCCGCGGGGTCAAGAAGGGTGAGTCGGTCGCCTGGCAGCTGCCCAATTGCCTGGGCGCCGCCGTCCTGACCCGGGCCTGTTGGCGCATCGGGGCCGTGGCGACACCGGTCCTGCACTCCTTCGGGCCGGCCGACGTCGAGCGGGCATTGGGCCAGGTCGACCCGGCCCTCGTGGTTGACCTTGACCTCGACGTCATCTCGGATCCGAACACGTTGGCCGAGCTCATTGGGTCACCAGCCGGTGCCGGTGGGCACGAGCGGGGTCCGCCCATCCGACCTGGCGGTCATCCTCTTCACCTCGGGTTCCACCGGTACGCCCAAGGCTGTCCTCCACACCCACCGGGGCCTGAGCTGGAAGGCGACGCTGATGGCCGAGGTCCATGGTCTGGGTTCCCGGGACGCCGTCCTCATGCCGGCACCGATGGCGCACATCGCCGGGGTGCTCAACGGGATCCTCGTCCCGGGTGCGGCCGGCATGCGGGCCGTGCTGGTGCGCCGGTTCGACCCGGCCGAGGCATTGCGACTGGTGGCGCGCGAGCAGATCAGCTTTCTGGCCGGCCCACCCACGTTCTTCGTGGCCATGGCCGGCGCCCTGACGTCGCCCGAGGCATCCCGGCTCGACGTCTCGTCCATCCGTCTGGTCTCGAGCGGAGGGGCCTCGGTGACGCCGGCCTTCGTGGAGGAGACGGCCCAGACCTTTCACTGCCGGGTCAAGCGGACCTACGGATCCACGGAGGCACCGACGGTGACCACCAGCACCAACGACGACCCCTTCGAGGCGGCCCGGGACACCGACGGACGGGCCGTCGGCGAGGTCGAATTGCGGGTGACCGATCCCGACACCGGCACGGAGGTGGGCACCGGCGAGCGCGGTGAACTGTGGGTGCGCGGCCCCGAGATGTTCGCCGGCTACGCCGACGTCCAGCAGACGAAAGAGGCCATCGCCGCCGGAGGTTGGTTCCGCACCGGTGACCTGGCCACGGTGGATGCCCAGGGGTGGCTCCGCATCGTCGGTCGTCTCAAGGAGGTCATCATCCGCGGGGGCGAGAACATCTCGGCCTCCGAGGTCGAGGCTGCGCTCGAGGCCCACCCGGCCGTCCGCCAGGCGGTGGTCGTGGGCTATCCCGATCCCCTCATGGGTGAGCGGGTGGCCGCCTACGTGGTGACGACTGAGCCTTTCGATCTTGCCGCCTGCCGGTCGTGGTTTGCCGGAACGGGGCATGGCCCGGTTCAAGACGCCCGAGCGGGTCGAACGGCTCGAGGACCTGCCTCTGCTCGGCTCGGGCAAGCCCGACCGGTCGAGCCTGCAACGGCGCGCCGCCAGAACTCCAGCATGAGCGTCACATGGCCGTGACGCCCGGATCGGCGGGATAACGTTCGCCGATGACTCGTCGCATCGTTCCGCTTGCCCTGTTGGCCGTGCTCGGTCTCCTGGCCCTGGGCTTCGCCGTCCTGGCGCTGACCATGGCGCCCAACAGCGCCGACCTGGCCGTGCACAACGGCACGGACGAGACGTTCAGCGCGCATCGAATTCTCCATCCAGCTGACCGACACCCAGTCGAACGGGCAGGGCGCGACGCGCTCCGAGGTGCGGGTCGTCGACTTCTCCACTCCGGATCGCCTGGTGGTCTACCGGGCGTCACCGAAATTGCACTTCCTCGGTTCGCTTCACGACGGCGCCGTGGTGACAGCGATCGGCCAGTACGCCGCCATCACCGGCGGCACGTCGGGCTGGATCCGCCACGGCTCACACTTTGACCGGACCGAGACCCTGCAGGCCTACGTGGGCCGCCTCAATCAGCGAACGGCGGCGACGGGCACCGTGGCCGAGACCGCGGTCGTGCGGGACGGCTACCTCGTGGCCGACGTCCTCACGCTGCATGTGAACAGCGCGACGGGACCGGGTGGTCAGACCGCGGTCGGTGGAACGGCGCAGGAGGTACTGCATGTCCTGCGGATCAATGGAGCCAAGGCTCCGGCGGTGACCTCGTAGCTGTTCAGCCCAACTCCTGACCCACCACCAGACGCTCCTGGAGCATCGTGGCGATGCGGTCACGGTGAAACGGGGCATCGCCGAAGCTGACCTGGTCGAGTTGGGCCCGTTTCACGTACAGGTGCATGTCGTGCTCCCAGGTGAACCCGATGCCCCCGTGCACCTGCAGGCCGGCGGCCATGATCCGCTTCGAGGCATCGGAGCACCATGACTTGGCCATACTGGCGGCGAGCGACCGCTCGGGGTCGTGGGCGCTCAGGCACCACGCCGCGTAGTAGGCGGTCGAGCGCATGCCCTCGAGATCGACCAGGGCGTCGGCCAGCATGTGCTTGATCGCCTGGAATGACCCGATCGGCTTACCGAATTGCACCCGGTCCTTGGCGTAGGCCACCGATATATTCAGGACGTGCTCGGCGGACCCGAGCATCTCGGCACTGCAGCCCGTGGCCGCCCGGTCGCCCAACAAGGTGGTCGCCTCGGGTCCACCGACGCGCCACGCCGGCGACCCGGCCAACTCGATCACGCCCAATTCGCGGGTGCGGTCCATGGCCGAGAGGGGCGCAGGCCGACCCTCGGCCGCCAGATCGACGGCGTAGGTGGCGTCCGGCGTCAGCAGCACGGCCACGTCGGCCGAGGGCGCGTAGAGGGTCGGCGCCAGCTTCCCGTCGAGTCGGACCCGGTCGCCGTCGTCGGTCACCGTGAGCGCGCCGGTGGGGTCGAAAGCCAGGCAACCGACGGCGCGGCCGTCGGAAAGGGCGCTCCGCCAGGCCGCCGTGGCCTCAACGGCCCGCGCTTCGGGCTGGCTGAGCGCTCCGAGGGCCAAGATGGTGGACAAGAAGGGCGCCGCCACCAGGCGTCGTCCGATCTGCTCGCACAGCACGGCGATCTCGACCATGCCCAGGTCAAGTCCGCCTTCGCTCTCGGGCAATTCGAGGGCCAGCCAGCCCTGATCGGCCATGGCGGTCCAGGCGGAACGGTCGAAGCCGCTGGGCGCGCTGTCGTTGTGGTCATCCTCGGCCGGGGAGGCGGTCCCGGGCAGCGTGCCGATGACCACGCCGTCGCCGACCCTGGCCCGCAGTGCATCGTGATCGGCGAATCGATCGAGGAGGTCGCCGGCGGCGTCGCGCAACGCCTCCTGATCGACTGAGAGGTCGAAGTCCACGGGGCGGCAGTCTAAGGCGTTCCCTGACACCGGTGTCACCCAATGCGACGCCTGTGCCATGCTTGGCGCCGCATGAATCTGCGCACCACGGCGGAGCAAGAGATCCTCCGGACGCAATTTCGCTCCTGGTTGCAGCAACACCTGCCGTGGCCCTACGGCGAGGGATTGCCCCCGCGCTTCGACGACCTGGCCGAGACCGTGGCCTTCGGCCGGCGCTGGCAAGCGGACCTGGCAGCTGATCGATGGGTGGGGGTGACCTGGCCCACCGAGGTCGGGGGCCGCGGCCTGGGCCCACTGGAGAACTACGTCGTCATCGAAGAGCTGGCCCGGGCCCGGGCGCCCGAACTGGTCGGCCGGATCGGCGTCAACCTGGTCGGTCCGACCCTGATGGCCCACGGATCCGAGGAGCAGCGGGCTCGGTTCCTCCCTCGCATCCTGTCGGCCGAGGAGCTCTGGTGCCAGCTCTTCAGCGAGCCCGACGCCGGGAGCGACCTGGCCTCGCTCTCCACCAGGGCCGTGCCCGGTTGACGGCGGGTACCTCGTCACCGGCCGCAAGGTGTGGACGTCGTACGCCCAGTTCGCCGATTGGGGCCTGTGCCTGACCCGTTCGGACCCGGCTGCGCCCAAGCGCCAGTTGGGCATCACCGCCCTCATCGTCGACATGCACGCCGAAGGGGTGGTCGTGCACCCACTCGTGCAGTCGACCGGAGAGGCGGAGTTCAACGAGGTGGAGCTCAACGAGGTCTTCGTCCCGGACTCACGGCGGGTCGGCGACGAGGGCCGCGGGTGGTCGGTGGCCGGGTCCACCTTGGCCCACGAGCGCGGGGTCAACCCCCGCCAGCTGGTCATCCACTCCCAGTTGATCGAGGAATTGCTCCGCCTGGCCCAGGCCAACGGCAGCTTCGACAACTGGCGACTGCGCCAACAACTGGCCCAGGCGGCCACCGAGGTCCGCATCTTCCAGCTCCACAACTGGCGCTCGCTGACGCGTCTTTCCAAAGGTGAGGCGCCCGGGCCCGAAGGCAGCGCCCTCAAGCTGTACTGGAGCGAGATGTCCAAGCGGCTCCACCAGACGGCCATGGACGTCCTGGGCGCCCAGGCGCCGCTGTGGCAGGGCGCCCCGGGCAATCCGTCGGACGGGGCCTGGCAACGCTCCTGGCTGTATTACCAGGCCTCATCCATCTTCGCCGGCAGCAATGAGATCCAGCGGACGGTGGTGGGCGAGCGCGTGCTCGGCCTGCCGCGGGGCTGATCAGGAAGCGAGAGGATAGGGGCATGGCGACCAGCAGTTCCAATGTGGTTCTCTACGAGGCGGACGGAGCGGTGGCCACCATCACCATGAACCGACCCGAGGTGGCCAACGCCCAGGACACCGCGCTGATCGACCAGCTGGACGCGGCCTTCGATCGGGCCGACGCCGACGACGCCATCCGGGTGGTGATCCTGACGGGGGCCGGAAAGCACTTCTCCTCCGGACATGATCTCAAGGCCATCGTCGGCGACGGCGAGAAGGACGAGTGGGTCCAGATGCGCGAGACCCCCGAAGGGAAGTTCTTCCACGAGAAGACCATGTACTACGACCGCTGCCTGCGCATCCACGACTTCCGCAAACCCACCATCGCCGCCGTCCAGGGGAGCTGCGTCGCCGCCGGCCTGATGCTGGCGGCCATGTGCGATCTCATCGTCGCCGCCGATGATGCCCAGTTCTCCAATCCGGTGCTGCGTCTCTCCGGCGCCGGGGTCGAGCTGCTGATCGAGCCCTGGGAGCTGGGCATCCGCAAGGCGAAGGAATTCCTGCTCACGGGCGACACCATCGACGCCCAGGAAGCCTGGCGTCTGGGCCTGGTCAACCGGGTGGTGCCCCGGGCCGAACTCACGGCGAGAACCCGAGAATTGGCCGACCGGATCGCCCTCGTCCCCCCGGTGACCGCGCAGACGGTGAAGTCCACCATCAACCACACCGCCACGCTCATGGGCAAGCAAGATGCGCTCAAGTACCACTTCATGGCTCACCACTGGGTCCACAACACGGCCACCGCACTCGACGCCGCTGGCGGCCCGCCGGGAAAAGGGCTCCATGAAGGAGGTCTTTGCCGAGCGCGACCGGGGCGACAGCGCCACATGAGCGGACCCCTCGAGGGGATCCGGGTCATCGACGTGGGGACCAGGATCTCGGCGCCGTTCTGCGCCGGCCTGCTCGGCGAACTGGGAGCCGACGTCATCAAGGTCGAGCTGCCCGGCCAAGGTGACTTCATGCGCACCATGGGTCCCTTCATCGCGGTGGACGGCGGGCCCGACTACTCGCTGTCATGGTCGGTGGAAGGCCGGGGGCGGCGCGGCGTGACCTGTGACCTTCGACACCCCGATGGCAAGGATCTGTTCAAGAAATTGGCGGACCACGCCGACGTGGTGGTCGAGAACTTCCGGCCCGGCACCATGGAGAAGTGGGGCCTGGGGCCCGAGACCCTGGACCCGTCCCTGGTCTACGTCCGCATCAGCGTCTTCGGCCAGTCGGGCCCGTACTCCCCCCGCCCCGGGCTCGACCGCCTGGGCATCGCCTTCGGCGGCCTGTTGCACCTCACCGGTGATCCCGACCGTCCGCCGGTTCGGCCCGGCGTCACGGTGTCGGACTACCTGACGGGCGTGTTCGCGGCCTTCGCCGCCGTGTCCTCCCTCTACGGCCGAGACCGCGGCGGCGGGGCAACGGTCGGGCAAGGTGAGGTCATCGATGCCCCCCTCTACGGCGCCATCCTGCGCATCCTGGAGTGGACCCTGGCCGGCTACGACCGCCTGGGCATCGTCCGCCAGCGGGAGGGCAACCGGCTCTCCCACTCGGCTCCGCTGGACAACTATCCGTCGGCCGACGGCTTCTTCGTCTGCATCGTGGCCGGGTCAGACGCCAACTTCTCCCGACTCTGCCAGGCCATGGAGCGACCAGACCTGGCCCGCGATCCGCGCTTCGCCACCCTGGCCGAGCGGGCCTCGCGAGGTGACGAGATCAACGGACTGGTGGCCGAGTGGACGTCCTCTCTCTCGGCCGAGGAGATCACGGTGCGCTGTGTCGCCCACGACGTGCCCGTCGGGACGGCCTACAGCGCGGCGGACATCTTCACCGATCCCCACATGGAGGCCCGGGGCGATCTGGTGGCGGTCGCCGACCCGGTGATCGGGGCGGTCCGCCAACAAGCCCCGTTCCCTCGCCTGGCCCGTCACCCCACACCGGTGCCCCGCGGCGCGCCTCGCCTCGGAGAGCACAATCGCGAGGTCTGGTGCGACCTGGTCGGTCTCACCGAGGAGGAGCTGCGGACCGGCGCGACCGCTGGCGACGGCATCGCCAAGGCGAAAACCGGCCTGGAAATCAAACTCAGCGGACGCATGGCTCGGCCTCGAAACACTAGGTGCGTGAACTGACGTTGCACGCAGCCCGCAGCTGGGACGGCGCAACCGATCGCCGACTCCAAGGTTCAGGTCACCCAAGGCGGACTCCCGGGTGGCGAGTCCGCGGTCGACCTTATCACCGCCGTGAGGATGCATCGGTCGCACCACCAGATCGTGGGGGAACTGGTCTCCCGCCGGGCAATCACAATTCGTCCGGATCGGACCTATTCGTGGGCGATCCAGTTCCATCGGGTTCTGAGCCCTTCAAAGAATTCGGACATTTTCAGACGGCCCGTTACCATCCATGTCGAACAAACGTAAGCCCAAGTCCTGGCAGATGAGCTTGTAGATGGGTTCGGAACGCTCGCTGTCTTGGACGCCATTCCAAACCATGTTCGATGGCCATTGTGGGCTTGGCCAGTCCGAAGGTGCGCAGAGCACCCTCGAGCACAAGCCGTTCAGCTCTCTCAACGTCGATCTTCACGAAGTCCGGGAGCCACCCATCTGGCACGTGGTCGTCAAGGCGCTCGGTTGTCACGGTAATCGACTCTGTGGCGACGTCACGACGCACCCAACCTCCGGTGAGGCCGCTGTAGCCTCCAAGTCGGGGTCCAGCACGTGGACAAAGGTGTCCTGCCCGTCCTCGTTCGAGAAGGCACGCTGTCGAACGTCGACGTCGGGAAACTGGCGCCTGAGATTGGCGCACTGGCTTGGCACCGGCTCATACGCGACATGATGTCCGTGGGGTGCAACTCTTTGGATGTCTCGTAGGAAGATCCCATCGTGTGACCCAACGTCGAGACAGTTTGAGTCGGGGCGCAAATTGAAGCTCAGGAGCAGTCTCAGATTTACGTCGTCGATCCGATTCCGGCGAACGAATCCTGCCGCTCTCGCGTGAACTCAGGGGGCGGTGATCAATCGCTCCAGGGCCCGGCGGCCGTGACAGCGCGCCTTCGTCAGGGGGCGGCGATCAAGCGCTCCAGGGCCCGGCGATCGACCTTCTCCCCCGCCGTGAGCGGGAGCGCGGACAACACGACCAGATCGTCGGGGAGCTTGTAGCGGGCCAGCCGATCCGAGGCGAAGGCGCGCAGTTGGGAAAGGTCGGGCGTGGTCGCTCCGGCCCGGGGAACGATGACCGCCACGCCGACCTCGCCCATGACCGGATCGGTGCGGCCGACCAGCGCGACGGCGACGACATCGGGGTGATCCGCCAGCACGGCCTCGACTTCCATCGGGTGCACGTTGTACCCGCCCCGTACATAGCGTTCCTGGTTGCGCCCGGCCAACCGGAGGCGCCCCTGGTCATCGAGCCAACCCAGGTCCCCCGTGCGGACGCTGCCGTCCTCGGTGAAGACGTCGGCGTTGGCCGTGCTGTTGCGCCAGTAGCCCTCCATGACGGCCGGTGAACCGAGGCATACCTCGCCGATCTCACCGGGTGGGAGCGGCGTCCCGTCTTCGGCCACGATGCTCAGCCGCACGCCCGGCTGGGGTCGCCCGACGCTGACCTCGGCGTCCTCGAGGGGGTCGGTGAAGGCCGTGCCACAGCCGATGCCGGCTTCGGTGCACGAGTAACGAACGGACAGCGGCGCCGGCAGGCGGCGACGCGCCTCACGGACGAGGGCGGGGGTGGCCGGGCCGCCACCCATGACGATCGCCTGGACCGAAGAGAGGTCGGTGGTGTCGAAGGCGGGGTCGCGCAACATGAGGGCGACCTGGGTGGGCACGCCGCCGAAGGCGGCGATCCTGAGCTCGGCGATGCTGGCCAGGGCCTCACTGGCCTTCCAGGGACGGCTGGACAGGTGTTGCGTGTTGCCCTTCTTCAGGTTGCCGGCCAACTTGGTGGTCGGGCCCAAATGGGCCAGGGCGGAACCGGCCATGGCGTGCCCACCTTGCCCCCATTTCTCCCCGACGTCGCACTGGGTGATGAAGGCGATCTGGCGCCCGCCGAACACGGCGCCCTTGGGTGTCCCGGTGGTCCCGGACGTGAAGACGATGGCGATCGGGCGATCGAGGTCGGTGTCCAGCGGTGGTGGCGCCTGTCCCGGGCGGCGCAGATCGACCAGGACCTCGTCCGGCGCGGTGGCCGGGGTGAACACGGTGATCCGATCGGGTTCGACTGCGTCGTTCGGCGCCAGGTCGGCCGTGGAGATGACCAGGCGTGGGTTGGCCGCCCGCAGGACCGCCGCCCGTTCGGCCGAGACCAGCTTGGGATTGACGGCGGCGGTGATCGCTCCCAGCTTGGCCGCGGCCACGTAGGCGAGGAAATGCTCGGGCACCGAGGGCACCACCAGGGCGACCACGTCCCCTTCACCGACACCGCGCTCGGCCAGGCCGACGGCCGTCTCGTCGGCCAGGCGGTCGAACTCGTCGTAGGTGAGGCTCAGCCCGTCGTCGGTGACGAAGGCGGCCCGGTCGCCGAAGCGTCGGGCCGCTTCAGCTGCGGTCTCGGCCAGCACGCTGTCCCGGCATCGGGTTCATTCCGACAGGCCGACGATGACCGACTTCGTCTCGGTGAAGGCCTCGATGCTGCCCCAGCCACCCTCGCGGCCCAGGCCCGACTGCTTGTACCCCCCGAAGGGCGCGCTGGGCCACACCGTGTACTCGTTGATCCCCACCGTGCCGGCCCGGATGGCCTTGGCCACGCGGAAGGCCCGGGCCACGTTGGTGGTGTACACCCCGGCGCCCAAGCCGTAGTCGGTGTCGTTGGCCAGCTTGAGCGCATGTGCTTCGTCATCGAAGGGCATGGCCACCAGGACCGGGCCGAACACCTCTTCGCGGGCGATCGACATGGAGTTGTCGACATCGGCGAAGAGGGTGGGGTTGACGAAGTTGCCCTGGGACAGATCGCCACCGGGCCGGCCCCCGCCGGCCACCAGCCGCGCCCCCTGCTCGGGCGCCCGGTCGATGAAGCCGAGGACGCGGTCGAGCTGACGCTGGTTGATGATGGCGCTCGACGTGGTCGCCGCGTCGAAGGGGTCACCGAACTGCACCATGCCGACCAGGGAGGCCGCCGCCTCGAGGAACTGGTCGTACACGCTGCCTCTGGACCAGGGACCGGGTCTGGCAGACACAGCCCTGACCCGAGAGGCCCATGGACACCATGCCCATGGCCATCATGGCGGCGCCCTCGACACTGGCGGCGTCCTCGAAAATGATGCTGGGCGACTTGCCGCCCAACTCGAGGGTGACCCGCTTGATGGTGTCGCCACTGGCCTGGAGGATCCTCTTGCCGACGGCGCGGCTCCCGGTGAAGGTCACCTTGTCGATGCCGGGATGCGTGATGAGCGCCTCACCGGTCGGGTTCCCCGGGCCGGGCACCAGGTTGAAGACGCCCGGCGGGAAGCCCGCCTCCTCAATCAGCGCAGTCAGTTTCAATGAGGTCAGCACGGCGTGCTCGGAGGGTTTGACGATGACGGTGCACCCGGTGGCCAGGGCCGGTGCCACCTTCTGGGCGAACAGCATCATGGGGGCGTTCCACGGGATGATGGCGGCCACCACGCCGACCGGCTCGCGGAAGCTCATGATCTGCACGTCGCCGCCGGTGGGACCGGCCTCATAGGTCGGGTAGGTGTGGCCGGTGATCTTGTCGATCCACCCGGCGTGGTGATCGAAGACGCCGGCCGCCATCTCGCTGGAGACCACCGACATGGAGGAGAAGGCGATCGGCATGCCCATCTCGAGCACCTGGAGCCGGTTCAGTTCCTCGCCGTGCTCGTTGATCAAGTTGACCAGCCGGCTGAAGTACTTCTTGCGCTCCTTGGCCGTCAGGCGGGGCCATGGCCCCTCGTCGAAGGCCCGACGAGCCGCGGCGACGGCGCGGTCGACGTCGGCGGTGCTGGCGACGGCGAAGCTGGTGACCACCTCGTTGGTGGCCGGGTTCAGCTGTTCCCAGGTCCCCTCGTCGGAGGCGTCCGCCCAGGCGCCGTCGATGAAGAGCCGGCCGGGCTGCACGCCCAATTGGTCACGCTGCTCGAGTACGGATAGAGCCATGCTCAGGTCACCCCCTGGGAAGGCCGAGCACGCGCTCGGCCACGATGTTGCGCTGGATTTCCGACGTCCCGCCGGCGATGGTGCCGGCAAAGGACCGCAGATACTGGACGGCCCATGCGCCGTCGTAGAACGAGCCCGTCGCCCCCGACTCGATCGGATCGGGCTCGAAGTTGGCCAGGTCCCACTCGGTGAAGCGGTTGGGCCCGGGCCCGTCGAGGTCGAGGCCGTCCAGCCCCAACCACTCGAAGGCGAGCAGGCAGGCTCGGCGCTCGGCCTCGCTGGAGAACATCTTGAGGATCAGGTGCTCGGGGGGCATCTCGCCCCGGGTCGCCTTGGCGAAGCCGCGGTAGCCCAAGCAGCGCATGGCGTTGGTGTCGACGGAGAGTTGGGCCAGCGCCTGGGCGAATCGGGGGTCGTCGCCGATGCGCCCGCCACGTCCGTCGTCACGTCCGGCCAGTCGCACCAGGGCCTTGACGGTGCGCTCCATCTTGGACACGTTCATGATCCAGAGCATGCCGCGCTCGTGGCGCAGCGATCCTTGGCTGACGGCCCAGCCCCGGTTGAGCTCGCCGACCAGGTTCTCCGCCGGCACCTCGACGTCAGTGAAGAAGACCTCGTTGAAGTCGGCGTGTTCGGGATCGGTCAACTCGGGAAGGGGCCGGCAGACGATGCCCGGGGTCCGCATGTCGATGATGAGCACGCTGATGCCACGATGCTTGGGTGCCTCGGGGTCGGTACGCACGTAACACATGCACAGGTCGGACTGGTGGGCCCCCGAGGTCCACACCTTCTGCCCGTTCACCACGAAGTGGTCCTCTCGGAGCTCGGCCCTGGTGGTCAGTGAGGCCAGGTCGCTGCCGGCGTTGGGCTCGCTCATGCCGACGCACCAGGTGACCTCGCCGCGGAGCGTCGGGAGCACGAAGCGCTCGATCTGATCCGGGGTGCCGAACTCGACCAGCGAGGCGGCGCAGATGGAGAGCCCCTGGGGGTTGAGCGAGCGCACCAGCATCCGCTCGGTGAGCACTTCGAAGTAGACCATCTGTTCCTGGGGCGTGGCGTTGCGGCCACCCAGTTCCGGAGGCCACCCGGGCACCAGGTAGCCCGCCTCGAACATGGCGCGCTGGAACTCGCGGGCCCACGGCGGCATATGGGCCGACGACTGGCGGAACTGGTCCTGCACCGTCTCGGGGCCGGGCTGGTGCACGTCCAGCCACGCTTCCAGTTCCTTCCGGAATGCGGTGAGGGTCTCGTCGGGAGCCAGGCGCATGGGCAACTATGACACGCGTGTCAGTGAGGGAGCGAGTCGCCGTCGTCGCGCTCATCGGCGCCCGCGGCACCCTGTTTGAAGCCGCGGCGGGCGGCCGGGAGGGCCTGGATGGCCAGCACGATCCCGAAGGCCGGCTCGGTGAGCAGGATCGACCCGGCGATGTCATCCCAGGTCGCACCGACCTCGGCGGCCAGGCGGGCATGCCGCTGCACGCCACCGGGCTGGCGGGCGATCACCGTGCAGACCATGCGGATGAGTTCGTGGGTCTTGCGATCGGGGGCGCGGAGCGAGTCGATGGACGACATCCAGGCGTTCTGAGCCTGCAGCACCCCGGGAGCCCATTCGTGCAGGAACTTCTCCGACGGAAAGGGCCAGACGTCCTCGTTGATGTCCACGTCACCGTCTTCAGGGGGCATGCTCATGGCCGGGCCACTCTAATGGTGCGGCACGGCGGGACCCCTCGGGCCTCAGTGGCCCGGTTCGGGGTCGCGGGGCTGCCCCAGGATCCGCTCGGCGATGACGTTGCGCTGCACCTCGCTGGTCCCGCCGGCGATGGTCAGGCAGCGGGTGGACAAGAAGCCCTGCCCCCACCGCTCCGCCTTACCGTCGAGCACGGCGCCGTCGGCCCCGTACAGGGCCATCCCCATCTCCTGGACCCGCTGCTCGTGTTCGGCACCCAGCAACTTGCGCACGCTCGAGCCACTGCCCGGGTCGACCCCCGAGAGGGTCCGCAAGGTGGCCCGGAGGCCCAACAGGGCGATCGATTGGGCTTCCACCAGCAGGTGACCGAGATCCCCCACGAATCCGGGTGGCAAGTCGGGACCCTGGCGCCGGGCCAGCGTGCGGATGAGGGACTCGACCCCGATGCCGAACGCCGCTCCCGAGGACATCGACACCCGCTCGTTGGCCAGGGTCGTGCGGCCGATGCGCCAGCCCTCCCCCGGTTGACCGATGACCGCATCATCGGGCACGAAGACATCGGTCATGAAGACCTCGTTGAACATGGCGGCGCCGGTCAGCTCGCGCAGGGGCCGGATGTCGATGCCCTCGGCGTGCATGTCGACGATGAAGTAGGTGATCCCGGCGTGCTTGGGCGCGTCGGGGTCGGTTCGGGCCAGGCAGATCCCGAAGTCGGCGGTCTGGGCCAACGACGTCCAGACCTTCTGGCCGTTGAGGAACCAACCGCCCTCGACTCTGGTGGCCTTCGTGCTCAACGCGGCCAGGTCCGATCCGGCCCCGGGCTCACTGAAGAGCTGGCACCAGCCGAGTTGGCCCAGCAGGGTCGGCCGGACCCAGCGCTCCTGCTGCTCGTCGGTGCCGTGCGCAATGATCGTGGGCAGGGCCCAGGCCCCGACGGCCAGGTGCGGGCGCCCGATGCCCGCGGCGGCCAGCTCCTCGTCGATGACCAGTTGGTCCAAGGGGTCGGAGCCCCGCCCCCACGGGGCCGGCCAGTGCGGCATGAGAAGACCGGTCTCGACCAGGGCGGCCCGCTGGGCCTCCCCCTCGGCGCCCGCCACCTGGTGCACCAAGGGTCTGAGGGCGGCACGACGGTCCTCGGCTTCGGGCGGGAGCTCGGCGCTCAGCCCGCGGCGGGCGCCGTCGACGGCCATGGTGGCCACGCTGTGCTCAAGGGATCCCGGATCGACCAGCAAGAGGCGGGTGGCCATGGCGCGCTTCAAATAGAAATGGGCATCGTGCTCCCAGGTGAAGCCGATCCCGCCCAGGATCTGCACGCACTTCTTGGCACAGTGCGCCGCCGCCTCGAGGCTCAGCGCACCGGCGACCCGGGCACTCAGCGCCCGTTCGTCGGCCGCCTCGGGACCGCTCCAGGCCGCCGCGGCGTCCCAGGCCACGGCCGCTGTCTGCTCGACGCCCACCAACATGTCGGCCAGCGCGTGCTTGATGGCCTGGAATTGCCCGATGGGCCGGCCGAACTGCACCCGCACCTTGGCGTACTCCGAGGCCGTATCGAGGCACCAACGGGCCACGCCCGCCCCCTCCGCCGCCGCCAGGACCAGGGCCGGGTCCCGCACGTCCTCGTCGGAGAGCCCGGGCAGCCGGGTCTCCTCGGTCAGGGCCATGTCCTGGGCCACCACGTGCCCGACCGGTCGGGTGGCGTCGAGCGCGGGGAGGGTCTCGATCGACAGGCCCGGACCCCGGGGCAGCAGGCACCAGCCGCCCTCGGCGATCGGAGCCAGGATCACGGCGGCGGTGGGCGCCCCCAGCACCGGTCGCAAGCTGCCGCTGACCGTGTTCCCGTCGGGACTGCGTTGCAGCAGGCCGGCCCCGAGCGCCACGCCGGCCGGGGTGGTGCCGTCGGCCAGTCCCGGCAGGAAGGCTGACCGCTGCGCCGCGGTGCCGTGCCGGGCGATGACGGTGGCCACCAACACCGAAGAGAGCACGGGGCCGGGGAAGAGGGCGTAGCCGAGCTCTTCGAGCACGACGGCCAGCTCTTCGAGGCCGAAGCCGTGCCCGCCGTCGGCTTCGGGAAGGTGCAGGCCGAGCCAGCCCTGGGCCGCCATCTTCTCCCAGGCGCCCGGCAGCTCGGCGGTGGCCGACTCGGCGGCGGTGCGGGGCACGCTGGGCGGGCAGTGCGTCTGCAGCCAGCGCTGGGCCGTGAGCCGCAGGGCCTCGTGTTCCTCGGTCAGGGCAATGGGCACTATGGCTTCCCCTCACCGAGGACGACGGCCACGCCGTCGCGTGACAACGTGATCGCACCGACGGGACACCCTTCGGCCGCCACGCGCAGGCGGTCCTCGTCGGTCGCCGCGGGGTCGAGGACCACCGCGTGGCCGTCCTCGCTCAGGTCGAAGGTCTTGGGCGCCCAGAAGAGGCAATTCCCTGACCCCATGCAACGGTCCCAGTCGATCGCGATGTCCATTGGCTCAGCCATCATGCTCCTTTCCCTCAGCCTTTTCCCTCAGGGTGCCCGCAACAAGAGCGCACTGGTCGGCACGCCCTCGCCCGATGTGATCAGGCAGGTCCGGGCGTCGTCCACCTGGCTGGTCGAGGTCCCGCGCAGCTGCCGTACCCCTTCGGTGATCAGGTTGAACCCATGGACGTAGGCCTCCGAGAGGCCACCACCGGACGTGTTGGTGGGTAGCGACCCACTCCCCCAACGCAGATTTCCCTCCAGGACGAAGTCGCCGGCCTCGCCCCGCCCGCAGAACCCGTAGCCCTCGAGCGAGAGCAGGATGAGCGGCGTGAAGGCATCGTAGATCTGCGCCACGTCGACATCGGCCGGGCCCAACTCGGACCGGGACCACAGCTTCTGGGCGGCCGACCACGCCGGGCCGGTCAGAGGATCCTCGCAGTAGTAGTTGACCATCGCCTCGTGCTGACGGTGCAGCCCCTGGCCGAAGGCGTGGACCAGCGCCGGCGGCTGGGCACAGTCCTGGGCCCGCTCCGCCGAGACCAGGACCACGGCGAGGGCCCCGTCGGTCTCGAGGCAGTTGTCGAAGAGGCAGAGGGGTTCGGAAATGAACCGGGCCGCCATGTAGTCGTCGAGCGACATGGGTTTTTCAAACATCAGCGCAGCGGGATTGCGGTTGGCGTGGGCCCGAATCGCCATGGCGACCTCGGCCAGCTGCTCGCGCCCTCCCCCGTATTCGTGCATATAGCGCCGGGCCAACATCGCCACCTCGTCCACCGGGCGGAGCAGCCCGTACGGGCGCGTCCACTGAGCCTGGATGGGGAGGCTCGAGGGTGCCGAAGCCCATGGGCGCGAGCCGCGCGCCCCGCGCTTTCGGGAGCGCCAGGCCACCACCACGTCGGCCTGGCCGGTGGCGATGGCCATGGCGGCATGACCGACGGTGGCGCAGCCGGCACCGCCGCCGTAGCCGACTTGGGAAAAGTACGTGATGTCGCCCGCCCCGATGTTCTTGGCCATGGTGACCTCGTCCGTCGTCTCCATGGTGAACGAGGAGAGTCCGTCGACCTCATCGGGTGCGATCCCGGCGTCGCGCAGGGCGGCGACGACGGCCTCACAGGCCAGCTGGGTCTCCGGCCGGTCAATCTGCTTGGCGAACTCGGTCTGCCCGATGCCAACGATGGCCGCGGCGTCCTGCAGGACCGGTCGGTGGGTCTGGGCCATCACGGGTGACGCTACAGCGCGGTGCCCGGCACCGTGGTCAGCCGGCGGGCCACACCACCGGCAACGAGAGCGGCGACCGGAAGGCCAGACCCTCAATGTGCGGGGTCTCGACGGCCGGGTCCAGGGTGAACCGGCCCAGGCGGTCGAACAACGTGTTGACGGCGACCCGCGACTCCATCCGGGCCAGGTGCATGCCGAGGCAGACGTGGACACCGAAGCCGAAGCCCACGTGCTGACGCACCTCGCGGAACATGTTGTAGGCATCGGGGTCGGTGTACTTGCGCTCATCCCGGTTGGCCGCACCGAGCATCAGCGCGATGTCGGCGCCCTCCTCGATCTTCACGCCGGCCAGTTCGGTGTCCCTGGTGGCCCGACGGAGGATGACCGATACGGGCGGTTCCCAACGGAGACCCTCCTCGAAGGCTTGGGGGAACAAGGACCGGTCGTCGTAGAGCGCGTCGAACTGGGCCCGGTCATGGAGCAGGCCAAAGAGCAGGTTGCCGGTGGCCCGATAGGTGGTGTCCACCCCGGCCGGCAGGAGGAGGCGCAGAAAGGAGTAGATCTCTTCGTCGCTGAGCTTGGTCCCTTCGACCTCGACCCGCACCAGCTCGCTGATGAGGTCGTCACCCCGCTCCGAGCGCCGCTCCTCCATCACCCCGGCGAAGTAGTCGCGCAAGGCCTCCGAGGCGGCCACGCCGCGGTCCCAATTGGCCGCCACGCTGGTCAGCTCCACCGTCCAGCGCTGGAACCTGGGGTAGTCGGATCGGGGCAGGCCGAGGATGCGGGCGATGACCTGGGCCGGGAAATTGAACGTCACCTCACGCACCAGGTCCGCATGGCCCCGGTCGTAGAAGGAGTCGATCAACTCGTTGACGACGAGGCCGACCAGACCTTCCTCCCAGCGCTCGAGCACCTTGGAACGGAAGCTCGACGACACCATCGCCCGGGCGATGCGGTGCTCGGGCTCGTCCATCTGCAGGATGGTCCGGCCCATCACGAGGCCCATGATCCCCTCGTAGACGCCCGACGAAAAGGTCTCGTTGTCCCGCAGGACCTGCACCGTCTCCTCGAAACCGAAGACGGTCACCGGCGCCGGTCGAGACGGGTCGGGGGCCTCGAGCCCCTCCCCGAGGTCGATCGGTCCCGAGTGCACCGGGCATTCCCGGCGCAGCTCCTGCATCCTCGGAAAGGGGTCGCGCAGGTGACCCGACACCGTGTCCTTGAGCTCGAAGGGATCGAAGGGAATGCCCGTTGCCTCGGCTGTGTCGGTGCTCACCTTGCGATCCTCCTCGTCCCGGCCTGGTGCGCACACGGTCCGCACCTGCGCCACCGACACCATGTATAGCAAACGTTCGTTGGGGAGGCGGGGTCGGCCCGAGTTCGACGTGGCGCGCAGAAACCCCCACAATGGGCACATGGGGAGTGCGGAGCCGACCGAAGAGACGTCGACCAGGTCTCGAATTCTGCAGATCTCCCTGTCGCTCATGTCCCAGCGGGGCGTCGACGGCACCAGCATGCGCGACCTGGCGGCGGCGGCCGGGCTCAACGTGGCCTCGCTCTACCACTACTTCCCCTCGAAGCGGGACCTGCTCGAAGCCGTCCTGGTCGAACACGGATACCTGCCCACGGTGGGCAACCCCCTGTCCCCCGACACCGACCCGTCGCCGGACGCCCAGCTCGCCACCCTGTTGGCCGACATCCTCACCTCCGTGCTCGACGTCGAGGACTTCGTGCGGCTGATGCTGGGCGAGGCCATCCGGGGCGAGGAGACGGCCCGTGCCGTCGGGCTCGACCTCTTCGCCACGTTCCAGCAGTCGCTGGAGAGTTGGGTCACCGATCACCGCCCCGACCTCGTCGAGAGAGCGGGTGCACCGGCGGTGTCCCGCCTGCTGCGGGCCATGGTGGTCGGGATCTTCGTCGAGCACGCCGCCGGCGTGTTGGGCGATGGCGTCGAAGCGAGGGACACCACCGAGGTGGTGGTGGCCCGGGCCCAGGAGGCCGCGCAGATCCTTCACTCGTCCCGGTACGAGACCGAGCCGGCTCCTACCCGGGCTGAGCCGACGATTCCCGTAGCAGGCGCTTGAGCACCTTGCCGTTGAGATCACGAGGAAGCTCCTCGACGATCTCCCATACGTGGGGCACCTTGTAGTCGGCCAAGCGAGCCCGCACCCACGCCGCCAACGCATCGGACTCGACGGGGAGGCGCACCTCCACCACGGCCTTGAGGTGTTCCCCGTCACGCGCGTCGGCGATCCCGAAGACGGCGCAGTCCACCACATCGGGATGCTCGTAGAGCACTTCTTCGATTTCTCGCGGTGCGATGTTCACGCCACCCCAGAGCACCATGTCCGAGACGCGATCGGTGATGGTCAGATACCCATCCTCGCTCAGGTGCCCGATGTCCCCCACCGTGAAGGCATCGTCGACCCACGCCCTCTGCGTGGCGTCGGGATCGTTGCGGTAGCTGAAGTGCTGCGTCCCCGGGGGCCGGATGTAGATGATGCCGTCGGTCTGCGGGGGACAGCGGATTGCCCTCACCATCGAGCACGCGCACCTCGACCCCCGGCCACGGCCGCCCCACCGAGCCCGGGTGGGCCAACCACTCCTCGGGACCGATCCGCGTCGCACCGCCCTCGCTGGCGCCGTACAACTCATGGAAGGCGGTGTCGGGGAACGCCGCCATCATCTTGCGCTTGACCGACACCGGGCAGGGTGCGCCGCCGTGGACCACCAGGGCCAGGCTGTGCACGTCGATGGCCGCCCGAGTGGACTCGGGCAGCTGGAGCACCCGGATGAAGTGCGCCGGGACCATGAACGAACGCGTGCCGCCGTATCGGGCGATCGCACCCAGAAACGCCTCCGCCTCGAACCGCGCCGGCAGCACGGTGGTGGCGCCGACGTAGAGCGCGGTCAGACCCCATCCGGCGTGCGACGCGTGATAGCACGGACCCGACATGACGTAGACATCGTCGGCGCCCCATTCCCACAGTTGGGCCTGACCGCTCATGCCGGCATGACGGACCTCCGGATCCCCGAGGCCGGCGTGCACCACGCCCTTCGGCCGTGCCGTCGTGCCCGACGTATAGAAGACGAGCTCGGGCCCGGCCCCGCTGTCCCGCGAGGTGCCGCTCGGGGCGGCCGCCACCAACGCCTCGTACGAGGTGGCCTCGTCCGGACCACCGATGAGAATCCGGGCCAGACCAGGGCCAGGCTCGGGCAGTTGGTCGGCCACGTCGTGGTGACCGACCACGACGGCGGCACCCGAATCCTCCAGGAGATAGGCCAACTCGGCTGACTTCAGATGCCAGTTGAGCGGGAGGAACGGCGCTCCGGCCATGGCGGCCGCCGTGGCCACCTCGAAGGGCTCGAGCCCATTGCGCACGGCGGAGGCCACCGGTCGGCCCGGACCGGCACCGTGTGCCACCAGGACTTCAGCCAGCCGTTGGGCCCGATCATTCAGCTCGCCGTACGTCCGCGCCGTCGACTCCGCCGGCGGCATCGGGGGCGATGAGCGCCACCCGATCCGGCGTTTCGCGGGCGTGTTCCGTCACCCCTCTGGCCATGAGGTCGGAACGTAGTGGCACCGTCGCCACGACACGCCGAGCCCTTCATCCCGGCCCTGACGAGTTCGGACGTCACGCCCGGTCCACAGCCCGTGGGTCACCCCGACGGCTGCCGAGCCACGGTGCGGCCCGAGTCGGGGCGCCTGCAGATCCGCAAAGAGCTGGACCTCATGCGACTCGTGCTCGAAGAGCGGGCCGGCGAGCGCGTCAGTACACTGACACGCGTGTCAGATTCCGCCCTCGTGTCCACCGACGCCTTCGGGCCGGGCACCATCGGGCCGATCGCCCGCCCCACCGACCAGCGGCTGTGGGACCCGGCTCACCAGGCCATGGACCCCGCCCAGCGCCGCGCCCTGCAGGACACGCGGGTGCGGGCGCTCATCGGACGCATCCTCGACACGCCGGTGCCGCTCTTCGCGGCCAAGCTCAAGGAAGCGGGGATCACCTCGGCCGACGACATCAAGGGGGTCGACGACCTGGCCCGGATCCCGTCGACCATCAAGCAGGATCTCCGTGACTCCGAGGCCGATGCCCCGCCCTGGGGTCGTTACCGGTTCACGGACCCGAGGCAGGGCGTCCGCCTGGGCACATCGACCGGGACCACCGGCCAGCCGACCATCACGGTGTGGACGCGCAAGGACATCTGGATCGAGTACGAGTCAGGGGCCCGCAACTGGTGGCGCATGGGCTACCGGCCCGGGCAGATCATCACCCACGCCCACCCGGCCTACCTCTACGGCGGCGGCACCATGCTGCAGCAGACCTACGAATACTTCGGGATGCTCAGCCTGTGGGTCCCTCCGCCCGACACCGACGAGCTGGCCGAGCAGGCGGTGCGCTTCTGGGCCCGGGTCACGCCCGACCACCCCTTCATGGGATTCGCCACCGGCCGCTTCATCGAGGTCGCAGCCAAGCTTGGGATCTCACTCGAAGACGCCGGCCTGACCGGGCTGCGCGCCCCCATCGGTTTCGGGTTGGGACGGGGCGGCATGCCCCTGATGACCGCTGGGGCCGAGTGTTACGCCTACGTCGGCGGGCCGTGTGGCCAGTCTCCGGGGGCCCACATCCATGAGGACTGGGCCGTGGTCCAAGCCGTGGACCCGGCCACCGGGCTCGAGGTGCCAGACGGTGAGTGGGGCAACCTCACGGTGACCACTCTTGATCGGGACAACTGCCTTCTCCGTTACGACCTCGAAGAGGCCTGCGCCATCTTGCGCGAGCCTTGCCCGTGTGGCGAGACCTCCATCCGCGGCCTGTGGGGCGGCCGCTTCAAGGATCTCCTCGAGTGCCAGGGCACCCGGTTCCAGGCGAACGAGGTCGAGGGCGTGCTGCGGGGCGTTCAGGTCATGCGGGAACCGTCACTCGAGTACCAGATCGTCAGGCCCGATGGCAGCGACGCCCCCCTGGTGGTCAGGGTCGAAGTGGCTAGCGAGGACCCCGGCACCCGCGACGGAGCCAAGCAGCAGGCCGAAACGCAGATCCGGAGCCGTCCTCGGGATCTCCGCCGACATCGAGATCCTGCAGCGGGACAGCATTCCCCGCGCCGGCTACAAGGCGACGCGGGTCATCGACAGGGAGTAGAGCAGATATGACCGAAGGCACCGGAACCAAGGATGATCCCTGGCGGCTCAAGACCCCGCCCAATACCTCCGACTACACGATGTACAAAGACGAGAAGGACGGTCAGGCCATTCTCGTGTGCACCGTCGGCAAGACGGTGCTGCACTACGACGCGCGGTGCCTCGACGATCTGCATGCCTTCTTGAGGAAGCAGGGAGATTGGGTCGAGCTCGGTTCGGCCGACGAGCAGAAAGAGCCGAAGGACGGCACCGTCGAAGCCTGGGGCCGCTCGACCTCCAATCCAGTCGGGGGTTGGTACGGACTGAAGAAGGGCCTGCGGGGCCGCTTCGGCATGTACATCCCACCACTGATGGAAGCATTGGGGCGAGCGGAGTTGGAGCACAACCCACGCAACAACCGCATGCGGGCCAAATGATTGATTGATAATCGTTGAACAAGCGAGTTGAAATGGACATACACCGTTGAGTCTCGTTGGGTGTCGGTAGCACAGTACGGTTGTCCCGCGGACTTTTGCGGACAGGAGCGCACCTATGCCCCCCCCCCGGCTTCTCGCATCTGCCGCCGGTCTGCGCCGGTCGTCCCGCCCCACATGCCAACGAGATCGCGATCGGCCATTTGCCGCTTCGAGGCACACTCCATCCGGACCGAAGGTCGAGACACACGCCTTGGCCCTCGCGTTCGTGCCGGCGCCCGGACCGCGAACGAACGACTCCGTACCTTCACCACGACAGGCCGCTCGACGTTGCCGCCCTGACCGGCCTATGAGGTCATTGAGGGTGGACGGATTCTTGTGTCCTACGACCATGAGCCACTTGAGGAAAACTTCTCGCATCACTGCGCGGGGATTAGCGGTCCGTCAATTCTCCTTCGGTGCCGTTCGTCCGCACGGATGTAGCGACCGAAACGTGGGCATCACCAGCGGAGAACCCGACCACTGCAAGGATGGCCAACAATTGATGTCTTGCTAGCCATCTCCGAGCCGGGCTTTCTTGCGCCAAGGACTCCGACCCTCCCGCCACAGTATTGACCTTACGCATGCCAGAAAGCTCCAAGCGAGTTCCGGAGCCCGTTCCCGGGCTCAATGCCGGCGTCGGTTGGGCCTGGGCAGATGTGGAGAAATGAGCCGGAGTGACGGGCCACACAATCGTGAAGAGTGGGGGTGATGGCCCGCCGTAAGTCCCTCCGAAGTGTGCGTCCTGGGCGACTGCCGAGGCTGTAGTGCCACCTGGTCAAGCGAGGATGTCAGACGCGTGGGCCGATGACTCCGGTGGCCGACGTGTACGTCGACGACCACGAGGAGATGCAAGCCTGCGAGGCGAACCCCGACCCGGGGTCGGCACTCGGGCTGTGCGCGGAGCCTGAGCCTCAGATCATGGCGTCCGTGAGTGGATGATGACAGAGAATGGTGAAGCGGAAAAGACGTCCATGCAAGTGCATCCCGCCCGGTCCGACACATGCCAGTCACCCGAATCCCGACACAGTGTGTTTGGTCGTGTTGTCATCAGGTCTTCATTCGGTCGACGATGTACCAGCCGGTTGACCAAATTCCAGCGTATTGCTGGAGGCGATTGCGGGTGTAGGGTGAGCTCAAGAACATCCTGGGCCTGCAGAAAATCTTGACCCCAGGAAGAAATGGGGCACGATGACCGGTCATCGATCCGCCTTCTTTGTGCTCGCAGCTGTCTTCGCGTTGGGACTCGCTGCCTGCAACTGGTCCCAGTTCCGCTATGGACCTGAACACACGGGTGACAACGGCACAGAGAGCACTATTTCCGCCTCGAACGTTTCCAGCCTTGTCCCGCGCTTCACTGCGACTACAGGCAGCAACATTTCGATGTCGTCCCCTGCGGTCGTCAACGGAGTCGTCTATATCGCTTCCGAGAACGGGACGCTCTATGCCATCGACGCGGCGGGGAACACCAACTGCTCGGGCACACCGAAGACGTGTACTCCGCTGTGGACGGCCCCGACCGGGAGTCTCGTAGAATCCTCCCCTGCGGTCGTCAACGGAGTCGTCTACATCGGTTCCGAGGACAGGAAGCTCTATGCCTTCGACGCGGCGGGGAACACCAACTGTTCGGGCACACCGAAGACGTGTACTCCGCTGTGGACGGCCTCGACTGGAGCCACCATCTACTCGTCCCCGACGGTCGCTAACGGGGTCGTCTACATCGGTTCCCAGGACGGGAAGCTCTATGCCTTCGACGCGGCGGGGACCACCAACTGCTCGGGCACACCGAAGACGTGTACTCCGCTGTGGACGGCCTCGACTGGAAGTTTCATCTACTCGTCCGCGGCCGTCTCCAACGGGGTCGTCTACGTGGGCTCGCAAGGTGGCAACTTGTATGCCTTCGACGCGGCGGGGACCACCAACTGCTCGGGCACACCGAAGACGTGTACTCCGCTGTGGACCTACCATACGGGTTCGGTGTCGTCGTCCCCAGCCGTAGCGAACGGGGTCGTCTATGTCGGGGACTTCCTCTCGACGGTCTACGCCTTCGACGCAGCTGGGAAGACGAACTGCGCCGGTGCGCCCCAGGTGTGCGGACCCCTGTGGACCAACGGCGTCAACAGCTCCATCGGTATCGTCTCGTCTCCTGCGGTGGCCGGCGGAATTGTCTACACGGGCGACGAGTGCGACTTCGAGCATCCACCACAGCCCTTCAATTGTGGGAATACACCACACTTTTACGCCTTCGACGCGGCGACGGGGGCCTTGAGGTGGACTGCGATCGCAACCTCAGCCCCCGTGACTTCGTCGCCTGGAGTGGCTAACGGCGTCGTCTTTGTCGGTTCGGGCGATGGCAACCTTTACGCATTCGACGCGACAGGGAACACTGACTGCTCAGGCATGCCCAAATTCTGCCTTCCCCTGTGGACGGGGAGCACGGGGGCTAGCGTGGACTCGTCCCCTGCGATTGCCAATGGCATGGTCTACGTCGGTTCGGAGGACGGCAAGCTTTATGCCTTCGGTCTTCCCTGAGTGATGCTGTTGTCCCCAGCCAACAGCTCGTCCCCCACATCACCGGCTGCGCGCAGTGACCCCTTGGCCGACCGGGTTCTGTTCAGCGGCCAGTGATTCGGTGAGCATGGCTTCCGCGGCCGTTCAGTGGTGGATCCACCGCCCGGAGTCCCTTACCTGAGGCAGGCGCCCTCGACCCGGGCTGGTCTACGGGGCGAAAGCGGATCTAGATCAGTGGAACCGAGCCGCACCGCAAACGCGGCGGTCGGATGGTTGAACCTGGACCTGGGCTGAGCCCCTTTGTACGGACGGCTGCGACAGTCGGGAAGTATTTGTGAGCCGGCGTTGTTTAACCACTGTGTTGGTTGGGATTTCCAATAGGGGTGTCGACGTGGTTCACCAGCACGGGACCGAGGTGCAGGCGTGACGTTGAGGGTCATCATCCTGGCCTTGGCAGCTAGTGCCTGCACGGCGATGGCCTCGGTGGCCCAGCGCCGGGCGGCGGCTCCCGCACCGGGAGAATTCAGCTTCAATTTGCACCTGGTGGGCTACCTCCTCCGGCGGCCGGTGTGGTTTCTCGGCATCCTCTGCATGATCCTCGGCTTCGTGTTCCAGGTTGCCGCCTTGCGGGTCGGGAGCCTGAGCCTGGTCCAACCGGTGATTGCGACGGAACTGGTCATCGTCTTTGGCGTCATTGCCCTTCATGATCGCCATCGCGTCCACTTGCGCGACTGGATCTCGGCCGTAGGAATGGTCGTCGGGTTGGGAGCGTTCCTGGCGCTGGCTCAACCTCATGGTGGGCGGGCCGAAGCGTCCATGTCCATGTGGGCTCTGTCCGGGTCCATCACGTTCGCCTTGGCTGGAACCTTGGCCGCCCTGGCCTATCTGCCCGGAAGGCAAGGGAACCGGCCGGGGACCGGACGCAAAGCGGCCCTGTTAGGCATTGCGGCGGCCGTCGGTTTCGGCTTTGTGGCTGCCGTGGTCAAGGAATTGAGCACGCACCTCTCTCAGGGGCCCACCGCTGTCTTCTTGAATTGGTCGCCTTACGTGCTCCTTCTCTCCGGTGCCGCCGCAATGTTCCTGGCCTCCAATGCGTTTCAGGCCGGTTCGCTGGCCGCCTCCCAGCCGGGGTTGACCATCGTCGATCCGCTGGTGGCCGGCGCCTTGGGCGTGGTCCTCTTCGGCGAGAGCCTGCGCCACAACCCACTCGTCTTGACGGGGGAAGTGCTGGCGATCGCTCTGGTGATTGCCAGCGTGATCATGCTCAGCCAGAGCCCCCTGGTGCAAGACGAAGGCCCGGCCGAGGTCAGGTCCACTGGACCGGCGGCTGCGGTGAAGAAGGCAGAGTACCGGGTGCCAGTTGGTCGTCCCCCACGCGCCATGAGGCGTACTTTTGCCAGCATGACTCAGGACAAAGGACTGACACCGGATGTTCGCGGGGTCGCCGTCCAGCACGAAAAGGTGCCGCGTCGCCCTGGCCACAACGGAATGGGAAAGTCGACCGCGCCCGATGGGCGAGGAGAGGGACTGGTGAACCAGCTGTGACGACGGCGGCTGGCCAGTTCGTTGCCCCCCCGAGCAAGGTCCGCATATCGAACCCGGCCCGGTTGGGTCGGCTCATTGCGGTGGCCGTCGGACTGGCCGCTCTCTTCATGATCCCGTGGACCGTGTTCCTGGGTTATACGCTGCCTCGGCGTTACGAAGCTGGGCACTGGTCACTTCTCTGGATCGGCTTCGATGTCATCCTGTGCGTGGTCCTTTCCGCCTTCGCCTGGCTGACCTGGAAGCGTCGGCAGTTGATGCTCGTGACGGCGATCATCGCCGGCACCCTCCTCTTCTGTGACGCCTGGTTCGACGTCATTACCTCTTGGGGGAACCGGGACCACTGGGTGACGGTGATCACCGCGCTGTTTGCCGAACTGCCTCTGGCCGCCTTGATGTTCTGGCTGGCCTATCGAGCCATCCGACGATCATTGGCGGCGTACTACGCAGTTATCGGACAGGGAGAACCTGCCCCCAGCTTGCTCCGCGCACCCGCCTTGTATCTACCGACCGAAACCGATCCCACCGAGGACGCGCTCACGCCGGAAGATCCGTGCGAGCCCGGTCGGTTCCGCCAGGCGCGGGCCGGCGTGCGATCGGTCACCAACGAACTCCACGGAGCGTTGGACAGCCTGTCGTTCATCTCGAACGACAGCGCCGTCGATCGCAGTGGCATTGAACAAGCCCGTCGGGCCATTGAGCACGCACTTAGCGAAATCGAGGCGGGATAGGAGCGAGGGGATACCAGCAGACCTGCCTGATTCGGAGCTCTGCGGCCGTCACAAGGTGGGACCGATGGCGGGATTGAGAGCACTGGTGGCAGTGGCTGCAGCCCAATTGCTGTGTTCTTCACAGGGAAGATCACTTGACCCGACGATGGCGTTGCAACTCCGTGGATGCAGTACCTCAGTCCTCTCAGTAACCCCGCGGCGCGAAGAGCTCACTTCACTCTTGTGGTAAACGTTGCGTAGCTAGGGCTCAGGATCATCTGAGGGGATGGGCTGGTGGGAGTCAAGGTCGAAGATGTGAAGATCCATTCGGGAGTCAGGCCCGAGTCCAAGCGGACGAGCGCTGTGGCTCCTGACCGCATTGGACAGGTTGCTGTCGTCGGGACGGCTGTGGCCGCAACCTTGGGACTCTTGCCTTGGCTTGGAAATTCAATGTTTGCCGACGAAGGTGCCACCCTGTATTCGGCCCACCTCTCGTGGTCGAACCTATGGGCTCAATCACTGCACGTAGATCTGGTGCTGTTGCCGTACTACGTACTGGTTCACTTCTGGGTGATGCTGTCGGGGAGCATCGCATGGGTGCGCGCGCTGTCGCTTTTCGCCTTCTTCGGGACCATTGTGGCGGCTGGCGGGCTTGGCCTGCGCATTGCGGGGAGATGGTGCGGCTTGATCACCGCCGTTCTGACAGCTACCAGCACACTTCTCATTCTGAAGGCTCTCAACGCCCGGCCGTATGAGCTCAGCGCGATGCTGGTGGCGCTTTGTGCGGTCTCCCTGTTCAAATGGCTCGACGACGCTCGGGCTCGGTGGTTGTGGGCTTTCAGTTTTCTGGCGATACTGGCCACTGCTGCGCAGTTGTTCGCACTGCTCGCTCCGGCCTCCATGCTCCTCTGCGTTTTGGGCGTTCGCCCGAGGTTGCTTGCTCAGCGCTTGCGCGCTTTGGTGGCACCCATTGTTCTTCTTGCCGTGGCCTCCGGGACCTGGATTGCCGCAAGTAACGGGGAAGTGGGCCAGGTGAACTGGATCGCAAAGGGATCGGGTGGAAGCCTACTGTCCGCCGAGCTCAGAGGTCCTGTCCTCGGTCAGGCATACGACCTCGTCGTATTTGTGATCGTGGTTCTGGTTGTTGTCAAACTCGCTGTCATCTGGAATCGGGGCGTCCGCCATGCCGTCGCCGAACAGATCCGGCGAGACCGGGACATCTTTGCTCTCACCATCGGATGGGCGATCCTTCCCACGTTGGCTCTGTCAATCGCGTCGATCGCCCACCCGATCTACGCCAATCGGTACGTGACGGCATCGGCTCCTGGCGCCGCCTTACTGGTGGCCTTCGTGTGTGTGCGTGTGTTCCCTGCGATCCTGGATCCAGCCCGCGTTTCGGATGAGGCACCAAGCAGAAGGCTACGGGGTCGGATTGTGGCGATCATCGGCGTCGCGGCCGGAGTCGTCCTCGCAACCAGCTACCTAAGCTCGGCCTCAGCTCTTCAAGAGGACTTGCAGGGTTCGGCGAATTACGTGGCCCAGCACGCACGGAGCGGGGATGTCATCGCCCTGCCAGATCACGCCATTACCGCGGCCATTGGCTACTACCTCGCAAGCGACGATCGACACGTTCCCCTTTGGCCACAGCTTGGCGTTCGACAGCGCTTTGTCGAAGGATTTGATCTCTCAGCTGATCCGTCTTCAGTCAGTCGCTTCCCCCGCCGGGTGTGGGTTGTGTCGGGCGGCAGTGGCGCCGGTATCGAGCACTTCGAGAGGACCCTCGCCGAAGACGGCTACGCGCTTTCAAAGAAGAAGCAATTTACCGGGGTGACGCTTTCGCTCTACCGGCTCGCAAGGAACCCCACCATGTCCGTCGCAATTCCGCCCTATACCGGCATAGTGTCGGGCAACACTGTGCTCGATGCCCTGGTGAGTGATTCAACCAAAGTGAAACGTGTGGTGTTTCAGGCCACGGGATCGTCTCTCCACAACGCAATCATCGGAACGGCTACGCCGAAACTGTACGGGTGGGTGACCGTCTGGGACTCGACAAAGGTACCCAACGGCCTCTACCACATCCAAGCCATCCTGGTGCGTCCCGACGGGACCAGGATCTTCAGCCCGGCTGTCGGGATCCACGTTGAGAACAAGGCGGGGGCGTCCTGATCATTGCCCCTCAGGGCGCTACCCGCCGCTGCGCAACAGGTCGCGCAGCACGAACTTCTGCACCTTGCCTGACGGTGTGCGCGGCAATTCGTCGACCGAGCGAAGTTCCTCGGGCCACTTCTGCCGGGCCAGGCCGGCCGCGGACAGGTGGGCCTTCACCGCATCGAGATCGGGCGCCGGCGCGCCGGCTTGCATGCGGAAGAAGGCGCACCCGTGCTCGCCGAACTTCTCATCGGGGGCGGCCACCACCGCCACTTCGGCCACGCCCTCCATATGGGCCAGCAGTTGCTCGACCTCAGCCGCGCTGACGTTCTCCCCGCCGCGGATGATGATGTCCTTCACGCGGTCGGTGATGGTGAGGTAGCCCTCGGGGTCGAGCACACCGACGTCACCGGTGCGGAACCAACCGTCGGCGTCCACGGCCGCCTCGGTCAGAGCCGGGTCGGTGTAACCGACGAATCGGTCTGGTCCTCGGGTGAGGATTTCACCGGGCCGACCGACACCGACGTCACGTCCCGCCTCGTCGACCGTCCGCACCTCCACCCAGTCCAGCGGGCAGCCGTCGGTGTGGATGCGCTTCTCCTTGGGGTCGGCATGCTGCGAGCCGGTCACCGACGGGTGTTCGGTGCAGCCATAGGCTCGTACCAGGCTGATGCCGAGCTCGTCGGCCCGTTCGGCCACCGCGTCGGGGATGGGCGAGCCGCCCAGACCGATGAAGCGCATCAGTTCGACGTGCTCGGGCCCGAACCCCGGACTGTCGAGCAAGCTGGTGAAGAAGTAGGTGGAGCCGCTCCCGGCGCCGATGCCCTCCTCCACCATGGCGTCCAGCACCGTCGGGGGGTCCCACCCGTCGATGAGGTAGAGCGGCCGTCCGCTGACCAGCGGGCAGAGGAGCCCGGCCAACATGCCGATGGAGTGCCCCACCGGCGCCCCGGTCAGGTTGGCCCGGTCCCGTTCGGACTGGTGGGCCGTGAGTTGGCGCACCTCGCACCCGATGGTGCGGTGGCTGTGCACCACACCCTTGGGGTCGGCCGTGGTGCCCGAGGTGTAGCCGATGAGCGCGGGCCCATCGGGGTCCACCGCCTGGGGGCCGTCGATGGGTCCGGCCCGTCGCAACTGCTCGAAGGGGATGCCGTCGGGGCTCGGGGTCTCCCCGGTGGCCGTGCCCCCGACCACGATCACGTGCTCCAGGTCGCCGAGGCCGTCGCGAATGGTGCCCAGCTCGGCCAGATAGTCCCGCGAGCCGATGCTCGACACGATGACGAGCGCCCGGGCCTGGCTCTGACGCAGGATGAACCCGACCTCCTTGGGGCCGTAGAAGTGGACGATGGGGACCAGGGTCACGCCCAGCATGGCGCAGGCGTAGAAGGTGATGGCCGCCTCGACCCAGTTGGGAAGTTGGAAGGCCACCACGTCACCCGGACCGAGACCGAGCTCCCGCAGCCCGCCCGCGACGCGGAGCGCGTCCTCATAGACATCACCCACGGTGCCCGTATAGGGGTTAGTGGGCGACCAGATCCGGAAGCGCCGGGTGGTATCGGTCAGCAGCGCGTCGGCCAGGAACTGGCCGAGCGATCGGTCGTCCCACGCCCCTTCGGCCCGATAACGCGCCGCCAGGTCACCGGTGATCGGTCGCAGCTCGAAACGTACTGCCACCGGACGACTCAGGCCGACTCGATGAACAGCGAGGCCAGGCGCTTTCGCTCGTGCCCGGCCCCGCCGATCAGGACTTCGTTCTGCTTGACTCGCTTGAAGAGGAAGTGGGCGTCGTTGGCCCAGGTGAAGCCCACCCCGCCGTGGAGCTGGATGTCGTCTCCGGTCACCCGGACCCCGGCGTCGGCGGCGTAGCTGGCGGCCATGGCGGCCGCTTGCCCGCGTTCGGGTGCGTCGGTGTCCGAGGCCCAGGCGGCGAACTGCACGCCGGCCCGGGCCATCTCGACCTGTTGAAACATCTCGACCAGCCGGTGTCGCACGGTCTGGTAGGTGGCCACGGGTCGATCGAACACGATGCGTTGCGAGGTGTAGGCGATGGCCTCGGTCAGGGCCCGGTCGGCGGCCCCGACGGTCTCGGCGGCCAGGGCAACCGCAACGTCGTCCTGGATGCGCTGCCACAGCAGGGCCTGGCTGCCGCCCGGCCCGAGCGGGATCACCCGTTGGTCCTCGAGGACCAGGCGCGCCAGCTTGCGGGTGGGGTCCAGGGAGGGGACGAGCTCGGCCTGGGGTTCTTCGAGCAGGTAGGACCGCACGCCCTCCTCGCTGCGGGCCACCACGATGGCCCAGTCGGCGCTGTGGCCGTCCACCACGAAGGGCTTGATCCCGCTGACGACCCAGTCGGCGCTCTTGCGCCGGGCGCGCGTCCGCACGGTGCCGAGCGGATCGCCGTGGCCCTGTTCCTGCAGGGCGATCGTGCCCCGACGGGTGCCGGCAGCCAAGTCAGCCAGGAGATCGGTGGCGCCGAGGGTCTTGGCGGCCAGCGTGGCGGCGATGGCCGATGAGAAGAAGGGGCCCGGCAGCGGACGGCGGCCCATCTGCTCGGCCACGATGGTCGTCTCCAAGAGCCCAGTGCCGGCCCCGCCGAACTCGGTGGGCACCAGCAGGCCGGTCCAACCCAGCTCGACCAGGGTGGACCACAGCGCCGGGGTCATGGCGGTCGGTTCATCGACCAGCGTGCGCACCATCTGGGGATCGCACTCCCGCTCCAAGGCGGTACGAGCTACATCCTGGAGCGCCAACTGCTCATCATCGAACGTGAAGTCCACGGCTCCCCTACCTCGCGGTGTGCGGCGCGCACCCATTCCCTGACGCCAGCGTCACGTTACACGTTTGGTCGGCTACCCTTCCCCCGTGGATTTTGCCCTGGCGCCCGAGGACGAGGCCTTCCGCGACGAGTTCCGGGCCTGGCTCGATAAGAATTTGCCGCCCTTCCTCGAAGCCGAGTCCCTCGCCGACGACGCCAGCCTGAGCGGCGAGGCCTCCCAAAAAAGACGGCAGGCCTGGCAACGCAAGATGAACGAAGGCGGGTGGGCCGCCATCCACTGGGGCGAGGAGTACGGCGGTCGCACCATCAACGCCATGCAGCGGCTCATCTACTCCGAGGTCCTGGCCGAGTACCGCACGCCGGGCATGTTCAACACCAACGGGATCTGGCAGATCGGGCCGATGATCATCGCCTGGGGCACCGAGGAGCAGAAGGCGCAGTGGCTGCCGTCCATCCTCGGCGCCGAGGAGCACTGGTGCCAGGGCTTCAGCGAGCCCGACGCCGGCAACGACCTGGCCAACCTGCGCACACTGGCCATTCGCGACGGCGACGACTACGTGGTGAACGGTTCGAAGATCTGGATCTCCTCGGCCCACCTCGCCACCTGGGGCCTCTTCCTCCTGCGCACCGATCCGACCGCCATCGAGCGGGGCAAGAAGCACGAGGGGATCACCGCCTTCATCCTCAACCTCAAGGCCCCGGGCATCGAGGTGCGACCCATCAAGGACATGGCCGGCGAGGAGCTCTTCAACGAGATCTTCTTCACCGACGCCCGCATCCCGGCCTCCAGCCGCCTCGGTGACGAGGGTGGCGGCTGGATGGTGGCCATGGGGACCCTCGGCTACGAACGGGTCGGCATCGCCAGCCAGATCTCCATCCTCTCGGCCGACCTGCGCGCCGTGGTCGAGGCGGCCCGTTCGGTCAACCCCGGCGCGCTCGAGGATCCGTCGTTGCGTGACCGCATCGCCAAGACGTGGACCGAGATCGAGCTGGCCCGCCTGCTCTCGTTGCGGGCGCTGAGCAAGATCATGAAGGGCGAGAAGAACTGGCCCGAGGTGCCGTTCGCCAAACTGTCGTGGTCGTCGCTGGCCCAGACCATCGCCGAGCTGGCCATCGATCTGCTCGGCCCGGCCGGCCTGGCCGCCCGGGGTGGCCCCGACGCCGTGGACCGCGGCAAGTGGACCCGGCTCTACGCCTTCCAGCGCTACAGCACCATCGGCGGAGGGTCGACCGAGATCCAGAAGAACATCATCGCCGACCGGGCCATCGCCATGCCCGGCCAGTCCCGCACCTCTTGAGCGGGTCGGAGAGCAGCCCGGCGACATGAGTCCAGCCGTATGAGCCGTCGAGATGAGCCGGTCGATGAGCCCGGCCGTCGACCCCCGCGCCGCCTGCATCATCGGCGTCGCCCGCCAGACCTGGCACCCGGCCGATGCGCCCGAGGGTGCCCCCGAGCCATTGGCCATGTGGGAAGGGATGGCGCGGGCCGCGGCGGCCGACGCCGGCGTGCCCGGGGCGCTCGCCGCACTGGAAAGCATCGACGTGGTCTTCACCCAGTCCTGGCAGTACGACGACCCGGCGGCGCGCCTGGCCGAACGATTGGGCGTCGCACCGGCCCGGCAGACCTATTCGGGTATCGGGGGCTCGGTGCCCCAGGTGCTGGCCTCCAACACGGCCGTCATGATGATGGACGGCCACCTCGACCTCGCCCTCATAGTCGGCGCCGAGGCGCTGGCCACCGTGCGCCGGCTGAAAAAGTCCGGCGAGAAGCCGCAGTGGTCGTTCAAGCCGACCGAGCGCCGGCCCTTCCCCATGGACCTGCAGTTCCACCCCTCCGAGATCAGCCACGCCGTCTTCGAGGCCTACCTGACCTTCGCCCTGTTCGACAACGCACGGCGGGCGCACCTGGGACGAGGGCTGGAGGAGCATCGAGCGCAGCTGGGTCGCGTGCTGGCTCCACTGACCCGCGTGGCCGCCGCCAGTCCGTACGCCTGGTTCCCGATCGCCCGCTCGGCCTCGGAGATCACGACCGCCACGCCGGACAACCGGATGGTGGCCTACCCGTACACGAAGCTGATGACCTCCATCATGGACGTCGACATGTCGGCGGCGCTGCTGCTGGCGAGCGCGGCGAAGGCCGATGCCCTCGGTGTGCCCGAGGACAAGCGGGTCTACCTGCGGGGCTTCGGCTACGCCGAGGACCCCGCCCATGTCGCCGACCACCCGGACCTGTGGCGTTCCCCGGCCATGGCCACCGCCTCGTCGACCGCCCTGGGCGGCGCCGGTATCGGCATCGACGAGGTGGCCCACTTCGACCTCTACTCCTGCTTCGCCAGTTCGGTGAACTTCGCGCTCGATGCCCTCGGCCTACCCGAAGACGACCCTCGTGGCGTGACCCAGACAGGAGGTCTCCCCTATCACGGCGGTCCCGGTTCCAACTACATGACGCACTCCATCGCCGCCATGGCCGAGACGCTGCGGGCCGACCCCGGCTCCTACGGCGTCACCAGTGGTGTCGGGATGCACATGCAAAAGCACGCCTACGGCCTCTGGTCCACTGCGCCCGGCGTGGTGCGCACGGAGAGAGCGACCACGCTCCTTCCGGCCGCCGCCACCCTCCACCATCGTCGCAACCCCCACAGGTGCGGCCACGGTGGCCACCTATTCGGTGCTCCACGGTCGCAGCGGCGAACCTGAATCCGCCGTATTGGTCTGCGACCTTCCCGGGGGTGGTCGCTGCTACGCCAAGTTGGATGGCGGCTTCGCCCAGGCTGAGGTTGACGAGCTCATCGGCCGGACGGTGTCCTTGTCGCCCGCGGACGGGGTCAATCTGGCCCGGGTGAGCTGATCCGGACCTGAGTGAGTCCCGATGTAGAGAGTCAGTTCTCTAGGACGATGGTGGATTCGGCACCGCCCTTGGGGATCACCCCTGTTCTGATGTCATCCAATCCCACGACACCCAGCGACCCAGAAGCGCCGCGCACGAGCCCACCAGTCACAGGAAACGGCAACCATCTCGGGCAATCCATCCTCAAACAGAGGCCCAACTGAAAATGTGCCCACTCATCACATAAAGAGGCTCATCGCAATGTGCCCGCCACTCGTGCTCCCTCTCCCAGCGAGGGAGACAGCTAAATCGCGCTGTTCCGGACTCTCGGTGCGCGACCACAGGACCAGCCCGTGAGCCACGCTGTGACGCATCGCGATACGGTAGGTTCGGGCCGGTGACCCCCGCTCCCATAGATGCACCGGTCGGGATAAAGAGCGCCACGGTAGCCCCGGCCAACGAGGGCCGGGAACAGTCGGAGCCTCCTGCTTCGCTTCGGTGGTTTCGCAGACGCTGGGCCACCGAACTCATATTCGCGCTCCTCGTCTCCGCCGCTGCTCTGCTCGTGCTCTCCCCGGTCCTCCTTCGGTCCGGCTGGCCTCTCAATGCGGCCTCCACTGCTCCCCTGCTCATCGTCCAGATGTACGCAAGCCACTTCCGCCACCTCGACTTCTTCCCGGTATGGTCCAGCAGCGACGCGTTCGGAATGGGTTCGCCAGTGCTGCTCTATTACCACCGGACCTTCTTCTATGTGGCCGGTCTCCTTCTGGCCTGGAGTGGCCTGAGTCTGAAGGCAAGCGTGGTCACCACGATCGGACTATTCCTTTTCGTCGGTGCGTACGGCATGCGCCAAGCGCTCAGGCTCGTCACCGACAGTCAGCTTCTCTGCACGGTCGGCTCTCTAGGCTTCCTCTTCACGAACTACACCTTCACCGACTGGCTCTTCCCCCGGGGAGATCTGGCCGAGTTCTCGGCGGTCATGCTCGTGCCTTGGCTCCTTTACTGGTGCCTCACGTTCGTGAAGGATCGGCGATTCTCCTACCTTCTGGTCCCGATCATGGTGCTCCTCGTGAACACCCATAGCGCCATCGCGCTCACATCACTATTCGCTTTGGCGGTGGCGCTAGTCGCTTTCCTCTGGCGAGCCGGATTGGCGGGACTCCGGTCGGTCCTCCCGCGAATGGCCATCTCGTTCGGCGCTATCACAATTCTGCTTGCGCCCCTCCTGATCGCCTGGGTCCGCCTCGGCCGGTACTACGATCCGCAGACCAAGAACTCAGGCGTGGCGGTGTCCACGCAGTTCACCCGTCTCAGCTCCTATTTTGTGGACGGCAGCCATCGTTGGCTCGCCGATACCTCCCGCAACTTCGTGCAAATCGACTATGCCCTGTGGGTGCCGATCGCCCTCGCGATTGCTGGCAGTCTCATTTATTGGGCCGGGACGAAGCGAAGCCCTCGCTGGTGGTCCCGGGCGCGACGGACACAAGCCCCCATCCTTGCGTTCCTCATCGGGAGTCTCGTCGTCTACCTGTTCTTGCAGCTTCGACTGTCTCTTTTCGTCTACCGGATCATTCAACCGCTGCAGGTCATCAATTTCCCATGGCGAATGCTGGCATACGTGACGCCCATAGCTCTAATTCTCGTGGTGGCGCTCGCCGACAGCCTTCAACGAGTCTTCCCCAACCGAGCCGTCTGGGGAGCTGTGGGAGCCGGCTGGCTGGCGTCCCTCATCGTCCTCTCACCTCTCACTTCGAGCGTGGACGAGAACTACGGCTTACTCGCCGCCCCGGGCACGTTCCCGCCGATTTCGCTCTTCACCGCGCCGACCGAAGTGAATCTCCGACACTTCAACGGCTTCTTCCTCGGGTCTTCGACCGGAGGGCTGTACGGCCCCTTCTTGCCGAAGGTCGTGGGGGCCGACGGCAAGGAGTTGCTCGATGACGGGGACCTTTATTCTCATCTCCACCAGAAGCAGTCCGGTGCCCAGTCGCTGAGCGGGGTCCCCTGCAGGGTGGAGGGACCGTCGCGGTGGCCCTTCGAGTCCCTCGAGGTGAGGTTCGCCGTCTCGTGTGCCGGCGAGGACGCAACTGGCGCTCCCCATCAGCTACAACCAGTTCTCCAGCGTCTTCGAGGCGAGAGCCGGCGGCACGTTCCACCGAATCGTCTACGTTCACATCCCCACCGATCCGCGTATCGTGATCAGCAGTAACGAGTGCCCATGCCGGTGACGGTTGTCGTTCACCTCCCCACGCTTTGGGGAATGTTGGGCTAGTTCTTCCGTGGTGTTGATGACGGTGCCCTGTTCATGTCCAGCGCCAGGTTGTCGGTTTCTCGGGCCAGATCAAACCAACAAACGCGTCAGTAGGGGTGTGATCTCCGGCACACCGTCTTACGGGAGTAACCGCATCTACGTCTTGTCGTCGAGGTCGTGGCCAGGTTCGGCGTTACTTCTGTCCGCCTGACCCAACGCTGGCCACGCCGGCATCCGTGACGCCACCCGTAGTGGCGGCGCCGGTCCCGTCGCTGATCCTTTCGGCCCAGATCACCACCAACTGCAGCAGCCCGAGGTAGGCGGCCAGGATCAGCAGGGTCACCAGCGCGCCCCAGAAGGTGAGCGAGCCGTTGAACACGATGAAGAGCCCGGCCACCAGGGCACCGAGCAGCCGCAAGCCGGTCCTGTGCTCACGGATCCAACCCGCGCTGCGCTGCGCGGCGGGCGATGCTCCTTCGGTGTGCTCCTTGCTGGTCAGCTGCCTGGCGTTGCGCGCCAACCAGTGCCAGGCCCGAGCGATCTGACGCCGCAGCGCTACCGCATAGCGGGCCGGACCGACGAACCACAGCACCACGGACGCCACCAGCAGGATGGCCAGCACCAGCCACAGGCCGTCTTTGAGGAACCGCAGCAGGGTGTCGAAGATGATCCCGGAGACCTGGCCGTTGAATCCTTCCTTGACCGAGGTCGAGACGAACTTCTTGCGCGCCAGGTGGAAGGCGGTCAGGAAGACGACGATGCCGATCGATCCCCCCACCGCAACGCGCAGCAGGGTCTTGCGGCGCCGGACCGCCACCGCCACGGCCGCAGCGGCCAGGACCAGGGTGATGATCGGCACCAGCCACTTGAGCTTCTTGGCCAGGTTGAAGATTCCTTGGGCCTGGCTGACCTGTTGGGCGGAAAGAATGGAAACGGACACGTTCTTCTGGTTGGAGTTGAGCTGGGTCTTGAGCGGGTCGAAGAAGGTGATCCCCTTCCCATCGAGCGTATTGATCACCTTGGTGGCGACCGGGGTGATGTTGACGACTACGGTCTTCCCGTTCTTGAGTGCTCGAGTCAGCTTGGTGTCCTGCCCCGACAACACGGCGACCAACGTCGCATGAGCCCGTCGGTTGCCGTTGTTCCAGAGCGTCTGGAAGTACGTACTGCTCAAGACCCGATTGACCTGCTTCCCCACGAAGTCTTGCATGGTGTTGGTCAGGGGGACAGCCACCGGCTTGGCCTTGGGAGGGCAGGAGCGATGCGAGCTTCTGGTTCACGTTGACCGATGAGAAGAGCTCGTCGGTTATGCGGACCGAAGCGTGGCTGATCACCACTGGATTGGTGGCGATCGGGGCCAGCGTCTCGACGTAGCGATTGGTGTTGGTCGCGATGTTGACCACCCAGACCGTCATGACCGAGAGGGGAAACAACACCGATACCAGGACGACCAGGACCCAGGCGGTGATCGACCTGGTACGCGAGAGACGCGGGCGAGCGCGGCCCGCGGTGGCTTCCGGGTCTGTGCGTGACCTCTGGGTCCGGCGACTCCGCCGCGGGCGTCACTTCATCGGGGGACACGCAACCTCCGGAGGACTGGGCCGCCGGCAGACGCACGATGAGATGGAGACGCACCAGCCGTCAATGTCGACCTGCTCTGCGAATGAGCCTGAGAGCCGCCGCGCGGCGTTGGACCGATTGCCATGGGTTTCCGGGCCCCTTTCGTGCGTTCTTTTCCTACCACAGCAGGGCACTCAACAGGGGATGCTGTACGGTGCCGCAGGTGATGCCTTCGCTTGTAGCACGGCCTGATTCACGCCGCGCTCGGTGACGCGCCAGGATGGAGCTCGCCATGGAAACCCCACCCGGCCCCGAAGATGAACTGGCGGTGACGACTGAGGCCGACCTGAGTGCGTCGACGCTGAGCTTCGACGGTGGCGTGCGGGCCAACCTGAAGGAATTCGTCGGTGTGCTGCGCCAGGGCGACGACGCCTCCCTCGAGAGAGCGGTGGTGCAGCTCAGCAAACTGCATCGCTGGCTGGCCCCTGTGGCGCTGATCGTGGGTGCCGTCCTCATGCTCTTCCAGGGCCTGAAGCTCCTGTTCGCCAACTGGCGCCTCACCCTGGTCCAGGTACTGCCGGCGATGTGGATCTGGGTCGCCATGATCGACCTCAAGGCCCACGTCCTCCACGGGCACTCATTCCACGTGCTGCGAGGTTGGGTCCTGATCCCGCTCATTCTGGCCATCGCCGGCATCACCGCCGCCAGCTTCTACCTGAACGCCGTCTTTGCCTTCGCCATCTCCCGACACGGTGGCAAGGAGATCCGTCCGGCCTTCGCCGAAGCCCGCGTCCACCTCAGGGTGGTCCTGGCCTGGGGACTCGGCATCGGGCTGATGCTGGGCTTCGCCACCATCGTCACCTCTCGATGGGGCCGCTGGCCCTTCACCATCGCCATGAGCATTGTCGTCGCCATCATGATGATCTGTTACCTGGCCGTGCCGGCCCGACTCATCGGTATCTCGCCCCAGGCCAACCTGTCGAGGCGGGACAAACTGACCGCCACGCGCCATCGGCGGCGCGTTGGGAGCGGTGGTCTGCTCACCGCCCTACCTGCTGGGCCGGCTCGGCATCCTGTTGCTGGGTTCCTTCTTCGTGCCCGGACTCATCCTGCTGATCATCGGGCTCACACTGCAGGCCGGGGCCACCAGCGCCGTGAAGTCGATCAAGATGAGCGCCAAGCTGGTCTCGGGTACCGACACCGGGTCGGCCGTCCAGCCCGCCGACGCCGTTCCGTAGAGACTCAGGCGGACGAGCCGCTGGTCATCGGGCCGCCCGACGCACCACCGGGCGCCCGGTAGCGCACCTTGAACAACCCGTAAGCGAACGGCCCGGCCAAGAGGGGCAGCCAGTAGGACGCCAGCCGATAGATCAGTGTGGCCAGCAACGCCTGTCCGGTGCCCATGCCGGCCAGGACGAGCATGCCGGTCAGGCTGGCTTCGACCACACCGAGTCCACCCGGGGTGATCGGGAACATGCCGATGACGCCGGCCACCGCGAAGGCGAGAAGCAGGAGTGAGGGCGCGGGGCGGGCACCGGTGGCCCGCACCGCGGCCAGGAGCGTGAAGAAGTCAAAGGCCAGCCGGGCGGCCGACAGGCCCACCGCTTCCTTCCACTTCTCTCCCAACACCGACCGGATCTCATCGCGCTCGGTCACCAGCCGCTGGTCGAGGCCGCTGATCTTGGGTTTCTTCCGCCGGATCCGATTCACGACGCGTTGGGCCACCCTCCCCACCCACGCCAACGGCTGGTCGGCCACCAGCAGGACGGCCCCGAAGCCGGCGAACAAGACAAAGGCCGCGGTCCCGATCACGGCCGCCTGGACCAGACCCCGATTCACCGGTGCCCCGAACAACACCGCGGGGAGGGCGAAGACCGGGAGCGCCAGCAGACCGGCCACACCCAGCAAGGAGAAAGCGGTCAGCCCTCCGACCGTCTGGTCGATGTCCATGCCCGATTGGGTCAGCATGCGGAACTGCACGGCGGCACCGGCCGCCGCGCCACCGGGGACGATCAAGGTGATGGCATTGCCCGAGACCTGGCCGGTGATCACGGCGAACCATCCCTTGGTGCGCAGGGCGATCCGCTGCAGGGCCCAGGTGCAGACGAAGTGGGCGATCTGGGCACACAGCGCGACGGCGAGCCAGACCGGGTTCAGCGTCGAGATCTTGGGCCACGACGACAGGACACTCGCGATGCTCGGGTAGACCAGATAGAGCGCGATCCCGGCGATGAGCACCGGGACAGCCCGCTTGAGGACGATCTTCCAGGAGAGCTGGCTCTCCTCCTGATCCCCGATCTGGCCGGTGACCCCGCGCCGCTCCCCCGGATCGGCCGGCGCGGCTTCCGTCATGCGGGCGGCTCCTTCCCGCTGAACGTCTCAGCGAGGCTCGAAACCGCCACGATAGGTGACTAGCCCAGCAACTTGGCCTTCTCGGAGGCGAACTCGGCGTCGGTGATGGTGCCCTTCTCCTTGAGGTCGGCCAGCTTGCTCAACTGATCGGCGGTCGAGCTCCCGCCGGCGGCCTGTTGCACATAGCTGTCGAAGGCCTTCTGCTGCTGCTGGGCCTGGGCGGCGGCCCGCTCGTGCATCTTGCCGCCCCGCGCAATCAGGTACACGAAGACTCCGAGGTACGGCAGGACGATGACGAAGATCACCCACAGCGCCTTGGCCAGACCACCGATGTCATTGCTGCGGAAGATGTCGACGAAGACGATGAAGAGCAGGTAGATCCAAATGACGAAGAAGAAGATCTCCAACATGGTCCAGAAGATGCTCAGCAGCGGGTAGGTGTAGGCAAGCACGTGTTCATTCCCCTCTAGATATTCATCGTGTGTCCATCGATGGCCCGGTGGGATGTACCCCGACGGAGCACCACCGTTGGGCACATTACACGTCGACACACCTGTTTGCCCTGCTTGTTCTCAGAGCAACGTGAATCTCAGACTGTTCTCAGAGCAATGTGGTTCTCAAAAAAGCAGCGCGGTTCCGTCAGAGCAGTGTGAGGCCGCCGTCGACGGTCAGCACCTGCCCGGTGATGTAGCTGGCCTCCTCCGAGAGTAGGAAGACCGCCGTCGAGGCCACCTCCCATGCCGTGCCCTCTCGTCCGAGTGGCACCGGCGTGCGCGTGCGCGACGGCCGGCCGGCCGAGGCGGCCCGGCCCAGCGGCGTATCGATGAGGCCGGGGGCCAGCACATTGGACCGGATGCCGCGGCGGGCACCTTCCAGGGCGACGTGCCGGTTCAGCCCGATGAGTCCCGCCTTGCTGGCGTCATAGGCGGGGATGCGGCTTCCCGGCTGCAGCCCGGCCACCGAACCGATGAAGACGATCGAACCGGAGTCGGGCAGGATCACGAAGGCCCGGCGCACCAGCATGAAATGGGCCCGGAGGTTCAGCGCGAAGGTGCGGTCCCAATCCTCGAGGGAGGTCCCGGCCACACCCATGCCGAACCCCGTTCCGACGTTGAGCACGATGCCGTCGGGCGACATGCCGCGCTCCTCGGCCACGGCGATCTGGCAGCCCTCTTCGGTGGTGACGTCGCACACCACCACCGCCGCCCGACCGCCCTCTTCGGTGATCTGGCGCCAGGTGCCCTGCGCCGCCTCCTCGTCGCGGTCCACGCAGATGACCGACGCCCCCTCACGGGCCGCCCGCACGGCGATGGCCCGTCCGTTGCCGACCGGTGCATCGGGGTCCCGAGAGGGCTGGGTTCCGGCGCCGACCACCGTGATGCACCGCCCGGCCAACATGGCACTCACCCGGCGGGCCCCCCGGGCACTTCCTCGGCTCGCGCCTGGGCCGAGGGCTCGAGCGGTACCCGCAACGAGCGCAACACCGTTGACAGCATGAGGTAGTGGCCGATGAGCATGAGGAGCTCGATCAGATCGCCGCTGTCGAGGCGGTCGGCCAGGGCCGACCAGGTGGCGTCGCTCACCGCGCCGTCGTCGGCCGTCTCGTCGACGGCGGCCAGGACGGCCCGTTCGAACGGATCCCACTCCACCATCGACAGGCTGCCGCCGAGCGCTTCCAGTTCGGCCGGGGTGATCCCCTGGGCCGCGCCGAGGTCGAGGTGGTGGGCCCATTCGTAGCGCCCGTTGAACCGGCCGGCCGTGCGCAAGATCACGAGCTCGCGCAGGCGGCCGGGAAGGTGGCCGTCCAGCAGGGCTCCGCCGAAGCCCAGCCAACGCCGGAACAGGTCGGGCTGATGGGCCAGAGTGGTGAAGATGTGCATCGGCTCCTCGACGCCCCCCGGCGACGCCGACAGCAACCGGGACAGCCGCTCGTCCCATTGCGACGCCGGGAGCGGGGCGATCCGTGCGGGCTCGGGCTCGGCGCTCATGGACGCATCGTAGGCACGTCGACCGTCAGCGGCGAGGACGGAATCCGATCGGCGGGCTCGACAGCTGGTGGATCGCCGCATCGGGTCGGCAGACCTCGTCGATCAACCCGTAGGCCAGAGCCTCGTCGACGCCCATGAACCTCCCGGCGGCCAGGTCTTCGGCCACCTCGGCCTCGGGCCGGCCCACGGCGGCGGCCAGGCGAGCGCAGAAGCGCCGGCGCTCATCGGCCCGGAGCTCCACCCACTGCGACACCTCACGGGCCGACGCCTCCAACTGGGTGGCCGGTTCGCGCAAGGAGAAGCGGGTGCTCGGCATGGCCGCCCGGTGCTGACAGACGGCCAAGGGGCCCAGTGCCGGGCCGCCCACCTGACCCATGCACAGGGCGCGCACCGGGACACCGGACAGTTCGATCACGTCCATGAGTGTGAGCGCCAGGGCCAGGGTCCCGTCCCCGCAGTCGATGCGGAGCGAGATGGCCTCGTCACCCTCGGCGTCGAGCGTCATCAGCTCGGCCGCCACCCGGGTCGCCGCCATGTCGTCGAGCGGGCCGCGCAGCAGCACGACCCGCTGCTCGTAGAGGCGCCGGGCCAACGTGTCGCTCCAGTCGCCGTCACGGCCGATGTCACGGCCACGGCCCATCTCACGATCCGTCATGGTCAATCCTCCATTCCAGCCTGGCCCCCAGGGCCGACGTGTAGCGCTCCACCGTGGAGAGGCGAACGTCGAGATCGCCCGCCTCGAATCGAGCCACCGCCGACTGGGAGGTCCCCATGCGGGCCGCCACCTCCATCTGGGATACCCCCAACTGGTGGCGCAGTGCGGTCAATTGCCCGCTGAGCGCCTGCCGGCGCTCGGCCATCTGGCGGAAGCCGGGGAAGACCGGAAGGTGTCGACGCTCGTTCACGGTGCTGTCATTATCTCATATTTGAGATAATCTCGGGAGCCATACCAACCGCCACGAGCAACCCGACACGAGGAGAGATCCATGCCCACCGCCCCACCGCAAGCCCGACCGACCGCCACGCCGACCGCCACGCCGACCGCCCCGCCGCCGCAGCAGATCCTGGTCCCCACCGTCATCGAGGAGGGCAGCCGGGGAGACCGGGCCTTCGACATCTACTCCCAGTTGCTGCGGGAACGGATCGTTTTCCTCGGCCAGGAGGTCGACGACCAGGTGGCCAACCTGATCATCTCCCAGATGCTCTTCCTCGAGGCCGCCGACAACGAGAAGGACATCCATCTCTACATCAACTCCCCCGGAGGGATGGCCTATGCCGGGATGGCCATCTACGACGTGATGCAGCACGTGGCCCCCGATGTCTCCACCATCTGCGTGGGCATGGGGATGTCGGCCGCCGCCATGATCCTCTGCGGCGGGACGCCGGGGAAGCGCTTCGCCCTCCCCAACTCCCGCATCATGATCCACCAGGGCTCGGCCGGCACCCGGGGGGCGCCTTCCGACATGGAGATCCAGCTGCGCGAGGTCCTCGCCCTGACCCACCGCATGGCCGAGATCATCGCCCACCATTCGGGACGACCGGTCGAGCAGGTCGCCCTCGATATCGACCGCGATCACTACCTGACGGCCGAGGAGGCGCAGGCCTACGGCCTCATCGACGACATCATCCTGCCCCGGCGCGGCCTGTCGGCCCCGACACTCGAGGTGGCCACCGGGTGAATTCCGGGTCGGACACCAGCTCGAACCCCGGGCCGACGCCCTCGACGCCCAGCGGACCCACCTCGCACGACCGTGTTGGCGGCGCGTAAGGTAGGTGACACGAGTGTCAGGAAACGCTCGGCACGAGGGAGGACCGACGATGCAGGCTGAAGATCTGATTCTGGTCAGCGTGGACGACCACGTCATCGAACCCCGGGGCATGTTCGACGGCCTGCTGCCCGCCAAGTACCAGGACCTGGCCCCCCAGCTCATCCGTCGTCCCGACGGGACCGACTACTGGCACTACCACGGGCAGGAGATCCCCAATGTGGGACTCAACGCGGTCGTCGGTCGCCCCCCCGAGGAGTACGGCATTGAGCCGACCTCGCTCGATGACATGCGGCCGGGCTGTTACGACATCCATGAGCGGGTCCGCGACATGTCGGCCAACGGTGTCCTCGGATCCATGTGCTTCCCCTCCTTCCCGCAATTCTGCGGCCAACTCTTCGCCCGGGCCGAGGACAAGGACGAGGCCCTGGCCATGATCCAGGCCTACAACAACTGGCACATCGAGCAATGGTGCGGAGCCGAGCCGGGACGGTTCATCCCCCTCTCCATTCCCATCATCTGGGACCCCGAGTTGATGGCCACCGAGGTGCGGCGGGTGGCCAAGATGGGGTGTCACGCCGTCACCTTCTCGGAGAACCCCGAGAAGCTGGGGTGGCCCTCCCTGCACAACAGCCACTGGGACCCGTTCTGGCAGGCCTGTTCGGACGAGGGCACGATCATCTGCATGCACCTCGGCTCCTCGTCGGAGCTGCTCATCACCTCGGTCGAGGCGCCCATCGACGTCATGATCAGCCTGCAGCCCATCAACATGGTGCAGGCAGCGGCCGACCTGCTGTGGTCGCCCATCCTGCGCAAGTACAAGGACCTCCGCTTCGCCCTCTCCGAGGGCGGGATCGGCTGGATCCCCTACGCCCTGGAGCGCATCGACTACGTCTACGAGCACCACCGCAAGTGGACGGGGCAGGACTTCGGCGACATGCTGCCCAGCCAGGTCTTCAAGGAGCGCATCATCACGTGCTTCATCGACGACGCCTTCGGCATCGACAGCCGCCGGTATCTCAATCTCGACAACATCACCTGGGAGTGCGACTACCCGCACTCGGACTCCACCTGGCCGCAGTCTCCCGAGGCGGCCATGAAGTACCTGGCCGACGTGCCCGACGACGAGATCAACAAGATCACGCACCTCAACGCCATGAAGCACTTCCAGTTCGACCCCTTCAGTGTCCGGCCCCGGGAGAAGTGCACGGTGGCCGCGCTGCGGGCCGAGACCGCGGACGTCGACACGGCGCTGAAGTCGCAGCTCCGTGGTGGGTCACAGCGCAAGCCGGGTGAGATCGTCAACATGGGGACCATGTCCCAGATGCTCGACCGCGACTAAGTCCGGTCCGCCCCGATGTCTATCGATTACGTCACCGGTGACGACCACATCGTCACCATCACCATCAACCGCCCCGAGGCGCGCAACTCCATGGACATGGAGCACTTCTTCCAGCTCCGCAGCGCCTGGGAGCGCTTCGGTGAGGACGACGATTCCTTCGTCGCCGTGATCACCGGCGTGGGTGAGGACTTCTGTGTCGGGGCTGACCTCAAGACGTACATCCCCCAGATCACCAAGCTCCAGAAGCAGATGCAGTCCGGTGACGTCTCCGAGATCGGTGGGTACCGGTTGGACGACGGCGTCAAGGCCGTGCTGCGCGGGACGAAGCTGTACAAGCCGATCGTCGCCGCCATCAACGGGAACTGCGTGGCCGGCGGCATGGAGATGCTCGGCGGCTGCGACCTGCGGGTGGCCAGTGACACCGCCTGCTTCGGCGTCATGGAACCCAAGCGCGGCCTCTTCGCCGGCGGCGGCACGACGGTCCGGCTCCCCCGGCAGATCCCCTACCCGGCCGCCATGGAGCTGCTGCTGTGCGCCGACCGGATCCCGGCCTCGCGTGCCTATGAGATGGGCCTGCTCAACGAGGTGTGCCGTCCGGCCGACCTGATGGAACGGGCCTACGACTACGCCCGCCGGATCACGGCCAACGGACCCTTTGCCGTGCGCAAGACCAAGGAGTCCGTGTTGCGAGGGTTGGCCACCGACATGGGCCAGGCCTACAAGATCGAGTCGGAACTGTCCGCCCAGGTCTTCTCCAGCGAAGACGCCACCGAGGGGCCCAAGGCGTTCGCCGAGAAGCGGGCGCCCGATTGGAAGAACCGCTAGGCGGCTCGTCAGCCGATCGCGCTCGGCTTCTGGATCCGGCGCAGGGCCAGGAGCGAGGGGAATCCGACCGTGAGCGTCTGCCTCCTCCAGCCGCGGGGCGAGAGCCCGCGACGACGGGCCATCGGGCCGGCGAACACCGCTTCGGCCAGGTGAATGGCGGCGGTGCCGACCAGCATGTACCGGCACACCTCTTGCGAGGGCAACGGCACTGGACTGGCCCCGCTGGCGAGGGTGTGCGCCCCTTCATGGGAGGCGAGGATGACCAGGGCGACGATCCCCCCATCGAGCAGGGCGAACCAGGCCCACGACGGGCGGACGACACCGGAGCGCGTTGGTGCGGCCATTGTCCTGTTCTAGCGATCGTGGCGGCCGGGCGGCCAATCGGGGATGGCGTTCTGGGTCGGGTGGGCCGATGTGGACGATGCGGCGACTTGGCCCTGCTGCCGGCGCCGTTCGTCTGTTTCCGAACACCGAACGGGTGGAGGTGTTCGCACACGTGGGGATAGGGTTTCCGGCATGAAGGGTCGACAGTTGGGAATCCTTCTGGGGATGGCCGCACTCGCGCTCGTAGCGGGTGGATGCGATTGGACCATGTTCGGGTTCGATTCTGGTCACTCGCACAACAACACCACCGAGAACGCGATCTCGAAGTCCAATGTCTCGACGGTGGTACAGCACTTCACCGGTCAGACAGGCGGCGCCGTCGACTCATCCGCCGACCGTGGCCAACGGCGTCGTCTACGTCGGCTCGGGCGATCACAAGGGTGTTGGCCTCGATTGCGGCGTCGTACTGGTGACTGTGAGCTGTACGCCTTCGATGCCAACGGAACGACCAACTGCTCGGGAACGCCCAACAAGTGCAGCCCACTGTGGACCGCGGTGACCGGAGGCGGCATCACCTCATCGCCGGCCGTCGTCAACGGCGTCGTCTACGTCAATTCTGACGACAACCTCCTCTACGCTTTCGACGCCAAGGGAGCGACCAACTGCTCAGGGACGCCGAAGGTGTGCAGTCCCCTGTGGACCGCTGCGACCGGCGGCCAACCCTCCTCGCCGACCGTGGCCAACGGCGTGGTGTACAGCGGCGGACGCACTGTGTCCGCCTTCGACGCCAACGGCATGACCAATTGCTCGGGGAGCCCCGAAGGTATGTGCGCCTCTGTGGACGAGTTCCTTCACCGGGCAGGGTTTTTCTTCGTCACCCGCCGTGGCGAACGGAGTCGTCTATGCCAGCGGCGTCGACGACAAGCTCTACGCCTACGACGCCAACGGAACGACCAACTGCTCAGGGACGCCGAAGACCTGTAGTCCTTTGTGGACCGCCACCCTGGGCACCACGACCAGTGATTCCTCTCCTGCGGTCGTAGGTGGCGTCGTGTACGTCGGGTCCAATGACTCCAAGCTCTACGCCTTCGACGCCAACGGCAACACCAACTGCTCGGGCGTGCCCAAGACCTGCAGTCCCTTGTGGACGGCGGCCACCCCGAACCCGTTCAACTTCTCGTCCCCGGCGGTGGCCAACGGCGTGGTGTATGCCGGCTCCTCGGACCTTGAGGCCTTCGACGCCAACGGCACCACGCAACTGCTCGGGAACGCCGAAGACCTGCAGCCCCACTTGGGCCGCGAACGTCGGAGTGATGGACTCGTCGCCGAGCGTGGCGAATGGTCTGGTCTTCATCGGCTCATTCAGCAACTTTGGTGGCCAGCAGTTTGGCGTCGAGGCCTTCGACGCGACCGGAACGACCGACTGCGCAGGGATCCCCAAGCAGTGCACCCCGCTGTGGACCGGCGTGACTGGATCACCCGTTCTCTCGTCCCCGGCCATTAGCCAATGGCAAGGTCTACGCAGGCGATGGGACTTCCCCGATCTTCTTCGACGACAAGCTCTATGCCTTCGGGCTGCCGTAAGCTGCTCCGGCGGCCCATCCGTCTCACCGGCAACGGGACAGGATTGCTCAAACCCCGGTTCGAGAGCTCCGCCGCCCGGCTACTGCTTCGAGCCCTGCCCCAGGACCTTCAGGAACCAGGCGCCCATGCGACCGGGCTTGCCGGCCTGGTGATGGTCGGAGCCGTGACCGGATCGACCGAAGCTCCCGGCCCCGTCGAACCCGACCGCCGTATTGGGCGTTTCGTGTTTCGGCACCTTGGCCATCCGCCGTCGTTCCTTGCGAGCCTTCCCCTGCGATCCCATCGCACCATCTTGGTCGATGGAAGGTCCCGGCGTGGCGGGCCCGTCGCCCTACCGTCCCAGGACCACGTTCGCCGACGGCGCCGTGCCCCCACGGGTCACCGACGCGGCCAGCTGCCCGCAGGCCGCGTCGATCTCGGCCCCACGGGTCATCCGTATGGTGGCATTGACACCCGAGTTCTCCAGCTGGTCACGGAATCGCCGCACGCCCCCGCTCGAGGTGCCCCGCACGGCGTAGCCGGGGGTGGGGTTCAGCGGGATCAGGTTGACGTGGGCCCCGAGCGGTCGGGCGAACCTGGAGAGCTCGAGGGCGTCGCTCTCCTGGTCGTTGACGTCGTGGATCATGGCCCATTCGATGGAGAGCCGCCGGCCCGTCGCCTTCACGTACTCGGCGCAGGCGGCGGCCAGATCGGCCAGTGGGTAGCGCTTGTTGATCGGGACCAGGGCGTCCCGCTTCTCGTCGTTGGCCGCGTGCAACGAGACGGCCAGGTTCACGGGCAGCCGCTCCCCGGCCAGGCGCCGGATCCCCGGCACCACACCCACCGTCGACAGCGTCAGGTGGCGAGCGGACAGGCCCATCTCGCCGTGCAGTCGGGTCACGGCCCTCCAGACCCGGTCGTAGTTGGCCAGCGGCTCCCCCATGCCCATGAACACGACGTTGGAGAGGCGCCGGGGCTGCGCCGCCCGCATCGCCTCGGCCACCTGCTCGACGATCTCACCGGCGCTGAGCTGGCGCTGGAACCCCGCCTGCCCGGTGGCGCAGAACTGGCACGCCATGGCGCACCCGGCCTGGGTGGACACGCAGACGGTGACCCGGTCCGGATAGTGCATCAACACCGCTTCGACCTGAGCCCCGTCGCCGAGGGCCCAGAGCCACTTGGTCGTCTGTCCGTCATCGGCCGAGAGGCGCGAGACCTCGGTCAGCGCCCGGGGCAGTGCCACCGACAGCTGCTCACGCAGTGCGGCCGGCAGCTCGGTCATCTCCTCGGGCCGTTGGACCCGCCGGTGCAGGCCGTCCCAGACCTGGCGGGTGCGAAAGGCCGGCTCGTCCCCGAGGATCTCGGCCAGCTCCTGGCGCGAGAGGTCGTAGGGAGCGGGCATCCGGCCCAGGCTACGGCCTGTGGGCCAGGTCTCAGTCCCGGCCGAGGATGACGGTCCCGGCCGCGCTGAACCATCCGCTGGTGCCGTTCACGCAGGCCAGTCGGGCGTCCTCGACCTGCCGGGGGCCACACTCGCCCCGCAGCTGCTTGACCGCCTCGATGAGCAGGAACATGCCGCGCATGCCGGGTTGGCACGACGAGAGTCCGCCGCCGTCGGTGTTGGTCGGGAGGGCGCCGCCGACCCGGAGCCGGCCGTCCTCGACGAAGGCGCCACCCTCACCCTTCTTGCAGAAACCGAGCCCTTCGAGGGTCAGGAGCACCATGGGGGTGAAGGCGTCGTAGAGCTGCGCCGTGTCGATGTCGTCGGGTTTCACGCCGGCCCGGTCGAACGCCAGCTGGCCCGAGCGCACGCACGGTGACTCGGTGAAGTCGTCCCACTCGCTCATGGTGGTGTGCGACGCCGCTTCGCCCGTGCCCAGCACCCAGACCGGCGCCTTGGCGCAGTCGCGGGCCCGCTCCTCGCTGGTCAGGACGATCGAGCCGCCGCCGTCGGTGCGGATGCAGCAGTGCAGTTTGGTCAGCGGGTCCCACACCAGCGGTGCGTCGACCACGTCGTCGATGGTGATGGGGTCCTGGTAGTAGGCGTCAGGGTTGAGGCCGGCGTTGTACCGGGTCGACACCGCCACCTCGGCCAGCTGCTCGATCGTGGTGCCGAACTCGTGCATGTGACGCCGGGCCACCATGGCGTAGTGCGAACCGACCGGGTGCCCGAAGGGCGCGGCGAACTGGATAGGGCCACGGGTGCCGAAGGACAGGTTGGCCATCCGCAGCTTCTTCTTGAGGTCGGCCCGCTGGGTCGAGCCGTAGGTGAGCACCACCGTCTCGACCAGACCCTGGGCGATGGCGGCGGCGGCGTGCTCGACCATGAACTCCCAGATGCTGCCGCCGTGCCCGGTCGAGTCGACCCAGTTGGGCCGGATCCCCAGGTACTCGGCCAGCTCGATCGGCGGCAGCGCCCCGGTCAACGAACAGAAGCCGTCGACCTCGTCCTTGGCGATGCCGGCGTCGGCCAGCGCACGCGTCGTGCCCTGGAAGTTCAGCTGAAAGGCGGTCTTGTCGTCGACCCGTCCGCAGTCGGACGTCGAGGCGCCGACGATGGCTACCCGGCGGTTCGGCATGAGTCTCCTGTTCGTGTTCGGAATGAAGTGCGGAAGTGGCGCGGCCGCAGCCGGATCGGGTCGGTCAACCCATCTTCAGGCCGGGGTGACGCGAGTGGAAGATCTGGGCGTTGATCTCCGCCCCGATGGCCGCCGGGTCCCACTTGACCTCGCCCTTGGGGTTGTCGACGCTGGCGCCCAGCTTCCAGGGCTCGTAGTGGGCGATGTTGGTGCCCACGGCCCGGAAGACCTGGCCGGTGACGTGCAGGGCCTCGTCGGAGGCCAGCCACGCCACCATGGGGGCCGAGTTCTGCGGGTTGAGGCGGCTGAACTCGTCGTCCCCGTAGGCGTCGGGCTCTTTGATCTCGACGTCCTTGAGCACTCCCCCGGCCATCCGGGTGACCCCGCCCGGGCCGATGGCGTTGGCCCGCACGCCGTAGCGCGAGCCCTCGAGCGAGGTGATGATGGTCAGCGCGGCGATGGCCGACTTGGCCGACCCGTAGTTGGCCTGACCGACGTTGCCCTGGAGGCCGGCCGACGACACCGTGTTGACGATGGCCGCCCGGACGTTCTCGCCGGCCTTGGTGCGCTCGCGCCAGCGGATGCAGGCGAACTTGGTGACGGCGAAGGTGCCCTTGAGGTGCACCCGGAGCGACCGAGTCGAAGTCGTCCTCGGTCATCGACACGATCATCTTGTCCCGGATGATGCCGGCGTTGTTGACCACGATGTCGTGCCCGCCGAAGGCTTCGTAGGCCGAGGCGATCAGGTTCTCGGCGCCGCCGAAGTCGGCCACGTCGTCGTAGTTGGCCACCGCCTCGCCGCCCCGGGCCTTGATCACCTCGACCACCTCGTCGGCGGCCCGCTTGTCCGCGCCCTCGCCGCTCGAGCTACCGCCCAGGTCGTTGATGACCACCTTGGCGCCCTGAGCCGCCAGCTCGAGCGCTTCGCCCCGGCCGATCCCGTGCCCGGACCCGGTCACGATCGCGATCTTGCCGTCCAGAATACCCATGAAACCCCCAATTCGAGAGAGAAGACTGACACGTCTGTCAGATACCGTAACGGGAGGTCGAGCGACCCACAATTCGGCTCCCGGGGCCGGCACCGGCGCCTGTCGCGAGATCGACACTGACACGAATGTCATATACGGTGAGGGCGTCAGCGGGCGCCCGGCAACGGGGATGCCGCACCTCCACCAGGAGCCTTCCCGGGGACGGACGCGGCGCGATGTCTCGTCTGAACCCGCCGGTCCGGCGGTGCGCACAAGGGAGGGACATGGCAGGTACCACGAAGGCCGGGACAGAGCCCGTGACCGCACCCGCGCCGGACGGGGATCTGCTGCTCGACATCACGGGCCGGCCGGTCACCCTCCGCCGGATCGACCTCGATACGTTCTTCCGCCCCAAGCGGGTCGCCGTGGTCGGAGCGTCGGACTCCAACGCCCGCCCCAACACGGCGCTGACCAACAAGATCACCATCTGGGGCGAGGAGCGCGGGGCCACGGTCCACTACGTCAACCCCAACCGCAGCGAAGTCAACGGCCGGCCCTGCGCCAAGCGCCCTGACCGACATCGCCGAGCGGCTGGACCTGGTGGCCATCCTGGTCGGCGATCCTCTCCCCATCCTCCGCGACGCCGTGGCCGCCAACGCCAAGTTCGCCGTCGTCTTCGCGGCCGGGTTCGCCGAAGTGGGCGCCGAGGGCGAGAAGATCCAGGCCGAGATGGAGGAGATCATCGACAGCGGCGATCTCCACGTCCTCGGGCCCAATACCAACCTCAACGCCTTCGAGGTCTTCCGGGACGACCTGCCCGGCAAGGCGATCACCCTGATCACCCAGAGCGGCCACCAGGGCCGACCGGTCTTCCAGGGCCAGGAGATGGGCATCCGCCTCTCGCACTGGGCCCCGGCGGGCAACGAAGCCGACATGGAGTCGGCCGACTTCATCCGCTACTTCTCCGACCTCGACTCCACCGGGGCCATCGCCTGTTACATCGAGGGCTTCAAGAACGGCCGGACCCTGCAGCTGGCCGCCGACCACGCCGCCCAGAAGAAGGTGCCCATCGTCGCCGTCAAGGTGGGCCGGACCGACGAGGGCACGGCCATGGCCAAGGCCCACACCGGCCACCTCACCGGCTCCGACGCCGTGGTCTCCTCGGTCTTCCGCCAGTACGGCGTGCAGCGCGTCGACGGCCTGGACCAACTGCTCGACGTCTCCGCCGCGCTGGCCCGCACCAAGCCCCCCACCGATGCCGCCATCCGCCGCCTCAAGCGGGGCGCCGGCGGCCGGGTCTGTGTGTATTCGATCTCCGGCGGCACCGGGGCCCACATGGCCGACATGGTGTCGGCGGCCGGACTCGAACTGCCCCCGCTGACCAAGCACTCCCAGACCGAGCTCCACACCTGGATCCCCCCGTACCTGCGGGTCTCGAACCCGGTGGACAACGGTGGGGCGCCGGTCCGCGACTGGCGGGGGCCCAAGATCATCGAGACGATGCTGGCCGACCCCAACGTCGACCTGCTGCTCTGCCCGATCACCGGGGCCCTCCCCTCCATGGGCAACAAGCTGTGCGAGGACCTGGTGGCCGCCGCCGCCACGACCGACAAGCCGGTCTTCGTGGTCTGGGGCTCACCGGTCGGCGACGAGGAGGCCTACCGGACCACCCTCCTGCAGAGCGCCGTCCCCACCTTCCGCACGTTCACCAATGCCGTGATGGCGGCCCAGGCCTATTTCGACCATCACCGTTTCGTCAGCGGCTACACGTCGCCGTTCACCCACCCGGTGCTGGCGCCCAGCCCGGCCGCGGCCAAGGCCTCGCGCCTGATCGCGCCCAAGGGCAAGCGACGGGCGAGCGGGACCGCACTCAGTGAGCAGGACTCCAAGGCCCTGCTCAAGGCGTACGGCATCCCGGTCCCCACCGAGCGCGTCGTGCATTCGGCCAGCGAGGCGGCGAAGGCGGCCAAGCGCATCAGGTTCCCCGTCGTCATGAAGATCGTCTCGGCCGACATCCTGCACAAGTCCGACCTCGGCCTGGTCGCCGTCGGCGTCCGCGACGAGGAGGACGCCCGCCGCACCTACAAGCGGCTCATGGCCACGGCGAAGAAGGCCGCGCCCAAGGCGTCGATCGACGGCGTCCTGGTGGCCCAGATGGCCCAGGGCATCGAGACCGTGGTCGGTGTGGCCCAGGACGACCTGTTCGGGCCGGTCGTCATGTTCGGCCTCGGCGGTGTCTTCATCGAAGTGCTCAAGGACGTCACCTTCCGGGTTCCTCCGTTCACCAAAGGCGACGCCGCCGCCATGCTGCACGAATTGGCCGGCTCGGCCATGCTCGGAGGTGTGCGCGGGCAACCGGCCGCCGACCTGGACGCGCTGGTCGATGTGCTGATGAAGGTCCAGCACCTGGCCGTCGACCTGTCGGCCGACGTCGCCGAGCTCGACATCAACCCGCTGCTGGCCGGGCCCAAGGGTGTCGTGGCGGCCGACGCGCTCGTCGTCCTGTCCTGAACCAACCGAATCCACGAGACACGCAGGAGCGACGATGAGTGAGAATTCCGAAAGCCCGGCCGGCGAGGATGTGACCCGGCGGATCGCCGACGGCATCGCGTGGATCACCCTCAACCGGCCCGACGTCGGGAAATGCCATGACCGGGGCCATGCGGGACCAGATCAGCGAGTGGGTCCACGATGCGTCCTCCGACCTCTTCGTCCGGGTGGTGGTCATCACCGCCGCCGGTGACCGGGCCTTCTGCACCGGCGCCGACCTGCGAGGCGCTCGGGCCGCGCCACGACCGAAGCCCGACGACGCCCCCGAGGGTGTCATGGGCGACGGCGCCCGCACCATCCGCAACGGCTGGCAGCGCCTGGTGGGCTCCATCATCGACTGCGAGAAGCCGGTGATCGCCGGCGTGAACGGCACCGCGGCCGGCGGCGGCATGCACCTGGCTCTGGCCTGTGACTTCGTCGTGGCCGCCGAGGAATCGAAGTTCATCGAGGTCTTCATCCGGCGCGGCATCGCGCCCGACGCCGGCGGCGCCTGGTTGCTGACCCGACTGGTCGGGATCCAGAAGGCCAAGGAGCTGTTCTTCTTCGGCGACGACGTCCCCGCCGCCGAGGCCTACCGCCTGGGTCTGGTCAATCGCCTGGTGCCGCGGGCCGAGCTCGACGCCACGCTGCACGAAGTGGCCACCCGCCTGGCCAGTGGTCCGACCAAGGCCATCGGCATGGCCAAGTGGCTGACCAACCGCGCCCTCGACGTCGACCGTTCCACCTCGTTCCAGGACGAGGCCTTCGCCCAGGAATTGATCACCCACACCGCCGACTCCACCGAGGGCATCGCCAGCTTCGTCGAGCGACGTCCCGCCGCCTTCAAGGGCTGGTAACCCGGCCCCTTCAGCCCGATGCGCCCGGCGCCGTGGTCGACGTCGGGGTCGACGCGGTCGGTCCGGTGGTCGTCGTGCTCGGCACGCTCGACGTCGTGGTCGTGGTCGAACCAGCGGTCGTCGACGTGGTGCTTCCGCCGGTCGTGCTCGGCCTGGTCGTCGACGGGACCGTCGTGGTCGTTGAGGTCGGCGGTTGCGTGGTGTTCGTCGTAGGACCGAAAAGCGAGGTCCCGTTGCCCGACGAGCCGCCGAAGAGATCGGCCAGCGGCTTCCCGGCGCCCAGCTCCACCAGGGTGATGATGGCGAGGACGAGCACGAAGACGATGACCGACGTCACCGCCACCACGCGCCAGTTCAGCTGGCGCGGCACCTCGGCCGGCGTCTCCACTTCGGGAACCACCGCCGTGCGCGGTCCCGGTGAGGTGATCTCCGTGACCGGGACCTCGTCGCCTCGTGCCTCATTCGATGTCACCGCCTCGGTCACCGGCGCGTCGGCTTCGGGAACGCCCTCGGTGACGGTGCCGGCCACATTGGTGCCCCCCAGCCGGCGGAGCAGGCTGGTGTCGGGAGCCCGCACCACCGCCTGACGGACGGCGGTATGGGTCCGGTCGATCGACTGCGCCACCACCGCGGTACCGATGGTGGCGGCGGCCGACCCGATGGCCACGCCCACGATGGTGCCGCTCACCCCGAAGAACGAGGCGATGGTGGCGGCCACCACTGCACCGGCGACCGAAGCCAGGACCTGTCGTATGGAGATCTTCACGATTCCCCGCGCCCATCCGTCAGCGTCGGTCTCAGCGTCAGTGTCCGTGTCGGCGCCAGTGTCAGTCGACGCGTCCGCGTCACGGCCCGGGCGAGGTCAGACGGACGGACTCCCGAACCACTCAATCCCCCACGGCCCCGTCGATGCATTCGCGCAGCAGATCGGCGTGGCCGTTGTGGCGGGCGTACTCCTCAATCATGTGCGCCATGACCCACCGCAGATCACGCGTCGGCCGCTCCGGTGAGGCTGAGAGGGCATCGAAGGATGTGGCCTGGCCGACGACGGTGCGCGAGTGCGCGCATTGCCGTTGGAATTCCTCCAAGGCCACTGCCACGCGTCCCGGTTCGAGCATGTGCCACTCGGCCTCCGGGTCATCGCCCGTCTCGATCGGTTCGGGTGCCGGACCACCGGCGAAGATGTGTTCGAACCACCACCATTCGACCGACGTCATGTGCTGCACCAACCCCAGCAAGGTCATCGCCGAGGGCGGAACGCTGGCCTCCACCATCTGGGGGCCGGTCAAGCCTTCACACTTCTGCCGCAAGGTGGTCCGATGGAAATCGAGCCAGGAGGTCAACGTGGTCCGCTCGTCGGCCACCAACGGCGGATGTTCGCGCACAAGTGGAGGCGCCATGGGCATCAGAGTAGTGGCGAAATCTTGGGCCGATGGGTCCCCGGTATCATCGGGGCCGTGCGTGAACGGTGGTTGTCGAAGCGGGCTCTCGGCCTGCACGCTGGCCTTCTCTTCTTCGTACCAGCCTGCGCCGTCGCCGCCTGGTGGCAGATCACCCGGGCCACCGATGGCAACGGCCTGAGCTACCTGTACGCCGTCGAGTGGCCCGTGTTCGCCATCCTCGGCGTCTACTTCTGGTGGATGCTGATCCACACCGACTACGACAGCGTCGGCCTCAAGGGCATGCGCAACCGGGAGTCGTCGGATGCCGCCCTTCCGCCGACCGCCGTTGCAGACTCCCCCGTGACCCCCGTGACCCCCGTTCCGGTGACACTTCCCTCGGCGGCGGCTCCCGCCGACGGAGAGGATCCAGAGCTGGCGGCGTACAACGCCCGACTGGCCAGCCTCTCGGCCCGCGGGCCCCAAACGTGGCGTCACCGCGAGCACACCGTGGTCCGTCGGGGCCCCACCTCATGAGCGGCCTGCTGAGTGGGCTGTGGTCCAACCTGACCAGACCGGGCATTGCGGGTGCACTGGAGCGCTACAAGGTGATGGCCTACATCGTGGGTGTCGGGCTCATCATTCTGGTCTTCGTCGGCATACCGCTGCAGTACGCCGCCGGACTGCCCCAAGTGGCCCACATCGTGGGTCCGATCCACGGCTTCCTCTACATCGCCTACCTCGTCGCCGCGCTCGACCTGGCCCGGCGAGCCCGCTTCACGCTGTTGCAGATGGGGGCCATGGTCGGCGCCGGCTTCGTGCCGTTCTTGGCCTTCGTGGTGGAGCGCAGCGTGGCCAAGCGGGTCAGCGCCGTCCTGGTGGAGCGGGAGGAAGCGACGATGGCGTCGGGGGCCGCAGAGCTACAAGGTTGATATCGGCGCGGTGACCCGGCCACCGTCTGCCGCGCCTCCGTCGGGGATCGCCGATGCGGGATCAGGAACGTAGTTCGATGGGGTACGCCCTGAGCGCGGCGAGCACGGCGTCACGATGGAGTTGGAACAACAGGGCGCGATCGTCGGCACTCTTCAAGTTGATACGGACTCCGGTGGGAAGTCTCTCCACACATGAGATATCGGCCCACCGCATTTCAACTCGGGGGACCAGCCACCGCAACCAGCGCGAGGTGGGCCCCACCATGAGGCCCGAGGGCCGAATGTCCAGGCGTACGAGGGGCCAACTGGCGCGACTGACTTCTCCCATACCGAGGCACCAGGTTCCGCTCCCGATGAAGTGCTCCCCGCCCGCTCCCGTCCAGTCGGCGCGCCCGCCCCGCAGGTGCAGGACGAAGAGGGCCAGACTGGCTGCGGCCACGATGCTGACGAGAACGAAGAGGACAGGCATAGGTCGGTCGGCTCCAATCGCAATCACTCGGGTCAGGGGATGAGCCGCCTCACCCCCACCTCAAGTATCGGCCTCTTTCGAGGATACGCCATGGGCTGGACGGCCCATATTCGCCCGCCCGCGGCGGACGGGCTCCTCAGCCCAGTCGCTCGATCACGGTGGCGTTGGCCTGGCCGCCGCCCTCGCACATGGTCTGGAAACCGAAACGGCCATTGGTCGCTTCCAGATGATTGAGGAGAGTCCCCATCAGTCGCACGCCGCTGGCCCCCAGTGGGTGGCCGAGGGCGATGGCGCCGCCACGGGGGTTGAGGCGGACCGGGTCGTAGTCAAAGGCGGTCCGCCACATGAGCGCGATGGCGGCGAAGGCCTCGTTGCACTCGACGGAGTCGAACTCCCCCACCTTCATGCCCGAGCGGTCCAGGAGCTTCTGGGTGGCCGGCACGGGGGCCGAGAGCACGATGGCGGCATCGTCGGCCGCCACGGCGAAGTGGGCGAAGCGGGCCCGGATGGGCAGGCCCAACGTCTCGGCCACCGCGCGCTCGGCGATGAGCATGGCCGCCGCCCCGTCGGTGGTCTGGGACGAGTTCCCGGCCGTGATGTCGGGCGCCGTATCCGGCTCCCACTGCTGGGCCGGCGCCAGTGACGCCAGCTTCTCGAGGCTGGAGGATCGGCGGATGCCTTCGTCGCTGGTCAGGAACTCACCGGTCAAGCTCCCGTCCTCGGCCTTGATCGGCACGGCGATGGCCTCGTTCTCGAAGTGGCCGTTGTCCCAGTTCTCGGCGGCGCGCCGGTGCGACTCGAGGGCGTAGGCGTCCATGTCCTCCCGGCTGACGCCGTAGCGATCGGCCAGCACCTGGGCCACCCGGAATTGCATCCAGAGCCGGCCCTGGATGTGCTCGAGGAAGGCCGGGGAGAAGGGACCGGTGCCGCCTCGGGCATTCGACCCCAGGCCCACCCGGCTCATGACCTCGGCGCCGCAGGCGATCACCAGGTCGTAGTGGCCCGCGGCCACGCCGGCCGCGCCGAAATGCACGGCCTGTTGCGACGAACCGCACTGGCGATCGACCGTCGTGGCCGGCACCGACTGGGGCAGCCCGGCCGCCACCCAGGCGTTGCGCGTCAGGTTCGTCCCCTGCTCACCCACCTGACTGACACAGCCACCGATGACATCGTCGATGCGCTCCGGGTCCACACCGGTGCGTTCGAGGAGAGACGACAGCGTGAAGCCCAACAGGTCCGTCGGGTGCCAGTGGGACAGCGCCCCACCACTCTTGCCGAATGTGGTCCTGACCACGTCCACAATGACGGGCTCTCGCATGCTGGTCGCTCCTTCGTCTCGGAATGGCGCCGGTCCAGGTTAGGCCGGGGTCGCGCCGGTTGGGCCGGGATCTCCCGCCGCCGCAGCCTCGCGTCGAGCCATCAGGGCTTCGACCGCCTCGCTCGCTCCGGCCGGCTCACCCGCATAGGACACCGATCCCCGATCGAGCACGACGGCCCGGCTGGCCAGGCTGAGCACCCGGCCCACCTGTTGTTCCACCACCACCAGCGCGGTGCCGTTCCGGTTGATCTCCACCAACCCGTCGTACACGGCGTCGACCACCACGGGCGCCAGGCCCAGGGAGAGCTCGTCGGCCACCAGGATCTGGGGCGGGACGACCAGGACCTTGGCCAGCGAAAGCAGCCGCTGCTGGCCGCCCGAGAGGGTGCCGGCCATCTGCTTGCGCCGTTCGCCCAGAATGGTAAAGGCGGCATAGGCCCGCTCCAGGTTGCCGGCCAGCAGCTTGCGGCCGGCCCGCTGCCGGAAGGCCAGGGTGAGGTTCTCTTCCACGGTGAGGCTCGAGAACACGCCCCTTCCTTCCACCACGTGCGCCATGCCCAGGCGGGCGATGCGGTACGCCGGCAGCGTCGTGATGTCCTGTCCCGCCAAGGTGATGGTCCCCGACGTCGCCGTCACCAGTCCCGTCACCGTGCGGGCGACAGTGGACTTGCCCGCACCGTTCGAGCCGACCAACGCCACGATCCCGCCCGCCGGCACGGCGAAGGAGACGTTGAAGAGGGCACGGTAGGGGCCGTAACCGGCGCACACGTCGTCGACGACCAGGATGTCGTTCTCCGGTGTGCCGGGTGCCGTGGGACGAGCCGGGGCGGGGGCGATCGAACTCACGCTGCGCCCATCTGCCCGAGGTAGGCCTCCCGCACCGATGGGTTGGCCATGACCTCGTCAAAGGTGCCGTCCGCCAACATGGTCCCCAGGTCCATGACCACGGTACGATCGACGACGTCGCCCACCATGGCCAGGTCGTGTTCGACCAGGAAGACCGCCGTGCCGCGCTCGCGCTGGACGGTGCGGAGCACGGAGGCCACCTCGGCCGTTTCGCGCAGGTCGAGGCCGGAGGAGGGTTCGTCGGCCAGGAGGATCTTGGGCTCTGCCGCCAGCGCCCGCGCCAATTCCACCAAGCGGCAGTGTCCGAGGCCGAGGGCGTTGACCGAGGTCTCGGCCATGTCGGCTATGCCCACCAACTCCATCGCCGCCTCCACCTTGGCCAGCTCTTCACTGGTGGGCGCGCTCATGTTGAGCAGGTCCTTCCACAGTCGCCCGGTCCCCCGGCGCGCCCGCTCGGCCACCAGAAGGTGATCGTGCACCGTCATGTCGGTGAAGACCTCGACCTTCTGGTAGGTCCGCCCGATGCCGAGGCGCGCCCGCTGGTAGGTGGGGAGTCCGTCCAGCGGCCGCCCTTCGAAGGAGATGTCGCCCCGCTCGTTGCGCAGCTGCCCGCAGACGCAGTTGAAGAGCGTCGTCTTGCCGGCGCCGTTCGGTCCCACCAGTCCCACGCTCTCACCGGCATGGACGTCGAAGGAGACCTCGTGCACGGCGGTGACCCCGCCGAACGACTTGGACACGCCGCGCATGGACAGGAGGACGGTGTCGCTAGCCATTGGCGCCCGAGGCCGAGACGGCTGTGCCGATGGTGTCCTTCTTGTCCCGTGTGTTCTTGTCCCGTGTGTTCTTCTCATCTCTGGCGTCCTTGCCGCTGAAGAACAGGCGCTCGAAGCGCTGCGTCCCCTTGCGCTTCTGATATTCGAGCACGCCTTCGGGATGCTTGGCGAACTGCAACGCTCCGAAGGCGAAGAGCACGATGGTCAGGCTGTTTCCACCGAGCCGGGCGGGCAGGTAGGTGAGGACCTGCTGAATCACGACGAAGGCGATCGCCGCATTGATGGCCCCTTCCACCGTTGAGACCCCGGTGCTGACGACCAGCACCACGAAGATGAGCGAGAAGGCGTAGTTCCATTGCGCCGCATTGACCACCTGCTGCTGAATGGTGACCAGGACGCCCCCCAGCCCGGCGATGGCCCCGGCCAGAGCGAACACCGTGATCCGTTGCCACGTGAGGTTGATACCCAATCCGGCCGCGGCCGTTTCGCTACCCCGCATGGCGGCCAGGTTGCGCCCGGCCGTCCCTTTCCGCACCAACAGGACCACAACGACACAGAAAGCCAGCACGCAGATGGAGAGAATGAACAGCGCATGGCCGTTGAAGTTGAAGAATTCACTGGTGCCCAGCCACTTGGCCTGCAAGCTCAATCCCTGGGCACCGCCGGTGATGGACACAGCGTTGAAGAAGGTGTTGTCGAAGAGCAGGGCGGCGGCCAGCGTCATGAGCGCCAACCCGAGTCCGCGGAGGCGCAGGGAGAGGAGGGCGACGATCACGGCCACGATGGCCGCCAGGGCCGCCCCGATCAGGCCGCCGACCAACATGTTCAAACCCAGGTGATTGGCCAGCTGGGCCGCCGTGAAGGCTCCGACCCCGGCCAACGTCGCTTGGAAGAGGGAGATCTGCCCCGCCATGCCGGTGATCAGGGTGATGGAGAGGAAGACGGTGGCCAACGCCAAGCCGGAATTGAAGACGCCCTCCCACGTGTTGGGGATCCAGGTGAGCATGGAGACGATGAAGCCCGCCAACACCACGTACCACAGGATGCGGATGATTCGGTCCATGCTGGGTGCTCTCGACGCCACCGCCGTCGGCGGGGGCGGTGGATCGATGGTGGCCAAGGGGTCCCGGCTCGAGTCGAGCGCCCGCATGCCGGGCAGGAAGAGCAGGGCACCCACCAGCACGAAGAAAGGGAGCGAGGGCAGTACGGCCGAGTAGAGCAGGCTCCCGGTGGGCAGGTATCCCTGCAGGGTGGTGCTGACCACGCCGATGAGCACCGCCACCCCGGTGGCGATGGGTATCGAACGCAGGAGACCCCAGGCGGCCGCCGCAATGGCCGCCACCATCAGCGTGGCGTAGGTGTCCGATTGGAAGGTGCCGAACACGGGCGCCAGCAGGACGCCGGCCAGGCCGGCCATGAAGCTCGAGACGGCCCAGGCCACGGCCACCACACCGCCCGAGTTCACCCCGTCGAGTTGCACCAGGCGGCGGCTTTCGACCGCCCCGCGCATCTGCAGGCCCAGGTTGGTGAAGCGCAGGAGGACGGTCAGGGCCACCAGCACCACGACAGTCACGGAGATCGTGGCCAGGTAGATCCCGTTGACCGGCGTCCCCGGCAGGGTGAAATACACCACGTTGGGATTGAAGAAGGGGAAGATAGTGGCGGTGTCGTCCAGGTTCTGGGGCCCGAAGATCACCGGGAGGATGGTGGGGATCCCGACCAGCAGGGAGATGGAACAGATCAGCTTGGCCGTCGTATTGGAATTGGGAACATGGCGGAAGATGAAGCGGTCGAAGGCCAGGCCGATGAGCGGCGACATGACCACGACCGAGATCACGAAGGCCAGCCACCCCGCCATGTGGTGGTTCTCGGTCAGGACCGTGAACACGAAGGCGGCCGCGAAGGCCTGGGCCCCGAAGGCGAAGTTGAAGACACCAGTGGCCTGATAGGTCAGGACCAGGCTCACCGCCACGATGGCGTAGCTACATCCATACGGGATGCCCGGGAGAGCGAAACCGAGAAAGTGCTCCATACCTAGCGCGGATGCCGAGTCTGCCGTCAGGCCCTAGGCGTTCGGGGTGCCGGCCGGCAGCGGGAGCTCCGGTCCCTTCTTCGGGTTGATGGACCCGAAGCAGACGAACACGCTCTTGCCCGTGTTGAGGGCCGGCACGTACTTGTCCCCTTTCACTTGGATGTAGGCCCCGCAGTAGGGCGGTGCGTGACCGGTATGGGCCGTGGTCCAGTTGGTCGGCGCCGTCAAGCCGCCCGCGGTGAAGGCCGTCAACTTGTTCGTCTGCGCGATGACGTTGGCCTGGGTCAGGTTGTTGCCGGCCGCCTTCACGCCGGCGGCGAAGAGGGAGGCCGACTCCCAGCCCTGTATCGCCACCTCGTCCAACGCGTACTTGGGCTCGTACTTGTTCATTTCGGTCAGGTACGTCTTGAGCCCGGGGTACTCGGACTGCGGCGCCGAGAAGGGCACGTGGGCGACGTAGAAGTAGATGTTCTGCATCAGGCTCTGGTTCTGATCCAGTGTGGACTGGTCGTTGCCGTTCAGCCAGAGCTGCGCCGCGTTCAGGTTGTACTGCTTGATGGCACGGGCCATGGTGATGTTGCCCTGCACGTCCATGCAGGTCAGTACGAAATTGGCGCCGGCCTGCTGCATGCGCTGCACGTCGGTGGCGACGGTGGTCCCGGGGTAGGCGATCTTGTAGTCGGTGTAGACGACCGGAATACCAGCGGATTGGAGGCCGGTCCCGGCGGCCTGGCAGGCGGCCGCCGACGAGGCGACGCCGTAGGCCACGATGGCCACCTTGGTGGCCTTGGCGGCCCGGGCCACGTAGGCGGCCCCGGGCGCCTCGGCCGGTGTGTAGATGACCGAACCGCCGGCCGCGAAGAGGTTGGGCGGCCCGTTCCAGTTCTCGGTCACGTTGTAGCCGTAGGTCGGGGTCTTCGATTCCACGAAGATGTTGGGCGAGAAGAAGGCGGTACCCACGCCGGTCACGGCGAACACGTGGTCCTGGTTGATCAAGGTGTTGGCCAGTTGGGTGAACTGGCTCGGGTTCCCGCCGTCGTCGAGCGCGTACTGGTAATTGATTTTGCGGCCGTTGATCCCACCCTGGGCGTTGATGTAGTCGAAGTAGGCCTTTTCGCCATAGATCAGCGACGAGAAGTTCGACGAGATCGGTCCGGTCTGGGTCGAGATGGTGCCCACCGTGATGGAGTTCGACGTCACCCCGGGCGCCGGATTGGTCGCCGCGCCAGCGCCCCCGGCCAGGCCGCCCACCGAGACCAGCGCGGCGGCGACGGCCGCTCCGGCCATTGCGACCTTGGCCGTCATCCCCGTGCCGTACCTGTTTCGCATGCCGTCCCCAGTCACTAGGTGCGTCGCGTCCCCCCGGGATGCCGGTCACTGTAGCGGTCCCCTCCCACCCCCATGAAGCTCCCTTCTCGTTGCATCACTCCCCCCTCATGCCATTAATTCAGGAACAGGCGCTGGCGGTCGAATTCCCGCAAGGCGCCGACCTCGCCCATGTGGACCGGCTCCAGCTCGTCGACCGTGCGGGCGACGTCAGGACTGTAGCCACACGACTCGACCAGGGCCCGGGTCCGGTCGCCCACCGACCCCTCGCCGGCGGCCACGGCCGCCACCCGCAGCGTGCCGTCATGGCGCCGCAAGATGCCCAGATCGGTGACCACACTGACCACACGATGACCCGGCGAGGTCACGTAGGCCACGGTCTCGGGCAGTCGTTCGGGCCGGGCCAGCGTGACCACGACGCAGGCGGTGGCCCGGCTGGCCACGTCATTCGCCCCACCCGACCCCACCAAGAAGCGACCCCCGGCCAGTTCGGTCGAGTTCAGGCAGCCGGTGCGGTCCACCTGGGCGGCACCGAGACAGCCCACGGTACGGGTACCGGGACCGCCGATGACCATGCCCAACACGGTGGAGGCGTCGCTCAGCTGCGGCGTCCCGGGAAACACCCGGTGATTGAAGATGTACGGGTCGGCCGGTGTCGGCTCGTAGCCCCACAGGCCGAGCTCCGCCGTCAAGGTGACCCGGCTCCCGGCCGCCCGGGCCCGACCCACGGCGACCCAGGCCGCCAAATTGGCCACACCGGCTCCGGCCAGCACCGCATCGGCCCCGACCTCGGCCACCACCCGCTCGACCTCCCGGGCGCCGAACGCCGCCGCCCGCTCCCAGGGCGTCACCACCGGGTCGTCGGGCACCGGCGTGGCATCGGCATCCTCTTTCCACGACCCCGGATCGGACCGACCTTCGAGCCAATGCAGGTGATCGGTTCCCAGCCGCCGCAGGTACTCGTCGTGGGTGGTCGGCTCGAGCACCCATTCCCTCGCGAAGGCGTCGAACGAGCCACCTTTGGCCGCTTCGGCGGCCTTGTTCCAGAACGCGATGTCCTCACCGTAACTGTGGACCGGCAGGCCCGGCGCGTAGCACCCCCCCGGATGGGCCCCGAAGGGGGCCTCCACCACTGCCAGCACCCGATGGGCCGGGATCCGGACCCGGTGCCCCAGCCCGACCGCGTCGTCGATCACCTGCTCGACCGTGGCCACCACACCCCGGCGAGCGGCCAGGGCTCCCCAGACGCCTTCGAGGAGGGGTTCGGACAGATAGAGGTTGCCGTCCTGGTCGGCCGCGGCCGCATGGACCAGCGCCACATCGGGCGCCAGCGGCGACAGGAGGCCGAGGCGCCCGAACGGGGAATCGATCTCGGCAAATCCCTCGTTGGCGGCCATGGATGACCCGGCCAGGGAACCGGTGACGGCCGCCGGCAGGCCGCGGGCGGCGGCCTCCATGCGTTGGGCCAGGGTCAGGATCGACCAGTGCTCGACCTGCACCTCGCCGGACTCGTAGGCGCGGCGGAAGATCGGGTTGGGCGTGTAAGTCGGGAAGCTGTTGCCCGAATACGTGGTGATCACCTTGGTGACCAGGCCGCCCCGGAAGAAGAGTGCGCCGAGAGCACCGAGACTCGTCATGACCAGGGTGAATTCGGGATGCTGTCCCCAGTATTGACGGCTCAGCTCGCGAGCGGCGGCGGTCCAGCGACTGTGGCCGAGCATGACGTGGACCGAGTCGCCGGGCCGGACATGCCGGGCGACGGCATCTTCGAGGGAGGTGAACGAGGGTCCGGCCGCCACTGGACTGGTCCGGGTCATGGGCGAGGTACCGCACCCGGGGGTGCAGCCGTGCCCCGCTGCTGCCTCACTTCCGACCCCCCGCGAAACCTGACCACCGTGTCAGGTTAGCCATTTGGACCGGACCTGGCACTACGATGCCGGGGGCATGGGATCGCCTCGAGTCCAGCGTGACGCGGTGGCCCCGTCGATCGCCTCTAAGGAGAATACGGCCGGCAAGAAAGCGGTCGGTACGCCGACCAACGGCTCGTCTTCTGTCCCCGGCCCGCCCTTGTCCGAGGTCGACGCCGTCGGCGCCCCGGCCAGCAAACGCGTGTTGCGCAGCCAGGGCCGACGCACCATGCGCAAGCTGCTCGATGCCGCCATGATCGCCTTCGACCAGCGGGGCTATCACGCCACCCGGGTCAACGACGTGGTCGAGCTGGCCAAGACCTCCCACGGGACGTTCTACCTCTACTTCTCCAACAAGGAAGATCTCCTCCGCGCCCTGGTGACCGAGGCCTCCACCGAGGCGCAGGGTCTCTACGCCATGCAGATGTCGCCCGAGAGCGGGGGCTCGCCCCAGTGGGAGGACGTGCACGGGTGGGTCAGGGCCTACTCGGAGCTCTGGCTGCGCTACGCCCCACTCTTTCGGGCCTGGACCGATCTGGCCACCATCGACCCCGATCTCATCGACGTCATCCGCCAGACCTTCACCGTCATGTCGGACGCCCTGGCGCAGCAGATCGGTCCGGACACCTCAGGTCACCTCATGGACCCCGAGGCGGCCGGCATGGCGGTCCTGGCCATGCTCGACCGGTTCCACTACCTGCGCGAATTCGTCGGACGTCCAGTCGACGACGCGGCCATCGACACCATGACCACCATGGTCTACCGGGCCCTGTTCGACGGAACCGCCTGACGAGGAGCCCGGCGGTGGGTGCTCAGGCCGGCCCCCGGATTCAGCCTGAGCCGCCCTTCCCGAAGACCAGATTGAAGATGCCGTCGACCCCGGATCCGTGCAGGGTGAGCCCCCCGTCGACCACGATGTTCTGCCCGTTCACGAAGCGGGCCAGGTCCGAGCACAGGAAGACCACCACGTCGGCGACGTCATCGGGTTCACCCACCCGGCCCACCGGCGTGTCCCGGGCGAACCGCTCCTCCTGTCCGGGCATGAACTCGAACATGGGGGCGGTCATGGAGGTGCGGATCATCCCCGGTGAGACGGCATTGACCCGGATGGAGGGGGCGTACTCCAACGCCGCCGACGCCGTCAGGGCCGCCACCGCGGCCTTGGACGCGGCATACGGCCCCTCCCCCGCCGCCGGCCGGGTGCCGCTGATCGACGCCGTCGAGACAATCGATCCGCCGCCGCCCTCGAGCAGGTGCGGGATGGCGGCCCGGAAGCCGGCGTAGACCCCCGTCAGGTTGACCCGGAGCACCCGGTCCCATTCGGCCGGCTCGCCCTCGTGCAAGCGGGAGAAGGAGCCGACGCCGGCGTTGTTGTAGAGAATGGACAGGCCTCCGAGCGCAGCCACCGCGGCATCCACCACCTCCTTCAATCCGTCGGGATCGCCCACGTCGACGGTGAAGCCCACCCCGCCGATCTCCTCCGCCACCGCGCGAGCGGCGTCACCGTCCAGGTCGAGCACGGCCACCTGCGCCCCCTCAGCGGTCATTCGCCGGCACGTGGCCCGCCCGATGCCCGAACCGCCACCGGTGACAATGGCCCGACGTCCCTCAAGTAGCCCCATGGCGGTCCCCTTCGTCGTCCTGGTTGCCTCCGGCCGATCGCCGCTCCGATCGCCGACGAGCCTTGTCCGCCCAGGGCGGAGCCTCGATCACCAGCGGCACCTCCAGCTCTCGGATCAGCAGTTCCTGGGCCATGCTCAGGTAGAGCACGCCGTCCTCGCCGTACATGGTCGCCCGTATGGTGGACCGGCCGCCGGCATTGACCAGGGCCTGCAGGTCGAACAGGTTCCACTCGTCGGCCCGCCGGGGCCGGTGGAACCACACGGCGTGATCCAGGCTGGCGTCGGTATGGGTGCCCCAGGTGCCGAGGCTCAGCGGCCGGAAGGCGGCCCCCGTCATGTCGGACAGGTAGGCCAGGACGCAGGCGTGCAGCGCGGGGTCGTCGGGCAGGCGCTCCCGGGTGCGGAACCAGCAGCGGCGGGTCGAGGCATACGTCCCGTTGTCACGCCGGGTGGTGGCTCCGAGCTCGCGGATGTCGAAGGGGAATGGAGCCTCGAATCCCTCGATCTGTTCGGGCCGCGGGACGTCGGGATCCATGGGTAGCTGGTACTCGTCCCCCTGTTCGGTCTGGTGAAACGAGCACGTCATGCGGAAGGTGGTGCGGCCTTCCACCTCGGTGGTCACTTCCCTCGAGCTGAACGACCGGCCGTCGCGCACCCGCTCGACCCGGTGGGTGGCCGTTGACCCCGGCCGCGAGGGACGCACGAAGTACCCGTGCAGGGAGTGCACGTCGAGTCCCGGTGGCACGGTGCGTGCGGCCGCGTGCAGCGCCTGGGCCACCACCATGCCGCCGAACGTGCGATCGCCACCCCACCAATCGGGGCTCTTCGTCACGAACGTCTCCCGACCGTCGGTCTTGGGCTCGACCTCTCGGGCGGTGATGGCCGCCACCAGGTCGGGCACCGTGCCCGACATGAACTCTGTTTCGTCGATCTCCATCAGGTCCGCACCGTTACGAGAGCACAACGTCAACGGCGAGGCCGGGGCCGACCAGGTCGACGCAGGCATTGTCCTCCGCGTAGCGCAGGCCTTGCACGTTGAAGAGCCGCACTTCGGGCGCTGAGACCGGGAACGGGCCCCAGTGCCAGGTCCCCCGGCTGAGCACCAGAGGCTCGAGCGGCTCCAGCCGGAACACCCGAATGGCGTCGGCGTCGTCCGGGGCGGAGAAATCCACCGAGGCGGGAGCCACGGCGATGACCGCCGGCACGTCAAGTGACATCACCGTCTGGGTGTGGGTGTCGTGCCGGAAGAGCATCTCGCAGCGCAACCCGTCAGCGGTCACTGGGACCTCGGACCGGGCGTGGCCGATCAGGTTGACGTGCACGTCGTCCCAGGCGAAGGACAGCCGGTGCTCCCCGTCCCGTGGGTCGGTATCGGCCACCGGGAGCCAGCCGAACGGCGCCCACGCCGCCTCCGACAGCGGCTCGGGGCCGATCTTTCGCCGCTGCTCGGGCACGCGCTTCCTCTCGTTCCTGGTTGACCACTGACACCGCACGACGCCGGGGATCTAACCTGACGCCCGAGTCAGTCTACGGAACGGGAGAGGTCGCCAACATGGACGTGCGCAGCATTGAGGCCAAGGCGCCGATCGTCGAGCACAACGGCACGGTGCCGGTGTGGTGGATGATCGAGTCGCGTGAGTTCAAGGACATCACCGACGGGGGCTATCTGGAGTTGGTGAACGAATTCGAAGTGCCCGGCGGCGGGCTGGTCGACCCGCACTCCCATCCCACCCACGAGTTCTATTACGTGATGAACGGCCGGGGCATCATGACCATCGACGGCGAGGACCGTGACATCGCCCAGGGCGATCTGGTCTACATCCCACCGGACAAGGTCCACTCCTTGCGCCCGATCAGCGACCATGCCCCCATCCACTGCTTCTGCTTCGCCATCGGCGTGAAGGGCGCGGGCGAGATCAACTACACGACGCACTGAGTGGCCCGCGTCCTGGTCACCCGCCGGCTGACCGACGGCGGTACCGACCCCCTCATCCGGGCCGGTCACGACATCGTCGGCCCAGCCGCCGACGGCTCCGCCCTGACGGCCCAGGAGCTCCGCGACGGCGCCGCGGCCAACGATGGCATCGTCTGCCACCTGACCGACCGCATCGATGCCGACGTGCTCCGGGCCGGGCGGGAAGGCGGCCTGCTGCGCGTCGTCGGCACGGCCTCCGTGGGCTACGACAACATCGACGTCGCGGCGGCCCGGGAGCTGGGGATCGCCGTCTGCAACACCCCCGGCGTCCTCGATGCGACCACGGCCGACCTCGCCTTCCTCCTCATCCTGGCCGCCACCCGTGGCACCACCGGGGCCGAGGACGATCTCCGGCACGGGCGCTGGACGGGCTGGGGCTTCGACACCCATCTGGCCCGCGACGTCAACGGGGCCACGCTCGGCCTGGTGGGCTACGGGCGCATCGCCCGCGCCGTGGCCGCCCGGGCCGCCGGGTTCGACATGGAGGTCCTCCACACCACCCGCACCGACACCGGCCTGCCCGGCTACGTCCCGACCCTGAGCGAGCTGCTCCCGCGGGCCGACATCGTCAGCCTGCACGTGCCGCTGACCGAGTCCACCCACCATCTCATCGGCGCGGCGGAACTCGCCCTCATGAAGCCGACCGCCGTCATCGTCAACACGGCCCGGGGCCCCGTGCTCGATGAGGACGCACTGGTCGACGCCCTCGAAGGCGGCACCATTTTCGGTGCCGGGCTCGACGTCTTCGAGGGCGAGCCACGGGTCAATCCCCGCCTCCTGACCGCCCCTCGCACCACTCTCCTGCCCCATATCGGCAGCGCCACCATCGGCACGCGTACCCGCATGGCCCAGTTGGCCTGCCAGGGCGTGACCGATGTCCTGGCCGGCCGAACGCCGCCGAATCTGGTGACCTGAACCGGCGACACGTCCCGGATACCTCGCTGCCAACGCCTCGATCCGGCGTCGCTGACCTAGTGAGAGACGCGCGGGGTGGTCGGTCGACGGCGCCAGGTATCGAGGCAGCCCGCCGAACAAAAGAGGGCCACACCATTGTGACCGTCGTCAGCCGTCACCTCAGCCGTCGCATCGGTCATCGGCAGGCCACAGATGGGATCGAAGTGACGAGCGGTCCCCGGGTTCGCCATGCCGATGCTGGAGGTGGGGACCGGCTTCTCGACGCCGCGCAGCGAGATGTCCCTGTGCTCCAGGACGACCCCCCACCGCGGCAGCTCTTCCATCACGGACGGGGCAGCCAGCGCCTCACCGCCGTGGGCCAGGTCACACAGCCGGGCGGCGACGTTGACGCAGTGCCCGATGTAGTCGTCACCCTCCATCAGGATCACATCGCCCGAGGTGATGCCCGAGCGTATGGAGACCGCCTGCACCGGGCCCGAGACCTCGCAGACGACATGGTGCAGTTCGAGGATGGTGGCGAGCAGCGGCCGGGTCTCGACACACACGAGCATGACGCCGTCGCCCAGCCACTTGGCGATGCGCACACCCCGCCGAGCGCAGATGTCACGCAGGAGCGCCCGAAACGCCGTGAGGATATCGACGGCATGCTCGTCCCCTTCGTGTTCGGTCAGGGCGGTGAAGCCCGAGACATCGACGAAGGCGAAGCTGCGATGGACTCGCACGGAACGATCGTGACACGCCGGTCGAGCAACGTCCCAATCGGGACATCGCCGCAGCACGTCGACCAGTGTGAATCCGGCTATCCGGTCAACCAGGAGCACCACTCGTCGACCCCGGCGCCGGTACGGGCGCTGGTCTGGATCACCTGCGCCGACGGATTGACCGACTTCAGGTTGGACAAGAAGGTGTCGAGGTCGAAATCAAGGTGCGGCAGAAGGTCCATCTTGTTCACGACGACCACCTCGGCGGCGCGGAACATCACGGGGTACTTGAGCGGCTTTTCCTCGCCTTCGGTGATGGCATAGACCATCGCCCTGGCCTGCTCTCCCACCCGGAACTCGGCCGGGCAGACCAGGTTCCCCACGTTCTCGATAATGAGGAGTTCAAGTTCGCCGAGAGGTAACCGGCTCAAACCCGACCGCACCATCACGGCATCGAGATGACACTCACCGCCGAACCCGGCGCTGGTGTTGACCACGGAGATGGCCCTCGCCCCTGCACCTTCGAGCTCGTCTGCGTCGAGGGTGGTCGCGATGTCCCCCTCCAGGATCCCGATCCGAACGGTTCCCCCGAGACGCTGCCAGCGTGTGCTTGAGCAGGGTCGTCTTGCCCGCGCCGGGTGAGGACATCAGGTTGACGGCCCTGACGCCGGCCGCCGTCAGGTCGCGGCCATTCGCATCGGCCACCCGGTCGTTCTCGGAAAGGAGATTCTCCAAAATGGAGATCCTGGTCGTCCCTGTCTCGGCATAGCCGGAATGGTCACCCACAGCGTGGTCGTGATCATGGTCATGGTCGTGGTCGTGGCGGAGCTCTACATCATGGTCGTGAAAAGCCGCCGTGCCGTCTTCGTGCAGGTGGATTCGACCCATGTCTAAACCTCCGCAACGTCCATCGAAACAATGAGGAATTCCTCGCCCGTGAGCAGCCTCACATCGAAGCTACCGCAGGCGCCGCAGACCAAGATCGGCATGTCCAGCGTGGTCTCGGCGGTGCACTCGAGGCAGGCCACCGTGGCTGGAACCTGCTCGATTACGAGCTCGGCGCCCTTGAGGTCAGTGGATTCGGTCAGCAGCTCCCATCCGAACTGCAGCGCGTCGGGCACCACTTGCCGGAGGTGACCGATCCGAACCGTGACCTGTTGTACGGCACGTCCGTCGGCATGCTTCATGGTGGTCCCGACTATCGCATCGCACAGGGAAAGTTCGTGCACCGGTTGACCCTCCGGGTGCAGCATACCGACCAGTGGACTCCGTCCGCTCGGGTGACTGCGAGATCGCCGCGCCTCTTAATTGCCCGCGTTACTTGCCCGCGCCCAGTCCCTCGGGTGAGAAGGCAGGCTCCGCCATCTTGAGCTCCCACTTCTTTTCAATCTGCCCGAAATGCCAGATCGCCAATGCCACGATCCACGTCACGACGAACAAGCCGACGATCACGAAGCCGGCGGTGTTGATGTTGAAGTCCTCGATGAACGACCACACGGGCCCGCCGAGGTGGCTTTCCTGGGCCAACAGGCCGACGAGCTCCACCGTGCCGACAAAAAGGGCGACAAAAATTGAGAGCCCGGTGATGGTGAGGTTGTAGTACACCTTCCGGATGGGTCGGGCGAAGGCCCAGTCGTAGGCGAAATTCATGAAACAGCCGTCGATGGTGTCGAACAGGCTCATGCCGGCCGCGAAGAGGATCGGCAGGGAGAGGATGGCGTAGAAGGGGAGACCACCCACGACGGCGGTTCCGGCCAGGACGAGCAGCGCGACTTCGGTGGCGGTGTCGAAACCGAGGCCGAAGAGCACCCCAATGGGATACATCTTCCATGGAGCATCGATCCGACGCCCGAAGCCGCCCAGGAACCGGTTCATGAAGCCCCGGTTGTTGAGCTGCCGCTCCAGTTCTTGGTCGTCGTACCGACCCGAGCGCATCTCCTTGAAGACCTTCATGATGCCGAAGAGCACGATGACGTTCAGGGCGGCAATGAGATAGAGGAAGAACCCCGACACCGACGTGCCGATGATGTTGGTCGTGTGCTGCAGCGTCGAGCTGCCGTTCTGGACCTGGTGGTCGAGGCTCCGGATGCCGAAGTTCAACAGGACGGCCAGGGCGAAGACGACCGATGAATGGCCGAGGGAGAAATAGAACCCCACACTGAGGGGTCGCTGGCCGTCGTTGATGAGTTTGCGGGTGGTGTTGTCAATGGCCGCAATGTGGTCCGCATCGAAGGCGTGCCGTACCCCGAGCGTGTACGCCAGGACGCCGGTGCCGACGCCAAAGAGCTCCGTCTTGTTGATGTGGTAGTGACCGTGCAGGGCGGCGGCCAGCATGGCCCAGCCGAGAACATGTAAGCCGAGGATGAACAGCGCCATCGTGCCGACGCGGGCCCATTCCCTCGGGGACAGGCCGGACCGGATCCTGGCCAGGCGCGACGGCACCTTCTCCGGGCGAAGCCCAGTGTCCGTCATGACGTCCGCCTCCATCCCAAGTCCGCCTCCACCCCTGCGCCCACGACGGAATTGTAAGCTACACACGAACGGCTTGCAATAAGGAATAGGTTGCGATTGGGTGGCAGGGTACATCGGACGTCCCGCTTCCCGCCGACCGGTCCAGGCCGGGGTGCTGGACGTCCGACGTAGAATGCCAGGGTGAGCAAACCTGTGGGTCCGGTGATTTCCGGATCGGGAGATGCCACCACGGTCGAGGGCGTGTTGGACCTCGTGCGACAACAGGGTGGCCGGGTGACGTCGTCGCGCCGCCTGCTTCTCCGTGCTCTCTTCGACTCCAATGAGCACCACACCGCCGAAGAGTTGGCCGCCGTGGTGCAACAGCAGTCGCCGGACATCCACCTGTCCACCATCTACCGGAACCTTGACGAGCTCGAGCGTCTGGGCGTGATCGTCCACAGTCACCTGGGTCATGGGCCTGCGACGTACCATCTCGCTGCATCAGCGCACGGGCACTTCGTGTGCGAGGAATGCGGAAAGATGATTGAGGCACCGGACAACCTGTTCGCGAGCCTGGCCCAGGTGGCCCGGTCGCAGTTCGACTTCACCATCGACCCCCACCACTTCGCCATGCTCGGGCGCTGTGCCAATTGCCGGTAGGCGCGCCGAGCCAGAGGCTCCGACGCATGGTGCGGTGTGACGTTGGACACACACCGCACCCCGCGCAACACCGATGAAGACCGGGGGCGACATCGCGGCCCGTGCACTGGACAGCAGGGCGTGACGGCCAGTGAGTTCGCCCCCGATGCGCTGCTCGGGGCCATCATCGAGATGTCGGACGACGCCATCTTCACGTGTGATGTCGACGGGAAAGTGGCCACCTGGAGCGTCACGGCCGAGAGGCTTTTCGGGCGCTCAGCCCAGGAGGTGACGGATGGCCCGCTTGACGTCCTCTTTCCGGACCACCTGAGGAAGGAAGTGCAGGTCGTCGTCGCAGCGGCCTTGGCTGGAGACCGGATCAGGCACTTTGAAACCGAAATCCTCCGTCCCGACGGCATGCCCCAGCCCGTCTCGCTCTCGCTCTGCTCCGTCCTCGACGAGCGCGGATTCACCGTTGGAGCCGTTGTCATCGTCCGGGATGTCACCGAGCAGCACGTGGCCCAGGCGACCCTGGCTGAGGTGGACGCTCGCATGGTGGAGGGCGAAACGCTGGCGCATATCGGGAGCTGGCTCTGGGATCTGCGGACCGGAGCAGTGCAATGGAGCGCCGAGTTCCACCGCATCCACGGTGTGGACCCCTTGGACTTCGACGGCACCTTCGAGTCGTACCTCGCGTTGGTGCACCCAGACGACCGCGATCCCCTCCGTGCCGCCATGGTGGAGTCGGTCGATTCGGGACGGCCGTTCAACGGCGAGTACCGGGTCATCGGTTCTCCTGATGGCGAGCACGTGGTCCAGGTTCGGGCCCAACCCACCTTCGGGTCCGCTGGCACGGCGGTGGGACTACGGGGAATCGGTCAGGACGTCACAGAGCGGATCCTCAACCGGGTCAATCGGGACCAACCAGGCTCCTGACCTTGGCCACCAGGTCGCCTCCCACGTCGGACATGGCGTGCTCACCTTCAACCATCGATGCCAGCTGCCGAAGGGTGCTTCCCACCTGGGCCCGTCCTGATTCGACCACTTCGGCGAACTCGTCCGTCCCCAGGAGAGCGGTGACCGATCGACCGAGCTCGTCAAGCTCCTTGCCTCCCGTCTTGGCGCCGATGACATAGCCGACCACCAGGGCCATCAGGACATTCTTCATCGGACCTCCTCTAACTCTCCAACTCCGCCTCGGCGTGAAGGCGGACCCGAACGTCTGGGTAGATACGGAGCATGAGCACGGTCGGCGAGGGCACGGCGAAGTCTCGGATGTCGAAGACCTGCTCACCGGTGATGATCAAACGGCGGTCGGACTTCACCTCCACCGTCACCGATCCCTCGGCGGGCCGGGTCACGCCGTGGAAGGTGAGCTCGCCCGCCAGACGGTAGCGGGAACCGGGGCCGCTCGTCGTGCATTCGCGCAGCTGCACGGTGGCGGTCGGGAAGCGGCGGGCATCGATGCGGCGCAGGAGCTCGGCGTCGTAGAAATGGTTGCCGGAATTCAGGCCCCTCATGTCAATGGTGAGCTGGCCGGTGGGGCTGATGTCCGTGCGGAGCACCCCATCGACGACGGCCTGAATAGTCCCGGAAATATCGATGGTGCCGAAACTGATCGGCCCAACGGTCGAGCGGACCTCGATCAATACGGCACAGCGCTCAGGCACCAGCCGGAAATTTGCCGGTTGCGGCTTGGTGCTCCCGTCGGGGGCTGGTTCGACGACCTGGTCGGGCGAGTGTCCATCCCATTCCGAGTCGGCCAAGATGAGGCGACGTCGCCCGCCAGAGGTTGAGGACACGGGGGACCAGCCGACACCGAGGGCCGACGACCATCCCCCTTCCACCTCGGCCAGCACGGCATCGACCGTTCCGGTGGCTTGATAGCGGCGAAGCGCTTGTCCGAGGTGCTCGTGCTCTTCCTTGATGACGCCCATCCAGACCCTCAGTACGCGCTCCCCAAGTGGGGTCACCGCATAGACACGGCGGGACTGCCCAGCTGTCGGATTCTGCGACGAAGCTTCGACGAGTCCGTCCTGCTCCAGCTGCGCCAGGGCCCGGTAGACCGCCGGGCGGTCCACGTGTCCGAAGTGAAACTCCTTCAAGCGGGGCACCAGCCCGTAGCCGTACCCCGGTTGCTCCGACAGCAGGAGGAGGATGGCCGGCAAGATGAATCGGCGCGGTGGCGCCAGTTCAAACCGCGAAGCTCCACCCTCCGCCTCGGCGGCTGGGGTGCTGCGTTCCATAGGGATTTTCATCCTTGCCTCGCGCCATCGATGTGTCAATCGCGATGAAACGCCCATGCCGAAATTTGGCGGTGCAAAAGACACTCATTTACACGAGGTGGGACCTCCTGTATCACTGAACTCAGCCGCTCAATCCCGCGCGGCGACAGATTGGGGGAGGGTTCCTTTGACGGTTACCGAAGCTCCGCCGGACGAGGCGGTCGTGCACGTCCTATGGATCAACGCCGGGCTCAGCTGCGACGGTGACTCGGTCGCGTTGACCGCCGCCACGCAACCCAGTATTGAAGAAATCGCCTTGGGGGCCCTCCCGGGGCTGCCGAAGATTGCGGTGCACTGGCCGCTGATCGACTTCGAATGCGGCCCCGCGGGAGGTCAAGACGACTTCCTCGAGTGGTTCTTCAAGGCCGATCGCGGCGAGCTTGATCCATTCGTCCTGGTCGTCGAGGGATCGATCCCGAACGAAGCCATCAAGAAAGAGGGGTACTGGTGCGGGTTCGGGAACAATCCCGACACCGACCAGCCCATGACCACCAGCGAGTGGCTCGACCGTCTGGCGCCCAAGGCGCTGGTCGTGCTCTGTGCCGGCACGTGTGCCTGTTACGGCGGCATCCATGCCATGGCCGGAAACCCGACCGGCGCCATGGGCGTACCCGACTACCTGGGATGGAACTGGCAGTCCAAGGCCGGCATTCCCATCGTCTGCGTCCCTGGCTGCCCCACCCACCCGGACAACCTTTCCGAGACGATCTTGTACCTGCTCTACCAAGCCACCGGCCAGGCGCCCATGATCCCGCTGGACGACTCACTCCGGCCGCAATGGCTCTTCGGCAGCACGGTGCACGAAGGCTGCGACCGGGCCGGCTACTACGAGCAAGGCGACTTCGCCACCGAATACGGATCGCCCAAGTGCATCGTGAAACTCGGGTGTTGGGGACCGGTGGTGAAGTGCAATGTACCGAAACGCGGATGGATCAACGGCGTCGGCGGCTGTCCCAATGTCGGTGGCATCTGCATCGGCTGCACCATGCCGGGCTTCCCCGACAAATTCATGCCGTTCATGGATGAACCGCCCGGTGCCCGCGTCTCGACCTTGGCCAGCGGCCTGTACGGCGGGGCCGTCAGGGGGCTGCGCAAGATCACCGCCCACACGCTCGATGACGAGCCGAAATGGCGCTCACCAGGCAGTGAGCTGTCGACCGGTTACAAGAAGATCTGGAGGTAGGACGATGGCCACCAAGAAATTCTCGCCGGACAAAAACGGCCTGGTGGAGATGGCGTGGGACCCGATCACACGGATCGTTGGCAGCCTGGGCATCTACACGAAGATCGACTTCGGAAAGGGCACGGTGGCCGAGTGCCACAGCACGTCGTCCATCTTCCGGGGCTACAGCATCTTCATGAAGGGCAAGGACCCCCGCGACGCCCACTTCATCACGAGTCGCATCTGCGGAATCTGCGGCGACAACCACGCCACCTGCTCTTGCTACGCGCAGAATATGACCTACGGCGTGCAGCCGCCCGCCTTGGGCGAGCAGATCGTCAATCTGGGCGAAGCAGCTGAGTACATGTTCGACCACAACATCTTCCAGGAGAACCTGGTGGGCGTGGACTTCTGCGAGAAAATGGTGGCCGAGACCAATCCCGGTGTCCTTGAGCAGGCCAACCGGAGCGAGGCTCCGCACGCCGCCGATCACGGCTACAAGACCGTCGGAGACATCATGCGTGCGCTCAACCCGTTCTCGGGTGACTTCTACCGGGAGGCGCTGCAGGTCAGTCGCTACACGCGGGAGATGTTCTGCCTCATGGAAGGGCGCCACGTGCATCCTTCCACGCTCTACCCAGGCGGGGTCGGGACCACGGCCACCATCCAGCTGTTCACCGACTACTACACCCGCCTGCAGCGCTATGTGGAGTTCATGAAGCGGGTCGTACCGCTGCACGATGACCTCTTCGACTTCTGGTACCAGGCTCTGCCGGGCTACGAGGAAAACGGGCGGCGGCGCATCCTGCTCAATTGCTGGGGCGCCTTCCAGGACCCCGAGGTGTGCAACTTCGACTACAAGGACATGACCAAGTGGGGCCGGGCCATGGGCGTGACGCCGGGCATTGTGGTCGACGGCAAGCTCGTCACCAACGACCTGGTCGAGATCAACCTGGGCATCCGCATCCTGCTCGGACATTCGTTCTACGACGACTGGGAAGACCAGGAAATGTTCGTCACCAGGGACCCGCTGGGCAACCCCGTCGACCGTCGCCACCCGTGGAATCAGCACACCAACCCGCAACCCCAGAAACGCGACTTCGACGGCAACTACAGCTGGGTCATGTCACCCCGCTGGTTCGACGGCAAGGACCACCTGGCCCTCGACACCGGCGGCGGCCCGATCGCCCGGTTGTGGTCGACCGCCCTGTCGGGCCTGGTCCACACCGATCACATTGAGGCCACCGGGACTAGCGTCAAGATCCACCTCCCGAAGACCGCGCTCAAGGGGCCGGTTGACTTGGAGTGGAAAGTGCCGGAATGGTCCAACACCATTGAGCGGGACCGGGCGCGCACCTACTTCCAGGCCTACGCCGCCGCGTCCGCGCTCGACTTCATCGAGCTGGCCCTCAAGGATGTCCGAGCGGGCAAGACCAAGACGTGGGAGCCGTTCGATGTGCCCGATGAAGGGATCGGCTGCGGTTTCACTGAAGCGGTCCGGGGCGTGCTGTCGCACCACATGGTGGTCAAGGGCGGCAAGATCGCCAACTACCACCCCTATCCGCCGACGCCGTGGAACGCCAACCCCCGCGACAGCTTCGGGACTCCGGGACCCTATGAGGACGCCGTGCAGGACACGCCGATCTTCGAGGAGAACTCCCCGGAGAACTTCAAGGGCATCGACATCATGCGGGCGGTGCGCAGCTTCGACCCGTGTCTACCGTGCGGGGTGCACATGTACCTCGGCAAGGGCAAGGTGCTGAAGAAGATGCACTCACCCAGCCAGGTGGCCAATCCCGACGACCTGGCCTTCTGAGCAACGGGGAGCGATGCCTGAACCACAGAACCTCCGGGCCACCGGCGATCGGATCGAGCTGGCACTCGACGAATTGCATTCGACGGCCGATCCGCGCGCTATCAATTTGGCCGAGGAACTCCTGCGGCTGGTCTCCGAGCTCTACGGTGCCGGCTTCGCCCGGGCCGTTGAACTCGCCCAGGAGCATGCTCCGGGTCTGATTGCCGCTTTTGTCGAAGACGACCTCGTGTCCAGCCTCCTCTTGGTGCAAGGGATCCACCCCGACACACTCGACGACCGGGTGGAGGCGGCGCTCGTCTCCGTGCGTCCATTTCTGGCCCAGCACGGTGGCGACGTCGAGCTCTTGGGCATCGACGATGATCTGGGTGCGGTCAAGCTGCGACTGCTCGGGAGCTGCGATGGGTGTCCTTCCTCAGCCAGCACGCTGCAGGGCGCGGTGGAAATGGCCATCATTGAGGCCGCACCCGAGATCGTCCGGATCGTGGTCGAGGAGCCCTCCAAACCCGCCACGAGTGTCCCCATCTCGCTGGGCTCCAAGCCCATGTACGAGGAATGCCCGGCGGAGGTGTCCGGGGCGTGACGGATCCGTTGGCCGTGTTGCAGCGGATCCGGGAGACCCGACCGCGTGAGATCCCGCGGGCCGGCGAGGTGTGCGAGCTGTGCGCCGAGCCCATTGCCGACGAGCACGGACACCTGGTCGACCTCGAAGCTCGCAGTCTCATGTGCGCCTGTCGAGGGTGCTACCTCCTCTTCACGTCGGACGGGGCCGGCGGGGGCCACTTCAGGAGCGTGCCGGATCGCTATCTGTCGTTCTCCGACTTCGAGCTCTCCCCCGAGCAGTGGGACAATCTGCAGATCCCGGTCAGCGTGGCCTTCTTCTTTCTCAACTCGACACTCGGGCGGGTGGCGGCCTTCTATCCCGGGCCGGCGGGCGCCACCGAGTCTGAGCTTCCGCTCGATACCTGGGCCGAGGTGATCGCCGCCAACCGCCAGCTCACCACCCTGCAACCCGACGTGGAAGCGTTCCTGGTTCGCTCCAGGTCCAACGGGGGCGGCACCGAGTGTTACGTGGTCCCGATCGACGTGTGCTACGAGTTGGTCGGCCACCTGCGCACGCTGTGGCGCGGCTTTGACGGGGGGAAGGAAGCCAACGACAAGCTGGACTCGTTCTTCGAGAGCGTGCGAAGGAGGGCACAGTGACCGGGCTTGCCTTCGAGGTCTTGGAGGCCCGGCCCGAGCCGCATGCCGCCGTACCGACGATCATGCTGCGCACCAGGGTGGAGGAGGCCGATGGCTTCAGCATCCATGCCTTGGCTCTGCGCTGTCAGATCCGCATTGAACCGCAGCGGCGTCGCTACAGCTCCATTGAGGAGGATCGCCTCTATGAGCTGTTCGGCGAAACCCCGCACTGGGGAGACTCGCTGCGACCGTTCCTGTGGACCCACGTGTCGACGACCATTGGCAAGTTCGACGGCGCCACCGAATTCGAACTCCCGATCGAGTGCACCTACGACTTTGACGTCGCTGGTGCCAAATACCTGCACGGGCTGGCCGAGGGCGATATCCCGCTCATCCTGCTGTTCTCGGGCACCGTCTACACCCGCGGGGGTCAGTCGGGGTTCTCGGTCGAGCCGCTCTCGTGGTCGTCAGAAGCGTCGTACAAGATGCCCGTGTCGGTCTGGCGCGGCATGATGGATCTCTACTTCCCCAATAGCGGATGGATCCGGGTGCAGCGGGACACCCTGGACTCGCTGCAGCGCTTCCGGGCCTACCGGGGACTGCCGACATGGGACCAGGCTTTTGAGGTGCTACTGAAAGAGGCGGGCGAGGTCGGGGCGTGAACGACGGATCCGCCGACCGTTTCGAGGTGGCACGCTCCGTCGCCGATGCCGTGCTCTATGAGGGTTACGTGCTCTACCCGTACCGGGCGTCCTCGCGGAAGAACCAGGTCCGCTTCCAGTGGGGCGTCCTCACGCCGCGGGCCTTTAGCGAGGCCGAAGGATCGGAGCGTTGGTCGATGCGGACCGAATGCCTGGTCGAACCGGGCGTCGCCCCCCTTCTCTCGGTGCGGATCCGCTGCCTCCAGGCCCAACACCGAAGCATTGAAGGCCTAGTGCACGGCCACGAGCACGGACGGGTTCTTGCCGGTCGAGCACCTCGAGGTTGACGGGACACTCCACGTGGAGTGGGACGAGGCGGTCGAGCAGAACATCGACGTGGCGCCGTTGTCGCTTCTCTCGCGACGAGACCGAGCATGTCGAAGTCTTCTCATTTCCGGCCGGCGATGACATCGAGCTGATCCGCGGTTCGGACGGGTCGGTCGTGGGCCGTTTCATACGGCACCGGGAGCCCGTCGAGGGCGTGGCCCGCATCGTGGTCGGCCGGCCCGGCGCCTCGCTGCCCTACCGCAAGGTCGCCGTCGCGGTGGAGAACACGACGGCCTGGACCGGAACCGGCAGGCATCGTGACGACGCCATGGGACACAGCCTGATCGCCGTGCACACCATGCTGGCTGTCGACGACGGGACGTTCGTCTCCCTCCTGGATCCCTCCGAAGACGCCACCCCGGCTGCCGCCACCTGCCGGTCTGACGGGGCCTACCCGGTGCTGATCGGCGATGGCGATGTGGTACTGGCGTCCCCCATCATTCTCTATGACCATCCTGAGGTGGCAGCGCAGAGCCCGGGTGACCTCTACGACTCCCTGGAGATCGACGAGATCCTCGCCCTCCGCGTCATGACCCTGACCGACCAGGAGAAGTCCGAGGCCCGCGGCACCGATCCCCGGGCGGCGGCCATCATCGATCGTTGCGACGACATGTCGGTCGAGACCTTGAGCCAGTTGCACGGCCAGATGCGACCCGTCGGGTCCCGCGCCGCCACGGATTTCGCCGATGAACCGGACGCCTTGGCGTGGTGGGACCCCGCACTCGACGCCTCTTTCGATCCCTGGACCGAGTCGGTCTGGGTGGCCGGCGTTGAGATCACCAAGGGCTGCGCCGTGCGGCTGCAACCTTCGCACCGGGCCGACGCCCACGACATCTTCTTCGCCGGCATGGCCGCCACGGTGGCCGGCGTGTTCACCGACGTCGACGGCGACCAGCACGTTGCCGTCACAGTTGACGACGACCCCGCCACCGAGGAACTCATGTGGCAGGGGCGCTACCTCTTCTTCCACCCTGACGAAGTGGCTCCGCGGCTGGGCCAGGAGCAGGCTCGATGAGCCGCGGCGTGTTGGTGGCCGGCATCGGCAATATATTCCAGACCGATGACGCCTTCGGGGTCGAGGTGGCCCGACGCTTGACGACACGGAGGCTTCCCGCCGGGGCACGGGTCGAGGACTTCGGCATTCGTGGGGTCCACCTGGCCTACGAGTTGCTCGAGGATTACCGCGGCCTCGTCCTCATCGACGCCGTCCCCATGGGCGAGCCCGCCGGCACCCTGGCCGTCATTGCGCCCGAGGCGCGGCCCGAGCCGATGACCGGTGACGGCGTGGCCCCGGTGGTGGATGCCCACACGATGAACCCCGAGGTGGTGCTGCACACCCTGGCCCGACTGGGCGGTTCCGTCGAGAAGATCTTCATCGTCGGCTGTCAGCCCGGCAACCTGCAAGAGGGCATGGGGCTCACCCCGGCAGTGGCGGCTGCTGTCGACGAGGCGGTGGAGATGTGCTGTCAACTGATATCAGAAATAGTCGAACCCGTTGGAAAGGAGAGCCCCACATGATCCGCCGCTTCGTCGCCTCACTCGTACTCGCCGCCATCGCCGGGCTGGTGCTCAAGTCGCTGCCCGACATCGCGCGCTATCTGAAGATGAGGGAGATGTAAATGGACAGAGTCGGGCCCGTCTTCCTGGGGGTCATCGCCGCGGGAGTGGTGCTCGGTGTCGTCGTGTTCGTGACCGCACTTCCGGACCTCGCGCGCTACCTCAGGATACGGAAGATGTAGCGGCGTGACCCGGTACAACATTGCACCCGAGCGTTCCTATGTGTGGATCGATGCTCGTTCAAACGTGCATCCCATCCACTCCACCACCGATGGGCTGGAGGGCTATGTCGACCTCGAGCTCTCAGCGGAGGGAAACGTGGACACCACAGCGCCGTCGGCCGGCAAGCTCTCCCTGTCGGTGGACCGACTCCGCTCAGGCAACCGGATGGAGGACAGGGAGCTGCAAAAGCGGATCGACGCCAGGCGGTTCCCCACCATTGACGGTGTTCTGAGCCAGATCAAACCTTCCGATAACGGCGACGGCTACCGGATCGATGGCGACGTCATCTTCCGAGGCGTGTCGCGCCACCACGAGGATGTGATGCGTATCAGCGTCGTCGACGACCAGACGATCCAGTTGGACGGCAAGTCCCACTTCGACATTCGTGAGTTCGGGATGGAGCCACCCCGCATGTTGATGTTGAAGGTCGAGCCAGAGGTGGACATCCGGGTCGAGATCATCGCCGTACGAGAGGCTTAGGAGAACGCCATGTGCCTAGGGATTCCAGGTCAGCTGAAGGAAGTCAGCAATGTGAACGAGCACCTGGCGCGAGTGGATGTATCCGGGGTCACCCGGATCATCAATATCGGCCTGCTGGAGGATGAAGGGCTCGAGCCCGGCGATTGGGTGCTCATCCACGTTGGGTTCGCCATGTCGAAAATAGACGAAGAGGAAGCAGCCCTCGCCCTGGCCTCCCTGCAGCTCATGGGCCAGGCCTACGACGATGAGCTCGAGGCCTTGTGGTCGTCGACAATTGCCAGTGAAAGTAGAAATTGAAGGAGGATCAAATGGGAGTGGTCATCGGAGTTGTGGTCGGCTACGTGCTCGGAAGTCGCGCTGGATCGGAGGCCTGGCCCGAGATCGAGGAGGCGTGGAAGACCATCGTCGAGTCGGAGGAAGTCAGGGACTTGATCTCAGGCGGTGTGTCGATCGCCCGCGACCTGCTGGAGCGCCGGAGTGAGCTCATCGCCGGTTTACTCGGAGTGTCCGACCCGGACGCCAAGCTGCGTCCAGCGGCATAGGCAGACATGATGCGCTTCGTCGACGAGTACCGGGACCCCACGGCGGCCAGGGCGCTGGTGGCACAGATCACCGCCTTGGCCGCGGACGACGCGTTCAAGTTCATGGAAGTGTGCGGTGGGCACACCCACACCATTTACCGGCACGGGATTGAGCACGTGCTGCCGGCCTCGGTCGAGCTGGTGCATGGCCCGGGATGCCCGGTTTGTGTCATCCCGATGGGCCGGGTGGATGACGCCATCGCGGTGGCCAAGGAACCCGGGGTCATTTTCACCTCGTTCGGGGACATGATGCGTGTCCCGGGCAGCAGCGGAAACCTCCTCAAGGCCAAGGCCGCAGGAGCGGACGTGCGGTTCGTCTACTCACCCTTGGATGCGCTGAAGATCGCCCTGGACAATCCCGACCGTGACGTCGTGTTCTTCGCCGTCGGGTTCGAGACAACGGCACCATCGACCGCGTTGACCCTTCTCCAGGCCAAGGCCAAGGCTGTGACGAATTTCACGGTGTTCTCCAACCACGTCACGATCGTCCCGCCGCTCAAGGCCATTCTCGAGTCACCTGATTTGCGTCTCAACGGGTTTCTCGGACCGGGCCACGTCTCGACCGTCGTGGGCCAACGCCCCTACCGTTTCGTACCCGCCGAGCATGGCCTGCCCCTGGTCACCGCCGGGTTCGAGCCACTCGACATCCTGCAAGCCATTTCCATGCTGCTCACCCAAATCAGAGAGGGCCGTTGTGAGGTCGAGAACCAGTACTCGCGCGTTGTCCGCGAGGACGGCAATCCCCGTGCCCTGGCGGTCCTGGCCGACGTGTTCGAGCTGCGACCCCATTTTGAGTGGCGGGGCCTCGGCTTCATTTCCCAGAGCGGCCTCAAATTGCGGCCGGAGTTCGCCGCGTTCGACGCCGAGCTGCGCTACGAGATTCCCGGCGTCCGGGTCGCGGACCCCAAGGCCTGCCAGTGCGGCGAGGTGCTCAAGGGTGTCATCAAGCCATGGGAATGCAAGGTGTTCGGAACGGCCTGCACGCCCGAGACTCCCATAGGGACCTGCATGGTTTCTTCGGAAGGTGCCTGTGCGGCCTATTACAACTTCGGGCGGATGCACCGCGAAGCCGCCGTGACCCTGGGACGGCGCAGCAAGCAGACGGCATGACCTCGCTGGCCCAATCGGACACCTCGGCGCGGGTGCGGTGTCAGATTCGGGTGTGGGGCGTCGTCCAGGGAGTGGGTTTCCGACCGTTCGTGCACCGATTGGCCGCCGAGTTGGGGCTGGCCGGGCATGTGGGGAACGACACCGAGGGTGTCTTGGTGGAAGTCGAGGGCACGACGACGCGGATAAGCCAGTTCGAGGCGCGCCTCAGTGCCGACGCGCCTCCACTCGCCCGGATATTCGGCATCGAGTCAGAGCGGGTCGCCGTCCTGCACGAGCACGGCTTTCGGATCATCGAGAGCCACACGGAGAGGCCCGTTCGGACATTTGTCTCCCCCGACGTGGCCGTCTGTGACGACTGCCTGGCCGAGATGTTCGATCCCGGCGACCGTCGTTCTCGCTACCCCTTCATCAACTGCACAAATTGTGGGCCTCGATTCACCATCACGCTTCGCCTCCCCTACGACCGGCCCAACACGACCATGCGCGAGTTCGATCTGTGCGCCGACTGCAGCGCCGAGTATCACGATCCGGCCGACCGCCGCTTCCATGCGCAGCCGTTGGCCTGCGCCCACTGCGGCCCACGGATCTGGTTCGAGGACCCCGGGGGGACCGTCGAGGGCACCGACGCGGCCATCGCCGCCACGCAGGCGGCGCTGGCCCGCGGGCAGATCGTCGCCATCAAGGGGCTCGGCGGCTATCACCTGGCCTGCGACGCCACGTCACCGGAAGCCATCGGTACGTTGCGGCGGCGGAAACAACGGATGGACAAGCCCCTGGCGGTCATGGTGCCCAACCTGGACGTGGCGCGCACCCTGGCCCACCTCGATCCGTCCGAGGCCGTGCTCCTGTCCGGTCCCGAGCGTCCGATCGTGCTGGTGGGTCGGCGGCCGGGCACCCTGCTGAATGAGCAGGTCGCGCCCCACAATCCCCACATCGGCCTGCTTTTGCCTTACACGCCCCTGCATTACCTGCTCTTCCGCGATGTGCCGGGGGTGCACGCACCGGTTCCCTCCATGGTGGTGATGACCAGCGGGAACCTCACCGACGAGCCCATCTGTTACGACGACGCCGACGCCCGGGCACGACTGGGCCGGATCGCCGACTCGTGGTTGATCCATGACCGGCCCATCCACGTGCCCTGTGATGACTCCGTGCTGCGGATCGCCGATGGAGAGGAACTGCCGATCCGCCGCTCGCGGGGGTACGCGCCCCTCCCGCTCCGGATGCCGTTCGAGCTGACCCCGACGTTGGCCACGGGTGGTGAGCTCAAGAACACCTTCTGCCTCGCTTCGGGCCGCCACGCCTGGGTCAGCCAGCACATCGGCGACATGGGCAGCCTCGAGACCTTGGCCGCCTTCGAGCGGTCCGTCGGGCAATTCGGCGAGATGTACCAGGTGGCGGCCCAGGAGGTCGTCGCCGACGCCCACCCCGGTTACCAGAGCCGACGCTGGGCCGATGACCGCTCGGGCCGCCCGGTCGAGCTGGTCCAGCACCACCATGCTCACATCGCCTCGGTGATGGCCGAGCACGCCGTGGAGGCGGGTGAGCGGGTCATCGGCTTCGCCTTCGACGGCACCGGCTACGGCTCCGACGGAGCCATCTGGGGTGGAGAGGTCCTGATCGCCGGCTACGACGGGTTCGAACGCCGCACTCATCTGCGCTATGTGCCTCTGCCCGGCGCAGACGCCGTCGTTCGCCGGCCCTATCGTGCCGCGCTGGCCCACCTGTGGGCGGTCGGCATGGCGTGGACGTCTGACCTCCCGCCCGTGCAGTGTGCCTCGGCCGATGAGGTGGCCGTGCTGCAGCGGCAACTCGAGCGCGACGTCTTGTGCGTCCCGACGTCGAGCATGGGCCGGCTCTTCGACGCGGTGAGCTCGCTGCTGGGCGTGCGCCATGTCGCCACCTACGAGGCCCAAGCCGCCATCGAGCTCGAGTGGATCGCCGCCTTGCATGTGGACGACGCCCGGGATTACCGATTCGACGTCAGTGGTGGAGAGGTCGATCCCGCCCCGGTGCTGGGCGCCATGATCGACGACCTGCACCATGGCTGCCCCACCGGCCCCATGGCGGCGGGATTCCATGTGGCGGTGTCTCGCCTCATCGCCGAGCAGGCCGAAGCACTGCACCAGGAGACCGGCATCGCCCGGGTCGCGCTGAGCGGCGGCGTCTTCCAGAACGTCCTTCTCATCCGCCTGGCCCGGGCCGCGCTGAGGGCCCGCGGCCTCTCGGTGCTCACGCATCGGGTGGTCCCCCCCAACGACGGTGGGTTGGCGCTCGGGCAGGCCGCCGTCGCCGGCGGCGCGGGCCCCGGTCGGGCCGGTGCAAGATGGCCGTGATGACGGACTCGCCCTCACGCCCGGTGGGCGGCGGACCGGCCGAGGATCTGGCGACGGCCGCCCTGACCCTGGCTCGCCGCTTCGCCGCCGGCGCCACCATGTGGTGCGTGTCTCCGGAGTGGCCGGCTCATGGTCGCCACGTGGCCGTCGAGTTCGTCCACCCCGTCATCGTGGGCAAGAAGGCCCTGCCGGCCGTCAGCATCGGAGGGGTCGACGTGGTCAACGCCGTTCGGCTGCTGGCTCGACCGGGCGACGTCCTGCTCGCGGTGAGCTCGGCCGACGATCCGGCCACGGTTGACCTCATGGGCCGGGCCGAAGCCTGGGGGATGACCCGGCTCTGGCTTGGGTCGGGACATCGGCCCTCGAGTGGGCGGGTCGAGCACGTGGTCTGGCTGGACGGCGCCGATCCGGCCCTGGCTTCGCGCTCGGGCGACATGGTGCTGCTCTACCACCTGCTGTGGGAGCTCACCCATGTGGTGTTCGAACACCCCGGCCTCCTCGTGACCGAAGCCGGAGTGCACCGATGAGGTCTGTGTCACGTGCTCGGACGAAGGCCGGGTGGCCGAGGTCAGGGCCGTCCACGGCGGCGGCCTGGTCGACGTCGTGGTCAAGGGTGCCACCGAGACCATCGACGCCACTCTGGTCGAACCGGTGGCTCCGGGTGATCTCCTGTTGGTCCACGCCGGCGTCGCGCTGACCACGTTGTTGGACCAACGACCATGAGCGGTGAGCCCACCGGATTCCTCTACCCCTTCATCGAGTCTGAGGAGCGGAACAGCGCGAGCTTGCTGGCCGACCTGGCGGGTTCGGCACGGGACAAGATCACCGACAGCCGGGCGCTCCGGGCTGCCACACTCGAACGATGCGGTGACACACTGGAAGCAGCAGCCGCCGCGATGGCGGACCGTTTCCGGCGGGATGGGCGGCTCTTCGCCTTCGGCAACGGCGGGAGCGCCACCGACGCCGAGGGCGCGGTCGATCTCTTTCGCCGCCCCCCGAGTGGACGGCCCTTGCCGGCCATGTCCCTGGTGGACGACCGCGCCGTGCTGACCGCTCTGGCCAACGATGTCGGGTTTGACCTGGTGTTCTCCCGACAGATCATCGCCCACGCCACGCCCGGTGACATCGCCGTCGGGTTCTCCACCAGCGGCGATTCGGTCAATGTGTTGCGCGGGCTGGAAGAGTGCTTCCACCGGGGGCTGCTCACCATCGGCCTCAGCGGGTACCAGGGTGGTGCCATGGCGGCCAGCCCGGCCATCGCCCACTGTCTGGTCGTGCGCTCGGAAAGCGTCCATCGGATCCAGGAGGCCCAGAACGCATTGCTCCTGCAACTGTGGACCCAGGTGCAGGCCGGACTGAACGAAGGAGGGCGGCTGTGACACGCACGGCACACGAGACGGGCTCCGCCGGCCGAGAGGCCGTTGTCTTCGAACGCATCGAAGCGTTTCGCCGTCGTCGGCCCCGGTTGCTCGATGAGGTCGTCACCTTGGCCCACGGCGCCGGCGGCAAAGCCTCGGCCGCCCTGCTCGACGCCGTGTTCCTTCCCGCCTTCGCCGGTGACACGTCGGCGCCCCAGACCGACGCCGCCGTGTTGACGCTCCCCTCAGGCGAGAGACTGGCCTTCAGCACCGACTCCTACGTCGTCAAGCCCCTGCGCTTCCCCGGTGGCTCTGTCGGTCACCTGGCGGTGCACGGTACGGTGAACGACCTGGCCATGATGGGCGCCCGCCCGCTGGCCCTCTCGGCGGCTTTTGTGCTCGAAGAAGGCTTCGCCATCGATGACCTCCGAGAAATCGTGGCCGACATGGCCGAGGCTGCGGCCGCCGCCGGGGTGTCGATCGTGACGGGTGACACCAAAGTCGTCGACCGCGGCGCGGCGGACGGCATGTACATCTCCACCGCCGGCGTGGGCCTGATCCCGCCCGGCCGCGTGCTCTCGGCGGAGCAGGTGCGGGACGGCGACGTGGTGCTCTCGTCAGGCACGATCGGTGATCACGGCACCGCCGTCATGCTGGCTCGGGGCGATCTGGCCTTGGAAGCCGACATCGTTTCGGACACGGCACCACTGAACGACCTGATGGACTGCCTCTTGGACGCCGCCCCGTCCACCCGGTGGCTGCGCGACTCCACCCGGGGCGGGGTGGGCACGGTCTGCAACGAATTGGCCCGGGACAGCAACCTCACCGTCGTGTTGGACGAGACCGCACTTCCCGTGCGTCCCGCTGTGACTGCCGCATGCGAACTGCTTGGCATCGACCCGCTCTACGTGGCCAACGAGGGAAAGTTCGTAGCCGTGGTCGACCCGAACGAAACCGACGCGGCCCTGGCGTCCATGCGAGCACATCCCCGAGGCGTCGACGCCGTGCAGATCGGCGAGATCCGCTCCGAGCCTCCGGGCATTGTCGTGCTCCTCACCACACTCGGCGGCACCCGTATCGTCGACATGCTGGTGGGCGACCCGCTCCCCCGCATTTGCTGAGGCGACGGCGCCTCAGTCGGTCACACATCCGCGCCCGCGATCAGCGAGGCATTGAGGTCCAATAGTTGGACGGTGGTCTGGCCCGCCTTCAGCGCGGCGAAGAACCCAGCCTCTTTCGCCTCACGGGTCCGGCCCGCCCCCATCACCTGATTGAGCGCGTCACGCGGGACAACGGTGACGCCATCGACGTCACCCACCACCCAATCGCCCGCTGACACCAGGACCCCGCCGACTCGGACCGGCGCGCCCACCGTGCCCCGCTTGTCCTTGGTGGCGCCGGTCAGGGCGATGGTCGAGGCGAACACCGGAAAGGCGTGGGCCTCGAGGGCGGCGACGTCGCGCACTCCCCCGTCGATGACCAGCCCGGCCAATCCCGCCGCTTCGGCGGCCGTGGTGAGTACCTCGCCCCAGTAGCCCCGGTCGGCCACCCGACCCACATCGACCACCAGGACGCTTCCACTGGGCGCGGCGGTGACGGCCACGTGCACCGCCAGGTTGTCGCCGGGCGTACATCCGACCGGGTACGCCGGCGCGGCCAGCACGGCACCCGACCAGGCCGGCTTCAGTCGGCGGTCGGTCGCCAATCCCCCGGACTCGCCCAGGGTGGCCGACCCCAGTTTCCGCAGCGTCTCCGCTGTCTCTTGCTGACTCTCGCTACCCACCGATGCCTCCTCCAATGATCCTGACGGTGTATTGGACCATCCGGCGGCAGCCGCGCACCAGCCGTACACTCCAACGGTGCCCGACGACATGCTGATCGTGACCCAGGTTGCCGCGTACGCCGACGGCCCGGCCGGTGTCCACGGCGTCCTCGGCCAAGCGACCACCGCGTTGACTCAACTGGGCGAGGGGGCCCGTCTCACCCCGGTCGTGGTCGATGACGTGCGCGACCTCTCCCCAGGACACCTCGATTCGGCGGCCGTGCTCTCCCTCTTCACCATTGGAGAGACGCCGTTCAGCCCGGCCCAGCGCGATGCCCTGCACACCTCATGGCGGGATGGTCGACTCGCCGTACTGGGAGTGCACTCGGCCACCGACGCCTGCCACACCTGGCCCGAGTACGGGTCGGTCATCGGGGCTCGCTTCGACGGCCACCCCTGGACCCAGGACTTCACCATCGACGTGGTCGACACCGACCACCCGGCCACCTCCCACCTCGGCGACACCTGGGCGTGGCACGACGAGATCTACCTCTTCCGCGCGCTCCGTCCCGACGCCCGCGTCCTGCTCACGCTGGCCGACGGCCAGGTGGACCTCTCGGTTCCCGGAGGTCGAACACCCGAGTGTGGGTTCCCCCTGGCCTGGTGCCATTCCGAGGAGGCCGGCCGCACCTTCTACAGCGCTCTGGGCCATTTTCCGGGGGCCTGGGAGACCCCCACCTACCTCCGGCACCTGGCCGGAGGGCTGGCGTGGCTGCAGGAACGCGCCTAAGGGCCTAACCTGACGCTCGTGTCAGAGAACCCAGCTTCCCGACCACTTCCCGATGTCATGGCCGCAGCGGTCTACCAGTCGCCCGGCGTCATCACCGTCGAGGATCGACCGGTGCCCAGGCCCGGTCCCGATCAGGTCCTGGTCCGGGTGCACCATTGCGGGATCTGCGGCTCGGACATCCATCAGCTGCGTGACGGGTGGGGCTTCAAGCCCGGGACCATCGCCGGACACGAGTGGACCGGGACCATCGCCGCCATCGGTGACGATGTCGACACCTGGTCCCTCGGCGAGCGGGTGGTGGGCGGCTCCTCGCCCAAGTGCGGCACCTGCCGACGCTGCCTGGAGGGCAAGCCCTCGCAGTGCGAGAACCGCAGCAGCCCGATCACCGACAACGGCGACGGTGCGTTCGCTGAATTCATTCTCGTACGGGCCGCGGGCGTCCTGCGCTTGCCCGACAGGCTTTCCGCCCGCCACGCCGCACTGGCCGAGCCCCTGGCCGTGGCCATGCACGGCATCACCCGATCCGGCATCGCTCCGGGAGACACCGCCATGGTCATCGGTGCCGGCCCAATCGGAGCGCTGACGGTGGCGGCGCTGCGGGCCATGGGTGTCGACCACATCACGGTGGTCGAACCCAGCGAAGGCCGCAGAGAGCTGGCCAGGAACGTCGGGGCGACCGACGTCATCGACCCGTCCGACCTCGAGATGTTCCCTTCGTGGGAACCGGAGAAGTTGTCGTCCCGGGCCGTCCACGTCGTGCTCGAATGCTCGGGACACAAGTCCGCCATCGAGTCAGGTTTTCACCAGCTCCTCCGAGGCGGCATCCTGGTCATGGTCGGTGCGGGCATCGAGCACCCGACCTTTGACCCGAACCGCATGATTCTCAACGAGCTGCACGTCACCGGTTCGTTCGTCTATGACCTCGGAGGCTTTGAACGGGCGCTCGAGCTTCTGGCTTCGGACGACTTCCCGAGCGATCTCCTCATCGACCCCAATGACGTACCACTCGACGGTGTGGGTGATGCACTGGAGGCTCTGGCCACCGGTCGCATTGCCGGCAAGGTGATGGTGGTACCCGAGGCAAGGATGCAGACCACATGACGCACCCCTTCTATCCAACCGGCAACCCGCGCTTCAATCACGTGGCCATGTCGCTCCCGGCCGATCTCCTCGGCGAGGAGAGCCGTAAGGACATCTGCCGCTTCTTCGACGAGGTACTCGGCTTCGAAGAGATGCCCACCATGACCCAGGATCGCCGGCGACTCATCCTCAGCTGCGTGCACTGGGACCAGTTCATCTTCCTCATTTCCGAGGACAGTCCCATGACCTGCCCTCGCATGGACCATTTCGGCCTGGCCGTGGGCTCCTTAGAAGAACTGCAGGGGATTCAAGATCGCGCCGAGGCCTTCCGCAAGGGAGACGACCGCCTCGATCTGATCGATCTGCACATGGATGACCAGAAGATGGTCAAGATCCATTCCCTCTACATCGCCTACATCCTGCCCATGATGTGCGAGTTCCAGTACTGGGAGTTCGCCGCCTGAGCGAACCGTTTGGGCGGGGTGCTCTCAGGGACGCATGGCCGCGCACACGCCCAGACCCTCGGCGGCACGAAGCGCCTGGTAGGGCTTATTGCCCGGCTTGTCCTGCAGTTGGGTGTTGACGATGACGTCAACCGATCGCGTGCCCTTGGGGTTGGAGGCGGCAAAGAGGGTGTAGCCAGGGAAGTTGCCGGTGTGGCCGTACACGGTCCCACATCGGGTGACATAGCGGAAGATACCGAGACCGGAGCTGTTGGTGCCGGGACCGGGCGGCCCGGAGCCTCCGGGAACGAACGTGAGCTGGCTCTTGCGTGTGGCCGCATTGGAGAACCTTCCACTCGCATAGGCCCGCATGAAGGTGTTCAACTCCGTCGGTGTCGAGAGCATCCCACCCGACGCCCAGGCCAGACCGGGATTCAAGGACATGCTCACGTCTTCGGGTGCCTCGCCCGCCGTAACGCCGTAACCGTGAAGATACGGAGTGCTCAGATCCGAGTTCGACGGCAGCGTGGTCTGGGACAGTCCCAGCGGTGTGGTGACGAAGTGTTCGAGCGCGGCCTCATAGGTCCCCTTCGATGCGGCTTCGTCCATCAAACCGAGAATGATGTTGTCCGAATCTGAGTAGTCGTACTTGGAGCCAGGGGTAAAGAGAAGCGGTTCGTTGGCCACGAAGGCCAAGAGTTGGGTGGGAGTCAGCACTAGCTGGGGGTTGGCCTGCAAATCCTTCAGGAAGGTGGGGTCCTTGATGTAATCGGGCATTCCGCTGGTGTGTTGCATGAGCTCGGCGACGGTGGCCGCCGACCAGGCCCGCGGCAGGGTGGGCAGGATCCCGCCGACGGTGTCGGTGAGGGAGAGCGAACCCTGGCTCACCAGCGCGAGCGTGATGGCGCCGTTGTATGCCTTGGACACGCTGGCGATTCGGGCCGTGTCGTTCGAGGTCGGGGCCTGCTTGGATGCGACGTCGCCCACTCCAGCGGCCACGGTCTGGGTGCGTTGTCCGACCTGGACCACGGCGATGGCGCCGGGTGGTCCTCCGGGCATCGCAACCAACTTTCGGAGTGCGGCGGAGAACGTGGACAGGGATGACCCTTGCGTGGATGCGCCCATCGACGATGCACCCGCCGGTGCCGCCAACCCGACCGTCACCGATGCGGCCGCCAACAGCAAGACAATCCGTCGTATGAGCCTTGCCATTTCGCCACCCTAGTGGGCGGGCGAAATCCTCTTCGGGAGGTACGACGTGGTGGGTGGACCGCTCAGCAACGAGAAGGCCAAAGACCGCATTTGCATCTTTCACCTGTCGGCGATGATTGAAACGGCTCAGAGGTACTCTGCCTTGGTGCGTACTCCATCTGCTTCGGCCGCCCACTTCCTGTCCCTCCACCGAACGGGCCATCCGCTCCTCATGCCCAACGCCTGGGACATCGGATCGGCCGTGCTCCTGGCCTCGCTGGGGTTCGAGGCACTCGCCACGACCAGCGGTGGCTTCGCCGCCACCAGGGGACGGCTGGACGGTTCCATGACCCAGGGCCAGGTCCTCGAGCACGTCGGGGAGATCACGGCGGCCACGGATCTGCCCGTCTCGGCCGATCTGGAGAACTGCTTCGCCCACGACCCAGAGGGAGTGGCCGAGACCGTCAAGCAGGCGGTCGATATGGGTGTCGCCGGATGCTCGGTGGAGGACTACAGCGGCCGGAACGACGAGCCGATCTACGAGTTGGCCCACGCCGCCGAGCGCGTCGCGGCGGCCGCAGAAGCGGCTCACGGCGATGGAGCCTCGGTGGTGTTGACCGCTCGGGCCGAGAATTACCTCCACGGCCGGCCGGATCTGGCCGACACCATCGCCCGCCTGCAGGCCTATCAGGAAGCGGGCGCCGACGTGCTCTTCGCTCCCCGGGTGGTGGACCCGGACGACCTGCGACAGCTCCTCGGTGCGGTGGACGTTCCGGTCAGCGTTCTGGTGCTTCCGGGTGCGCCGACCGTCGCCGAACTGGCGGACCTCGGCGTGAGCCGTATCTCGGTGGGCGGTGCCTTCGCCGTGGCCGCATACGGTGCCGTCGTCAATGCGGCCAACGAACTCCGTGAGCAAGGTACCTACGGCTACTGGGATCTCACCGCGGTGGGCGGCAAGGCGGTGCGCGCCGCCTTCAGCCGGTAACCACCTTCAGCCGGTAACCACCTTCAGCCCAGGCGAGCTTCAGTCGCCCAGCGCGACCGTCACCTCAATCTCGACGGCACCGTCCCGGGGCAACGCCGCCACACCGACGGCGGATCGCGTATGGCGGCCGGCTTCCCCGAAGACATCGGCCAACACCTTGCTGGCCCCGTCGACGACTGCAGGCTGCTCGTGGAAGTCAGGGGCCGAGGACACGAAGCCGGTGACGGTGAGCACGCGGGAAATGCGATCGAGTGAGCCCAGTGCCGCTTCGAGCACGGCCAGCGCGTTGAGGGCGCACACGGCAGCGGCCTGGCTGCCCTGCTCGACGGTGACGTCATCGCCAAGGCGACCGAGACAGGTCAGCTTCCCGTCGATGCGGGGGAGCTGCCCCGAGGTGCGGGCCACGCCGTCGTGGATGACCACCGCATCGAGGGGATCGTGCGGCGGGTGCGGGCCGTACAGGGTCAGGCCCAACTCGGCCAGCCGGGCGGCGATCCTTCCTTCGCTCATGTGGCCGGACCTATCGCATGTAGGGGTACACGCCGGCGAAACGCTGGTTGATCTTCTCGGGCAGCGGGTAGATGGCGCCGAGCTGCTTGGACCCCCAGATGATCTTGGCGCTGCGCTCGACCAGGGCCGTGTTGTGCATGGCCTTCGGCATGGTGGTGGCCACGGCCACCATGCCGTGGTTGGCGATCAGCGCAGCGCCACGGTCCTCCAGCGCCTTGACCGCCTGCTCAGCCAGATCGGGCGAGCCGCTGGAGGCGTACTCGGTGCAGCGGATGTCGCCGCCCAGGTAGACGGTGAACTCGTCGATGCAGCTCGGGATGTCCTGATGGGCCACGGCGAACATGGTGGCGTAGACGGCGTGGGAGTGGATGACCACCGCGATGTCGTCGTAGGCGGCCAGGCAGGCCAGGTGCAGGTACTTCTCCGACGTGGGGGACTGGGTGCCGGACACGGTCTCGCCCTCGGGGTTGACGATGACGATGTCCTCGAGCTTCATGATCCGGTAGTCCAACGAGGAGGGGGTGCAGGCGACGTTGCCGTCCTCCATTCGGGCCGAGATGTTGCCCGAGGTGCCCTCGACCAGACCCTTCTCCAGGAGCTCCTTGGCGGCGGCCAATACCTGCTCGGGTGCGTTCTCGATGAATGCGGCCATGATCGGAGGACTCCTCACCGTTCGTCGGGCGCTTCTGCGGCCCGGTCGTGCGGCTCAATCTACAACGCCGGGCCCGGTCCCTGACAGCCGTGTCAGGGATCTGGGGCCGCGGGCTATCCTCCCCCGATGGGAATTCTTGAGGAGCGGGTGGCTGTCGTGACGGGAGCCGGGCGGGGAATCGGGCGTGACATCGCGCTCTGCCTGGCCTCGGAGGGCGCCAGCGTCGTGGTGAACGACGTCGGTGTCTCGCTGGGTGGAGAGGGGACGGCAGAGGACCCGGCGGGCCAGGTCTGCGCCGAGATCGCCGCGGCGGGTGGGCAGGCCGTGCCCAACCACGACTCGGTCAGCGACTTCGAGGCGGCCGGCCGGATCATCGGCACCGCGGTCGACACCTACGGGCGTATCGACATCGTGGTCAACAATGCCGGGATCGTGCGTGACCGCACCCTGGTCAAGATGGACGAGGCCGACTACGACGCCGTCATCGCCGTCCACCAGAAGGGCACCTTCAACACCGTGCGGCACGCCGCTCCCCTGATGAAGGAGGCCGGCTACGGCCGCATCGTGAACATCACCTCGTCCGCCGGCCTCCGGGGCAACTTCGGGCAGTCCAACTACGGCGCGGCCAAGGCGGCCATCATGGGTATGACCTTCGTCTGGGCCCTGGAGCTGGGCAAGTACGGGATCACGTCGAATGCGGTGGCGCCGGCCGGGTTCACCCGCATGACCGAGGGTCTCTACGCCGGGGCCGAGCCGCCGGCCGACCAGGATCCTGCCCTCAACGCTCCCCTGATCGCCTTCCTGGCCTCCGAGGGCGCCTCCTATGTCAACGGGCAGGTGCTGGGCCGCACAGGCTTCGCCTACACCCTGTTCCAGACGCCCCGGCCCATCGCCTCCATGTACCAGGAAGGGGGCTGGACCCCGGCGGAAGTGGCGGCGCGCTTCCACGAGGTGCTGGGCCTCCACCTCCAGCCGGTGGGGATGGGCGACCACCCGCTGCTGGGCAAGAAGGGGTAGCCGCCCGGGGCGCTCCCCTCCCAGCGTGGGTAGGGTGGGGGCGTTGCAGTCGGACCATCGAGGGAGGGCATCACATGCTTGTGCGCGACACCATTTACATCAACGGGGCCTGGGTGCCCTCGACCGGCAAGGGCACGCTGGAAGTCATCGATTCGGCCACCGAGGAGGTCTTCGCGACCATCCCCGAGGGAACCCCCGAGGACGTCGACAAGGCGGTCGAGGCCGCCGCGGCCGCCTTCCCGGGCTGGGCCGCCACGTCCACGGAGGAGCGAGCCAAGCTGCTGACCCGTATCGGCGAGGCCCTGGCCGCCCGTACCGACGAGATCGCCCAGGTGATCTCCCACGAGGTGGGCATGCCGATGACGCTGTCGGGCTCCGTCCAGGTCGGCCTGCCCGCGGGCGCCTTCGCCGACGCCGCCAACGCCGCCGAGGCCTTCCAGTGGGAAGAGGAGATCGGCAACTCGCTCGTGGTGCACGAGCCCATCGGGGTCGTGGGCGCCATCACGCCGTGGAACTTCCCCCTGTACCAGGTCGTGCTCAAGGTGGCCCCCGCGCTTGCTGCGGGCTGCACCGTCGTCCTCAAGCCCAGCGAGGTGGCGCCGATCAACGCCTTCATCCTGGCCGACATCATCGATGAAGTCGGCCTACCGGCCGGCGTGTTCAATTTGGTAAGTGGCGTCGGGCCGGTGGTAGGCGAGGCGATCGCGGCGCACCCCAAGGTCGACATGGTGTCCTTCACCGGCTCGACCCGGGCCGGACGGCGCGTCATGGAGCTCGCCGCCGAGGGCATCAAGCGGGTCTCGCTCGAGCTGGGCGGCAAGTCGGCCAACATCCTGCTCGACGACGCCGACCTGGCGGCGGCCGTGCCGGCCGGGGTCTTCGCCTGCTACATGAACTCAGGCCAGACCTGCTCGGCCCTCACCCGGATGCTCGTTCCCCGGGACAAGCTGGCCGAGGTGGAAGAGTTGGCGGCGGGCGCCGCCGCCGGCTTCGCACCCGGCGACCCCTTCGAGCCCGGCAAGCTGCTCGGGCCGCTCGTCTCCTCCGTCCAGCGCGACCGGGTGCGGGGCTACATCAACAAGGGCATTGAGGAGGGGGCCAAGCTGGTCATCGGCGGGGCGGCCGCACCCGAGGGACTGGAGAAGGGCTTCTTCGTCCAGCCCACGGTCTTCTCCGAAGTCACCCCGGACATGACCATCGCCCGGGAGGAGATCTTCGGTCCCGTCCTCTCCATCATCCCCTACGACACCGAGGAAGAGGCCATCGAGATCGCCAACGACACCCCCTACGGCCTGTCCGGCGGAGTGTGGAGCGGCGACCCCGACCGGGCCGAGAAGGTGGCGCGGCAGATGCGGACCGGTCAGGTCGACATCAACGGCGGGGCCTTCAACCCGGGCGCGCCCTTCGGCGGCTACAAGCAGTCGGGTAATGGCCGTGAGCGCGGCAAGTACGGGTTCGAGGAGTTCATCGAGACCAAGGCGATGCAGCGCTAAGAAGGTTGGACGTCCGGTCCTCCGGCCGGGAATTCGACCCAGAACAAGGCACCGCCGCCCCGAGGTCGGGACTAGTCAGGCCGCCCCAGTGGGCTCCGTGCTCGGAATCTCAACCTTCGTCGGTGCGGGGCGGCAGGTCATGGGCCGCCATCACCCGCCCCTGGCGCCGCCGGCACCAAATCCCGACCCAAACGATCCGCCGCCGCTGAACCTACCGCCTCCCCCAAACCGCCGGCGCCTCCAAAGCCCCCGACCGTCGCCGTGTTTGACGAAGGGACGGGCTCTGAATAGTCGGCCAGCACCACACTGCTCCCGAGGTGCAGCCCGGAGCGAACCTGCGTGTAGATGTCACCGATGATCCCAACTTTTATGGTCTTCTCGACCGGGCTTCCAGAGGACAGAACGAGAACGTAGGACCGTGTTCCCCGGGTCATGACGGCGGAGGTCGGCAGGGCGAGGACGTCCTTCACCTCACTCGTCCGGATGGACGCGTTCGCAGTCGAACCGGCGTACAGACCCCTGGCCGATGTCGGCAAGGCAACGACGACCGGGTAGGTGTAGCCCGACGAACTCGATTGGACGGGTCCAACCTGAGCGACCGTTCCCGCCAACGTGCCCGTCGTCCCGTCGACGGCGACTTGCGCCGGGTACCCCACCTTGACCGACTGCACCTGGGTGCTGGTCAGGGTCCCGGACACTTGATAGGACTGGGTTCCGATAATCACAAACACGCTCGTACTCGAGCCGGCGCTCACCGTGTCGCCGACGGTCACCCCGACCGAGGCGATCGTCCCGTTGATGGGACTGGTGAGCTGGGTGTCGTTCAACTGCTGCTGTGCCTCAATCAGCGTTGCCTGGGCTGCGTCGATGGCGGCCTGATCGCTGGCGATCTGCTGCGCGCTGTTCGACGCCGAAGAGGTTGAGTTCGACGCGTTCCCCGTACCGGAGCCCGAACCTCCGGTGCCTCCCGAGGATGATGGCGAGGATGAGCCGGTCGAGCCCGACAATCCCGATCCGTCCGTTGGAGTCGAGCCCGAGGTGGAAGTTGACGACGCCGCGGCCGCGAGCGCGTTGGCCAACGTGGTCTCGTCCGTGGCCACCGTTTGCTGATCTTTTGAGACCTTTTGCTCGTCGGCTGAAGCCTTCGACAGGGCGGCGGCGCAGCCGCTCGGGTCAGGCGTGGTCGGGGTGGTCGTCGGGTTGCCGCTCGTTCCACAGATGGACTGGGATTGGGCCAGATCGGCCGCTTCTTGCTGCTGGTCCATCGACTCCTGGTGCTGGTCGGTGACCAAGGTGGCCTGATCCTGGGCGATCTCCCCCGAACTTGTGCTCGACCCGCTCTGGACCGTGTAACTCGTGAGAGCGGCGGTCGTCGAAGCCGACCTCGAGGTTGACGGCGTCGACGAGGACGCCGTGGACGAGCTGCTGGCTGAACTCGAAGTTTGGCCGTTCTCGTCCGCCGTGAGCTTCGCCTCGTCAGAAGACAGCGACGATTGGGCCGAGGAGACCGACTCGCTGAGAGCGGTTGGGTCGAGCGAGGCCAGCGTCTGACCAGCGGTGACCGTGTCCCCCACCGCGGCACTGACGGTCGCCACCTTCCCGGCGACCTGGAAGGACGCGGAGGCGTCGTTCACCGGTTCGACCGTCCCGACGACGTCAAGGCTCGTGGCCACCGTCGTGTGCACCACGGTGGTCATTCGGTAGCCCGAGCTGGCCGAGCTTCCGGTGGCCCATGCGGTGGCTCCCCCGATCACGAGCACGACGGCGACGATCCCTCCAATGACCACAGGGCGTCGAGCATGTCGACGCCAGCCCGACTCGCTCGGACTAGGCGCCACCGAATCCTCCGGGGCGAAATCCGGTCGAGCAGGTCTGGCCGCCGGTTGACCTGATACTGACCGTCGCCGCGGTCACCGCTCCGGTGCTCCCCGCCTGCCCGAAGGCATTGACACAATCTCCAACGGCGAGTGCCGAGAAGCTGGTCGATTGAGTCTCAGACAGCGTCGTCGACTTGGACAGCGTGACCGTGAGCTTCTGCGTCTTGGGAGTGCTGGGCTTCTTGGTGTTCTTGCTCTTGGCCGCCTGGCCGAAGCCGCTGCGCAGCGTTCCCGACATGGTGACCGACGAGCCGGTGACCGCAGTCACCTTGCCGTTCGCAAAACTGAAGGTCCCGCCCGGAGACGAACCTCGTCCGTTTGCGCCGCCTCGGCCAGGAAATCCGCCCGGCGGACGGCCCCCACCGCCGGGGAATCCCCCTCCGCCTTGTGCTCCCCTACCGGGAAACCCACCTCGGCCGGGTGCGCCCCCGGCGCCCGACGTGCACGTGCCTGAGCTCGAGGGTTGGCTGATCGAGACCGAACGGGCCGTGATGGTGGTCTTGGACGACTTGGCCGGCGTGCCCGTGACCGTCAAACATTGCCCGACGGCAACGGCGCTCTGCGTCTCGGCGAGCGTTTGGGAGAACGTGGTTGACGAGGTCGTGTTGACGGTCGTCTGCCCCGCACTGGCGCTCTGGACCTCCATTGAGGTCCCGGTGATCGAGGCCACGCTTCCACTGGCCGACCCCCCGGGGCTCGGGGGTGTCGGTGCCGCGCCGGCGGTTGACGACAGGGCCGCGACCGCGCCGACGGCCAGCATGACCGCCCCGCCGGTACCGCCCCATCGCCGAAGCCCCAGGTGGCCGCGATGTGACCCCACGATCGGGTTGATCGTGGGGTCGGGGATCGGGTGACCTTCTCCTCCACCTGGCCGGACGACGGATCTGGATCGTTTCATGTGCAGCAGACTCCTTACGTTGGACACTTATTCACTCCTGAGGGCATCGATGGGGGCGAGATGGGCGGCCCGACTGGCCGGGTAGACCCCGAAGGACACGCCAATGGCGAGGGCCACGAGGAGGGCGAGGGCGGTCGCGGGAGGACTGATGGTGATCGGATCACCGACGACTCCGGGCAGGAAAATCGCCCCCACGATGCCGAGCAGGGCGCCGAGCGCACCGCCGGTGAGCCCCAAGACCGATGCTTCGACCAGGAACTGACGGCGAATGAGACCAGGGGTGGCACCGAGCGCCTTGCGCAGCCCAATTTCCCGGATCCGCTCGGTGACCGACACCAGCATGATGTTCATGACTCCGATTCCGCCGACGAGCAACGAAATGCCAGCCACGCCACCGAGGAGAATCGTCAACGTCCGGTCGACCGAGGTGGCGGCCGAAAGCAGGGAGGCCGAGGAGGTAATGGTGAAGTCGGCGTCGGATGCAGTGGTGATGCCGTGGAGGTTGAGAAGCAGGTGATCGGCTTCCTGATAGGCCGCGGTGAGGGCAGCAGATGAGTTGGCCTGGATGATGATCGAACTCACCGAGTTCCGAGAGGTACCCCCGAAGATCCGCTCCGCGGCCGTGCTGATCGGCACGATGACCTGGTCGTCGGGGTCAGCAGTGGTCGAAGTCGAAGATGACGATCCGGCGGTGTTGAGCACCCCCACGACCGTCATCGGCACACCGTTGACGTTCACGGTTTGGCCCACCGGATCGCTACGGCTGAAGAGCTCCGCCGCGGTGGTCGAACCCAACACGGCCACCGCTTCGTGGTCGGTCACGTCTTGATTGTCGAGAAATCTTCCCTGGGTCACGCTGCGGCCACGCACGGTCAGCCACGAGGGCGTTGAACCGACCACGCTCGTTGACCAATTGCTGGTCCCAGCGGTCAGGGTCTCCGACGATGAGGTGGTCGGTGCCACCGCCTTGATGTCTGGCGCCACTTGTTTGGAGGCGAGCGCCGTCGCATCGGCGGTGGTCAAGGTCGAGGCCGTTCCGAATCCGCCGCGGATGCCGCTGCTCGAGGTCGAGCTCCCCGGCGATACCGTCAGGAGGTTCGTCCCGAGTGACGTGATCTCTGAACCCACTTGGGCCTGGGCACCCTCGCCGAGACCAACGGTCAGGATGACCGCAGCGATGCCGATGAGGATTCCCAGCACGGTGAGCCCGGATCGGAGCCGATGGCTTCGGACGCCGTTGAGCCCGGTTCGAAACGTCTCCAGCCAACTCATCGGACGTTCTCGAGTTCACGGTCGGTGTTTTCAGTGATCAGGCCGTCACGAATACCGATCACCCGGCCCGCCGCCGAGGCCACTTCGATGTCATGGGTGATGAGGACCAGAGTGCGGCCGGCCTGGTGTAACTCATCCATCAGCCCGAGCACATCACCGGCCGAGACCGAGTCGAGGTTGCCGGTCGGTTCGTCGGCCAGGATCAGGTCGGGCTCGGTCACCAGGGCCCGGGCCACGGCCACGCGCTGCTGCTGGCCACCGGAGAGCTCGCCGGGGCGATGCTGGACCCGTGCGGCCAGGCCCACCCTGGCCAAGGCATCCATCGCCCGTTCTTTGCGTTCGGAACGTCCCACCCCGGCGTAGGTCAGTGGCAGCTCGACGTTCTGCCAGGCCGTGAGCGTGGCCAGGAGGTTGAACTGCTGGAAGACGAAACCGATGCGGCGGTTGCGCACGACGGCGAGCGCAGTCTCGCTCATGGAACTGACGTTGTCTCCCGCCAAGCGGAAGGTGCCGGTGGTCGGCGTGTCGAGACACCCCAGGATGTGCATGAGGGTCGACTTGCCCGAGCCCGAAGGCCCGATGATGGCGACGTATTCGCCGGTGTGTATCGAAAGAGAGACACCGCGCAGGGCTGCGACGGCGATGGCTCCGGTGCGGTAGACCTTGGTGACTTTCTCGAGATCGATGACCCGTTCGGGCTCGAGCGACGGGTCCCGGAGCGGCGACAACTCTCCGGTCTCCGCCTCAGTACGGCTTTGCTCGGGTGATCCGGCCGTGCGCTGGCTCATCCTGCGGCTCCCGAAGGGGTGAAGGCGCCCCCACCGCCGCCACCGCCCCCGAATCCTCCGGCCGGAAATCTCCCGGTCCCGCCAAAGCCTCCGCCGGCTCCACCGAAGCCGCCCAGACCACCGGTCCGTGATCCACCACCGGGCACGCCGGTGAACTTGACCACTCGCTCAACCACCTGGTCCCCGGAAGTCACGCCACCGGTGATCTGCGTTTCGCCACTCGCCGCTTGGCCGAGGGTCACCGATGTTGTGACGTCCTTGCCCGCCTTGACCTGGGTGACGGTCGTCTGGCCGCTGCTGCTGTAGTTGATGGCGGCTGTCGGGACTTCCACCACATTGTTGAGCTGCTTGACGATGATGGACACGTCGGCCGTCGATCCGGCGTAGAGACCGCTCGGGGTCCCCGTGACGTCGATGACCACCGGGAAGGTGGCCACATTGGAGCTCTCGGTGGCGATCAAGCCGATGGAGGCCACCGTCCCGTACGCAGGAGTGGTCGATCCGGTCGGCGTGAGAGTGGCTTGGTCGCCGACCGCCACCTGACCGATCTCGGTGTCGTCGACCGTGGTGGTGACGATGTAGGAGTTCGTGCCGATGACCTGGATCTGAGCAGTCGATGAGGCCGATGAGCTTGACGCGGCACTCGAGGCTGCACTCGATGGACTGCTCGCTCCAGTCGAGCCAGTTGGACTACTCGACCCGGCCGAACCCGAGGGGCTCGAGCTGCCCGATCCGCCGGAAGCGGTCACCTGCTGCCCGACCGTCAGGCTCACCGACGCCACGGTCCCTGAGATGGTCGAGGTCAATGAAGCATCGGACAAGTCCGTCTGCGCCGAGGTGAGCGAGGACTCGGCCGAGGTGACCGCTGCCTGGTCCGAGTCGATTTGCGCGGTGCTGGCGCCCGACGACTGGTCGCTCGACAAGCGGGCTTCAGCAGAGGTGAGCTGCGCCTGGGCCGAGTCGAGGTCCGCCTGGAGGGCCGTCGTACCCACGGTGGCCAACACCTGGCCGGTGGTCACCGTCTGGCCGGCCTTGACGTTGACCGCATCGACCGTTCCCGAGACGGCGAAATTGAGGCTGGCCTGGCTCGCCGGCTCGATCGTGCCCGAGGTGGCCACGGTCTGCTTGATCGTGCCGGTTGTGACCTTGACCACCTGGGTCGTCACCACGAGTCCGGTTGGCGTCGAGCTTCCCGTGAGCCAGAGCGTGAGGCCCGTCGCGGCGGCCAGGACAACGATGACCGCGGCACCGATCAGCATCCATTTTCGCTTGTGCCCGGTGCCGTTGACCGGGATCTCCTCGTCACCGTCGACGACCTGTATCTCCGCGGTGACGTCTGCTGAACGTTCAGGCGCGGCAAGCACTCCCCGGTCGGACATGGGGGTAAGTACAACCCGGGAGGTTGTCGTCCAGCCCAACGTCCCCTGTGAGTGCGCCGTGAATGTGTGGCCGGCAGTGACCTCCTCCCCAGGTCACAGGGACAAACGCGCGCCACGAGATGACCGGCCTGCCGTGCCACGGGGAACAGGACCCTCGGATCCGGCGCGGCGCCTCAGCGGGGCGATTGCCGTGCCGAAGGGGCCGGGTTACGGCGCGGCCGGCGCGCCCACCTCCTGTGACGAACCGGGCCGCGACACCGGGCTACTCGGCCGCGATGGCGTCGAGCATGTTGACCCGGGCGGCGCGACGAGCCGGGATGGTCCCGGCGATCAGCCCCGTGGCGGCGCCCTACGACGACGTAGACGGCCAGTCGGGCCCAGGGCACCACCAGCTCACCGACGCCCTGGTTGCTCAAGGCGCGCTGGAAGGCCCAACCCAAGAAGAGCCCGAGGACCACGCCCAGCACCGCCCCGATCAGGCCGATCAGGGTGGCCTCGGCCCGCACCATCTCGCGCATCTGGGCCCGGGACATGCCGACGGCCCGGAGCAGGGCCAGCTCGCGGGTGCGCTCGACCACCGACAGGGCCAGCGTGTTCACAATCCCCAAGAGGGCCACCACGATGGCCAGGACCAGCAGGACCGAGACGAGATTGAGCTGGCTCGTGATGCTCCGGTCCTCCGCCGCCCTGACCTGGGACAGGTCCTGCACACTGACATCGGAGAACCCGGCCACCGCCGTGTTCACTGCCATGGCGGCTTGGGCGGGCGACACCCCGGGCCGGGCCGCCACCAAGACGGCACTGAGCGCCAGCGACGGGTCGATCGCCTTGGCCGTCCGGGTGGAGAACAGGTAGCCGGCTTCATCGTCCCCCCGGGTGTAGATGGCCACGACCGGCGTGCGCGTGACAGTGGCGGTGCCGGATTGGGCCTGCCGCAGCAGGGCCACGTCGACCAGCTGGCCCACGTGGAGGCCCTTCGCCTTGGCCTGCACCGAGGAGGCGGCGATACCACCGTGGGCCAGGGCGGCAATGCTGCCCTGCACCGGCCCGAACGAGATCATGCGCGAGATGGTCGCGGTGTCGACGGCCGCTCCGTAGTTGTACTGCCCGCGGAGCGCGAAGCTCACGAAGGAATACGGCGACACCACCAACGAGGACTGAGCGCGCAGGCGGTCCAACACGACCGGGCTGAGGGCTTGGGACTGCGAGGGCCCGAGGCTGAGCGGGCCCGATCCCGCCGCCAGCACCTCGAAGTCAGCCGACAGCGAATGGTTGATCTCGTTGTTGGTCGAGGCGCGGGCCGACGACTCCACGATGGCCAGCACGCTGACCAACGCCACCCCGATGATCAGCGCCGCCGCGGTCGTCGTGGTGCGTCGCGCGTTGCGCATGGTGTTCAGGCGGCCGAGGCGACCGGAGAGCCCCGACAGGTGCTGGTAGGGCCAGCCCAGCACCGAGACGAGCGGAGGAATCAGCAGGGGGCTCAAGCGTCCCAGGCCGACGATGCCGAGGATCATGCCGGCACCGACCAGCCATAGTTCGATCCCGTTGCCCTGGTCGATGAACAGTCCCACCCCGACGAGGGCCAGGCCCGACCCCGCCAGCACCAGACCCGTTGGACGCCAGCGGGTCGACGATTCGGCCACCTCGGCCACGGCATCTTGCCGGAGGGCGCTGACCGGCGAGATCCGGCTGGCCGCCACCGCCGGCAGCAGGGACGCCACACACGTCACCCCTGTGCCCACCACCAGGCACACCACGATGGTGTGCCACCCGACCACCAACCCGGCGGCCGATGTCTGGGCCCCGTGGCTTGTGATGGTGCTGCGCAGGATCGCAGCGGCGGCCAGACCCAGGCACAGCCCGACCCCCGAGGCCAGGAAGCCCAGCGCCGCCGCTTCGCCCAGCACGGAGCGGTACAGCTGCGATCGCGACGCCCCCATGCACCGCAGCAGGGCCAGCTCCTTGCGCCGTTGCGCCACCAGGATGCTGATGATGTTGAAGATCACCAGGGCACCGACGAAGAGGGCGATCCCTAGGACGACATCGAGGATCGTGGTGAACTTCGGGGCGCCCGTGCTGCTGATGGCGGCGATCCCGGCGGTGAAGGTCTGACCGGTGAGGACGAAGTAGTCCGGGCCGACCGCAGAGGCGACGCGCCCGGCCAGCGTCTGTTCGGACACGCCCGGTGCCGACGACGTCAGGATCACGCTGTAGGACGCCGGGGTCCCGAGCAGGTGTTGCGCCGTCGGAACCGTGAAGCCGACCAGGGTCGACCCCAGCACGTCGGACGACCGGCGCGAGGTGACGGTCCCCACCACGGTGAAACGCTGGGTGGGTTGCGAGGTGGCCACCCGCACCGGCTGGCCCAGATGCCACCCCTGCGACGCGAAGGTGTGCGCATCGACCACGACCTCGGCCGGCGACGACGGCAGCCGCCCGGCGTCGAGCACGAACGGGCGGAGGTTCGGCACCGGCCCCACCGAGATCCCCTTGGCCGTCGACGAGTTGCCGCCGATCAGCGTGCCGTCGGCCCCGACCAGTTGGGCGTACCCGTCGACCTCGCCCTGGGACTGGGCCACGCCCGGCACGCCGCCCACGGTGGCCAGCACGCTCTCGGGGACGGGGACGAACCCCGCCAGACCGGGCAAGTTGGAAGAGGAGCGGTGTCCCTGCACCGCCACCGAAACGTGGCCGTAGGCCTGTTCGGAGGTGGCCGAGACGGATTGGTGGTCGGTGTCGGTGAGGATGAAGGTGCCGGCCAGGAAGGCCACGCCGACGGAGATGGCCAGGCAGACCAGCACCAGCCGCAACGGATGGCGCTGATGACTCCGGAACACCACGCGCCACACGAGTCAGCCCTCCAGGAGAGCGAGGTGATGGGCCACGGTGTCGGTCGTGGGGTCGATGAGATCGTCGACCACCCTGCCGTCGAGGAGGAACACCACGCGGTGGCCGTAGCTGGCCGCCGCCGGATCGTGCGTGACCATGACCACCGACTGGCCCTCCTCGGCCACGATGCGGGCCAGCAACTCGAGGAGCGCGGCGCCGGACTTGGTGTCCAGATTCCCCGTGGGCTCGTCGGCGAAGATGATGGTCGGGTGGTTGACCAGGGCCCGGGCCACGGCCACCCGCTGCTGCTGGCCACCCGAGAGCTGGGCCGGCCGGTGGTGCAACCGGTCCGCAATGCCGAGCAGTCCGGCCAGGTGCTCGATCCACGCCGGGTCCGGTCGCGTGCCGGTCAGGGCCGCCGGCAGCTCGATGTTCTCCCGGGCCGACAACGTGGCCAGCAGATTGAACCCCTGGAAGACGAAGCCGACCTGGGTGCGCCGCAGCTCGGTCAGTTCCCGTTCGCTCAAACAGGACAGGTCGGTGGCGCCGATGTGGACGCGCCCCGAGTCCAACGTATCGAGGCCGGACAGGCAGTGCAGCAGGGTCGACTTCCCCGAACCCGACGGCCCCATGATGGTACTGAAGCGCCCCGATTCGAAATCCACCGAGACCGAGTCGAGCGCCGTCACGGTGGCCGCGCTGGTGCCGTAGTGCTTGGTGGCATCACACGCCCGGACGGCCGCGCGCGGGCTGCACTCACCGTCCGACGACTGCGCCACTCCCACCAACCGGGACCTTACCCGGCGTCGTTGAGCGGATCACGCCACCCCGGTGAACCGGTGCGGCCGCCGGCGGAGACCCGGAGCCCGATGAAGTTGCGCTGGGCCTCCACCGTCCCGGCGCCGAAACACAGACCACGGATGTCCCGGTAGGCGCGCTCGAGCGGGTACTCACGGCTGTAGCCGTAGCCCCCGTGGATCTGCATCGCCTCGTCGCACACGAACTTGGCGGCCAGGTTCGCCGCCGTCTTGGCCAACGCCGTCTCGAGCGGTGGCGGGGTGCCGCCGTCGCCGGCCAGGCGCACGGCCCGGCCCAGCAGCAGCCTCGCCCCTTCGAGCTGCACCGCCATGTCGGCCAGCTTCCACTGCAATCCCTGTAGGTCGGCCAACGGACGCCCGCCGATGACCCGCTCGCCCATGTAGCGCACGGCGTGCTCCAACGCGCCCTGGGCCGCGCCCACGCACATGGCCGCGTTGCCACAGCGCTCGTGATTGAGGTGTGACAGCAGGATCTTGAACGCCTGGGTCGAGGACGGGTCCCCGGCCACGAGGATGTCCTCTTCCCCGATCTCGACCCCGTCGAAGGCCAACTCGGCTTCGGTGGCGGCGTGGATCCCCATGCCCTTGTGACGGCCGGTGACCGAGACGCCCTCGCGGTCGGTCGGCACGATCACCGCCCCGATTCCCTTGGCGCCCTCCCCCCCGGGCCAGCGGCACCAGACCAGCACCCCTTGGGCCACGTGCCCGAGGGTCGAGTAGTTCTTGTACGCGTTGAGGCGCCATCGACCGGGGCCGTCCTCGACCAGGGTGGCCCGCATGTTCTGCACGGCCGATCCGGCGTCGGGCTCGGTGATGCCGATGCTGATGAGGGCGTCACCGTCGGCCGCGGCCGGGAGCCAGCGCTCCTTCATGGCCTCGGGTCCGAGATGCTCGATGCCCCGGGGCGGGCCGTTGAAGGTCAGCTGGCAGCAGATGGCCGAGGACACATCGGCCCGGGCGATCTCCTCGAGCACGATGGCCGCCTCGACGTCTCCCAAGCCCATGCCGCCCCATGCTTCCCCGATGGTGATGCGCAGCAGGTCGGCGCCGGCCAGCGCCTTGCGCACCTCGGCCGGGACCTCGCCCATCTCGTCCCCCTGGGAGGCACGCGGTGCCACTTCGCGAGAGGCCACATCGCGGGCCAGCTGGCGCAGCGCGGCCTGGTCCTCGTTCTCGGCCAGCAGGTCGACCCCCGACGCCCCGGCCATCAGCTGAGGCCCATCAGTCGTGGCCCATCAGTCGTGGCCCATCATTCGCCGAGCTCGGTGCCGACCACGCCCACGAAGCTCACGCCCTCTCCCGGGGCCCCGCCCAGGTTGTGGGTCAGCCCCATGGTCCGGCCCGGACCGACGGTGGTGATCTGCCGGTCGGCCGGTGCCTGGCCGCGCAGTTGCAGCCAGCACTCGAAGAGCATGCGCAGTCCCGAGGCGCCGATCGGGTGACCGAAGCTCTTGAGGCCCCCGTCGGGGTTGACGGGGAGTTCGCCGTCGCGATCGAAGGTCCCGGCCAGGACTTCCTTCCAGGCCGTCCCCCGTTCGGCGAACCCCAGGTCCTCCATCAGCACCAGCTCGGTCGGCGTGAAGCAGTCATGGACCTCGGCCATGGCCAGCTGCCGGCGCGGATCGGTGATCCCGGCCTGGGCGTAGGCGTCCGCGGCCGAGCGGACCACCTCGGCGAACGTGGTGTAGTCGTACCCCGGATCGATCGGACCGGCGGCGGGGCCGGCCACGAAGCTGAGGGCCTTGACGTACAGCGGGTTGTCGCAATACTGATGGGCGTCCTCGACCCGGCAGATGATGGCGGCGGCCGACCCGTCGCTCACCCCGCTGCAGTCGAAGACACCGAGCTCGCCGGCCACCAGCGGGGCCTTGGCGATGGTCTCCATGGAGACCTCCTTCTGGAACTGGGCCCGCGGGTTCCGGGCGCCGTTCTGGTGGTTCTTGAAGGCGATCCGGCTCATCACTTCCTTCATCTGCGCGGCGTCGACGCCGTACTTGTGGCCGTAGGACGGGGCCAGGAAGGAGAAGGCGGCCGGCGAGGACAGCCCCGGGTCGGTCCCATCGCCCACCGGTCGGATCCCGGTCAGTCCCGAGTACCCGGTGTCCTTGAGCTTCTCGACGCCGATGGCCATCGCCGTGTCGTAGGCCCCCGAGGCCACCGCGTAGCAGGCGTTGCGAAAGGCCTCGGACCCGGTGGCGCAGAAATTCTCCACCCGGGTGACCGGCTTGTAGTCGATCTTGAGCGGCCGGGACAGCGTGACACCGCGACACGCCCGAGGTCATCGTCCCCAGCCAGAAGGCGTCGATGTCGTGGATGGGCAGGCCGGCCGAGAGGGCCGCATCGGTGGCGGCGTCGGTCAGGAGGTCGTCGACGCCGGCGTCCCAACGCTCGCCGAATTTGGTGCAGCCCATGCCGATGATCGCCACCTGGTCGCGGATGCCTTTGCTCGCCATGCCTACTCCTCTGCGCTTGCCTGGGCCCGGGGGACCCCAAGAAGGGGGCGGGCCTTCCAGAAGTAATTGTGCACACCTTCAGCCGTGTAGATGCGGCGGAACGTCATCTCGACCCGGCCTCCGATCGTCAGCTCATCGACGTTGACGTCGGTCATCTCGCAGCGGTAGCGACCGCCGCCGTCAAAGTCGACGATGACGCCCACCACCGGCGGGGACAGGCTGAAGGCCAGATGGTCGATGGTGAAGGTGGCGATGGTGCCTTTGATGTCGGCCAGGCGTTCGGTCGTCATACGGTCGATGGAGCGGCACTCGAGGCAGACACGGGTCGGCGGGAGATGGCGGAAGCCGCAGTCCAGGCAACGGCTGGCCGCGAAGGCGTACTTCCAGGCCTCGGAACGGTGGACGATCGGCGCCCCGGGGCGTTCGGGATCAGGCCGGCGGGGCGGCTCGCGGTGGAGCTGCCCCCGCCACGACAGGAACGAGGCGTAGGAGAGGTCGGTCCGCCCGGCGGCCAATTGCTCGGCCACGGTGGGGACGCCGGCGTGGCGGGCCGCGGCGTGCGCGGCCGGGAGGGCATCGGTGGTGCGCAGCACCAGGGCGTCGGCGCCGTCGGCCAGGGAGAGGACGACGATCACCTGTCCCGGCTCGGCCCGTTCGAGCACATCGGCCAGGGCCACGCCGGCGTGGGCCGCGCCGAGATTGCCGACGCGGCCGACGAGATCGGGGGCCATGACGCCCTCGGGGGTGCCCAGTGCGGCCCGCACCGCTTTGACGGCCCGCACGTGCAGGCCGACCACCACGGCATGGTCGATGTCGCTCTCGGTGATGCCGGCATCCTTCAGCGCGTCGGCAAAGGCCTCCCGGGCCAGGGGGACGTACATCTCCTCGCCGAAGCGCTCCTCCCACACATGGGAGTCCGACTCCCCGGGGACACGCCAACGGTCGAGGAACTCGTCGCTCGAGGCGCCCCGGCCGACCAGCTCGGCCACGGCGCCGTGGGCGGCGCAGAGGAACGCCGCTGCGCCATCGCCGGAATCACGCTCTTCGGCTCCGCCGGCCAGCCCACTGCGCAGGTCCGAGAGCCACGGCCAGCGTGTTGCGGTCGGCCGCGCCCCGGAGGGCCAGCGTGAGGGCACCGAGCGCCGACCGGGACGAGCCGCAGAAGTCGTAGGCCGCGCCGCTGCGGGCCACGCCGAGGGCGGCGTGCACGGTGGTGGCGTTGGTCTTGTCCAGGTAGCCCGGCGCCGGCGTGGAGAAGAGCAGATCTTGGGGAGCCGCCGACGCGACGGCCCCGGCCAGGGCCCGTCGCCCGGCCTCGACCCCCAGCGTGGTGGTGTCCTCGTCGTAGGAGGCCACGGCCCTGGTGCCCTGGACCGGACCGGCGCCCAGCACCTGCGCGATGGCCGCACGCGGCAATCGCCAATACGGCAGGTAGGTGCCCCACGCCACGATGCCGGCGGTCATGGTGTCGTGCCGCCCCGAATTCTCAGGCGGCGCGGGCGGCCAGCATGGCGGCTCGACAGCGCTCGGTGGCCGCCTCGTCAATGACGAGGGTCAACTCTTCCAGTGATCCGGTGAGCACCACGCCGTAGTCGCGCTCCGCCCCCTCGACACTGACGTACTCGTCCAGCACATCATCGAGCACGGCGCTGGCCGGACGATCGAGTGGGTCGCCCCAGCCTCCGCCGCCGCCGTAGTCGAAGCAGATGCGATCGCCCGCCGCCATGGGAACCCAGTCGGCGGTGTGCGCCACCACCAATTCGTCGTCGGACCCGTAGCGCAGGGTCAGCTTGTTCGGCGCGCCCTTCCCGCCGCCGGCGATGCCGGGCATGGGGTACTTCATGCCGACCACGTAGGTGTACACGTTCGACGGCACCCGCACCTCTTTGATGTAGTGGCTCCCGCAACCGCCGCGCCATTGCCCGGCGCCACCGGAATCGGTGCGGTAGTCGCGACTCCACTGGATGTGGGGGTAGAGGCTCTCGTTGATCTCGGCGGTGGCCTTCCAGAGGTTGCCGAAGCTGGCGCTGACCGCACCCCAGGCGTCCATGCCCTTGGCCGCGTTGCACCAGCCGGCGTAGACCTCGGCCGAGCCGTCGACGAAGACCTGCCCGGTACGCGGGTCGATGCCCTTGATGTTGGTCGGGATGCCCGTCTTGTAGGTCTGGGGCACCGCCCGCTCGGGCAGGACCCCCGAGAGCGCCACGGCAACGAGCTCGCCGATGTCGGCTCCGGGATGGTGGGTCCCGGCGCTGACCGGTCGCCCGACCACGGGATTGAACACGCACCCCTCGGGTACCACCAACTCGATGGAGTTGAAGAACCCTTCGTTCTTGGGGATCTCGGGATCCATCATGGCGGCAATCTGGGCCACGGTGTAGCCCCGGGTGTTGCCGTAGGTCGACCAGGCCTGAAGCTCCTGGCGATCGTCACTTCCGGTGAAGTCGATCTTCAGCTTGGCCCCGTCGACGGTGATGGCCACGTGAAGGTGGATGTCCGGGTTGCCCAGCGGGTCGTGGTCGACGTACGAGTCGCCCTCGTAGGTGCCGTCCGGCCACGCCGTGATCTCCTCCCCGAACCGCTTGGCCGCGTAGTCGATCATGTGGTCGACCGCCGCCTCGATCTGATCGACGCCGTAACGCTGCACCAGCACGACCAGGTCGTCGGCCGCCTTCTTGGCCGCACCGATCTGCGCCCGCAGGTCGCCCAGGTAGCCGTCGAGCCGGTTGTTGACCTGCAGCGCATAGAGCACGTCACGGCGCTCGACCCCTCGGTCAAGGACCTTGATGACGGGCCACCGCACCCCTTCGCCCCAGATGTCGGTGGCGGTGACGTTGTACCCGCCCGGCACGGCTCCTCCGGTGTCGCCGTGGTGGCATTGGATGGAGGCGATCAGGATGAGATGGCCGTCCACCACCACCGGGGAGAAGACGTTGTAGTCGGGAAGGTGCCCGCCACCGTGGTACGGGTCGTTGGCCACGAAGACGTCCCCCTGGTGGAACTCCTCGACGCCGAGGAAATCGAGGGCGAAACGGACCGGCAGCGTCGAGGTCAACATGAATTGGGGGATGCCCACGCTCAGGGCGGCCAGGCGCCCCTTGCCGTCGAGAATGGTGGCATTGCGCTCGTTGGATTGGTTGAGGATGGGGGTGGTCGCCGTCCGCGAGACGTACATGGCCATCTCGAAGCACATGGTCTCCATGGCCCCACGGATGACCTCGGCCGTGACCGGGTCGACGCTGCCGTCCGCCATCAGGCGGTCTCTGGGTCCTGCCAATGCCTTCAGATCGACGTTCATGGCCCCTCCTCGAGCGCCCACACCGGGCCTCGCAGGCACAAAGTTTGCTGACAAGCGTGTCACGTTCACTGTACACCGGGGCCTGAAACCGGGGCCCGAAGATCGCTCAGGCGGTGGCTCCGACCACCATGACCCAGCTGTCCAACTGGAGCGGGCCACCCCCTCCGGCCCAGAACCGGACGTCGCTGAAGCCGGCGCCTTCCAACCACCGGCTCCACTCCGGAGGGGTGGGCAGCCGGATGAAATGCGTCGTGTGCCGCGTCAGTCCGTCCCGATAGACCGACCGTTGCGTCTCGAGTCGGCCGGTCAGCGGGTCGAAACGGGAGACGTCGACCTGCGCATCGTCACCCCGGGTGATCACGGTGGCGTCGGGTGCCGCCGTGAAATGTCGGACCACGGCATCGTGGTGCATGGTCTCGATCAGCACGGTGCCGCCGGGCCGGAGCACCCGGTGGAACTCGGACAAGGTGGCGCGGCAGTCGGCGTCGTCGTAGTAGCCGAACGAGGTGAACCAGCACACCACGGCGTCGAACGGGCCCGACGTCGGGAGCCGGCGCAGGTCACCCACGAGGTAGTCCGGTGGTACACCGGGGCCAACCGGATCAGCCTCGGCCAGTGCGAGGAACCGCTCGGAGAGGTCGACCCCCGTGACCACCATGCCGGCGGCGGCCAGACGGCGGGAGAGACGGCCGTGCCCGCACGGGGCATCGAGGATGCGGGCACCCGGTTCCAACTGCAACAGGCCCAGGATCTCGGCCGCATCGTGGTCGGAGTGCTGCTCGTCGATCGACTCCTCGTAGAAGTAGAGGTAGTCATCACCGAACGTGGCCTCGACGTCAAAATCCATGCCGCATCTTCGCCGAGTACCCCGCCACAGGTGTACTCGGAGAAGATGCCCTCCACGTGACCGCGACCTCCGGTTGTGGCCGCCCCGCTCAGAGCGACCACAACCGGAGGTCGCGGTATTGGCTGGTGGCATCCTGCCCACTCAGTGGTGCAGGCTCGGGGCTGCCTCGTTGCTATTTGGTTGCACGTCCATCGCCATTCACGAGATTTATTTCGAGAAACGAGATTTCATCGTCGTAAAGCTATCGCTGGACCGTTCTCCCTGCCGGGAGGCGAAGGTGCGCCGCGCCGATCCGAGGCCCAGCACTACCGTGCGGGCCATGGCACTCAAGCTCGGCATCGTGACTCCGGTCCTGCACATGAACCCGCGGTTCGACCCTCCGGAATGGGAGGTCACGGCCGGCGTCAGCGACGTGGTCGACGTGGTGCAACAGGCCGAGACCCTGGGCTACGACTGGGTGGCCTGCTCCGAGCACATCGCCATTCCCGCCGCGGCGTCCACCGTGCGCGGCGGCCGCTACTGGGACCCGTTCTCCACGCTGGGTTTCTTCGCCGCCAAGACCACACGGGTGGGTCTGCTCACCCACATGGCCGTCCTCCCCTACCACCACCCGCTGGAACTGGTGAAACGGCTCGGCACCCTCGATCTCCTGAGCGACGGCCGGGTCATTGCCGGTGTCGGTGTGGGATCGCTCGAGCCCGAGTTCAACGTGTTGGGACATGCCTTCGACGGGCGGGGCGACCGGTCCGACGACGCCATCCGGGCCATCAGGGCCTCGTGGGGCCGGCGACTGCCCGAGTACCACGGGACCCACTACGACTACCAGGACTTCATTGTCGAGCCGTCCGGGCTCGACCGCGCGCTCCCCATCTGGGTGGGCGGCCGGACGCGCCGCTCCCTGCGCCGGGCCCTCGAGTTGGGCGATGCCTGGATGCCCTTCGGCTTCAAGCTCGAGCCGCTCAGCGACCTGCTCGCCGATCCCACGGTGGTCAAGGCACTGGATCGTTTTGCCGCGGAGCACGGCGCCCCCCTGGACCTGATCCTGGCGCCCGAGCCGCCGATCGATCCACTGGGCGATCCCTCAGCCACACGAGACTTCCTGGCCTCCTACGTCGCCATCGGCGCCACCGGGTTCAGCCTCCGTTTCGACCACCATTCGCTGGCCCACTACGGCGAGGAGATGGCGGCGATGCAGGAGCTGGCCGGCACACTGGCCCCGTAGGGCTCCCGGTGGGGTGCCGCGGAGTCGGCGGGCGGTCGGCGGGGGGGCGCCGGGGGTCGGTGGGCGGAGAGCCTTCTAGATCTTCGAGACGGCGCTCCCCAACCCCGGGTAGCCGCCTCCGCCGAAGCGCTCATCGAGGGCGTCGTAGTCGACGGCCCAACCCTGACGAGGCAGCTGGTCGACGAACTCGACGGCCGAAGGCTTCTTGTACGACGCGATGAGCGAGCGGCAGTGGGCAATGAGCGCCTCGGCCGTGACGGCCTCGCCCTCGACCCCGTCGGCCCGCACCACCACCGCTACCACCTTCTGCGTCCACTTGGGGTCGGGCACGCCGATGATGGCGGCCTCTTTGACCCCGGGATGACGGGTGAGGCAGCTCTCGACCTCAGCCGGGTAGATGTTCTCGGCGGCCGATTTCACAATCCGGGTCAGGGGAGCGACGAAGGTGATGGAGCCGTCCGCCTCCCGTCTGCCCAGATCGCTGGTGTGCCACCACCCCCCTCGGGTGCGCTCGGCGTTGAGCTCGTCGCGGTCGTGGTACCCGTTGGTCAGCACCCGCCCGCGGGCCACGATCTCGCCGGTCTCCCCGTCGGGCACGTCGGCGCCGTCGGGATCGACGATGCGCACCTGGACCCACGGCGAAGGGCGGCCACTGCCGCCGGAGCTCCCGATGCCCAGGGCGTTGAAGGTCAGCATGCCCGTGGCCTCGGTCTGGCCGTACCCGGCCGGGTGCAGCCCCCAGGGGCTGTCGTCGACCTGGATCATCTCGTTCCACGCCGGGCTGGCCCCGAACGTCCGCAACGAGGAGAGGTCGTAGCGGCCGTCCCGGTTGACCTCCATGATCTCTTTGGCCGTGGGTCCCATCACGAAGCCGTAGTTGCAGCGTTCGGTCTCGATCAGCCGGCAGAGCTCCTCGGCATCGACCCGCCGGGTCATGACGTTGGTGCCCCCGAGGTGAAACGTAGCGAAGGTCGTCATGAGGGTGGCCATGTGGAACATGGGGCCCGAGTTCAGGTACACGGTGTCCTCGGTGATGCGTTGCACCAGGGCCACCATCAACGCCTGCGAGAGGACGGCGTCGTGGGAGAGCTGGGAACCGTTGGGCGTGCCCGAAAAGGCTGCCGTGTAGAGCTGGATGACCGGGGACGCGGGGTCGACCGGCGCGGCCGGGTCGTCCGGTGAACCGGCCGCGAGGAAGGCTTCGTAGCTCTCGGCCGCGGTGTGAGCGTCGCCGGGCTCGGTGGCGTCGGGCACGGCATCGGGCTGGGCGACGTCGTGCTGCCACCACAGGGCCGTGCCGCCCCAATCGGCTCGGGCTTCCCGTACGGCCGAACCGATTTCCTCGTCCTGCCAGATCACGACTTTCGGCTGCACATCGCGCAGCAGGGTCACCAGCTCGTCGCTGGTCTGTCGCCAGTTGGCCGGCACGAAGACCGCCCCCACCTTGGCGCACCCGAGCAGACTTTCCAGGACCCGGTGGCAATTCTGACCCAGCCACAGCACCAGGTCGCCGGCGCCGATGCCGGCGTCGATGAGGGCATTGGCCAATCGGTTGGTCCGCTGGTCCAGGTCGGGATAGGTCGCCCGATAGTCGCCGCACACCACGGCCGTGCGCTGCGGGCGACTGCGCCGGTGCTCGCGCAGCACGTCGCCGAGCGTCAGGTCGTGCAACTGGTCCATTGGTCCGAGCTCAGGTGGCCGCGTCGACCAACCGGGCGCGCAGCTCGGGCTTTATCACCTTGCCGGTGGCGTTGCGGGGAAGCTCGTCGACGAAGCGGTACTGGCGCGGCACCTTGTAGTCGGCCAGCAACGGAAGGGCGTACTGGCGTAGCCCATCGCCGTCGACCGTCTGACCCTCGTGCAGGACGACGAAGGCCACCACGTCCTCGCCGAGCACCGGATGTGGTGCGCCGACAACCGCCACTTCGGCCACCGCCGGGTGCTGCACCAAGACGTGTTCCACGTCGGCGGCGTGCACGTTGTTACCGCCCCGGATGATCACGTCCTTGCTGCGGCCGACGATGTAGAGATACCCATCCTCATCGAGTTTGCCGAGGTCGCCAGTGACCAGCCAACCGTCCTTCCACATCTCTGCGGTGGCCTCCGGATCGCCGAAGTACTCGCGCTGATGGCCCGGCAGCTGCAGACGCACGTCACCGACCTCGCCGGCCGGCAGGTCGACCCCGGTCGCGTCCACGATGCGCACCAGGGCCGGTGCGGCGATCATTCCCACCGACCCAGGCCGCTTGACCGCTTCGCCCTTGGGCATGACGGCGTAGGCCGACCCCGCCTCGGTCATGCCGTAGTTGTTGGACACCATGGCATCGGGCATGCGCTCCTGCAGCCGCTCGACCACGAAGGGAGCCAGGGGGGCGCTGCCGACCGAGCACATGTCGACCGAGGAGAGGTCGACCGTGTCGAAGCGGGGATTGTCCAGCAGGAGGTGGGCCATGGCCGGCACGAGGAAGATGGCCATTGGCTTCTCGGTCTCCACCACATCCAGCCAGCGGTCGGCGTCGAACTTGGGCATGTAGATCCCCCGCAGGCCCAGCTTCATGGGTGTGTAGACCAAGGCGATCCCGGCGAAGGTGAACATCGGGCTGGCGTGCAGCCAACCGGCCCCGTTCCACGACGGCGTGACCTCGCCCACCATGGAGGCATTGGAGTGCCGCACCGCCACCCCTTTGGGGCGCCCGGTGGTGCCCGAGGTGTAGAGGATGTCGGCCAGATCGTCGGCCGATCGAGGCACCTCGAAGGCACTGCGATCCTGGTCCCCTATCTCCTCCCACCTGGCGACCGGGGGCAGAGAACGAGAACCGGAAGTCGGGCCGGAGCCCGAGGCGGTGCCCGAGGTGGAGCTGGAGTTGGTGCTTGGACGATCGGGAGCATCGGCGCTGACGTCGACCACCATCAGGAGCTCGTCGTTGGCCACCCCACGGTCCTGCGCCACCAACTCGCCATCGGCCACCACGGCGCTGGCGCCCGAATGGGCCAGCATGTGGCCGACCTCGGCCGGGGCCAGGCGGGGGTTCATCGGCACGGCCACACCGCCGGCCCGGTGGATGGCGGCATAGGAGACCAGCCAGTGCAGCGCTTCTTGCGGGTGGAGATGGATCCCGACCCGCCCATTGAAAGGTAGGCCGGCTTCGACCAGGCCGCGAGCCAGGGCGTTGGCCTGGCCGTCCCACTCACTGAAGGTCAGGTGTCCGACGTCGACCACGGTGAAGGCCGTCTCACCGGGGAACTCCTCAGCCATCCGTCGCAGGTGCTCGTCCATCCCCACGTGTGCGGGACCCCCAAGGTGCTCGGTGGCGCCGAAATACCCAAAAGTTGACGCCGGTGTCAGGTTCGTTGCAGCATGGCCGATGCTCGCTCGGGGGTCAATCCGGGTGAGGGCCACACCAACCTCCGCGCACGGACCATTCCGTGAGGGACCGAACCAAGGGAACAATCGCCGATGAGCATGGTTCGCTTCGACCTACCGACGCCCGAGGGCGACACCATCGAGTTCTGGGAGGCGGCCAAGGATGGGCGACTGCTGATCAAGCACTGTGTCGACTGTGGCGACTACTCCTACTACCCCCGGCCGTTCTGCCCGAAGTGCTGGAGCGAGAACGTCGAATGGTTCGAGGCCAGCGGGAAGGGGACCCTCTATTCCTGGTCGGTGATCTACAGCAATGACATGCCCCCCTTCAAGGACCGCATCCCATACGTCGCAGCCCATGTTGACCTTGCCGAGGGGCCGCGCATGATGACCAACGTCGTCGACTGCCCTTTCGACGAGCTCGAGATCGGCATGGCGCTCAACGTCAAGTTCCAGCCCATCTCCGACGAATTCACCATCCCGGTCTTCGTCCGGGCCTGAGAGAGGACACGCACATGAGTGACGCCGTCATCGTTTCCGCCATCCGGACTCCCATCGGGCGCGCCGGTAGGGGCCTGGCTGGGCTGAGCCTCCAGGGGATCGGTTCGCAAACCGTGGCGGCCGCCATCGCCACGGCCGGCCTCGACGCCAACGACATCGATGACCTGCTCATCGGCGAGGTCCTCCAGGGCGGCGGCTGCACCGCCCGCTACATCGCCAACGACCTGGGTCTGCCCACCGACACGCCCGGGGGCACGGTGCAGCGCCAGTGCGCCACCGGGATGATGGCCGTCCAAGATGCCGCCGCCCAGATCCGCTCGGGCATGGCCCAGGTCATCGTGGCCGGGGGCATCGAGTCGATGACCCGCTCGCCGGCCCTCTTCGCCAAGGCACCGGTCCCGTTCGGCGTCATGCAGCAGTTCATCCCCCCGAGCCACCCGGACACGCCCGATGCCCCCAACATGAACATGCTGATCACGGTGGGAGAGAACACCGCGCGCGAGTGCGGGATCACCCGGGAGGAGTCGGACCACTGGTCGTATCACTCCAACCTCCGGGCCGCCGCGGCGGCCGACGACGGCCGGTTTGCCAGCGAGATCGTGCCGGTCAGCGTCCCGGTCGGTCGGGGTGAGACGGCCACCGTCAGCGTGGACGAACATCCGCGTCGTGACACCACACTGGAAAAACTGGCCGCGCTCCCCTCCCTCACCGGGCCCGACGGGCAGGTCACGGCTGGGAACTCGTCGGGGATCGCGGACGGCGGAGCCGCGGTCGTCGTGGTCGATCGCGACTACGCCGATGCCCACGGAATGGAGGTCTTGGCCACGATCCGCTCCTGGAATTCGTGTGGGATTGAGCCGGCCCGGACCGGTCTGGCCCCCACCATCGCCGTTCCCAGAGCGCTGGAGCTGGCCGGCCTCGATGTCTCCGACGTCGACCTGGTCGAGATCAATGAGGCTTTCGCCACCATGTCGGTGGCCTGTTCCCGGAAGCTCGGCTTCTCCCACGACATCGTCAACGTGAACGGCGGCGCGGTGGGGATAGGCCACCCCGTGGCCGCTTCGGGCACCCGCATCCTTGTCACCCTCATTCACGAGCTCCGGCGTCGGGGCGGCGGCATCGGCGTGGGCACCCTCTGTGCGGGTGGCGGCATGGGATCGGCCACCGTGCTCGAAGTCAGCGCCCCCTAAGGCGCTTTCGGCCGGATTCGGCGCGACTCGGGCGCGACTCGAGTGCGTCCGTTCCCCCAGGCGATGGACCGGTGCGTCGAGGGCCCTATTCCGCGTCTTCGGCGCCGTCGGCCATGCGTTCCTTGATGGCATTGACGACGGTGGGATCGAGCAGGGTGGTCACGTCGCCCAGATCGCGGTGCTCGGCCACGTCGCGCAGCAACCGTCGCATGATCTTGCCGCTCCGGGTCTTCGGCAACTCGGGCGTCAGCATGATCTGCCGCGGTTTGGCGATGGGGCCGATCTCGTGCGCGACGTGATCACGCAGTTCGCGCACGAACGCCTCACCGTCGGGCGCGTCCGGGGTCCCGGCGCCCTTGACCGTGACAAAGGCCACGATGGCCTGTCCGGTCGTGGCGTCGCTGGCGCCCACCACCGCCGCCTCGGCCACGGACGGGTGGCTCACCAACGCATGCTCGACCTCGGTGGTCGAAATGCGGTGACCCGAGATGTTCATGACGTCGTCCACCCGACCGAGCAGCCAGATGTCACCGTCCTGGTCGCGCTTGGCCCCGTCACCGGCGAAATACCTCCCCGGGAATCGGGACCAGTAGGTCTCCTTGTACCGCTCGTCGTCGCCCCATATCCCACGCAGCATTCCCGGCCACGGCTGGGTGATGACCAGGTAGCCGCCCTCGTCGTTGCCCACCGATGTGCCGTCATTGTCGATGATGTCGACGGCGATGCCGGGGAAGGGAGTCATGGCGGCGCCGGGCTTGGTGGCGGTGATCCCCGGCAGTGGCGTGATCAGGATTCCGCCCGTCTCCGTCTGCCACCAGGTGTCGACGATGGGACACCGTTCGCCGCCGATGTGCACCCGATACCACATCCACGCTTCGGGGTTGATGGGCTCTCCGACGGATCCGAGCAGCCGCAGGCTCGTCAGATCGTGACCGGCCGGTAGGTCCTCCCCCCACTTCATGAAGGTGCGGATTGTGGTCGGCGCGGTGTAGAGGATGTTCACCTTGTACTTTTCGATGATCTGCCACCATCGATCCCGGGCCGGCGTGTCAGGCGTGCCTTCGTACATGACCGAGGTGGTGCCGTTGGCCAACGGGCCGTACACGATGTAGCTGTGGCCCGTCACCCAGCCGATATCGGCCGCCGTCCAGAACACGTCCTCTTCTGGCTTGATGTCAAAGATCAACCGATGGGTGGCCGACACGTGGGTCAGATAGCCACCTGAGGTGTGCAGAATGCCCTTGGGCTTTGCGGTGGTCCCGCTGGTGTACATGATGTAGAGCGGGTGCTCTGCGTCGAAGGGTTCGGCCTCGTGCCGCTCGGGTTGGCGTTCGACCAGCTCGTGCCACCACACATCACGGTCCTCGTTCCAGGCCACCGCCTGGCCGGTGCGCCGGACGACGAGCACCTTCTCCACGTCGGAGCACTCGGCGACCGCCTCGTCGACGGCGCCTTTCAAACCGCTGGCCTCGCCGCGCCGGTACCCACCGTCGGCCGTGATGACGAAGTGGGCGTCACAGTCCAGGATCCGACCCCGCAGGGCATCGGAGGAGAAGCCCCCGAAGACCACGGTGTGGGGCGCACCGAGGCGGGCGCAGGCCAACATGGCCACCACCGTCTCAGGGATCATCGGCATGTAGATGGCGACCTTGTCACCGGTGCGCACGCCCAACTCGGTGAGGCCATGGGCCGCTTGGCTGACCGAGGTCAGTAGGTCGGCATAGGTAATGGTGCGGGTGTCCCCCGGCTCGCCCTCCCAATGAATGGCCACCCGATCACCCAGTCCCGCCTCTACATGGCGATCGACGCAGTTGACGGCCACGTTCAGCGTCCCACCCACGAACCACTTGGCGAAGGGGGTCTTCCACTCCAAGATGTCGGTCCAGGGGGTGGCCCACGTCAGGCGCTCGGCCTGGGCGGCCCAGAAGGCCAGAGGATCGGCCTCTGCCTCGTCGTAGATGCCCGGCCCGGCATTCGCCCGCCGCACCAGCGCCTCAGGCGGTGGAAAGGTCCGCGTCTCGTGCAGAAGGGCCGACAGGCCTTCTTCGCGTTCTTCGCTCATGTCCTCACTCCTCCTCGACGTAGAGGTCACCTTATGTTCGCCGCGACCCATCGCCCCGGTGCACGCCGTTCCGGGGCCCTGACCCCAACGTCTCGGCGCCTCGCCTTCCCAACGCGGTGGGCCGACCATCCGGAGACGAGTCGGGCGCCGCTATTCGGCCCCCGCCGGATCGGCCCGCAGTTCGAAGCCCTCGAACGTGAAGGCGGGGCACACGGTGGCCCCCATCAGGGCGTACGCGCCGAGAGGCCGGGCCGACTGCCAGATTCCGGGTGGCACGACGACCTGAGGCTCCTGGCCGCGATCGACACCGGGGCCCATCACGTGGACGTCGGTCCGTCCGTCGGCCGATTCACAACGCAGCTCGAGTGGATCCCCGGCGTAGAAGTGCCAAAGCTCGGTGGCGTCGATCCGATGCGGCGCCGAGCGTTCATGCGCTAAGAGCAGGTACAAAATGGCGCTGCCCGCCGGACGTTCATCCTCCCCACTCGGCGCCACCCACGTTCGTCGATACCACCCGCCCTCGGGATGGGCCGTGAGCGCGAGAGCAGCAATCAAGTGCTCCCCGGGGCGCATACGCCCCAGTCTTGCTCAGAGGGCGGCGCTCACTCCAAGGGCCTCCGCCACCTGGAGGAGTTGGGTGCTGCTTCCCCCGAAGAGGGCACCAGAGGTCTTGGCGCGCCGTATGAACATGTGGCTGTCGTGTTCCCAGGTGAAACCGATGCCCCCGAAGGACTGGAACGACTCCTGGCAGACCAGCCGTTGACAGTCGTCGCTGGCACTCTTGGCCATGGCCACCGCAGTTGCCCGGCCGTCGGCATCCTCCTCGATGGCGGCGACGGCGTAGTAGCAGAGGGCCCGGGCACGCTCGATGGCCACGAACATGTCGGCCATCTTGTGCTTCACCGCTTGGAACGAGCCGATGGGGACCCCGAACTGTTGGCGATCCTTGACGTAGGCCAGCGCCATCTGGAAGAGGGCCTCGGAGGTTCCCACCGTCTCCACTGCCGTGGCCAACGTCGCTTCCTCGATGGCCCGAGTGAGGCCGGCCAGCACGGCGGCACTTCCCGGCTGGCCCAACACCCGGTCCGCTCCAACCTCTGCCCCGTCGAATACCGCGGTGAAGAGCGGCCGGGACAAATCGAGCGAGTGCACTTGGGTGAGCCCGCTCTGGGCGCCGGGAACCACGAATGCGCCGATCCCGTCTTCGGTCTGGGCCACGACCACCACTTCATCCGTGCCCGGATCGGCCACAAGCCCGAGCTTGGTGCCGTACAGTCGCCACCCCTCACCCGATCTTTCCGCCCGGGTCGCGACGTCGGCCAACCCCCACCGGCGCGGGTGGTCGGCCAACGCCAACGTCCCCGTGATGGCACCGGTGGCCACCCCACCGAGGAACTGCTGTCGTTGCTCGGCCGATCCCACGGCGCGCACAACCGGGGCGAATTGCGTGGTGGTGGCCAGGAAGGGTCCCGGGGCAATGACCCGGCCGAGCTCCTCGACCACCACCGCCGTCTCCACAAATGAAAGTCCCACCCCACCGCAGTCCTCGGGAATGGCCAAGCCGGGCCAGTCGAGGCTGACCATGGAGGCCCAGAGCTTCTCCGGGGCCTCTCCGGTCTCGACGACAGCCCGAACGAGCGAGAGAGGGCACTCCTTTTCCAGGAACGAACGGACCGACGCCCTCAGTTCCTCCTGGTCCTCGGTGAACTCAAGGTCCACGGTCCCTCCTTTGGGATTTGTCTTCACAGCAGACTGCCAGCAGGCCGGGATTGTACCTGACGCCGCTGTCAGGCTCCGTGCTACGCTCCCTCCGCACTCCTGGGAGTGCGACGATTTGGGGGAACCCCCCGGAGGGGGGTCGCCGGCCCGTTCCACTTGATTCGGGCCGGCGACAACGGGGGTCACCGCCGCCCGACGGCTTCACGATCACGCTCGCGGCGGAGGGCCGCCACCAAGACCGGCAGAACCTCGTGCCAGTCCCCCACGATCCCGATATCGCAGTGGCCGAACACGAGCGCGTCGGGATCATGGTTGATGGCCAGAATGGTGCCAGCGCCCCGCACTCCGACCACGTGGTTGAACTTGCCACTCAGGCCCAACGCCACGTAGAGACGCGGGGCAATGCTCCGACCGGTGATGCCAACCTGCCGAGAGCGCGGCGCCCACCCCTTGTCGGTCACCTTCCGGGTGGCCGCCAACTCGGCATCGAGGAGCGCCGCCAGCGGCGAGAGCAGCGCGTACTCGTCGGGTCGGACGGCGGCGCCGACACCGATGACCATCTCGGCCCGCGCCAACACTTCGACGTCGTCATCTCGCCGCCGTGACACCACGCGGAACTCGACCGCGCGGTGACATTGGCCAGACCGACACCGCGGCGGTGTGCAGGCGGCGAGGGGGCACCGGCAGGACCCCGGGGCGCACCGACACCATCCGGACAGGAGAGGTGCAGGAGATGTCCGCCACCAGTGCTCCCGAGAACGCAGGCTTGGCTGCGATCAAGTCACCATCGGCAATCTCGAGCCCGATGGCATCTCCGACCAGTCCCGCGCCGAGGGCAGCCGCCATCCGTCCGAGAACTTCGCGCCCGAATGCCGTGCTTGGCCCCAGGACAGCCCAAAGAGATTGACCGGCCGACCATTCCACTACCGCAACGGCGGCGTCCTCGGCGACGTCGGAGCCGACGAAATGGGTGACCTCGTCCGCGCCCAATTCCCCGAGCGATGCCACCGCGCCATCGTCAAATGACAGCGCATGCACTCGCGCGCCGATGGCTCCGGCGAGGACCGAGGCTGCTCCGAGCAGCTCGGCTCCCACCTGCGGGCGTCCTGCCTCAATGATGACGGCGATGACGCGTGCCGACGAGGCATCACGCAATGCCGGCGCCGCGAGCTTGTACGGATGGACCAATCGTCCCCCCGCCTCCCCGGAGGTACGAGTGAGTGCTCCGCGCTGGGCCAGCAGCTCCACGGCCGCGGCGACCTGGTCCTCCAGATTTCCGGAGAAGACCTTTCCAGCTCGGTCGTGGTGGAACGCCCGAGTGCTGCCGACGACAGTCGGACTCCCAGTCTGCCCCCATGGTCCATCGCCGAGTTCTGACGCCAGGACCCGGCGGATCTTGTCATCCGCCACTTCGGCCCGTCGGACCGGAGGCACCTTGCATGGCTCGCACAAGCGCTCCGCGACCGACAGGAGGGCCGGCAGTTTGACCAGAGCGTCTTCCCAGCCATCGTCATGCTCCAGGGTCAAGGTGAGTGTTTCGCCCGATAGCCCCATCTCGCGGACACCGCTGGCAAAGGGCAAGCCCGAGAGTTCAGCGATTTCGGGTCCCACTTGCCCGGTATCACCGTCGAGTGAATTGCGACCCACCAGAACAAGGTCGAAGGCTCCAAATTCCCTGACCGCAGCGGAGAGCGCACGAGCCGTGGCCAAAGTGTCAGAACCGGCAAACACCGGATCACAAAGGTGGACTCCGCTGTCCGCCCCCCACGCCACGGCTTCCCGCAGCACATCCTCCGCCGAGGGAGGCCCAAGGGTAAAGACGGTGCACGTGCCGCCGCTGGCCTTCGCCCACTCGACTCCCTTTGAGACGGCGCGTCGGCAGTAGGCATTCATTTCAAGTTCCAGTCCTTGGCGCACCAAGCGACGGTCGGAGCCCAGAACCATTGACTCCCCCACCGGTATCTGTTTGACCAGGGCGGCGATGCGCAGCGGGCGCCCAAAACTGGGAGCGGGGGTTTCTTCGGCTCCCGACATCAGGGTCAGGTTACTCGGCGTACGATTTTGTCCGAGGGGATAGCGACCGTCGTGAGGCCTTGGCCTACACTCTCCGGTGCGCCTCTAGCTCAACGGCAGAGCAACGGACTCTTAATCCGCAGGTTTCGGGTTCGAATCCCGAGGGGCGCACTCTGTGGCCTAGACCCGCCATACCCGGGCGCACCATCCAGCAGGTGTCGCTCGACCGGGGCGACGTGAGCGTCGTGAACTTTGGAGCCAGCCCGACAACTTCCGTCGATGCCAGGGCCCTCGGTAGGCCGGCACAGGGATTCCCAATGAGTCTGGCCAAAGCCCAGGCACGCGCCCAGGCTCTTGGGGTTCACCTATCTAGGGAAGGAAGGACCTGGCCTCGACACGTACAAAGCACGGGCGCGCGCTTCGGCGCTCCGGGCGCGCGTCCAAGGGATCCAATCTCGATTGCTGACCTCGACGCCTTTGAGCGAGGGTGGCTCCCAGCCCCGCTTCCGCTTGCTCAATCGCTACATGCCAAAACACAAGGGCAACGACAGCGCTGATGAAACTAGTTTCTCACTGTGATCGTGATGGCTGGGCTGAAACTGTGCTTGCCGCTAGCAATGTATGCCTCACTCCGCAACGTGTACGTTCCATTGGCAACGCTCGTCGTCCTCCAACGGGAAACCCATCCACAACACGTCGCAGTGGCGGTACCAATCAGTTCGTCGGTCCGGGATCCGCCTGAGAGATGGAATGTGACCTTAGTCACCGGCACGTCGTCTCTGGAGAGGGCATCAAGCGTCGCGGTCCCCGATAGTTTTGCGCCGTTCGCGGGAACGATAATTTCCGTGCTGAGGGTCGAAAAAGCAGGGGGGAGCCCATCCTTTCTGTAGGCAGCAGCGGCAGCCGTTGCAAATAAACTGAGACGATCGGTTTCTGCGAATTGCGCTTCTTTTCGAATCCAAGCGGGCGACTGAAAAACCCCCTCCATCTCGACGATGCCATCGGGAGCTTTCTGGATGTTTGCCGTTATATCGGCGAGCGTCATCTGACTCTGATGCGACCCGCTAGCTACAGTCAGACCGTTAATAGTGCCAAAAACTATCGTCAGAAGCACTACTCCTGCCATTACCATTCGAAGAATTGGCCATGACAACCATTCGGATCGCCTCGCCTTCAGCTGAGATGTGGGAGGGCTGAGCAATGCCAGGTAGCACCCAACTACGATCAGGAGATCAAATGTCGTGTACTGCGTCTTGCCGGCGAATGACAATCCGCCATTAACTCGGCCAGCAGTGAAGGTCGCTACGAACAGCAATCCGAAGCAAATCAGAGCGACACCAATTGAGCTACCACTTCGTTCACCTCGGCGAAGACCGCGGGTGACTAGCACCCAGCACGCGACCGCAAAAATGACGACTCCCAGCACGAGGACGGCCACGTTGCCGGCATGAGGATCGGAGAGCTGCGCTCCCACTACATCACCGATGGCAAGGAAGAAAAATCTGATCGCCAGGGTAGGATGGGTGAGCCAGTAGGAATTTCCTTCCGCCAAATTGTAGTTATGGAAATACGCGGCTCCGGTTACCGCGGCAGAGGCGATCCAGGCGAACACAACACCCCTGGAGCACCGCCGATGGTAAAGGACCACCAGACCGACAGGCCAGATGAAGAGGCCCTCAAACGCGGAGAGGCTTCCGACGACGGCCGCGGCGATCGATCCAGCCAGAGCCAGCTTTGTCAGATCCGCTCTGTCGAGGAGGAATAGAGCCACCGCAAACGCCAGCATGGCAAGGTACCAGGACAACTGAAAACCAAATAGTGTGCTCCCGGCTTGGACGAACGAGAGCAACACAAAGGCCACGGGGCAGTAGTAGATCCAGGGCGTTGACTGGGAGGAACGCTTATCAGCCAGGATAAGCAGCACGATTGCGACACAGAGCACAACTCCGCTCAGGTATTCCTCGAAGAGGATATTGAAGTGTGTTGTGTGCGCAAGAAGAAGCACGATGAGATTTGGAACAAACAACCGGTGCTCGGAGTGCTGGGCCCAGAGTGTACTGAAGCTAAGCCCATGCCTTATTAGATCAACGTTGTACCATTGGTCGGCATAGATTGTGTTTACGCCGTAGTGGTGGATTAGCCAAAAGTACGCCGCTATCGGCAAGGCGAAGCCGAGTATCGCAAGGGCACTGAGCGCACGTTGCGTGGACGAGGACTGCTTGGCTCCGTCGGACTCCAAGGGCAGGTGCGCTCGTGCCTCAGGCGACCGGGCCGCTTGCCGGTCCGAGATGCCTTCAAACGTTTGCTCCATCTGCCCCCCAAGCGAGCATTCGGGTTCGGCTTTATGCGCCAAGCCGCCGAGCCGGGAGCCGGCGGGAGGTCATCAAAAGTGAACCACCGCGATGGTATGGGAAATTTCGGCCCGTCGCTCCGATGACAGCGCTCTACCGGGCGGCCCGCGACCTTGGCAACGTCCAGACGGCCCGAGGCGGCCCAACGTCCTACGGCAATCGGGTGGTGCGACGCAAGGTCTACCGGACCACCAACGGGGTCAATAGGCGGGTGAAGGAGCTTGGCCACCGACGGCAACCAATGGATGGCGGGGATTCACCCTGACTCCGAAGTGGCCAGGTGCGTGCCGCCGGACCTGTACGAGGGTCAGAGTGAATCCCCGTAGGGATGGTAGGCATCCTTCGTCCCAGCCCCGTCCGCGTTGGTGAGTGGGACGGATGGGCCGTTCGGAGTTAGTGCCACGCACGTCCTCGCCTTGATTGATTGACCTCATTCCGCCGACCACTCCAGTCCATCGACAAGGTCCGCCGGATTCAGCTCTAGACCCTCGGCAAGGCAAGCAAGCTCGACAGACTCAGGTAGCGTTCTCCCCGCTCCATGAAGCCGACGAACGTGAGGTGCAGGCCTATGCGCTCGGCCAGTGCCATATCGGTGCGGACCACCTTCCCCTATGGCCCTCATCTCGTTGTGTCGTTCTTCACCGTGACCCGTACGGCCCGGCTCGTGCTCACGTGCCCGGTTGCGTCGTGGGCGACGCTCTGCACAGTGTAGATCCCGTTTGCGGAGTCCTTGGAGTTCCACTCTCCCAAATACCCGTAGAGGAAGCGCCCACCATGAAGGACTTCCGAGCCGCCCGAGCCTTTGATCTCAAACTCCACGCTGCTTATGTGATAGCTACCAGTCGCCGTCGCAACTAGATACACCAGCCCTCGAAGAACGGCGCCGCTGGTCGGCTTTCCCACAGTGGTTACGAGAGGCACGGACTGCTGCGCCTCGGGGAGTTTCACACGCGCAAGGCGTGCGCCTTCGCTCGTCGCGAAAAAGCTGAGGCCGTTGTCTTTCGCTGCTTCCGCCAGACTACGAATGTTGTCGGCGCCAATGGACTGGTTCGGGAAGAGGGCAGAGGTGATGAGACTGTCTGGCGCGTCCTCAGCGTGGGTGGCAACCAATGCCGCACGTTGTTGGACCTGTCGCCAACCTCTGCCCGCGTCGATACCGTTCTCGGCACCGCTTATGACCACCCAGACAATGAGAAGGAAGGCAAGAAGGCGCAGACCTTCGAGAACTCGCTGTCCGAATGGTCTTTGAGCTGTCCTTCCGGACGCATCGACCACGTGGCCAATTGCGTTGACCTCACCCGCCGCTATCGTCGCATCGTCAGTTTGAGAAGTGGGCCATCGTTCGAGAAGGCAGAGGTAGCAACCAGCGAGGATCAGTAGATTGAAGGTCGCGTAACGAGACTGCGATGCAGCGGAGAGCCCGAGGTGACTTCGGCCAAGCGTGACGGTCACGGCGAAGAGCACGCCGAAGCAGATCAGGGCAGGTCCAACTGGACTCTTTGAAGGTCGGGTGCTCCGCCTGTAGACGATCAAGGACACTGCAGCGAGCAGAACAACGGTGACACCCATCACAACGATCAGAGGGTCTGAGGCGCCTGGGCTCTGGGCAAGCGGCTTCCCCAGTATGTCGCCGACGTTGAACAAGAAGAATTCGATTACCGACCATGGATGCGCGAACAGGTAGCCGCTTCCCCCGGAACCTGTTCCATAGAAATGAAAATGGTAGAAGTACACGATCGTGGTCACGATGGCCGATGCGAGCCATGTCAATAGAAATGCTCGTGGGCGGTGCTTCAAGAGCAAGACGACGAGACCGGCTGGCCAAATCAAGATTCCCTCTAAGGAGGAGTAGCTCCCTACGACCGCCATTCCAATGGCAGCCAAGAGGCCGAACCAACTCGGCCGGACGGAATCAAGAAAAAATATCGCTGCAGCGAGGGCCAGAAGGATCAGATACCAGGCAAGTTGGAAGCCAAACAACGTGTCCCCGAACTGGCCGAGGGACAGCATCAGGAATGCGACCGGGAGATAGACGATCCAGCGTATGGAGACAAGGTCTCGGCGGTGCGCCAGGATGATCAGCGACGTGGCGATCACCAGCAGAACAGCACTCAAGTACACCTCGATCAGGACATTGAAATGGGTGAGATTCCTCAGTGCGAGAACGGCAAGATTTGGAAAGAGCATGCGGTTCTCGTTGTGCTGGGTCCAAAGCATGCCCAGGCTTGTATGGCCGGCGTAGGTCGTGAAGCCGAGGTTTGAGTGAGTGAGTAGCGCTACGTTGTCCCACTGGTCGTAATAGATCGCATTCACGCCGAACGCATGAACGAACCAAACGTACAACGCGACTGGGATGAGCAAAAGCACCGCTGTCACGGGTCGGGTGAAAAATGAAGAGATTCGACCTCTGGTCCAGGATGGCTGCGCGGCGACTGCAGACTCTGCATGCAGTGCTGAGGTCGGCCGCATAGTCATCGCAACCTAGTCTCTTGCAAATAAGAAGGTCGGACCGCTCGGTTGCGCGGAAAGACGGGCAGTGGCGACGGCCAAAAAGGTCGTTCGCATGTGGGGACGCTTCGAGCCGATCCGGGCTACCCGCCTCATCGTACTGGTCATCATCGTGGTCTACACCATTGCTTTTGTAAACCTCAGAAGCCTGCGTTTGGCTCTTGGCCTTCCAGACGGCGATCTAGGTTGCCGCGTCAAATTGACCGGGACATCATCACCCTCATTCGCTCGAACACGCTGATTTCACCCTCGTTTCCTCCGGGTCGCGATCAACCGACCTTGGTTGAAGGGAGCCGCGGCGCTTGCCATCGCACGCGTGTTATGCGCTTTATAACGAAAGTGCCCCAATCGCCACCAACGCGGCATCCAAGGGCTCCGCCCGTGACCTGCTCGATTTGCATGGGACGAGGCGACGGAAATGTTATTAATGACAATGTCCTGGGGAGCACCACCGACGCATCGACACTCCCACGTGATGTCGAAGACCCTTCTTGTCAATCGCGAGCGTCATCGGGAACTTCGCCGTCCAAGCCCCTCTCCACAAGGGCCATGACTGCGCGTAGCCTCAGGTTTGTTTCGTCTAGGTGATCGCCGAGCGCGACGAGTTCACTTTTGTCGTCCAACGCGTCATTGCTCGTTTCAAGAACGAGGGCAACAAAGCCGTAGCGCCCTGCCACCACTTCGAGCTGAGCACGGCTAGTCAGATCAGGACAGGGGTTGGCGGAAAGCCATTGCTGCATTGATCTGAGCGTTAAACGGACATCATCCGTCGAAGCGTCGTCCCTCGGTCTACCAACGTCGGCCGTGTGAAATTCGGCGCTCGCAGCATCAGCGAGAGGCAGTACGAACCGCTTCGATTCTTCAACCCACGATCGCATCGTCGGTTCACGACTCCCACCATTCCCAGCATCGACACTGTGGAGCATGGTTTAGCGCGTCGATCCAGCCATGTTTCCAGCGGCAAGGGTAACCAATCGTCCCATCTCTGCCCCCCCAACGAATCTTTCGGACTTGTCTTCTGATGTTCGGGTCTACCAAACAGATGTGAGCATAGTGTCAAGCGCTGCGAACTCACCCCCAGCGGACCCTCAGGGTCCTCAGCAGATCCACAGGGCACCGCCATCGAAAATGCGTGTCCCCAGAGTGAAAATGCGTGTCCCCAGAGTGCTGTGCCCTCAGGCTGTCATTGCAACGGCCTCGCGAACGCCTGAGATGGAGTTATCCAGCCAAGGGGCTTGTCGAGCCTGGTATTGAGCGAGCGGGCGACGGCATCGAGCTCTCGTTGGGTGCTTGCGAAAAGGTCAAATGAACGGGCCAGGTATTGACACGGCAGCCCATTGGTATTCTCGTTGCTTTCTCTTTGCCAGAGGCTCTTTGGGGTAAGTAAAATAGATGTGGATTCCCGTCTCGATGATGAATTCAGTGTGTTGGGCCATCTCTGCTCCTTTCCCAGGTGATGGATCGACGTAGTGCGCCGACGTGTACCAGGACCAACAGGAAATAGGGCGTGCGAGACCAACCCCGACCCCCGTGGGTCGGCGTTGGGGCTATGTCCAGTGGATGCGCACCGATTGCTCAGCCCTCGAGCTCATCGGGCTACCGGACCCGGGTGTTCGCAGCCCGATGACAATCGGTCCCGATACTGAGGCGGACCTGGCGCACTCCGATCGATCATCCGTTGGACGCTCATGGGCATGGTGGGGTCACGTCCGGCAAGGGTGAGTCCCAGATATCGGTTGCTGTAAATAGCAGACCAGAGGCCGTCGCCCCGCTCCCCGTGCAATACGAAACGTTTTGCGGATTGCTCAGACTGACCGTGTAACGCTGAGCAGTGAGCGTGCCTTTTGCGCAGTCATTTGTGACCAGTGTGCCGTTGCCTATGGCGACGTTGGCGGTCCATGAAGTCCATGAGATATTTCTGACATAGTTGCTGCAAACAGGCGTGCACCAGTGCAGGGTGGTGGGTTTGTATACCGGTGGACCTGAGCAGACCACTACCAGCGGCGTGGGTGGTCGTGCCGCCGTCGTTGGGGGCGGTGTGGTGGTGGTCGTCGTTGTTGTCGTGGGCAATGTAGTGGTCGTTGTGGTCGAGTGCGATTGAGACGCCTTGCTGGAGGCCTCGGGGTTCGAGCTACATGCAACCGCCGCCAGTGCGATTCCCGCTAGTGCAAAACAGATCTTTGGCGATCTCATTCGCTGTTCAACTCCAGCAGACATTCGCCGTCGTTGGTGACCTTCCCCACGTCCTTATTTCCGGGTAGTGCTCCAGCGTGCCCTTCTTGGCCGGTCTGAGCAGGCCCTGCAATTCGCCAAGGTTCTCTAACCCAGGATTGAGCCACTTGACGCTCTGCGGAGTGACGGCCTGGAGGAACCGGGCCACCTTGGCGGGCTCGGCGTACAGGGCGAATCGGCCGCACATAGGGCCACATTACGCGTGTGAGCCTCGTGTTGAAGCCTCACGTTGGTCCCGAGCGGGCTCAAATGAGACCTTGCAACAGCTAGGCAGGAGATGGTCAGCATGAGTGACACTTCGCAGAGACCTGCCTGGTGCGTCGCTGAGTACCAATCCAGGTGTTGCACGCCGAGCGACGAGGGCCATTTCGATGTGGCACAGGGGGAAACTCGAGGCAAAATCCCTTATCTCTGGGTGTTAACAACGAACGGCCACGTCGAACTGGAAGGCCCCAGCCATCCCCTTGCGACCATGATGCAACTGCTCACACCGGGCACTTGATTCCGTGTGGCATGGCCCGAGGGTGTGTCAGACGCGCCACAGCCGGTCGATAATCCGGTGGAGGATTTCTTCGACGGGGTCCTCAGGGAATGCTCGACAATATTCCGGACCCAGACCTCGACGCTGCAGGTACTCCAGCGCGTCGACCCGGAATAGCTCGACCTCTTCGTGAGTCTCGGCACGCCGGATGGCGGTGGCGATCCCGTCGGCACCCACGGCCGTGAGGTCGTCAGCGAGGAACCAATCCTCAATGTGTTTCGCGCTCATTGGCCGCCATGGTAAAAATCCACCGTCCCAGCGCTGTCCCCCACTGGAGGTGGGACGGATGGGCTATCCGCTGTTCAACTCCAGCAGATATTTACCGTTGTTGGTGACCTTCCCCACGTCCTTACTGACCGGGTAGTGCTCCAGCGTTCCCTTCTTGGCCGGCTTGAGCAGGCCCTGCAATTCATCAAGGTCCTCGAGCCCGGGGTTGACCCACTGATCCCACGTGTCCTTCTCCAAGATCACGGGCATCCGGTTGTGGATCTCATGCATGTCAGGGTTGTCCGAGGTCGTGATGATGGTGGCCGATGGCATCCATTCGTCGTCAGGCGCCTTCCAGTACTCGCAGAGTCCGGCGAAGACGATGGGCTCACCGTCGGTGCGTCGGAAGGCATTAGGTACCTTGGGGCCTCCCGTTTTCGTCCACTCGTAGAAGGCGTCGGCCGGGATCAGGATCCGCTTCCCAGTCGTGAAGGCGTGGCGGAACATGGGTTGGGTGGCCACCGTCTCGGCCCGGGCGTTGAAGGCCCGGTTGCCCACCGATGGGTCCTTGGCCCAGAAGGGCACCAGTCCCCACCGGTAGAGCTCGAGGCTCCGGGTGATCTCGCCGTTGTCATCGACCCGTTCACGGGCCCCCACGATGCGCTCGGTCGGCGGGATGTTCCAGCTTGGCTGCCAGTCATCCTTGACGCCCTCCGGCGTGGCCTGGAGGAACCGGGCGACCTTGACGGGCTCGGTGTAGAGGGCGAATCGACCGCACATGGCCAGGAGCCTACGGCTGGGGTCCCTGCCCTCGGGCACGTGGACCACATCTCGGGTCGGCGGTAGCGCATGCATCGAGCATTGGTCGCCCCGAACCGTCGAGTGGGGCGGGGCCTTGTCGTCTCCGTCGTAGGCTGGCAGCCGCATGTGGAATCCTCACGCCATCGAGAAGTGGACCAACGCGACGAGGCGGTGCGTCAAATGATTTCGCCAGACATTGATGCCGATGCGGCAATTGTTCATGCCGCGGAAGAATCGGCAATGGAGCTCTTTGTCGGATACGGAGGGCCGAGAGATCCCCACGGGCCGCCACTGTTGCGCTCGGAATTGGATGCCTTCGCGCGTGAAACGCTCAACGCTGCGTACCGGTCCAAAGTTCGGCCCCCCACATTTTCGATGGATACACCCCCTGACATTCATTGGAACTGGCGCGCACCGGGGAGGGAATTGGCTAGTTCACCTCAATCCAAGCCAGCTTTCTCGCTGGACCGTGCTGCATGAAATGGCCCACTGGCTCGTCCCCTTCGACGGACACGGCGAGATATTCCGGACGGTTCATTGCCGCCTTGTAGGCGCCGCATTGGGTGGCTTCGCCGGGGAGCACCTTGAACGGAAGTATGCGAAGTTCGGCCTACAGGTCGAGGAGTCCCGATGATGATCACCGTAAGCCTCTCGGTGGCCGGCTCGGTGGCGTGTGGATGAATTCGAATTGGAGGGGTTGCCACAAGGCTGCTTCCGCCGCGGTCTCATGTGCCCGTGGTCCATCGAACTGGGCGACAGTCGCCGCTGCTATACCTCAGCCCCCGTACGGAATGTCGATAGGACCCAGTGGTCGCACCTGAGATCGCCTCGGAGTCTTGACAAGTGGGCCACACACCGTTGTGATGGGGCAAAAGCAAAGGATGATCGCCATACAGCCGGAGCCTGGAAGCTCGACTACATCGCAAAGTCCCACCGGCGACCTCTCTCCGACGGTGCGCTCCGTTGACTCCATAGCGGGAGTCCAGCTCGTCAGATCGAGCGACACCACCGAGCGCTGCGCCTGGAGCCTGGTGTGGCTTGGAGTGATCATCGGCGGTCTCAACATCTGGGGTTCATGGTCATCGTGGCCTCTGGGCGGCATCGTCGCTCCCCTGGTCTTGCTGGCAGGCATCGGCGGGTTGGCAGCGTCATGGGTCGTGCGGTGCCCCCGCTCGCGGACCATGCAGCTTCTTGGTCTGGGGTCGGTGATCATCGCCACGGGAATCCCCCAGGCCGTCAACGTCCACCTTCGTCAGTACTACAGCACGGACTCCGCTGCGTTCAATCAGGTCGCCGCTCGTCTCCTGTTGCACGGACATAACCCATACACAACGACGATGGCATCGGCAGCCCGACTACTGCAGGTGCCGGCTCACAACTGGACGTACACCGTGAACGGTGGACACGTGACCAGCCTGTCGTATCCGGCTGGCTCGTTCCTGCTCCAGGTCCCGGCAATGGCCCTTGGCTTCCATCACGAGATTGTCGACTGGATGGATCTCTATGCCTGGCTCATCACCGGTGTGCTCCTCTTCGTACTGATTCCGGCGTCGGTGCGATGGCTGGCGGCGTTGCTCATATTGACGCCCGTATTCGTGCAGATGTTCAGCGCGGGTGGCACCGACGCCGCCTTTGTTCCGTTCCTGGTTCTCGCCGTGTGGCGTTGGGACCGGTTCTATCTCGGTCGAAGCGCGGGCGTGGCGAGATGGATCGGTCCGATCGCCCTCGGTTTCGCTTGTTCCATCAAACAGACACCGTGGTTCTGCCTCCCGTTCCTGGTCGTCGGGCTGTTCATCGAGGCGCGCAACACTGGTCGCCGTCCGGTGCAGCTGGTGATGCGTTATCTAGCCATCGTTGTGGCCGTATTCGTTGTCGTGAACATTCCGTTCATCGTGTGGCAACCGACGGCATGGGCGCGGGGAACATTTCTGCCCTTCACCGATCCGCTCGTCGCCGATGGACAGGGCTTGGTCACTTTGGTCCTGCACGGGGTCGCACGCGGGGCTTCGCTCCCGATGCTCACCTTTGCCGGCGTCTTGGTCTTCATCGCGCTGATGGCCTCGTTCGTCGTCTGGTACCCCCAGATGAAGCGGATCTGGATGATTCTCCTACCGCTGACATTGTTCGTGGCCACGCGGAGTTTGTCGAGCTATCTCCTCGACCTGTACCCGGCGGCCATCGTGGCTGCCTTAAGCGTTGCACCCGGCGTGCGGCCGGCCATCGCCCGGACCTCCAAACGGTTCAGGATGCTCCTCGGACTGGCCGCACTTGCTCCGGCGATGGCGGCCGTCGTGGTCTCGGCCGTCGCCTTCCTGTCACCGCCACTGGTCCTCGCGGTTCGTTCGGTCACCACCTCGCACGCTGCCACCTCGCTCGACTCGGTGACGGTGGCTGTGGGCAACTCGACCGGTCACACGGTGACCCCGCACTTTATGGTCACGGTTGGCAGTGGCCACCCCGACGGCTTTTGGTTCTTGGCACACCGTCGCCAAGTGGTGCTTCGCCCCCATACGTCCGCCATTGTGACGCTCTATCCCACGTTGTACACCGGTGCACCAGCGCATGGTTCTTACTGGCTGGTCGAGGCCTACACATCGTCCCCAGAGGGGCTGAGTACCTCCAACATCCAGCTTTGGCGACTCGGAAAGGCGAAATAGGTCACTGCGAAGCCCGTGGAGTCCGAGCCGATCGAGGCGCTGATCAGAAGCCGCAGTACCCTCGGATCAAAGATCCCGGCGAGCGTCCGCAGCTCCACGACGGGGCTCCCGGTTACCGCAGGACATTCAGCTTGTTCTCCGAGTCGTCGACGAAGTAGAGGGCGCTGCCATCCTTGGAGAGAGCCAGGCCGAACAGCGCCCCGCCTCCGCCCGGACTGATTGTCTTCTCCCCGACCTGGGACCCTGACGGGCTGACCTCGACCAGGTTGCCGTCACCTCCGTTGACCGCAAGCAGGTCCCCATTGGGCGTCGTGGCGAGACCAAGGGGCGCGTTCAGATTCCCACCGGTCGAGACCGGTTCGCCCTGGTACCCGTGTCGCCAGCGTAGGCCCAAAACGGACGCGGCCTACCTCCGGGACCGGCGAAACCCTGGCCCTTGAGTCGGGGAGAGCCGGGGAAGAGTGGCGCGCAAAACCCACAGGCGTCATCGAATGAACGTACCGAAATCCCGAGCGCAAGGGGATTCGTGGGCGTGGCGATTGCCAAGCGCGTAACGGATCCCATTGACACCGGGACCGCAATTCCCGATAACGCTCGCCAGGAAGCTACTCACCAATAAGCGACGCAATTCGACGCGCCGCGAGGCAACGCAACCCAATGGCAACGCACCGCAACGCAATGGCAACGCGCTGTGACACGCGCAACGCGATGGCAACCCCGATACGTCCTGATTGCGACTGCCGGTTTCTATGTTCGACATCTGACGCCGAATAGATCACAAGGAGAAACCGATATGCGTGCAAGCGGGAAGCTCGTTAGCTTGGTCTCACTGAGTGAAGGTAAGGCGGGCGCCTACTTCCGGATAACGACAAGTACGAACTGTGTACCTCACCGGTCTCAGCATTCATTTTCTTTCTCTTTCTACGCCGTCGTGCGGGCACAAGATCAAAACATCGAGCGGACTCTGAGCGATCTCGTCGCCAAGAAGCTGCAGGGCGCTGAAGTGGACACTCGGTGTCGACATTGGAAGCCCAACGCGGAGTGCCTCGAGGCGGCTGCCTGAGTGCAGATCGTCCAGGAACGCAGAGGTGGCCCGGTAGCGAAGCAATTCGCAGTTCATCCAAAAGGTGAGCCCGGTCCTGTCCCTTTCCCGATTTCCTCCGCTGCCTCTGGGTGCGCCATTTACTTGAGCTCGTCCGGGTCATAAGTCCGGCGTCGAGCCATCGTTGTTCTCCCAGTGTCCAGCTACTCGTCAGGATTCTCGACGAACGCAGAGAGCCGTGTGATCTTGTCTCCGTCGAGGACGACGACATCCATTCCGGTGACGGCCTCCGAATCTCGGGCGCTCCGAAGGCCCACGTTGCCCGGATCACATCGCCGATCATGGTCGTCGCTGCGGTGAGGGCGAGTCACTGAAGCCTTCCGGTGCCTCGTGTCCGCCGAAGTCACCTTCCACATCTTGGAGGCGTGCATCGGGATCATCGGGCCGGGTGCGGGAGAGGGAAATGCCGGGCGATGCGTCCGCACTCGTCGAGGAGCCTTGACGTGGTGTCTGTCACACCGTGAATCACGGCGCAGTACGAGATATCCGATGACCTGCCTCGTCCGCGATCGAAGGAACGATGACGGGCTTCGCCAGCAGCAGTGGCGCCAAGGCGGTGACTTGAAGAAGCTTCTGTATTCGTGCAGATGGCCGAAGTAAGAGAAACGAGCCACCCATGTGCTCCAGGTGCTTCTTGGCGACAACGAACACGGAGAGGCCCACCGAGTCGATGAAGCGCAGGGCGGAGAGGTCGACTGAGATATGGATCAATCCCTGTGACGCGAATTCCGCCAGCTGCTCTCGCAAGGCTGGCGCGGTCGCCACGTCCAACTCGCCGCTGAGCAGCACCAGGGCTTCGCCGTCGGAGTGGACAAAGTCAACTCCGAATTCACCACCTGAGAATGACTCCATCTCTGCGTTCGCAATCAAGCCCCAAAGCCAAGGTTGGCGGAAGCTGTAGCGGTTCGGCGCAGCAAAGGTCCGAGCGAAGGCGGGATGCTCGGCTACCACGAGCGTAGCGCGCTCTGTCAATCCTCTTGATCCTCGGCGACAGGTACTGAGAGATCGCATCGACACCCGGTGACGTCCAGAAGCGAAAGGGGGTGCGACATGGCCCTGGGCAGCGCCAAGCAGCGCGGGATTGTCGGCGCTCGGCCCGAACGCGCTGGCGGGCACCTCAGCTCGCATGAGGATTGGTGGGCTGAATTCCCACGGTGCGCTCTCGTTCTGGGTGGCGTGGCTGGCCACGACCCAAGCCCGAACCGGCCCTACCGCGCTGCACGTGGCGCAAACGCCGACGGGGGTCCCGAAGGACCCCCGTGGCGCCGCCCCGCTCCTCAACCGGGCCGGTACTGGACACCGACGCCGGACGATGGAGCGGCCCCTCCCCCGGCCAGGATTGTCCGGCGCAGGTGTCCCGGCGGCGTCCCCTCACCCCGCCAGGGCGAGCACACCCACCGCGGCGAACATCGAGAGCGGAACAGCGATGGCACCGAGGCCGCTTGCTTTGGCAATCGATGGCCTTGCGCCCGAACGACGCGCCGCCTTCAGCCACAGGAACCAAGCCAGCGAACCCGTCACGAACAAGTTGGGGCCAAGATTGAGGCCGATCAAGAGGGCGAAGGGGTGAGCGGGTGTGCGAGCAGACAGCAGCGATGCCGCCGGAAGGTTGTTCACCAGGACCGAGCTGACCGCGGCGACGATAGTCGTGCCCCAGAGGTCGAGATGCGAGAGCAGCGTCGCCGGTCCCGACCACACCCGGCCCAAGGTCCCGAGGGCCACGGCCACGCCGAACAAGCCGACGAGAATCGGGACACCCAGCACTCCGATGACCTGCCGCGGGCGTTCCTGACCCCTCGCCAGTCGGACGCCCACGGCAACCGCGCCGACGCACGCCACCGGAAGGGCCGGCGACTGCAGGGTGACCACGAGCATGGTCGCCACCACCACCGCAAAGAGGCCCAGCCCGAGGACCGGCCGTTCGGGTGCACCCGGTGCAGTCAGGCCCGGCCGCAGGGAACGATGCTCCACACACCCGACCACCACGGCGGTCACGACCAGAGCCGCCAATGCCGGTGCCCACATGTGGGCCAAGAACTGAGAGCCACTCAGGTGGAAGTGACCGATGACGATCAGGTTGGTCAGGTTCGAACCGGGCAGGAACAACGACCCGGCATTGGACAAGAGCAGGCACCCGTAGAGGAGCGGCGCCTCGCCTCCGCCCCTGCTTCGGGCCGTGTAGACGAGCACCGGAGTCAGGAAGGCCACCGAGGTATCGAGGTTCAGGACGGCAGTAACGACGGCCACCATGACGCTGGCGCCCACGAAGAGGACGATGCCGTTGCTGGCCGTCCGGGCCAACGTGTGACCGGCGGCGGCAAAGAGGCCGTCATCGTTGGCCACCATGCCGATGAGAAGCAAGCCCGTGACGAGGACGAACGGTGACCAGTCCTGAGATGCCGCCGCCCTGGCGTCCGATGGTTGCAAGGCGAACGCGACCACCAGCCCGATGACCCCGAGACAGGCAAGCAGCCAACCGATGCGGCTGGATTTGGAGTCGGGCGCCTCAAAGGGTCCGTCACCTGGGCGTGGCTGCCCGGCCGTCGTCGGTCGTCCGATCACGATCACCACCATGCCCGAAACCGTGCGAACGACTCAGCGTGTGGCTAAAACGGCCCGACCTCTATCGGGGACGGCGAGGGCGAGCGACCGGATTCTCCGCTCCCCTGATATCGACGGAGCTGGCGCCCGAACGGCCGGCATTCAGGTTCTCCCAGGCAGTCTTACCCCATCGGCCTGCAGTTCTAGGAGCAGGTAGGCATCCGGATGCACCTCAAGCCGCTCGCTTCCACGGGAACTGGACGCCAACAATGACGGAGAATGGTGACGGTCGGCTTGCCGCAATTGCAATCGACCTGTAACCAATTTCTGCGGGGTCCCTTAGGTGGACCCGTTAGTTTGGAAACAGGCGTCAGGACGCCCCATCCTGCGTCATCGTCCCGCCCGGGTCGGTGGGCTCCCAACAGGTCCCCCCTGATACCCACAGACCCGGAGCGGGGCACTAATTAAGCACTCGTCGGCCTGTGCGTGGCTTCAGGTTTAGGCCAATTTTATGTGGGGTCGTCGCACCCGACGATGTTGAGGCATTCGATTGGGCCGGTGCGTTCCGGCCATCCTCAGCTGCTGAACGGCAGTAGCGTCGGCTCCATGACCGTTTGCCTCTTTGAGATCTGCTGTGATGCGCCGGGCTGCCAAGCCGGCATTGGCCACGGCCCCACCCGTCCGGGGATGAAGTTGGAGACACTCGGCGGTGAGATCAAGAAGCTCCTCGAAGCGCATGCGTGGACATGGGACGGCCAGGGACTCGAGTTCTGCCCGACGCATTCTGGCTGAGGAGTCGTCATTCAGGTTCCGCCGATGCCGTAGCCGGCCTCCGATACCGTTCGTGGCCATGCCGAACGAGACCACTCCCGAGAATCAACGGTTGAACCAACCGACCATTGACCCCTTCGCCAATGTCATCAACGTCCCCGGACGAGGCGGCGAGCCCTACGCCCGTTTCGCCGAGTTGTTCCGCACGCTGCAGGACCAGGTGATCGTCTCGAACCCTCCCGATTCCGCGTGGGACGAAGCCGCAGCCCAGGTGCGGACGACCATTGACCTGCTCGAGCCCTGGGCCGCTCCGGAGCGGGAACGGCCGGCCGGTACTCGGATCGACCTCCCGGGTCGAGGTAATCCCATGTTGATCCCATTCATCTGGGACGAGATCACCAGCGATCACGTCCGTGGTCGCGCCACGTTCCGCCCGTTCCATCTCGGTGGCAACGGTGCGGCCCACGGCGGCACTCTGCCCCTGCTCTTTGACGAGGTCCTGGGGCGGGCAGCCAATACAGGCTTCCCCAAGGTGGCCCGAACGGCCTATCTCAAGGTGAACTACCGCGCTATCGCCCCGCTCGATGTGGAGCTCCAGGTGGACGCCACCGTCGACCGGGTCGAAGGCCGAAAACGCTGGGCCAGCGCCCGCCTGTACGACGGCGGGACACTGGTGGCGGACGCGGAAGGCCTCTTTGTCGAGCTTCGGCCGGGACAGCCGTAGCCCGCACGAAATGGCACATCGAGCCGGCCCTGTGACATCGACCCTGTGGGACCGCTCACCCCCTCCGGCCACACCGGCGCAGGAACTCAGGCCAGCGGACCCGTTGCGAGATCCTCGGCGACCAACCGCCTGAGCACCTCGTCGACCACCTCCGAGGTTGAAGACTCACCGCCGAGGTCAAACGTTCGAACGCCATCGGCGGCCGCACTCAGGGTGGCGCGGCGGATCGCCCGGGCCCCTCGACCCATGGCGGGATCCCCATCCGCGGCGGCCTGCTCGAGGACGGCGGCGCAGGCCAGCAGCATCGCCATGGGATTGGCCACGTTCTTGCCCGCCAACGACGGGGCCGTGCCGTGCGGCGCCTCCGCCATCGCCACCACTGGTCGCAACTCCTCATCGAGGGCCAACAGCACCGACTCTGCTCCGGCGATCGAGCCGTAGAGAGCCAGCACGAGATCGGACAGGCAGTCACCGTCCCGGTTCAAGGCCGGCACCACGAGCCCCTGATGTCCCGCCTCCGTCAGGAGGCCGGCATACGCGGCATCGATGAGCGTGGGTCGGTACATGACACCCGGATGGCGGTCCGCCGCGGCATCCATCTCTTCCTTCAACATGCCCTCGTACGTGGCCGAGACGGTCCATTTCGGACCGCCATAGACGCAGGCCTCCTGGGCGGCCGCCGTGCGGAACGAGTACTCGGCGACCTGGCGGCAGATTGAGCGATCGATCTTCTCGGTCCGCCATGCCAACTCGTCGGGTCCTCCCGGAGTCCCCGTTCGATGCTCTTCGGCTCCGTAGGCGTCGCCCACCGCCATCCGCACGACCACGATCGGGTGGACAACGGGCGCCAGCGGAGAGACTCCGGGGATGCGTCGACCGGTCCGCACGATCACCGACCCACCGATTCCCTCGCGGAGAATCCGGTTGGGGCTCCCGATGTCGCCAATCTTCTCCGGGGTGATCGTGGCCGCTTTGAGCCCCAACCCCACCTCGCGCATGGCATCGGCCGCGTCACGCACCACGGCGTTCTTGGTCTCTCGCCGGTTGCCCAGTGAGAGATCGAACCGAATCAGCTCCAGGTCCACTCCGAGCACCCGGGACTCGAGGACGCGAAGCGCTTGGTCGAGGAGTTCCTGCCCCGTCTCATCGCCCTCACACACGACGAGACGTGGTCGGTCACCCGTGGGCACCGCCATGGTGGACATGGATCACATTCTACATTACATAGCAGAATCTATATAGTTTGGATTATGCTTATGGTTATGAGCCCGCGAACACACACGCCAGGGAAGATCGAAACCGCCAGGAGCTGGATGATCGGTGAAGCCCTGTTCGGGCTGGCCACGGCTGCGGTGCGAAGCGAACCACGCAACATGAGCCTCACCTCGTTGTCGACCATGGCCACGCTGGATCGATCCGGGCCCCGCCGCATCACCGATCTGGCCGCGGTCGAAGGCGTGATGCAGCCGTCGATGACGGCACTGGTGAGCGGACTGGAGCGATCGGGCCTGGTCGAGCGGCGCGCCGATGCGGCGGACCGCCGGGTGACGTTGGTCACGCTCACCGCCGCCGGGTCGGACTACATCAGGGCCCGCCGGCAAGCCGGGGTGTCGGTACTCGTGCACCTGATCGACGACCTCCCCGCGCATCAGGGAGAAGCGCTCGCCGCGGCGATTCCCGCGCTCACCCAGCTTGCCGCCCTTGAGGACGAACGGCGGAACCAGATCACCCAGTCGCGCTGAGGATGTTCGGGAGGTTCAACCATGAGTGTGATGCCGGAGCACGAAGGCCAGCAACAAGGGGGCGAAGGCTTCGGGTCGCCTGTGTCTCCCGTTGTCGTGGTCGGGATTGACGGTTCCGCGACGTCGTGGGATGCCTTCTGGTGGGCCTGTGGAGAGACACGACGCCTCTCCGGACGGGTCGTCGCCGTCTTCGTCGGCCCCACCTCGGCCAGAGCGGCCGCGAGCACCGCTCCCTTGGGCGCTTCGTGCATCGCCCTCGGGGTCATCGAACAGACCGAGAATGAGCAGGCCACACACTTGAGCGAGGAGGCATGTCGGTATGCCGCAGACCACGCCATCGAGTTCACGTTCGTCCACACGCACGGCGACATAGCCCAGGAGCTCCTGCGGGTGGCGGTGGGAGAGCAGGCGGATCTGATCGTGGTCGGTAGATCCGCCAAGGCCCGCCACCACATCGCCGGGTCACTCGGGAGACGCCTGACTAGGAGTCACAAGGCTCCGATCATCGTCGTCGTGCCGTGATCAGCGACGCCGGACCCCGCTCGGCCCCGAGGTTGACATGACGTCGTCAGCCGACGCTTTCGGTCACCCCCCGGGCGTCTGTCACCCAAGTTGCAGCCACCAGCGGGGGATCCAGTGGATTCCCCCATCCCCTGTGTGGGAATACAAGTGAGGGCGGGCGTCCGCCACCCGCACAGAGAAACCGTCACTGTCAGAGAAAGGGAGCCCCATGGATACCGACGTCAGGACCTCAGCACCGACGACCCGATCGACACCGATGGAAGATCTAACGGTCAGTCAGCCCCGGCCGACCACGGTCGGCACGAACGCAGCGACCACGATGGCGCCGTTCGTAGGGGCTTTCTTTGACGACGGAATACCCGTCAGACTCGAGTTCTGGGACGGCAGCGCCCTTGGACCCACTGACGGTCCCGGAACGGTGCTGGTCCGTTCCGCCAATGCCATCAATCGGCTGCTCTGGGCGCCGGGCGAGCTGGGCCTGGCTCGCGCCTATGTCACCGGCGACCTTGACATGGACGGTGACATGTTCGAGGTGCTCCGAGCGTTGCACACGGCAGCCCCACCGGACCTGAAGACGGGAGTCCGAGTTGCTTCACCCGTCGTGCAGGCGGCACGCCAGTTGGGAGCACTCCGACTTCCCCTGGCCAGGCCGGTCGAGGAGGCCTTACCCCGCGGTCGACGCCATTCCAAGAGTCGTGACGCGGCCGTCATCAGCCATCACTACGACATCAGCAACGAGTTCTACCGTCTGGTGCTCGGGCCCAGCATGACGTACTCGTGCGCCCGGTTCGTGACGGACGATGCCACCCTGGAGGAGGCCCAGGAGGCGAAGCATGACCTGGTGTGCCGCAAACTCGGACTGCGCGAACGCCCGGGCATGCGCCTGCTCGATGTGGGCTGCGGCTGGGGCTCCATGGCCCTGCACGCCGCACGCCGCTACGACGCCCAGGTCGTCGGCGTGACCTTGAGCAGGCCGCAGGCCGATCTGGCCCGCCAACGCGTCACCGAGGCCCGGCTCGACTCGAAGGTCGAGATCCGGGTCCAGGACTACCGGGACCTCGGTGGCGAGCGCTTCGACGCCATCTCGTCCATCGGCATGTTCGAACACGTGGGCGAGGCCAGGGTGGCCGAGTATTTCTCGACCTTGTACGCCCTCCTGACCGACGGCGGGCGACTGCTCAATCACGCCATCTCGAGTGTGGGCGGCTCCCGGATGAGCCGAACCTCATTCATCGGGCGCTACGTGTTTCCCGACGGCGAGCTGATCGACGCGGGCCAGGTCATGCTGGCGATGGAGCGGGCCGGCTTTGAAGTCCGGGACGTCGAGTCGCTGCGGGAGCACTACTCCACCACGCTGCACGCCTGGGTCGAGAATCTGGAGAACAACTGGGATGCCGCCGTCAGAGAGGTGGGCGTCCGGCGGGCCCGGGTCTGGCTGCTCTACATGGCCGCCTCGGCCAACGGCTTCGACGACGGCGGCGTGTCGCTGCACCAGGTCCTCGGCGTCAAAGCCAGTCCCGAGGGGAAAAGCTTCATGCCGACGACGCGGCGATCGTGGGAATGAGCGCCGCTGCGGCGAGCGGTCCCTGACCTCCGCCTCGCTCTGTCCGGCCCGCGTGCCCTCCCGGGAGACGATCGTCACCTGGGAGAAGAGCTCGGGGTGTTTTCTAACTATGACGTTAACGTTATACTTGCGATCATGCCCGTGAGTTCCCCACCCGCCCCCATCGTGGACCGGCACCGCTCGTGAGCGGCACGGCGACCCTCCGGAGCGGACCGGCCGGCACCTCGCCTGCCGAGGCTGAGCAGTCTCGATACAAGTGGGTGGCTCTGTTCACGATCACCCTCGGGACCCTGATGGTCTTCATCAATCAGTCCATCGTGCTGATCTCTCTTCCGGACATCTTCCGCGGGATCGGTCTCAACCCGCTGACCCCGGGCAACACGGGCTATTTGCTCTGGATGTTGCTCGGCTTCATGGTCGTCCTGGCCGTCCTTCTGGTCACGCTGGGTCGGGTCGGGGACATGTTCGGGCGGGTGCGAGTGTTCAACCTCGGCTTCGCCATCTTCACCGCCTTCTCCGTCCTGCTCTCGATCACCTGGCTCTCGGGATCCGCCGGGGCCTGGTGGCTCATCGTCATGCGGGTCGGACAGGGTGTCGGGGGGGCCATGTTGTTCGCCAATTCCTCCGCCATCGTGACCGATGCGTTCCCGACGCATCAACGCGGGCTGGCCCTGGGCATCAACAATGTCGCCGCCATCTCGGGAGGCTTCATCGGTCTCGTCCTGGGCGGGCTACTGGCACCCGTGGAGTGGCACCTCGTGTTCTTGCTGTCGGTGCCCTTCGGGATATTCGGCACCATCTGGTCCTACGCCAAGCTCGAGGACCGTGGTGTCCGCACCCCGGCCAAGATCGACTGGCTGGGCAACTTCACGTTCGCGGCCGGCCTCATCCTCATCCTGGTGGGCATCACCTATGGCCTGCTTCCCTACGGAGGCCACACCATGGGGTGGTCAAGTCCGGCTGTGTTGACCGAGCTGGTCGGCGGCGTCGCCGTGCTCCTTCTCTTCGGCGTGATCGAGACCAGAGTGGCTCAACCGATGTTCCGCCTGACCCTGTTCCGCATCCGGGCCTTCAGCGCCGGCAACGTCGCCAGCTTCCTGGCCTCGCTGAGCCGCGGTGGCCTCATGTTCATGTTGATCATCTGGCTCCAGGGGATCTGGCTCCCCCTGCACGGGTACAGCTTCTCGCAGACACCGCTGTGGGCCGGGATCTACATGATCCCGCTGACGGTCGGATTCCTCTTGGCCGGTCCGGTGAGCGGGATCTTGGCCGACCGCTACGGCGCCCGGCCGTTTGCCACCGGCGGCCTGCTGGTCGTGGCGTTGTCCTTCATCCTCTTGTTGATGCTTCCGGTCGACTTCTCCTACTGGGGCTTCGCCGCGCTGATCTTCCTCAACTCAATCGGCATGGGGATGTTCATCGCGCCGAACCAGGCCGGCATCATGAACAGCCTGCCGGCCAGTCAGCGTGGCGCGGGTGCCGGCATGTCGGGGACGTTCAATTCCTCGGCCCAGGTTCTCTCCATCGGCATCTTCTTCACGCTGATGATCCTGGGCTTGGCCGCCACGCTCCCAGGCGGCCCTCTACCACGGCCTGATCGCCCAAGGGGTGGGACCGGCCACCGCATTGCGGGTGTCCCACCTTCCCCCCGTAGGAAGCCTTTTCGCTTCCTTCTTGGGCTACAACCCCATGCAGACCCTGATTGGACCGGCCGCGCTGTCCCATCTCCCTCCGGCCACCGCGCACTACCTGACCAGCCGCTCGTTCTTCCCCCACCTCATTTCCCGACCCTTTGGTCGCGGCCTCACCGAGGCGTTCTCCTTCGCCGCCGGCGCCTGTGCCCTCGGAGCCGTGGCATCGCTGCTGCGCGGCGGGAAATACCACTACGTTGAGCCAGGTGCAGCGCCGGAGACCGTGCAGGAGCCCGCGGTGGTGACGGCTCAAGAGGCGATCGCCGAAACCGAACCGCTGTTGGTGGACTGACATGGCCGCACGGACCGTCACCAGCGCTGACCATGTTGTCGGCCAACCCTCACCATCGGAAGGCGGGATTCGCATCAGCGATGCCGCATCCACCGCCGGAGTCTCCGCCCGCACGCTGCGCTACTACGAAGAGCTCGGGCTCCTCAGCCCATCGCTGTACACCAGTGGAGGTGAGCGGCGGTACACGGAGGAAGATCTCATCCAACTCAATCGGATACTCGAGCTCCGAGAGGTCCTCGGCATGAATCTGGATGAGATCAAGGAGTTCCTGTCGTTCGAGACCCGATTGGACGAGCTGCGCACCACGTATCGCGCCACCAAAGGGATCGACCACCAAGAAGGCCAGGGCGGAGCAGAAGGAGACCTTGCGGGAGGCGCTCGAACTCAACGAAACACTGGCCGAGCAACTGAACGCCAAGCTGGCTCGAATGGATAGCTTTCGAGCGAAGCTGGCCGGGGACGCCCGCAGATGCCGCGATCTCCTGGCTGAGTTGGACTGACCGGCCGCCGCCCATCAGGCTGCAGCGGTCCTCTGGACGCCCGTTCCGGGGCCTGGGATCAGGGCTTATGGGGCAGAGGGGGCTCTCCGATCCCCACTTGGCTGCAGTACTGGGAGTTCCGATGAATCAGATCACACGCTCGAGGGATGCAACTCCGCCTGCGCCACTGGCGAGGGAAGCTGCGAGGGAACAGCCTCTGCCCGGGCCAGGTGAACGATCCACCAACCGTAGAAGGCGGCTGCCAGCACAGCCGTGACGACCAAGGCAAGCGCGGGCAGCGGAGGGTCCCACCAACCCCCCAGGGGGTGGGCCAGCGGATTGACAGTGGCACCCAACCCGACGGTGTAGCGACGAAGCGCCCAGACGAAGTCGGCCAGTTGGGCGACGGCGACTGCCACCGCCACCAGCACGGCCAGGCGCCCGAAGGCCGCGCCGACCTTCGATTCCCCAATATTCGATGGCCCAATACACGGCCCCGAAGACATCCTGAGACCCCGTCCGCCTGCGGCGCCGGCCACCAGGAGGATGCCGACATAGAGGGGGAAGCCATCTCGCGCCTGCCACACTAAGCCGAGATGGTGGGACTGGGACACCATGAGGACGGTGGGAACGATCAAGGAGAGGGCGATCAGTGCGACGAGGACTGCGGCGTGCCGGCGGAGGCTGGCCACGAGTCCGAACACGAGAAGTCCCGACGCCGTCAGAAGCCACAGGGCGATGGCCAGAAGTGGTGGCATGGATTCGGCGGCGTCGAAGGTGCCGATGAACTCGGTGACCACCGATTTGGTCCGACCCAGCGCCAGCTCGAGGACGCCCCACGACGACAGTGAGGCCGGGACAGGGACACCCAGGGGATAGACCGACAGGGTGTGCGCCCAGGCGACGTAGCCGACGGCCGCCGCTCCGGCGACCGCGACCGCGACTCCTGCCACCCTCACTGCATGACACCGGACCAGCACTGGTAGCGAGCGCGGCGCCAGGGCCAGCAGGGAGACTGCGATGAGGGCCAGCCAAAAGGGCGACAGCCCGCGGGTGAGCACCATGACGATGGCTGCAGCGGCCGTGCCGTACACCAGACTCGGCGGTGGATGCTCGGTATGGTCAAGGACCAGGATCAATCCACCGGTCCAGACGCACAGGGACGCGGCCATCTCCAAGCCGCTGGGATTGACGGCCGATCCGAAAATCAGCACGGTGGGGGTGGCCGCGACCGCCACCGCCAGCACCAGAAGCCGGGAACGACTCCACACGGAGGACAGCGCCAGGGCCAGCCCCACCATGAGGGCGGTCAGCAACCCGCTGAGGAGGCGCATCAGATAAACGGTGAGGGACGTGTGCCAAACCAACGACGGGAGGCCGACGATGGCGTAGTACAGCGGTGGATAGCGGCCGACATAGGTGGCGGCCGACACCTCCCGGCCCGATCCCTGCAGACCGTGGCTGCAAGTGGAGGCAAATACCTCAATGATGAAGCAAGCCGGCGCCGTGAAGTGGGCGATGCTCTCGGGAACCGAGACGACGGTGACAGCCCGGTCACAGTCAGCGGCAGGATGTTGGGCACCGCAAAAGGCCAGGAAAGCCCGGTCTCGCGGGCTGAGCCGGGTGGCCGACGTCGGGTTGACCGATTGGCCCACGATCTGCCCGCGGACCACCGAGGCGGCCTTGATCATCTGGGCCCCTTCGTCGTTGTTGGCTCCGATGGGGGTTGCGATTGACCAGACCGCGCACAGGCAGAAGAGAACCACTGTTGACAGCGCCCAGACCCGCAGAAGTCGATGGCCCTTTGTCCCCTCGGTTGGGTCCGGAGGTGCCGACTGGGAGGTCATCATACGTAACCGGACACGGTGACCTGAAACCGTCGGTTCCCCGTCATCCCTTCATCGCCCTAGGACGCTCCATGGCTACTCCCCCGTTGCCCATCCACGTCCCCACAGCCTCAGTGGTCGGCCCACTGGCTGCCTCACACTAACCAGATCGGACTCGACCTTCCCGAAGGCAACGAACAGAATGCAGGGGCACGGGGCGTACGACCACGGCCACCGACGTGGCCGATCGTCCCCCACGATGGTCCGCTATCGGCAGACCTCGTACATCACAACCATCAGTGCCTTAGGCCGGATGAACCTCTCGGTCGTCCTCGGTTTCTGGCGTGTCGCCGCCCGTCCACGTCGAGGGAGGATCGCTGGCCGGGAACGACTCTTCACTCGCTTCATCGATCGCCTCATCAGAGGAACTGGGTGAGATTCTCGTCGTCAACAGTCGACCTGGACCCTGAGCCATGGGGCCATCTCCTCCACTTTCGAGTGCACCCACGACCTTAATCATCTCCCACCTCATGTGAGACCTGGCATTCCCGGCGCCGAGCGGATTCCGTTCAGGGCCGACCGCCGGTGAAGTGTGACTCGGCGTTCCGGCGAGTCGTGGCGTGGCTGGCTTCATGGGCATGCCCCCTTCCCAGGCCAACGGATTTCAGCGTGAATAGGCCTCGACCCCGCCGGCAATGGTCACGGCCACATGACGGCTGGACGGATCGGACAGGACCTCCCTCTTCGGAACATCGAGGAGGCAGAGGTCGGCTGGTCCCCCGACCCGTACCTGGCGGACCGGGCCGCCGGGCCGATTGAGCGGAGCCAGGAAGAGATCCAGGGCCGCCGTCGGCTCGAGACCGCGGTCGAGTCCGACTCGCGCTCCCAGCGGGGATCGGCGATCGACCGCCGCGCCCATGGCGATCCATGGGTCGTCGGGTCCGAAGGGCGCATCGGTGCTTCCCCCGACGTCGATCCCGGCGTCCCGCAGTGAGGCGCAGCGGTAGAGATCAGCCTGGTCGTCCGGCTCGACGTCACGCAGGTACGTATCGCCCCTGGCGGCGAGAAAAGCGGGCTGCGTCACGACAGCGATCCCAAGGTCGGCGATGGCCGCCGCCAGGTCCAGGGGCGTGACGGCGGCGTGCTCGATCCGATCGCCTGGAATACTCCCGGTCTCCTGCCAGGCGGCCAGCGCGAGCACCAGGGCGGCCCGGGTGACGCAGTGCACGGCAACCGGCCGGGCGACCCGGTGGGCCCGACGAAACTGCTCGGCCACGGCCCTCAATTCCGGGAGCGAATGATCGGCAATGACAATCTTGACTGGCCCCTGGCGCAATGCTCCCGGTGGGACCGTCTCTGAGAGTTCCGGGCCTCCTGTGACCGCGACGGCGAAGGGCAGGGCACCGCGGTTCACCGCCTCGGCCAGGGCGTGCAGATGGTCGAGCGTCGTCGCCGGCGTGCAGTCCGTGACTCCGGTGACGCCGTACGAGGCGAGGCGGCGGCCGACGGCGGCCAGGTCAGGTGGGCCACCGTCGGGCAGGCGATCGTGCAGCCAAGAGTCGAGGCGGAACAATCGGCCCGTCGGGTGGCCGTCTCGATCTCGTTCTATGCCGGCCTCCCCCGACTCGAGCGCGCCGACGCGTTCCAAAGCAGCTGAATTGAGCACCCACATCGAGCCCGAACGGTGCTGGACCCTGACGGGTCTTCCCGACGCCAGCTCGTCGAGTCTCCAGCGGTCGAGCGAACCGCACTCGGCTTCGTCGTACCCGACGGCGCGGATCCATTCGCCCGCCCGAGCGTGGCCGTGCGCCGCCCCGATGGCGTCATCGAGGCCGCTGCTCACGTCGACCGAGTTCAGAGCGGCCGCCATGGCCATGAGATGGAGGTGGTGGTCGTGCAGACCCGGCAGGAGGGCGCCCCCGCCACAGCGGATCTCCCGGTCCGCACCGCCGAGGCTGCCCGGTGGCCCGATGGCGGTCACCGTCGCATCGTCCACGCGCACGTCGACCAGCGCGCCGTCGACCTCGGCCCGGCGCATGACCAGCGAGCCCAGCGGCGGCCCGATCAAACCGCCGGTGAGCGGCGTCGCACCGGAGTCCGGCCACGCCACGCTTCGTCGATCCACTCCTCGATACTTTCATTGACGCCGGCACGTCGCTGAATCTCCTCGGGTAACGTCACCACATCCGAGTGCTCCATACCTCAGACGGTAAGTTGGCAGCGCTGGCGTCCTCACCGTTCGCCGCTGAGTTGCTTTCGGACGCGGAGGGATTCGTGGTGCTCACGTCGCCTGACGGCACCGACGCCGACGCCGAGGTCGCGGCACGCCTGGCCTCCCTGCCGTGCGTGGTGATCGCCCGCGACCGCTCGCCCGGTGCCCGTCCCCCCATGGCCGACGTCGTCCCCGAGGACGGTGTGGCAACGGTCGACGACCTCCTCAGGACGATCGGCGAGAACCCCGCCGCAGCCACGTCCCTGGCCATGCTGCTGCGTCATGGGCACCACTCAATCGGACCCGGTTTGGTGGCCGAGTCAGCCGTCTTTTCCTTGCTGCAATCCGGCGTGGAATTCACCACCTGGCGCTCGAGTCGAACCATCAGAGCGGAGTGCGCCCGAAGCTGGAGCCCCCGGTGCAGCTGGAGCGCCACGGAGATCGCCTCGACATCGTGCTCAACCGACCCCACGTGCGAAATGCGCTGAACCGGTCGATGCGTGACGGCTTGCTCAACGGGTTGGCGCTCGCCGGCGCCGACCCGACGCTCACCCGCATCGTGCTGCGCGGTGAGGGGCCGGCCTTCAGCAGCGGGGGTGACCTCGATGAATTCGGCACCTTCGCCGACCCCGCCTCCGCTCATCTGGTGCGCCTGACCACCAGCATCGGCCGAGCCATCCATGACCTTGGGTCGCGCCTGTCCGCACACGTCCACGGACCCTGCGCCGGTTCGGGCGTGGAACTTGCGGCCTTTGCCCCCCACGTGGTCGCCCGACCCGACTTCACGGCAACGCTCCCCGAGGTGCAACTGGGGCTCATTCCGGGTGCCGGAGGCACGGTGAGCATCACGCGGCGGGTGGGGCGCCACCGCACGGCGCTCCTCGCCCTCAGCGGGGCCCGCATCGATGCGACCACGGCATTGGGCTGGGGCCTGGTCGACGAGGTTGTTCCCGCCTAGGAGCTGAGCCACCAGGCCACCAGGCCACCAGTCGCCCCTCGCCAGCGGCCGCGCCAGCGGCCAGCGGCCAGCGGCGCACCAAAATTGTGTACCGGAACGGGCCGACGGGCTCTAATTGCCCGGCAGGCCACGGTGCCGGTAGACCAACGGACGGTAAACGTCGAGAGAAAGCAGGATTTGTGGATCTCAAACCAGGGACCCGGTGGGCCAGCCAAGTCTGCGACACCGAAGTCGTGGTCGTGCGCGGGGCGAGCCAGCCGGTGTCGCTCGAATGCGGTGGGCACCCCATGGTGCCGGTGGGAGAAGACCGCGCGGCGGGACTCGAGCTCGATCCATCGTTTGCCGGTGGCTCGTTGATCGGAAAGAGGTTTGCGCACCCCGACTCCGGCCTCGAGGTGCTGGTCACCAAGGCGGGAGCCTGCACGCTGGCCGTCGATGGCGTGGCCATGCCGCCCAAGGAGGCCAAGCCCCTCCCCTCCTCGGACTGAGGCACGCTGCATGCACCTGACGTCCCTCCTCGATATCGTCGCCGACGCGCTCCCGGATCGCACTGCGGTCGGGCCACAGGGCCAGGGTCTGACCTACCAAGACCTGCTGCAGCGGGCCCAGGCCGTCTCCCGTGACCTCCGTCGCCGGGAGGCCGAACGCCTGGTGGCGGTCGACGTCAACTCCGAGGCGGTGCCGCTTGGCGTCTTCGCCGCGGCGGTGGCCGGCATTCCCTATGTCCCGGTGAACTACCGACTGGCCGACGCCCAGCTGGCCGCCATCCTCGAGCGCGCCGCCCCGGGCCTCGCCGTGGTCGAGCCGTCCGTGCCGGGGCGATTCCCCGACGGGATTCCTGGCTTGCCGATGACGAGCCGCGCCGACTTCCTGCAGGCGGACGGGCCCGAGGCCCCGGCGGCGAGCGACGACGCGGAAGACACTGCGGTGTTGCTGTTCACCAGTGGCACGACGGGCGAGCCGAAGGCGGCGGTGCTGCGCCATCGACACCTCACGAGCTATGTGCTGGAGACGGTCGAGTTCCTGGGATCCGAGAGCGGCGACGCCGCGTTGGTCAGCGTCCCGCCGTATCACATTGCCGGAATTGCAGCCGTGCTGACGTCGGTCTGGTCGGGGCGACGCCTCGTCTATCTGCCCCAGTTCTCCCCGGAGGCGTGGGTCGACCTGGCGGCGGCCGAAGCCGTCACCCATGCCATGGTCGTCCCGACGATGCTCGATCGCATCCTCGACGTGCTCCATGAACGGGGAGAAAAGCTGCCCGCCCTCCAGCACCTGTCCTACGGCGGCGGCCGGATGCCGGTCGCCATCGTGGAGCGAGCACTGGACCACCTCCCCCACGTCGGCCTGGTCAATGCCTACGGGCTCACCGAGACCAGCTCGACGGTCGCCGTGCTCGGGCCCGAAGACCATCGCCAGGCCATTGCCTCGCCCGAGCCCCACGTGCGCATCAGGCTGGGCTCGGTGGGTCGTCCCCTCCCCAACCTCGAGGTGGAGATCCGAGGTCCGTCGGGTCAGCCGCTGGAATCGGGTGACCACGGGGAAATCTGGGTGCGGGGCGAACAGGTCTCCGGTGAGTACCTCGGACGCGGCGCCGCCGTGAATGCCGATGGGTGGCTGGCCACCAACGATGGAGGCTGGCTCGATGCGGACGGCTATCTCTTCGTCGAAGGGCGGCTGGACGACGTGATCGTCCGGGGCGGGGAGAACCTCTCGCCGGGCGAGATCGAAGACGTCTTGGCCCTGCACCCGGCCGTCGCCGAGGCGGCGGTGATCGGCATCCCCAGTGACGAGTGGGGCGAAGCCGTGGCGGCGGTGGTCGTGGTGCGGAGTGGCCATGACACCGATGCGGGCGAACTCAGGCTCTGGGTCTCCGAGCGGCTCCGGTCGACCCGCGCCCCCGAACGGATCGAGTTCCGCACCGAACTCCCCTACAGCGACACCGGCAAGTTGCTCCGTCGAGTGCTCAAGGCCGAACTGAGCCCCGCGCCGACGGGACTGACGGACTGACGGGCGGATTGACAAGAACTGACCTTGGGCACGGGCTGACCTTGGCCCAACTGACATTGAGCACAACTGACGCCGCGCCGGGGATCACGCTCCTCCGTCACCGCTCCTCCGTCACCCCAGGGCGCCCACGGCGCGCAGCCGGCCGATCTCGTCCCAGTCCATACCGGTCTCCAGCAGGATCTCTTCGGTGTGCTGACCGAGCTCGGGCGCCGCACCCCGGGGGACGGTGGGCTGGTCGTCGAAGCGCATGGGGGCGGCCACCAACTGGAAGGGATGTCCGTGGCTGGGCGTGATGGTGGGCAGGAACCCGTTCGGCTCGACCTGGGGATGGTCCGGGATCTCGGATGGGCGCAGGACCGGGGCCCACACCCCGCTGAACCCGTCGAGAGCCTGGTGCACCTCTTCCATCGTTTTCGCCCCGAACACCGCATCGAGCGCGCCGACGCACTCTCGGCGGTTGGTGTAGCGGGCGGCGCCGTCAACGAAGCGCTCGTCCTCGATGAGCTCTGGACAACCCAGAAGCGTGCACAGCTCGCCCCAGAACCGATCGGCCTGGAGGCAGACCAGGTAGAGCCAACGGCCATCGCCGGTGCGGTAGGCGTTGACGATCGGGTTGGGTGACTCGGCTCGGTCCCCCACGCCGTGACTGCCCGAGAACGGCGTGCCGAGGATGTCCGGCGCCGTCGCCCACATGCCCACGTTCATGAGCGACACGTCGATGACCGACGTCTCGCCGGTGCGTTCGCGCTTGAACAGGGCCATGCCGACGGCTCCGGCAATGGTGTTGGCCCCCTGCAGGTCGAAAAACCCCGGAGGCTGGGCCAAGGGACCCTCTTCGACGCACATCTTGTACGCCATCCCGCTGGTGGCCCAACCGCAGGCGACGTCGTAGCCCCCGACATCGGCCATGGGACCGTGGGCGCCCCAACCGGTTCCCCGGACGTAGATGATGTTCGGGTTGGCCGCCCGCATGTCCTCGACCTCGATGCCCAGCTTCTGGCGGACCGGCGCCAGGTTGCTGGTCATGAAGACGTCGGCCGCCGCGACGACCCGGGCCAGTACCCGGCGGCCCTCCTCGGAGGTGAGATCCGCCGTGAAGCTGCGCTTGCCGCGATTGGGTACCTCCAGGAAGGGGTTGGGCCCGTCCTCGGCCAGGTTGAGCAGGTTGCGCAGGGCCCGCTGCGGGTCACCGTTGGGGGCCTCCACCTTGATGACATCGGCCCCCAGATCGGCCAACGCGGCCCCGGCCGCCGGGACGAACGTCCAGTTCGCCACCTCAACCACTCGGACACCTTCCAGTGGACCAGGCATGCTCGTCTCCCCCTCTGGGCCCATCGCCCGAACGACCGTCCTCGAATCACTAGCCGAGAACGGCCGCTCCGGGCCACATGACCGCCGGGGATCTCAGCCGGGCCTGGTGGTGTCCTCGCTCTCGGCCCACAGCGAGCGCAATTCACGATTGAACTCCTCCGGGCGCTCCAACGGAAAGAAGAGCCTGGCCCCGGGAAGCTCGACGGAGCGAACCGTCCCCGGGATGGTCGTGGCCAGCCATCGAGCCCAGGCCACATCGAAGAACTCGTCGGCCGTGCCCCACACGATCAAGGTCGGCGACCGGAATTGCGCCAGGTCGTCGCGAATGGCCACCGTGACGGCGTTGTCCATCCCCGCCACGTACTCCTGGACGGCCTGGGCCTTCTCGTCCTGGGCGAACGGGGCGAAGAACCCCGAGAGCACCTCGTCGGAGAGGGAGTCGGGGTGCTCGAAGCTCGAGGCCATGATGCCTCTGGCCGTGTCGGGGTCAGTGGCCAGGGCACCGAGGGCGGTGGCCAAGGTCCCGGCCCGGGCCAGATCGTGGATCGGGGCGAACGCCGCCGGTGGCCAGTTGTCGTGGGTGTCGCAGTTCGTCAGGGTCAAAGTCCGGACCCGGTCGGGTGCCCGGGCCACCACGAGCTGGGCGATGGCACCGCCGCTGTCGTTGCCCACCAGATCGACGGCATCGAGCCCCATGGCGTCGAGGAACGCCAGGACCATCTCGGCCTGGAGACTGACCGTCATCGTGCCCGGTTCCGGACACGCACTCTCCCCGTGGGCCAACAGGTCGAGCGCCAGGCAGCGCCGGACGTCGGCCAGCCCCTCGATCTGGCCGCGCCAGAGATCCGCATTGAGGAAGACCCCATGGATGAAGAGGGCGGTCGGGTCCAGGTCCCCGCCCGTCTCGAGGTAGGCGATGTCGCCGAATTGGGTCTCGACCGTCTTCCTCGTGGCCCTCTTCTCCGTTGACTGACTCTTAGTCGGTAAAATACTCATAGTCAGTCAATGTAAAGTAGTGGGCCATGGCTGTCAAGGGTCGCCGGGAGGAATATGCCGAAACCACTCGCGCCGCCATCGTGGCGGCGGCGATCGAGCGGTTCACCGTCGACGGGTTCGCCAAGACCAGCATCGATGCCGTCGCCGAGTCGGCCCGGGTCTCCAAGGGCGCCGTCTACCACCACTTCGTCGACAAGTCGGAGCTCTTCGAGGCGACGTTCATCGTCATGGAAGAGCGGCTGCTGGCCAACGTGATCTTGGGGGTAGCCGGCATCGCCGATCCGTGGGACATCGTGCGGGCGGGAGTCGACGCCTTCCTGACCGAGTGTGGCCAACCGGACTTCCGGCGCATCGCGCTGGAAGAGGCTCCGGCCGCTCTGGGCTGGACCCGTTGGAAGGAGCTCGAGGAGAATTACTTCCTGGGCCTCGTCAAGGCAAGCCTTCAGGGCCTGGCTCAAGACGGCCTCATTGACATCCCGTCGGACGATCTCACCGCCCGGATGTTTCTCGCCGCCACCGGTGAAGCCGGATTGGCCGTGGGGGCGGCCACGAATCCCGAAGAAGAACGCGAGCGCGCCGGGCGGCTGGTGATGCGATTTCTCGAGGGACTGCGCTAGCCCGTCACCCGAATTCCCCGGCGATGGACTGCAGTGCGATGATCTCGCCATGGGACGACTGCAGGACAAAGTGGCCATCGTGACCGGTGGGGCGGGGGGCATCGGCGGTGCGACCGCGCGCAAGCTGGGACGCGAAGGCGCCGCAGTGGCCGTCGTCGACATCAACGGCGTGGGCGCTGATCGGGTGGCCGAAGAGATCAAGGCCGCGGGCGGTCAGGCCGTCGGGGTGCAGACCGACCTCTCGCAGGAGTCCGCCGTCGTCGCCATGGTCGCCGCGGCCGTCGCCGCCTTCGGCCGCCTCGATGTGCTCCACAACAACGCGGCCTTGACCGAGAGTGACTTCCTCTCGCGTGACACCGCCGTCACCGAGTTGTCACTCGACGTCTGGGACCGGGCCATCGCCGTCAACCTGAGCAGTCAGATGCTCACGTGCAAGCACGCCATCCCCGAAATGGAGAAGAACGGTGGCGGCTCCATCATCAACATGTCGTCCGGCGCCGCCTTCAGCGGCGATCGGGTGCGCACGGCCTACGGGGTTTCGAAGGCGGGCGTCCACACGCTGACCATGTACGTGGCCACCAGCCACGGCAAGAAGAACATCCGGGTCAACACGATCGTGCCCGGGCTCATCATCACCGATGCCGTGCGGGCGCACATTCCGGAAAACGCCCTGGCCTCACTGAGCCGGGCCACCCTCACGCCACACCTGGGCGAGCCCGACGACATCGCCGACCTGGTCGTCTTCTTGTCCTCGGACGAATCGAAATACATCACGGGCCAGATGATCGCCATCGATGGCGGCATGTCCGTCCATGCGGGCCACGTGGGTGAGGCTGACGAGGGTTAGCTCGCTCCTACCGGTCGGTCGTTTCTTCTCTCTGGTGGTGCCTTGCCTCGGGCCGTTGCTTCCATCAGGAAGGTCCCAGCACGTAGGACCCGGTGTCAGGGTGGTGGTACCACCCTGACGAGGCCTGCGTCCCACCGTCCACGTGCAACGTCTGGCCGGTCAGGTAGGTCGAGAGATCCCCAGCCAGAAAGACGGCGGCGCCCGCCAGGTCGTCGACGTGGCCGGCCCGGCCCATCGGAACGGTATTGCCAAACTGCTTCTCGGCTCCTGCTGGCGCCACCGAGGCCAGGCCCTCGGTCATGGTGATGTCGGGCGCCAGGGCGTTGACCCGGATGCCGTAAGGGGCGAATTCGAGGGCCGCCGTCTTGGTGAAGTTGATGACGCCGGCCTTGGCCGCGGCATAGGCGGCGTAGCCCGGGGCGGCCCGCACGCCCTCGATCGAGGTCACGCTGATGATGCTGCCGCCTCGCCCCGTCTCGACCATCCCCCGGGCGACCCGCTGCGTGCAGAGAATGACGTGCTTGAGGTTGGCCCGGTAGAGGGCATCGAACCCGTTCTCCGACGTCTCGAGGATGGGCGAGAGGAAGACGGCGCCGGCGTTGTTCACCAAAATGCCGACAGGTCCCAGCTCAGCGGTCGTGCGGGCCAGCGCGGCATCGATCTGGTCCGACTCACGCACGTCCGCCGTGATGCCGAGTCCGCCGACTTCCTCCCCGGCGGCGGCGGCGGTCTCGGGATCCCGCTCCCAGATCGCCACCTTGGCGCCGAAGGCGGCCAAACCGCGGGCGATGCCGCGACCGATGCCCGAGCCGCCACCGGTCACGACCGCCACTCTGTCGGTCAGCAGGACCGACGATTGGTTCAAGGTCATGCGGCCGACAGTACAGTAGGGACGTCCGAGCACGTAGGTACGCTCGGCAACGACGAAGGCGGACCGGCCAGGCCCGTCGAAAGGGGGCCCAGTGCCGAGGATAGAACCGATTCCGTTGGAAGCACTGGCGCCGGAGCCACGCCGCATCATCGAAGAGGGCGTCGCAGACGGGACGTACGCCACTCCGGTCCCTCTCCAGATCTTCGCCTACAAGACGGCGCAGATCGTCATGACCAGCATGGCGCGGAGCGCATTCGGCAAGAACACGCTGCTGGGCGCGCGCATCCACGAGCTCATCCGCATCCGCAGCGCCCAACTGGGCGAGTGCCAGCCGTGCATGCAATCACGCAAGCACGACTCCATCACCGATGAGGACGTGGCCTGCCTGATCGCCCCGGGACATGGGAGTCTGACCGAGCAAGAACGACTGGCCATTCAGTTCCTGGACCTCCTCTCGGCCGATCACCACGCCATTGACGACGAGGTGTACCGCGAACTGAGCGAGGTCTTCACGACCGCGCAAATCGTCGAGCTGGGTTTTGCCTGTGCCAACACCATGGGGGTGCACCGCTTCATCCACACCCTCGATGTGTTCGGAACCAGCGAACCGGTGATCCATTTCGATCCTTCGCAGGTTGACGCCGAATTCGCCGCCACGCCGGAGCAAGCTTCAGCGTGAGTCAGACGGTCTTTGTCACCGGCGCCACCGGATTGGCCGGCGCCAATATCTGCAAACTCCTGATCGAGCGGGGCGACGGTGTCCGGGCCCTGGCCCGGGCCGAGGCCGACACCGCTCCCCTGGCCGACCTGGGGGTCGAGGTGGTGACCGGCGACGTCACCGACGCCGCCGACGTCCTCCGGGGCGCCACCGGCAGCGACTCGGCCATCCACTGCGCCGCTCTGCTGGGAGGGGCGAGCCAGAACCTGGCCGACTTCGAAATGGTGAACGTCAATGGCACCAAGAACGTGCTCGACGCCGCGGAGAGGCTCGGCCTCCGCCGCGTGGTCGCGGTGAGCACCGGCACGTTCTTCGACACCTCCGGTGGCCTCGACCGCGAGGACGCCCCGGTGTCCAAAGAGCCGAGCTCAGATCCGTACACAATCACCAAAATGGCCGCATTCCAGGACGCCATGGCCCGCGCCGCCGCCGGCCAGGACGTGGTCAGCACCCACCCCGGTGCCATCTTCGGCCCCTCCCCCGTCGCCAGCAACGCCCTCGGCAAGACGAGCTTCAACCGGGTCCTGGTGTCGGCGCTCCGTCAGCGACTCACGCGCTACCTCAAGTTCCCGGTCAGTTGGGTCTTCGGCGAGGACATCGCTCGGGGCTGCATCCTCGCCCTCGATCTCGGCGTGTCGGGCGAGCGCTACATGCTCGACGGCCGGCCCGAGGACGTGGTGAGCATCGCCAACGCCTGCAACCGGCTGTGCGAGCTCGCCGGCCTCGACCATCGTGTGGAGGACATCGAGCCGTCCGATGACCCAGAGCTGGCCGAGGTCTTCGGGCCGACGCTGGTGGCCATCGCCGCGGGCGCGGCCGCGGCTGGGAAGTCCGGCCGAGCGCGACCGCTGACCGAGACCAAGACCTACAAGCGACTGGGATACGACCCCATCAGCCTGGATGACGGCCTTCGCCAGACCACCGCATGGCTCCGCCAGATCGGACGCATCGACTAATCGACGCCATCGCACCCGGTCACCGCTTGGTTCGCCAATAGGACTCGCCGTGACCGCTCCCCTCCCCGACCTCCTGCGTCGTCACTCCGAGGCGTCGATGGACTGGGTCGAACGGGTGATCTTCGGCACCACCGATGCCGACCAGATGGCCACCCTCATCGCGCGCACCGTCGAGGATCTGTTGGGCGTCACGGTGGATGGCGGCATCTTCTATGGAGCCTCAGCGGGCTGCGTGCTGGGCCTTCACCTGACCGATGGCCGGTCGGTCGTCCTGAAGGCGTACCAACCACATTGGGAGCTGCCGTTCCTGCAGGCCACCCAGCGCGTGCAGCGGGCCGTTCACCAGAGCGGTTTCCCCTGCCCCTCGCCCATCGCCGGGCCGGTCCCCTTCGGCCACGGGTTGGCCACGCTCGAGTCGTTTCTGCCGGATCCGGGCCTCCACAGACCCGAGGGCGATTGGCTCTTGCGGCGATCGAGTGCAGGTCTGGTGCGCCTGCTGCGTGCCGCCGGTGGCGAAAAGGCGGACGGCCTGGACCTCCACCCCTTTCGCATCGCCCCCGGCGATCTCTACCCGACGCCCCACAGTCCCGGGTTCGACTTCCCCGGCACGTGCGAGGGAGCGGAGTGGATTGACGAGATCGCCCGGGCCGCCCGGGTGCAGCGGGAACGGGCAGACGGTCCCCCGGTGATCGCCCACATGGACTGGTCCGCTCGAAACGTCCGCTTCAATGAGCACGGTATCTGCGCGGTCTACGACTGGGACAGCCTGTCGTTGGCTTCCGAGGCGGTGGTGGCCGGCCAGTCGGCTGCGACGTGGCGTTCGACCGGCAGCACACCCGACGTCCTGGCTCCGGGCAGTGCGGAAATTGAACGGTATCTGGCCGCTTTCGGTCACGCCCGAGGCACCCCGTTGTCGGCATCCGAGCTGTCCACCGCTCGGAGCGCCGCCGTGTGGGTCATGGCGTACTCGGCGCGCTGCGAGCATGCCCTCGAACTGCGCACGCCCTACGTCCGGCAGCGAGCCCGCAACTGGCTGCGCACCGAGAGCTCCCGGTTGCTCTGATAGGGCGACGCGTTACTTGGCCGACAGCACGATTTCGAGCACCGTGCCGACTCCGGCCAAGAGGAGTGAGGCGGACAGGACGATGGCCGTGATCTTCATGAATCTCTGACGTCCCGGCACCCATTCCTCCTCATCGAAGCCGTCGTCCTCCCACCATTCGAGATCGGCCGGATCCCGCTCTTCAAGGGGCTGGGGCTCGCGCGTCGCCATGTAGCCGATCAACGGCGCGAGGCCTATCGGGACATGCGGCTGTGGTGGCGTTGGCAGGTGTCCCTGCATGGAACCAGGCTACTCCCGCCTTTCAATGGGCGCCGGATCGGTCGTGCCCTACCCTGTCGCCATGCCTTCCCTCACTGACGTCTGCCCCGCCCGATGAGCCCGGCCGAACCCCCGCAGCAGATCGGATTCACCCCGGCTGAGTCGACCCCCAGGTGGCCCGTCGATCCCAAGCCGCCGGCCGGCGCACCCAACGTGGTGGCCATCGTGCTGGACGACACCGGGTTTGGCCATCTGGGGAGTTTCGGCTCCGACATCGCCACACCCCATCTGGACGGGCTGGCCGGCAGCGGCGCCGCCTTCAACCGCTTTCACGTCACCTCGTTGTGCTCCCCCACTCGCGCGTCGTTCTTCACTGGACGAAACCATCACGCGGTCGGGATGGGTTTTCTCGCCGACATCCCCTTGGCCTACCCGGGCTACACCGCCCGCCTGCCGAAATCGGCCGCCACCCTCCCTCGCCTGCTCCGTGACGTCGGTTACTCGACGATGGCCGTGGGGAAATGGCACCTCACCCCACGCTGGCACCGCTCGGCGGCGGGTCCCTTCGACACCTGGCCGCTCGGCGTCGGGTTCGACCGGCACTACGGGTTCCTGCAGGGTGACGCCAATCATTGGGCACCGAATCTCGTCTGCGACAACCACTACATCGAGGCGCCTCGGCGACCGGAGGAGGGGTACCACCTCAGCGAGGACCTGGCGGACCAGGCCATCCGCATGGTGCAGGACCAGCAGCAGGCGGCGCGCCACAAACCGTTCTTCTTGTACTTCGCCCTGGGGGCCATGCACGCACCCCACCACGTGGCGCCAGAGTGGGTTGCGCCGTACCGCGGGAAATTCGACACGGGATGGGACGCCTGGCGCCAAGAGATCTTCACCCGCCAGCGGGCGGCCGGGGTCGTGCCGGAGGACACCGTGCTCACCCCACGTCCGAGCTGGGTGCAGGGATGGGATGATCTCAGCGCCGACGAACGACGGATGCACGCCCGCCAACAAGAAGTCTTTGCCGGTTTCCTCACCCACACCGACGCCCAGATCGGACGCGTCCTGTCCTCCCTGGAGGCCCAGGGACTCCTGGAGAACACACTGGTCATGGTCTTCTCGGACAATGGGGCCAGTGCCGAGGGCGGGAAGCACGGCAGCGTCAACGAGCACCGGTTCACGGCCCACCTGCCTGAGTCCGTGTCCGCCAACCTGGCCGCCTACGACGACTGGGGTGGCTTCAGCACCTACAACCACTATTCGTGGGCCTGGGCCTGGGCCGGCAACACGCCGCACAAACTGTGGAAGCGGTACACCTGGCTGGGGGGCACCCGCACGCCGCTCATCGTGCAGTGGCCCGGCCGGATCGCCGAGCCCGGGACGGTGCGGTCCCAGTTCACGCACGTGGTCGATCTCTTGCCCACCATCCTCGAAGCGGTCGGCATCGACGCCCCCGAACAGGTGGACGGCGTCCCCCAACAGGTGATGGATGGCGCGAGCTTCTTGGCCGCGCTGGAGGACCCGGGGGCCGCTGAGTTCCATCGCACGCAGTACTTCGAGATGTTGGGCTCGCGGTCCATCTTCCACGAGGGGTGGAAGGCCACCACGAACCACATCAGCACGGGCGTTCTGGACGAAGAGGAGCTGGCCATTGGGAGTCGCGACTTCGATGACGACCGGTGGGAGCTCTTCAACCTGTCGCAGGACTTCTCCGAAGCGCTGGACCGGGCCGAAGCGGAACCGGATCGATTGCGCCGGCTGATCGAGCTGTGGTCGGCCGAAGCGGAACGCAACCAGGTGCTGCCGATCTCCGATGGCATGTTGGACCGGTTCTCCGGCTTCATTGCTTCGCCCTACCCGGCCGGCGCCACCCAGACCTTTCACCCGGGCGGTGGACCCGTGCACGACGAATCGATCCCGCTGCTGTGGGGCGGCTTCGAACTCACCGCCGACATCGACACGATCGGCGCCGGTACCGAGGGCGTCGTCTGTGCCATCGGGGATTGGTTCGGCGGTTTCGCGCTCTTCCTGACCGAAGGGTCCGTGCACTTCACGTTCGCCCGGTCGGCCGACGGGCTGAACCTCAGTGCGCCCACCCCTGCACCGGCCGGACCGTGTCGCCTGACCGTGACCTACGCCCTTGGCGAGGCGGGCGGCCCGGGCCGCATGGCGCTGCTCGTCAATGACGCGCCGGTCGATCAGATTTCCGTGGAAGGCATGCTCCCCCTGGCGCTCCAACACGGCGGCACCGGACTACGGATCGGCTACGACAGCGGTTTTCCGGTCTCGCGCCGCTACGCCCCGCCGGCGCCCTTCACCGGTGTGGTGCGCCAGGTGACCATCGGCACGACGCCCGGCGCAGTCGTTCCCGAACCGGCCGACGAGGTGCGGGCCGCTCTGCAAGCCGACTAAGCGTTCTGGGCGTTCATTCGACCAGACGCGTCCAGCGCCTCCTTGGCGTGCGCCAGGTGGCCCCGGGGATGTCCGGAAGCCACCGCCGCCAATTGCGCCACCGGAAACAGTCGACCCCCGGCCGGGCCGAACGGGGCGGTCCGGTCCAATTCCTCGTCGGTCAACTCTCTCAGGAGTGCTTCGGTCCGTTGGCCGTTGTCCCGCAACAGCGCCACCGTGTCGGCCACGCTCACGTCGGACCATTGCTCGGCGTGGGTGACGTTGTGGCGGTCGATGTCGTCACCGGTGTCGGCCACGCCCTCGCCGGCCGCCATGGACCGCAACCAGCGCGCTCCCTGGGCGTGGCCCTCGGCAACGTGATGGAGCACCACACCCACCGTCCATTCCTCGCCGGGAACCACGGTCCGCCATTGGGAGTCCGAACACGACTCGGCCAGGGCGATGGCCGCATCGTTGGCGGCCGCAAACTCGTCGGCCAGGGCGGCGGCGCGCTCACTCGCCACGGAGCCCTGCCATTTCGTTCAACTGCTCCACGCTCATCGAGGCAGGCGGGCGCCCTTCGGACGCGGCCTGCATGGCCAATCGCTGCAAGAGGGCGTTGACCGGCGTCGCCACGCCATGGAGCGCCCCCAGAAGGACGACTTCGCCGTTCAGGAATTCGGCCTCAATCGATCCCGTGCCCCGGGCCAGGCTCTGCCAACTCGATCCCCCGGTCCACTCGCCGGAATTGGTGGCGCGCAACTGAAGGTGGTCGGCCCGCCGCTCCCGGTCCTCCTCGGCCGTGGCGACATCGATGCTGGCGGCGGCCAGTGCCTCGTTGCCCTCTCGCTGAGCCTCCTTGGTCACGGCGGTGTAGCGACCCTCGGGCCCGCACAGCGCTTCGGAGGCGTTGGCCAGGTTCATCAGGAGCTTGCGGTATTTCCAGCGCATGATGTCGGGCCGGGCCACCGATTGGAACGCGGTGGCGTCGAGGGCATCGGCGATGTCCTGTCCCATGGCATCGATCCCCGCGGGATAGCGGCCGAGGTCCAACAATCCCGAGACGGGCGCCGAGTGGGCCTGGATCACCCCGGGCCGCAGGTGAGTGGCCGGGCTCATGACGCACAGGCCGTAGGTGTTGGGGAAGTGCCGAAGCACCCGTCGCTCGTTCTCCACGCCGTTCTGCATGCAGACCACCGCGGTCCCCGGCGGGGCCACGGACGTCAGTTGGGCCAGGGCGGCGTCGGTGTCCTGCCCCTTGACCGAGAGGAGGACCACCGTGTCGTCGGTCCAGGTCACCTGGGTCGCGGCGGTGACGACCGGGACGGGCAGCGTGACCGACTCATCGGGCGACTCGAGCACCAGCCCCGAGCGCAGCGCGTCGGCGTGCGCCGCGCGCGCGATCAGCGTGACCTCAGATCCCGCCTGGAAGAGGCGGGCGCCGACCAGCCCCCCGATGGCACCCGCACCGAAAACGACGAAGCGCATGCCCCACTCTGCCACGCGCCCCCGTGCCAAGCTCTGGGCAATGGCCATCGTGAACCCGGTCTTCAACCAGGTCCTCAACCCCGTGCAACTGGCCTCGGCCCTCGGCCGGGCCGCCTCGGCCGTTCCGCTGCGTCTGGTTGACGGCCTGACCACACCGGTCCGGGTCAGTTACACCAACGACCTGCGCAAGTCCATCAGCGGCACGTCCACACCGCCCCCGCGCTGCCTCGATCCCGAGCTGTCCTTCCTGCCTCCCGGCGGGGTGGCCCGGCTGGTCCACAGCGATCTCCCCAGCATGCTCATCGGCGGCATCAGCGCGCTCCTGCTGCAGTCACTCCATCCGCTGGCCATGGCCGGTGTGGCCGAACATTCCAACTACCAGAGTGATCCATTGGGGCGCTTGCGCCGGACGGCGACCTTCGTGGGCACGACCACGTTCGGCAGCGTGGGCGATGCCGAACAGGCCATTGCGCAGGTCCAGCGCGTGCACCGACGGGTCAAGGGGGTGGCGCCAGACGGTCGGGCCTACAGCGCCGCCGACCCCGAGCTGGTGACCTTCATCCACGTGGCGGAGATGAGCAGCTTTTTGGAGTCGAGCCGCCGCTTCGGTCCGCACCCGCTGGACCCGGACCAGTGTGATGAGTACTACGCCGAGGTGGCCCCCGTCGCCATGTCCCTGGGGGCCGAATGGGTGCCCCGCTCCCACCTCGAGGTGGAGAACTACTTCGGCCGGATCCGCCCAGAGCTCTCTGCCGGCCCGCAAGCGCTTCAGGCCCGGGACTGGCTGCGCCGCGGCGTGGCCACTCGCCCCGAGGAGCGGGCCGTCTACGCCGTCCTGCTCGCAGCCGGCATCAGCATCCTGCCCCCGTGGGCCCGCCGTGAGCTCAAACTCTCCGCCCCCTCGTCGCTCGATCTGCTGCTCGATACCACCACCGTCATCCCCCTGACCCGCGCCGTGTCCGCCACGATGCGTTGGTTGACCTCGGGCAGTCGGACGGCATCCGATTCAGCCGATCGGTGAGCGGGCGGGCGGAGAACCGAGGTGCTCAGGCGGTGCGACTGCACCGCGTGGCGGCGATCAAGTGGCGATGGACAGGCCGCCGTCCACACCCACGATCTGACCGGTGACATAGGAGGACCGGGCCAGGGCCAGGACGATCTCGGCCACGTCTTCGGGCTGGCCGATCCGCCTGAGCGGTGCGGTCTGAGCCACGGCCTCGCGCAGGAAGTCCCAATCCGCCGTCCACGGCGTGTCGACCAGTCCGGGCGCCACCGCGTTGACCCGGACGTCGGGGCCCACCACCTTGGCCAGCAGCACCGTCATGTGATTGAGCGCCGCCTTGCTGGCCGCGTAGGGAATGGAGGAGCCGGTGGGCCGGACCCCCGCCAACGACGACACGTTCACCACCGAGCCCTTGGCCTCGCGCAAGGCCGGCAACGCGGCGACCGTGAGGGACCAGGTGCCGAAGACGTTGACCTCGAAGATCCGCCGCCACACGTCGACGGAGGCCGCCTCCAGGTCGTGATGGGGAATCACCGCGGTCGTTCCCGCATTGTTGACCAGCGTGTCGAGACGACCCCAGCGCTCCAGGGCGGCGGTGACCAGGTGCTGCGCCGCGGTCGGGTCGGTGATGTCACCCTGGACATAGAGGGCGTCGGGGAGCGACGCGGCGACCGCCTCGCCCTCGGCCACCGACCTCGACGAGTTGATGACCACACCGGCCCCGGCGCCGGCGAAGGCGCGCGCCACGGCGGCACCGATGCCGCTGCTCGAGCCCGTCACCAGGGCCACGTGCCCGGCCATGGTCATCGCGGCACGATGCCCCAGCTGGCGGACCACTCCGCTCCCGGTTCCAGGGAGATCAGATCCTGGCCGGTGCGCAGCGCATTGGGCGGGCAGGTCATGGGCTCAATGGCGACGGCCCGGCGGCGGCGGGGCACCTCGCCCAGGGTGTCGCCCGTATAGACCATGAGATAGGGGAAGCCGGGGTCGGTCCACAGAGCGGCACCGTTGGCCCCGCCCGGCACATCGAGGCTGGCCCAAGCCCGGCCGTCGGCGTCACGGTCGAGGGAGGTGAATGCCGTATCGAGCACCGTCGGGCCGACGAAGCGCGAGTTGGTGAAGTCCAGCTCGGTACCCGCCACCGGAGTCAGGCCGCCGGTGGGCAGACCACGGTCGTCCAGATCCAGGGTCTGGTGGGCCGGCAGCTGGAGAATGGCCCCGTCGACCGTTTCGGGCCCGGCCGTGAGGTAGGGGTGGAAACCGAGGCCGAAGGGGACCGGACCCTCGTCCAGGCTGCTGGCCGTCGTCCGCACGGTCAGACCGTCACGGCCGACCCGGTAGGACAACTCGAGCAGGAGCGAGAACGGGTAGTCCGGCGACGGGTGGAGTTGCAGGCGCAGTGAGAGCTGATTCTGATGGCGGGTCTGGAGGGTCCAGGGCAACCAGCGCGCCAGGCCGTGAATGGCGTTGTGACGTTCGGGCTCGTTGAGGGCGGCCTGGGCCGTGACCCCGTTGAAGGTGTAGCGGCCGTCGGCCAGCCGGTTGGGCCACGGAGCCAGGATCTGACCCCGCCCGCTCTGGGACCACTCCGCCGGTCCGAAACCGTCGATGACGTGGTTGGACCCGACGTTGTAGACCCGCAGGGTGGCGCCCACCTCGCAGATCACGACCTCCTGCTCGCCATGCCCGATGCGCCACTGCTGCCCGGTCGGCGAGGCGACGGAGATCCGGGGGGTGGTCGAGGACATGGCGACTGAATTGAAGCAGACCGGCGACCGTGGTGGGGATTGCCGTGCTCGGCCAACGGTGACGGGCCGGTAATCCGGCCCCGAACAAGGCGTGACGACCGGGCGGAACGGGTCCAGGGGTCCCGGTACGGGCGGTAAGGTCCGCACACGTGAGGATCCTCATCACCAATGACGACGGAGTAGGCGCCCCGGGTCTGGCTGCCCTGACCAGGGCGCTGGTGCGCTGGGTCGACGCCGTGGCCGCCGAAGGCGGACCCTCCCACCGGATCGTGGTGGTCGCCCCCAGCTCGAACTACAGCGGTGCCGCCGCCGCTGTGGGCTCGGTCACCGACCGCACCGCCATTCCCTACGCCCGGGCCACGGTCGAAGGCGCCGAGGGAGTCGAGGCCTACGGACTCGATGCCTCACCCGCCCTCTCGGTCATCGCGGGCGCCCTCGGAGCCGTCGGCCCCAAGCCCGACCTGGTGCTCTCGGGCATCAACCACGGCGTGAACGTCGGGCGGTCGGTGCTGCACTCGGGCACCGTGGGCGCCGCATTGACCGCGTCGCAGCTGGGCATCAGCGCGCTGGCCGTCTCGTTGCGGGCCGGGGTCACGCCCGACCCCTGGGAATCGGCCGCCGACCTTGCCGTGTCCCTCATTCCGGTCCTGGTCGCCGCGCCCGTGCGTACCGTCCTCAATCTCAACGTCCCGGCTCTGCCTCTGGACAAGATCCTCGGACTGCGTTGGGCCCGGGTCAGCGGCGCCGGGCTGATCAAGGCGGCCACCGGCGCCGGCGACTGGGACGCCCCAAACCGACCCGAGATGGAGGGCCCGGCCGCGGCCGAAGGAGCTCAGGCCACCATGGACGGCGGCACGTCAGATCGCGGCGAGATCGTGCTGACCGTCGGGTCCGCGGTACCCCGGGCCGGCGACCTCGGGTTGGCCGACACCAGCGAGGACGCTGAGCTGGTGGCCCAGGGCTATGCCGCTCTCACCGCCTTGCGGGGACCCCGGGCCGACGATGACGCCGAGCTGCTCGGCCTGCTCGATTCCGGTCTGGCCGCGGCCGTGGCCCCGCTCGGCCTGAAGACCTGAGCGGGGACGCCAGTCGGGAGCTGACTGGGAATCGGGAATTTGCCGGGGAGTTCAGTCATCGTGCTCGCTCGGCGAACGACGTCCCTTCTTGGTCTCCGAACGCCGTCGCTTCGCCTCGACGCGCCGGATCTGTGATCCCTTGGTCGGCCTGGTCGGCCGCCGAGTCGGATCCACTCGGAGACCCTCGGCGAGCTTGACCGCCATGCGCTCGAAGGCGGCCTGGCGATTGCGCGACTGCGACCGCGACTCCGACGCCGCTGCCCGCACGGTCGGGCCATACCGGCTGAGCAGGCGGGCCCGCTGCCTGGGCCCCAAGGTCGATGAGTTCGCCACCTCGAACTGGACCTCCACCCGGCTCAACGTGCGATTGGCGTGCTGGCCTCCGGGCCCTCCCGAGGTGGTGGCCCGCCAGGTGAACTCGCTCATCGGGATAGCCAGCGCCTTGTGCACGCGCAGCGTCGACCCCGGGCTCGGCACCGGGTCGGTGTCACCGGCCGAACTCGCGGCCTCGCGATCGGATTCGTCGAACGCCACGGCCAGAGAGCGTAGGACCACGTTGGACCACCGGGTACAGTCCCGCCCATGAACTATCGGCACCTCGGAAAATCAGGCATGCTCGTCTCCTCGTTGGCCTACGGCAACTGGATCACCCACGGCAGCCAGGTGGAGGAGGAAGCCGCACTGGCCTGTGTCAAGGCTTCGCTCGAAGCCGGCATCACCACATTCGACACGGCGGACGCCTACGCCATCGGTCGGGCCGAGTCGGTGTTGGGGCGGGCGCTCAAGGGTGTGCGCCGCGATTCCATCGAAATCTTCACCAAGGTCTACTGGCCCACCGGGCCTAACCCCAACAACCGCGGCCTGTCGCGCAAGCACATCATCGAGTCCCTGCACGCATCGCTGGAACGGCTCCAGACCGACCACGTCGATCTGCTCCAGGCCCACCGCTACGACTACGCCACGCCGTTGGAAGAGACGCTCCGAGCCTTTGATGACCTGGTGCGCCAGGGCAAAGTGCACTACATCGGCGTGTCCGAGTGGACCGCCGAGCAGATCGCCGAAGCGCTTCGCCTGGCCGACGAGATGGGCTTCGACCGCATCATCTCGAACCAGCCCCAGTACTCCCTGCTCTGGCGGGTCATCGAGGCTGAGGTCGTGCCCCTCAGCGAAGCGGAAGGGATCGGGCAGATCGTCTGGTCACCTCTGTCCCAGGGTGTGCTGACCGGGAAGTACCTGCCCGGCGGGGCCACCCCCCCGGAAGGGTCGCGTGCCCTCGGCATCGAGGGCGGCGAGATGTCCTGGTTGCTACGCGACGAGGTGCTCAAGCCGGTGCAGGCCTACGCCGAGGTGTGCCGCCAAGCCGGGTACACCCCGGCTGCGGTGGCTCTGGCCTGGGTCCTGCGGAACCAGAACGTCAGCAGTGCCATCATCGGGGCCAGCCGTCCCGAGCAGATCGCCGAGAATGTCAAGGCCTTGGATATCCACCTCGAAGCCGACTTCGTGACCGAGATCGAGAAGATCCTGGAACCGACCACGCTGTTCGACCCCGGCTTCACCATCAGCCCGGCGGAGCGCCCCTAGCGGCGGCTCTGCGGATGGATCTGTGGATTGGGGTGATGTCGGGTGATGCCCTCTCGCACGTCCCGGCTCCCCAACGCCAATTAGGTGCAGCGGTTCGGCACCGAGGGAAAGTCCTTGTGCGATGCTGAGGCTGTGAGGGAAACGCTCGCCGAGTTGTCGGAAATGATGGGAGTCCGAACCGCTTTGGCACGGGGTCGAGATCGACTGGTCGATCTGCTCAATGGGGAACGCAACGAACCGGTTGTTCGCCGGAATCGGCTTGACGACACGCATCTGAAGCTACTTTTGAGCTTCAAGTTGCGCCCCGACTCCAACTGTCTCGACGTGGGGGCAAATCGTGGGGTCTTCCTGCGAGACATCCAACGCGTCGCACCCGCCGGACATCACATCGCCTACGAGCCAGTGCCTAGCCTGTCTGCCAACCTGAAGCGTGAGTTTCCCGACATCGACGTTCGACAGCGGGCGCTCTCGAACGAGAACGGGCAATGCACCTTTGTTCACGTTTTGGATCCCGACATGGAGGGCCTCAGCGGCCTCACGGAAGGCTGGGTTCATAGGGCCGTACCCACGGAAGCGATCATGGTTACTGCTGAGCGTCTTGACGATCATCTGCCTGATGGCTGGCTCCCGGACTTCGTGAAGATCGACGTTGAGGGAGCGGAACACCTAGTGCTTGAGGGCGCAATGCGTGCCTTCCGATTGGCCAAGCCCACCATCGCCTTTGAGCATGGATGGAACGGTAATCAGGACTTCGACCGTTCAGAACTACTCTACAAACTCATCTGCGACGAGTTGGGCTTACGTCTGTTCGACATGGACGGCAATGGACCATTGGAACTGCCCGAGTTCTTTGAGGGACTCAGAACCCGATGGAACTGGGTTGCCCACGAATAGGAACAGCGGACTAGGTTCGCGGCGGCGGCCAAGGCCAGGCGGGACACACCGATGCAGGACCTGATCAGCCGGGATCAAAGCGAGAACTGAAGGTGTGGAGCGCCAGCGACGAGTGGGCGCGGTGCTCCTCGAACACGCGCATGTACCCGGTGTGGGCAATCCGCCACCCGTCGTCTGTCTTGGTGTAACGGTCGCTGTAGAACGCGGTCCCGGCGATCTCGATGTCGGCAAAGGGGACGATGACCCGGTCCTGGAGGTACCAGGTACCGGTCGCCGCGACGTCCGAGGTGAAGTCGATCTCCGGGTGATGCCCGTGGTGTTCGGTCACGATGCCCTGGCTCCCGAGTGCCTCGGTCAGCCAGGTCACGATGGCCACCCGCCCATCGAGCCTCGTCTTGCCGTCTTCGTAGGCCGCCGTCGCATCGACGGTCAAGAGCTCCCCCAACTGGTCGAACTGCTTGAGGTCCAGGTTCCGGAAGTAGGCGTACTTCAGCCGATGGATGGCCTCCAGTTCGCTTGCCGTGTCCACGCCGGTGCTCCTTCGTTCCAATGGCCGGGCCGGCCCGGCCTCAGGGTACCCGGCTTCGGACTTTGCGGTTTGGGGTATGTGACGTCAGCATGCAGGGGTGCCAGATCGCCAGCGGGTGGCCACCTACGGGGTGTGTGTCGACGACGAGGACCGCCTCCTGCTGGCCCGGGCGGCGCCGTCCTTGAGCCTGCGCGGTCGCTGGTTCCTCCCCGGTGGCGGAATTCAGCACGGCGAGAATCCGACCCAGGCACTCCACCGGGAAATCAAAGAGGAAACCGGGCTCACGGTCGTGCTCGGGCCCCTCTTGACGGTTCTCTCCGACGTGCGCAAGCTGCCAGAAGGGACCAGCCTGCACACCCTGCGATTGATCTACCGGGTGGCCAAGTGGACGGGGACGCTGCGGGCCGAAGAAAATGGCACCACCGATGACGCCCGGTGGTTCACCAGAGGTGAGCTGGCCCACCTCCCGGTGGCTCGATACGTCGAAGAAGTCATCAAGGAGTTCGTGTGATCAACCACCAGGTTGACGAGCGGCACCATGTGGTGATCATCGGCTCGGGCTTCGGTGGCTTGTTCGCCGCCAAGGCTCTCCGGCGGGTACCGGTGCGGGTCACCCTGATTGACCGCACCAATCACCATCTCTTCCAACCACTCCTCTATCAGGTGGCCACCGGGATCCTTTCGGAAGGTCAGATCGCCCCGGCCACGCGCGACATCTTCCGCAACTACGCCTCCATGCGCATCGTTCTGGGCGAGGTGGAGCACATCGATCCGGTCGCTCGGCAGCTCGCCGTCACCGAGCTCGACCGCCCGGTCACCATCAGCTACGACAGTCTCATTGTGGCCGGAGGTGCGGTGACTTCGTACTTCGGTCACGACGACTTCAGGCGCCGGGCGTCGGGCATGAAGTCACTGGACGACGCCCTGTACCTCCGCGGCCAGATCTTCGGCGCCTTCGAAGAAGCCGAGGCCGAAACCGATGAAGAGAGGCGCCGGGCCCTGATGACCTTCGTCGTGGTCGGCGGGGGCCCCACCGGGGTTGAGATGGCGGGGCAGCTCAAGGAGCTCTCGAGTCGGGCCCTTCGGCGCAACTACCGGCGCATCGACCCTTCGCAGACCCGCGTCGTCCTGGTCGAGGGCGGTGACGCGCTGGTGGCCACCATGGGCGAGCGGCTTTCCCGCATCACCCGGCGGGACCTGACCAGACTGGGCATTGAGGTGCATCTCGGGGCGATGGTCACCGGGATGGACGACGAGTGCGTGCGCATCACCCAGTCCGATGGGTCGATCGAAGAGATCCCGGCTGCGACCAAGATCTGGGCGGCCGGGACCGGCGCTTCGCCCCTGGGCGCGCTCCTCGCCGAGAGGGCCGGCATACCCGTTGACCGCAGTGGCCGCGTCCGGGTGAACCCCGACTGCTCCGTCCCGGGGTACCCCGAAGTGTTCGTGGTGGGCGACATGATGGCCCTGGACGACCTCCCGGCCGTGGCCGAAGTGGCCATGCAGTCCGGCGCGCACGCGGCCCACACCATTCGACGGCGGCTCAAGGGCTACGACGTCATGAGGCCGTTCCACTACCGCGACCTCGGCACGCTGGCGGCCATCGCCCGCTTTCGGGCCGTGGCCAAGATCGGGCCGTTGCGGATCGGGGGCTTCCTCGGATGGCTCCTGTGGCTGGTGGTCCACGTCACCTTCCTCACCGGCTTCAAGAACCGGTTCGGCGCGTTGGCGCGCTGGGCCATCAGCTTCGTGGGGCGAGGTCGCTACGAGCGGGCCCTCACCGGGCGCTGGACGGTGCACGAGAGGCAACCGTCCGAAAAATCTGCCTAGGCTCGGCCGCACGCCGTTCCCAGGACCCAGACCGCGAAGGACCCCACCATGCCGATCACCGTCACGCCAACCGCCGGCCTCAGCGACCACATCAATGACATCCGGATGCGCACGGCGCGGATCGTCAACGAGGAGATCGTGCCCAACGAGGCGGCGCTGTGGGCGGGGCGACGCAACCAGGCCACGGACGAAGAGCGGGCCCAGGGCAAGGTTCTGCGGGAAAAGGTGCAGGCGCGGGTCAAGGCCGAGGGTCTGTGGGCACCCCACCTCCCTCCCGAGTACGGCGGCATGGGCCTCGATTTCCTGGCCCACGCCTACATGAACGAGATACTGGCCTACGCCATCGGGGCGGCCTCCCTCTTCGGTGTGGTGGCGCCCAATTCAGGCAACCAGACGGTCCTGGCCAAGTACGGGACGAAGGAGCAGAAGGAGAAGTGGCTCCTTCCTTTGGTCGAGGGGACCATGCAGTCGGGGTTCTCCATGACCGAGCCGGACAATGCCGGGTCGGACCCGCGTTCGATCAAGACCAGTGCCGTCCAAGTCGGTGACGAGTGGGTGATCAACGGCCACAAGTGGTTCACGTCGAATGGTTTGGCCGCCGACTTCTTCATCGTGATGTGCCGGGCCGGGGAGCCCGACGACGGACGACCGGGCCGCATGGTGCAGATCATCGTCCCGACATCGACCCCCGGCGTCACCATCGTCCGCGGCATCGGCATTTGGGGCAGTGCCTCGTCCGACCACTGCGAAGTGCTCTATGAGGATGTCCACGTGCCGGTGGAGAACGCACTGGGTCAGGTGGGCGACGGGCACCGGGCGGCCCAGGATCGCCTCGGGGCTGGGCGCATCTTCCACTGCATGAATTCGGTCGGGCAGATGTGGCGGGCCTTCGACCTCATGATCGAGCGGCTCTTGACCCGCCAGGTCCACGGCGGCCTCCTGAAGGACAAGCAGTTCATGCAGGGGTTCGTCGCCGACAGCTATACCGACATACAGACCGCCCGCCTGCTCACCATCCACGCCGCCGAAAAGGTCGACCAGGGTGACCCGCAAGCCCGGACGGACATCTCCTCCATCAAGGTGTTCGTGCCGGCGGCCTTCTCGCGGGTGGTCGACCGGGCCATTCAGGTGTGGGGGGCGGCCGGCGTCTCCAACGACCTCCCGTTGGCCGCCATGTACCTGGGGGCCCGAACCCTGCGTCTGGCCGACGGGCCCGATGAGGTGCACCGCATCCTCATCGCCAAGAACGTGCTGCACCACTACGAGAAGGGCGGGAGTTGGGACTTCGCCGGTTGAGCCGACGCCGGTGAGCTGGAGTCGTGGTCCAGGGGTGTCGGTCTTCGCCGACCATGTCTTTGCCGGCAAGGTGGCCGTGATCACCGGGGGCGGGACCGGGCTCGGGCGTGAGGTGGCACTCTCGTTCGCCGCGCTCGGGGCCAGCGTGGTCATCGCCGGCCGGACCCAGTCGAACCTGGACGAAGTCGTCGCCACCATCAGGGAGGACGGCGGTAGCTGCCTCGCCGTACCCACCAACATCAGGGAGGCCGGTGAGGTCGAGGGCCTGCGCGACATCACCTACGCGACCTACGGCCAGGTCGACTTCTTGATCAACAACGCCGGAGGACAATTCCCCTCGCTCCCCAGCGACGTCTCCGACAACGGGTGGCGTGCCGTGGTCGACCTCAACCTCAATGGCACCTGGAACATGACGAACCGGTTCATGCAGCCCATGGCCGAGGCCGGTTTCGGTTCCATCGTCAACGTGGTGCACACCTTCTCGTTCGATCGGGGGGCGCCGATGTTCGTCCACTCCGGGGCCGCCCGGGCCGGGGTGGTCAGCATGGTCAAGACCCTGGCCCCCTACCTGATGCGCCACGGGGTGACCATCAACGCCTTCGCCCCCGGCGCCTTCGCCACGCCGGGCATGATCGCCGCCGAGCTGGAGACGGTCGGCCATTCCGAAGAGAGCTTCTCCGAGGAACTGGTCACCGTGGGCTCCTCCGTTCGCCTGGGCACGGTCGACGAGATGGCCGCCATGGTTCTCTTCCTCTGCTGCCCGGCGGCCCGTTATGTCAGCGGCTCGACGATCATCGCCGACGGTGCGTCCATGCAGAGCAACTGGGTCAACTTCTTTCCCGAGGGCGAGATGTAACAGGAGAAGTCAGCGCATGTAGGGTCTTGCCGGCAACGACAGGACCCGGGGCACGAGCGAACCGGGAGCGTCGTGCCAGGGGGATGGAGATCAGCATGAAGATGCACATGACACGAACCGTCACGGCATTGGCCGGGTTGATCGCCGCCGTCGTCCTGGGCACCGCCGGCGGGGGCACCGTCGGCCCGTCAGCCGCGGGAGCCGCCGCTCCGGCTTCGACGTACCAGGCCACGGCCACCTTCACGGGCCCGATCACGACCGGAACGGTCATTGAACCGCTCAGTGCCAACCCCCTGAATTTCACCGCCAATGGCTACGTCCAACAGGAGTTCTTTGCCGCCGGCACCGCCACCGCCTTCACGGCGGAGTCCGAGCCGAGCAACGGCGAGTGGACCATCGCGCCGGGCACCAAGGCCTCGTATCGGACCAGGATTCTGGTCCGGCGGCCGATGAACCCGGCCCGCTTCAACGGCAACGTGGTGGTCGAGTGGATGAATGTCTCGGCCGGCGAATCGGCCCCGGACTGGGACTACCTCAATCCGGAATTGATGCGTGCGGGCTATGCCTACGTGGCGGTGTCGGTCCAGCACCTGGGCGTGGACGGCGGCACGCCGATCCTCGGGGCCCCGGGCGGCAGCGCTAACGCCACCTCCAGCGGCGGCCTGGTCGGGTCCGAACCGGCCCGCTACGGGACGCTCCACCAACCCGGCGATCAGTACGCGCTGGACATGTACGCCCAGATCGGACAGGCCCTGCACACTCCCAAGGACAACGTCCTGGGCCCGCTCCAGCCCAAGCACGTGCTGGCGTTGGGTGAGTCGCAGTCGGCCTTCTACCTGACGACGTTCGCCGACGCGCTGCAGCCGCTGACGCACACCTTCGACGGCATCTTCATCCACAGCCGGGGCGGCACCGGTGCCTCGCTGAGTGGTGCTTCCATCACGGGCAAGCAGCAGGGCCCGAGCAACCTGCGGATCCGCACCGACCTCAGCGTGCCGGTGTTCATGTTCGAGACCCAGACCGACCTCATCGAGCTCGGCTACGCCGCCGCCCGCCAGCCCAACACCCCGCGCATCCGCACGTGGCAGGTGGCCGGGACGTCCCATGCCGATGCCTACGAGGTCGCCAACAATGCGAGCATCCTCGGTTGCACCACGCCGGTGAATAATGGTCCCCAGCACACGGTGGTCCAGGCGGCCTTCGCCGCCTTCACGAAGTGGGTGGATGACGGGACGCCGCCGCCCAGCCCGGCCCCCTTCACCCTGAGCAGCACCACGCCCGCGGCCCTGGCGTTGGACAGCCACGGCAACGTCATCGGTGGGGTGCGGACACCGGACGTCGATGTCCCGGTGTCGACGCTCAGCGGCGCGGGGCCGGCCGGGGCCAGCGCCATCTGTTCGCTGTTCGGGTCCGCCGTTCCCTTCAGCCCGGGCACCCTGACCAGCCTGTACCAGACCAAGAGCAACTACCTGGCCGCCTACACGGCCAACTTGGACAAGGCCATCAAGGGCGGGTACATCCTCAGCGCGGACCGGGCCACCCTCCTGGCCCAGGCCCAGCAGGTACAGATCCCCACGTAACGGGTGCGATCAGGCGGCGGGCACCGCGGCGATGAATTCAACGATGGACGGGGCAAACGCCGGGTCGCTGACCGCGCTCAAGTGGTTCCCACGGAGCAACTGGTAGGTGGCGCCGGGAATCTTCCGGGCCAGGACATCAGGCGGCCCGACCAGCGCATCAGCGTCACCGGTGAGGACCAATGTCGGCACAGCGATGTCCCCGAGTGCCGCCGGCGCGCCCACCGGCGCCCGTTGGATGGCGGCCAGGGCCAGGCGGTCGGCCCCGGTGCGCTCGGCGAATTGCCGAAACGCCCTGGCTCCGGGATCGTCGTCGGACCCGGAGCCGTCCGCCTCCATGGCGCGGGCGATGGCCCCACGCCTCGCCGGGCGCCGTGCCTCCCCCATGCGGCCACCGACGCCCCCGAGAATGAGGGAGCGGGCCCGGGGCTCGAGCGGGACGAGGCGCGCCGACACCAGGGACCCCATGGAATAGCCGACCGCGTCGACCTGGGTCAGCTCCAGATGATCCATGAGCGCCTGGATGTCGCGCCCCATGGCGTCGCCGCCGTAGGCCTCGGGGTCATGCGGCTTGGCTGACCGCCCGTGGCCGCGGGCATCCGGGGCCAGCACACGCCGGCCCGAGGCAACCAGCGCGTCGACCACGCCCGGGACCACCCAGTTGATGCGGTGATCGGCGGCGAAGCCGTGGGAGAGGATGACCGCCGGGCCGCGGCCGGCATCGAGGTAGGCGATCTCGAGGCCGTCGAATGAGCGAAACGTCTCCATTGGCTTGCTCCTGTGCTCGATGCGGACCCTACGCGAAGCGTCTCGACGCCCGTGGTCAGTTGCGCAACATGGTCCCGGCGAGGTCGCCGGTGTGGCGGCCGTCCTCGAGCGACACGCGCCCATTGACAAGGGTGGCCCGATAGCCGCTGGAGCCCTGGACATAGCGACCGGCACCACCGGGGAAGTCGAAGACGTACTCAGGCAGCTTCAGGGCCAGGGCATCGAGATCGATGACGTTGACGTCGGCGAAGCCTCCCGGGCGCAGGACACCGCGATCGGTGATCCCGAAGAGCTCGGCCGTGTCGGACGTCAGCCGACGCACGCCCTCCTCGACAGAGAACACGCCCTGGTCACGAACCCAGTTCACCAGCATGTAGGTGGGTTGGCTGGCGTCCATGATCTGCCCGACGTGAGCTCCGGCATCGGCCAGGCCCATCACCACGTTCGGGTCGGACAGCATCTCCTCGACGGCGTCGAGGCGCTGGTTCAAGAATGGGTAGTTGAGCAGCACGCGGCCATTGGTCTCGAGCGACATTTCGATGAACGCCTCGACCGCGCTGACGCCGCGCCGGGCGGCCACGGCGGCGATCGAGTTCTCGGGATCGTGGGCGTAGTCCAGCGAATCGTCATCGAGCACGTAGGTGCTGCGGAGGAATGCGTCGCCTTGGAGACCAACTCCGTCCTCGATCAGCTGGGTGCGGCTCGTCGGATCCCGCAACACGGCGAGCTTCTCGGGCAAGGACAGCTTCCCCAGCCGCTTCCACGAAGCTGCGCTGTCGAAGGGAGTCCGATGCGACAAGCCGAACAAGATCCCGATGCCCCGCGCGGTGGTCTGGGGGCGCACGTGGGCGCCGTGGGCATTTCCCCGGTCGACCTGCTCGAGGACCCGGCGGTAGAGGTCGTCGAGGAGGAAGGTGTGGGCCAGTCCGAAGGTGAGCGGGCGGCCCGACGCGATGGAGATCTCGGCCATCATGTCGACCTCGGTGCGAATGGCCGCGTAGGCGTCGCTGGCGCCCTCGCCGAGGCGGGCGGCGGCCTCGAAGACTCCTCGCCCACGGCGTCCCATGACGGCCGCAATGGCCGTCAACTCGTCCCCCGTGGCCCACGTGCCGGGCACCGGGCGGCCGTCGGGCACGCGGTGCAGGAGCGTGCGCGACGTCGAGAACCCGAGTGCGCCGGCGCCGATGGCTTCGTCGACCAGCGCGCACATGGCATCGATGTCGGCCGCGGTGGCGGGCTCCTCACTCAGGCTGCGCTCCCCCATGGCGTGCACCCGCACCGCACAATGGCCGACCATCCCCCCCACGTTCACACCCTTGGGCCAACGACCGACCGCCTCGAGATACTCGCCGTATGAGGTCCAGTCCCACGCCAGGCCGGACATGATGCTGTCGGCCGGGATGTCCTCCACGGACTCCATCATCTTCGCCAGCTGTTCGCGGTCGGCTTCCTTGCATGGCGCGAAGGTCACCCCGCAGTTACCGAGGACCACCGACGTCACCCCGTGCCAGCACGACGACGAACCGATCGGGTCCCACGCCAGCTGGGCGTCGAGGTGGGTATGGATGTCGACAAAACCCGGCGTGACGATGCAACCCTCGGCGTCGATCTCGCGCCGTGCTCCATCCTCGACCACGCCGACCTCGGTGATCCGGTCACCATCCACGGCCAGGTCGCCGACAGTTCCCGGGGCGCCGGTTCCGTCAACGATGAGTCCGTTCCGAATCAAGAGGTCGTGTGCCATCAGAGCAGTGTCTCACGATTGCGAGGAAAATGACGGGCTGTCGCGGCAGCGCCGAATCGGGATCCGAGAGGAGAGGGACGGAACTCGCCGCGGTGCCACTCAGACGCGGGGCGGCGGACGGGTCTGGCGATCCGGTCAGGACCTTTCGCCTGAACCCGTCACCTGGCCTCGACGTCACGCAGCGCCAACACCGTCGGCCGGTCGGTACTCAGCGGTGCAACGAGCTCGACCCGCAGGCCCTCGGGCGTCGGCTCGGCGTGGAGTCGGCGTCCGTCGAGCATGGCCACCGACGACGCGGCGGTGGCGTGGACCTCGTGCAGGAGCACGCTGGTCGGACCCCCCGCGCTCGGCTCGACGGGCCGGTCCGATTGTGCGGTCGCCAGGCGGACAAACGCCAGGACGAGGGCGTCACGCGCGGTGTAGCGGACCTCGACGCCGCCGGGGCCACGCCCGGTCGGATGCACCCAGGGCCTGGTGGCCATGATGGCGTCGCCCACGTCGTCGGTGAAGCTGGCCAGCCAGTCCAGGCGTCGCAGCTGGGCCTCGGCGATCTGGGCGTCGGCGCCTCGTGGGTCCCACGTTGAGCAGCAGGTTGCCGCCCTTGGCCGCGATGTCGACCAGAGACCACAGGAGGTCGCGCTCAGAGATGAAGTCGTCCTCGTCTGACGTCTTGTTGTAACCGAAGCTGTGGTCCATGCCGCGCACGCACTCCCAGGGGGAGGGCTGGACCGAATCGAACACGGTGTACTCCGGCGTGCGCACATCGAACAGCGGGGGCTTCGGTGGGACGATCCCCCGGTCCGCCGCCGCCTGGCGGGCCGTGTAGCGGTCGAGCAGGTGCCGCCCGGGCGCCGACTTGGCCACCCGCCACAGCGGCGACCAGGGCATGAAGCGGTCGTTGACCACTCCGTCGGGCACCGCGGCGTAGTAGTCGGCCAGGAGTCGGGCCAGCCGGGGCAGCGGCGCCGGCCATGAGATGTCGTTCCACAGGACGCTGGGGCGGTAGCGCTCGATGAGTTCTCGGACGTGGGCCTCGGCGTACGCGACGTACTCCCCCCGGGGCTGGGCGGCCAGCAGATCACTGAACGAGCCGATCGGCTGATCATTGAAGGTCCAGTCCAGTCCACCCGAGTAGTACACGCCGAAGCGCATATGGTGACGCCGGACGGCATCGGCCATCTCGCCCACGACATCGCGCCTCGAGTGGAAACCCCGACGGTGCGGGTTGGCCACGTCCGTGGGCCACAGGCAGTAGCCATCGTGATGCTTGGTGACCATCACCACGTACCGTGCGCCGGTGGCGGCGAAGCGAGCGGCCCAGTCCTCCGGGTCCCAGCCGGCGTGGCCCGCTTCGAAGTCGGCGATGAAGGATTCGTAGCCCCTCTGCGGGTAGGTGGCGGCGTGAAACCTGGCCGCCGGGCTCTCGGGGAAGCGAAGCGAGTTCTGGTACCACTCGACATAAGGGGACCACGCCAGGGCACGGGGATCGCCCCGGGCCAGGAGCGCGCCCATGTCGCTGTCGACCGGGGCGAACGCCGGTACCGACGCCGGGGTCCAATGCACGAAGATCCCCAGCTTGGCGTCGCTCCACCAGGCCGGCACCCGGTGCCGGCGCACCGAGTCCGTCAGCGCGCGGGAGCCCGGCACCCGCCTCGGGCCCCGGCTCAGGTGCCGCTTTGGGCCGGCGACGGATAGGTGGGTATCCGCTCGGCCGCAGGCGGCGTGGTGTACAGCGCCACGGCCCCCGACTTCTGAAACGCCTTGGACGTCCCGGTCGGCCACTGGCCCGGAAGGTAGCGCTTCCCACCGTCGACGTACTCGTAGAGCCCCGCGCCGGACCGGTTCAGCTCATCGGGTCCCGAGATCGACGGATTCCACCAGACCTCCGTGGCGTCGTCGACGCCGCCGTAGTCGGTCCCGGCCCAGATCCCATGATTGCCGTAGGACAGCGACGGCTGGGTGATGGCTCGGGGCGTGGGGGCGCCGGCGAATAGCGCCTTCTGGAAGTTCGCAGCCGTCAGGTCAGGTCCGATTCCCTGGAGGACGGCGTAGAACAACGCGTCGTCGATGACCGAGACGGCCGCGCCCGTCAGGTCGGGCGGCTTGTGGCCGAAGTACCATTCGTACAGGGGAATGGCACCGGTCACCCCGGTGCGGGCCGCACCGAAGGACACGCCGAAGGCGTGCGCCCACTGCCGCTGGTCGTAGGTCCGGCCGAAGGCGGCGGTATCGGTCAGCACCGAGCCGGAGACGATCCACTCGGGGAAGTAATTCTGGGCCGTGGCGGCGCGGGTCAGCGTCTGGGGCGCGATGGGGTCGCCCGAGAAGATCACCGACGTCACCCCGGCCGCTTTGAGCTTGGCGATGAGCGCCGGCGCCTGGGTCTGCAGATCGGTGGGCGATGCGTACGTCACGTACTGGGCCACGTTGATGCCGGCCGATGTGAAGCTCTTCTTCCAGTCCGTGAGCAGCGTGGCCGTGTCGGCCCCGTTGACCAGGTCGATCATGCCGAACTTGCGTTTCTGCTTGGTGAAGTCGCTCTCGCCGGCGAAGGTGGCGTCTTTCCCGTTGACCTGCTTTTTGAGGAATTCCGTCACGTGGACGATCGACTGCTGGGGCAGCATCCCGAGCGACCAGACGTACGGGGACCGCTGTTGGAAGTAGCTGTTGGTGGTGCCGTCCCCGCAGTCGATGCACAGCACATGGCGGGCGGCGAGCTCGTCGGCGAACGACGTGGTGAGGATGGGGCCGCCCCAGACCGCGAAGGGCTTGATGTTGGTGGCGATGGTCACCGCGTCGGCCCGTGCTGAGACGGGATCGTCCGAGACACCCGTCGCCGTGAAGGGGACCAGCACCACCTTGCGGCCGTAGGTCTCGAAGAAGTGGTTGTAGAACGTGACCCAGTCCTGCATGGTCTGGATGTTCTGGGCGTTGGTGGCCGTGTCCTTGATGGCCGATTCGATGTAATTGAGGATCGGGTCGGTGGCCTGGGGGACGTAGTAGACGACCTTGATGGTCGAGGCTGTCACGCCCTGCGTGGTGGTGCCGCCGTTGTTACCGGTGAACGGCGCGTAGCACGCGGCGGCGAAGAAGCTCGGGTATTTCAGCGTGCCGGTCGGCACGTTGCAGCGACTGCCCCAGTTGATCGAGCCCACCTTGCCCTCGGCCTTGGCCTGCGAGAAGGACAGCACCCCGGCCGGCGCAGCCGGGGCGGCAGCCGCGCTCGTGGTCGAGGCCTGCGCCGGGAGGGTGGTGCCCACCATCGTGCCGATGACGGCCATGGTGGCCACGACGGTGAGCAGCCGGCTGAAGGGCCTCCCCGTACGGGCCTCGGCCAACGGTGACCTCAGTTGCGACATCGCTTCCCCCCTCGTGCGTCTGCCGAACTGTACCCACCCGGCGGCGTCCCGGCTGGTCGGCGGCGACGTTCAGGAGGCGGGAGCGGGCCGCGGGGCCGCAACGGTGTCGGACCGTGCGATGGCCGTTGCGTTCTCACCCAGGTACGAGGCGATGACCAGGGGGTCGCGCAGGACGGCGTCGGGCGATCCCTCGACCAAGAGACTTCCCTGGTCCAAGGCGACCAGGCGATCGGCCAGGCCGGCCAGGAGGGGCATGTCGTGCTCGATCACGACCAGGCCGGCGCCGAGCAAGTCCCGGATGCGGATGAGCAACGGGCCGAGCGCCTCGGACTCCCGCTGGGCGATGCCACTCGAGGGTTCATCGAGGAGCACCACCGAGGGGCGGTGGGCCACCACGCAGGCCAGGTCGACCACGCGGCGCGTCCCGGTCGAGAGCTCCCGAACCAACTTGGACCGGTACGCCTCCAGACTGAGCAGCTCAATGAGCTCGTCGACGGCGGCCCGGAGCCTGCGTTCCGAGCCCATCCAGGCCGGAAGATGGAGGCCGGCGTGGGGTGGGGCGGTGACGCCGGGCCGCCGTTTCAACGCCACCGTGATGGTCTCTTCTACCGTCATGGCGGGAAAGAGCATTGCGTCCTGGAAGGAACGGCCCAGGCCGAGGCGGGCCCGCCGGTCGGGCCCGAAGCGGGTGATGTCGATCCCGCCGACCCGCACTATGCCGCTTTCGGCGCGGGTGAAGCCCGAGATCAGATCCAGGAGCGTCGTCTTGCCGGCGCCGTTGGGCCCGATGACCCCCACGATCTCGGCCGGGGCGACCAAGAGAGTCACGTCGCTGACCGCCTGGATGCCACCGAAGCGGACCGAGAGGCCCCGGGCCTCCAGGGCCGGCATCGCGTTCGCCTCCGCCTGGCTGGGCGACGCCGGCACCCTTGCCGCCGTCGCTGTTGTCGCCACCGCCCCGTTCCCCCGAACGTGTCCGGGCACCAACGGGCCCCGGGCGGCATCGGTTCGTGCGGCGGCGCCTTCCAGGAAAACCGAGCGCAAGATGTCGGGTCGCTCCAGCAGCTCCGCAGTCGGTCCGTGGAACCGGATCTCACCCTTCTCCATGAAGTAGGCGGTCTGAGCCATCGACAGCGCGAGGTTCACCGACTGCTCCACCAGGATCACCGTGGTGCCTCGCGAGCGGATCAACTCAATGATGGGGAGCAGCTGCTCGACGACCACCGGGGCCAGGCCGAGGCTGAGCTCGTCGATGAGCAACAGCCGGGGTCGGGCCAGGAAGGCCATGGATAACGCCAGCATCTGCTGCTGGCCCCCCGAGAGGTTGGCGGCGGGATCATTGAGGCGGCTGGCCAATGCGGGGAACATGTCCAGCACCTCGGTGACTCGCTGGGCGTTCTGCTGGCGACGGTGACGGTCGAGCCAGCCGGCCACCCGCAGGTTCTCCTGCACCGAGAGCCCGGGGAACACCCCCTGGCCGCCGGGCACCTGGGTGATACCCAAGGCGGCGATCTCGTTGGGCGGCGCATGGGTGATATCCCGGCCGTCGAATATGACTGCCCCCTTGTCCGCCTCCACCACGCCGCAGATCGCCTTGAGGAGGGTGGACTTGCCCGCACCATTGGTGCCGAGCAGGGCGATGATCTCCCCCTCGTCCACTTCGAGATCGACGTCGAAGAGGACCTGGACCTGGCCGTAATACACGTTGAGTCCCCGCACCAGCAACAACTTGACCTGACCCTCGCGGCGGGCGAAGAGGACTTCGGACCGTGCGGCGGCCAATGTCCGGACCTGGGTGATGTCCCGGTCGATGACTCGTCCGGCGGTGGAGAGGATCAGGCCCCCGATGAGGAACACCGGCACCAGGATCAGCATGCCGATCCGGATGCCGGCGGTGTCGGCGATGGCCCCGACGATGGGCAGGATGATCAATCCCGGGATCACCCAGAGTGCGCCCATGGAAAATCCCAGGGACCTCGAGCGGGCCGGGATGGCCAACGAGAGCGACCCGTAGATGCCGGCGCCTATGGCGGCCAGCGAGGCCGTGACCGCCATGTTGACCACGATGGTGACCCACAGGATGGGCACCAGGGCGAAGAGCACGAGAAGCCCGGCGGCGACCGCTGCGACCACCGCCAAGAAGCGGATGATCAGGCCCGGATCCTTGACGATCAGCTTGCTGCCCACGTGGGCGCCGATGGCCAGGCCGACGAGCTGTGCCGGCTCGGCCGCCGCCGCCACCCAACCCCGCTGGACGACGTCGAGTCCGAACTTCTGCTGATAGAGGAGCGAAGCCAGCGAGGCGAAACCCACCAGTGAGGCGGCCAGGAACGGCAGGGCGAAGAAGATCCGCCGCAGGCTCTCGACCTTCCACACCGTGCGCCAGCCCTCGGCGAACGACGGCGGCGGCTCTTCGGTCAACGAGGGCGTCGGTGACGCCCATGGCCATCCGCTCCTGGATCCCCCGGCTCGGCTCCCTCAGGCGCAGGCCGAGGAGGACCAGGATCACCACCGGAACGGAGAGCACGATGAACGGTGCCCGCCACCCGAGCCAGGCGGCCAGCCCACCGGCCAGGATCGGGCCGAGGAAGGCACCCACGGCGTTCGAGCCGAAGTAGAAGCTGTAGACGCGGGGCCGCGAATTGATCGGATACCAGTCGGCGATCAGCGGGTTGTGGGTCGGGCCGACGGTGGCTTTCCCGATCCCGGCCCCCGACTGCATGAGCACGAGCATCCACGCCGCGATGGCCAGTCCGGTTCCGAAGACGAAGCCGGCGAAGATGGTGGCACCGAGCAACATGAGGCGAACCCGGTTGTGGCGATCGGCCGCCTGGGCGATCGGCACCTGCAACGCCAGGCCCACCACAGCGGCGACCGCCACCACCGAGAGAATGCCGGCATTCGACAAGTGGAAGGCGTCACGGATGTTGGGCAGCAGGATCCCGAACGAGGTGTCGTTCATCTGGGTCACCATGTTGAGTCCGAACAGGATCAGTAACGCGTAGACCGGGCCACCCCCCGTGATGTCGCCGAGCCAGTGGCTTGGGTGCCGGAGGGCCGCTCTGACCCGCGGCCCAATCGGGGCGGACGGCGGCGGCGCCACGGGAGGAGGCGAGATCACGCCGTGGTCTCCACGTGCTCGGCGGCTCCGGCGGCTTCGGCGATCGGGTGCCCGTCGTCGTCATGGGCCGCCACGTGCTCCTCCACCGCCGTGATGAGGTGGCGCTCGGCCGGATCGACGAGGTCGGGACCGGGCGGCTGCTCGGCCACGGCGCGGTCGGCCAGCAGGCTCGGGACGATGAGCCCCCGCCGGGTGGCCACCCACCGCAGCGCGGCGTCGCGCACCCGGTAGACGACATCGCTCAGCCCACCCGGCACGATCATCAGGACAAGCAGGACGCCGACAGCCGACGCCAGAGCCTGCCAGTCCGCCCCAGGCAGGAACCACTGCCCGCCTTCGAGGTAGATGGCCCCGAGGGCGGCGCCGAGGAGGGATCCGATGCCACCGACCACGGCGGTGGTGAACACCAGGATGCTCTGGTCCGGTCCGAAGACGGTCGGGGTGAAGGCCTGGAGAAGGAAGACGTAGAGGCAACCGCCCACCCCGGCGACGAATCCCGACAGCGCGAAGGCGGTGAGCTTGGCCCGGCCCACGTTGATCCCGAAGGACTGCGCCGCCCGCTCGTTCTCCCGCAGGGCCAGGAGGACCCGGCCGGTCCGGGAGCGGCGCAGACTGCGCACGGCGAAGGCCAGCAGGGCAAGGCAGGCCAGACAGAAGTAGTAGTAGCTCGGCTGGGAGTTCAGATTGAAGACACCGAAGAGGTCCGGACGGACCACCCGGTTGACCGGCACCCAGGAGAAGTACTGGGGATTGAGCAGGTAGCTCGTGGTCGCAATGGCGAAGGCCAGCGTGGTCACGGCCGGGAAGAAGCCGCGGAGGCGCAAGGTGGGGAGACTGACGATCATGGCCACCCCGGCTCCGACCATCCCGGCGATGAGGACGGCCAGGGCCAGACTGAGGTGCCAGGTCTGAGTGGCGTAGGCGCCGGTGGCGGCGCCGAAGGCCACGAACGACATCTGGCCCAGCGTCAACTGGCCGGCCCATCCGGTGAGCATGACCACCGAGACGGTGATGATGACGAAGATCACGACCGCGGTGGCCTTGAGCTGGTTCCCGGCGTTGCCCGAGAGCAGCCACGGCAACGCGAGCACCGCGGCCCCCAGGACGAGCGCTCCGACCCAGCGCACCGCTCGGACCTCAATGAGCGAACGCAGTTCGCGGGGGACGGGTCGGACCTCCTCGGAAACGACCCAGGTCGACACGGCGTTGACCCCGACCCGCGACGAGCCCACCCGGCGGACCAGCAGCACCACGATCACGACGGCAGCGAGCACCGGGCCGACCAGGCCAGGGTCGGACTCGTGGTTCCACAACACCCCTTGCTGGAGGATGCCCAGGGCCACCGCAGCCAGGGCGATGGCGGGCAGATCGACCAGGTTTCCCAGCACCATCGCGGCCAGTGAGGCCAGTAGCACGGTGAAGCTCAGGTCGAGCCCGAGGGGCAGGCCCAGGATGCCGGCCTGAAGAAAGACCCCGATGAATGAGAGCACGCCGGCCACGGCCCACACCACGGTCTGCAGACGCTTGACCGGGATCCCGAGCAGGCTGGCCCGATCCGCCCGCTCGGCGCTGGCCCGGACGGCGATGCCGATGTTGCTGAAGCGCAGCATCAGGGCCACGCCGAGCAGGGCCAAGGGGGCGATGATCAGCGCCACCACGTCGTCGGCGGTGAAGACCAACGGGAAGACGGTGAAGGTCAAGGAGATGGGCACGTGCACCACACTGCTGGTGGGCCGCTGGCCCCAGATCAGCGGGATGAACAGCGCCGCCGCTCCCAGCAACTGCGACAGTCCGATGGTGGCGACGGTGAGTATCAAGCGCGGCGAGTTGAAGAACCTCCGGATGACGACCAGTTCGATCAGGCTGCCCAGCAGTAGTGACCCCACCAGCCCGACGGTGACAGCCAGGAAGTAGTTCACGCCGGCGTAGACGATCAGCGACACCGCCAGCACCGTCGGCGCCAGGCCCAGCTGGACCTGGGCAAAATTCAGGATCCGGTTGGCCCGGTACACCAGTGCCATCCCCACCGCCACCAGCGCGCCGAGCAGCCCGATGATGACGCCCTGCAACGTCACCCCCAGCGGCAGCGGGAAGAGGATCATCTGTACGGCGAGCACGGCCAAGGCCGGCACCACCGTGGCGGCGACGCGGCGCAGCCTTCCCGTTGTCTCCATGCCTACCAACGGGTCAGTCCCCCCTTACGTCGTCAGCCGCCCGGTCGCATGGACCGTCGGCGCCCGCTCGTGGGAAGGGCCGCCCATCTCGCGGACCTCTTCGAGCAAGTCCCGGCGGATAGGTGACATCGGCCGAATCCAGCGGCGCGCCGTTCGTAACGGTGGCGCGTTGACCAGAAGCTAACGGGCGGGCTCAGAGTTGTCCACAGGCTGAGCGCAACTCAGGTGACGTCCCGGTCACTCACCGACGCGTGCTTGCTCCGATCGTGCGCGGCGAGCGGCAACCGCGCCGTTGGTGCGGAACTCGAGTCCCTCGAAGTCGCCCGAGGTGCGCCACGCCTCGATGAAGTGGAAGAAGGCGACCGGTCCTTCGGGGTAGCGACCGGTGTTGAGCAGCTCGCGCCGGCCCATCGGCCGGCCCTCGTTGTTGTAGTACCCGGGAGTGCAGTCCGGGTCGGCCAGGAACGACTGGCCGCTGCCCTCGACCATCCGTACCCATTCCCCCTCGGCTGCCTCGCTCACCTCGACTTCGTCGGCGCCGACCTCGAGCGCGTGGGCGACCACGGTGGCGATCGTCGTGCCGGCCTCCGTGAGGTTGTGCGTGATATTGGAGATGAGGCTGGCATTCTGATTCGGGCCCACGATGAACAGGTTGGGGAAGCCGTGCACGTGAAGGCCATGCATGCTTCGCATGCCCTCGGCCCAGTGCTCCGAGAGCAGGAGCCCGCCACGACCCGCCGCCTGGAAGCCCGATCGCCTCGCGTAGTCGGTGCCGACTTCGAAGCCCGACGCGAAGATGAGGCAGTCGAGGTCGTAATGCGCCCCGCCGACCCAGACCCCGGACTCGTCAATGGCCTCGACGCCGCGACCCTCGCTGTCGACCAGCTCGACGCCGGGCTCGTTGAAGGCCTGGAGGTACTCGTCGTGGAAACACGGCCGCTTGCAGAGTTGGCGGTACCACGGCTTCAGCCCCTGGGCGGTCTGGGGATCGGCCACGATGGCATCGACCCGGGCCCGGATCTCGGCCATCTTCTCGTCGTCGCTCTCCTCATAGGCCCGCCGGAATTCCTCGGGGCCGAAGGGGATATCCGTTTCGCCGAGGCGGGCGACGATGCGATCGCGGATCCGCTGGGAGATATCGGTCCAGCCGTCCTTGACCAGGTCCTCGTCGGCGAAACCACCAGCCTGGAGCGTGGCGAAGTTCATCAGCCACTTCTCCTGCCAGCCGGCCTCGAGCGTGGAGAAGAATTCCGGTTCGATGGGGTGGTTGTTGCGGACGTCGATGGAGGACGGCGTCCGTTGGAACACGAACAGCTCTCGCGCCGCCCGGGCCAGTTGGGGAATGCACTGCACGGCCGTGGCGCCGGTGCCGATAATGCCGATCCTCTTGTCGCCCAACTTGTCCATGGGGGCTCCGCTGTAGGCGCCGCCGGTGTAGTCGTAGTCCCAACGGCTGGTGTGGAAGCAGTGTCCGGTGAACGTCTCGAGGCCCGGGATACCCGGCAGCTTGGGTCGGTGCAGCGGACCCGTGCCCATGGAGACGAACCGGGCCCGGATGCGGTCACCCCGGTTGGTCTGGACGATCCACCGCGACGATGTCTCGTCCCACCCGAGAGAGGTCACCTCGGTGGAGAAGAGCGACTCTTCGTAAAGCCCGAAGTGGCGGGCTATCCGCTGGGCGTGCCCGAAGATCTCAGGGGCGAAGGTGTACTTCCGCGTGGGCTTGTGCCCGGTCTCCTCGAGCAGGGGCAGGTAGATCATCGCCGCGGTATCGCACATGGCGCCCGGGTATCGGTTCCAGTACCACGCACCCCCGACGTCGCCGCCACCTTCGATGATGCGGACGTCGGTGACGCCGGCTTGTTTGAGCCGGGCGCCCGTCACCAGTCCCGAGAAGCCGCCCCCGATGATCACGACGGCCACGTCGTCGGAGACCGGCGCACGATCGACCGGCTCGGCATACGGGTCGTCCAGGAAGTGGGCGAACCGACCGGTCGGCTCGATGTACTGGTCGTTGCCGTCTGGCCGCAGGCGCTTTTCCCGCTCTTGGCGGTACTTGGCCCGCAGTGCCTCCCGGTCGATCGGGTCGGCGATGGTGGTGTCGCTGGAGTGTTGCCTGGTGCTCACGCGCACATTCTGGCCCGAATCTGCACCGTGCTCAGGACACTCGGGGGAAGTCGTGACCTCAGCCGGGGGCTGTGACCTGGTACTCCTCTTTCCACCAACGGGCGGCCGCGACGTCAGCGGGATCGGTGCGTAGCGAGGTGTCCTGACCCAGGTCGGCCGGCGTCGGGCCGACTCGATCAGCGATCGGTTGGAGGGCCGCCAGGTCGAAGTTGTAACAACGGGCGGCCGTCTCCCCGAGAAGCTTGCGCGTGTCCTCCACCGGGATGCCACCGAAATCGCTCCGTAGTTTCTCCTGGGTGTGCGGCCAGGTGCCTTCGGGGTGGGGATAGTCGGTGCCCCACATCACAACGTCGCAACCGAGAATATGACGGCGCCTGATCTCCTCTTTGGACATGGTGGACGCGCCGATGAAGATGTTCTCGCCGAAGTAGTCCGAGGGCAGTTTGGAGATCTTGCCGGCCAGGAGCGCGGCCATCTTCTTGGTGGTGTGACCGCCCCCCATGTACTGGTCCCACTTCCACATCAGGTCGGCGGCCCAATAGGCCGCCGCTTCGGTCACCACATACTTCAGTCCCGGAAAGCGCTCGAAGACCCCGGAAAAGAGGAGGTGCCACATGGGGCGGGTGGCCCACCAGACCACTTCGGCCAGATAGATGCCGATGTTGTCGTTGTACTCATCCTGCGGGGCTTCCCCCGAATGGGTGTGCACGGGAAAACCGGCGGCCTGGCAGGCGGCCCACACCGGGTCGTAGTCGGGGTGGTTGTAGGGCTGGAGATCGTGCCACATGGTCGGCACCATGACGCCCTTGATGCCCGGCTGGGCGGCCAACCAGTCGATCTCGGCCACCGACCGCTCGACGCTGTGGGTGATCGGCACCAGAGCGATGCCGCCATGGCGCTCGGGATTGCGGCTGCACATCTCGGCCAGGAAACGGTTATGGGCCCGCGCCCCGGCGAAGGCCAGTTCGGGATCGGTGATGGATCCGGCGGCGAGGCCGGCGCCGAACGGGGGCGAGGACATCCCGGTGATGGCATCGGCATCGGCGAACATCACCTCAGCGGTCACACCGTCGGCATCAAGTTCCTTGTCGCGCTGGTCAATGTCCCACGCGCCCCGCAGGCCTTCGGCGTTCTCGGTCTCCCACCCCATGATGTAGTCGTAATTCATCTGCAGCGCCTGGCTGCGACTCGCCTCGCGCTCGGCCAGGTACTCGTCGAACTGGGGCAGATACTTGGCATCGAGGTAGGGCCGGTACTCCTGGCAGGGCAGACCGGCGTGGGCGTCGGCCGAGATGATCGTGTAGCGCTCACTCATTTCTTGGCCCCCAACACCGAGAGATCGTCATAGCGCTGATGGAGGTACGGCTCGAGGTCGGCCCGGGGCACCGGTCCGATGATGCGGCCGACCTGCGTCGAGGCCCGCTCGGTCCAGTTGATGTCGACGATCCGGCGGATGACGAGATCGGCGATCGGGTCGAGCGGTGCCTCCTTGATGATGAGCTCACCCTCAATCCCCTCGTGCAGCCGGGCCCGCTCGGTCTTCTCGCCGTAGACCAGGAGCGGATCCTGGTCGAGCCGGCCCGGCGTTTCGGCCGAGGGGGACAACTTGAACCAGAAGTCGGTCTTCTCGAGCTCGTAGTTCTCACGCGTCTCGGTGACCGAGCCGACGATCTCGCACAGCAGCGACCCCATGCGGGACACGCTGGCTTCGACCCGCGCCCCGTCGCGTCGAACGGCCACCTCGGCCAACTTCTTGGGCTCGCCGTAGGTCTCGCGCCCGCCGATGGTGGACTGCTCGGTGGTCATGGGCATGAAGATCGGGTACTCCCCGATCCGATCGCCGTGTCGAGCTTGCACGCCGATCCATCCGGCCCCGAAGACCGGGAGTCCGGGCATCTCCACCTTGGTGATGGTGACGCGCACCAGCGGTTCCGGTCCCACCTCGAGCGGTGGGGGAAGGACGGCGGCGATGATCCCGGGATCGGTCTCGTAGATGGCGGTGACCGCCTCCGACCAGATGTCCGCTTTCTTGGCCGCGATCTCGTGGCTGACCTGCTCGCGGCGTGCTCCGTACCTGATGGTGTCCATGTGCCCTCCCTTCTGTAACACTGTTCCACACGAGGGGACAGGTGTCGAGAGTCGCTACGCTCGCCCGGCGTGACCTCCCTGAAGACTCCCCCGGCCGGGTCCGGAGAGCCAACCGGGCAGCGTCTGGTGGCGGCGGCGCGGGAGTTGCTGCTGCGTGACGGGGTGGCCGGGGTCACCATGCGCAAGGTGGCCACCATGGCCGGCGTGACCCCCACCTCGGTCTACTGGCATTTCGGGAGCCGGGAAGCCCTGCTGGACCAGGTGCTGACGGCACTGATCGAGGAGTTGCCCGAGCCCCGAGCCCGCGGTCGTTCCCCCCGCAAGCGGATGCTCGAGCTGGCGCAGGAGCTGCGAGCACAGGTGGCCGCCACCCAACCGGTCCAGGCGCTGGCGTTGGAGCTGGGGCGAGCGGCCGAGCTCTCCTTCCCGACTCAGGTGGCGCTGGCCCGCGAGGTCGCCGCGTCCGGTCTGCGCGGCGATGACGCCGCCATGGTGGTGCGGGCCATTCTGTTCACCGTCGGTGGGTTCATCCTCTTGACCGACAACTTCGAACAACGTGTGCCCGGGAGCGAAACCACGCAGGAGCTCTGGCACAGCCTGGGCGGTGGCGCCGTCGACGCCGGGCTCCAGCGGGCGATGGAACAGGGCGTCGACACCGATGTGCTTTTTGCCTTCACTTTGGACAAACTGCTCGACGGCCTGCTTCCGGACTTAATCGACCGGACGGGACTACCAAGCCCGCAGCATCTGTGTCCGGTCGAAGGCATTGCAGGTGGAGTCGGTCGGCCAATCGTCCTGCGCCAGCGGCGTACTGACGTCGGTCACGGCGGGGCCGATGCGGTCGCCGACCGGGCGAAGCTGCTCGAGATCGAAACCGTAGAAGTCAGCCGCGGTGGACTCCACCATGGTCCGTACCTCGCCCACCGGCCGGTCGGCAAAGGCCACGCGCAGGGCCTCGGTGGTGTGGGGGTAGGTGCCTTCCGAATGCGGATAGTCGGCTCCCCACATGATGTGCTCGATCCCGAGTTCGTTGCACAAGGGGGCCTCGCTCGGTCGGAGAAAACTCGCTCCGATCCAGAAGTTGCGGGCGAAGTATTCCGAGGGCTTCATCGACAAGTGCGCGGCTGCGGCGCCGAAATACCGGGCCTCGGCCGCTTCGGGCAGCGTCATGCGCCCGTAGAACCAGTCCAGCGTTTCGAGCCCGCGTGGCAACCACGCCACCCCCTGCTCGGTGACAGCGAAGCGCAGCGTGGGATGGCGCTCGAGCACGCCGGCGAAGATGAGATGCCAGACGGCACGGTGGCTGAACCACGGGATCTCGATCAACATCATGGATCGAGCTGCTTCGTGCTCGCCGTAGTCGGGCAGGGCACTCCCACCGTGAATGTTGATCGGCACGCCCAGGTCGGCACAGAGTTGCCACAGGGGCTCATAGTGCGGTTCCCACAGCGGGGGCAGATGTGAATTGGGGGGAATAGACGGCAGAAGGATGCCGCCGAAGGGATGGAACTGTTCGACCGCCCACCGCACTTCGGCCAACGCGTCCTCCATGCGATTGGCGAAGACCTGCACGACGCCGGCCCGCCGGCCCGGCGTGCTGGCACAGAAATCGGCCAGCCAGCGGTTGTGCGCCTGCACCCCGGCCCAACGGGCCTCGTAGTCCTCCGGCGTGGGCGGAAGCGCCACCAGGTTGCCCTCGGAGAAGAAGGGCGGGACGGTATTCGGGAAGAGCACCTCGGCGGCGATCCCGTCGGATTCGGTCTCGGACAGCCGGCGAGCGCTGTCCCAACTGCGGTAGGCGATCGGAGCCAGGAGGTCCGCGAAGGGGTTCACGTACTCGGCCGCCCAGGCGTCGAAGTCATCGTGCCAGCGACTGGCCAGGTACGGCCGGTAGTCCTGAATGTCTCCCCCGGCGTGGCCGTCGGACGAGATGATCGTGTAGCGCTCGGTGGTCGCGCTGGTCCTGGTCACCGTCATGGCCACTCCTTCAGCTCAGTGCGGCCGGCGGGAGCCGGCCCTCGGCGATGGCATCGGCCCGGGCGTGCAACATGGCACCCGCTTCCTCGAGCCCGTGGCCGATGATGAAGTCGCCTGCCTTGACGCCGCGGACGGCGAAGCGGCCCAACTCGAGCAGGTCCACCACGTCGACCGGACGCCCGGCCGCTTCGAGCTGGGCCTTGAACTCGGCAAACGTGGTCCCGGGCGCGGGCGGACGCGGCTTGAGTCGGGCCAGTTCCGGTGGGCGGTTCCGTTGGGCGGTCCACAATCCCGTATCGAGCAGCCCGCCCGAGGGATAGAAGACCGCCGCTCGCAGCTGCGTGCCCGCCGCCGCCAGCTGATGGGCCAGGGCTTCGGTCAGGCAGGAGATGGCGGCCTTGCTGGAGGCGTAGACCGAGGCGTAGGGAACGGGTGCGATGCCGCCGTCCATGCTCGAGGTGTTCACCACCACCCCGGGCTGACCGGACTCGATCATGCGCGGGACGAAGGACAGCATGCCGTTGGCCACGCCGAAGACGTTCACGCTGAAACACCACGTCCAGTCGTTGGGCTCCTGCTCCCACGGTCGCCCGCCGCCGCCCGACGTCACGCCGGCATTGTTGAAGAGGAGGTGGCAGGCCCCCTCGGTGGCAAACACATCGTCCGCCAAGGCCTCGACGGAGTCCGCCGAGGATACGTCGGTGACCACGCCGCGCACCTGACCCAGCGGATGCAGCCCCTTGAGGGTGTCATCGAGCACCGACGCTTCCACGTCGGCGATGACCACCCGGGCGCCCTCCTCGAGCAGGGCCTCGACGATCCCCCGGCCGATGCCGGCTGCCCCGCCGGTGACTACCGCCACCTTGCCGCTCAGGTCGTCCACGCTTGCCACCCCCTGTCACGGCCCACGCCGTGCGCGCGGCCACCATACCCTCAGCCCACGTGTCCTGTTACACCGTTCTAGAAGCGGCGGACGAACCGAACGCCGCCTCGAATCAGGTGGTCGGCGTGGTGAGGATGCCCGGGCAGACCTTCTGGGTGTACGTGTCGAGCGTCTTCTCCGCCGCCAGTAATTTCGGATTCTCCGACGCGGTGGTCACCTTGGATTCGTACTGCGTCATGCTGGTCGAACTCGAGATGATGTTCTTGAGCGTCGAATCAAATCTGAGGGCGACGCCGGCCGCCGACTGCACGTTGCCCGGGGCGCTCCTCAAGGCCGACACCAGCGACCTCTCGGCGCCGGCTTCCGAAGCGAACGCCCCCAGCAGAGCATGCTGCGCCGTCTTCCAGTTTCCTGACGCAATGGCCCTGCCGATGGCCGCGCTCACTTTGCTCGATGCGGCCTTGACGTCCGCTTTGTAGACCGTGCACAGCTGGTTGGCGTGAATGCCGTCAGAGGCCTTGACGCTGGCCGACGCAGCCAGGGCGGGCACCAGTCCCAGCGCCACACTGAGTGTGGCCACCCCGATCCCAGCCTTTGCCCTGTTCAGCATGACCGTCCCCACTTCCCGAATCTCAGTGTCACCAGGGTTTCCCGATGAAGTTGAGACAGCTTACGATCGGCCGAGTGAACCGTCCATGCAATCCCCCTTTTGGCCAATAAGTGCAGGTAGGGGGCTACAATGTCCGTGACAAGTTCGTGAACCCGTATTCCAGAGCGGGCGTGCGGGCGCCAAGGTCAGGACACGGTCAGGTCCAACGCAGCGTGAACCTTTCCGACGCGACAACCGCCGGTCAGGCCAGTCTGGCCGGTCAGGTGGTCGGTGTGGTTGTCTTGGGAACCAGGCCGGGGCACAGCTTCGCGGCGTAGGCTGCGAGGACCTTCCCCGCCGACGCCAACTTCGGGTTCGTCGAGACCGCGGCCATCTGTGTGCCGAAATTCGTCAGGCTGGTCGAGCGCTGGATCACGGCTTTGATAGAATTTTCGAACTGGACGAACGTTCCCACCGCCGCCTTGACGTTGCTCGGCGCGCCGCTCAAGACCGACTCCAGCTTGCTGTTCGTGACCGTCGCTGAGCTATACGTCGACAAGAGGGCCTTCTGGATGGCGGGCCAATTTCCGGAGGCGTAGGCCCGGCCCAGCGCACTGCCCTGGGTGTTCGCCAATGCCGACTGCTGGTTCTTGTAGTCCCGGCACAACGCGTTGCTACTCAGGCTCGAGACGCCCGACGCACTCGACACACTGGCCACGCTCGACACACTGGCCGATGCTGGTGAAATGGCGGGAATCAGGGCCATCGCCATGCCGATTGCAGCCACCCCGATCCCAGCCTTTGCCCTGTTCAGCATGACCGTCCCCACTTTCCCGAATCTCATTGTCACCGGGGTTTCCCGATGAGCCGAGACAAGCTTACGATCAGCTGAGTGAACCGTCCGTGATCCCCCTAATTTGCCAATAAGTGCAGGTGGGGGGCTGCAATGTCCGTGACAAGTTCGTGAAACCGTCGTCGCGGGGCCAGAATCTGCTCGATCCACCCTCGGACGGTCCCGATCGGACAGACACCATTCAGTGATTTCGCTAGGGCAGGACCGCGACGACTAGACGCCTTCTTGAGCCAAGAGACGACCCGATTTCACGGCCTGGACGAGTGCTTCGTAGTCGCGCTCGTTCTGGTCGGCGTAGGCCGCGGAAAAGTCGGCAATGGCTCGGTCGAACGCGTCGCCCTTTCCCAGGTAGGTGGCCACGGCTATTCGATCGCCCCAGCGGGCGTGGGCGCGGGCCAGCGTCTGACCGCAAATGCGGGAGTAGAGCTCCGCCCCCGACACCAGCATGTTCTCGACCTCTGCGCTCCCCTTCCAATCGTGGAGCTGGCGTACGTAGTAGTCGCGGACTGCTCCGTCGAATCCCTTGATGCGTTGCCAGCCGAGGAATGGGTCGGTGGCGCCCTGCATGAGGCGCTGGCCGGCCACGACACGTTGACCGTGATTGCTGTACTCGCTCGGGCGCGTGAAGGCCTCGAGGACCGACGCTTGCGCCTCTTTGACCTGGAGGATCAGCGGATCCGATTCGTCGCGGCCGATCAAGAGGAGGATGTGGCACCGGGTTCCGACGCTGCCGACCCCGACGACCTTGCGTGCCGCATGGACGTAGCGGAACTCCTCCAGCGGGTGGTGCTCGACCCCCAACGTGCGCCGGTACGAGGCGAGCAGCTCCTTGATGAGCGTTTCGGTGTGATCCCACTCGGTGCCCGCCGGCACCAGGTCCTCGATCGGCACGATGAGCGGGGGTTCGGACACGAAGCGGAGTTCGTCGTCGACTCTGCCGGTCCGCCGGGTCATGACCCTGACGCTGTCGCGGGTACGCGCCTTCGCCACCATCTTTTCGGCCCGGCGGGCTTCCTTCCTTCTCAGTCGGCCCCGGCGAACCTCGGACATAAACTGGTCCAGGAGTTGTCCCACCTCCAGATGGTCGGACCACGCCTCGAGCGTGCCCATCGTGGCGGTGGCACGCATGCGCTCTCGATACGCCCTGACACCCGCCATGACGACGGCTCGTCGATCGACCCGTGAGAAGCCGCGAAAGCGGCCCATGACCTCGAAGCTGGCGGCCAGTCGTTTGACGTCCCACTCCCATGGACCGGGCAGCGTCTCATCGAAGTCGTTGATGTCAAAGATCATCCGCCGCTCCGGCGTGCCGAACACACCGAAGTTCGAGAGGTGGGCATCGCCACAGAGCTGCACCGTCACACCCGATTGCGGCGTCGCGGCCAGGTCGGACGCCATGATCAATCCGGCGCCGCGATAGAACGTGAAGGGCGAATCGAGCATCCGCCCGTAGCGGATCGGGATGAGCTCCGGCACCCGGGTGACGGCCTGTTCCTCCAGGAGGGAAATCGGGTCGGGACGACGTCCGACCGGCGGGAGGGATCCGTGGCTGGACCTCGGCGCGTGATCGCGTGCCGCCCTTCCCCGAGCCTCCCGCTCTTCCACGCTGAGGCGACCCCGCCTCCACGCCGAGGCAAATGAACGCTCAGGCATGTGGCCCGATCGGTCTCCGACAACGGGTGGTGGCGATCCGGTCGGTGCCACCAGTTCCGCGTCTCTCCGTGTGAGCCACCCCAGCCCCCTGCCTACCCAAACCGATGGTACTCCTCTGGAATTGTGGCGTCGGCGGTGATAGTGACTTGTGCAGGCACAGCCTGCTCAACGGCCGGCCGACTCGCACAAGGAGCCTCATGTCCCAGCAGCGTCAACCCGGCGTCGACTCGGACGCAGTCTTGGATGCGGCGGCGGCGTGCTATCTGCGCTTCGGGGTGTCGAAGACCACGGCGGCGGACATCGCGCAGGAGGTGGGGATCTCCCGGGCCACGCTCTACCGTCGGTTCGGCAGCCACGAGACGATCTTCCTGGCCGTGCTGACCCGCGAGTCGGCGGCCATGGCCGCCGATGCCGAGGTGCATCTGGCCGGCATTGTCGACCCGCTCGAGCGGATCCTCGAAGGCATGATGTTCTGCATCGAGGAGATCGGTCGACGCCCGGTCCACGCCGCGGTGTTCGGCGGCGACTCGGGGGCGTGGGCGGCCGCCCAGGCCATCAACATGGCGACCCTGCGCCGCATCGGCGAGGCGGGGATCCGTCCCCTCCTGGACTCGTCCCTGGCCGACGGGACAGTGTCGGAACGCGACATGATGGACCTGGTGGACTGGATCGTACGGATCCTCATCTCTTACGCCGCCGTGCCCGGCAACGGCGGCCGGCGCCCCGCCGAGGTCCGTCGCCAGCTCACCACCTGGTTCCTGCCGGCGTTCGACCGCGTGTTCGGTGCACGGGTCACGAGCATGTGAGACACTGAACTCAATTCGTCTTACGTACCGCCGGGGGGTGGAGCATGAAGGCCTTGCAGGTGACCGCCCACGGTCGGCCCGGGGATGTGCTGGCGGTGCGCACCGTCGAGCGACCCGAGCCGGGACCGGGTGAGGTACTGATCAAGGTCGGGGCGGCCTCGTTGAACTTCAATGACATCGACCGATGTCTCGGCAAGCTGGTGTCGGTCCCCACACCCCCGCCATTCACGTTGGGAATGGACGTCTGTGGAATCGTGGACGACGCCGGCGAGGGCGCCGAGCACTGGCTGGGTAAACGGGTGGTCGCCATCACCAAGACGGCGCTGGGCGGCATTGCCGAGTTCGCCCTCGCCCCCGCGGTCTCGGTCTTCGATGCGCCGGACCAGCTCGATGACGCCGAGGCGACCGCCTTCGTGCTCTCGTTCCAGACCTCGCATCTGGCGCTGTTCCGCCGCGGGCGGCTCCGCGCCGGCGAGACCCTGGTGGTGCACTCGGCGGCCAGCGGGCTGGGCACCGCCGGGATCCAACTGGGCAAGGCGGCCGGAGCGCGGGTCATCGCCGTCGCCGGGGGCGCCGAAAAGGGAGCGCTGTGCGCCTCGCTCGGAGCCGACCTGGTGGTGGACCACCTCACGGAAGACTTCGTCGAAGCGATCCTGACCGCCACTGACGATGTCGGGGCTGACGTCGTCTACGACCTGACCGGGGGCGACTTCGCCGAGCGCTCGTGGCGTTGCACCGGCGCGGGGCGGTCGCTACCTGGCCGTGGGCTTTGCCGACGACGAGAACAATGGGATGACCGGCCGCCCGCTGCGGATGGCGTGCATCGGCAACATCGACATCGTGGGCGTCATGGTGGCCTGGGCGGAGTCGGTCGACCCGGGTATGCGACGGTTCGGCTTCAACCCGTTCGGGCGCGACGTGGCCGATGAGATCCACGCCGATCTGCTGCGCCTGGTGTCCGAGGGGGCGATCCGACCCTACGTCGGACGCCGCGTGACCATGGAAGAGGCGGGAACCGCGCTCGACGCGCACGAGGACCGGCGATCACTGGGTCGCACCGTGGTGGAGATAGTCCGTTGATCGACCCATTGATCGACCCATTGATCGATGTCGCGTACACCTGGCGTGACTCCGAGTTGAAGATCAAGCCTCTGCGCGCTCTGAACGGCGTGGGGGCGCAGTTGTCCCGATTGGGGGTGGACCTCCCATCGCTGACGCCGTCGTCCATCGTCAGGTCGGCCGTCAAGACAGCCGGCTCCGACGACCTGGGCAACAACAGCTACCGCGAGCCACTCGAGGTGTTCCTGGCGTCGTGCACGAGCGAGGCCGATCTGACCACCTTCGGCCGGATCCTGATTTCCAAGATGCTGGCCTCGGCCCTGGCCAATCGGATCTCCCTCCATCGCTGGTCGGTGGAGCACCCCGAGGTGCGGGCCGAGCGTATCGACAGTCCGTGGATCATCGTCGGGTTGCCCCGCACCGGGACCAGCCTGCTGTCCATGTTGCTCGGGCTCGATCCGATGGCCCGTCCGCTGCTCCAGTGGGAGGCAGCCCACCCCATCCCTCCGCCAACCCTGGAGGAGGCGGACCAGGACCCTCGCATCACCCAGACCACCAAGGAGCTGGACGGGCTGATGAAGCTCAATCCACCGCTCAAGGCCATGCACCCGTTCGGAGCCACGTTGGCCCAGGAATGCGTGTCCCTGTTCATGTACGACGTGCGGACCCTGGCCCTCGAGACCCAGGCGCACGTGCCCACCTACGCCCGGTGGTTGGAGGAGGCCGACATGACGCCGGCCTACGCGCAGCACCGACTGGCCCTGCAGACCTTGCAGTCGCGCCAGCCCACCGAACGATGGATCCTCAAGACCCCCAACCACCTGTGGCACCTCGAGGCGTTGCTGGCGGCCTACCCCGATGCCCGCATCATCTGGACCCACCGCGATCCGGGACCAGTCGTCACATCGCTGGCCAGCCTGGCCAACGCCGGGCAGCGGCCCCTGACCCGGCGTACCGACCCTCGCCCCACCGCGACCGAGTGGAAGCGCAAGTGCGCCTTCGCGTTGGGCTCGGCCGTCGCCTTCGACGAGAAGTCTCCGGACGGGTGGTGCCAGCACCTGCACTACGACGCCCTGATCGACGATCCGTTGGGGACGGTCCGTCACCTCTACCGTCACTTCGGGAGCGAAGTCAGCGGTCTCCACGCCCGGCGCATGGAGACCTTCCTCGAGCACCGGCCGAAGGACGCCTTCGGCCGCCACCGCTACGACCCGGCCGATTTCGGGTGGACCTATAGCGGCCTGGCCGATGAGTTTGGCGACTACATCGAGCGCTACCACATTCGATCCGAGATCAAGGCCGATCAACCGACAGGACTGGGCGCCCAGGAGGGGTAGGGCACGACCCTGGACCCACGACCCACTCCTTCACGCCGCGCAACGGCTCACGCGGAATCCATCACGCTTCCGCCGTTCGGCCAGACTGTGCAGATGACGATCTTGGTGACGGGGGGCGCAGGCTACATCGGCTCTCATGCCGTCCGTCTGCTGGGCGATCGGGGACGCGACGTCGTCGTGCTCGACAGCATGGAATTCGGTCACCGGACGGCCGTCGGCAACGCGCCACTCGTGGAGGCCGACATCGCCGACGACGAGGCCGTGAGAAAACTCGTCAGCCAATTCGATGTCGATGCCGTCATGCACTTCGGCGGGTACAAAGCAGCCGGCGAGTCCATGGAGCAACCGGGACGGTACTTTCACAACAACGTCTCCAAGAGCGCTTCGTTGCTCGAGTCACTCAGCCGCGCCGGCGTCAAGAGATTCGTCTTTTCCTCGAGCTCTGCCGTGTACGGGACTCCCGAGCGAGTCCCCGTCAATGAGGACGCACCCATCCGCCCCGAGAGTCCCTACGGGGAGAGCAAGGCCATGGTCGAGAGAATGCTCTCGTGGTACGACCACTGCCACGGACTGCGATCGGTCAGCTTGCGGTACTTCAACGCCGCAGGCGCCTGGCCCGACGGCTCGATCGGCGAGGACTGGGGGCTCACGCTCAATCTGGTGCCGCTGGTCATGAAGGCGGCGCTCGGGCGTCGGGGACCACTCCACGTCTTCGGCACCGACTATCCGACCCCAGACGGGACGGCCATCCGCGACTACGTGCACGTCATCGACCTGGCCGAGGCCCACATCAAGGCACTCGAGCTCCTCGAGTCCGGCGGTCCGACGACGGCCCTCAACTTGGGGACCGGCGTGGGCTCCTCCGTGTTCGAGGTCCTGGCGGCGGCCGAGCGAGTGATCGGCGATCCCGTCCCCTACGAATTGGCCGAGCGTCGAGCCGGGGACCCGGTTGCTCTCTTCTCGGATACCCGCCGAGCGAGTGAGATCCTCGGCTGGGAGGCGAAGTCCGGATTGGACGACATCGTTGCTTCGGCCTGGGCGTGGCACTCGACTCACCTTGACGGGTACGGAACCTGATGCGCCCGTTCGGACTGCCTCGGTCTGGGGTGGGCATCAGGTTCAATGAGGCTCACGTTCAGCCGCTGGCGATGACCTCGCGCACCTCGACGCTGTCGAGGCTTACGGCAGACTCCGGCGGCGGGACAACGGCGGCGGCGGACGCTTCCGCTTGGTCCTTTGACTCGAAGACGGCGATCGACTGTCCTTCAGTGTGGTCGGCGTTCGTGTGGAAGTAGCTCACCACATAGCCGGCTTGTGACTTGAGCATGGGGACGACCATCGAATTGGCTTCGCCGACGGCCTCGTCAAACCGCCCCGGCGCAACGCTGACCTTGGTGATCACTGCGTACATGATTCCCTCTTCTCTCGTTCGGTCATCGAACGGATCGTGCCATGGATTCAAGGGACCGGCAAGCGGAGATCGAGCACAGCGTTGTCGCTGTCGTCAGGCACCCTCAGGGCGGTCCGCAGCTGCGTGCGTCAACCTGCGCTCGTAGTCATCCGCCAGGGCGTGGAGGGCCTTCCGACCATCGCCGTTGTACGAAGAGCCATGCATGATGGCGAGCGTCGTCGGCTCGAGGTCGGCCAAACGGCGAACCGTGGGTGCCGACTGCGGGGTGAGACAGGACGCCCCGAACATGTCCTCGGCTTCCATGGCCGCGCCGATGAGGTCGTTGCCCGTCAGCGCCGGTCCATCCCCCACCTGGGTGAGCAGGTCACCGCAGAACAAGGTGCCGGTGGTCTCCTCGTACAGGACGTGGGCATCCCAACCATGCGGCACATGCGGGGTGTCGAGGCTGCGGATGCGCCGACCACCGAGGTCGATGGTGCCGTCGGGCGCGATCGGAGTCGGGGGCCGGTCGGCCAGATCGTCGATCGACACCATGCAGCCGATAGCCGTATGGGCCACCCGGGCGTTGGGTGCCGCGCCGAGGAAGAGGTTCATGGCGCCGCACTCGTCGGCTTCAAGATGTCCAAACATGATGAAGCGAAGCCGATCGAGCGGCATCAGCGTGGAGATTGCTTTCGAGACATCCGGGAACATCCGGCGCGGACCGGTGTGAAAGATGGCCGGCTCGTCGGCGTCAATGAGGAACTGGTTGAACGTGAAGCCGGTCGGGCCGATGTCGGGCACGAACGTTGACAGGCGGTAGATGCGCTCGGCGATCTCGTCGATGCGTGTGTCCATTTCGTCTCCTTAGAGTGGTAGTGGGTTGCTGAGGACACCGGTGCCGGGGAGGCGACCGGACAAGGTGCGGATGAAGTCCAGGGCGTCAATCTCGACGCGCTCGCCGGACACGCCCTGGGTGAATTTTCCGCCGGCCGGACCGTCAAGCACGAGCTCGAAGGGTTGTCCGTAGATACCGGCCCATTCGGCGACGATGTCGGCGACGAGACGACCGTCATGATCGGCGGTGACCTCCATCGGGCGGGCGATGGCCGCGTGGATGTCGATCCGATGCGCCCATACATCCCGCGTGAAGCCGACGTCGAGCAGGTACTTGAGGGGCACCCATCCGAACGGCGGCCCGAAAGGGAGGGGAATGTAGCGGGCCGGGGGCGGCGTGCGCCACCGCCCCTTGACCGCCTTCGGTCCCACGGTCCCGACCAGCGCGACGAGTTCGTCATTCGACAAATGGTTGCGCTCCCGGATCTGCAGCTCGTTCATGCCGTCGACCCAGTGGTGCGAGTCGATCTCCTTGTTGAGCGGCACGCCCCGCCGGAACTGGTGGGCGAACTCCCGGACCGACGCCTGGGCGTCACCCGAGCCCAGGACGTGCTGGACCATCTTGCGGACATCCCAGCCGGTGCAGTCGGTGGGCGTCGCCCATTCCTCGGTTGAGAGCGAGCTGACCAGATCGGCGAAGCGTGTGAACTCCTCCTCGGCCAGCACTCGTGCTTCGGGACGTGCAATTCGGTTTGGCATCATCTGTCGTTGCTCCTTTTGATGGCGTCGTTGACGTGGAGATCGATGAGGCGGCTGAGATGGCGGGTCCAACGATTGCCTCCGGGGTCGTTGCTCACCTGCGCCTCTATGAGGCCGGCAACCATCGACACCATGCAGTCGACGTCCCCTTGCTCGAGGACGCCCGCCTCGTTCATCAGCTTGTAGACGCGTCCCAACACCTCCTCGGCGAGCAGGTAGGAATCGGCCGAGGGCGTGAATCCCGGTACGTGCCGCTCGAAGAGCAGTTCACACCGCGCTGCGTCCCCCACTGCGAAGGCAACGAACTCAGCCATGAACTTCTTCAGGGCGGCCCGGGCATCACGCGGGAGCTTGACCGCATCGAGCCGCTCCAGCAGTTGCCGATTGCCGTCGGCGAACATGGCGTCGTAGAGCGCCATCTTCGATTCGAAGTAGGCGTAGAGCGACGGCTGGCGCATCCCGACCTCACGAGCCAGCGCATGCAGCGACACTCCGGCGATGCCGTGCTCCCGGGCCAATGTCCACGCCGACTCGACGATGGCGGCCACCTTGGCCTCTCTGCGCTCCGCAACTCGATCTATCACCGATAGGTAGTTTACCTATTACTGATAGGAAGTCAAGGTGTACGGCACTACAGCCCTCCCATCGCTAGAACGAACAACGACCCCGGGCATAGCCCGGGGTCGTTGTTCGTGACGACGAGAGACGGTTCTATCGCCGTCTCATACGCTGAAGACAGGAGCTACGAGCAACCGCTCGTCGTCCCGCAGCTGCCGCAGACGTAGCAGGAGCCGGCTCGCTGCATGGCGTTGCCGCAGCTGTAGCAGTAGGGGGCGTCTCGCTGCTCGGCCCGGGCCAGCGGTTGCTCGCCACTGTCACCGTAGGTGGGCAGGGTCGAACCGCCTGCCGACGGCGTCGGCGATCGCAGTTCGCCCGCCCCGAAGGCGTCGTCCATCAAGCCGGCTGACGACGGCGTCGCCATCTCCTCGACTCCGGGCAGGGTGGGCTGCGTGCGCTCGGCCGTCGACAAGATACCGAGCTCGGACCGCTCCTCGAGGGTGAGGTAGTCCAAGGCGATGCGGCGGAAGATGTAGTCGACCAGGCTGGTGGCGATGCGCAACTCAGCGTCGTCGGTGATCCCGGCCGGCTCGAACTTCATGTTGGTGTACTTACGCACGTAGGTGGCCAGTGGCACCTGGTGCTGCAGGCCGAGGCTCAGCGATATGGAGAAGGCATCCATGATGCCGGCCAAAGTCGAACCCTGCTTGGAGACATTGATGAAGACCTCGCCGGGCCGCCCGTCCTCGTACTCGCCGACGGTCACGTAGCCCTCGCAATCGGCCACCCGGAAGGCGAACGTCTTGGAGTTACGACGGCGGGGCAGACGCTCCCGAACGGCGCCGACGACCACCGACTCGGTCTTGCGCTGGCGCTCGTGCTCCAGGGCCGTCTCGAGCTCGGCGATGCGGTCGGCGATGGCCCGGGCCCGCGCTTCGGCCTCCGACCCCGCCGGAGCCACGTCGCCACCGGCGGTGGCCGCGGTGCTCTCCATCTTGGTGGTCGACAGCGGCTGGGCCACCTTGCAGTTGTCCCGGTAGATGGCAACCGCCTTGACGCCGAGGCGCCAGGCGTCGATGTGCAGCTGCTCGACGTCCTCGACCGAGACATCCTCGGGCAGGTTGACCGTCTTGGAAATGGCGCCACTGATGAAGGGCTGCACCGCTCCCATCATGCGAATGTGGCCCGAGTAGTGGATGGTGTTGTCACCCATGGAACAGGCGAACACCGCCAGGTGCTCGGGAATGACATGGGGTGCGCCGAGGATCGACATGTGCTCGTTGATGTACGCCACGATCTCGTCGACCTGATCGTGGCCGTAGCCCAACTTGGTCAAGGCCCGCGGGATCGTCTGGTTGACGATCGACATGGTGCCCCCGCCGACCAGCTTCTTGGTCTTGACTAGCCCGAGGTCGGGCTCGACCCCGGTGGTGTCGCAATCCATGAGCAGGCCGATGGTCCCTGTCGGCGCCAACACTGAGGCTTGTGAGTTGCGGACGCCGAACTCCTCGGCCAACTCCACCGCGTCGTCCCAGGATTGCTGGGCGGCCGACAGGAGCTCCGGGGGAACGACTTCCTCGTCGATCCGCGCCGCCTCGCCCTGGTGCATGCGCAGCACGTTGAGCATGGCATCGGCGTTGTCGTGGAAACCGGCGAAGGGTCCCATCCGTGCCGCCGTGCGGGCCGAGGTGGCATAGGCGTGACCGGTGAGCAGGGCCGTGATGGCGGCCGCCCAGGCTCGCCCGGCGTCCGAGTCATAGGGCAGGCCCTGGGCCATGAGCAGCGCGCCCAGATTGGCGTAGCCGATGCCCAACTCTCGGAAGGCCCGGGTCGTCTCGCCGATCTTCTCGGTCGGGTAGTCGGCGTTGCCGACCAGGATCTCCTGGGCGGTGAACATGATCGCCACGCCCGCCTTGAAGCCCTCCACGTCGAACTCGTCGTACTCATCGAGGAACGTGAGCAGGTTCATGGAGGCCAGATTGCAGGCTGAGTTGTCGAGGTGAACGTACTCGCTACAGGGGTTGCTTCCGTTGATCCGACCGGTCTCCGGGGCGGTGTGCCAGCGGTTGATGGTGGTGTCGTACTGCAAACCGGGGTCGGCGCACTCCCAGGCCGAGTGGGCGATCTGGCGGAAGAGGTCGCGGGCCGGCACCGTGCGCACGGCGGACCCGTCGATCCGCGCCGTGAGCTCCCAGTCGCGCCCGTCAATCACGGCTTCCATGAACTCGTCGGTGACCCGTACCGAGTTGTTGGCGTTCTGGTACTGCGTCGAGTGGCTGTCCGCTCCGTCCAGGTCCATGTCGAACCCGGCGTCACGCAGGACGCGCGCCTTGCGCTCCTCGATGGCCTTGCACCAGATGAAGTCCTCGACGTCAGGGTGGTCGATGTCGAGGATGACCATCTTGGCGGCGCGTCGTGTCTTGCCGCCGGACTTGATGGTCCCGGCCGAGGCGTCGGCCCCCCGCATGAAGCTGACCGGGCCCGACGCCGTGCCACCGCCCTTGAGCAGTTCGTGCGACGAGCGGATCTTCGAGAGGTTGACGCCGGCGCCCGACCCGCCCTTGAAGATCACTCCCTCTTCGGTGTACCAGTTGAGGATGGAGTCCATCTGGTCCTCCACCGAGAGGATGAAGCACGCCGAGGCCTGTTGCGGCACGCCCGGCACCCCGATGTTGAACCAGACCGGGGAGTTGAAGGCGGCCCTCTGGTGGATGATCAGGAACTTCAGCTCGTGGTTGAAGATCTGCGCCTCCTCGTCGTCGACGAAGTAGCCGTCCTTCAGTCCCCAGGCCGTGATCGTGTCGGCCACCCGGTCGGCCACCTGCCGGAGCGACCACTCGCGCTCGTCGGTGTTCAGCGTGCCCCGGAAGTACTTCTGCGACAGGATGTTGGTGGCGTTGACGCTCCACGATTCGGGCACCTCGACCCCCAGCTGCTCGAAGGCCACGGTGCCGTCCCGGTAATTGGTGATGCGAGCGTCACGGCGCTCCCAACGGACCTCGTCGTACGGGTGCACGCCTTCGGTGGTGAAATGCCGCCGAATACCGATCTCGGATCGCTGGGGTGCGATGGCCATAACGCTGGGGCCCTCCTCTTTGATGGGATTGTTCATTCGATGTGGTGCGTGAAGCCGGTGATTGCGTGAAGCTGGTGACGCCGTGATACCGGCCGCAGCGCCCCTCCCGCCTGGGGAATGACGTCTCCGGCGCACATTTCCATCCTGCGCTCGGAAAGCACTGAAGCCAGCTTAACCACAATATGTAGTGGCTGACCCTTCCCACGCACGCGAGATGCTGTGTCATTACAGCACTGTAGTTACAACTTGTCAACAACTTTCTCCCTCCATCCGTCCTGGTCACGGGCCGCTCGCGATGGTTTGCGCGCCGGGTCCGCCAACTGGCCTCCCGAGACCCCGATTTTCGGGGTGAGTAGCGTCCTCCGCATGGGCAAATTGGTGGCCATCGATGCCGGCACCACCGGCGTCCGCTGCCCTGGTGGTCGACGACCGGGCCCGGGTGGTCGACGTGGCCTATCGGGAGATCGCCCAGCACTTCCCCCGGCCGGGCTGGGTCGAACACGACCCCATCGAGATATGGCGGGCCGTCGAGGCCACGTTGGCCGAAGTGGGGCACCGACTGGCCGAGGCGGGTGACACCGTGGCCGCCATCGGGGTCACCAACCAACGCGAGACCCTGGTGGCGTTCGACCGAAGCAATGGTGAGCCTCTCCATCGAGCCATCGTGTGGCAGGACCGGCGCACGGCCGCCCTCTGCGCCGAGTTGCAAGCGGCTGGTCACCTCCCCCTGGTCCGCCGCACCACCGGGCTCGTGCTGGATCCGTACTTCACCGCCACCAAGATCACCTATCTGCTCCGCGAGGGCGACCTCGCGCTAGGACCCCGCTCCCCCGCCCTGTCCTTCGGCACGGTCGATAGTTGGGTGCTGTGGAACTTGACCGGGGGAACCCGTGGTGGGGTCTTCGCCACCGATCCCTCCAATGCCAGCCGCACCATGCTGCTCGATACCGGCTCCCTCGTCTGGTCCGACGAGCTCTGTTCTCTGTTCGATGTCCCTCCGCACACCTTGCCCGAGGTGAGGCCCTCGGCCGGGCGTTTCGGCCTCAGCACCCTTCGCGGTCTGGGCCCGGCCAGCACCGTGCTCGACGGCGTCCCGGTCTCGGGCGTGTTGGGCGATCAGCAGGCGGCCCTGTTCGGGCAGGCCTGTTTCGACCCGGGCATGGTCAAGGTGACCTACGGCACCGGCAGCTTCGTGTTGGCCAATGCCGGACCCGAGCGCCCGGCGGCACCCGATGGACTCACCGTCAGCGTGGCCTGGGACCTGGGGGGCTTCGCCGGTTCCAGCCCCGCCCGGGCCTACGCGCTCGAAGGCTCGACCTTCGTGTCGGGCGCCGCCATCCAGTGGCTGCGCGACGGCCTCGGCCTCATCGAGCGGGCCGCGGACATCGGGCCGCTGGCCGAGTCGGTGGGTGACAGCGGCGGAGTGACCTTCGTCCCCGCCCTGACCGGATTGGGCAGCCCGTGGTGGGACCCGGCGGCCCGGGGCACCATCACCGGCATCACCCGGGGGGCCGGCCGGGCCCAGATCGCGCGGGCCTGCGTCGAGGCAATGGCCTTCCAGGTCCGGGACATGACCGATGCCATGACGGCCGCCTCGGCCTACCCACTGGTGGCGCTGCGGGCCGACGGCGGCGCGGCCGCCATGGAGCTCCTGCTCCAACTCCAGGCCGAACAGAGCCGCATGCCGGTGGCCCGCCCGGCCTCGCTGGAATCGACCGCGCTGGGAGCGGCCACGTTGGCTGGCCTGGCCGAAGGCATGTGGGGCTCGCTCGACGAGCTGGCCGCGCTGTGGACCTCGTCCGCCCATTTCGAGCCCGAGCTCCCGGTCGAACTCACCGACGCCGTGTACGCCGTCTGGCAGCGGGCGGTCGAGCGCAGCCGGGGTTGGGCGGAAGACTGAACAACATGAATATTTCCGACCTCAGAAATAAAACAAGGGTTTTCTTGTTATATTGTCCGTAGAGCGAATCTTTCGTTCGAGAAGGGCGGCAGGCCATGAGCGTGGCAATCGTGACAGGGGCGTCCCGGGGACTCGGGGAAGCAATCAGCACGGGACTGGCCAGCACCGGGTGGTCGTTGGTCATCGACGGCCGGGACGCCGGCGCCCTGGCGGCGACCGAGGACCGGCTGGCCCTGATCATGGCCGGTGACAACCTGCGTGCCGTGCCGGGCGACATCACGGACCCGGGCCACCGCCGCGACCTGGTCGGAGCTGCCGACGAGCTCGGGGGCCTCGATCTCCTCATCAACAATGCCGGCACGCTGGGTGCCTCTCCCCTACCGGCGGTGGCCGACTATCCCCTCGATGAGCTCCGAGCTGCCCTCGAAGTGAACGTGGTGGCGCAGCTCGGGCTGATCCAAGCCGCCCTCCCCCTCCTGCTGGCCTCGCCCCGACCCCGGCTCATCAACGTGACCTCCGACGCCGCCGTCGAGCCCTACGAAGGGTGGAGTGGCTACGGCGCCGGCAAAGCCGCCCTCGAACACCTCGGCGCCGTGCTGGCCGTCGAACGTCCCGCGCTCACCGTGTGGTCGGTCGACCCGGGCGACCTCCGCACGGCCATGCACCAGGCGGCCTTCCCGGGTGAGGACATCTCCGATCGACCCGAACCGGCCACCGTCGTACCCGCATTTTTAGATCTGATCGTGAGCGACCGTCCGAGCGGCCGCTACCGGGCCAATGACCTCGCCCCGTCCGAGCCGGCGCCATGACGGCCGGCATCATGACGGCCGGCACCATGACGCCGCGCCAGCTGCCGCCCCTCCAGCCCCTGACCTTCACTCTGCCGCCAGCCCGAGAGGCGACGTCGCCGCCCGAGGCGAGGGGCATGACCCGCGACTCGGTCCGCATGATGGTGGCCCACCGGTCAGACCGTTCACTGGTGCACTCCCACTTCTCCGAGCTCCCCCGCTTCCTCGATGAGGGCGACCTGGTGGTCCTCAATACCTCGGGCACCTTGGCGGCCGAGGTCGACGGCAGCGGACCCGACGGTGAGCCGGCGCAGGTCCACCTCTCGACGCAGCTGCCCGCCGGGCTGTGGACCGTCGAGATCCGCCGGGAAGGACGCGCCTTTTTGGAAGCCGCCTCAGGGACCACCATCGCCCTGCGCGGCGGCGGAACTGTGTGCCTCCTGACCCCCTATTCGCCCGGCCCCTCCGGTGTCGGCGTCCGGCTCTGGGTCGCCGTCATCGAGACACCCGGGGAACTCCTCACCTACCTGGCCCGGAACGGGCGGCCGATCCGTTACGGCTACGTCCAGGAGTCGTTCCCGATCTCGGCCTATCAGAACGTCTACGCCACCGAACCGGGTTCGGCCGAGATGCCGAGCGCCGGACGTCCCTTCACCGCCGAGGTGTTGACCCGCCTGGTGGCCAAGGGGGTGGGCGTGGCCCCGCTGCTCCTGCACACCGGGGTGGCCTCGCTCGAGGCGAACGAGCCGCCCTACGCCGAGTACTTCAAGGTGTCCTCGTCGACCGCGCATCGCGTCAACGACGCTCGCCGCTCCGGCGGCCGCGTCATTGCCATCGGCACCACCGTGGTGCGCGCCCTCGAATCGGTGGTCGACGAGCACGGGCGTGTGCACTCCGGTGAGGGCTGGACCGAGACGGTGGTCTCCCCGGCGCATCCGGTGCGCTCCATCGACGGCTTCCTCACCGGATGGCACGAGCCCGAAGCCTCGCATCTGGCCATGCTCGAGGCCATCGCCGGTCGCCCCCTGCTGGAAGACTCCTACCGCTCCGCTCTGGCGGAGGGCTACCTGTGGCACGAGTTCGGCGACGTCCACCTGATCCTGCCATGATCGACGCCCCGCGAGCCTCCGAGGCGGCCCCCGTGCAGGCCCCCCTCGATACGCTGCCGACCACCCGCCGGGCCATCCTCAACCTGCTCAAGCGCCAGGGCCCCCTGGCCGCCCACGCGCTGGCCGTCGAGCTCGGCCTCACCCCGTCGGCCATCCGCCTCCAGCTCGTCCACCTCGAGGAGGACGGGTTGCTCGAGCGCACCGAGGCGCTGAGCGGCACCGGGCGTGGCCGGCCGGCGCACCTCTATGCCCTCACCCCGGCGGCCGAGGCCCTCTACCCCAAGCGCTACGGCGACCTGACCACCGAGCTTCTCGGCTACCTCGGAGGACCCGACGGGAAACAGGTCGACGCCCTCTTTGAGCAACGGCGGCGCCGGCGGGTGGCCGGGGCGCGGCCCCGGATGGCGCATCTCTCGTTCCGCGAACAGGCAGTGGCCCTGGCCGCCATCTTGGACGAGGACGGTTACCTGGCCGACGCCACCGAGCAACCCGACGGGAGCTGGCTCGTCACCGAACACAACTGCGCCATCCTCACCGTGGCGCACGGTTACTCGCAGGCCTGCTCGAGCGAGCTGTCCTTCATCCGCGACGCCATGCCCGGTGCCACCGTGGAGCGGGTGGCGCACCTCATGGATGGTGCCCACGTCTGCGCCTACCGCATCACTCCGACGACGGGGACGGCCCCGGACTGATATCGAGCACTTCGGCCCCGTCCACCTCGTGAATCTCGTTGCGCAGGAGCTCGACCAGGTGCTGACCGGCCAGCTCAATGACGAACTCGTCGACCGCGTTGCCCTCGACCCGCTCGAGAATGTTGATGGCCACGATGTCACCGCTCACCGCCCCGATGCGGCTGGCCACCAGTCCGAGGGCCCCGGGACGGTCAGGAAGTGCGATACGAACGACGTAGCCGGCCATGGGCCCAGACGATAGGCGGTCTGTGTAAACAGACTGTTACGTGATGGGTTGGTCAATCGGCGGCCGGGCTCCGGATGGTGCGGGCAGGCACGTACTCATCGACGTAGTCACGCTCGGACAGGCGGGCGATCTCGTGCATGAGGTCGTCGGTGAAGGCGCGGCATTGGGTGTGATCGTGCCCTTCCATGGGGTCGTCGGGGTTGACCGGCTCCTCCATCCGCATGGGCCGGCCGAAGCGAATGGTCACAGTCCTGAAGGGACGCAACATGTTCGAATTGACCGGCTGCACGTCCACCGTACCCACCACACCGACCGGAATGATAGGTACGCCGCACTCCCGGGAGAGCCGGGTCACGCCGGTGCGACCCTTGTGGACGTACTCGTCCACCGTTCGCGTGCCTTCGGGGTAGAGGCCGAGGAGGTGACCCTTGCCCAACACCTCGTTGCGGGCGGTATCGAGGGCCCGCTCGGAGGCGCTCCCCCCACCGCGTTGAATGGGGATCTGACCGGCCGCCCGGAAGAACCAGGCCGTCTTCCACGTGTCGAAGTACTCCGCCTTGGCCAGGAAGGTGACCTTGCGGGCGACGACCAGCGGGATGAAGAAGGAGTCGCTGAACGACTGGTGATTGGAGGCCAGGACGGCTGGGCCCTCCTTGGGGATGTTCTCGCGTCCTTCCACCTTGACCCGCCACAGCAGAAAGAAGATCGGGGTCAGGATGGCCTTGAGTACCCAGTACGCCACGCTTCCAACGTAGCGCCGCACTCTCGTCGGTGCGCCGCCCGGCCCCCTCGCCCCGATGCCAGCCCCGACGCCAGCCCCGACGCCACGACGGCGGCTGTGCTGTACTGCGGGGCCGGGCCACCGGGCCCAAAGGGAGGTGCACCATGTCCGCTCCGACGCTGACCGCCGAGCCGTTGATCTCGGGTCTCTACTTCGGAGAATGCCCCCGGTGGCATGACGGCCGCCTGTGGTACTCCGACTTCTTCGACCACGCCGTGTTCTCAATCTCACCCGACGGCGATCGCCGCACCGAGGTGACCCTCGATGGCGAGCCGGCCGGATTGGGCTGGTTGCCCGACGGACGGCTCCTCATCAATTCCCGGCTCGACCGGGCCATTCTGCGCCAGGAGCCCGACGGGACCCTGGTGCGCCACGGCGAGCTCACCCCGTGGGCCACCTGGCACGCCAATGACATGGTGGTGGCCGAGAACGGACAGGCCTACGCCGGCAACTTCGGCTTCGACCTGGACGGCCTCTATGACGGCACCGTTAAGGCCAGCGAGATCCACTCCACCTCCCTGGTGCGGGTCGACCCCGATGGCACGAGCGTCGAAGCGGCGGACGACTTGGCCTTTCCCAACGGGACGGTCATCACCGACGATGGCGCCACCCTCATCATCGCCGAGAGCATGGGCCGGCAGCTGTCCGCCTTCGAGCGTCGGGACGACGGCACCCTGACCAATCGCCGCGTGTGGGCCACCTTCGAGGGCGTGGCTCCCGACGGCATCTGCCTGTGCGCCGACGGCACAGTGTGGGTGGCCAACGCCATGGGGTCCGAATGCGTGCGGGTGGCCGAAGGGGGCGAGATCCTCGAGCGGGTCACCACCAGTCAGGGCTGCTTCGCCTGCATGCTCGGCGGCGAGGATCGCCTCACGCTCTACCTCGTCACCGCCGCCTCCAGCGATGCCGCCAAGGCGCGCGCCGAGCGCAACGGGGCACTCGAGCAGGTGCGCACCTCGGTGCCCGGCGCTGGACGGCCCTGAGCCGGGTCGTCCCCTACGGGAGCGGGTTGCTGTAGAGCCGGGTGGGGTGCACCAGGACGGCGGTCCGGCGTTGCTCTGCCATGGTGCGGTCGTAGGCGTCCCAATCGTCGTGGACACCGCCGGCGGCAGCGAAGACCTGGCGCAGGAGCGCGCGGAGACCATCGGCATCGATGTCAGCGTGGCCGTCGTCGGGACCAATCAGCTCAGCCCGACCCTCCACGGCGACCCATTGCCAGCCGGCCCGAAACGTGAGGCTGATCTGGGGGCGAGCACGCAGGTTGGTCAGCTTTGCTCTGCCGTAGGTGACGAAACCGACCACCTCGGTGCCCACAACCGGATGGGCCAGAACGCCCGCGTTGACGACCGAGGATTGGATCGTGGCGTTGGATCGAAGGGTTGAGACAACCGCCAGGAAGCTTCCCTGCCGAGCGACCTGCACCAGATCCTGAAGCGACGTCATAGTCACATTGGCCTCCTTCCATGTAAGCCTAGGGTTGCCAGCACATCCGAGGCGCGGCGAGAGCAGGAAGATCGATTGCGGGACCCTTCCTGATCGGGTCACCCATCGATGTGTAGGTACAGCCCTTCAGACAAAGAGACTCCCGTGCCGTCGCCGGGCGAAAAGGTCAGCCGTGGCAGCCAAGTCTGCCTGCACCTGCCTCTGAGTTTCGAGTAACTCATCGGCCCAGAGCATCTGCAGCGTCGTACGCAACTGATCGTCCCGACGTTGCTCGCGTGTGTCCTCAAACGCCTTTCGCAGAACGTCATGCAACGTCTCGTCATGGACCGGCGGCGGGTGAATTGAACTACCCCGGTCGGCCAACACGTCGGCGAACTCCTCGTACCAGCGGTGGCTAGAGGAATACGAGTCGCGCAGGACCGCACCGGCAACAGCGACGGTCTCAAGTTCAGGCCGGCCCGGTTCGAGGGGTGGCGCCGGCAGCGTCGCCAACGTGTACGCGGCCAACCGGAGACGATTCGAACCCGTGAACAGTTTGGTCACGGTTTCGACGGATACCACCTTGGCCCCACCCTCGGCAAGAAATTGACGGAAGACGTCATCGAGGAGCAAGTACGCACGGTGTGAAGCCAGCTGACCAGGCCCGGTATCCACAGGGTGGGTCGTGGTGGTCAAGCGCTCCACCGCATCCGACAGGTAACCCGAACTCGTGGCGAACGAGTGAGAAAGTGCTCGCCCGAGAGCGGCCGTGGCGCCCCTGGGCCAGAACAACAGCCCAACCACGATGCTCACCGCACAGCCGAGGGCCACGTCTTCAATCCTCGTCAGGCCAACCTTCCAACCGACTGGATCGATGATGTTGAACAGAATGATCACTACCAAAGTGAACCCAGCCTGTCCCGCGGCGAACGAGATCATCGAAGGGGCAACACCCGAGACAAGTACCGCTACGGGAAGGAGCACCCACAAGAGCACGGTGTGGTCGGCAACGCCGATCATGATGGCCGAGCCCACAACGAATCCCACTGCCGTCCCTCCTACGGCCCGCAGGGCCGTGGCACCGGTGCCAAGGGCATTGGACCGCAGTACCGAGAGCGTGCCGAGCACCACCCAGAAGCCATGCTGGACATCGGTGGCCTCGGCGACGCCAACCGCAAGGGCCAGCCCCGCCGCGCCGCGCACGGCGTTCCGGAACCACACGGAATGAAAGGAGAGGTACGAGGTGAGACGATTCCTGAGCAGGCGCGAGATCGAATCAGCGACCACGCCAAGCCGACGGTCTCCGACTGCTTGGGCCCCGGCCGCCTCGAGTGTGGCGTCCGCCACCATCTCTGTGGCGATACCCAACGCCCGGGCCTGAAAGCTCGGGTCCAGCGACGAAGCAATACTCCTGTCCCGACCCCAATCACCCGCCTCGGTCCCAACGCCTTCGCCCTCGCCTCCATCGGATTCGATGTCAATCAACATAGACACATCGATCTCGAGCTCAGCGCCGATCATGCGGTCCAACCGTCGGGTGGATTCTTGGACCGCGTTCACCAGAGACGGATCGTCGACGGGATGTGCTTGGTCGTCACAGATCAGCGATGCACTCTGACGAAGGCTCTCGGCAACGGCACCCACGATCTCCCTGGCGCGGGACGGTCCCACGGTTTCGTCACCCATGAGCATCGCATTCCCGGCAACCCATTCGACCCGACCCACCAGCTTGGCCAGGGCGATCGCTCCCGCAACCGCGCCGGTGGGCGGGTAGGGGGTTCCTGCGAATTGTCGTCGCAAGAGCGACAGCTCCGATTTCACGTCCGCCCGGGCCAGGGGATCCGACTTTCCCCGCGCATGTGCCTCCGACAGCCGGCTCACGGCTGACATAGCGGCTGCGACGCGACGACGGAGGTTGTCGTGCCACGGAGTGGGCCAGATCAACATGCAGGCGGGAATACACGCGGCGCCGGCCAAGGCCCAGCCAATCAGTCGCGGCCCAACGGCCGAGGCCGGTTGGGCCACCGCCACCGGCAATACGAAGGTCAAAAGTGCCGCGGTCGATGCGGTTGCGGCCAGTGGTGTGACGATCCCCGCGAAGAGGACAGCGAACCCCACCAAAGCCATCACTACTACCGATGCCACCTTGTGCGTCGAGACGACCGTGCCCAGAGAAATGAAACAACTCCCGACCAGGAACAGGGCGACGTAGGAGAGGAGACGCGTGCGGGGTCGACCCGGGAAATCCACGAGAAGCAGCAAGGCGAACGAACCAAAGGCTCCGAAGAGGCTTATCTGTGCATTGGAAGACACCACATGAGCGATCGCAAAGACCGAGGGCATGACGACCGCTGCTCTGGCCGAGCGTTTGATGGCCAAGTAGTCGGGGTCTTTCGCCCTGACCCATCCAGCCATGCCGGACCACAATCGGCGAGGAACGGGTTCCCGCGGAGACGTGACGTCGCTCATCGGACCATCGCCCATCGCGCGGGCCGCGCCAGGTGGCGAACATCGACCATACCGATCGCAAAACTACTCTGACAACGCGGAGCGGCCCGGGGGACTGACGGGGCACGCGCCGTTGCCGTGGCGAACTCAGCCCAACTCAGCCCAACTTGGTCAGGGCCCCGCGCAGGTTGCGCACGGCCTGACCGATGCGTTGCTCGTTCTCGATGAGGGCGAAGCGCACGTGGCCGTCGCCGCCCGGACCGAAGCCCACCCCGGGCGAGGTGGCCACATCGGCCTCGGTGATGAGGTGCTTGGAGAATTCGAGCGAGCCCATCTCGCGGTAGGGCTCGGGGATGGGAGCCCAGACGAACATGGTGCCCTTGGGCGGGACCAGATGCCACCCGATCCGGTTGAGCCCGTCACAGAGCGTGTCGCGACGGGAGCGGTAGATCCCGTTGATGTGCTTGGGGTAGTCCGATGCCTCGTTCATGGCCACGATGGCGGCGATCTGAATCGGTTGGAACGTCCCGTAGTCGAGATACGTCTTGAGCTTGGTCAGGGCCTGGACGATCTCGGCGTTGCCCACCACGAAGCCGACCCGCCAGCCCGGCATCGAAAACGACTTGGTCAGGGTGTACAGCTCGACCGCCACATCCTTGGCTCCGGGAACCTGGAGGATGGAGGGCGGCTGGTAGCCGTCGAAGCCGATGTCGGCGTAGGCGAAGTCATGCACCAGGACGACCTCGTGCTCACGGGCAAAGGCCACCAACCGCTCCATGAACGAGAGATCGACGCAGGCCGTGGTCGGGTTGTGGGGGAACGACAGCACGATGACTCTCGGCTTGGGCCAGGACTCCTCCCAGGCGTGCATCAGCCCGTCGAAAAAGGCTTCACCCGGATCGGGCGCGCTGATCCCGTCGGCGTCGACCGACGGACCGGAGAGCGGCACCTGACGGACGTCTGCGCCGGCGAAGAGCGGTCCCCAGATGTGGATCGGGTACGACGGCGAGGGCACCAGCGCCGTGTCGCCCGGGCCGACCAGGACCCACATCAGGTGTGAGAACCCTTCCTTGGCCCCGATGGTGGTGACCACCTCGGTGTCGGGGTCGAGCGCGACGTCGAACTTGCGCTGGTAGAGGTCGGCCACGGCGCTGCGCAGCTTGGGAATACCCCGGCTGGCGGAGTAGCGATGGTTCCGCGGATTGTGTGCCGCCTCGGCCAATTTCTCCACCGCCACCGCCGGCGAGGGCAGGTCCGGATTGCCGAAACCGAGGTCGATGACGTCGTTCCCGGCTCGCCGCGATGCCGCCTTCAAGTCGTTGATGGTGGCGAAGACATACGGCGGCAGACCGTTGATACGACGAAACTCCATCACGGGAGTCTACGACCCGCCGTGACAGCCTCTGAGCCACCCCATCTCAACCTTCACCCGCGTTGTCACCCGCGCCGATACCCGCCGTCCTCCTGGCCGCGGCCGCCAGCGCACCGAGGTCGACCGGCCACCCGAAGATGGCCCAGGTGGCACCGGCACGCGCCACCGCCGCCACGGTGCCGTCGAGTTCTTCGTTGGACGACGGCGGCGGGCCGGCCCAGGTGATTTCCACCGCCTCGGGGCCGTGGGCCCGGGCCACCACCAACGCCGGATCGGCATCCCACAGATTGAGGGCCACGCCGGCGGCGAGCGCTTCGGCGGTGCGGGCCGCCGGGCCGCCGGCAATCCACACGGTCAAGCCCTGCACCCGCAACTCCCGGGCCACCTCCACCATCTCTTCCCGGCGTTCGGACGCCGAGGCAAAGGGGATGCCGTACGCCCGGTTCTCGGCCTCGCTCAGGCGGTCACCGGTCCCCAGGGCGGCCACGATGCGGCCGGGGGCCAGGTTGGCCAGCGCGGTGAACTGCGCCCGCAACACCTCGTTCGGGACCAGTCCCACCCGGGCCACCAGCGTCCCGAAGTACGGACCGCCGCCGGGTGTGGCCGGGGCCGACACGTCGGCCACCAGCGCGCCGAGAACGGGGAACGGAGCCAGCGCCGGTCGGTCGGGTTGGCTCATCGGCCAGATGTGGTCGTAACAGAACACCCCGTCGACACCGGCGGCAAACGCCTGCGCCGCCGCCTCGAGGGCGTCGTCCGGGCTCTCCCGGAAGGTCGGGAGCACCACGCCGGTGCGGATCACCACAACCCCCCCCGGCGGGCCACCAGCGCGGCGCCCACGGCGCCGGCCCGCTCGCCGAAGGCGGCGGGCACGATGACCACCGATTCACGGGTGGACCCGCCCTCGACCAGTGACGCGAAGGCCGCCCGCGTGGCCTCGAACCAGAGCTCGCCCGCGGCGACCAGCCCACCCCCGAGCACGATGCACGTGGGATCGAGCACGCAGGTCAGGTTGGCCAACCCGAAGCCGACCCACCACCCCAATTGCTCCACCACTTGCCGGGCGTCGGCGTCGCCGGCCAAGGCGGCCGCGGTGACATCCTCGCCCCGCACGCTCTCGGGATCCCCACCGGCCAGCGCCACCACGGCGGGCAGCCGCCCGGCCATGGCGGCCTCTCGGGCCAGCAGGCCGAGGCCGCCTCCCGAGGCGTAGCGCTCCCAACAGCCGCGTCGCCCACACGGACACGGCGGACCGGCCGGGTCGACCACCATGTGGCCGATCTCCCCGGCGTAGCCGTGGCCGCCCACGCGCAGTCGCCCGTCCACAATCAGTGCGCCGCCGATACCCGTACCCAGCGTCACGGTGAGAACGTCGTCAAATCCCTGCGCCGCGCCCAACTGATGCTCGGCCAGGGCGGCGAGATTGGCGTCGTTCTCAATGAGGATTCGACGCTGCGGCAAGGGCTCGGACAACAGGACGTGCCAGTCCACGCCCTGGCCCTGGGGGAGATTGGGCGAGAAGCGCAGGCGGCCCGCCCGGTCCAACATGCCGGGTGTCCCGACGCCGATAGCCGGCGCCTCCGAAGGGCTCGACGATCCCACATCCATGGCGGCGTCGAGGTGGGCCACCACCTCGGCCACCGCCTCGGCCACGGCGACCGCAACTCCTCGACCGACCACATCACCCTGGCTCAAGCCGATGGGTGTGGCCACCCGGGCTTCGACCAACACACGTTCCGACGGGCCCAGGGCCACACCGAGCACTTTGGTCCCCCCGATGTCGATGCCGAAGGCCACGTCGGCACCCGCCGACGGTCCGGCGTCGGACGTCACGACGAAGACTCGACCCGCGCCTTCAGCTCTCGCAGGGCTGTCGACATGATCCGGCTCTGCGCCCGCATCTTGATGAAGCCCGGGATGGGCACGCGCAGTTCGACTTCGAGGTGGTACGTCACGTCGGTGCCGGTGCCGCCCTCGCCGGGATCGAAGACGTAGCTTCCGTCCAGCTTCGAAGTGATATCACCCTTGGTCAGCTTCCACGAGAGGATGCGCGGTGCCTCGGAGTAGTCGTAGACCAGGGTGTAGCTGGTGCTGCGGCCGAAGGCGGCGGCCCGCCAGGTGACGACGAGCGGGCGTCCCTCGCCGTCGCGCTCTTCAACGACGATCTCCTTGATGTCGGCGGCCCAATCGACGTAGTGCTCGATGTCCGCGACGACGGCATAGCACCGCTCGGGCGAGGCCGACACCGACATGTGTTCTGTGGCCTGGTCCGCCACGGCTCTGTGCGTCCTTTCCTCTCGCCTGTCCGCCGGCGCGGTCAGGAGGCAGTCAGCCTGCCACTTCCTCCAAGGTGTCGGCCAGCCTAGAAGCGAGAGCGTCGTAGTCGAAGGATGCCACCACGCGGGCCCGCCCCGCTGCCCCCATGCGCTTGGCCAGGGCCGGGTCGGACAGCAGCTCCCGCAGGGCCTGGGCCACGCAACCGGGGTCATCGGGTCGGGCCACCACCAGCCCGGTCTCCCCGTGGACCACCGCCTCGGCCGCTCCCCCGCTCTCCCCGGCCACCTGGGGCACGCCGGCGGCGGCCGCCTCGAGGAAGACGATGCCGAACCCCTCCTGCTCCAAGCCCAGCCAGCGGTTGCGGCAGGCCATGACGAAGAGGTCGGCGGACCCGAGCAGCACGGCACGGTCCTGATCGCTCAACCGGCCCAACATGGAGACCGAGGCCAAGCTGGCGCCGGCTTGCCGCCGGAGTCGGGGCAGCTCGCGGCCCTCCCCCCGATGGCCACCACCAGGTCGGGAAAGGAGGGAGCCAGTCGATCGGCCGCCTCGATCAGGACGTCCATCCCCTTGCGCGGGACGAGGCGGCTCAAGCTGACCACCAATGGTCCCGAGGGCGGCAGGCCGAAACGGACCCGGGCGGCCTGCCGCACCGACTCGAACATGGGCTTGATGCGGTCGGCGTCGACCCCGGGCGGGATCTCGACCACCGGTGCCGCCAACTCCCCGGCGGCCCGCCTGGCCTCGGCCGCCGGATAGCGCCCGGCCGAAAGGACCACCGAGGCGCCCCGGAGGACGTGCGCCAGGGCGGCCCGAGCGCCGGGCACCCGGCCGGGCACGGTGACTTCGGCCCCGTGCAGGATCACTCCGTAGGGCGTGCCGAGGCGGGGCCCGAGGAGACCGAGGGGCAGCGCCGGGTCGAGCAGGACCAGGTCGATGCCGTGTTCGGCCACGCACCGGCGGACCTGACGCAAGGTCTTCGGCGTCGGGAAGTAGATGATGGGCTCATCGACCCGCTCGATGCGCACCCCGGCCGCCGCCTGCGCCGCATCGAACTCGGGCGCTCCGGGATCGGACGACGCGGTGAGCACCACGAACGACGCAGGATCGAGCCGGCGCCACAGTTCCCACAGATAGTTCTGGATCCCCCCCACCTTGGGCGGGAAGTCGTTCGTCACCAGCAGGTGGCGCTTCACGCCGACCCACCCGCGCTCGAACTGCGTGCGGCCCGGCCCGCTCGGCTGCTACCCCGCTCGGCTGCTGAAGCGCAAGGACGGCACCAGACCGGCCCGCTCGAGCATGCGCATCGCCCGTGCCTCGTCCGCATCGATGACCACGGCGTCGTCCGGTTCGCGCTCGAGCAGGAAGCTGACCACGCAGTCGTCGCACGCGTCGGTCCCTTGAAGCTCGCAGCAGTCACAGTCGATGGTGACCGTCGGATTCGATTCGGACATGGTGGTAACCCTCCGTGATTGGGCCTCGCTGGCGCATGTTCTCTCTGTCTGGCGTGAGCTTCCTCCGGGGGTGTGACACACCGCGGATCCGGTGCGGAACTCACGGCGTATCGGTTCCGGCCAGGGCACGGAGGGCGCTCGCCGCCGTCTCGCTCACCCCCCAGGCCACACCCTCGGTCCGGACCTCCCGACCGAGGGTCAGGGCGTAGAACGGCGGCCCGCCCACCCCGTAGTCGAGGTAGGCCTGCGAGCTCATCACCACCTCGGCTGCCCCGTGACCCGACCCGTCTCCCGACCCGTGGCCGGACCCGCGGGCCCCGGGTCCGACGCCGACGCCGGCCACGCCGACGCCGCCAACCGGGCCACCGTCGCCGCGTCCTCCTGCTCGGGTCCCCGGGTCACCACGACCACCCGCACCGGCGGCCCGAGTGCGCGGCGCAGCTCGTCCATGCCCTCCCACAGGTCTCGGCAACCCTGGCAGCTCGATGACAGAAAGAGAAGGAACACCGGTTCACCTGAATCCACGATCCCGATGGACCGTCGAGCGCCGGCCGGGTCCACGCCCTCGATGTCGCACCCGGTCGTCGCCGGGTGATCCCGGTAGGTCGGGATGGGACGCAGCCGGCCCAACAGCTCTGGGGGCGCCGGCACGTGGTCGGTCACGTCACCCGTGAGGCCGCGCCCGGCTCCTGATGCTCCTGTTCGCCCGAGCCGTCGAGGTCGCTCCCGCCGGTTTCACTCTCGGCCAGCTCGACCACGCTGCGGCCGTGGCCACACCAGCGACAGGACACGGCATCGACGTGGTGCGAGAGCACCGTCTCCTCTTCGACCCGTAACTCGCCGCCCACCGTGTAGTGATGGAACGCCGTGGTCCGCCGGGTGGTGGTGACGTCGAAGCGGGTCAAGTTCCCGCAGCCGTCGCAGCGGTATCGAGGGGCAGCCATGGGCACCACGGTAGTCGGCGCCTTCGGGGCACCCCGAAGGCGCCCGGGCTCAAATGCGGTCCAGCAACTCCGCCTTCTTGGTGGCGAATTCCTCCTCGGAGAGGATCCCGCGCTGGCGCAGATCATCGAGCTCGATTAGCCGGTCACGGATCTGATCCTGGGTGGCTCCGCCGGTCGCCCCACCGGTCCCGGCGGGAGCGGCCCCCTGGGTGGCCGCCCGCTCCGACGACGGCGCGAACACGCCGTGCGGAGGGGTCTCGTCGGTCTGATCGGAGCCGGGCCGACGGTCCTCCGAGGCGATACCCGCCGGCCGCGGGTGCGCGGTGTAGAGGTCGGTGCGATGACGATCGACCAGCTCGTCGATCTGCGTGTTGACCACGCGCTGGAACACCAGTGGTTTGGCCACATCCTCAATGACCAAGGAATCTTCATCGCCCTGGACGTCGAGGATGAGTCGGCCCACGCCGAGCGCCCGCTCCCACAGTCGTTGGGACGTGTTGACTTCGGTGACCCGCTGCAGTCGCAGCTGCAGGGTGTTTCGCTCGAAGACACCGCGGCGCACGATGATCCGGGTGGTGGTCAGCGCGATGATGTAGTTGCGCCACCGGAACATCCGACCCAGGAACCACAGGACGGGAACGGCGGCGATGGCCAGCAACGGGTAGGTGACCAGCGCGGTGGCGTGCTTGCCGAGGGCGACGAGAGCGACACTGATGCCCACCACCACCAGGGTGGCAATGATGAGCGGCCCGACGAAGAAGACCCAGTGTGGGCGCATCTCGACCACGATGTCCTCGTCGTCACCGAGCAACTTGCGGGGCAGCGGCATCAGGGCACAGCGTACTGGCGCCTCCACCAGGGGCCGGGGAGTCGACGCCGAGGCCCTACCCTGGACGCCATGGCCTACACCGAAGTGGAACCCGACGAGATCCGGGCCCGATTGGCCCGGGGTGAAGAGGTGTTCCTGCTCGATGTCCGAGAGCCCGACGAAGTGGCCGAATGGGCCTATCCCATCGGCGTCAACATCCCGCTCGGACAGCTGGGCGACCGCTTGGGTGAGCTTCCCGAAGACGCCACCATCGTCGTGGCCTGCCACGTCGGTGGCCGGTCCGCCGTGGCCGCCGAGGCGCTCAGCCAGGCCGGCTGGACCACGGAGAACCTGGCCGGCGGCGCCCTGGCGTGGGCGGCAACCGAGCCTGAAGGCTGACATCACCCCCGTTTCGCACCCCCGTTCCGCACAAAGTCACCCCTGTTACCCACAGACTTTCCCCACGTAAAGCGATCGCCGGGGGGACGAATCGTGACAGTTGCCGCCGGGCCACAAGCTCAGGTAGACGGCGCGCCAATGTGCTCCACCGCCATTTAGTGCTGTATGATTTCGCTGTATGGCAGCCACCAGAACCCAGGTCTACCTCACCAAGGAGCAGCGCGAATTGATCGATCAGATCGCCGAATCAGAAGGGCTGACGATGGCTGAGGTCGTGCGCCGGGCACTGGAGGCCTACCTCGTACGAGCGGCCGATCCGAACGGGGCGCTGCAGGCGACCTTCGGTGCGGCGCCTGACTTGGACGTACCATCGCGTGACGAGTGGGACCGTGGCTGATCTGCTCATCGACACCGATGTCTTCATCGACCATCTCCGCGGCTCAGCAGAGCTCAAAGTTGGTCGAAATCGAATCCACTACTCCGTGGTCACGAGAGCCGAACTGTTTTCCGGCAACTCAGCCTCAGATTTGTCAGCGCGACTGCTCGCTCCCTTTCGAGAGATACCGGTCGACCGGGCGATCGCCGAACGGAGTGGCCGGATCCGGCGCGAGACCGGGATCCGGCTCCCCGATGCCCTCATCGCGGCTACCGCACTCGAGCGCGGCCTGACGTTGACAACCAGAAACCGACGCGACTTCGCGACGGTTCGCGGGCTGCACATGCGCAACCCGGTCTGAAGGGCGGCTCATCCGGCCAGGCCTACCCGGCCCCGAGGGCGTCCCGCGCCGATACGCCCTGGCGCACCAGGGGGAGGAGTTCCTTCCCGAAGTCGATGACGTCGGCCAACGGGTCGAAGCCCTTCAGCAACAAGGTGGTGATGCCCAGGTCGTAATAGCGCAGCATGGCCTCGGCCACCTGCTCGGGTGTGCCGACCAACGCCGTCGAGTTGCCGGCCGCGCCGGTGAGGTTGGCCACCTTCATCCAGAGCCGCTCGTCGTAGACGTCCCGGTCGGACGACATGGCGATCAATCGCTTCCGTCCGACCGAGGTCGTACCACCGGTGTCGCGATCGACCGAGAACGTGGCGTTGCGGGCGCCCCCGAGGCCTTCGTAGGTGTCCTGGCGGCCGGTCATGCGCTCCTTGGCCAGCGCGATGCGTTCGGCGGTCTTCTCGGCGATCCACTCGGCCTTGTCCCAGGCCTCTGCCTCGGTGTCGGCGATGATCGGCCGCAGCGAGAGGCTGTAGCGGAGTGTTCGGCCGACTGCGGTCGCCGACTCGCGCGATGCTGGCCATGCGCGCCGCCACGGCCTCGCGGGGCTCACCCCAGAAGGCGTAGACGTCGGCATTGGCGGCACCGACGGCGATGGCGGGAGGCGAAGCGCCGGCGAAGTAGAGCGGGATGCCGCCCGGCGTGACGGGCTTGACCGAGCTGAAGGCCGCTTCGTAGTGGAAGAACTCACCATCGAAGTCGAAGGGAGCGTCTTCGGCGAAGGCCCGCCGCACGAGCGCCATGGTCTCGCCGGTACGGCGATAGCGGGCGTCGTGCGGGACGAAGTCACCCTTCGCGCCGTTGGTCCGCCTCGTCCCCACCGGTGATGAAGTGGATGGCGACCCGTCCGCCACCGCTCAAGTGATCGAGGGTGGCCGCCGTGCGGGCCAGCAGGACGGGCTGGACGAATCCGGGCCGGTGCGCCACCAGCACGCCCAATCGGCTGGTGCTCGCCAGGACCGAGGCGGCCACCATCCAGGCTTCCGGGGCCACCGCTCCGTAGCCGACGAGCACGCGATCAAAGTCGGCCTCGTCGTGCGCCCGCGAGATGTCGGCCAGGTAGCCCGAGTCGATGACCGGGCCGTCCATCCAATCCACCACCGGGCCGTCGGTGAGCGGCCCCTTGATTTCCGAGGCATCCCTCGTGCCCACCATTCCGATCATCTCGACTGGCACGCGACGCCAACCCTCCACAATTTTTGCCCGCCCGACGTGGGCGTTTCTGCTCGACGCGCCCGCTCGATGCGCCGGCTGTTCTCCGGGTGAAGACCCAGTTCGACGCTACTATCTGACCGGTGGCCAGAGGAACCGAGGCTTCCACCTCCCAGCGCACGCTTCCGCTCGTCGCGGTGGGCTACGGGCCGCGGTGCGTGCCCGTCATGCAGTTGGCCGAAGCGGCCGCCGGCGTGTGCGATCTGCTGTGGATGATCGACGGCGCGCAGCCCGGCATGCCGGAGATGGCGGAGCTCCTGCAGCGGTTCGGACCGGTCGTCGACCTCAGCGACCTCGCTGTGGCGCAGATGGCCACGTTGCTGTCGGCCTACGAGCCCGACGCCCTGGTGACGTATCTCGACACCGGCATGGTCGCCTACGCCGAACTGGCCGAGGCGCTGGGCTTGCCCTTCCACTCTCCCTCCACCGCGGCGGCGCTGACCGACAAGTCCCGGCAGCGCCAGGTCCTGGCCGCGTCCGGCCTCGACATGCCGCCCTGCCACGTCGTCCGGCCCGACCAACGAGAGGGTGACCTGGCCCACGCCGAGTCCGAGGTGGGATGGCCGGCGATCCTCAAGCCCCGGTCGGCCCAGGGCAGCCGCTACACCTTCTTGGCCCGCGACCGGGCCGAGTTGGATCGGCTGCTCACCGCCCTGGGTCCCGACCGCCCCGACATGGTGTTGGAGGGCTACCTGGCCGACGTCCCGGCCCGCGCCGCCGCCAGCTACGCGGCGTACGTCTCGGTCGAGAGCGTGGTGGCCGTCGGGGGTGATCAGCCACCTGGCCCTCACCGGCCGCTTCCCGCTCGCCGAGAATTTCCGCGAGACCGGGTTCTTCATCCCCGCCGCGCTCGAGGAGGGCGAACAGGAGTCGGTGCTGGCCCTGGCCACCGCCGCCATCGAGGCTCTCGACATCAGGATCGGTTGCCTGCACACGGAGATCAAATTCACACCCGGCGGTCCCCGCCTCATTGAGGTCAACGGTCGCGTCGGCGGAGGCGTGCCCGAGATGCTCGAGCGTGCCGCCGGGATTCCGCTCCTCGAATACACGTTACGGATCGGACTCGGTGAGGAGATCCGGGTGAGCGGACCTGTCGCCACCGAGCGCATCGGGTACCGGTTCTTCCTGCAACCGCCGGCCGTCTCGGCCACGGTGGCGGCGATCGACGGCATCGACAAGGTCAGCGACTTTCCCGGTGTGGACACCATCAGCGTGCATCAAGGTCCCGGGGCCGACCTGGACTGGCGGGACGGGACGCGCAATCACATCATGGCCGTGGTCGGATCGGCGGCGGACTATGCCGAACTGGCGGCGGTCAACCGGCTCCTGCTGCAGGAGGTCACCGTCACCTACGCCGATGTGAAGACCTGACGATGGTGCGGTTGGTTCGGCCTGCGGGGGCCGACCGGGGGAATGTGAGAGAAGGTGGCGAGCGATGGACCTGTGCCCTGGTCAACAACATGCCCGACACCGCCTTCGTCGACACCGAGGAGCAATTCCTGGGCCTGCTCGGCGGTGCCTCGGGCGATCAGACGATCGGCGTGCGCCTCCACACGTTGGAGAAGGTGCCGCGGGGTGAGCAGGCGGCGGCCCGCATCGCCGCCGGATACCTCCCGTTGGCGCAGCTTTGGGGCGACCCGCCCGACGCGCTCGTCGTGACCGGGTCGAACCCCCTGGAGACTCGCATCGAGGACGAGCCGTACTGGGCCGATCTGGTCGATCTCCTTTCCTGGGGGCGGGATCACGTGTCCACCATGCTGCTGTCGTGCCTCTCGGCCCACGCCGCGCTGGTCGCCTTCGACGGGCTGGAGCGCCGCCGGCTCACGGCCAAGTGCACCGGCGTCTTCGGCCAGGTGGCTGAGACCACGCACCCTCTGGTCGCCGGCCTGGTCCCACCGATCGTCCTCCCCCACTCGCGCCTCAACACGGTCGAGGCGGACGACCTGCGGGGGGCGGGCTATGAGGTGGCGCTGCACTCCGACGCAGTGGGCTGGAGCGTGGCCACCAAGATGGTCGATCGCTCCCGGGTGGTGGTGATGCAGGGTCACCCCGAGTACGGGCGGGCCAGCCTCCTGCGCGAGTACCAGCGTGACGTGCGTCGATACGTGCGGCACGAGCGCGACGAGGTGCCCCGCCTGCCCATTGACTGCGTGGGTCCCGAAGACCAAGCAGGGCTGGCGGATCTCCACCGACGGGTGACCGGCGGTGAACGAGACCCGGCGCTCGTCGAAGCCTTCGGGTTCGACCAAGCTGGGGCCCGGGCCCCCTGGCCGTGGCGCACCATGGCGGTCGGCCTGTACAAGAACTGGTTGGCTGGAATCCCGAAGAGGAGCGTCTGACCGCATGCACGACGAGACCATTGCCATCCACGGCGGATATACGGCGGACAGCACGCGGGCGGTCGCCGTGCCCATCTACCAGACCATCGCCCATGACTTCATCGACGCCGAACACGCCGGGGCGGTCCTCGATCTCGAGGTGCCGGGCTTCCACTACAACCGGATCAACAATCCCACCAACGATGTCCTCGAACGTCGGATCGCCGCCCTCGAAGGCGGGACCGCCGCCCTGGTCCTGGCCTCCGGCATGGCGGCGGTCAGCTACGCCATCTTGACGGTGGCCCACGCCGGCTCCAATTTCGTCGTGGCCCCCCAGCTCTACGGGGCCACCTTCACCTATTTCGCCCACGTCCTGCCGACCCTCGGCATCGAGGCGCGCTTCGCCGCCGATGACACGGCCGGATCGATCGCCGCCCAGATGGACGAGCACACCTGCGCCGTGTTCTGCGAGTCCATCGGCAACCCAGCCGGGAATGTCGTCGACCTCCGCGCCGTAGCTGACGTGGCGCACCGCGGCGGCGTGCCGCTCATTGTCGACAACACGGTGGCCACCCCGCTCATGCTCAAGCCGATCGCGCACGGGGCCGACGTGGTGGTGCACTCGTTGACCAAGTTCGTCGGCGGTCACGGCACCACCCTCGGTGGCGCCATCGTCGACGGCGGTTGCTTCCCGTGGACCGATCACGCCGAGCGCTTCCCCATGTTCACCCAACCCGAACCGGCCTTTCACAACGTCGTCTTCGCCCGGGACTTCCCCGACCGGCCCTTCGCGGTCCGGGCCCGCTCCACCCAGCTGCGCAACACGGGCGCCACCCTCTCCCCCTTCAACGCCTTCCTGCTCCTCCAAGGGCTCGAGACCATGGCCGTCCGGCTCGAACGACACGAGGCCAACACCAGAACGGTGGCGGCGTATCTGGCGGCCGACCGCCGGGTGGAGTGGGTGAGTTTCGGCGGCTTTCCCGACCACCCGCATCACGACCTGGTGCAGCGGTATCTGGGCGGCCGGGTCCCGCCCATCATCACCTTCGGTGCGGTGGGGGGCTACGCCGCCGGGCTCGCCTTCTTCGACTCGCTGCTCCTCTTCAAGCGGCTGCTCAACCTGGGGGACGCCAAGTCACTGGCCATCCACCCGGCCAGCACCACGCACCGTCAGCTGAACGAGGCCGAGCTGCTGGCCGCCGACGTGCGCCCCGAAACCATCAGGCTGTCCATCGGGCTCGAGCATGTCGACGATCTCATCGAGGACATCGATCAGGCGCTCGACCGTGCGGTCGGCCGCGCCGGCTGAGCGGACCCGCGGCTGAGCGGCCTGACGGTCCGGACGGGCCCGGGTGTGTCAGCCGACCACGCTCTCCACGCACGCCTGGGCGTCGAGCACCGCCCGCATGCGGCTGCGCGGTGACGGCAGGTAGTGCGTGAAATAGCGCACGCCCTCGGTCAGCACGCCGAGCAGCGAGAGGTGCGGCTGGAGTCGGCCCTCGGCGTCGTAGGGATGGAAGTCCTCGCTGATGGCCACGCTCCCCACGGCCGTGTCGCCGTAGCTCAGTTGGACCAGGCGACCCTTGGCGTAGAGACGCCTCAACAAGGGTGAGTCGGACCGCGACAGCGACGGGAGATCGAGATGACCCCGCACCACCCCGCTCGTGGTGGCCGCCGACATCCGGTCGAGCTGGGTGGAACGAAGCGCCACGCGGCCGTCCGACGTGGCGCTGACCTCGGGATTGGGCCCGAGGGGAAGGTGGACCACGCCGGCGTCGATCAGGGCCAGCAGTTGCTGGGAGCGGAATGGCGGTGGTCCGGCCTCCAACCGGTTGATCCGGCCGCGGATGTTCGACTGGAAGTCGATGTACGACTCGAGTGACAGCCCGCCGAACTCAATGACCGATCGCAACTGGTCGCGCAATATACGCAGCACCTCCTGCGCCGCCTTGACCGGGCTGCCGCCCACCATCAGCGCCTCGTCCAAGTCGGCTTCCACCATGTCGTACACCTGTGACTGGTAGTCCCGACCGGACGTGTAGTGGCGATCGGCCCCGGCGAAGACGTCGCGGGCCGGGTCGAAGTGGCCGTACTGGGTCTCGAGCTTGGCCACCACCCCTTCGTAGTGACCATCCACCCAACCGGCGCGCAGTTTGGCTCGCTCCGCCGACGACCGCTCAACGCCGCCGGCCAGAAAGGCGGCATGGGTGAGATATCGGGCCTGCATCTCGGCGTAGAGCAACGGCAACAGATCGCGCCGGAAGTCCACCTGGCGCCGGACCACCGAGCCGGCCACGGTGGTCAATCGGTCGAATTCCTCCGCGGTGCACACCACCGGTTGGTAGTCCCCCGTCGGATCCACGCCGTGCGCCGACTTGGCGCAGTACGGCACACCCGAACGGGAGTACAGGTAGATGATGGGCTCGCGCCCGCTGCGCACGTAGCGCTTGCGATTCCCCTCGTCGGTGAACGACCCACCCCGTCCGATGGTCAGCGCCGTCATCAGGTCGAAGCCCACCAACCCCATGCCGGCAATGGCCACCGGCGCGCCCGGGGGGAGGGACTGGTCGAAAAACTCGACGGGATAGGGCCGTAGGAAGCGCACCCCGTCGGGGTCACCGGGAGCTTCGACGTTGTAGGTGTGGCCCGACGTGAGCACCACGTGGTCCACGACGATGGTGTCGCCGTTATCGAGCAGGACGGATTCGCGGCCACCGAGCAGCGGTGCGATGTCGAGCGCGGCGGCGACGTGGCGCACGATTTCGAGGTTGGGCGGCGCATCGGCCACCAGGGCGTCGTAGCACCAGACCAGGTACTCGCCCATGAGGCGGCGCGGGAGGTAGTCGGTTGACAGGATCGGCGCGCCCCCCGCACCGACCCGGCATTCGTGGCCGACCCAGCGGTAGCCCTGGGCCACGGCCCACTCGTGCAACCCGACGGCATAGGGCGGCGGCCGGCCGCGGTCGGGGGCGGCGTGAAGCGAAAGCTGCCCGCAGGCGTTGTTGAGCACCAGATAGTCGGGCTGCCCCGTGGCGTAGACCCCGCCCCCGAGCTGGCCCGGTTCGACCACGTGCACCTTGATCGGCGTCGCGCTCTGACGAGCCCGGCTGACCGTCCGTTCGAGGACGCAGAGGCCCCACGAGCCGAGACCGACGATGGCGAACTCGATCACGGCCTTGGGCACGGGCTGCCGGGGAGGCTCCGGCACGCGATGGCCGGACGAGGGAGGTGGCGTGGACACTGCAACCTCATGCGTACCCCCGCCCCTTCTTCGCCCATGCCGGGCAACCAGGCTAGGCCCTGCGCCCGAGCGCGGACAATCCGTTCCGGATGCTGTTTCGTTGCGTCGGCCCAGCTAGAACGCCCGGTAAGCTCGAGCAGCGCCTCGGTCCGAGCCTTCAGCGTTTCGCACCAGCCGCTCCAGCGAGACGAGGGAAGAAGGGCGATGGTCGAAGAATCCGGCACCTTGCGGTTAGGCGTGCTCAACGTGCACCGCCTCGGCTTCGGGGCGATGCAGCTTCCGGGTCCCGGCGTCTGGGGCCCGCCGCGTGACCACGATGGCGCCATTGCCGTCCTGCGTCGCGCCGTCGAGTTGGGCGTCGACCTGATCGACACGGCCGATTCCTACGGCCCGAACGTGTCCGAAGAACTCATCCGTGAGGCGCTCCACCCGTACCCGCGCAACCTGAAGATCGCCACCAAGGCGGGGCTCACCCGTTCCGGCCCCGGTGCGTGGGCCCCGTGCGGTCGCCCGGACTACTTGCGACGGCAGTGCGAAGGGAGCCTGCTCCGCCTCGGGGTCGAGCGCATCGACCTGTTCCAACTGCACCGGGTCGACCCCGACGTGCCGGCCGAAGAGCAGTACGGACTCCTCAAAGCGCTACGCGACGAAGGAAAGGTGTCCGAGGTCGGATTGTCCGAGGTCAGCGTCACTCAGATCGAGGCGGCGGCGGCCATCGTGCCCATCGTCAGCGTGCAGAATCAGTACAACATCGCCCAGCGCAGCGCGGACGATGTCCTCGACTATTGCACCGGGCATCAGATCGGGTTCATCCCCTGGTTCCCACTGGCCAGCGGGAGGCTGTCTCAACCGGGTGGGCCGTTGGACCAGGTGGCGCGACAGACCGGCGTCACCACATCACAGGTGTGCCTGGCCTGGCTGCTGCGTCGCTCACCGGTGATGCTGCCCATCCCCGGGACGTCGTCGCTGGAGCACCTGGAGGAGAATTGCGCGGCGGCGGCCATCGTGCTCTCCGACGCGCAGTTCCAGGAACTCACCGACGCCCGCACGCCGCTGCGCCGTTGGGCCCGGGCCGGCTGAACATGGACGGGGGGAACTGATGCCGGCGGATCTGGTCATTCGCAATGGCACCCTGGCCGACGGCACCGGGGGTCCGATGCGTCGGGCCGACGTGGCCGTGGAGGGAGCTCGCATCACCCAGGTGGGCGGTGACATCGGCCCCGGGCGGCGCGAGCTCGACGCGGGCGGCCTGATGGTGACACCGGGATTCGTCGATCCCCATACGCACTACGACGGCCAGGCGACCTGGGATCCGCTGTTGGCACCCTCGGCGCACCACGGGGTGACGACGGTCGCCATGGGCAATTGCGGCGTGGGCTTCGCACCCGTGGCCCCGGGACGGCACGACTGGCTGATCGCCATGATGGAGGGGGTCGAGGACATACCGGGAACCGCCCTTCACGAGGGGCTGCAGTGGGACTGGGGGACCTTCCCCGAGTATCTCGATGCGCTGGAACGCCAACCGCGGACCCTCGACGTCGGCGCCCATGTCCCTCACGCCGCGCTGCGCGCCTTCGTCATGGGCGAGCGGGGTGCCGATCCGTCGCAGCATCCTGATCAAGGCGAATTGGATGCGATGGCCCGACTGCTCCACCAGGGACTCGAGGCCGGCGGCATCGGCGTCTCGACGTCACGAACCGAACGCCATCGCACCAGCGAAGGCGAGAACCTGGGCACCCTGAGGGCCCGCGAGCCGGAATTGCTGGCCCTGGCCTCGGTGCTCCGCGCCAGGCGCAGTGGCGTCTTCCAGGTGCTCTCCGACTGCTACCGGACGACGGACGATGCCTTCGCCCAAGCCGAGTTCGACCTCCTCAGCGAGTTCGCCCGGTCCAGCCGACGTCCGGTCAGCTACACCGTCCAGCAGGACGGGGAGGCGCCCGAGCGCTGGCGGGACCTCATGGCGCTGGCGGAGAAGCTGGTGGCCGAAGGGCTCGATGTCAAAGCCCAGGTGGCGCCCCGTCCGATCGGCGTCCTGCTCGGCCTGGAGGCTTCGGTGAACGTGTTCACCCCCACTCGTGGGTATCAGGGGATCGCCGGACTCCCGCTCGAAGAGAAGATGGCCGCGCTGCGCGATCCCGCCTTGCGGCAACGCATCCTCGAGGGCCATGCCGACGTGACGTCGGGGGCCGATGCATTCGCCGGCTACGCCTTCTTCGCCCGCTTCGATGAGATGTACGTGCTGGACGACCCGGTGGACTACGACCTGAACGCCAGCCGCTCCCTCGGCGCGTTGGCCCGCCGGGCCGGCGTCGACCCGAGCCACTACGCCTTTGACGTCCAGCTGCAACGAGGCGGCCACCAGCTGATCTACACCCCGATGTTCAACTTCGCCCACGCCAACTTCGACGCCATCCGCGAGATGATCACTTCGCCGGTCGCCATGTTCGGCCTCTCGGACGCCGGTGCCCACTGCGGCCAGATCTGCGACGGGAGCATGACCACCAGCTTCCTCTCCATCTGGGGCCGCGACCGCCGGGACCGCGACGGTGTGCCCGTCGAGGCCGTAGTGCACCAGATCACCCAGCGTACGGCGGCCCATTTCGGCTGGCTCGACCGCGGCGTGGTGGCCCCGGGCTACCTGGCCGATCTCAACGTCATCGATCTCGACGAGCTCGGGTGCACCCCGCCGAGAATCACGGCCGACCTGCCGGCGGGCGGCCGGCGTCTCCTGCAGGGCGCCCGGGGCTACCGCTGGACGCTGAAACGGGGGACGGTGACCTTCGAGGACGGCGCCCACACCGGCGAACTGCCCGGAGCCCTCGTCCGGGGCGCACAACCCTCACCGCCGTGAGGACGTGAGGTTGAGTTCACCCGACGTCCTGGCCGCCATTGTCGAACACACCCGCAGCGGTCCCGACCGCCCCGCCGTCAAGGATCTGGACCGGGACCTGACCTACGGCGCCCTGGTCGACGAGGTGACCCGGGTGGCCGCCGGCCTGCGCTCCCACGGCGTGCGTGAAGGTGACCGGGTGGCCCTCCTCTTGCCCAATTCGGTCGATTTCGTCGTCGTCGCGCTGGCCTGCCTGAGCCTCCGCGCCATCTTCGTCCCCCTGGCCGTCTCGGATCCGCCGTCCCGCTTGGGCGTCATCATCGGAAACTGCGCGCCCACCGTCGTCGTGACCTCCTCCGACGGGGAGGGCGCCCAACCGGCGCTTGCCACCACCTCCGAACGACCCCGCGTGGTCACCGTCTCGGAGTTGTCGAGTGAGGTGGGGGGACTGGTGGAGGACGGACCACCCGGCGCGGCCGGCACGGCCGGGGCCTACATCATCTACACCTCCGGTACGACCGGCACGCCGAACGGGGTCCTCATCGGCCGTGCCGCCTTCGCCGCCGCGGTCGGCGCCACCGCGGACGCGCTCGGGCTCGACCGCACCACCCGGACCCTGTGCGTGTCCCCGTTTCATTTCGACGGCTCGTTCGCCACCCTCTTCCCCACCCTGTCGTCCGGCGGCGCCCTGGTCATCCGTCCACGCGAGGCCCTGTTGTTTCCGCGCACGTTCTTCCGGGCGGTGGCGTCCGAGGGCATCACCTACACCGGATTCTCACCCAGCTACCTCCGGTTGCTGCTGGCCAGCGAACTGATAGTGACGCTGGCCGAGAGCCACCTCCACGTCGTCGCGCTGGGCGGCGAGGCCAGTTCGCCGGCCGATATCCGCGCGCTGTGGGCGGCGGCGCCGGACCTGGACGTGTTCAACCGGTACGGACCGACAGAAACGACCATCGCCGTCACACATATGAAGGTGACCCACGCCGACCTCGCGGCCGGCTCGGTGCCGATCGGGCAGCCGCACCCCGGCGTGACCTTCCACCTGGTCGACGGCGAGGACCGCGTGGTCGAATCGCCGGATCAAGTCGGTGAGCTCTATGTGGGGGGCACCCAGCTGATGACCGGCTACTGGGGGGCTCCCGAGCTGACCGCCGACGTGATGCGGACCGACCTGATACCCGGAATGACGCTGTATCGCACCGGGGACCTGGTGCACCGCAACGAATCGGGTGACTACGTCTACCTGGACCGGGCCGACCGGGTGATCAACCGGAACGGGGTACGGATCTCGTTGGTGGAGATCAGCGACACCCTGCGCAACGTCGAGGGGGTCTCGGCCGCCGCCTGCCTGGCCTTCGACGACGACGGGCAGCTGGGCATCGTGGCCTTCGCCGTGGCCGACGGGTCTGTGACGGCGCTCGAACTACGCCGGGCCACCAGCCACCATCTCCCCGACACCATGCTGCCCAACCACATTGAGCTGGTCGACGCGCTCCCTCTCACGCCGGGAAGCAAGCTCGACGAGCGGCGGCTCCTGGACGAGGCTGGTCTGCGCGAGTTCCGCCCCGTCGGGGCACCGCGCCCGAAGGACTTAGGCGCGACCCAGGACCCAGCGCGGTCGCGACCACACCTGCCAATACTCGACCACCTCGTAGCCGACGGAGCGGTAGAGGCTCTCCCCCGCCGCCGACGATTGGAGCAACGAGCCGGCCACGCCCGCTTCGGATTGGCGGACCAACACCGAGTCGAGGAGACGACGTCCATATCCACGCTTTTGCGATTCCGCTCGGGTGGCCATCGACCACACGACGACCCGCCCGTCCTCGATCACGGTGGTCACGCAGGCCACGAGGCGTTCGAGGTCGAACAGCCCCCAGACTCCCAATTCATCGGAGTCGAGGGCGCGGTCGGGGATGGCGGCAGCGGCCGACGCCGGATCAAGCCCATAAGTGGCGGCCAGGAGTTCTCGGGCGGCCGGCAAATCCTGTCGCGACAGGTGGCGAACCGCCGCGTCGTCTTCGGACCTCGACGGCGCGGCCAGAACCATCAGAGGCAGTGCGGCGACGGTCACCCAACCCAAGTCGGCCAGCGTCTGCGCCGTGGCCAATCCAGGACCCGCCAACATGATGGTCGCCGGCCGTCCCAGGTCGAGTACCGGCTGCAGGCAGCGATCCGAGAGCACGTCGGCATCGGCCGATTGGCAGCAGGCCACGTTGTAGGTGACGCTCTTCTCGCCACTGAGGGCGACCCACCACTCCGACGACACAGCGTGATGCTCGGGGGACGCCCAGAGTCGGGCCGCGCCGCCCAATGTCCGCCGTACGTCTGAATGACTGTTGCCCATCTCGGCGAAACCCTACCTGCGGATCCCGACGGCACGCCCCCGGCTCACCTTCCTCCGCGCCGGCGGGGGCCATGGTCACAACCACGACGACAGGCGCTGAGAGCACCCATGGTCGTCGTAGGACCGAATCCCTCGTGCGGGAGATCCGACCAGTTCGACTCCGTTCAGAAAGACGGGTCTCCCGGCGTAAAGCTTGGATCCATTTTCCCGGTCATCACCATGGTGGCAGCCAAGGGTCCGAGGCGTCCTCCCCGGCCCCAGAAAATCGGGTCGAACCCGCACTCGCTGGCCATCTTTCCGAGCGAACGTTGCGAAAAGAACTTGATGTGCCCGAAGTCGCTCCCCACCTGCCAGTGGTGATCAAATTTGCCGGTCAGCGCCAGGGCCAGGTTTTTGAAGTACCCGTGGAAGGGAGTACTGAGAATCACATGGCCCTCAGATCCAAGGGCTTCTCTGGCCCGGGCGAACACGGTGCGGGGAAAGAAGAGGTGTTCGATCACCTCCGCCGACAGGACCACGTCGAACTGGCCACACAAATCCTCCGGTAGCGGCTCATTGATGTCGTGATCCAAGAATTGGAGCGTCGGGAACGACCGCCGAGCGCGATCGATGCCGCTCGAGGTGAAGTCAATCCCGGTCACGTCGAAGCCGGCCGAGGCCACCTTGCCCGTGACAGCGCCGTTGCCGCATCCGATATCCAGAATCCGTCCTCGGGGAATCTCCTTGAGAGCATGCAAGAGCGCAGGGACCAGGTAGCGATGATTCGGTGATTCTCCGGAAAAGGTCCACTCCCAATAGTGGGTCCTGCTCTCCAAGGTGAACCTCCAGAGGTAAGGCTGAGTATAGGCACCAGCGCACGAAGGCTTCGAAGGTGAGAGCGACCGCCCCGGGCTGAGTCGCTCGACGATCCGCCACCAGGCAAGAACGGGTGCTCATGCAACCAAGAACTCTGGGGGCGGGGAGCACCCGATTCACCACACGGGACGGGTGGGTCTGGGTGGGGCTGGCAGTGATCGAACCTGCGACCGAGGGATTATGAGTGCGATCTTATGGTTTTCATGTTTGACCGGTGTTCACCAAAACACGCCATGACCAGCAGCTATGTTCCTATCGTTCGTCAGGCTTAATCAGGTTAGGCCGGAGTGGCGGTTCGCGTTGTGGTCACGCCACCTGGCCGTGGTGCCGCCGTTCACGCTCCGAAGTTCCGCCCCAAAATCCCCATCGTGTCAGTGTCGGCCCGGGCGTAGTCGGGACACGCCGGCTGGACCTTGCAGGTCAACGGATCGCCGGGCTGCGGCGGCGGTCTGTCCCCGGGCTGAAACGTCAATCGGCATCCCGGCACATGCCGCCAACTCCATCCACGCTGGCCGGCGGAGAACCTCATTGAGCGACGGCAGCTGCTCACGCTGACCGGGACTCATCAGCCATGTCATTACCGCTGTCGCCGGATCTGGCACGGCGCAAGATGACTAATGAGTAACTGGGTGGTGACGTGGCGGCTGTCCTGCGACGCGGACACGGAGGGACGGAGGATGCTTACGATCCTGCCTGGGGATTCGCTCTGGACCCCCGTATGTAGGACGCGCCTCCGGGGGATTTCGGGAGTCAGGGTGGATCCCCACATCATATTGGCTACCGTCGGGCAGTGGACACGTACCGGATCTACGACGGCACTGACGAGAACGGGATCGTCGGCACGGTGGCACCCGGGCTATTCGCCCAGGAGGGTCGGTGCTGGCGGATGATCTATGAGAACCCGGTCGGCCATGGGACGCACTGCATGGAACCGGTGGCGTGGGTCGGGCGGTGGAAGTTCCTGAACGGCTGGACGAAGGTGTGGAGCTGCGAGCGACACGCCGACGAGCTGCCATGGGCCAGGCGACTCAGCTAGCGGGATCGATCGATGGCAGCCCCAACTCGTGTCGAACGATTGCCACAGGCCGCGGAAAAGTGGCTCACGGCACGTTGAAAATTTGATAGCCAGGTCTCGAGTTCATGTCGAGGTGGGAAAATCCTTCAAGATCGCCAATGAGTACAGCGTCAGCCGCAGCGACTGCATTTACGTTCAAACGAGCCGGTGCTGGCCATGGATCGGTGATGAGTCCGTGATTCGCAGTTTCAAATGCCTTAATGACCGCTTGAGCCCCCGACTCCGCTTGCGTAAGCGTCGTCGAGCTTGACCAACTCGGCACGGCGGTGATGAAATGGTCCGTAGCCCACATCTTGCAGGCTTTCAGGAGCACGAGGAACTCTTTCCAGGCGTCTGTTTTGCAATGGCCTTGGGCTGCGTGAACCGGCTTCTTTTGTGAGGCCGCTCCGACCGCACCGGCGAAACCGACGCCCATGGATGATGCCAGAACTAATTGCCGCGGCGTACTTGCACACACGCCTCATTGGCCTCTCCCGCTCGTTTTTGCACTATTGCCGACGTTACATGTCGGCACAGCCGGCCGTGTAGTCGGCCAGGTGTCTGCCATCACTCGCTTGGCCCGGGGGCACTGGTTCACCCAGTCGCCAGGAAGCACACTTCGTTGGGCACGCTCGTCGATCTTGACTGGTCGGTCACCTTCCACCCCCACGACCAGGCCCACGGGCGTCCTGCACGTTCGACAGCGGCCCTTCTCAACGATGGCGTCGAGGACGTCACCCTGTCTGCGGTCGTTGGCAACGGCTAAACGCTATCGGCTCTCCCTTAGGTTGCCCCGGGTTTCCTGCAAATGGATTGCTTGCTCAATCTCGGCGACATTCGCGCCAGTGCGCAGCAGCTTGAACATAATCCCCAGGGAGACCGAAGCATTTCATCACCCTCGCTGGAATCTTGAATGTCCATTTGACGTTCCGTGGGGTCGGAAACTCGAATGACCTTTGCCGCTACCATCAAGTCCAATGCGATTTGAATCAAGGAACGAGCCTCGTCGTACGCTTCAGCAACAACTAGGGCCGCTGCGTGCCGCTCCTGACTGTTTGCGCCGTCAAGCGCTTGCGGCATATTCACCCGCAAATTGATCGGCCAGCTCAGCTTGAGCTTGTCGCGCTCTCCTCGCGTCCCGGTATCGCCCATAGGGCTGCATCCGATTCTGGATGGCATGCGCTGATGACAGCCGTCAGCTACGCACTGGCGCTACACCGAGCAACTCAAACACACCTTGCGGACTTCGGCCGCGGCGTGAGCGCCTGAGAAAAGTCACCGCAAGAATTGCTACATTTGCCTCGTGTTCGGGCGGTGGACAGTCAGCACGAGAGCAAAGTTTCCCGCCTAGCGCCACTCGCCTCATCCCGGCCATGGGACGCACTGCATGGTGTGCGTCGGCGGTGGAAGTTCCTAGATGGCTGGACGAAGGTGTGGTCGTGTGAACGGCACGCCGACGAGCTGGTGTGGAGCTATGCGTCTTTGTTCATGGTGGCCGACAGATACTCGTCATGTTCCGCGCACGGCCCAGCGACGATCTCAGTTCAGGACTTGCAAGCTCGGTGACCTTCGTGGTCGTGCACATCTGCCTAAAATCGATCTTCGTCGGGCCATGCGTCGATGACCGAGACCTCTCAAACTCAGCAACTTGACGCCAACGCGCAGCGGCTTGAAGAAGGTCCTCAGGGATACCAAACGATTCATACTCCTTGTGCGAAATCTGAAGGTCCTTTTCCCGGTCCACGTACGTCGGGGATTCGGTTGATCATTTCGGCCACCATTGGCCTACTTCTCGATCGCCTGAAGGGACCACACACGGCCGTTAGAAAGTTCGTCCTCTGGCTCCGCTAATCCAGCAACCTTTCGAGCCATCTGATTGATCCACAGGCATGAGCACCCAAAATTGCGACCATTTCGCAGTCGCCCCCAAGGTGCACGCCGAGTGGGCGACACTCCTGTGACCCGTGCTCCCTTGACACTGCCTCGTTTCGAGAGTAGCGAGGGAGGGGTTGCAGGCGGATGGACGCCTGCCGGAAGGGCATTCTGAATGGCGTATCACCCTTCGGCCTTTTGCGTTCGCCGCCGACAGGTGGCGGCCTTCTTGGTGAGCATTGGGCTCGCGGTGAGCTCATTGGTTGTGCCGTGGGTTGCCTCGTCCGCCACCGGGTCTAATCCTTCCCCGACCACGAGCGTGGTCATTCCTTCGAATGGGGCGACGCTGTCCGGATCGACCTTGCCTTGATGCCTCCGCCACGAACGCCACCAGCGTCGAGTTCCAGCTCTTCGGAGGCATCTACGGCTTCTACGGCCCGATGATCTGCACGGCCACGCCGACCTACTACGGATGGTTGTGCAGCTGGAACACCAGCGACGGTCCCCAACGGCTCATACGCTCTTGTCGTCTAAGGCCTTAAACGTCGGCTGGAAGTGCATACAGTTCGGGCGTCAACATCACCGTCAGTAACCCGCCCGCCAACGACGAGCGTTCTCATCCCTTCAAATGGGGCCACCCAGTCGGGGACGGCCGCGCTCTTGGACGCCAGTGCTTCAGCCAACGTGATAAGCGTCAAGTACGAGCTCACCGGCGGGACGCTCACCGACCAGCTGATTGCCACCGCCACGCCCACCTACTACGGGTGGCTGGCCCAGTGGAACACGACGACCGTGCCCAATGGCACCTACACACTCCAAAGTGTCGCTGCCTATTCCGGTGGCGTGACGGGTACGAGTCCGGGCGTCACCGTCACCGTGGCCAATCCGAGCCTTGTCGACCTTGCCAACTCGTCGTTCACCACGACCGCGACGGGGTCGCCCGGCGGCAGCGGTTGTCTCATCGTGCACTTGAATTTCGACGCGGTATACCCAGGCAGTGCGGCCGTGGGTAACGTGACCCTCCACATTGCCGGCTGCGTTTCAGATCCGGTCACGTACACCGGGTCCTTCACCGTTACGACCGGCGTTGGCACGCTGAGCGGCAGTGCCCCGGGCACAGTCGCCGAACAGATCGTTGGAGGAGACCTCGAGGAGAGCTATCAGATAAATCTCTCCGTGACGACCGTGACCGGCTCCTTCTCAGGAACGACAGGTAGTCTGCTGTTCTCCGTGCCTCTGAACCAGGTCGACTCTCTCACCGTTGAATAGTCCGTCCGGCCGCGCAATGATCCCGGCCGCCACCCTCCTGATGACCCGAGCTGGTGGACGCCGAGCAAGGCCGGGGGTGGGCGCAGTGTCCAGCACGGCAGGGAGTGACGGTGGCCTGGCCGATGGCGAGAACGGTGCGCACAGCGTCAGGCGTTCGCTGTCTTCTGACATTGGAACTTCCAGCGTCGGTCGGATATTCGCGGGAACGTCCCCATCGGTGCCCCGGTGGTGTCCCCGATCATCAAGAACCTGGCCACCGAGGAGCAGCAGGCCGGGAACACCTACGACAATGCCTTCTATATGCTCCAGAGCGGGTCTGCGTACGACGCTTTTCTGGGTCTGGACATCGGTCTCACCCGAATCAATCTGCCCCACCGCGCCGTGGATCTCGGGCCATAGATGAACGAAGCCCACCATGAGGCTACGAACGATGGTGTCAGTCGATTCGCTGTCATTCACAAGCGCCGGCAGCACGGTACGTCTGAGGCATTCGTGTCCATGCCGTTGCGGTTGTTCGCTGAGTTGGTTGGAGATGAGGTGAAAGCGTGAAGCGTTGGCTACTTCTTCCTTCTCTACTTCGAGAGTTTCTCAAGGTCCTCCGAGCGTTTCTCAAGGTCGTCCGAGCGTTTCTCAAGGTCGTCCGAGCGTTTCTCAAGGTCCGCCGAGCGTTGCTCAAACTCATTCGAGAGGTCCTCAACAGCCTTGGTCATCCTTGTGACTTGCAATGTGAGTTCAGCCAGTTGAGCGGCGAGCTCGGTCGGTTCGACGACTGGCGCTTCGATACTCGGGGGAGGAACGAGATCGCTCACAACTCCGAGGGGATCGTGAACTGGTCGATCTCCCTGGCGAGATGGCGAAGGCCAAGCAGATAGAGAGCCGAAACGTCTCGGAGGAAAGCCATGCGGTTGCCAGATTTCCGTTCGAGCATCCGGGCCTGTTCAATGATCCTGCTCGATCTGATCTTCGGCACTGACTCGTATGGACATTCCGACAACCTAGATCGGGATCTTCAAGGAGCGTCGTCGTGCTGAAACCCTGCATCGTCTGTGGCGTTCTCAGCGCGCCGCGATTTCGGGCCCGGTCACGGAGTGGCTGAAACTACGATCTAAGAGGATCCCCGGTGCGAAAGAACGCTCCTGGTTGAGTGAGTTCGATTTGGCGAAGTGAGGGCTCAGACCGGGACTATTGGCTCGCTGAATTGGATCTTCTCTACACGAAGACCATCGGAGACAAGAACCAAACTGAAAGGATCAACAAGGCATTCGATAGGGCCATTTTGTCTGTTCCCAAGCTGATTGGCGAAGCCAGAGCTCGAGACCTATCCTGACGCCGACCACGCGCGGCCGGGCGGGCGGCAGCCTCACTGCCAAGGCGATCCAGCTGCTTGCCGAACAGTCGCCCGTTGAAATTGTGATGCAGAAACTCTGGTTGGACCGAAGATCCAGCTGGACAATTGGTGGATCAATTGGAAGCCGACGACGAGCTCAGACCATTGATCATGAGCCTCGCCAACCGCCCCACGCCGGATCGAGACGTGATGGCCGCCAACAATGCGGAGGCTAAGAGACGCAACCAGCGGATAGTCGAGTTGCGTGCGCCTAGGGATAGCGGCGATATCACTCGTGAGGAGTCCTTCAGCGGTTCAATGAAATGACCGATGCTTGGATCAGGTGGGCTAACCAGCCAGCAACGTAAGCGTCTTGCCCAGGGTCGTCGCCAGTTCCCGGTCTCGCTGCTCGAGGACGTGAGAGTAGACCCGGAGCGTGATCGACGGGTCAGCATGACCGAGGCGACCGCCGACGGTCACCGGGTCATAGCCGGCGCTTATGGCCTGGGTCGCTGAGAAGTGCCGCAAGGCGTGAAGGTGGGTGTCAACTTTCGCCTTAACGGCCATCCGGGTCGTGAACTTGGTCAGAACGTCAGGACGGATCGGCTCAGAGCCAACGGGCGAACGGCTGAATAGGAATGCGTCGGACGGGATCTTGAGGCCGTCCCCGGGCAGTCGCCCTGGTCGCATCGCGGTGGCGGCGTAGGGCGTCGACGGCGAGGTCGTCCAGCCCGATCTTTCGCACCTGGTGGCTCTTCTTGTCCTTCTTGCCGATCTCCCGCCGGCCGTTTCGTAGACGCTCCGGGCAATCGTCAGCGTCCCTGCCTTGAGGTCAACGTCAGACCACTTGAGCGCGCAGAGCTCCCCTCTACTGCCACCGGTAAGGGCCGCCATTAGCAGGAGGACCGCCAGACCCGGCTCGACCTTCTCAGCCGCCACCAGGAGTGCCTGCACCTGTTTTGGGGATGGTGCCTCGACCTGGCCGGCCCGTACCGCTGGGGCTGGCCCGGAGGGCGACGTTGCGATCCACGAGGTCCCAGCGCTCGGCCTGGTGAAGGGCCGCACCAATGAGGGCATGGACCCGTCTGACTGTGGTCGCCTTGTTGCCCTTCTCGGTGAGCTTGGGGTACAGCTTGTCGAGATGGCCCGCTGTCAGCTTCGACAGCCGTACCTTGCCGAGCTCCGGGCGGACGACGGCCGCCCGATGGCCGATACTTCTTCGATGGTGGTCGGTGACCGCCCCGAGGGAATCACAGTGCTCAAGCCAGCGGTCGAGGAGCGCACCGAACGTCTCGACACCGCTGCCGAGCTTGCCTGACGACACGTCCGACACCATCTTGGCGAGTCTCCGATCGGCCAGGCGCGAGCCCGGAACCCTCCTTCTTGTCAGGACCGTACAAAGTCTCAGTGATCTGGATCGGAGTCCCATTCGGGCGACGGGCCGCGTGGGACCGCAACCGCCACACCCCTGGCGACACTTCGGTCTTGGTTCCCCTCCCACTCCCGGGTCGAAGTCGCGTCTGTAGTCACAGGGTAATGATGCCTGGCGCAGCACCGCCTCTGATCTTGACCTAAACCCCAAAAAGTGGACCACCTATAGGACAATTTGGCCCTGATCAATCAGGAGCCACTATGCCAAGGCACTATCCCGCCGAGCTTCGGCGTCGAACCTGCGAGCGGATGCTCGCCGGCGAGGCGGTCAAGGACCTCGCAGCCGAGCTCGGCATCCACAACGTCACCCTCTACAAATGGCGGCGCCAGGCGCTGATCGACGCCGGACAGAGACCGGGCCTCAAGAGTTACGAGGCCGATCCGCTGCTCGCCGCCCGCCGGCGGGTCAAGGAGCTCGAGGCCGAGCTCAAGGCGGTCAAGGCGGCCAGTGCGCTCTTCGAGGAGGGCGCCGTTGACCCAAAAGGAAGTTCCAGGTTGTCCGAGGGCTGAACAACCTGGGCTACTCCGAGCGCTTACGCCTGCCAGGTCGTCGGCCTCGACCGCTCGACCTACTACGACATCAAGTTCCGAAAGCCCAACGACCGCGAGATCCGTCGTCTCTTGCTGGCCGACGCCATCGCCGATATCCACGCCCGCTCCCGGGGCACCTATGGCATCTTGCGGGTCAAGGCCGCCTTGGAGATCGAACAGGGGCTCATCGTCAACACCAAGCTGGTGCAAGCGGATCATGCATGAGCTGGGCCTTCAGGGCCTTCCGGGGCCGAAAAAGGGCTACAAGAACCTCAAGAACGCCCGGACCTGTGAGGACCTGGTCCAGCGCCAGTTCACCGCCACCCGACCCAACGAGCTGTGGTTGACCGACATCACCGAGCATCCAACCAGCGAGGGGAAGCTCTACTGCTGCGTGGTGCTTGACCTCTACTCGCGCAAGGTGGTCGGTTGGGCCATCGACCGCCGCTGTCGAGGCAGTCTTGGTCCTCGATGCCATCAACAAAGCCGGTGAATCCAGGAAGACTTCACCGTCGACGGTGATCCACTCGGACCACGGCACCCAGTTCACGTCGTGGGCCTTCACCGAGAACGTCCGACGCCTGGGGCTCCTCAGCTCGATGGGGACCGTCGGCGACTGCTACGACTGTGAGAAGAATGGCGCTGCCGTCCCGTCGGGTCTGACCCTTGCTACGACCGGCCGATTAGTGCCTCTGCGTTGATCTGTCGACCCGGCGGGACGGTCTCATCAAGGGCTGTTGGCTGGTCGGGAGGGCAGTGACCGAATAGGGGCCTGGCGCTAACTCGACCCATCACAGTCTTGTCCGCCCCCTCGACCAGCTGGCATGCACCGTCATCCAAGGAGGACCACAGCATGACCAGCATTGCATCTGTCGCCCCGCCGCGCCGTGTCACGGTGGGCGTCGACACCCATAAGCATGTCCACGTTGCTGTTGCCCTTGATCGCCTGGGTGGCCGCCTCGACGACATCACGGTCACTGCCGACACCGGTGGCTATGCCCAACTCCTTGAGTGGGCCCAGAGCCTCGGGAAGGTGAACGCCTTCGGCATCGAAGGGACCGGCAGCTATGGAGCCGGACTGACCAGCTTCCTTCGCCGGCACGGGCAGCGGATCGTCGAGGTCAACCGGGGTGACCGCAGGACCCGGCGTCAGAATGGAAAGTCCGACACGCTCGACGCAGAGACCGCTGCACGGTCGGTCCTCAATGGCAGCGCCACGTCGGTGCCGAAATCAGCCGATGGGCTCTCGGAGATGATCCGCCAGATCAAAGTCGCTCGAGACACAGCCGGAAAGGGCCGAACGGCCGCCATCATCACCCTCAAGACCATCGTCGTGAACGCACCAGCTGAACTCCGAGAGACCCTCGACGGCCTGGCCGACAAGGCACTGATTGACCGTTGCGCCAGCTTTCGACCTGGTCGCATCGCCGACACGACGGCCTCGGCCAAACACACCTTGAAGGCGCTGGCGAAGCGCTGGCTCGACCTTGAAACCGAGGTCAAGGGTCACGATGTCGTGCTCGGGGACCTAACGGCTCAGGCATCTCCGACCTTGTGCGACGGATTCGGAATCGGAGCTGACACGGCGGCCGAGATGCTCATTGTCTTCGGTGACAACCCGGGCCGCATCCGATCTGAGGGTGCCTTCGCCAAAATCTGCGGCACCGCTCCGATGCCGGCGTCGTCGGGAATGACGAGCCGACACAGGCTGTCACGTGGCGGGCATCGGCAAGCCAATGCTGCGCTCTACCGGGCGGTCATCGTCCGGATGCGCTTTCACGAGCCCACCATTGCCTACGTGACTCGCAGGACGGCCGAAGGCCTCACCAAGAAGGACATCATCCGATGCCTGAAGCGCTTCTTGGCCAGGGAGGTCTACCAGCGCGTGATGATCGATCACCGAGCTCGGCTGCAGCTGTTTTCAACCACCTGAGGGCTCGTCTTGACCTATAGGGGCATCAACGCACCCATGGAATCGTTCTGGGGCTCGATGCAGATCGAGCTGCTGAACCGTCAGCCGTGGCGGACCAAGATGGAACTCGGCCTGGCCATGGCCGACTACATCGAGCACTTCTACAATTGCCACCGCCGACACAGTTCGCTCGGCTACCGCACCCCGAACGAATTCGAGGCCTTAGACTCAACCACCACCCAGCAGGCCACATTGTCTTAAAAAGTGGTCCACTGAATGGGGTTTACCGCAACTGGTGGGGCTGGCAGGGATCGAACCTGCGACCGAGGGATTATGAGTCCCCTGCTCTGACCACTGAGCTACAGCCCCTTGAACTGGTTATTTACATGCTCCCTATTGCCCTTGCCCTACTGTTTGCCCTAGTCGGTCGAAATGGGACGAGCTACCGACCGCAAGGCGACACCGGGCGCCAGGGAGCGTTCTCCAGGTCATTATGAGTTGCGAGCGTATAGCGCCGCGACGCGCAAGCAGATCGTTTGGACGCACGTCCACCCCGGCACGCGACATGAGGTCCGACCGGCGCTGAGGTTTCCAATGGCAGAAGACAGCGACGGCCTGACGTTGTGCGAGTCATTTTGTGCAACGCACAAGCCACGGTCACGGATGGAGTGCTCGACCTCAACACCGCCGGCCATTACAGGTTGCGCGTCGCCTGGCAATGAGGCTGCGGCGAGCGGGCCACGAGGTTTCGAGTGCGCCGGACTCGGAGTGGCGGTAACGTGCGGCGAACAGGAAATACAGGGGGGGTCATCGATGGCACGGCTGAAGCGAAGAGTAACGGCAAGCGCGGTCACGGTCGTAATGGTGCTCATGGCCGCGACTTTCGGCCAAGTGTTAGGGGCCACGGAAGCCCAAGGTGCGGTCGTCGTGCGAGCAGCGCTCCCACCGGGATCGATCAACAATGTTCTGGTCATCGACCTGGAGAACGAGAGCTTTTCCAGTACGTTCGGGCCCAGTTCACCCGCGACCTATCTCAACCAGACGCTGGTCCCTAAGGGCGAGCTCCTCGACAACTACTACGCCACCGGTCATGTCAGCCTGGACAACTACATCGCTCAGATCTCCGGCCAGGCACCGACGGCGCTGACGAACTCGGACTGCGGCCTTGGCCAATACGTCAACGTCGCCCCAGGAACTGACGACCCGAACAGCTCGACCTATCCCGGGCAAGTTGACGGCAACGGCTGCGTGTACCCGGCGCCCACCGCCACCACCAACGGGGCGCCGACTATCGCCGACCAGCTCGACGCGGTCTCCCCTCCCAACCCTGTCACTCACGTGGCCTCCTGGCGGGGATACGCGGAAGACATGGGCAACGACCCGACTCGGGACGGAGGGACTTCCGACCCGCTCGGCGGCACTGACTGCGCGCACCCGACCTTGGGTGGTACGGACAAGACCGAAAGCGCAGAGGCGACTGACCAGTACACCACGCGGCACAACCCATTCATGTTTTTCCACTCCATCATCGACAACAGCGCAGAATGTGATGCCAACGTGGTCCCCCAAGGTACGGTGACCGTGGGAACGCCCAGCACCTTCAACGGCACACAACTTCCCGACACCTTCACTGGGCATCTTGCGAACGACCTGTCCAGCACCGCGACAACTCCCAAGTTCGGTTTCATCACTCCAAACCTCTGTGACGACGGGCATGATGGAACTTGCGCCGGGACCAACGTGGAGGGCGGCAAGACCGGCGGGCTCGTCGCGGCGGATCTCTGGCTCAAACACTGGATGCCGCTCATCCTCGCCTCTCAGGCGTACAAGTCCGGCCAGATGCTCGTGGCTGTGACCTTCGATGAAGGTTCGATCACCGACACGACCGCCTGCTGTAACGAGCAGCCCGGACCGAACTGGGCCTTTCCCGGGTTCAGCCCCTTGCTCGGCACGCCACCGACCACCCCCGGGGCCGATCCTGGCGGTGGAAGGACCGGGGCCGTCTTGCTCAACTCCAAGTACATCCAGCCCGGCTCTGTTGACACGACCGGCAGTTACAACCACTACTCGGCGCTGCGTAGCTACGAAGACCTGCTGGGGCTCACCAGCGGAGGTGCAGACGGCCTTGGCCACCTTGGATTCGCGGCCGCCTCCGGGCTCACTCCCTTCGGCCAAGACATCTTCCCCTCGCCGGTGGCGCCGACGGTTACCACCCAGCCAACCGATCAGACCGCCAGTCCCGGCCAGATTGCCACTTTCACGGCAGCGGCCAGTGGTACCCCAACCCCCACGGTGCAGTGGCAGATCTCCTCTGACGGGGGAACCACGTGGTCCAACATCATGGGAAATTCCACGGCGAATTCGACCACGCTCAGCGGAGTGGTCTACGGCACCTTTGAGAACGGTTGGAAGGTCCGGGCCGTGTTCACCAACGGGTCGGGGTCTGCTACGACCAACCCGGCCACGCTGACAGTCCCCTCGCCGGTGGCGCCGACGGTTACCACCCAGCCAACCGATCAGACCGCCAGTCCCGGCCAAATTGCCACTTTCACGGCAGCGGCCAGTGGTACCCCAACCCCCACGGTGCAGTGGCAGATCTCCTCTGACGGGGGAACCACGTGGTCCAACATCATGGGAAATTCCACGGCGAATTCGACCACGCTCAGCGGAGTGGTCTACGGCACCTTTGAGAACGGTTGGAAGGTCCGGGCCGTGTTCACCAACGGGTCGGGGTCTGCCACGACCAACCCGGCCACGCTGACAGTCCCCTAGATCTCGGAGTCGGCGTATGGGTTGTGCGCCGTGCATGAGGGACAGCCTGACGCGGCTTGGTCACGATACGGGCCGAGCGCGCACCAGCTCGTCGGCGTGCCGCTCGCAGCTCCAGACTTTCGTCCAGCCTGTCACGAACTTGGCCGACTGGGTTCTTGTACCCATGCGCCAGCGCCGACGGCATCGACGAGCTCGGGATCGTCAGCACTGTGATGCCCGGTTATTCGCTGAGGAGGGAGCCAGGGGGCGCGCACTCACGGCGTTGGGAGATCCCCTGGGCCGCCTTCCCGGTCGTGCAGCGAGGGTCTGTGCCGTCGTAGCTGGGTGGTCATGATCAGACAGTAAACCCCATGCCGTTAGAGAGAGGATCTGCGATGACGGTGTTTGTGTAGGTGCGGATGGTCACGAGTTGTGGCTCGCGAACACCTGCTGGAGCGAGGCGGACCCCTGCAGGGGCTGGTCATACCGTTGTGACCCCCAGGAATAGGCGTAGTCGAAGACCGGAGTGGGGACGAGCGGCCCCCAGGTGTTGAGGATGGCCGTCTCTTGCTGGGCGGTGGGGAGGATCCAATGTCCCCCGCCGTCGTCGGCGTAGGTGCCGCCACCAAAGGCTTGGTACACCGGCACAATGTCGGCTTCGGGGATGCCCGCCGACTCCGCGGCCTTCACGGCCAGGGTGATGATGTTGTCGTTACACCCGTTCAACTCGCTACGACAGGGGTAGGGGTCGAGGCCGTAGAGGTCGACGTCCGAGTTCCTTGGGGTGTAACCCCCGGCGTAGGTCGGTGCGCTCGACGCGCCGAGGTTCATCTCGATGATGAAGGTCTTGGCCGAGCCAAAGAAGTAGTGGATGTAATCCGACTCGGCCTTCAGGTTGGCGGGCGGACACGGGGTGGAGTATCGGCCGGTCGGATCTGGCTCGTCCATGAGGTAGAAGCCGAACACGCGGGCGTTACCCACGAAGGGCTGCACTGCGTTCGTAAAGGCTTGAGTGACCCCGCTGCATTGGCCGATATAGACCAGGCCCTTGACCCCGGGGGGAAGGGAGTTGACCATCCCAACGCTGCTCACGTCGGCCAGGTTGAAACGATCCCAGCCCGGAGTGTACGTACTGCCGTTGAAGTTACCATTGGAGGTGTAATGCAGGTTGGTCGACGGCTGGCAAGCCGCCGCCAGCACGGCGAGCAGCAACAGTGGTAAGACCGGAACGGTTCGTCTCAAGGTCATCTTTCCTCCCGGCGTGGGAATGAGGTGCGGTCTTGCCGGTTCCTTCTGGAGTGCGTCCCAATGCAGCCAATCTGGTCCGTACGGTGTTTCTGCTTCAGTCCATCACTCGTCACGCCACCACACAATCTTCTGCTTTGCGCTCTGTCGTATCACCGCTGGATATGACGCCGAATGCTGCAGTGGTCGTTGTTGGTGTCGGAACACCGTCACTATTCCGCGGGTGTCGGTGCGGTCGTAGATCCGGCACCGGTCCGCGGCCCGTCGGTAGACGTCACGTCGTCATTCTCCTTGGTCTGGGACCTTGCCACCCTTCCATGCGGCGATCTCCCGGTACTCGGGCAGACCTGGCGCATCGAGGATTTCGACCATTCGAGCAATCTCCGCTCTGTGACGATCCACTTCCTCATGTGTCTCAGCCTGCCGGATGCAATTGGCCAGGCCGCGGTAGCCCAATGCCTCAAGGTCATCAGCGAAGAACCAATCTTCCAGGAGCTTGGCGGTCATTGCGTGCCTCCCTTGAGCGATTCAGGAAAGCGTGTCAGGTTCTAACCCTTCTCATGGGGATGATGGGTCGTCATCATGAGGACGGCGGAGTCGTATCATTCCTGCCGGTGCCCGACCCGGCCACGGCTTCATTGACGTGGTCGGGAAGTCCCGGGAGGGGCGATCAGCTTCCATCGCTCGAGGAGATCCTGCGACGGTCAGGCTCGATGCGAATTCCGACTCAGGTGGTTTGACAAGCTGCAACCCTGGGTACCTTGTTGGTGTGAATGAATTCCTGTCTGATGTGTCCGACCTTCGTCGCAAGGCCCGTGAGCACATTGATCAGGGACCGGTCACCGATTCCTACGGCGCCGACCGCAAGCGGGTGATCGCCGTGCTCAACGAGGCCCTGGCCACCGAGCTGGTCTGCGTGCTTCGCTACAAGCGGCACTTCTACATGGCCGAGGGATTGGACTCGGGACCGGTGGCCGCCGAATTTGCCCAGCACGCCACGGAAGAACAGGGGCATGCCGACATGATCGCGGCCCGCATCGTCCAGCTCCAAGGCGAGCCCGACTTCAACCCCGAAACCCTGACGAACCGGAGCCACGCCGAGTACGTACCGGGCACGGACCTGCTCGACATGGTCAAGGAGGACCTGGTGGCCGAACGGGTCGCCATCTCGTCCTACGGCGAGGTCGTCCAGTGGCTCGGAAACAGCGATGTCACCACGCGGCGCATGCTCGAAGACATCCTCGCCGTGGAGGAGGAGCACGCCGACGACCTCCTGACCTTCTTAAAGGTGCTCAATCTGTCCAGTTGAGCAGCGGGTCCCCAGCCAAAATCGCGCCGGGGTCGAGCCCCTGAACAGAACCGGTCGAAACAGGAGTTCAGCCTGGGATCGCCCGAAAGCCCAGGTATCCGAGCATCTGGGGTTACCGCCCACTACTGTTCAAATCACTCTGTCCCAACGAGAGAGATTGAGGTAACCAGATGGCGTCTATTACCTGTTCCAATTGTCAGACCGAATCGGCGGAGGGTACGGCACTCTGTCCGGGTTGCGGCGCCGCCTTAGCCGCTGCTCCCGCCGGAGCCACCGCAGCCGGGTCACCAGCCGGGGCTCCGGCTGCAGCGCCCGCCGGCTCGCAGGTGAAGTTTGATGCGACGAAACTCACCCAAACCGACCGGATCGTGGGGATCGCCTCCTTCGTCCTTTTGATCTCCCTGTTCCTCTCCTGGTTCAGTGTGAGCTTGGGCCCCATCGGCAGCGTCAGCGCCAGCGGACTCTCGGCCCACGGCTACCTGTACATCGTCCTGATTCTGTCGATCGTCATTGTCGCCCTGCTGGCCGTCCGGGCCTTGGGAGCCTGGGCCTTCCCCTCCACCGCACCGGTGACCGAAGAGCAGGCCCTCCTCATCGCGACCGGGATCAACTTCGTCCTGGTCCTGATCGCCTTCCTCCTGAAGCCCGGGGGTGTGGGCAGCGGAGTTGGCTGGTCGTTCGGGGCCTTCATCGGTCTGATTGCTTCCATCGTGGCGGTCGTGCCCTTGGCCCGCCCGGCTCTGGCGGCCCGCAAAGCGAAGTAGGCCTCCGCAAGGGGCCCGATTGAGGGCCCCTTCCCTCAACACGTTCGTTACTGCTGATATCCCTCGACCGTGCCGGCCGACCTGGTCTGAGCCTCGTCGGGGTTGCGTCCGGCATCCCGCTTGGCCCTCCGTTGGCGGAGCGTGTCCCAGAGCTGATCGAGCGTCACCTCCAGTTGCCTGAGGCGGTCACGCTCCTCGGGGGAGAGACCTTCTCCGACATGGCCCTCTTCGAGCTGCTGCTCCTCGGCGGCCAAGGCGCTGATTCTGGAGATGATCTCCCGGTCGTCCACGTGCGGCTCCAATCGTTGGGGTGACCTCAGGCTACGGCCGGGAGGGGCTCTTCGCCGCCGGCGGCGTGACCCTCCGCCTCCAGGGCGGGGGTCAGCACGTCGGCGATGGTGGCGGCCAGATGGAAGGTCATGACCTTGCGGACCTCCTCGGGGACATCCTCCAGATCCGGGCCGTTACGCTCGGGAAGGATCACCTCGGTCAGTCCCGCCCGGTGGGCAGCCAAGACCTTTTGCTTGACCCCTCCGATGGGCAGCACCCGGCCCTGCAGGGTGACCTCACCGGTCATGCCCACAACAGAGCGCACCGGGACGTCACGGAGCAGACTGACCAGTGCCGTCGTCATGGTGACGCCGGCCGAGGGTCCGTCCTTCGGCACGGCGCCGGCCGGCACGTGGAGGTGGAACCGCTTGCCCGAGAAGATCCCGGGGTCGATACCAAGCTCCCCGGCGTGCGAGCGCACGTAGGAAAGGGCGATCTCCGCCGACTCCTTCATGACGTCGCCCAACTGCCCGGTCAAGGTCAGACCTTCGGGGCCGTCGGACACGCTGGCCTCGACAAAGAGGACATCGCCACCCGCTCCGGTGACAGCCAATCCGGTGACCACGCCGGGAACGCTCGTCCGATCGGCAGCCTCGAAGAAGAACCGAGGGCGGCCCAACCAGCCGCGGATATCGGCCACGTCGACCGTGACCGGAGCCTCCCGCTCCCCAGCCGCCAGCTTGGTAGCCACCTTGCGGAGGAGCCGTCCGATCTCGCGTTCGAGGGAGCGCACTCCCGCTTCACGGGTGTAGTCAGCCACGATGGAACGCAACGCGTCGTCGGTGATGCTCACCTCGTCCTCACGAAGGGCGGCACGGGCCACTTGGCGCCCGACCAGGTGGTGGCGGGCAATCGAGACCTTCTCGGACTCGGTGTAACCGTCGAGCCGTATGACCTCCATACGGTCGAGCAGCGCCCCCGGAATGGTCTCGACCACGTTGGCCGTGGCAATGAACATCACTCGCGAGAGGTCGAGGTCGACTTCGAGATAGTGGTCCCGGAAGGTGTGATTCTGGGCCGGGTCGAGGACTTCGAGCAGGGCCGACGACGGATCTCCCCGAAAATCAGCACCCAGCTTGTCCACCTCGTCCAAGACAATGACGGGATTCATGGTCCCGGCTTCCCGCAGCGCCCGCACCAGCCGCCCGGGCTGCGCCCCGACGTAGGTTCGACGGTGGCCGCGGATCTCGGCTTCATCGCGCACGCCGCCCAATGAGACCCGGACGAACTTGCGCCCGAGGGCGCGAGCAACCGACTCCCCGAGCGACGTCTTGCCGACACCGGGAGGACCCACTAGGGCCAAAATGGCACCCGAGCCGCGTCCGTCCACCGGGGCCAGGCCCCGCTCGGCTTGAAGTTTGCGCACGGCCAGGTGCTCAAGGATTCGCTCCTTGACGTCATCGAGACCATCGTGATCGGCGTCCAGAAGTCGGGCCGCTTCGACCACATCCAAGCGGTCCTCTGATTCGGTGCCCCAGGGGAGCTCCAACACCGTGTCGAGCCACGTGCGAATCCAACCCGTCTCGGGGCTCTGCTCGCTGGTGCGCTCCAATTTGTCGACTTCACGCAGCACCGCTGTCCGGACGTCGTCCGGCAATTCGCGACTCTCCACCTTGGTCCGGTAGTCATCGGGGTCGGCATCGTCGCCGTCGCTGAGCTGTCCCAACTCCTTGCGGATCGATTCGAGCTGGCGACGCAACAAGAACTCACGCTGCGTCTTCTCCATGCCCTCTTCGACGTCGGTCTTGATCCGCTCGCGCAGAGTCAGGTCGGCCAGCGTGTCGCGAGCCCACCCGAGCACCAACCGAAGCCGGGCCTCGACATCCAGTGTCTCGAGCACTTCGACCTTCTGCAACAGCGAGAGGTCGGGCGAGTACCCGGCCACGTCGGCCAGGCGACTCGGCTCGGTGACTTCCCGCAGCTGGGTGGCGACTTGGCGCGCACCACGGCTCAGCAAGATGTTCTCGAGGACAGCGCGGTACTCACGGGCCAGCTCGCCCACCGCGGGCGTCGGCTCGCCTTCATCGAGGGGCTCGGCTTCGACCCAGAGCGCATCCCCGGTTCCGGGGACTGCGGTACCGATGGTGGCCCGCTGATCTCCACGCACCGCCACCGCCTGCAACCCTCCGGGGAGCGTGCCTTCCTCCATCACTTCGGCAATCACCCCCACGCTGGCGTAGCGGCCCTCAATGTGGGGAACCAAAATCAGGCGACCGCCGGCCGACTGGGCGGCCTCGACCGCCACGCGAGCCTCGTCGGACTCGAGCGCCATGGTGAAGACCATTCCGGGCAGAACCACCCCGGACTTGAGAGGAAGCAACGGCAGTGTCACGTGTTCAGTTGTCACGATCTGTACCTTTCAGGTGCAATTAATTCGTCTGACTAGTCAACAAACACCCCGGCGATCTGATTCCCGGCCGGGCCGATGGGGAAAACCCGAGGTCGGGGACGCTCCGACCATGTGGGCGATCTACGCTAATGGCGTGAACATCGCTGTGAACCGAACCAACCCGGATCCACGAGGGAACTCGGAGCCCGAGCCAGCCGGCGGGGTCACCCTGGCCCCGGCTCGCCCCGATCCCGAACTCAGCGACGGCGACCACGATCGCATGGCCCATATCGTGCTGGAGGGCTACATCCCCAAGAAGGGCAGGAAGAAGGGCACCTTCTTCTCGGCTGGACCCAGCGTGGTCGAGGGGATCGTCAACGGCACCGCCGTACGCGCCCTGTGTGGCAAGGAGTGGGTGCCCGGCCGGGACCCCAAGCGCTACGGCCTGTGCCCCACCTGCAAGGAAATTGCCGAATCGAAGGGTTGGAAGCTCCCGGCCAGCTGAGGAATCAGGTGGTCCGACGGGGCCGGGCCGGGACTCAACCGCCGGCGTCCTTCGGGCGATCGCTTCCGACGTCGCGTCGGCGCACCATGGCGAACTGGCCACCAGCGTCGATCAACCGGCTTCGACCGCCGGTTTCACGCTTGGCCTTGTACATGGCCAGGTCGGCCTTCTCCAACACTTTCACCGGCCGTTCGTTGCCTTGCCCGCCCAGCGCGATCCCGATACTCGCATGCGTCCGTATCTCGCCACAGGAGAGGGGGAACGGGTACGAGAACGCCGCCTCGATCCGGTCAGCGATCACCCGCGCTTCGGCTTCGGAGACATCTTCGAGCACCAGCACGAACTCATCCCCGGACAACCGGGCCAGCGTGTCCCCCGGTCGTAGCTGTGTGGTCAGGCGCTCGGCCACGGCCACCAAGAGCTCATCGCCGATCCGGTGCCCAAACACGTCGTTGATCCTCTTGAACTTGTCCAGATCACAAAAGAGGACCGCCGTGAGGTTGCGGGAACGCCGACCGCGCAAAAACGCGTGTTCGAGTCGCTCGAGCAGGAGCACCCGGTTGGGCAACCCGGTCAACGGATCGTGCAGCGAGCGTTGCCGTGCCCGAGCCGAGGCGGCTTGCAGGTCGACTCGAGACCGGGCGTTGGTCACATAGGCCGCGGCCACGTCGGCCAGCGTCTGGGCCGCCCTCATGGCCTCGGCATCTAATGCCCCCGGGGTGTCCCGGTACAGGTTGAGAGCACCCACGAGATCACGCCCGTTCCGTAGCGGGAAGCTGAACACCGCCGCCAAGCCTTCCGCGACCGCCCGACGATGAAATCCCGAAAATTGCCGATCCGATTTGAAATCCGGTATCGACACCACTTCACCGGTCCGGCCGGCGAGGAAGCGCGGGCCTTCGCCCAGGACACTCTGCAGGAGCTCGAATTCCAGCGCCGACGGGCTCGAGGCCGCCATGAGCTCGGGATCACCGTCGGTCCACGAGAGCGAGACGCCGGCTGAGGTGATCGGCAGGAAGTCGGCCACGCGTCGCACGAACTGATCCAGAATTCCCTGCAGCTTGGAATCTCTCAGCATGGTCCGGGCAAATTCACCCAGGATGTCCGAGAGCTCTGTTTCGTCCGCCATCATTTCCTTGCGCTCATGCTGATGGCCTAACCGTGCCAGGCCGATGGCACGCGCCGCTAGTCCTGTGGAAGCGACTGCTTGGCCCGCAGGAGGGTCGGAGATGGGGGCACGCCCAGGTCCACCAGCATCCGACTGGCCCGCTCGAGCGCATTGCGGGCCCGGTGAAACTGACCGGCTTCGACATGAATCTCTGCCACCTGAAGGTAGTAATGCTCCTCGAAGGGGTCCGTCTCGATCAGGCGCTCCAGATAGGCCAGCGACTGGTCGAATCGCCTCTCGGCCAGCGACGAGGTCACGAGGAGCTCGAGCATGCTGGCATGGCGACGCAACAGCGCTTCGCGGTATGCCGCCGCCCAGTCGGCATATCGATCGCCGGGCAACAACTCCCCCCGGTAGATGGAGACGGCCTCCTCGGCCAGTCGCGCCACGTCCTCCGTGGTGCCGTCACAGGTCAGAGCCTGCGTTGCGATCTCCTCAAAGCGGTCGATGTCGGTGCTGGCGTCTTTCGCCAGGCAGATCAGATTGCCTTCGCGCTGGAGCAGGTCGCCGCATGCGCCTCGGATCCTCCACAAGACGTTGCGCAGGCGTCGACTGCCTACCCCCTGAGCGGCTTCGGGCCACAGCATCTCCACCAGTTCGTCGACGTGAATCTTCTTGTGCAGCGTCACGATCTTGAGCGCTTGTGCCGCCAGGCTCTGCGGAATGGCCACTTCGCCATTCCTTCGACTGACCGTGAATTCACCCAGCAATCGGATGTCCCACTCATGCTCGGTTTCGGGCCTCGCCGCGGCGGGCGTACCGCTGGGGGCAATCGTCGCCATGGCCCGCGGCGCCGGTATGTCCACGGTCTCAAGAGCCGGTCCGCCCGCCGGAGGCTCGATCGCCAGCTCCTGGTCCGCCAACACGGCAAACCCGTACGCCCCGAGTTGCTCGAAGGCGTGCCGAGAGCGATTGAGCCGCAGCCGGGCATCGGCGAGGCGAGACGCCGAAGCCAAGCGCACCCCGGCGCAGAGATCGATTTGGGCCAACAGCATCGGCGACGCCCCGCCCTCGGACTGGGCATTTTGAAAGTGCGCCAGGGCAACGTCGAGATCCGGTTCGCAGATGCCCCGGAGGAGACGGAGGACTGGGCTGTATCGAGTGACCTCGACCAGTGAAGGCTCGACGGCGTCCAGCAACATCTGGGCATCGGCCGGTGACCGGCCAAGGAGGCACATCACACCCAACAGCGGCGCGTTCAAGACGGAGAAATCGAGTCCGACCGCCCCGGCCGGACGGGTGAACTCCATGACCCCTTTGATCCAGGTGCGGGCCACCGAAGGCCGCTGCGCCTGCTGTTCGAGAATGGCCAGATTGACCTGCGCCTGCACCCTGGGCAACGGGCCGACGTCATCGGCGGCGCCGAGAACGAGCGCCGAGGCTTGCAGCGCCCCGCTGGCGTCATTGCGGGCCGCTCCGAGGTAGCCACTCACCGACCGGGCCCGGGAAGCCAAGAGGGCGAGTCCCGCCCCATCCGCCAGACGAGCGGCGTCGTTCGCCAACCGATCGACGTCGGCGCCGCGGCACGTGGAAACCCCGACCAGGGCGTGTACCAACGGGGCCACCGACCCCAACGGCTCGTCACCCGCCGAGGACGCGCATTCCTCAATCCACTGCGCCCACAGGTCGGCCATTTCGGGCGGACCGGCGAGGAGGGCTCCCAGCCCGACGGTGAAAGCCACCTGGGGGGACGACGGGAACCGCTGGGCTTTGCGCATGAGCTGCGACATCGGGTTGGCAATGTCGCTGACGGGATCGAGTGGGGTACCGGCGAGCAGCCGGACGATCCCGTGCATCGCACGAGCCAGCGCCCCAAGTTGGCTGTTGAGCGACGCCGATATCGAGAAGGCGCTGGTTGCCTGGTGCACGGCGTCGTCATAATGACCGCCGAGGACCAGGCAGGCAGCCGAGTCCAGATGCGCCAGCACCGCCAATTCCGGGTCCTCGGGCCCGCACGTCGAAATGGTGTCGTGGAGAAGATCGATGACCTCTTCCCCGACCGAATTCTGGAACCGGACTCGGGCTTGTTGGTGTAGAGCCTTGGCCCTGACCGGTTTCGCCACCGCCAGGTCAACCGCCTGGGCGGCGCACTGGGCGGCCCGCACCTGCTCGGAGGCCATCATCCACAGTCCCGAGGCGCGAGCCAGGCTCTGCGCCTGGCCGTCCGGACCTTGCGCAAATGCGGCCGCCGCCTCCTCGTGCCGGGCTGCGTCCCTGGGGGATCCGCGGTCGAGTGAGTGCCGGGCTGCCTGTTGGTGGTGCGCCGCCACTTCGTGATCCGGCTTCTGCGAGGCCAGCCCGGCGTGGTACGCCCCCCGCTCGACGTTCCCATGCCCGGACAAGGTGAGGGCGAGGACCCCATGGGCCGCCAGGCGCAACTCTTCGGGCATCAGGTGGTACGCAGCCGCGGCCACCAGAGGGTGGACGAAGTTGACCCGGTCGCCGCGTTGGACGACGATGCCCAAGTCCCGCGCCTGCTTGAGGGCATCCGGATCCAGGTGGAGTTCGGAGAACATCGGGGGGTATTCCGAACTCTTCACCCGGCCGGCGGCCACGACACCGAGCGCCGAGCGCGTCGGTTCGGGCAAGGTGGTCAACACCGAACCATAGGCATTCACGATGTCAGACCCCATCGGGACCACTGGCGGGAGGGCCTGCCAATCGGCGCGCTGGGCGATGGTGAGACGGCTGTAGCCATCCACCAGACACATGGGATTGCCGTGCGTTTGGGCGAACAGCCACTCGAGCACCGACGGTGCGATGTCGCGATATCCATGCTGTTCCAGGAGACGCGAACACAGGGCTATCGTCGGAAGACCCTCGACACAGTGCTCGGTCACGTCGGCGTCCCAGAGATCGATGGACTCCGTGTGTGGCGCATCGGTCCATGCCATCACCAGAGCGGTCGGCGCGGACGAAAGCCTCGTTGTGAGCGCCCGGGCCAGAGCGGCGGGCAACCACGAGGGCAGCAAGTGACAGTCGTCCATGGCGATGAGGACCGGTTGAACGGTATCCCCGATCATCGAACGCAGGGCCTCAGCGCATTCATTGGTCAGCTCCGCCAGCGCTTCGCTGTTGGCCGAACGGATGGTTTGATCCCGGTCCGGACCATCGGTGCGGTGCCGGCTCAACAATTCGACGATGGGCCGCGGCCAGTGCGCCAGCACCTCGCCTTCTTGCCCCCTGACGCCCCGCAGCTGGATGACCCGGAAATCGTGAGCCCGGGCGACGGCAGCCTCGAGGAGCGCGCTCTTCCCCGTGCCCGCCTCACCCCGCAACACGACCGCCGTGGCGCGGCGGTGCCGGGCCAGTGACAACATCCGGTCAAGGTCAGAGAGCTCTCGGTCGCGAGCAACGAGCCCGCTCGAGAGCGCAGTCGGTGCCGTCCGGCTCGTGCCGGGCGCTGTCACCGGTGAATCTCGGTGAAGCGCGTCCCAATGGTCGATCGTTAGTACCACGTGCCCACCCACGTTTCCATCTCAGTCAATCCGCCATTACTCGCTGAATGTTGCTTCCGTCGCACCTGGTCCACCAACACTCTCCGCTGCCTGGAGGGACGCTGTCCCACACTTGTCCAGCGGCCGTCTTTCCGACTCATGCGCGTCGTGCAACACACATGGGCCAGACTTCGGACCGCGATGATCTAAGAGAAGCTGAGCGGTTTTTTCTCTGATGCTTTTGTTTGGGCGACCGCCAATACATCACCCAGTAGGACCTCCACTCTACACCCGTTTGGCTGGACTTTCCTCCCCGCGGTCAATGTCCCGGCGAAACCGCCTCCGAAAGGCGGGGTCTTGCGGCATCAACGCTGGTGGGGCCCACGATCGGGCGCGTCCCACCTGGCCGGCCGACGCGAGGTCCAGCCGGGCTCTCCCCCGATATTCGTCCCAAGAGCCCACCCGGCTGGGACGATTTCTCCCCATGCTCTTGGGACGGGGGACAACGTTGGGATGACCGCGGTGCATTTTTGGTGAATGCGGACTCTGATGGTGGCCAATTCTGGCGGGCACCTCGAGGAGCTGTGGTCACTCCAATCACGTTTGGGCAGCTCCAGGCAGTCACGAGCCTGGGTCACCTGGGATTCTCCGCACAGTCGATCGCTCCTCGCCGGTGAGGACTGCGTGTACATCGATCAGGCAAATCCCCGGGACGCTGCCGCGGCCCTGCGGAACGCACGCGACGCGCGGGAAATCCTCAGACGCGGCGAGTGGGCAGAGGTGGTCAGCACCGGATCCGTCATGTCGGTCCCGTTCTTCGCGCTGGCTCGGGCGCAAGGCCTCCCCTGTCACTACATAGAAAGTGCAGCTCGTGTCACCGGACCATCGCTTTCGGCCCGCTTGCTCGAGTGGGTCCCCGGAGTGCATCGCTACAGCCAACACAAGGGTTGGTCAGATCGACGCACCTGGAGTTACAGCGGATCAGTCTTCGATGCGTACGGTCCGGCGAGGCGTGAGGCCGGTGCACACGGCGGTAGCACCGAGATCCATCGGGTGGTGGTCACGCTCGGATCGAACAACTACGCCTTCCGCTCGCTCGTTGAACGCCTGCTCCGGGTCCTCCCGCAGGGGGCTGACATCCTCTGGCAGACCGGACACACCGACACCTCGGGTCTCGGGATCGAGGCGGTCAAGTTCCTTCCGGCCGCCGACTTGCTCTCGGCCATGCGCAAAGCTGACCTCGTGGTCGCCCACGCCGGAGTCGGTTCGGCGTTGACCGCCATGCGGTCCGGCCACGCACCCCTCCTGGTGCCCCGGCGCCGGGTCCGCGGTGAACATGTCGACGACCACCAGGTGCAGATCGCCGGGCATCTCGTCGATCGGGGCATTGCCGTGGCCTGTGACACGGAGCACCTCAGTCCGGCCATCACGGCGGCGGCCGCCTCCCAGTGTGTCGCCACGAAGATCGCTCCTCAGGTCGTCCTGCACCAGGACCCACCGTCGAAGGTCAATCGCCTGCTGGGCCGACGGCGCCATGCCATTGCATGATGTGCTGTGCCAGCTGGGCCAGGAGAGTTTCGACCGCCTGAAGGTGCACCCGACCGGCCACGGTGCCCACCTCCATCAGAGCCTTTGCGACGGCGCTCCTGGAGCCACCCGTCAAGAGACTTCCCCGCAACGCCGCGTTGAGCGGACGGAAACGCGTGGCCAACACGAGGTGCGGTGAAAATGGCCCGAGTCGATCCGCATGGACCTGGTGCAACAAGCGAAGCCCAGAACCCCGGCGGCAGGCGTCGCGCAGGAAGGCTTCGTCGGATCGGGAGTGGAGGTGCACCGCCCGCAACGACGCATCGAACACACCGGTAAGACCGGCTTCGGCCAACCGGTACCCAAATTCTCGATCGGCGTGATAACTGCTGGTGAAGGCCTTGGACCTGAGGCCGACCCGGAGGCATTGATCCCGCCGCACCGAGACGTTGCCAAACCACAGGGAATCGAGGACCGGACCCTCGCCCCGGATCAGGGCCGCGCAATGTTCGTCGTACGCCCTCGCATAGATCCGACTGGCCGCGTCCAACCGATGGTCTTCGATCGCCTGCACCGGCATGGTTCCGACGACCACGAGATCGTCTCGTTGGGCGTGACGACGTGCGTGTCCGGTCGCCAACGGACTGACGGGGAGCACGTCGTCGTCGAGGAGCAGGACAACGTCGCCCCGAGCCATCAGAACGCCGTGTTCAAGAGCACCCATCTGCCCCAGACGGTCGGTCTGGGTAGGACGGAGACGAGGATTGGTGCCGGACAGCTGGTGCAGGACCTCGAGCGATTCCGGGTCGTCCACTCCATCGACCACAATGATCAGCTCAAGGGCACCGGGATCCGAAAGAACCGCATGGACCAGAGCTTCGAGAAAATTGGCCCGTCGTCGGGTGGCGACGACGACGGAGACACCCGGCAGTCCATCGAGCGTGGCCGTGTCGCCTTCGTGGCCTGGGGCGCGATCGGGGGTCGTCCGGCCGAGCTGGCCGGCACCTTGGGTGCCGACGTGCTGTGCCTGTACCCTCCCGGCAGCTCGCGCCGACCCCGGGTCCCGCTCCGCTACCTCCGGTGCGCGATCGAGACCGGACGCTACGTGCGGCATCGTCGCCCTCGAGTCGTCGTGGTCACCAATCCCCCGATCTTCGCCGGGCTGATCACCTACGCCTGGGCCAGGACCGTGGGGGCCACCATTGTGCTCGACAGTCATCCTGGTGGATTCGGAGCCCAGGGTGACCGCGTGGCGGCCCGCCTCCAAGGACTCCATCGATGGCTCGTACGGCGCGCCGCCTTTTCCCTGGTCGCGTCGCCCAAGTGGGGAGAGATCATTCGCTCGTGGGGCGGTGAGGCCGAAGTCGTGCACGAGGCGCCGGGGCCAACGGCGCCGACCGCTCCGCGGCGACACGGCCGGTTGAGGATCTTGTTCGTCGGCCGGTTCGCGCCCGACGAACCTGTTTCGTTCGTCGTGGCCGGGGCCGCCCGGGTTCCCTCCTGTGACGTTTCCATCACCGGCGACCAGTCTCGGTGCCCCGATTACCTTCGTGCGGGTGCCCCGCCCAACGTCCGCTTCGTCGGCTTTCTCGACGCGACGGATTACCAGGCTGCGGTGGCCGACTCCGACGTGGTCGTGTGCCTGACCACGGAGCCCGGTTCGGTGATGCGGGCCGCCTATGAGGCGGTCTACGCCCGTCGCCCGTTGATCGTTTCCGGATGGCCCATCGCTCGTCAGCTGTTTCCCCACGCCGTCTTCGTGGAGCACCACACGTCGGCCCTCGCAGAAGCTTTCCGGGACGTCGACGCTCGTTACGAGGAGCTCGGGGCGCTGACCGAGGCGGCCCGGGACCTCCAGATCGCCCGTTTTGACCAACAGCGCCAAGCCCTGGCGCGGCGGCTTGCGGTGCCGGGCTCCCCTACCTGACATCCCGGGAAGAGATGGTCATCGCACGCGGAGCGACGGTTGGACGCCGACGCTGGTCCCGGTGTCCGTCGACTCCTTCGGACTCCAGTTCGAGGTCGTCGAGGAGCGTCGCTGATCGGTCATTTCGGCCTTGGCCACCTCGTCGGGCAGGGTCTTCATCAAGATTTCCTCCAGCTGCGCCATCGAGGCGAAGCCGGTTCGCTTCCCCGTGCCCACCGCCTCGACTTCTCCGCTGATGTTCCCGTCGTGAGCCAGCTCGGGCCTCAAGCGCAGAACGTAAGAAATGACCATGCAGCGACCCTACGGCCCGGCCGTCCACCCATCGTCCCAGGCGTCGAGAGTGGGATTTGATCAGGTGATTGTCCGCGACCCTCGTTCCCCCCACAGATAGGTGGGACAGACGGGAAACGTCTATGGGATCACCACTGGGTATACCTAGGCCGTGGAGATCGGTGGCGCAGGCAGCGGCTTCAGGGAGTTCGCGCGCGCCACGGCTGGCCAATCGACCCCGCCGAGGTCGATTGACATCGTGCCTACCAATCAAGCAACCGCCCTTTCATGACGAGGCGGCGTGAGCACGAACGGCCAACCCCAGTGACACAAGCCCCAGAGTCGCCACAGACAGACACCGACGCCGAATTCGGCGCCGATGAGCAGACCGTTGGCCTCGGCTTCCCGGATCGACTCGTCCTGGCCCTGCTTGACGATGCCAAAGAGGTCCTCACGGCCGTGGGCGTCCGCCTCAGCGTCGTCAGTCTCGACGAGGACCGAGCCTTGTTCGTGAGCGAGCCGGCAAATGGTCAGGTCAGCGTCCAAAAGGCGTGCGAGCTCAGCCGCCGGGTCCTCACGCAGGTGGCGGGCGCCATGCCGGGAATCGCCGTCGAGTTGGTCGAGTTGCGGTGTGGACGCCGATCGGAATGGCCGTGCACGTTTTCCCTCGAGTGGAGCCAAGAGTTCGCCGCATCGCTCGCTGCGTTGCCCGCCGCACCCGGTGCACCCGCCGCACCCGTTCCAGCTCCAAGTGCATCCCCTGTGGCAGTGGAGATCCCCTCGTTGGAGATGCTCATCGGCGGCCAGCGTGACGAGGCCTCCCGCGAGTTCGGTACGGGAATGGAATCCGCCGCCTCCTCCGCCACCCAACTGGCACCCCGCGGCCCGTTGGACAGCTCTGGGTCCCACGGCGCGGGAGCACGTCATGGCGAGGGCCCCGACGAATCCTCGTGGGAACGCCTCCGGAGGCGTCTGTCGCCGCCATGGCTGAAACGAAGAAGCTGGCTTCTCCTTTTCTGCGTGCTGGCCGGAACTGCGGGCGGCTACGTTGCCCGTACGTTGCAAACCCCGATGTACTCGGCCCGATCAGTGATTGTCGTGGCTACCGGGGCCGGTCAACAAGGGCCCGGGAATGCCAATGACGCCATCGCTCTCGCTCTCACCGACGCGTCGATCCTGCCGTCCGACCAGGCACTCCTTCGGGCAGTCGGTCAGAAAATCGGCGTGCCCCCATCGGAGGTGGCCGACCATCTGAGTGCCTCTGTCGAAGCGGGCACCTCGGTGATTCTCGTGAGCTTTGACGCGTCAACACCGGCGGCCGCCGTCAGAGGCGCCGATGCGGTCGGACGGGTCATCACGTCTCGGAACGAAAAGATCTCCGCCATTCCCAACGGGTCGCTGTCGTTGGTGCAGCTGGCCACCCGAGCCACCGCGTCGGGTCTGCTGGTGACCTACGGGCTTCCGCTCGGTGCCTTTCTCGGCCTGTTGATCGGCCTTGTCTTCGCGGTGGCGATTGAACGAGCCGACCCGCGGGCTGATGACGTGGAGGATCTGGCCCGAGCCACCGGCACGGCAGCCAGTGCCTACCCCGGTCCGGTGTCGTTGGTGGAACTCGAACAGCTGCTCGACCGAGCCAGTGACGGGGCTCCCTCCGTCACGCTGGTTCCCCTGTCCGACTTTGAGATGGCGCACACCATCGTCCTGCGCACAGGATTGGAGGCCGCGGCGGCACATCAATCCCTGGCCATCGAGCTGGCCGGGCCGGTCGGTTCGATGGACGACCGGCTCACCCGGGGCGAGGGACCGACGGTGGTCGTGGCCCGGAACGGCGCCAGGCTGCGGAGCGTCAAGGCATGCGTTCAGAGGCTCGGGTTGCTGGGGCGGCATCCGGTGTGGGCGGTCCTTGCCGTGGGAAACCCTCCAGCCGACACCCCCCGGTGACGGGAGATTGGGTGCCGCGCCGAACCTACGGGCCGGCGGTCGCCCTGCCGGCCAGTGACCTGGGCGGCCTGGATGCCGGAAGCTGGCTCACCACGCGACCCCGGGGACCTCTGATCGCCCTCGGTGGCGTGCTGGTGTCCTTTGCCCTCGGTTACCTGGCCATGCAAAACCCGCGATATGCCTTGGCCCTCTTCGCGGGAGTCGTTCTGATCCTCGTGGTCCTCATACGTCCCTACTACGGCGCCTTGGGGTTGGTCGCCTTGGTGCCCACGCTCTCCGGGCTGGCCCCAGGAGTTCCCGTCCCCAATATCCGGATCTCAGAGATCCTGATCGGGGTCGTCGGCGCCACCCTGCTGGCCACTGCACGCCGCCAGGCCGCCGTGTCGTGGGGCAGCCTCGACTGGCTTCTGTTGGCCTACGGAGTGCTGTGGACATTCGACGGCGTCCTCGGGGCCGTGAGCGCCCACCAACACTTGTCCATCTCAGAATGGGGCACGGCCGCGGGCCAACTCCAGTTCTTCCTGCTGTACCGCTCATTGAAGGTCACCCTCCGCACCAGCAACGAGCGTCACCTCGCCCTGAAGGTCCTCTTTGTGGCCAGCGGCGCCGTGGCGCTGCTGGCGGTGTTGGAGGAGCTCAAGGTGCCGGGTGTGATCAACCTCATCGTCTCCCTCACCAGGTCGCCAGCCGCCGCGGGTACCGGTGGCGTCATCCGAGCGACCGGGCCCTTCGCCAACTGGGCCGCCCTGGCCGGCTACTTGCTGCCCTTGATCTTCGTCGCGGTCTGTCTGGGACTGGGCGATGCTCTGCCCAAGCACAAGAGGACGCAGGTGGGGCTGGGGCTGCTTCTCGTCCTGGGCCTCTTCGTCACCGCCGAGTTTTCAAACATCCTCTGCCTCGTGGCGGGCGTCGGCCTGCTGGGCGTGCGCTACCGGCGGGGACGGATGGTCATGCGTTGGCTGGGCATCGGGGCCATTGTCGTGGCCGTTGTGGCGGGCGGGCTCCTGGCTCAGCGCATCGACGCGCAACTCTCGACCAGTCCGGGTTCGAGCCGCCACACGGGCGTGCCCCAGACCCTGGTCACCCGCTGGTCGGTCTGGACCGAGCAATACATCCCGGCCATCGAGAAGAAACCCCTCACCGGCTACGGAGTGCAGTTGCCGAGTTCGATTCAATGGCCCTTTCCTGAATCCCAATACATCTCCTTCCTCATCGAAGGAGGTGTGCCCCTCCTGGCCATGTTCGGGTTTTTGGCCTGGGCCATGCTGGGAGAAGCCCGGAGAGGCAGCCGCTCTGAGGATCCGGTCGACCGCGCCCTCGGGCAGGGCCTCTGGGTTGCCGTACCGGCGATGGTGATCGTGAACACCATCTGGCCGTTCCTGAGCAACGGCGGGGAGCCCCAGGTCCTGTGGGTCCTGTTCGCCCTGCTCCCCGCGGCTGTGGCGCCTAATGAACCACAGCCCGGTCGCCCCCAGGGCATGTCAGCGGTGAGTCTGCGATGACCCTCGGTCGGTTGACCATGTTTCGCCCGCCTCGGGCGGAGACTCGGCCTATCGAGACTCGGCCTCGGGCCAGACGGTTCCGAGAGGTGCTTCAGGACCGAGGGGTGCTTCAGGTGGGACGTCAAGGAAACGGCCTGCCCGTATATTTGCGACATGGTCTTCACAGACCGGGGATGAAGTCCGCCGGTGGGCAGAGGAACAAGACGAGAGATTGAGGGAACCTTGTGATGGCTGATTTTCCGATTGATGCCCAGACGCTCAAAGACCTCCCTCAGGGTGCCTTGGAGACCTTGCTGAGTACGGCGCGAGCAGAGACCGGCGCGGTCGTCGCATTTGTGGCGCTGTACCGGTCCGACGGATCATTCGCCATTACCACGAGCATGGAAGAGGATGCCCCCTGGGAAGGGAGCTCCCTCGCTTCGTTGGCCCGGTCGATTTGGCTGGATCCGGACCTCACGGTGGGCAAGGTCCTGGTGAGCAGTGCCCGGGTCGAGGGTGGGCGCATGAAGCGCCGCCAAGCCCATGTGGCGTCGGTCGTGCTGTCCGACGCCGCCACCTCGGACCTCGAGTGGGGTCTCCTCTCCATCATCGCTCCCACCGATGGCAAGTTCGGTGACGAGCAAGTGGATCGCATTGTCGCTCTGTCCAAGAATCTGGCGGCCTATCTGAGTGCGCGCGAGCGAATGATCGATGACCTGATGGATGCGGTCGACGAGGACTCGGTCACCCCACCGGCCAGATCGGCCACCTCGGCGACACCGACAACCGAGCAAGCCAAGAACCCGGATCTCGAGGACCTCATCAGCGAGACCAGTCGGGATGACGTCATCGGCGTGTCTCGCTTCGAGGCTGAACAAGCCGGGGCACCAGGTGAGATTCACGACTTGCACCCTGAACCAGATGACGAGGACGACATCTCGACTCCGCACATCGGATCGGCAGACGAGGAGATGGACATGGAATTCGAAGACCTGGCGGCTCGGCTCGGTACGAACGGCGCGCGGGATGTGCCGGTCCGGACCGTTGCTGACGAGCCGAACGACGAGATTCACATCATCCCGACTCAGCCCCGTGACGGGTCTGAGGAGGCCGAGGAGATTGAAGAGGTTGACATGTCTGACGAAGTCCACGCCCGCATGGCGCGCCAAGATCGCCCCCTCGACGATGAGGATGACGACTTCGAGGTGGTCCCGATGTCCGAGCTGACGATCCAGGTCACCGAGCCTGGCCTGGTCGAGCAGATTGGAGACGCCATGGATGCCATCGGAAAGTCGGTCGAGACCGTGGCACTCATCCACCTCAAGATCGCCTACGACGACACAGCGGCCATCGTTCCGACCGAAGCGGCTCGGATGCTGGTGGCTCAGTCCATCCGAGAGTGTGTCCGGTACGACGACAATGTCTCCCGGGTGGGAGAGAATTCATTCGTCGTGGTGGCTCGGTTGCGTCCGGGATCACCCAAGCCCTCCGCCATCGAGAAGCGCCTCACGAAGGCCGCCCGGCGAGCGACCGGCTGGACCGACTCCGGACCGAGCTTCCGGACCGACCACCTGGTGGTGGACTCGGACAGCATCGACGATCCCGAGGACGTACTCCTGTCCCTCCTTCATCACTGAACCTCGACCCCCTTCACTCCTACCGACCCTTGGCTCCTTGCCACTGCCAACGGAACCGCAACCTCAACCATGCGAGAAACCGGGTGGGCGGTCCGCTGTCCGCCGGTGGCTGAAGGACCAACAGCCCACCGAAGTCTCCGGTCACCAGCCGCTCCGGGAATTGGCGGTGCGAGGTGGCGCGTATCTGGTCGGGCGGGAAGCGTTCGGGATGTGTATCCGCCTGGCCGGCGTGGTGGCGACGGTTCGATTGATCGGGCCCAACCACTACGGGATTTACGCCGCCGCCGCGGCGTTCACTCTGGTCGTGGCCACGATTGCCCAAATGGGGGCCGAGGTCTATTTGATCCGGATGCCCGAGGAGCCGAGTACGGAGCACTACAACCAGGTCTTCACCTACCTCATCGGCACCTCGCTCGCGACGACCGCAGTGGCGCTGGCAGCCACCTTTGCCTTCGGCGGCCTGCTCCGCCCCCTCGGAGTGTTGGTGCCGTTGCGCATCTTGCTTCTCAGCGTGCCCATCAACGTCTTATGGGCCCCCGCCCAGGCGCGCATCGAGCGGTCGTTCGGCTATCGGAAGATGGGGATCCTGGAGGTAGGCGGTGACCTGGCGCTCTACGGGACCGCGGTGCCCCTCGCCATCTTGGGCTTCGGGGCGTGGTCACTCATCGCCGGTTACTTCGCCTGGCAGACATGGCTCCTGGTGGGCAGTTACGCCTTCTCGGGATTGCGACCACGGCTCCGGTGGTCGTCCGGTACGGCGCGCCAGCTCACCAGATACGGGTTCAGCTACTCGATGACCTCATGGATCCATCGGCTCAGTGGTCTGGTGAACCCCTTGGTGGTCGGCGGCTTCTTCGGGGCGGTCGGCGTCGGATACGTGGCGTTTGCGCAACGCCTGGTCGACACCATCGGCTTTGCCAACCGTGGGGCCTACCGCCTTGGGCTGGTGGCCATGTCTCGCGTCCCGGCTGAGCAAAAAGGCCGGATCGAGCGAGCCCTCGAGGAGGGTTCCGTGCTCCAACTGGTCGCCCTGGGCGTTCCCCTGGCCGCGTTCGGGGTGATCGCCCCAAAGGTGATCCCCTTGCTCTTCGGTCGTCAGTGGGACGCATCGATCCGTGTGTACTCCCTCCTGGCTTTGGCGTCGCTGCTCGGGGCGGCCGGACTGATGCAGATCACCTTCTTGCTGTCGCGGGGCCGCAACGGAACGGTGGCCTGGACGGCCGCCATCGGGGGAGCCATCCTGGCCGCGACGGCGATTCCTCTGGTCTGGCGCTATGGCGTCGACGGATTCGGCTACGCCTCCCTCATCGCCTTGGCCGATCTGATCTTCCTCGACTGGAAGGTCCGCCAGGAGGTCGCGGTCAGCTACCGGCGGTACCTTCCGTTGACCGCGGTCATGGCGCCTCTGGTCGCCTTTCCACTGCTTTCGTTTCCCTTGTCCCTGGTGATGTTCGCGCCGGCGGTCGTCTTCCTCATCGTGCCCTCGACCCGACGCCAGGGCATGCAACAGATCATGGTGGTGCGATCCGCCCTCTCTCGCCGCCCGGTCGGGCAGGCTCCCGCATGATCGAGACGGAGGGGTATCGGGTAGGCGTCGACCTGACCGATGTCGGTCAGGTGGCCCACGCGGTCGCCCGTTTCGGTGGCCGCTACCTCGATCGGTTGTACACGACGCACGAGCTGGCATGTGCTCGGCGCGGCACCACCTTCGATCCCCAATCGTTGGCGGCACGCTTCGCTGCGAAAGAAGCCACCATCAAGGTCCTTCGCCCCACCCGCGCACGGCCGCCGTGGACGTCGATTGAACTGCGACGCCTGCCGAGCGGGGCGTGTGAGATCGCCTTGAGCGGTGCGGCGGCGGCAATGGCCCGGGCCGAAGGGATCACTTCCCTGGCGGTGAGCGTGACGCACGAAGCGACCATGGCCGCGTCCGTGGTCATCGCCACGTGTCGGCCGAATGCGGTGAACGGTGTGCCATCGCAGTTGGAAGGGCGGGAATGACCACAATGGGACGAAAGGAACTGGAAGCGGCGATTGGAGTGATACTGCGCGACGAGGGACGGCTGTCGATCGATGTGGCCGAACTGGACGTCGGCGACGACCTCTTCGCGGCCGGCATGACGTCGCACGCCAGTGTCAGCGTGATGCTTGCGTTGGAGGAATCATTCGGCATCGAGTTCCCCGAGCGCATGCTGCGCAAGCAGACGTTCGAGTCGGTAGCCGCCATCGCCGATGCCCTCACTGGCCTCATCGATGCCGACGTGACGTGCTAGCGACGTTGCCGCCACCTCTCCGGGGCGGGCTGGCATGAACCTGTTCTCCCCTCGCGCCCGTCCCGTCCGGCCGGTAGCGGGTGGTACCGGACACGCCACACCCCTGTGGTTCGGCCCCGACGAACGGCCCCTCTTTGGTTGGGTGCACGCCCCGAACGATGGCATGGCTCGGGGCGCAGCCGTCCTGTGTCCACCGCTGTTTCTCGAGCAGGACGTGGCGTACTACTCCTTCCGGCGTCTGGCCGAGGAAATGGCTGCTCGTGGCGTGCTCGCCGTTCGTTTTGACTACGACGGGACAGGCGACTCGGCCGGGGAGGACGAAGATCCCGGTCGGGTTCGGGCCTGGCAGCAGAGCATCGCCGCCGCGGCCGCACTGGCTCGCGACCTCGGCGCACCCTCGCTCGTCCTGGTCGGCATGCGAGCCGGTGCGCTCCTGGCCGCGTCCGCCCTTCGGGCCACCGGGGCCACGGGCTTCGTGGCCTGGGACCCGCCCCATTCGGGTCGGCGGATGGTCAGGGAGGAGCACGCCCTGCATCGGCTTCGTTTTCGCGATGCCTCCGTCGCAGCCGATGGGGTCGAGCTACCCGGCTTCGTGCTGAGCCCCGAGACCGCACTCGACCTCGAGCACCTTGAGCCCGACGCGCCCGGGTCCGGATTGAAACGCGCCCTGGTGCTCCTGCGATCGTCGGAATCGATCCCGGCCCCTCTGGCCGCCGCCCTCGGCGACAGCCACCCCGAGCTGGGCGAGGCCGTGGGACAACGCCAGTTGCTCGAGGGGAACGGCGAACATCAGCAAGTACCCCTGGTCACGATCGAACGTATCGCCACCTGGGTCTCCGAGTCCTTTGCCCCATCGGCCCTCGCGCTGAAGTCGGCCGCCTCCCTGCCCCGCTGCATCCCCGGCGGGGACGGCCGGTCCCTGGTTGAGCGTTCGGTCCGAATTGCGCCATCCGGCCTCTTCGGCATTGAAACCGCGAACGCCACGACATCGGCCGGGCCGACGGTGATCTTCGTCAACAACGGATTCGGATCCCATGTGGGCCCGAGCCGACTCTGGGTGGTGTTGGCCCGCCGATGGGCCGCGGCGGGACTGCGCTGCGTGCGGCTCGACCTGAGCGGCATCGGCGACAGTCCGTCGCGGGAGGGACTCCCTGAGCACGTCGTGTATGCCCCCGCCGCCTTCGATGATCTGTTCGATGCCGCTCGGTTTCTCCGCCCCGACGATCCCACCAATGTCGTCTTCGTCGGATTGTGCTCGGGTGGCTATCAGGCGCTCGAGGCCGCTGTGGCGCAGCGGGCCAGGGGGGTCTGCGTGGTGAATCCCGTGCTGCGTTTCCGACCACCTGAACTCGATGACGGGCCCATCGATCCACGCCGTCGACTGTGTCGTCCGACCACGAACGTCTCTCGGGTCGCCCGACGGTTGCCCGACCGGGGGCCCCTGAGCGGACCGCGGCTGCAGACCTGGCGGCAGGTCGGATTCGGTGAACCGCACAAATCGCAGGCTCCCTGGATCCGCGACCTGGTCGATGCCCACGTCGACACGTTGTGCATCTGCGGCGAGGACGAGGCCGCGGCGATCGCCGTCGAAATGAGCACGACCGGCCGCCACCAGGACTTCGAAGTCGAGATCTACCCCGGCCTCGACCATGCCCTGCTCTCCGCCGGTCAACGAGACCAGGTAGTCGAGCGCCTGTCCGGCCATGTCCTCAGCCGTTTCGCCGCGGCGGGGGCCGTGGTCCGCCACGACACGGTGACGGCGGAGGGCGCGGCGCCCTCCTCATGGACGCCCGCCGATTCGACCCACCGCGCCCACATCCAAGATCTTGAAGATGGATGACGAAGTTTCTCGTCCCGGCCGAGATGACCCACCTGCCACACGAGCGCTCGTCGCCGCAGGTCAAGGACGCGAGATTCTCAGAGTCCGGCTTCAACGGCGGCCCGGGAACGTGCGCCCGGTCACCTCTACGCATTCCTAGGTGAACTAGCTTTGGTCGGGGCGCCGGCCGAATACCAATTCGGTCGACCAAGATGGATCTAGCAGGGGTGAGGCTCGTAGATGGGGAACTCGGTTGGCAGTCGGTACAGGTACGGGGCCAGCTTCGTCGACCACACCTCGGGTGTGCGGTTCGAAGGGCACCACCCCGTCGAGCGACCCGACCTGTGGAAGATCTACCTGAACGAAGCCGAGGGCCGCTACCGCAACTTCGGCACCGAGGACGCACTCCGCCGGCAAATCCTCGACGACGGTGACGGCGTGCCCCTGTTCTTCCTGGGCTTCGACGCCCACGGGGAGCCCGTGGCCGGCGTGCGCGTCCACGGGCCGTTGGACGCCAGCCACCAGGCCATCTTGATGCAGGAGATGGGAGGCTCTCCCGAAATCAACGAGATCGCGTGCCTGATCGACAATGAGGTGCGCCTCGGTGCCCTCGAGATCAAAGGGGCCTGGTCAAAGGGCGAGGCGGTCGTCGGCTACGGCTTGGCTGTCGCCCTGTCGCGCTGTGTCACCCACGCCATGAACTGGCTGGGAGCCGAGTTCGCCATCGCCGCCGTGTCGGAGACATGGCTGGCGCTCGGCAAGGACACCGGAGCCCGGATGGTGGGCACCGCATCGGTCCCCTTCCCAGACGATCGGTACCGAACCATTGCCCTGTCATGGCGACGATCCCGCAGTCAGGAGCTGTGCTCACCGCCGCACCAGAAGGCCCTGCGCATCGAGGGGGAGGAGCTCTCCCGAGGCCCCACGCTCCTGGGCTCGGGTCCACTCGAGCCGGCGTCGACCCGGACGCGCGCCTGGCGGCCATTGGTGTTGGACATGAAGACGAGGGCGCAACGCGAAGTACTGCGGGTCCTCCGAGAGGATCCCTCGCTGCAGATCATCGACCGCCTACCCGATCAGATGGAACAACTCGCCCAAATAAAGCCGACGCCGAGCCAGGCCGTGCTGGAGGAGGGACAGCGATGGGTCTACTACCCCTGGCGCCAGGCGGTGGTGCGGCTGCTGGCCCCGCGCGCCTTCGCCACCCTCCGCCTCGATCGCAACCGCAACAAGCTGACCCGCGACGAGCAGGCCCGTCAGCGGGCGCTCCGGATCGGCGTGGTCGGTCTGAGTGCCGGTCACTCCATCGCCCACGTCCTGGCCATGGAGGGCCTGGCCGGAGAGCTTCGCCTGGCCGACTTCGACACGATCGAGCTGTCCAATCTGAACCGCATCCCGGCGTCCGTGCTCGATCTGGGCGTCAACAAGTCGATCGTGGCCGCTCGTCGGATCGGTGAGATCGATCCGTACCTCCGGGTCGAAACCGTCCCCGACGGGATTCACGCCGAAAATCTCGGCAACTTCCTGGACGGCCTCGACCTGGTCATCGAAGAGTGCGATTCACTCGACGTGAAGCTTCTCGTGCGCGAGATGGCGCGCGAGCGGCGCATACCGGTCCTGATGGAGACCAGCGACCGGGGCGTCCTCGACGTCGAGCGCTTCGACCTGGAACCGAACCGGCCGATCTTCCACGGCCTTTTGGGCTCCACGAAGTCCTCCGAGTTGGCCGGACTGACGCTGGCCGAGAAGGCCCCGTACGTGCTGCGCATGCTCGGGGCCGAAGACGTGTCGTCCCGCGGCGCGGCCTCCTTCCTGGAGCTGGCCGCCGGGGCAGTCACCGGATGGCCACAACTCGGCAGCGAGGTCACGCTCGGCGCCGCCACCGCCGCTGCCGCCGTACGCCGGATCGGCTTGGCCGGGGAGCTCCCCTCGGGCCGGGTGCGCTTTGACGTTGAAGAGGTACTGGCCGGCGTGGCCCCGGTGGTGGTGGACGTCGAGTCCGAGATGGAACCTCCGGTCGAGAGGCCGGACCAGTCTCTGCCCGACGGTGCCGATCCGATCGAGGTCATCGTCGATGCCGCCCGTTGGGCCCCCTCGGGCGGCAATATTCAGCCGTGGCGCTTCGAGGCGGATGCGAAGGAAATCCGCATGTACCTCGTTCCGGAGCGCACGACCACGATGGACGTGGAACACCGGGGCAGCTACGTCGGGATCGGGGCGGCCCTCTTCAACGGCCGCGTGGCCGCGGCCGCGCAGAAGAAGCTCGGATCGATCCGCCTGTTCCCCGAGGGAGCCCCGTCCCACCACGTCGCCACGTTGGCGGTCGGATCATCGACTGACCACGAGATCGTCCCCCTCCAGCCTCACCTACGGACGCGGTCGGCCAACCGTCAGGTCGGGGACCCCTCCCCCATCGACGACGAGGTCGTCCAACTGCTGGCTCGGGGTGTCGAACGGGAAGGGGCGCGGTTGCGCATCCTCACCGCCCGCGATCGCATGGGGACCTGCGCCGAGGTGTTGGCCGAGTCCGATCGGCTCCGCTTCCTCATCCCGACGCTGCATCGTGAGATGATCGGCGAGCTGCGCTGGCCCGGACGCGACTCCCTGGAGGAGGGGCTCGACGTACGGACGCTCGAGTTGTCCCCGCCCGAGATGGCCGCCCTCGAAATCATGCGCCGCGCCGACGTCATGGAGCAACTGGCCGACTGGCGGGCCGGCCAGGCGCTGGGCGGGCGTACCTTCGCCACCGTCGGATCGAGCTCGGCCCTCGCCGTGATCACCGTCCCCAGGACGGACGCCATCTGGTACGTCCGCGGCGGAGCCGCCGTCGAGCGCTTCTGGCTCACCGCCGAACTCCACGGTCTGGCCGTGCAGCCCGTCTCACCGGTCTTTCTCTACGCCGTCGACGAGAAGGACTACCTCGAACTCGGGGGCGAGCGCCATGTCGACGCGCTCTTCGGCTTGTCCAAGCGCTTCAACGAACTGTGGGATCTAGATGACGGGGAGAGAGTTGCCCTCCTATTCCGGATCACCCACGCGGCTCCACCGAGTGTGCACAGTGCCCGGCTCCCCCTCACGCATCTCCTCAGCCGCGAGCAGCCCTCGGCCTGAACCGCGGCAACGGACTTTCCCCGGGAGTCGGAAGGAATATCCCCACCTGCAGGGTCGTCTGCGCTACCATTGAGGGACTGAATCCCAGGTGGGGGGGCCACAATCGCGTACCCCTGCACTCGATTCTGTCGATCAAGCCAGGTATGTCGTGACCATTTTCCCACACAGTTCTCCCGCCATCACCGGTCTACAGACCCGTCTTGTCGTCGAGACGTTGGTACAGGTGGTTCCGGGTACCGAGATCGTCGCCATCGTGGCCGAATCGGTCGACGCCATTGTCGGCGTAGACCTCGAGTCGTTTTCGGCACCGGGGTCGGAGGACGCTCTCGCACATATTCAAAAGCGGGTCCAGAACCAGTTTGGTGGGGATTCCCCGATCGGCTCCTTCTCGTGTGTGGTCTCGGGGGTCGCCTGGGGAGTTCTGGTCGAGCCAGTCGAAGTGCGAGATGGCCCTGTCCTCGGCGCCCTCGTCGTGGCTCGTCAGGGACGGGCCTGGTCCAGCCGCGAACGCGCCCTGGCCAAGACGTTCGGGGGTCTGCTCAGCCACGCCGCGACATTGTCAGCGCGCGAAAGCGCACTTCTGCACCGTCAGAGGCTCGATGAGCTGGTGAGCCAGGTGGCGGAGCGACTCATGTCGGCCTCCTCGCGGAATCGGCAGGAGACCCTCACCTGGACCACGCGCGTGCTCGGCGAGTTCCTCGGGGCAGATACCGCATTCCTGCGGCGCAATGACCACGCCAGGGGTATGAGCGTGATGGAGGCGGAGTGGCCCCCACGGGAGAACATACCGGATCCCGATCCTCTGGCCGAAGTGCCGTTCGACGCTGATCCGATCTTCGAACGGACCAGGGATCTCCGGGGGCCCTTCCTGTCCGGCGTACAAGAAACACCCGACGATTACCTGGAGCGCGTCGAGGAGGGTTCGGGCGTGGCCGACGTCGACGGTGCCGCCGTGCCGCTCCTGCTGGCCGACGCCACCTGGGGCGTTCTGGGGTTCCTCCACTTCGGCCGCCACGCCTGGACCAAGGCGGAAATCAATGCGCTGCAGGCGGTCGCATCGATGCTGGTGCAACTCCAGGCCCGACTCGACGCCGAAGCGCGGACCGAGTACATCGCCCACCACGATGACCTCACCGGACTGCCCAATCGTCGAGCCCTGCTCGGGGAGTTGGAAGATCGTCTGGCGGCCCATCGGGAGACGGCCATCCTCTTCTTCGACCTCGACCGCTTCAAGGTCATGAACGACTTCTTGGGCCACGCCAGCGGCGACCGGGTCCTGACCACCATCGCCGACCGGATCCGCACCAGCATCCGGGGCAATGACTTCGCGGCCCGGCTGGGCGGTGACGAGTTCGTGATCCTGGTCGACGAGGCCATCAGCGAGTTGGAGGTGCTTTCCTCCGCGCATCGCATCCTCGAGGTCGTCGGTCGGCCCATCAACTTTGCCGGTCAACAGGTGAGCCACACGGCAAGCATCGGCATCGTCCTCTCCAAGCCCGGCTCCGAGAATGGCATGGAACTGCTCGGGTGGGCGGATGTCGCCCTCTACGCCGCCAAGCGACAGGGGCGCAACCGAGCGGTGGTGTTCGACGAAGTGCTGCGGGTCGGCGTCAGTGAACGCTCGCAGACGGAGCTGATGCTGCGGGAAGCCATCGATTCCGATGGCCTGCGCCTCCACTTCCAGCCTGAAGTGGACTTGCGGACGGGCCAGCTGCTCGCCGTCGAGGCCCTCGTCCGCTGGCAGCATCCGACGCGTGGGCTCTTGCCGGCGTCCGCCTTCATCGTCGTGGCCGAAGAGACCGCCCTGGTGGTCGACATGGGCCGATGGGTCTTTGAGGAGGCATGCCGGCAACTGGCCCAGTGGCGCCGGGACTACCCCGAGCTCCCGATCGTCGTCAGAGTCAACATGTCGCCGGCTCAGTTCGTCACCAATGGACTGGTGGAGTTCGTGGAGGATTGCCTGCGCCACCATCGCATCCCGGGGCGGCAACTGTGCATCGAGATCACCGAACATGCCGTACTGCAGGAGCCCGACCAGACGGCGCGGATGCTTCGGGGGTTCCAGGCTCTCGGCGTGGAGGTTGCCTTGGACGATTTCGGAACAGGGTTCGCCTCCATGACCGAGCTGAAACGCCTTCCGGTCAACCTTCTCAAGCTCGATACGAGCTTCGTGCAGGGCATCACCACCGACCCCAGCGACCGAGCCATCGTCGAAGCGATCATCCAGCTCGGCCGCGCCCTCCGCCTGGAAGTCATCGCCGAGGGCATCGAGTCCAGCGCGACCATCGACAAGCTGCTCGAAATGGGCTGCCATCGCGGCCAGGGGTACCTCATCGCCGTCCCCATGGCCGCCGAGGAACTGGCCCCCATCATGCAGGCCGGAGCCGTGCCTCTCTCCCTCCTGCACACCGCGGACACCACCGACGTCGCCCTGGCGGACGGGAAACGTTGAGATTTGGTGAGCAGCACGGCCACGTTCGACGCTGAGATCTCAGAACCACCAGAACCACCCTACGATTCGCGCGCCTTTCTGGCGAAACTCGACCAGCTGTCGACGAATGAATTCGGCATCGGCTTCGTCTATTCGGTCCTGGAACTGTTGGCGCGCCACTATCACCTCGTGGACGTCGTAGTGGTGGTGGGGGACGACTCCCTCGGCATGCAGTCGTTCCGCCTCGACCGCAAGAAGGTGAGTAGCGACTCGCTGGTCACCGTCCCCGGCGTCTTCTCCGAACCCGATGTCGTCCCCGACGTGGTGAAGGATGTCGTTCGCAGCGTGTGCCAGCTTGCCCTGTCTCTCCATGTGGCTCGGCATGGCGCGGCTCACGACCGTCTCACCAACATCGCCAATCGTCGATACTTCGACTCTGCCTTGCGTACGGCGGCCGTTCAGAGCGCCCGGTACGGATGGAGGTTCACCCTCGTGTTGGCCGACGTGAACGGCTATCAGGCCATGAGTGATCAAGTCGGGCCGTCGGTCAGTGACAACCTGTTACGCACCTTCGGCTACGCCCTGCGTCAATCGGTTCGTAGCGGTGATACCGCCGCCCGGATCGGGGGCGACGAATTTGGTGTCATCTTGTGGAACGCGGAAAGAGCCGAGGTGTCGGCCTTTACCGATCGCCTGCGTGCGCTGCCCGTGGCGGGAGCTGAGCAAATCGACTTCACCATCGGCACGGCGACATCCCCCCGTGACTCGACCGACCCCACCGAGCTCTACCGCATTGCCGCCGCTCGCCTCGACGAGAAGAAGAGCGCCAAGCCACAATGATTTCCTCGAGTGAAGAAGACTTCGAACTCGAGCTCCGATCGCTTCCGGGCGTCTTGAATGTCGGCATCAGCCATGCCGAGAACGGGATTGTCGACGCGGTGACACTCTTCGTTCGCGACCAGGATCCCGACGCCGTGCGAGACGTTGCCATGCACGTCTCCAGCCTTTACTACCCCGACGTGACCGTCACCGTGGAAGATGCCAACCGTGCTCCTTCAGCGCACGGACGAGACGGGCCGAGGGTGGCCCTGACGTGGACCGATTTCAACGAGAAGGAGGGGGTCAGCGAGGTTCATCTGAGTTTTCAGGGTCAGCTTGGCACCGGCATGTCGGGTAGCGGACCACTCATTGGAGGAGCCGAAGCGACGGTGGCCGCGCTTCGGGACCTCGGCTATGAGATTCCTTGCTATCTGATGGCGGTGAACAACGTCCATACGTCGACCGGGTGGCCGGTCATCGTCACGTTCCGCTCGCTGGCCGACGGGAGCGACCGGATTGGCATCGCCCAGGCCGAGGGGGAACTGGAGTCGGCCGCCAAGGCAACCTTGGACGCGCTGAACCGTTACCTTTCGGTGCAGACACACCTCGAGTCCTAGAAAGCCTCTCCGACAGGGATTCGGCTCTGTGCTGTTTGATCGGGGACCGACGGCGGCTTACGGCGTCGGTTGCACCGTGACGACAGCGAACATCCCAGACGACCTCATTGTCGTCGCCGACGCGTTCTGATCGGCGGTCGTCGCGCCTTTCAAGAAGAAGATATCGACCTGCACCGGTGGACCGGGTGCGTAGTCGGCTCCCGAAGCGCAGGGCATGGTTTTGTCGTTCGGGATGGGAATGGCGGGACGGAGCTGCTTTTCCGTCACACCCTCTTTGGCCGTGGCCTTGATCCCGATGAAGGCACGCGCCGTGGGACTCCCCGAGGTGGAGATCGGACAATTGGCCGGCACGGTCACCGGCACGCGCAACGCCCCCGTCGGGTGACTGCTCGGCTTTGCCGTAGAACAACTGGCACACACGACGACGACTGCCAGCACAGGGGCGAGGCATCGCAGGCTCCAGGCGGAACGACTCCTCGGGTCCATGCACAGAGTCTGGCAGAGGTATCGAGCGCCCAGAGGCCAGGAACGTTGCCTGCGGCGCGCGCCCACGGCCATGGCGCTAACTGATCCGCAACCTCGCGCCTGTGGCGACCGGCGGGCGGGAGTTGGATTTGAGTGCAGAAGACGCCCGTTGAACTCGCTCGACGACACCAGGGCTCCCGCACCCGGGCCTCGGACCCCGACGATCTACTCCGGAAGGGTGTAGGAGTTCTCAAACTCGTCTTGGAGGACGGTGGCGATGGTCCTGGTGGTGTCCACCACCAACTCCTCCTCGAGCAGGCGCGACCGGTAGGACCAGCCCGAAGGCATCGTCAACTTCCCGCCCAGCGTCTCCAGGCTCTCCTGGGTGATAGTGGGGTCCACGCCGATGCAGTAGGCCTGCATCACATAGGCCAGGCCGGCGGGGTTGACCAACTCGTAGACCGGCGAACCCGCGTCGAAGAAGAACACCGCCCCTCGGTTGACATGAGCTTCGGTGTAGGGATCGACCGCCGGCTTGTCGCCGAGATTGATCACGGCGATCCGTCGCATCGTCAGGCCGTTGAAGTCACGAATGACGGGCTCCACCACCGCTACTTTCTGGCCGATGCCGTCGATCATCCAGTGGCGGGGTCCATTCAGCTTGACCCCGAGGGCTCCCATCTCACCGGCGATGACGTCAGCGTCGAGGGTGTCCCACAGCTCCTGGGGGCAGTCGTTCAGCATCTGGGTGCCGTAGACTTCGGCCTCGAATCCCGAGTCACGGAGGAAGGCCGCGATGACCTCGCCGTAGCGGATCCCCCGCATGTCCGAGATCAGTCGTTGGGTATCGGCGTCGGCCACGGCAGGAGTCCTTTTGGAAGGTTGAGCGTCACGCTACCGTATGGCATCTGACACGTCAGGCGTGGCTTCGGACACGAAATGCCTTTGTGTCGACGAGGGCAGAGCGACGCACAACGCGGCTCTTTTGATTTCAGTCGGGTGCGTCGTTCGCGAAAGTGAGCACTCGGTGCCAGGTGGACCGGAACGTGCCTCACTGACCCGGCGGTCGGGGGCGTCGCTCTCAGACCAAACGCAGCAGCTTGCATCTAGCCCTGAAGGGCACGCTCGGTAAGTGCCGCCATTTCTTCATGGCCCAGGGGCGTCGGGTGATACGGAAAACCCACCGTCACCGTATGGCCAGCTATCCAGCTCGCGTCGGGTGGAGCGCATGGACCGTGCGTTTGGCCGATCACGTAGGGGTCAGCCAGCAGCACGTGGGTTGTCTTTGCGACTTCTACGAAGACCTGCTCTAGTCCCTGGCCCATCGAGCCCACCACTTGGTCGCCCTCCTGGGAGAAGTTCAACGCCGGGCAGGCGGTCGGTGGAACGAGCCGAGGATACGTGACCAGCACGATCTTGGCTGATGGGGCCTTGGACCGAATGGTCGAGACCATCGTCGTCAGCGACGTCTTGAGGGTAGCTAACGACGAAGCGAGCTGGGCCGGATGAGACGTGCAGGCTGTGCCCCCCATACCGCACGAAAATGAAGTGGCGGTGTACCCGATGTCGTTGCCGCCCACGGTGAAGGTGACGAGGGAGGTGTCAGAGGTCACTGCGTCGATCTGCGGTGAGTTCGTACCCTGCGACGTGGTCAGAACGTTGGCCGTCGTTGCTCCCGAGCACGAGACGTCGACGAGGGAGAGCTTGAGCTTGGCAGCAACCAGGTTCGCATAGTTGTGGCTCGATCGGGTACAGACGCCGCCCGATTGTGTCGGGATGCCGGGGCCCGCGGCGTATGAGCTCCCAAGAGCGACGTACTTCGCCCCGGCCGCAAAATGGTGAGACACGGTGGCTGAGGTCGTCGTCGAACTCGACGCGCCCGAAGAGCAAGCTGCTGCGAGAGCAGCAATGCCGGCGAGTGAAAGCACGACCAGCGATCGTGGAGTCTTCATGTTTTTCCAGTGTTCGGTCTCCGGATCAAAATCACACAAACGGTACATGCGAAACCAACGCCGCTTAAAGGCAGCAATGACGCAGGCCGAATCGGATTCGTCGTGGCGGGGAGGGGTGCCCCAGGCGTGCCGAACTGCACCGGCAAATTTCGCCAGCAGGGAGCTCGTCGTGACGGTCCTCACCGTCCCATAGACCGATCCGCTTGCGGACAAAGGGCGGGACGCACATGGGAACTGCGGTTACCATCACCCGGTGAGCTTGGCCGATGCCTGGGAGGCGAATGCCGGTGAGTGGATCACTTGGGCCCGATCGCCTGCCCATGACGAATTCTGGGAAGGGACCTGGCCGGAACTTCGCGCTGTCCTTCCCGAACCGGCCGGACTGACGATTGACGTTGGCTGTGGCGAGGGTCGGGCCAGCCGGCAACTGATGGCCGCTGGCCACACCGTGGTCGCCGTAGAACGCTCACCGACTCTCGCCCGTGCTGCCCGTAGCGGGACTCCGCGTGTCAACGTCGTTCGTGGAGACGCCGCCACCCTGCCCTTCCTCGATGGATCTGCGGGCGTGGTCATAGCGTGCATGGTGCTACAGGACGTCGACGACATCGACCGCACTTCGACTGAGATAGCCCGGGTACTGCGACCAGGCGGGAGTCTGTGCCTGGCCATTGTCCACCCGTTCGCGTCCGCCCAAGATCCCGCCGCCTTCCATACCGGCGAGCCATTGCCCATTACCGCCCCGTATCTGGTCGAACGCCGCTACAGCGACAGGGCGGTGCGCGATGGGTTGGCCATGACCTTCGTCTCCGACCACCGGCCGCTCTCCCGATACGTCGGAGCCCTGGCCAGCGCCGGGCTTGCCATCACCGCGCTGCGAGAGTTGGGCGTCCGGCCAATCCCATGGCTTCTTGTGTGCCGTGCCCTGAAGCTCTCACATGCGGCAGGTTGACGTCACTCCCACAAGCCGATCCTGCTGCTGGACCGTCTGCCAGGCCGGGTGAGACAGTTGGTCACGGTCAGTTGCCGGCGGGTCGGCTGCGAGCGAGGGGCACTTCGACTGGGCAGAGGTCGCGGCCGGCGGTGCGTTTGGGTTCGGTCATGTCGTAGCGCGGCTGAGCCATCACACGTGGCCGGGTGCCGTGATTCGGGTTGGAAGCGTGGAAAACCAGCGGGTGGGCGAGGACCACGTCGCCGGCCTGGGCGGTGACCTCGACGATCTCCCAGCCGATGGCATCCAAGCGGCGGTTCATCTCCGGCCAGATGTCGTCGGAGGCCAGGCCCGTGGGCTCGGACTCCCACAGCAGCCGGGCGGCGACCCGGTGGGAGCCGGCGGCCAGCAAGGTTCCCCCGCCGCCGGGCTCGACATCGGAGAAGCAGAAGAGGGGCAGGATGGCCTGCTCGGGTGACCAGATGTGGTGGATGAAGTCCCCCTCGACGTGCCAGTCCCCGCCGTAGGGCGGGTCGTCGAAGCCAGGGAAAGTGACCAGCCACCAACCCAGGTAGCGCTCCAGCCGCCAGCGGCGGACGCCCACGATCTGGTCGACGGCGGCGGCGAACCGGTCCGTGAGGGCATCGGTGAACGGTGGCTCGCTGAACACTTCTTGCAGCCAGACCCTCGGCTGGCTCCACTGCGCCGGGTCGTCGAGGTCGACCCCGATGCGCCGGCCCAGCTCCCGCCGGACGGCGGCGGCCACGTTGGTGCCGAAGGCACCGTGAACGACAGTGAAGCCGCGCTCGACGAACTCGTCGACCTGCTGGGCGCTGAGCGGATCCGACACCTGACCGATCGTACCTGTCGACGACAGGAGCACCACGTGGACGAGGAAGGGGACAACTCGCTGATATGGGTCGCGGGCACCGGTGAACGTGGCCCATCACGTACTCCCGCTCCCGACAGCATGTCTGCGTGCGGCTCCCACGATCGGCTGGCTGAACACCGAGCACCGATTCGTGATCCTCGAACCGGTACAGAATGTCGCGCCAGAACGACGACCATCACTCTCCTGACCGCGGCGCAGGTCGGCACCTCGGGAGCGCTGGCGGCATGCAAGCGAGTTCCTCGTTGGGCGCCTAATGACAAGCTTCGAATCGACGTACGGGGCACGTTTGTCGCCAAACTCCCGGCCCCCTGAAAGCGGGTCGATCGCTATTGTTTCTCGCATGGGGTCGTGCCACATCTGTGCCGACAATGCGTCTCAAGACCTCGGCGAAGAGGTGTGGGGCGTTGCACGATTGACTACGGGATACGTCAGGCTGAATCCGAACCAACACTTCCGTGGACAATGTTTTTTCCTCGCCAAATCGTGTATTCACGAACTCCATGAATTCGACCGACCCACAAGGGACGCCCACCTCGCCGAAATGGCAGAGGTCGCTGCGGCAGTCTGGAGCGCGTTCAGCCCGAGGAAGCTGAACTATGAAGCGCTGGGAAATGGAGCACCCCATCTCCATTGGTGGCTGACACCTCGATATGAGTCAGACCCCCGTCCGATCGGTCCCATATGGGAGGACATGGAGTTCCTGCGGGCGCAGTGGACGAATGGCTGCCGCCCAACCGAGGAGGACCGAGAGTCGTTGCGATCGAGACTCCTCACGGCATTGGAGTCGCAAGACGTAAACATTGAACTTCGTTATCGCTGAGCCCAAGGAGGCGTTGCGTGCGGACATCAGCAGGTGCCGCCAGCCCGGTGTTCGGAGACACCTACCGTGAAAGAGCGACCGTAGCTGCCGACGCCCGCTCCTGGCTGGACGCATGATCGGTCAGAAGCCCAAGTTGAACTACGTGATCGGCCGCTCTCTCCTCGAGACCTGGGGGACGCTTCCAGCCGAACGAGCTCAGACTTATCCCTGTGACGAGCTGATCGAACATCCAGATGGTGCCCTGTTTCGAGGCGTCGACGCGGAGGCCCCATCGGAACTGGTCTTCCGCTGGCTTTGTCAGCTGCGCGTTGCACCCTATAGCTACGATTGGATCGACAACTTTGGAAGGCGAAGCCCACGGCAGCTTGTACCGGGACTCGAGGAACTTGTTGTCGGGCAGCGATTCATGACGATCTTCCGGCTGGTCTCCTTCGAGGAAGGTCGCTCAATCACCCTTGATTCAAAGACGGCCGCCTTTGGTCGGGTCGCGGTCTCCTACGCAGTGTGGCCTGCTGGGAAGCGACAGTCTCGACTGGTGGCAAAGATCGTGTTCCAATCACCTCGAGGTCTCGTCGGGCTCGTGATGCGCCATGTTCTACCAGCCGGTGACCTCGTCATGATGCGAAAGCAATTGGTGACGCTCAAGGCGTTATCCGAACGAGACGCGAGATCCCCTTCGGAGTGACCACCACTCAGGGAGTCGCCGCGTCCCGGCATTCGGGGGCGGTCGGTTACTCCTCGAGCCAACTTGAAAGCTCGGAGCTCCGACACTTATCGCCCCGTGTCGCCGATGGCCAGGGTGTAGAAGTTGGCAATGCCCCCATCCACAGGCGCCTGCTTCAGGAACGCGAAACCAAGCTTCCGGCAGACGTTTTGGGAGGCATGGTTGGCTGGGTCGATCATCGCAAGCAGTTCGCCCGAAAACGCCTCACGAGCGCGGGCAAGTAAAGCTTGGCTTGCCTCGGTCGCGTACCCCAATCCTCGCGACTCAGGCACCAGCCGGTACCCCCATTCCAGACGTTCCGCACCTTCGAAGCTGAAGTAGTCGACGCCTGTATAGCCGACGACTAGGCCTGTGGCCCGCTCAACGATCGGCTGCTTCGCGAACGGAACGACTTCGCACATTGCCATCATGTGATCGAAACGCCCGTGGGCCGCTTCCTCAGTCAGAGCTTGGCCGAAGAAGATCATGAAGTCGTCATTGCAGAAGAGTTCGACGAACCGTGCGCGGTCCAACTCGCGAGGCGGGCGCACCTCCAAGCGTGACGTGACGAGTGTCTTCTCCGAACTCAAGGCGGTCGACCTCCTCAGCCCCATTACGTCGTGTACCCGACCGGTACTCGCTTGGCCCCCCGGCCTAGCCCTGCTGTGCCGTGTATGGGAAGGCAACTACCGCAAGCACGGGCATCGTCACACCACCAGCCCCCGCTGAACTCCGAAGAGCCCACAAGCTCCGGGGGAGAGACTCGAACTCTCAACCTAGCGGTTAACAGCCGCTCGCTCTGCCATTGAGCTACCCCGGAAGGACGTCGCTTCAGCGTGGGAACGTTATCAGCGGTGCGGGGTGGCTCGGATCGGATCCCACCGATCGCGGGGACGCAACCTGCAGGTCAGGACTCTTCGAGATAGTCCCGGAGGAGGTGCGCTGCATCGGGGCGACGCAACTTGGCCAAGGTCTTGGACTCAATCTGGCGGACCCGCTCCCGGGTCACGCCGAATTCCCGACCAACTTCTTCGAGCGTGCGAATCTTGCCATCGTCAAGCCCGAAGCGGAGGCGCACAACATCTTGCTCGCGCTCGGAGAGATGTCCCAACGCCTCGCGGACGGCTTCGTCAAGGAGGGCGCGAGTGGCCGCATCATCGGGAACGACGGCGCCTCTGTCCTCAATCAGGTCGGAGAGACTGAAGTCGTCTTCGTCACCGACCGGCTGCTCCAGTGAGACGGTGTCCTGATTGATCCGCAGAATCTCCCGTATGCGGTCGATGGGGAACTCGACGCGGGTCGAAACCTCTTCGACTGTCGGCTCGCGACCGAGTTCTTGCAGGAGCTGACGTTGGGCCCACACCACCTTGTTGATGGTCTCGACCATGTGAACCGGGATTCGAATGGTACGGGCCTGATCAGCAATGGCCCGCGTGATCGCCTGGCGGATCCACCAGGTCGCATAGGTGGAGAACTTGAAGCCCTTGGTGTGATCGAACTTGTCCACGGCGCGCATCAGGCCGAGGTTGCCCTCTTGGATCAGATCGAGAAAGGCCAAACCCCGGTTGCGATAGCGCTTGGCGATGGACACGACCAGACGCAGGTTCGCCTCGATGAGCTCGTCCTTGGACCGCTGCCCCTTGCGCACCAGTCGCCGGCAGCGGGTCTGCGCCGCTCCGTCCAGCAGTTCGGAGGCCAGCCCTTCGCCGGCTTCGGCCCGCTCGTGAGCCACCAAGCGGGCCGCTGCTTCGTTCCCGACCTCAATCGCCTGGGCAATCTCCACCTCGAGCTCTGCGTTGAGAAGCGGCACACGGCCGATCTCCTTGAGGTACGTGTGCACCGGATCTTCGGCGCTGCCCGAAGACTCCGACGAGCTGGTCGCCCGCTTGCCGTTGCTGTCCCGACGAGCGCCGTTGCGCGCGATAGCGGCTCGGTTCAGGCGGGCCGCCGATTCCGGTTCCGGTGGAAGATCATCTTCCTCGTCATCCACCAACGCAACTCCCTCGGCGTTGATACGCGCCAACAGGGCGGCCAGCACTTCGGGTGTCAGTTCAACTGAGTGGAGTGCATCGATGAGTTCGTCCTGGGTGAGGTGACCCTTCTCGCGGCCTGCCGCTAGCGCGGCGTCGAAGTCGATCTGCGAGACGCCGGGCGGAAGCGTCTCATCGGCAAGGCGCACGATGGCCGCGTCACTGCCGGGGGCAGGATCTGCCACCTCTTCGATCACGCTCACTGTGTTGTCGCCTATGTGCGCCATGCCACCTTTGTCATGCCTCTCGATTCTCGCGCTGCGACAGCCACGCTACCAATCGATCGGCCGCGGTGCGCGCTGTTTCCGGTTCGCCGAGTTCGGCCAGCCAGAGGCGTACTTGCGCCGTCTCGGCGGCCCCAGCTTGCCACGAGGCATCGAGGCCCCGTGCCTCTTTCTCCACATCACTCAACGCGCGTCGGACCGCTTCGCGCAGCAGCACCATGACGACCAGATCGACCGGGTCCCCCATCTCGGGATCACCGGCCAGCGGTTCTTCCACGGTCACTCGTCGCAGGAGCAGCGCGACGTCGGGTTGCGCCGCCTCTATGGCGCCGTGCAAGTCGTCGTGTTCGAGCAACGCCACAAACGCCTGGCGGTGCTGCGGTTCGACGAACAACACCGGCTGCAACCGATCGGCCACGTCCTCGGGACGATGTACCGCCAATTTCGAGCGCCTCCATGCCCGGACCGGCGCGCTGGACCGCTGGCGCGACGACGTAGGTCTCCTCTTCCCAATCGCTGTCCTCGGGGTCTCTGATTTCGCCCGGGTCATGTTGGCGCGGCGGTGGGTCATGGCGGTGGCGTCCGGGTTTGGTGCCGGTATCGGCCGGCGGATGAGCCCGCACGTACTCGAGCTTCTCCCGTAGTCGCGAGGCGTCAAGACGGCAGCGATCGGAAAGCTGCATGACGTACTGATCACGCACCAGGTCGACCGGGTGCTCGGCCACCGCCGCCAGGGCGGCCTCGGCGGCGCGGGCTCGTCCTTCGGCCGTACCCAGGTCGCCGGCGTCGAGGATGCGGTCGATGCGGAATTGCAGGAAGGGGCGGGCCTCGGCCACGGCGCGGGCCAGGGTCTCGGGATCGGTGCGGGCCAACTCCCCCGGATCGCTCCCGCCGGGAAAGGTGGCCACCACCACGTCGACCTCGTGCTTGCGCTCCCACTCGTAGACCCGCGAGGTGGCCTTCTGCCCGGCGCTGTCGGCGTCATAGGCCAGGACGATGCGCCGACCGAAGTTACGCAACAAGGTGAAGTGTTCCTCGGCCAGAGCGGTGCCGCACGTGGCCACGGCTCGCGGCACACCGGCCTGGAAGAACCCGATGACATCGGTATAGCCCTCGCACACCACCACTTCGCCTCGGGCGATGACGTCATGCTTGGCCCAGTTGAGCGCATAGAGCGTGCGCCGCTTGGAGTAGATGGCCGACTCCTGGGAGTTCTTGTACTTCGGCTCCGCCCGCTCGGGCAACGGCTGCCCCACTCCGGGCGGGAGGACCCGGCCACCGAGGGCGACCGGACGGCCCGAGGGATCGCAGATGGGGAACAGCACGCGGGCCCGGAACGCATCTTGGGCCCGGCCCCGCTTGTTGACGAAACCCAGTCCCGAGTCGGTCAGAACCCGCTCCGACAATTTCAGCGCTCGGCTGAGCGCATCCCAGTCATCGGGGGCCCAGCCCAGCCGGAAACGTCGCACCACGTCGCCGTCGTAACCGCGGGAGCGCAGGTAGTCCCGGGCGGGGCCGGCATCAGGGGCGCGCAGCAAACGCTCGTGATACCAGACCACGGCCCGTTCCAACGCGTCGAGGAGCTCGACCCGGCGTTTGCGGTCCTTCCCCACCTCGGCGTCCTCATGGAGAGCCATGCCGGCCCGGTCGGCCAGCAGCCGCACGGCGTCGACGAAGTCGAGATGCTCCATTTCCCGCACGAAAGTGATCGCATCCCCCGAGGCCTGGCAGCCGAAGCAGTAGTAGAAGCCCTCCTCGGCGTTCACACTGAATGATGGTGTCTTCTCCGTGTGGAACGGGCACAGGCCACTCCAACGCCGGCCCACCCGTTTGAGCGCGGCATGCTCGCCGATGAGGGCGACGATGTCGGTCTGGGCCCGGACCTGGGCCACGTCCTCGTCGGGTATGCCCACACCTTGACGGTACCGCGGCTCTGTGCCATCGAAAGCCCCGACAGAAGGGCGGTACCGGACATCGAGGCTTGTCCTGGCCTCTTGGCGACGAGAACTATCGAAGCCAGTGTTGGATTCCGGGCCGCGGGCGACCGGTCGGCACCGAGCCGGAACCCGAACCGGGAGCACAGGCCCCTTCGGCCACTCGGCCGGGGGTCGGCCCACCTCAGCTGGCCTTGGCCGCCTTGCCCGATTTCTCCGGTGTCTTGGACCCGGTGCCCGCGATCGGGCCGGCGACCGCCGCCTCACCCGCCATCACGGCCTGGGCCGCCGCCAAGCGGGCCACCGGCACCCGGAACGGGGAACAACTCACGTAGTCGAGGCCGGCCCGGTAGAACATGGCGATGGACTCGGGCTCGCCCCCGTGCTCGCCGCAGACCCCGACCTTCAGCGAGGGCCTGGTGGCCCGGCCCCGCTCGGTGCCCAGGCGGACCAACTCCCCGACGCCATCAGCGTCCACCACGTCGAATGGGTTACGCGCCAGCAGCCCCAGATCCAGATAAGCGCTCATCATCCGTCCCTCCACGTCGTCCCGGGAGAACCCGAACGTCATCTGGGTCAGGTCGTTGGTACCGAAGGAGAAGAAGTCGGCCACCTCGGCGATCTCTCCCGCCAGCAGTGCGGCCCGGGGGGTCTCGATCATGGTCCCGATTGTCACCTCCAGCTTCCCCCTGCTCGGCCCCTTGGCCGCAGTGGCGCCCTTGCTCGGCCGGGGTGCCTTCTCGGCCGTCACGTCGGCCACGGCTTCCTCGACCCAGCTCCGGGCCAGGGCCAGCTCCTCGCGGCTCACGGTCAGGGGGATCATGATCTCGACGATCGGGTGACCGCCGTCGACCACCCTCTGGCGGGCCGCCTCCATCAGAGCGCGCACCTGCATGGCGTAGAGGCCGGGCTTGACCACACCGAGGCGCACCCCACGTGTCCCGAGCATCGGGTTGGATTCCTTCCACGAGAGGGCGGCGTCGTAGAGCCGGCGCTCCTCTGGGGTCAGCCCGACGGTGGCGTCCTTGACGGCCATCTCCTCGGTGCTGGGCAGGAACTCGTGCAGGGGTGGGTCGAGCAGACGCACCGTGACGGGCAACCCGTCCATGGCCTCCAGAATCGAGATGAAGTCCTCCCGTTGGACCTGGCGCAGCTCTTCCAATGCCGCCGCCTCCTCATCGGGAGAATCAGCCAGGATCATGCGTCGCACCACGGGCAGGCGGTCCTCGCCCAGGAACATGTGCTCGGTCCGACACAACCCGATCCCCTCCGCCCCCAACGAGCGGGCGTTGCCGGCATCCTCGCCGGTGTCGGCATTGGCCCGCACGGCCAAATGCCCGGCCCGGATGTCGTCGGCCCACGACAGCACCGTGGCGAAGGCCGGGGGCGGTGATGCCGCGGTCAGCGGCACCTGCCCGGCCACCACGATGCCCGCACCCCCGTCCAGGGAGACCCAGTCGCCCTCACCGAGCGTGGAGTCCCCCACCGTCACCGAATGGTCCGTCAGCCGCAGGGCCTCGGCCCCGACCACGGCCGGCTTGCCCCAGCCGCGCGCCACCACGGCGGCGTGGCTGACCAGGCCACCCCGGGCCGTCAGGATCCCTTCGGAGGCCAACATGCCGTGCACGTCCTCGGGTGAGGTCTCGCTCCGCACCAGGACGACCCTCTCTCCCCGCTCGGCCGCGGCGGCGGCGTCATCGGCCGTGAAGTAGATGCGGCCGACGGCCGCGCCCGGGCTCGCTCCGAGGCCCTTGGCCCACACGGCGTAGCCCGAGCCGGCGAACTGTGGGTGCAGCACCGAGTCGAGGTGGTCCTCGGTGATCCGGGACACGGCCTCGGCCCGTGAGATGCCGAGGTCGTTCGGTCGCACCATGTCCACCGCCATTTGCAGGGCGGCCACGCCGGTGCGCTTGCCTACCCGGGTCTGCAGCATCCAGAGCTTGCCCTGTTCGATGGTGAACTCGGTGTCGCACATGTCGAGGTAGTGCGCCTCGAGCCGCCCGAAGATCTTCAGCAACTCGGCGTGCACTTGGGGGAACTGCTTCTTCATCTCGGCGATCGGCTCCGTGTTGCGGATGCCGGCCACCACATCCTCACCCTGGGCGTTGACCAGGAAGTCGCCATAGGCGCCCTTGGCCCCCGTGGCGGGGTCACGGGTGAAGCCGACCCCGGTGCCCGAGTTGTCGTCGCGGTTGCCGAACACCATGGCCTGGACGTTGACGGCCGTGCCCAGGTCGTGGGCGATCCGCTCACGATCCCGGTAGGCGATGGCCCGCGGCCCGTTCCAGCTGCGGAACACCGCCTCAATGGCCCCCCGCAGCTGCGCGGCCGGATCCTGGGGGAACGGACTCTCGGTGTGACGCTCGACGATCTGCTGGTAGGAGTCGACCAGGTAGCGCAGCAACTCCGTCGGCACCTTGTGGTCCGACGTGGTGCCGGCCAGCTCCTTGGCCGCGTCGAAGAGAGAGTCGAACTCCTCGCCGGGGAGCTCGAGCACGATGCGTCCGTACATGGCGATGAAACGGCGGTACGAGTCGAAAGCGAAGCGCTCGTCGCCGGTCTGGCTGGCCAATCCCTCGACCGAGCGGTCGTTCAGGCCCAGGTTCAGAACGGTGTCCATCATCCCGGGCATGGAGAACTTGGCTCCCGAGCGCACCGAGACCAGCAACGGGTCCTTGGCGTCGCCGATGACCTTGCCCATGGCAACTTCTAGGCGCGTGCGGGCCTCCGCCACTTCGGCGTCCAGGCGCTTGGGCCAGCCTCCCGCCATGTAGTCCCGGCAAGCATCGGTCGAGATGGTGAACCCGGGCGGCACGGGAAGGGTGAGGACCGACGTCATCTCGGCCAAGTTGGCGCCCTTGCCCCCGAGCAGGTCTTTCAGCTCCATCGGGGGGCGTGGGTGGGCGTGGTCGAAATCAAAGACGTACGGCATCGGGACTCCTTGCCCTGGCGGGGCGAACCACCGGCGAGGCGGCATTCATCGGACGGGTGCAGCTCCGGCCCAGCATCGGGACGGAAAGGCGACAGCCTACTGGGCCTCCGGCACCCCTATGGGCCCTTGTCCGGCCCTTTCTTGGCCCCCTTGACGCCCGCCACCTGGCGCTCGAACACCTCTTTGGTCTCGCGCATGAAGTCCCGCACGACGGCCAGCTCCTCCTCCTTGAAGCGCTGCGCCACCGCTCGCATCTCCTCGACGATGGGCTGCTGCATGCGCGCCATCCGCTTGTGGGCCGAGGGGACCAGCGACACCCACACCCGGCGGCGATCGTCGGTGTCCCGGCGCCGCGTCACCATGCCGGCCTCTTCCAGCCGGTCCAGCAGGAAGGTCACCGCTCCCGTGCTCAGGCCCGTCTCGTCCGCCAGCTGCCCGGCCGTCATCGGACCCTGGTGGTCCAGCAGGTCCAGACACCGCATGTCGGTCCGGCTCAGTTTGAACTTGGCGGCCACCCGCTCGTCGAACGCACTGGCCGCGCCGAAATAGCCCACGATCTCCGATCGCAGTTGCTGCATGAGGTCCGCTTTCGACCATTGTCTTGACACATAAATAACTTTATCACTAAGTTTCTTCGTTAATGAGCAATGGTGCGCGTTTCGCCGTGGAGGCCCAGGATCTGGTCAAAGTCTTCCCGCGCGGCAACGTGCGCGCCCTCGACGGCGTCTCCCTCCAGGTCGAGGCGGGCACCGTCCTGGGCCTGCTCGGGCCGAACGGGGCCGGCAAGACCACGGCCGTGCGCATCCTGTGCACCATCCTCGGCCCCGACTCGGGCCACGCCACCATCCTTGGTCACGACGTGGCCAAGGAAGCTGACGCCGTCCGCCGCATCATCGGCTTGGCCGGCCAGAACGCCGCCGTCGACGACAACCTGACCGGCCGCGAGAACATCCGCATGGTCGGCCGGCTCACCCACATGAGCTGGAAGGCGGCCGCGGCCCGGGCCGACGAACTGTTGCGGGACTTCGGGTTGGTCGACGCCGGCGATCGGGTGCTCAAGACCTACTCGGGTGGCATGCGGCGCCGGCTCGACCTGGCCGCCGCCCTGGTGGCCCGACCGCCCGTCCTCTTCCTGGACGAGCCCACCACCGGGCTGGACCCCCAGAGCCGGCAGGACCTGTGGGGGGTCATTGAGGACCTGGTCTCCGAGGGCACCACGGTGCTGCTCACCACCCAGTACCTCGAGGAGGCCGACCGGCTGGCCCGCGACATCGTGGTGGTCGACCACGGCCGGGTCATCGCCGAAGGGACCCCGGCGCAGCTCAAGGCCCGTTTGGGCACCTCGGTCATCGCCATCACCCTGCCCAACAAGGACATCGCCGCCCGCGCCGCCGCCCTGGTGGCCCCGCTCTCGGACAACCCGCCCCTGATGGACGGCGTCATGGTCGAGCTCACGGTGGAGGACGGGCCGAAGGTCGGCGCCGAGGTCCTGCGGGCGCTCGATGCGGCCCAGGTGCCCGTGGCCGGCCTGGCCCTGCGCGAACCGAGCCTGGACGATGTGTTCTTGAACCTGACCGGTCACAAGTCCGAAGGCGAGACCGACGAGGAGCGGGCCGCTCGCAGCGGCAAGCGCCGCGAATCCAAGCGACGCGCCGGGTCCCGTGCGGACCCGGACGAAATGGACGCCGCATGAGCACCATGACCGTCCCCACCGCGGTGGTCCCGGCCCCATCGGGGAGTCGGCTGCGCTGGACGCTGGCCGACGCCGCCACGCTCACGTGGCGCAACCTGAAGGGCCTGACCCGGATCCCCGACGCCATCTTCTTCGCCACCCTGCAGCCCATCATGTTCGTGCTGCTCTTCCGCTTCGTCTTCGGCGGCGCCATCAGCATCCCGGGCGTGAGCTACGTCGACTACCTGATGCCGGGCATCTTCGTGCAGACGGTCGCCTTCGGGGCCGTGAGCACCGCCGTCGGGCTGGCCGACGACCTGCAGAAGGGGTTGATCGAACGGTTCCGGGCCCTGCCCATGGCCCGCTCCGCCGTGCTGGCCGGCCGGACCACGGCCGACCTCGTGCGCAACGTCTTCATCGTGACCCTGATCACCGTGGTGGGGTACATCGTCGGGTTCCGCATCGGCACCAATTTCGGCCTGTTCCTGTGCGGTGCCCTGATCGTCCTGATCTTCGCCTATTCCCTGGGCTGGGGGTTTGCCACCGTGGGCCTGACGGCCTCGAACGCCGAGACGGCCCAGGTCATGGCGTTCCCCATCCTCTTCCCCCTGACCTTCGCCTCCTCGGCCTTCGTCCCGGTGTCCAGCATGCCGGGTTGGCTGCAGGCCTTCGCCAAGCACCAGCCGGTCACCCAGGTGGTCGACGCTGCCCGCTCGCTCATGGTCGGGGGCGTCACCCACGACACCTCCTCCATCTACCAGGCCCTGGCCTGGTGCGCCGGACTGCTCATCGTGCTGATACCTCTGGCCGTGTCCAAGTTCCGCCAGGTGGGGTAGGTAGTACACCTAGGGAGCGTCGGACCTCGAGCCAAGGCGGTAGAGACATGCCCAAAGTGGCCAAGCCAGTCGCCGTACTCTTCGACGTGGACGAGACCCTGGTCCACACCGGAGGCTCCGGTGCACGGAGCTGGAAGGTGGCGTTCGACCAGCTCTACGGCATTCCAGCCGATATCGGGGCGCACAGCTCGGCCGGTGAGACCGATCCCCAGGTGGCCCGGGCCACTTTCAGAGGCGTCCTGGGACGGGAGCCATCCAGTGACGAGCTGAGCAAGATCTACGCCCACTACCTGCTGCACCTGGCCGAGGACATCGTGACCTCCGAGGGCTACCGGGTCCTCCCGGGAGCCAGGCGGACCTTGGTGCGCCTGGGGGAAGCGGGCGTCATCCTCGGCCTGGTCTCGGGCGCCATGGAAGGCGCGGCCAGAACCAAGCTCATCCCAGCCGATCTCAACCGCTTCTTCCTCTTTGGCGCCTACGGCTCGGACTCGCCCGACCGGACCGAACTCACCACCGTCGCCATCGACAAAGCCGCTCGCCTGCACGACGACCTCACGCCATCCCAGGTCTTCGTCGTCGGCGACACCCCCCACGACATCGAAGCGGCCAGGTCGGCCGGGGCCGTCTCGGTCGGAGTGGCCAGCGGCAAGTTCTCGACCGACGCGTTGCATGAAGCGGGCGCGGACCACGTGATCGGATCGCTCGAGGACCCATTTCCCGGGCTCTGACCAAGTTGCCCTTGCGACCCTCCGAACGGGTACGTCCCGCTTCCTCTAGCGTCGACGCCGGGTGACGTTCCGCCCGAGCGAGGAGAACTTGACCATGGCCCACGACATCGCCGCCGACCCGCGACTCGACCCGAGGCTCAAGGATCTGCTCTCGATGGTCCCCCAGGTCCCCGCCACCGATGTCGACAGCCGGGAAGCCCTCGTGGTCGAAGCAAATTCCGAGGCGGCGCGCGATGCGGTCGCCGCCTTCCGGCCCTTCATGGATCTCTGCGATACCGAGGAGTCCGCCCCATCCGCCGGGCTGCGCGTCAGCACCGAACAATTCGTGTCCGCCCCCGACGGCAACACCATCAAGCTGCGGATCACTCGGCCCGACAACGAAGAGACGGTGGCTTGCGTCTATTACATCCACGGCGGCGGCATGTCGAACCTGTCCTGCTTCGACGGGATGTACCGCGGCTGGGCCAAGCTCATCGCCGCCAATGGCGTCGCCGTCGTCATGGTCGACTTCCGCAACTCGGTTGTGGCCTCCTCGGCCCCTGAGGTGGCACCGTTCCCCGCCGGACTCAACGACTGCGTGTCGGGGCTCAAGTGGGTGGCCGAGCATGCGGCGCACCTGCGCATCGACCCGGAGCGCATCATCGTCGCCGGCGAGAGCGGCGGCGGAAATCTGACCCTCGCCACCGGGCTGAAACTCAGCCGGGACGGCGGACTCGGCCTGGTCAAGGGTCTCTACGCGCTCTGCCCCTATATCGCCGGGCAGTGGCCATATCCGGAGAGCCCATCGTCCACCGAGAACAACGGCATCCTGCTCGACCTGCACAGCAACCGGGGCGCGGTCAGCTACGGGATCGAGGCGTTCGACGAGCGCAACCCGCTGGCCTGGCCGTCGTTCGCCAGCCTCGACGATGTGACCGGGTTCCCTCCGACGGTGATCAACGTCAACGAGTGCGATCCATTGCGCGATGAGGGCATCAACTTCTACCGCCTGCTCCTCCAAGCGGGAGTCCACGCCCGCTGCCGGCAGATGATGGGCACCATGCACGGCACCGAGATATTCGTCATCGCCTGCCCAGAGGTCAGCCGTGACACCGCCCGGGACATCGCCGCCTTCGCCCGGGAGTAGCAACGGCCATGTGGGTTTGCCCACCCCTGACTGAGGGCATAATTGGGAGGGACTCCGTCCGATCGATGAAGCGTTTCGTTGCGGGTGTCCGCACCCATCCGCACATGACGGCGTCCCCACGGCAAGATCTGGACGACAGCCCATGACATCGACCACTGACCTTCTCGACGGGCGCTATCGACTGGTCCGACTGCTCGGGCAAGGCGGCATGTCCGACGTGTACGAGGCCATTGACGAGCGCAGTGACACCGCCGTCGCCATCAAGTTTGTCCGCTCGGCCGACCCCGAACTGGCCCGTCGCTTCGCCCAAGAGGTCCGCGCTCTCGGACGCGTCGAGCACCCCGGGCTGGTGCGACTGATCGGCACCGGCCTGGCCGGTGACCACGCCTATTTGGTCATGGAGTTGGTCCAGGGCTCGACGCTGGCCGAGGCGCTCCGCCACGGCCCGCTGGGACCCGAGCGCACGGCGTATCTCGGTGCGTCGCTGGCCGGCGCCCTGGCGTACGTGCATAGCCGCGGTGTCGTGCATCGAGACGTGAAGCCTTCCAACATCTTGCTGCATGCCGACGGGCGGGCGCAGCTGGGGGACTTCGGTGTGGCCCGACTCCTCGACGCCTCGGCCCTCACGATGGCGGGGACGACACTGGGAACGGCCGCCTACATGGCACCGGAACAACTCGAAGACCACCAGGTCGGGGCCGGCGCCGACATCTGGTCACTGGGCATGGTCCTGCTCGAGTGTCTGACCGGCCACCGGGTCTACGAAGGTTCCACCGCCCAAGTGGTCGCTAAGCGGATGGCCGGCCCCGTGCCCCTACCCGGTGATCTCCCCGTGCCCTGGAAGCTCCTCTTGAGCGGCATGCTCGACCACCGTCCCGGGCAGCGCCTCGAGGGGGCGGACGTCGCCGCGCTCTTGGTGACCTCACCGTTTCGCGCTGCGTGGTCGCCGTCGCCCAGCCCCGACGCCGCCCCGCCGCCGTCGACCGGGGTCCTGAACCTGACCGCCCTGGTCCCCGGGGCCTCGACCACGGCACTGCTCGGACCGGAAACCGCACCGGCACCTACCCGAGTAGCCGTTTCGGAGAGCTCGGCCGGGCCCCGCCGGCACCGACGCTGGTGGCCCGCCGTGCTCGGGGCCCTCTTGGTCATCGCCCTGGTGGTTGGCGTCCTGGTTGCGTTCCCCTCCAGTCCGGCATCCAACCTCGGCCACCTGACCAGCGCAACGCAACCGCCTGCCACGTCGACCACCACGTCAGCACCAACGACCACCACGACGACGCTGGGCGCCATTCCCGCCGCACTGGCCGTGCTGACCCGCGACATCGCCTCGGACCAATCGGACGGCACCCTCGACCCAGGCGCCGCGCAATCGATCACCGCTCAGGCCCAGCAAGCGGTCGTCGATGCCGCGGCCAGTCAGCCCGACCAGGCCGCCAGCCACCTCCAACGAGCGGCCATCACCATCGACACCGGCCAGCTCGACGGCAGTGTTGACCCGGCCGCCGCGTCGACGCTGCAATCGGACCTCTCGGCGCTCGCCACCGCACTGGGTGTGGCGGACGCCGGCACCTCCGGCACCACCGGCACCACCGACACCACCGACACCACGACCACCACGACCACATCGGGAGCGGGAGCGGGAGGCGGGCATGGCCACGGACAAGGTCAAGGTCAAGGCGACTGAGGACCAGGCGCACCCGCCCGGATGGCCGACGCACCCTGGCCCACGGCGACCGTCGTCGAGACCGGGCGTCGCTCCGTCAACCGGTGCGACGCTGTAACTCGGCCACCAGGTCGGCGATGGGCACCCGCACCTGTTCGGTGCTGTCCCGGTCCCGCACCGTAACGGCGTCGTCCTCGAGGGAATCGAAGTCGACGGTGACACACCAGGGCGTGCCCACCTCGTCCTGACGGCGGTAGCGCTTTCCGATGCCCTGGGTGGTGTCGTAGTCGCACATGAAATGCGGCTGGAGCCGCCCCAGCACCTGACGGGCGAAGGGCTCGAGGGGATCCTTCTTCGAGAGCGGGAGCACGGCCACCTGATACGGCGCCAGCCGCCAGTGCAGGCGCAGCACGTTGCGGGGCTCGCCACCCACTTCATCCTCGTCGTAGGCCGAGAGCAAGAAGGCCATCATGGTACGCGTCGCTCCCGCGGCCGGCTCGATCACGTAGGGCACGTACCGCTCATTGGTGGCCGGGTCGAAGAAGTCCAGCTTCTCGCCCGACGCCGCGGCGTGGGCCAGCAGATCGAAGTCACCACGGTTGGCGATGCCCTCGAGCTCGTCCCAGCCCCAGGGGAAGAGGAACTCCACGTCGGCCGTGGCTCGCGAGTAGTGCGACAGCTCGCTCGCCTCGTGATGGCGTAGCCGTAGTTTCTCTTCGGGGATCCCCAGCTCGATGTACCAACGGAAACGTTCGGCCAACCAGTAGTCGAACCATTGGTCGGCGTCGGTCGGCGGGACGAAATACTCCATCTCCATCTGCTCGAACTCGCGGGTGCGGAACACGAAGTTCTGCGGGGTGATCTCGTTGCGGAAGGATTTGCCCACCTGCGCGATGCCGAAGGGCGGCTTCTTGCGCGTGGTGTTGAGCACGTTGGCGAAGTTGGTGAACATGCCCTGGGCCGTCTCGGGTCGGAGGTAGGCCACATGGCCTTCATCCTCCACCGGGCCGGCGTGGGTCTTGAACATCAGGTTGAAGGCCCGGGCTTCGGTCAGGTCGTGCGACCCGCAGTTGGGGCAGGTGCCGTCGATCTTGTCGGCACGCCATCGTTCGTGGCAGTTCTTGCAGTCGACCAGGGGGTCGGTGAAGGTGGCCAGATGGCCCGAGGCCTCCCACACGGCCGGCGGGGAGAGGATGGCGGCGTCGATCCCGACCACGTCGTCACGCAGCTGCACCATGGCGCGCCACCAGGCGTTCTTGACGTTGCGCAGCATGTTGACCCCGAGCGGGCCGTAGTCATAGGTGGAGCGGAACCCTCCGTAAATTTCGGCGGACGGGAAGATGAAGCCGCGGCGCCGGCAGAGGCGCACGACCTTCTCCATCAGGTCATCGGAGCCGGCCTGGGAGTCTTCGGACATCGGGGAAGACTACCGGGTCAATTTCGGGAGCCAGCCAGGCCGACGGTCTCCCGCAGCCTGGTGGTCACTTCGTTGGCGAGCAGTCGCCCTCGCACGGTGAGGACGGCATCGTCTCCCCGCTGCACCACCAGTCCGTCCAGGTCCTCGTCGTGGGCCAGGGCAAACCAGGGCACGCCTCGGGGCGTGCGCAGAGCCAGCGCCAGCGCCTCGAAGCGCCGTTGGTCCGCCGTGAGCACCTCCCGACCGCCCTCGGGAGTGCGGCCCGTCGTGATGGCATCGATGTAGCGCTCGGGCGTACGGACGTTCCACCAACGCTGGCCGTCACGGTGGCTGTGGGCGGCCGAACCGACGCCCTGGTAGTTCCCCTGATCCCAGTAGAGATGATTGTGGCGGCACTGGTGACCGGGCCGGGCCCAGTTGGAGATCTCCTCCCAGCCGTATCCCGCCTCGGTGAGGACCCGGTCGGTCACCTCGTAGCGCCGGGCCAGGGCATCCTCGTCCGGGTGGCGGTCCGCGGCGCGGGCCAGCGGTGTCCCGGGTTCGACCGTCAGGGCGTAAGCGCTGACATGCGGGGGTGGCGCATCGAGGTTCAGGACCTCGTCGAGGGTGCGCCGCCAGTCCTCGTCGCGCTCCCCCGCTCCGCCGAAGATCAGATCGAGGTTCCAGGTGACGAAGCCGGCCCGGGACACCGCGTCGGCGATGCGCCGGGCCGCGTCGGGCACGTGCCGGCGTCCCAACCCGGCCAGCGTGCGGGGGTTGGTCGACTGCAGCCCGAACGACACCCGGTTCACGCCGGCCTCCCGGTACGAACCCAGGTGCGCCCCGTCGGCGTCCTCGGGATTGCACTCGACCGTGACTTCGGCGTCGGCGGCGCGGGGTATGGATTCGAGGATGCGGCACAAGAGCTCCGGGGCCAGACGGGACGGCGTCCCGCCGCCGAAGAAGACGCTGGTGGCCACCGTCAGCGCCCCGACGTCGCCGAGACGCTCCAGCTCGGTCACGCACGCCGCGGCGTACCGCTCCATGAGGTGGTCGCGGTCCGTGTAGGTCGCGAAGGCGCAGTAGTCGCAGCGCTCCCGGCAGAAAGGCACATGGACGTAGACGCCGAACGCCTGGGGTCGCATCGCCGGCGGCAGGTCAGAGCCCGGCGGCGGAACGCACCGAGCGGATCCGGCGATCGAGGTGGACCTCCATGGCCTCGGTGGCCAGCTCGGCCACCTCATCGGCTCCCTCGCTGGGGGGTCCGGCCAGGACGGCGGCCAGGTCGCCCCCGAGGATCCGGCGCAACAGCGCCAGCGCGGGCGCACTCATGGGCCGGCCCCGGCGGCAGCGACGGCAGAGGGTGCCCCCCTCGGTCAGGTCGAAGGCCACCAGCTCGACCTCGCCGTCGGCTTCGCCGCAGGAGGCGCAGGAGTCGAGGACGGGGGCGGCGCCCTCGAGCACCAGGGCCTTGAGGAAGAAGGAGGGAGCCAACAGGGTGGGGTCGGTGGCCGGGTCGCAGAGCGCCCGCAGCGCGCCCACCAACATGGCGTAGAGCCGAGGGTCGGGATGGCGCTCCTGGGCCATCTGATCGGTCACCTCGATGAGGGCCATCCCCTTGGGCAACAGCGACAGGTCCTCGCGCACGACGCGGAAGGTGTCGATCACCTCGACCTGGTTCACGATGTCGAGATCGCTGCGCCCCTGCCACAACAAGAGGTCCACGTGGGTCAAAGGCTCCAGGCGGGCTCCGAACTTGCTCTTGGTCCGCCGTACCCCCTTGGCCACGGCGCGCACCTTCCCGTGCTGCTCGGTCAAGAAGACGATGATGCGGTCTGCCTCGCCGAGCCGGTAGGTGTGGAGCACCACGCCGGTGTCGCGGAAGAGGCTCACCCGTCGACCGACTCGTCGTGGCCGGCCGCGTGGCGGCGCGCCTCGTCAATGGCCCGGTTCTGGGCCTCCTGGGCCGGCCGGGTGCGAGCTTGGGCCATGGCCCCGTGCGAGTTCTTGCCGTACAGCAGGTTGCCCCCGCCGATGAGGACCACCAGGGCCACGATGGTGACCAAGGGGGTCAGGGCGTCGTGGAAGCCGATGATGACCAAGGCGATCAACCCGGCCACCACCAGGAACCCTCCTGCCAGGGCCACCCTGCTCATGCTCATGGCCCTATTGTCACGGATGCACGTCGCCGAAGCGGCGCACCCGCTGCTGGAACTCGATCACGGCTTCATAGAGGTGCCGGCGGCGCATGTCGGGCCACAGCACCTCGGGGAAGACAAGCTCGCTGTAGGCGATCTCCCACAGCAAGAAATTGGAGATACGCGTCTCACCCGAGGTACGGATGACCAGATCGGGATCGGGCATGTCGGGGAAATAGAGATGACGGCGGATGGCCTTCTCGTCCACCTTGTTCGGCGCCACCCCTTCGACCACCAGCGCTCGCACCGCATCGACGATCTCGGCCCGCCCGCCGTAGTTGAACGCCATGGTCATGGTCATGCGGTCGTTACCTCTGGTCAACTCGATCGACTCGTCCATCCGTTTGAGTACCCGGCGCGGCACCCGCCAGTCCCGCCGCCCGGCAAAACGGATGCGCACGCCCTTCTCGTTGAGCTCGTCCCGGCGCCGCATGAGCAGCGACTCGTTGAACCCCATGAGATAGCGAACCTCGTCGGCCGGCCGGCGCCAGTTCTCGGTCGAGAAGGCATAGAGCGTGATCCAGCGCACCCCGATCTCGAGGGCTCCGTTGACCACATCGAGCAGGGCCTCTTCACCGGCGGCGTGCCCCTCGGTCCGGGGCAGGCCCCGGGCGCTGGCCCACCGCCCATTGCCGTCCATCACGCAGGCCACGTGCGCCGGTACGCGGGTGAGATCGAGCTTGCTCGGAACCGGATCAACACCCTGGTCGGAGACGGGATGAGCCACCCGCCGAACCTACCCCCTCCGGCGAGAGGGCCACGCCGCCTCGCCTCGACGAGTGCGACACGTCGTCAGCCATCTCCGAAACTCCTGATCGGAGAAGCCGGGCTTCGTTCCGCCCGTTCGATCTCGGGTCAGCCGTCCGCCCAACCCTCCCGAGACAGTCGGTGGTCAGCGGTCGCACGGTCGTGCGGTCGGCCGTGGGCGGTCAGCGGTCAGGTTGGTTCCCCGTTCGGGCACTGTCACTCGGGGCGGGCATGATCTGAGAGTGGACGAGCAGGTGGACGAGCAATGGGACCGGGACGCCGACGACGAGGTCGGCACCGGTGCTGACGCCGACCGAGCAGCCGCGCGGGCCGCGCTCGAGGCCACTGAAGCCCTGACCCGGGTCACCGCGACCATGGCCAGCGGTGAGGAGCGACCCCAGCAGCAGGAGATGTGCCAGGCCGTCGGCCGGGCCTTGGTCACCGAGACCCATCTCGTCATTCAGGCTGGGACGGGGACCGGGAAGTCCCTGGCCTACCTGGTCCCCGCCGTGCTCAGCGGCAAGAAGGTGGTGGTCGCCACGGCCACCAAGGCCCTGCAGGACCAGCTGGCCGAGAAGGACCTGCCCCTGGTGGCCGACGGGCTGGGCGTGCCGGTGTCCTTTGCCGTCCTCAAGGGACGGAGCAACTACATCTGTCGCCAGCGGGTGGCCGAGGTGGGGCAAGGCGGCATTCAGCCCGACCTGGGCGACAGCACCGGGGCCGAGCCTCGCAGCGAGCCGGACGACACCGAGACGCCCGCCGAGCCCGCGCCCGAAGGCCTGGTCGAGCAGGTCCGGACCCTGCTGGCCTGGTCGGAGAAAACGGCCTCCGGCGACCGGGCCGAGCTGGCCTTTGAACCGACCGACCGGGCGTGGGGGATGGTCAGCGTGGGCCCCCGTGAGTGCCCCGGGGCCTTCAATTGCCCCTCGGGCAACCGGTGCTTCGCCGAGGCGGCCCGCGACCAGGCGGCGGCGGCGGACGTGGTGGTGGTCAACACGCATCTGTACGGGGCACACCTGGCCAGCGGGGGGTCCGTGCTGCCCGAGCATGACGTGGTCGTCTTCGACGAGACCCACCAGCTGGAGGAGGTGATGACCTCAGCGCTCGGCGTCGAGATCACGCCGGGGCGCTTCCGGGCCCTGGTCGCCTCCGCCCGCCCCCTGGTGCGAGAGACCGATGCCGACCACCTGGCCCGCCTGGCCAGTGCCGGGGACGAGCTCGGCCTCTTGTTGGCCGACCGGGTGGGTACCCGCGTCCTGCACCAGCAGGCCGAACCGCCGGTCGACGATCGCCCACTGGCCGACCTCTTGGCCCGCTGCGCCGAGTTGACCGGGCGCGTGGCCGACGCGCTGCGACGCGGCGATGGCACCCCGTCGCTGCTCTCGGGCGATGGCGGCTCGCCGGAGCGGGCCAGTCGCAAAACCAGAGCCGTGGGGGCCGCCTCCCACCTGATCGACGACCTGCACCGGCTGCTGGGCGGAAACGACGGCGAGGTGGCCTGGGTCGACGGCTCGCGCCGCAGCCCACGGCTCCGCCTCTCCCCCATTGATGTTGGGCCACCGCTGGCCGCGGTCCTGTGGGGCGAGGTCACGGCCGTCCTGACCAGCGCCACGGTGCCGCCGCGCCTGGTCGAGCGGGTGGGTCTCAGCGCTTTTACGACCACCCAACTCGACGTAGGCAGTCCCTTTGACTACCGCGCCCACGCCCTGCTCTACGTGGCCCGCCACCTCCCCGACCGACGGTCCCCCGCAGCCGAAGCCGCCCTGCACGAGGAGTTGGCCCTCCTCATCGCCGCCGCCGGGGGGCGCACCCTGGCCCTGTTCACCAGCCGTCGGGCCACCGAAGAAGCTGCCGCTGCGCTGACCCCCGACCTGCCCTACACCCTCCTTCGGCAGGGCGACTTGCCCAAGGGCCGACTCCTGGAGGAGTTCGCCGAAGACGAGACCTCGTGTCTCTTCGCCACCCTCGGTTTCTGGCAGGGCGTCGACATCCCGGGCCGCGCCCTGTCACTGGTGACGTTGGACCGCCTGCCCTTCCCCCGACCGGACGATCCGCTCCTCCAGGCGCGCCGGGAACGCGCCGGAGCGGGCGCCTTCAACCTGGTCGACCTCCCCCGCGCCGCCACCCTGTTGGCCCAGGGTTCGGGGCGGCTCATCCGGACCACCGAGGACCGCGGCGTGGTGGCCGTGCTCGATTCCCGGCTGGCCACTGCCAGCTACCGCACCGTTCTCCTGGCCACGCTCCCGCCCATGCGCCGCACCGTCGAGCGCGCCGACGTCGAGGAGTTCCTCCGCCGGGCGTTGGCCTAATGGGACCTGGGGCGTGGTGTGGCGCTTCCGCATTCACCCAGCGGCGGCGCCTTCCGGCAAACGGCAAACGGCAAGACGGCAAGGGCAAGGGCAAGGGGCAAGGGCAAGGGCAAGGGCAAGGGCAAGAACGGCAACTACAAAATAATCACGACGGGGATCGACGTGGCTGTGGTGAGCCCGGCGCGGGTGGCCTGAAGCGTGAAGGTGCCGATCAACGTGCCGCCGATCTGGCAGTTGGTGAAGGTCGCTACGCCGGCCACCGCCGAGATCGTGGGGAAGCCAGGGTTCGAACAGGACAGTGACGCCCCACCCGGACCCGAAGCGATCGCCAAGGTCATAGTCCCCGTGTCAGATATCACGACGTTGCCGTTGGCGTCCTCCACCGAGACCTTCGGCGACGTTACGAAGTTCGTCCCGAGCGGCACCCCGGCCACCGGCTGGGTGGTGAAGATCAGCTGGCTCGGCGCACCGGCGGTGATGTTGAAGGCATTGGCGTTGACCGGCGGAGTCAGGACCGGGCTCGAGGTGGCGGCCAGGGTGTAGCCGCTGCCGGCCTTGGTGATGGAGCAGCCGGTGAAGGTGGCCACGCCCGAGACCGCGTTGACGGTCAGGCCACCGGTGTTGGTGCACGCCAGGACGCCGGCCGACGGGTTGGTCCCGATGGCCAGGGTGACGGCGTTGGTGGCGGTGGTCACGGTGTTGGCGTTGGCGTCTTGGACGCTCACCGAGGCCGAGAAGGTGCCGGTGCCTTTGGCTTGGATGTTCTGACCCACCGTCGGCTGGGTGCTCAAGGCCAGTTTGGTGGCCGCGCCGGCGTTGATCACGACGTTGCCCGAGAGGGCCGTGGTGAGTCCGCTTCGGGTGGCCTGGAGCGTGTAGGTCCCCGCCGCCGCCGTGCCGCTGATCTGGCAGTTGGTGAAGGTGGCCACCCCGGCCACCGCGGCGATCGTCGGGAAACCCGTGTTCGAACACGTGAGGGTGCCTCCGGGCCCCGTCGCCGTGGCCAAGGTCACGGTGCCGGAGTCAGAGGTCACGACGTTGCCCGACGAGTCCTCGACCGAGATCTTGGGCGACGTTGTGAAGTTGGTTGCCTCGCCGAACGTTGCCGACCGGCTGGGTGGTGAAAACGAGCTGGCTCGCCGTCCCGGCGGTGATGTTGAAGGCATTGGCGTTGCACCGGCGGGGTCAGGACCGGGCTCGACGTGGCGGCCAGGGTGTAGCCGGTGCCGGCCTTGGTGATGGAGCAGCCGGTGAAGGTGGCCACGCCCGAGACCGCGTTGACGGTCAGGCCACCGGCGTTGGTGCACGCCAGGACGCCGGCCGACGGGTTGGTCCCGATGGCCAAGGTGACCGCGTTGGTGGCGGTGGTCACCGTGTTGCCGTCGGCATCTTGGACGCTCACCGAGGCCGAGAAGGTGCCCGTGCCGGTGGCTTGGATGTTCTGACCAACGGTGGGCTGGCTGCTGAAGGTCAGCTTGGTGGCTGCTCCCGACGTCAGCGTGACCAAGGTCGGTGGCGCGCTCGTGCTGGTGAAGGAATTCCACGCCGCGGTGACCGTGAAGCTGTTGCCACCAGCCGAGAGTCCTGTGACGGTACAGGTCGTTGCGGCTATGGGTGATCCCGAACTGCCGCATGTTCCGCCGGGCGGGGTGCCGCCATTGGCAGTCACGAAGTAGTTCACCGAACCCGTGGCCGGAGGCGGCACAGCTCCCCAGGTCAGCGTGACCGTCCCGGCTCCGGGCGTCGCCGTGTTCATGACCGGGATCGCCAGCGATCCAGTTGTGGCGGCCCCCGCGCCGCCACCCTGCGACGTGAAGTACGCGTAGGCCAAACCCGAGACGCCGAGAAGCAGCGGGATACCGAACACGAAGAGACGAACGCGGCAGAGGCGGGGGCGGCGCAGGCGGAGGCGGCGGAGGCGGCGGGGCCAGCTCATGATCCAGCCTCGAAGCGCCTTCGGACATGGATCACCAAGAGGGCGCCCACGATCACGAGTACGAGGCCGCCGCCGATGAGGGCGGCCAGATCAGCACCGGTGAAGGCCAACGGCGTGCCATGCGTGGCCCGGGAGGACTTCGCCGTCGCCGTTGCCACTGATGCCGCAGTCCCTGGCGTTGTCGTCTTCGATGTCGACGGAGAGACAGTGGTGCCGAAGACACTCGAGGTGCTGGCGGCGAAGTTTGTCCCGGTCCCTTCGAAGGTCGCCTCGAAGAATTGGCCACCCGCACTGAGCGTCGTGGTGAACGTGACGTCTCCACTGGGCCCGAGTGTTCTCGTGCCGATGAGCACGGGGTCGGTGCAGGCCGCACCGGAACAGGAGAAGAAATTGACCACGCCGGTCGGGCTGGTGGGATCGGCGCTGGGGTTGCCGGCGGTGACGGTGGTCGTGAACGCGACTGGTTGGCCGGCCACGGGCGGGTTGGGCGAGACCGAGAGCGAGGTGGTGGTCGAATCGGTGAACTGACCGACGCTCGAATACACGAAATGCAGCGTCGTGTTCTGGCAATTGTCTTGATTCGTGCCGCTGTCCAGCATCGTGATGGGCAATCCGGGACTGTCGCCGGTGCCTCTCCCGGGAACAACCAATGAGCCTGTAAAACTCGGAAGGCTGAAGTCGGAGAGAGGGCAGCCCGACGGGAGAGCCGGGAAACTCCCGTCGAGGGACATGGTGATCGACTGCACCGTCACCGGCACCGTGAGGCTGTTGTGCACGGTGAAGACGAGGCAGTGTGTGGTCCCTGGGTACAGGTTGGCAGGCGTACCCGAACACGCCGGCGAGTCGAAGATCTCGCTGGTGATCGAGGTGCCGGTGCCCGACGTCAGGGCGAGCTTCGGAGAGGAGGGATGAACCACCACGCCCGCCAGCGCGAACGTCAGAGCAGCAACGACGAACGCGACCACGCCCGTCGCCCCCACCGCGTTGACACGCTTGAACCTGCGCACCTCAGCCCTCACCGAGCCTTCGCCCGTCTCCTCGTCGCTCGTCGCTCGTCGACTAGTTCGACGTGAAGCCCAGGACGAGCACACCGCCACCGTTGGCCGCTTGGCAGTTGTCCTGGTTGAGGGCGTTGTCCAACATGGCGATGGTCGCCGTGCCGGTGGCGGTGCCGCCCGGAGCCAGGGTCGCGTTGATCGCCGGACCCTGGGTGATGCTGTAACTCGCGGTCGAACAGGCTGGATCGCCCGCCACGGCCCCCGTGGTCACCGACGTGACGGCCACCGTGACCGAACCGACGTGTTCAGCGCCCCCACCGGGGTTGTTGACCGAGTAGTCGATGGTGGCCGAAGGTCCGCCCGGCAACAAGCCAGAGATCGTGTTGGTCTGCGTGATGGCAACGGCTGTGCTGCTTCCCGTTGACGCCGATCCCGTGCCGGCACCGGTGGAAGTGAAATAACCGAAGGCCGCACCGGCCGCACCGAGAGACAGGCCGACGGCCAAGCCGATGGTCACAGCCCTTTTGTCGAAGAAACGCCGCATTGGTCCACTGCTCCTTTCGTTGAATTTCTGCATGGGTTACTCATCCAGGACGTCGGTTTCGCCACTCGCTCCCCTCAGACCAGGCGACCAGATACAGCCTGAGGATCAACGCGTTGCCCTTGGTAAAGAACCCATGGAGTTCCCGCTACCGGCAGAAACCCAACGAGGGAGCTTCACTCTGTGCGAACCAACTTTGGTGGGAACCTCCCCTCCACGACGTGCCCGCGACACCTGGCTGAACCGCCGGTAGGCCCCGTGGGCCAGACCGGCGTTCTCGCGAGCTGTACTTGCACAAATTAGCGCTGGCCGTCAATGAAAAAGCAAACAAAAAGGGGCATTGCACCCTTTCTGCCACCGCCTTGCAATCGTCAGTCCAGCCCGGGGGGCGCTCACGGTGCCCAGATATTCCCTGCGTAAAGGGACTCTGGCCGGCGCAAACAGAATTTCGATCACGTCGCTAGGGTGACCAACGACCGGACCCCACGGCTCGCCTTGGCCCATCTGGGTTCGGCGGAGACCGACGTGGTGAAGGCGGAGGAGACAACCATGAACACACTCACGTCACAGGACGGCACGACGATCGCCTACGACACGCAGGGTGAGGGACCCGCCGTGATTCTGGTCGACGGCGCGCTGACCATCCATTCATCCGGCTCGGCGTCGGAGCTGGCCAAACTCCTTGCACCGCACTTCACGGTGTACGGCTTTGATCGCCGCGGCCGCGGGGAGAGCGGGGACACGCTGCCCTACGCGGTCGACCGGGAGATCGACGACATTGAGGCGCTCATCGACCGCGCCGGCGGCACGCCGTTCCTCTACGGTCACTCGTCCGGCGGGCCCCTGGCCATGCGGGCGGCCCTCAGGCTCGGCAGCAAGGTCAGCAAGATCGCCATGTACGAGCCTCCCTACAACAACGACCCTGGCGCGCAGGAGCCCTGGAGTCAGTACCTCACGCAGCTGAGGGAGGCCCTGGCCGAAGGCCGTCGGGGCGACGCGGTGGCCCTGTTCATGCGGTTTGTCGGCCGGCCGGCCGAGCAGGTCGACGCCATGCGCCGCGAGCCGTTCTGGCCGGGCATGGAAGCGGTTGCGCCGACCCTGGCCTATGACCACGCCGCCATCCTGGGCGAGCCCTGGTCGGTGCCGACCGGGCTGGCGGAGCGTCTCTCGGTGCCCGTCCTCGTGATGGCGGGCGACGCGGGCCTTCCCTTCATGCCCGATGCGGCGAGGGTGATGAGCCGGGCGATCCCGCAAGGCCGGCTGCGGATGCTGGAGGGTCAGACGCACGAGGTGGAACCGGCGGCGCTCGCCCCGGTCCTGGTGGAGTTCTTCACCTCATGAGGTGATGACAGGGACGGCGGTCTTCGCTTTGGCCCACCTTCGCCGTCTCGCCCACTGATCCGGGTCAGTACCCCAGCCGATTGAGCATTTCGTCGCGGTCCTGCCAGTGCTTCTCGACCTTGACGTGGAGTTCGAGGTAGGCCCCTTCGGGGAGCGTCTCGCGCACGGCGATGCCCACGGCTTTGAGGATCTCGCCGCCCTTCCCGATGACGATGCCCTTCTGCGAGTCCCGCTCCACGATGATGTCGCAACGGATATGCGGCCACTCCCACTCGGTGACCCGGCACGAGATGGAGTGGGGCAGCTCGTCGTGGGTACGCGACAGCAATTGCTCGCGCACCAACTCGGAGACCCAGAGCGCCTCGGGGGTGTCGGTGACGACGTCGTCGGGGAAGAACGGCGGCCCTTCCTCGAGCGAGTCCACGATGTGAGCTCGCAGCCCCTCGACGCCGTCACCCTGACGGGCCGAGACGGGAAAGTACTCGACCGTGTCGAGGGGCACGATGGCCTCGACGGCGGCCTTCACTGTGACCAGGCGCTCAATGATCTGATCGCCCCCCGCCTTGTCGATCTTGTTGACCACCACGATCAGGGCGGGGGGATCGTCGCTGCGCTGCACTTCCCGCAAGGCGCGTTCGAGGACGGTGCGATCCCCCGGGCCCACGGCGGCGGTGGCATCGACCAGGACCAGGATCACGTCGACATCGCTCAGGGCGCTGGTGGCGGTCTCGTTCAGCCGCGCCCCCAATGTGCTGCGGGGCCGGTGCAGTCCGGGCGTGTCGACGAAGACGACCTGGGCCTCGGGCTCGTGGAGCACCCCGAGAATCCGGTGCCGCGTGGTGTTGGGCCGCGACGAGACGATCGAGACCTTGGTGCCCACCAGCTGGTTGACCAGGGTTGACTTTCCCACGTTGGGACGTCCGACCACGGCGACGAATCCCGAGCGCACGCTCAGGCCTCCTGCTCGTGGTGGGCCGCGGCCGCGGTCCGGGCGATGCGCACCCGGCCGATGCGTCGTCCCCGTACCTCGAGCGCGGTCAGGCGGAACCCGTCGACTTCGACCGTGTCGCCCTCGTCGGGCACCCGGCCGGCCCGGTCGAGCATGAGGCCGCCGACGGTGTCCCACGGGCCGTGCGGCAGCTCGGCCCCGAGCAGCTCATCGGCATCGTCGACGGCATAGCGGGCGCTCACCACGAACGACCCGTCACTCTGGCGGTCCACGCTGGGCTCCTCCACGTCGAACTCATCGACGATCTCACCCACCAGCTCCTCGAGGAGGTCCTCCAGGGTCACGAGGCCGGCCGTCCCGCCGTACTCGTCGACCACGATGGCCATGTGGAATTTCTCCTCCTGCATCTGTCGCAGGAGCTCGGACACCTCCTTGGACTCGGGGATGAACACGGCCGGCCGCATGGTCGAGGTCACGGGCTTCTCCCCCTTGCCCACCCGTTCGGCCCGGATCAGGTCCTTGGTGTACGTGATGCCGACGACATCGTCGACCTGGTTCTCGTGGACCGGTATGCGGCTGTAGCCGGCGGCCAAGGCCGCCTCCAACGCCACGGTCACCGTCGTGTCGGCTTCCACGGTCACCATGTCGGGCCGTGGCACCATGACCTCGCGGGCCACGGTGTCGCCAAAGTCGATGATCGAATGGATGAAGCTGCGCTCTTCCTTCTCGATCACATTCTCCTCATGGGCCACGTCGGCCATGGCCTTGAGCTCGGACTCGGTGATGTACGAGGGTCGGATCCCGTCTTCGCTCTCCCCCTTTTCGCCGATGATCGCATTGGCCAACCCGATGAGGACGGAGGACACGGCTCGGATCGGTGGGAAGCGCACAACGGCGGTCACCAGAGGGGCGCTGAGCAGCGCCGCCCGATCGGGATTGTGCACGGCCCAGTTCTTGGGCACGGCCTCGAAGAAGACGAAGATCACCACCACCTCGAAGACGGCGCCAACGAGGACGCCGATGCCACCCAGGACGTTCTCGGCCACGATGCCGACCAACGTGGCCGAGACCAGTTGGCAGATGAGGACCAGGAGCAGGATCGGGTTGAGGAATTGGGCCGGGTGCTCGATGAGACGGGCCAACTGGCGCGCCCCCCGGCGCTTCTCGCCCACCAGCGTCTTGGCCTTGATCCGGTTCATGCGCACCAGACTGGTTTCGGCCATGGCCAAGATGCCCGAGGCGAGCAGCAGGACGGCAATGACAATCAGGTACACCAAATCGTCGACGTGGAACCCGGTGGTGGCGATCAAGGGACTTGGGCGCGGTAGTAGCGGGTGAGCAACTCCTGCTCGAGCGCTTCCATCCGTTCGGCCTCGGCCTCTTCCTCATGGTCCAGGCCGAGGAGATGGAGGAGACCGTGCACCACCAGCAGCGCCACCTCGTCGTCGAGGGACACCTCGTGCTCGACCGCGTTGGCGGCCGCCACGGCCGGGCAGATCACCACGTCGCCCAGCAGGGTCAGTGTGCCCTCATCGGGCGAGACACCGGGTCCGCTGCCCCCGAGGTCAGGCGAACGCCCGGTCGGCCCGGGCTCGTCCTCGATCGGGAAGGACAGCACGTCGGTCGGACCGCTCTTGCCCAAGAACTGCTGGTTGAGGGCGGCCATGGCGTCCTCGTCGACGAAGAGGAGGGAGACTTCGGTCTCCCCCTTGACCCCGCGGGCGGCCAGCACCCGTTGCGCCAGGGTGCTCCATCGGGCCACCTCCATCGGGTGGTCGTCCTGTTCATCGGCGGCAAAGACGTCGATGGTCACTGGGTCGAGCCCGCCCGCCCTTCGGCCACCTCGTAGGCATCGACGATGTCGGCCACAATTTTGTGACGGACCACGTCGCGTCGGGTCAGATGCACAAAGGCGATGTCATCCACCCCACCGAGCACGGGCTCGAGCCCGAGCAGGCCGGAGCGGCCGCCCTGCACGTCGATCTGGGTCACGTCACCGGTCACCACGCAACGCGAGCCGAATCCGATCCGGGTCAGGAACATCTTCATCTGCTCGGGTGACGTGTTCTGCGCCTCGTCGAGAATGATGAAGGAGTTGTTGAGCGTGCGACCGCGCATGAAGGCCAGCGGTGCCACTTCGATGGTACCGCGGTCGAGCAGGCGCTGGGCCCCTTCCGGTTCGAGCAGGTCGTACAGCGCGTCGTAGAGCGGGCGCAGGTACGGGTCGACCTTGGCCATGAGGTCACCGGGCAGGAAGCCCAGGCGCTCCCCTGCCTCAACCGCCGGCCTGGTCAAGATGATGCGCGCCACCTGACGCGACTGGAGGGCGTGCACGGCCTGGGCCACGGCCAGGTAGGACTTACCGGTACCGGCCGGGCCGATCCCGAAGGTGATGATGTTCTGCGAGATGGCATCGGTGTAGCGCTTCTGGCCCGCCGTGTTGGGGCGGATCGTCTTCCCCCCGGCCCCGCGCACCACCTCGGCGCTCAGCACCTCACTCGGCCGGATGTCGTCGCGCACCATGTCGATGGTGCGGGCCAGGATGGAGGGGTCGAGGCCCTGCCCGGCCTGGAGGAGCAGCACGAGCTCGTCGAAGAGGCGCACCACCTGATCCGCTGCCGGCCCGTCGACCGAGATCCGGTTTCCCTGCACCGAGATCTGCTCGTCGGGGAAGGCCAGCTCGATCTGGCGCAGGAGCTCGTCTCGGGTGCCCAGCAGCCCGGCCATCAGGTGATTGCCCGGAACGAGGCTTTCGGCGTGCGTGGCGGTCGTCATCCGGCGCCCACGGGCCACCGGAGCTTCTCCCCACCCATCACGTGGAGGTGCAGATGCGGCACCGAATTCGAGCGCGTCGGGTCCGACGTTGAAGACGAGTCGGTAGCCGCGATCGGGACCGGCCAACCCGGCGGCCTCGGCCACGGCCCGGGCCGCCATCACCATGTCGGCCAGCACGTCGCCGTCGCCGGAGGTCACGGCCGACGCATCGGTGATGTGGCGGCGGGGCACTACCAGCACGTGCAGGGGCGCTGCGGGGGCAATGTCCTTGAAGGCCACCGTGGTGTCGGTCTGGTGCACGATCTCGGCCGGCACCTCGCCGGCCACGATGCCGCAGAAGAGGCAGTCACTCATCCGTCGGTGTCGCCGCCCTTCAATGGTGGGTAGAGGTGTTCCAGTTGGCCCGGCCGAATCCGGCAGGACTCAATGTAGCGAGCCACGTCGTCGCCCTTGAGCCGGATCACCCGACCGAACTTATAGGCCGCCAGGTCGCCCTCGTCAATGAAGCGGTAGAGGCTGCGCAGGGTGATGCCCAGGCGGGCGGCGGCCTCCTTGGTACTGAGCCAGGCCCCCTCGTCGGTCATCACGTGGATTCTCCCACTGGGGCCACCGTACCCGTGCGCAGGGAGACCATCAGCGCCCCCGCCATGACCGCCGCCGTCTCCGCCCGGAGCACGCTCAGGCCGAAGCCAACGGTGGGCAGACCGGCCGCCAATTCGTCGGCGCTCCATCCCCCTTCGGGACCCACGGCCACCACCCGGTGAGCGGCGCTCGGCCGGTCTCCGCTGAGCTGGGCCAGGACCACCGACCCGGGTCCGCCCAAGCCGGCCAGATCGGCGAACTTCGTCACCGCACCCACGTCGGGCAACCACACCCGACGGCTCTGGGCCGCCGCTTCGCGCGCCACCCGCCGCAGCCGTTCAACCGCGCCCGCTCCCCGCTCCCCGGCCCAGCGGATCACGCTGCGCTCGCTGATCAGCGGCACGATGCGGTCGACCCCCAGCTCGGTCAGCTTCTGTACCACCCACTCGGGGCGCTCACCCTTGGTGGGCGCGAAGGCCACCGTGAGGCCCGGCTCGGAGGCATCTTCGAATTGCACCGCACCGTCGCCGCCGGGTCCGGGCAGGCCGCTGACCGGCTCGAGGGTCTCACCGCCCGCCCACCGCGTCCGGGCCCAGCGCCCCGCCCCGTCGCTGACGACGACTTCTTCGCCCGCCCGGAGCCTGAGGACCCGCGACAGGTGATGGAGGTCCGAGTCAGCGGGACGTGCCGCCGCCGGATCGTCGACGAAGACCTGGGCCGCGGCGGCGGCGCGAACGCCGAAGGCGGCGTGGTCGGCTCGCACCGTCCTAGGAGAAGGCGGAACGAAGGCGGGAGAACACCCCGTCGCCACCGCCACTGCCGGGCGGTGAGACCTCTTCGCCCCGGGCGGCGGCGAACTGCCGCAGGAGGTTGTCCTGTTCCTCGCTGAGTTCGTTCGGCGTGTCAATCAGCGTGTGGACGAAGAGGTCACCCCGTCCGCGTCCGCGCAGGTGGGGCACGCCCTCCCCCTTGATCTTGTGCACGTGGCCGTAGGGAGTGCCCGGAGCCACCGCCACCGTCTGGGTGCCTTCGAGCGTCTCCACGGCGCATTCGGTGCCCAAGGCGGCTTGGGCCAGCCCGATGGACATGGTGGTGTGGAGGTCGTCACCACTGCGTTCGAAGCGCGGGTCGGGCGTGACGGCGAGATGCACGAACAGCGATCCGCTGGGCGCCCCCCGCTGGCCGGCCGCGCCGTGGTCGGCCAGGCGCAAGGTGGTGCCGTCCTCGACCCCGGCCGGTACCTCGACGGTGAACGTCCGCTCCTCGTTGCGCCGACCGTCGCCCCGACAGGCGGGACACGGGTTGAGGATGACCTGGCCGGTGCCGCCGCAGCGTGAACAGGCCACGCTGGTGACGACCTGGCCCAAGAGGGACTGGCGGACCCTTCGCAGCTCGCCGGCCCCGGCACATTCGACGCAGGTGATGGGTTCGGTATCGGGAGCCGTCCCCAGGCCCGAGCAGGTGTCGCACATGACCGGGAGCCGGACGGTGAGCTCCTTGTGCGCACCGAAGACCGCTTCGGCGAACTCCAGGCCCAAGCGCACTTCGGCGTCGGCCCCGGCCGCCGGGCCCCGACGGCGCCCGCCACCGCCCTGCATCTGCCCGAAGAAGGCCTCGAAGATGTCCCCGATGCCGCCCTCGAATCCGAACCCGCCGGCGCCGGCCTGGGCTCCGAACACCCCTTCGGGACCGAAACGGTCGTAACGAGCCCGCCGTTCTGGATCGCGCAGGACTTCGTAGGCCACCGAGACTTCCTTGAACTTGGCTTCGGCGGCGGCGTCACCCGGATTGGTATCGGGGTGCAGCTCGCGGGCGCGCACGCGGTAGGCCTTCTTGATCTCGTCGTCGGTGGCGTCGTGCCGGACCCCGAGCAACTCGTAGAGGTCGCCCAACTGGTCAATGCCGGCCATCGTCACCCCTGCCCTCTCCGGACCCACCAGCGCGTCCGCTGCCCAGGCGTTCGCCGAGCCGCTCACCCACCACGTGCGCCGCGGCCAGCGCCCCGGGATAGTTCATGCGGGTGGGGCCGAGCAACCCGACCGCGCCCAATTCCTGACCGGCCACGCAGACCGGTGCCACCACCACGGCGCACGAGGCCAAGGGCTCGTAGCCGTGTTCGGTACCGATGGACACCGACAGGCCGCGGCCCAGCACGTCACGGAGCAGCGTCACCACCACCAACTGCTGTTCGAGAATCTCCAGGACCGAGCGCACCGTCTCGACGGCTTCGAAGGACTCGGCCAGGCGCGACGGCCCACCCACAAAGACCTGATCCGACTCGATGGAGCGCTCCATGAGGTCGAAGGCGGTCCCGGCCGCAGCGACCACCCGATCGACCTCGTCGTCGCCGCTGCTCGGGACGGACCAGCCGAAGGCCGAAGTGCGTCCGACCAGGTGTTCGTTCAGCAGGGCGCCACAGCGGGCCAGGACGGCGTCGGAAACCTCGGTTTCAAAGTCAATGGTCCGCTTTTCCACGGCGCCATCGGAGAGCACGACCACCAGGAGCGCAACCTTTGGTCCCAGTCCGACCACCTGCAGCGAGCGGATGGTCGCCGTGTCGTGCGACGGCCCGACCACGACGGCGGCATAGGAGGTGAGCTCGGTCAGCAGTCCAGTGGCCCGTTCGAGCATGGTCTCCATCTCGACGTGGACCTGATCGAAGAAGGCACTGACCGCCCGGTGCTGGATCGGGCCGAGAATTCCCGGCTCGGTCAGATGGTCGACGAAGAAGCGGTAGCCCTTGTCGGTTGGGATCCGACCGGCGCTCGTATGGGGTTGCACCAGGTAGCCGTCCCGCTCCAGGGCCACCATTTCCGAGCGCACCGTGGCGGAGGAGACCTCCACCCCGGGGGCACTGGCCACGTGGGAGGAGCCCACCGGCTCGGCCGTCCCGATGTACTCCGTCACCACGGCCTCCAGAATGGACGCCTGGCGGTGGTTCAGCTCGCGCGCGTCCCCTTCGGGAGCGTCCGGTGCGACGTGGTCGGCAATGGGGGTCATGGGCTTGGCACTCAAGTCTACCGAGTGCCAGCCGGTGTTCCTCGGCCACCTCCCGGACGGCCGCGGGGACGGCTCAGCCTGGGAGAGCCGCAGGTCAGTCGTCTGAGAGCCCAGGTCAGTCGTCAGAGAGCCGCAGAGCCGAGATGAATGCCTCCTGGGGCACCTCGACCCTCCCGATGTTCTTCATGCGCTTCTTGCCCTCTTTTTGCTTTTCCAGCAGCTTGCGCTTCCGGGTGATGTCACCGCCGTAGCACTTGGCCAGGACGTCCTTGCGTTTTGCCTTGACCGTCTCACGGGCCACGATGCGCCCCCCGATGGCGGCCTGAATCGGGACATCGAAGAGCTGGCGTGGGATGAGCTCGCGCAGCTTCTCGGCCATGCGCCGTCCGTAGGAGTCGGCCGAAGAGCGGTGCACGATGGTGGAGAAGGCGTCGCAGGGCGCGTGGTTGATGAGGATGTCGACCCGGACCAGATTGGCCGTGGCGTAGTTCTGCGGCTCGTAGTCGAGGCTGGCGTAGCCCTTGGTGCGGCTCTTCAGCTGGTCGAAGAAGTCCAGCACCACTTCGGCCAGCGGGATGGTGTACACCAACTCGATCCGCTCGGGCGAGAGGTACTCCATGCGGGTCATCTCGGCCCGCTTGGACTGGCAGAGCTCCATCACGGTGCCGGTGTATTCCGAGGGCGTGAGGATGGTGGCGGTCAGCATCGGCTCGTCGATGTGGTCGATGCGGCTGGCGTCGGGCAGCTCGGTCGGGTTGTCCACGTCGACTTCCGAGCCGTCGGTCAGGAAGGCCCGATAGGCCACGCTCGGCGCGGTGGCGATGAGGGAGAGGTCGAACTCGCGCTCGAGCCGCTCGCGCACGATTTCCATGTGCAACAGGCCGAGGAAGCCGCAGCGAAATCCGATGCCCAGGGCGTGAGAGGACTCCGGCTCAAAGGTGAAACTGGCGTCGTTGAGCTTCAGCTTGTCGAGCGCGTCACGCAGATCGGGGAGCTCGTCGCCATCGACCGGATAGAGACCACAAAAGACCATCGGCTTGGGGTCCTTGTAACCTTCCAGGGCTTCGGTGGCGCCATGGCTGGCCGTGGTCACCGTCTCACCCGAGCGGGCTTCACCCACGTCCTTGATGCCGGCGATGAGGTAGCCCACTTCACCGGGGCCGAGCTTCTCGACCGGGACACCCACCGGTGTGCGCACCCCGACTTCTTCGATGTCGTGCACGGCGTTGGCCTGCATGAAACGCAGTCGGGCTCCCGCCACCAGTGTGCCGTCGACGATGCGGATGGAACTCACCACACCTCGATACTGGTCATAGGAGGAGTCGAAGATCAGCGCCCGCAGTTTTGCGTCGGCCTCCCCTGTGGGGGGAGGCACCCGATCGATGATGGCCTCGAGCAGGGTGTCCACCCCTTCGCCCGTCTTGGCCGAGATCCGCAGGACGTCGCCGGCCGGGATGCCCAGCACGGCCTCGATCTCGGCGGCGCACCGCTCCGGGTCGGCGGCCGGCAGGTCAATCTTGTTGAGCACGGCCACGATCTCGAGGTCGTTCTCGATAGCCAGGTAGCAGTTGGCCAAGGTCTGGGCCTGAATTCCCTGCGAGGCATCGACCAGGAGGACGGCACCTTCGCAGGCGGCGAGGGAACGGCTGACCTCGTATCCGAAGTCGACGTGCCCGGGCGTGTCGATCAGGTGCAGGACATGGCCGTTGAAGAGCACCCGGACGTTCTGGGCCTTGATGGTGATACCCCGCTCACGCTCGATGTCCATGGAATCGAGGTACTGCTCACGCATGAGGCGGGGGTCGACCGCGCCGGTGATCTCCAGGATCCGGTCCGACAGGGTCGACTTGCCATGGTCGACATGGCTGATGATGGAAAAGTTGCGGATGTGCTCAATGGCAGTAGGTCCACTGGCGGTGGCGGGGAGCGGCACGGTCCGTCGATCGTACCGGTCCACACCGCCCTCTCCGGCCACCCGATCCGGCCTGCGCCGCCCGACACGGGGCAAAATTGGGGTTCCGACCTGCTACAGTCTTCCTCCGCACCGGTGGGCTGTCGCCTACTGCCGCCCCTTCGAACCAACCGAGGAATTCTTCATGGCCAACATCCAAAGCCAGATCAAGCGGAACCGCCAGAACGAGAAGCGCCGCCTGCGCAACAAGTCGGTGCGGGCCGAGTTGCGGACCCGGACCAAGAACGCCGAAGCTGCGGCCGCCATCGGGGCCGAGGACAGCATCGAGCAGCTGCGGCTGGCTGTGAAGCGGATCGACAAGGCCGCTGCCCGTGGCGTCATCCACAAGAACACGGCGGCCAACCACAAGTCGCGCCTGGTCCGCCGGGTCGCCGCCCTGGAGGCCGCCGCCGCCGAGTAGTTGGGGCCTTGCGGCCAGGGCCCCTAGTGGAACGCCTTGGCGTCGGACTCGCGGAGCCTGGTCGCCATGGTGGCCAGTAACTTGCGGGAGAGGGCTGGGATGGTGTCAAGCACGCCGTTGAACTGACGCTGGCCCAGGATGAGCAGTTCCATGTCGGTCTCCGACGTGACGGTGGCCGAGCGAGGGCGGCGGTCGAGCAGCGAGAGTTCTCCGAAGTAGTCGCCGGGACCCAAGGTCGCGGCCTTGCGATTGTTGCGTTTCACCGACGCCTTGCCGTCCACGATGAGGTAAAACTCCTGGCCGATCTCGCCCTGCTTGACCAGGTCCTTCCCCGGTTTGGTGATCTCAGCCTCGAGGTTCTTGCGGATGGTATTGAGCTCCTTGTTCGAGCAGGATGAGAACAACCAGATCTTTGAGAGGTCGACTTTGTACGTCCCGGTGGCCATGGTGCGAAGGTTACCGCCGCTGTAGATCTGGTGCTGTTGACTTCCAATCGCTGAGCCGACCAAGACTCAGCCGCCCAGCTGGAAGGTGAACATCTTGTCGGCGGCGATCCTCGCCCCGATGGGGCTCTCCTGGTCGAGCCACGACTCGAACGCCGGCCCTTGTTTCGGTAGGTAGTAGTCCAGCATGGCTTGGCGGAGATCGCCGCCGGCCGGGTCCGCCACATCGAACAGCTCGGCCCGACCGTGCACGGTCACGGCGAATTCCTCGCCCGGAAGGTGTGTGGCACTGACACCCGGCCGGGCGGCCAGATGACGCATGCGCACCGAGTCCCGGCCGGAGGAGAAAAAGAAAGACCCGTGGAGCAGATAGCCGTCGACCGGGCCGACCAACGGCCGGCCGTCGGCGGTGACCGTGGCCGCCACCAACAGGCGCATGCCTTGCATCCGCGCGCAGAGTTCGGCTGCGTCCACCCGACGGTCGTCTGTGATGATGCTCTTGAGGTGTGGAGCGGCCTGCGCCGCGCTCGCATCGAGGAGCTCCTGCAGTTGCCGCAGCTCCTCGGGGGTCTCGTGCATGTGGTTCCTAACGGCGGCCGGCGGCAGCCCGCGGGCGGGTCTGCCGGCACAACCGCGCCACCGCAATCTCGATCACCAACTCCGGAGGGAGTCCCGAGCCACCCTTCACGTCGAGATCGGCATCGGCCAACAGCGTGATGGCCTGCGAGATGCGGGCGGTGCCCAGGCGCCGCGTTTGGTCGAGGGCCTTCTTGGCCACAAAGGGGGCCGAACCGAGCAGCTCGGCTGCCTCGCGTTCACCCGAGACGGTGGCGCCGTCGAGCAGCAACAGTTGGGCGTAGTGGCGGTTCATCGTGGCCATCACCTCGACCGCGCTCAGTCCCCCGGCGTCGAACATGCGGTGCAGGACGCCGAGGGCGACCGCCGTCTCGCCCCGGCTGATGGCCTCGGTCAGTTCGTAGCGCGGCACGTTGCCCGCCTCGCCCAGGTAAGGCTCCAGGTCGTCGACGCTGATGCGGGCCCCCTCGCCGTAGGCGGCCGACAGCGCGGTGAGGAGTCCCTCCACCCGCGACAGGTCCTCCCCGACGTGCTCCCCCAGGAGTTGGGCCGCCCTCGGCTCGAGCTTCACCGGGCCCTGGCGCAAATGATCGTGCAGCCAGGCCTTACGGTCGCCGGCCTTGCTCACCGACGTGTCGATGACCTGGCCCGCCGCGGTGATGGCCCGGACCAGCGGGGCGGGCACCGTGCCCCCGCCACCGACAACGATCAACACGGTCGTCGGCAGCGGATTCGAAACGACGTCGACCAGCCGGGGCACATCGGCGGTGAGCAAGCGACCGGCGTCGCGCAGGATGACCACCCGCTGATCGACCAGGAACGGGGGCGTCATGCAGGCGTCCACCACGGCCCCCACGTTGATCTCGTCGCCCGGGCTGCCACCGATCTCCTCGACCACCAGGGAGTGGTCGCGGTCCCCCACCACGTCGGTCAGCAGGGTCCGCACCGCTTGGGCCACCAGGGACGCGTCGCCGCCCTTAATGAGATACGACCCGGCATGAGGTGCGGCGCTCATCGATCCGCGCTCATCGGCCTGAGCTCATCGGCTTGAACTCATCGGCCTGAGCTCATCGCGCTGCGCTCACCGCGGCGACGGCATCGCGGACGCGAACGGTGCCCTTGACGTCGTGCACGCGCAGAATGCGGCAGCCCCAGGAGAGGCCGAGTGCCGCCGCGGCGAGCGACGCGTCACGCCGCTCGGTGATCCCCAGGTCGAGGGTGACGCCGAGGAATGTCTTGTTGGAGGCCGAGAGTAGGAGGGGGTAGCCCAGTCCGGCCAGGGTCGAGGAAGCCCGCAGGAGCGTGAGGGACTGGGCCGCCGTCTTGCCCAGATCCAACCCGGCGTCCAGCACGATGCGCTCGGCGGGCACTCCGGCCGCCTTGGCCCGCTCGGCCCGTTCCACGAGGAAGTCGCACACGTCGACCACCACGTCGCCGTACTGCGGATCGGGGTCGGCCACCCGGGGGGCCAAGCGGATGTGGGTGGCCACTACGGCCGCCCCGTGCTCGACCGCCGCCGCCAGGTAGTCGGGATCGGCGAAACCACTGATGTCGTTGCCCATCAGGGCGCCCTCGGCATAGGAAGCCCGCGCCACGGAGGCTCGCCACGTATCGACGGAGACGGGGGCGTCGAAGCGCGCCGCCAGTTCGCCGACCACCGGGACCACCCGCTCCATCTCCTCGGGCTCGGTCACGTCGGGACCGGGTCCGGCCTTGACCCCGCCGAGATCCAATATGTCGGCGCCGTCGGCCACCAGCTCGGCGGCCCGTCGGTAGAGGGAATCGAGTTCGTAGGTGGCCCCCTTGTCGTAGAAGGAGTCCGGCGTGCGGTTGAGGATGCCCATGACCAGGGCCCGGTGGGTCAGGTCGTGGCGACGGCCGCCCAGGTCGAGCACGGGGCCCTTACAGGTGGGGGTGGCAATGGAGGTGGAAGTGGGGGTCGCAGCGGACGGGGTGACGACGGGTGCGCCCGGGGCGCCCGGGAGTTGGGTGGGAGCGGCCGGCGAACCGGCCATCAGAAGAGGCGGGCCGCCAGGGCGCGGCGAAACGTGTTGGTGCGAGGGTCTTCCGGACCCAGTGTCTCGAGCAGGTCGACGAACTCCTGCCGGGCCGCCTCGTCATCACGAGCAACCTCGAGGAGGGCGTTGAGTCGGGCCTCGACTTCAGCGCCGCCGGTCTCGGCCACATTGATGCCGCTTTCCAGCAGTCGAGCCTCGGCCGCCAACGCCCGGGTGGCGGGCGTCTCGAGCACCTTGGCCAGCAGGGCGAGCGCCTCGTCCGGCTCGCCCCGGTCGATCAGGATCCGGGCGAGGGCCTCTGTGGCTGCGGGGTGCCCGGCCTCGAGCTCGAGGGCCTGACGCAGGGAGGACTCGTCGCCTACGGCCACCAGCTGATCGGCCTCGCTCGGGGCCGGGAGGAGTTTCTGGACGAACGCGGTGACCTGCTCCTCGGGCAGGGCGCCGATGAACTGATCGACCACCTGGCCGCCCGCGATGGCGAAGACGGCCGGGATGGACTTGACCCCGAAGGTCTGGGAGATCCGCGGGTTCTCGTCCACATTGACTTTGGCCAGTTCAACGGCTCCATCGGTGGCGGCGACGGCTCGTTCGATCATCGGGCCGAGGGTGGTGCAGGGCCCGCACCAGGGGGCCCACAGGTCAACGACCACCGGCACGGTGGCGCTGCGGGCGACCACGTCATCCTGAAAGGTGGCATCGGTAACATCCATTGCCCATTGAGGCTAGCGAGCGGGCGACCCGGAGGCGGTCGGGGCCCACCGGTGCGGCGCTCGATTAGCGTCGGGTGACGTGTCATCACCGCCTGAAGGCATCAACGCCGCCAACGTCACCAAGTGGTTTGTGGACCACGTGGCAGAGGTCACGACGCCCCTCACGTTCACCCTGATCGCCGGCGGCCGCTCCAACCTGACCTTCCGGGTCGAAGACGAAGAGGGGCGGGCCTGGGCCCTGCGACGCCCTCCCTTGCACCACGTCCTCCCCTCGGCCCACGACATGGTGCGTGAGCACCGCCTCATGCACCAGCTGGGCCCGGTCGGGATCCCGGTGCCCAAGACCATCGGCCTCTGCACCGACGAGGCCGTCAACGAGCGGCCGTTCTTCGTCATGGAATTCGTGGAGGGTCACATCCTGCGGACTGCGCCCGAGGCCGAAGCGGCCTTCGACGAGGCCACCCGCCGGGCGGTGGGCGACCACATGGCCGATACGTTGGTGGCGTTGCATGACGTCGACCCCGACGCGGTGGGGCTGGGGGATCTGGGGCGCCACGAGGGGTACATCGAGCGCCAGCTGAAGCGGTGGAGTGGCCAATACGCCCAGATGCAAGTGGAGGGGGTCGACCACGGGGGCCTGGTGGAGCGGGTCAGCGATGAATTGGCGCGGCGGGTACCGGTGCAGCAGCGGGTGTCGGTGGTGCACGGGGACTACCGCATGGACAACGTGGTGCTGGACGACGCCGGTGCGGTGCGGGCCATCCTCGACTGGGAGATCTGCACGCTGGGCGACCCTCTGGCCGATCTGGGCCTGCTGGGGGTCTATTGGGCTGACCGCACTGACGAGATGGCCGTGCTGGGCCTCTCGCCGACCACCGCTCCCGGGTTCTCGACCCGGGCCGAAGTGATGGAGCGGTACGCGAAATCGTCTGACCTCGATCTGACGGGCATCGGCTACTACACCGCGTTCGGCTACTGGAAACTGGCCTGCATCCTGCAGGGGGTCTACGCCCGCTACGTGGCCGGCGCGGGTGCCGGCGACCAGGGCAGCGTTGACGCCTTCCCGGTGCAGGTGACCAACCTGGCGCAGGCGGCCGCCAACATCCTGGAGGCGACGCCATGAGCCCCGACGGATTGACCGAGATCTTCCAGGTGCACGGCGAACCCGACCTTGACCGGCCGGTGCTCGTCGTCGCCCTCGAGGGATGGGTGGACGCCGGGCTGGGCGCCACAACAGCCATCGCCACCCTGCTGGCCCAGGGACCGACCGAGCCGCTGGTCACCTTCAACGGCGAGCACTTCTTGGACCAGCGGGCCCGCCGTCCGGTGGCGCGCATCGTCAACGGCGTGACCACCGAGCTGACCTGGCCCCGCACCGTGGTGCGCCGGGGCCACGACGGCGCCGGGGCCGACGTCTTGTACCTGGTCGGTCCCGAGCCGGACTTCCAGTGGCGGGCCTTCACCGACGCCGTGGTGGGGCTGGCCCGCTCGTGGCGGGTGCGGATGGTGGTCGGGCTGGGCGCCTTCCCCGCACCGGCACCACACACCCGCCCGGTGCGGTTGGCCGCCACCGCTCCCCAGGCCTCGGCCGACCTGATCGACCGGGTGGGCATCGTCCAGGGTGAGCTCGAAGTGCCGGCCGGGGTCCTGTCCGCGCTGGAGCTGGCGTTCGGCGATGCGGCCATCCCCACTGTCAGCCTCTGGGCCCGGGTGCCGCACTACGTGGCCGGCATGCCGTTCCCCGAGGCGAGCGCGGCGTTGATTGACGGGTTGGCCAACATCGCCGGCTTGTCCATCGATACCGGATCGCTGCGCAGCGCGGCCGACACCTCCCGCCGGCAGGTGGACCAACTCATCGCCGACAACGACGAGCATCAGGACATGGTGCGCCGGCTGGAGGAGAATCTCGACGCCTCCGAGGGCAACGCCATGGGCGTCGGCGAGGTCCCCTCGGGGGATGAGATCGCCGCCGAATTGGAGAAGTACCTCCGCGGCGAGGAACAGTGATGCGAGGAACGATGAGCGTGGTGTTCGAAAGGGAAGCAGGCGCGGAGCATGAAGATTGACGGCGGCATCGGATTCGACCCGAGCGGGATCGCCGAGGCGGCGAGGCGGGCGGAGGCCAACGGGTACGACGGCGTGTGGTCGGCCGAAACCGGGCACGATCCTTTCCTGCCCATCGCCATAGGCGCCGCGGCCACCGAGACGTTGGAGTTCGGGACCGGCATCGCGGTCGCCTTTGCCCGCAACCCGATGAACCTGGCCGTCCTGGCCAACGACCTGCAGCACCTTTCGGCGGGCCGGTTCACGTTGGGCCTGGGCAGTCAGATCAAGCCGCACATCACCAAGCGCTTCTCCATGCCCTGGTCGCACCCGGCGCCCCGTATGCGGGAGCTCATCCTGGCCATACGCGCTATTTGGGACAGTTGGGACGGCGACGGCACCCTGAACTTCCGGGGCGAGTACTACACCCACACCTTGATGACCCCCTTCTTCAACCCGGGCAAGAATCCCTACGGCCATCCCAAGATCCTGTTGGCCGCGGTGGGCGAGCTCATGACCGAAGTCGCGGGTGAAGCGGGTGACGGGATGCTGGTGCACGGGTTCAGCACGGAGCGGTACCTGCGCGAGGTGAGCTTGCCTGCGTTGGAGCGCGGCGCGGCCAAGGCTGGCAAGACGCGGGGCGACCTCACTGTTTCGTACCCTGGCTTCGTGGTGACCGGAGTCGATGAGGCCGGCCGGGCGGCAGCCGACAAGGCGGTACGCCAGCAGATTGCCTTCTATGGCTCCACCCCGGCGTACCGCCCCGTGTTGGAGCTCCACGGGTGGGGTGACCTGCAGACCGAGCTCAACACCCTGTCCAAGCGGGGCGAATGGGTGCAGATGGGCCAGCTCATCGACGACGAGATGCTGGAGACTTTCGCCGTGGTCTGTCCGGTGGACCAGGTGGCCACGCAGGTCAAGGCGCGGTTCGGGGACCTGGTCGACCGCTTCAGCTTCTACGCCCCGTACAAAATGAGCCCGGAAAATTGGCAGTCAGTGTTGAAGGGGTTCCATTCGGCCTGAGGTGGGAGGTCGGACGCCGCCTACACGACGATGTTGACCAGCCGGGGCGGTCGAACCACCACTCGCTTGGGATTTCGGCCGGCCAGTTGCCCGGTCACGTTGGATGAAGCCAGCGCGGCAGCCTCGGCGTCAGCTTCGGTGATGTCGGGACTGACCTCGATCCGGTCGCGCAACTTGCCGTTGACCTGGATCACCATGGTCACCGTCTCGGCCCGGGTCAGGTCAGGGTCGAAGACGGGCCAGGACTGGAGGTGGACGGACGGCTCGCCGGGATGCCGCTGCTCCCACAGTTCGGCGGTGACGTGGGGGGACAGCGGCGCCAGGAGGGCCAGCATGGCGTCGGCGGCTTCCTCCCACACCTTCTCGTGCGGACCCTCGCTCCGGGCGTAGCGCTGGAGCAGGTTGAGGTGCTCCATGCAGTGGGCCACGGCCGTGTTGTACGACCAGCGCTCGACATCATCGGTCACGGCCGCGATGGTGCGGTGGGTGGCCTGGCGCACGGCTCGGTCGGCGTCGGACTCGGGACCTGTGCGGGTGTCAGGGCCCGGTTCGGTGGGCGAGAAAGTCCGCCAGAGCCGGTCCAGAAAGCGACCGCAGCCCTCGATGACCTGATCGGTCTGATCGGTCCAGTCCATGTTGTCAAAGGGTGGGCCGACGAAGAGATGGAAGAGGCGCAGCCCGTCGGCCCCCACCGTGTCGTAGTAGTGCTCGGGGGCGATGAGGTTGCCCTTGGACTTGGACATCTTGGTGCCGTCCATGCGGATCATGCCCTGGGCGAGGTAACGGCGGAAGGGCTCACGGTCCAGGCCGGGGGCGAGGCCCACATCGATGAGGGCGCGGGTGAAGAAGCGGGCGTAGAGCAGATGCAGGATGGCGTGCTCGATGCCCCCGATGTACTGGTCCACCGGCATGAAGTGGCGGGCGGCCTCGGGATCGAAAGGGCGGTCGGTGCTCCACGGGTCGCAGAAGCGGAGGAAGTACCAGGAGGAGTCCACGAACGTGTCCATCGTGTCGGTCTCGCGCCGGGCCGGGCCGCCGCAGATGGGACAGGTGGTGTGGAGGAATCCTTCATGGAGGGCCAGCGGGGACTGGCCGGTGGGGAGGAACTCAACGTCGTCCGGCGCCACGACCGGGAGCTCGCTTTCGGGCACGGGCACCGCCCCGTGTTCCGGGCAATACACCACCGGAATCGGACAACCCCAAAAGCGCTGCCGTGACACCAACCAGTCGCGCAGGCGGAAATTGACCGTGCGCTCACCGATGCCCTGCTCTTCCAGCCATTCGATGGCCCGGGCCTTGGCCGTGTCGATGTCAAGGCCGTTCATGAAGTCACTGTTGATCTTCTTGCCGGGACCGGTGTACGCCCGCCCGCCGTCGGCCTCCCAGCCGGGTGGGGGCTGCACCGTGCGCACGATGGGGAGGTTGTGCAAGGTGGCGAAGTCCCAGTCGCGCTCGTCCTCGGCCGGGACGGCCATGATGGCGCCGGTGCCGTAACCCATCAGTACATAGTCGGCCACGTAGACCGGCACGGCGGCTCCGTTGAAGGGGTTGCGCACGTTGCTCCCGGTGAAGGCACCCCGCTTATCGAGCGCGGCCGAGTCACCGACCACCATGCGCTCCATGTCGGTGGCGTGGGCGGCGCGGGCCCGCACCTCTTCGACCGCGCCGTGATGGGCCTCGGTGGTCAGGGCGTCGACCAGCGGATGCTCGGGCGCCACCACGGCATAGGTCATGCCGAAACTGGTGTCGGGCCGGGTGGTGAAGACCCGCAGCGACAGGTCCGGGCGGTCTTCAACCGCGAGGTCGAACTCGGCGCCCTCGGATCGACCGATCCAGTTGCGCTGCATCGTCTTGACGCGCTCGGGCCAGTCCAGTTGGTCCAGATCGGTCAAGAGCTCATCGGCATAGTCGGTGATGCGGAAGAACCACTGCTCCAGGTACCGCTTGTACACCACGTCACCCGAGCGCTCGCACGTGCCGTCGGCCAACACCTGCTCGTTGGCCAGGACCGTCTGGCACCCGGGACACCAGTTCACCGGGGCGGTGGCCCGGTAGGCCAGCCCGGCTTCCCAGAGCTTCAAGAAGATCGTCTGGGTCCACTTCATGTAGGACGGATCGTGGCTTCGCACCTCACGCCGCCAGTCGTAGACAGCGCCGAGGCGGGTCAAGGAGGACTTGAGCTCAAGGATCCGGGCTTCGGTGAAGACGCGGGGATGGGTCCCCGTCTTGATGGCGGCGTTCTCCGCCGGCAAGCCGAACGAGTCGAACCCAAAAGGGGTGAGCACGCCCTTACCGAGCATCGTCTGATAGCGAACGGCCAGGTCACCGAAGGTGTAGTTCCTCACATGCCCCTGATGGGCCGGCCCCGACGGGTAGGGGTACATGCACAGGGCGTAGTACTTCTCCCTGGGGTCATCGTTCTCAATCTGGTAGGTCCCCTCGTCCTCCCAAATCCGTTGCCACTTCCGTTCAATTGCGACGACGTCGTACGCCCGAGACATCGCACCAGGGTAGGCCAGCATTCGGGGCGCTCGATCGACGGTGGCGGGGGCCTTCGAGGGACAGCTGACGAGTCAGAGCCGATCCCGGTGACTGCTAGCGTTCACTTCCGCCACTGGGGGCGTAGCTCAGCTGGTAGAGCGCCTGACTGGCAGTCAGGAGGTTCGTGGGTTCAAGTCCCATCGCCTCCACCAAATGCGGTAAACCCCTTTCAGTGGACCACTTTTTAAGACAATGTGGCCTGCTGGGTGGTGGTTGAGTCTAAGGCCTCGAGATTCGTTCGGGGTGCGGTAGCCGAGCGAACTGTGTCGGCGGTGGCAATTGTAGAAGTGCTCGATGTAGTCGGCCATGGCCAGGCCGAGTTCCATCTTGGTCCGCCACGGCTGACGGTTCAGCAGCTCGATCTGCATCGAGCCCCAGAACGATTCCATGGGTGCGTTGTCGTAGCAGTCGCCGACGGTCCCCATCGAGCTGAGGAGCCCCAGGCGTACGTCCGGGGCAGGAGTGGACGGTCGAGGGCCTGGAGACGCTCGGCTCTAGTGCCGCATCATTTCGCTACCGGAAGGTCATCGGCTCCTTGGCAGAGCTCCTTCGATCACCATGCTGACGACCAGACCCAACTGAGCAAACTCATCGCTTCCTAGCCCGAGCGGCCCATCCGAACGGGTTCGTCTTGACCTCCACGTCGGCGAACCCCGATGCCTCTAGGCGCTCAGCCAGACTTTCAGGGTCGATGGGGTTGTAGGTGTCGCCCTCGTGGTGAGCCTCGAGTTCCGGGCTCGCCAGACTGTCGCTGACCACGAACACACCGCCGGAGCGCAACACCCGGCCGACCTCAGCGAACAGGCGGTCCTGAAGCGCCAAGGTCGGTACGTGGTGCAGCATGGTGAACGACGCTGCGCCGCTGAAACGGCCATCTGGGAACTCAAGTGCCGTCGCATCTCCTATCACGATGGATACCGAGTCGTTTCCGCGCAAATCGGGCCATCAACATCAACGCGAGGTCACGGTCAATCTCTACCGCGGTTAGCTTCGGTACCGACTCCCCAAGAACGTCGGTCGTGGCCTCCGTAACCCGGGCCAACCTCAAGAACGTCGTCGCCGAGGTCCAGGTCCCCGAGCACCCAAGGAGAATGGAGTCGCGAACCACCGCTCTCCATTCGGCGCTGCCGCACAGCTTGTGGTTGTCGTTCACCTCTCTACTCTTGCTCTCCCAAGGCAACGACGCACCGGTCGGGCCTGTCAGCAGACCAACAGAGACCGGCTGTGCTTGGCCCAATGCCGGCGGACTGGGACACCCCAGTTCGCTTGAAATCCCGCCGAGTCAGTGGCGCTTCCGCCTGTCATGCCGTGATTGCGTTCGCTTCATCTTCTCACTGCGACGGCTGGCATCTTTGTGGGTCGTGTGCCCCTCTTTGCGTTCTAGATTCCTTCGCCGACGGCTAATGCTTGTTATACCCCCGACGACCAGCACAACAGCGAGGAGACTGAAGATCAAGACGTAAAACATTGCCTATTAGAACATGGACGTTTGGACGCGGCCACAATGGGCGTTAGCCGACTCATGACGGACGCATCACGATGGCCCTGGCCCCAAACCGGCGGTATGGGATGGCCTATAAGCAGTCGGATACTCCGCCCGGCTTAGCCCCGGGGTGCGAAGAACTCAAGTGCGATGTTGTCGGGATCTCGAAACGACAATGCCGAGTAGTAAGGCGTATCCACGATGCCACCGTTGGGGATGCCGAGTTCGTTCAGACGGATTTCCCATGCCTTTAACTCATCGCGGTTGGCACAGCCGAAAGCCAGATGATCGAGCCCCGGCCGCCGCTCGTTGAACGGCTCAGTGCTGTCCAAGTCAGGGAACTGAGTTACGCCAACGATTGTGCCGCCGGTAAGCCAAGCGACGCGCTGGAACGGACCTGTGTCCTCGTCAAGGATCGGGTCCGATCCGAACAGATCCTTGTACCAAGGCACACTCCGTTCAAGGCTCGTAACCGTCAGCGCCACGTGAGTAATCGCAGGGAACTCAGGCATCTCTTTTCTCCCCTTCGCACCTCGTGGACGCAGCGAATGCTACCTCTTTGGTTGGCAACTCTCGGGGAGTAAAAGCTACCTGGCAGCACCAGTCGCCGCCGCTAACTGAGGCCCAGTCCCGGCGTTCTGGGGCAGTATTGGCGCATGACTTCGGGAGACATTGGAGCTACAGGCGCGAACATTGTCCAGGCGGTACGCGAAATGATGAGTACCTTTCCGCAAGCAGCGGGAGCAGGTGCGGCGCCTGTTGGGGTCCCAGAGGAGTCGTCAACCCTCAGCCAACTCACGCGGGAGCCCACCCCGATGGCTATGTACCAGTCTCTGGCCTTGCTTGCCGCAACGATCAGGTGGGCCGCTCATGAGACGGGTCGTGATGAGCAAGAGATCCTCGACGAGCTTGGTAAGAACTACTCCGGCACTTGATTCGCTCTGGTAGCCCTCGTACTGGCAAAGGTCCCCTATCCGGTGTGGCCTCAAGCGGTCGTTGCAACACCAGAATGATTGGCGAACAGTGATGTCGTCGATCAGGAGGTGCACGAATGGCACGGTTCTCGCCCGAGGACAGGGAAACGATTTGGGACATGCGCGAGGCGGGAGTGCCGGTCAAACGCATCGCCAAGCACCTGGGTAGGCAGAACTCCTCGCTGCGAAAGTTCATCGCCGATGCCGGCGGCACCCGACCGACGCCACGCGAGCGCTCTGAGCTGCGGCTGTCCTTCGAGGAGCGAGAGGAGATCTCCCGGGGGCTGGCGGCTGGTTATTCGATCCGGGCCATCGCCGAGGCCCTCGGCCGCTCTCCCTCGACGGTGTGCCGGGAGGTCAACGCCAACGGCGGGCGGAAGAAGTACCGGGCCCTCGTCGCCGACCGGGCGGCATGCCGGCGGGCGCTGCGACCCAAGCGGGCCAAGCTCGCCCAGTGCCGCCGTCTCCGAGGGGTCGTCGAGCGCAAGCTCGAGGCCAAGTGGTCACCCCAGCAGATCTCGGCGTGGTTGGCTCTGGAGTACCCCGATCGCCCGGAGATGCAGGTGTCCCACGAGACCATCTACCAGTCACTCTTCGTCCAGAGCCGTGGTGCGCTGCGCAAAGAGCTCCATTCGTGCCTGCGCACTGGTCGAGCCATGCGACGGGCCAAGGCCTACACCAAAGGCAACGTCGGCCAGGGCCAGCTGAAAAACATGGTGATGATCTCCGAGCGTCCCGCCGAGGTGAAGGACCGGGCCGTCCCGGGCCACTGGGAAGGCGACCTGATCTTCGGCAAGAAGATGACCTCCATCGGGACCCTGGTCGAGCGCCACAGCCGCTACGTGATCTTGCTCAAGCTCCCCAACGGGCACGGCGCCGATGCGGTGCGCAAGGCCATGACCAAGCGCATCTTGACCCTGCCGGCTCAAGCTGCGACGCTCCATCACCTGGGACCAGGGCAAGGAGATGGCCGAGCACGTTCAGTTCACCGTCGAGACCGGCGTGCAGATCTACTTCTGCGACCCCAAGAGCCCCTGGCAACGCGGGAGCAACGAGAACACCAACGGATTGCTCCGCCAATACCTGCCAAAGGCCTCGGATCTGTCGCAGTGCACTCAACGAGAACTCGACGCCATCGCCCGCTCACTCAACACGAGGCCTCGACAGACACTCGAATGGATGACACCATCTCAGGCGTTCGCCGACGCCGTTGCGTTGACCGCTTGAGGCCACAGGCGTACTGGGACACCCAGACGGGCTAGGACCGATCCAGGTTGCCAGCTGTGTTGATCAGCGCATGAAGGTGCATATCGTGCCAGCCATCGGCATGCAGCAAAGCACTTTTTAGGGTGCCCTCCAAAGCAAATCCTGCCTGGGTGGCGACACCGCAGGACGGCTCATTGTGGACTGAATGAATAAGCTCCAGTCGGTGGAGCCTCAGACTTTCAAATGCCCATCCGCTCACCGCAATCGTTGCAAGAGTCGCTGCTCGACGCCTTCGTGCATGAGGTGCTACCCAATAGGTAACTTCAGCCGATCCGGCAGCCAAGGAAATGCGCCTAAGCGCAACTCGACCGACAACTGACTGGTCCGATTGTTCGGCAACGGCCCAACACGCATCTGTCTCGGCGTCCCACGCTGAAGACCACGACCTGATCCACTCGCGGGCTTCAGCGTCGTCCATCGAATTCAGGTTCCAGGCCTGGATGTCCTGCTCGGCGTAAGCATTGACGACGGCCGGAATGTCACCTTCATTCCAGGGGCGCAGGAGTAGGCGGTCATCGACGAGGAGAGCTGGCTGGTCTGAGCCTGAAAGCGCGCCCGGCTCGACCACGGCGTCGACCAATCTCGGCATGGTTCAAGTATGTCGTGGTTTCCCTAGAGAATTGGGGTAGCAGGGGTCGAATCAGTACGCCACGACGACTCTTCCACACGCCCATATGTGTCGGACTGTCTCACCGTCCCGGCGTTATGGGCTAGTGAGCTGCCATCTTGACGAGCTTTGTCACGAAATGCGGCAACGAAGCTGAATGACATTCCCATCGGGATCAAGTACGTCGTGCCGCGTCAGTCGTGGGCCACAGCCTCGTTGAGTTGGAGTTAGTCGAAGGCGAAGTCCAATGCGGCAATGGCACCCTCGGTGGCATAGCCATGGCCCCACACATCTCGGGCGAGAGTCCAGCCGATGTCAATCGCTGGGCAGAATGGGGCGCCAAAATCCGAGATCCCAAAGCCAGTGAAGCCCAGCAGCCGACAATCATCGAGTCGTTCGACCGTCCACAACCCGAATCCGTTCTCGTCGAAGCTTGCCTCGTTCTGATCAATGACGGTGTCGCTCTCCTGGCGAGACAGTGGAGCAAAGCGATAACGCATGACCTCTGGGTCAGCGCTGATCTGGGCAAAGTCGTCCCGGTCCTGATCCGTCCATCGGCGGAGCAGCAGGCGCCTTGTGCGTAGGGTCGGGTCCTTCACGACATCGATCATGAAGGATCTAGGGCTGTAGCCATGGTGTTCGATCAGGGTGAGGGCAGCGACATTCTTGACGCCATCGTTGCCGAGGGCCGCTGTGGAACGTGTGGGACACCGTGGGACCGCGTGGTGAACGTGGAAGGTAAACGTCCAGTCAAAATCGAGGGCGGCTGTCCCAACGAAGTGTGCGTCCTGGGAGACTGGTGAGGCTCTAGTGCCGCCAGGCCACGAGCGAATGCTCGACACCTGGTCCGACACTACACCGGCTGTTGGGCCCACGTGTACGACGACGACCACGAAGAGATGCAAGCGTGCGCGAGCTCGGCGCTAGGGCTGTGTGCGGAGCATGAGGCTCAGATCTCGAATATTGCGCTATGACCGCGTCCCGCAATCGCATTCCAAGCCATCTATCCGATGTGATGGTGGATATTCAGGAGGCACCGAGTGTCCGGAGGTTGTGAGGGCCTGGCCCAGGCTGACGCACAATTCGACCCATAGATGATCCACCGTGTTTATGGGATTTCCATGCTGGCTCAACTGCCACGGTGGATAGTGGCATTGGGCGTTGATGGGTTATCCACGAGAATTGAAATGGCGGGGCTATAGCTTGCCCGACCGAGGGAATCGTAGGCGACGCTTTGGATCTTGTAGTGCCCATTGGGAACTGTCGTGGAGTTCCAATCACCGAGCCATCCGTAGATCGAAAGCGCTGCGGGGCCAACAGAGATGGGTGGCCGACCTGCACCTGTAATCTCAAATTGAACCCTGGTGGCGTTAACCTTTACCGTCCCAAACGTCAGTAGACGCCGAGGCATCCATCAACACTCCGCCACTCAATGTCGCCCCATCTGCCGGTATCGCGACCCTCGTTATGAATTGCGATTCGGTAGGCAGTCCCACTCTCGCGAAGTGAGCAGCTGCACTCGTCGAAAACAAACTCAACTTGTCTGTTTTGGCGATGGCAGCCATGCGGCGCACGAAGCCCACCTCGCCCAGATGAAGTGGGTACAACACGGCCGAAACAAGATCGTCGGGCGCCTTTTGGATGTTCGCCGTCACTTGAGACGCCTCTGTCAGCTTCTTGTGCCAAGCGTTGGCTTCGGCAATCCCGTTCCCAGTGCCGACTACTACCATGAGAACGATCGTGGTTGATACGAGGACCCGCACGACCAACACCAACCGATCCCAAAGGCGTGCAGTTGCCTCAGACTGGGAATGCGCATGACCGCGAACTGTCATAGCCGCACGGCGCGGGCGTCCCTCGAGCACGGCCAAATAGGCTCCGATCACGATGAGGAGGTCGAAGGTGGTATATCGGGACGAGTCTGAGTACTCGATACCGTACGCGGTGCGGCCGAGGTGATGGACGCTGTGAACAGGAGTCCAAAAACGATCAACGCCACACCGATAGCACTGCCGGAAGTGTTTCGGCGAAAACCGTAGACAACCATCACCATGACCGCGCTCGCAACAATGCCGATCCCCAAAGCGATGATGGTGCCGTTTAGACCCACGTAGGGAAGCTGCTGGTGGACGATGTCACCGATGGCCGAGAGGAAGAATTCGGTTGCCGACAAGGGGTGTGAGAAAACGTACTTGCTGTTCGTTCCTCCGACGGTTGAACTGAAGTGATAGAGGTAAAGGACGACCGATGCGGCTGCGGCGACAATCCAGCCGATGAGAAAGCCTTTGGCGCGACTGCGGCAGTACAGAAGCACGAATCCAGACACCCAGATCAATAGACCCTGAAGCGACGAGAAGCTTCCGATCGCAGCCAGCTGCCACCGCGCCTGCGAAAACTGGCCAAGTCAGCTCCGGCCAATCCAAGAGGAAGAGAACGCTTGCCAGTGCCAGCAAGATCAAGAACCAAGCGATCTGAAATCCGAACAGGGTGTTGCCTGCCTGGACAAATGAGAACATGACGATCACCACGGGGCAGTACAACAACCACGGTGTTGTGGGGCTACGCCGTCGGTGGGTGAGAATGAACAGCGCTGCAGCTCCGACAAGCATCACGGCGCCCAGATAGCTCTCAATGTGGATATCGAAGTGAGTCGTGTGGGCGAGGACAACGACAATCAGATTCGGAAAGAAAATCCGCTCCTCGTTGTGTTGCAGCCATAGATTGCTCAACGTGGGGTGTGCGATGACGTTGACATCGTCCCACTGGTCATACCAGATGGCATTGACTCCGTAGTGGTGAATCAGCCAAAAGTATGCGATTACCGGCAGGCTGAATCCCAGCACCGTGATGACCGCCAGTGCACGTTTCCAACCGAGGCTTTCACTGGTACCGCGAAGTGCCGCTAGGCCGTTCCCACCTGCAGTCGACACCGGTGCGCCCCCCGCAATCATTTCTGAACGACTGAGCAGATCATCTCAGATTTCCAACACACCGGTCAACGCTCAGGCCACCGTGCCGACGATCCCGTTCTCGTCGGTACCGTCGTAGATCTGGTATTTATCCACTGATCCCGACGGTAGCTACTCGCTACTCAACTTCGACAATGCACGTGGAAGGCCACCATCGACAACTGTTCACGCCTAAACGTGCTGCAAACGCGGCGTTCGGGGACATGGGACGACTCGGCCTGAATAGTGGAGCCGCCTGGTCCCGACAAGGCCGATCCGGGAAGGCTCGCCCGTCAGTTCGCCACCGTGATCATGACTGGCGCGCTGGTGCCGCTAGACAGAAAGTAGCGGGAGTACGAGGCGACGCTCTGAAGGGTGTAGGTCCCGTTGGGGACGCTCGTCGTGTTCCACTGGGCCAGCCAGCCGTAGTAGGTGGGGGTGGCAATGCCGATCACCTGATCGCTCAGCGTGCCGCCGCTGATTTCGAAGGTGAGGTAGGTCACGTTGGCCGACGCTCTGGCGTCAAGGAGTGACGAGGTACCCGAGACGCTAGCCCCGCTCGAGGGGATAACTACCGCCGTGGTCGGCGGGGGGTTGGCCACGGTGACAGAGATCCCCGTGCTGTATACGAAGTTGCCCGCGATATCGGTCACCAGGCTCTGCAGGGTGTAGGTCCCGTTCTGGACAGAGGTGGTGTTCCACTGGGCCAGCCAGCCGTAGATGGTGGGAGTGGCCGTGCCGATGACTACCTGGTACAGAGGTCCTGGCCCGCCGTTGAGCGTGAACTTGACGCTGGCGATCGCGGCCCCGTCAGGTGAAGAGGCCGTGGCGTCCAGTAGCGACGAGCCGCCCGAGAGGCTAGCCCCGCTCGAGGGGATAACTACCGCCGTGGTCGGCATAGGGTTGTCCACCTGGAACTGGACCGGGAAGCTGGTCACGGTTTTGGCTTGGGCGTCGGTAGCCACGCTGACGAGGTCGTAGATCGCGCTGGCCACGTTGGTGGTGTTCCACTTGGCCAGCCATCCGTAGATGGTGGGGGTGGCCGTGGCGATGACTTGGCCGTTCAGCTCGAAGACCACCTTGGTGATGGAAACCCCGGGAGCGTCGTACACGCCCGCATCGAGGTATGTCACTCCGCTCACAAGTCCTCCTGGGGGGGCAACCTGCGTGAAAAAGTCGGTGACGAATCCTTGGAAGCTTGTGGAGTTGTTGTTGGGGGTACCGAAAACGGCCTGCAGATTTCCTGTCGTCCCGGCAAATGAACCCGTACCCGCCGTCACGGAAAGTGTCAACTCAAATTGGACCTCGACATTTTGTGGGTAGCCCACGACCGCTATCGGACCAGAGGCACCGCCGCTGAGCGTGCCGACACTCGTTGTGATCGTGAAGGAGCCGGAGAAACTAGAGGTGAGGTTGCACCCCGCAACGTTGAGGTTGACCGTGCCGACAGCCGCACTTCCAGGGTACGACCCATCGAACGTCAGGCCATCGGCACTCCCACAGCCGTTGGATCCAGTCTGGGCGGATATCGTGCCGCTCAATGGCGCGGTGGTGACAACATCAGCGACGCTGACAGGGCCTGAAGGTGCGGCATGAGCCACTGGTGCCAGCGCGGTCAAAAAGGCGATGAATGGGACCACCGCAATGGCGGGAACGGCAAGCACACGTCGGACCATTACAACCCCCCTAATCTGCGGACGCCGCTGACGATGTAGTCGCGGCCAGCGCGCGCCTCGTCTGAATGAACGCATATTCAAAGAGTATGCCCAAGGGCCACTGACAAATTAATGGGACTTATTGTCATTGAACCGACCTATTAGGACCTTCCCTTGGGTGGCGCACTAGTCGTTGCCCAGTCGTTGCCCAAGTTCTCTCTCAGTTCTCACGGCTACTGGAAAGCGTGCCCACAAAGAACCAGGTGACGAGGCTGTACACAGCCTGGCACAGCCACAAACGGACACTACGTTGAATGAGGTGGAAGGTCGGATCAATGCGTTCTCGACCTCGCGGACCCGCTCACCATTTGTAGTGGGGTTGATCTTGCAACCATTCCCGCAACCCGACCCCGGATAATCAGAGGTTATGGGGGATCATGGAGTGGTTTGCTCTCCACCCCGAAATGATGCCGCTACCAGCCTGCACGCCACCACAAACAACGCGCCGCCACGACATCAAATGGACTGGCAGTCAGGAGGTTCGTGGGTTCAAGTCCCATCGCCTCCACCAAGGGGTGTTCATGAAAAGGCGCCTGCCGTGTTCATGAAACCCCAAACGAAGAGCAGAGGCTGAGCGACTTGTTGGTCCCGCCCGCAAGACAACGGAACGCCGGCCCAAGGGCCGGCGTTGATGCATGCCTATTCAAGCGAACGCTATGGGTTCCGAACGCGATCGGTGGGAGTCATGTCCACCTTTTGCGGATGTCTGCAATGGCTTCTGACGGAATCCTCACTACGCACGTCGCAATGCACCACTAATGCTTCGCCACCGCCTTTGGTGACCTGCCGTGCGATTCCCTCAGCACGTTCGAAGTCAACATCCCCGATGGCGACACGCGCTCCCTCTTGGGACAATAGGACGGCGGTTGCGTGACCTATACCCGAGGCCACCACTAAGAAGGACCACCTTTTCGTCCAGTTGTCCCACGGCGCCCAGAATACTTATTGAATGTGACGATAGATCAGATCGTCTCTTTGGACTGGGAAGTGCGGCAGTCGGTGGGTGACCACATATGACCGCATATAGGCGCGGCACTCTTGCAGTCCGGCCTCCAACGACAGATTCCCGAGCTGGGAGCCAGTTCTCGCTGGGCTTCAAACGCGCACGCGCAGCGGCCGCTCCCCGACGATGGAGGCACGCTCCATGGTCCGGACGTGGGGCCAGTAGTCGCTGGAGGCATAGTGCTGCACTGCCCGGTTGTCCCAGAATGCCACTGCGTCCGCCGTCCATGTGAAGCGGCACTGGTGCTCTGGGGCGTCGGCCTGCCGACAGAGCCGGTCGATCAGATGACTGCTCTCGTCGCGGTCCATGACCATCAATGTGGCTGACGAAAGGTCGATTGACGTAGAGGTGCCGCTTCCCTGTGGATGGATGCGTGCAGACGACGGGATGTCGAACTGGCGGGTACTGCAGTTGTGCCTTTTGGCGCTGTTCCCTTGACATGCCAGCGCCAAATGTCTGAATGAAGTCGTGCACCGCAACGAGATCGTCGATGGCCAACTTGGTCTCGCCGTCGAGAGAGTCGTACGCGGCGTACATGTCCGAAAACAAGGTGTCGCCACCGTGCTCGGGCACCGACAGGGCATGGAGGACAGCACCCATCGATGGGCACTCTCTCCACGTGACATCGTGGTGCCACGAATTCTCGTACCCCGTGAGCTCGGCCGTCTTCTCGAAGCGGACCAGCTCCGGCTCCCCCGTGTTCGAGAGGAGGAACGGGTGGATCTCGAGCTCGCCGAACCTCCGGGCCAACGCCACGTGCTGGCTCGGCGACATCGGTTGGTCACGGAAGAAGATCACCTTGTAGTCGTGCAACGCGTGACGCAGCTCATCTATCACCTCGTCGGAGAGTTCGGCCGTGAGGTCCAGACCCGAGATCTCGGCACCGATGGTGGCTCCGAGGCGGCGGGCCTCGAAGTGGTTCCAACGAAGCGCGCTCAGCCGGTCCCGCTCCTCGACCAGGTGAGTGAACGGTCCCACCAGTACCGGGTAGCCCGGGAGGCGGAAGGAGTCCGGCTTGGAGGGAAACGTCGTGGTCATATACCTAGTCTCCCAGATCGGCCGTGCCGCGTCCCAAGCATCTACCTCACGACTTCCTAGGGACTGATCCGAGCAGTTGCAGAGGAGGCTTGGCGGGTGCCCCGGGCATCCACTGCGGTACCGTCCTGTCCCCGGAGGACGTTCGACACCCGCCGTCGGATGAAAATAGCACCGCCCGTTGTTGTCGCGGTGATCCGAGGGCGCCCCAAGGGGTCGAAAAAGGGAACGAGGGAGGCCGAGGTCATGTCCCGCAGTCGCGAACAACTGAGGTCGCTCCGTTGCAGAATGATCCCCCAGTGGTGGCGCGATGCAAAGTTGGGGATCTTCGTGCACTGGACTCCGGCGTCGGTCCCGGGTTTCGCTCCAGTAGGCGTCGGCATCGGTGACTTGCTCCAGTCGAGCGAGCCGAACGCGCTAAAACACTCGCCGTACACCGAGTGGTATGAAAACTCGCTGCGATTCCCGGACAGCGCTGTGTCGCGCCACCACCGGGCAACCTACGGAAACCGGCCGTACGCGGAATTCGCGCAGGACTGGGAACAAGGGCTCGAGCAGTGGGACCCAGTGCAGTGGGCTAGGGCCTTTCGTGAGGCAGGCGCACAGTACGTCGTCTTCGTCGCCAAGCACGCGGACGGCTACTGCCTGTGGCCCACCGACACCCCGAACCCCCACCGGGACCACTGGCACTGCCGACGCGACGTCGTAGGTGAGATGTCCGACGCCGTCCGGGGTGCCGGCCTCAGGTTTGGCATCTATTACTGCGGCGGGTTCGACTGGAGTTTCGACGCCACGCCGATCGGCACCATGTCCGAGGTCGTTCGAGCCATCCCTCGGGCATGACGTACCGAGCCTATGCCGACGCACAGGTCCGCGAGCTCATCAACCGCTACCGCCCGAGCGTGCTGTGGAACGACGTGGCGTGGCCCGCATCGGGACGGGACCTGTGGCCACTCCTCACCTATTACTACGACACCGTCCCCGACGGTGTAATCAACGACCGCTGGATGCCCTGGAGCCCGCTCTTCGCGACGACCCGGTTCGCACTGTTCCGCCGAGTGATCGACGCCGGGACCCGGCGCGCCGCGCGGCGCGACGGGGGCGTCATCCCTCCCGTGCCGCCGCACTTCGATTTCCGGACGCCCGAGTACGTGACGATGCCGGAGATCGAACGCACACCGTGGGAGTACGTCCGGGGGATGGACCGCAGCTTCGGCTACAACGCCAACTCCAAGGTCGAGGATTTCGTGTCCCGCGACGAGCTGCTATGGGAGTTCACCGACGTCGTGGCCAAGGGCGGAAACCTCCTCTTGAACGTTGGGCCACGCGGCGTCGACGCCTCGATCCCCGCGGAGCAGTCGGATCGGCTCGGTTGGCTGGGCGAGCACGTGCTCGTGAATCGCGAGGCCATCGTGGCCACATGCCCGTGGGTCGTGTCGGGATCGGCAACGCCCGAGGGCTCCGACCTGCGGTACACGGCCCGCGGCGACGCCGTGTTTGCCTCTCTCCGGGGCCTCCGAACGAGGGCCACCCTTGTCGATGTTCGGTCGACGCCATCGACACGGGTCGATCGCCTGGACGGCGCTGCACTGTCCTGGCGAGATGAGCCAGGCGGTCTCGTCCTTGAGTTCGGAGCGACTGAACAGAACGAGGGCCCAATCGTTGTCGCCCTTCGTGGCGTCGAAGCCAGGTAGCGGTGACCAGCATCCCACGACCACGGCACGACGCGCCGCAATTGGTCCGATAAATCCATAGTCCGTGAACCTGATTGCAGTGGTGTGGATGTTTGCAGGACTGTGCGGCGAGGCACCGGTCACCGGTGGTGCATCTGCAGCTGGGCCAGCGAAGCTCCAACCCACCTCACTTTGACCGTCACCTGCGCTTTTGGGAGGCATGTGAGGCCAACCCCGGACCCAACTCGGCTCTAGGGCTGTGTACGGAGCATGACGCGCAAACTGGCGGCCACTATGAGGCAAGACGCCTCGCGCGCACGAGCTCCTCGGTGTGCCGATCGCACGACCCTTTAGGAACTTCCACCGCCCCACCCACTCCCACCGGCTGCATGCAGAACGCCCCATGGCCGACCGGGTTCTCGTAGACCATGCGCCAGCACCGACCCTCCTGAACGAAGAGCCCCGGGGCCACCGTGCCGACAACGTGTCCACGGCCCGACGGTAGCGCCGGGGGGTTTGCAAGATCTTTAAGATGACGTCCGGTGAGGCGTGACCGAGTAGCTCACTGAGTACCTTGGTCGCAACGCCTGACGTCGCGCAAAGATTGCGACGTCCGGTGCAATGCCTGCCCGCTGATCCAGGAGGTACGTTGGATGTCACAACCAGTAGTGCACTTTGAGGTCGTGGGTAAGGATCCGACGCGACTCCGGAGGTACTTCCACGAACTCTTCGGCTGGGAATTCGACGTGCCCTCGCCCGTAGCGCCAGAGGTATCAGATCCGGAGAGCTACGGGTTTCTGAACTTGGTCACCTCCGAAGGTGGGACAGGCATCCCCGGTGGTGTCGGAGGCGGCCCGGGCTACGAAAGTCATGCTGTCTTTTACATTGGTGTGCCGGATGTTGAGGCTGCGCTGCTGCGCGCCGAAGAGCTCGGAGGTACGCGGGTCATGGGTCCGGCGACATCACCGAATGGCCTCGTCGTCGGTCATTTCACAGACCCCGAAGGCACGCTTCTGGGTGTTGCCGGGGTCGCATAGCGACTCGCCTGCCGCGACGTAAACCGCTCGACATGGAGCATCAGCGAGGCATTGGAAGCAATCTGTCCTCGGCCCTATTCAACAGAAGGGGCGTCAGCCCCGTGATACCGAAGAGCTTCAGGGCCATCGGTGAGGCGTTGAACACGACCAGCGAGCCGCCCGAGGCATTCAAGTCTCTCCAGTGTTGGACGAGCATGGACATACCAGCTGAGTCGAGATAGGTGAGCTCAGCCATGTCGATCTCGACATCAGCCGTGCCATGCAATACGGGATTGTCGAGACACGCTCTGAGCATCGGTGCAGTTGCGAGATCGAGTTCGCCAGAAAGAGCCACGACGACGCGACTGTCGAACTCGAACTGGATGACCTCGGCCCGGAACTGGACAAATTCGGCCGGGAATGACGCGCCACCGTGAGGGTTTGAGGACATAGCTGCACATCACAATCAAGCCCCAAAGCCGGAGTTGGCGGAAGCTACCGGGGTCTGGGGCAACAAAGGACCGAACGAAGGCTGGCTGTTCGGCTGCAATGAGCGTAGCGCCTCCACGTTGCGACTGGATGAAGATTCGCCTCTCGCCCACCAGTAGGAGCGGAGTGCCTGCGGGCCCGACCCAGGGAGGTCCGCAATGGCGATCCGAGTCGGTAAGGGCCGGAGTTGCGATTTCAATCGCCAACCTCACATTCAGACAGGAGGCTTAGCCGAGCGACACTGCTCTTGGACCGCGCCACAGACCAATGACCTGCTCTGTGGCAACCGCACCATACCCAAGGTCGGCAGTCACGTCCGCAAAGCGGCCAGCTGCCGCCCGAGCTTCGCGGTCGTCCAGTACCCCTTGGAGCGCCGTCGCAATCTCCAGCGCCGAAGCACCGGGGGCGAGCATCCTCCCAACCCCGCAGGCCTCGACACGGGCCGCATTGATCGGTTGCTCGCGTCCCTGTGGGATGCAGAGGATCGGCACACCTCCAGCGAGGGCATTGGTGATGGTGCTGAGGCCGCCATGCGAGATGACGGCGGCCATGTGTCCCATGACCAGGTCGTGAGGAACGTAGCCCCGCACCCTCACGTTCGGCGGCACGTCGAAGGCATCCGTCGGCAGGACGTCGGCCAGGGTAAGGAGCACGCGCACCGGCATCGTGGCTAAGGCGTCCAGGATGGGTGGAATCGCCGTGGCCTGCCCTTGGAGCGTCGTGCTGAGACTGAGGAGCACCCACGGATCGCCCGACTCGGCCAACATCTCGGCGACGAGCGGATGCAGCGGTTCCCGTGGCGGCGGCGCTGAGATCGGTCCCACGTATGTCGTGTTGGACGGCAGTGCGCAGGGTGCATCCAGGCCGGGAGGGGTCAGTGCGAGGACGGCGCCCGCCCGATCGAGGGAGGCGGACACGTCCAACCCCAGCATCACCCCTCCCCACTCGTATCGGAAGGGGCCAAACATCACGTGGACCAGGACGGCCGTCGGCAGCCCGAGGGTGCCCGCCGCATCGAAACCAGCCCCGAGCATGCAGTCCACGACCACCACGTCGGGGTCGAAGTCTTTCGCCTGGGCGAGGATGTCATCCCTCGGCCCTGGCCCGTGCAGCGCAACCTTGGCGCGAGCTTCCCAGTCGTCGTCGAGAGGGCGGTCGGTTGGAAAAGGCGGCACCGAGGGATAGTTGGCGAACTCCAGGCCCGCCGCTGCTACCCGCGCCGCCATAGAGTCCCAACCCAGGAGCCGGACGCGGTGTCCCTGACGGGCCAGCCGTGCCCCCAGATTGAGGGCCGACGGGGTATTGCCGCCGCCGTCCCAACTGGCGATAAGGAACCTTCCCGAGTCGCTCATCGGGCCGGCTTGATGTTCTGATTCCGACTGAACAGGTTCGAGGCGTCGTAGGCCCGCTTGAGTCGGGCCAGCCGGTCGTAGATGTCGTTGCCGTACAGGAACCGGACCTGGTCTGCATCGGCGTCACCGACGAAGTTCACGTAGGCGCCGCCGCTAGAGAGGGGCGCCATGGCCACGGCCAATTCACGATTGGCCTCAATGTGCCGCGCATCCTCGGTCGAGTCGGCCCACGTCGAAATGATGTTGTAGGTGTAGCCGGCATGACGGCCACTGAAGGCCGTGGCGTCGGATCGCCGCCTTCCAACGGCACCACCCATTTGGTGAAAGTGGATTTGGGACATCGGTGAGGGCATTCGTGCGCCGTGGGCCAGCGCCACGTCGATAACCCGGTCGTCCAGGTCGTCGAGGAAGCCGCCACGGAAATAGTTGCGCAGCCCTGTCTCTGCGCCCCCGTCGAGCATCCCCTGCAAGCCGACGTATGGAATTGGAGCAAAGACGTCGGCTGCGGGATCCAGGGCGCGCAGCGGTCCGATGGCGGTGGAACCGGCATCGAGATCCCCGCACCAGCAGCCGACGATCCCGACCGCCTTTTGTCCGATGAGGTCCGGTGGCACGAACGGCTCGGGCGGAGCGGTCATGACCGAGGCCAACATGGAGGCTTCGTCCGGTGCGTCGGCCGCCCATTCACGGAAGACCGTCAGCACCTCCTTGCCGCGCTCGAGAGGGAAGAGCATGAGCCCACCGAGGACGGTGGACACTGGGTGAAGGGAGAAGTCGAAGCGTGACACGATCCCAAAGTTGCCTCCCCCACCCCGTAGGCCCCAGAGCAGATCGGGATGATCCGCCTCACTGACATCTATGACATCGCCGTCGGCCGTCACCATCTCCGCTGCCATCAGGTTGTCGCAGGACAGCCCGTACTTGCGTTGGAGCCAACCGATGCCGCCACCGAGGGTCAATCCGGCCACTCCGGTTGTTGAGATGAGGCCTCCCGTGGTCGCGAGCCCGTGTACGGCCGTGGCGGCATCGAGGTCGGCCCAGGTCGCCCCCGGCTGCACCGACGCGATCCGCCGCCCGACATCGACGCCGATCTTCCGCATAGAAGAGAGGTCGATCACCACCCCGCCCTCGCAGGTGCTCAGCCCGGCCACGCTGTGACCGCCACCGCGCACGGCGAGTGGGACACCGGCGGCTCGAGTCAGGGTCACGGCGCTGACGATGTCCTCCGTCGTCTGGCACCGAGCGATGAGCGCAGGACGGGCGTCGATGCTCCCGTTCCAGATGGCGCGAGCGGCGTCGTACCCTGGGTCATCGGGCCCGATGACCGTACCGGAAAACATGGATGCAAACGACGTGACCCCGAAATCGGTCTTCGTTTTGAACATTTCCCACCTCCCTCTGGCCGCTCTCTGGAGTATGAAGGAGAGATGGGTAGTGCGCTATGTCGCTGGATCACTCCTGACGTGTGATCCTGTGACACAGATGAGTCGCTACTCCACGCGTCGGTCCCTGAGCGTGGGAAGAGGCCAATCCCGCGAGATCTCTCGCCGTGCCCGGTCCTCATCCACGAACACGTACCGCCCGCCCTCTTGACGGATCACCCCGTCGATCGCCAGCGCAGACAACGTGCGATTGACGTTCTCCCTGGTGACCCCGATCATGGCAGCCAGTGTGGACTGCGAGATTTTCGGCGTGGCGCCGTGACCAGCGCTGCGCTCGGGACTCGAGTCGACCAGCTCTAGGAGTTTCAGGATGAGCCGGTCGGTGAGGGGGCGCCGTGCTGCCGACGAGATCCTCGTGGTCTGCCAGCGCGAACCAGACGCCAGCGCCTCTAACGCTCGATCCTTTATGGAGGAGTACTGGTCCATAAACGGCGTCAAGTAGCGGCGATCGAGCCGGATCAGAGTGGTCGGTTCGACCGCGATGATATCCATTATCCGATTGCGTTCCACGGCGAAGTAGCCAGGCTCGCCCAGCGTCATGCCAGTGCCGTGGATGGCGTGAACCACCTCGAATCCCCCGGTGTCAACGACCGAGCCCTTGACCTCGCCGGACAGTACGACCCAGATCTCCTCGGCAGGGTCACCGAGGTGGGCCAGGAACTCGCCGCGCACAATCGTGCGGGTCGTCGCCGTGGCGGCCAGCGGCCGGAGGTCCTCGGCGGTGAGATTCTCAAAGAGGTAGGACCGGGCCAGGCCCTTCACTACGTCTTCGACGGGGCGCATAGTGCTCAGTGTGCCATGACCTGTGATTTCCGAGAAGGCAACGGACAGAAGCCCTCCCTTTCATCGACTTGTAGTCAACCTCATTGAGGTTCGGCGTCGAGGATACACAGGCAGAGACCACTCTCGGTTAGTGGCGACGACAACTCCAACAATGATCTGCGTTACATACCACCTCACCGGTCGCCTCTCAGCTAATCCCCAGAGAATGATTCTCGTCTTTGCAACGACGGCAAGTCGACCGGGTTCGACACACATGTGAAAGTATCGGGCTACGCATCCGGTAGACGACGATGAGGAAGAAATCTAGGCTTCTTGGACCCGATGACGGGTCTAGCGCCAGCCATTCGGGAACCACGGGGATCAGCAATCGGATCATCGAAAGGGGAGCTGTCGTGGGAGCCGATGAAAACATCAAGACCATCCAAGCCGTCTATGAAGCGTTCGGGAGGGGAGATGTCGGTGCGGTGCTCGACCATGTAACCGACGATGTCGACTGGGCCACGGAAACGTCATCGACGGTGGCCCCCTGGTACGGCGTACGCAGAGGCAAAGACGGCGTGGGCGCTTTCTTCGCCGCCTTCGGTTCGACTATGGAAGTCCAGGAGTTCAGCCCGTTTGCCTTCGCCGCGAACGACACGGAAGTGCACACGGTCGTGCACTGTCGGGCCACGGCCCGCACTACCGGCAAGTCCATCGACAACGATCTACATCACTTCTTCCGCTTTCACGACGGGAAGATCAGCTACTACCGCGGCACTGAGGACACCGCCCAGACCGAGGACGCCCTGAAGTCCTGAGTGCACTTGTCTATGTGGGTATCGGCCTTCAGGGTCTTCAGGTGGTCTGCGTCGGCGAGATCAGTCTGCATTGGATTTCGGCAACCCCACAGGGGTGTATTGGACTCAACCCTGTGACTCAAGCTGGACCTCTCCGACCCAGGGCTCGTCCCACGAATCACGACTGGACCTGAGTAAGGCCGTAGTGTGGACCCGTGCGCGACGAAGCACTCCACGATGTGGTCGTGATCGGAGCCGGCGCGGCGGGCGTGAGCGCAGCGATCGAGTGCTTCGACATTCAGCTCGACGTCGTGGTGCTCGAGGCCACCAGCAAGGTGGGGGGCCAGATCGACCAGATCCCCCACTCTGTCCGCAACGTCGCGACGGCCCAGGACGGCAACGACGCACTGGTTGACGCACTGGCGCGCCATACCTCAATCCTGGGTGATCGCCTGAAGTTTGACCAGACGGTGACTCGAGTAGATCTTTCCGCCGGACTCGTCGACGCCGGTGACCATCGATACCGAACCCGGAGTGTCCTGGTGGCAACCGGGTCGCGCCGACGCGAGCTCGAGAATGCACCCGACGGTTCATTCGGAGGGGACGTGACGTACCTGGTCGAGCCCCACCTGGCACGATTCGCCGGCCTGCCGATGGCGGTTTTCGGCGGTGGGGACAGCGCCGCGCTCGACGCGCTGGCGCTGGCCGCGACGGGATCGCCGGTGACGCTCGTTCATCGCTCGCCCCACCTCACGGCGAGGCGGGACCTCGTCGAACGGGTCCGATCGGACGGTCGAATCACCGAGATGGCAGGGTGGAATCTCGACAAGCTCGTTGGGTCGGACCGCCTTCAGGGGATCGACGTGTCGGACTCCAGCACTGGCGAGCACCGGCGGCTCGGCGTCCGTGGCGTCGTCCTCAAGCTCGGACGCGCACAACGTGTCGACCTGGTGCGCGAGCAATTGAAGCTTGGCGTGCGTGGTGGAATCGCAGTCGACGCCGAACTCCGTACTTCGGATCCGCGGACGTTCGCTGCCGGGGACGTAGTTGAGGGCGCGTACGAACGCATCGCCACGGCAGTCGGCCAGGGTTCGCTCGCTGCCCGTACCATCGTCACGTACCTTAAGTCGTCTCCGTGACGGTTTCACGCCTCCCTACGGTAGAGACAATTCTCGACGCTCTACTGCACCCGCGGGTACCAAAAACCACCAATCCATCCGACGAGGAACTTGCCGCGATCATGGAACCGATTCTCGCCCTGCACCGCAGCAACCGCGAACAATGGGATTGCGAGGATGACGCTCGCCGAGATCACGCGGACGCGACAATGGTTGCCGCCGCCAAACGCGAGATTGACCGGCTGAACAGCGCCCGTCACGGTTTCATCGAAGCGATCGACCGGGCTATCTCGGGCGCGATCAAACCATGTGAAGGGGCACCGTTGGTGACCGAGAGCCCCGGCATGGCCATCGACCGCTTATCGGTGCTCGTGATCCGACTCGCATCGACCGAGGCCAGGGTGGCTTCGGGAACAATCGAAGCCGGGCTCTACACTGCACGCCTACCCCAATTGCGGCGTCAACTCGAGGCACTCGAGGAGGCGATAGCCACCTTGCTCAACGACCTGGCCCAGGGCACCCGGCGGTTCCTTGCGCACGAGAGCCTCAAACTCTACGGTCCGGAAGACTCCGGACGAGTTGGCTGACGGTGCGCAAGGACATCGTGTGGAGCTGGTAGCCGCCGCGATTGAAACCCACGACGAGCTGGTCGCCTACGACGGCCGCGTGAGCGATGCCGAGTGGGTGTGAGGCCAGCTCGGTGGTGAGCCGGGTCGTCACCCGGGCACCCGAAGGCAGCGCGTGCAGCTCGCCAAAGCGGCCCACACCACAGGGCACGCCATCCACCACGACCAGCGCCACGCCGCCGCTTCCCCACGCCAGGTCTTCCCCGAAGCGGGCAGCGGCCACGACGGCTCCACTGGCCAGGTCGAACTGGGCAAGCCCTCCTCCCCGTAGTTGCTCCCAGTCGTAGTCGTCGAGTCCGGCACCGTCCAGGGCGCTGCCCGCAACCCAGAGGGTGGAACCGCATGACACCAGCACGGCCGGGACAAAATCGATGGCGGCCTCCCACCGGGTAGCACCGAGGCGTCCGTGATCCGCTTCGACCAGCCGGACACGTCCCTCACCGCCGAGCGCGACCCAGCCAGTACCACCCGGCGTTGAGCTCGCCGCAAGAGCCGTGACGAAGCCGAAGGATTCTTGCGCGGTGTCCGCGTCGAGGGACTGGCGTGAGGAGGCGATCGGCTGGGTCACCAGCACTCCGCCCAGGCGCTGACCGCGGGGGCGTGACGTCACAAGGTGGTCTCCGAGGCCGATCACCCTTTCGACGTCGTCGATGAAGTCGAGCCGCCGAGCCTCGTTGAGGTGGGGTCCGACCACGGGCTCGGATCCGATGGACCGGGGTGGCTCGAAGATCCGCACTACACCCAGGTGGTTCAAGACGGCGATCTGCTCGGTGTCGGCCCCCACTTCCACAATGGCGTGGATGTCGAGATCGAACTGAGACGCCTCGTCGTCCTCGGGGAACATGGTGTCACCGAAAATAGCTATCGGGCGAAGCTCGGCATCGGCGAACACGACATTGCGACCCAGGTTGTTCCAAGCGCATCGGCTGCCCAGCGAAACGATCCGACCGATACCGGCCGGTTGAGAATTCACGACTCGACTTAGAGGGACCGACTCCATCAACAGAGCTCGTTGAGCCTGTTCAACACCGAGTCGGGCTCAATCGCGTCGAGGCAGCCCGATTCCGCGGGACACACTCGTGGCGGTGGGGGCATCCCGCTGAGGTTTACGCGCTGGTTGTAGGCGTACTCCTTCTCCGCACGCCGGCACGCGGGATCGCACACGGATCCGGCGACCAGGCGAGTGTGGTCCCACGTCGCGGAAGTAGACAGCTGGCGTCCGGCACAAGGTGACCGTGGGTGTCCCCTGCTGGGCGGCAATGTGCGTCAGACCCGTATCGACACCGACGACAGCGCGACAGGCACTCAGCACGTCGACGGCGTCACCTGGGGTCGCCGCCACGAAACTGGCGAGTCCTCGATCCGACGAGGGCGTTGCCGCCTTCACCACGGGTGACGACGGCGACGTCGAGGCCCCGACGCCCGAGCACGGTGGCGAGCTCGACCCAGCGCTCGACCGCCCATCGCTTCGTCGTCCCATCGGCGTCGGCGACGAACAAGACCAGTCCTTCGGCATCAGGGCGGTGCATTGACTCGAGGGGGACCGGTGTCGAGAAGTCGCCGACGACTCCAAGATCAGCGCCAATACGAGCGATGATTTCGTTGATCGACAGGGGGCCGTAGGCGGCCTCAAATTCTGGCGACCCCCACCAGTAATCGCGCTGCAGTGGGTGATCGCGCAGGTCGACGAGCGCATCGCTCGCGCCGATGGCGATGTCATCCTCGGCGACCGTCCCGGCGAGTCCGCTGACGCGTTCGGCGAGGACCGCTTGGCCGTGCGAGCGGGTCACCAGCCAGGTCTCGGTGCCCGAGCATCTGCCGGCAGTGACCGCGGCCTGCACCACCGGAAGGGAGACGACGAGATCTCCCAGGCCGAACGATACCGGGGCGACAAATCGGCGACGTACGGGATTCATCGACGTGGCGTATGCGGTGGTGTCGGCCAGGCCCAGTTCTTTGAAGGCAAGTTGACGCTCAGCGCACTTGTTGCAGCGTCCGCAATGGCGTTCCGAGCGCGGTGCGATGCAAGAGAAGGTGAGGTCAAGTGCGAACGGTCGACCAATCTCAAGGACATCACGCTTGGCGCGACCGGCAAAGGGAGTGACCACCTCGAATGGGCGGCCGAGCGCCCGGGTGGCCAAGGCCGAGAAAGCGGCAAAGAACTCGCTATCGGCATCGGGAAAGGGGTTGGCCGCCAAGGTACCGAGCGCGATGGTCGGAATCCCGTTGAGCGAGCACCACACGCTCGACTTCGCGAGCAGCAAAAGGTTGCGCCCGGGCAGGTATACGGCCTCGTCGGGTGAGTCTTCGTCAGGAACCTCTTGTCCGGTCACGCTCCAGTGCGCTCCGTAGATGTCGGCGACCGGCAGGTCCAGCACGATAAGGGGCTTGACGTCCAGGGTCCGCAGCGAGGCGAGAAAGCGCTCGAGATGGCGGACCTCCACGTCCTCCCAGGCAAGGCCGAACCGCACGTAGATGGGCGTCACCTCTCGCCCGTCGGTCGCTAGCTCAGCGACCAGAATTGCGCTGTCGAGTCCGCCACTCGCCAAGACAGCGACGGCATTCGTTACGGCCACCGCACCTACTGCTCGCCCTGGTAGACGCAGCCCGAATTGCAGGTCTCGCGGACAACCACTTGGGAGAGCTCCGGCAACGTAACGCTCAGCCGTTCCCAGATCCAGCGAGCGAGCACCTCGCTGGTCGGATTCTCAAGACCATGGATCTCGTTCAGGTAGTAGTGATCGAGCACCTCGAGTAGTGGCGCCATCGCGCAGCTGATGTCGTTGAAGTCGCGAACCCATCCGCTTTGCGCGTCAACGGGTCCCGTCAGGTGAACCGAAACCTGAAACGAGTGCCCATGCAAGCGGGCACATTTATGGGTGGGTGCGACATTCGGCAGCCGATGCGCGGCCTCGAACGTGAACTCCTTGAAGATCTCCACGCTGAGACCCTAATGTCAGCCCCGCACCAGGGGCGAGCGACCAGGCCGGACGCCCTGCGCTCCCGAAGGCTCTCTCTGCCGTTCCGCGTCGACGCGCCCGTGAGGCAACCCGACGCCGGGCGAATAGAGTGATGCCAGCGACGAGTCTGGCAGTGGCTCGTCGCCATCGAAGTCTGCCAACCAAGGGAGTCCCCACCGTGGTGCAGAGGACCCGTCATCTCACCGGAACAGCCAAGCCGGGACAACCCAACGATCGACCGCCTGCACCTGCACCCCCTCCCCCACCACGGTGGCGGATGTGGCTCTTGCCGGTGGGCATCCTCATCACACTGGTCCTGCTCCTTATCCCTCACATGTCGAACACGCCGAACAAGAGCTTCAGCTACTCGAAGTTCCTGTCCGAAGTCGATGCCGGCGACGTACATACGGCGTCGGTCAACCCCAGCGGCGCCATCACCGGGACGTTGAAGGGGGGCGATAACTACACCAGCCAGATCCCGACGGCCATCACCGACAACCAGCTGTTACCCACCCTGAGAGCCCACCACGTAGATGTCACCGGCGTCGGACAAGGATCGGCTCTCCTTGTCGACCTCCTCTCGTTCCTGCCCTTCTTGTTGCTCATCGGTTTCTTCATCTGGATGGGACGAAGAAGCGCGAGGCAACTCGCTGGAGGGATCAGGGGCATCGGGGGATCGAGAGCCAAGGTCTATGACGAGGACAAGCCCACGACCCGTTTCAGCGACGTCGCCGGGTACGAGGGTGCCAAACGCGAGGTCGCTGAGGTGGTCGACTTTCTCAGCCACCCCGAGCGCTACGCACGGGCGGGCGCCATTGGACCCCGAGGGGTGCTGATGGTGGGCCCACCGGGAACTGGCAAAACCCTCATGGCCCGAGCGGTGGCCGGCGAGGCGGGCGTGCCCTTCTTGGCCCTCACCGGGTCGAGTTTCGTCGAGTTGTTCGTTGGGGTGGGGGCGTCCCGGGTCCGGGATCTCTTTGCGGACGCCCGCAAGCGCGCCCCGTCCATCATCTTCATCGATGAGGTAGATGCCATCGGCCAGCGCCGAGGTGGCTCGATTGTCTCCAACGACGAGCGGGAACAGACCCTCAACCAGCTCCTCGCCGAGATGGACGGCTTCGACCCAACCACTGGCGTCGTCGTCATGGCCGCCACCAACCGACCCGAGGTGCTCGACCCTGCCCTGCTCCGACCGGGTCGCTTCGACCGCGAGGTGGAGATCCCCCTGCCCAACCAGGCCGAACGGGCCGCCATTCTGGCCGTGCACGTCGAGGGCAAGCGCCTGGCTCCCGACGTCGACTTCGACAACGTGGCCCGGGCCACCCCGGGTTTCTCGGGGGCGGATCTGGCGAATCTCATCAACGAGGCGGCCATCGTCGCCGTCCGTGACGACCGGGACGTCATCTTCGCCCGAGACATCGACGAGGCGAGGGACCGGGTTCTTCTCGGCCGCCGGGACGCCTCCAATGCCCTCCTCCCCGAGGAGAAGCACTCGGTGGCGGTCCACGAAGCCGGCCATGCGCTCGTCGCACTCCTGTCCGAGCACGCCGACCCGGTGGCCAAGATCACCATCCTGCCTGCCGGGCGTGCACTCGGAGTCACCGAACAGCTGCCCGTCGACGAGCGGCACCTGTACGCCGAGAGCTACCTCTTCGACTCCTTGGCCATCCGCCTGGGCGGCCGAGCCTCCGAGAATCTGGTGATAGGAGAGGCATCCACCGGGGCGGCCAACGACCTTGCCGGGGCCACCGAGCTGGCCATCAAGATGGTGAGGGAATGGGGATTGTCGCCCCTGTTGGGACCAATCGGGTACGGATCGGACCAGCCCTCGTACTTGAGCGGCCCCCCATTCGGCCAGGAACGACCCTATGCCGAGGGCACGCAGCAGGTCATCGACCAAGAGGTCAGCCGCCTGCTCTCTGAGGCCGAGGACAAGGCGCGGCGACTGCTCAGCGATAATCGAGACGCCCTGGATGCCGTTATCGCCGCCCTCCTCGAGAAGGAGACGATCTCAGGAGAGGAGCTCACCGACGTCGTCCGTCAAGTTCGCAGCGCTGGAGAAGTGAGCCCGTCTGGGGTTCATGCCTCCTCCCCCAACTCGCCAACGGGTTTGCGTACATAAGCGCAGGCCAGAGGGGAGGCCGACCGGGCCGGTGAGTATGAGACGAGGGGCGGAGCAAAACGGGCGACTCAGTCCGAGCGGGAAATGAAAGTAGGTCGTTGGGCGTTGCAGTGTTTGGGGTGGGGGTGTTGATGATTGGAGAAGGAGGCCACGTGACCGACAGATACCGCAAGGATCCTGGAGCGATTTCCCAGCTGACCGCCAGGCAGCGTGAGGTTACCCAAGAGGGCGGCACCGAGCCAGCCTTCGACAACGAGTTCTGGGACAAGAAAGATGCGGGGATTTATGTCGACGTGGTGTCGGGTGAGCCCCTCTTCGCCTCGAAGCAGAAGTTTGACAGTGGGTGCGGATGGCCAAGCTTTACGGTGCCGCTAGAGCCGGCGAATGTCACGGAGAACGAAGATCGGAGCCATGGGATGACAAGGACCGAGGTTCGCTCGACGCACGGTGATAGTCACCTCGGCCACGTCTTTGATGATGGCCCCGCCGAGGAAGGTGGACTGCGCTACTGCATCAACTCAGCCGCCCTTCGCTTCGTCCCTTATGAGAACCTCGAGGCAGAGGGATACGGCGAGTATCGGAAGGTCCTCGACGGACACCTGGCACAGAAGGACGTGGACCAATGAGTGCCACGACAGCTCTAGGCGAGACCGTGTCCTCGAGTACATCTCGCCCGGCAGATTGATCGTTGCCGCGACCCGGGACTTGGCATGGACTCATTACAAACGGCACCTGTACCCCCCAACCACACCCCTGAGGGTGGCGTGTTGGTGGGGGACGAGAACGCCCGGCGACGCCTCCTTCTGTTCGAAGACCCACAATGCCCGTATTGCCGACAATTCGAGGCAGCCTCCGGGGACCTCCTACGCCGCGAAGTCGCAAAAGGAGATGTGGCGGTCGAATACCGGATGCGATGTTTCCTCGGCGTTGAGTCGGTTCGAGCGGACAACGCCTTGGCCCTCGCCGCAGAGTTCGGTCGGTTCGACGAGCTCCGCCGTGAGATATTCGCGGCGCAACCGCCCGAGAATAGCGGCGGCTTCACCGTCGGCGACCTGACCGAACTGGGCCGGCGAGCCGGCCTGAACAGCCCCGACTACGTTAGCGGCCTCAGTGAAGGACGATACGAAGCGTGGGTGGTCGACATCGACCAAGCCTTTCAGAAACAGGATCCACGAGGGACGCCAGCTGCCCTGCTTGATGGGTTGGAGGTGAACCAGCGGTCACTGTTCGATCCCGACTCGCTTGAATCCTTGCTGCGCGCTTGAAGGCCGGCCACATCGGCCAACCGCCTCAGTGCGTGGACCCACGCATCAGCTGGCGTCCCTTTGGCGCGTTAGGCCCAGACTGGTGCGATGCGTCGGTTGTAGTCGCGCCCACCGACGCGAACGATGACAAAGAGCACGGGTGGTGGGAGCTCCCGCCGCAAGCCAGATTTGGCGTCGGGATCTGCACCGTCGAGCAGCCATGTGAAGAAGGTTCCCGTATTTCCCTTGTGGGCCTTGCGCACTGCCTTCTGTGCGGCCTTCATCTGGGGCGAAGCCAGGTGTGCCGCCGCGATCGGTTCCAGGTCTCGTTCTTCGTGGTCAAGATGGCTCAGAATGACACCCCCGAGGTCGGTGATCGTGGAGTGCGCAGTCGAGGCGTTCTCCTCGCTTGGGCCGGCGTGAAAGGCCCGCATGGCAGCGTCGGCCGCATCGAGCGCGCTCAGCATTTGGGCATGTTCACTCTCAAGTTCGCCCATGAGTGCTTCGGTGGCGCCGAGTTGGCGGAGTCCGGGCCAGAAGATGGTTTCCTCATCCTCGTGATGATGGTGGAGTTGATAGGAGAAGTTGTTCCAAGCTCCTTCGAGCTGGTCCGCCCGAGTCCGTGATCCGGCCGGGAAGCCACCGAGCGCATCGTCGAAGCGGTCGAGGTCGCGGCGGAACGCTGCGTGGATGACGGTATTCATTGTCTTGTGCTCGGTCATTTCATTCCTTCTTATCGATGCGGAAGGTTCTCGATGCGGAGGGCCGTGCGGACACCTTTCCACGCCTCACTGTCCGCAGTCCACCAATAGCTCCCGTGATTTGGGTTGCAGCCAGCAATGGGGTGTCCGCCTCCGCAACGCACGTCAGGCAACGAAGGTGCAAACGGAGGAGCAGGCAGGACGCAGTGGCAGCATCGGAGTCGTGTGTGGCGTTTGGTCCGCACAGTGTGACCCGTGAGGGTTGATTGCCTACCGTCTGCGTGCAATGCCCGCATGCCCGACAGGGATATCAGACACGAACCGCCAGCACCGGCCCTCCTCAGCAATATCCCGGGAGCACCCTGGCTCACCATCCTCGAGCCGGCGGGAGCAAGGCGGATCCAAGTGATGAGCGATGACAAGGTCCCCGAGAGTTATTCTTGCGCTTCGTCTTCTTCTTCTTTGGCAGCGAGACTGATCGCTACCAAGATGAGATTGGACGCAGCGATTGAGACTTGGGCATGGGCCTGTGTGGCCCTGTAGTCGCCGACCTTGATTGCCTGCTCTAAGTTCCACTCGGCGCTTTCCAGGTACCGTGCGATCTTCTCAGTGTCTAGTGCCATGGTGTGTCCCCTAGGCCCTTGCCGGCCCGCCTCAACGTCTGCCTCTCGTAACGCTGACTCCCGAAATGACCCGGCGTCGGGCACGCTAAGCCGTTCGGGGTACGACTGAATCCCGCCAGGATGGTAGGCATCCTCCGTCCCTGCGCTGTCCCTTTGGTGCTTGGGACGGATGGGCTATTCGCTGACCAACTCGAGCAGGTTCCCTCCCGCTGTTGTCGACCTTCTGACTGCCAACGCTGGGTCCGTGAGCTGGGCCCCGAGCCACGAGTCCCCACCGGTAGAACTTGAGGGTCCAGGTGCCTCTAATTCCAGCGGCGCATACGGCGTGACTAGACAGCGGGCCGCCATGCCAACCGTCGAAGGCAGTCAGGAGGTGCGCGGGGTTCAGGGCCCATCGCCTTCACCAACCAATTCGAGTGCATCTTGGTGGTCCCCCAGACCACCACAGTGAGAGTCGATGCGCGCTCTGCTCCGGTGTTCGTCGCTGGGAATCAGTTGGCCGTTGCTACGAACTTCCGGCTCCGCCGAAAGCAATCCACGCCCTTTGATCGGTCGGTCATTCGGTCCGCCTGATCACGGCAAGGACCGCGGCGTCGTCGCTTCGGACTGAATCGTCCGCATTTGATGTGCCTGCCCGATCACGTGCTGGGCTCGACTCGAGGGCGCGTTGATCACGAAGGTGTCACAAAGGTGTCATCCACCAACTCTCTCACTCGTTTCCGTTACTACCATCGCACCGTGGGGAACGAGAAGCAGTTTGAAACAGAGTCGGTCGTGTGCGGCGGAAGAGGTCGAAAAGAGACCGATGTCTCCGAAGTCATTGAAGAGAAAACGAAAGAGGGGTGGCGCCTTCATTCTTCAGAGAAGTTGGCAAACGGCAGGACGCGACTGACCTTTCGTCGACCGATAGTTCGTTGACATTGCCTGGCAAACTCACTGTCGCCCAGCCGGCCGTGCCCTGTTCACCACGCCAGTCGACCGGGTGGCGCACCGGATGCTGCGCTTGACCCGTCAGATGGGACCCCCGTGCCTCGGGGGGCCGCGGCGAGTTCGCCCGTCCTATTGCTTCATCACGAGCGACATTTATTTCCAGTGTCCTGCGCCTCCCCACTGTCTACAGTTACCGCCAGGAGCAGGGCCTATGTCGGTGGAGGAAGCGTGCAACCAGGGTCGATACGTGCCGTTGAGTATGAGATTCTCTCGTCCAATCAGGCGGACAGTATTGGGCTGACGCCGAGCAAGCTGAGAAACGAGCTTGGCGGGCTCTCCCAGCTCGGGGTGCTGAGATGCGTGGATCACCAATCAAGGAAGCTCACCGTCATCGGTGATGCTCGGCATGTGCGGAAATTGATCGCCAATGGTCAAGCGAGTGATCCCGACGGGTTGAATCTCAACAAGCAGGTTTTCCCCGTGGTGATGGCAGGTTGGCGCACCTCGACGTGAACTGAGAACTCGGCTCGGACCGAAGAACGGTTGGCCAGTCGATCGTGGCGGTTCCTTTGACCTCGCGATTGCGGAGCTCTCTTTTAGCAAACCCCGACACGGACGGCTGCGTCTGAGGTCTTCGTAGACGGGAGTTCATCCCACGTGGGGATGGCCGAAGTGGAGCGGCGCATGCCGGAAGATGACCGTTCCGAGGAGTTCGTTCGACGGCGTCTCCGAGACGACCACGGCGAGTTGACCCGAAGGTTGGCCCAGCGGTCGATTGACGCTGTCCCTGGTGAACTGACCCACGTAGGCGGCCACACACACCTTTTGCTGGGCTTTTGAGGACAGTGACAGGTCACGAGAGAGATTGGGTGCTCTCTTGTGCAGTGACGATTCGCTATAGAGCTGAATCCCAACGAGACGACCCTTCCCGTGCACTGCATGGGAAGCGATGGGTAAGGCCAGGTAACACGAACTGTCTGTCGTGCCGAGGCTGCTCCGGGACGAGGTGCAACCGGCCAGCACGGATGTCAACAGAAGTGTCCCAGCCAAGAGAACCCCCAGCCGGCGCATCACGATCCCACCGCCGGTGGAGCGCTAAGAGGCCGCGAAAATGACTCGTCAAGGGTCGCGTCATGACCTATTCCGGCTTTGGCCGGGGTCGACAGTGCTTCTCGGCTCCACCGTCCCATCCGAACCTCGAGCGCCAACTCTCCCAAGAGAATCCAACCGACGACAAGGACCAACCAGAAGCTAATGAACCGGTACATCAACACGGCGTCAACTGTTGTCACCTGAGATCCACCGAATGCCACCAACGCGATGGTGATGCTGCCCTCTACGGCACCAAGTCCACCGGGAGTGATGGGCAAAGTGGCAGCCAACTGTCCCGCCCCGTAGGCCAGCAAGAGTCCTTTCCAGGGAACGCTCGATCCCACCGCCAGGAACATCATGGCGAAACAGGCGCAGTCGAGCAACCAGTTGCTGGCACCCCAAAGCACGATACCGATGATCTGTCGCCATCCAAGTCGTACCGAAGTGATCCAATGCAGCAATTGTTTCACCTGAGCCTCGGCGTTTCCCCGTGGCCGACCGATCAGCGCCTGGGACGCTCGGACCGACCACGCGACGAGAACAGCCAGGGGCCGTTCATAGACGAACAGGGCGCCGATCAGAACGATGACAAGGAGCGAACCCACCATGACGGGAATGAGGTCAAGGGTTGCCCCTTCGTCGGTGGCCAACGCCAGGCCGGCGGTGGCCACCAAGGACAGGGAAACGATGGAGGCAACGATCGTGCCCGCCATCGACCAGGCGGCCAACGTGCTGTCGGCACCGAAGCGGCGAAACCACCGAAAGCTGTAAACGGTCGAGACGGCGCCGCCTCCCGGTAGGGAATTCATCAGTGCCTGCGAAGAAACGGTCGTCTTCAACAGCGTCCACTTGGGGGCAGCGAGGCCCCCGCTCCTCAAGATTGCATGCTGCATGGCGGCGAAGCAGACGAATGAGCCGAACTCGGCGAGCAGAGCAGGCAGCACCCACCACCAGTTGAGAGTGTCGAACACGTGTGAGAGCCCACTGAGTTCATCGGTGTGCGAGGAGAGCACCCACAACGAGACGGCCAAGAGCCCGAGGGCCAACAGGTATTTCAAGACCGGCCAGGACCGGCGTATGAACAGCCTCGACGCCTGAAGCCCGCGCGAGGCCCGTCTCGCCGCTGTCACAGGTGGGTGCTCTGATGCCTGAGCAGCCATGTCACAGGTTTAGCGCAATGCCTCTGATCGTCTGGTCATATCAAATCCTCAGCTCTGTCGAAATGGACCTGAGGTCACCAGTATCCGCCAGGACGTCGATGTTCCACCGACCGGGGCAGCGACCGCAAGGATGAGTTACCGTTTAGGTGTGGTCGAGATCGAGCGACACGAGGATGCGCAGTGGGCCATGATCTCGATCAATCCTGAGAAGGGCGAGCCCGCCACCGGCTGGGTGCTTGACATTTTCGGCGATGGTGAGCGCCTCATTCAGAAGGTGGTGGAACTCGATGAGCCGCAGAGCCGCGAGCAGTGCGTCTTGGACGCCAAGCAGGCCCTATCGGCGCACTACAGCGTGTCGGACGCCGACCCACCGCCGTCGGCTCGCGCAGAACGCAGATGGTGGCTAACTCCTCAGGAGGATCCGAGCAACCTCGAGACTGATGGCACAGTTCAGGACGGTGAGGAGTGGACAGGCGGCATCATGTCACAGAGGTTTCCGACAAAACCTGTGTATTGACTCACCAAGCGCGGGGATCGCTATGAATCGATTCGGCGGGCGCTCACGAGCATAAGTCGAGGAATGGTGGCCGCATTGGCGAAGCCACCGGTTTCGAGCAGGACCACTGGCGGTGGCGCGGGTTCCACCATGTCATCTATGAGCAATCCCTCTTCGCCCATGGCGCGGACGTAACGGCTGAGCGGTCGGTGAGCGAACTGGAATTGAACCCCAGGCGCGACCTGGTCAATCGCAACGTCGTCACGCAAATATTGCCCGATCTTCCAGAACTGCTCGCCTTGGCCCTCGTCATCCACCCAGCCGCTGCCCGGGGCCTGGAGGAGTGGATGTACGAGGAACAAGAGGAATCGTCCCCCGGGTGCGAGCACGCGGGCGATCTCTCCGATGGCCAGCTCAAAAGGGTCCACATGTTCGAGCGCCATGCACACCACCACCGAGTCGAAGGCCGCTTCTCGGTACGGGAGTTGCTCGGCCCTCGCTTGCACATAGCAAGCCGATCCGCCGCGAGCGTGAGCGACGCGGATCTGCGACCGTACGGGGTCGACCCCTACCGCGGCTGCTCCGAGCCGGGCGATGCAACGAGTGACCTGGCCTTCCCCGCATCCAACGTCAAGAACTCGTTTCGAACCCCGCAGGCGATGTGCAACCAGGGGAAGTACCTGTTCTTCGTACTCGGGGTCGGCTCCTTCGGTGTAGGCCCTTTGCCACCACTCCGAATGTTGTTCCCACAGCGATTCGCCGAGCATCGAGCGAGGATAACGCCGGTGCCGCGTCGAGCCGACGCAGGCGGTCATGCGTCGTTTCCTCCACAGCTTCGGTCGAGTGATTCGTTCCACATCTGTGAAAATTGGAAAATTGGTGGTGCTCTAGGCTGGCGACCGTGCCTGGCCTGCTCGAGGATCTGCGCGTCCTTGACCAGACCGACGAGCGGTCGCGTCTGGCCGGCCGCGCCTTCGCCGACCTCGGAGCTGACGTGGTCGCATTCGAACCCCGACGCTCGGCTGAGGACGTACGGTGGCGCGTCGAACGGGCCGGCACCACGGTCGTGTCGGCCTTGGACGACGGTCTCTGGTCTGGAGCGGACGTGGTCCTCTCTCACTTCGGCCGTGATGGCCGAGCCCCCCAGGCCATCTGGGTCAGCATCACGCCATTCGGCTTGACCGGTCCCCGCGCGCACTGGCGCGGGAGCGACCTCACCTGCATGGCCGCCGGCACGGGAATGAATGTCACCGGCGACCCCGACCGGGCGCCCCTTCGGTGCTCCGAGCCGGCGTCCTATGCGCACACGGGCGGCGAAGTCGTCATTGCGGCACTCACCGCATTGGCCAGTGGTATGCCCCAAGACGTCGACGTGAGCATGCAGGAACTGTTGCTGGTGACCCAGATGAATGCGCCTGCTCGATGGCCGACCGAAGGCAACCGAGGGAGCCGTCGGGGGGCCAAGACGGGCCTGACGACGGAGACGTGGCCGTGCGCCGATGGATACGTCTCCTTCGGGCTTCGCGGCGGCATGGCACGTATGAAGAACCTGCAGACCTTTACCGCACTGGCAGAGGCCGACGGCGTCGCGACGGCGGCGGTGAGCCTACGGGACTGGGCTTCGTTCGATCCGGCGGCACTGACGCCCGAGGAGTTGGCGGAGATCGAGGGTGTGGTGGCCGCGTGCTTCGCCAAGCACACCATGCGCGAGCTGTACGACCATGCCGTGGCCACCGGGCTCATGTTGGCCCCGGCCAACAACGCCGCCGACATCATCAACTCGACCCAGCTCGCCTCTCGCCACACGCTCGCCGCCCTCGGTGACATCCCCACCGTCCCTCGCGCCTTCGCCCGTACCGTCCCCGATCGCATGGGTCTGCGCGGCGAAGTGGTCATTGGCCCGGCGCCGCACTGGGAACCTCGACCCTGTCCCTTCCGATTCGATGGCAAGGGCGGACGGGCCTGGGAAGGTCTCAAGATCGTTGAACTGGGCAGCGGCGCGGCCGGCCCGATCGCCACCCGCTACTTCGCCGACCACGGCGCCACCGTGGTGCGCATTGAGTCCCACACCAAACCGGACTTCCTGCGTTCCTACAGCTCCCAACCCTTCAAACAGCACGGGCTCGAGGGAAGCGAGTTCTTCTGCGGCCTCAACGGCGGCAAACTCGACATCTCGCTCAACATGCGCAATCCGGCGGCGATTGAGCTGGCGCGACGGCTGTGCACGGAATGGGCCGACGCTGTGTTGGAGAACTTCGCGCCCGGGGCCATGGCCAAGTGGGGCCTTGACTTTGAGAGCCTCGCCGCCAGCAGGCCGGACATCGTCATGGCCTCTGGCTGCATATGGGGTAATACCGGACCGGAGCGGAACTATCCAGGTTTCGGCGGTCAGGGTGCGGCGCTGTCGGGCTACACGCACCTCACTGGCTGGGCCGATCGCCGGCCCGTCGGCCTGTCCGGCACCATTACCGACTCGCTGGCACCGAGATTCGTGGCGGCCGCCCTGGCGTCGGCGATCCTGCATAAGGAGCGTACCGGTGAGGGTACCTATATCGACCTCTCACAGGTCGAGGTGGCGATCTGGACCCTCGGGGCCTGGGTGGCCGAAGAATCAGTGGGCATCACCCGAGGACGTGACGGCAATCGACACCCGCACATCGCTCCCCACGGCGTCTTCGCCTGCGCAGAATCGGGCGGCGTGAAGGACCGCTGGGTCGCGCTGGCCGTCCATTCGGATGACGAGTGGCGCACGTTGGCAGGCATCATCGGTGGACCACTCGAACTGTCGCTGGGACAGCGCTTGGCCGACCAGGACCAGCTCGAACGACTCATCACGGGCTGGACGTCCCAACGGACCAATTTCGATGCTGCAGAGGAGCTTCAGGCGGCCGGTCTCGACGCCCATGAAGTGTCCGATTTCGCCGACGCCCACGTCCATCCACAGTTGGTGTCGCGTCGGCACTTCGTGCCGATCGAACATCCGCGTATGGGCGTCACCACCTATGAGGAGAACGGCTTCAGGCTGTCGAAGAGCGGCGGCGGGATCACCCAACCGGGGCCCATGATCGGACAACACACCGAACAGGTCCTCATCGAGTTCCTGGGACTTTCGGCCGACGAGGTCAAGGATCTTTCCGAAGGTGGAGCGCTTGACTGATGCCGCTGGCCGTTCCTGACCTGGTCGGGCCCGACCTTCGACTGCTCTTTTGCGGCATTAACCCCGGAACATTGTCTGGCCAGCTTGGCCTCCACTTTGCCCGAGCGGGCAACCGATTTTGGAAGCTCTTGCACGCCGCCGGCTTCACCGACGCTGTTTTGCTTCCCTCCGAACAGCACATTCTCCCCTCGTCGGGCATCGGCATCACGAATTTGGTCGAAAGGGCGACGGCGGGGGCCCGTGACCTCCAAGACACGGAACTCGGTGACGGCGCTCGTCGTCTGGAAGCCAAGGTCATGACCCTCCGGCCTCGGTGCGTCGCCGTGCTCGGTCTCCAGGCTTACCGCAGCGCTTTTGAGCGTCCGAAGGCGACGGTCGGCCGGCAGCCCGAGGAGATGGCCGGCGCCCAGCTGTGGTTGCTGCCCAATCCAAGTGGCCTGCAGGCCCGGTACCAGATGCCCGAAATGACGACCTTCTTTCGAGCCTTGTATCTGGCTACGTTCGGCGACGACTGAGCCTCAACCCGGCAGCCTCGAGGCCAATGGTGCCGGGTCTCATGACTCCGCCCACCGGGGGAGGCGGCCGGCCACCGCCGCGTGGAACATTTCCACCGTCCGTTCGAGACACTGGGTGCGATCATGTGCCCGAGCGACCCGTTGCTCCCCCGCTCTACCCATGGCCTGCAACGATCCCATCGGGGACGCGGCGAGTGCGCTCAATCCGGCCATGGCCGATCCCACATCGGAAGGTTCACAGAGCCAACCGGTGACGCCCGGCTCGATGAGCTCAGGTATGTCCCCCACCCGGGTGGCCAGAACCGGAAGGCCGAAAGCCATGGCTTCGACCAACGCAGCGGGTAGGGATTCGGATTCAGAGAGCAATACCGCTGCGTCAGCGGCCAACCACCATGGCCGCAGATCATCGCTGAACGGGAGGATGCGTACCGCATCCTCAAGACCTCGGTCCGTCACGAATTGGTTGATCGCCTCGGTATAGGGACGTTCGGAATGGCCGATGAGCACGCACCGCAGCCGGGGGCAGGCACGGTGGATCCGGTCCATCGCGCTCACGAGCACCCCTTGGCCTTTGGCCCTCCACATCGTGGCCGCGCACACAATGAGGCGATCATCGGGTCCGACGGCGAGCCACTCCCGGGCTGCCTCGCGGGAGGCCGCTGCCCGGTAGGCACGGGCCGCTGCCACGTCAACGCCAGAGCCAAGGACGATGAACCGGCCGGCGTAGCCATCCTCGCGATAGGTGCGCACGGCAGCATGAGAATTGCTCCACACGATCGACGCCCCGCCCACAGCCCGACGTGCCCGCTCCTCCACTCCGGGATGAAGCAGGGGTCCTTGCACCCATCGCACGACCGAACGCAACGGCTCTGTTTCACCGATGCGGAGCACCGCGGGGATGCCGAGCCGCACGGCACTGTCAACTGCCGGGAAGGACGTGACAGTGGGCCCGACCACAAGGTCGAATTTCCCCTCCATCTTCGTGCTCAGATCGGTCACTGCCTTTTCGTAGCCCGTGAGATCGTCGAAGGGCGCCAGTGGGAAGGGGCGCACCGTGGCCCCTGCGGCTTCAAGCGCCGGACGGAGCGGGCCGTCATGCGCGGCAAAGACGGTCGACGCGAACCCGCCGACGTGACCCAAGTGCGCAATCACCTCAGCCATGCGGAGTTGGGACCCACCCTTGTCGAGTCCGCGGGCGAACCACAGGGTTCGAATCCCACCACTCGGCGCAACGCTGCTCCGCCGGCGGAGTGCCGCTCCCGTCGGGCTCCTCCCGCTGGCAACGGCGGAGGGTGCCCCTGACTCGGCCGCCACGCTCGGGGGGCGCTCCAAAGACAAGGTCCGGGGCAACCACCAATCCGTTGTGCCATCGAGCAGCGAGATCGCAACCTGCAACGATGCGGAGCTGCCGTGGGGGCGGTGGACCCAGCGGGACCGCGACGAGCAGCTCAAATCCTGAGAGCACGGCGGCCGAGCGACCCAAGGCCAGAGCCACGTCCGGTCGAGGGCGTCCAATGGCGGCCCGACCCAGCAATCGGCCGTCCAACCACACTTCGACGTGGCAGACCGGATTCTCCTGACTAAATGCCCAACCTTCCACTCGGAGGTCGTTGGGATTGGATGGCTCCAGTCCGGTTGGTTCGTCGAGATGGCCGGCAACGTGTCCTACGGGATCACCGCCGAGGGATTCGTAGAAGACCGAGGGATGCTCCAACACGACGGTGGCCCGACGCTCCTTGGACCGGCGGGCCATGATGGACAACGCCAAACCGGTTGTGCCGAGCAGGGCCACTGACACGAACTTGGCGGTGCGACCAATTGCCGTCATCGACCCCCCTCCCCGGCTCGTGTTCCGATTTTCAGGTTACCCAGGTTGGGCACCTTTCTCGTCTCCCAGACTTGAGGGACAAGGCGCTGCACCACGAGCCGATTCTCGCTAATTGGTCGGGGGGACAGCGTCGAATGGTTCGCCCACTTCCCGCTTCCCACTGTTGCCCCGGTTGGTCATGGAGAAGATTCATTCGACGAAAGCGGCCGTCACGAATGCTTCGGCGTGCTCCGCTCTTGCTGGGCGGCCGTTCTGCCCGGATTCGGGCACGCCGGCAGCAATGGGGCGGACTCGAAACGGTGGCACGGTCACTGGCGTCGGAGTTTGAGCGGACACGGACACCGGTTCTGACCACCAGGTCGCTCTCATCAGGGACGGGTACGGTGGCAAGTGATACGGATTCGGTGAGGCGAACCAACGCAGCGCCCGAAGGCGCCACGTCCCGACATAACTGACCCTACGAATACTGAATTCGCCGCGCTTTACCGTGAACACGAAGCGGGTGACGCCGGTACCGCCGCCCCCGGCGTGGGTGAACGAAGTCGTCCAGGCGAGATACTTCCCACCCGCCGACGGGACCGTGATCCACACTTCCACGTCCTCGAACGGCGTTGGTTCCCATTTGTCTATCTTGACGCCGCTGACCTGCATCGAGCGTGACGGCCCCTTTCCGTTTTTCACGTCGCGACTGGTGAACTCCTGCGTGGCGCCGTAGCGAGCCACATGCAGACGCACGTCCGAAATGGCATGGATGTTGAGCGCAATGTCAGCCGCGCTTCGGCGCAGGGAGAGTCGTTTCATGTGTATGCGAAGGCAGAGCGGAAACGCCTCGCCGCAGTGACCACGAAAAGTGCGGACGCGAGCTCCGGCGACCGTCCTGGCCAACTTCACGGTGACCCGCGGCCTGACCAGAAGTGTGAACACCACTCCGACCACGACGACCCCGGCGATGACGACCACGAGCATGACCCACGACATCATCAGCGTGGTGCCGTCAACTGACCTCACGCCGAGCCGTTGGTGAACGGAGCGTTCAACGCGACTCGGCTCTGCCAGGCCACCTCGGATCCTTCCCTGGCGTGACGGGCCGGACAACTCCATGCGGCCTTCAACCTTGCGTCTCGAAGGCGGCTCACCACTCGAATCATACGAATCCGGACCGGGGAATTAGTGGATTCCCCCTCGAGCTGACGTGACCGGGGGCACGTTGCGCTTCGGGCGCCGTCAGTCCCACTCCGCTACCGTCGCCCTGAAGGGGGAACCATGCCGACGAGCCGAGGGATGGGGGAATTCTGGCTGCCGGGCTCGCCTGCGTGGTCCTGGTGGCGGGCGAAACCGAGGCTGGCCCGGTGGTGGCGGCCGACGGAGCGACGCACGTCGCCGCATTGGTCGGCAACCCGAGCAGTTTGGTCAATCCCATGGCCGGCACGGGGGCCGGGGCGGTCAACCCGGGTGCCATTGGTGAGTTCCCCGGCGCCGACCTGCCGTTCGGGATGATCCAGTGGAGCCCGAACACCACGCCCAACTTGGCCATGTCCGGGAGCGGCTACTCCTATGCCGACTCCGCCATTTCCGGCTTCAGTCTGACCAATCTGAGCGGGGTCGGCTGTGCTGCGTACGGCGATGTGCCGATCCTGCCCACCGTGGGCCCGATCGGCGGCACGCCGGAGACAACGACCGCCACGTTCTCCCACTCCGGCGAGCACGCCGCGCCCGGTCGCTACCAGGTCACGCTCGGCTCCCCGGCGGTGACGACGCAATTGGCGGTCACGACCAGGACGGGACTCTCCAAGATGACGTTTCCGCCCACCGATGAGGCAAATCTCTTGTTCAAGGTGGCGGGGAGCGCCAACCCGGTCACTGCGTCGAGCTTTCATCTGGTCGGCCAGGACGCGATCACCGGCCAGGTCACCAGTGGTCAGTTCTGTGGTACCGGCACGAACTACACGTTGTACTTCTCGGCTCAGTTCAGCCGACCATTCGCCTCGGCGGGCCGCTGGCAGGGCACCGCGGTCACGCCGGGAGCCAACACGTGTCAGGGTCCCACCTGCGGCGCCTACGTGACCTTCAATACGGAGAGACAACGGTCCGTCCTCATGAAGGTCGGCATCTCGTTCGTGAGCGCCGCCGATGCCACCGCCAACATCAAGGCCGAAGACCCCGGTTGGTCCCTGGCTCGGGTCGAGGCTGCGGGCACCAGCCGGTGGAACCGCCTGCTCGGCCGCATCGGTGTCGGTGGCGGTACCCGGAACACGGAGGTGACGTTCTATACCGCGCTCTACCACTCGTTGCTCTCGCCCACCGTGGTCAGCGACGTCAACGGTGAGTACACGGGCGATGACGGACAGACCCATCGCTCGGCCACACGGGCCCAGTACGCCAACTTCTCCGAATGGGATATCTACCGCTCGCAGATTGAGCTGGTGTCACTGTTGGCTCGGCACCAGGCCGGCGACATGATGCAAAGCCTGGTCAATGACGCCGAACAGGGTGGGTGGCTTCCTAAATTTGCCATTGCCGACGGTGACGCCCTCCAGATGAACGGCGATTCCGCGGACCCCATCATCGCCGCGGCCTATGCCTTCGGCGTCCGTGACTTCGATGTGCCGGCGGCACTCAAAGCCATGGTCAAGGGCGCCACCGAGAACGAGACGGGGCACGGGCTCCAAATCGAACGCCAGTACCTGAGCCAGTACATCACCCAGCACTTCGTTCCGGCCGGGTCTCTCGATCTCTACTCGATCGACTACTCCATTGGAGGTTCGGTCACGCTCGAATACGCCCTCGACGATTTTTCGATTGCGCAGATGGCCGCCGCCCTCGGAGACCACGCGGTGTACACCAACATGATGCAGCGAGCGCACAATTGGCAGTACCTCTTCAATCCCGCCACCGGCTACCTCCAGGCCCGCAATGCCGACGGGAGCTTCACGCCCGGACCGGCCTTCCAGACCTCCCTCCTCGAGCCCGGAGGCGAGCTCGGGTTCGAGGAGGGCAACGCCATCCAGTACAGCTGGTCCGTGCCCCAGGACCTGTTCGCACTGGGCACCCTGATGGGTGGAAACTCCCAAGCCGTGGCCAAACTGAACACCTTCTTCACGCAACTCAACTCCACCCGCAACGCCCCCTACGAGTGGGCCGGGAATGAGCCCAACCTCTGGACACCTTGGGAGTACGACTACTTCGGAGCGCCCTCCCAGACGCAGCAGGTGGTCCGCAAGATCGTCAACACGCTCTATGCCAACGCCCCGGTCAACGAGCCCGGCAATGACGACCTCGGCGCCATCTCGTCCTGGTACGTCTGGGCGGCGATCGGTCTGTACCCGGTGACCCCGGGGACGGCGAATCTTGCCTTGGCGAGCCCCCTGTTCCGCGCTGTCGTGCTGACGCTGCCCGACGGTCAACGGATCGTGATGCACGCACCGGAGGCGTCACCGGCGACGCCCTACATTCACACCCTGGCGGTCACCGGCGTCCCGACTCCCGTGGCCACTCCAAGCTGTGCCTCGCCCGCGGCATCGACCCCCAAGGATCGGACGACCTGGAACCAGCCCTGGCTCCCCTCCTCCATCATCACAACCGGCGGGACCCTCGCCTACGGGCTTTCAGCGGTGCCCGATCCCTCGTGGGGGTCAGCAGCGCCGGACAGTCCCCCGTCATTCGGTACCGGTCGGTTGCCGGCCGTCGGGTTCTCCAATCCGAGCGGTGGCGTGACTGTGCCGGCGGGGCGGACGACGAGTGTGCAGCTGGGCCTGCAACCAGCGGAAACCGGTCCTTCGACCGTCCGTTGGAGTGCCCGGGGCACCGGACTGCTCGCCTCGCCGAGCGACGGCGCCTTCACGGTCACCGCCACCCCCACCAACGAAAAGACGGGCCGAGACGGCCTCTCGAGTTGCACCGTGACGGCCCCTGCGCCCCAGGTGCTGACCATCGTCGCCCCCACCGTTCCGGGGACCTATGTGCTCGACGTCACCCTGAAGACCACTGCCGGCCAGTCCCTGCCGCCGGTCGTCCTCGACGTCACCGTCAGTCCTTAGGCCGGCTGCGTCCTCTTCTCTCTCACGCCTCGAACTGGCGCCAATACGGAAGGGAGGGCGACTTCTTCTCCAGCAAGATGATCACCGTGCCCCACGGGTCCACACACCACGTCGTGCGCAGGCCGGCGACGTCGGCGACGCCCGAGGTGAGGAACTCGACCCCTCGCCCTTCGAGTTCGGCCCGGGTGCGGTCAAGGTCATCACACAGCAGGCCGACGTGCGTGAGTCCTGGGCGGGTGATCGAGGCGGCCCCCGGCTGGGACGCCAACGGGGTCGCGGCCTCGGGGTACTCAATGAGCTCGAGCACATGGTCGCCGGCACCGAAGCCCACGATGGACGCCTTGAGGACCACCGGGGAGGGGACCAGTTCGCCCATGTCCCGCGCTATCGCCTCGCCGGCCATCCGGTAGGGCGGCGACAGCACCTCGAGGCCCAGGACGTCGCAGTACCACCGGGTCGCGGCGACAACGTCTGGGACGCACACACCGACGTGGGCGAAGCCAGTCAGCATTCGCCTCAGAGCCCCACTTCGGCGGTGATCGTCCCATTGGTGGCGGCGCGCTGGAGCCCTTCGTAGTCACGCTGGTTCTGATCGGCGTAGCGCTCCGAGAACGTGGCGATGGCCTCGTCGAAGACCCGTCCATTGCCGAGATACGAGGCGATGGCGATCCGGTCACCCGATCGAGCGTGGGCCCGGGCCAATGTCCACCCACAAATCCGGGCGTAGGCGGTCATGCCGCTGGGAATCATCTGATCGACGTCCACCGACCCCTTCCAGTCCCGCAGTTGTCGGAAGTAGAAGTCGGTATGGGTGCCGTCGACTGCGTCCTGTCGGCCCCATCCGAGAAGGATGTCGCTGCTGGCCTGCATGGCCTGTTGCCCGGCCACCACTCTGGCTCCTTGGTTGGAGAACGTGCTCTTCTCGACGAAACGCTCCAACACCGAAGGCTGTGCCTCTTTGGCCTGAAGGAAGAGTGGGTCACCAGAGTCACGCCCCTCGAACAAGAGGATCCACGAACGCGTCCCGACGCTGCCCACCCCGACGACCTTGCGCGCCATCTGGACCAAGGCAAATTGATCGAACAGGCTGTGCAGGCTGGCCGGAAGGGTCTCCCGATACCCATGGAGCACTCGATCAATGACCGCGTAGATGGCGTCCACTTCCACCTCCGGGAGCACTTCCTCGATCGGGACGATCAAGGGTGGATTGCTGATGATCCGGCGCTGGCCGTCGACCACCCTCGTCAGTTTCGAGAGGGCTTGCAGGCTGTCGTGGGTCCTTGCCTTGGCCAGACCGGCCTTGGTGCGCTGCAAGCTGACTTGCGAGAGTTGAGAGGCGAGGTCGACCAAGGCCCGGTCGACGTCCATCCGGGCGTACCAGACATCGACGTTGCGCATCTCGGCGAATCCGCGCATGGCCTGTCGGTAGGTCTCCGCCGATGCCGTGACGACCCGCCGCCGCTCCTTGTCGGTGAACTCCCTACTGCGGCTGGCCACGGCCAGACTGGCTGCCAGCCGCTTGATGTCCCATTCCCATGGACCCGGGAGCGTCTCGTCGAAGTCGTTCACGTCAAAGACGAGGCGACGCTCTGGGGACCCGAACACGCCAAAATTCGACATGTGGGCATCTCCGCAAGCCTGCACGGTGAGTCCCGTCCGCGGCGTCTGGGCCAGATCGGACGCCATGACCAAGGCCGCGCCACGGAAGAAGGCGAAGGGCGAGTGCAGCATGCGTCCATACCGGATGGGGACCAGCTCGGGGACACGGGTGACCGCTTGTTCGGCCAGCAACGCGACCGGGTCAGGGCGATCACCGGCGATCGGGAGTTCGGCGTGGCTGGCTCGCGGAACCCTCGACCGGATGGATTTTCCGAGCTGCGCCCGCTCATTCGTTCGGCGATAGCGCGACCCGCTGCCCCGAATGGCCAGAGCGCCCGAGTGCGTTGACACAGCGGTCACACTATGGCGCCCCCCGCCGAGTTGGCCCACCACGGCATGGACCGGCTCGCGGTCGGTGTCCCGGACGAGGTCAGTGAACGGCTCCGATCCAGTCGGAGAATTAGGTGTCGAGACCGGGCAGGCGTGTGAGTGGGCCGTTCACAACACGGCCGTGTTGCCCTCGATCCACGCCCAGGCCGGCCGATCCGAGGGGTATGCGAGAAGGCCCGCCATGGCTCCAACCGTCGAAGTCTGAACCTCAATCTGCGGCAACTTGCGGCAATCTCCGGCAACCTGCGGGCAATATCCGGCAACCTGCGGCACCCGTTCGGCTTGTCCCCGGCGCCCGGACGGCAGTCCCGTCGCGGAGAAATTCTTGCTTTTGTGAAGGTTTCGGGCCTTTCAATGTGCACAGCGACTGGTCGTTCGGCCACAATGTGCACCATGAATAAAAGAGACCTAGCAAAGTCCGTGGCAGTACAGTCCGACGTGGAGCTGAAGACGGTCATCACCGTCCTCGATGGCTTCACCGATGTGGTGACCGCCGTCGTGTCCAAGGGTGAGCCGATTTCCATTCCCGGTTTCGCCAAATTCGTCAAGGTCGATCGGGCCGCCCGAATGGGGCGAAACCCTGCCACCGGCGAGACCATTCGCATCAAGGCCTCCAAGAAGGCGCGGATCACCCCGGTGAAGGCCTTCAAGGATGCCGTGCTCGCCCCGTCGACGGCCCCCAAGCTGAAGAAGGGTGCATTCCCGATCATCGCGACCGCAGTTGCCTCCGCCGGCAAGTCGGCCCCCGCCGCCAAGGCACCGGCCAAGAAGGCACCGGCCGCCAAGAAGGCTGTGCGCAAGGCACCGGCCAAGAAGGCCGCTGTCGCTCGCAAGGCCCCGGCCGCCAAGAAGGCTGTGCGCAAGGCACCGGCCAAGAAGGCCGGCGCGTCTCGCTGATCAGGTGAGCATGAGCCCGTCCGGGGCTCGCGGGCGGCAGACGACTAATGCGTGATCCGCTCGCCGATCGACCACTCACGGAGCCGCATCCATCGCGGCTCGCACCGTCTGATCCTGATTTCGACGCTATTTTGGCTGCACACGAAACGGCCCTGAGCCGGGGTGACATTGGCTATGCCGATCCCCGCTCGGGCTTGTTCGTCCTGACGGCGGGCTATCTCGCATCCAAGGGAAGCTGCTGTGATTCTGGCTGCCGGCACTGTCCGTACGTGACATAACGCCGCACGTTCCCTCGTGGCGGGCAACGGCACGCCTACAGTGTGCAGCAGTTGCTCCTCCGGGCAGCGGGCGGACGAACAGGGAGCGGAAAGCCATGAGCGACGCGTCGCAAGGTCCCGGATGGTGGTTGGCTTCCGACGGCAAGTGGTATCCGCCCGAAACGTGGACCGGCCCGCCGTTGCCGACGGCGATGCCCACGGCGATGCCCGCCGGGAGCCCACTTCCCCAAACGACCGGCGGTCTCGGCGGTCCGGGGCCCATGCCCGGATACCAATCGTTTCAAGGCGCCGGCGCCCCCATGGCGGCTCCCACCAACGGCATGGCGGTGGCATCCCTGGTCTGTGCCTGCGCGGGGATCATTCCCTTCCTCTTCGGGATCCCTGCCATCCTCGGGGTGATCTTCGGCTTCGTGGCGCGCGGTCAGATCCGGCGGACCAACGGCATGCAGGGCGGCGGCGGCCTGGCCCTCGCCGGGATCATCGTGGGCTTCTCCCTCATAGCGCTCTTCATCCTCGGTGTGGCGCTGATCGTGGCCTTCGCCCATTCCGCGAACTGCACAACTTTCAACAACAACCTCAACTGCACCTCGAACTGATCCAGGTCCAGCGCTGTAGCGTGGCCAGGTTGATCGATTTCGAATGGGGGGATGGCACATGCAAGGACTTCTCTACGGGGTGCGGCCCGAGCGCTGGACGCCCCCTGACCCGGAGAACAACCTTCTGGTCGGGTTGTCCCGCGTCCCCATGCGGATGGAGGAGCTGGACCAGCCGGTGCCTACGCGCCCGGATGGGTCATGGCCAAGACGCGCCTCACCGGCATCTGCGGGTCCGACGCCAAGCAGGTCTTCGCGGATTTCGGGGACGACTACACCGACAGCGCTTTGAACGGACACTTCACCTTCCCCACCGTGCTGGGCCACGAGGTCGTGGCCGACATCGCCGAAGTGGGTGACGGCGTGACCAGCCTCGAGGTGGGCCAGCGGGTGGTCCTCAATCCGTGGCTGTCCTGCGTGCCCCGCGGCATCGACCCACTCTGTGGCGCCTGCCGGGACGGCGACTACAGCCTGTGCTGGCACTTTCTTGACGGCCCACTGGCCGCTGGGATCCACACCGGCACCTCGAAGGACGCACCCGGTGGGTTCGCCGAATACTTGCCGGCCCATGAGTCCATGTGGATCCCCGTCCCGAACGGCATCAGCGACGAGGTGGCCGTGTTGGGCGACCCGTTCGCCGTGTCCCTCCACTCGGTCACCCGCAATCCCCCGCCGCCCGGAGGAAAGGTCCTCGTCTACGGCGGCGGTGCCCTGGGGGCGACGGCCACTGCCATCTTGCGGGCCCTCCATCCCGACGTCGAGGTCATGGTGGTGGCGCGCTTCCCGGCCCAGGCCGCCCTGGCCCGGCGCCTGGGGGCGACGGTCGTCGACCCCTACCCGGTCGAGCAACTGCTTGAAACGGCGGCGGCGTGGTCCGGTGGTGTGCTCCAGCGGGTCGACGGCGCCTTGCCCATGGCTCATCCGGGCGGTATCGATGTCGTCTACGACACCGTGGGAACCGGTGAGACGGCTGAAATTGGCGTGCGCCTCCTCAAGGCTCGCGGCACCATGGTCAAGAGTGGTGTCCACGCACCAGAACGCTGGGAATGGTCACCCCTGTACTTCAAGGAGATCTCCTGGGTCGGGTCCAATGCCTTCGGCGTCGAAGAGGTGGACGGCGTGCGGCTACACGGCATTGCCCACTACCTCCGGTTGGTGGAAGACGGGCGGATCGACATGACGGGTATGTTGACCCATACCTTCCGGCTGGACCAGTGGCGTGAGGCCTTCACCGCGCTGGCCACCCAGGCCGAAAGCGGTGCCATCAAGGTCGCCTTCGACTTCCGTTGACCCGGCGGCTGCCGGCCCTAGCTATTTGACACCGGTCGTAATCGGCGTAGCGTCTGGTCTGTCGAACACCAGCGTGATGGCGGATCGCCGTCAAAAGGAGCGCCCATGACCAGCTCAGCCCTGCCGACGACGAGTGAGTCGGGTGAGACGAGCGAGACGGGTGAGGAGCCGGCCTCGAAGTGGGGCATTGCGTCCCCCGCCACCACCCTGTTCGACTTCAACTACACGGGTGGACGCGAGCAGCTCCTGCGTCTCTACGACAAGGGCACCCGCCGCCAATGGATCGGCAGCGACCGATTGGACTGGTCGCTCGATGTGGATCTCGACAACCCGGTCGGTCTGCCCGACGACATCAACCCGCTCTTCGGGACCGAATGGTGGGACAAGATGGATGACGCACGCAAGGGCGAGGTACGACGCCACTTCGAGGCCTGGCGTTTCAGCCAGTTCATGCACGGCGAGCAGGGAGCGCTGATCTGCACGGCCAAGATCGTCCAGACCGTCCCCGATATTGACTCCAAGTTCTACGCCGCCACCCAGGTCATCGACGAGGCCCGCCATGTCGAGGTCTACAGCCGCTACCTGCACGAGAAGGTGCAGCTGACCTACCCGCTGAACCCCAACCTCAAGAGCCTGCTCGACGACGTCATCTCGGACAGCCGCTGGGACATGACCTACCTGGGCATGCAGGTGCTGATCGAAGGACTGGCCCTGGCCGCCTTCGGCATCATCCGCAACATGGCGCAGGAACCGCTGGCCAAAGCCCTCAACGCCTACGTCATGCAGGACGAGGCGCGCCACGTCATGTTCGGTCGCCTGGCTCTGCGGGACTACTACCCCCAGCTGACCCAGGCCGAGCGCGACGAGCGAGAGGAGTTCTGCGTCGAGGCCTGCTACCGCATGCGCGACCGCTTTCTGGGCGAGGAGGTGTGGGAGCGGCTCGAACTTCCCCCAGAAGTGGCCCCGTACGTGGAGAACAGCGAGACGTTGCAGGTCTTCCGCAGCTACCTCTTCATGCGCATCGTGCCCATCCTCAAGGACATCGGACTGTGGGGACCCAAAATCCGCTCAGCCTTTGAGGACATGGGCGTCATCTCCTTCGCCGAGACCGACATCGACCAGGAGATGGCCGACGATGAAGCAGCGGCCGAGGAGTACGACAAGACCCGGATGGCCCACGTCAATGCCGTGGCCGACCTGGCCTGAACCTCACTTCTCGAGGCCGGCCTGAATCTGCTGCATCGGCTGGTTGGTGTCGAGATAGTCGCGCCAGGAGGTCACCTTGCCGTCGGCGTCCACCGAGACGACGGTGGCACCTTCCATGACGATGGCAATCCCGGGCCCGCCCTCGGTGGGGAAGGTGCCGGTCCCGGTCCACTCAAACACGGCCCAATCGTCGCCACCTCGGATGTCGTCGATGCGCTGCTTCCAGTCGGGGAAGATCTTGTCGGTGTCGGTGGCCACCTTGCGGACATCGGTGGTCCATGGGGTCACCGGATCGCAGAATCGGCCGCCCGGAGCGAAGAGCCCGGCGAACGCGTCCGGTCCGTCCAGCGTCTCGTAGCGTCGCGCCCACGCCGACCAGTCCATGGCAGTGCTCACTTTCCCCGAAGATTTTGCGCCGCGAACATCACCACGGCATCGTCGAGCGGGAGAATGACCTGGGGCTCGATGTTCTTGTGGACATCCGCTACGAGCTTCACGGTCGTTCCCCAGGCCGTGAACCCCACGGCGTGCCGAGCGAAACTCATGGGACCTTCGGTCACCTTGACCCCGACCACGCCATGCCCACCCACCTCAAGCGCCGAGCGCTGCATCCGCTCCATGGCCGACTCCCGGGCGGCGTACATGGCCTGGGTGAAGTTGGTCAGCTCAATATTCTGCGTCTTCTGCTGCAGGGCCGCACCGGCCGAACGCCGGGGGGCGTAGACGAAGCTGGCCCCGAAGGCCAAGCCCGCCGGCATCCACCCCGCCCCCTTGAGGAGGGTGAAGTCGCGGGCGGAAAGGTCGGAGACGAAGGGAACCGCCGGAGTCGAACCGCCATCGACCGGCCGTACCGCCGTGCCGACTAGGTCAACATCGATGTGGTGGTTCCGCACCTCCACCCCGATGCGCACCCCGACCACGCCGTGTCCGTGGACCTTGGCGCACTCCTCTTTGAGCCGCTCGGCCGCTCCCTGCACCGCCGCGTTGTGGGCCGCCGACGCCACCCCGATCTCGCCCTGGCCCCAGTTCCACACGCCGAAGGGCACGGACGCCACCGACACCCCGCACACCAGATCGACCGGCTCCCAGCCAGCCGAGTGGAGGAGCAACGCCTCGTCGATCGAGAGGTCCGACGTGACCCCCCGGTTGGTGTTGGGCGGTGGCGCCGTCGCCAGGGATTGGGCACCGCGGAGCATCTCGGCCCTTACGTCGAGGGCGACGCCTTCACTCATGACAGGCGGACCGTGGGCCGGGGTGAGGGCACGGCGTCAAAATCCTTGAACCGGCGCACCCGGTTCCCTCGAATGGTGCAGTCGATTACTTCATCGCCCTGGGCGAGCTCACGCTTCTCCACATCGATCTGGACACCGTGCAGGGCATCACCGACCAATTTTTGGCGGACGTGCTTGCGCGCCAGTTGGCGCACCGCCATGTGCGCCCTCGTCACTTGCTCTACCTCGGCCGCCTGATTGGGGTTGCCCCAGCCACGCCCACCTTCCATTTGGTATTCGGTGATGCAGTAGGCCCACACCCGCACCGAGGCCATAGAGGCCACGACCGCCACCGGCATGAAGCCGGCTTCGATCGACTTGGTCAAGCGCTGACCGGCCAGATAGGTGGTCCACGGGACTCCGCCCGCCGGGGGTGGGCCATTCTCCACCGTCACGGCCGTGCCCAGGAAGTGGAACTCGCTAGTCTGGCTGTCGGCCACCGGGGTCACGCGATCCACTACGCCGATGACCCCGTGGGCGCCCAGTGCCGTCGCTTCGTCGAGCATGCGGGCATAGGCAGCGCCGTAGCCGGCGGACCAGGCGGCCTCGACCCACGGTTGCTCCAGGTTCTGTCCCCACATCCGATGTTCGGCCGACACGTAGCCATGCGGGCAGCGGTAGCTCTCCGAATAGGCCCCCTCGCTCTGTGCCCCCATGGTGTACGGATTTGACCCCCGCATGAAGGACGATCCGGCGCCGTACCAACCCCACTGCATGACGCAGAAACCCTGCACCAGGCCGACCGGCTCGCAGGCCGAGCTGCAGGCACGCGGCGAAGTCCGGCACGGTGAGCCCGGAGGAGAAGGCGCCCGAACTAAATCGGCGTACGGCGGCTTCGGGGAGCTCGGCGGAGCTTTGGCTCATCAGTTGTCGAGCGAGATGATGGTCAAGGGCTTGGGCAACGTGACCTCCCCGGTGGTCTTGGTGACCGCCGTGCCGATGGACAGGAACTCGATGGTGTGCGAGCCCCATTGGTGCGACTTCTCCTCCAGGCGCACACCGACGATGCCGCTGGCATTGAGTTGCCCGGCCTCATCCTGCATGCGGGTCATGGCCAGCTCGCGTGCCTCGTAGAGCGCCTGGGTGAAATTCGGCAGCTCCACGTTCTGCCCCATGGAGCCCAGCGCCTGGGTGAGCTTGCGATGGGCGATGTGGTAGACGCACGTGCCCATGACCAGGCCCTGCGGCACGTGGCCGGTTTGCATGAGGGTCCAGAAGTCTTGCCCGGAGAGGTCGGACGTGAACGGCTTGCCCAGGGCGTTCTTGTACGAGGTCCCGTCCTCGGCCTTCACCGCCGTCCCGAAGGCGATGAACTCGGCCGAGTCGCTGCCCCACTCGTAGTAGTTGACGTCGAGGCGGACGCCGACCACGCCGTCGGCGCCGAGCTCCTCCGCCTCCTCTTCCATTCTGTTCATGGCCAGTTCCCGGGCGGTGTACATGGCCTCGGTCAGCTTGGTGAGCTCCTGGCTCTCCCCCCACTTCCTCGTCTGCAGGCCGATGTGGTAGATCGACGAGCCCATGACGAAGCCGAGGGGGTGGAATCCCGCTTCCTTGACCAGTAGGAATTCGTTGACCGAAAGGTCGGACGTGAAGAGACCGTGCTCGAGTTCCTCCAGACGATGGGTGGCGTCCTTGGGAAGATCCTTGGGAAGTTCCTTGGGGAGATCCGCTGGTTGGGTCACGATGATTCTCCGATCACTATGTGCTCGAGCGCCAGACGCGTCTGCTCGCTGTGGGCCGCTTCGTCGTTGAGAGTGGTGAGGAGTCGGGCCAGCCAGGCGTCCATGCCGACCTGCTCGCTGCGGATGCGGATGCCCCCCGAGGCGTGGCCGATACTGCAGCGGACGCCTGCGCCCTCGACCTCGGCCCGCAAGGTGTCGTCGCCCAGGATGATCTGCACCGATTTGATCTCGTCGGACCGGCGGATGCGCCCGCCCGCCCGCTCGATCTGGATGCGGTTGCCCAGCACTTCAGACAGCTGGCTGACGAGCAGCTTGAGCATGATGCGGACGTCCGTGCTGTTGGACTGCAACGTGGCAACCGCCATGTCAAGGTCGAACCCGTCGCCCTGCGCTGCGTTGGCGGGCTCCATGCTCATTGGCCGCATCGTACCGCCCGATCAGGCATCGAACGCAGCGGGTCCACCGCCTCACCCTCAGCTGGGGCGCGACTCGCAGATCACCACGGGGATATCGCGCTTCGTCCTGTCCTGGTACCCGCCGTAGCCCTTGTAGGCCGCCACAATCTGTGGCCAGAGCGTCGCCTTCTCCTCCGCCGAGGCGGTGCGGGCCCGGAGCGGACGGGTGACCCCGCCGATTGTGACCTCGACGTCGGGATTGGCCGTCAGGTTTCGGTACCACTCGGGATCGCGATCGTCCCCGCCCTTCGAGGCCACCAGGACAACCCGGTCATCGTCCTGCAGCGGGGACGCCAGCATGGTCGTGCGGTGCTTCCCTGTGGTGCGGCCGATGGTGTGCAATTCCACCACCGGCATCCCGAAGGCCGAGTGCAGGATCCGGCCGCCACTGAGTTTCAGGATGGCCTGGTGGGTGCGGCTCATGACCTTGCCGCCGACGTCATTGATGGCCTGTTGCAGGGTCATGGCGATTCCTTCCCGCGGTCGAGTGACGGCCAAAGCTAATACGCCGTCCGCTCCGGCCCGGTCTCAGGTGGCGGGAATGGATCGGGTGAAATGGATCCGGCGACGTGCGGCATGTCGTCGGAGGATGCCCTACCCCCGAACAGACCAGGCGATGGCCGATCCACCCCCGGCTGCACGGACCGCGACCAAGGCACCTAGAAGCCTGCGCCCCCGGTACCCGACGACATGGTGGTGGGGGTGGTGGTGGGTGGCTGGGTGGTGGGCGGCTGGGTCATCGGTGGCTGGGTGGAGGGTGTCATGGTGGGCGGCGTCGTGGCCGGGGAAGGGGTCGGCGTCGTGGCCGGGGTGGTGCCCGGAGTGCTGGGCGGGGTCGTCGCCACTGGGGGAGACGCCGGGGACGAGACGTGGGCGGCAGCCGGTATGCCGCTCTTGAGGACGGCGAACCACATGCCCTCGATGCCCTGCCCCTTGGCCTGGCCCAACTTCGTGTCGCCGGTGAAGTGGTAGAGCGCGGCGCCGTGGAAAGCCACCTGCCGGCGACCGTGCGCCACGTGGATCGTCGAGAGCCCCTTCAGGCCGCGCGGCCCCTGGAGGTGATCGCCCTTAGGGAGAAGCAACGGCAGCCAGATCTGGGCGCACGCGCCGGTGCAGGTCGACGTGCCCGTTGGGTCCGATGTCAAGTGGTACAACGTGAGACCGGCGTTGGTTGTCAGGACGAGACCGACCTTGGGCACCTGCGCCGTCTTGATCGTGATGGTGTGGCTGGTGCTCGCCCCGGCTGGGGTCATCACCGCTGCGGCCACGGTGGCCGCGACCAGCGCGCTTTGGGCCACCATCACGGCACCTCGTCCCCACACCAGTCGTCCTTGTCGTCCTCGTCGTCCTTGGCCCATCGTTCCCGTCACCACCCGTCTCGCGTATGTCGATCAGGTGTCATACGGACGCGGGCGCCCAGGAGATTGGCGGGGCGCCTGCGGGCCCGACGCTTTAGTGTTGGAGCATTCAGTTCCCGAAAGGGTCAGCTGCGGGGGAGGGCTCGATACATGGCCAATGACAGATTCGAACTGCAAGGCATCAACCACCTGGCCCTGGTGTGCCGCGACATGGCGCGGACCGTGGACTTCTACACGACGGTCCTGGGCATGCCGCTGGTCAAGACCATTGAGCTGCCGGGCGGCATGGGCCAGCACTTTTTTTTCGACTGTGGTGGGGGTGATTGCCTGGCCTTCTTCTGGTTCCCCGACGCTCCTGACGGGGTGCCGGGTGTCAGCGCGCCGGCGGCGCGGCCCGATCAGGGTGACCTGACCAGCGCCATCGGCTCCATGAACCATGTGGCGTTCAATGTGGCACCGGACAAGATCGAGGAGTATCGAGAGCGGCTCCTGGCCGCCGGGGTCGACTGCACCGAGGTGGCCAATCACGACGACAGCGAGTGGACCATCAGCGACGACCTCCACCCGGGCGTCTACGTGCGCAGCGTGTACTTCCAGGATCCCGACGGGATACTGCTCGAGTTCGCCTGCTGGTTGCGAGAGTTCCGGCCCGACGACGTCAACCTCGCGCCGGCCCGCGCAACCGGCGCGCCGGCGCCCGCCACGCCACGGCTGCCACGGCTGCCACGGCCTGATGCCGCGGCTGCGCCAGGTTCCCCTGAGCGAGGCGAGTTCACCCATCGTCACGACCATGTACGAATGGCTCTTCGAGGGGCGCGACCCGGTGGCCGAGCCGGGGCGCTGGGACGGCACCCCCGGCGATTGGTGGACGGTCTTCGCCCTGGTGCCCGACGTCTTGGACCACGCCGTCAAGGGCTTCGCCCTCTACCAGAGCCCCAATCGCATCCTGAATCCCGAATGGCGGGAGCTCGGCCAGATCCGCGCCGGCTGGGCCGCCGGGAGCCAGTTCGTCTTCTCCCAGCACGCCAAGTCGATGCGGGACCTCGGGATGCCCGAGGTAAAGATCACCTCGATCCCCTCCTGGATGGTGGCCAGCTGTTACGACGCCCCCGAGCGTGCCGTCCTCGCCTACACCGACTGCCTGGTCTATGACCACGGCCGGGTCCCCGACGACCTCTTCGCCGAGCTCAAGGCCCATCTCGGCGACGAGGCCGTGCTGGAGCTGACCTACATCACCACTCTCTACCTCCAGCACGCCGTCATGTCGCGTGCGCTGCGCACCGAGTTCGACGATCGCCCTGAGCCGGTGGTCGAAGTCCCGGGACCACCGGGCGCATCGGCCATGCACCGGTGACGGCGGCACACGTCGTCTCCCCCGACGACGAGCAGCGTCATCAACCCGACGCCGAGGACCTGTGGAACGAGTCGTACTACGCCGACTTCGTGCACGAGGACGGAAGCTGGGGCGGCTGGCTCCGATTGGGGCTCTATCCGAACCGTCGGGTGGCCTGGTGGACGACATGGATCGTCGGCCCCGACCGACCGGGCGTCTGTTCGGTCCGCTACGACGCGCCGGTGCCCGCCGGTACCGGTCTGGTGGCCGAGGACTCGGCCATCCGGATCGAGCTCGACATCGTGCAGCCGCTCGAGCAATTCCGCATCGCCGCCTCCGCGCCCGCCGAGGTGTTCGAACATCCCGCTGAGGTCTACGCCGGGGGCCACGGCCGGCCGGCGCACCTCGACCTCGATCTGACCTGGACCACCGACGGCACGCCCTATCACTACGACCTCACCACTCGATACGAGATCCCCTGCACCACCCACGGCACCGTCACCATTGACGGCGAGACGTTGACCGTCCGGGGTCAGGGACAGCGGGACCATTCCTGGGGCGTGCGCGACTGGTGGGCCTTCGGGTGGTGCTGGTCATCGGCTCGGCTGGACGACGGGACCCGGGTGCATCTGGCCGACATCCGCATGCCCGGCTTCCCGGTGGCCTTCGGGTACGTCCAGTCCCCCGCCGCCCGGCCAGTCCCCCCCGGTGACGTCCACACCATCGGCACGCTCTCGGTCACCGAGGATCTGGGCCAGGAGGGCATACCCACCTCCGCCCGGATCGAGCTGACCTATGGCGAGGCGGCGGCGGGAGCCAGCCCCGTCGGCTCGCTGGCCATCGACGTCACGCCGCTGGCCTTCGGGCCGGTGCTGCTGCGCAACGACGATGGTCGCACCAGCCGCTTTCCCCGAGCCATGGTGCGCTACGCAACCGAGGACGGACGTGCGGGCCTGGGCTGGATCGAGTGGAATCAGCCCGAGGGCGGCTGAGTAAACCCGGCCAGATCCTCGGCCGGTGTGCCCTTGCGCCCCATGCCCGCGGACCCATGCCCGCGGAAGCCCGCGGAATTGCCCGTTTGACCAGGTCGGCAGCGCTACGCTTCGTGTGGTGAGGCGGACCGTTCATTGTCGTACGCTCGTGATCACCGGCGCGATCGGCCTGGGCGCCGGAGCGCTCCTCGGGGTCGGATCCGGGCTCGGGGCTGGGGCTGGGGCTGGGGCTGGGGCAAGCATCGTTGCGGCCAAGACCACCACGACCACTCCGAATGCTCCAGCGGCGGCTCCGACGACCGCCACCACGCCCGTCACGGTCGTAGCGCCAGGCACCCCCACCGACGCGTGGTTGAAGAAGGCGATCGCCGCTGAGGCCAAGGTGGGCAGCGTCCACATCAACGGCACCATCGTCCAGGGCAAGACCGGGATTGCCCTGTCGCTCCTGGTCAACGGGGACGGGGAAGGCGGCGGCAGCTTTACCCAGGAGGGCAGCCGGATCCAGCTCAAGCGGGTCGGTCCCCTGCTCTACTTCAACGCCCCCAGGAAATACTGGGCCAGCCACGCCAATGCGGCACAGACGAAGGCCTACGGGGGCAAGTGGATCGAGGTCAACGCCCTCGACTCGCGCTTTCAGTCCTTCGACCAATTCCTCAACGCCGGCGACCTGACCGCCGCCGTGTTCCAGGGGTACACCAGGCCGCTCACCGTCTCGAAGCCGACGACGCTCAACGGGCACAAAGTGGTGATCGTCAGCGACACGGCCACAGCCAAGGGCAAGAAGAGCTCGGTTCAGATGTACATCGCGGCCTCAGGCACGCCCTATGTCATGAAAATCATCGACCGGGGGGCGTCCCAGACGACGACGCTGAACTTCACGTCCTACGGCAGTCCGGTCTCCATCTCCACGCCGCCTGAGCCGATCAACCTGACGCAGTAGGCCAGATCGGCCGGCGACCCCGGACTGATCCAGGGGGGCTTCTGCGAGATCTTCCCGTTACCGCAAGATGCTCCCGAGCATGCCTGCCGCCGCACCACCGGCAGCACCCGCCGCGGCTGGGTGCTCGTCACCCAGGAACGGCCTGAGCGCTCCGGCCAGGAGGGCGATCGGCATCGACTGCAGCCAGATCCGGCCCGGGCCGGTCATAACTGCGAAGTGGTGACCGTCCTCACCCATATAGCGATTGGCCAAGCCGGGCACCCTGACCACCTGGAAGGTGACCGAAGCCTGGAAGAGACCGACGTGCCCCGGGTGCACCCGCATGCTCTGCCCGGGTTGGAGATCGAAGGCCAGCACCTCACCGGAGAGATCGATAAAGCAGCGCCCGGTCCCGGTGATCTTCTGGAGGATCAGGCCCATGCCGCCGAAGACGCCCCCGCGAAAGGACTGCTGGAACCCAAGGCCCAGCTGCACACCCGGGGTGGCCGCCATGAAGCCATGGCGGTGGACCATGTACTCGGCTTCGGGGCTCACGTCGATGGGAATGATGTGCCCCGGGACCTTGGCCGCAAACGACACGGCCCCCACGCCACCCTCGGCGGTATAGGTGCTCATCATGATGGAGGCTCCGGCCACCGCGCGCTTGACGATGCCCTTGAGTCCGGCGCCCGCCATGCCGCCGCCGGTATTCGTGGCGATCTGGACGGCATCGGTCATCCAGCTGAATTCACCAACTTCAGAGATGATCGACTCACCGGGTTGGAGGGAGAGCTCCAGCACCGGCATGACCGTTCCGTGAATCGTCTCGTCCATGACGACCTCCTTGCTGGCCCTGTTGGCCTGGTGGATCAGATGGTAGCGGCGCCTCACCACGAATTCTTGGACCGGCGGCGTTGTTCACCAGTCGTTCAGCCAGTGACACCTCGACCAGGCCCAGCAGCACCCCGAAACTGAGACCACCGGCCAGATAGGTGAGGAACACCAACCAGATGTGCTCATGGGGCACCAGGTACGCAACGCCGTCCACCAGTTCGTGTTCAATCCCCAACGGGACGGTGATCAAGAACAGCACGAGAAGGAACCTCGGCGCCACCAGGGAGGCCGATCGGCGAAAAGCGGCCCGCACCGAGATGTCCTCCATGTTGATGAGGGGACCGATTAGGGCGAACAAGGTGGTGACGATGAGCCCGGGGATCACAAAGGCCAACGATGCCAACCCGCCCAACACCCACAGGATGCCATCGGCCACCAGCAAGCGGACATAAGGCAGGGTGCGCACGACCTGGCCCACCGCCGGAGCCTCGTGCCCGCGTTCGACCGCGCCCACCAACCGCTCCAGGAGACCGGCGTAGAAGGTCAGGCCGAGCGTCGAGACTAAGAGGACGAGGGCGGCACCCAGCGACTCGGTCCCCAGGTGGTCCACCGAGACCTCGGTGAACAAGGTGCTGTTGGCCGCATCGAGGCCGAAGATGAAGAGGGCCGGTATGAAGACCCGGCCGGGCTCGGCCCGGGCCGTGCGGAGCGCCATGATCCAGATGTCGCGGGGCCGGACCCGGGGTCGATCCGCGGGGGGGTCGGGGGTCGGAATCGGGTCCGCAGTCGGGTGGGCGGTCGGGATCGGTTCGGGCGCTGCGCCGGCGGTCGGGCTTCCGTCCGCCTCCGCGTCCGGGTCGGGTTCGGGTTCGGGGTCATTCATGCCGGTCGACCGCCGTCCCCGGTGAACTCGAAGAGGCGCCACTCGGGGTCGAAGGCGGCCGCAGCGGCCACCAGCTGATGTCGGCCGACGGCGAGGACGTAGCCCTCCGGAGCGACGAACGATCGCTCCGAGAACCCGGCGGCGGCGAACCACCCTCGGATGGTCGGCGTCTGGTCCGGCGGACGGCGGTGCCGGGTCCAGATCACCGATGCGCCCGGGGCGCAGAACGAGGGTAGGGCCGCAACGGTGGCGGCCACGTCGTCCGCACTGATGTTGCCGAAGACGCCACAGACCAGCACGAGGTCGGCCGGCACGGCGGGGGCGAAGTGTCGGGCCAGGGACGCATCACCCTCGATGACCGTGACGCGGTCGCCTACTCCCGCGGCGGCTGCCCGGTCGCGGGCGAACTCAACCAGGACGGGGTCCTGCTCGACCAGGAGGGCGCGCACGTCTCCCGCCCGCTCATGCGATGCCATCACATCGATCACGTCGCGGCCCTGGCCCGCGCACAGGCTGATGACGCTGATCGGGCCCGGCGGCCGCTCCCGGAGCGCCTCGGCCACGCCGTCCTGCACGTGGCGCAGCCGCACAGAGAGCCCCGAGGCCGGGTCTTCATAGGGCGCATGCCAACGTACCCAGTGCGAGACGTCCGAGTCGATGGAGCGTTGGTCAGGATCGGAGCCGGAGCCGGGCGCCATGCCGCCATCGTAGGGTCGGCCGTCGACACCGTAGGGTGGGGCCGGTGATCAAGTATCTCGGGAGCAAGCGCCGGCTGATCCCGGTGCTCTCCCAGATCTGCGCCGCCTCGGGCGCCCGCACGGCGGTGGATCTCTTCACCGGCACCACTCGCGTGGCCCAGGCCTTCAAGGCCCAGGGTCTCGCCGTCACCGCGCTCGACTCCGCTCGATACGCCCACGTCTTCGCCCAGACCTACATCGCCACCGATGCTGCCACCGCCGACGTGCGGGCGCTGACCGCAGCCGTGGGCCACCTCAACGGCCTGCCCGGTCGACCCGGCTACGTGCACGACACGTTCTGCTCGGAAGCCCGGTTCTTCCAACCGTTCAATGGTGCTCGGATTGACGCCGTGCGCGACGCCATCGAGTCGGAGTATGCGGGGTCACCCTTGTACCCCCTCCTCCTCACCAGCCTGATCGAGGCGGCGGACCGGGTCGACTCGACCACCGGCGTCCAGATGGCCTACGTCAAGCAGTGGGCACCTCGCTCGGCCCGGCCGCTCACCTTGCGGGTGCCCGAGCTGTTGCCCGGTGGCGGCCGGGCGGTGCTGGGTGATGCCCTCGAGCTGACACCGACGCTCGGCCCGTTCGACCTGGCGTACGTGGATCCGCCGTACAACCAGCACCGGTATTTCACCAACTATCACGTGTGGGAGACGCTGGTGGCCTGGGATGCGCCCGAGGCCTACGGCGTGGCCCGCAAGCGCATCGACTCGCGTGATCCTTCGACCCGGAGCGCCTTCAACTCCAAGCGCACCATGCCCGATGCCTTGCGCCGGGTCGTGCGTGACCTCGATTGCCGGCTGTTGGTCTTGTCGTACAACGACGAGGCCTGGCTCAATGCCGAAGAGCTTGAGGCCGTGTGTCGTGAGGGCGGCGGCGGTGGTGGGCGCGACGGCGTTGGGCGGAGCGGAGGTGGGCGCAGCGGAGTGGGCGGGGCTGGTGGAGCTGGTGAGCGGGAGGTCGTCACGTTGAGCTTCGACTCGGCTCGCTATGTGGGAGCGCAGATCGGCATTCACAATCCGGCCGGCGACAAGGTGGGGCAGGTGTCGCATCTCTCCAACCACGAACTGCTCGTCATCGCCGGCGAGGGCGCCCTGGTGCGCCACGTCGTGGACCAGGTGCGAGGTGCGGAGACCGAGCCTGCGACAGGCGGGTCCACCAGGTCGAGCGCCGGGGCCGCCAGCGGGCTGATGGCAGATCGGCTTCAATAGGCGCCGTGACCAAACACGTCGCCCGGTTGGAAGATGTGGATCTCACCGCTCGTCTCTCCAGAGAGGAGGAGGAGAAGCGCCTGCACGCGGCCCAACTCCGGTTGTTGCATCTGCGCCTGATCATCGGTGGCCAGCTGAGCGGCGGGGAACTGGGTCCGCCGGTCTGCATCGTCTTCGAGGGGTGGGACGCCGCCGGCAAGGGTGGCGCCATCAAGCGCCTCGTCGCGCCCCTCGATCCACGTCACGTCCGCATCGCCCCATTCGCCGCCCCCACCCACGACGAGCTGCGCCACCACTTCCTCTGGCGTTTCTGGCCACCGTTGCCCGGCTGGGGCGGCATGACGATCTTCGACCGCAGCTGGTACGGACGGGTGCTGGTCGAGCGGGTGGAGCAGCTGGCGACCGAGGTGCAGTGGCGCCGGGCCTACGACGAGATCAACGACTTCGAGCACTCCCTGGCCGAAGAGGGCATGATCGTGATCAAGCTGTGGATGCACCTCTCGCACCAGGAACAGCTGCGCCGCTTCGAGCGTCGCCGCGACGATCCCCTCAAGTCGTGGAAGCTGACCGACGAGGATTGGCGCAACCGCGAGAAGCGACCGCAGTACACCGAGGCGGTCAACGACATGCTGCGCTTGACCGACGGCCCGCTGGCGCCGTGGGATGTCATCTCGTCGGAGCACAAGCGCTACGGGCGGGTCGAGGTCATCGAGACGGTGATCCGCCGCATCGAGGCCGGCATGGCCAGACTGGGCATGGAGCTTCCGTCCTCCGATGACGAGGCCGAGCAACAGACGGAACTGGCCCTGGGTGCCGACGAGGCCGACTCCCAATCCGATCACCCGGCCGCCGACGCCGACGCCCCCGGAGGAAACGCCAAAGGCGGCGACGCAGAAGGCACCGCTCCCCCGGCGACGGACGGCCGATCCGCACCTGCATCCGCAACCGGATCCCCACCTGAAGCCGTACCTGAATCCACCGCTGATCCCCGAATCCACCGCTGAGCACCACTGAATCAGCACCAGCCGACACTGCAGGATCGAGGATCGACGCGTGAGTACCGCTAGCCGCTACGGCATCACCATCCCTTTCGACGGCGTGCCCCTGCACGCCCACCGCGAATGGTTCGCCACCCTGCGCCGGCTCGGCTACACCGATGTCTGGTCGGCCGAGGTCGACGGGTCCGACGGCTTCACCCCCCTCGCCCTGGCCGCGGCCTGGGAGCCCGAGCTGAAACTCGGCGTCGCCATCACCCCGGCCTACACCAGGGGCCCCGCCCTCATGGCGCAGAGCGTGGCCTCCATCGCCGACGCCGCCCCGGGACAGTTCGCCTTCGGACTCGGCGCCTCGTCCGAGGTCATCGTGGCCAACTGGAACGGGCTGGCCTTCGAGAACCAGTACCGCCGGGTCCGCGACACCCTGCGCTTCCTCCGCTTGGCCCTGACCGGCGAGAAGATCACCGAAACCTACGAGACCTTCCACGTCAAGGGATTCCGGCTGGCCCGGGTGCCCGAGCAACTCCCAGATCTCTACCTGGCCGCCCTGCGACCCGGCATGCTGCGTCTGGCCGGCAAGGAAGCCGATGGCGCCATTCTCAATTGGCTGGGCGCCGACGACGTGCCCAAGGCGGTGGCCGAGGTCGAGCAGGGTGGTGGGGCGGGCAAGGAGATCGTGGCCCGCATCTTCGTCATCCCCCACGAAGACCCGAACGTGGCCCGGACCATCGGGCGCCGCATGATCACCGCCTATCTCAACGTCGAGGCCTACGCCGAATTCCACCGCTGGCTGGGCCGGGGGCCGGCGCTCCAGCCGATGTGGGACGCCTGGGCCGCCGGTGACCGCAAGGCCGCGCTGGCCGCCATCCCCGACGAGGTGGTGGACGATCTCATCGTGCACGGGTCGACGAGTGAGTGCCGCGCGCACATCCAGCGCTATATGGACAACGGCATCTCCGTGCCCGCCCTGGCCGTCATCCCCTTCGGCGTCGACCTGGCCGACGTGGTGGCCGGCCTCTCCCCCTCGGCCGCCACGGCCGCCGCCACGGCCGTCAGCACGCCCACCTGATGGACTTCCGCACCACATCCGTGGCCGATCTGGCCCGTCAGGTGCGCAGCCGCACCGTCAGCGCCCGGGAGCTGGCCCAGGCTGCGCTCGATCGGATCGAGGCCCTCGACCCCACCTACCACGCCTTCGTCGCCGTGGACGGTGAGCGGGCACTGGCGGAGGCCGCCGCGGTCGACCAGGTCATCGCTTCGGGCGGTGATCCCGGTCCCCTGGCCGGCATCCCGCTGGCCGTCAAGGACAACCAGGACGCCATCGGCTACCGCACCACGTTCGGCTCGCCGTTGCTGGCCGACGCGCCGGCGGCGACCCACGACATCCCCTTCGTGGCCCGCATGCGGGCGGCTGGATGCGTGGTGGTGGGCAAGACCAACACGCCGGAGTTCGCCTGGTCGGCCAACACGACCAATGCGGTCTTCGGGCCCACCACCAACCCCTTCAGCCTCGGGCACGGGCCGGGCGGGTCCTCGGGTGGAGCGGCGGCCGCGCTCGCCGCCGGCATGGTGCCCCTGGCCACCGGCTCCGACGGCGGCGGGTCCATCCGTATCCCGTCGGCCTGCTGCGGGCTCTCGGGCATGAAACCGTCGCTGGGCCGGGTGCCCGGCGGCGGCGCGGCGGCCCCCGGCTGGATCGACCTCTCTACCAGCGGTCCCATGGCCCGGCGCATCACCGACGTCACGACCGCCCTCGATGTCGCCGTGGGCCCCGACCCGAGCGACCTGCGTGCGCTGCCCCGCCCCGAGGCGTCGTGGTTGGCCGCACTGGAGGATCCCCACGTGCCGGTCCGGGTGGCCTGGGCGCCGACCCTCGGGTACGCCGAGGTCGACGCCGAGGTGCTGGCCGCCTGCGAGCGCGCGGTGGGCGTCCTCGAGTCGCTGGGCGCCGAGGTTACGACGATCGACACCGTCTTCGACGAGGACCCGGTGGGCGACTGGCTCACCCTGGTCGGGGTCTGCCAGCTCCGGACCATGCGCCCCTTCTTCGATCATCCGAGGTGGGACGACGTCGACCCGGTGCTGCGGGCCATCGTCGACGGTGCCAAGGCCACCACCGGCGAGCAGGTGGTCCGCGTGTTGGACCGGTGTCATGAGATGAACCTCTCGTTGGTCGACTTGTTCCACGACGTGCGCATCTTGATCACGCCGACCTGTTCAGGGGTGGCGCCTCCGCTCGGGTCCACCGGGGCCAGCATGGTCAACGGTGAGGTGTCGCACAACTGGGTGCAGTTCACCTACCCGTTCAATATGACCCGGTCCCCGGCCGCCACCGTGTGCGCCGGGTTGAGCTCGGCCGGATTGCCCATCGGGCTGCAGTTGATCGGGCCCCAACACGGTGACCTCGTCGTGCTGCGCACGGCCGCTGCCCTGGAAGCGGCGCTGGACCAGGGCGTGCTGGCGCCCGTGGCTGAATGACCTGTATGACCTGTATGACCTGTCCCGATTGAAAGGAGCCCGTCGTGTCGATAGCCAGTGAAGAGGATGTGGTGCGTCTCGTCCGCCCCGACGATGCCCCCTGGGCCGACACCGGCACCGGCGTGCTGCTCAAGGTCCTGCGCTTCGACCAACGGCACGGCACCTGGGTCATCCTCAACCGCTTCCGCCCCGGTGTCTTGCTGCAGAAGCATCGCCACACCGGCTCGGTCGACGCGTATACGTCGGCGGGACGGTGGCATTATCTCGAATACGACTTCCACGTCGAGGCGGGGTCGTATCTCTTCGAGCCGGCCAACTCGGAACATACCCTGCACGTGCCCGAGGACAACACGGAGGACACCGACGTGTGCTTCGTCATCGAGGGGGCCCTGCTGAATCTGGCGCCCGACGGGTCGGTCGAATCGGTGACCGACGGTCCCGGCATTCTGGCCGCTTACTACGCCCTGCTCGAGGCTCAGGGCGATCCGCGACCCAACGGCCTCATCGTCTAGGTGGGATCCGCCGGGGCCCGGGCTGGGGCCGCCGACGTGGGCCGCCTCACCGACCCGCAGCTGTACCAGGCCGGTGATCCCTTCGCCCTGTACGCCGAATTGCGCTCGAGCGCGCCGGTGGCCTGGCACGAACCCGACGAGCGGGCCGGTGGCTTCTGGGCCGTCACCACGCACCCCGAGGTGGCGGCCATCGGGACTGACCCCGAGGTGTTCTGCTCGTCGCGGGGCATCTTGGTCGAGGAGATCGGCACCACCTACGACTCGCCGCCCACCATGATGCACACCGACCCGCCGCAGCACACCCGCTACCGTCGCCTGGTCCAGCCGGGGTTCAAGCCGTCGATGGTGCGGCTGATGGAAGCCGGCGTGACGGACAAGGCCCGGGCCCTGTTGGCGCCGCTGCCTTGCGGCGAGGTGGTCGACATCGTGGGCGCGCTCTCCATCCCCTACCCGCTCCAGGTCATCTGCGAGCTCCTGGGTGTCGACGGCGAGCAATGGCCCCGCTTCTACGAATGGTCGGAGGCGGTGATCCCGGGCGAGAGCGACCGGTCGGCGGAGGAGCGGGCGGGGTTGCAGGCCGAGATGTGGGAGTACCTGATCGGCGTGGCCGAGCGGCGCCGGGCCGAGCCGGTCGACGACCTGGTCTCCGCGCTGGCCACCGCCGAGTCCGAGGGTGACCAGCTGAGCGAGGCCGAGCTGGCCATGTTCTTGATCCAGCTGCTGGTGGCCGGCAATGAGACGACCCGGAACCTCCTCTCGGGCGGCCTGGTGGCCCTGGCCGAGCACCCCGACCAGTGGGCCGACCTGCGGGCCGACCGGTCGTTGCTGCCGGGCGCGGTCGAGGAACTGCTGCGCTGGACCACTCCGGTGATCTCGTTCATGCGCACCGCCACCCGCGCCACCTTGGTGCGTGGCCAGGCCATCGCCGAGGGCGATCCCCTGCTGCTGGTCTACGCCTCGGCCAATCGTGACGAGTCCGTGTTCGGGCCCGACGCCGACCAATTCCGCATCGACCGCCATCCCAATCCCCACCTGAGCTTCGGGTTCGGGCCGCACTTCTGCCTGGGGGCGGCGTTGGCCCGTATCGAGGCCCGGGTCGTTCTCGGTGAGTTGCTCGACCGGTTCACCACGGTCGAGGTGGCCGGCGAGGTGACGCGCACGGCCAGTCCGGTCATCGCCGGTGTCCGCCGGGCGCCACTGGTCTTTCGGTAGAGGCGCCTCTGCGCCTCTGCGCGTCGGCGCGTCTGCAGCTCTGACGGGCGTCGCCTGGTGCGAGTCGATTGGTGGGAGTCGATTCTAGGGCCAGGGGGAGTAGGTCACTGAGGCGCCCGTCACTTCGATGGAGAGCACCGGGGATTCGTGCAGATCACCACGCACTCGGAGGTCATAGCGGCCCTCGGCCAGCGAACCGAACACGGCCGCGTACTGGGTGCACGTTGGAATGAGGCGAGCCCGGACGGCCGTGTGGACGCCTCGCCACTCTGTGCCCACCTTTCGGATCTCGATCTCGTGGCCCTCCATGGCTGGAGGGGTGTCGATGACAACGGCCCCGAATCCATCACCAATATCGAGTACCACGGCCGCCACCGGGCTGGGGTCAGGGAGGACCTCCACGGTGGCTCCCGCCGCGCCGTGGCTGGTGTTGGGGCTGGGCCTGGGGCTGGGGCTGGGGCTGGGGCTGGGGCTGGGACTATGGGAATGCGTCAGGGTGGTCATCAACTCATGCCGCGGCGAACCCCTGGTTGGGCACGCCGAGGTAGGGAAACTGGCCGAGATAGTTCTCGGTGCCCTTGGCCGTCGTGTCGGTGGCCGAGCTGGTCAGGCCTTGGGTGATGGCATTGACCGCGGCATCGGCCTTAAAGCCCGTGTCAACCAGGCCCAACAGAGCACCCGCGATGGCCTGTATCTCGATATTGACCACGTCGTCGAAGACTCGCCGGCCATTGGGGAATCCGGCGAGATCCCCCCCCAGCGCCCCCATGTTGTTTCCGGCCAGTTGGCCGCCGGCGTTGGCCACCGGCGGTATGGCCAGGTTGAGCCGGAGCATGTCGGCCTGGGTGTGACCGGTGAAGGTCGAATAAGTGGGTGACACGACGCCCGCCGGGATGCCTGTCAGCAAGATGGCCACCAGATCGGCCCGATTCGGCGAAGCCGCGTTGTAGGCGGCCAGGTGCGGAAACACCGTGGTTCCCCCATTGGGCGTGTAGAGCGCCGGCAGCAACTGGGCCAGTTCGGGGTTCGTGTAGTGCGAAGCGAATTGGGAGTCCTGAGCGGGCTCGTGGCGGTTCCAGTAGTCCTTTGTGGCCATCGGGATGAGCACTTCGTTGACCAAGGGGTTGCCCAACCGGGAGATCTGGACGTAAGGACCGGCGTCCGTGTCGCGGTCCGAGATCTCCTTCATCACCACGGATCCTCACCTTCTGGCGGCTGGCGGTGGTCCAAACGCCGATGCACGAGGTGCGGCACGGCCGGATTCGACGGCACTGAGCCGTTGGCGGTGAGCTCGGAGATGGGAATCTGGAGGGCGATCGAGTGCACATTGAGACCGGCCGTGGCGTTGATACCGGCCATCGCGGAAAGCGGCGCTCCTACGCCGAACGTGTTGTGCAATGGCGCCAGAGGCCGCAAGATGCCGAGGTCGAAGATGGAACCGAGGTCGACGAAGAATCCTTCGGCTCTTTGACCAGCGAAGACCTTGACTCCACCGGCAACGCTCTGGATGGCTGGAACGGCCAAACCAGCGGCGTAGTTCGGGGTCGAAAGTGGGCCGATATTGCAGGGCGGGCAGGGGAGATTGCTGCCGAGGTTGGTCACACGACCATGTGGGTAGTCGACCCGCCGGACCGAGTAGGTCTGCACCCGGTTCCACGACGACGAGGCGAGTGACTGAATCGGGCCGGTGTTGTACAAGAAGGTATTGGGATTCTTGACGGTGGTTGTGAACTGGAATTGGTAGGCGATGTCGGCTACCGAATCACCATTGTTGTCGATGAGAATCTCATAGAGCACGTTGTCGCCGAACTCGAAGAAGTTCGGTCCCCCGTCGGCCGGCTGTAACGGCACGTAGTTCGCGATCAGGGTGACCGACGTCGGAGCATCTGGACTGACGAAGGCGTAGAGATCGGTACTGTCGGCTACTGGGTCTTTGGATATTTCGGGTGCTTCACGGTGCGATGACACGGCTCACCTCATTTGGGTTGGCGGGATGGTGCATGGGACGCCCACTTCGGCGAGCGGTGGACCGGGCAAGGACAGAAAACAGACTCGGTACAGCAATCAGAAACAGTCTGAAAACAGGGGGACGATGCCGGCGACCGGGCTAGGTGGCAGCCCGGTGGAGTTGGGCCGCGAGCTTGCGATCCCGGTAGACCACCTCATGGTCACCGTAGAAGAGACCGATCTCGCCGGTGTCAAGGTCGCGCACGTGTGCCACGAGCGGCCGGTCGAGATGACCTCCGGTCTCTGCAGCCTCCCCCATGTCTTCGGCGTTGGTGGGAGCCGTCGTGACCGCGCCGGCCAGGGTCGGTAGCGCCATCGGCACCGCGCTCGCCACGCCAGCGGCGGCCACCGCCATCGACCCCCGCTTCAGGAAATCTCGCCGGTTTAACGGTGCCATGGATCACCCTCCTCTTGTTGTGGTTCCACTTTCGATTTCGAATGCAATCGATCCTGATCCGTGACCTATTCGGCACGGTGGACGACTGGGATGAAAGAAATCCGAAAAACCCGATCTCCAGGGCCGACCAATTTCCCCGGGGCCGCGGTCGGTGCATGCACGGCGGTCAGCGGCGGTCAGCGGCAACTGGGCGGCAGACGGCGGCAGTCAACTCAGGGCAACGTCACAAGGGTCATCGCCCCTGGGGAGACGGCAGGCGATTACCGCCGGTCACCCAGCTAATCGTCAATCGTCAACGTCTCGAGCAGGTCAGCGAAGCGGCGCTGCGCGTCGGCCCGCCGGGTCGGGATGTGCTCGGTCGGCACGTCGGTCGGCGTGTATCCCTTGAGTATGCGTCGAGCCACCGTCTGGCGATGCACCTCGTCGGGACCGTCGTAGAGGCGGGCGGCCCGGGCTGCCCGGTACATGGACTCCAACGGGAGGTCGCACGAGTACCCCAGCGAACCGTGGACCTGGAGGGCCCGATCAATGACGTTGTAAAGGACGGTGGCGCCGAAGTACTTGATCATGGCGATCTCCACCCGGGCCGCCGCTTGGCCCTCTTGGTCCATCTTCCAGGCGGCGTGCAACGTCATGAGGCGGGCCGCCTGCATCTCAGCCAAGGAGTCGGCCACCCAGTTCTGGATGGTCTGCTTTTCGGCCAGGACCGAGCCGTGGGCGTAGCGAGAGACCGCGCGCTCGCACAGCATGTCGAAAGCGCGACGCGACTGACCCAACCAACGCATGCAGTGATGGATGCGGCCCGGTCCCAGTCGTTGCTGGGCCAACTGGAAACCGTCGCCCTCCCGGCCGATCAGGTTGCCTGCCGGCACCCGAACGTCCCGATAGATGATCTCGGCGTGATTGCCGAAGCGGCCATACGGGGTGTGTGGATCCTCCATGGTCGGGACATCGCGCACAATGTCAACCCCGCGCGCGTCGGCCGGCACGATCACCATGGACGATCCCTGGTAAGGATGGATATCAGGGTTGGTCACCGCCATCACGATGAGGAAGTCGGCCACCGACCCGTTGCTGGTGAACCACTTGTGCCCGTTGATCACGTACTCGTCGCCGTCTTTGACTGCCGATGTGGTCAGCAGGGTCGGATCCGAACCGGCCGTGTTGGGCTCGGTCATCGAAAAGGCGCTGCGCAGGTCGCCGTCGAGGAGCGGTTGCAGCCACCGGCGGCGTTGCTCTTCATTGCCGGACGCTTCGATCCCCACCGCCAGCAGCTCTGCATTGCCCGAGTCGGGTGCGTTGTTGCCGAACACCACCGGGGCGAGCGGCGACTGGCCCAAGATCTCATGCATGAGACCGAGGCTCACCTGCCCGAAGCCCATGCCTCCGAGGTCGGGGGGCAGGTGCGCCGCCCACAACCCCTGCGTCTTGACTTGCTCCTGCAACGGCCGGATGGCCACCCGAACCTGGTCATAGGTGAGCTCAAGCGTCTCGAGGGGGAAAACTTCCTCCCGCACGAAGCCGCGCATCCATTCCAGTTTCTCTTCAAACTCGGGCTCGGTTGAAAAGTCCCAGGCCATGAGTGAGGTGCCTCCTGCGTGTCGTCAGATCCGGTCGGTGGGGCCAAAGTGCCCAAAGACCCACCCTGCCACTCCCGAGTACGCCGTGCCCAATGATCCCCGATCCATACCCCGCTCCGTCCACCTCGACGCGGGCACGCAGCGGGCGTGGTCCCGGGCGTTGGTGTGGGCCTGGAGGTGTGGGGTGAGTATGAGCCTCGAGGCGCTGCCCCGAATTGGTGACTAGGCCGACCGGCGCGCGGTGACCCTCAACGCCGCATCGGACGTGATCCTCGCCAGGTGGGCGAAGGGGTCGACGCCATCGTGTGGCCATGGGGTCCGGTGAAGGTCATCAGGCCATCGGCACTGCCCTTCAGAGACCAGCCCAGCTCGTGCACGGCATGGTGATGCCGGCCGCACAGCGTGAGCAGATTCGACTGATTGGTCTCCCCGCCCTTCTCCCACGGAAGGACATGGTGGACTTCCGTGAAGTCCGTGAAGGAGCAACTCGGAAATCGACATCCTTTGTCTCGCCGGGCGATCTCGATCCGCTGCAACTCTGTCGGACTTCGACGGAGGCGCTTCTGGTCCAGAATCGAACCATCCGCGCCCTCAAGCGAAAAGATGATCTTGGCGTCGCAGGCCAAACGTCGGGCCGTTTCTTGAGCGATCGGTCCGAGGCCGGTGATTTCGCCGCTACCGCTCACGGGTGAATCGGCGAGCCAGGCAAAATCGGCGTGCACCACCATATTCGGCCGCACGTGATTCCGCCCTGACTCAGTTGACCCCGATCCCTTGGCCCGCGCCGAGTCGACTGTCCGGAAGAGTTCGACGAAGACGTCGCAGAGTCGCTGATCGAAGGGAACGTAGCCCGGAGAACCGACGCCGGTCTGGAACCCCTCGGCATCGGTGCGATCGCGGACATCGGCGATGAGTCGAGCCTTCGCGAGGGCATAATCGTCCTTGGGCAAGGACGCCCAGATGGAGCACTTGGCGTCGTTCAGACGCAACGTACGGTGCTCGAAATCGCGAGCCGCCGCCTCATTCGAGATGTCCTTCCGCGACGCCGCCAGCTCTCGCACTTGCTTGACGCTCCAGTGCGTAGCCTCGGTGGCCAGATCCCTGTCGGTGGCCGGAGTCGCCACCTGGGCCAGGGGAGACAGCACATCGAGCGAGAGAGTGCCCTCGGCCAGGGCGTCGGCCAGGCGGGGAAGTGACTCGAGCTTGATGGCAGTCTGGGTCCAGACCCGGGCCGTTGCGCCACTGACGGCACAACGTTCGGTCAACCACGCCGTCATCGAGACGGCTCCATCGCCGCGCCATGCCTCCGCCTGGTCAAACTCCGCCACGTCGGCCAAGAGGTCCCGTTGCAGCGACGAGATGGAGCGAGAGCACTCACGGATCCGGTCGGCTAACTCCTTCGATCGCTTGTCACCCCCAGAGGCACGACACGGCGAGCGGCGCCACTTCGTCCCAACCGGGGACATTGGTTCGATGGGCTTTTTCCGCGTCATGACCATGCTTCGATTATCTCGAGTGGGTGTCACAACCCCTACGACCTCGTCCAACCCGATCCGATGGCCCCTTGCGCGACAATGGAGCATGGATTTCATTGGAGTGGTCGACACTATGTTCGCCCGCTATGACATGGGGGGTGAGGCGCTCAGCGCTCTGGCGGAGTGCCCCGGATACGGCACCCGGTTCACGACCATCCGCCGCACCGTGCCCGGCTTCAAGGATCTGGCGGTCGCGGCCAAGAAATTGATTGAGGAAGAAGGGTGCCGGATCGTGGTGGCGCTCGGCATGCCGGGGAAGGAAGCGGTCGACAAGGTCTGTGCCCACGAAGCGTCGACCGGGATCATGACGGCCCAGCTGATGACCAACACCCCCATCCTCGAGGTCTTCGTCCACGAGGACGAGTCCGATGACCCGGCGGTCCTGGCCGAGGTGTTCAGGAACCGGTCTCGTGACCACGCCATCAACGCCTACCTGATGCTCTACGAGCCCGATCAGTTGACCGCCCGGGCAGGCCAGGGCGTGCGCCAGGGCTTCGCCAACGCCGGACCGCTCCCGAACTGACACGGGGCCTCCGGCTGCGCCTGGCCATTGGGCGACCTTCGCTCAGGAGCCCCCCCCAACCACCGGTTGAAGTTCGGGAAATCGCGTGTATAACCGAATTGACCGGATAGCCGACTCCGGTCGCCAAGGACCGGGCACACTGTGGCCCGGTCCCTGCGCGTTATAACCCCTGCGCTCGGCCCCATTCCCCGACGCTGGGGGACCTCGGACGTGCCTCGGACGTGCCTCGGACGTGCCTCGGACGTGCCTCAAACGTGCCTCAGACACCCCATCGGCTGGCGAGCGCACCGACCCAGGAATCCGCTTGGGCGGGGTCGGCCGGGGGAGCCTCCACCACCACCAGCTCGGTCACGCCCAAATCGGCCAACCGGGCAACGTCCTCGGGAGAGCCGTCCCGAAGCGACACGGCGACCTCCAAGGTGCCCTCGTCCCGTCCCGCCTCTCGACAACGGGCCGACAGAGCCGCCATGCGGCCGGGGATCTCGTCCACCGAGAGGTTGAAGCCGTACCAGCCGTCGCCGTACCCGACGACCCGGTCCAGGGCGGCATCGCTGTTGCCCCCGAGCACGACCGGTAGGTGGCGATCTCGCACCGGCTTGGGGTAACTGCGCACTTCATGGAAATGGACGGACTCGCCGTCGTGCGACGAAATGTCGTCGTGCCACAGAGTGCGCAAGACCTCGACAAACTCCCGATTTCGTCTGGCCCGCCCCCGAAAGGGAACCCCGAGGGCGGCGAATTCCTCGGACGACCATCCGATCCCGACCCCGAGCACGAACCGACCTCCCGACACGACATCGAGGCTGGCCGCCTGCTTGGCCACCAGGAGGGGATTGTGTTGTGGAAGCAGGAGGATTCCGGTGGCCAGGCGTATCCGGGAGGTACACGCGGCAGCGAAAGCCAAGGCCACCATCGGATCGAGCCAGTCGGCGTCAGACGGGACGGCAATCCGCCCGTCGGGAGCGTACGGGTACGGCGAGTCGGGCCGGTCCACCATGACGACGTGCTCACCGGACCAGAGGGTCGAGAACCCGGCGGCATCGGCCGCCCGGGCCACCGCCTCGATCACCAGAGGGTCGGCTCCGGGGCCGATACCGAGGGCGTGGAGTCCGACGCGCATACCAGCGGTTACTGGCCAATCCCGAAGCTGATCCCGGAGCCAAACACGGGGCCAATCGCGGGGCCGATCACGGGCCAGCCAGAACCTCTCTCAGTACCGAAGCGTGCGAGTAGGCCAGCACCTTGGTGGCGGTGAGGAGCACCGCGTCACCTCCGCCAATCTGCTCTCGCAGTCTGTCCAACGCCTCGAGGCTCGGTGGCCGGGTGAGCTCATCGTGGTAGCGGCGCGCGAACTCGTCGAAGCGCTCCTCGGCGTGGCGGTACCACTTCCGCAGCTCGGTACTGGGAGCGACATCCTTCGCCCAAATCGAAAACGGGGCCCCGGTTTTGGCAATGCCCCGGGGCCAGAGCCGGTCGACCAGGAAACACCGGGATGAGTCTTGGCCGACCTCGTCGTAGACGCGGGCAATTTCGATCTTCCCCGCGTGTGGTTGAGGTGGTTGCCGGGAAGGCGCCGGAGATGAGGGTTGGCTCATAGAGACCGAAGGCGACCTAAATGTAAGTCTCGGCCGGCTCTGCCGTGCCAGCCCAACCGGCCTGCTGCATGCCAACCAGAGTAGTCACCGAAGGCACCGCGGTCACTAGGGCCCGCTCGCCGCTGTCATTGAACATGGACGCCTGGGTAGAACGCCTAGGGGTCCCGGGGCAACCCAAGGACCTTTTCCGCCACGATGTTGCGCTGCACCTCTGAAGTGCCGCCACCCACCGTCAGGGCCGGTGAGTACAAGAAGCCCCGTGACCACGTCCTGTCCCCTGTCGGCTTGCCGGAGGCATCCCGCGGCACCGTTCCCGTTCCCGATTCCGTTCCCGATTTCGTTCCCGATTCCGTTGCCGTTCCCCCGGCTGCGCCCCCTGCGTCAGGCGACACCCCGCTCTCCCCGTCCTCGGCGCCCTCCAATGCCCACCCTCCAACCGGGCCCGTGGCCGCCAACATGCCCAGCGGCCCCGCAAGGTCGCGAGCGATGTTCATCACGTGCTGCCCGTGCGCGTCCGCGATGGCCTTGCGGACCGACGCCTCGGGTCCGGGCACCTTGCCGGCCAACACCGCCGACACGGTGCGCAGCCGCAGCACCCGCAAGATCTGGCTCTCCGCCCAGACCGACACCAGGCGGTCCCGCAACACAGGATCGGGCGCGCCGCCCGCCCGCCGGATCAGCTCGACCAGATCGTCGGCCGTCGGCCCCATGCCCCACAGGGCGCCCTCGCCGGACAACGAGACCCGCTCGTTGCCCAAAGTGACTTTGGCCAGTCCCCACCCACCGTGCTCCGCCCCGATGAGGTGATCGGCGGGGATGCGGACATCATCAAAGAACACCTCGTTGAAGGCGTGCTCTCCCGTCATGTCGATCAGCGGGCGGATCTCGATCCCAGGCGCATCCATGGGGCAGACGAAGTACGAGATGCCCGAGTGCTTGGCCGCCCCCGGATCGGTCCGGGCCAGCAAGATGCCCCACTTGGCGATGTGGGCGTAACTGGTCCAGACCTTCTGGCCGTTGACCACCCAGTCGGCGTCGGCCGCGTCGCCGTCGCGCTCGGCCCGGGTCGTCAGCGCCGCCAGATCGGACCCGGCGCCCGGCTCGCTGAAGAGCTGGCACCAGAACTCCTCGCCCGAGAGCAGCGGCCACAGCCAGCGCTCCTTCTGCTCGTCGGTGCCGGCGTACATGAGGGTGGGGCCGGCCCAGCCGATGCCGATGGGGTTGACGGGGCGACGGATGTGAGCGGCGTGCAACTCCTCATCGAGGAGCAATTGGGTGATGGGATCGGCTCCACGCCCGAAAGGCGGGGCCCAGTGGGGCACCACGTACCCGGCCTCGGCCAGCTGGCGGCCAGTAGGACGAGGGTGGGCCGCCAGCCACTGCCTCACTTCGGTGCGGCGGGGGTCATCGTCGGCCGGGAGTCCGAGGTCCATTCCGGGAGCGTAGGCTGACCGCCGCGGGAACCGCACGAGCGCAGCACCAGGCACGAGCCCAGCACCAGCACCAGGCAGACACGACCAACCAGACACCGACACCAGCCCGCACCCACCGGGCGACGAGGAGCGGGACATGACCAACTGGAACTACGGGGACGTATGGGAGGTCGTGGCCGATATCCAGCCCGACGCCATCGCGGTGACCCAAGGAGCCGCGCAACGTCAGCTGGGCCGAGTTCGACCGTGGGGCCGACGGCGTGGCCCGGTACCTGCTGGACCTGGGCGTGGTCCAGCAGGACAAGGTGGCCCTCTATCTCTACAACTGCCCCGAGTACCTGCAGACCCTCTTCGCCGCCTTCAAGGTCGGGTTGGTGCCGATCAACACCAACTACCGTTACGCCGACGACGAGCTCAGTTACCTCTGGCAGAACGCCGACGCGGTGGCGGTCGTCTTCCACGGGTCCTTCTCCGAGCGCATCGAGGGGATCAAGGATCGGGTCCCCGCCATCCGGGGTTGGCTCTGGGTCGACGACGGCTCGGGCCCCTGCCCGGACTGGGCCACGCCCTACGAGGAAGCGGCCAAGTCGGCTCCGTCCCGCACCGCGGCGCCCTGGGGACGCAGCGGCGATGACCTCTTCATGCTCTACACCGGCGGGACCACCGGCATGCCCAAGGGCGTCATGTGGCGCCAGGACGACCTGTTCGCCCGCCTGATCACCGGCGGGATCCGCCGGTACCCGGTCGACGGTGGGCTCGACGCCGTGCGCGAGGCCGTGTCGGCCACCCGCATCGACCTCACGCTGCTGCCGGCCTGTCCGCTCATGCACGGCACCGGTGGCTTCACCGCCAACGTCATCCTGGCCGAGGGCGGACGGATCGTCCTGCTCGAGAAGCGCAAGTACGACCCGATCGAGCTGCTCGATACGGTCGAGCGAGAGAAGGTGAACTGCCTCGTCATCGTGGGCGACCCGTTCTCCCGACCGCTCATCGCCGCCCTCGACGCCCAGCCGGGGCACTGGGACCTGAGCTCCTTGGGCATGGTGGTCTCGTCGGGAGCCATGTGGAGCGAGTCCATCAAGCAGGAGCTCCTGGCGCATCATGAGGGGATGCTGCTGGTTGACACCTTCAGCTCGTCGGAGGCGCTCGGCATGGGCATGTCGATCTCCGGCAAGGGCAGCGCGCCCGAGACGGCCTCGTTCACGTTGGGCCCCGACGTCAAGGTGCTCACCGAGGACGGCAGTGGCGAGGTGGCGCCCGGCTCCGACGAGATCGGGATCCTGGCGCTGGGCGGCCGCAACCCCCTCGGCTACTACAAGGATACGGAGAAGTCCGACCGCACCTTCAAGACCATCGACGGCGTGCGGTACTCCATCCCCGGCGACTTCGCCCAGGTCCGGGCCGACGGCTCCATCCACCTGCTCGGGCGCGGCTCGGTCTGCATCAACTCGGGCGGCGAGAAGATCTTCCCCGAGGAAGTCGAGGAGTCGCTCAAGACGCACGACGCCGTGCGCGACGCCGTCGTGGTCGGGATACCGCACGAGACGTTCGGCGAGCAGGTCGTGGCGGTGGTCGAGCTCGACCCCGACGTCCCGGCCCCGACCGAAGCCGAGCTCATCGACCACGTCAAGGCCCGCCTGGCCACCTACAAGGCGCCTCGGCGCGTGCGCTTCGTCGACAGCATCGGCCGGGCGCCCAACGGCAAGGTCGACTACAAGCGCCACCGCGACGAATCGATCGCCGAGCTCGGAGCGGCGGCAGATGCGGGAGCGGGAAGCGGTCACCTAGCTCCGTGTACACCGCCCCGGTCGACGCCACCCTGGGTGAGGCGGAGTGGCGCACCTTCGTCGACGCCAACCCCTTCGGTCATCTGGTCGCCCCCGGTCGCGACCGTGACGTGCCCGTTGTCGTCCCCACCCAATTCGTGCTCGACGGGGACACGGTGTGGCTGCACCTGGTGCGGGCGAATCCGCTCTTCGCGGCGCTGGCCGAGAACCCGCGAGTCGTCTTGAGCGTGGCGGCGGACTGGGCCTTCATCCCATCGGCGTGGAAAGCGGTCGACGGTGAGGATCCCCTCCTGGGCATCCCCACCACCTACTACGGCGCGGTGCAGATGATCGGCCACGCCACCGTGCTGAGTGAGCGGGAGTCGCCGGGTGTCGTGGCTGCTGTGCTGCGCCGCCAACTCGAGACCTTCCAACCCAGCGTCGCTGTAGCCGACCCGGCCCAGGCGCACCAGAAGAAGCTCCAGGCCATTTTGGGTATCAGCATCGCCATCGACAAGGTGTTGGCCAAGTTCAAGTACGGCGGCAACGTCGATGCCGCCCATCGTCTGGCCGTCGTCGACCACCTGCTGAGCCGCCAGGCTCATGGCGATGCCGCCGCAGCCGGGCACGTACGGCGGCGGCTCAAGGCCGACGGGCACGAGATCGAGGCCTCACCGCAGGCCTGACCGCAGGCCTGACCACGTGAAGTGATCGGCCAGCCCGGCTACCGGGGCCAGCTCCTACGACACCGGGCGGTACGTGCAGATCTGTACGCCCGTGCCGGCCGTGACGGCTTTGACGAGCTGCATGGGCCGGGCCGTGCCGTCCTCTGGGAAGAACCGCTTGCCGCCGCCGAGCAGGATCGGCTCGATCAGCAGGATGAGCTCGTCGACCAATCCCTGGGAGAGCAGGGTTTTCACGAGGTTGCCACTGCCCCAGATCAACAGGTCGCCACCGGCCTGACGGCGCAGCTCTGCGATGTCGGCGACGGCGTCCTCCGGCGACAGCAAGGTCGTGTTGTTCCAAGTCAGGTCGTCCTGCGTCAGCGTCCGTGACGCAACGTACTTCTTGATCGCGTTCATCTGGTCGGCGTAAGGGTCACCGGCCCGTTCCGGCCACGCCGCCGCCATTCCCTGCCACGTACGTCGGCCGAAAAGCAGAGCCTCGGCTTTGCCCATCCCCTCGCTGACCGCCGCCCCCATCACCCCGGGGTCGAAGTACGGCATCGACCAGCCACCATTTGCGAAACCCCCGTCGGTGTCCTCCTCGGCGCCGCCAGGTGCCTGCACCACGCCGTCCAGGCTCATGAACTCGTTGACCACCACTCGCATCGCTCTCTCCTCCGTCTCGGGTTCCAACTGTTAGACGGGACCAGCCTCGCGAACTCATCGGGGCATTGTCTGGCGAGCTTCGCCTCAGCGCTGCCGCCTGTCCGAGGAAGCCAGGCTCGGTCAGGCGCCGACACCTTGACACCGCACACCTTGCCCGCCACGGGACTAGTGCCGCGATCGGCAACGTTCGCCCGGTCCCGGTGGAGCACGAACCGCTCCCGAGCCGTCGATCTGCTCGGCCTTCCCGCTCCTTCATCGAGCCCAATCCCGCGAGATCGAACGTTAAGCGCCGGAGGTCGAAGGTCGGCGTACCGAGCACTGAAGGGCCCGAGTGCAGAACATCGCTCCCGGCGTCCTGGGTGGGTACACGTCTTCGTGTAGGCGTCTGGGGAACCGAGGTCGGCAATGATCGGAGGGTGATGATCGAAACTCGCCGGGCCGACTCGGACGACCTCAGGCCAGCCAGTGAAGTTCTTGGCGAAGCGTTCGCCGACTACCCCTGGACGAGGTGGACGGTTGACCCTGACGATCACAAGGCGCGAATCACTCGACTCCAGTTTCTGGCTCTTGAGAACCTGGGCATGGCTTTCGGCGAGGTGTGGCTGAGCAGTCTTGACAGCACGGTCCAGTCAGTCGCAGTGTGGATGGACAGCGCCGTTCCGGTCCCCTCGTCGGTTCATCACGCCATGGATGCTGCTGTTGCGCACCTGGAAGGGTCCCGCCACGATGCGTCGCTCGCAGCAGCGCGAGAGATCGAGGGTTGGCGGCCGATCCAGCGTCACTTCACTCTCGCCGTCCTCGGCACTGCGCCGGCGAAGCAACGAGAGGGCCTGGGCGGTCGGACGTTGGTGCCGGGCCTGGCCGCTGCCGACCGAGAAGGTGCCGGGTCATTCCTCGAGACGTCGTCGGTGTCGAACCTCGCCTTCTATTCGACCTTCGGCTTCGAGGCAATCGGCCACAGGCGTCTTCGGGGCGGTGGCCCTGATGTCTGGGCAATGTTCCGCAAGCCCTTGCCCGACAGCGGCAGGTCTCCTGCCGCCTAACCGAACATCCATCCTGCGCCAGCGACGAACGCGACGGGCGATCCGGGAACGGCGCAAGAATCGGCGATCTGCTCTTTTTTTGGCTACTCGATGGGTGACCGTCAAACAGCGCAAACGTCTCCGGTCGCGGCGCTAGGTCGCGGAGCCGTCGATGCGGCTGGAGCCTTCGACCGCTTGGGCCAAGCTGGCCAACGTCGCGGCCATCTCCCCTTTGGCGTGCGCCCCGTCGTGCACACCCACGGGCCGACCCATCGCCCGCATCCAGCGCTTGCGGTGGTCGCCCCACGACTCGGTGACCTGGCACCCGCCCTCGATGTCCTTGAACTCGTACCGCCAGTTGGCGATGGCCGCCGGGCCCATCGAGATGGCGATCTCGAAGACCTTTCCGGGCTCGCACTCGACCACCGTGGCCGTGGTCTTCCATCGGCGGAACCCGTTCTTGTTCAAACCCGAGAAGATGGCTCCGGGTGCCGGCCCCGTGGCGCCCTTGATCCACTTGCCACCGACATTCTCCGGCGAGAATTCGCCCATGCGTGGAAGGTCGGAGACCAGCTCCCACACCGTCTTGGCCGGCGCGGCGATGTCACGGGTCTCGACGACTGGATACGTCATGGCGTGCACGATAGCTGGCCCGAGCAGCCCGATCGCTGGCCCGAGCAGCCCCGATAGCTGGCCCGATCGCTGCCCAGCCTTGACGCACGAGGCCGCCGATGCCAATTTCATGGGTACACGTCGGCGGCAAGTGCCGCCATCACGATCGGGGTCTCCATGGCCATCACCACCGGAAGAACGCTCGCTCAGGGTCAGCAAGACCTGATCTCGCTCAGTCCTCCCGTCTTCGACAACATCGACGACGAGCGACAGCACCGTAAGCAACGACTGGCCGGCGCCCTGCGCCTCTTTGGTCGCTTCGGTTTCTCAGAAGGAGTGGCCGGCCACATCACCGCCCGTGACCCCGAACGGCTTGACCACTTCTGGGTCAACCCGTTCGGGATGAGCTTCCGCCACGTCAAGGTGTCCGACCTGATTCTGGTCAACCACGAGGGCGAGGTGGTCGAGGGAAACCGTCCCGTCAACCCGGCCGCCTTTGCCATCCACTCGGCTGTCCATGCGGCCCGGCCCGACGTCGTTGCGGCGGCACACGCCCATTCCATTTACGGCAAGGCCTGGTCCTCGCTCGGGCGACAGCTCGACCCGATTACTCAAGATGCCTGTGTCTTCTTCGAAGACCACACCGTCTGTAGCGAGGGCGGTGGGGCCATCGTGCTCGAAGAGGCGGCCGCCAAGGCGCTGGCCGCCAGTCTGGGACCACACAAGGCCACCATCCATCGCAACCACGGCCTGTTCACCGTGGGACAGACCGTCGACGAGGCGGCCTGGTGGTTCATCACCATGGAGCGCTCCTGCCAGGCGCAACTCCTGGCCGAAGCGGCCGGTACGCCTCTCCTGATCGACGACGAGGGAGCGCGCTACACCCGTGACCGCACGGGGTACCCGATGGCCGGGTGGTTCTCCTTCAAGCCATTGTGGGACGAGATCGTGCTGAGCGATCCCGACCTCTTCGACTGACATCGGCCCGCGGCCCCGTGCCAACCTGGGGCCATGGACCTAAGGGAGCTCCTCCATATCGAGGGCGTCGAAGAAGAGTGTGACCTTCGCTCCACGGTGGGGTTCATGGCCCTACACGGCGGATCCCAGGACCGGGGCACGGATCTGATAGCCCGCCGGGCCGCTGACCTGTGCGGCGCCTCCTTCTACGCCATCGTCCAGCCCCCGTGGCTCCGGGTGCACCTCACGTCGCGCCTTCACGACCCGGAGCACTCGACGGCCTTCCGCCGATTCCTGGCCCACGTCCGCGTGGCCATCTCGGTGCACGGTTTCGGCCGGGACAGCTTCGCCCTGTGGGTTGATCCAGCCCGCGGCCTGGTCATCGACGCGTACGGGCCCGCCGTCCGCGATGGCCAGAAGGACCCGCTCACCGGGATCATCGTGGGAGGCCTGCATGCTGGGTTGGTGGATCAGGCGCGCACGCTCCTGAGCGCGCGGTGCCCGGGCTTCCACGTGGCCGACGAGCGACTACGGCTGGGCTTCCATCCGAAGAACCCGGTGAACCTCCCGCCGGAGAAGGGCGTGCAGATTGAGCTGCCACCGGGTCTGCGGGGCATCGGGGCCTACGGGGAACGCCTGACCCCAGACGATGCCGCCGTCCCGAGCGGGTTGATTACCGCCCTCGTCGAACTGGCAAGGGGCGCCGCACGAACGGGCTCGACGACCGCCTCGGCGCCCACCTGAGCCCGACGGCGCCGGCCGTAGGCCCCGCGCGGACCTGATTGCGACAGGAATAAGAACCTGTTCTAATCTCGCTCAATGGAAGCCAACCTCGCCGACCTGTTCGAGGCCGCTGTCGACGCCTATCCCGAGCGGGAGAATCTGGTGGCCAACGGGGAGCGCCGCACCTACGCCGAGATGGAAGCCCGGGCCAACCGGCTGGCCCACCACCTGGCGGCCCAGGGCATCGGTCCGGGCGACCACGTCGGTATCTACGCCTACAACAGCGTCGAATGGGTGGAGACCGCCTGGGCCGTCTTCAAGCTGCGGGCCGTCTGGATCAACATCAACTACCGCTACGTCAAAGAGGAGCTGCGCTACCTCCTGACCAACGCCGACCTCAAGGCCCTGGTGCACCAGCGTGAGTTCTCCCCCCTGGTGGGCGCCCTGCTACCCGATCTGCCCCAACTCCGTCACATCCTGATCATCGAGGACGGGACCGACCTCCCGAACTCCACCCCCGATGCCCGCAACTACGAGGACGCTCTGGCGGCCCAGTCGCCCGAGCGTGACTTCGGCCCCCGTTCGGGCGACGACCTCTACATCCTCTACACCGGTGGGACCACCGGCATGCCCAAGGGTGTGGTCTGGCGTCACCAGGACGTCTTCTATGCACTGGGGGGCGGTACCGACCCCGTCACCAACACGCGGATCGAGGACCCGGGGGTCATGGCAGCCAGCGGCGCCGCCGGGTCCGGGGTGCACCTCCCGGTGGCGCCCCTCATGCACGGGGCCACCCAGTGGGCTGTGATGGGGCGCAGCTTCGTCGGCTCGAAAATCGTCCTGATGGCCAAGTTCGACCCCCACGACGTGTGGGACCTGGTGGAGAAGGAAGGAGTCAACTCGGTCATGATCACCGGGGACGCCATGGGCAAACCGTTGATCGAATCCCTCGATGACGTCGGCACCACCCATGACCTCTCCTCCCTCGTCGCCGTGGTCTCCTCCGCCGCGCTGTTCAGCGCACCGGTCAAGGACCAGTTCTTCGAACGCCTGCCCAACCTCGTGATCACCGACGCCATCGGGTCCTCGGAAGGCGGCAACAACGGGATGACCGTCGTCACGCCGGGAAACACGGCCATGAAGAGCGGCCCGACCGTGCACCTACTCGGCCAGACCGTCGTCTTCGACGAGGACCTCAACCCGGTCGAGCCGGGCTCGGGTGTGATCGGCAAGATCGCCCGCTCGGGCGACATCCCGCAGGGTTACTACAACGACCCCAAGAAGACAGCGGAGGTCTTCATCACGGTGCGGGGCACGCGCTACGTCATGCCGGGTGACTACGCCACCGTCGAATCCGACGGTTCGATCACCCTGCTCGGACGCGGCTCGATCGTCATCAATTCGGGCGGCGAGAAGATCTTCCCCGAAGAGGTGGAGTCCGCCGTGCGCTCGCACCCCGACGTGATGGACGCCATCGTGTGCGGCGCGCCGGACGAACGCTGGGGCCAGACCGTGGCTGCCATCATCCAGCCCCGGGTCGGCCACGAGGCGCCGTCGCTCGAGAGCATCCAGGAGCACTGCCGCGCCGCCATCGCTGGCTACAAGCTGCCGCGCCGGCTCCACGTGGTGGACGTGGTCGAGCGCTCGCCCAGCGGGAAGCCGGACTACACCTGGGCCACCTCCATCGTGACCGCGGCCGATGCCGCCACCAGTGCCACTTGAACTGACCGACCTATTGGCCGGCCGGGCCCTCGGCGGCGGGCCTCACTCCGATCTTCCACTCGCCGCCCTCACCATGGAATTGCAGCGCGGCGTCATGGGCGACCTGGCCACCTTTCCCGAGTTGGCCGTCGCGGCCGAGGATCGCGGGATTGTGCCCGTCGCTGCCCGACTGCTCACGTCCTTCCGCCGGCACCATCTCGCCGTCATGCACTGCACGGCCCAGTTCCGGGCCGATCGGGCGGGCACCGTCGCCAATACGCCACTCCACAGCGCCGTGCTGCGGCGGCCCGAGCACCTCCTGGAGGGGACGCCGGCGGTCGAGTTGGTGCCCGGACTGGGGGCGGAGGCCACCGACCATGTGTCCGCCCGCCGCCACGGCGTGTCCCCGTTCACCGGGACCACGCTCCACACGACCTTGGAGCATCTCGGCGTCCGGGTGCTGGTGGTGACCGGCGTCTCGGTCAATGTGGGAATCATCGGGCTCTGCATCGAGGCCGTGAACCTCGGCTACCAGGTGGTGGTCGCCTCCGACGCCGTGGTGGGCGTGCCCCTCGACTATGCCGATGCGGCGATGGAGCACACCCTCGCGCTGGTGGCCAGGGTGAGCACCGTCGACGAGATCGTCGATGCCCTCGACATCCTCACGCGATGATGCAGTCATGCCATCGGGCCGACTGCTCCTCCTGACCGGGTCGCCCGGCTGCGGCAAGACGACCATCGCCCCCCTGGTCGCCGACCACGAGCCGCTCTCCGCCTGTCTGGACCTGGACTGGTTCTTCGCCAAGCTCCGCCGGGGCGCCATTGAGCCCTGGCGGGAGGAAGCGCACCGGCAGAATCGCGTGGTCCTGTCCGCCGCCGCCTCGGCCGTGGCCACCTTCTCAGCCGGGGGCTACTTCACGGTGGCCGAGGGCATCCTCTTCCCCACCATGGTCGACCTCTTCGTCACGGCCTGTGAACCGCTCGGGATCGATCTCCATTACGCCGTCCTGCGCGCCCCGCTCCCCGTGGTGCTCTCGCGGGTGCAGTCCCGCACCTTCGAACCCGAGCACAAGGGGGCGTTGTCGGACGAGTCTGTGGTCGATGACCTCTGGACCCAGTTCGAGCGGCACGGTGTGGCGGCACGCCACTGCGTCGATGCCGGCGACCAATCCCCCGACCTCATCGCCGACGAGATCTACCGACGTTGGGAGAACGGCCAGTTCCGGCTCCTCGCTGACTGAGTCACGCCGAGTCACCCCGGTTCATCCCGGGTAACGGATCACGACTCCGGTCGTGGCACCAACGAGACCACCTTCAATTCTCGATCGGTCAATTGCTGATAGCTGCCCCATCCCTTGTAGTGCCCGATCAGCCGGGGCCACATGTCCGCCTTCGCGTCGCCGGTGAGGACGTGGGCATCGGCCCGGTACTTTCGCCGGCCGACCTGCACCTCGACGGCCGGCGTGGCCAAGAGGTTCAAGATCCAGGCTGGTGGTTGAGGCCGCCCCCCGTTTGATCCGACCACCACGAAGTTCGAACCATCTGGCATGTACAAGAGGGGGTGCGTTCGTTGCTGACCCGTCCTGCGACCCACCGTGGTCAACAGCAATATGGGTCCGGCCATCGTGCGATGCCCAATCACCCCGCCCGTCCATCGATACAGGAAGCAGTGGACCCGGTAGGAGGGGCGCCCGACCACACGGTCGAACCACACCGTGATCGTGGCCAGCACGGCGCCCATCGTAAGTTCTTGCTGCCGATCACCCACGCCCCGCCTCCGCGGCGCCGTGACCGTCACGTGACCCCTGGCATTCGGCCTGCCATAGGACTACTATCACTAGGACCATGCTGCGCGTTGCCGTTGACCGTTCCGACCCCGTGCTCCTCCACGACCAGGTGGCGGCGGAGATCCGCCGGGCCATTGCCGAGGGAGAGGCCGGACCGGGAGAACGCCTCCCCTTGGTCAAGGACATCGCCGCCGTGCTCGGAGTGAACAAGAACACCGTGTTGCGCGCCATGCACATCCTGCGGGATGAGGGACTGCTGGAGTTCACCAGGGGGCGTGGGATCACGGTGACCGGGACGCCGGAACAGAGCCTTGTGCTGCGGCACGTGCGGGAGCTGGTGGAGTTCGCCCGTCATCAGGGTTACCGGCGAGAAGACGTCATCGAGATGATCGCCAGCCTCCCGTGACGCTGGTCAAGGAGAACCCCACCCACCTCGAGGCACCACCGATCAACGTCCTCTTCGAGGAGGCACATCGGCGACGCCAGCGACGCTGGGTGATCGGGCTGTCGCTGTCGCTCGTCCTGACCGTCACGGCGGCCACGACTCTGGCCCTCCTCCACTCGGGACGCTCGGCGACGACAGTCGATCACCGCCAACGGCCACCGGCCACTCCCGTGAGTGCAGCCACGACACCTGGCGTGGCCTGGATCGACTACGACGCGCAATTGCACGTCGGGAATCCGATCACAGGGACGCAGCGCGTCGTGGCGACGAACACCGGCGCCTCCCCCGTCACTCCCATGGTCGAGGCGAACGGTCGCGTCTACTGGGTCGATACGAGGAGGACCTTCTCACCCCAGTCGGGCTATTCGCTCCCGACGGTGCACGACTTCAATCTGGCCAACGGCCAGGTCGGCAATGACGGAACGGGCCAGCTCGTGTTCCTCTCGGCCAACAAGCGGGACCTCATGATCTACCGCACCGCGAGTGATCTCAGTGAGGTGCCGATCGGGAGGTCCGGACCGACACGTCAGTTCACCATCCCCTTCGGATGGGCGCTGAGCGGTGGTGCCGGCTACGCCCTGCCCGCGGCCGTGGCCAACGGCTTCGTGGTCGAGCGCCCCAGCGGCCAGCCCGGGGTCTTCACCTTCGGGATCTGGGACCCCAGCGGTGGCCATATTCGGGTCATCGGGAACGAGTGGGGAATCATTGACACATACACCCCTCCGGGGGGCCACTCCAGCCTGCTGGCCCTGGTCCCGGCCCATTGCGGGTTCGATCGAGCCTGCCCCATCAAGATCATCACCTCGACTACCTTGGCCGCAGTCACCGTCCATGACCCCCTGCCCTACGGGTTCGACGTGGGAGGTGCCTTCTCGGCCGACGGCAGGAGGCTCGCTGTCTTCGTCAAGACGAACTCAGGAGCCGTGAATCCGACGATGCAAATGGCCGTCGTCACGACCCGCACCGGAGCGCTCCACCTGGTCAAGGGGGCCCGCAGCAACATTGGCGAATCGGTGGGCTGGGCCCAATGGCTTCCGGGCGACCGCACGATCATCGGCGGCGCGCTGGCCGACACCAACTTCTCCTCGACCGCGTTCCTCGACAACCACTATCTGGTCAGCGCCGGCACGCTTGCCGCCCAGCCATTCACCCTCATTGCCAACCGCGATCTGGATGTCAACTTCTCCGCGGTGGCCTTCTCGTCGCCCCATTGACCAGGCCGCCGGCGCAGTTCCGCCCGGTGCCCGGCTACGCCACGAAGGCCTGCGCCTATGAGCCGCCCTGAGCCAGGCGCTGCGTGGTCGTGCTGTGGATCGGGTTCTTGTCGAAGTCCCCGAGCACGTGCTTCCCGAACGTCTCGACGGCCTCCTCGCAGGTCTCACGTGAGATCGACGTCGAGAGCATCCCGAAGGACAGTTGGTCGGCCCCGGTCCGGCTGTAATTCTCGATCGCCTTACTGACTTCGTCGGGCGACCCGACGGCGATGTCGCCCGAGGCGATGACGGCGTCGAGGGTCTCGGCGTCCATCCCCGGCACGATCTCGGGCCACTCCGGCAGGCCCTTGGGCTTGGGGAAGGTGTCGAGGTAACGGAACACCAGGCTCAAGTGGTAGTTGGACTCCGACTCCAAGAAGGCCTTGCGAGCCTTGGCCCCGTCCTCCATGCAGATCATCTGCGTAGTGATCATGACGTTGTTGTTGACGAAGCCACCGACCGGGTTCTTGCAGTCGGCGACCTTTTCTTTGTAGCGGGCCACCAACGGTGTCAGCTGGTCCGGGGTGGAGAAGCCGAAGCAGAGGACGCCCACGCCCAACTCTGCGGCCAGGTCGAAGGTGGAGGGGCTCCCGGCGGCCATCCAGATGGCCGGGTGCGGTGACACAAATGGCTTGGGCAGCACATTGCGCGTGGGCATGGAGAAGAATTCGCCGTCGTAGCTGTAGTCCTCGTCCTTCCACATGCGCACGATCTGGGGCAACACTTCGGCCACCATTTCCCGGGTGATATCCGGGTCCTCGATCCCGAAGCCACGCTGCTCGGTGGTCGATGAGCCCCGACCGACACCGAATTCGAAGCGGCCCTCGGAGAGGTGGTCCAGCATGGCCACCCGCTCGGCGATTCGGGCCGGATGGTTGACCGGAGGCGTGATGTTGAAGATGCCCGAGCCCATGTGGATGTTCGAGGTCTTGGCCGCCACGAAGGCCAGAAACGACTCGGAGGCCGAGAGGTGCGAGTAATCGGTCAGGAAGTGGTGCTCGGACGCCCAGGTGTATTTGAATCCGGCTTTGTCGGCCGCCACGATGAAGGCCACCTCGTCCATGATGCGATCGTGCTCAGCGGCATCGCCGTGCAGGGCACGGTATTTCGGTAGTAGGCAGGCGGCGTTGAAAATCCCGAATTCCATGGAGTGGACTCGTCCTCCCGTACGGCGCCGCGGACCGGTCCCGGGCGTGATCCAGCGAAGGTAACACGGGATGGTCTAAAATGCAACGTGTTCCAGTAATGGGGACTCCCTACCAGGTCAGAGCCATTCGGAGATGTGATGTCGCAACCGGAGACAATTGCCCAGGCCGTACGCGACCGGGCCGGCGACACCTCGACGGGGCTCATCGCGGGAGACCTCCGGCTCACCCATGCCGAGGTGGTCAGCCGAGCCGCACAGCGGGCGGCCTGGCTGCGGGCCAATCGGAGTCCCGGTCCGTTCCACGTGGCGGTCCTGCTCGACAACGTGCCCGAGTTCATCTACTGGCTCGAGGCAGCGGCGCTGGCCGGAGCGGTGGTGGTCGGGGCGAATTCCACCCACCGGGGCGACGAACTGCAACGTGACCTCACCCACACCGAGTGCCAGTTGCTGGTCACCGACTCGAGTTCGCTTCCCCTCGTTGAGGGCCTGCGCGTCGGCGACCGCCTCGGTACGGTGACGTCGGACAGCGCCCGGACGTTGGTCCTCGATACGCCGGACGCCCACCGCACCCTCGACCGCTTCGCCGGTGCCACGGCAGCCGACGTGCTCGATGCCTCGGTCACACCCGCGACCCTCGGCTATCTGCTGTTCACCTCGGGAACCTCGGGGGCGCCCAAGGCCTGCCTGTGCAGCCAGGGTCGGATGGCCCGCATCGGTGAGAGCCTGGCGGCGCGGTACGGCCTCGGACCCGCAGACGTCTGCTACCTGGCCATGCCGCTCTTCCACTCCAATGCCCTCATGGCGGGCTGGGCCCCGGCCCTCGTGGCGACTTCGGCCTTCGCGCTCCCCTCGCCGGGGCGGTTCTCCGCCTCGGCCTTCCTGCCCGATGTACGGGCGGCCGGCGCCACCTACTTCAATTACGTCGGCAAACCCCTGGCCTACATCCTGGCCACCCCCGAACAGCCCGACGATGCCGACAACCCGCTGCTCTATGTCTTTGGCAACGAAGGTTCGGCCGACGATGTGACCCGCTTCGCCGAGCGCTTCGATGTCCCGGTGACCGACGCCTACGGCTCGACGGAAGGTGGCGCCACCGTGGCCCGCACTCCCGACTCGCCGCCCGGCGCGCTGGGCCGGGCCCCCGAAGGGACCGTGGTGCTCGACGCCACCACGGGAGACGAGTGCCCGCGGGCGCGGTTCGATCTGCAAGGCCGGCTCCTCAACGCCGAGGAGGCCATCGGCGAGCTGGTGTCCAAATCAGGGGGCGCCGGTTTCGAGGGCTACTGGCGCAACGACGAGGCCGAGCGCGCCCGACTCAAAGAAGGCTGGTACTGGACCGGCGATCTGGCCTATCGCGACGATGACGGCTTCTTCTACTTCGCCGGACGAGACCACGACTGGCTCCGGGTGGACGGCGAGAATTTCGCCTCGGCACCCATCGAGCGCATCCTGCAGCGCCATCCCGATGTGGCCCTGGCCGTCGTCTACGCAGTGCCCGATCCGGTGGTGGGTGACCAGGTCATGGCGGCCGTGCAGCTCCGGCCGCGTACAGGGCCGCTCGACCCCGGCGCGCTGGCCGACTTCTTGGCCTCCCAGGCCGACCTCGGGACCAAGTGGGCCCCCCGTTTCGTGCGCATGACGTCGGCCCTGCCGATCACCGCCACCAACAAGGTGCTGAAGCGTGAGCTCCGGGCCGAACGTTGGAATTGCGCCGAACCCGTGCTGTGGCAGCCCACCAAGGGATCGGCGTATGAACCGTTGGGCGCGGCTGACGCCGCCGCCTTGGAACGCGCCGTGGGCGATCGGGTGTTGTGACCATGTCAGGTCTGGCGACCATGACGGCTCGGCAACCATGACGGCGCAGCGCTACGACACGATCGGCCACGGCTACACGAGCTTCCGCCGGCCCGATCCTCGTATCGCCGCCCAGATCTGGTCGGCCATCGGCGACGCCGCACGCATCGTCAACGTCGGTGCGGGGACCGGCTCGTACGAAGACGCCAACCGGAACGTCGTCGCCGTCGAACCATCGGCCGTCATGGTGAGCCAGCGTGGGCCGGACAGCGCGCCGGTGGTTCGTGCCGCCGCTGAGCACCTCCCGTTCCCGGATCGCTCCTTCGACGTGGCCCTGGCCTCGATGACGGTGCACCATTGGCTGGACCTGCGGGCCGGGTTGGCCGAGATGTGCCGCGTGGCCGATCGTCAGGTCATCTTCACCTTCGATCCTTCTATGCACGACGCGTTGTGGGTCTTGACCGAGTACGTTCCGGCTTCGGTCGGATTCGCCGAAGCGGCGCCGCTGGATGAGGTGATCGACGTGGTGGGACCATGCCGGGTCGAGGTCGTCCTGACGCCCGCCGACTGCACCGATGGGTTCGCCTCGGCCTACTGGCGCCGGCCGGAGCAGTACCTCTCACCTTCGCTTCGGGCCAGCATCTCTGTGCTCGCTCGCCTCGACCCCGCCGACGTGGAACCCGGCATGGCTCAGCTGGCCCGGGACCTGGCCAGTGGCGCGTGGCACAGACGCCATGCCGACCTGCTCCAGAAAGAGTCGATTGACGCCGGCCTCCGGCTCGTGATCTCCGGCTCGTGATCTCCGGCTCGTGATCTCCGGCTGACCCCCTGCCCTCCGTGGGCTCCGGGTCAATGCGGGTGGATCACCGAGTCGCCGAACCGTTGCAGCGTCTCGAGCGCATGGTCGAGGGAGTCACCCGGCACGCTGATACCTGACCAGGTGACCCCGAGCGCGGCGAGCTCCGCCGCGGCCTCCAGTTGGGCGTCGGGGTTGAAGTGGTCGCTTCCCGGGTCGCCACCGGCGCTCGAACCGAACGCCACGTCGATCTCGGCTCGGTCTCGTCCGCCCTCCTCGACCAACTGCCAGAGCTCGTCCAGCATCGGTCGGAGGTCGTCCACCGTCTCGAGAGGCGGGGACTTCGTGGTCTGGGCCAGGACCCGCGGCGCCGGGAAGGGGCTCCAACCGTTCCCGTAGCGGGCCACCCGTCGACGGGAGAGGCGGCTGTTGCCACCGATCCAGATGGGCGGATGCGGACGCGGTTTGGGGTTGGCCGTCTGGCCTTTGGCGGTGAAGGTCAGACCCTCGAAGGTGAAGTCATTCTCGCTCCAGATGCCCAGGATCACCTCGATGGCCTCATCGAAGAGCGCGTTGCGCCGGTCGAAGTCGACCCCGAGGGCGTGGTACTCGCCGCGCATGTACCCGGTGGCGACGGCCAGGGTGAACCGCCCGCCGGAGAAGGCGTCGAGCGTGGCGGCGGCCTTGGCCACCAGGAACGGGTTGCGATACGGCAGCACCAAAATGTTGGGGATCAAGCGAAGCCGATCGGTCACCGCCGCGCAGAAGGAGAGAGCGGTGAACGGGTCGACGGCATCGTGCCCTCCGGCCTGCAACCAGCGCTCGGTCGGGGCCGGATGGTCGGTGAATCCGATTCCTTCGAATCCGGCGTCTTCGGCGGCGACGCAGAAACGGGTGAGGGCGGACTTCGTCAGGAATTCGGGATTGTGCGGATGTGCGACCAACGGGTACGTCACCCAGAATTTCATGGCGTGACCCTAGTGCTCCGGCCCACACCGGGCCGTTCCGGATCGTGAACCGTCGGTGGCTACGAGAAGTGCGTGTTCGGGCGATCCAGCCGTTCGCCGTCGATCTCGATGTCGGTCTTCTCGTTGTAGAAGGAGACCAGTCCGGCGATCGGCAAGAGTTGGCGGGTGGGGAAGTCGTAGGCCCAGGCGAGGTCGGGGATCGTACGGTCCCCCAAGCGGACCGACCAATAGCCGCTGGTCTGACCCTTGTACGGGCAGGAGGTGACGGTGTCGGATCCCACGAGGTGCTCGAAGCGCACCTCGGTGCGATTGAAGTAGTAGCGGGTCGGCAGTCCGGTCTCGAACACCATCACCGGCGAGGACGAGCGGGCCAACTCGACCGCATCGAGACTGACGGTCACCGTGCGGGTGGAGCGCAGCGCGTCGACCCGCGTGTACGGGTTCCGAGGGTGCACGAACACTTCCTCGTCCTCCTCGAACCAGCTGTCGAGCGCGGCCCAGTCGAAGCGAACCGTGCCGGTGATGCCATCGATGTCCGAGTCGGTATAGCGGTGGGCCACACCGGGACGGTGATCGTCAGCGACTCGGATCCCCAGTCGCTTCGCGGTCCCCCGTCGCAAGTGTTCCTCGTGTTGTTCATCCACCAGCACGCTGGCATCGATGTCGGTCACCGGGATGTAGTACTGCGGGTAGTTGGGCCACTCCCATACGTAGAGCGCTCTCGTCGTGTCGAAGACCACGCGATCGCCCACGAAGGCTCGGATGCGCCGGGGGACCGGCTCGACGTGATTCTCGGGGACGATGGCCTGTGGGTAGTCGCTCACCCGTTCCTCCTCGGGGTCGAATCAAACAGCGTTGGGTGCCGACTTCGGTGCTCGGTCGCCGCCTCCCATGGTAGGCATCATGCGGTCAGTCCAGTCAGAACGCGGGAGGCAACGTGATCATCGTCGGTGGAACATTCGAGGTCGAACCGGACCAGCGTGAGGAGTTCATCGCCAGTCGACATGACTTGATGCGAGCGTCCCGGGCCGAGGCGGGATGCCTCGAGTACACCTTCAGCGCCGACCCGATTGAACCGCATCGGGTGCTCCTCTTCGAACGCTGGGAGAGCCAGAGTGATCTCGACGCTCATCTCTCCGGCATGGGAGCCGGCCCGAAATCATCCGGTGACGAGGTGACCCCCACGTCGATCTCCGTCGCCTTCTACGACGCCACCGATCAGAGCCAGCGGAGGGTGTGAGGCCCCCGGGCTGACGTCCCTCGGGCTGAGGCCCCTCGGGCCCTAGGTCGGGTCGGCGTGAATGGCGCCCCGGCGCCGACGCCGGCGCCCTTGGCGATGTCGCCCTAGCGATCGACCCCGAGCACCAGACCACTGGTCGGCACACCGGTCCCGGCGGTGACCACCACGTGTTCGAGAGCGGGCACCTGGTTGACCGACGTGCCCCGGACGAGCCGGACGCCCTCGGCGATGCCGTTCATGCCGTGGAGGTAGGCCTCTCCGAGCTGCCCCCCGTGGGTATTGATGGGCAGGTCTCCGCCGATCTCGATACGTCCCTTCCTGATGAAGTCCTTGGCCTCGCCCTTGGCACAGAAGCCGAGCTCCTCCAGTTGGTAGAGGACATAGGGCGTGAAGTGGTCGTAGAGGATGGCGGCCTGCATGTCGTCGGGTCCGAGGCCCGAGGATTCCCACAGTTGGCGGGCCACCACGGCCATCTCCGGCAACCCCAGCAGATCGTCGCGGTAGTAGCTGGTCATCATGTCCTGGCCGGCACCCGAGCCCTGCACCGCGGCCCGGATCACGGCCGGCGTGCTCGGGAGGTCGCGCGCCCGCTCCAGTGACGTGACGACGAGGGCCTGTCCCCCATCGGTCTCCTGGCAGCAGTCGAGCAAGTGGAGCGGATCGACGATGTAGCGGCTTTCCTGATGCTGCTCCAGGGTGATCGGCTGCTCGAAGAACCACGCCTTGGGGTTGGTCGCCGCGTGCTTGCGGTCCGCCACGGCCACCCGGCCCAGGTCCTCACTGGTAGCTCCGTTGACGTGGAGGTAGCGCTGCGCCGCCATGGCCACCCAGGAGGCCGGCGTCAACAGGCCCACGGGCAGGTAGGAAGCCAGGTGCGCGCTCTCGGCAGTGGCCATGGGGGGACGCCCCTGCACCCCGGCACCGAAGCGCGCCCCGGAGCGCTCGTTGAAGGCGCGGTAGCACACGACCACGTCGGCTACGCCGGCCTGCACGGCCAGAGCGGCCTGCTGCACGGTGCCGGCGGCGGCACCGCCGCCGTAGTGAATGCGGCTGAAGAAGGTGAGGTCACCCATGCCGAGGCTGCGGGCGATGTCGATGTCCGGATTGGTGTCCGAGCTGAAGCTGACCATGCCGCCGACCTCGCCCGGCAAGATCCCGGCATCCCTCAGTGCCAGGTCGACCGCTTCGACGGCCAGGCGCAATTCCGAGCGACCCGAGTCCTTGGAGAACTCCGTGGCACCGATGCCGGCGATCGCCACCTCTCCGGCGAAGCGGTGCGGACTCACGCCGCCTCAGAGCTCATCGGCAGCGAGAGGACGACGGTGCCGGTGACGTGGTCTCCCAGATGGTTGGCGCCGCGGACGGCCACCGTGACCAGACCGCGCTGGCCATCGTCGGCCAGCGGTGCCTTCTCGGTGACCGAGCCGGTGAAGGTCATGGTGTCGTCGGGGTAGTTGGGCGCGCCGAGGCGGATCTTCACTTCGGTGATCAGGCTGGAGGGTCCCGACCAGTCGGTGACGTACCGGCCGACCAGACCGTTGGTCGTCAAGATGTTCATGAAGATGTCCTTCGAGCCCCGTGACTTGGCCAATTCGGAGTCGTGGTGCACGTCCTGGTAGTCGCGACTGGCCAGGGCGCCCGACACGATGAGGGTGCGGGTAATCGGGAGGACGAGGATGGGCAACTCGTCACCCACGTTGACGTCGGCGAAGGCGAGCGCCTCGGGCTGGCCCGTGCCCGTCACGGCTTGGCCTCGGCCAACGCCCGCGCCGCGATGCCGGCCCCGATGCGGGCCAACTGCAGGCTGGGGCCCCCGAGCAGGAGCTCCAGCTGCTTGCCCCAGAGGAAGTAGCGGTGGATCGGGTACGTGATGTCGGCCCCCATCCCACCGTGCAGGTGCTGGGTGGCGTGCACCGTGCGCTGGCCGCGCTCGGAGGCTTGCCACTTGGCCACCTGGACGGCGTCGGTGGCGTCACGGCCGGTATCGAAGAGCCAGGTGGCGTTCCACAGGGTGACCCGCATGGCTTCGATGTCGATGGCCGCGTCGGCCGCCCGCAACATGGTGCCCTGAAAGCTGCTGAGGGGCCGTCCGAACTGGTTGCGTTGGTTGAGGTAGAGGGCGGTCTGGCGCAGGGCCGACTCGCAGACCCCGACCTGGAGCGCGCACAGGCCGGCGGTGGCGGCCATGACGAGCGTCTCGAGGGCGGCCCGGGCCGACGTCGGGTCAGCCAGGACGTCGCCGGGCGGCACCGCGACGTCGGTGAGGTGGAGGTGGGGATGGATCTCCCGGTTGGTGGTCACCGTTCGTTCCAGCGACACGCCCGGGACTTGCGGGTCGACCAACAGGAGGACGATCTCCTCATCGGCGGTGTGGGCCGGCACCACGATGCGCTGCGCCAGATGCGCCTGGGGCACGGCCAGCTCGGTGCCGTTGAGCACCCAACCGTCGCCCACCGCGGTGGCGGTGACCGGCGGGACGCCGTGCACGCCCATGGCCACCCCGTTCAAGGCGGCGGTGAGCATGACGTCGCCGGCCACCACGCCGGGCAGCCAGCGCGCCTGCAGCTCGGGCGAGCCGAATTGGGCCAGCGGCAACGCGCCCAGCACCAAGGTGGGCCACAGAGGGACGGGGGCCACCACGTTGCCCTGGGCCTGGAGCAGCAGGCAGAGTTCGGTCAATCCGTAGCCGGCGCCTCCGTGCGCCTCGGGTACGACCAGGCCGAGCAGGTCGGCGGACGAGAGGGCGGCCCACAGCTCGCGGTCGACCATGTCGTCGGTCTGCTCGACGGCGAGGATGCGTTCGGGATCGACCAGGCCGCCGAGCAAGCCCATGGCCGCCTCGGACACCGCTTGCTGCTGGTCGGTGAAGGCGAAGTCCATCAGGTCGTCCCTCCAGATGGTGCGGAGACGGGTGGTGTGGAGGCGGGCCGGAAGACCGGGAGCGAGAGCTCATCGTCGTAGTCGACGAACGTCGCCTCGAGCGCCATACCGATGTGCAAGTCAGGGCGATCGACGCCTTCAACGTTGGCCACGACGCGCGTCCCTTCGTCCAGCTCGACCAGCCCGATGGCCAGGGGGTACTCGAACGACGGTACCTGGGGGTAGTGCACCACGACAAAGGAGTACAGGGTGCCGCGACCGCTCGCCGTCACGGTGTCCCACTCGAATGATCGACAGGTGCCGCACGCCGGCAAGGGTGGGTGCCGCAACGTCCCGCACGACGTGCAGTGCTGAATGAGGAGGTGGTGGGCCCGGGCGCCCTCGAACCAGAAGGCATTGTCCTGGGTCAACGCCGGACGGGGGCGGGGCGGTCGCTCTGGCGCTGCCGTCGACGCGGCGCCGGCCGCCGACGGACGGGCCGGGGGGAGGTACTTGAGGATGCGAAAGTGCATGGTGGCCACCGGCTCACCGCGTTCGGCCAGGGCCACGACCTCTTCGGCGCTGGGGTTCTCGGGGACGTCGGCGTCGGGCACCGCGGTGAAATCGAGACGTGACGTGAGGAAGCGACCCGTGCCTAATCCCGTGCGTTTGGGATCGGAGATGTCCTCGATCACCGAGCGCACCAGCAGCCGGTCGCCGAGGACCAGCGGTCGCCCGTAGCTCTGCTCGCAGTTGGTGGCGACGACCGAGGTCAGGCCTTCGAGGTCGAGCAGGTGCATCATGGATTCGTGGGCCCCGTTGGCGGGGTCTTCTCCCGCCGCACGGGCTTCGTCCGCCAACCAGCTGGCCCGCAGGCCGCGCATGATCCAGGCCTGGAGCATGGTGGGCGGGGCGATGACACCGTCATATCCACGGGAGCGGGCCGACTCATCGGAGACATAGAGAGGATTGGTGTCGCCCATGGCTTCGACCCAGTGCCGGATCATCGGCGCGTTGACGGCGTGCGGTGACAGCTGCGGCTGGCCGGACGACTGACCGACCAGGCGTTTCAGGGCGACGCTGTGATCGGGGAACGGGGACAGTTCCTCCAGGCGGTCACTCATCGAGCGCCCCGGGTCATACCTAGTCCGGCCGTCGCTACGATCTCGCGTTGGACCTCGTTGACACCCCCGCCGAAGGTGTTGATCTGGGCCTGGCGCCCGGTGGCTTCGAGGCGGCCGCGCAGGAGGGCTCCGGGTGACCCGGGGGTGAGGTATCCCGCCGCGCCGACGATGCCGGCGAGGATGCGGAACACCTCAATGGTGCGCTCGGTACCGAAGACCTTGATGGACGACGACTCTGCTCCGGTGAGCTCGCCGTCAGCCACGTGGACGGCCATGCGCCAGTTGAGCAACCACATGGCCTCGAGTTCGGCGTGACATCGGGCCAGATCCATCTGCACCCAGGGCTGCTCGATGAGGGTGCGGCCGTCGTCGGTCGGCTGGTGGGCGGCCCATCGCACGATGTCATCGAACACCGAGATGGACAAACCGCTCCAGGCGGCCAATCCGACCCGCTCGTGATTGAGCTGGGTGGTGATCATTCGCCACCCTTCGTTCTCCGGCCCGACCCGGTTGGCCACCGGCACCTTGACGTCCTCGTAGAACGTCGAGGTGGTCGTCAGACCGCCCACGGTGTTGATGATCGACCACTCGAACCCGGGCGTGGTGGTGGGCACGCAGATGATGGAGATCCCCTTGTGCTTGGGCACGTCCGGATCGGTGCGCACGGCCAGCCAGATGTAGTCGGCCTCGTTGGCCCCGCTGGTGAAGATCTTGGCGCCGTTGATGACGTACTCCTCGCCGTCCCGCACCGCCCGAGTGCGCAACGAAGCCAGGTCGGTGCCGGCTTCGGGCTCGGTGTAGCCGATGGCGAAGTTGAGCTCACCGGCCAGGATCTTGGGCAGGAAGAAGGCCTTCTGGGCTTCCGTCCCGTAGCGCATGATGGTCGGGCCGACGGTGTTGATGGTGACGAAGGGAAACGGTGATCCGGCCCGCCGCGTCTCGTCGAAGAAGATGAACTGGTCGGTGGCCGGTCGGCCCTGCCCGCCGAACTCGGTGGGCCAGCCGATGCCGAGCCACCCGTCCTTCCCCACCTGGCGGACGACCTCGCCCCAGGCCTCGCCGCCCTCGCCGCCGGCGGCCAACCGGGCCCGGACGTCGTCGGTCAGCAACTCGGCGTAGTAGTGACGCAACTCGGCGCGCAGCTGCTGCTGCTCGGGGCTCTCTTCGAGGAACATGGCACACCCTCGGGGTGGATTCTCGGCGGTCCCTGCAGGTCAAGGCCGCTCCGGCGCAAAACTGTAACAGGTTCTCGTTGCCGATCCCCGGGCCTGGTCGGGCCACTTTCGGGGGCGACCGGACGTCTTTTTCGGACCCCGGCCGGCCGGAAACGGATGCCCGGGTCGGCGCCCGCGCTCCGGCGCGGACGGCAAAGCCCCTACCGGGCCGCTGTGCCTATGATCAATGATCACTGACACACGTTCTAGAAATTGCCCCTCCGTGGGGGCGCTCGCCCAGCCGCACGCCGGCCGGTTGGATCGGGCTGAAAGGGGGACCATGGGTCTCGAAGAGATCGACCTCATCGACGGGCGCAACTTCGTGGCCGGCGTCCCCCACGAGTGGTTCCGCCGCCTCCGGGCCGAAGCCCCGGTGTACTGGCATCCCGAGAAGGCCGCCCACCGGGGTGGCTTCTGGACCGTCACCGACTACGACGACTGCGTCACGGTGAACCGGGACTGGGAACGCTTCTCCTCCTACAAGCACTCGGCCCTCTTCACCGACATGGACGACGATCAGCTGGCCCAGCAGCGCATGATGATGCTGAACATGGACCCGACCATGCACACCCGGTACCGCCGCCTGGTCAACAAGGGCTTCACCCCGAAGCTGGTGCGTGACCTGGAGCAGCAGATCGTCGGGTATGCCGACGGCATCATCGATGCGGTGTGCGAGCGCGGCACGGCCGATTTCGTCGAGGAGATCTCGGCCGAGCTCCCGCTGCTGGTCATCGCCGAGCTGCTGGGCGTGCCCCAGGAGGACCGGCGCAAGGTCTTCGACTGGTCCAACCGCATGATCGGCTCGGACGACCCCGAGTACCAGATCGAGGGCGCCGATTCCGGCGAGGCGGCCATGGCCGTCTTCAGCTACGCCGAGGAGTTGGCGGCCGCCAGGCGGCTCGAACCACGGCAGGACCTGGTCTCGACCCTCATCAACGCCGAGGTGGAGGGCGAGAAGCTGGACCAGCTCGAGCTCGATCTTTTCTTCATGCTCCTCATCGTGGCCGGCAACGAGACCACCCGTAACCTGATGTCGGGTGCCATGGTGGCCTTCTTCGACCATCCCGACCAGTGGGAAAAGCTGCGCCAAGACCGCAGCCTCCTCCCCGGTGCGGTCGAGGAGATGCTGCGCTTCGTCACGCCCGTCATGCACTTCCGCCGCACCGTGGTGGCCGACACCGAACTCGGAGGCCAGGCCCTCCAGGAGGGGGACAAGATCGTGTTCTGGCATACCTCGGCCAACCGGGACGAGTCCGTGTTCACCGACCCAGACACCTTCGACATCGCGCGCTCCCCCAACAACCACATAGCGTTCGGCGGGGGCGGCCCCCATTTCTGCCTGGGCGCCAACCTGGCCCGCATGGAGATCATGGTGATGTTCGACCGCCTGCTCGACCGCATCCCCGACATCTGTCTCGACGGCGAGGTGCAGCGGTTGCAGTCCAACTTCATCAACGGGACAAAGCACATCCCGGTGGCCTTCGCGCCCTCCGCACCCATCGGCGGCACGCCGCTGCCGGCCCGGGCCGGCTGAGCGGCGTGCCGCAGACCGACCCCAGGGCATCAGCCCGACCCGACGCGCCGGCTCGCTTCCATCAATCGATTACCTTCCTACCCACCCGTCAGGCCGTGCCGCTGGCCCGGGTCAGCGACGAGCTGGGCTACGGCGGCATCTACATCTCGGACCACCTCTTCAACCCCCGCTCGCTCGAGTCCCGCTACACGTACTCGGTGCGCGAGGACGGGGCGCCCGGCTGGGAATCCGAAACGCCGTGGCCGGATCCGATGTGTGTGATCTCCGCCCTCTCCTCGGTCAGCGAGCAGCTCCTCTTCACCACCGGCGTGTACATCGCCCCGGCCCGGGATCTCATCACCGTGGCCAAGTCCGTCGGCACCACCGCCGTCCTGTCCGACAACCGGGTTCGCCTCGGCGTCGGCGTGGGATGGTGCAAGGAGGAATTCGACCAGACCGGGCAGGACTTCAGCACCCGGGGCAAGCGGCTCGATGAGATGATCGTGGCCCTTCGGGCGTTGTGGCAAGGCGGCTGGGTCGAACACCACGGCACGTACTACGACGTGCCCGAGTGTCAGATCGAGCCGTCACCGACGGCGCCCATCCCCATCATCGGTGGCGGGCACTCACCGGTCGCCCTGCGCCGCACCGCGGCGCTGTGCGACGGCTGGATCGCCGCCGGCGCCTACACCGAAGAGGAGGCCTGGACGCACCTGGGCGAACTGCGCCAAGCTCTCGACGCCGCCGGCCGGAGTGACAAGGACTTCTCCATCTACCTGTCCCTCAACGAGCGTCCCGATCTCGACATGTTCCGCCGGTTCATCGACGCCGGCGTGACCGACTTCGTGTGCGCCCCCTGGATGTTCGTCACGGTCGATCCCGGGACGCCCGACGACAAGGCGCTCTCCGACCGGCTCGCCGCGGTGAGGTGGTTCGCCGACGAGATCTTGGACAAGCTGTGACCCGAGTCGTTGGGCCCCGAGACGTTGTGGAAGTTCGAGACGTTGTGGAAGTTGAGACGTTGTGGAAGTAGGGATGGCGCCATGAAAGACATGAAGATCGGATTGCAGCTCGGGTACTGGGGCTCGGGTCCTCCGCCCAACGCGGTGGAACTGGTCCAGGAGGCCGAGCGGCTGGGCTTTGACTCCGTCTGGACGGCCGAGTCCTACGGCTCCGACGCCCTCACCCCCCTGGCCTGGTGGGGCTCGCGCACCGAACGGGTCCGTCTGGGCACGTCGCTCTGCCAGCTCTCGGCCCGCACCCCGACCGCCATGGCCATGGCCGCGCTGACCCTGGACCACCTGTCCGATGGTCGCTTCGTCCTCGGCCTCGGTGTCTCGGGGCCCCAGGTCGTCGAAGGCTGGTACGGGCAGTCCTTCTCCGCGCCGCTGGCCCGGACCCGCGAGTATGTCGACATCGTGCGCCAGGTGCTGGCCCGTGAAGGGCCGGTGACCAACGACGGTCCGCACTACCCGCTGCCGTACCCCGGCGGCACCGGGCTGGGCAAGCCCCTCAAGCCGATCGTCCATCCGTTGCGGGCCGACATCCCCATCATTCTGGGTGCCGAGGGCCCGAAGAACGTCTCCCTGGCCGCCGAGATCGCCGACGGCTGGTTCCCCATCTTCTTCTCACCCAAGGCCATGTCCTCCTTCGAAGCTTCACTCGACGAGGGCTTTGCCCGGCCAACCGCTCGCCGCAGCGCCGCAGACTTCGAGGTACTGGCCTTCGCGCCCACGGTGATCGCCGATGACATCGATGCTGCAGCCGATGGCTTTCGTCCCTCCCTGGCCCTCTACATCGGCGGGATGGGAGCCAAGGAGATGAACTTCCACTTCGACGTCTTCGCCCGCATGGGCTACGAGGAAGCGGCCACCAAAATTCAGGACGCCTATCTCGACGGCCGCAAGGACGACGCCGCCGCCGCCGTGCCCACGGCCATGGTCGAGGACATCGCCCTGGTCGGCCCGACCGGGAAGATCCGTGACGACCTGGAAGCCTGGCGTGAGTCGCGTGCCACCACGATGTTGATCAACGGCGATGTGGCCACGCTGCGCACCATGGCCGACCTGGTGGTCGGCTGAGCGCCTAGGCCAAGGGAGTGAGCGCCTAGGCCAGGGAGAAGGCCGGGTAGCGATCCGTCAGGAGGTAGACGTAGGCATTGACCCGCATGGTCCAGCGCATGTAGCCGACGATGAAGTTACGCATGCCGGCCGGCCAGGCGCCGGTGATCAGCACGGCGAAGAAGCCGATGATAATGAAGACGTACACCACAATGCCGAGAAGTAGCAGCACGATGTAGTGCGGGATGGCCAACAACCACTTGATGAAGATCATTCCGCGGCTGAGCCGCTCAGCCGGCTGAATGGACAGCCGGGCCGGCTCGGTGCCGGGGTCGTTGCCCTCCATCGGGAAGGCGAATTCCGGGTACGGCTCACGCATGAAGAACAGATACGAGTAGACCCGCCATTGGTACCGCATGGTCATGACGTGGAACCCGAACAAGCCTTCGGGCAGTTTGCCCGTGAAGAGAATGGCAAAGAACGAAATGAGCCACACCACCCCTTGCACCGCGGACAGGACGTAGAGCACCAAGACCTGAGGGATGGCCAGGAGCCAGTGGACCAGGGGTCGCCAGCGGGCGACCTTGAGCGGTGCATCCAGGTCCAGCTGGAGGGGGAAATCGCTGATTGGCATCGCGGTTGCAGTCATGTCAGAACGGTAGCCCGTCGTCGTCGCCAAAACGGGGATTGTCCCCTGCCACACGGCGGTTGGCCCGTGACCGGCACGACGCACCGGCCAGGAGAAAGCCTGGCTTCTCACCCTTTGGTCAACTCGGCGCAGAGCCATCCCGACAGCCGACCACCGCGGACCGTTCTTTCCCGACGCCCTTGGCCAGGAGACACGTTCGGATCATGTGCAAGGTCACACCCATCGGGCACAATACCGAGATGACCCTTTTCAATTGGACGGATTCCGAAGATTCGGCACCCACCATTGCCGATCCGCCGCTGGTGCCGGTCCAGCCGCCGGACGTTCCTGCGCCCCAGGCCCCGGAGACCCAGGGATGGCCCGAGGTGGAGATCCGTACCAGCACACGCCGACGCAAGACCTCGGAAGCCAAATGGGTGGGCGGTCGCATTGTCGTGTCGCTCCCGGCCCATCTCAAGGGCGACGCCCGGGAGAAGACGATCGCCTGGTTGGTCGACCGCCTGGTGGCCAAGCACCCGCGGCGGACCGCGGCGGGCGACGACGACCTCATGGTGCGTGCGCGGCTCTGTGCGCTCGCTACCGGATGGAAGTTCAGCCCACCTCGGTGCGCTGGGTGACGAACCAGACCGCCCGGTGGGGCTCCTGCTCGTTTCACTCCGGAGAGATCCGCCTCTCCCATCGTCTGCGTACGGTGCCGGGATGGGTGATCGACGCCGTGCTGGTGCACGAACTGGCGCACCTGGTGCACCCCAACCACTCGCCGGCATTTCACAGCTGGCCGATCGCTTCCCCCGCCACAAGGAAGCCGGCCTCTTCCTGGACGGCTACGGACTGGGGCTGGGGTCCGAGACGGGCGTGATCTTCGAGGCCGGTTCGAGTTCGTGTGGTCGATGGCAACGATTCCCGGGCTCACCATCCGTGCGCTCACGATTCCTCCGGCGAGACCGGCTGGCGGCGACGGTCGGGACGACCGAAACGGGCGTCGGAGTCGAGTGATCATTCGAAACGTTCTTGGAGTTGAGGACGGCATCGAGCTGTTGCAGACGCCGCGGCTGTCGTCGGGCGTCCTGCAGGGATTCCTGGCTGCGTAGCTGCTCTCTTTGCAGTCTTGCAGATCCTGCCGCTCCTTGTCCAGACGGGCTGAACGCGCCGCTTCGCGCGTGCACCTGGTCACCGAGCCGGTTGCGCCCGATCGGCCAACGCGGTGAGGTCGTGCGTCCCATTGTCGAGGACGGCCTTCACCACGAATTGATACGTTTCGGCTTCTGGGTCATCCCGGATCACGTCGATGGTCGACTGGTCGACGCTGTCGTGTGTGACCCCGAGCTCGGTGCCAAAGAGGGGCGCGACAACGCGTCGGGTCTCCGCCAGCACGAGTCCGGCCTCGCGGATGAGCTCCTCGCAGGGAGCTCCCGGTGAAGAACCGGATGTGCGTGCGGTCGAGGAGCCCCGTGTCACTGTAGGGAAAGGCGCCGAGCAGCAACGCCATCCTGACGTCGCCGTGGGCGATGTTCGGGACAGAGATAGCCACATAGCCCGACGGATTCAGGTGGCGCACGGCGGCGCGCAAGGCGGCCAAGGGGTCACGAAGGTGCTCCAACACATCGCCAAAGGTCACGACATCGAACTGCTCTCCGTCGAGATCTCGCCACAGTGTCCCGGCATCGAGGTCGCCCACCACGACCTTCTCGGCCCACTTCTCGGCGACGGCGGCGGCCTCGGCGTCAAGCTCGATGCCGACCACGGTGCAGCCGCGTTCGGTACAGGACCTTGGTGACGAACCCGTTCGCGCACGCCCACTTCGAGGACGCGCTCGTTGTAGCCGACGATGTCCAGGATGAACGAGTGAGGATTGTTCTCGGCGTCCGGGTCGACCGGAACCTCGTAGATGAATGCCAACCCGTGTCCCTCTCGTCGAGCAGGTCTCCAGTGGCACTATATATGCGGCCATATTGCCGTCTTGAACCACGGTGCGATGGGCCGGTGACCTGGCGCGGACGTCACAAGGTCGACGGAGTGCCGCCGACCGGGTGGCTAGACAGTTTCGGCCACCAGGATCCGCCCGAGCCGCCGCAGACTCTCGTTGGCCCCACCAAGCGTGAGCTCGATCTGCCGGGTCAAGAGGAAGTACCGGTGTAAGGGGTAGTCGCGGTCCACGCCGACGCCACCGTGCAGGTGGGCCGCGGCGTGCACGACGCGCTGGCCGCCCTCGGCGGCCCAGTATTTGGCCACGGCCACCTCGGACGCCGCCGGCAATCCGGCCGAGAGGCGTGAGGCGGCCTGCCACGCGGTGAGGCGGATGGCCTCGGTGTCGACGTAGGCATCGGCCGCTCGCTGACCCACCGCCTGGAAGGTGGCGATGGGCTTCTCGAACTGCACCCGCGTCTTGGTGTACTCGGCCGTGAGCTCCAACGCGGCAGCACAGGCACCGGCCTCCAACACGCACAACGCCGTGATGCCGAGCTCGGTCATGAAGGTCACGATGGCCGCCCCGTCTGCGCCGGGCCCGCCGATCTGGCGGTCGGCGGCCAGGGTCACCCCCGACAATTCGACGATGGCTTCGGGCCGGCCGGTGGTGGTGGTCTGCCGGGTGAGGGTCACTCCATTTGCATCGGCGTCGACGATGAAGACGCCGACCCCTCCCCGGGCGCCGTCGGCCCCGACGAGAGTGGCCGGGACGAGGAGGGCCTGCGCCACGAAGGCCGCCGGCACGCAGGCTTTGGTCCCGCTGAGGACCCACGACCCGTCGGCTCCCGCCGTGGCGGTCGTGATCGGCGCCGTGCCGCCGGGGAGGATGAGATCCCCCGCCAGTTCGGCCAGGGCGGCGGTCAGGATCGTGTGGCCGGAACTCACCCCGGGCAACCAGGTGGCCTTCTGCTCATCGGTGCCGAACTGGGCGATCGGCGCCGCTCCGTAGACCATGGTCTCCACCACCGGGACGTAGGCGGCGGCGCGGCCGGCGGCTTCGATCACTAGGCAGGCGGCGACGAAATCGAGGCCGGCCCCACCGACATCCTCGCCCAGGGCGATCCCGAGCAAACCGGCCTCAGCCAGCTCGTGCCAAAGGTCGCGGTCGATCGGGCCTTCGTCCTGCGCCGCCGTCTCGATGTCCTTGAGCCGCTCATGGGTGACGCGCTCGCTGAAAATCCGGCCGGCCAACTCCCGGACGGCTTCCTGCTCTTCGCTGTAACTGAAATCCATGTGAGTTCTGCCTCTGTCGTGAGTGGGTGATCGATCGGACTAGCGCAACGACCGCGGCATGCCGAGGCCGAAGATGGCGATGAGGTCACGCTGGATCTCGTTGGTGCCACCGCCGAAGGTGAGGATGATCATGGAGCGGGCGTACATCTCGAGGCGACCGGCGATCACGGCGGCCGGCGAACCCCGGGTGAGGTAGCCGGCCTGGCCGAGGATCTCCAGCATCAAGCGGAAGGCCCGGAGGTAGAACTCGGTCCCGAAGACCTTGATGGAGGAGGCGTCGGCCACGTCGAGCTTTCCCTGCGTGGCCTGCCAGGCCACCTTCCAGTTGATGAGGCGGAGAAACTCGAGTTCGGCGTAGACCCGGGCCAGGTGCTCCTGCACCCATTCCTGGTCGTCGACCCGGCGCCCGTCCGGCAGCTTGGTGGCGTGCGCCCACGCCCGGACGTCGGCCAGCACCCGTTCGATGATCCCCGGTGAGCAGAGCGTGACGCGCTCGTGGTTGAGCTGGTTGGTGATGAGGGTCCAACCCTGATTCTCGCCGCCGACCAGGCTGGTGGCTGGGACGCGGACATCCTCGTAGAAGGTGTAGTTGATGTTGTGGTCACCGAGGAGCTTCATGGGGACGACGCGGATGCCGGGCGTGTCCATGGGGATGACGAACATGGAGATGCCCTTGTGCTTGGACACGTTCGGATCCGTCCGGGTGGCCAGCCAGATGTAGTCGGCATCGCCGGCCAGGCTGGTGAAGATCTTGGAGCCGTTGATCACGTACTCCTCGCCGTCGCGCACGGCCTTCGTCGTCAGCGAGGCCAGGTCGGTGCCCGAGTTCGGCTCGGTGTAGCCGATGCAGAAGTGGATCTCGCCGGCCAGGATCTTGGGCAGGAAGAATTCCTTCTGCGCGTCGGTGCCGAAGTTCATGATGGTGGGACCGACCGTGTTGATGGTCAGCATCGGTACCGGTGCCCCGCTGCGCATCGATTCGTCGAAGAAGATGAACTGCTCGATGGCGGAACGGCCCTGGCCCCCCCACTCCTTGGGCCAGCCGATGCCGAGCCACCCGTCGGCGCCCATCTGCTTGACCACCCGGCGCACGGTGGGCCCGATGCCGTGCGATTGCGACAGTTCGACCTCCAACTCGGGGGTCAGCAGGTTGTCGTAGTAGGTCCTCAGCTCCCGCTTGAGCGCCAACTGCTCCTCGGTATACGAGATCTCCATGGTGTCCCTCCCGGGCCGCGCCGCATCGGCGGCCCTGCAATCTTGGCGCAGCGAGATCGGCCGGGCGATCCCTTGCTTTGTAGAACACGTTACATTCCGGGTCCCTCGCCGGGCCAATGGGTCGGGCTGCGGGCGGGGCGCGGCCACCCGGTAACGTGGCGTCGGCCTCGGGCGAGATCCGGGCCCCTGATCGAATCGAGGAGCCAGTCCATGCCTGAAGCAGTCATCGTCGCCACCGGTCGCACCCCCATCGGCCGAGCCAACAAGGGCTCGCTGGTCGAGTGCCGTCCCGATGACCTCGCCGCACTGGTGCTCAAGGCCGTGCTGGCCAAGGTGCCGCAACTCAATCCCTCCGACGTCGAGGACGTCCTGATGGGGTGTGGGCAGCCGGCTGGGGAGGCGGGCTACAACGTCGCCCGCGTCGCCGCCATCTTGGCCGGGATGGACAACGTTCCCGGCGTCACGGTGAACCGCTACTGCTCCAGCTCGCTGCAGACCATCCGCATGGCGGCCCACGCCATCCGGGCCGGCGAGGGGGATGTCTTCATCGCGGCCGGGGTGGAAACGGTCAGCCGCTACCGGCAGGGCGCCTCGGACACCGGGCCGCACAACGTGGCCTTCGCCGCCGCCGAGGAGCGCACCACGGCTCGGACGCCGGCGGTCTCGGATCCCTGGACGCCCCTGGCCGGGAGCCTGCCCGACGTCTACATCGCCATGGGGCAGACGGCGGAGAACGTGGCCGAATACGAACAGGTCAGCCGGGAGGAGATGGACGAGTTCGCGCTGCTGTCGCAGACCCGGGCCGTGGCCTCGCAGGAAAACGGCTTCTTCGAGCGGGAGATCATCCCGGTGACGCTGCCCGACGGCACCGTGGTCACCAAGGACGACGGCCCCCGCGCCGGCACCACCCTCGAGGGCCTGGCCAAGTTGAAGCCGGTCTTCCGCGAGGGAGGCACCGTCACCGCCGGCAACGCCTGCCCGCTCAACGACGGTGCGGCGGCGGTGATCGTCATGAGTGACACCAAGGCCAAGGCGCTGGGCATCACTCCCCTGGCGCGCATCGTGGCCAGCGGCGTGACCGGGTTGAACCCCGAGATCATGGGCCTGGGCCCGGTCGACGCCTGCCGTCAGACCCTCGAGCGCGCCAAGATGACCATCGACGACATCGATCTGGTCGAGATCAATGAGGCCTTCGCGGCACAAGCCATACCTTCGGCCAAGCACCTGAGCATCAGTTGGGACAAGCTCAATGTGAAGGGGGGCGCCATCGCGCTGGGTCACCCTTTCGGTCAGACCGGCGCCCGCATCATGACCACGCTCCTCAACGCGCTGGAGGACACCGGCAACACCTTCGGGCTCGAATCGATGTGCGTGGGCGGCGGCCAGGGCATGGCCATGATCGTGGAGCGGCTGAGTTAGTCCAGCCGGACCCGGCGTCCGACGGCACTCGGGAAGGTGACGCTCGCGGAGGCGATGTCTGAGGTGGCTGAGACATAGGTGCCACACTTGTTCCATGTCCGACTCGAATGGAACTCGCGAGGGCTATCACACCATCACGCCTCGCATTGTCGTTGACGACGTGGCGGCCCAGGTTCGCTTCCTGCGCCTCGTGTTCGAGGCAGGTGGTGAGGTTGAACCGGACCGACCGGCCGAGATGCGCATCGGCGACTCGCTGCTCATGGTGACGTCGGCCACCGAGCGTGAGCGATTTCCGGCGTTCCTGTACGTCTATGTGCCTCAGGCCGACGAGGTGTACCAACGGGCGATTGCGGCTGGGGCGACTTCATTAGAGGCCCCGATCGACACGCCGTACGGTGATCGCCGGGGCATGGTCCGTGACCCGTTTGGAAATATCTTCCAAATCGCTCACCGGATTGCCACGACCTCCTAGCGAGCGGATCGAACCCAGTGGGCTGGAGGCGCGCACGACGCCCTTAGGGTGCGAATGTGACGAATTGGACCGCGGCCGATATACCCGACCAGACCGGACGGACCTGCGTGGTCACCGGTGCCAACAGCGGTCTCGGCGCGGTGATCGCCACTGAGCTGGCGCGCGCCGGCGCACACGTCGTCGTCGCCTGTCGCGATGTCACCAAGGGCGAGCGGGCCGCCGCGTCGATGCCGGGCAGCGTCGAAGTCCGTCACCTCGACCTGGCCGACCTGGCCTCGGTTCGCGCCTTTGCAGCCGGCCTGGATGAGGTCGCCGTCCTGGTCAACAACGCCGGAGTCATGGCCACGCCGAAGCGCCGCACCAAGGATGGTTTCGAGTTACAGATCGGAACCAACCACCTCGGCCACTTCGCGCTCACCGGCCTATTGCTGGATCGAATCACCGACCGCGTCGTCACCATGTCGAGCGCGGGCCATCGGATGGGTCGCATCGACCTTGAGGACCTCAACTGGGATCACCGCCGCTATTCGCGGTGGCAGGCGTACGGGCAATCCAAATTGGCCAACCTGATGTTCACGTACCAGCTCCAACGTCGATTCACTGCCGCCCAATCGAACCGAAAGGCGCTGGCCGCGCACCCCGGGTACGCCGCCACCAATTTGCAGTCTCACACCGACTCGATCCAGGACCGACTGATGAGTGTGACCAACCGACTGGTGGCGCAGAGCGCCGAGATGGGGGCGCTGCCTGCTCTCTACGCCGCGACGTTCCCCACCGTTCCCGGTGGTTCATTTGTCGGACCGGACAGACTCTTTGAACAGCGTGGCCATCCGAAAGTCGTTCGGTCGAGCGCGCGCTCCTACGATGAAGCCCAGGCTGTCGCCCTCTGGAGCCTTTCGGAGACCCTCACCGGGGTCGCATTCTGACTCTTCGTCAGACACGGCCGGCCGCGTCCTCCCTGACGACGAAGTGCCGGCGGCTGCACGCCCCTACTCCTTGGCGGCCACCGCACCGGTGGCTCCCGGCGTCTCGCTGGCCCGACCGTCCTCGACCGCCGGAACGGGGCCGGGGTCGGTGCCTTCCCGCCCGGCCAGGTGCAAGGAGACGAAGTCGCCGAACAGGGCCAGGTCGAACAGGCGAGCGAGATCGTCCTCGCCCTCGGCCCAGACCGGGATGACGTCGGCCATGACCTCGTCGATGACCTGGTTGACGAAGGCCACACGGCGGGCCACCAGCGGGCCCTCGCCGGCATGGCGCAAGGTGACGAGCGAGAGCACCTGTCGGGTGACGTCGCCGTTCTGGCCCCACCCGGCGACCTCATTGTGTGAGAGCTCCGGTTGTACCGCCGCAAAGGCCGGCGTCTTGGCATTGGCGTTGATCTGCGTCTTCCAGCGCTGCGCCGCCACCGCATTCATGCCCACCGAGCCGTAGATGAGCGGCATGGTGCGCCCGATGCGTCGGGCGACCTCTTCGGCCGGGCTGCGAGCGGCCACCAGTGCGTCGCGTCGCCGGCGCAACGACGGGAGGCAGTCGGCGAGCGACCGGGTCACGTCTGGCACCACGCCGAGGTGCGCCAGGGTCAGGAGGAGCGGGACCACGGCGGCGCCCCAGGCAGTGCGGGAAGCGGGAAGGTCGCCGGGCAGCGGGAAGTGCGCCAGGCCCGATGCCAGAGCCAGCTCGGTCAGTGCCCCACCCCCCGAGATGGCGATCAGGGGTGCCCCCCGCTCGCGGGCCGATCGGGCCGCGCTGACGGTCTCCTCGGTGTCGCCGGACCACGACACGGCGAAGACCAGAGAGTCGGGACCCACGAAGGCAGGCACGTCGTCGCCCTTGCTCACCACGATCGGGATGGACGCCCTCATGGCGGCGGCGGCATCGCCGGCCAGCCCGCTGCTGCCGACGCCACACACCACGACGGCGCGCAGGTCATCCCGTGCGGGAAGGGTCACCCGGCGGAGGACATCGATGGCGTCGTCGGTCGCGGCACCAAGTTGCTCGGGCAGTCCGGCCGTGGCGTCCCACAGGCCGAGGGTGTCGAGCGGGTACGGGTTGCTCACCCCACCTGTGGCCCGGTGGCTCGCACCCCGTCCTGTTCTGCTTTGGCCGTCAAGCGACCATGCTCGGCGTCGGTGACATCGGTCGCTTCTTCGACCAGCAGGATGGGCACACCGTCCTCCACCCGGTAGCTCTTGTGCAGCCGCGGATTGTAGAGAATGCCTTCGTCGGCGAACCAGAGGAGCGGGCTCTTGTCGACCGGGCAGGCCAGGACGTCCAGCAACAACGGGTCAAGGGTCATGGAATGCGTCTCCTTCAGGTCACGGGGTGGCGGTGGCGAATCGGGCGATGAGGGCCTGGACGTCGGCCACATGGGCGGCGCAGAGCGCCGGCGTCGATGCCTCGACGTTGAGCCGCAGCAGTGGCTCGGTGTTGGAGGGGCGCACGTTGTACCACCAGTCGTGGTGTTCGACCGTCAGTCCATCGAGCAGATCAATGGACGCGCCGGCCAGACGTTCGTGGGCGGCGATCGCCTCGACCGTGGCCGCCGGATCCGGCACTTCGGTGTTGATCTCCCCCGAGTCGCTGTAGCGCTGGTAGGGAGCCAGCAGCCCCGAAAGGGTCTGGTCGCTCTGACTCAGCAGTTCGAGGACGAGGAGCGCGGTGATGATGCCCGAGTCGGCGCGGAAATTGTCGCGGTAGTAGTAGTGGCCCGAGTGCTCTCCCCCGAAGACAGCGCCCGTTTCGGCCATGACCTTCTTGATGATGGAGTGACCCACCTTGGTCCGGAAGGCCTTGCCGCCCAACGCTTCCACCGTTTCGGGGACGATGTGGGAGCAGATGAGGTTGTACAGCACCGTCTCGCCTGGGTGCTTGCGCAGCATGGAGGCGGCGACAAGCGCCGTCGTGAGCGAACCGGAGACCGGCTGGGCCCGCTCGTCCACCAGGAAGACACGATCGGCATCGCCGTCGAACGCCAATCCGATGTCAGCGCCCTGCGCCAGGACGGCCGCCTGCAGATCAACCAGGTTCTCCGGCTGGATCGGGTCGGCCGGGTGATTGGGGAAGGACCCGTCCAACTCGGGATAGAGGATCTCGACCGAGAACGGCAGGTGGGCGAACACGGTCGGGACGACGAGCCCACCCATCCCGTTGGCGGTGTCGGCCACCACCTTGAGCGGGCGCAGCGAGCCACGGTCGACGAACGAGAGCACATGCTCGGCCCACTGGGGCAGCAGATCCAACTCTCGCCACGTCCCGGTGAGGGCACCCATGGGCTCGTCCAGGAGGTCCTCGGCCAGCTCCTGGATCTCGAGCAGGCCGGTGTCGATGCCGATGGGACGCGCCCCGGAGAGACACAGCTTGATGCCGTTGTACCGGGCCGGATTGTGCGACGCCGTGAACATGGCTCCGGGCGCATCGAGGTGGCCCGAGGCGAAATAGAGGAAATCGGTCGACCCCAGACCCAGGTCCGTCACGCCGACGCCTTCGGACCTGGCCCCGTCGGCGAACGCTCGCGAGAGCTCGACGCCCGAGGTGCGCATATCGCGGGCCATCAGGATTTGCGGAGCCACCGCGAAGCGGGCCACCGCCCGCCCGATGGCCCGACACATGGCGGCATCGAGCTGGTCGGGCACGGTGCCCCGGATGTCGTAGGCCTTGAAGACGGTGTCCATACGGGTCATGACCCGGCCAACCTTAGGGGGCCGACGAAAGGTGTCCGCCGGTGGCCGTACGGCGGCGCCCGGGCCGGGGCGGAGGCCGGAGGCCGGGGCCGGGGCCGGGGCCGGCCGGGCCGCCCTAATGGATCAATCCGCCCCGTTGGCTGAGAATGGTCAGGACGGCCACCAGGTTGAAGGACGCGTGCGCCACCATGTTCATGCCCAATCGCCCGGTGCGATAGGAGATGGTGGCCAGGGCGATCCCGAACACGGCCAGCCCGGCCAACTGGACCAATTCGCCGTGGGCCAGGCCGAAGAGGATCCCGTCGGCGATGACGGCCAGGACGACGCCGGCGACCCGGGCCCGTGAGGGTGTGGCGCGGACGGGCGTGAAGAGCCGGACGAGGGCCTTGAGAAGCAGGCCGCGGAACAGCAGCTCCTCCATGAACGGGGCGACGATGACCGTGGCCAAGGCGACGATCAAGAAGCCGCCGCCGTGCGAACCCCCGGTCAGCTTCTGCGACGGCGCATTGAAGTTGTGGATGTCGTGCTGAAAGGGGAGGTACAAGACGATGATGACGATTTGGCCGCCGATCCCGACGGCGATCCCGACCAGGTCGATGAGACGAAAACGAACGCCCAGGTCGGCCAGGAAGTGGCGTGTCCCGTGTCGACGGCTGGCCAACCAGGGAGCGCCGAAGAATCCGATCCACAATCCGAGCAAGGTCGAGACGACGTACCACTCGGGAGGCACCGGCGCCGAGGCGATCGACGTGATCTGCCCGCTGGTCTTCCCGGCGATGACGCCGGCGACCATTCCGAAGACCCCGGCCAGGAGCTGCCCGATGACGAAGCCGGCGACGGCGTAGATCAGCCAGGCCCAGGCGTGGTGCTTGGTGGTCGGTGGCACGCCTGGTCGGTCGAGGAAGGGCCCATCCCCGGGAACCAGCTCCGGGGGTGGCGGGATTGGGACGGCCAGCCCGGAGGAGTTGACCAGGTCCAGCGGCATATACCCCTCCGGTACGGACCCCGGAGCGAGCGGTGGTGGGTTCCTGCCTCCCGGGAACACCGACTTGGGGTCGATTTCGCTCACCGGCCCGACGATACTGGCACGCCAGGCGCCAATGGCCTCCCCCTCCGGGCGGTCACCACTTGGTGAATTGGACGCATAGCATGGCGTGGTGAGTCCTCAACGCCCAGATCGGCCCCCGAATCAACCCAGCACACCGCCGGGTGACGGGAGCACGCCACCGGGAAATGCCCCGGCCAGCCAGAACTACCGCTGGCTGCTCGGTGTGGCCGCGGTCGGTGTGGTGGCCATTCTCGTGGTCCTCGGGGCCAACAAGGGGACCACCAACAAGACCATCAGCTACTCGAAGTACATGCAGGATGTGACGTCCAAGCAGGTGGGCACGGCCCAGATCAGCAACAGCACCGGCGAGATCACCGGGAAACTCAAGGACGGGACCGCGTACCAGTCCCAGGGACCGAGTCCGTCGCTGCCCAACGACGTCACCACCATGCGCAACGACGGCGTGGCGGTCAGCTTCCCCCCGCAGACGACCAGCCTCTTGGGTGACCTCGCCCCCTACCTCTTCATCATCCTCATCGGGGCCGCCTTCATCTACTTCATCGGCCGCCAGACCAAGGGGCAGATGTCGGGGATCATGTCCATCGGACGCTCCAAGGCCAAGCAGTTCAGCAGTGACCGTCCGTCGACGACGTTCGAGGACGTGGCGGGCTATGCCGGCGTGAAGCAGGAGATCAGCGAGGTGGTCGACTTCTTGAAGACACCGGCGCGCTTCAAGGAGATCGGGGCGAAGATCCCCAAGGGCGTGCTCCTGGTCGGTCCCCCCGGGACCGGGAAGACCCTCCTGGCCCGGGCCGTCGCCGGCGAAGCCGGCGTGCCCTTCATGTCGGTCAGCGGGTCGGACTTCATGGAGATGTTCGTCGGCGTCGGCGCCAGTCGGGTACGCGACCTCTTCCAGACGGCCCGCAAGCAGGCTCCCGCCATCGTGTTCGTCGACGAGATCGATTCGATCGGCCGCAAGCGCGGTGCCGGACTCGGTGGCGGACACGACGAGCGTGAGCAGACGCTGAACCAGATGCTCTCGGAGATGGACGGTTTCGACACCTCCGAGGGTGTCGTGATGATCGCCGCCACGAACCGCCCCGACATCCTCGACCCCGCCCTCCTCCGGCCCGGGCGGTTCGACCGCCAGATCGTGGTGCCGCTGCCCGACCTCGAAGAGCGGCTGCCGATTCTGCAGGTCCACTGCAAGGGGAAGCGGATGGACGACAGCGTGGACCTCACCGTGGTGGCTCGCGGCACGCCGGGCATGAGCGGTGCCGATCTGGCCAACCTGGTCAATGAAGCCGCCCTGCACGCCGTGCGGAGGGACAGTCTGGACATCGCCATGGAGGACTTCGAGTCCGCCCGCGACCGGGTGCTGCTGGGACAACGACGCGAGAGCATGGTGCTCTCCGACGGTGAGAAGGAGCGGATCGCCTACCACGAGGGTGGGCACGCCGTCCTGGCCTATGTCCTCGAGCACGCAGACCCCGTGCACAAGGTCACGATTCTGCCAACGGGCATGGCGTTGGGCGTGACCCATCAGCTCCCCATGGAGGAGCGTCACATCCACCCCCGCCAGTACATCGAAGACTCGCTCTGTGTCCGCATGGGTGGCCGGGTGGCCGAGCTGCTGGTCTACGGCGACCTGTCGACCGGAGCCGCCAACGACCTGGTCGGCAACACCGAGTTGGCCCGCAAGATGGTCCGCGAATGGGGCATGAGCGAGGCCATCGGCCCGATGGCCTGGGGTTCGCAAGGCCAGGTGTTCCTCGGCGAGGACCTCATGCACACGCGCGACTACTCCGAAGACACCTCGAAGATCATCGACGACGAGGTGGAGCGGATCCTCCGGGCCGAGGAAGATCGGGCCATGCAGGTCCTGAGCCAGCACCGCAGCGGCCTCAACGCCATCGCCCGGGCCCTTCTCGACAATGAGATCATCGACGGCCGGGAGGTCTCGCGCCTGGTCGACGAGGCCCACGGCGCCCCTGTCCACACCGAAGGGGCCAAGGCGGTGCCCCAGTTCAACGGCGCGCCGACCAATGGAAACGGCTCGGCCAGCCACGCTGGGGATCCCGAACCGGCCGTGGTGCCGGCCGCCTCCCCGCCCGCCAGTGCCGAGGGGACCTGGGCGCCGCCCCCCTGGCCCCCGCCCGAATCGCCCTCGGCCGCTCAACCCCCCGAAGGTCCGACGACCCCTTCGCCCTGAGCCCCCACCGCGGCGCGAACCGAACTGCGTTGCGCTGCGTCATAAGGGGAGATGGTGGAACAGGACCTCGAGACGTGGTTGGAACAGGGCTATGTCCCCTCGTTCCGGACCGCCTGCCTGATTCTCGGCAACCGGGCGGACGCCGAGGAGGCGGTCCAGGAAGCCTTCTTGCGCGCCTGGCGCTTCCGGGCCTCGCTGGCGTCGGTACCGCGCATCCAGCCGTGGCTCTATCGAGTGGTGGTCAATGCGTGCTACTCCAAGCTGCGACAGGAGATCCCGCACCGTGATCACCGGGCCGACGATGGCCCGTTGGCTCACATCGCAGGGAGGGGGAACGACCCTGACACCATGGCGCAACACAGCCAGGTGGCCGAGACGGTGCTCCATGCACTCCAGCAACTCCCCGTCTCCCTCCGTGTCCCGGTCGTCCTGCGTTACTACGCCGACCTGAGCGAGCGAGACATCGCGCTGGCCATCGGCCGGCGCCCTGGCACCGTCAAGTCGCGACTGCACGAGGCGCGGCGGCGTCTGGGTCAGGACCCCAGCATCGCGGCGCTGGCCGACGAGGCCACCCTCGACCAGACCGAGGAGGCCTGACCATGCCCGCACTGACCGACGACTTCCTGGGAACCCTGCTCGTCGAGGCCGGCGACGCCTTCGAGGTCCCGGCGTCTGGGGCCAGCGACATCGTCGGCCGGGCTCTCGGCACCGACGACGACGCCCTCGATGAAACCGACGATGGCACCCTCGATGAGGGTCGGGTGACCCCGGCCGCCGACCCCGATGAGCCGCCGCCCGGTCGCCGGCCGGGACCCGGGACCCTCCGCTCCCATCGGCTGCTGGCGGTCGCCGCCGGTCTGATCGTGTTGGCCGGGATCGCCGGCCTCGGGTTGGCCCTTCGGCCCGGGACGACCGGTTCACACCCCACCACCTCGGTGGCCGCCGGTCCGCAGCGATCGGCGGCGACGCCGAGAGCCGGCGGGCCGTCTCGGTCGTTCAGCCCAACCCACGGGACAGCACAGGCACAGCCGAACAAGAGCCTGTCGGCGCCGAGCGGCGCGGCACCCCAGTCGACCTCACCGGCCGGCCAGTCGACCAAGATCGCGCAGACGGGTTCACTCGAGCTGCAGGTCCCCAAGGGTGCCCTGACGTCCACCATCACCGCCTTGACCACGCTGGCCACCAGGGCACAGGGCTTTGTGGCCGACACCCAAACCAGGGCCCACCCGGGGGCGCGGGGCACGTCACCCCAGGGGAGCGTCACGTTGGAGGTCCCCGAGGCCAGCTTCGGAGCGGTGCTGCACGACGCGCAGGTCCTCGGGAAGAGCCTCAACCTCACCACCAAGGCCACCGACGTCACCGGGAGGTACGTCGACCTGCAGTCCCGGATCACCAGCCTGCAAGCCAGCCGCCAGCAGTACCTGGCCATCTTGGCCAAGGCCACGTCCATCAGTGACATCCTGGCCGTGCAGGCTCAGCTCGACACCCTGCAATCCCAGATAGAGCAGCTGCAGGGGCAGCTGGCCGTCCTGACCAATGAGACGACCTACTCGACCCTGACCGTGACGGTGCGCGAGCCGCCTCCGGCGCACCCACCGGCCCCTCACGCGCCGAGCGGGATCGACCGGGCCTGGCACGACAGCGTGCGCGGGTTCTTCGACGGGGTCGACGGCGTGGTCGGCGCGGCCGGGCCGGCCCTGTTCGCGGTGCTCAGTCTCGGTGTGGTGGCGCTGGTCGGTCGCCTGCTGTGGCGCCGGTGGCAACGTCACAATCTGTAGCGTTCGTTGTAGCCGTTCAGCCTCCGGAGGCTCCGGCGAGCGGGATCCCGGGCATGGTCACCACGCCGTAGGCGCCCGTCGGGCCGACGTTGGCGCCGATGGCCACCGAGCCGCTGGAGCTGACGAGCAGCGGATTGAGCCCCGCCGCCGTCAGGGCCGGCCCGCTCAGCGAGATGAAGGTCGACGGAGGCAATCGTCCCTTGGTCAGGAGCCGGTTCCCTTTCGGTGTCATCACCGAGACCGAGTACGTCTCGGTGGTGCCGGTCGGATTGGATAGGGCGACCTCGCTCGGTGCCGCTCCCGCTTGCACCGGGGCCGACGCACTGCCCGGGGAGGGCACCACCCACTGGCGTGAAGGCGAGGTGGCGCTCGAGGTGTCCACCGCGTTGGACAGCCCCGCCAGGGGGGTGGGCGACCCGCTCGGCGCCACCACCGAGCGACCGACGACCACGCCGTCCCCGCCGGAGGCCTGCACGATGGTGGAGTAGCTGCCGGCGGTGCTGGCGCCACCCTTGGGAATCCGTGTCTGGGCGCTGGTGGCCAACGTCCACGTGGAGTCGGGGAGGACCTGGGCGTGGAACGCCGGCAGGGGTCCCGACGCCAGCCGCATGCTCACGGTGACGGCCTCGGTGGTCGAACCCGGATTGAAGATGTCAAGAGAGGTCGACCCCATGGAGACCTCCCGGCTTTGCGGGATGGACCACCGGGACTCGGGATGGGGAGACCCCGGCACGACGGCCAAGCCGGCCCCGGTTCCCGAGAAGACCTGCGTCTCACTCGCCACCACGCGCCCCGTCCTCGTGGTCACCGTGGTGGCGACCGCTTGCTGGTTCTGCACGAACGAGCCCACGTTCTCGACCTGAGTCTGCCCCGGTTGGAGCACGATGCCCTGGAAGCTGATGGGGTGCACCACCTCCGAGGGGGTGACGAAGGTCAAGTCCACCACGTCGGGGGTCGAGGTGGGGTTGAAGAGAGCCGTGTACACATTGTTCGATCCCGCCGTCGTTCCACTGGGGAAGTACCACTGCTGGGAGGTGCCGCTCTGGCAGGGCGACTGGGCCCAACCGGACGGCCCGTGGATCAGCTGGGACACCGCCACCCCACCGCCCGAGAGGACAATCGCCTGCGAGACCCACGATCCCGCCGAGGCCGGGGTGGCGGCCACAAGCTGGCCGCCGGCCGGTACCGACACCGGGGCGGCCACCGAGGCCCCGGTGTCCGAGGTCGATGTGATGGAACCGGCCACGGCCCGTGGGCCGGTGTTGGTGAGCTCCACCGACCCGACGGCCAGTTGCCCCGAGGCGGTCGACTGCCCCGCGCAATACCAGGCCGACGATTCAGCCTGCGGCGCGCTCACGATGGCGCCGGGAACGGGCAACGAGGCGGCGGGCGGAGCTGAGGCGGTCGAACGGGCCAGGATTGCTACGCCGACGATCACCACCAGGACCACCACCAGGACGACCCATCGCCTCGGCTCGCTGTGGGCGGCGGGGCTCACGGTTCCTCTCGTGTCGGTTGCGCCGCTCGCCCGCGCCGCCGCCACCCCAGCAGCGCCGCGGCCAGCACCAACCAGCCTGCCAACTCCACCAACACGACCAGGGGCACGAAGGGGAAATTGTGAAAGGCCAGCGAGGCCGGTCCCGCCGTAGCTGCGGGGTATTGGCCGGCCCAGCCGAACGCCGGCTGGCGGGTGGCGGCGTGACCACCAACGTCGAGGGCGAAATCACCGGCCGGGGCGTACCCCGCGTACACCGGGCCCGAGGCGATGGTTCCCGTCGCGCCGTGGCGGTGCGCCAGGGGCGTGAGGACGGGCCGCCATCCCTGGACGTCGGCCGCCGTCGGGAAAGACCAGATGGGGCCGGTCGGCAGAGGCGGGCGGGCGCGCTGGGCGGTCACTGGGAGGTTCTCGGCGTTCTGGTACACCTGCACGCCGACCTGCCCGGGCACGGCCTGAAGGTCATCTTGGTCCAGCAGAGAACGCTGCAGGCCGAGTGGCGGAGGAGCGTTGACCGAGGCCACCTCCGAGCCGACCGGATTGATGCCGTCAATGACCACCACGTACCGCACCCCGAGCGGTGCCAGGAGACGGCCGAGGTGCACCGTATTGCCATTCAAGGCCAACTGCAGCCCCGCTGCGGCCGTGGCGGCGGGGCCCGGACCCGCGGGCGCCCACACGAGCGTGGCGTCAGGCAGGCTCTGGCCGGTCAGCGCATAGGACAGCCCGGCGTCGACGGGCCAGCCCCCCACGGGGAGGGCGCGCGGGTCACCGAGCCAGAGGACTCGATACGCCGCCGTGGCATTCGGTTGGTTCAGGAAGGCCAGCGGTTGCTCGACGCCGTTGGCCGGCAGCCCCCAGCGACCGTCGAGCGCGCCCACCGCCACCGGCAACATCCCGAGACTGACGGAGATCATCGCCACTCCGCTGACGACCTGGCGCCAGCTGAAGGCGACCCTGGCCACGTCGGTCTCGAAGGAGGCGATACCGAGGCCGACGCCCGCCGCCACCGCGATGGCGGCCGGCACCAGGACGACCGTTTCGGAGGGAGTGAAGGCACCGGTCCATCCGTGCGTGGAGGCAAGGGCCAGGATCCACGAAAGGAGTGCCAGGGCCCAGAAGCGGGCCGCCCAGACCAAGCGCTGGCCCCGTCCGATCAGCAGCGGGAGGGCCGAGGCCGCGACGAGCAGCCACACGATGGGTGACCGGGCGGTCGGGCCCACCGCGAAGCGGATGACCTCACCCCAATTCGGCGCGTTGGTGGCCGAGATCGGCAGGCCAAAAATGCCGACGGCATGGGATCCGGCCGTCAAGGTCCCCACGGCCCACGGTGCGATGAGCAGGACCGCCACGCCAACGGCCTTGGCCGCCACCCAGAGGACTCGGCCGGCCAGGTCCGTGGTCCCCGTCACGATCGATCCCACCAAGAAGGCCAGCGCGCAGACCAGCGTCATGGGTAGCACGGCCGGGGCGAAGGACGTGGCGACGGCGATGATGGCCCCCAGCACGGCGATCTGGCCCAGCGCGGTCGAGCGCAAACCCCATCCGGTCACCCGGTCGAAGGGAGCCACCTCCGCCGCACGAGCGAGGCGGGCCACGATGAAGGGAAGGGCGGCGTACGCGACCAAACCGTCCCAGCGTCCGCTGCCCAGGGCGGCGTAGGGCAGGGGAAGCCCCAGGTAGCACAGGGTGGCGACCACTCGGGCCCGAGCCGAGACGAGGGGCCGCATCAGCTGGGAGAAACCGATGGCGCCTAGCGGGATACAGCCGAGGATCAGGATCCGCTGCGCCAGCCCCATCGACCCGAGGAGCACCGTGCCCACCAGGCCCACCAGGCCAAAGGCCGGAGTGGCGGGAGCGGTCGTCCCCACGCCCGCCGGTTGCCAGCCCGAGAAGAAGTGGTGCCAACTGCCGGCCCACCCCGGGAGCGGCGCCAGCTGTCCGACCAGCGGCAACGTGCCGAAGAGAAGCTCCCGCGTGCCCAGGAGGACGACGATCGCCGCCACCACAATGGCGACGGTGTGGGACCGGCCCGACGTCAGCGGATCGCGGCGCACCTTGCGGCCGAACCGGTCCCGCCCCGAACGGTGGCCGAGGTCGTCCAGGTCGTCGAAATCGGCGTCCTCACTGAAGGCCAGCCCGACGCTGCCCGTCAGGACTGCCACCTCGGACTGTGGCGCAGGCGCGCTCGCTCCCTGGCGCGACGACACCACGGCATTGGCCGCCGCCAGGCCCTGGTGGCTCAGACGCGAGAAGTAGCGGCTCAGCCGAGCACTGCCGCGCAACTGCAAACGCCGGACCTCGGAATCGGGAAACAGGCGACGGGCCTTGACCTCGGCGCGGAGCGCTCGGACCTCGCCCCAGTGCTTGGCGTTCCAGGTCCAGGCCCCGGCCACCGCCCGGGCCCGCAGCCCATCACGGGCCAAGAGGGCCACCACGACTTCGCAGACAGCCAGAAGTCCCGCCTGAGGCAGGACCCTGAAGAGGTGAAACCGGCCGTAGCACTTCAGCACCGCTCGCAGTTCGTGCCGCCGCTGCAGGGCCTGCAACGTCACCGGGTGGTCTCCCTCCGCGGCCCACGTGGCCAGCGGTTCGGACCCGCTGGCCACGACCTCCCGGTGCCGCACGCGTGCGTCCGGGGCAACGACGACTCGTGACCCGGCGACCTGACTTCTCCACGAGAGGTCGAGATCCTCCCCCATGGCGACGATCCCGGCGTCAAACCCGCCCAACTCTCGCCACAGGTCGGCCCGAATGAGCATGCAGGCACCCGGCGCCACGAAGACGTCGCGCACGGCATCGTGTTGCCCGTGGTCGACCTCGCCGTCCTGGATCCGGTCGACCACCGCACCGGTCTTGTCGCAGCTCATCCCGACGTGGAGCAAGATGGAAGGGTCGTCCCAGTTGACGAACTTCGGCGAGACCACGCCGGCATTGGAACGGAACGATTCCTCCACCATGTTGTGCACCACGTCGTCGTCGAGGGCACAGTCGTGATGGCACAAGAGGAAGAAGGCCGCCCCCTCGACCATTTCCAGCGCGGTGTTGGCGGCGGCGCCGTAACCGGGGTCGCCGGGGAGTTGACGGACGAAGGCGTTGGGCAGGATCCGGCCGACCCGTTCGGAGGGGTCCGCACCGCCTCCGGTGGCCAGGACGAGCACCGAAAGCTCCTCGTAGTCCTGCCTGGCCAGGGAGGCCAGCGTCTCCTCAAACCAAGGCCCGGGATCGGTGGTGACCACTACGGCAACCACTGCCGGTGCTTGGACGTCCATCAGGGGCATGAGGCTATACGTTCCCAATCCACGCCTGAGGGTCGGTAATGCGGCCAAAAACGCTTGCAACTGTTTAACAAATGCTATACTCTTGTAGGCGAACACACCGAGCCTGAAGGGTCGAAGTCACGGCCCGATGGGGTCTCCGGACCGCGTGCCCGCTGTCAATACCAACCGAGAAACCAGGAGGAACACATGCCTGAAATGACCAACATCAACAGCCTCTCCAAGGGCGTCGGAAATCTGGCCCGTGACGCGGCCTACGTGGCCGTCGGCCTCGGCGTGCTGGGCTACCAGCGGGCCCAGGTCCAACGGGTTGAGCTCAAGAACAAGCTGGCGAAGGACTTCTCGTTCGACGAGCGCCTGACCGACGCTCGCCATGAGGTGACCAAGGGCGTCAAGCACCTCGACGACCTCGTCGAGAGTGCCGCGCAGTTCCTCGAGACCAGCTTTCAGCCGGTGGAAGAGCAGCTGCCCCCGACCGTCACCAAGGTGACCAGCAAGGCCTTCGACCAGGCCCGTGAGGTGCGGAACCAGATCCGTCAGCGGGTCGTCCCCGCCTGACCCAGGCTGTCCTCAGTCTGTCATCTCGCCGACAACGCTCGCCGTTTAGTCGGTCTCCCAGGAGGCCAGGACATCGGCGAGCGTTGTCGCGAGTGGGATGGAGGGGACCCAACCCGTAGCCGCCCGCAACAGGCCGGCGTCGCCCCGCAGGACAGGCACATCGACCGGCCGAACCAGGTCCGGGTCGGTGACGAGCTCGAGGTCGGCCCGGGCCAGGGCCAAGAGGTCGTCAGCGACCTCTGAAATCGCCACATCCTTCCCGGAACAGACGTTGTAGGTCGACCCGGGCACCCCGTGCTCGATCAGCAACCGGTACGCCACCACGACATCACGCACATCGGTGAAGTCACGCCGCGTCGTCAGGGTGCCCACCCGCAGCGAGGTGGCGCCCGACCTGCGAGCCTCGACGATGCGCTTCGCCAGTGCCGGTACGGCGAAGTTGGGCGATTGCCCCGGCCCGATGTGATTGAAGGGTCGCACCACGATGACCGGTTGGCCGTAGCCGCGCCAGGCCTGGAGCGCGACGGCCTCGGCGGCCAGCTTGCTGGCGGCGTAGGGGGTGGCCGGGGCCGTCGGCGTGGCCTCGTCCAGCGGGAGCTGTTCGGGCGTGACGACGCCGTACACCTCGGCCGAGCTCACCACCAGAACCGTGGGGGGCCGGGCCAGCGAGCGAGCGGCGGCGAGCAATTCCGCCGTGCCGATCACATTCACCCGGAGGACCTGGCTCGGGTTGTCCCAACTCTCGCCGACGTGGGTCAGAGCGGCCAGGTGGTAGATGGCTTCCGGCGCCGCATCGGTGACCACTTTTCTCAGCGCCACCCCATCGGCCACGTCGGTCTCGACGTCGACGACCACCACTTCGTCGCCACAGTCCTTGAGGTGGGCGGCGAGCCATTGGCCCACAAAACCCTTGCCGCCGGTGATCAGTGCGCGCATGCTGGAACCCTAGTTCGGGCCGGTCAGGGCCACCCGGTACGCCTCGACGTGCCGGGAGGCGCTGGCCTCCCATGTCCGCTCTGCGGCCACCGCCAGGCCGCGAGCACGGCGCCCCTCGACCGCGGTGCCTTCCCGCTCTTGGGCAAGCGCCGCCACCAGAGCTCCGACCAACATGGCGTGGTCGCCCGGGGTGACCAGATCGGCCGCATCGCCTGCCATCTCCGCCATCGCCGTCCCCGCGGTCGTGATCAAGGGCGCACCGCAGGCCAGTGCCTCGAGAGCCGGCAGGCCGTACCCCTCTTCGACGGCCGGGTAGACGACGGCGGTGGATTGGCGCATGAGCGCCGGCACCGCGGCATCGGACAGATAGCCGGTCCGATGGATCCGGTCTCCGTGGCGGGCCGTCGCCAGCGCCCGCTCGATCTCGTCCACACCCCAGCCCGTCCCTCCCCCCAGTACGAGGACGGCATCGCGATCGCGGTCCGCCACTTCGTCGAAGGCGGTCACCAGAGGCGCCACCCCCTTGCGCGGTTCCAGTGTCCCGACGAAGACCACCAAGGGGCGATCGGTCGGGACCCCCAACTGGGCCAAGAGGTGGTGATCCGCCCCGGGGGCCGGTTCGTGCGGCGTGAAGCGACCCAGGTCGACGCCGTAGGGCGCCACCACGATGGGGGCCCGCACGTCGCACGAGGCCCGCAGCCGGGTCGCGGTGAACTCGCTCCCGGTGACGAGCACGGCTGCGTCGCGGGCGGCCCGACGGATGGCCCGGCGAAAGAACACCGCCTTGGAGCGGAGATGCCATTCGGGGTGATCGAAGAAGATGCAGTCATGGATCGTGACCGCACAGGGCACCCGGGCCCGTTCGGGCATGGTGTAGTGCGGTGCGTGATGCAGCTCGACGCCGAGCGATCGGATGAGGCGGGGCAGCCGGACCTGCTCGAACACGAGTCGGACCGGGCGTGAACGGGGCACGGCGCCCACGACCGCGTGTCCGGCGCCGGCCAGCGTGCGCCAACGATCCTGATCGTCGACCCGCGACACCATGGTCAGCCGGATGTCATCCCGGGCGCACAGCGCACGAGCGAGCTCCATCGTGTAATAACCCGCCCCTCCCGGCCGGGTGGGGACCGCAGACACGTCGAGGGACAGCGCCAGGGGGGACGACGGGGACGATGTCACGCCAGTGAACCCCACAGGTCGATGTGGGCCTGCGCCGCGGCGCGCCACGTGCGCGCCCGGGCGTACGACTCACCGCGAGCAGAGAGATCGGCCCGGATGACGTCATCGGTTGCCACGGCGACCAGCCCGACCGCGATGTCCTCCACGCTCATGGCATTGACGATGAGAGCTGGTGGCACCCCGGACTGTTCCAGGTCATGGACGCTGGGGACCTCGGCGCTGACCACCGAGGGCGTCCCGAAGCGCATTGCTTCGAGCGGGGGCAGACCGTACCCCTCGGTCAAGGGGACGTAGGCGAAGGCCCGCGCCCGCCGGTAGAGGCCAGACAGGACGGGATCGGCCACCTCCCCGGCGAAGATCACCCCGGCCTGGCTCCCCCGGTCACGGAGCGCCGGCCCCCAACCATCCGGACCGACAATGACCATCGGCCAGGGCTCGGGCAGAGTGGGGCGCGCCAGCCCGTAGGCCGATATCAGCCGTCCGATGTTCTTGCGGGGCTCGAGCGTCCCGACGGTGAGCAAGAATTCTCCGTGGACCCCGAGTTGGTCGAGCACGGTGTCGGTCCGGCCCGTGTCCGCCGCCACGACGTGATCGCTCCCCCCGTGGACGATGGTGATGCGGTCGTCCGCCACACCCTCGGCCCTGAGATCGACCGCGACCAAATTCGAGGTCACCACCAGGGCGGCCGCAGAGTCCCGGGCCCGGGCCAGAGCAGCCTCGTGCCACTTGCGGCCCCTCGGCGTGGAGCCTTCGGGGTAACGGCGCCAGGACAGGTCGTGCACGGTCACCACCGTGCGCTCCCCCCGGCTGGCCCGAGCCGGGGGCGCGGCCAGCGACACCGAGTGGATGATGTCGAATCCCGGTACGGGGCCCAGCCACCCGTGGTCCCACGCCCGAGTCATGACGGGACCGGGCAGGCGCGACCCGACGACGGGGTGACCGAATCGTGACAGCGGGTCGGCTCCTCCCCCCGCGCCGCGTCGACGCGGCCGACTGGCGTAGAGGGTGATGTCGGTGGTCTCGCCCTCCTCGGTCGCCTGGGCCAGTCCGGTCAGGAGCCCCCGGGCGTAGGCCCCGATCCCGCCGGGCACCGCGCGCCGGAGTTGTTGCACGGCCATCAGGATCCGGGGGCTCCGCACCTCACCCACGGCGTTCGGCGTCCACGCGCCCGTACAGCTGGGCCAGGCCGGTGCCGCAACGGTCCCAGCGGAAGAACGCGGCCCGGGCCGTACCGCGTCGGATCACGTCCTGCCGGCGCAGGTCGTCCGCCAGGACCTGGTCCAAGGCGCCGGCCAACGCGTCGGGGTCGCCCGCCTCGACCAGCGTGGCCCCGTCAGCCAGGATCTCGGGGAGCGAGCCGGCCCGCGTGGCCACGACCGGAATCCCGGCGGCCATGGCCTGCAGCGGTGGAAACCCGAATCCCTCGTAGAAGGACGGGTAGGCCAACGCGGACGATCCCTTGAGCAAGGCCGAGAGGACGGAGGCATCGACCCATCCCGTGCGCAGCACCCTGGACGCGTCGCGCGCCCGGTCGACGGCCGCCGTCAATGCCTCCTCGCCCCATCCGGGTGGGCCGGCCAGCACGAGGCCGAGCGCGGGATGGTCGGCCGCGAGTTGATCAAAGGCGTGCACCAGGCCGGGGAGGTCCTTGCGCGGCTCCGCCGTGCCGATGGCCAGGATGTAGTCCGAGACCCCCGAGGGGAGCAGCGCGCGGACCATCCGCCGAGCCTCCTCGGGCGCCAGGTCGGGCAGCGGTGGTATGCCCGGCTCCACGACACGGACCCTGGCCGGATCGACGGCAAACGCCTCGACCACTTCGGCCGCCACAAAGGCCGAGTCGGTGTGCACCCAGGCCCCCCGCCGCACGGCGTTGCGGATGAGCGTCGGATAGGCCAGGGTCGCTTCGTTGCACAGTTCGGGGTGGTGGAGTGGCGTGAGGTCGTGCACCGAGACGACCGACCCGGCCCGTCGGGTGGGCGGCACCACGAAGTTGGTGCCGTGCACGACATCGACGTCGCCGATGAACCACTCCAGCGGCGGAACGCCCACTCTGCCCCAGAGGGCTTGGAGGGGGCGGGCCGGCATGGGCCGTTGGGGCGAGAGGACGTTGGCCGGCAGGTGGGCGGCGATCTCGCCGCGGCGACGCCAACTGACGGCGAAGGCGCTGACTTCCAGATCGTCGCGGGTGCTCAACGCCTGCAGCGCGCCCTGGCAAAAGGCACCGACACCGGTGGGCTGGGCCAGAAGCGGCGTGGCATCGAGCGACACCCGGAGTCTCGCCGGCATCGTCTTGACCTCGTTCATGAATCAGACAGGCTCGGCACCCGTCGAGCCTTGCACACACTTCAGGTGGTGATGGCTCCGTCAATGGACAGGATGGCCCCGGTGACGTACGCCGCCTCGCCCGATCCGAGATAGGCGAATGCTCCGGCTATCTCGTGCGGGAAGGCAAAGCCGATCGGCGTCATGAGGCGCGCGATGAGCTTGTAGTCCGCATCGTCGGGAGGGCCGAAATTGTGAATGATGGGTGTGTCCACGCCGCCCGGAGCCACCCCGTTGACGCGGACGCCTCGGGCCATGTACTCCACCGCCAGCGCCTTGGTCAACAGCTTCACGCCCCCCTTGGAGGCGCAGTAGGCCGCCGAATACGGTTGACCGACGATGCCGGCGGTGGACACCGTATTGACGATGGCCCCGCCGTGCTCGAGCATCCCGGGCAGGACGGCGCGACACATCAGAAAGGTGCCGTCGAGGTTCACGGCGAGGATCTTCTGCCATCCGGCATACGACTGATCGGTGGTGTGCGAGAAGCCGCCGATGCCGGCGATATTGCAGAGGTTGGTGATTTCGCCCAGCTCGGACGCCGCCGTGGCCACGACCGATGCCACCATGTCCTCGTCCGTCACGTCACAGCGCAGCGCCAGGGCCCGACCGCCGCCGTCCGCCGTGCCGGCGTTGATCTCATCGGCCACGAAGGCAACGGCCTCCTCGGCCACATCGAGGCAGGCCACCGAAGCACCCTCGGCGGCCAGACGTCGCGCCGTGGCCCGGCCGATGCCCGATCCGGCCCCGGTGACCAGCGCCACCTTTCCCGTGTAGCGACCAGAGGTGAACACCTCCGGCGCCGTGCCCCTATTGGGATCGGCCTCGCCAACTCTGGTGGTGGGGCTCATGTGCGCTCCTTGTGTTGATGCAGTGGGTCAGTCGCCCTGGCCGGACCGAGCATTGCGGGTGCCGTGTGCGGACTCTGCCTACCACTCTGCCCGCTCATTGGCCTCTCCCGGCCCGGTCGGCCAGTCGATCTGCGGCCGCCTGTTCCGCCAAAAGGGCCAGCTGGCGGGTGTCGACCTTCATCATGGGCGTCAACGGAATTTCGTCCACGAGCACCAGCGCGTCGGGGGCCTTGTAGTCCGAGAGTTTCTCTGCGCAGTGCGACCGCATCCCGGCGAGGTCCAGGTTCGCCCCCTTCTTCGTCACCACGATCGCCACCCCGATCTCTCCCAACACCGTGTCGGGCGCTCCCGTGACGGCCACCCGCTCGACCGCCGGATGGGTCGCCAACACCTCTTCCACTTCGGCCGGGTACACGTTGTACCCGCCCCGGATGTAGCGCTCGTGGGTCCGGCCGGACAATCGTAAGTTGCCGCGTCGGTCGAGGACGCCGAAGTCACCCATGGTGACCCACCCGTCATCCGAGACCACCGCCGCCGTGGCGTCGGCGTCGATCAGATCTTCGAGCGACCGCCCCCGTCCGGGCCCACGCCCCCAGTACCCGCGCATGGCCGCCTCGGATCGCACGAGGACTCGGCCAACCGTTCCAGCCTCGACCGGTGTGCCGTCGTCGTCGACAATCCGGATCTCGACGCCCGGAACGGGCGCGCCGACCGTCGACGCCACCTCGTCGTCCGACGACGACAGCGTGGTGCCCGTCCCGAGTGACGATTCGGTCGAGGTGTAACGGACGACGACCGGCACTCCGAAGCGCTCACGCATGGCGGTGACGAGGGACGAGGGGACCCGCGCCGCGCCGGTCGAGACCACGCGCAGGGACGTCACGTCCACCCCGGCCAATTCAGGTCGGGCCAACATCAAGGCCCACTGCGTCGGGACCCCCTGGCCCACCGTGATCCGTTCCTCGCCGATAATGCGGAGGGCGTCTGCGGCCTGCCACGGCGTGGGCGTGATGACCGTCGTCACACCATGGGCAATCTCGTCCCACGCCCGGGTCATGTAACCCACATGCGCAAACGGGACCGGTGAGAGGCGCCGGTCCCCCGGCTGGCTCAGCACATCGGTGCCCCGGGCCACCGCGGCCAGATTGGCGTGGTCGAACACCGCCCCCTTGGGAATTCCGGTCGTGCCGCTGGTCCAGACCACGGCCACCGGGTCGTGCGCCGTCTGGTCCGACCAAGTCCGTGGTGGTGCACCGTGCTGGCCGGACATCAGGTCGGCGCGATCGACCACCCGGGTGACTCCGTCCGACACCAGGTCACTCGATTCGGGGTCCAGCACCAGCAGCACCGGCGCCGTCCGCTCGATGATCGATGCCACTTCGCCCCGGCCCATCCGTGGATTGATGCCCGACGTGATCGCCCCCAGCCGGAGCAGAGCCGCATAGAGGACGGCGTAGTCAATGCACGCCGGCAGGAGGAGACAGACCACGTCCCCGTGGCCGACGCCGAGTCCAGCCAGCACCCCGGCCATCCCGTCGGCAGCCCGGTCCCACTGCCCGAAGGTCAGCGACCGGCGCGGCCGCAGGCCGGGCTGGGCCGGTTCCACGTACGCCTCCACGTCCGCGTTGACCTGCGCCGCCTCGCGCAGCACCGACACAACGGTCTGATGGTGCAGCGAGGAGATCTGGTGCGGCATGGCGGGCGCGGATCGTAGCAAAGGTGCCCGAACCGCCCTCCAGCCGGTCGGGAGGGCCGCGGCCGCCTTCTATGCTCGCTCCGTGCTGGTCACCCTCTGCGGCGGCGTCGGCGCCGCCCGGATGCTGTCGGGCCTGGTCCGCGTCGTCCCCCCGTCGTCAATCACCGCCGTGGTCAACACCGGCGACGACACCATCCTCCACGGTCTGCATATCAGCCCGGACCTGGACACGGTCACCTACACCCTGGCCGGCATGGACAATCGCCAGGCCGGATGGGGCATGGCCGGTGAGAGTTGGACGGTGATGGAAGAACTGACCCAACTCGGCGGCGAGAGCTGGTTCAGGCTCGGTGACCGCGACCTGGCCACCCATCTCTTCCGGACCGAACGCCTGCGCACCGGGGCCACGCTCAGCGATGTCACCACCGAGATCGCGGCCCGGCGCCACGTCGAAGTGCACCTGCTTCCGGTGACGAACGACCCGGTGCGCACGATGCTCACCCTGGCCGAGGCCACCGACCTCGGGCCGGCGGGAACCGAGGTCGGATTTCAGGACTACTTCGTCCGGCTTCACCACGAGGTGGCCGTGCGGACGGTTCGATTCGGCGGTGCCGAGTCGGCTCGACCGGCCCCTGGTGTGCTCGAGGCGCTGACCAGGGCCGAGCAGATTGTCGTCTGCCCTTCGAATCCGATCGTCTCGATCGGCCCACTGCTGGCCATACCCGGAGTGCTGGCGGCCCTGACGCCGCGCCGGGACGACATCGTGGCGGTGTCGCCGATCATTGCCGGGGCGGCGCTGAAGGGCCCGGCCGACCGGCTCATGACCGAGCTCGGGACCGAGGCATCGGTCGTCGGTGTGGCCCGCCTCTACGCCCCGTGGGTGGGCACCCTGGTGGTGGACGAAGCCGACCGCGCCCAGGTGGCCGCCGTCGAGGCTGAAGGCGTCCGCTGCCTGGTGGCGCCGACCATCATGGATACGCCGGAGCGGGCGGAGGCGCTGGCGCGGCGGGTGATCGATGCCCATGGATAGTGCGATCTCCCTCATCCCGCTGACCGGCATCGGCGAGATCGAGCGGGGAGCGGACCTGGCCTTGATGGTGGCCGAGGTGCTGGCGCCGCGCCACACGAGCGGCCCCACCCTGCAGCCGGGCGATGTGGTTGTCGTCACCCAGAAGGTGGTGTCCAAGGCCGAAGGACAGATCGTGCCCATCGACCTGGACGACCCCACGGCCAAGGCCACCCTGATTGAGCAGGAGTCGGTTCGCATTCTCCGGCGCCGCGGCGACCTCATCATCAGCGAAACCAAGCACGGCTTCATCTGCGCCAATGCAGGCATCGATCTGTCCAACGTGGCCGAAGGCACCGCAGCCCTGCTGCCCGAAGACTCGGACCGATCGGCTCGTCGTATCCGGGCCGGGCTCAAACAGCTCTGCGGCGTCGACGTCGGCGTGATCATCTCCGACACCTTTGGGCGCACCTGGAGGCGCGGGGTGACCGATGTCGCCATCGGCTGCGCCGGGGTGGCGGCGGTGGTCGACCTACGGGGCACCCTTGACGCCAACGGCCGTGAGCTGGTGGCCACCGAGTTGTGCGTGGGCGATGAATTGGCGTCGGCGGCCGAGCTCGTCATGGGCAAGGACAGGGGCGTTCCGGCGGCCATCGTGCGCGGCGTGCCCGGGGCATGGCTGCGGCCCGCGTCGGTGCGCGGAGAAGTCATCCGGCCGCCGGACGAGGACCTCTTCCGTTAATTGGAGTGCCGGTCCATTGGAGCAACGGGCTGCGGGGCTGCGAGGGGTCCGCGGGTGCGACCAGCTCAGCCGGGTTGGCCTCGCACGAATTCGAGGACGGCACGGGTGCCGTCGACCAAGGACGTCCAGGGCCGCCACCCGAGCTGGATGGCGGCCCGCTCGATGTCCAGACTGGAACGAAGCAGCTCTCCGGGTCGGAGCGGGGCCAGGACCGGCGCGGCGTCCACGCCCGCCTGCTCGGCCATGGTCCGGTAGAGGTCATTGACCGAGGTCTCCGACCCCGTCCCGATGTTGCAGATCAATCCGCCACCGCGGCTGGCGGCCCGCACAAAGGCATCGACGACATCGTCGACGAACACGAAGTCTCGCGTCTGGTCCCCGTCGCCGAAGATGGTCACCGGCTCGGCAGCCAGCAGGCGCTGCGCAAAAATGGCCACCACTCCCGCCTCGCCATGCGGATCCTGCCTGGGTCCGTACACGTTGGCCAGCGCCAGGGCGGAGAACTCGAGGGCGTGCAACTCCCGATAGGCGACCAGGTAGTCCAACACGGCCTTCTTGGCCACCCCGTAGGGAGACAGCGGCTGATGCGGGTGGGCCTCGCGCACGGGAAGATCCTCGGGGGAGGGTTCGCCATAGAGGGTCCCTCCACTGGCGGCGAAAACGACCCGTTCGGTCTCGGCTCGCCGGGCCCCTTCGAGCACATTGAGGGAACCAATGATGTTGGTCTCCGCGTCGAAAACCGGACGGGCCACCGACACCCGCACGTCGGCCTGGGCGGCCAGGTGGAAGACGAGTTCGGGCCGACGGCGAGCCACGAGCTCAACAACGGCCGGAGCCGTGATGTCGACCTGATGGATGGTGAGCGTCCGGCCGGCGCTGCCCCTGGCATGCGCGAGATTGGCGAGCGAGCCCGTCGACAAGTCGTCGATCACGTCGACTTCGTGGCCTTCCACCAGAAGCCGGTCTACCAAGGTGGATCCGATGAAGCCGGCTCCCCCGGTGACCAGTGTGCGCATCAGCCAGCTTTCCTAGCCCGAGACACGTTCACCGTCGACCACCGTTCCCGACGCAACCACGGCCCGCGCGCCCAGTACCGATATTGGTCGGACGTCGCCCCGTTGACCCACCGTGGCGCGTGGCCCCATGACCGAGCCGGCCACCTTGGCATTGGCGGCCACATGGCCACCCTCCATCAGCACCGAGTCGACCACCTCCGCACCGGAGGCGATCACCGATCCGGCGCCCACCACACTTCGTTCCACTCGGGCGCCGGCCGCGACCGTACAGCCCCCGAAGATCACCGACGGTCCGATGATCTCGCCGTCAATCGTGCTTTCTCCCTCGAGGTAGACGCCGTCACCCCGGTCCCGCAGGTTGGCATCGAGCTGGTGCCCGCGCCGGCCCGACACCAGATCGTGGTGGGCTTGTAGGTACGCCGCCGGCGTCCCGGTGTCGAGCCAGTAGCCGTCGTCGGAACGAGCGAAAAGGGTTCCGTCCCGCACCATGGCCGGGAACGTCTCGCGTTCAATGGACACGCGACCGCTGACGGGGATCCGCTCGAGCACCGAGGGTTCGAGGATGTAGGTGCCCGCATTGATCTGATTGGTGGGCGCCTCGTCGCGCGCGGGCTTCTCGACAAAAGCCGTCACCCGGCCGTCCGAGTCGGTGGGCACGACCCCGAAGGCAGAAGGGTCGAGCACGGGATGGAGGGCGATGGTGCCCTCGGCCCGGCGCTCCCGATGAAAGGCCAGCAGACCGCTCAGGTCGAGATCGGTCAGCACGTCACCGTTGACCACCACGAAGGTGTCGTCGACCCCGCCGAACGTCGCGGCAAACCGCACGGCGCCGGCCGTGTCCAGCGGTTCGGGCTCAACGGCATAGGTCAGCCGGATCCCCGCAGCCACTCCCTCCGGATACGCCTCGAGAAACGCGTTGGGCAGGTAACCCATCGACAGGATGGCGGCGTCGACCCCGTGGGACACCAGGTGGGCCAAGACCCGCTCAATCATGGGAACGCCCACGATGGGCAGCATCTGCTTGGGGGCCGAGAGGGTCAGCGGACGGAGCCTGGTTCCCTCGCCCCCGACCAGGACAACCGCCTTCATTACTTCGTCTTGGCGGTGGTGGTCGTGGACGGCTTGGTCGTCGTTGTCGACGGAACGGTGGTTGTGCTTGACCCGACCGGGATGGTCGAGCTGGTGGAGGCCGCGGTGGTCGGCGTGACGGTCGGGGCGGCCGTGGTCGTGGTCGTCGGCGGCGCCGTGCCCTCGATCGCCTGGACCAGGGCGGTCACGGTCGAAGCACCCGGCTTGGGGAGCGCCATGCTGGCCGGTCCGAAACCGATGGTGATGAGCTGACGGTCCAGCAACTTCAGGCCGGACGTGCTGGGCGCGTACGCCCCGCCGATCTGGACGAAGGACCCGTTCTTATTGGTGGCGCTGGTCAGCACCCACGAGCGCACCCGGAGGACGCCCGCCTTGCCCGCATCGGGCGTGCCGGCGGCACATTTCTCGCCGGCCTTGTAGGTAGGCGAGGTGGCCGCGGGGTACCGCACCGTGCTGTCGGTCAAGGTCATGCCCGGGTACTCCGAGGCGAACTTGCCGAGGGTCGCGTTGGCCCCGGCTTGGCTGCTCGTCTTGGGCGCGACCACGATGACTCCGCCGGGCGCGGCCACCAACCCATTGGTGGAGCTGGCGGTGGTGGCGGGAAGCACCGGCTCGGTCGTGCCGCAGATGACCATGGCCAGTCCACCGTGCCAGGTCTGATTGACGGTGGGCTCGGGGCCTCCCTTGGCGTAGTTGTACCGGGCAAAGGCCACCGAGGCGACGCCGAGGATGACAATAATGACGAGAGCGGCATACCAATTGACAGGCACCTGCCCGCGGTAGGTCGTCCCACCACCTGTGGCGGCGGCACGTGCGACCGATTTTCCGGTTGAGCTTCTGGCCATGGCGGGACGCCACCCTACAGCCTGACGAGGTCCTCTCCGCCCTCGGGCACCTGCCTGTGCGCCAACTCTCGGTAGAGGGCCAACGTCTGGGGGTGAAGACTCGCCCCATCTCCATCCGAAGCCAGGCTGAGCAGCTCCGCCATGGCGGACCGCAATCCCAGGCGATTTCCCTTGGCCTCCGTCGCCCGCAACAGGCCCCGATAGAGCCGCTCGTCATAGGGGCTGACCCGCAAGCCTCGCCGGATCATCCATTCAGCCTCTTCACCTGACCCGAGCCGCAACGACTCCTCGGCGCCCTGAAGGGCCGTGGCCGCCACCATCGACTCCAGCTCGGCGGACGTACCATCGAGCACGGCCCAATCTGAGAGGGACAGGCCATCGAAGAGCCGGCCGCGGACCAACGACAGCGCATTGAGCCACCGGCTCGGGTCGGACGTGGACGCGGCGCGGACGAAGCGATCGATGTCGGTGCCGACGGAAGGGCCCAGACGCAACCGACCGCCGCATCGGGTCAGGTGTTCGGAACCATCGCCTGATCGCCCCAGCGCTCGCCGGGCCACCGATGCCGTCGAGTGGAGGGTCGATGGAGCGACGCTGCGATCGGGCCATAGCGCCGCAGCCCACACGTCGTTGGACGCGCCCCGGGGATGGAGGGCGAGGTAGACCACCAGTTCCGTGGCCGCCCGACGGCTGAATTCATGGGCCGCGCCCCGGATCTCCACCGGGCCGAGGACCGCAACCTCAATCTCCGTTGTCCCGGTCATGACAGGGAACGGTCGGGCGTGCGCGGCGATGGGCCGCGCGGCGACCACTAGCTCGAGACCGAGCCGTCGAGAATTCCGGGGGGCGGGTGGGATTCGGCTGGCTCGATCGGCCCAGGGGGTGGGTGGGCCAGCAGTACGGCGCCGCAGACGACGGCGACAAAGCTGGCCACCCGGGCCGCGCCGGCCCAACCCTCGGGCAAGGTTTCGTGGAAGACCGCGAGTCCCCCCACAATGGGAATCAGATTGTTGACCAGAACGGACAAGCCGGCCGTCTCGAGCACTCGGCCCCGTTGAAACGCCAGCTGCAGCGCGACAAAGGCCAATGCGGCGCAGGCCGCGAGGATCGGCACGAAGATGAGGCCGTTGCCGTCCACGGCACCTTTGGTGGCCAGATCGCCCACACCGAAGAGAATCCCGGCGGCGGCTCCCAGCGAGGCGGCCGGTCGGATGGCGGCCGCCGCCGCCACGGCCAAGAGACCGGCGAGGCCGCATCCGACGCCGATCACGATGAGCAGGGTGGCGGTGTGCGCCGGCGCAGACGGTGCCACATGGACGGCCAGGGAGAGACCAAGGAGGACCAGCCCCCCGACGGCAATAATCGCTCCCCAGCGCTCCCGAGCCAACAACGGGGTACCGAAGCGGTGGACCACGATGGCCAAGACACCTACTCCGCCGGCAGCGACAGCTTGGACCAGTGAAAGGGGGGCCAGGGCCAGCGCAGCGATGTACAGCCCCCAACCGATCCAACCGGTGGCGTAGCCGATCATCCATTGCCGGTTGGTCACCAGCAGTCGAACCGACTGCAGTGGTCGCTGGAGCGACAGCGACACCATGGTGTTGGCGGCACCATGCTGCACGAAGAAGCCGATGTTCAGCGCTCCGGCGGCCACCAGGGCGAGGAAGAGCCCCGCGGCAAGGTTCACAAAGCACCCATCCGCATAGAACGTCGCGCCATCACCGACCCGCTCGCCCCCAACTCTCCAGGGCACGCCGATCGGGTATCGGCGACCCCATGGCCACTACGCTACGAGATCCGTCCGGTCAGCGGCCCATCGGGCCGATCTATGCGGATGATGCCCGGCGACCGCCACGGGGAGGGTGGCCAGCGGAGCAACGAGCATCGGCCGTCGGCCGTCCTCGTGCCCGCGCCCTCTAGATCTGAGCTCGGATCTCTCGTTGGACCCGTTTGCGTTGCGAGGCCATGAGGGCGTCCGCGTGCGGTGGGGGAGCATTCAGCTTTGCACTGGCTGGAGGGAGCGACCCGTTGGGTAACTCGGAACATGTGGTGTGGAACATGGCCATGTCCGCGGCACTGAGTGAACTCGGCGGGAGAGCGGCCGGGCTCGAGAACGGGTTGGCGGGCGGCACCAGTTTCGGCGGCTCGGCGAATGGGGGCTCCTTGGCCTTGAGTTCGAAGAAGTCCAACATGTTGTGGGCGTTCGCATCGCGGTAGGTCATAGCCGGGAGGTTCCACTTGGTCTCGACCAGCTTCAGAACCGACGTGTGATCGAAGACCTGATGCGAGACATAGTCCTTCTTCGACCAGGCGGACACCACACAACACGGCACGCGAAACCCTGTGTAGTCGTACGCGCCGGGAACGTCGCCGGCCAGCAATTCGGGGGGCACGTTGTCCGGCTTCACGGCCGGTCGGGGCGGCACGTGGTCGTACCATCCGCCGTGCTCGTCGTAGATCCAGATCAACGCCGTCTTGTCCCAGGCCGGGCCCTTCATCACCGCATCAATCACCAGGGCGGCATAGCCCTCGCCCACCGTGATGTCCCCGTCCTCCTCGGAGAAGTTGGTATAGGGATCCACCAGGCTGAACGACGGCAGGTTCCCCGTTGCGGCGTCCGTAAAGAACTGGCTGACGTGGACGGCCTTGGTCGGATTGTTCGAGTAGACCGGGAGGAAGAGGGCACAGGTGGGAATGTCGGGGTAGTAGTCCTTCCAGGTGATGGAGTGCGCGTTGAGCCGGTCGAAGATCGTGCCGTTCGGGGCGTCGGTTTGTGAGATGCCCGAGGCGTCCGTGCTGATGTTGCCCAGCGCGGTGCCCGCGATGAGAAAGCGACGGTTCGGATAGGTCTGGGCCATGACCGAACAGAAGTAGCGGTCACCGATGGGAAATCGGCTGGCCATGTCATGGTAGAAGGGAAGGTCGTCACCCTCCCAGTAGCCCATGGCCGCCCCGCTGCCACCCTTGACAAAACCCATATTGGTGCCTTGGTCCCAGCTGATGTGCGACGCGTTCCACGATTGCGTGATACCGGAGTGGCTCTCGCCACATGTGTTCGGGTTGTGAAAGGACCGGACGAAGCCGCCTGCCGGGTCCGGGTTGTAATTGACCGGCTTGCCATCCGAACCGAGCGTCAGCCCGTCGCCTCGCCCGAGCGTGCCCAGGTGGTCGTCGAATGAGTGGTTCTCCATCATGAGCACCACGATGTGCTCAATCTGGGGCAGCGTGTCGGTGCCCTCTGGGAGGTGCGGAAACGGTCGGGACCCGGGTTGAAGGAGTGAGCCGCCGGGTCCGAGACCCGTGGCCGAGGTCGCGGCGGCATAGGCGTCGCTCCCCACCGCCGAACTCAATCCCGCTGCGGCCATCCCGGTGGCAACCGTTCCGGCGAGCAAGGAACGGCGAGATATCCGTTGCGCAAACAAGGAATGCGGCGGTGGTTTTTGCTCTGGATTGTCGGTCACGCAGGGCACGCTAATCGCGACCCGGTCGCGGAGACATGGCGTTTCAGTGACGGTCCAGGTCGCCTAGGTCAGGTGCCGCCCAACCCGTCGTCGATGGGTCCACCGCGCGGGAGACCCGAGTGAAGAAACGGTGAACGCAGGGTGACGAGCTCCGTCCGAGCCATGAAACCCCCGGATCGGTGCGGCGAGCTGCGGGCTTAGGACTGCGGGTGGGGGGTGAAGGGTGAAGGGTGAAGGGTGAAGGGTGAAGGGTGAAGGGTGAAGGGTGAAGGGTGAAGGGTGAAGGGTGAAGGGTGAAGGGTGAAGGTGAGCACGCACGATTCCCAGGACCAATCCACTCCCAACATCCGGATCCGATTCGCCCTAGGCAACCCGCACGCCATCGCGCAGAACCGAGAATTGGCGGCCGGGCGCGTTGGCGGGCGCTCGCCCGGATCCCGACCGAGCGTCGGCGAGAATGACTTCGGCACCATCCGGCGCGTACTGCACGATGTAGGCCTTGCGCACCCCTTGGGTGCGATTGGGGCCCGTGCAGTGTGGGGTGAGCGACGAGAAGACGACCATGCCGCCGGCGCTCACCGGCGCGGGCACCGCGTCGGCGGCCTCGTCGAAGCAGACCAGTCCGGTGTCGGTGATGTGATGGCGCAGCGTGCCCATCGTGTGCAGCCCGGGCACGACCCAGGGGCAGCCGTTCTCAACAGTGGCGTCGGTCAAGGCGATCCAGCAGGTGAGGTACTGCTGGGGCTCGACGAAGGCGTAGCCGTTGTCTTGATGCCAGGGGAACGGCGTCTCGGTCCCCGGCTTCTTGTAGACCGCCTGGTCCCAGTACAGGCGGACGTCGGGACCGATGAGGTCGGCACACACATCGGTCAATGGTGAGGACGCCACAAACCGGCGCAGGCGGTCCGAGCGTGTGACGATGTGGGTGGTGAAGGTGATCTCGTCGGCCCGGGCAATGAACGCCCTTCCACCGTCGGCCTGGCGCAGCAGGTCTTCGAACTCGCGCTCGATCGGATCGATCTCAGCCATGACCTCGGCCACGGTCTCGGGGTCAAAAGCACCCTCGACCACGAAGTAACCGAGCTCATCGTAGGCCGCCGCTTGTTCCGCCGTGATGCCCCGAAAGGGCGGCTGGCGCCTCATCCAGTGGAATTCCTCATTGAGGGAGTGCCGGACTGCACTGGTCATCTCAACGATGGTACTCACCGCGGATTCAACGCCGAGTGGGGAGATGCCCTTCCGAACATGGTGGGGCCGCCATGACGCCCCGGGGCGCGGTGTGCTCTCTAGCCTGGGGCCAATGTTCGCCGTCCAGCCTCGCCCCAGGGCCGGTACGAGGACCACTGTGCGAGTGACCATGTTGATCGGCGTGACTGTGGCGCTGGCGTCGTGCGGCTCCGGCCAGTCGACCGCCCTTGGCCGGACACCCGCCACCGTCCCAGCAGCGCGGTCGACCACAACGGTGAAACCGTCACCCACAACTACGCCCCGCCCGGCGGGGGCGCCGACACCCGGTGGGCGACAGACGGACACTCCCGGCTTGCCGCTGCCCACCCCTGCGGCACTGGTGCCGTTCAGCGCGCCCGCGGTTGCCGGGGAAGGCGTGTGGAGTCCCGCCGGACGAATGGTCGGCGGAGTACCGGCGGTCTACGAGACCACATTGGTTCCGCCGGGAGGCTCGCAGGCTGCCGGGATCGCCTGGATGGACACGCGCCTCCTTTCCGCCCTGCTGTACTCGGGCTCGCTGAGTCCGGGTGGGGGCCCGTACCGCTACACCGCGCCGATCGAGCCGACAGAGGCCGCCTCGGTGGTCGCAGCGTTCAACGGAGGCTTCATCATGAATGTCGCCGGCGGCGGCTATTACACGGAGGGCAGCATGATCGATCCACTGGTGCCCGGGGCGGCCTCGCTCGTCATGTACTCCGACGGGTCCGTCAATGTCGGCGCCTGGGGCAGCGATGTGGCGATGACTCCGAGCGTCGTCAGCGTCCGCCAGAATCTGGTGCCACTCGTCGCCGCTGGCCAACCGACGCCGCAAGCGGACAGCCCGAACTGGCAGGCGTGGGGCGACACCTGTGGCGCGATCTCGTGCTCCCCCGCAGTCCCAGGCATCGAACAACAGTGGCGCTCTGGGGTTGGTGTCACCGCCGATGGGGCCCTGGTATTCGCCACCGGCCCGGCTCTCGATCCGCTGCAGCTGGCTCAGCTCCTGGTGCACGCCGGGGTCGAGCGCGGCATGCAACTCGACATCAACCCCAACTGGACCGTCCTGGTCACCTACAACCCACCCATCCCGGGGGGCCTGGCCGCACCGTCCAACGGGAGCCAGCTGCTTGCCGCGACCGTGCAGGGACCCTCGACATTCTTCGAGCCTTCGTGGGCACGCGACTTCATCACGATGTCGGCCCGACCGACCCCGCCCGGATGACCATGGCTGACCATGGCTGAGCATCGAACTTCGCGATTCGGATGGCCGCGCAGGTCGCGACACGGAGACGATCTGCGTAACGAGTGAACCGGACCGATGACACCCGTGCCTCCGCAATATGATCGGGTCAATGCCGGATCCAGCCACAGGTGAGCTCGTTATCTATCAACTCGTCGATGGCACGGCGATGATCGTCATGGATGACGGCAAAGCGAACGCGCTGTCCCTCGAGATGCTCTCGGCGCTCAATCAAGCCCTCGATCGAGCTGCCTCCGACGGTGCTGTGGTCGTGCTGACGGGGCGGCAGGGCATCTTCTCGGGAGGCTTCGACCTGAAGGTATTGGGTGCCGGCGGTCCCGACGCAGCCGTCATGCTCGAGCAGGGCTTTCTGCTGGCACTGCGCCTTCTCGAACATCCGGCGCCCGTGATCATCGCCTGCAACGGTCACGCTGTCGCTATGGGTATCTTCCTTCTCTTATCGGGCGACTATCGAATTGGGGTCAATGGTCCCTTTCGGCTGGTGGCCAACGAGGTGGCCATCGGCCTGACCATGCCTCAGACGGCGATCGAGATCTGTCGCCAACGACTCGCACCGTCGCACTTCAACCGGGCGGTCATTCTCGCCGAGAACTATGCACCGGCTGACGCGGTCGAGGCCGGGTTTCTGGACCGGGTGGTGGACGGACCGGACCTATTCGAGACTGCCCGGACGGTGGCGACGGAACTCGCCCAACTGGACCGCGCGGCTCACGTGGCGACCAAGTCCCGGGCGCGCGAATCATCCATGGCCGCCATCCGGAAGGGACTCGAGATCGACCAGAAATTCTTTGGGAGTCTCAAAGCGGTCCCAGCGGGGGACGCATAGTCGTCTGTCCAGACTTCTTGCTCAGACGGCCCCAGGCCAAATCCCGAGGCCCGTGTGCCTCTTGGGACACCGCTGATGGAGTTGAGCTGACCGGGTGTACGACTGAGCGGCGGGTATCCAGGGGGCCGTAATCGGCAACTCGGCTCGGTGCCTCAAGATCCTCGAGTTTCGACCTAGCCGCCCTAACGTCTCGGACGCCGGACATCGTGTCCAGCCGCTCCATTGCCAAGTGGGTCTGGTCATTGACATCTTTAACGGTGCAGTTAATAGTCGTCTTGGTCCCTGGACTTGACGAGGAGGAAACATGCGAGTGATGGCGAGAGTTTCGATCCCTGTGAAAGCAGGCAACAAAGGCATCCGAGATGGATCGCTGCCCAAGGTCATGCAGCAGACTGCGGAGCGGTGGAAGCCGGAGGCGGCTTACTTCACGACCTTTGACGGAAGGCGCACGGCCTTCTTCATTTTCGACATGCCCGACGCCTCGGCCATCCCGCCATTTGCCGAGCCTTTTTTCCAGGAGCTCGACGCTGAAGTGCAAATCTCGCCGGTCATGAACACCGACGATCTGCAAAAGGGTCTCTCGGGCATGGCCTGAGCTTGCGAGTGGTACATACCACCATGGGCAAGGCTGTCAGACTGTCGCGCCGACTCAGCTTCCAAGGTGCCGGTGAGACACCAGCTCGATCCAGGTGACACTTGAAGGCGGTCCGGTAACGCCGCCCTTAGACAGGGCCTCGCCGAGGCGTTCTTCCATGAACTTGGCCTGGTGTTCGGGGGTGTCCCACACCTCGATCACGACGAGGTGACCTGCTTCGTTGAGCCCGGCCGAGTGTGCCACAAGGCCATCGGGCCAGTTACCTTCGCCACTGTCCGGGTCGATACCCAGTTCTTTGTTTACGGCGTAGTACTCCTTGGTGGTGACACCCTCAAACTCCAAAATCAATTCAGCCGCCATGCATCCTGCCTTTCATCTCGATGTCTCATGGAATGCCACAGCAGCATTCCAGAGAGGCACGTACCACGCCACTCGGTGGATCGTGTTGGCAATCTCCTGAAATTCATGACTGTGAGTGGGGACGGTGGGATTCGAACCCACACTGGAGGCGGTTTAAGCGCCCTGCCTCTGCCGATTGGGCTACGCCCCCGAAGCACCACGTGCCTGGCCTCCATTCTGTGCCAGATGGGCATCCACATGTGACGCACAGCGCCGCTATGGCTGCCGAGGAACGCTTGACCGGGGGATCGACGATCTCAGCACCGTCGACACGAGATCCGTCCCCGGCCGGCTCAGGTTCCGATCCGGGCAAAGAGCGGTCGGTGCTCCTCCCACAACGACAGCTCGGTGTTGCGGGGCCCGTCCACCGCCCCCGACAGGTGACCGAACACCATGGTTGACCGTGTCGTCGGATCCCAGGTCGGCCATGGGCCGAGAGCCTGGTGCGAGGGATCCCCCGTGCGGGCAAAGGCCAACCATGCCTGCTGCATGAGGGCCGAGAGCGTATCGACTTCGGGCCCGCTTCCGGTGAAGAGTTGCACCGCCGGATGGCCCACGGCACCAAACACAAAGGGAACTTCAAGCGCATGGCAGGACCCGAGGATCCCCCCCAAGGCGGGCGATTCCCACTCGAAGAGATAGACGAACGTCTGAGCCCCTTGCGCCGTCTGCGCCGCCGCCAGCTGGAGACTGCGCCAGCGAAATACGTCGTCGGTCCCCATGGCCCACCACAGGCCCCGGGGGTCGACTGTCTCGGACCGGTCAAGGCGTGCCTGCCGGTAGGTTTCGATCAGTTCCTCGGTGGGCATGTCGGGGGCGGCGTGTTTGACCAGGAACGGAAGGCTGGCGGCGTCGAGTTCCAGGAGGGTCGGATCACCCAGGCCGAAGAGCGTGAGCTCATCTTTGTTGGTGCCGATAAGGAGGTCGACCCCCGACGCCGCGCCTTGCTCAATCGCGGTGAGCGGATGCTGCGGGAGGAATGACCCGTCGACGACGGGAAGAAAGGGCAGGGGAATCATGCCCGGGTCGGGAATGCGCTTGCCCACCACCGCGGTGGCCGCCACCAGGTCGGCCGCCGGAACCGACTCCAGCGTGGTTCGATCGCACGCCGCAAGACCCAAAGCGGCGACCAGCCGATCAGCGGTGCGCTCGGCTTCCTCGACGGTGTGGACGTGCACCCCCCCGCTCTCGACGATGGCGCGCCGGAACAACCCGGCGGCTCCGGGCGTCCCCATAAGAGCTGACACACTGAATCCACCGGCGGACTCACCAAAGACGGTGACGTTGGCGGGGTCCCCCCCGAACTGAGCGACATGGTCCCGGACCCACCGCAAGGCGGCCACCTGATCATGCAAGCCCCAATTTCCGATGAAGCCGTCGGGATCTCGGAGCTCGCGATGACCCAGGAACCCGAGCGCACCTAGGCGGTAGTTGCAGGTGACCACCACCACGTCCCCTTGGCGCACCAACTCACCGCCCCGATACACGAAGTTCGACGCACTCCCGCCGGTGTACCCCCCACCGTGAATCCACACCATGACCGGACGTCGTGATGCGGGCGACGACGTCTCGGGCACGTCCGGCGTCCAGATATTGAGGGAGAGGCAGTCCTCGCTCTGCGGTTCGGACCCGTCGAGATCCGCGGGACTTGCGATGCCGGGTACCGAGAGCGACTGGGGCGCGATCGGGCCGAAGGACGATGCATCGCGCACGCCGTTCCAGGAACGTGGCGGCCGTGGTGGACGCCAGCGCAGCGCTCCCTCCGGTGCCTGGGCATAGGGAATTCCGGAGAACGACCACACATCGCCGCGCCGGACGCCGCGGACCCGTCCACCGGCGACCGTCACGATCTTGTCCATAAGGCACCATATGGAGGGTTCGCGGCAAGGGTCAACAGCTACAGGATGTGGCTACCCCCGGGGTCGGCCAATTTCGCTCACACGCCCAGCCCAGAGGCCCAAATTGCCCATTGGCATGTGTGGGTCGAGGGGGTACTGTTGCTGGTGTGGCAACAGTGAAGTGTCGGGACACTGGCCGCCGGCGGCCCCATGCCATTCTGGCACGGGGGGCAGTCGTCGCCACCATGGTCGGTCTTTTGGGCGCCGGAGCGTCCGGGCTCGGCGTATTCCCGGCCGCCCCGGCTGGGGCCACGCCTTCGGCTACGCCGACGACTACTCCGGGCCCGGCTCCCAATCAGTCACAGATCAACGCCGCCCAGGCGCAGGTCAGCGCGGTCGAAGCCGCTCTCTCTCAGGAGGAGCAGCAGTCTGCGGCCCTCGACAACCGCTACACCATCGCCATTCAGGACCAGCAGAATGCCGAAGCGTCGTTGGCCGTCATCTCCACCCAACTGGTGCAGACCAAGGTCTCGGTGGCAGCCGACAAGCGCCGCCTCACCAACGACGCCGTGAAGGCCTATGTCTACGGCACTCCGCAGACGAAATTCACGTCGCTCTTCACGTCGTCGGCCAACCTCAGCGGTGCCCGCGACCAGTACACCCAGCAGATCGTCGGCAATCTCGACCAGGCTCGCAATGCCCTGCAATCATCCGAGTCGCAACTGTCAAACCAGGAATCGCAGCAGCAGAGCCTCGCCTCCCAGGCTGCGTCGCAGGCCAATCAGGCAAAACTGTTGGCACAGGCCAACCAGCAGGAAGCGGCCGCCACCCAAGCGACCCTGAGCACGGTACGGGGGCAGTTGGCCCAGCAGGTCGCCCAAGCGGCGGTCGTGGAAGCACAACAGCAGGCGGCCGCGGCGGCCCAGGCCGCCAACGCGGCCCAGGCGCAACGGTCCGCCGCCGCCTCCCAGGCGGCCGCCACCGTCGCCGGATTGGTCGGAGGCTCAGCCAGCGGGGCCGCTGCCACCACCGCGGCCAATCAAGCCGCGCCCGTCGGACCGGTCGGGGGTTCTGGCGCATCGACAGGACAAGGGCAGACGGCCGTCAACGCAGCGATCTCCCAACTCGGTGTTCCCTACGTCTTTGGGGGTGAGAGCCCGGGGTCCGGCTTTGACTGCTCAGGACTGGTGCAGTGGGCCTGGGCTCAGGCGGGAGTCTCCATCCCCCGGACGACCGAGAGCCAGTGGCCGGCCCTGCACCACGTCTCGCTCAGCGCGCTGGAGCCAGGTGACCTGCTCTTCTACTTCAACCTCGACAACGACGATCAGGTTGACCACGTGGTGATGTACGTCGGGAACGGCGAGATCATCGCTGCGCCGTTCACGGGTGCCACCGTCTCCTACTCCCCTATCTTCACCGGAGGCCTCATCGGGGCCGCCCGCCCCTAGCGCCCGTACGGGCACCTGACGCGACACTGGGTCGAAGCCGGTGGAGAATGGGCCCATGATCAGGAGCGAGGAGAGCCCCGCCTCAGGTGCCGACGGTGGCGGGCTCACGCCGTTGCGGCTCACGCTCGTCATTCCCGCCTTCAACGAGGCACGGCGTTTCGATGATGGCGTGACCCGCCTCCTGGCCGCCGTCACCTCGGGCGGCATCGACCCCGAGACGACCGAATTCGTGGTGGTCGATGACGGAAGCACCGACGACACGGCGGCCCGCGCCGAAACCCTCTTCGGTCAATTTCCGCACCGGCGGATCGTTCGACTGGCCGAAAACAGAGGAAAGGGTGCGGCCGTGCGGGCCGGCGTGACGGCAGCCTCGGCCCCGCTGATTGCCTTTGCCGACGCCGACATGGCCATCGACCCCTCCCAGACCCCCGAGTTCCTGCGCGCTTTGGCCCAGGTCGATTTGGCCATCGGCTCACGTGCCGCCGTGGGAGCGTCGGTCGACCGACCCAACCTGCGGCGGTCGGTCATGAATCGCGCCTTCAACCAGCTCGTGAACGTGGTCACCCGGGTGTCACTCAGCGACACCCAGTGCGGGTACAAGGCTTTTCGGGCGCCGGCCGCCAAGCTTCTGTTCCACTGTTCGATCACCGAGCGCTTTGCCTTCGACGTCGAGATCCTCACCCTGGCCCGCCGCCTCGGCCTGACCATTACCGAGGTCCCGGTGCAATGGTCTCGGGTCCGGGGAAGTCGGGTCCGACCCTGGCTCGACCCCGGCACCATGACCCGAGACGTCGTCCGGGCCAGCCGACGGGCGAAGTCGGCTCCCCTGGTGCCCGCATTGACGGTCGACCCCGGACGGGGGCGGGGCGGTGACCCCGACACCTCGGTGGCCCTCAAGGCGCTGGTCCAGGAGCTCGCTCCGTTCCTCCCGGTTGTGCGCCAGGCCAACGGGTCGCTGCTGGTGCTGTGCCCCCTCATGACCGAGGCCCAGATTGCGGGCACCGCGGCGCGGATCACCTCGTACGTCCCGTGGGCAGCCCCGCAACGCTCGCTCCTGACCACCGCCCAGCTCAGCGCTCGAGCCCCGCTGTCCTTGAGCCCGGATCCGTAAACCGGACCTCGTCCTCCTCCGAGATGCGTCGGTTCCAGGGTCGATACCATGGCCCAGTGAGCATCGGGCGCGGCGTCACCACCGAGACACAAGGATCCAGGGCGATCGTCCCGATCCGAATCCCGCCCGAGTCGCCGGAATCCGGAGAGGACCCGCGCCGGTCTGATGTCGATGAGTGGGGCCGCTCCGAGCACACGCGGGCACTCGCTCGTGCCGTGTACGAGCCCATTTACTCGAAGTGGTTCCGGGTTGAATGGGACGGTCTCGAGAAGATCCCAACCGAGGGTGGCGCACTCCTGGTGGCCAACCATGCCGGCGCCATCCCCTCCGACGCCCCGGTGATCATGCACGGGATCGAGAAGGAGCTGGAGCGTCCTGTGTATGGCCTGGCCGACTACTTCTTTCGTACCGTCCCGGTGGTCGGCACACTCTGGGCCCGGTCCGGAGGCGTGTCAGCTCGTCCCGCCAATGCCTACCGCCTCCTCAAGGAACAGCAGCAGTTGGCCCTCGTCTTCCCCGAGGGCACCAAGGGCCCATCCAAGTCGTACACCGATCGGTACCAGCTTCGACGGTTCGGCCGCGGCGGGTTTGTGGAGATCGCCATGCGGGCCGGTGTGCCGGTGATTCCGATTGCCGTCGTGGGCTCGGAGGAGGCGATGCCCGTCCTCTTTCGTCTCCCCACTCTGGCCAAAGCCCTGGGTGTGCCCTACTTCCCCATCACCGCCAATTTGTTGACCATGGGGCCGCTGGGCATCGTCATGCCATTTCCGGCCAAGATGAAGTTGCAGGTCCTCGACCCCGTCACCTTCGACGTCCCGCCCGACCGGGAGCGGTACTCCAAGAGTCGCATCATGGAAGAATCAGAACGCATCAGAACGCGGCTGCAGGAGGCCGTCTTCGACATGCTGCGCGACCGCCGCAGCGTCTGGTTCGGTTGAGGGGCGCGAGCCACGTGGGCCGTCGCATCCTTGTCACGGGCGCGGATACGTTTTGGGGCGGTCGGATGGTGCAGGCATTTGAAGCCGACGCCAATACGGAGGTCATCCTCGGCCTGGGCGCTCGAACGCCGTCGGTCCAGTTTGAACGGGCCGAATTCGTGCGGTCGGACCAGAACTATTCCATCCTCAATCGAATCGTCAAGGCCACCCAGGTCGACACCATTCTCCACACGTTCTTGGTCACCAACTCGGCCACGGTGCCGAATCGGGCTCTCCACGAGATCAACGTGATCGGCACCATGAATCTCCTGGCCGCCGCCGGAGCGGCCGGCACATCGGTCCGCCACATCGTGGTCAAGTCCTCCACGCTGGTCTACGGCTCGTCGGCTCGTGACCCCGCCACGTTCGACGAGGACACCCCTCGGTCCGGGCCGGCCAAGAACATCATCGAGCGCACCTTGATCGAGGCCGAGAGCCTGGTCAGCGACTTTTCCGAGGACAACCCGTCGACCTTGGTCACCGTCCTTCGGTTCGCCAACGTGCTGGGGACCCATCTGACCACGCCGATCAGTCGAAATCTGTCCCGTCCTCTCTGCCCATCCATCTTCGGATTCGATCCGCTCCTGCAGTTCGTCGAGGAGGACGACGTCGTGCGGGCGCTCCTCCACGCCACCCGGGGTGGCGTGGCCGGTCTGTACAACGTGGCGGGCGACGGCAGGCTCCCCTGGAGCGAAGTCGCGGCCATTTGCGGAACGCGGTTGTTGCCGCTCTCCCCCTTCAGCCCGCTGAAGATCCGGCCCCTGGCGCGACTCTTCGACCTTCCGGCTGAACTGGAAGATCTCCTGCGCTATGGCCGCGGGGTCGACACGCGCCGATTCAGGGCCACCGGCTTTGAGTACCAGGCCACCAGCGCCGGCGCCGTCCAGAGTTTCATCCGGGCCCTCCGGCTGCGCCGCGCCGCCGGCAAGTCCCCTTCGTCCTACGTCTACGAACATGACGTGGAGCAGTTTTTCCGTCACTCCCCGTCAGTGACCGGGACCTCGAATCACTGATCGGTTAGTTCTCCAGCCACTCGGCCACCAACTCGGCCTCACGCCTGACCCACTCTTCCGACGTGATGGCATAACGCATGTGGTCTTCCCACACCCCGTCGATTTCCAGGAATCGCTCGGCAATCCCTTCTTCACGAATGCCGAGCTTTTCGACCACGCGCCGGCTGGGCAAATTTCTGGGGATGATGGAGATCTCCACCCGATGCAAAGAGATCGCCTCGAAGGCGAAGCGAAGCGTGACGACCACGGCTTCGGGGACGAATCCTCGCCCAGCCAATGACTCGTCGATCCAGTAGCCGATGAAGGCACTTTGGAATGGTCCCCGCTGAATGGAGGACAGCGTCACCTCGCCGGCGAACCGTTCCCCGACGAAGATACCGAATCCGTAGCCACTTCCGAGGTGCCGTTCCCGCTCTCGTATACCGCACCGGGCGGCGAAACTCGGCCGGTCCTCCGAAGGTACGGGGGCTCCCTTGGGTCGGGGTTCCCACCGCAACAGCCATTCAGCGCACCTCGTCCGCACCGCATGCCACTCATCGAAGTCGTGCTCCGTCAACGGTCGCAGGACCACCCGCTGGCCGTGCAGCTCAAGGGGGGGATGGCGGACCGCCCGTGCCGCGGTCATCGGCCGAGTACTTCCGCCAGGGCACCGAGAAGCGTCACCACGTTACGCCGGCGTGCCGTGTGCCCCATGCAGCCGATACGCCACACCTGACCCGCCAACTGGCCGGCTCCGGCCCCGATCTCAATGCCAAAGCGCTCGAGAAGCAGGCGCCGGCAGTCTGCCTCTGACCGGCCCGTGGGCCCGGTGGCCGGCACCCGGACGGTGGTGAGCTGGGGCAGGCGGTGCGTGGCCTCGGCGAACAGTTCGAGTCCGAGTTGCTCGAGGCCGTCACGCAGAAGCTGTCCACATTCAGCGTGGCGAGCGTGCGCGGCGGCAAAGCCCTCCTCGATGACGACGCCCAAACCGGCATGAAGCGCCGCCACCATCGTGACCGGCGCCGTGTGGTGATACACGCGTCCACCCTCGGTACCGCCGTCGACGTAGCGCGACAGGAGATTGAGATCGAGGTACCAACTCGACGGCCGCTCCACCAGCCGGGCGCGGGCGGCATCGGACACGGTCAGCGGAGCCAGGCCCGGCGGCACGCCCAAACACTTCTGGGTGCCGCTGTAGGCCACGTCAACACCCCACTCGTCGACCGCCACCTCGATACCGCCGAGCGACGTGACCATGTCGACGAGCAGCAACGCATCACCCTTCTCTGCACCCAACGGCGTGATGTCGTTGCGCACGCCCGTGGATGTCTCGGCATGGACCAGCGCGATGATGGCCGGTGCCGGGTGCGCTTGGAGGAGAGCCGACGGGGTGAGTGGCGTGCCCCAGGGCGCGTCGACCCTGACCACCTCTGCTCCGCATCGGGCCGCCACCTCACACATGCGCTCGCCGAAGACGCCGTTGACTCCGATGACAACCGGATCGCCCGCCCGGACGAAGTTGACGAAGGCTGCTTCCATGCCGGCGGATCCGGTCCCGCTGATGGGAAGGGTCAAGGCATTGGACGTGCCGAAGGCCAGGCGAAGGCGGTCGTTCGTCTCGTCCAGCAGTGCCAGGAATTCGGGGTCGAGATGTCCCACCACCGGACGGGCCAGGGCCAACATGACTTCGGGGTAGGGATTCGACGGACCGGGGCCCATGAGCAGGCGGTCGGAAAACGGCACCCGCGCATCGTGGCAGGTCCGCGCTCTCCGGCGCCAACGCAGACAGACGATCGGGGTCCATCCGTTAGATTGCCAAGGTGGAACGGGTCCGTCGGGTTCCGTGGTGTCCCCTCGCCCGGGACCCAGCCATGTCCGTCCATCCAATGGCGCCCCGTTATAGACGGAGCGGGGAACGCCCGTGACGGCGCCAGCACGCGGACGGGTGGCGGCAATCGACTGCGGCACCAATTCCACCCGGCTTTTAGTGGCGAACGCCGACGGCACCACCCATCTCCGCCTCATGCGGATCACCCGGCTGGGAGCCGGGGTCGATGCCACCGGCGACCTCAACGCTGCGGCCATTGACCGAACCGTGCACGTTCTCCGTGACTTCCGTCGAATGATGGACGAGGCCGGCGTGAGCAAAGGCCGACTGGTCACGACGTCTGCCGTCCGTGACGCCCGCAACGGCGACGTCTTCCGGCAGGCGGCATTGGCGGCGACCGGCCTTCCGGCCGAGCTCCTGTCCGGGGAGGAAGAAGGCCAGCTGGCCTGTGCCGGGGCCACCGCCGGCCTGCCGCCCATTGACGGCGATGACCTGGTCGTCGATATCGGGGGTGGTTCGACCGAGCTGGTGGTCCAGCGCCACGGCGTGGTGCAGGCGTTCTCCATGAACATCGGCTGCGTTCGGCTCTCCGAGCGGTTCCTGACCCACGATCCGCCCGAGGAAGCGGAGATCGCCGCCCTCGTCGCCTTCGTCGATGGGGCCATCGACGGCGCCGTCCGGGCCCTGCCCGTCCTCTCGACCCTGCGAGACGGTCGACTCGTGGGCGTGGCGGGGACCGTCACCACCCTGGCCGCGCTGTCGCTGGGTCTCCCGGCCTACGACAGCGACCAGATCCATCACAGTGTCCTGGACAGGGCGGCGGTGGATCACTGGTGTGCCACGCTGGCGGCGGAGAACTCCGCCGCCCGGGCCGAGCGCCCCGGCATGGTGGCGGGACGGGCCGACGTCATCGTGGCCGGGGCGTACGTCCTCAGACAGGTGATGGCGTCCTTCGGGTTCGACCGGTGCATTGCGTCGGAAACCGACATCTTGGACGGGATCGCCCAGCGCTTGTTGCAATGACCCCGCCCCGATTCCGACTCTGACCCGGGCCAGGCCCGGCCCCCGCCCGGCCCGGAAGGACGGTGGCGGGCAAGGCGAGGTGAGGGTCAGCCCTGGATCACGTTGTGCACGTCTGCCACCATCGGCTCTTGAAGCTTGACACCGAGTTCAGTCAGGATCGGGATGAGGGTCGTCCCGAAGGCATCGAAATCTGCCTGCGATTCCCAGATATCGAACACCTGCACCTCACCGTTGGACTCGAGGGCCACGTGGAGGGAACGCCCCTTGGGCGCTCCCGCACCGGCGGCTTCCAGCTGCTTGATCGCACTTTCATACTTCTTCGGCGTGAATCCGGCGTGAACGAAGTAGATCCCGAGTGCCATGCTGCACCAGCCTTTTCTGCGTCATCGACGCCGTTCGCCACTGTGGGGTGTCGCCGCGACAGTATCCGGCTGGCGACGAAGGTTCAACGGGCGCTGCCATCGCCTGCGGAGGATCAGAACGCGGTCGGCCCACGTGACCGATCGGCGAATGACCCTTCCCTCCCGGCCGGCCTTCGTCCGACGGCTAGGGCCGGGTCAGCCCGATCCGGACTGCCGCCCAGTCGCCGACGGGGTCGTCCCCGCCGACCAGCCACCACGCCACATGGGCATGGATGCACTTGACCCCTCTGCGGGTTCCCCCGACGCCGCCACTGGGCCGGGGGCCCCGCCATCCCGCCGGCACGAGCGCGTCACGCTCAGCGGCGTATCGGACATGCGCCGCCGCCAGTGCCTCTGCATCGACCGCCAGCTCGGCGTCCTTGACGCCGCCTTCGGATTCGAGCAGTCCGATCCGGGACCGAATGACGGGGTCGACCAGCCAGTAGCGGGTCGGCATGGGCGTGCCGTCCAGCAGGAGCGGATCGTTGGCGATGACCATGGGTTGGCCGTCCGCCCGACGCCGGGCCACGCAGAAGTGCCCGATGGGATCTCGGCCCAGGAGCTGCGCTACCGCGTCCCGGTCGGTCGTCGACGGCGGTACTCCGGCCATGTCCTGGGTGTTCAACGCCAGAATTCGAGCGCGTTCAGCATGCGGGCGAGCGCCCCTTCCGCCGGTGCGGCCCCCGAGCTCACCGAAGCACGCGGTGGGGACGGTGGGCCGGCGGTGGGTTGTGTCGTCGTGGTGACGGTCCCGGGAGGCAGCTCCGATGCCGCCGTTGGGGCCACCGGTGCGTTGTTGCCCGGATCGCCGGCGTAGGGGGCATTCGCCGGAGCGACGCCCGAGGGCGGCAACACCGCATAGGCCTTCTGGCCCGGACTCACCAATTGATATTGCTGGCGCGCGATGCGACCGATCTCGGCGGCATCAGTGAGGTTCTGCCGCTCCTGGTTGAGCGCGGCGTCCTCGGAGCGCAGCTGCAGCAACTGCCCGCTCGTCCCGGCCAGGCTGGCGCGCTGGTGATAGAGCGCGCTGGCGGGAAACCACGCGGCCAGAATGACGGCGGACAGCACGGTGGCCCCGATCAAGAGCAATCGAGTACGGCGGGACTCGCGTGATGCTCGTTTTTCCGTTCGGGTGGGCTGCTTCTTGGCCGCACGATGTGCCTTAGGCATTGGCGCCACCCTGCGAACCGGCCAGGGACGCCCGCCCTGGAAATGTGGCCGACTGACCAAGGTCTTCTTCGATTCGCAGCAGCTGGTTGTACTTGGCCACCCGATCCGAACGCGCCGGGGCGCCCGCCTTTATCTGTCCGGCGTTGACCGCCACGGCCAGGTCGGCGATCGTGGTGTCCTCCGTCTCGCCTGATCGGTGCGAGATCACGGCGCGGTAGCTGGATCGATGGGCCAGCGCGATGGTATCGAGGGTCTCGGTCAAGGTGCCGATTTGATTGAGCTTGACCAGGACCGCGTTGGCCACGCCTTCCCGTACGCCGCGCTCGAGCAACGTCACGTTGGTCACGAAGATGTCGTCCCCCACCAACTGGACCTTCTGTCCGAGGGCCTCGGTCAGCCGCGCCCATCCATCCCAGTCCTCCTCGGCCATCCCGTCCTCGATGGAGACGATCGGGAAACGATCGACCAGATCGACCCAGTAATCGACCAACTCGGCCGAGCTCAAGGTGCGACCTTCTCCGGTCAGGACATACGAACCCTTGTCCCAGAGTTCGCTGGTCGCGGGGTCCAGGGCCAGCGCGATTTCCCCTCCGGGTACGCGACCGGCCAGTTCTATCGCTTCGACCAGGAGCTTGACGGCGTCCTCGTTGGCCGGAAGGTCTGGTGCGAATCCGCCCTCGTCACCGACGGCCGTGGCCAGATTCCGTTCGGCCAGCACCGACCGCAGGGCATGATACGTCTCGGCGCCCCAGCGCAGCGCCTCACTAAAGGATGCCGCGCCGACGGGCATCAGCATGAACTCTTGAAAATCGATGGAGTTGCGGGCGTGCGCGCCACCGTTGAGGACGTTGAGCATGGGAACAGGCAAGGCGTGTGCATTGGTACCGCCGATTGACCTGAACAGTGGCAGGTCGAGTTCGTCAGCCACCGACTTGGCGTTGGCCAGGGACACCGCCAGCATGGCGTTGGCGCCCAACGAGGCCTTGTCCGGCGTGCCGTCCAAATCGATCATGGTGAGGTCGATGCTTCGCTGATCGATGGCGTCCAATCCGCCCAGCGCGTCGGCGATGCTCCCGTTCACATGTGACACGGCCTGTTGCACGCCCTTGCCACCGAAGCGCTTCCCTCCATCCCGGAGCTCGACCGCTTCGTGTATCCCAGTCGATGCGCCCGATGGAGCGATGGCCCGGCCTCGAGCCCCTGAACTGAGGATCACCTCGGCTTCGACCGTCGGATTGCCGCGGGAATCGAGGACCTCTCGCCCAATCACGTGCTCAATGGCGCTCACAACGTCACTCCCTCGATATCCGCCCTGGTGGGACACCGGAGGTCAAGACTAGTGGGTACACCCTCCGAGTTTGCGGAGGCCACAGCGATGGCGCCACGACCCGTGGCCCCGGTGGACGAGCACCGTTCCGTCCGGCTCGTCGGGCCGCTGCGTCGGGTCAATCGACCAATTCCGGCGTACGGTAATCTCGGTGCGCGGCATGCTGCGGCATGGCCTGCGACTCACGACCACCGGGAAGCGAGCGACGTGTCTTCACCGCAGGGCAACAGCCGAGATCAGGGAGTCGCCACCGGGACCATCGGCTTCCGACCGGCGGACGCGCCGAGGGCGTCGATCATCGTCACCGGATGGCGGTCGGCTCCCTACCTCATCGATTGCCTGAGATCGCTGGAGGCCCGGATCCGCTCGGTGCCGTCGGAGGTGATCGTGTCATTGAATGAACCGACCCCGGCGTTGCTCGGAGCGATCGGACGCGAGGTGGACGGGATCGAACTGCTGGCCTCATCGGTCAACCGGGGATTCGGTGGGGCCTGCAATCGAGGGTGCGCCGCGGCCCGGGGCGATCTGCTCGTCCTGCTCAACGACGACGCCATTGTCCTCGACGGCTGGCTGGAGTCGCTCGTCACCGCGGCCGACCAACACGAGGAGGCCGGCGCCGTGGGAAGCCGGATCCGACTCGAGAACGGCGACCTGCAAGAAGAAGGCGCCGTGATCTGGGCCGACGGCGCCACCACCCTCATTGGCTACGGTCATGCGGAGGAGCGTCCCGGGGATCGCGGTCTCCGTCGAGTGGACTATTGCAGCGCGGCCTCCCTGCTGGTCAAACGAGCCACCTGGGATTCGTCGGGCGGGATCGACCCGGGATACTTTCCCGCCTACTTCGAAGACGTGGACCTCTGCATGAAAATCCAAGCGGGTGGCCAGACCATCCTCTATCAGCCACGGTCGACGGTGGTCCACCGCGAGGGTTCAAGTACCAGCCAGGCCTACCGAACTTTTCTGGCCGAACGCAACAAGCGCCGCTTCGCCGCCCGTTGGTCGCCGGCGTTATCCCTCTTTGAGCCCCCGGAGCAGGACAGCCCCGAGGCCGTGGCCCGAGCGGCGAAGTTAGGGGCAAATCGGCCCCTCCCGCTCCCCGGGCCCCTCCCGCTCATCGACGATCCCCGAGAACTGGCTGGGGACACCGACGAGGACTACCTCCGCCGGCACATTGACATTCTCATGGCGTATGCCGCCGCGCTGGAGGACGACGTGGCGGCCCGAGCGGCGACGGCGAGCGAACTCGAGACCAGCCGGGCCGAGCATGAGGAGGAGATCCACCGGTTGCACCACGCAGTGGCGGCGCTGCAGTCACGGGTGGCTGAGCTGCAGTCAGAGAGCGCGGACCGGCAGGCCCGCGTGGAGGACCTGGAGGCCGAACTCACGGTCTTCGCACAGCGAGGCCGATATCGGTTGATCGATAAGGCGTACGACATCGCCGCGTCGGTCCCGGGCTTCCAACGGTCGCTGCAGTGGGCCGACGGTCGTCACCGGGCCAGGATGCAGCGAAGGGCTGGCGACTGAAGCCAGTCAGCGACTCCTCGCCGACTGGCCCTCCAGCTCAACGATGAGGTCCCGGAAGGCCAGGGCACGCGAGCGCAACGCCTGCTCGGGATCGATCCCGAGGCGGCGGGCCAGATCGGCCAGTGCGAAGAGGAGATCACCCACCAGGTCCTCGATGGCCGCCGTGGCGGTGGCGAGGGGAGCGTCGGCGTCGACGTCGGCGTCGGCGTCGGCGACGGCGGGGAGGTCGTCGGCCAGCGCGGCGATCTGCTGGCCCAGGCCCGCCAGGCCCGCCAGGCCCGCCGGGCCCTCACCGAGAGCGGGCGCATGCAGGTTGACGGCCAACGCCTTGCGCTGCAGCTTGGTGGAGAGCAGGAGGGCCGGGAGTGCGTTCGGGATCCCGTCGGTCACGCTGGAGCGACCCTTCTCCCGCTGCTTGATCTCCTCCCAATTGGACACGACCTCCTCGGCCGTGGCCGCATTGAGGTCCCCGAACACGTGGGGATGGCGGTGCACCAACTTGTCGTGCACGCCCCGGGCCACGTCGGCCAAGGTGAACCGGCCCTCGTCCTCGGCCAACCGGGCGTGGAACACGATCTGGAAGAGCAGGTCCCCCAGCTCTTCTTCCAGATGTGCGAAGGCCGAGCCATCCGCGTCCCCCGGGTCTTCCATTTCACCCAGGGCATCGAGGACCTCGTAGGACTCCTCAAGTAGGTGCGGCCTCAGCGTCGAATGCGTTTGCGCCCGGTCCCACGGGCACTCGGCCCGCAGCGTGCGCACCAGCTCTTCCAACCGGGTCATCTCGTCGGTCCCCCGTGCACTCCCGTGGCGGGGAATGAAAAGCGAGGTGAGGTGGTCGGGGGCGATGGTGCGGTCCATCTCCCACCAACCGACCGGGACGATCTGCTCGTCGTCGAGTCCCAGGTGGTGCAGGAGCACCACCTCGGGGGGCACACGATCCTCATGCTCTCCGGCCGACAGCTTGATCTCCGAGAGCAGCGACCGCGACCAGCACTGGGCCACCAGACATGGCCCGGCGCGGCCGTCGGTCTGCCCCGCGAAGCGCTCGGCATCGACCAGACGCACTCCCTCGCTGAGCGGGTCCAGGCCGAGGCGCTCCCACGCCAGGTCCAGAAACGAGAGTCCGGGGACGATGGAGACCTCCACCCTGGGGTCGGCGCGCAGGAGCTCGACCGTTCGCTCGGCTATCAGCGGCGAGCCGGGTACGGCGTAGACGATGGGCGCCGGCGCGTGGTGGCCGGCCACGGTGACGAGCTCCTCCACCATGGCCCGGTAGACCTCTTCGAAGGTCTCTGCCTCCTCATAGTGGTGGTCGAGGGATTCGACACCGACCAGGCCCGCCGCGGCGGGATGGCGGAGGGTGCGAACCAGGACTCGTTCGGCCGCGGCCATGAGCTCGACGACCACGCTGCTCAGATAGGAGGCACCGGCCGGGCCAAGGCCCACCACGGTGATGCGGGGCCGCGGGCCTGCCCCGTTCACGATTTATCCGGACTTTCCTGGGGTCGGCGTCGCACTTCCGCTCGACGTGGCGGTGGCGGATGCCGCCCCGGGGTCGTTGACCGCCGGATTCAGGACATCGCCGACCGCTGGAGTCGTGGGCACCTCGACCTGGGCCACGGTGGGGTTCCACGTACCGTAACGAGGGTTGACGGAAACGGCGGCCCGCTTCTCCGTCGCCTGGAGCAGTTTCACCGCGTCGGTCGCGCCCAGTCGTTCCAGCGCCAGATGGACCGATGAGGAGGCTTTGGCGAACGAGGTCGGCGTGCGCGAGGTGATCTCCAGCAGGAGGTAGCTCCCGTTGATGGAGATCGGCGCCGAGACCTGATTGTCGGCCAGCGTCTGCAGGTTGGTCCCCGCCGGGAGCTGCGACGCAATCCCGTACAAGATGTCGCAGCCCTGAGGACCGCTCCCGGTGCCGGCCGCCGCCGCCACCTGCGCGAACGGCGTGCCGGACGAGACCTTCGTCAGCGCACTGGTGGCGTCAGCCTGGGTCGAGTACTGGGCCACGGTGAAACACGCGGTGTCGAAGATGGACCCGTGGGCGTTGAAGTAGCTCATCAAGCCGGCCGTGGTGTCCGCCCCCGACAAATGGCCTTCCAGGAGTCCGACGGTGGCGTCGAAGGTGGCCGTCTGTGTCACGAACGACGCCGGCATGGTGGCCAGGACCACCGGGCCGGTCAGGGTGGGGGCCGGACCGCAGGTGACGCTGTCGTTGGGCACCTGGGATACCTCCGACATTGTCTGGGTGATCTGGGTGGACAGTTCGGAACGGGCGGCGTCGACTTCCTTGGCCGTGGCCCGCAGGCCTCGCTGCGCCGCCAGGTTGGCCACCATCACGTGGCTGATCTCGGTGTCAACGTAGGGAGCCACGAAGGCGGTGGTCGCGGTCGGATGCATCCCGCTCTCGGGCGACTGGCCCACTCCGTCGACCGGCGCGAGCAGCTGCTGGCCCTGGCTCTCCACGTACGCCTGGGCATTGAGGTAGCACTGGTAGTCCCGGCTGTTGGCGATGGCGGTGATGTCAGCGTTCAGCAGGTTCTGGCTGATGACCGATCCGTTCACCGTGGCCGCATCGGTGGGGATGGTGAGGGCCGCCGCGGCCAGGCCGCCGGCCAGAAGGATGAGGACAACAATGAATCGTTTCACGAGCGGCGCATGCTACAAGGTGTCCCCGACCGATTCGGGGTCGGCGGGTGGGATGAGGTCCTCGAGCAGTTGGCGCAGCCTGTCAGCCGCCAGTTCGCCGGTCCCGAGCGGGACGAGCAGCTGCGCCAGTTCTTCCTTGTAGGCGGCGCCGGGAGCGAGCCGTCGCAGGCGGACCTGGGCGCTGGCCGCCAAGCGCACGGGCGTGATCCGGGCCATCGGTTGGCGCGAGCCGACCGCTCGCACCGAACTCTGGGTGATCTCACGAACGCCCCGGCGCATGGCGGCCGTCCGCAGTCGGGCCAACGCCAGCAATCCCAGCGCGGCGGCGGGGAGCGGCCCGTAGCGATCGACCCATTCCGCCCCGATGTCGTCGACGTCGGCGTCCGAGGTCACGGATCCGAGGCGCCGGTAGGCCTCCAGACGGGCATCTTCGGCCGTGACGTAGTTCTTGGGCAGGTGGGCGTCGCCCGGCACGTCGAGCGCCACCGTCGGCGGGGTGGGCCGGGCTTCCCCCCGGGCTTCCGCCACCGCCTCGGCCACCAGCTGCACGTACAGGTCGTACCCCACCGCCGCGATGTGCCCGGACTGGTCGGACCCGAGGAGGTTGCCGGCTCCTCGGATCTCCAGATCGCGCATGGCGATCTTGAAGCCCGACCCGAGTTCGGTGTGCTCGCCGATGGTCCGCAGGCGTTCGTACGCCGTCTCCGACAGCACCCGGTCGGCCGGATGGAACAGGTAGGCATAGGCCCGCTGGCCACCTCGACCGACCCGGCCACGGATTTGATGCAACTGCCCCAGGCCGAGAAGATCGGCCCGGTCGACCACCAATGTGTTGACCGACGGCATGTCGATGCCCGACTCGATGATCGTCGTGCAGACCAACACGTCGTAGTGACGCCCCCAGAAGTCGAGCACCACCTGCTCCAGGCTGCCTTCGTCCATCTGCCCGTGCGCCACGGCAACGCGCGCTTCGGGGACCAGGTCGCGCACCTGACGAGCCACCGCGTCGATGTCGGCCACCCGGTTGTGCACATAGAACGCCTGGCCCTCGCGCAGGAGCTCTCGCCGGAGGGCCTCGCTCACCGCGGCCGGGTCATGTTCGCCGACATAGGTGAGGATGGGGCGGCGATCGGCCGGCGGGGTGTTGACCATGGACAGATCGCGGATCCCGGTCAGGGCCATCTCCAAGGTCCGCGGGATGGGGCTGGCGGTCAAGGTCAAGACGTCGACCCCGACGGAGAGCCGCTTGACCGCTTCCTTGTGGGTCACCCCGAATCGCTGTTCCTCGTCGACGACCAGGACGCCGAGCTGCTTGAAGGTCACGTCCTGACCGAGGAGTCGATGCGTCCCGATCACCACGTCGACGCTCCCGTCGGCCAGGCCCTGGATCACCCTGCGCTGTTGGGGTGGCGACAGGAAGCGACTGAGGAGCTCCACCCGGACCGGATAGGGCGCGTAGCGATCGGCGAACGTCTGCGCGTGCTGGCTGGCCAACAACGTGGTCGGTGCCAGCACGGCGGCCTGCCTTCCGTCCTGGACGGCCTTGAACACGGCGCGCAACGCGACCTCGGTCTTGCCGAATCCCACGTCGCCGCAGATCAGCCGGTCCATTGGCCTGGGTCGTTCCATGTCCGCCTTCACGTCGGCGATGGCCTTGAGCTGATCCTCGGTCTCGACGAAGCCGAACGACGACTCCATCTCGGTCTGCCACGGCGTGTCCGGACTGAAGGCGAATCCCTCCACCTCCAGCCGCAGTCGATAGAGCTTCACCAGTTCCTCGGCCACCTCGCTCGCCGCCGCGCTCGCCCTGGCCCTCGTGCGCTGCCAGTCGGACCCGCCCATCTTCGAAAGGGTGGGGGTCTCGCCGCCGCTGTACGCCGTGATGGCCTCGATCTGGTCCACCGGAAGATAGAGCCGGTCGTTTCCCCGGTACTGCAGGATCAGGTAGTCACGAGTGGTGCCCGCCATGGCTCTCGACGTGACCCCTTCGAATCGGGCCACCCCGTGCTGGCGGTGCACGACGAAGCTGCCGATGGTCAGGTCGTCGAAGAAACCATCGGTGGCCCGCGCCCGGGGCCGGGCCCGCCGGTGGGGCAATCGCCGCCCGGTGATGTCGGACTCGGCCAGCACGGCCACCTTGCTGTCCGGCAGGATGAAACCGCTCGACAGGGCAGCGGTCACGACCACCGCTCCCGGTGAGCCGCTGGCCGCCTCCCGGGTGGGGGCGTGCATCCCCCCCTCCCCCAGCACCACCGAGAGCCGCTCCGCCCCGGGCGTGGTGGCCGCGCACAGCGTGACGGAGTAGTCGTGGCCCACCAGGTCGCTCACCTGGCCGACCAGTCGTTCCGAATCGCCGGCCACCGGGGTGAAACCCCGAACGGTCATCGACGGCGTGGAAGGGCCGTCCGGTGTCGACGGCATGGCGAGGACGCCGGCCTCGGATTTCTGCAGCAGCCGCTCGAACGGCAGGTGCAGGCGGGGGAAACCCCTCCCGGACTGGTCCTCGGCGCCCCAGGTCCTGGCCAGGGCCTCGGCCAGCGCCGCCTCTTCGTCGAGCAGCTGGACCGCCCGGTCCCGGATGCGTCGCGGTTCGACCAGCACCACCTGGGAGCCCGGGGGTAACAGGTCGGGCAGCACCTCTTCGTCGGGATGGATGTAGGGCAGCCACGATTCCATGCCGTCGAAGGACTCCCCCTCGGCCAGACGCCCCCACTGGGTGGCGCCCCACGGCTGACTCCGAAGGAGTCCGCGGGCGGCGGACCGCACCGCGTCGGTGGGAATGACCTCTCGGCAGCCGAACAGCACCGCCGCCTCGAGATCGAACGATGATCGCTGATCGTTGACGGCGAACGCGGTCAGGCGATCCACCTCATCGCCCCACAGGTCGATACGTACCGGCACGTCGGCGGTTGAGGGGAACACGTCGATGATGCCGCCCCGCACCGCCAGCTCGCCGCGATGCTCGACCTGGTGCTCGCGGCGGTAGCCCGATCCGACCAGTTGGCCGATCACCTCGTCTGCCGCCAGCTGCTGACCTGGACGGATCACGATGGGCGGCGCACTGTCCCGGTAGGGCCCCAGTCGCTGCAGGAGGGCGCGAATCGGCGCCACGATGATCCGGGGCGCCTGACCCACGGCGTCGGCATCGAGCTCATGGGCCAGCCCCCATAGGACTGCCAGCCGGCGGCCCATGGTCTCGACCTCGGGACTCACCCGCTCGAAGGGCAAGGTCTCCCAGGCCGGCAACACGACGACCGGCCCCTCGATCGGGCCCACGGTGGCGCCGGCGCCGTCGTCACCCCCAGGGTGGGGCAGGAAGCACGCCAGGTCGTCGGCCAGACGGACGGCGTCCACCTCGGTCGCCGTCACCACCAGCAGGGGCGATCGCTCGGTGAAGTGGGCCAGAGCAGCCAGCAGGACGGGCTGGGCCGGCGCGGCCACGGCCAACGTGGCGTCGGCCGATCCCAACACCAAGGGCAGGGCCGGGTCGATCCGGAGAAGCTGCGGGAGGGCGCTGAGGGCGCCGTCCGGGGAGTCGGTCATCAAGGTAACGAGTTGCACGCTTGCATGGCCGCGTCGATGCCGTCGCGGGCTATGCGCTCCACCGCGTCCGCCGCGACCTCGATTGATACCTCGAGCAGCGCGCGCACCGCCTGGGGCGGACGATTGAGCACGTGGTTCGCTCCCTGCGACGCGCTCGGCGGCTTGCCGACCCCGATTCGCACCCGCACGAAGTCGGTCGTGTGGAGGTGGGACTGCAATGAGCGCAGGCCGTTGTGTCCGGCCAGCCCACCCCCCACCTTGACCCGCACCGTGCCCGGTGCCAGGTCGAGCTCATCGTGCACGATGACGATGGAGGACGGGTCGTCGATCCCGAATCGCTTGGCCAGGCCTCGCACGGCCAGGCCGGAGTCGTTCATGTAGGTAGTGGGGATGGCCAGCGCCACGCTCGTGTCCCCGAAGGACACCGTGCCCGTGCGCGCCCGCAGGCCCTTTTCCGCCCGCAAGGAGGTGCCGGCCCGGCTGGCCAGCAGAGCCACGGCATCGGCACCCACGTTGTGCAGCGTCCCGGCGAACTCGGCTCCGGGATTCCCCAGCCCAACCACCAACAGATCCGCTGCCGTCCCCCGACGCTCGGATCGGGGGAAGATGCGGCGCAGGGCTTAGCCCTCCTCGCTGGGCGTTTCGGCCGCCTCGACGACGGGCTCTGCACCCTCTTCGACCACTTCGCCCTCTTCGCCCTCTTCCTCGAGCGTGACGACCCGCGGCGGCTGCCCGATGGCGATGGCGGTTTCGGGGTCGACTTCGGTGGTCACTCCGGAGGGCAACGTGAGATCGGACACGCGCAACTGGGCCCCGATGATCAGGTCACTGATGTCGACCTCCAGCGAGGTGGGGATGTCGGCCGGTCGGGCCTTGATGGCCAATGTGAACATCTGCTGGTCAACCAGGCCGTCGCCGTGGTGCACCTCGAGCGCTTCACCGATCAGGGTGATCGGCACGTCGGCCGCAATGACCTCGTCGCGTCGGACGATCTGGAAATCCACGTGGGTGACCGTCTGGGCGATCGGGTGACGCTGCATTTCACGCGCCAGGGCCAAGTAGGTGGTGGAACCGGTCTGCAGCGACAAGAGCTGGTTGGCGCCCGCCTCCCCGTTCAGGGCGATCCGCAATTCACGGGCCACCACAGCAATGGAGACCGGGTCGGTCCCGTGCCCGTAGATGACACCGGGGATCTTGCCCTCACGACGCAGTCGGCGCGTGGCGCGCGAGCCGAGGGGGCGTCCCACCTCGGCAGCAAGGGTGACATCGGCCATAACGGATCTCCTCAGAATGGGTCAGAACGGTGCGGCAGGCCAGCGGAGCAGCCTCCGGCGGGCGGCATACCAGCGTAGCCGAGGGAAAAAGGCGATCCAACTCAGGGATCGGGCGGGTCCCGGAGCCAGGAGCTGCCCGCCCGTTCGCCGTCAGACCAGTCAGACCCGTCAGACCCGTCAGACCCGTCAGACCAAGTTGTCCCCGCCGAAGAGCTCGGATACCGACGTGTCCTCAAAGACGGCGTCGATGGCGTCGGCGATGATCTTGGCCACCGACAGCACTTCCAGCTTGTCGAAGTAGCGGTCCTCGCCCAGGGGCAACGTGTCGGTCACCACCACCCGGGAGATGGGCGCCGCCTTGAGGCGGTCCACCGCCGGGTCGGACAGCACGGCGTGGGTGGCCATGACGGAGATCTCGGAGGCCCCGGCCTCCGCCAGCAACTCGGCCGCCGCGCAAATGGTGCCGGCGGTGTCGATCATGTCGTCGATCAACACGCAGTGCCGCCCTTCGACATCACCGACCACGTGGCGGGCCTTGACTTCGTTGTGGGTACCCCGGGGGCGGGTCTTGTGGACCAGGGCCAGGTCGAACCCGAGGTGCTGGCTGTAGCGCTCGGCCACTTTCACCCGTCCGGCGTCCGGCGCCACGACCACCACGTCACCACTGAATTTGTCGCGCATATAAGCCTCGAGCACGGGGGTGGCCACCAGGTGGTCAAACGGAGTGTTGAAGAAACCCTGGATCTGCCCGGAATGCAGGTCGACGCTGATCACGCGGTCGGCACCGGCCACCGAGAACATGTCGGCGACCAGCTTGGCGGTGATGGGCTCACGGCCCGTCGACTTCCTGTCCTGCCGGGAGTAGCCGTAGTACGGGCAGACGGCCGTGATCCGTTTGGCCGACGCTCGCTTCGCCGCGTCGATCATGATCAGGTGCTCCATCAGCGAATCATTCACCGGCCCACTGTGCGTCTGGATGATGAAGACGTCGCAGCCTCGAATGGACTTGTCGTACTTGCAGTAGATCTCGCCGTTGGCGAATTCCCGTAGGTTGGCCTCACCGAGCTCGACACCCAGGTGTTGGGCGATGTCCTGGGCCAGTTTGGGGTGGGAACGGCCCGAGATCAGTTCGAGACGCCGCCGCGGGATGAGCTCCACGGGCCTAACGCTACTGTGCCGAAGCCGACGGCGTATCCGGCCCGCTATTGCTCCAGGGCGACCACGCTGTGAGGTGGGATCACGGCGTCGGTCCCGACCTCGGCCCCCGGTTGCACCACGCAGAAAGGCCCGACCCGGGCCCCGTCACCGATGGTGCCCCGGTCGCACGTGCTCTGGGTCACCACCGCTCGTCGGCCCACCACCGTGTCGGTGAGCACACAATTCGGACCGATCTCGCTCCCCGCCCCGATGACACAGCGACCGCGCAGGATCACTCCGGGCAGGAGGGACACGTCGGTCGTGAGCTGCACCTCGGCATCGACATAGGTCCGTTCGGGGTCCCACATGGTGACGCCACGACGCATCCAGCGCTCGTTGATCCGATCCCGTAGCTCGGCCTCGGCCACCGCCAGTTGGGCCCGGTCGTTCACCCCGGCTGCTTCCATGGAGTCGGGCAGGACGAGTGACTGGACCCGGTACCCGGCGCTGAACAGGACGCTCACGGCGTCGGTCAGGTAATACTCGCCCTGCGCGTTGGCCGGGGTCAGCCGGCGGAGTGCAGGGGCCAGGATGCTGCGGCGAAAGCAGTAGATGGACGTGTTCACCTCGAAGATGGCCCGCTCCTCTTCGGTGGCGTCCACCTCCTCGACCACCCGGCAGACCACGTCGTCCTTGCCGTGCACGACCCGGCCGTAGCCCATGGGATCTTCCACTTCGGCCGTCAATAGTGTGGCTCCGGCCTCCTCGGACCGGTGGTAACGCACCAGGGCGGCCAGCGTCTGGGGGCGGAGGAGCGGGGTGTCGCCGGGCAACACGACGACGTCTTCCTCCTCGTCATCGTCGTCCGGAAGCCCGGTCAGCCCGACCGCCAGCGCGTCCCCGGTACCGGACTGCGATTCCTGCTCGACGAACTCAATCTGCATGGAAGGGGGCGCATGCTGCACCAACGTCTTGGTGACCCAGTCGGCCCGGTGGCCGACCACCACCACGACACGGGTGACATCGACCTCCGCCATGGCGTCGAGGACGTGAAGGATCATCGGGCGGCCGCAGAGCAGGTGCAACGGCTTGGGCCGCTCCGAACGCATACGCGTTCCCTCACCCGCAGCCAGAACCACAGCAGACAGTCGGCGCTCGTGCATCGGACCATTCTTCCCTCCCGGGCCGGGCCATGGGGGATCATCGGGACCGATACTGTTTCTGGGCGTGGAGCCCTACGACGAGTTCGGGCTGTTTTCCGAGAATGCGGCCGAGTACGGCCTGCCCTATCCCGGCCCCCCGGCGGTCCGCCGGGTCGAGGTTGCGGTCTCACCCGGGCGCCAGGTCAGCAGCCTGGTCTGGGGAACTACCCCGCCTGAACTGGTCCTGGTGCACGGTGGGGCACAGAACGCTCACACCTGGGACACGGTGGCCTTGGCGCTCAACCGGCCCCTGCTGGCCATCGACCTTCCGGGGCACGGCCACTCCGACGGCGGCCCCGACGGTTCACTGTCCGTGACGTCCAACGGAGCCGACCTGGCCACGGTGATTGCCGAACTGGCCCCCGACGCGGTGGGCGTAGTGGGGATGTCGCTGGGCGGGCTCTCGAGCATCGCGTTGGCCGCGCAGGCGCCCCAACTGGTCCGTTCCCTCGTCCTGGTCGATGTCACCCCGGGAGTCAACGCGGAGAGGTCGGCTCCCATCACCTCGTTCATCGACGGCCCGACCAGCTTCGCCAACTTCGACGAGTTGCTCGCCCGGACCATTGAGCACAACCCGACCCGTACGGAATCGTCGCTCCGCCGCGGCATTTTGCACAACGCGGTGCAGCGTGAGGACGGCAGCTGGGTGTGGCGCTACGCCCGCTTTCGAGACGGTGAATCTGGCCGGCGCCCCGAGTTCGAGGACTTGTGGGGTGCCATCTCGGGACTGCGTGTTCCACTGATGTTGGTGCGGGGTCTGGCGTGGTCGGTGGTCAGCGATGAGAACGTCGAAGAGCTCTTGCGCCGTCAGCCGACCTGCATCGTGGTGGGAGTCGAGGGAGCGGGTCACAGTATTCAGGGTGATCGACCGTTGGAGTTGGCCGACATCCTGTCCGACTTCCTCTTCCACCGGGCTCGGTAGCCGTCTTGGATCGACACATGTGGTTCTCGCGTCGGGCCGTCGGGCTCCATGTGCTCATTGTCGTCATCGTCCCCGTCTTCGCCGCGCTCTGTGTCTGGCAGGTGCGCCGCGCCCTAGGGGGGAACGAGCTGAGTTGGGCCTACGTCTTTGAGTGGCCCTTCTTCGCCGGCTACGCCATCTACATGTGGTGGCGCTTCATCCACGAGGCGCCACCCGACGCGTCGGCATCGGCATCGGCATCGGCCTCGGCCTCGGTCCGGTCGGTCGAAGCTGACCCGGTGGCCGACCGCAACGAGGCCGCTGAACGCGCCGCCTACAACAACTACCTGGCCGAGCTGGCGGCGCGGGACAAACCCAAGCAGTGGCGTTGAGGGAGTGCTCGTTCGACCGGCGGCGGCACCTGACGTGCCCGCCATCACTGACATCGCCAACGCACTGGTCGAGACCAGCACGGTGGAGTGGTCGGAAACCCCCCACACCGTCCCTGACCGCGAAGCGTGGCTCGGTGACCAGGCGTCGGCCGGCCATCCTGTTCTCGTCGCGGTCGACGACGACGTGGTGGTGGGGTGGGCCACCTACGGGGACTTTCGAGACACCGGGCGCTGGCCCGGATATCGCTTTACCGTCGAGCATTCGGTCCACGTCGCCGAGAGCCATTGGGGGCGCGGCGTCGGCCGGGCGCTGATGGTCGCGCTGGTCGAGACCGCCCGTCGGGCCGGCAAACGTGTGATGGTGGCCGCCATCGATGCCGGCAACGTCGGCTCGATCGAGTTTCACGCCCGGCTGGGCTTTGTCGAAGTGGGACGGATGCCGGGCGTTGGCGACAAATGGGGGCAACGGCTCGACCTGGTCCTGATGCAGCTCGACCTGTCGCGGCCCCTGGGTTGAGCCGGGCCGTGGGTGTGGCCGTGGCCGGCCGCCTGGTCTGCGGGACCGCCCCGCCGCGCCTGCGTTGCTCCGGGGGGAGGGCTCGAACCTCCAACATACGATATGGAGCGACAGTGGTCCGGAGTGGCCAAGCGAGTCCGTGATCGCGCTTCCGGCAACTTGCTCGCGGGAGATGACGCTCCCTACAACCAATACAACGCGGCGCTCTTCCAGGAGCGGTTCCATCCCAAAATCCCAATAGAAGGTCTCTCGGTGTTGGACGTAGGCTGCGGCCCTGGTGCGAAGCTCCGCTGGATGACGGAGCAGCATCCTGGACGCGTAGTGGGATGTGACCAATCATCAGAGATGGTCAACCTGGCCAAGCGCAACGCCCCTGAAGCAGAAATCATTCAGATTGACGGCGAGAACCTGCCCTTTGCGGACAAAGAGTTCGATGTCGTCACCACGACCACGGTGCTCCAACACAACCCTGACGATCGGCGGGCAAAATTGCTCGGTGAGATCTGTCGAGTCAGCGCAAAAGACGTCTTCCTCTTTGAGGACACCCCAGTGGAGATGCCTCCGCCCACAACAACAGCGGGGCCTTACAGAACTTCTTTGGTCGCCCAGTCGGCTGGTATGCAGGGGTGTGCTCCTGCCACGGCTTCGAGCCGATCGAGATTGACCGGCTGGAGACGTTCGTGAGCCGGACTGTGTTCATGCGGCTCTGGGGTCACCTCAACCGAGGTCATCGGAATGAGGGAGAGGGGTTTTCAAGGCTGCATCTCGCTATCGAGAAGCGGACCCTACCAATCACAAAACGTCTCGACCGAATAATCAGGAGTCCCGGCGGCGAAAACACCATGATGCACTTCCGGCGAGGAACTGCGAGGTAACGGACTGAGTGGCCTACGGTGCATTACCGAGTGACACCGAAGTGCCGAAGTGGGGCAGGCTTTGTCGCTTCCGTCGTAGGCTGGCGGCCGGATGTGGAACCGTAAGGTCGTTGAGAAGTGGGCCAACGTGACGGGGCGCGACGATTGTGGGCCAATGATAAGCGATACGTCTTGGGCAACGGTCGTCGTCGCCGGCCTGGGCATCATCGGCACCGGTGCAGGAGCAGATGACTACGGCGAGGTTGAACTTGTTGACCTCTATACATGTGACGATCACTGGATTCCAAGCGACCAACCGTTCGCGTCAGCTGGAGGAGCCAGCGACTCCTGGACGAGCCCGACGATAGCTGGACGCAGGGCGAGCCTTGCGTATCAGACATATCATGAGCGCATGGCTCAATATCACGGCGGGTTGTCATGGGCCGGCCCCAGATCCGGCTGAAGGCGAACTCTCGCTGGACGATGACCGGATCGAGGTGATCAAGATGGTCAGCACGGTCCTAAAGAAGTACAAAGAGACGGTCGTGACGATTCAAGTTAAGGCTATCGAATGCGTCGAAATCACTAGTGAACAGGTCGCCAGGTCAAGGTTCCTCACCTTTGGCGGGACTCTCTAAAGGTGCCGTAGATCGAGGCACCCTGATCGTCCATCTCAAGAGCGGGCAGGCGGGCTACTTCTCCATCAATGACTATTCCCAGCGCGAAATTCTGGGAAAGATCACGCCTTGGCTGCGCAGTACGCAAATCCGGGTTGGGACGCCGTCGTCCAAGAGTCCGACGCCCGCGAGCTCCAATCCCATATCCGTCGCCGACGAGATTGCCAAACTCGGAGCATTGAAGGCCCAGGGACTCCTGTCTGAGGAGGAGTTTGCCGCGCAGAAGGCGAAGCTGCTCGCCTAGTGACTGAGGCTCTATCGCCTTCGCCACCCCATACGGCACCGATACTTTCCCAGATCCGTCAGACGGGCTCGGAAGAATTGGTGGCGAGTGAGGCACCTGAGGCCGTGAGCTACACGTGGCGGGTGCGACCGACGTGTGCTGAAGGATCTTGGGCTGTGATCGAAGATTGAGCGCACCAAGCATTACGGCGGTAAAGACTCTTTTTGCCCACTCGCGCAACACATGTTTCTTCACTCGGTGCGAGGAAAACCTCACGCGCGCTGAGTGGGCTCAGGTGAACGCGGAAGTTGCGCACATCAAAGGAGAAAAGCCGACGAGTGCGCGATATGACCCGGCGCTCGACGGTTCGGGATGAGGCGAGCGACACGCAGCTAGTGGACCAAACACCCGAAGGGGTTTACCTTCAACCCCCGAAAGCGCCTTTGCGATTTGAGCCAGAAGGACGTTGGTACTTTTGTTGTTCGGCCAGCAATGCGTAGAACCGCTGGTTCGTCTCGCCCTGGCCTCTTCGTCTGGTCGTAAATGGCTCGGTCAAAGCTCATGTGATAACCCTCCTGGTTTTAGGCTGGATACTTCTGCTTTGTGGTGTCATCATGACTTACTCCATTGGGGGATTATGGCTTGAGAAATCGCAGATGGCTTCAAGGCAACCCTGTCCATCGCGCCATGGGTCTCGGCGCCATCATTGGGTTGGCGCTACCTCTGGCGGCCTATTTCTGGTTCATCGAGTCGTACAGCACCAACGTCATCTACTGGGATCAATGGAATGATGTCAGCCTGCTGGGTGACTCGTATTCAGGCACCCTGAGTCTCGGAAGTCTTTGGCAACAGTATGGCGATCACCGAATGCTCTTCCCCAGGCTCATCGTTCTCGAATTGGCTCACACGACGAGCTTCAATATCGTCTTTGAGGAGTTTTTGAGCGGGGTCATGCTCGCCCTAGCCACTGGATTGATCATCTGGTCTCATAAGCGCCGATCGCCGTCTACACCGTGGCTCTACTACGCCCCGGTCGCGCTGCTTCTGCTGTCATTCGTCCAGTATCAGGACACGCTGTGGGGGTTCCAAATGGCCTGGTATCTGGTACTCCTCGCCCTCGGAGCTACCCTGTTCCTCCTCGACCGAATGCACCTGAGTGGCCTCGCTGTGGCAGGGGCTGTGGCCTGTGCGGTCGTCGGCAGCTACTCCTCGCTCCAGGGATTGTTGATCTGGCCCGCCGGGCTTGTGCTTCTGTTGCTTCGCCACCGATCACGGCGCATCATCATCGGCTGGATCGGTGCTGCGCTGGTGACGGTCGCCGGGTATTTCTTCCACTTCTCTTCGAGCTCAACTCAACATGCCACGGGAGGGACGGTCAGCGTGTGGGTGAGTGCCCGAGCCAGGTCTGACTCCATCAAAACCGGCTGACGTCCTTTCGGACTGTCCTGAAGTCGATCCGTCGGCCCGGCTCGGACACTCACCCGACACCCATCGGTCGGACGGAGTGACCTCATAGGAGCCTGCCGCACAGGCCCATCGCTGTCCTGTCCGTCGTCCCGCGGTGCGGTGCCACCCAACCCCAATCGCGAACGAAGGGATGACGATGACCACTATCGCGCGCAGGATCACCGGCGGGGTCGACACGCACCTCGACGTGCACGTGGCGGCTGCCTTCGACGAGCGAGGAGCGCTCCTCGGCGTCGAGAGCTTCGCGACGACAGACAGCCGGCTATCGGGCGCTGCCTCAGCTGGCTGCAGCGACTTCGGGACCGTCGAGCTGGTCGGCGTCGAAGGCACCGGCAGCTACGGGGCCGGGCTCACCCGCGCACCTCCTCGGCCGAGCGAGTCTCGCGTCGTCGAGGTCGACCGTCCCAACCGCCAGCGCCGGCGGCGCAAGGGCAAGTCCGACCCCGAAGACGCCGTCGCGGCCGCCCGGGCCGCCCAGGGCGGGCGACGCCACCGGGTCAGGCCAAGACGAGGGACGGAAACGTCGAGGCCATGCGGGTTCTGCGGGTCGCGAGGTCGTCGGCCCGGAGAAGCCGGACCCAGGCGATCAACCAGATGCGCAGCCTGATCTCGACCGCCGCCGAGCGCGTTGCGAGCCGAGCTGCGCGACCTCTCCATCTACGAGGTCCTCGAAGCGGGGCAGCGCCTACCGGCACGGCGGACAAGCGCGACATCGCCTCGGTGACCAAGCTGCACCCTGCGGACTGCTGGCCCGGCGGGCGCATCGCCCTCGAAGAGGAGGTCAAAGAGATCGACGCGAGTGCTCGAAGACCCTCGTCGCCGAGACCGCACCCGAACTCGTCGCAGTCGACGGGCGTCGGGACCGACGTGGCGTCCGCGCTCCTGGTGGCCGCCGGAGACAACCCCGAACGCCTGCAAGAGCGAGGCGACCTTCGCCCATCTCTGCGGAGCGTCGCCGATCGACGCCAGCAGCGGCAAGCAGCACCGGCACCGACTCAACCGCAGCGGGGACCGCCAGGCCAACTCCGCGCTGTGGCACATCGTCTTCACCCGGATGGTCAACGACCCGCGAACCAGCGACTACATCGAGCGGCGGATGAAGGAGGGTCGGACCAAGAAGGAGGCGATGCGCTGCCTCAAGCGCTACGTCGCTCGAGAGGTGCTCGGCGCAGCTACCGCAGGACAGCACTTGCGCTTGACAATCCATAGGAGCATCGTACTGGGTCACCTCATGGCTTGCGAGGCCGCTTGCGCACGAGCACGGCCCGATTCGCATCGGGCTAGGAAGCCTTCGTCAGGGAAGATTGAGCGCGAAGAGTTGGTGCTGCGAGCTGAATGGGTCCCCGTCGGCGAAGTAGGCCACCCCGTTGGCGACCGCCGCGTCACCGAAGACGGCGGCCCCGGCGACAGTGCTAAACAATGGTTTGCACACCACCGGAGTGCCCGAACATCCGCTACTGCCGTTGGCGTCAAATGCCACCAGGCCGTTGGCCGTCGCGCTGTTGGCCGTCGAATAGAGCACATCGTTGGCCACGACCGGGCCCCCGCTGATTGAAGCTCCACCGGGATAGCTCCGAAGTGGCGTACAGACCTTCGGCGACCCCGAGCAGTCGGTGGTCCCGGTGGCGTCGTAGGCGTTGATGCCCCCGGTTCCGACGATGTAGAGGGTCCCGCGCGCGATGGCGGGAGAGCCGCTCACACCCGATGCCGTCCACAGGGCGCTGCAGGTCTTCGGGGACCCCGAGCACCCAGACGTGCCGGTGGCGTCGAACGCGTAGAGGACGCTGGTCGTGGAGTTGACGGCATAGACGGTGCCAGCACTGACCGCCGTCGTCGGATCAACGAGGTGGCCAGCACCCAGAGACGCTGACCACAGTGGTACACACGCCGTCGGTGTCCCCGAACAGCCCGTGTGCCCGGCCCCGTCGAAAGCGTACAGATTTTCGCCAGCCGAGATATAGACGACGCCGTTTGCATAGGTGGGGCTCCCCGTCGCTGCTGAGGAAGCGGACTCAGTTCCTACCCAGAGAGGGGTACACACTTTCGGAGACCCCGAGCAGTTGGTGGCCCCGGCTGCGTCGTACGCGGCGATGCCGCTACCCGAGTTGACATACACGACTCCGTTGGCCACGGTGGGCGTGTCGCTGGCACCGTAGAGCGCTTGCCACAAGGGGGTGCAGACCTTGGGGGTACCCGAGCAGTTGGTCGTGCCGTTTTGGTCGAAGGCATAGAGAATGGTGTCGCTGACGACGTAGACCACCCCATTGGCCACCGCCGGGGTCGCTGGGAACAAACCCCCCACCTGCAGCGTCGCCGTCCACAGGGGCTGGCACGAGAGAGGCGACCCGGAGCAGTTGGTGGTGCCCACCGCGCTGTAGGCGCGCAACAGGTTGCTCGAAGTGCCAATGTCCAAGACATACAAGACCCCGTTGGCGACGACAGGCCTGGCTGGCACGGCCCGGCCGTCAGCGTCAAGCAAGTACAACGAAAAATCGGTGCAGGGCAATCCAATCTGCCAGCCTTGGACCCGAGCGCGTTCACCGGACTCCAATCGTGTCAACCTGGCCATTGCTGCGGCCCCACCATCGGGCACCGCTCGAGGCAAACCATCGTCGTAGGTCGTACCTGCAGGGTCCGACAGCCGCACGATGAGAGCTGTCATCGTCCGCTCTCTCTCCATGTAGGCATCTCTGACGCTTTTGTCTGCGGGTCGGCGGTAGTTAGCCATGGTTCGCCCACCTCTGGCTGACCAGCGCCCGGCCGGCGTGGGAACGGTCGGCTTGGCTGGTATCGACTGCGATGGAAGCGAGCAGCTTGGCCTGGAGGGCCACAGCGTTGCGGATTGCGCCCAGAAGTGGAGTCTCGACTGGCTGGCCGGTGGACCCCTTGACGACGAGCGTTGTCGAAGTGGCCAGTTCGGCACGCAATCGGTCGAGGTCATCCTCTATTGCACGTAGATTGCACGGCGCTGATTGCCGCGGCGTCTCAGTGCCGTTGCTCCTGGTTAAACGGCTGTGCTCCGGGGGGAGGGCTCGAACCTCCAACATCCGGCTCCAAAGGCCGACGTTCTGCCAGTTGAACTACCCCGGAATTGCGCCACCACTCCCCTCTGGGAAGGTGGGTGCGAGGTAGAGGTTAGAGGCAGGGGGCACGCCCGTTTTGCGGTGCGTCCACAGTAGGCTGCCGTTCTCGTGCGCATCCTGGTAGTGGACGATGATCACGCAGTCCGGCGATCCATTGACCGCGCCCTACGGCTCGAAGGGTACGACGTGGTCACGGTGGCCTCGGGCGGCGAGGCCCTCGAGGCGTTGGCTCTGGGCCCACTCGACGCGGTGATTCTGGACCTGGGCCTGCCCGACCTTGACGGCTTGTCGGTCTGTCGCAGCATCCGGGCGGCGGGCGATGACACACCCGTCCTGATGCTGACGGCCCGTGACGCCATCGATGACCGGGTGCAAGGGCTCGATGCCGGAGCCGACGACTACCTGGTCAAGCCCTTCGCTCTGGCCGAGTTGCTGGCCCGCCTGCGGGCCCTGCTCCGCCGTCGGTTCGAGGGCGAGGGAGGCCTCCTGCGCGTCGGTGGGCTCACGTTGGACCTCTCCACCCGCGAGGCGCATCGGGGAGAGCGGTCCTTCACCTTGACCCGGATCGAATTCGACCTGCTAGAGCTCTTTCTGCGCCATCCCCGTCAGGTGCTCACCCGCGAGGTGCTCCTCAACCGGGTGTGGGGTTTCGACTTCGACTCGGGGACGAACTCCCTGGCCGTCTACGTGGGGTACCTGCGGCGCAAGACGGAACTGGATGATGAGCCGCGCTGCATCCACACCGTGCGCGGGGTCGGCTACATCCTGCGGGACGCGTGACCTTTCGCACCCGGCTGGTCCTGGCGTCCACCGTCGCCGTCGTCGTCGCCGTGTTGGCCGCATCGACCGCCTCCTACCTCGCCGCCCGCAACACGCTGGTCAACGCGGCCGACAACTCCCTCACCGCGGCCGCGGCCAAGATCACCAGCGGCGCCACCATCACCACGACGAATGCCACCTACGACCAGGTCGTGGATTCGTCCGGCTCGGTCATCGTCGGCGGCGACCTTCCGGTCACCGACCAGGTCCGCCAAGTGGCTGCGGGTACGGCCCCGAGCTATTTCACCACCGTCAACGTGGGTGGGAACCAATTCCGGGAACTGGTGGAACCGCTGCCGGTGGGGACGACGTTCAACGGCCAGCAATTAGAGCAGACGAGCGCACTGCAGATCGTCACCTTGCTCAATGCGACGCGCGAACTGGACCGACTCGGTCTGGTGCTGGGTGGGGTCGCCCTGAGCGGCGTCCTGCTGGCCATCGTGCTGGGTCTGCTGGTGGCCCGGACCGCGCTGGTACCCCTCAACGCGTTGACGGACACCGTGGAGGACCTGGCCGAGACCACCGACGTCTCCCGTCGTCTCTCCCCGGGTGGACCCGACGAACTGGGCCGGTTGCGCCGGACCTTCAACCGGCTCCTCGAGGCCCTGGAGTCTTCGCGCCGGGCGCAGAGCCAGCTTGTGCTCGACGCCTCCCACGAGCTCCGCACCCCGCTTACTAGCCTGCGCACCAACCTCGAGGTCATCCGCCGGGTCGACGAGCTCACCGAGGCGGACCGCTCCGTGCTGGTCGACGACGTGCTGGTCCAACTCCAGGAACTGACCGACCTGGTCGGCGACATGGCCGAACTGGCCCGAGGCGATCAGCTCCCCACCTCGACCGAGCCGCTCCGCCTCGACCTCCTGGTACGCGACGCCATCGCGGTGGCGGCAACCCACGGCCGCACCCAACTGGTGACCTTCGAACTCGAGGCCGAGGAGTGCTGGGTGGAGGGCGACCCGGACCGGCTCTCCCGGGCCATCGGGAATCTGCTGGACAACGCCCGCAAATGGAGCCCGGCCGGAGAGACGGTGTCGGTGAGTTGCCGGGCGGGAACGGTGGTGGTGCGCGATCGGGGACCGGGCATCGCGCCGGACGACCTCCCCCATGTCTTCGATCGCTTCTATCGAGCCGCCGCCGCCCGGGGCCTCCCCGGGTCCGGGCTCGGCTTGGCCATCGTCTCCCAGGTGGTCAAGGACGAAGGCGGCACCATCACGGCCGAAGCGGCCGAGGATGGGGGCACACGCATGTCGCTGCGCCTCCCCACGGTGGCGGCACCGGCCGACGCCGAGGGTGAAGAAACTGACACCGCCGACAGTACTGTCGAGACGTGGCGAAGGTGACGAAGTGGCGAAGGTGATGAAGGCCCGGCGAGCGGCGCACCCTCCGGACCGTGACTCTCCCTGGCGCTCAGGTGGCGTCGATCAACTCGATCCGGTTGCCGAACGGGTCATCGACGTAGCAGCCGGCACCATCGGGCTGGTCCGGGTTGGGACGCACCGCAACGCCCGCCGACTGCAGGTGAGCCGCCAGATCGCTCAGGTTCCGGACCCGTAGAGCCGGGTGGGCCTTGCGGGCCGGCCGGAAGTCGGCCTCGACTCCGAGGTGGAGGGCCGCCGCACCGGCCTCGAACCAGCAGCCACCCCTCGTCGCCATCGGCTCAGGCTTGGGGACACGGGCGAAGCCCAGGAGGCCGCGGTAGAAGGATTCGGCCACCTCCTCGCCTCCCGCCGGCATGGCCAGCTGGACGTGATCGAGTCCGATGACCTCAAAACTCATGCCGTTTCGCTCCTTCAGCCACCCGGGCCGCCTGGCAGTCGGCCCACTGGACCGCTAGCCTGCCGCACGACATGGGATCACTGATCAAGAAGCGCCGCAAGCGCATGCGCAAGAAGAAGCACAAGAAAATGCTGAAGGCCACCCGCTGGCAACGTCGGGCCGGTAAGTAACCCACCTTTCGATTCAGTCCCCATCCCATCCGGCCGGGACCGTGTGCACCCGCACCAATCGGGCCCGGGCCGCGCCGACGTCGAGCCAGGGCAGGTCGCCGGTGGCGATCCCCGCCGGACCGGCCTCGACGAACCACGTCGACCCACTCCCGGCCAGCACCGGTGCCCTCCCGGTGAGCTCCCCGAGCGCGTCCCGCCACATCGCCAGACGGGGTTCGACGAACAGTGCGGCGTCGGTCAGTTCGTTGGCTCCTCCGTCGGAGCTCCCCGAGCGGCGGCGCTCGTCCCAGGCGGCATAGACCCGGCCGGTGTGAACGCCGAACGGCGGGATCAGGAGCACGAACTCGCGCCGGACGAAATCCTGGGGCGTCACGACGTCGCCGACACCTTCGACCAGAGCGCACCCCCCGGCCAGGCTGAACGGGACATCGGAACCCAGTTCGAGCGCGGTAGCGGCCTCGGTGCAGCCGGCCCACCGCAGCACCGCAGCCGCGTCGCTCGAGCCGCCGCCCAGACCACCACCGAGCGGTATGCGCTTGACCAGGTGGACGGCGGCCGTGCGTCGCACTGCGGCCAGGGCGCGCACGATGAGGTTGCCCTCGTCCCGGCCGAGGGCGTCCGCCCGGGACCCCGGCTCGGCCGTCACGGTCAGCCCGGTGCTCCCTTCCGTGATGGTCAGCTCGTCGGCCAGGCTGAGCGTCACCATCTCGGCCCGCAACTCATGGAGCCCGTCGGGACGAACGCCGGTCACGGCCAGGGACACGGTGAGCTTGGCCGGAGCGATCACCCGGGTCACCGGGCCAGTCTTCCCCAATCCTCCACCGTGAGTTCCTCGGCGCGAGCCTCGGGGCGGACGCCGGCGCGGGCGAACGCCTCGGGTTCGACCACCCCGGCCAGCGAGCGGCGCAGCATCTTGCGACGTTGGCCGAAGCCGGCTTTGACCACGGCCGCCAGACGCGCGTAGGGCACCTCGGCGGGGTCCACCGCCACCTCCGATCGTCGCTCCATGCGCACCAGCACCGATTCGACCCGGGGGCGGGGGATGAAGACCGACGCCGGAACCCTTCCGGCCAGGGTCGACCGGGCGAAGTAGGCCACTCGCACCGAGACCGATCCGTACGCCGGATCGCCCACTTGGGCCGCCATGCGCTCTCCCACCTCGCGCTGCACCATGACCAGGAGGTGTTCGACCGCCGGCACCTCGACCAGGGTCCGCAGGACGAGCGGCGTGGCCAGGTTGTACGGCAGGTTGGACACGAGCGACCACGGGCCGCCGCCCTGCTCGGCCAGGAGTCCCGCCGTATCGAGCGTCATGGCGTCGCCCGCCACCACCTGGACCCCCGCCGGTTCCACGACCGACCGCAGGACCGGGAGAAGGTGGCGATCGAGCTCGACGGCCACCACCCGGGCCCCGGTCTCGGCCAGCGCCAGCGTCAGCGAGCCCAGTCCGGCGCCGAATTCCAACACGGACGAGGAAGGCCCGAGCCCGGCCAAGCGGGCGATTCGACGGACCGTGTTTGGGTCGGCCACGAAATTCTGGCCCAATGCCCGACTGGGTCTGAGTCCGTTGGTCTCGAGGAGCGTCGAAATATCGGCGCCCGAGTGGGTCACCAGCTAACGGTAACCCCGACCACGCCCTCGCTGAGGGGCGCCAACTCGGAAAACTCCGCGGGCGACAGGTCGACCACACGCCCGGGGTTGGTCGCCTCCAAGTCGTCGACCGTGCAGACGACCGAGGCACCACTCGCCGACGTCACCGTCAACACGGTTCCCTTGGGGAGATCAGGGCTGGCACAACCGGAGGCCGGGAAGTACGAGGCGTAGTAGGTCGCCTCGCCGGATTCGCTGTTGCCTCCCGAGGTCACCACACTCGCCGGCGCCGGCGCCTCCGTGGTCGTCGTGGCCGGGGGAAGCGGCGCCTCCGTCGTCGTGGTCGTGGGCGGGGGCGCTCCCGTCGTCGTGGTCACGGGCACCGTCGGGGTGGTGGTGGGGTTGGGACTGCCCTTGGGCAAGGGCGCGCCAAAACGCACCAGGTTCGTATGCGACAACGCGTCGTTGAATCGCGACGCGCTCAACGAGGAGTGCGATCCCGCTCCATGATCCGACACCGGTGATGACACACGCTGTGCGTGTGCCGGTCCGTTCTGAAGCAAAAGGAGAGGAACACCGAACAGGGCGCCGCACAACAGTGCGGCGACGCCGACGCGCCTCCCCGAAGTGCTCTGTTTCCGCAGGGCTCCACCCTTCTCCGGGGACAGTGCACCCGCGCCGACACAAGGTAGGCGGGGGGGTTGGCGACAACATAGGGACTGGGTGGGGTGTCACGCAAATAGAGGATTGACGCCCGGCAATGTCAGCTTCATTTCCCCAGGTCACAGCGTCCCACCCCCGTTACATTTATATAAATTTCCTGTTCAGAAGCACTTTTAAGGGAGTTTCACCTCTATATCCCCAGGTCAGATGGTTCTCGTTTTGTACCCAGAGACGCGTGAATTAGGAGAACGCACAAAAGGCGGTGGTGGCGGCGGCGGCCGAGGATTCCGCCACCATCTCCACCGGGCAGCCCTTCACCTCGGCCACCGCGGCGCCGACCAGCGGCAGGTACGAGGGCTCGTTGACTCGGCCTCGGTGGGGCACGGGTGCGAGGAACGGGCTGTCGGTCTCGACCAGCAATCGATCAAGGGGTACAAGGGCCGCGGCGGCGCGGACATCTCCGGCGTTCTTGAACGTGATGATGCCGCTGAAGGACACGAACAGGCCGGCCCTCAGACACCGATCGACCTCAGCGGGGCCGCCGGTGAAACAGTGCAACACGGCCCTCTCGGGCACGCCCTCGGCATCGAGGACGTCGAACAGGTCGTCCCACGCGTCGCGCGCGTGGATGACCAGGGTCAGGGAGTGCGCGTGGGCCAACGCGATCTGTGCCGCGAAGGCGGCCCGTTGCACGTGACGAGGCGAATGCTCGTAGAAGTAGTCCAGCCCGCATTCACCGACGGCCACCACGGCCCCGTCACCCCTCGCCAGTTCCTCGGCCAAGAGCCGGGCCACGGGCTCGATGCCATCGACCGCCTCATGGGGATGGAGGCCGACGGACGCCCACGCTGACAGTTCCCCCGTTCCGTTTCGCCTCACCTCCCGGGCTAGGGCCACCGCCTGGGCAGACGTGGTCGCCCCTGTCCCGATGCAGACCAGGCGGTCCACCCCCGCGGCCGATGCCCGGCCGAGCACGACCGCCAGGTCGGTTTCGCCGTCCCCCTTCTCGCCTCCGCCTCGATACTCCTCCTGCACATGGCAGTGCGAGTCGAACCACCCGCTCACGACTTGCGACGGGGAAAGAGCGGGGCCCCTTTCACCACACCGCTTCCGCCGCCGTAGCCCCCCCAGACGGCGTCACCCGGCAGGCGGACCGCCGAAAGGTCGGCCCCCAGACCGATGCGGCGCCAGATCTCGGCCGAGGTGGACGGCATGGCCGGCGAGATCAGGATGGCCACGATGCGCAGCACCTCGAGCGCGTTGCCCAGTATCGACTCCACCTCCGGCCCGGGGTCCATCTTCCAGGGCTCGGTCGTCTCCAATTCGGCGTTGGCGGCGCCGATGAGGCGCCACGTGGCCTCCAGCGCGTCCTGGGGGGCCCAACGGTCCCAGGCCGCGCCCGCGGCTGCCAATACCTCGGCCACCGGACCGGCCAAGACGGCGTCCGGATCGCAGGCCGGACCGATGCCGCCACACTTGGAGTGCACCACCGTGGCCACCCGGGAGACCAGGTTGCCCAGGTTGTTGGCCAGATCGGCGTTGTAGCGCGCGACGATCCCCTCGTAGGAGAAATCGCCGTCGCTGCCGAGCGAGATGTCGCGCAAGAGGTGGTACCGCAGCGGGTCGACCCCGAATTCGTCGGCCAGGGCGAGCGGCGACACCTCGGTGATCTTGAGTGACCGGGCCCCGTCCCCCTCGCCGACCACGCCGGACTGGATCAGGGTCTTGCCCAGTTTCTGGCCCTCCATGAGCAGGTAGCCGTGCACGAAGATCTCCGCCGGCGGCGCAATGCCGGCCGCCAGGCACATGGCGGGCCACCACACGCAGTGGAACTTCAAGATGTCCTTGCCGATCAGATGGTGCGCCGCGCCCCACAGCGCGTTGAATCGAACGGGGTCGCTGCCGTAGGACGCGGCCGTGAGGTAGTTGATGAGCGCGTCGTACCAGACGTAGAAGACATGTCCGTCGTCCCACGGGACCGGCACCCCCCACTTCATGGAGGTCCGGGTGATCGAGACGTCGTTGAGGCCACCCCGGATGAAGCCGAGGGCCTCGTTGCGCTTGGGTATCGGGCGTACGAAGTCAGGATGGCTGTCGTAGTAGTCCAGCAGCGGCTGCTCGAATGCACTCAGTTTGAAGAAGTAATTGTCCTCCCGCATCTCGATCACCGCCCGGCCGTGCACCGGGCAGAGCCCGTCCACCAGCTGATCGGGCGTGTAGTAGTCCTCGCACGAGACGCAGTACAGCCCGGTGTACTGCCCCAGCTCAATGAACCCGTTGTCGTAGATCCTCTGCAGGAACTCCTGCACCACGGCATAGTGCCGGGGCTCGGTGGTGCGGATGAAGTCGTCGTTGCTGATGTCGAGCCGCTCCCAGGCTTCGATGAAGCGGGCCGACGTCTGGTCCGTCCACGCCTGCGGGGACATCCCGTGGGCTTCGGCCGCCTCGACGATTTTGGCGCCGTGCTCGTCGGTCCCGGTGAGGAAGGTGACATCGTCACCCACCAACCGGTGCCAGCGGGCCAGCGCATCCGCGTTCACCGTGGTGTATGCCGTGCCCACGTGCGGCGCGTCGTTGACGTAGTAGATCGGCGTGGTCAGGTAGTAGGGGGGCACCGCCCGTAGCGTACCGGCGCCCTCGAGCGGGCCGGACCCCGTTCAGCCGGGCGGCACCCGCGCCTCCGCTCGGAGTCGCAGCGCCGTGTCGTAGATCGTGCGGCGTGCCACGCCCAGCTCCCCCGTCAGCGCCGCCGCCACTTGCCGTGGCCCGTCGCCCAGCGCGAGACGCCGCCGCACCGCCTCCTCGATCGCAGCGCCGCTGGCCGGATCCGGCGGCGGCGCACCGCCGATCACCAGCACCACTTCGCCGCGAATCCCGTGCTCACCGAACACCGATGCCGCTTCGGCCACCGAGCCCCGCCAGACCTCCTCGTACACCTTGGTCAACTCACGCACCACGGCGACGGGGCGGCTGCCGTCCACTTGGGCCAGGTCCGACAGCGTCGCCACCACCCGGCCGGGCGCCTCCAGGACCACCGTGGTCCGCTCATCGGACATCAACGCGGCGATTCGTTCCCGGCGCTCAGCCCCCTTCCGGGGCAGGAACCCCTCCACGCAGAAGCGATCGGTCGGCAGGCCGCTCACCACCAGTGCCGCCACCACCGCAGACGGCCCGGGCACCACGCTGACCGATTGGCCGGCGGCAGCCAGGGCAGACACCAGGAGAGATCCCGGGTCCGAAATCCCCGGCGTCCCGGCGTCGCTGACCACCGCCACCACCCCACCGCCGGACACGCAGGCGGCCACCCGTTCGAGGCGCGCGCCCTCGTTGTGGGCGTGCAGCGACATCAGGCGGTCACCGTGGGGCCCTCCGGCCGGGATTCCCATGGCAGAGAGGAGCGCCCTGGTCCGGCGGGTGTCCTCGCAACAGATGAGGTCGGCGTCGGCCAGGACCGCTCGGGCCCGCGACGACAGGTCACCCAAATTGCCGATCGGTGTGGCGACCAGAACCAGTTGGCCGGCGCCGTCGGGTCTCACGTCGCCTCGACGTCACGAACGACCAGCTGATCGCCGACCACCACGCCCCAACGTTCCCATGCGCCGGCCTGCGCCTCGACCACGCCGCGCTCACCGCGGCGTGGCAGCACAACCCGTCTCGGCCGTACCCGCTTGAGCCGTACCACGGTCAGATCCTCCGAGAGGAAGGCCACATCGATTGAGAACCGCATCCCGATCGTGTGCACCGTCCGCACTCCGGGAAGGTGCAGCGCACCCTCACAGCCGTCCCGCCCGCGGAGCCCACGGGACCGTTCCTCCTTGGTCTCGGCCATCTCGAGTGCACACACCACATCGCCGTCACGGAGCAGCCATCCGGACCGCATAGACCCCGAGACTAGTGGCCCCTCCAGGCGGTCTAAGCTGTCGCACTTATGTCGAAGCGGACGGTGAAGCGCAAGCTCAGGGCCAAGAAGAAGGCCAATCACGGCAAGAAGCCGAACTGCGGGAGGGGCTGAGCACCCGGATCGGCCCTGCATCGAGGCCGGTGGACGGTGACCCTTGGGGAGACCAGACGCCCCGGCCCGTTCAGCTCGCCTTATCGCCGTTCCACGCGACGTTCGACCCGGCCGCGGCCAGCACGCCGCCGAGCACCGTGGGCACGTCCGAAATGATCCCATCGACCCCGAGCCCCACCAGGCGCTCCATCGCCTGGGGCTCATTGACCGTCCACACGTGGACAGCCTTCCCGCCGCGGTGGGCCGCCTCCACGAACGCCTCGTCCACCACCACGAGCTCGCCCTGGCGCTCCGGCACCTGGTAGGCGACCGCTGGTGACTCGGGCAGGGCGGTGCCACCGTGCAGCGCCTGCCAGAACTCAGCGGTCGCCATGGTGCCCGCCGACGTGGGCACATTCGGGGCGAATGTCCGGAACGAGTCGGTGGCCGAGTCGAGAAACGAGGCCACGATGACGTCGTCGGTCCGCCCGAACTCGGCCAGCAACCGGGCCAGGGACTCCTCATACGCCGGCACCACCGGCGCCGTCTGCTTGATGTCGAGGTTGAGCACCACACCGGGAAACTGCTCCAGCACCTCGCGCAGGGTGGCGATCCCGAACGTCGGGTCGTCGGGCGCCCGGCCACGGTAGGGATAGTCCTCGGCCGGACGATCGGGGGTGACGTCCGCCCCGGGGATGAACCAGTACGAGAAATCGAGTTGGCGCAACTCGGCCAAGGTGAACGTGACGATGTCGCCCACGCCCGCCGTGGTCCGGTCCACCGTGGCGTCATGGCAGACCACCAGCTCTCCGTCGGCCGTGGCGTGCACGTCGAGCTCAATGCCGGTGGCCCCGGCCGCCACGGCCCGACCGATGGCGAAGAGCGTTGACGACGGCGACTCCCATGCCCCCCCTTGATCCGCGTAAGCCATCACACGTCGGTCCATCCATACCGATCGAGCACTCATCCCCGAGATGGTAACGGCCACCCCGTCTATTCTCTGCCTGCCGTGCTCGATCACCTTCTTGTCGACGTCATCAGTTCCATCCGCCGTTCGTTCGACCAAGCCCTGCTCCAGCGCCAGGCCGTCGAGGAGCGCTTCCAAGTCGACGTCTTCCTCGGGGACGTGTCCTGGGAGACCTCCTACAGCCTGCCCGGCGAGCAGCAGCCGCCCCGGGTCCGGGCCGATGTCTCGGTCGACTGGCCCACCTGGAGCCAGACCTCGTACCGCAGCTGGAACATCGGCGAGCCACCGGACGAACTGCCCGAGGTGGTCATTGAGGTGGCCCTGCGGATACAGCGCCTGGCCGTGGCCCCCGACACCGAGACCGTGCTGGCCGCCCTGCCCGAGGAGAACCCGCTGCTGGGCACCGAACCCCTGGTGCGCACGGCGACCACCATCGAGCAGGTGCACAACGACGGCAGTGTGCGGTGGGCCGTCGAGGCCACTTACGAGGGCTCTCTGCGCTTCAGCGAGCGCCAGCTCGAGGACCCCGGGGAGATCACGCCGGTGATCGACGGGCTGACCCGATGGATCGCCTCCACCCTCATCCTTCTGGCCGATCTGCCCTTTTCATTTCTGCCGCCCGACGAGGGGGGCGACTGAGGCTGTCGCCATCCGGACCGGGCCCTGACTGGAATTGAGTGGTCCGAGCCAACTAGGGATTGACCCCGCATGCCGCTCCCGTCGCCCCGCACCCCCCGAGCGCAGCGAGCCGTCGTGATGGTCCTGGGCCTCTCCCTCTGTGTGGCGGGCACCGCGTTGTCCGCCTGTGGCGCCTCATCGGCGCCGCCGGCCCCATCGGCCAATCAGGGCGCCATCGTCAATGGGCCCACCCCCAACCGCGTGACGCTGGTCAACCAGGAGGGGCAGCCCATCACGCTGAGCGGGCTCAAAGGCAAGGTGGTGGTGTTGGCCCCCTTTCTCAGCCTCTGCCAGGACGAGTGCCCGCTGATCACCGCCGCCTTCATCGGCCTCCAGCGCGACCTGCGGGCCGCCGGACTGGCCGACAAGGTGGTCTTCGTCGAGGCCAGCGTCGACCCGGGCCGGGATACCCCGGCGCGCCTGGCCGCGTATCAAAAGGAATTCGGCGCCAATTGGGACCTCTGGACCGGTAGCCCGACCAACGTGGCGGCTTTCTGGAAGGCGTTCGGGGTCACCTACCAGATCGTTCCCGAAGGGCAACCACCGCATCTCGACTGGTACACCGGCCGGCCCCTCACCTATGACGTCACCCACACCGACGGGTACTTCCTCATCGACACCGGAGGCCACGAACGCTTCATCGATATCAATGCGCCCGACCTCAAGGGCAACCTCAACAAGAAGTTGACCTCCCTCCTCGATGCGGGCGGCGTCCACGGACTCGAGCACCCCCAGCACACGGCCTGGACCATCGACCAGGCGTTGGCTTCGATCAGTTGGCTCCTCGGCGTCAACGTTCCCCCCGTCGGCACGTCGTGAACGCCTGGCGTCGCCCCTCTCTCACCTGGGCGGCGGTCCTTCTCGCGGTCTCGCTCACTCTGGCCGCCTGTGGTGGCGGTTCGGTCACCACACTCTCGTCACCGCCCACCACCGACCCCAACATGACCCTCGGCCTCATCCATTCGCCGTCCGGGCGGATCCTGGCCACGGGCGGCGGCCACGCGCTCTATGACTTCGCCCCGGACACCCCCACTCACAGCGCCTGCACCAACGATGGCTGCGTCTTCCAATGGCCTCCCCTCCTCCAGTCGGGCCCGATCCGGGTCGGCACCGGTGTCAATCGATCTCTCGTGGGCACGCTGAAGCGGGCCGACGGCTCCACCCAGCTGACCTACGGAGGTCATCCGCTCTACACCTACAACCTCGACGTCCAACCGGGCCTCATCACCGGGCAGGCCATCGATCAGAACGGCGGCCTCTGGTATGTGATCGATCCCGCCGGCCATCAGATCACCACGCCCTTCAGCGTCAACGGCTAAGCCCGACCGATACCATGCACCATGGCCGTCGACTTCGAATGGCGGGGCAACTGCGGCGATAGCGAACTCAACCGGCTCCATGCCGAGGCCTTCGGTACCCGCATCGTGGACGACGGTGGATGGAGCTGGACGGACCTCTTGGACCGGCACAGTCTGGGTTGGGTCGTCGCCAGAGACGGCGACGACCTTGTCGGCTTTGTCAACGTGATCTGGGACGGCCGTGCCCATGCCTGGCTCCAGGACACGATGGTCGCCACGAAGGCGAGACGGTGCGGCATCGGGACCCGCCTGGTGACGCTGGCCCACGACGGGGCGCTCGGTGCCGGCTGCCGCTGGCTCCACGCTGACTACGGCGAGCATCTCGCACACTTCTACGAAGACAACTGCGGATTCGCCCCCACTCACGCCGGACTGATGGCCCTTTCCTAGCCTCTCAAATCCCGACACGCGCCGGGAGCTGACGGGTCCGGAATGCCCCTCCGGTTGCAGGATCGCCCCCGCTGGGTATGGCTGTACCCATGGACGAACTCGTGCATCCCTCGGCCCTCCAAAACGGCTCGGACATCACTGACGGAATGTCACGGTCCCGATCGGCGGCTCTGGCGACCCTCCTCTTCGTTCTCTTCCTGACGTTCCTCGACAACACGATCGTCACCGTGGTCCTGGCCAACGTGCAGAGTGAGTTGCACGCCTCGGTGAGTCAGCTGCAGTGGGTGGTGAACGGCTACGCCCTGACCTTCGCCAGCCTCATGCTGAGCTTCGGCACCATCGGTGACCTCTTCGGACGCAAGAAGGTGATGCTCACCGGGGTGGCCGTCTTTTGCGCGGGCTCGGTGATCGCCGCGGTCGCCCCTACCACCAATATCCTCATCGCCGGCCGGGTGGTGATGGGCGTCGGTGCTGCCGCATCCGAGCCCGGCACCCTGTCGATGATCCGGCACCTTTACCCCGGTCCAAGAGAACGGGCACGGTCCCTGGGCATCTGGGCCGCCGTGTCCAGCCTCGGCCTGGCCCTGGGCCCGCTGATCGGCGGCCTCCTGGTCTTCGGCTGGTCCTGGCGAGCCATCTTCTGGTTCAACGTGTTCTTCGGCGTGCTGGCCTTCACCAGTGCCGCCATCGTGCTCCCCGAGAGCTCGGACCCGGTGCGGGCCCGGTTCGACATCCCGGGCTTCTTGCTCGGGGCCTTGGCCCTCGGGTCGCTCACCTTCGCCATCATCCTGGGCGAGACCGCCGGCTATCGGACGTGGTGGATCGACCTGCTCTTCTTCTTCTCGTTGGCCGCGGCCATCACCTTCGTTTTCGCCGAGTTGCGGGCCGCCAACCCCGTGCTCAACGTCCGTTACTTCAAACGCTCTGCCTTTGCCGCGTCCAACATCATCGCCTTTACGGTCTACTTCGGGACCTTCGCCATCTTCTTCATGGTGGCTCTGTACCTCCAGGTGGTGGGATCCAACTCGCCGCTGGGCCTCGCCTTGAACTTCGTGCCCCTGGCCGTTGGCATGGTGGCGTCCTCGCTGTTCGCCGGCCGCTGGGTGGCGGCATGGGGTCCCCGCATCCCGATGGCGACCGGGTGCCTGTTGGCGGGGCTAGGGATCCTCTTGACCAACGCCAACATCTCTCCGCACGCCGGCATCGGACAGATCGGCTGGACCATGTTCGTGGCGGGCGTAGGGGTAGGAATGGCCTTGGTGCCGGTGACCTCGGCGGCGCTCGGCACGGTACCGGCCGAGCACTCGGGGATGGCTGCGTCGGCCAACAATACGTTCCGAGAGCTCGGTGCCGTCGTCGGCGTCGCCGTATTGGGCTCGATCGTCAACGGTCAGCTGACGGTCAACCTGGTGCGGAAGCTCACCGCCATCGGCATCCCGAAGTCCTTCCAGCAACTCGTCGTGTCCGCCGTCACCACGGGCACGTACCAAAGTCAGGCGAAGGCGGCCACCGCCAAGAGTCCTGCCATCACTCACATCGTGAACGAAGTGATCTCCGCCGCTTACGGTGCCTTTGGGCGCGGCCTCAACCTCTCGCTCAACATCGCCGGCGGCCTCCTCTTGGCTTCGGCGATCCTCGCCTTGTCGACCGTCTACGGCCGTCGCATCCACCTCGAACGGGTCAACTCGGAGGAAGGCCACATGCTCCACCTCTCGGTCGTGGCGGCTCCGATCACCTCAGAATGAGCTGAGCCCTCTGGCCAGTGGGGAGGGATCCGTCCCGCGTTCCTCATCGGCGAGAAACGGGCCTAAGCCGATCGCCGACAGAGCTTCGTTGAATACTTCACGTGTTCTCCGCACCTCGGCGCGCGCTGCGTCCGCTCGCGCCAGCGACAGCTCAGACGGGTCCATTTCGGCAATTCCGTCAGCGTGACCAAGAGCTTCGCAGGCAATTCCCCAGGCCAGCGTGGCGACCATGGCCCGACCGACGGCCTCATCCGAACCTGAGAGCACCCTGAAGGTATGCCCGAAACTGCTTATTCCTCACTAGAAAATATGTGCCGCTATTCCGAGAGGGATATGCGTCGTCGGGCCCGTCGTCGGGCCCCGACGCAACGGCCCTTTGAACCTGAGGTTGTCTGGGATAGGTTCATTTTCGGCAGGGTTAGGAATCAGCCCTTGAAGATTGCACACTGGCTGGCAGTCTCGGCCGCCGGAAAGCATCGCACTGACAGAGGAAACTGTTGACGCTCCTGGTTTCTCGCGAGAAGTCGCTGGACACTGAAATCCGCCAAGTCGAGCATCACGCCTTGGTGATGCTCGACGGCGAACTGGATACTGCCACGGCTGCACAACTCTTCGAGATGTTTGCCGAACTCGCTCGTGAGGGAATCAAACATGTTGCCCTCAACCTGGCCGAACTCGATTTCATAGACTCCACCGGGATCTCGGTGGTCGTGGCCGAGCACAAGAGAGTGGAGTCGATGGAGGGAGAACTCATCATTTTCTCGCCACGTCCAAGAGTGCGGAAGGTACTCGAGGTCACCGGGTTGGGCAATTACCTCAACATCCGACCTGGCAAAAGAGATGCCTAATTGAGTTGGGACGCTCACGATGCTCCATGACACAAACGGGAGATGCCGCGCGCCCATCGGCTCGTCGGCGTGCCGCCGGAACTCCATACCTTCGTCCAGCTTTTTGAGAACTTCCACGGCTCGACCCGCGTGACCGGCTCGGGACGGTGGCTCGCTGGGCCAGCAGGGTCTCGTAGACCATGCAGCCAGCACCGACCCTCTGGGCCACTGTGCCAACCGAGCCGCCAGGGTCTGTGGCCTCATACCTGCAGTACGCGTCCACGGTCGAGGTCTGTCCCCGCACTCCACTGCACGTCACTCTCGTCTCGTGTCGCGCCGGCGCGTAATCGTTACGCCTCTCAGGTGACTCCGTAGACACGGCTGGCAGAAATTCAAGGCCGCCATGAAGCGGCTTGAGGTTAGGCATCGCCGTCCGACATGAGTGCTTTGCGTATCGTCTCGAATGGCCGAAACGTCTAGTTCACGTCGCATTCCGGATCGTTCTTGCTTCCAATCGGGTACACATGCCAAGCAATGGCCCGGGATCAGTCGATGAGTTACTGGCAAGTCGCGCCGGCGCCGACGGCGATATTGGCGTAGCTATGCTCACCTGATGAGCGGGGGAAGGGAGTGCGGCATTCCATTATCCTCGCGACTCTCGTCGAGCATCGGTGTTGCCGTGATCGTGGCATCCGTGTGTTTAGTCGGCTGCTTCAGCCTCGGCACTAGCGCAGGTGCAACGGCGAAACCGAGACCAACGGTCGCGCTCGCTGCACAGGCCTACGTGTGGGGATTACCCCTCGTGGTATCCATGCGGACAGCACAAATGTTCTCAAAGCTGGTCGGGATTAACCACCTGGTGAACCAGACCAAGCTGACCGGACCTGGACCCCAGGTCGTCGTTGCACCCAACGTGGACACCCTCTACAGCGTGGCCGTACTTGATCTCCGGAGAGGACCGGAAATACTGACTGTTCCGAAAATCCACGATCGCTACTACGCCTACCAATTCCTCGACATGTATACCCAGTCGTTTGCCTACGTCGGGACCCGGGCCACGGCCGGACGGCCCGGGTCGTGGTTGATCGTGGCACCCGGGTGGCACGGAAGGGTCCCGGCCGGCGACTCGCTCATCCGATCGTCGACTCCTCTGGTATTCCTCCTCGGTCGATTTCTTGTCTCGGGAGAAACAGACCTACCCGCAACTCGGGCCATGATGGCTCAGGTCCGATTGGCACCCGTGAACGATGCCGCGTCGCTTGGACAGAGCCGATCTCGAACCAACGGGACGGTATCGACAGCCACGTTGCCGGCCAATGACCTGGGCCTCGGAGCACCTCACGGGACCCCTCAGAACGTCCCCCAGCAAGGTGCGGCCTTCTTCGACGAACTGGGCGATGACCTGACCATCAATCCTCCGACCAGTGAGGCTGACCGTTCCGAGCTCGACCGCGTCGCGCCACTCGGGGTGGGCCCGGGGCGCCACCCCACCGCTATCGGGACGAACACCAGCCGTGCGGTGCTGGGCCAGGGTGTAACCGAGGGGGCGGCCCAGGTGCGGGGGGCAGTGGCTTCAACTTCCCACGGCGTCAACGACTGGTTGGAACACCTCGACATCGGCCGTTACGGCAGCGGCTTTCTCCTTCGAGCCGAGGTCGCTCAGACGGGCTGGGGTGCCAACATTCCTCAAGAGGCGGTGTACATCAACTCCACGAGCGACGGTCATAGCGATCCGTACTCGGGCAGTCGCAATTACGTCCTGCGATTTCCTGCCGGATCGCTTCCTCCCGCCAAGGCCTTCTGGTCCTTGACCGTCTACGGTCCGGACAGGTTCTTAGTGGCCAACGCAGAGAATCGGTACTCGATCGGCAGCCACACTCCGGGACTGCAAACGAATTCAAACGGCTCGCTAGATCTCTACCTGCAGGCGACGCCCCCCGCAGCTCACACATCCAACTGGTTGCCAATCCCCGCGGGCGCGTTCACGCTAACGATGCGAATCTACTTGCCGCTTCCTCCAGTTCTGCGAGGAATCTACCGCCTCCCACCGGTGGAGCCCTCAGACTCTTGCCCCTCTAATTGTTGAAACGGAACTCCACCACGTCGCCGTCATGCATGACGTAGTCCTTCCCCTCCATGCGCGCCTTGCCGGCCGCTCGGGCCGCCACGACCGACTTGGTCTCCATCAGGTCGCTGAAGCTCACCACTTCGGCCTTGATGAAGCCCTTTTCGAAGTCGGTGTGGATCACGCCGGCCGCCTTCGGCGCCGTGTCACCGATGTGGATCGTCCAGGCCCGCGCCTCCTTGGGCCCGGCCGTGAGAAACGTCTGCAGTCCGAGCGTGGCGAAGCCCACGTGCACGAGCTGCTCCAGGCCTGATTGGTCCTGGCCGTAGCTGGCCAGCAGCTCTTTCGCATCGGCGCTCGGGAGACTGGCCACCTCCGCCTCGATCTGCGCGCAGAGCACGATCGAGTTGGCCGGGGCGGCGATGGCGGCCAGCCTTGCCTTCAGCTCAGCATCACCGAGGGCGTCTTCATCAATGTTGAAGACGTAGATGAACGGCTTGGCGGTCAGCAGGTGGAGGTCGTAGAGAAGATGAGGATCGACCTCCCCTGCCGCCGCGGCGCTGGAAATGGTACGACCGTCATTGAGGATCTTCTCGGCGGTGGCCACGGCCTCGGCCGTCGGCCTCAGTTCTGCGTGGGCCCGGGCCTCCTTGGCCAACTTGGGCAGACGGTTCTCCACCGTCTGCAAATCCGCCAAGATGAGCTCGGTGTTGACCGTCCCGATGTCGCTCTCGGGGTCGACCCGCCCGTCGACGTGAACGACGTCGTCGTCATGAAAGACGCGCACTACCTGGCAGATGGCGTCGCTCTCCCGGATGGCCGCCAGGAACTTGTTGCCCAGGCCCTCACCCTGCGATGCGCCGCGGACAATGCCGGCGATGTCGACGAAGGTGACCGAAGCGGGCACGACCGGCGCCTTGTCGTAGAGCGCCGCCAGCTGCGCCAAGCGAGCGTCGGGCACGGCGACCACGCCGACATTGGGATCAATGGTGGCGAAGGGGTAGTTGGCCGCCAGCACCTCATTGTTGGTCAGTGCGTTGAAGAGGGTGGACTTGCCGACATTGGGCAATCCGACGATGCCGATGGAGAGGGTCATCGGGAGCCTCGACTACTGCCTCAGCAAGCCAGCGGCGGCGGCCAGGGCTCGCAAGTCCGACTCGGGTCGCGCTCCGGTGTGTGAGATCACTTCGGCGGCGCACAGACCTCCCAGACGTGCGCTCTCCACCGGGTCCATGCCGTGGGTCAGCCCGTAGAGCAATCCCGAGGCGAAGAGATCTCCGGCTCCGGTCGTATCGACCACGTGGCCGACGGTTGCGGCGGCCACCGACTCGGGACCGCGGGCGGTGAGCACGATCGAGCCCTGGTCTCCTCGCGTCATCACCACCAGGAGCCCAGTCTCCTCGGCCGCTTCGAGGGCGCCGGCCGTCGAGGTGGCGCCGAAAAGCATGGTGATCTCTTCTTCATTGCCGAGCAAGATATCGACATCGTCGAGCAGCAGGTCCAGGAACTCCCGCTGGTGCCGGTCGACGCAGAATGAATCGGACAGTGAGAGGGCTACCGACCCGTGAGCACTGTGCGCGGTCGCGGCGGCATGGCGCATGGCCTCCTTGGCGGCCGGCACGTCCCAGAGGTAGCCCTCGAGCAGCACAATCGATGCCCGTTCCACCACGGACGTCGGCACCCCGGCGGGCGTCAAAGACGACGCCGCGCCGAGATAGGTGCCCATGGTGCGCTCAGCATCGGCGGTGATGAGCACGACACATCGGCCGGTCCCCAGCGCGTCTGCTCCGGCCGCTTCGCTGTAGGTCGGCTCGAAGAAGACCCCGGCGGCCCGCAAGTCCTCCACATAGGCCTGACCCACTTCATCGTCGGCCACGGCCCCCACGTAACCCGCCCGGCCGCCAAGCTCGGCCAGTCCGGCCGCCGTATTGGCCACCGAACCCCCTGAGACCAGGCGTGGATGGTGCATGATGGCCTGCACCGCCGTTGCCTGGGCCAGATCGATCAGGGTCATAGACCCTTTGACCAGCCCTACCCGCTCCAGCACGTCGTCTGTTGTCGTCTCGAGGACATCGAGCAGGGGAGAACCGATGGCGACCAGGTCAAGATCGGAATCATCCTGACCCTCGTTCACCCCGGTCGGCGCTGTCTCATTGGCGTGCACGGAGCGAGAACCTACTCGGAGCGCGGCGGGTAGCCTTCCCGCGATGCCGCCTCACTCGTCCAATTCGACCTCGACCTCGATTGACTCGTTCCGTCTGCCCCGGACCGTTGAGCCCCTCGTCTACCGGCTGGAGATAGAGCCCAATGTCGGTTCGGCCAGCTTCTCGGGAACGGTGGAGGTCGAGGCCGTGATCCACGAAGCGCTCAGCGAGATCGTGCTCAATGCCGCTGACCTGGCCATCAGCGACGCCGAAGTGCGCATGGAGGCTGGAGCCACCTACGGATGCGCCGTCTCCTTCCGTGACGAGTTGGAGCAGGTGGTGTTCCGCCCCTCGTCCGAGCTTCCACCCGGCCCATGCGTCCTGACCTGCCGATTCACCGGAGCGCTGAATGACAAATTGCGGGGCTTCTATCGCTCTACCTTCGCCGACGCCAAGGGGGAGACCCAGACCATCGCCACGACGCAGTTCGAGTCGGTCGATGCGCGCCGGGCGTTTCCGTGCTGGGACGAACCGGACCGCAAGGCCGTTTTCGATATCACCCTGGTCGTCGAACGCGACGTCGACGCGTTCTCCAACTCCCCCGTCCTCAACGTCCAACGAGTGGGGAAAAAGAATCGTGTCCACTTTTCACCGACCATGAAGATGTCGACGTACCTGGTCGCCTTCGTCGTCGGGAAACTCGAGACCACCGATACGGTCGATGTCGACGGGGTGCCGTTGCGGGTGGTCTTCACGCCGGGCCAACGGGCGTTGGCCGATTTCGCATTGACCGTCGGCGCCTTCTCCCTTCGTTTCTTCACCGAGTACTTCGACCTTCCCTATCCAGGCGACAAGGTCGACCTCATTGCCATTCCCGACTTCGCCGCCGGAGCCATGGAGAACCTGGGCTGCATCACCTTCCGCGACACTGCCCTCCTGGTCGATCCCACCACCGCATCGAGAGCCGAGCTGGAGCGGGTGGCCGAAGTCATTGCCCACGAGCTGGCCCACATGTGGTTTGGCGACCTGGTCACGATGGGCTGGTGGGAAGGGATCTGGCTGAACGAGGCGTTTGCCACGTTCATGGCCACCCTCTGTGTGGACGCGTTCCGACCCTCGTGGGAGACCTGGGTCGGTTTCGCCCCCTCGCGTGAGGCGGCGCTGGCCATTGACGGGACGCATGCCACGCGTCCGATCGAGTACCCGGTGGGGCCGCCGAGGGAAGCCGAGGGGATGTTCGACCTCCTGACCTATGAAAAGGGTTGTGCCGTCCTGCGCATGCTCGAGCAGCACATCGGGGCTGAGGTGTTCCGCCGGGGTGTCCGCACCTATCTGGAGCGGCATGCCTACGCCAACACGGTGACCAGTGACCTGTGGGATGCGCTGGAAGATGCAAGTGGCGCCCCCGTACGCGACGTGATGGACACCTTCATTCTGCAAGGTGGGCACCCGCTGGTCTCACTGAGCGGCGACACCGTGAGCCAACAGCCGTTTTCCTTCGGTCCGGTGCCCGATGGAACGACGTCGTCCATCGGGGACTTGTGGGAGGTCCCCTTGGCCGTGCGTGCGCTGGCCGTCGACGGCAAACCGGGCGCGCCCACCAGCCGGCTGGTGCTGGGGGCCGACCCACGGCACTTGGCGGAGGCCGATGCTGGGTTGGCGGTGATCAATGCCGGCGGTTGGGGTGTCTTCCGGACCGACTACGACACCCACCACCGACTGGCCCTGGCCGATCACCTCGACGAGTTGACCCCGCTCGAGAGGGCCAATCTGGTGGCGGACACGTGGGCCGCGACGCTGGCCGGACACTCCACCCTCCAGGACTTCCTGAGCTTGGCCGCCCGCCTGGGCCTCGAGCCCGATCCGACCCCGTGGGCCCCGGTGGCCGCCGCGCTGCAGATCAGCAACCGCTTCGCCGTCGAGGCGGACCTCGCCTCGCTGCGCCAGGCTGTCGGCGCCCTCTTCGTGCCCCAGTTCGAGGCCCTGGGCTTCGAGTCCCGGGCGGGTGAGGGGGACCGCACCCCGACGCTGCGTGCCTTGACGATCAACATCTTGGGCACCGTCGGGGCCGATCCCACCGTGCGCGCTGAAGCCGCGGCGCGGTTCGACGACTCCCCTCTCGGCGGTGGGAAAGGCGATCCGATACCGGCCGACGTCGAATCGGCCACCCTGGCCGTCGTGGCCCGGCTCATGAGGCCAGGTGACTATGACGCCATCTTGGCCCGCTACCGCACGGCGGCCACGCCGCAGGAGGAGGTGCGTGCACTCCAAGCGCTCTCGACGTTCCCTGATATCGCCTTGGCCGAGCGGTCGTTCGACTTTGCCATGACCGAGGTCCGGAGCCAGAACGGGTACTTCGTCATTGCGGGATTGCTCGCCAACCCGGTGGCCGGACAGGCCATCTGGAAGCGGATGACCGAGGCGTGGGACGAGATGCTCCGGCGTTTTCCCAAGAACGTCCACTCGCGCCTGGTCGAGCCCATTCCGGCCTTCTGCGGCGACGCCGACTTCGCGCGAGGGGTGGTGCAATTCCTGGTCGATCATCCGTTGGCCTCGGGACCCCGACGGGTGTCCCAGTCGATCGAGCGCCTCGGCGTACAGGTCGCCTTCGCCGCACGCGAGCGTGATCGGCTGGCTGAGACGTGTCTGGCCGCGGTGGCCGCGGTCGAAGCATCTCGCCGTTCCTGATCCGATGACCAACACCCTCCCGACTGACGTCGCGCTCGAGTCTGACCGGCTGAAAGCAGTCATCACCGTGGCCCGCCGGACGCGCGGCTTCATGCCGGACGACGAGGGCGAGGCTCTCGTGCGTGCTGCCTTGCGGGCCGGTCGGGCACCTTTGGTTGACGCCTTTCCGACTACCTTTGTCGAGATCGGAGCCTGGTGCGGAAAGTCGGCGCTCTACCTCGGCGGGGCGGCCGAAGCGACCGGAGCCGTGCTGTTCTCCATCGACCACCATCGCGGTTCAGAGGAAAATCAGGCCGGTTGGGAGCACCACGAAGCTGACCTGGTGGACCCCGGACTGGACCAGATTGACACCTTGTTGCACTGGCGGCACGCCGTGAGCCACGCTGACCTGGAACGGTCGGTCGTGGGGATCGTGGGCGACTCATCCACGGTGGCGGCCCGTTGGCGGCAACCGTTGGCTTTCTGCTTCATTGACGGTGGCCACGGCGACGAGCCCGCCTGGGCCGACTACCGGGGTTGGGCCCCGCGGGTGGCCCTTGGCGGTTGGCTGGCCATCCACGACGTCTTCCCCGACCCGGCCGACGGCGGCCGTCCGCCCTATGAGCTCTTCTGTGCCGCGCTGGCCTCGGGGGAATTCACCGAGGACGGCGAGAGTGGCAGTTTGCGCGTGCTCCGCCGGGTGGCGCCGGCCGCGGAGCAGGCAAAAAACGGACCGGGGTAGCCGTCACCCCGGCAGCCCTGTCCCCGTCACTTCTCTCCACCCCGCCGCCGCGCTCTTCGACACGCTGCGAGGACGTTCTGGCCGCCTACCCATCGGCCGTCAAGGGATGAGCACGATTTTCCCCCGGGTATGGCGCTGTTCGAGCTCGGCAAAGGCATCGACCACCCGCTCCAATGGATAGGTCGCGGCGATCGGAACCTCGATCGCGCCCGACGCCACGAGGCCGGCCATTTCGGTGAGGACCTCAGGGGTCGAGGCGCTCACGCTGCCTTCGGCCTTCGTACCGAGTTCCGCCGCCTTGTCGGGCGAGGTGATCGTCTCGATGCGATCGTGGGCGATGCCGAGGTCGGCCGCCAGCTGGACGTAGTCCGGCCCGAAGAGGTCAATGAAAGCATCGATGCCGTCCGGCGCCGCCGCCCGCAGGCGCCCGGCCAGGCCGTCCCCGTAGGCAACAGGGACGCCACCGTGGGAGCCGAGCCATCCAGCGTTGGCGGATGATGCGATACCGAGGACCTGCGATCCCCGGAGGCCCAGGAGTTGCACGACGACGGTCCCGACACCGCCGGCCGCCGCCGAGACGGCGACGGTGTCGCCCTCTTTGGCGTCGACGGCCCGCACCGCGGCATAGGCCGTGCACCCGACGACGTACAGAGAGCCGGCGACCTCCCAACTCAACCCAGTTGGCTTGGCGATCAGGTGGGACTCCGGAACCGAGACATGAGTGGCGTGACTGGACCGTCGCCAGGAGAAGCCCAGTACCTCGTCGCCCACCGCGAAGCCATCGGCACCTTCGCCGAGTGCGGTCACCACTCCGGCCAGATCGCTTCCCTGGCCCGAGGGAAACGTCGCCGGGAATCGCTCGGCGAGCGCACCGGAGCGGATCGCGGCTTCGCCCGGATTGATACCCGCGGCCTTGACCGCCACCACAACCTCTCCCGCCGCCGGTGTCGGCCGTGGTACGTCGGCGACGTAGAGAACGTCCCGACCACCGTAACGATCGAAGCGAACCGCACGTGATCCGGTCTCCGTCATCTCGCTCTCCTCCCGCTCAGATCCACGTCGCCATCGAGTGCATCCGGGTCCGCGTTCCTCCGACGCCGCCTCGCCGGAAGACGATCAATCACCTCGTCGCGTAGATGGCGCAGCCGGTGCGGCGCTCGGATCCGAGGGCGTCGCCAACCCACTGGTCAGGTCCACGACGACCCTACCGGCAACCCGTGGCCATCGAGTCGGCATCGGTGAGTGGTCCCTCCCGGACAGGGCGGCGACTGAGCGGGGCGATGAGCGTGGCGATTCAGCGTGTCGCTCCGTAGGGTTCTACACGTCGTCTTGGCGCCGCCCGCTCCCGACGATGACGCGCCCGGATGTGGCTGTTGCCTCTCCCGATCACGAACCCGGGACAATGACATCCCAAAGGTTCGAGGGTCGTGGTCAGGGACGCCAGCCGGCCGTGCAACCCATGGCGGCGTCTCCGCTGCAATGCGGTTCGGCCAGGTCCAGCGCGGCTGGCAGGCATTCGCCCCGGAAGAGGCCGGCGGCCGGTGTGGTGCTCGAGAGGGCGTCGGCGGCCAGAATCATGGCGGCAAAGGTGTAGGTCGTCCGCTCGCCCTCGGGGAACGTGACCTCCTCGGGGTAGACCATTCCGGTCCAGTAGGAACCGTCGGGAAGGCGGAGGTTCTGTCCCGCCACGAAGAGGTCGCGCGCGTGACGGTCCATGCCGAGACCGTCGAGGGCCAGGACACATTCCGCCGTTTCGGCGGCCGTGACCCAATTGTTCGTGGAGACGCACCGCACGCCCAGCCCTTCCATGACAAAGGTGGACCATCCATCGGCCAGGCGGCGGCGGCCGGCTTCATCGTCGAGGGCCCCCGACAGCATCGGGTAGTACCAGTCCATGGCGAACTCGACTTTGGGCGCGAAGGCATTGGGATGGTGGGCCACCGTGTGACCGAGGCGACCGGCCGCCAACTCCCAGTCCGGCCGATCCTTGGCCAGGCATTCAGCCACCGCGACGGCGCAACGCAGTGAGTGGTAGATGGACGACGAGCCGGTCAAGAGGGCGTACTGCTCGGGCCGGCCGGCGGAATCGAGGGACCAGCGCACCGACCCGTCCGGCTGCTGATGACGGAGGATGAAGTCGATGCCACCCTCAATGGCCGGCCACAGCTCACCCAGGAACTCGACGTCGCCGGTGATCAGGTGGTGGTGCCACGCGCCAGCGGCCAGGTAGGCGCAGACGTTGGTGTCGAGTCGCTGGTCCTTGACGCCGGCTCCCAGGTAGTAATTGAACCAACTCCCATCGGGGAGTTGTCGGTCGGCCAACCAGCGGTACGCGCTCATGGCTTCATCGACCAGGCCACATACGGTGAGCGCCATCGCTCCTTCGACGTGGTTCCAGGGATCACAGTGGCCACCGCGAAACCACGGGATCATCCCGTCGCTCTGTTGCAGGTCGGCAATGGCATGGGCGGTAGCCAGCACATCGGACTCGCTGAGCACGCCCGGGACGGCCGGGATCGTGCCCTCATGGATGCGGACTTCTTCGGTGGTCATGCTGCTGCACCTTGCTTTGGCGTCGTCGGCCCGCGTCGTCCCGGCACGCCGCGAGGGAGATTGGGCTTGGCATCGGACAGATCGGCGGCCTGGAGGGGCTTGGACAGGTAGAGCACGAGGCTCTTGCCGATCAACGGGTTCAAGAGGCGATCGGCGGTCCGGGTCACGAAGGGCGCCCTGACGATGTCCCACACCAGGACCTTGTGGTACGCCTCCACCGCCGGGTTGTGGTCATTGCTCGGGCCAACGAGGCAGCGCAACCACCAATAGGGCGAATGGAGCCCGTGGGCGTGATGGAATCCGGTGGGCTGCAGTCCGGCCGAGCCCAACCGACGCTCGAGGGTCGAGCGTCGGTAGATCCGTACGTGGCCGCCCGGCGTGTCGTGATACTCGTCGGACAGCGCCCAATTGATGGCCTCGGGTCCACAGCGGGGCACGGTCACCGCCATGGTGCCCCCCGGCCGGAGGACGCGAGACAACTCGCTCATCGCAGCCACATCATCGGGAATGTGCTCAAGGACCTCCGAGGCGATGACGCGATCGAATCTGCCATCGGGGAATGGCAGCGCCAGGGCGTCGCCCTGCACGGCGGTGGCCGGATGATCGGCGGGCAGCTCTCCCGCCTCCACCATTGCGGCGAACGTGCCGCGCACCTGCGCCACTTCCTCGGGCCCGGCATCGAGTGCCACCACCTCGGCACCACGTCGAGCCGCCTCGAAGGCGTGGCGTCCGAACCCGCACCCGAGATCGAGCAGGTGATCTCCCGGCTGCACGCCGAGCTTGTCGTAGTCAACGGTCAACATACTGCTTCCCTCTTCGGTTCATCTGTGTCAATTGGCAACGGCGCGATGAGCGGCGCGCCCGGGAGCGGCCTTCCTTCCAACACGGCCTCGTAGCAGGCCGCCGTCCCGGCGGCGGTCACTTGCCAGGTGAAGCGGCTGATCACCCGCTCGCGCCCGGCCGCCCCCAACCTGGCCCGCAACTCGGGGTCGTCGAGGAGACGAGCGATGGCACCGGCCAGGGCGCCCGGATCATCGGGGGCAACCAGCAGTCCGGTCTCGCCGTCGGTGCCGACCACCTCGGGCAGCGCACCTCCCGTCGTGGCCACCACCGCCACCCCGCACGACATGGCTTCGATGGCCGGCAGGGAGAAGCCCTCATAGAGCGAGGGCACCACCGCGACTTCGGATTCACCATAGAGGCGCGCCAAGGCGTCGTCACTGATCCCGCTGACGCAATGCACGGCATCGGAAAGACCAAGGCGCGCGATGGCCTTGTCCACCCGTCCACCCTCTCGGGGCCGGCCGATGACCGTCAGCTGCACGTCTCGTTCGGTTCGTAGTTTGGCCACCGCCTCGAGCAGCGGGACCAGGCCCTTCATCGGGACGTCGCTCGACGAGGTGACCATGACCCGGCCCGGCTTGGGCGTCACGTCGTCACGGGGCCGGAAGACGGTGGGATCGACCCCGACCGGAACGACCGTCATCCTCTCGGGCCTCACTTGCATCTGCGCGGCGATGTCGCGGCGAGACGACTGTGACACCGTGAGCACAGCCGGGAGCGCGCGCGCCACCCTGACCTGCATGCCGAGGAATCCGAACCAGCGCTGGGTGGTGAATCGTTGCCACGGGTTGGTCGTGTGCGACAGAGCCAGCTGGCGGTCCACCGTGATCGGATGGTGCAGGGTCGTCAAGAGCGGCCAACCGTCCTCGACCATACCGAGCATGCCGGTACCGAGGCACTGGTTGTCATGCACGACATCGAAGTCGCCGCGGCGATCGGCCAAGACCTGCCGAGCCCGCCGCGAATAGGCCAGCGGCTCGCCGAATCCGGCGGTGCACATGATGCCGAATTCAACCCAGTCCTCTCGGCTCTTGAACTCACGGGGATGCGGCACCCGGAACGGGTCGGGATCTCGGTAGAGGTCGAGGCCGCCGACGGGGGTGAAGCCGACTCCCGGATCGAGCTCGGGCCAGGGCGCCCCCGAGAACACCTCGACCGAATGTCCCAGCGCAACCAGTTCGCGGGTCAGGTGACGGGTGTACACCCCTTGCCCGCCACAACGGGGGTTGCCACGATAAATCAGGAAGGCGATCCGCAAACCTCCTGGTCGAGGGGGCGCGGCCGGGACAGCGGCAGGTACCTCGATGTGCCGAGAGCGCTCCCAGGACTCCTTGGTTTCGATCCACTTCTGGCGCGGAGATTTAGGCACTAAGTGTTCCGGGAGGACCAGCCATGGCCCCACAGCCTCCCCGAACCCCCTGCTCCGGCGCAAGCGGCTGCATCTTCCGTGCCCCAGAACTGCACTCACGAGAGGCCGAACCAGCTCGATGGGAGCCCCGACCACAAAGTCTGCGGCCACGCCCCGGCCATCGGGTCCCACGGCCACCGTGATGGCGAGCCACCCACCGGGCAGAGAGCGTGGGCCTTGGCCGCCGGCAAGGCGGATTCTTGCGGCGTGAAGCCGGAGTCCGGCCCGAATCCGCCGGTTGCATCTCGGAGCGATACACCGGCGGTGGACTGAACCTCTTGGCCAGCCGGCCCGGTTCGCCGAGACGTCGGCGTGGAAGCGGCCGCATCGACGCAACTAGGTACGCTGTCCCTGTGCATCTGTCCGGACTCTTGGGCCGCCAGTTGCTCTCGCCGACCGGTGAGGGTGTCGGCAAGGTCGACGACGTCATCGTCCGCCTGCGCGGCGGTGACTACCCGGTGGTGACCGGGCTCGTGGCCAAGGTCGGCGGCCGCCGGGTCTTCCTGCTCGATCAACGGGGTCGCCGAGTTGAGCGACAAGGGCGTCATCCTGGCTCGAAGCCCAAGGTCGACCTGCGCAGCTTCGAGCGGCGAGACGGCGAGGTCCTGCTGCGAGAGGACATCCTGGGTCACCGGCTCATCGACGTCGCTGACGCCGAACTGGTGCGAGCCTGGGACATCGAAGCTGACGGCCGACCGACGAGGGCTGGGTCCTGTCGTGTCTGGACACCCGCCGACCGGCCCGCTGCTTCGGGCTGATCCGGTCGCACCGGCGGGCATCCCTGTCAGGACTGGAAGGCTTTCGAGCCGCTCATCGGCCACACTCCCAGCGTGCGGGCTCGGGCCGGCTTCGGGAGGGTCGTCGGCTCAAGCCGGCCCAGATCGCCGACCTGCTCGAGGACGCCTCCCGCACCGGAGGGCGAAGAGATCCTCGATGTGGTCCATACCGACCCCGAACTGGAAGCGGACGTGTTCGAGGAGCTCGACCCAGACCTCGCCAACCGGCTCTTCGAGGACAAGACCGACGCCGAGGTGGCCGACGTCATCGCCCACATGCGAGCCGATGACGCCGCCGACGCCATCGCCGAGCTGCCACAAGCCCGCCGACCGAAGATCCTCGACCTGCTTCCGGCCGGCGCCCGGACCAAGGTCCTGACCCTGCTCGGATTCAACGCCACCAGCGCGGGCGGCATCATGGGCGTGGACTTCCTCGCCGTCCCGGCAGACGCCACGCGTCGACGAGGCGCTACGCCGTGTCCGCCAGGCCGAAAACATCCAGCCCGAAGCGCTGGTGACCATCCACGCCGTGGACGAGGCCAACCGTCTGGTGCGGGACGGTCAGCGTCATCGAGCTGCTGCACGCCGAACCGGAGATGCCCGTCTCGGTGACGTCGATCGACTCCGACCCGGTCCGGGTCACCACGGACGCCGACGTGGTCGACGTGACCTTGCTGATGGCCGACTACAACCTGATGACCGTTCCCGTCGTCGACGCCGACGACCACCTCCTCGGCGTGATCACGGTCGACGACGTACTCGAAGCCACGATCCCCGACGACTGGCGACGACGAGAACCTCCGCCCCATCCCGAGGCGGCCGCATCGCCGATCGCGAGCACACCGACCCGATGGCCATACATCACTCGGAGCCCAAGGGGTAACCCGTGACGGATCGACCGACCGCCACGGGCTGCGAGGGCTCCGGGGCGGCAGATTCGCCACGCCCCGACGACCCGCCGAGCTCGCCAGCTTCAAGCGCCGGCCACCGCCGTCCTCGACGAGGCCCACCTGGGCGATATCGAGGGTGCCTTCGGACGGATCACGGTCGGCGACATCGGGGAACGGCACAGCTGGAAGCAGACGGCTGCTCACCTTCGCCGCCATCGCGGGACCGGGCATCATCGTCATGGTCGGCGACAACGACGCCGGCGGCGTCTCCACCTACGCCCAGGCCGGCCAGAACTACCACACCACGTCTGCTGTGGACCCTGCTGCTGCTCATCCCGGTCCTGATCGTCAACCAGGAGATGGTGGTCCGGCTGGGGGCGGTCACCGGCGTCGGCCATGCCCGACTCATCAACGAGCGGTTCGGCAGCGGCTGGGGCTGGTTCAGCGTCGGGGACCTTTTTCTCCTCAACTTCCTGACCATCGTCACCGAGTTCATCGGTATCTCCCTGGCCGCGCTCGTACGCCGGAGTCTCCGAGTACTTCGCCGTTCCGACTGCCGCGGTGGCGCTGGTGGCCATCATGGCCACGGGCAGCTTCCGACGCTGGGAGCGGGCCATGTTCGTCTTCATCGCCATCAGCCTGATTCAGATCCCGATGTTCTTCCTCTCTGATCCGCAGTGGGGCACCATCGGCCACGAACTTCGTGGTGCCGAGCATCTACGGCGGCGCCTACCTCGGCGGCCGTGCTGCTCATCATCGCCATCGTCGGCACCACCGTCGCCCCGTGGCAGCTGTTCTTCCAGCAGTCCAACATCGTCGACAAGCGCATCACGCCCCGCTTCATCAGCTACGAACGAGCCGATACCGTCATCGGATCGTTCGTGGTGGTGGTCGGCGCCGCCGCCATCATGGTGACCGGCAACTATGCCGCCAGCGGCACCGACCAGCTTCGGACACTTCACCGACGCCGCTCGGCGTCGCCAACCTGCTTGCAGGCCAAGAGCCACGTCCTCGGGCGCCTTGTTCGCCATCGTCCTGTTCGACGCCAGCATCATCGGTGCGGCCGCGGTGACCCTGTCCACCAGCTACGCCTTCGGCGACGTGTTCGGCATCCGGCACTCGCTGCACCGCGGCTTCAAGGACGCCAAGCCGTTCTACCTGAGCTACACCGCCATGGTCGTCGTGGCCGCCTCCATCGTGCTCATCCCCGATGCGCCCGCTCGGCCTGATCACCACCAGCGTCCAGGCCCTGGCCGGGCTGCTGCTGCCGTCGGCCAGCGTCTTCCTCCTGCTGTTGTGCAACGACCGAGAAGTGCTCGGGCCCTGGGTGAACCCACGGTGGCTCAACGTCGTCGCCGCCATCATCGTCGGTGTGCTGCTGGTCCTCTCGGGCACCCTCATGGCCACCACGCTCTTCCCCAGCATCAACGTGGTGCGTGTCTTCATCGACCTCACGATCGCCCTCGCCGCCGGCGGCATCATCGTCATGGCCGTGCTCTGGATACTGGCCAAGCGGAGCGGCCGACCCAGGGTCCCCCCGATACCGCAGATGAGCCACATCGAACAAGCTCTCGTGGCGCATGCCACCGCTCGCCCTGCTCAAACCAGTCAAGTGGTCTCCAGGACTGAGGGTCGGCATCCTCTCCTTGCGCGCCTACCTGGTCCTCAGCGCGGTGCTCTTGATCGTCAAGGCCGTCCAGCTCGGAGGCGGATGATCGCCGGGCCCCGATGATGGCCCAACCCCCCGGCCGTCCAGGTCAGAGTCTCGGAGCCGGCCGGGGCGTCGAGCCACCGCGCCCACCGGACCTACCGCGCCGGACGGCCATCCACCGTCCCGACCTGGTCACCGTGCCGTACCGATACCGTTGACCCATGGATCTGGCGTATCCCCCCGAAGCAGAGGAATTCCGCGGCGTGATTCGGGACTGGCTGAGCGAGAACCTGCCCGACGGCTGGGGCCAGCCGGGGTTCTCCATGACCCCCGAGGAGCGCACGACCTTCAATCAGGAGTGGACGGCCAAGCTGTTCGCCGGAGGCTGGATCTGCGCCAGCTGGCCCGCCGAATACGGCGGTAAGGGGCTGAGCCTCCTTCAGCAGGTAGTGCTCAACGAGGAGTTCGCTCGAGCCGGTGCTCCTCTGCGGGCCGACTTCTTCGGCGACACACTCGTCGGACCCACCCTCTTGCAATGGGGCACCGAGGAACAGAAGCAGCGATTCATTCCGGGCATCCTCAAAGGTGAGATCGCCTGGTGCCAGGGATTCAGCGAACCAGATGCCGGGTCGGACCTGGCCGGGCTCAAGACCAAAGCCGAACTGGACGGCGACGAATGGATCGTCAACGGCCAGAAGGTCTGGACGACCCAAGCCCGCTACGCCGACTACATCTTCCTGTTGGCCCGCACCGACCCCGAGGCGCCCAAGCACGCCGGCATCTCCTACTTGCTGGTCCCCATGAAGCAGGCCGGAGTCGAGGTCCGTCCCATCGAACAGGTCGACGGATCGGCTGAGTTCAATGAGGTGTTCTTCACCAATGTCCGTTGCCCCAAAGACAACGTCATCGGCGGGGTCAACAACGGTTGGAAGGTCGCCATGACCACACTGGGATTCGAGCGCGGGACCTCATCGACCACGGGCTATCGCCGCTTTCTCAAAGAGTTCAACCAAATCTTGCGCTTGGCTCAAGAACGCGGTTGCACCGGCGACCCCCTCATTCGACAGCGGTTGGCGCAGTCATGGGCGAAGATCAAAATCATGGAGATAAACGGCTTTCGCACGCTGACCGACGTGTTGGCCGGGACACACACGACGGCCGCGTTGAGCGCGTGCAACAAGATGTTCTGGTCCGAAGCCCATCAGGAGACCATGCTGCTGGCCATGGATATCCTGGGCCTGGACAGTCAGATCCTGTTGGGCAGCGGGGACCAGGAATCACTGCTTCCCGGCGGCCGGCGAGCCCGGGCGCGCAACTACCCCGTCAGCGACCTGCAAGCGCTCTTCTTCTTCTCGCGATCGGAAACCATCTGGGGCGGCACGGCAGAAATCCAACGCAACATCGTCGGTGAGCGCATCCTCGGACTACCGAAGGAACCCAAGCCCGCTTAGGTCGACCCTTCTCGGAGGCTCCGGCCGGTCACCAAGGTCGTTTCGTAGCGGACCGGGACCCGTCCACCGCACTGGTCGATCTCGGTGCGCAGCGCGGCAAGGAGTTCAGCCAGCTGGTCGGCCGGGAGGGTCCGGTGATCGCTGTGGGTCGCCGAGAGTTCGAGCCATGTCTCGGTCGGGTACGTGGCCTCGTGGTCAAACCAAAGCATCGATACCATCTCGAATCGGCTGGTGGCGCGGACGGCATCGGCAATCGCCGCGTAGAGCGACCGATCCCGCTGGCCCAGCAGCACCGAATGTTTCGCCAGCTCAGGAGCGCAGCGCAGATAGGCCCTGCGCAGTGCTTCATGGATCTCCGGAGTGGGATTCGACTGGTTCCAGAAGAGGCCGATCCGGCCACCGGGATGCAGTACCTCGGCCGCCTTGGACGCGCCCACGTGCGGATCGACCCAGTGCCAAGCCTGGCCCGCAGTCAGGAGATCGAATCTCCGGGACCCGGCGTCCCAGTCTTCAAATGTGCCGCTCTCGACCGCCGTGCCATGCCGGCGAGCCACCGACGCCATGCGAGCGTCGGGCTCCAATCCCAAGACATCACATCCGCGGGCCTCCAACAGCCTGGAGGTGATGCCCGTACCGCACCCGACGTCGAGGACCGTGGTGGGCCGTTCCGTCATGAGATGGTCGATCAAGGCGCTGGGGTAGGACGGCCGGACCCGGTCATACTGTTCGGCATCGTCGCCAAACGAGCTGGCCCGGCGGCGGTCGCCAAAAAGATACGGACTTTCGGTGGCCATTACCGATCAACCAAGACGGCGCTGCCCAGAAAGAGGGAGTTGCTCGGGCAACGGCAGGGCCACCACCTCGCCCCCCTCTTCGGCCACCATCTCTTCATCGACCGCGACCGCGGCTCCGCGTATCCGGTCACCCCTGGTGGCGTAGAGCACCAGGGGAATGCTCGCGGCCAGGGTGGCAATGCCTCCGACCATCAGCGCCACCCTTGGAGTGGTGGCATCGCTGATCCAACCCAGCAGCGGGGCGCCGATGGGGGTGCTGCCCAAGAAGGCGATGGCGTTGAGGGACATGACCCGACCTCGCATCGACGGCTCGGACCGCAACTGCAAGATGGCGTTGTTGGTGGCGATGAAGGCAATGCTGGCCGCACCCATCGGCACCAGGAAGAGGACGGCCACGGTCTTGGTGGGAGAGAACCCGACCGCCAAAATCAATGACCCGAAGATCACCCCGATGAGGGCCAGGAGCTTCTGGGACGGCCGGCTGCGGTGTGCGGTGAACAAGCCGCCGCAGACCGCTCCAATCCCCATGGCGGCCAGAAAGGCGCTGTACAGACCCGCCCCTCCGTTGAAGGTGAATTTGGCCAGGAGAGGGAGAGTGACGGTGAAGTTGAAGGCAAAGACGCCGACCACAGCCATGGAGAGCAATGGATTTCTCAGGTCGGGTGTGGCCCAGACGTAGCGCAGGCCCTCGCGCACTTGGCCTTTTGCCCGCGCCACCGCTCGGGTCGGATGGAGCTCCGACGTGCGCATCAGGGTGAGCGCGACCAGAACGGCAACATAGGAAGCCGCGTTGACCATGAAGCAGGTGGACACACCGAGGGTCAGGATCAGGACACCGCCGATGCCGGGCCCGATCACCCGGGCCCCGTTCATCACCACGCTGTTCAGGCTCACGGCGTTGGGGAGGAGATCGAGCCCGACCATTTCGGGGACGAAGGTCTGGCGGGCCGGGTTGTCGAAGAGATTCACCACGCCGAGCAGCCCGGCCAGCACGTACACATAGTTCAGTTGGGCCGACCCGGTCACCACCAGGAGCCCGAAGGCCAGGGCCAGCACGGCGGCCGAACCCTGGGTGGCGTAGAGCATCCTTCGCTTGTCGACGCGGTCGGCGATCAGGCCACCGAACGTGCCGAAGAACAGCATGGGCAGGAACTGCAGCCCGGTGGCGATCGCCACATCGACACCGGTCCCGTGCAGAATGAAGAGGATCAGGTAGGTCTGCGCCACCATCTGCATCCAGGTGCCGGAGACCGAGATGACCTGGCCGGTGAAATACAGTCGGTAGTTGCGCACCGAGAGGGCGACGAATGTCTTGCGCGTCGCTCTCCGGAGCCGGGTCATTGCTCGCCCAACAGGTGTTCGAGCAGCGCGATCAGTTCGGTGGCGCGGCCTTGTTCGGCGGGACTCAGGTCGGCCAACCGGCGGGTCAGGAAGGCGTTCTTCAGCGTGCGGATCCGCTCGAGAGACCGCTTGCCCGCCGGCGTGATGCGCACCCGGGCGCTTCGCCGGTCGGCGACATCGGTCACTCGGGTCACCATGCCCGAGTCCGTCAAGGTCGCCACAATGCGGGTCATGGTCGGCGGCTGGACCTGCTCGATGGCCGCCAACTCCCCCAGGGTGGGACTGCCCAGGCGGTTCACCGCACCCAGGGCGGACGCCTGGGCCGGAGAGAGGCCGGCCAGCGACTCTTGCCGTAGGCGCCGGTGCAACCGGTTGATGTTGAGTCGAAGGCGGCTGGCCAGTTCCTCGTTGTCCAGTGCCCCCCGTGTCCCCGGAGCAGTGGTGGGGGTAGACGCCATGCCACCAGTATAGTTAGTTTTGCTAACTAATGAGCCGGTCCAGTCCGGACGTCAAAGACTGGGTACGTACCCGCCGCTGCCGAGGGCCGAGCTCTCGTCTTCGGTGAGCGCATCATCAAGACCACCGATCACGTCGGTTACCCAGGGCAACCGGTCGCGGAGTATGCGCTCGACGCCGCCCGAGAGGGTGGCCTCGCTGATGGCGCACGAACTGCACGCGCCCTGCAGCTGCACTTCGACGACGCCGCTCTCGACGTCGGCCCGGACCAGCACCAGGTCTCCCCCGTCGGCCTGGACGGCCGGTCGCATGAGGTCGATAATGCCGCGCAACTTGGTCAATCGGTCGGCCCGTTCGTCGTCGGTGAGGTCGGTCTGGGTCTCGGTCACCCCACCATTGTGCCGTGCCGGGAGCCATCCGTGACCCCGGTGTGCCTGGTCAGGCCCGGTAGAGCCCTGATCCGCACCCCGCACGAGCCAATTGGGCAGGTCCGCCCGTTCTCCTCGAAGTCGACCCGGTCCAGCCGATCCGGTCCACGTCCACCGGCGCCGAGAGGACAGGTCGTTCACGCCCAGCGCCCATCCGACCGGCGTCCCGTGGCGATGATGGTGCCGACCTCTCGGACACGAAGCCCGGCGGGCGTGGCCAATCGCGCCGAGGTGCTCGGCTATCGGTTGACCTGTGCCTTCAGCGATTCCCAATCTCGGACGGCGTGGCGAGCGGAAAAGGCGCCGACGATCTCAATGACACCAAAGAGAATCGCCCAGATCCCGAGCAGGATCACAATCCCGGTGAGGGTGCCCCCGGGGTGCCGAATGACCAGGAAGGCGATCACCACGGAGGCAACGCCTCGGATCAGTTGGACCCACCAATAGGGCAGGTGACGGCGTTCCAGTGAATGCACCATGTCGACGACACCGAAGACCAGGAACGACCATCCGATCAGGATGGCGATGACGTAGATGGTGATATGCGGCCAGACAAAGCCGATGATGCCGGCCGCGATCCACAAGACGCCCATGACGGCCAGGAGCCAACGCTGTTTGAGCATCCCCAGCGATCCCACCAGCAGGAAGAGCCCGACGGCGATGAAGTACGCACTGGCGAAATAGATCAGGACATTGACACTGACGTGCTTGTAGCTGATCACCACAAAACCGAAGATCACCGAAAGGATGCCCCCAGTGAGGTACCAGCCCCACAGTTTCTGCATCCTGTCTGTGACGACATCGCCCACTGCGATCTCGTCGGCCGTCAATAAGCTCGGCATACGTCTCTCCTTGGCGAGGGGGATACCGGTCGTCCCGGTTTGGCGAGTGTAACGCCGGGTCTGGCCAGTTCAGGGGATACGCATCAGGAGATGCAGGCGGCCATGGCGCCCATCGCCCGCTGGCCCCAGGAGCGGCCGACCTCGGCCCACCGGTCCGGTCGCTCCCTGACCGCGTCGGCCTCGGCCCACAATTCGTCCTCCACGGGAGCGAGGCACTGGCGCACGGCGCTGATCGATGCCGGGTTGACCTCAACCTGCACGCGAAGCGCGTCGGCGGTCCGCCACATCTCCTCGCGCCAGAGTTCACGTGGCACGAAGGGCGGCAGCCCGGCCACGGTGCTCGGAAAGGCGGGGACGAAGATGCTGACACACGGGCTCCCCAGCGCCACGTAGGCCTGCACGGGTGCGCCGGCGCTCAAGTCGGCCGGCAGCACGGCGATCAGCGACGCCGCCGTCACACTGAGTCCGCTCACGTGCATGCACACGCTGATTCCCGTGTAGTCGGCCCCCACTTCAGTAGGGGGTGGAGAGGCCGGCCCGGCGACGCGGGGTTCGCCCCACGGCCCCTGACCGTGGTCCCGCAGGTGAGCCGCCATGGCGGCCGGGGTGAGGCCGCCGCGAGGGTGTCCGGCGAGGAAGCTGCGGCTGGCCGCCAGGCGGACATCGGCGTAGCCGGTGCGTTTCGAACGATCGCGGAAGCGTTCGAAGTCCTCACCCGGACGGAGGTCGTTCGACCCCTTTGTCCAATTCGAGCCCAGGGTGATCCGGTTGCTGATGGCCGTACCGTTGGGAAAAGGGGCGGCGGCGAAGCTGGTGCCCGACGTATCGAGCACGAAGGCCTGCCCCGCATCGGCGATGAGGAACGAGGAGTCGTAGGCCTCCTGACGCACCGCATCGGCAATCCCCCCCTGCCCGTGGATGGTGAGCAGGTCGGTCATGATGCCGACGGCTTCGTCGGCGCTGCGGGCCCGTTCGAGGCCGAGGCGCACCAGATCCATCCCCGTCAGGGCGGGCCGGGCCTCGGCCACCCGATGCACCGTGCTGACGCGTTCGTTGCCGATGGCCACCCCGAATTCATTGACCCCGTGTTCGGCACCCCACAGCCAGGTGGGACACGACAGCAGGGCAGCGTGGGCGCCCGTGTCCCCGATCGAGAGGTACTGCGTCCGCAGCGTGCAGCCCGCTGACGCCCGGCGTCCGAACGGAACAGCCAGCTGGACCTCTCCGATCGGGCGGTCGGAATTCTTGGCGAAGACCATGCCGTTCGGCCCGGGGCCGCACAGGGCGTCACACATATGATTGAGCTTAGGGAGCCTGGCTAGGGTGACACGTGTGCAACCGCAGCCAGTGCTCACCCTTGATGAAATAGACCTCTCGGACATCGAATTTTGGGCTCGCCCCTGGGCCGAGCGGGAAGGCGCCTTTCAGCTCCTGCGGCGGGAGCGGCCCTTGCCGTTCTTCGAGGAACCCGAGATACCGTCAGAGATGGCTGCCCTGTTGCCTCGAGGCCCGGGATATCGCGCCCTGACTCGACACGCCGACATTTCCGAGGCGAGCCGGCATCCAGAGATCTACCTGTCGGGCCCAGGTGCCACCACCATTCCCGATATGCCGGAGGAGATGCTCGAGTTCTTCGGGTCCATGATCAACACGGACAACCCGCGGCACGCCCGGCTTCGCCGCATCGTCTCGGCCGCCTTCAACCCCAGGATGATCAAGAACATCGAAGATCGCATTGAATTCGTGGCCAACGACGTCATCAATCGGGTGGCCGGATCCGGCGGTTGTGACTTCGTGGTCGACGTGGCGGCCCGGCTCCCACTCGAGATCATCTGCGACATGATGGGGATCGGTGCGTCCGACTACGACGCCGTCTTCAAGGCGTCCAATGTGATCCTCAGCAACGGCGACCCGGAGTACGTCGCCGAAGGCAGCGATCCGCTGGCCGCCTTCTTGATGGCGGCCCAGGAGTTGAACCTGCTCATGACCGGGTTGGCCGAATCTCGCCGGGGCAATCCCACCGACGACGTGACCTCGGCCCTCATCAACACCAACATCGACGGCGAGGCGCTCAGCCCATCGGAGGTGGCGTCCTTCTTCATCCTGCTGGTGGTGGCCGGGAACGAGACCACCCGCAACGCCATCAGCCACGGTCTCCTCGCTTTGACCGAGCATCCCGATCAGCGGGCACTCTGGCAGGCCGATCCGTCGGGCATCGGCGCCTCCGGGGTCGACGAGATCGTGCGGTGGGGCACTCCGGTCATCTGGATGCGCCGCACCGTCGCCCAGGACACCACGCTCGGGGGCGAAGAGCTGAAGGTGGGCGACAAGGTCATTTTGTTCTACAACTCGGCCAACCGGGACGAGGACGTGTTCGAGGATCCCTACACCTTTGATGTACGTCGCAGTCCCAATCCGCACATCGGGTTCGGAGCGGCGGGACCGCACTTCTGTCTGGGTGCCCACCTGGCCCGCCAGGAGATCGCCGTGATGTTCCGCCAGCTCTTCGAGCGTCTCCCCGACATCGTCGCCAGCGGCGAGCCCGATCGACTTCGCTCCCCGTTCATCAACGGGATCAAGCACCTCGACTGCCAGTTCACCCCGGCGGCCGTGGCACGCTGACCCTCTGGCGGCGCTTCCTCCGACGTCTCGATCACCTCCAGCGCGCCTGGTCGCCGTCGGCCGTCGCCGTAGCGGTGATCAAGAAGTACGGCGACGACCGGGGTGGGCAGATGGCGGCGCTGATCACCTTCTACGGATTCCTGGCCGTGTTCCCTCTCCTCCTCCTCCTGGTCACCATCGTCGGCCTGATCGTCGGTCCCCACAGCCGGGCGGAACATGAGATCGTGAACTCAGCCCTGTCTCAATTCCCCGTCATCGGCCAGGATCTGGGGTCGAGCATCAGGGCCCTGCACAAACCGTCCACGCTGGCCTTCGTGGTGAGTGCCCTGGGCCTGTTATGGGGCTCGTTGGGCGTGACCAACACCATTCAGCGGGCCAGCGAAACCATGTGGGAGGTGCCGCGCCACCGGGAAGCCGCGCTCTTCAGGCGCGTGCTGCGCGGCCTCATGCTGCTGGGGACGATTGCGGTGGCGGTGGTCGGCAGCGCCTTTCTGGCCGGCCTCTCAACGGTCGGGGGCGGCAAACTCAGCTCCTACCCGGCCGCCTACTGGTCGTACACCTTGATCGGCGCCGGGGCGGTCAACCTCGGCGCCTACCTCTTGGCTTTTCGCATCCTGGCGCCGTCGGACACCAGCTGGCGGTCCCTCCTTCCCGGCACGCTCATCGGCGGGCTGGGATGGACTGCTCTCGAGGCCCTGGGGGGCTTGTTGGTCAGCCACGCCTTGCGGCACACCAGCCAGCTCTACGGCTTTTTCGCCGTTGTCCTGGGGTTGATCTTCTGGCTCTCGCTCGGTTCGCAGCTCTTCGTCTATGCCGGCCAAGCCAACGTGGTCCTGGCCAAGCGCCTGTGGCCCCGGCACCTGACCGATCCGCCGCCGGACGCCGGCCAACCGGCGGCTCAGGCGGGATCGGCAAATTCCTGAAAGGCGGCGAGCGCCCGGGGACCCCACACCGTTCCGGGGCCCCCGTTCATCGAGATGGCGACACCGATCATTTCGGTGACCTGGCTCTCCGTGGCCCCACGCATGACGGCCCCCCGGGCATGGGCCGAGATACAGCCATCGCACTCCCGGGTAACGGCGATGGCGAGCGCGATGAGCTCCTTCGTGCTGGCCGACAATGTGCCGTCGGCCATGGCCGCCGTCTGGAGGGCGCGGTAGCCGGCCATGACGTCGGGAATGGCCTCGGTGAGGGCGCGGTACGGAGCCCGCAATTCGTCAGTTACCTGGTGAAAATGTTCCATAGGGCATCGTAAGGCCTCACGGAGTTGTCGCAGCCAGGGCACCCAGAACCGCCCCGGCCACCACGTCCTGGAGCCGGGCGAAGTCGGCATCGAGCTGCTCGGGCGAGAGGGCGGCGAAGCGACCACCGGCCTCACTCGCCGCGAAACCGAGGATGGCTGTGGAGACGAGCCGCTCCAGCTGCGCCGCGTCGCCTTCGGACAACCCGGCCTGGCGCAGCGCGGTGCAGACGACGTCACGCAGTGCGACGGGCCCCCGGCGTGGCCGCCGCTCGTTGCAGGAGAAGCGGAAAGACTCCGGGGTGACGCAGGGCGGCGATCCGGATCCCCCGAGCCGTGGCGGCCAGCCGATCTCGCCAGGGGTCATTCGGGTCCGGCAGGGGAACCTCCAGCAGAGTGCTCTCCACCAAGCCGTCGAGCAGATCCGCTTTGTTCGTGACGTGCCGGTAGAGCGCCATGGGCGTGACGCCCAATCGGTCGGCCACGGCCTGCATGGTGACGGCAGCCAAACCTTGCTCGTCAACCAGTTGCAGACCGGCGGCCAGCACGGCAGCTCTGTCTATCTGGGCTGGTCTTCCCACATCGGCCAGTTCGCCCAGCCGCCCGATCAGGCCGCGCCGGCACCTTGCGGTCCGCGGGAGCGAACCTCCTCGACCGACGTCATGGCGTCACGCAATTCTTGAATCCAGTCGGCTTCGTGCTCGGCCACCAGGCGCACGCACCAGGCCAACGCCTCGCTCCGGCTGCGAGCAACCCCGGCATCGATCAACGTGTCCAGCACTCGACGGTCCGCCAGTCGCAGTCTCGTCATGACCGGGACGCCAGCGGTGGTGAAGAGGACGCGGCTGCCACCACACTGGGCTCCCCACGACACGGAGCGCCGGAAGGACGGCTGCGCTTCGTCGGCAATCCGCATGCGGGTCTCTCGGGTTTCCTCCCGGTGCCCGCTGATGCGGGCGAGTTCGGCCACCTGCACCTCATCGTCGCTCGACCCCTCGGGAAGTTCGGGCGCCGCAAGCGTGCCCACCACCTGCACCTCGTCGGGGTCGATCTCGACCGTGGCCGGGCCGAGGAACCAACCTTGGGGGATGCGGCCGGCGAACCAGGCGCCGATCAACCGTTCTTGTTCGGGACTCGTCGGCGGATTCTGTCCTCCTCGACGGCCACCGCCCCTTCGTCCGCCTCGGTGCCCGCCCCTTGGTCCTGGGAAATCTTGTGAGTTAGTTGTCATAGTTACAAGATTACATGATTACAACCTGTCTCGCTACGCCGCTGACCTCGATATCTGTTTGTTATCCCCATATGCTTATGGCGTCCAAAAGCCCATCCTCCCGACGGGCACGGGCACGGGAGCACGTCTGACGTCTCGCCCGCTCACCACCGGATTGGACCAGCGGGGACACCAGGTCACGAGCGCCGTCCGGACCTTCTTCTCCGCATGGCCCGCTTCACCCGCTATCTCGAGGATCTCGAAGCCACGGCACCAAGGTCACGGCAGCGCCAGCTTGAAACCTCGGTGCGATGGCGAAAACCCCAATGCCGCGTAGAAACGATGGGCGTCGGGGCGCGCCAGATTGCTGGTGAGCTGTACTCGGTAACACCCCAGATGCCGCGCCCGCTCGATGGCCACCTCCATCAGGATGTGGCCGACACCGTGACCCCGCTGGTCGGGGTGCACGTGGACGGACTCGATCTCGGCGCAGAGCGCGCCGTGGGCCTGGATGTGGCGGAACACAATCAGCTGGCAGACGCCGACCACGCGTCGGTCCCACTCGGCGACCAGCACCCCACCCGGCTGCCGCCTGATCTCGGCCAGAGCCGCCGCGTACGGGGCCAGGTCGAGGGGGTCCTCCTTGCCTTCGGCCAACGCGCCGAGATCGAGGAGCTCCACAATCCGACCGATGTCACGGTCCGTGGCGTCTCGTACGGTGACGTCATCGGCCGAGACGAAAGCCGTCACGACCGGCCCAGGATCCGGTCGACGTCAAGTCGGTGCTGGACCACCTCGCGCACGGCCACCAAGGCGCGACGCGGAAGGGCGAAATAGCTGAACGGGCAGACGGGACGCGTGGTCATGGACCAACAGTGTGGCCCAGCGCGTCAATCAGGTCTCTTGGTCTCTCGCAGGGTGAGAGCACGGCGAGGGCAGTCGCGAGCAGCCCGCGTGGCCAGGACCAGCAACTCGGGGGGAAGGCACTTGCCGTCGAGCATGGGGTAGCCCCACTCGTCGAGGGTGATGGCTTCGGGCAGAAGTTCGGCACAGTAGCCATAGGCGTCGCAGGCCACGGGATCGATGGAGAGTTGCAGTCGGGTCATGTCACACCTCGATGGGCACTGGGAACTGGAGTTGGGTCGGCCGGCCACGATGGGCACAGGGTTCGCCCCGCAGGTGGGCGGACATATCCGTGCCGAAGACCTCGAGTGCGCTGCGCACCATCCCGACGACGCCGTCGGGATGCCGGCAGGCACCGCGACCATTGATCTGCTCCAGCCGGCGCGAGAGCCGGGTCATCAGTGGCGGATCCGGGCTGCCCTTCGCGACTCGGGAGAGATCCTCGGCCAGGGCGGGCAGACCGAACACGCACGGTCCGCACTGGCCCGAGCTCTGGAGAGAGGCATACCGAGCCATCCGAGCGGTCTCAACCACGCCGCAGGCCGGCGCACCAAGGGCGACGATGATGCCGACTCCCGCTGACGCGCCGATCGTGCGAAGAGGGATGGAGGCGTACGGCGTATCAAAGTGGCGCGGCCCGATCCATGTGCCGCCGTAACCACCCACCAAGAGGGCGGCGACAGCAGTAGTCGGTGTCGCCCGGGCCACAATGTCGACCAGCGGGGTGCCGCGCTCGATTTCGACCACGCCGGGACGGGCCACCGCACCGGTCACCGTCACCAATGAGGTACCGGGGTCTTCGGGGATCCCGTGGGCCCGGAACGCACCTGGCCCGAGCCGGGCGATCAGCGCCACGTGGGCCAGGGTCTCGGCGTTGTGGACCAGGGCCGAGCGCCGCCCGATACGGAGACGAACCGACTTGTCGGGCCGGAACGACGGGAGCGAGCGCCCGTCATCGATCCACTGCGCCAGGGCGGACTCCTCACCGGCCACGAAATGATCAGGCGGTCGGACGACTTCCTCGAGCGTGTGGACATGCCCTCCCGCCAACCGCTCGGCAATGGCGGAGACCACGGCGCCTGCGACGGCGTCGCGACCGACCGGGATGCACACCACGATCCGGTCCGCCCCACCCGAGGCGGCCAGCAGTTGGGCGCCATCGAGCACGAGGTGCGGTGCCCTGGTGAGCAGCACCTTGTCCTTGTCGCTGGCCGGCTCACCCTCCATGCCGTTGACCACGATGACGCCCACTCGATCATCCCGCTGGGCCGCGGCCAGTTTTCTCGCGGCGGGAAAGGCCGCCCCGCCGCGTCCGGACAGTCCGGATGCCTCGAGTGCCTCGACCAGTGCCCGGCGCCATGCGTGATCGACCACTCGGGGGATGGGCAGCGGCCCGAGTTCCCGCAGATGTCCGGCCAGATCGGCCGGGTGGCCGAGCAAGCCGTACCGATCGGTGTCGGGGAGGGTACCGCCGGCGTGACGCGTCATGACCGACTCCCGCGCCCGCCTCCGGTGAGAGCGAGATGCTTCTGCGGTTCGACCGCGTCGCCCGCGGCGGCTGCCGCGGCTCCTATCCGCTTCTGCCGCGCCACCACCTGGAATCGCCAGACCAGTGCCGACCCGACCGAGAGGACACAGAGAATCCCGAGCGCGATGACCCACGGCTCCGCCGCGTCGGTCCCCATGCCGAACGTGTGGGCCAGGGCCACCGGCCAGGAGAGGTAGGCCAGCCAGTGCAGACCTCGCCACGTGCACGGCTTCATGCGGGACCGCAGGAGACTCGAAACCAGGACCGCCAGCATGAGGTCGAGGCTGACGGTACCCACGCCGACCCACAGGCGGCTGTAGGAGGAGGTGAAGGGCACCACGGCCGAGACCCACGAAATTGAGACAAACGTATCGAGCACGCTGGTCAGGACATGGATGGCAAGGAACACCACGGCCAGCAACGAGATGCGTCGATGGATCTCCTGTTGGGCGAAGCCGGGCCACCGCCGCGCTCTGGCCCGGTTCGTTGTGGCGATACCGAGAACCATGGTTGCCGTCAGCAGGAGGAGCGCCACGATGCCAGTGGCCCGCGTCGTGTACCAAAGGGCAGTCGAGTTCATGCCGCGCGCTCCTCGGGCCAACCGTTGAGCGAAAGGATCCGGCCGTCGTGGCGAACCAGGCGGACAGCTTGATCGAATGACGGCAAACGCCGAAGAGCCTGGTGACCCCACACCAGCGCCGCCGTCGTGACGGCGTTGGCCTCGACGCAATTGGCACCCGTCGCCGATACCAAGGTCCAATAGGGCGAGACGCAATCGCCCGTCATCGGGTCGACGATGTGATGGACCTCGCGGTCCCCCACCGTCCACCTCCGCACGGACGGGCTGGAGCTGGCCAAGCCGCCGCGACGGATGGCCACCACCTGATCAACCTCGCCAGCCGGCCGGGACGATGACACGGCAATCCCCACCGCCCAACCTTCAGGCGGCGGCTCACCGGCAACGGCCACATCGCCACCGATACTGACGAGGGCGCCGGCCCCGACCGCACCGGCGATGCGAGCGGCGGCCCGATCAGCGATCAGCGCCTTGGCCGATGAGCCGAGATCAAGCTTGACGCCCCGCGGAATGCGCACGGTGCGCCGGTCCCGGTCGAGTTGGACGTGGATGTAGCCGATCGCCGGATCCAGGTCGAGCAGGGCAGACCCCGGCTGGCTCACGACCTCGCCGAGGTCCCGGTCGTACCCCAATCGTTCGATGGCGTTGCCGATGGTCGGGTCGACCGCACCGGCCGTTCGGTGGGCCACCGCGCAGGCCACGGCGAGAGCCTCGAACAGCGCCTCGCTGACCGGCACGGGCCGGCCGGCCTGGGCGTGGACGACCTGTAACTCCGAGTCACCTCGGAATCGACTGCAGGCGCGGTCGAAGACGTCGATCTCAGCCCGAAGGATCATTTCGGCGGCGTCGGCGTGATCCGCGCACTGCACGACCACGGTGGCGTGCGTGCCGATGGCGGGCCAGGTCCGGACCAGGAGCTTCTCGGTCGCGGCACCTGCCACGGCGTCGGTCATCGTGATGTGCCGCCGGACGTGACAGTCGGGACGGTGGTGGTCGTGGTCGGCGCGTTCGTGGTGGTACTGCCCTTGGCCGAAGCGGTTGACGATGACCTCGATGTCGTCGAGGTGGCTGAGGTCGCGGACGTCGTCGGTGTCACCGTCGCGGGAGTGCCCTTGGTGGACGACGTGTTGCTGGAGCCACCCGGAACCTCTTTGGCGACGACCACCCCGACGAGAGCGCTGGCCCCCGTCGCCGCGATCACGGCGCAACGAGTCAACCGGCGAAGTCGGACGTTCGTCCGAGCTCGAGACTCGGGAGAGGGTGGTTCGCTGGGACGCGGCATACTGAGTGACCTTCGCTGTGGGGAACGCCTCCATCCGAACATCTCTGTTTCGGCTCCACCGCAGGATCCACTGTGACCCTCCTGGGACAATCGGGCCAAGGAACAACTGGGCGAAGCCAGGCCGGCCCCACTACGCTCGCCCGCGCCGCCACGGTTCTTCCCGCGAGGCCGAGAAGGAGTGCGATGTCCCAGGTCAACACCGTCCAAGGGCCGATTGACGGGGCGGCTTTGGGGGCCACCTTGATGCACGAGCACATCTTCGTGCTCAGCCCCGACATCGAGAAGACGGCCGAGGAGTGGGACGAGGCGGCCCAACGAGCCCGTGCCGTCGCCAAATTGAGAGAGCTCAAGAGCAAAGGCATCGACACGCTGGTCGACTTGACTGTCATCGGATTGGGCCGCTACATACCGCGGGTCAAGGCGATCTCCGATGTGGTGCCCGAAATCAACATCGTCGTGGCAACCGGCGTCTACACCTACAACGACGTGCCGATGTTCTTTCACTTTCGCGGCCCAGGCACCGTCATGGGTGGGCCCGAGCCGATGGTCGAGATATTCATTCGAGAGATTCGTGAGGGCGTTGCCGACACGGGCGTGCGCGCCGGCATCTTGAAATGCGCCACCGATCGCCCGGGTATCACCCCTGGCGTCGAGCGCGTCCTTCGGGCGGTGGCCCAAGCTCACCGGGCCACGGGTGTCCCGATCACGACGCATACCCCGACACCACCCGAACCATGGGGACTCCATCAGCAGCGCATCTTGAAGGAGGAAGGGGTCGACCTCTCCCGAGTGGTGATAGGTCATAGCGGCGGCACCCTCAATACCGCATATCACCTCGAGCTCATTGAGAACGGGTCATTCCTGGGCTTCGATCATTTCGGATTGATGGGATTCACGATTGACGAGAGGATCAGCGCGGTGGCGCGTCTGTGCGATCGGGGGTACGCCGAGCGCATCGTGCTCTCACACGACGCCATGTGTTTCGTGGACTGGTTTCCCCGCTCGATGTCAGAGGCGGCGAAGGATTGGCGGTGGACCCACATCCCCGAGGACGTGCTTCCGGCCATGCGGGCCAGCGGCATCAGCGACGCCGACATTGAAACGATGATGGTGACCAATCCTCGGACCATTCTCGAGGGCGGCGCTCCGTACTAGTCGGAGCTCCACGATCCCCACCCATGACGTTGCTCCAACCGGAACTCCTGGCTCACCTGGCCGACGTGTTCCCCGACGACGTGGCCTGGAAAAATCTGGGCGACGGGACCGATCTGAGCCTGAGCCAGTGGCACCACCAGTCGAATCGGCTCGCTCGGGGGCTGCGCGGTCGAGGTGTGCGCTCCAGCGACAGAGTGGCCCTGGCCATTACCGAGGAGCGTCCCTTCGAATGGCTCATCTCGTACGTGGCGATCCACAAGGCGGGGGGTGTGGCGGTGCCGTTGAACACCCGTCTCAGCGGGCCCGAGCTCACCGCCATCCTGGGCCACGCCGGAGTCAAGGGTCTCCTGGCCAGCGATTCGGTGCTGGCGGCGCACCCAGGTCTGGAAACGGGCATCGAGCTCACGGCCACGGTCGGGAGCGCCGGCGCCACCGGGCAGGCGTGGAGCGATCTCCTCGACTCCGATCCGTCCGACCTCGAGCATCGGATCCGCGACGACGATGTGGCCGACATCATGTACACCTCGGGCACGACGGGCGCCCCCAAGGGCGTCGTGGTGCGCCACAGCGGGCTTTCATCGAGCGACCGGATACCCTCGAACTGGCTCGGGCTCGGCTTCATCACCTCCTCCCCGTTCTCGACCACCAGCGGTGCGCTGCTCATCTGCGGACCGATGCGCGGTGGCCTGAGTGGATGGTTTCTACCCCGTTTCGACTCTGCACGGTGGCTGCGGGAGGTGGAGTCGGCCCGACCGGTCGCCGCCTTCCTGGTGCCGGCGATGGTGCAGCTGATCGTGGCCGACCCTCACTTCGACACCGTCGATCTCTCCAGCCTGGCCGTGGTCAACATCGGCAGCGCGCCCATCGCCACCGAGACTCTCCGCCGGTTCGGTGCCCGCCTTCCCAACGCCGGCGTCATGAACGGCTACGGCATGACGGAGTTCGGTGCCGTCTCAGCTACACCGATCGGTGACGCGGGCACGCACGCCGGCTCCGTGGGACGCCCTCTACCCGGCGTCGCCCTGCGCATCATCGACCCAGACGGCTCGGAGTTGCCGGTGGGACAAGTAGGCCAGATCACGGTGCAGGATTCGCGTCACCAGCGATCGTATTTCCATGACTCTGAAGCGTCATCACAGACCTGGGCCGGTGGCTGGCTGCACAGTGGCGATCTCGGTTACCTCGACTCCGACGGCTTTCTGTGGGTCGTCGGGCGCCAGAAGGAAATCATCATTCGCGGCGGGCACAATATTGTGCCGGGAGAGGTCGAAGCGGTCCTGTTCGAACATCCCGATGTCACCGATGCGGCAGTTGCCGGGATCCCGCACCCGGTGCTCGGGGAAGATGTCGCCGCCTGGCTGGTGACGCGACCCGATCGGGCCCCATCGGTCGCGGCCATCCGAAGCTTTCTGCTCGATCGGTTGGCCGACTACAAGGTGCCCCGCCGGATTACCCTGGTCGATTCCCTCCCGCGCAATGAGGCCGGCAAAGTGCTCAAGTCCCAACTGGTGTCAGAAGACCAGCAGAGGAGTACGTCATGACGGCCGACGCGGCCACGCTCACCCTGGAGCAGATTGGATTCGTCCGTCGCCTGACTCTGAACCGGCCCGAGCAGCACAACCCGCTCACGCCGCGAGCGGTTCGCGAGATCCTCCAAGCCGTCGCCTCGGCCGAGAGTGACGAGCACGTCCGCGTGGTGGTCATCCGCAGCACGGGTCGTTCATTCTCGTCTGGCTATGGCTTCGTGGCTGAAGACGTCGAGCCGGGCGATTTCGTCCCTCACGCGGCCATCGAAGGTGACGTCACCGCCATGCTGGACCTGGCATCGGGGTGGGCCAAGGTGTGGGACTGTGCGATTCCCGTCATCGCCCAGGTACACGGGAATTGTCTGGCCGGTGGTACCGATCTGGCGCTCCACTGCGATCTGGTGATTGCCGCTGAAGACGCTCGGATCGGGTTTCCACCGGTGCGCTCCATGGGCGTCCCACCCACCAACATGTGGCTGTACCACCTCGGACCTCAGTGGACCAAGCGGCTGCTGCTCACGGGCGACACCGTGACCGGAACCGAGGCCGAAGCGATGGGATTGGTCGTGGGCACGGCGCCATCCGATCAACTCGATGAAGTGGTCCTCGAACTGGCCTCCCGCATGGCCCTGATCGGTCGGGACCTCCTCATCGCCAACAAACGCGTGGTCAACATGGGTGTCGAGTTGATGGGACGATCGCAGCTCCAGAAGTTTGCCGCCCTCAACGACGCCATTGGTCACCGTGCCCCCGAGGCAATGGCCTTTTCGGACCGGATCGGCGAGATCGGCCTGCGCGGCGCGGTCCGCGAACGCGACGCCGCCTTCGGCGCACCCGAACCACCGGCGTCGTAGCTCCCCCTAGACGTCGGTCAGCGACGTGTCGGAGATTCCCAGCACGCGCAGGGTGCGGCCGAGTCCCAGAAACGCCGCCAGGCAGATGGTGAGATCGAGGATCTCGGGGTCGGTGAATTCCCCTCTCATCCGCTCCATGAATTCGTCATCAATGCTGAGGTGGTCCATGGCGAATCGCTCGGCGTACTGCATGGCCAGGTGCTCCTGTTCGCTGAAGCTGGCCCCCTCGTCGTGGGCGCCGACGTGACAGTAGAAATCTTCGGTCAGCCCCTGCGCCTTGACGGAGTCAGCTCGAAAGGCCAGGCAGACGGTGCAATCATTGAGTTGGGCGATGCGCATGCGCGCCGCTTCACGGACACGCACCGGGAGGATGCTCTTGTTGTAGGCGGCGTCCACCAGCCGATTGACTGCCGCGCCCATCTCGGGCCGGAGCGACCACAGCTGTACCGCGTCGCCGCCGTCACCCGGCGGGATGTCGAGTCGTGCCACCCCCCGACCTTATGTCAGCTTCTCGCCCGGCGCATAGGGTGGGATTCATCCGATCTCTCCATCGTGACGAGCCAGAAAGACCGCAATTGCCACCCCACCGGTTCCACTTCGATGCCACTCGTTCGTGCGTCTGGGTAGACGCGCGCTCCAATTTGCACCCCATACGGACCGAGACACGCGGCCTCGAAGGATGGGTGGAAGTCACACTGCTCCCCGATGGCGGCCTCGACCTCTCGATTCCGGTCACCGGGGAATTGGCGCTGTCGGTGAACCGGCTCACGTCAGGTAACCAACTCTACGATCGTGAGTTGAAGCGGCGAATGGACGCCAAGAAGTTTCCCACTATCACGGGCCGGATCACCAGCTTCTGCGCCACGGAGGTGGAGGATTCGTACCTGGTCGGCGGAGACCTGTCCTTCCACGGGCACACCAGGAACTTTGAACATGACATGACCATCGATGTCGGCGACCGGTCCCGCATCGAAATGAGGGGCGACTACGTCTTCGACATTCGGGAGTTCGGCATGAAGCCGCCGAGCATGCTCATGTTGAAGGTGTACCCCGAGGTTGCGGTCCGGGTCGCCCTCTACGGCGACGTCCAACCGTGACCGAGTGGCGGGGGCCGGACGGGTACTGGGTCAGTGACGAGAGGGCATTGGTCGACGTCGAATATGTCCACCAATGGTTGTCCACCCAGAGTTACTGGGCCAGACACCGCCCGCGAGACGTCACGGCGAGGGCAATCGACGCGTCGATCGATCTCGGGTTGTTCAGCCGGGACGGCGCCCAAGTCGGCTTCTGTCGGTGGGTAACTGATGGTGCGACCTTTGCCTGGCTCTGCGACGTGTTCGTCGATCCGGCCCATCAGGGCCACGGGTTGGGTGTCTTCCTGGTCAAGGTGGCCACCGAGCATCCGAGCGTCACCGGTCTCCGCCTCCTCCTCGGGACAAAGGACGCCCATGAGCTCTACCGAAAGTTCGGATTCACGCCCATTGCCCGGCCCGAACGCCTCATGGAGGTGAGGCCGGACCTGCAGTCGCCAGCGCTCTGACCCCACCCCCTCGGGCGGGGCGCCGTCCATTTCACCTTTCATTCTTGCTACCGGTATTGACCACGAAGGCGACTACCAATCGGCTGAATCGGGCATAGGACATGGAGCGACCGGCGCTTGACATGGTGAGCCAAGGAGATCCCTCCGAGACACGACGATGGGACTAGGCGCCGGCGGCCCTGACATCGGGTCGGCCCGGTGGGATCGCTCCTGCAACCGGGCTCCGAGAAGAACGGGCCGGACCGGGCTCCTCGGGCTACGTTCTCACTGTGACATATGACAATGGGTCCCCGCCGCCTCCCCCCGGACAACCGGGTGCGTCCTCCGAGTCGCCTGACGGGAAGAAGCCGGCCCCGGTCAACAGCCGTACCATCATCGTGGTGGCGATCATCATCGCCGTGGCGGCCATCGTGATTGCCCTCGTGGTCACGCATTCGAACTCCTCCAAGTCCCCGTCGACCTCCACGACATCGACGACGGTGGCACGCACGCCGGCGACACGAGCCACCACCACGGTTCCGCCTACGGCTCCACCGACGACTACGACGAGTCCGCCGACGACCGTTCCGCCGACGACCACGACGACGGCGGCGCTGACTCCCGTGACCTAGACCTGGTCATTGCAGGACAGGTTTCGATCCTCTCAGGAGCGACCCGCAGGGTCTCCGATGGTGTGAGCCAGAGTCTCCGATGTTCCGCGACACCGCAATGGTGCCCCCGGCAGATCGCGCCCCCGGCAGGATTCGAACCTGCGCACATGGTTTAGGAAACCAATGCTCTATCCCCTGAGCTACGGGGGCTCAGTATGACTTTCACTTCCCGTCCCAGCTACATCCAATCAGAAGCCAATCTTTGGGAGTCAGCGGTGGCGTTCGACAAATTCCAGTTAGAGAAGGGTATCCGACTGACTGACTGGGCCTAGATCGAGGGCGGTTGTCCCCCCAACGAAGTGTGGTGCTGGGCGACTGGTGAGGCTCAGTGCCACCAGGCCAAACGAGGATGGTTGACACCTTGGCCGACTACACCGGCTGCAGGCGGACGTGTACGACGACGACAACCACGAAAAGATGCTGACCCCTGGATTAGATGGGATCGCCTACATGGCATCGAACCGGATCGCTACGGTGGGTTGATGCCATCTCCGATTTTGCTGTGTACCGATGGATCTGATCAATCCATGGATGCTTTGTCGTTGGGCCTCGACTTGCTCGGACATAGCGATGAGCTCGTGCTCTTGACCGTGGCGAATGTCCCGGATCCGGCCTCGCTTGCCGGTTCCGGGCACGCCGGGCCTGACATGCAACCGGACGAGTACGACAAAGCGGTCGAACAAGTCAACCGGAGTGCGGATTCTGTGATTCGTCAAGCCCAGAAGGAACTGGGCCTCGCTGGTGCCCAGACTCGTGTGCTCCAAGGCGACCCTGGTGCGGCCATTTGCCAACTCGCGACGGAACTGTCGGCCCGGGCCATTGTGGTTGGTTCTCGCGGCCGGGGTGGACTGAAACGCGCGTTCCTTGGTTCCGTCTCGGATCATGTGGTGCGCAATGCACCGTGTTCCGTGATCGTGACCAAGGGCGACGGTCCCCGCTAGAGCGGAATCCGCCTGGTCCCCACGAGCTCGTCAGCGTGCCGCTCGCAGGATCACACTTTTGTCCAGCCATCTAGAAACTTCCACCGCCGGTCGAAGTCACCAAATCCATCCACCCAGGCGTCTCACAGTAAACGTCCCCATTTTCACAGGCGTCTCACAGTAAACGTCCCATTTGTTAGGGAACTGTTAGTACCTGTTGCTATCTGTGTGGTGAGTGTTAGACCAGAAAAGTCGGATAAAGAAAGGCTGGGGGGAACTGTGAAGGCGACTGTTCGTGGAGCTCTAGTTCTCGCCGTGATGTCAATGTTGGGGAGCTTGTTCGTTCTCCCGAATGGGATCAGTGGACCCGCACCGGCAACGGCGGCCCCACCTGCCTTTTCAATAACCACAAACCCGCCACTCGACCCGTCGTTCAATCCTGCGATCCTGAACTATGCGGTCCGTTGTACTGGTTCACCAACCACCAATGTCACGACCACCGGTTCTGGTCAGGTGACGGTCGGGGGGACTTCACTCCCAAACCCTGTTGACGTGAATCTCCCGCTCGTCGCCGGTCAAGGCCTTCAGATCACCAACGGTGCCACCTCGTACTTCATTCGGTGCCTCCCCAGCGACTTTCCCACTTATTCCGCTGCGGTGACCGGTCAACCCCAGCAGGCGAATGGCTACTTTCTCACTCTTGCCCCCTACTCGGTGGTGTTCGACACCGATGGCGTGCCCGTGTGGTGGTACAGGGACGGTGACGCTTTCTCTCCGTTTGACGCCAAATTTATCAACCCTTCGACCATCGCGTACTCGGACGGTTTCTTGGGCACGTACTCTTTGCGTGGCCTTGACGGGACCCTAAAATTGACGCTGGGTGGCGGGAGCAACCCCCTCGACTTTCACGATCTTCAACAGCTTCCCAACGGCAACTACCTAGGGATCATGGACGTGACTCGCAACTGCCCGGCTGATCCAACCCAGTGCGTCGACCTATCTTCATGGGGACTCTCCTCCCAGTCGACGATCAGCGACGACGTCATCGTTGAACTGAATCCCGCCAATCAGATCGTCTGGCAATGGAGTGTCGCCGACCACATCAACGTAGCCACGGCGAACGTCAACTGGCACGATCTGTTCCCCGATGTCGTTCACATGAACTCGATCCTCTACGACGGCAATGGGGGCATCATCTTCAGTGCCCGCCACTTCGATGCCGTCTACCGGATCGATATGGCCACGGGAGCGATCACCTGGAAGCTAGGAGGGTCGACAACGCCCCAAAGCCTGAATGTCGTAGGCGACCAGAATGCCCAACTCTTTTCGGGCCAGCACTTCCCTCGTCTTCAACCCGATGGATCGCTGACCGTCCATGACAACGGAACAAGAGCCAACCGCCAACCCCGCGCACTGCGTTTCACGATCGACACTTCCACCAATACAGCCACCGAGGTGGAACAGGTCACCGACCCCCGAACGACACCGTCTCCCTGTTGTGGGAGCGCGACCAAGCTGACCGGTGGAGACTGGGTCATCTCATGGGGTGGCCTCGATTACATGACTGAACTGAACTCCCAGGGCGTCCCCCAGATGACCATCACCTATCCGGGTACTTTCTCCTACCGAGTTGCCGACGTGCCGGTCTCGGTCGACGCGCTCCGTCAGGGCATGGATGCCATGGTGCCACCGCTGACCGACGTTCCGGCCACCAGTGTGGTCATCCCCTCCAATGGGGCGACGCTGTCCGGGTCGACCTTGCTTGATGCCTTCGCCTCGAACGCCACCAGCGTCCAGTTCCAGCTGTTCGGCGGCGTCTACGGCTTTTGGGGGCCCATACTCTGTACGGCCGGGCCGACCTATTTCGGGTACTTGTGCAACTGGAACACCGCAAATGTTCCCAACGGCTCATACGTCTTGTCGTCTGAAGCCACCAACTCGGCTGGGACCACACTTAGTTCGGGCGTCAACATCACCGTCAATAATGCACCCCCGCCGCCGAGCGTTCTCATCCCCACGAATGGGGCGACGCTGTCCGGGTCGACCTTGCTTGATGCCTCCGCCACAAACGCCACCACTGTCCAGTTCCAGCTGTTCGGCGGCGTCTACGGCTTTTGGGGCCCGATACTCTGTACGGCCGGGCCGACCTGGTTCGGGTACTTGTGCAACTGGAACACCGCAAATGTTCCCAACGGCTCGTACGTCTTGTCGGCTGAGGCCTCCAACTCGGCCGGGATCACACTTAGTTCGGGCGTCAACATCACCGTCAATAACTGACAGGTCTGGCCACCGCTCAGCATCTCCGAGGCGCCGTAGGGGCAGATACTTGTCTTCACGACGCCAGCCATTTCCTGCATGTGGTCCAGCCACGCCATCGATAAGTGGGCCATGGAGACAGGGCGGCACACGATCAAGGACAATGAGTGATGTCCCGACGTAAGTCCCTCCGAAGCCAGCTGCACCGAGCCGCCCGCGACCTGGGCAACGTCCAGGTCGCCCGGGTAGGTCCAATGTCGTACGGCAAGGCGGGTCGTGCGCCGGAAGGTGTACCGGGCCACCAACGGGATCAACAGGCGCGTGCTGAAGGATCCTGGGCTGTAGGTGGGCGTCTGGCTCGCGGCAGCTCGTCGGCGTGCCGTTGCACGACCACACCTTCGTCCAGCCATCTGACCACGACTTCATTGGTCCATTTCACCGCACGGTGAGCCTCGGCGGGGCGTGACCTCCGCGGCGGCCCACGGCAACGCCTTGGCCTGGCGCACCTCCCGAGCCGACGCCGTGTGCGAACGAGCAAGCCGCTCCAGCTCAGCCCGCTGTCCACCCCTCACTCCAGAGGCCCAACCGCAGCCGCCACCCCACCCGCACCACGACAGATCACCATTAAAGGCGATACACCACTAGTTGAGAATATTGACTGCTCTCGAAACCACCAGGGCCACCGTAAGGAGAGAGGCCGTCGATTGCATCATCATCAAGAGTTTTGACCAGGCCGTGAGTGGCATCGTGTCTGTGGGACTGAATGCGGTCGCATTGGTAAATGAAGTGTAGAGATAGTCGAGAAAGTCTGGCGTCCAGTTTGGGCCGGACCCGGGAGTGGACATCTGTGGAAACAGGAAGTCGGGGCGGCGGTGATTTTCCCGGAGGCGAGCAGCGACGCCGCCTCGGTCCAGCTCCCAGTACCAGAGCCCGAACACGATCACGTTGGTGAGCCAGATCGGCACCGAAGCGAAGACGAGTGAGCGGCCACCCGCGGGAGTGTGGTTCAAGAGCGCACTCACCAATTCGCCCAAGGCGACGATGTTCGCCACGGTGATGATCCCAATCAACGTCAGCGACATGGCACGAAGCAGGCGCGACTCTCGGTTGATCTCGCCTGGATTAGTCACGATCAAGGCGACGAGGAGAACGCCCTCGAATGCCGGAATGAACCAACGGGGGCCGAGGCCACGAAGGACCGTCTCGGGCAGGACGATTTGGAGCACGATCGCCACGATCACGGCGAGCGACGCAGGCCATCGGTGCTCGCTTTTGGATGCGATGCCCCACGCGACGCGGTCGTCCCTGGTCTGCCGCGGCCCGCTCCCTGCTGGCGCAGTCCCCGTCCCCTTTGCTGGACCTTGAGAGGATTCGGCCATCGACGAATACCGTAGTCATCAGCCCTGTTGGGAGTAGTGGGATGCCGTCAATAGAGCGGACGCCCGAAAGCACGAAAGCCCGGAGGCAGGCCTGAAACTAAAAGTACCGAGACGTGCGAGTCGTCATCTCGATGACGCGGTCGAACGACCGGCGACAGCCCCGACGGGCCGCGACGAGTTCGGCGCCCTCAGTGACCCAGTGCGGTCTTGGTCGACTTCTTGTCGCGCTTCGCTTCCCGCTTCTCCTTGAGTGACTTGCCGGGCTTCTTCCCCGCTGGCTTCTGTGGTGACTTTTCGGGCATGTGGAACTCCTTTGTCTGCGGTGAGGATCCCATGCGTCCTGTCCTCAGGGAGGCTCGGTCGAGGCGTCGAACCGGCACGGGGCGACGTGAGCCAAAACGGCCGTCCTGCCCAAGCGAGGCGACTCTCCCAAGGGGGTCGGGCCGAGTGTACTGTGCCGGCCCCCGGATCAACGGCCGAAGCAGTCGAAGGCGTGCGGTTGCGCTCACCCCCGAGGCGGGAAATGGCGCAGGTCATGTCGGGTGTCCGCCCCTCACCACCCTGCGGTTCACGTCGGTCCGGTCAACGGCCTATTCTTGCGGTGGGTACACGGCCTCCGACAGAGGTCGGAGCACGTGCGTTGCGCTACCGCCGTATGGCCCACCAAAGGCCTGCGCGCCCGCGCACGTGAAATCCAACCGAAAAGGAGTTGCCATGCCTACCGACCCCACCGTGCTGCCGTTCAAGGTGGCCGATCTATCCGCCGCCGAGTTCGGTCGCAAGGAGATCGTCCTGGCCGAACACGAGATGCCCGGCCTGATGGCCATGCGATCCGAATACGGCGACAGCCAGCCCTTGGCCGGCGCCCGCATCACCGGGTCGCTGCACATGACCGTCCAGACGGCCGTGCTCATCGAGACACTGACGGCCATCGGCGCCCGGGTGCGCTGGGCCAGTTGCAACATCTTCTCGACCCAGGATCATGCGGCCGCCGCCGTCGCCGTCGGCCCCCATGGGTCGGTCGAGAACCCGCAAGGCGTTCCGGTGTTCGCCTGGAAGGGCGAATCGCTCGAGGAGTACTGGTGGTGCACCGAGCAGGCGCTGCTCTGGCCCGGTGAGGGCGGGCCGAACATGATTCTCGACGATGGCGGCGACGCCACCCTCCTGGTTCACAAGGGCGTCGAGTTCGAGAAGGCGGGGTCGGTGCCCGATCCGTCCACGGCGGAGTCCGAGGAATTCCAATTCGTCCTGGCCCTCCTCGGGCGCAGCCTGGCCGAAGACCCGCAGCGCTGGACCTCCATCGCCAATGAGATCAGAGGCGTCACCGAAGAGACGACCACCGGAGTCCACCGCCTGGTCGACATGGCGAAGAAGGGCGAGTTGCTCTTCCCCGCCATCAATGTGAACGACTCGGTGACCAAGTCGAAGTTCGACAACAAGTACGGCTGCCGGCACTCACTCATCGACGGCATCAACCGGGCCACCGACGTGCTCATCGGCGGCAAGGTGGCCGTGGTCTGCGGCTTCGGCGATGTCGGCAAGGGTTGTGCCCAGTCGCTCAGCGGGCAAGGAGCCCGGGTGGTGGTCACCGAGGTCGATCCCATTTGCGCCCTCCAAGCCGCCATGGAGGGCTACCAGGTGACCACCCTGGAGGACATCCTGCCCATCGCCGACATCGTCATCACCACGACGGGGAACAAGGACATCATCACGGCCCAGCACATGGCCGGCATGAAGCATCAGGCCATCGTGGGCAACATCGGTCACTTCGACAACGAGATCGACATGGCCGGAGTGGCCAAGATCCCCGGTATCGAGCGGGTCAACATCAAGCCCCAGGTGGACAAGTGGGTCTTCCCCGACGGGCACGCGGTGATCGTGCTCTCCGAGGGCCGCCTGCTCAACCTGGGCAACGCCACCGGGCATCCGAGCTTCGTGATGTCGAACTCGTTCACCAACCAGACCATGGCGCAGCTCGAGTTGTTCAACCAGACCGGGCAGTACGTCAACGAGGTCTACGTCCTCCCCAAGCACCTGGACGAGAAAGTGGCCCGACTGCACCTGAGTGCTCTCGGGGTGAAGCTCACCGTCCTCAGCCAGGAGCAGGCCGACTACATCGGCGTGCCGGTCGAGGGCCCTTTCAAGCCCGACACCTACCGCTACTAAATCGAGGAGTGGGAGCCCAAGGTGGCGGTGGCGATCACCGTCCCCTTGGGCGACACCACCTGGGCCCGATGCACGTCACCGGGAGACACCGGAAGCGGCGCTCCCCAGGCGCCGTAGCCCTGCTTGACGGTGAACGTACCCACCGTGTGGGTCACGCCATCGTCGGTCACCACCTGGCAGGTCACCTCGCCCTGGATCGACGCATCAGCCAAGGTCATGTTCATCCAGGGATTGGCCCCGCCCGAGGTCGAGACCCGTCCGACGGCGCGCCCATCCTCCCGCAAGACGGCCGTGGTCACGATCGCCCCGGGCGTGGGCGTGCCCACCGCGGCAGGGGCGTGCCCGGTCGGCGACGATGACAGCGCCCAACCGGCGGCCAGCCCGGTGAAGAGCACCACCACGGCGGCCGCCGAGGCCAGGAACCAGGAACGGACGCGGCGGCGGATGGGCGTCGGAATGTCGTCCGAGACCCCCATGCGGCTGAACAGACGAACCTCGAACCCCACCGGGGGCTCGAGCTCGGGGGCCACCCGCACCACGGCGTCGGCGGCCCGGGCCAACTGTTCGAGCTCGTCGGCGCAGGGCGAGCACGATTCGGTGTGGGCCAGGGCGACGACGCGGTCGCGCCCGGTCAGGACGCCCAGCGCCAATTCGGGCAAGGCGGGCGAGATCTCTGCGCACGACGAGCCGGCGTGTTCAGGGGTCATCGTCCTTCCCCTCCTTCCTGGGCCACTTCGACCGCGGTCCGCAGGCGCCGCAGGCCGGTACGTATGCGTGTCTTCGCCGTCCCGAGGGGAATGTCCTCGAGCTCGCTGATCTCCAGGGCCGTCCGGCCGTAGACCGAGGCCAGGACGACGGCCCGCCGCTGCTCGTCAGGCAGGACGGTCAGGGCATGCTGCACCAGCTGGCGCACGTCACCCCGCAGGACGGCGTCCTCGGGGTTGTGCTCCAGGCTCACCTGTGCCGTGGCGGCGAAGTCGTCGGGGTCAGTCGGGACGGCCCGGCGCAGTCGCAGGGCGTCAATGGTCAGGTTCCGGGTGATGGTCAGGACCCACGACGTCACCGAGCCCCGGCGAGGATCGAAGACCGGTGCGTGACGCCACACCCTGATCAGGGCTTCTTGGGCCACTTCTTCGGCCACACCGACATCTCCCGTCATGGCGTGGGCCAGCCCGAAGACCCGGCGCTGGTAGCGGCGCACGAACGTCACGGCAGCATCCTGATCACCCACCGCCATTCCGGCCAGCAGGGCCTCGTCTGACAATCCGATCCCGGACACGCTCAATTCTCCCATCACAAGTACTACGGCGGGCGGCACCCGAAGGATTCCTTCGGGGACGACCCCAATCCCCTGGGGGCTCATCCCCGTAATTCAGACAACATGGAACGGATGGAACGCCAGGAGCGGCACGAAGCGCAGGCACGGCAGGCACGACCGACGGCGACTTCCGCCCGGACTTCCCGCTCCGGACGGTGGGCGTGAACCTCGCCATCCTCAATTTCCTCGAATTACGGGCCTCGCCGGGCCCCCACGCCCCTCAAGGTCGTGGCCACGGTGGCGTTCGTGGCCGGCGGCCTCCTCCTGGTGTGGTCCGGCTATATCCATTTCCACCTGTGGCGGGAGGAGTACCGGCATATTCCGACCATCGGTCCCCTCTTCCTGTTCCAATCGATCGCCGGCCTGGTACTCGGCCTCCTGGTGATCGCCCTGCGCCGGGTGTGGACCGCCATCGTGGGCCTGGGCTTCGCCGCAGCCACGTTGGTCGGCTTCTTCATCTCGGTCGAGCACGGGCTCTTCGGCTTCCAGGATTCGAGTTCCGCCCCATTTGCCCATGAGGCCCTCATCATTGAGATCTGCACCATCGTGGTGCTCATGATCGCCGGAGCACTGTGCTTCGCCGCATCGCCGCCCTCGACCACCGCCGGAACGACCCCTCCGGCCAGAGAGTCGACGGACGCATAGCTGGCCGGGTCTGCGCCTTCTCCTCCCAGCAGGGGCGCGGGCCCGGCTCAGTTCGTCAGCGCGCATCGTCAGCGCGCATCGTCAGCGCGCAGGCGGCGAGTCAGCGCAGGCCGGCGAAAAGGTCCTCTTCGGGTGTGGGGGCGTTCGTCGTATCGAAGACCCGGACGAAGACCTCGGTGCCCATGACCGTGCCGAAGAGATCCTCCCCCATCTCCAAGAAGAAGATGTTGTCGCTCTGGCTGGCGTGGGCCGCCAGCGAGGCGAACTTGCGGGACACGACCGAGGAACAGTCGATGGCGGTGGTGATGAGCTCGTCCGGCGTGCCGAATTCGGGATTCTCTTCGGCTGAGATCGGGCTCTCGATCCCTGCCTCGGCCAGTGTCTCGGCAAAGCCGCGGATCATCGATCGGGGGATGGCGGTGTAGTAGAGCTTGTCGGGGATGCCGCATTCGGCCATGGCGGCGTGGGTGATCCGGTTGGCCTGAATGTGGTCGGGATGGCCGTAGAAGCCGTTGGCGTCATAGGTGACCACGACCTGGGGCCGGTACTGCTCCATGAGCCCGGCCAGGCGATGGCCGGCCACCTCGACCGGAGTCTGCCAGAACGAGTCGGGCGCGTCGTTCTGGGGCCACCCCTCCATGCCCGAGTCGTGATAGCCCAGCAATTCCAGGTCCGAGACACCGAGGATCCGGCAACTGGCCTCGAGTTCGGCGCGGCGCAGGGGGACGAGCGTGCGCTCGTCGTGCGCCGGGTCCTCCGGCTTGATCCCTCCCGGGCCGTCGCCCAACTCGCCGTTGGTGCAGGTGACCAGCACGGTGCGGATGCCTTCGTCGGAGTACCGCGCCAGGATCCCTCCGGTGCCGGTGGCTTCGTCGTCGGGATGGGCGTGCACGGCCATGAGGGTGAGGGGTCGATCGGTCACTCGCAGCAGCGTATGGGAGACGGCGCCGTACCCGAACCGGGTCGGCCTGGTTCGGCCCGGTCCGGCCCGGTTCAGACGTCGATCGCCAAGAGGGCGGCGGCCCCGGCGAAGAACCCCGGGCTGGCCCAGCGACGGGTACGACGGCAGAAATCGGCCAACCAGGTCCACTCGGCCGGGCCGCCGGGAGAGGTGGCGGCCAACTCGGCCTCGTTGGCGTAAGTCAGGTCCACGAAGTGCGTCACCTGCTCGGCGCTCGGGCTGAACTCGATCCCCTCGAAACGATCGCGGAATCGCAGGTCGGCCAGCGTGGTGTCGGGCGCTTCGAGCTGCGGGTAGAAGTTGTCGCGGTCACAGGAGTCGTAGAAGTAGACCAGCCCTTCGGCCTGGGGCCCGATGGCGCCGGCCAGGACCGAGCGGTCGGCCAACTCGAGCAAGTGGGGCTCGAAACCATGGGTGCCGTAGGTGGCGTGGCCGAGCGCGGTCAGGGCCAGCAGGTCGGAGCCGCCCCAGGCCCGGACCAGTTCCTCCACCCCGCACAGGTGGGTGAGCAGATCGCCGAACAGATGGGGTGTGGTGTCGGCCTCGTGGCGGCGCAAGAAGGCCAGCGCGGTCGCGCGCTGGTCCGCCGACTCCGCCCCCACCGCCGTCACGTCTGCAGCCCGCCCACCGCGGCCGCCAGAGGTTCGAGTTCAGCGCGCCATTCGGCGGGCGGCGCCAGGGGCCGGACGACGAACTTGGAGAACCCCACGTCCAGGAAAGCCTCGATGAGCGCACGCAACCCGTCGAGCCCCACCGGGATGATCTCCTCCAGCGGTCGGCCCCGAGCCCGGCGCGCCAACGCGCCGATCGGCGCCGCCGACAGGTCAGTGCCCGGAGGGGCGTAGGCCAGGCTGACCCCGAAGTGTTCGGGGCTGATGGCCCGACCGTGCTCCGCTGCCACCCGGTCGATCACCACCTTGGCCGACGCGGCGTCGCCGGGCGTGCAAAAGGCCGGGAGATACCCGTCGCCGATCCGGCCGCAACGCTCCAGCGCGGCGGCCACATTGCCGCCCAGCCACACGTCGAACGGGTCTTGCACCGGGCGGGGCGAGACGGTCACGTCGGTGAACGAGCCGACCGGTCCCTCATGACTGACCGCCTCACCGGACCAGAGGCGGCGCAACACCGGGAGGGCCTCATCCATCAGCCTCCCCCGCTCCGCCGACGGAATCCCGATCGCACTGCGTTCCCCACCGATGGACAGGCCCGGCACGAAGGTCAACAGGAAGCGACCGCCCGAGAGCAGGTCGAGGGTGGCCACCGCCTTGGCCAACCGCACCAGATTCCGGCCGGGCAGGAGCATGGTGGTGCCGATCTTCAGTCCGGGGCAGGACCCCGAGACCCAGGCCAGTCCGACCAAGGGGTCCGGGCCCGGACGCGACAACACCTCGGGCAACCACAGGGAGTCGAATCCGCACTCGGAGACGGCGCGCCCCAACGCCGACATCGCCGCGGGCGCCAGGTCCTGGCCCCCCGCACTGACACCGATTCGGATCTTCATGGTTTCCCTTCAGGTCGGCGCGCTGGCCAGCGCGCCGACCGCTCGCTCGATTCCGGCATCGTCGACGTCGTGGTGCGTGACCAGTCGGACCACGTTCGGCGCGATGGTGCCGGCCATGACGCCGTTGCCCTCCAGATGGGCCAGCAACGAGCCCGGCTCGGGGTGCGGAAAGGTCACGATGTTCGTGCGCACCGAGTCGGGGTCGAGACCGCAGTCCGGCCACCGCCCGGCCACCGCATCGGCCAACCGGGCCGCCCGCGCGTGGTCATCGGCCAGGCAATCGACCATCTGGCTCAGCGCCACCAGGCCGGGTGCGGCCAGGACACCGGCCTGGCGCATGCCGCCGCCCAGGCGTTTGCGCTCGAGCCGACCCCGGGTCATCACCTCGGTCGACCCCGCCAGCAGCGAGCCCACCGGGGCGCACAGGCCCTTGGAGAGACAGCACATCACGGTGGTGGCCGGAGCCGCCCAGTCCGAGACCGGTATCCCGGTGGCCACTTCGGCGTTGAAGAGGCGGGCGCCGTCGAGGTGGACGGGGAGGTCCCCGGCCGCGGCGATCACCGCCCCCAACCGCTCCATCGACCATGGGGCCCCCGAGGCCGCCATGTGGGTGTTCTCCAGGCAGACGAGCGAGACGGCGGGCTGATGGTACGCCGACGCCGCGCGCGCCCACGTGACCGCGTCGGGCGCGATCATCCCGTCGGCGTCATCCACGGTGTGGAACTGCACACCCGCATTGCGCGCCGCCGCGCCGTACTCGTAGGCCACCAGGTGATGGCGCGCCCCGGCCACCACGGCGGTTCCGGACGTGGCCAGGAGCCGCACGGCGATCTGGTTGGCCATGGTGCCCGACGGGACGAAGAGCGCAGCCGGCTTGCCGATGCGTTGGGCGAACGCCTCCTCCAGCGCGCGCACTGTGGGATCTTCCCCGTAGTCGTCGTCCCCCACCTCGGCGTCGGCCATGGCGCGCCGCATGGTCGGTGTCGGTCGGGTGACCGTGTCGCTGCGCAGATCGACCAGGCCGGACACGCGTTCACCCTAACGGGGGCACCGGTAACATCCCGCCGTGTCCCCTGCTCCCCCCGCACCGGATGATCGGCGGCCGTTCCCGAGTGGTCGTCACGACATTCACGAGCTCCTCGACGTCGAGGTGCTCGAAGCCGAGCCGACCCGGGTCGTCCTCCGACTGCCGGTGACCTGGAAGGTCCACCAGCCCTACGGGATCCTCCACGGCGGGGTCTCGGCGCTGTTGGCCGAGTCCGCCGCCAGCCTGGGTGGGTCGCTGGCCGCCGGACCCGATCGCCAGGTGGTGGGCATCGAGATCAACGCCAGCCATCTGCGCTCGCTGCGCGACGGGCACCTCACCGCCACCGCCACCCCGCTGAGGGCCGGGCGGACCGTCCAGGTCTGGTCCATCAGCCTGACCGACGATGAGCAACGGGTCATCTGCCAAGCCCGCTGCACCTTGGCTGTCCTGGGTGCTCCGGGCGGCGCCCAGGGCGCCGTCGCCGGGTCGTGATGGCCCAAGTGGGCAGCACCACGCCCGATGCGTAACATGTCGGTGTGACGCCGGTAGGACACGGAACGCATCGTCCGGCCCTCGGATTGATCCTCCCCGCCACCATGCAGGGGGAACTTCCAGCTGAAGCGGGTAGTACTGCAGGTACTACCCGGACCGGGGCCGCTGCCCTGGCCGAGCTGTGCCGGCGCATCGAGGCCACCGGAGCGGACTCGTTGTGGGCGGTGGACCACCTCTTCTGGCCCCATCCCATCAACGAGTGCCTCACCACGCTGGCCGTTGCCGCCGCGGCCACCGAGCGCGTGACCCTGGGCAGCTGCATCCTTCAACTTCCACTGCGCCAGCCCTCCGCAGTGGCCAAACAGGTCACCTCGCTCCAACATCTGGCCGAAGGACGCTTCGTGTTGGGCCTGGGTGTGGGGATCCACGCCGACGAGTACGCCCGGGCCGGGGTCGACTACCACCGTCGGGGTCTCCTCATGGATGCGGGCATCGCCGCCCTGCAGGACGCCTGGGCCAGCGCCGGCGGTCCGGCACCTGAGTACCGCCAACTCCCCGCCTCGCCCCGGGTGCCGCTGTGGATCGGTGGCGCCAGCGCGGCGGCTCGCCGGCGGGCCGCCGCCGTGGGCGATGCCTGGATACCCCTGTTCGTCACCGTGGACGAATACGGGCCTGCCCTCGACGCGCTTCGCCGTGAGACCGTGCAGGCCGGGCGACCACCCGATGCCGTCACGCCGGGCGTGGTGGTCTTCGTGCACGTCGGTGACGACGGCGAACCAGACGGGCGCGCCCACCAGCGAGGATCTCAGTGGCTGTCCGAGCTCTACGGCCTCCCCACCAAGGCGTTCCACCGCCATCTGGTGGCCGGTCCGGCCGACGCCTGCGCCGCCCAACTGCACCACTTCGCAGAGGCCGGGGCCCGCCACGTCATCGTCATGGTGGCCGGTGCGGGCGCCCTGGCGCACTTCGCCGCGTTGCGGGCCGCCTTCCCCGCCGCGACCAGCACGACCAGTACGACGGGTGCCGTCCCGGTAGGAGTGACCTGATGAGTACGACACGCATGAGCAGCACCCCCATCGCCATTCTCGGTACCGGCATGACGGACATGAGCCGCCGTGACCTCTCCCCCGAGACGATGGCATACCAGGCCGTCTATGAGGCCCTGGGCGACGCCGGCCTGTCGCCGGGCGAGCTCGGCCTCGTCGTCGTCGGCAACGCCACGGGGGGACGACTGAACAACCAGGCCTGCGTGCGGGGGCAGTCCTGGTTGCGCAAGGCCGGGCTCAACGACGTCGCCATCATCAACGTGGACAACTCGTGTGCCGGCGGAAGTTCAGCCCTCCATGTGGCCACCATGGTGGCGGCCGCCCAGGATCGACCGGTGCTCGCCCTCGGGGTGGAGAAGATGTGGACCGGGGACCGGGGCGAGACGATGGCCGGCATCGAGGACGGGCTGCCGGCCGACTACCGGCTCGACCTGCACGACCGGCTGGCCCATACCGACGACAACCCGGCCGGGAGCATCCTGATGGGGCTCAACGACGGCTGGGCCCAGCGGATCATGGCTGAGCGTGGGGTGACCCTGCGCCAGATCGCCGCCGCCGCCGTGAAGGCGTTCGACCACGCGGCCCGCAACCCGCTGGCCCAGTGTCAGCGCACGCGGACCATCGAAGAGGTGCTGTCGGCGCCGCAGGTGGCGGGTATCTTGACCCGACTCATGTGCAGCTCCTTCACCGACGGGGCGGCCGCCGCCATCGTGGCCGGCCCCGCCGTCGCCGCCCCGGCCTCCGCTCCTCGTATCATCGCTTCGGTGGCCCGCTCCGGCAATGGACTCCTCGACTACCACGACCGAATGACCCAGACCGCCGACGCCGCCTGGGAGGCGGCCGGCGTGGGCCCCTCCGACGTCGACCTGGTCGAGCTGCACGATGCCACGGCGGCCGAGGAGATCTACGCCCTCGAGTCGCTCGGGCTCTTCCCGGTCGGAGAGGCCGGCCCGGCCACAGAATCGGGCGACACCAGCATCGAGACACCGGGATTGGTGGTCAACTCTTCGGGCGGCCTGGTGGGCCGGGGGCATCCCCTGGGCGCCACCGGGCTGGCCCAGGTGGTGGAGCTGGCCAACCAATTGCGGGGGCGGGCGGTGGGACGCCAGGTGGGCCGGGCCCGGTTGGGCCTAGCCGTCAACTCGGGCGGCATCATCGAAGGTGACGCCGGCTTCATCGCCATCCACGCGCTGACGGCCGGGGCGCAGGCGGGAGTCGGGAGCCGAGCGTGAGAGGCATTCGCATCACCGGCTGCGGCATCGCCGTGCCGGACAAGATCGTGACCAACGACGACCTGGCCGCCAGCCTCGACACCAGCGACAGCTGGATCGTCGAACGCACGGGCATCCGCCAACGCCACATCGGCGGCACCACGTCGGGCCTGGCCATCGAAGCCGGGCGGGCGGCGCTGGACGACGCCGGGCTGACGGCGGCCGAGATCGACCATCTGATCCTGGCCACCACCACCCCGGACGCCGTCATCCCGGGCACCTCCCCCACGGTCCAGGATGCCTTGGGGATCAACGGGGGTGCCTTCGACATCAACGCCGCCTGCTCGGGCTTCGTCTACGGGATCGTCACGGTGTCCGGGCTTATCGCCGCCGGGTCCGGGCCCATCCTGCTCATCGGCTCCGAGACCCTCTCGAAGGTCACCGACTGGGACGACCGCTCCCTGGCGGTGATCGTCGGTGACGGCGCCGGCGCCGTGGTGATCGAACCGGTCGACGGCCCGGGTCAGCTGCTCAGCTGGAACCTCCATTCCGACGGCTCGCTGCGCCACCTGCTCTACGCCGAGCACGGTGGCTTCCTCACCATGGACGGCAAGGAAGTTTTCCGCAAGGCGGTCCGCGCCGTGGTCGAGTCGACCGAGCAGGCCATGGCCGATGCCGGTCTCGGCCCCGACGACATCGCGCTCCTCGTGCCCCACCAGGCCAACCTGCGCATCATCCAGGCGGTGTGCCAGCGGCTGGGCATCCCCGAGGAGCGGGCCGTCTCGGTCATCGACCGCTACGGCAACACGTCGTCGGCCTCCATCCCGCTCGCCCTGCACGACGCCCTGGCCATGGGGCGGGTGCACGAGGGCGACCACCTCCTGCTGGCCGGGTTCGGCGGGGGCATGACCTGGGCCAGCGCCGTCCTCCGTTGGGGCGCGTGAGCGCCCCCACCATCGCAGCACCCTCCTTCATCATCCTGGCGGCGGGGCGGGCCCGCCGCTACGGCGGCGTGAAGCCCCTGGCCCCGGTCGGGAGCCACGGCGAAGCGGTGATCGACCTGGTGGCCAGTGACGCCCGCCAAGCCGGCTTCGGGACCATCGTCGTGGTGCTGGGCCCCGACACCGGCCCGGCCATCCGCTATCACATCGAACACGTCTGGCCCGCCGACGTCGACGTGGCGTTCGCCCTACAGGCGGCGCCGCTCGGCACGGTCGACGCCGTCCTGTCGGCGTCGAAGCACGTGGGCGACGCGCCCTACGGGGTGGCCAACGCCGACGACATCTACGGGCTGGCCGCCACCGCGCTCCTGGCCGGTCATCTGCGCGGCGAACGGCCCACCGACGCCCTGGTCGGTTTCCGCCTGGCCGATGCCATGGTCGGCCGGTCGCCGGTCACCCGCGGGATCTGCTCGGTCTCCGACGACGGCCGGCTGCTGGGGGTGGACGAGCGCCGGGCGGTCACTCCCCTCGACAACGGCGACTTCCGCTCGGACGACGGCCGGCAGCCGGAGCTGATCTCGCCCGACGCGCGGGTCTCCATGAACCTCTGGGGGTTCACGCCGGCCTTTCACCTGACGTTGCGGGCCGCCATGGACGCGGCCACCGGCGCCTCGGAGGAGGCCGAGGTGCTCCTCCCCGAAGTGGTGGCCCAGTCCTTGGCCACCACCACCTTCACGGTCCTGCCGGCATCGGGTCGGTGCATCGGCGTGACCCATCCCGATGACCTGGCCCTGGTCCAGGCCGAGATCGATCACCAGATCGGCCACGGTGAGCGCCCGGCCAAGCTGTGGACGCTGGACCCTTGAGGCTGCACGGTTGAGGCTGGACATGGGCTGTGAGATCGGGCCGGTCGTTACGGTGCCCCGTCCCCTTCGACATGCCCCCGGGCGCGACGCAACCCCGAGTAACCGTTCGGCCGAAGCCTCCCGTGCTCCTCGGGGCTACGTCTGCGACGTCCCGCTGGCATCGTGCCGGGATCGTGTCGGACAATCCCAAACCCGGGCCTGGTCCGGCGGCTCCAGGGAAGTCACCGTTCCGTTACACGGACCGTCTGTATTCGGTTCCTTCTTCCCGCTCCGACCGCGAGCCCCTTGCGGGACTCAAAGCCGACCCTTGATCCAGCCTTTCGACTTTCTCTCGGCCACCTTCGGTGCTGCCTTGCGGCGTTCCTTCCGGCTTCCCGCTCTCCCGCCTTGCGACGGTCGTTTGGGGTTCGGCGGGCTTCTGTCTCCGAACTGGTGACACCTTGCGCCACTCGTCACACGAGGTCAATGGAATTTCGGGAAATCCCTACGTTCTCCCCACCTTTCTGGGCGTCGTCCCCAAGCAGACCGATGTCTATCCCCAACTCTTCCCCATGCGCGCCAGACCCGCCCCGGCCCGCCCAGCGCGGAGGGGCGGGGCGCGACGCGCACCCCTGGCATGGGCGCTCAGACGCGGGTGCTCGGATGCGGTGCTCGGATGCGGGACCGCCACCGGCGCTTGATGGCGCGCCGGCGGGCGAGAAGACTGATCCCGATGACGACCGGCGTCCGTCGCTATGCCAGCTGGCACGAAGTGGTGGACGAACCCGTGCATCGCTGGGAGACCCCGACCGGCGGGATCTCGGTGATCCTCAGCTTCGGGCCGGCCATGCGAGTGAGCAGTGCCTCGGCCTCGGGGCCCACGACGGTGACGTCGTTCGTCGTGGGCATGTACGACGAACCGGCCCTCACCGAGCACGACGGCGTGGGCCTCGGAGTGCAGGTCGACCTGACCGCCGCTGGAGCATTCGCCCTCCTCGGCGTGACCATGGACGAGTTGGCCAACCGCGTCGTGCCGGCGGCCGACGTGTGCCGCCTCGACGTCGACGGCCTGGTCGACCGGCTCCTCGGCGTCCCGAGCTGGCCGGAGAGGACGGCGATCCTCGATGAGACGCTGAGCCGGTCCATGGCCTCGGGGCCGCGCCTCTCCCCGGAAGTGGGCTGGGTCGACGCCCAGCTGCGAGCCCATCCCGAGACGGCGAGGATCGGCGACCTGGCCGAGGAGATCGGGTGGGGGCGCAGCCGGTTGGTCGATCGGTTCCGGCGGGAAGTGGGACTGCCCCCGAAAACCGTGGCTCGCGTGCTCCGCTACCGCCGTGCCGTCAGCCGTCTCACGTCGGGTACGTCGGGTCCGTCGGGTCGTCGTGGTCCCTGGCCGACCTGGCGGCGGCCTCGGGGTACGCCGATCAGGCGCATTTCAACCGTGACTTCCGCGCCTTTTCCTCTATGACCCCGACCGAGTTCCTGGCTTCCCTCGGCTGAAATTCGTACAAGACGGGTCGATCGGGTCGTCGTACCCTGGCACCATGACCACCCAGTTCACCGACATCATCCCGGTCCTCGTCTACGCGGACATACGGGCCGCCCACGACTTCCTGGTCGGTGCGTTGGGCTTCACCTCGGCCGGATTGCACGAGGAACCCTCGGGTCAGGTGGTCCACGGTGAAGTGCAGGCCGGCGGGCGCCGCATCTGGCTCCACCGCGTCTCAGACGAGCACGGGCTCGATACGCCGCAGTCGATCGGCCGCGCCGCCGGAGGCGTGGTGGTGCACGTGGACGACGTCGACGCCCACTGCGAGCGCGCTCGTGCCGCCGGCGCGAACATCACCTCGGAGCCGCGGGACCAGGACTACGGCCAGCGCGAGTACGCCGTGCGCGACCCCGAGGGGCACAGCTGGTGGATCGCCACGCCTACAGCGGCGTGACGTAGGCCGCCGAGATCCCGCCGTCGACCAAGAAGGTCGACGCCGTCATGAAGGACGCGTCGTCCGAGGCCAAGAAGGCGGCGGCGGCGGCGATCTCGGACGCCTCGCCGAAGCGCCCCATGGGGATGTGCACCAGGCGCCGGGCCGCCCGCTCGGGGTCGGAGGCGAAGAGCTCCTGCAGCAAGGGCGTGTTGACCGGACCCGGGCACAGCGCATTGACCCGGACGCCCTGGCGGGCGAACTGCACGCCGAGCTCGCGCGACATGGTCAGGACCCCGCCCTTGCTGGCGCTGTAGCTGATCTGGCTGGTGGCCGCCCCCATGACGGCCACGAACGAGGCCGTGTTGACGACCGATCCTCCCCCGCGCGCCAGCAGGTGGGGGATCCCGAACTTGCAGCACAGGAAGACCGAGGTGAGGTTGACCTCCTGGACCCTCCGCCAGGCTTCGAGGCCGGTGTCGAGGATGGAGTCGTCGTCCGGCGGGCTGATCCCGGCGTTGTTGCAACAGATGTCGATGCCGCCGTAGTGGCTGGACACCGCCTCGTACAGGGCCTCGACCGCGGTGGCGGACGTCACGTCGGCCCCCACGAACATGCCGTCGATCGACTCGGCCAGCTCGCTGCCCTTGGCCTCGTCGACATCGACCACGGCCACCTTGGCCCCCTCGACGGCGAAGCGTTCGCACATGGCCCGCCCGATGCCGCTGGCCCCACCGGTGATCACCGCCACCTTGTCGACCAGGCGGTGCGCGTACGGCGTGGTCTGGCTCATGACTCTCCTTATTCGGAACTGATGAAGACGTTCTTCACGTCACTGAAGGAATCGAGCGCGTCGGGACCGAGCTCGCGACCGATGCCGGACTGCTTGGCGCCCCCGAACGGGGTCCAGTAACGAACCGACGAATGGGAGTTGACCGAGAGGGTGCCCGTCTCGACGGCCCGGGCCACCCGGAGGGCACGGCCCACGTCGCGGGTCCACAGTGAGCCGGAGAGCCCGTAGGGCGTGTCGTTGGCCAGCCGCACCGCGTCGGCCTCGTCCTCGAAGGGAATGACGACGACGACCGGCCCGAAGATCTCCTCGGTGGCCGCCCGGTCGCCCGGGCCGACCGGGGCCAGCACCGTCGGCGCGAACCAGTGGCCCGGTCCCTCCGGGCACGACCCCCGGAACGCCACCGGCGCGCCGTCGGGCACGAAGGAGGCCACTTGCTCTTTGTGCGCGGCGGAGATCAGCGGCCCCATCTCGGTCGCTTCCTGCGTCGGGTCGCCCACCACCACACCGGCCACGGCGGGCTCCAAGCCGGGACAGGAACTCCTCGTAGACCGAGCGCTGCACCAGGATGCGGGAGCGGGCACAGCAGTCCTGACCGGCATTGTCGAAGACGCCGTAGGGGGCCCGGGCGGCGGCCAGGTCCACGTCGGCGTCGGAAAAGACGATGTTGGCGCTCTTGCCACCCAGCTCGAGAGTGACCCGTTTCACCTGGTCGGCCGCTCCGGCCATGATGGTCCGGCCCACCTCGGTCGAGCCGGTGAAGCAGATCTTGCGCACGGCGGGATGAGTGACGAAGCGCCGGCCCACCACGCTGCCCTTCCCGGGCAGGATCTGGAGCACCCCCTCGGGCAGGCCGGCTTCGAGCGCCAGCTCACCGATGCGCAGGGCGCTGAGCGGGGTCAGCTCGGCCGGCTTGAGCACCACGGTGTTCCCGGCCGCCAGGGCCGGCGCCAGGCCCCAGCCGGCGATGGCCATGGGGAAGTTCCACGGGACGATGATCCCCACCACCCCGAGGGGTTCGTGGAAGGTGAGGTTGACCCCGCCGGGCACGGGGATCTGGCGACCGCTGTGGCGCTCGGGCGCAGCGGCGTAGTACTCGAGCACGTCGCGGACGTTGCCCGCCTCCCAGCGGGCGTTGCCGATCACGTGACCGGCGTTGGCCACTTCGAGCGCGGCCAGCTCCTCGCCGCAACGGTCGACCTCGGCGGCGAAACGGCGCAGCAGGCGGGCCCGATCGCCGGGGGCCACCTCGCGCCAGCTCTCGTACGCCGCGGCCGCCCGGCCGATGGCCACGTCGACCTCGGGCTCACCCAGCGCGCCGATCTCGGTGATCACGTCCCCGGACGCCGGATTGCGGAGGACCGTCACCGCTGGCTCGCTGATCCGCACCGGCTCATCCGCACCGGCTGAATCTACTGGCACCATCGGTGCCGGACCGGGCACCGGATCGCCTGCTTCGGCCGACCGGTTCCCCGGCTGCCGGGTACTCTTCCCGCCGTGCCATCAACCGATACCCCCGCCCCGGAGGCCACGGTGCAGTTCAACCTGGCCCGCGCCTTCGACACCCTGGTCGAGACGCTGGCCGACCGGGAGTGCATCGTCTGGAAGGACCGTCGCCTCACCTATGGGCAGGTGGCCGATCGCTCCCGGCGACTGGGCTCGTACCTCCACGCCCGGGGCCTCGGCGTGCGCACCGAGCGCGAGCACCTGGCCGGGCACGAATCCGGGCAGGACCACCTGGCCCTGGCGCTCTACAACGGCAACGAGTACCTCGAGGGCATGCTGGGCTCCTACCGCGGCCCGGGTCGCCCCCTTCAACGTCAATTACCGCTACGTGGGCGAGGAACTGCGTTACCTACTCAACGACGCCACGCCACGCGCCCTCATCTTGCACGCATCGCTGGCCCCAATCATGGCCGAGGTGCTGCCCACCCTCGAGTCCCCACCCGACGTCCTCTTGCAGGTGGCCGACGATTCGGGCCACGACCTGCTGCCGGGTGCGGTCGACTACGAGGAGGCCCTGGCCGCCTCGTCACCGAAGGACGTCCCGGTCGAGGTCTCGCCCGACGATCTCTACATTCTCTACACCGGCGGGACGACCGGTATGCCCAAGGGTGTGCTGTGGCGCCAGCACGACATCTTCATGGCCGCCATGGGCGGGCGGAAGGTCGGCACCTGGGAGATCGTCACCAGCTACGAGGGCATCACCGAGCGGCTGGCCAACAGCTTTCCGTTGAAGTTGCTGCTCCTGCCCCCGCTCATGCACGGCGCGGCGCAGTGGTCCGCGTTCATGCTGATGGCCCAGGGGGCCACCCTCGTCTTCCCCGACGACCCCCGCCGGATCAACCCCGATGACGTCTGGCGCACGGTCGAGCGCGAGAAGGCCAACACCATGACCATCGTCGGCGACGCCGTGCTGCGTCCCCTGGTCATGCAGCTCGACAAGGCCGACTACGACCTGTCGTCCTTCTTCGCGGTGGGCAACGGCGGCGCACCCCTCACCCCGGCCGTGCGCGAACTGGCCCTGGCCCGGCTGCCCAAGCTGGTCATCTCGGACTCGGGGGGCTCATCGGAGACCGGGCGCCCAGATGCACGTGGTGGCGGGCAAGGACGACACGGTCGGGAACTTCCTCCCCGGACCCGGCACGGTCGTGGTGGACGAGGCATTCACCGCGGTGCTCCCCGCCGGCCACGAAGGCATCGGGTGGCTGGCCCAGACCGGCAACATTCCCCTGGGCTATCTGGGCGACGCCGAGAAGACGGCGCGCACCTTCCCGGTGATCGACGGGGTGCGCTACTCCATCCCCGGCGACCGGGCCCGCCACCTGGCTGACGGCCAGATCATGCTGCTGGGCCGGGACTCGGTCACCGTGAACTCGGGCGGCGAGAAGATCTTCGTCGAGGAGGTCGAGCGGGCGATCGCCGGGCACCCCGCCGTGGCCGACGTCGTCGTCACCGGCCGCCCCAGCGAGCGGTGGGGACAGGAGGTCGTGGCCGTGGTGCAGTTGGCCGAGGGCGGCGAGACGACCGCAGACTCCATCATCGAGCACGCGTCGGCACACATCGCCCGCTACAAGCTGCCCAAGGAAGTGATCTTCGTGCCGGCTATCCAGCGCTCGCCCTCGGGCAAGGCCGACTACCGGTGGGCGGCCGACCAGGCGCAGAGCCCGGCGGGCTGAACGACGAGCGCGGTGCGCACCGAGCGCCTGCTCATGCGACCCTTCGAGGAGTCGGACCTCGCCCCCTTCGCCGCCCTCAATGTCCATCCCCGGGTGGTCGAGACCTTGGGCACGACGCCGACCCGGGCCCAAAGCGACGCCATGGTCGAACGCTACGGCGCCGAGCTGGAACGGGAAGGCTGGGGCTTCTGGGCGGTCGAGGTGGTCGGCGGAGCGCACTTCATCGGCATGGTGGGCCTGCACCGGGTGCACCCGACGCTCCCCTGCGCTCCGGGCGTCGAGGCCGGATGGCGCCTCCACCCGGACTGGTGGGGCCACGGCTACGCCACCGAGGCGGCGTCCGCCTCCCTGCACTACGGATTCACGACGGGCGGCCTCAGCGACATCGTGGCCTTCACGGCCGCGGTCAACCTCCGCTCACGGGCCGTGATGGAGCGCATCGGCATGGTGCGCCAACCCGGCGGCGACTTCGACCACCCGGGGGTGGCCGAGGGCAGCCCGCTCAAGCGCCACGTCCTCTACCGGGCCGCGCCCGGTCACACCTCCCCCGTACGCTGATCGGGTGACCCCTCCCCCAGCAAGAACGCCCGATGACGTCGTGCCCGACGGCCGCACCCGCTGCGAGTGGGCCACCGGCCCGTGGAACATCCCCTATCACGACACCGAGTGGGGCGTCCCGGTGCACGACGACCGCGCCCACTTTGAGTTCCTGGTGCTGGAGGGGGCTCAGGCCGGGTTGAGCTGGCTCACCATCCTCAAGAAGCGCGACGGCTACCGGCGCGTCTTCGCCGGCTTCGACCCCGAGAAGGTGGCTCGGTTCACCCCGAAACGCATCGAGAAGATCCTGCTGGACCCCGGCATCATCCGCAACCGGGCCAAGGTGGAGGCCACGGTGCGCAACGCCCGCGCCTACCTGGCCGTGCAGGAGGAGTTCGGCTCGTTCGACACCTACATGTGGGGTTTCGTGGGCGGGCGCCCGAAGGTCAACAAGTGGCGTCGCCTCGGTCAGATCCCGGCCACGACCCCCGCCTCCGAGGCCCTCAGCGCCGATCTGCGCCGACGAGACTTCCGCTTCGTCGGTCCCACCGTCTGCTACTCGCACCTCCAAGCAGCCGGCCTGGTGAACGACCACGTCGTCAGCTGCTTCCGCTACGCCGAGCTCACAGGCGGCGGGTCATGATCACCCTGGCCCCGAAGCGGGCCATGACCGGCTCCTCGCGGGGCAGGCCGTGGGCCCGGCACCACTCGTCGACCGTTCCGACCTCGACGAACCCGGCGGAGGCGTAGAAGGGACCGTTCCAGGGCACGTCCCGGTACGTGGCCAGCGTGAGCTCGGGATATCCGGCCTCGCCGGCCCACCGGCAGGCGGCCATGACCAACGCCCGACCGATCCCCTGTCGACCGTGGTCGGGGTGGACGGCCAGCTGCTCGAGATGGGCCGCCCCGTCGGCCAGGCGATCGATCCGGGTGAAGCCGACCGGCGGGTCGCCGGCGACCAGAACAACCAGGGCGGCCCGCAGCGATTCGACCGTGCCGGGAGGGGGCAACGGTCCGATCTCGAGGGAGAGGAACAGGGTGTCCGACGCCTCCTCGAGCGCGGGCAGCTGCTCCAGCTCGTCCGGTCGGGCCGATCGGATTTCTGGCACTGCTCGAACGTACCGCAGCATCCGGCCGGACTCGCCCGCGGCGCTGGGCCGCCAGTAGCGTGCCCCGCGGTGCGTGCGGTCGTCTGTCATGAGTTGGGTCCCCCGTCACTCCTGCGGGTCGAGGAGCGACCCGATCCGGTCCCGGCGGCGTCACAGGTCGTGGTCGAGGTCGAAGCGGCCGGCGTCAACTTCGTCGACGGTCTCTTCATCGCCGGCCAGTACCAGATCAAACCCCCGCTCCCCTTTACTCCGGGCAGTGAGGTGGCCGGCGTCATCGCAGCGGTGGGCGACGGGGTCGACCAGCTCGCGATCGGGAGCCGGGTCATGGCCTCGACCGGCCTTGGCGGCTACGCCAGTCACGTGGTGGTCCCCCCGCACACGTTGACGGCGATCCCTGAGCAACTCGACGCGGCTCGAGCCGCCACCTTCACGCAGAGCTTCAGCACCTGCCTGTTCGCCTTGCGCCAGCGGGCCCGGGTGCAACCGGGTGAATCCGTTCTCGTGCTCGGGGCCGGGGGTGGCATCGGCCTGGCGGCGATCGCGGTGGCGCGGGCACTGGGTTGCCGGGTCATCGGCGCCGCGTCGAGCGCGGACAAGCGGCGGGCGGCACGGGCGTCCGGGGCCGAGGCCGTGATCGACACCACCACCGAATCGATCAAGGATGCCGCTCGCGCCTGGGCGGGCGGGACCGGCGTCGATGTGGTGGTTGATCCCATCGGCGGCGCCGCTGCCGAGCCGTCGCTGCGCGCCCTGGGCGATGGTGGTCGCTACCTGGTCATCGGCTTTGCCTCGGGCGCCATACCGAAGATCGCGCTCAACCAGGTGCTGCTGCGCAACCGGACCGTTCTCGGCATCGACTGGGGGGTCTGGGCTATGCAGCACGGGGCCGATCAGCAGTCGCTCGTGCACGATCTGCTGGCCCTGGTCGGCGACGGGCAGATCACCCCGGTCCGCCCGACCACGTACCCCCTCGATCAGGTCGGGGTGGCGCTCGACGATCTGCTGGCCCGAAGGGTCGTGGGCAAGGTCGCGCTCATACCCTGATCGCCTGATCGCCTGATAGCCGCCGCCGAGTTCGGGCGCAGGCGGGCGAGGAGGGAGCCGACGAGGAGGTGGACGAGAACGCGGACAAGAAAACCCCGGCTCGTCCGTTACTCCTGATACCAGGGTGGGACCGAAGGCGAGCGGTGCGATGGGACAAGGCACAAGGGATGCCGAGGGCGGCGAGGTCGGCAGGGATGTCGGCCGCGATGTGGACGTCATGATCGAGCAGGGCAATCTCCTGTTCGAGCACGGCGACCTCGAGGGCGCCGAAGCCTGGTACCGACGGGCGGCCGCCGGCGGCCACATCGGGGCCATGCACAACCTGGGCTTTGTGCTGGGCGAGAAGGGGGATCTCGACGGGGCCGAGGACTGGTTCCGGCAGGCCGCAGCGGGCGGCCATGTCAGCTCCATGTCCAACCTCGGATCGGTGCTCGAGGAGAAGGGCGACCTGGAAGGGGCCGAGGCGTGGTACCTCCAGGCCGCCCGCGGCGGCAACGCCTACGCCATGTCCAATCTCGGACTGCTGCTGGCCGAAAGAGGAGACGCCCGGGACGCCACGATGTGGTACCGGCGCGCCGCCACCATGGGCAATACCGGGGCCATGCACAATCTCGGCTGCCTGCTCAAGGGGGTGGGCGACCTCGACGGGGCCGAGGAGTGGTTCCGGTACTCGGTCGACGGCGGGAACACGTCGAGCATGATCAGCCTCGGATTGTTGCGCCAGGACCGGGGCGACCTCGACGCGGCCAGGGCCTGGTTCCGGCGGGCCAGGTCCGCCGGCGTATCCGAGGGCACCGCCAATCTCCGTGACCTGCAACGCAAAATGGACTCCGACGCCGATCTGGAAACGATCACCTTTCACACGTTCGGGTGGGCGCTCTCGCGCAATCGTGTCAGGTTCCGCCAGTGGCGAACCGGTGACACGTCGCTGACTCAGCGTTTCTTCGAGCGACCACCAGACTTCGCGTCATGGGACGCCGACCACATTCGAGACGAGCTCGAATCGACGTTGTCCTTGGTGCAGTCGCCCACGCGTCCGATCGACGACCTCGAGCTCCCGGAATGGTTCGGGCGGCACCGGCCGACGGTATGGCCGGAGCACATCCTCCTATTGGACGTCGACTGCTTCGAGATCGGACCGGCCCGGTGCGTTCTCGCCACGACCCGACACCGGCTCCACGAGACGGTTCACTACTCCACCGGAATCTTCGTCTTGTTCAACCAGTGCTACTGGCTGCTCCAGCTCGAGGTCGAAGAGGGTGACGACGTGGGTGAGCGGGAGGGCGCGGTGGCGCAGCGCATCTTGGACGGGCATGCGGCGGCAGACACGCCGATCGACATCTTCGACCCCTACGACCGCCAGTGGGACGGCATCGTGCCGATCGAAGATGACCCGCTGACCCGGATGCGCCTGCTGGTCACCCGGCTGCGAGGTTCGATCAGGCTCCATGCCGGGCTGGCCGCTCTCGAGCCCTTTGCCCCGGGCGGCCGGGGCCGACGCGGCGGCGATCCTGACCCCGGCCCGTGACGGCCCTCGCTCAGGTGTGCGGTTGGTTGACCCACGCCGCACGACGGGCAAAGACCAGAGCCGGTCCCGTGCGATCGACCACGACCCATTGCGCATCGTGGCCCAGGTACTCCGCCAACGGCGTCGCCCGCGGCCAGACGACGTAGTTCACGTCATACCGAGCCAAGATCGGATCGGGGTTCGCCTTGACGTCACTGACGGCGAAGAAGTCGGTCAGCACCGGACCGATGAAGAGATCGGTGCGACCATCGGCAAAGGTAGCGCGATGCCGGACGATCGAATAGTCACCCCAGGTGTACTTGGTGAAAATCCGACCCGGGTGGGTCGAGAGGAAATTGAAGGCCTGCACCGGGGTGTCTGCGGTCACCGTGCCGGCGGGCACCGATGGATAGGAGGCCAGAGCCAGCAGCAAGCCGATGCCCAGGGCCCCGGCCACGCGGCGCGCCCGTGGCCCCCAGAGCCGCCGCACGGGCAGGCTGGCCGCCAATCCGGCCACGGCAACGTAGAGGTAGATCGAAATGCGGTTCGAGTGCAAGGCACCGAGGAAGAAGACCACGGCGAGCGTGGCCTCGAGCACCATGACGCGACGCCGGCGCACGGCGAAGACGAAGACCGAGATGATGATGGCGAAGGTGACGAGCTCGACCACCGAATGGAAGTTCGGCGAATTCCATTCGGAGATGTACTGACCGATCTGGGAGTTCGTGCCCACACCGATGTCGTAGAAGAGCAGAGAGGGGCCGTAGGGAGTGACGAAGGCGGCCAGCAGGCCGACCACCGAGACGACGGCCAGCTGGCGCCGATGGGTCGAGCGCCCGATGCCGCCGACCCGCGCTAACACACGTTCGGGCGCCAGGGACCACGCCAGTTCCACCCCCAGCACCATCAGACCCACCAGGATGGATCCGTGCGTGTTGGCCCACAGCAGGAAGAGGGGCGGGAGCCACCAGAGCCAGCGCGGATTCGCCCGCGCCTTGGTCAGGATGAGGAGCTCCAGCGGGAGCCAGATGAGCGAGAACGACAGGCCGCGGTCCTGGGTGACGAAGCCGACGATGGCGAAGGCCAGCAGGATGGAGATTGAGGCCAACCGACCGCCGCGGGCGCCGAGGGCACGGGCGTACAGCATGGTGCAGACGAGGCACAGGGATCCGGTGACGATGGCGATGATGTTGAAGGCGGCTGCGCCGAACACCTTGTACAGCGAGGCCAGGATGACTTCGGATCCCCACTCGTCGTTGACCCACCGGCGGTGCGTCTCGGTATAGCTGAATGGGTCCAGGCCGATGACCGAATGGTGAGCCAGCATCCACTGCCCGGCGGTCAGCTGCCAGAAGACGTCGGTGAAGATCTTGCGATTGAGCGTGAGGGCGACCAGGACGCTGACGCCGAGGACCAGACCGAAGAGAGCGATGACACGAGGGGACAGAGGGCGGGGTGCCGGCCTGGGCAACGCCGACGCGGCCGCGGGGCGGGCGGCCGACCCGACCTCCGGTGGCGCGACTTCATCGATCGTCCCAGCCGATCGCAGTTCGGTGTTCATCTGTGTTCCCCCAGTGACCGGGCTCTCCGACGTCGAACCTGTCCGAAGCGTACCGCCGCCAGGTGGGAAAACTCGTTGCTAAACGGTTGCGATCGGCGCCCGCGACGGACCTAGTGGCGGAACTTGGGGATCACTTCGGTCCCCATGAGCTCGATGGTCTGCATGACCGATTCGTGGGAGACCCGGTACGGGTTGACCAAGCACAAGAGCAAGTCGACGCCGGCCTCCTCGTAGGCCTGACACGCCGCCAGGCACTCGTCGGGGGTGCCGAGCACGCACGCGTTGGAGTCCATCAGGTACTCGAGGCTGATGAGGTCCAGCATCCCCTGGTCGTCGTGGCTCTTCATGTCGGCGGCATAGGCGTAGGTGCCGAGCTCCTGGTTCCGCTCCGCCATCATCTCGGTGAGGGTGGCGATCTGGCGGGCACCCGTCTTGGGGTACCACTCGAACGACTCTCGGGCATTCTCGATGGCTTCGTCGCGGGTCGGCGCGCAGATGGCCATGGTGAAGGTGGCGGCCTGGTCGTGCACGAAGGCGCCGATGGGCGTCGAGCAGGTGGCGACGGCGGCCCGGTAGAGGTCGATCTTCCGCTTGACTTCGGCCGGCGGGAGCCCGACGGCGAAAGAACACAGACCCAGCCCGAGGTCCCCCATCTGGGCATGGCCCTCGTCGCTGGTGGTGGCCCCCCAGAGCGGCGGATGCGGCTGCTGGAGTGGCTTCGGCTGCACCCGGCGCAAGGGCATCTGCCAGTGCTTCCCCGAGAACTCGTACTCGTCGTTGGTCCAGCACCCGACCACGTGCTCTATCGCCTCCTGCCACATCTGACGGCTCTCGGCCGGGTCGATGCCAAAGCCCTCGAGCTCTGCCCGGGTGGCCGATCGCCCCGTGCCCAGGTCCACCCGGCCACCGGAGATCAGATCGAGCACCGCCACCGACTCGGCCGTGCGCACGGGATGGTTGTAGGGCTTGGGCATGAGGCGGACGCCGTACCCCAGACGGATTCGCTCCGTGCGCGCCGCGATGGCGCCGTAGAGCACCTCGGGATTGGAGCAGTGGGAGTACTCCTGCAAGAAGTGGTGCTCCACCGTCCAGAAGGCATCCCAACCGAAGCGGTCGCCCGCCACCGCCTGCTCGAGCGTGTTGCGATAGGCGATCAACTCGCTCTCGGGCGTCCAGGGGCGAGGCACCGGGATCTCGTAGAACAAGGCGAACTTCATGGCGTGTGTCCTTTCATTTCGGCTGGGTCATGTCGGGTGGGTCCGAGCCCATCGACCACGAACGAGCGCACGAAGCGCCGGACGTCCTCCGGCCGATCGGCTTCGAAGGAGACGGCGGGCATGACGGCGAACGACAGCATCATGCGCACGATCCATTCGGCCGCCTGTCGATGATCGATCCCGGCCCGGATCTCCCGGCGGCGCTCGGCGTCGGCCAGGAAGGGCAGCCAGAATTCGACCCATTCCTCCACCAGCCGTTCCAGCCGGCTGGTGAGCAGCGCGGCGAACACCGACTCCTGGTCGGCCGGCAGGCGGAGCGTCAGGACGTTGTCACCCAGATGGGTGCGGATGAACACGGCGGCTTCGGCCACCTGCCCGGCCAGGGTGCGCCGGCGCCGGACCGAGGCCTCGCTCGACGCCACGAAGCGGGAGGCCGTCCGCGCCAGCACGGCGTTGATCAGCGTGCGCCGGTCGGCAAAGTGCAGGTAGACGGCGCCCCGGGAGACTCCGGCCTGGGCCGCCACATCGGTCATCGAGAGGCGCGAGAGGCCGAGCCGGGCCAGGCACTGCTCGGCCGCCACCAGAATGCGCTCCTCCATGCCGTCGGCGCCCGGCGCGGGCGCCACCGGCCGGATCGGGCTGGCCGTCGCTCGACTAGACATATGAACATCTTCTATCATTCTGTTCATTCGGACGCAACGACAACGGGGGTGACCATGCGGGGACTGCAGGGACGGACGTACATCGTGACCGGCGCTGCGTCGGGCATTGGTCGAGCGACCATGACCCGGTTGATGGATGAGGGCGCCCGCGTCATGGGGGCGGACATTGTCGATCCCCCGACACACCCGGGAGAGGATCACCCTGGCGCGTGGGCCTTCACGCAGGTCGACGTGGCCGACGAAGCATCGGTCGAAGCACTCGTGCGGTCGGCGGTGGACTTCGGCGGCACCCTGTCGGGACTGGTCAATGCGGCCGGGGTGGCGAGCGGTGGCCCGGTCCACATGCTGCCCACCAAGGAGTGGCATCGGGTCATTGAGGTCAACCTGACCGGGACGTTCTTGACGGCCAAGCATGTGGTGACCCAGCTGCTGGCGCAGCCGGCCGTCGACGGGCGCCGGGGCTCGATCGTGACCTTGGCCAGTATCGAGGGATTGGAAGGCACCGCCGGGGGCAGTGCCTACAGCGCCTCCAAGGGCGGTGTCGTCCTACTGACCAAGAACATGGCCATCGACTACGGCGGCCGGGGCATACGAGTCAACGCCATCTGCCCGGGGTTCATCGAGACGCCGATGACCGACACCATCTTCAAGGCAGCCGGCATGGAGTCGCCCCTGGCCGAGATCGTGAACGAGCACAAGCTGCGCCGCCTCGGCCAGCCCGAAGAGATCGCCGCGGTCGCCGCCTTTCTCCTCTCCGACGATTCGTCCTTCATCACCGGCCATGCCATGCCCGTCGACGGTGGCTATACGGCCGGACGGGATCACGGCGTGACCGCCATGCTCGGCCTCTCGGGCCCCGAGTAGGCGCCCGAAGGGTCCGTTCCTCGACGGCGCGCCGATCCCGGGTCCGGGCTACAGGTCGGGAGCGGTGGTGGGGCGGGCCCGGCCGTACTCCATCTGGTCGGCCACGGCGTCGGCCAGGCCCACAGAGCCGAAGCGCTCGACAATCCACAGCGCCAGATCCAGGCCCGAGGTGACGCCGCCGGCGGTCACCAGGTCACCGTCGTCCACCACCCGGTCCCGGACCACGGTGGCGCCCGTGGCCGCCAGGTCATCCCAAGCGGAGCGATGGGTGCCGGCCCGGCGGTGGCCGATCACCCCGGCGTGGGCCAGCAGCATGGCCCCCGTGCATACCGACGCCATGACGGTCCCCTGCCGGGCCGCGGCGGAGAGTGGGGGCAACCAGGCGCCCCGTTGCACCTCGCCCCAGACGCCCACGTCGCTTCGGGCCAGCCACGACCCTCCGGGCACCAGAACCATGTCGGCGCCGGGCGCGAAGTGGCCGTCGGGCACCACCCGCAGCCCGTGGCTGCCGGCGACGACGTCGGTCGGCTGATGGGTCACCAACTGGGCGCTGAAGTCACCTCCGCCGTGGGCGGCGTTCCGGAAGACCTCGTACGGGCCGATGGCATCGAGCTCATCGAAGCCATCGAAGATCGGGATGTCGATACGCATCGCCACGACGGTACCCCGGCCGCCGGCCGCGGCTCGGCCCTACTGTCCGGGCACGGACGATCCCGCCGAACCCGAACCGGTTCCCGTACTGGCCGGCGTGGCACCCTCGAGCACCGTGACATCCGAGATCTTCCAGCTCGGGCCGACCTTGGCCAGGTTCACCAGAATCCGCAGCACGTCGGACTGCGGGGTCGAGATCTTGTTGTTGACGTAGACCTGATCGACCACCGCGTAGACAGCGGCGTTCGCGCCGTTGTCGGTCTGCACGTACAGGCTCCGGATCTGCCCGCGCGATTCGGCCAACGCGCTCTCCAGCTCGCTGCGGATGGAGGAGTTGAAGAACTTGGTGGCCTGACTGGAGAAGGTGCCCGTCGCCATGGCATTGATGGAGCTGAAATCGGCATCGACGCTCTTCGCATCGAAGTTGGTGAGGTCGGTCAGGAAGGACCGCGCCGCGCCCACCATGGCCGGGTCGGACCCGCTGGACTCCGACGCTCCGGCCCAGAGCAAGGCGAAGACGAGCGTGCCGATCAGGCCCAGCACGGCCAGCGCACCCATCCCGATGACGAGTCCCCGTCGCGGCCTGGGTGAACGGTTGGGCCCGGGGCTGGCGGTCCCGTGATCGCGACCGTGCGAGTCGTCCCCGTCGCCCTCTCGGGGATTGGTCTGATTGGTCTCTTCCCAGGTCTGTTCGGGCTGCCTCAGTCCCGGCGCGCCGACCGTCCTCACTCCTGTCATCACGGTTCCATCCTCCTCAGCCATCGGGTGATCCTCCAGGTAGGAGAACGAGGCACCCGGGACTTCCATACGGCTCCGATCCGCGGCACGTGCGCTTCACGACCGGCCCCGGTTCCTCATCATCGGCGTCGGACCCGGCGTCGGGCCGGCCTGGCCCCCCACGCCAGCAGGAGCGCCGGCCCCAGAAAGGCCCCCACGGCCAGGAGAGCCCACAGGTTCGAGGCCGGGGTGACGTAGGCGGCGCTGCTCGAAGGGGGGGCCGCACCGTTGAGCTCGACGTCGGCCTCCTGGGACGTCGGGGCGACCACCCGACCGCCGGCGGCGGGCACGAAGCCGGCCTGCGTCGCCGGCCCGACCCCGTTGCCATTGACCGTGACGCATCCGGCCCCCGGCAACACATCGGGAATCTGGTTGGGCGAGGCGTAGGTCGAGGCGGCCGGCGAGATGATCGGTGGGATCTCCAGCCGCGTCCGCAGGAAGAGCTGGCTCGGGTTGCTGGCCGCGCCGCTGGTGGTCGCGTTGGCCAATCCGGGGGTCGCCACCCGGTTGATGGCGCCGAAGAAGGATTGGTTCTCCGCCAATCCCTGGGACAGGTTGGTGAGGTTGGTCGACTGGGCCAGGTTCGACAGCACGCCCGCCGAGTCATGGAAGATGCAGCCCAAGTTGGCGGATTGGGAGGTCACCAGCTGATCCACCTGGGTCACCGCCGTCGATCCGCTCTGGAAGAGCGTGTCCAGCCCGGTCTTCTGCTGCGCCAAGACCTGAAGCAGCGCAGAGGTGTTCACCAGGTCCTGTTGCAGCTGTGGTGCGACCGACGTCACGGTGTCGAGGGCAGTGGGGGCATTGGCCAGGAGTGCGGTGAATTGCTTTTGAAACGCCACAAACTCCTGCGAGAACGTGGTGCCGGCCGACACGATGGTGCGCAGGTCCGTGGCCCGACCCTGCAGCGACGTGGCCAGGTCGGCGATCAACCGGTTCAGGTTCCCCGCCGGGATGGCCCGCAGGAGCCGGGTAGCCGAATCGACCACCTGTCCGACGTTGGCCGGGATCTGGTCCGGCGCCACCGGCACGCTGGCCCCCGAGCGCAGCGCGGGCGCCGTGCCCCCGTGGGCGGGCACCAGATCAACCACCTGCTCACCGAGGTCGTTGGCGATTTCGATGGACGAGCGGACGTCGCCGGGCACCTTCGTGCCGGGATGGATGTCCATGGTGATCTCTGTCCCGTGGCTGGTGAGCCGTATCGCCCCCACCGTCCCGACGGGTACCCCGTTGAGCTCGACGGTGAAGTTCTGGTACAACCCCGACGCGTCGGGAAAGTCGGTGGTGAGCACCGTCGGGCTGCGCAGCGGGTTGCCGAGGAGATTGACCACCCCGTAGCCCACCAAGAGGGCACTGATGACAAAGAAGGCGATGAGATTGGCCATGAGACGTCGGCTGATCATCGTCCGCCACCGCCAGTGGGCGCACACGTGAAGGCCGGAGAACTGTCGTTCTCACCGCCGCCTGGCAGGCCGCACACGATGATGTTCTCGTAGAGCTGGAGGAACCCGCCGCGTACCGACGACTGGAGGGCGCTGTTGTTGGCCGGCAGCTCATCGAGAATGCCGGCCAGGGCTCCCTGATTCTGGCTGAGCTGCGAGCTGACCGCCTGCAGGGCCTGGAGCTGCGTCGAGATCTGCGGGTAGTAGGTCTCGAGGATGCCGCGGCCCTGGACCGAGAGGTTGTCGATCGACTGCAACAGCGTCTCGAACTGCGATGACTGCTGGGCCAGGATGGACACGGTCTTCGACAACGTGGTCAAGGCGTCCGCAGTGGCGCCGCTCGAGGGCGCCAGGGTCGACGTCAACTGATGCAATCCGTTGACGGCCGAGGTGATGTCACTGGTGTGTTGCGCATAGCCGGCGGCCACGGTGGAGAAGTCGTTCAGCAACGTTTTGAGGGACGCCTCCTGACCGGCGAAGCCTTGGCCGCCGGCGGCAATGATCTGCTCGAGTTGCGTCGTCGAGACCGCCCCGAACACCTGCGCCCCGGCGCCCACCAGCTGCTCGACGTCGGGGACGGTTGCCGTGTGTCGGATGACGGCGCCGTTGGCCAGCAGCGCGACGTTGTTCCCGGCGCCGCCGACTTCGCTCTTGGGCACCTCCAAGTTGACGAACTGGTCGCCCAAGATGGTGGTGCGATCGAGGGCCGCGGTGACGTCGGCCGGGATGCGGACCCCCTGAGCGAGCGTCAGGGTGACCTTGGCCTTGCCGCCGTCGAGCGAGATGGAGCTCACGCTGCCAACCGGGACATCGGCCAGCTGCACCTGGGCCCCACTGGACAGGTCGCCGACATCGCTGAAGACGGCGGTCGCGGTGCGCTGGGGCGACCCCGACCCGCCACACCCAGCCATGGTGACGGCCGCGATCGTCACGCTCGCAACCAGCCACCAGCGACGCCGAGCGTTCACAGCCAGCTCCCCACGTCATGGGCCCATTGCGCCAGCAGACCGCGCCCGGCCTGGGGGGAGCGATCTCGGGAGGGAAGGGGCGGGAGGAGGCGAGCCGCCGGGGCGTTCAGTGACGGCGCGCCGCCGGCGCGCGACGCCAGGTTGACCGTCGCTTGCTGCTTCTTGGTCGGCGTCACGTGCTGGGCCAGCAAACCGCCGAGACCGGAGGACGAACCGCTCTGCGTGCCCGATCCGGGGGTACAGCCGACGATCGCTCCGAGGAGCCCACAGGGCGGGCTGGGAGCGGGTGTCGTGGTGGTGGTCGTCGGGGGAGGAGGTGGGGCCGCCGGCCCGGAGCCACTCGAGGTGCTCCCGCCCGGGGCACCGCCGGCCGGGCTCGGGGCGGCGCCGAGGCTGCCGATCTGATTGAGTCCCTGCTGCAGCAGTGCCGTGGCCGTCGTGGGTCCCGAGCCGGTCGACAACGCGCTCAGGATGGAGGGGATCTGGCTCATCAGCGGATCGAAGAAGGCAGAATTGGGGTCGCCACACGAGGCGAGGCTGGCCAGCGAGGCGGCGGAGAGGCCGGCGCCATGGTTGGCCGCGATGCGACGGCAGACCCCAGCCAGGCGATCGCGGACGAGGCCGGCCGTGTAGTCGCCGGAGACGCCGACGGGGAGCGCGACGTTGAGGTCGAGCCAGTTATAGGTGGGGTCGAACACACGCTGGGCCCCCTGGAACAGGTTGTTGGCCTGCTGGAGGATCTCGTCCACATTGGTGATATTGCGATCGAGGGTTCGGCCAACGGTCGTCACGGTCCCGACATCAGCTTCCAGAGGCTGAAGGTTCGGCGTGAGCAAGGAGACCAGCGCCGTACTTGTCCCGGACAGCTGGGTAATGGCGTCGTTGAGCTGACCGGAGTGCTGCGCGATCACCGTCGAGACGGTGTCGTACTCGTTCACCAGCTGCGTTATCTGGGACGTGTCCGAGTCCAGGGTCCCGGTGAGCTGGGCCAGTGTCCCGTCGAGCTGTCCCAGGTCATCACCCTTGTTGGCCAGCAGCTGAATGGTCCCCGCCGCCGAGGAGATCAGTTGGTTGAGCCCAGCTCCCTGGCCATCGAGGTCCTGCGCCAGGTTGGTGATGAGGTCCCCCACCGCCCGGGGATTGAGCGCGTTGAGCGTCCGCTGCAATTGCTTCAGCAGCTGGTCGGTCGACACGGGTACGGTCGTGCGCGACTCGGGGATGGTGTCACCGGCTCCCAGCTGAGGCCCGCCGGAGTAGCCCGGGTTGAGGTCGACGTCGGGCTGACCGAGGACCTCGGGCGCCACCAACGAGGCGACGGCGCCAGCCGGGATCTTGGTGCCCGCACGCACCTGCATCACGACGTCGACCTGATCGTGAATGTTCGTGACCGATGTGACAGTCCCGACCGGAACACCGAGCACGTCGACGGCAGCCCCGGGGAACAGGCCCGGTGCGCTCGAGTAGACGGCGTTGAGCGGATACGTCGCCGACGCCCGCGCGACGTTGGCACCAACGACGATGCCCGCTGCGAGCACCACGACCGCTGTCCCGAGTCGCACATATCTCGACCTCGCCAGGTTGCGCAGGCGTGCCATCAGGACTTGCCCCCCAACAGGGGGCTCAGGAGTTGCGAGAGCCCGCCCACGCCCGAATTCGGGCCAACCGGCAGGCCGCCCGACGTCCCGTTGACGCCGGTGTTCGACGTCGATGACCCGGTCGTCCCGCCCGCCGGGGCCGCCGGGGTCGAGCTCGTCCCCTCGCCGGGCGTGGTCCCGGTCTGATCGGCGCAGGGTCGCGGATCGGGTCCCAACGCACCGGTGAGCGCCTCGTCCAAGGCGCCGCAGGGGCCGATGACACCGTACGTGCCGGTGAGCCCGGCCGGGTTGACGAAGACGTTGCCCCAGCTCACCCCCTGGTCCCCGGCGTAGGCGATGGAGGAGAAGCCCTTGAGGGCGCCGCCCAGGTAGCTCACGCCCTCGGCCAGATCCTCCTGATGCTGTCCGACCACCGTCAGATCCGAGTGGAGGCTGGCCAACAACGCGTTGAGTTGGGGTGAGTCCCCACGCACCAGCGAGTTGGTCTGGGCCGCCATCTGGTCCACGTTGGTGATGAGATTGGAGAGGTCGGTGCTGTGACCAGCCAGCCCGGTGGCGACCGTGTCGAGGTTGTTGACGATGGATACCAGTGCTTGGTCCTTGGCCGTAAGCGTGGACGACAGGGTGTTGGCGGAATCGATCAGCTGGGACACCTGGCCACTGCGCTGGTTGACCGTCGTCGTGAGCGCGCCCAGGCCCTTGACAATTTGCGCCACCTGCGTCTGCTTGCCCTTGGTGATCGTGGCCAACGACTCGACCAGCACGTTCAGCGCCTTGGCGTTGCTCTTGGACAACAGGTTCTCGCCGGATTTCTGCAGCTGGTAGAGCTCGGTGGGCACCGTCGTCTGGGTGATGAGCGCATTGTTCTCCAGCGGGTGCTGCCAGCCGCTGACCGGCTGCAAGGTCACGTCGACCACGCCGAGCAACGTCTCCACCTCGATGGCGGCACTCGTGACATGAGGGAGATCCACACCCCGGTTCACCGAGAGCACGGCGTCGACGCTGTTGCCGTGCACGGCGACCGAGGTCACCGAGCCGGACTTGACGCCGGCCACCATCACCTCGGTTCCCGGCGTGATGCCGGCGGCATTGGCGAAACGCGCCGTGACCGTATAACCGGAATTGAAGACATTGCGATTGAGCAGGAGGATGGCCAGCACGGCGACCGCGATGGCCGCGACCGCGATGGCGCCGATGATCTTGGGGCGGCGTTCGGTGAATGCCTTCACGACCCGCTCCCCGATGGTGAGGGTGGAGCGGCCCCGGGCTGGCCGGACACTGCCCCCAGGATGCCGCCGACACTGGATGCGGCCACCGACGACCCGTCGGCGGCCCGGGCGGCCGAGCCCAGCGCGGACGACTCGCTGCTCGCACTCGGGGTCACCGACGGTGACGACAGCGGGGGGCCACCCCCGAGCCCCGAGCCGGGCGGAGCATTGCCCGGCTGGTAGTACGTGCAGGCGGTCTGGTTGGCCAGGCAGGTATAGACCGTTTGCACGGCAAACCACTGGCCGTACTGGGAGATCTGGATGTACGGAGCCAGGCCGGCACCCAGACCAGAGAGGCTGGCGGACAACTGCTTCTGATTGCTCTGCACGTCGGCCGCGACCACCTGGAGGCTGTTGATCGCGCCGGTGATGACCGAGTGATTCGATCCGATCAGGCCGGCCAAGTCGGTCGCCACCTGCGACAAGTTGCCGACCACATCGTCGAGAAGCGTGTTCTTCGACGCCAGGGACGACGCCACGGTCTGCAGATTGTCCACCAATGAGCCCAGATCTCCACTCCGCGAGGCCACGGCGGTGAGGACCTGGTTCAGATTGTCGATGACCTGGCCGACCTGCGAGTCGAGCGCACCCACCGTGTTGGACACCGTGGCGCCGTTGTTGATCAGTTGCTCGATCTGCGATGTGTCACCTTCGATCGCGCCCGACACGTTCTGGACGAATTCATTGGCCTGTTGTGGGTTGATCGACGACAGCAGCGGGCCCAACGTGTTCAAGAACGCATTGACGCTGGAATCGGAGACGTCGTGCCCGAGCGGGATGGTGCCCCCGGCGGGGATGACCGGACCGGCCGGGTACGGGAAGATCTCGATCTCCTTCTCCCCGATGACGTTCTTCCAACGCAGGCCCACGTCGGCCCCCCCGTGCAGGGTCACCGTGTTGTTGATGTTCATGCCGATGAGGGCGTGACCATGCTGCACGGCGATGCTCGAGACCTGGCCGACCGGGACGCCGGCAATGTTGACCGGATCTCCCGCCGCCAAGCCGGTGACGTCGGACAGCTGGGCGTTGAGGGGGTGCCGGTCACTGAAGAGGGAGAGGTTGCCGATCTTGGCGGCCAGGCCGACCAGGAGCAACACGCAGACCAGCGCGAAGACGGCGAACTTGAATGCTGACGACGGCACGCGGCGCAGGACACGCATCAGTTCCCTCCGAGCAGGCCGCTGATGAACCCGCCCAGACCGGTGCCCTTGGACGGGTTGGGGGTCCCGAGGATGCCGTACGCCTGGTTGGCGGTGGACTGGGCCGCACTCGCGGACGGCGCCAGACCGGCGGCGGGACTGGCCGGCGCAGCCGTGCCCTGGGCCGCATTGAAGGCGGCCAGCTGACTCGTGCAATTGAAGGCCGAGCCCGAGCCGGCCAGGGCCTGTTGAATGGGCTGGAGAAATGACAGCCCGGGGGTCGCCGGCGCCAGCAAGTTGCAGACGAGCGAGTTGACGTCGCTGAAGAGGATGAACGTATTGAAGAAGGCGTAGGTGCTGCCGTCGGGCAATTTCTGGTTACTGGCCGCACCCGTGGCGATCGTGTTGAAGTAGTGGTACGCCCCCTGCACTACCTGGCCGATGTCGCCCTGCTGAGCCAGCAACACTCGGGACACGTTGCCGCCGGCGGAGAGAATGGTGTCGATGTCGGGGCGGTAGGTCGACAACAGCGAGGCCAGGTCATTGGCAAAGGGGATCACCGACTTGAGAAGTTTCTGGTAGTCCGCCACCTCGCCGTTGAACGAGGGCAATGCGGCGTTCACCTGGCCCGAGACGTTGTTCAGTCCCGTGGCGTCGGGCGCCACCGCTTGGGCGAACCGGGCGAAGGAGCCCAGTGCGATCTCCTGAGCGCTCAAGGTGGAGTTGAGAAGGCTGGCCAGTTGCGTGCCGGCGCCGATCGACTTGGCTATCTGTGGCCCTTCTCCCCGGCTGGCCTGGGCCAGCACGCCGAGCACCGTCGAGAGGTCTGTGGTATCGATCTTCTGCAGCAGGGGCGTGGCGGCAGCGAAGAGATCGCCCAGGCTGTCGGAGTTTTCGGCCCGGACGAATTGCCGCGTTGGGCGCCAGGTACGGCGCGTGGTCAGCGTTGTGGTCGGGCGAGGTCAGGGACACTTGTTCGGCCCCGAAGAGGTTGACCGGTTCGATGGTCGCCGTCGCGTCGACCGGGACATGGAAGGTCGGGGTGATCAAGAGGGTGACCTTGGCCATGTCGTTCTGAAGGGCCACGGTCGAGACCCTCCCGATTTGGACCCCCCGAAAGACCACTTCTGAGCCTGGCTGAAGTCCTTCGCCGGCCTTGGCGAACAATCCGCTGAGCGCGTAGTCGCCGGAGTAGTCGCCATTCGAGTTGCGAATCAGCATGACCGTTCCGGCCAGCAGCACCGTGACGACGAGCAGGCTGACCAGAAGCCGCCCGAATGGCCTCATCCGACCAACCTCGCCGTCACGTTGACGCCGCCGAAGAGCACGAGCGACAGAACGAGGTTGACCACCACCACCAAGATGATGGAGAGGCGAATGGCCCGTCCGGCGGCCACCCCGACTCCCGCCGGCCCACCGCTGGCGGTGTAGCCGTAGTAGCAGTGCACGAAGGTGACGAGGACGGCGAAGATCATCGCCTTCATGAACGAGTAGAAGATGTCGATCGGCGGAAGGTACAGCTGGAAATAGTGCTGGTACGTCCCGCTCGACAGCCCGAAGAACTTGGTGACGACCAACTCCGACGCCAGGTAGCTGGCGAACAGGGCGGCCAGATAGAGCGGAACCATCGTGATCAGTGCGGCCCACACGCGCGTGGCCACCAGATACACGACGCTGTTGACGCCCATGACCTCAAGCGCGTCGATCTCGTCGGAGATCCGCATGGCCCCCAGCTGGGCCGTGAATCCCGCGCCCACCTGCGCCGCCAGGGCGACGCCGGCCACCAGCGGCGTGATCTCGCGGGTGTTGGCCAGCGAGGTGATGACTCCGGTGAAGGCTTCGGCGCCGATCTGCTGGAGCCCGTTGAAGCCCTCCAGTCCCACCTCGGTCCCGGTAAAGAAGGCGATCGACACGACGACGAAGAACATGCCCCCGCCGACGATCAGTGCCCCGGATCCGAGCGTGATGTCCGACATCAGGACGAGGATCTCGCGGGGGTAGCGCAGCGCCCGCGGCATGGCCCGGACGATCCGGGCGTAGAAGTGAAGCTGGCCGTAGAAGTCATCGGAGATACCGATGGCGTTTTCCCCCACGCGACGGACGCGCCCTCCGAGCTCGCTGGTGGCGACCTCGCCGTCCTCCGGACGTGTGGGCGTGTCGAGGGCCACCTCAGATTCCCTTCTGGGGAATGAAGTTGAAGTAGAAGACGGTCAGCACGAAGTTGACGAAGAACGAAAGGATGAACGTCACGACGACGGCCTGATTGACGGCGTCGCCCACACCCTTGGGACCGCTCTTGCAGTACAGGCCCTTGTAACAGGCCACCATGGCGGCAATGAACCCGAAGATCCCGGCCTTGAGGAGCGCGATGGCCAAATCGGCCAGTTGGCTCAACTCGCCGAAGGTGGCGAAGAAGCTGCTAGCCGTGATGTGGATGGCGTGGGTGCCGAACCAGAGGCCTCCGGCGATCCCGGCCACGCTCACGACGGCATCGAGCAGGATCGCCACCAGGGTGGCGGCCACCAGTCGCGGCAGCACCAGCCGGTGCAAGGGGTTCACTCCCATCACTTCCATGGCCGATATTTCGTCCCGGATCCGACGCGAGCCCAGATCCGCGCACATGGCCGATCCGCCTGCACCGGCGATCAGCAGCGCGGTGGCCACGGGCGCCTGTTCACGCACCACGGCGAGCACCATGGCGGCGCCGAGTTGTGACTGTGCCCCGATCTGCTGGAGCAAGGAACCGACTTCGAGGGCGATCACCATGCCGAATGGAATGGAGAGAAGGATGAGGGGAAGGGTGGTGACACGGGCCAGGAACCAGCACTGATCGAAGAACTCGGTCACGGGAAAGGACTTGAGGCTGCCCTGGCGAAGGGCTTCCAACGCGACGGCGAACATATTTCCCGTCTCGCGCAGTGCCGTGGCCGTCTTCCCATCAGGGCGCCCGCTCCCGGCGGGCCTCATGGGTCGCCCCGTTACCACAGCGGTGGCGGCTCGTCCGCTCGGCGAGCCCAGCCGGCGAGCGATCTCATGGCGGCTCGGTGGCGAGGTGTGGGTGGCAACGGCGGGTGTCGAATCGGTGGTGCCGTCCGAATCCTTCAACCGATGTCCCCCCTTCCCGAGGCCCACACTTCGACGTATGGGTGAGGGACTGGCTCCCCTCCCCCGCTCGTACCCACAGAAAACGGGGCGCTGCAGGCAACCTTGCGGTGACGGGAACGTGCCAAGACTCCGAGCCCGACCCCGGGTGGCCCGGTGACCTCAAGCTCGACGTCGGCGGGAGCCAATCCGGCGTCTCGAGCTCCCACGGCGAACCTCCGGAGCCGTCAAGGTGAATCTGCCCCGTGAACTGGGAGGACGCTCACATCTGGCAAAACCTTGAGAAATTTCGTGAGTTGGACGCCCGACGAACGTTCAACTAAATGGAGGAAAAAGCCGAATTGCTCATTTCGGTTGCGGCCGACCTGAGGGCATACTGTAGGAGCACAACCCTCAGCGAGCGGCGGTCAGAGAGGGACGGACGTGGCTCTACTAAAAGAAGAGTTCACCAGCCTGAGCGACGACGTTGACCTCGATCGCGACCGGGTGCTGGTGGAGCGGTGCCAAGCGGGAGATTCTGGGGCCTTCGGCAACCTGTATGCGCGCTACTACGAGCGGCTGCTTCGCTTCTGCCTGCGGCGGCTCAACGATCGCCACGAGGCAGAGGACGCTGCCCAAGAGGCCTTCGCACGGGCCTGGAAGGCCCTTCCCAACTTTGCCGGCGAGCGGCGCTTCTATCCGTGGTTGACGGTGATCGCCGGCAACATCTGCACGGACATGCTGCGCCGCCGGTCTCGGAGCACGCCCACCGACGATCTGGAACTCAGCTCGCATCAGCAGGTCGGTGGAGGCGCCATCGAGACGTCCGAAGAAATGGTCGTGGCTGCCGTCGATGGAGAGCTGGTCAACAAGGCCCTCGGCCGACTTTCCGTCCGCCATCGCCATGTGCTCGCCATGCGAGAGGGATCAGGATGGACGTACCAGCAGATCGCTGATCACGAAGGGGTCGAGATCGGGACCATCGAGACCTTGCTGTGGCGGGCTCGTCAGGCCCTCAAGCGCGAGTTCACCGTGCTGTCGGAGTCCAAGGGCATGCTCGGTGGCTTCCTCGCCGGTGCCGGCGCGCTGCTGCGGCGGGGATTCCTGCGGACGGCTCATCGCAGCGCCACCCTGCCGCAGGGCGGTGGGAGCGGGGGATTTCGCACCGCCATGGCCGGGGTGGCACTGACGTCGGCCGCCGTGGCTACCGCGCTCATCACACCTCACGCCCTGTCGACCGGCGGTGCGGTTGGTGCGTCCGGCCCACCATCGGCCCTCGGGACAGCCGGGTCGAATCTGGCCGGTCCGACTTCGTTCACCTCGGCCGCGCCTCCTTCGACCGGGGCTCCCGGTTCGGGTGCCAGCGGTGACGGAGGGTCGTCATCGGGCCCATCGACCCCCCTCTCAGGGTCCCCGCTGGGTACGAACCCAGCCCCGGGCGCCCTTTCAGGCGGATCAGGGCTCGGGGGCGTGACCGGATCCAACGGACTCGCCGGCCCCCTGGGGAATGGCGCGTCGCAAGGGGGTGGAGCCGTTGGTGGAGCAGTAGGTGGGGCAGTGGGGCTGTAGGTGGAGCTGTAGGTGGGGCTGTAGGTGGGGGCACCGGAGCCGTCGGCGGAGCCGTGGGTGGCCTCGCCGGAACGATCAGCGGCATGTTGGGATCGGTGGCCGGCGGGCTCGGCACACCGCTCTCCGGTGTCGCTCCGGGATCGGGGTCGCCAAATCCGGCGGTCGCCACCTCGGCCCCGACCACGACAACGACCCTCCCCTTCGGTGGTGTGGTCAACTCGGTCACGACGCCCGTCTTGCACCTTCTCGTCGGGCCTGTCCTGAACCTGCTCGGCGGCCCCTGACCCAGTCGCAACGCGAACGGCTCGCCGTGAGGCGAGTGGCGCAAGGTTCCTCATGATCGCCGGTTCCCCTTCCATGGCATCTGAGCCGCACGGCGATACCCAGGCGTGGATCGCCCCCGGGGAACCCATCATCTCCTTGCGAGGCGTGACCAAGTCATTCGGGTCCCATACCGTGCTCGAAGACATCACGTTCGACGTTCCCAAGGGGCGAATCACCGCCATCCTTGGACCCTCCGGGACCGGAAAATCCGTCCTGCTCAAGAACATCCTCGGACTACTGGTCCCGGAGCGAGGCCAGATATTCGTTGATGGCGACCCGATCGTCGGACTGAGAGAAAAGCGCCTGTACGAAGTGCGCAAGAAATTCGGCGTTCTCTTTCAGGACGGGGCACTCTTCGGTTCCATGAGTCTCTATGACAACATCGCATTTCCCTTGCGGGAGCACACACGCAAGAGCGAAGCAGAAATTCGTGAACTGGTCCATCGCAACGCCGAACTCGTCGGACTGATGGACCACCTCAAGAAACTGCCCGGGGAAGTGTCGGGTGGCATGAAGAAGCGGGCCGGGCTCGCTCGGGCCATGGTGACGGAACCTGAGATCGTGCTCTTCGATGAACCTGACTCGGGTCTGGACCCGGTTCGGGTGGCCTATCTGGACGAGTTGGTGGTCACGGCCCAAAAGGAGACCGGCGCCACCTTTTTCATCATCACCCACAACATCCAGTCGGTGATGCGCACGGCGGACTACATGGGCATCTTGTTCCGCTCGAGCTTGGTCAAGTTTGCCAGCAAGCCTGAGATGCTGGCGTGCGACAACCCGATCATTCAGCAGTTCCTGGCCGGCCGCCCGGAAGGACCCATCGGCATGGACGAGATGGCTGACAGCGACGGCAGAACACAGCTTGACGGTGATGCGGCGTCTTTGGCCTTCGGGCCGCTTGCCCGGCCCGGGGAACCCGCTCTGGCCGCCCACGCGCCCTCCGACCAACCGGTAGCCCCAAGGGCAGAATAGAAAACGCCGCCGGTACCGAGTGAACCCGGCACGGGCGGCGCCTTCACCTCTCCTTGATTCTCCGGCTCTCTTTAGTCTCCGGCCGCGTCTGCACAGACGGTTTCGACCATCAAGGCCGACACGACATACGGGTCCATGTTGGCGTTGGGTCGGCGGTCTTCCAGCCATCCCTTCCCGGCCTTGGCCGTACCCCAAGGGATGCGGATGGACGCGCCGCGGTCCGACTCGCCGTAGGTGAATGTGGAGAAGTGCGCCGTCTCGTGCGCTCCGGTCAGGCGGTCCTCTATGCCAATCCCGTAGTTGGACACGTGCTCTTCGATCCGCTTCCCGAGGGCCTCACAGGCCTTCAGGATCGCCTTCATGCCGCCCTCCTCCCGCATGGCCTTGGTCGAGAAGTTGGTGTGCGCTCCGGCGCCGTTCCAGTCGCCCAACACCGGCTTGGGCTCCAAGGTGGCGAACACGTCGAAATCCTCGGCGATGCGAAAGAGGAGCCAGCGGGCCACCCAGAGGTGGTCGCCGATGAGCGGCGGCGGGAGGACGCCGATCTGGAACTCCCACTGCCCCATCATGACTTCGGCATTGGTGCCTTCGATGCCCAGGCCGGCCTTCATGCACGCCGCCGTGTGCCGTTCGACGATTTCCCGGCCGGGCATTTTGTCGCCACCCACCCCGCAGTAATAGGGGCCCTGGGGGGCCGGGAACCCACTTTCGGGCCAGCCCATGGGGCGTCCGTACTGAAAGAAGGTGTACTCCTGCTCAATGCCGAAGACCGGTTCTTGGTCGGCGTACTTCTCGGCCAACTCGGCGCTCTTGCGACGGGTGTTCGTCGCGTGCGGGCTCATGTCAGTGAGGAGGACCTCACACATCACCAACTTGGCGCCCTGGGCCCGGAGCGGGTCCGGGCAGACGAAGACGGGCTGGAGCACGCAGTCTGAGTCGTCTCCGGTCGCCTGATTGGTGCTCGAGCCGTCAAACCCCCAGATGCCGGGCTCCTTGCCGTCCTCGACGATCCGGGTCTTGCTCCGCAAGAGGGGAGAGGGCTCCGTGCCGTCGATCCAGATGTATTCAGCCTGGTAACTCATGAATTCTCCTGTGCTCCCCTTGGTTGGATGGCCTTGGTTGGATGGCGTGTATTTCCTTCTGGCGCTGGGCCGGTGACCCAGCAACGTACGGCACGGAATCACCCTGCGTCGAGGCAGTCTGGCCCGAGCCTGTTTCATCGCCGTATCGGATTTGTGAACCGATGATGAACTTTGCCCCTTGGATCGCTGGGTGCCCTCGCAGCACTCCGATTCTAAGCGTGGGCATGGGCGGGCGAGGTCGCCGGCGAGCGACTGGGGCTCATGGGTCTGACCGCCAGGGCGCCGGGGCTGCGGACACGACGATGGGCAGATTCCGAACCCTCCACCAGATTCCGAGTCCTCGACCAGGAGGACCCGGCTTCGTCAGCTCGGCCTCCCGGGAGCTCCCCGAAAACGAAAGTAGGGCTGGATCGGATTTCCCGATCCAGCCCTACCGTCAACCCCTTGGGGAGGGGGGGAATCTGCCCTCAGGGGGAGATTCTGTCTGTGCCGCAGCGACTACGTCACTGCGTTCCCTCGTGCTGCCGATCAGCCCGCGTTGACGGAGTTGATGTTGGTGGCAGCGCTGTTGAAGAGATGCTCGATGGAAGTACCCAAGAACGTCACGGCAACTACCGCAACAATCGCGATCAGGCCAACCAAGAGGGCGTACTCAACCATTGAAGCCCCTTGTTCCGACCGGGCCCTGTCCAGCAACGTGCTGTGAAGACTCCGAACGGTCAAGAATGCCTGCATGAACAATCCAGTCATTTGTTATTCCCCTTCCTCGTGCAGTTTGACGGAAAACTTTCCGACATACTTGCTGCTCCACATCTAGTTTCTAGGAAGCTGGCACTCGAATCCATAGGCTGTTAGGACCATTTGCGCGCGTGCATCCTCATGTGGTGAAGGGACGCTGCTATTCGATGTTGACGAGACCCATCACAACGGCTCGTACGAGCGCCTGTGTGCGATTGTTGACATCAAGCTTTTGGAAAATTGCGGCCAAGTGATTCTTGGCCGTCTTCGGGCTGATAAAGAGGCGCTGCGAGATTTCGCCGTTTGTGGCTCCCTCGGTCAGCAGCTGCAGCACTTCGAGCTCGCGTTGGGTGAGTGACCATGGGCCCCACTCCCGAATGTCATTGCGAGGCGGCCCAACGGCCGACGACCCCTTGGCGAGCTTGTCCGCGGCATCGATCGCCCCACCCGCGGGAGCCTCATCGACGCGGTTATCTAGGGCGGATTCGAGAGCATCGCCGCTGGCGATGCGGCCATGGGGACTGGCGATCGACACCTGGGCGTAGTACGACCATACGCGGGTGGGCTGCTTTCGCACCGTTGGGAATTCCCGGCACCGAGCGCTGCTCCACAATATTGACGTTCCCGCGTTACTCATGTTTCCCCCTAAACGGCATTTTTCGCCAATGCCGTAACCCGCTCCAGAAGTGGAATACACGAGAAAATTATCGCTCTTCGGCCAGGCGACACAAGGCTGGGGAGACGTTGCACCCGGACTGCTACCCCATGGCAATCCACCTACCACCCCGGACGCAAAACACCCGTCCTGGGACTCTCGAAGCGGCTCGAATCCGCCGCTTCTTCAACGTCTCATCCCGATGGAAACGGAACGGCCTTTGCGGTCTTGGAGCCAGAATCGGCCACCGCGACACCCGCGCCTTTGGACTATCGCACCGTTGCTGCTACGACGGCGATCGATTACCCCTTCGAATCTCTGATTGGCCGGCTTGCCGAGTTCTCACTTGAGGGCGTGCGAGATGGGTCCGATCAATGGTCCAAGAATCAGAATCATGATGGCCGGCAAAAAGCAGAACATCAACGGAAAGAGGATCTTGATCGGGACTTTGGCCGCGCGCTCTCGGGCTCGCTGCCGGCGTTTGTCCCTCATCTCGTCACCCTGGGCCTGCAGGACTCGACCGATGGGGAGCCCCAACATGTCGGCTTGTGACAAGACCACGGAGAACGTGACCAAGTCATCGATATCGGTCCGGAGCTTCAGATTCTCCAATGCATCATGCCGGGACAGCCCCAGTTCCATCTCACGCAGGGTCAGCGCGAGCTCGTCGCACACCGGTGACTCAAAATGCGCGCACGTGACCTGCATGGCCTGCTCAAGGCCCAACCCCGCGGCAACCGAAATGGTCATGAGGTCCAATACATCGGGCAGGTCGTTCGTGACGGTGTCGCGGCGGGTCGAGACGCGTCTGCGCAACCACAGTGCTGGCCCTCCGAATCCGGCGAAGGGCAGTATGAGGAGCAGGAACACTCCCAATTTCGGACCCCCGAAATGCGTGACCAGTGCCGTAAGGCCCACGGCGAGACCCATCAGCACGCTGGCCATCTGAAAGGCGACGAACTCCTCGGCGCGCACCGTGCCGGTGAGGCCGGCCCTGAGCAGATCAGCATGGACCCGATCAATGTCCCGAGCTGGATAGAGGCGCGAGAGGGCGCCCCGAAACCATTGCGCCGTAGGTCCGAACACACGAACGACCAACGGAGTCTGCAGGTGTTCCGGCGTCGCCATCTTGTGGGCATCCAGGTCGGCGTCGTGCCCCAACGTTCGGATGAAGTCCAATTGACGCTCTGACTGGTGGGACTTCCAGGCCGCGAGAATCACCCCAGCGGTCCCCGCCACCATAAGAACGATTGCCGTCAATTCACCCATCATGACGAGTCCCTTGCTCCTCAGATTTTGATGTTGACCATCTTGCGGACGATGGCATATCCCAGCACCATCAGGCCCGCCGTGCCGATGAGCACAATCAATCCTGCCCCGTGCATCATGGGCTTCAGGTACCCCGGGTCCGTCAGTTCGATGGCGGCAGCCAAGAAGAGCGGGATGGCGAAGAGGACATAGCCGGACATTCGGCCTTCGGCCGAGAGCGTTTGTACCTCTCGGCGCACTTCCTGTCGCATGCGCATGAAGTTGGCGAGGGTATGGAGTATCGGCCCCAGGCGCCCACCGGTCGACTGTTGTATCCGAACGGCCTCGACCGCCCACGTCAGGTCATTGACTTCGCAGCGATCAGCCATGTTCTCGAGGGCGACCACCAGTTCGGTGCCCAACACCACCTCGGCCATGACCCGGTCCAATTCCGTCGACAGCGGCGGGCGGGCGTCGTGGCGGTACATATCGATGGCCCGTTGAAACGTCTGACCGCCCTCGACCGATGCGGCCATCAGCGAAAGCGCATCGGGAAGTTGCGCCTGGAGAACCTTGGAGCGCTTCTTGGCCCGCCGTTCCGGGAGCTTCCAGGCCACGACGGCGACAAGTACCGCCAAGAGGACTCCGACAATTGGCGAGCCGGTGATGACCGTCGCGGCCACCGCGAACATGATGGTGCCACCGACTACCAGCACGAGATACTCGCCGGCGCGGAGCGGAATATCGGCCCTTTCCAGTTTCTGTTCCAAGATGCCGCGGCTGTCGAAGCGCCCGAAGGCATCGCCGAGGCGCATCGTCAGCGCGGAGGTCTCGTTGCGCGGCGGCGCCTCACTCGCCACCTCAACCGGGACTGGCGCCTGCCCCAGTGTGTCGTCGAGCAGGGCGGCCAGGGACCGCTGTCGGTTTCGCTTGCCCTGCAGCACCGCCACCACCGCGAGGGAGAGGCCACCGCCAATCAGGACCGCGGCCGTGATGGCGTGCACCTGACTACTGGCCAGCGCGAGTGCGATCACCGGGCTACTTCCCATCGTTGCGGCGTCGGTCGAGATAGTCGTACAGCTCCTCCGGCGGCGGCTCAACCCTGCCCGGACGAGCCGGGCGCCCTCGCCGCTCGCTTCGTGACAACGACATGTCCTGAGAGGCGTCGATCTCACCGCGGAAGACGCTGGGCGGGATATTGATTCCATGGGCCGACAGCTCGTCGAGGATCTTGGGACGGAGGCCACACGGCGCCAAGTGACCATCACCGTCAGCCATGCCGACTCGATGGAACACGTCCTGGAGGAGCACGGTGTCGCCCTCCATTCCTTGGACCTCGGTGATGGACGAGATCACTCGGCCACCGCCGACGGTGCGCTGGAGTTGGACGATCAGCCCGACCGCCATGACAATCTGTTCCCTGATGGCGCGTTGGGGCAGCTCGACCCCGCCCATGAGCACCATGGTTTCCAAACGGGCGAGCACCTCGCGAGGCGTGTTCGCGTGCACCGTCGTCATCGACCCGGGGTGGCCGGTGTTCATCGCTTGAAGCATGTCAAGAGTCTCTGCACCTCGACACTCACCGACGATGATCCGATCCGGCCTCATTCGCAGCGAGTTGCGAACGAGGTCGCGGATCCGCACTTCACCACTCCCCTCAGCATTTGAAGCCCGAGTTTCCAGCGTCACGGTGTGCTTGAGACGGAGCTGCAATTCGGCTGACTCTTCGATCGTGATCAGGCGCTCCCCTTCGGGGATATAGTCCGACAGAACGTTGAGCATGGTCGTCTTTCCGGTGCCCGTTCCTCCGACGACCACGAGACTGATCTTGCCCCTGACACACGCTTCGAGGAAGGTGGCGGCATCCGCAGAGACTGAACCCTTCTCGATCAGATCAGCCATCGTCAGCGGCTTCTCCGGAAACTTCCGGATGGTGAGGATCGGAGCCTTGACGGCAAGCGGTGGGACGATCGCGTTGATACGTGATCCGTCGGCCAAGCGCGCGTCAACCATCGGCGAAGACTCGTCGACCCGACGCCCGACTGCGGCCACCATGCGTTCGATGATGCGCCGGTACTGGTCGGGAGAGGCAAAGATGATGTCGCTGTGCACGAGCGTTCCACCGCGCTCAATCCAGATGTCATCGAAGGCGTTGCACATAATCTCAGTGATGGAGCCGTCAGACAGCAAAGCCTCGAGAGGTCCGTACCCAAGGGAGTCCTCGAGCATCTCGTCGACAAATCGCTGACGTTCGGTCGGCGATATACCGATGTCCTCTCGCTCGAGAATTTCGTTGACCGTCGTACGCACCCGTGTCCGGAGCTGGTCGGGTTCAAGGTCCCCCGCGCTCGGCGCCACTTCGGTCAGGACCATCTGCTGTACCTGACGTTTCGAATTGCTCCATGCTTCGTCTTTGTCTGATTGCTGATCCAGTCGCCCGGTCCGGCCGAGCAACGAGGCTCGGGATGGCTTCGGCCGCGCAATGACTTTCGGCGGCACTTGCTCGATCAATTCCTCATCCTCGTCAATGCCGTCTCCAGCCGCAGCGAGCTTCTCAGAGAGCTTCATCGCTTGGCCGGATTCGCCATTTCGTGTTCTGGGGCACGCTTGCTCCGACGCAGCCGGCGTCGCCTACCCGGAGATTTCAGCTCGTCTTCGGAGGGATCCCCCTTGACCGCACCCTGGGGGCCGGTGATGTCCCGCATCCCGGCAGCCAGCTTCTGACCGATCTCGGAGTCAGCTGCCGAAACCAAGGTCGGCGTGCCCTTGTTGATTGACCGGCTCACCTCTCGTGAGTAGGGCAAGATCGACACGATGCGATTGTCCAGGATTTCCTGCACGTCGCTGATCTTGATGCCGACGTCGTCCTCGACCTTGTTGAGGACGACACTGACGGCGTCACCGTTGATTCGCAGTTTGTCCAGCGTGCTCAGGAAGACCCGGATGTTGCGAATGCTCGGGAGATCGAGCGTGACCATGCACAGCACCTTGGTCGACTGGTCGAAGGCAGCCAACACCACCTCGGACAGCTGAGCTGGCGTGTCGACCACCAGGTAGTCAAAGCGCTTCCGCAGTGCCTCCAGCACCTTGGAGACGTCCTTAGGAGTGATCAAATCAGCCTCCGTGGGGCTGAATGGCGCCGCCAGCACGGAGAATCCGAGCTCGTGCTGTTCGAGGTATTCCTCTATGTGTTGGTCGAGGTCGTCCTCATCGAGCGACTCCTCCAATGAGAGGATGTCGGCGATGGTGAGTCGGGGGCGCATATGAAGGGCGGTGGAGACCTCTCCGAATTGAAGGTCGAGGTCGACCAGACAGACACGCTTCCCCGTTTGGGCGGACAGGTAGCACGCCAAGTTGGTGGCATAGAACGTCTTCCCGCACCCACCACTCGACGATGCCACGGTAAAGACCTCACCCAGCCGCGGGCGCTCGAACACCGTGGCCTGACTCTGGGTCTGGCTCATCACGGGCATGACCGAACCTGTTGCCGTAGATGAATGGTGGGCAATGTCGAACGCCCGCTCCAATGCATTGGAGAGCTGCCGTTTGCTGGTCGTGTACTCAACCAGCTCGACCGCTCCGGTTCGGACGATCTCGCTGAGGGACGCCTTCGGCTTGGGTCCCAAGGCCAGCACGGTCACGGGGAGCGTTCCTTCGTTGCGCAGCTGGGCCAACCGCAACATGCCGGCGTTGCTGTCAAACAGCGGTCCGGCGACCAACACGTCGAAAGGGCCCAATTCCCTGACTTCATCGATCACATCAGTCACATTGGAACTGGTCACGACCTGGTATTCCGGTCCAAGCGACGCTTCAATGGCGCGACTGAGGGCCGGCGAGCGGGAGATGACGAAGATTCGGCGTGAGATCATGGCGCTGTCGTGAACTGTCCGGTGCCGACGCACTGACCGATCGGAGGAGGCGACGTCCCCTTCTGGGTCTGCGCCACAGACAGTGTCTCGTTTTGGGTCATGAAGGTGATCTCCCGGGCTTGTGCTGGATTGACGGCCAAAAGAAGCGTGATAGAAGACGGAATGGTCCGACCGGTTGTGCCGGCCGCGCTGGCCGCAGCGGCAGCGGCCCCGGTGGGGTTGGCGTTCAGGGCCGGGACGACTTGCGACACATCAAGTACCTCGATGTTGGTCATCGTCAGCTCCGTGCACGGAAGCGCAGCAGTGGCCGGAACGGGTGCCCCGGCGGGGGTCACGGAGAGCTTGCCGATATTGGCGTACACATCGACGTTGCTCCCAGGCTGAAGGTAGCCAGCCAACGCGCCGACACCCGTCGTGGTGACAGAAATGGCATTCAGGCCGGCCGGAATGGAGAGCGTTGAGGCGCTGGTCGTCAGGTCCGTGGATTGGATGGCTTGGCCCTTGACCAGGGACGTCTTCAGAACTTGATCGCTCAATCCCTGAAGGTTTGGAAGGTCGGTGGCAACGTACGTCTTCTGCGGGATGAGCTGAACGGCTACGAGCCCTCTGGCCACCATGTCCTGGCCAGTCGTGCCGGCGGGAACGTTTGCCGTGACCACGACCGCTGGCGTGTTGACCGGTGCTGCCGTGGTGGCCGGGGCCGCGCCATTCTTTTTTGCGCTGTTGTTGACCGTGACGAACGCGATGCCACCCCCGGCGATGAACAACACCACTCCAATGATGACGAGCATGAGCGATTGCCGTTTCACCGTCGCACCTTTCTTCCCCACATTGAATCCAGTAGCGTGCACAGCACTTCGGTTGCACTCCTCTTCATCGGAGGGATGAGGCGACAAGACACCTGGCGTGTCGCGCCGAGAATCCAGATCGCTACTACGTTCCCTGCGTTCCCTGTGTCTGGAGAGTAAGTCTCAAAGGTCCTGAGGTACATAGGCCCTTCGGACCATTCTCATTCACCGCGCACCTGGTGGCGCCCATAAATGGGCCATATTCCCTATGTACCGTCCGGCCGTCGCAGCCCACAATCAAACGGGGCGAACTGCTGCCTTTCAAGAGGATGCGCATTCCGGAAGAAGAGCACCGAGGGAGGGGTCCAGGTGGGACCGAAGAAGCCAAGAGGCCCGTGGCTCCGTCGGCGTCACGAAGACGGCGCAGAAACGGTCGAATTCGCCATCGTCGTCGTCCTTCTTATAACCCTCATCTACGGCATCGTGTCCGTGGGTCTCTCGCTGGCCGCCAAGGTGACGATCACCCAGGCTGCCGCCGACGGCGCACGCGCCGGCATCGTGATGCCGACCGCTGCGCTGCAGGTGTCAACCGCCGAAGCCGCCGCGGCCAACGATGTGGCCTGGATGGGGAGGGGGACCTGCTCACCGACGGGGACCACCATCACGTGTTATGCCGCCCCCCCGGGCCCTTGTCCGGCCAATCCATCGCAAACCTGTTTGACGGTGACTGTCACCTACAACTACGCCCAGAGCCCAATCTTTCCGCCGCTGCCGGGCTTGGGAATCTTGTCGCCCAACACCATCACGACGAGTTCCACCCTTCAGGTATCCACCCCAACGTCATAGATGAGGATCATGAAGCCCTTCCCACCCATGAACCGAGTCAGCTCCCGCCCCCCGGGCCGGGCCGCGGGGCGATGAGCGCCGACCTCGCGTTGATCGGCGGAGCCTCCGTCGGTATGGCGGTGGGGGGCCTGTTGATCCCAACCACCCGACGAGAGCTCGCCGCGGCCTTGACCAGGGCCAACGATGGGATCTCCGTTCCTCGGCCGACCGTTGTGCCATGGCACCGGCTGGCCCTCATCCTCGCTTCAGGCTGCATTCCAGGCGTCGTCCTCTTCCGGGGGGGCTGGTCGATCGCGTCGGTGCCGCCGCTCTTGTTGTTTCTTGGCTTGGTGCAGTTGGCCTATTGCGACGTGAAGCGGCACCTCTTGCCCAAGACGATGGTCCATGCCACGACCGCCTGCGTTGCGGGGAGCGCCATTCTCGCGGCGGCCGCCGACAGTCTGTGGCACGGGCTGTTCATCTCGTTGTTGTGCAGCGCCATCTTTACGGCACTGTTCTTCGCCATCAACCTCATCAATCCGGCATGGATCTCGTTTGGTGACGTCCGACTTGCCCCCGCCATCGGACTCGGTCTGGCCTGGATCAATCCCACGGCCCTGATCGAAGGGTTCTTCTTGGCCAACGTGCTGGCGGCCGTGGTGGGGATCATCATGCTGATCACCCACACTGGGGATCGAAAATCAGCTCTGCCTTTCGGCTTCTACATGGCCCTGGCGACTGGTGCCGTGCTCCTGCTCTGGAGCTGAACCAACCAACGTCAAGCAGCCACGACCCTGACGTTGCGGGCTTCGTCCCCCTTGCGCCCGGGAGCGATGGTGAACTCGACGGTGGAGCCTTCAGCCAATCCTCGGCGCTCATCGCCCTCGATCTGCGAATGGTGCACGAAAAGGTCCTCGCCTTCCTCGCGGGCCAAGAAGCCGTACCCACGGGCGCCATTGAAGAATTTCACCGTCCCCGTCATGGTCGTCGGGCTTGAAGGACCGGATTTGCCCTTCTTGCGAACGGGCCCGCTCAGCGTAGGAGAAGAAAACGGGGCACTGAATCCCTGGTCCAGGCCGAGAGCACGCTGGACGCTCTTGGTGTCCTTGCGCTGTTCCTCGGTGACGAGCGACACGACGGTGCCCGTGCGCCCGGCCCTGCCGGTGCGCCCGGAACGGTGGACGTAGTCGGTGTGATCAGCCGGCGGATCAAAGTGCACGACGCAGGGCAGGTCGTCGACGTGAATGCCCCGAGCCACGACGTCGGTCGCCACCAAGGCGTCGGTCCGGCCCTTGGCGAAAGAGTCCAGTGCACGCTCACGTTGGCCTTGGGTGCGATCGCCGTGCATCGGGACGGCTCGCACACCTTGCGCCTGCAGTTGGCGGACGACCCTGTCCGCACCCCTCTTGGTGCGGCAGAATACGAACGCCTGCCCGTGCTCAGAGACGATCTTGGCCGTAATGGCCACCCGCTCGGCCCGCTCGACCTTCCAGAAATGATGGGTGACATCACCCTTTTCCTCTTCGGCCGTTTCAATGTTGACCCGGACCGGGTCACGTTGATAGCTACGAATGATGGACTCCACTTCTCGGCCGATGGTGGCCGAGAACAGCATCACTTGTCGATTGGGGCTGGTCTGGTCCAATAAGCGTCGGACGACGGGCAAGAAGCCCATGTCCGACATGCGATCAGCCTCGTCGAGCACGACGGTCGTCACGTCTTCCAACAGCACGTCCCCACGCTCAATGAGATCTTCGAGCCGTCCGGGACACGCCACGACGACGTTGACGCCCTTATGGAGGGCGCGGCACTGGTCACGGTATCCGGTACCACCAAAAATGGACACGATCCGCTTGCTATCAGCCCCGAGGAGCGACCCGAGCACCGCGTGCACCTGCGACGCCAATTCGCGGGTCGGCACGAGAATGAGGGCCCGCGGCCGACGGGGTCGGGCCTGGGTCATGTTGGCCACGATCGGCATGCCGAAGGCCAGCGTCTTGCCCGATCCGGTCGGGGCCTTGCCGCAAATATCCTGGCCAGCCAGTGCCGGCGGGATGGTGGCCGATTGAATGGGCAGTGGGCTCGTAATGCCCAACTTCCGTAGCCGCGCGTTGATGTCCGCGGAGACGCCAAGGTCAGTAAAAGAAGAAATGTCGAAGCTCCAGTCGAGTGAGACGCGGCCTACTCGAACTAAGTTTCGAACGGGCCCCACTGAACGAACGCTCAGCGGCACCGGCCATGTTAGCAGCCTGGCGACGCACCCGGTCCTCGCCCAACCGCAGCGGTACCCTGAAGGCGTGTCCAGCGATCTCCTGACACCGGATCTCAAGCGGCGGTGGGATGAGGACGGATGGTGCATCATTCCCGACGCGATTCCCTCCCGCGACTTGGCCGCGGCCCAGGACGCGCTAACTCGACTCTTCCCGACGGCGGCCGAGATGGAGGAGGGGGTCGACGACGTGCACCACGCTCGCTGGCGCACGTGGGATGCCAAATGGCCGGAATTTCCCTTCCACAGTTCGCGGATGAATGCGCTGGTCCTCCACGACAGGGTGATCTCCCTCGCCGAAGATCTTCTGGGTACCTCCGACATTTCCCTGTATATGGGTATCGTCACCGCGAAGTACTCGGGCCAGTCTTCTGGTTTCAATCAACTCCTGCACGCGGACTATCCCAACCACATGATCGTCGTACCCCGCCCCGACGTGGGCTACCGCCAAGTCGAATTCTTCATCTACCTCACCGACGTGACGCTCGAGGACGGTGCCACCCGGCTGGTCTCGCGCCAGAAGACGAAGGATATTCCGGTCGAACGGCACACCCTGAGCTACGTCGATTACGCCGACCTCTATGACGATCCGGCCAATGCCGCCGGGTCGGCCGGTTCGGTGGTGGCCTACAGCCCCGACGTCTACCACCGGTCGGTTGACGTGGAGGAACCCGGCCACCGGCGGGTCATGCTCCATGTGTCCTTCAAACCGTGCCACGCGGACTGGGGCGGCTACCAGGCCTGGCCGTTCAAGGGCCTGTCACCGGAATGGAGCAAATTCGTCCAGCAGGCCACCGTCCGTCAGTTGTCGGTCCTCGGCCTCCCCGAGCCGGGCCACCCCTACTGGACCGCACACACACTGAACGGCGTGTCGGCCCGCTATCCGGAACTCGATATGTCACCCTGGCGTGAGGCGTTCGGGGGCTGAGGGGACGGCCCGGTGGGGCGAGCCGGGAGCCACCTTGGGCCAGGGCATGTCACGCTCGGCCACGAGGGCCAGGTCCAGGAGGAGTTGCTCGCGGTGATGGCCGGCCAGCACCTGTAGCCCAACCGGCAGATCATCGACCAGGCCGACGGGGATATTCACCGCCGGGCTGCCGTTGAGATTCGATGGTGCGGTCAGCGCCGCCGTATTCATGACGGCCCGCGAGAAGCCGAGCTCATGAATCAGGTCGGCCCCGGGAATGGTCGATGGTGGTGGCCCCTCGGCGGCGAACGCCACGTCCGGGTTGCTTGCGCACATAACAAAATCAGCCCCGGCGAAGAGATCGGCCATCGCCTCGTTCAATTGTCGGCGGTACGACTCGATCGACGCGGCCTTTTCGAGCGAGTAGCGGGACATCGCTCCTTCGAGGCCGAGCCGCATCTCGTTGGACAGTTCCCCGATCCGGTCCGGATAGGCGCTGCCGAGGTCAGCGACGAACCCAACCTGTCCCGCCATGGCCCACTGGCCCCGCAGCGGGGGAAGGTTCGGGACCACGTCCACCACCCGCAGGCCGGCCGCCTCGGCCAGCCGTTCGGCGGCGGCCATCACGAGATCTGCCACCTCGCTCCGCACCCGCGCCGTGCCCAGATCGGGCACGATGGCCACGGTCATGCCGGCCAGGTCGCGACTGCCGAGCGCGGCCTCCCATCCGCCCACTCTGGGCAGACTCAACGGATCACGCGGATCGAAACCGTTGCAGACATCGAAGTAGCGAGCCGTATCTCGAACCGACCTGGTGAGGCAGCCCAGGACGGTGGTCATGGGAGCGATACCGGCTGGCGGACCCTTCGGGATGCGCCCGTAGGTCGCCTTGAGCCCGAAGAGGCCGGAAAATCCGGCGGGGATCCGGATCGAACCTCCTCCGTCACTGCCCGTGGCAATCGGCAGCAGCCCACCGGACACGGCGGCGGCTGTCCCGCCCGAAGATCCCCCCGGAGTGCGCTCCTGGTTCCACGGATTCCGGGTGGTGCCGTGCAGCTCGGTCGAGGTGCAGTTGATGCCACCGAACTCGCTGGCCGTGGTCTGCACCGCCAGGACGGCGCCCGTGGCCCTGAGCCGAGCCGCCGACGTGTGATCGTGATCAGATATCCGGTCCTTGAAGATCATGGAGGCATCGGTGAAGGGCCAGTCCTTCACCCGTTCCAACTCCTTCACGCCGAACGGCACCCCACCAAACGGAAGCGAGACGTCGGCCTCGGCGGCGTTTGCCCGCGCCCGCTCGAAGTCCGTATAACTGCACGCATTGAGGGGTGAGGCGTCGATGGCGTCGATGCAGGACTCCAGCGCCTCGAGCGGAGAGAGCTCGCGGGCTCGAAAAGCATCCACCAGACTGCAGGCATCTTCCGTCCACGGGGTCGTCATGATGGCCGACGGTACTCCCTCTCCCCCCGTCCCGCCCTGGTCCGCCGGCGGTGCACCTCCCCTCGATGGGTACGCTGCGGTCCGTGAAGACGGGACAGCTCACCACCCCGGCACTGGTCGTCCAACACGATCAGCTGATGCACAATCTGACCGCCATGGCGGACGCCCTCCCGGGCCTCCGCCTCCGTCCTCACGTCAAAGCGCACAAATGCACTGCCCTGGCGGCCCGGCAAGCCGGGCAGGGACACACGGCGTTCACCTGCGCCACCATCGCCGAAATGGAAGGGATGGCTGGGGCCGGCCTGGGCGACGATCTGCTCTTGGCCAACGAGGTGGTCGACGCCACCCGGCTGGGTGCGCTCGTGCGCGCCGGGGCGCGGGTCACCGTGGCCGTGGACTCAGACGAGACAATCAGCGCGGCCCGCGCCGCGGCAGTGCCCGAGGTCCTGATCGACGTCAATGTCGGCCTGCCGCGCTGTGGGTGTTCCCCACCGGATGCAGGCCGGCTGGCCGATCTGGCCCGCAGGAGGGGACTTTCGGTCCGCGGGGTGATGGGGTACGAGGGTCACATCGTCGGACTGGAGGATCGCGCCAAGCGGATCGAGCTGTTGGCCCCTTCGATGGAACTGCTCCTCCGGGCTCACGATGACGTCGGTGGCCAGGTCGTGTCGGCCGGGGGGACCGGGACCTACGACCTCAACCACTGGGCCACCGAGATTCAAGCCGGCTCCTACGCCCTCATGGATACCGCCTATGGCCAACTCGACCTGCCATTCGTCCAGGCCCTGTCGATCTTGTCCACGGTGATCTCGGTCTCTGATTCCTGGGCGGTGGCCGACTGTGGACTCAAAGCGGTGGGCATGGACCACGGCAACCCATCCGTCGAGGACGGCCGTGTCCTCTATTGCTCCGACGAACACCTCATCTTCGCCCCGGACCAACCCGTTCGAGTGGGTGACCGGGTCCGCGTCATCCCATCCCACGTCGATCCGACAGTGGCGTACCACCGGCATCTGCACCTCGTCGACGACGAGGACGTGCTGGAGAGCTGGCCGGTTGACCTACGCGGCTGGTGATCGCGGGCGCAGGACGGCCCTCATCGGACATCAAGCGTGACGCTGATGGGGCAGTGGTCGCTCCCCATGATGTCGGCGTGTATGTCGGCCGCGACCACCTTGTCCCGCAAGACCTCGGACACCAGGAAGTAATCGATGCGCCATCCCATATTCCGCGCTCGAGCATTGGCGAAATGCGACCACCACGAATAGTGGCCGTTCCCCTCATGGAACATGCGGAAGGTATCGACGAACCCGGCATCGAGGAAGTTCTGGAAGCCCGCCCGCTCCTCGTCGGTGAACCCTTTCTTGCCCGCGTTGGACTTGGGATTGGCCAGGTCATCGGGCGTATGAGCCACATTGAGGTCCCCGCAGAAGACGACCGGCTTCTTCCTTTCAAGTGCCTTGAGGTGGGCCAGGAAGGCCGGATCCCACTGCTGACTCCGGAGCGCAAGCCTTCCCAGGTCGTCCTTAGTGTTGGGTGTATAGACGGTGACCAAGAAGAACTCGTCGAACTCAGCCGTGATGACCCGTCCTTCAACATTCGGATCACCGAACGCATCGCCCACCACCTTGTACTGCGTGATGAGCGGGGCCGGGAGTCCGTTGGTCACCTGCAGCGGCCTCGGCTTGGTGAATATCGCCGTGCCCGCGTAGCCCTTCTTCTCCGCTGCGTTCCAGTACTCGGTGTAGTTGGGCAGAATATGCACCGAATCGGCCTGCTGCGCCTTCGTCTCCTGCAGACAGATGACATCGGGCTCCAGGGCGCTAACGAACGGATCGAACAATCCCTTGCGGGACACCGCTCGAATGCCGTTGACGTTCCAAGAGACCAGCCGCATCATGGCCAATGTAACAACGTTGGAGGAGGTCCCCGGCCGGACCCAGGCGCAGGCGTATTCACCTGAATGGGCCTCGTACCTGGGGCAAATGGGCCGTTCTGCCTATATACCTTCGAACCTACCCAGACCACTATTTGTAGCGGGCAGTTGAGAGCGGACCATCAACATCGCTCCGCAAGGGAAATCGAGGAGGTCGTCCATCGTGGGACCGATCAATAGGTCAGTCTCATGCCGTCATCGACAGGGCGACCCCGCCGACACGCCACACGCACGGTCTTGGCGACCATGGCTCAAGGTGTCGCGTTGAATCCCTTCACTCGCTTCTCGAGACACTGCGACAACCACGAGCGCGGCGCCACCCTCATTCTCGTGGCCATCTCCATGACGGCGCTGATTGCCGCGTCCGGCATGGCCGTCGATCTCGGACGAACGTTTGTCACCAATCGATCGCTCCAGCTAGTAGCCGACGCTGCCGCCCTCGACTCGGCGCGCTACATCGCCGCTCAAGAAACCCTGACTCTTCCCAGCTCGGCGAACAATCTCGTCGTCGAGGCGAAAAACGCCGTTTCCGACAACCGCTCCGGGGCCAACCTCAGCGTGACCGAAGGCCTGTGGACCAGTCAGACGTTCACCCCGGAATCGGGGGCCCATTGCAAGGGCACAACCCCCCCGACGGGTAACCTTCCGTGCAACGCCGTCAAGGTGACGGCAACGTCGAATCTCGCTCGCCTCTTCAGCCACGGCTCTTCGACCCTCAGCCGAACAGCCGTGGCCGCAGACACACCCGAAGCTTCATTCTCGATTGGCAGCTATCTCGCCTCGATGGGGAGCCCCTCCCAACAGACGAGCGTGCTGGGCGTACTCCTCGGGAAGCTTGGTGCGTCAGCCAATCTGACCGCGGTTGGGTATTCCGGACTGGCCAACACCTTCGTGAGCGTGCAGCAGCTGATCAACGCCTCGGGAGGTATTTTGACTCCGACCAACGTCACCAGCGCCACACTCAGCGCGGCGCAGTGGGACTCCTTCTTGAACGGCGCCGTCTCGTCACAGGCTGCGCTGCTCACGTGCGGCAACACACCGACTCCCTACCCCTGTGCCGCCACGTCGGTCCTCAGACCCTTCGTCCTGTCTCCTGGCCCACTGTCTTCGACGTCGTTGCAGCTCTGCCAGATCGTCTCCATCGACGGTTCCAGTTGTGGATCGCAACTCTCCCAAGTCGCTCTCTCGACCAACCTCAACGTGTTGCAGACATTGACCACGGAAGCCGAGCTGGCGAACGGCGCCAGTGGTCTCGACGTCACCGCGGCACTCGGCCTCACCGATACCCTCGGGAACCCGATACCAGCGGTGCTCTACCTCTCCGCTTCCGCCATTCATCCACCGGTCGTCGCCTATGGGCCGGTCGGCACCACCGCGTCCACCGGTCAGGTTGGTGCCTCGCTGGCTCTGACGGTGCCCGTTCCACTGCTGGGCAATCAAGTCCTCAACATCCCAATCGCCGCGGCAACCGGTACCGCGACCCTCAGCACGGTCACGTGCCAATCCAACGCCTTGTATAAGGCCATCATTAGCGCTGGCACCACGGCGTCGGGTCCGAACTCTGTCACGCTGAACAACAGCTCCATCGCCACTCTGACGTTGAACGGCGTCGCCCCCCCGAGTCTGCTCTCGTACGGCGCGCCCGTTGTGCCACCGTCGCCGACGACTGCCGGGTTCAACCTCAACCCAATCAATGTGGCCGCGACTCCGACCGTCAGCTTCGGTTCCCAGGCCGGGGGCCTTCCGGTACTGGTGAGCACCCTCCTCAACGCCACCCTGCCGCCCATCCTTGGTCCCGTTCTCCAAGCGCTCGGTGTCGAGGTGGCCGGCGCACGGGTGGCGGACCTCAGCACCAATTGTGCTGCCGTGTCCTTGGTGCAATGAGAAACCGATCCGCCCTCGCGGGTCACGCCCGGGTCGCGACGTGCTCTACGGCTGAAGGCCCAGCCCTCGAGAAGGCTTCCCGAGCGTCATTGCTGGTCGTTGCCAGGTAGTTGTTCTCAGCCTGGTCTCTGAAAATGAACCTTATGGCCCATACGTTGCGCATCGCGGTCAACACATACTGGATGCGGAGAATCGTCTCTTGCAAGGTCGTGTCGGTGATGGAGGGGGATTCCGTCGATCACCGGCGCTGCCAGTAAGCGGCAGGAAGCGTCTCCGACTGGGATGGCCGGTCATTCCCAGTCCCAAGCCGCAGGAGGCACCCGATGGCCAAGCCTGATCCACACAGACGGCGGCGCTTCGAGACATGGCGTCACGGTGTGGCGGCGGTCATGTCGATGTGCATCGGGATCTCAGCCTTGGGGCTGGTGGGAGCCGGGACTGCCCACGCGACCACCACGCTGACCCAATCAGGAAACGTCTTCGCCTCGGTCGGCAACAGCAACGTCAACGTCTATGACGCGGCATCGGGCAACCTCATCAATACGCTCAACGATGGGACGGGCGAGACCTTCACCGCGGGTGGCGTCTTTGACTCCCACAACAACTTCTACGTCACCGATGACACGAACGGAGAGATCAGCGAGTACGACAGCTCAGGAAATCTCCTGCCACTGTTCGCCAGCGGCCTCTCGAATCCGCTCTCCTTGACCTTCGACAACAGCGGAAATCTCTATGTCGGGCAACAAACCACCCCGTACGTGGCGGAATTCGACCCGAATGGCATCCGTCTGCCCGACATCGGACCGCTGAACACCGAGCTCTTCGGCGTGGACTGGATTGACCTGGCCAGTGATCAATGCACCCTTTACTACACCACCGAGGGCACCGACATCATGCGCTACAACACGTGCACCAACACGCAACTCCCCAATTTCAACAACACGTCGTTTGACCCCAATCAAAGCGCCTTCGAGTTGCGAATTCTCTCCGACGGTTCGGTCCTGGTGGCCGATTCCAACGCGGTCCTCCACCTCGACGCTTCCGGGAACGTGATCCAGAGCTACCCGTGCAGCGCCCTGCCAAACTGCGAAGGCCAGCTGTTCGCGGTAAATCTTGACCCCGACGGCACTTCCTTCTGGACCGGTGATGCAATTTCTGGCGACATCTGGCGCATTGACATCGCGACGGGCCACATCCTTCAGACCATTGCCACCGGTTCTGGCGTACTCTTCGGCCTCACCATCGCCGACCAGATTCTGGCGGCCACCAAGCCCGGGGGCTCGCCCACCGATGCGCCGACCACCTTGACGGTCAACCCGGCCACAAGTGACTACAACGTCCCCGGCACGGTGTCGGGCGTGCTCACCAACACCAGCACGTCGGCCCCGATTGCCAACGAGCCGGTCACCTTCTCGCTGAACGGAAGCGAGACCTGCACGGGGACCACCGACAGCACCGGGACGGCGTCGTGCTCGGTCACACCCGCCGAAGCATCGGGCACCTACCCGCTGTCCGGCACCTTCGCCGGGGATACGACGCAATCTCCAACTCTCCTGGCCAGCAGTGGCTCCAACACCTTCGTGGTGACCCCGGACCCGACCTCCACCGCCTACACCGGGACGACGGCCACAACCAATGGCCAGCCGGCGACGCTCTCAGGGGTGCTCACCAGCTTCGGATCGCCGCTACCCGGAAAGCCCCTGCTGCTCACCCTCGGATCGGGCGGCTCCGTCCAGAGCTGCAGCGGGACGACCAACGCCGCCGGGTCGGCCAGCTGCACCATCGCCTCGGTCAGCCAGACGGTCGGCAACGTGCCGGTCACGGCCAGCTTCGCCGGCGACGACTTCTACCAACCGTCGAGCAACTCCGCGACGGCGTCGGTCGATACCGACACAAAGCTCAAGGTCATCGCGGCCACCGGGGACTACAACGTCGCCACGTCGGTGTCGGGGATATTGACGAACTCGAACACGTCCGCCGCCATCGCCAATGAGCCGGTGACCTTCATGCTCAACGGCAGCGAGACCTGCACCGGAATCACCGACAGCACGGGAACAGCGAGCTGCTTCGTCACGCCGGGCGAGGCTTCAGGTCCCTATCCCCTCACCGCCACCTTCGGCGGGGACGCCGCCGCATCACCGTCCCTGCTGGCCAGCAACGGCGCCAACACCTTCGTGGTCACCCCCGACCCGACGGTGATCACCTACACCGGGGCCACGACGGCCACCAACGGCCAGCCCGCCACGTTGTCCGGTGTCCTCACGGCCTTCGGCAACGCCCTGCCGAACAAGACCGTCACCTTGACCCTCGGAACCGGTGGCACGGCCCAGAGCTGCACCGGGACGACCAACGCCGCCGGCTCGGCCAGCTGCGCCATCGCCTCGGTGAGTCAGACGGTCGGGAACGTGCCGGTCACGGCCACCTTCGCCGGGGACAACTTCTACCTGGCCTCGAGCGCCACCTCCAGCGTGGCGGTCAGCCCGCCGCCGCCCGTGCCGACCACATTGACGGTCCACTCGTCCACCGGGGACTACAACGTCGCCACCACGGTGTCGGGCGTGCTCACCAACTCGAGCACGTCGGCCCCGATTGCCAACGAGCCGGTCAGCTTCAAGCTCAACGGGAGCGAGACGTGCACGGGGACGACCGACAGCACCGGGACGGCCTCATGCTCGGTCACACCGGGCGAAGCCTCGGGCACCTACCCGTTGACCGGCACCTTCGCCGGGGACACGACTCTTTCGCCCGTCCTGCTGGCCAGCAACGGCGCCAACACCTTCGTGGTCACCCCCGACCCGACGGTGATCACCTACACCGGGGCCACAACGGCCACCAACGGCCAGCCCGCCACCCTGTCCGGCGTCCTCACGGCCTTCGGCAACGCCCTGCCCAACAAGACCGTCACCCTGACCCTCGGAACCGGTGGCTCGGCCCAGAGCTGCACCGGCACCACCGACGCCGCCGGGTCGGCCAGCTGCGCCATCGCCTCGGTCAGCCAGACCGTCGGCAACGTGCCGGTCACGGCCAGCTTCGCCGGCGACACCTTCTACCTCCCGGCCAGCGACTCCTCCACTGTCAAGGTGGCCGCGCCCCCCGCCATCCCGACCACGCTGACCGTCAATCCGGCCACCGGGGAGTACAACGTCGCCACATCGGTGTCCGGAGTGCTGACGAACTCGAACACCCTCACGCCGATCGCCAATGAGCCGGTGACCTTCTCGCTCAACGGCAGCGAGACCTGCACCGGGATCACCGACAGCACGGGAACGGCGAGCTGCTTCGTCACGCCGGGCGAGGCCAAGGGGCCCTATCCGTTGACCGGCACCTTCGCCGGGGACACGACTCTTTCGCCCGTCCTGCTGGCCAGCAACGGCGCCAACACCTTCGTGGTCACCCCCGACCCGACGGTGATCACCTACACCGGGGCCACGACGGCCACCAACGGCCAGCCCGCCACCCTGTCCGGCGTCCTCACGGCCTTCGGCAACGCCCTGCCGAACAAGACCGTCACCTTGACCCTCGGGGCGGGGAGCACGGCCCAGAGCTGCACCGGGACGACCAACGCCGCCGGCTCGGCCAGCTGCGCCATCGCCTCGGTGAGTCAGACGGTCGGGAACGTGCCGGTCACGGCCACCTTCGCCGGGGACAACTTCTACCTGGCCTCGAGCGCCACCTCCAGCGTGGCGGTCAGCCCGCCGCCGCCCGTGCCGACCACATTGACGGTCCACTCGTCCACCGGGGACTACAACGTCGCCACCACGGTGTCGGGCGTGCTCACCAACTCGAGCACGTCGGCCCCGATTGCCAACGAGCCGGTCAGCTTCAAGCTCAACGGCACCGAGACCTGCGCCGGCATCACCGACAGCACCGGGACGGCCTCATGCTCGGTCACACCGGGCGAAGCCTCGGGCACCTACCCGTTGACCGGCACCTTCGCCGGGGACACGACCCTTTCGCCCGTCCTGCTGGCCAGCAACGGCGCCAACACCTTCGTGGTCACCCCCGATCCGACGGTGATCACCTACACCGGGGCCACGACGGCGACCAACGGCCAGCCGGCCACCCTCTCGGGCGTCCTCACCTCCTTCGGGATCGCCCTGCCGAACAAGACCGTCACCCTGACCCTCGGAACCGGTGGCTCGGCGCAAAGCTGCACCGACACCACCGACGCCGCCGGGTCGGCCAGCTGCAGCATCGCCTCGGTCAGCCAGACCGTCGGCAACGTGCCGGTCACGGCCAACTTCGCCGGCGACACCTTCTACCTCCCGGCCAGCGTCTCCTCCACCGTCAAGGTGGCCCCGCCGGTCGCCCTCCCGACCACGCTGACCGTCAATCCGGCCACCGGGGAATTCGGATTCGCCACCACCGTGTCCGCCGTGTTGACCAATGCGGCCACGTCGGCGCCCATCCCCGGAGAGCCGGTCTCGCTGACCCTCAACGGGACCCAGGTGTGCACCGGAACCACCGACAGCACCGGGACGGCCTCGTGCTCGGTCACGCCCAACGAGGCCAAGGGCCCCTATCCGTTGACCGGCACCTTTGTCGGGGACGCCAACGCCTCCCCCAACTGGTTGCCGAGCAATGGCGCCAACACCTTCGTCGTCACTCCTGACCCGACCGCCATGGTGTACACCGGCACGACGTCGGTGGTCAACGGCCAGACGGCTGCCCTGTCGGGCACCCTCACCACCAACGGAGTCGTGTTGCCCGGCAAGCTGGTCACGCTCGCGCTCGGCTCGGGGACCACCGCCCAGAGCTGCACCGCCACGACCGACGCCGCCGGCTCGGCCAGCTGCGTCATCATGCCCGTGAGCCAGCCGGCCGCGTCGGAACCGGTGACCGCCAGTTTCGCCGGCGACAACTACTACCTCTCATCGAGTGCCTCGTCCAACGTCGGCGTCGGCACGCCAACGACGCTGCAAATGAACCCGGCCACCGGGGAATTCAACGTCGCCACCCAGGTGTCGGGCGTGCTGACCAACGCCATCACGTCGGCTCCCATCGCCAATGAACCCGTCACGCTCAAGCTCAATGGGCTCGAGACCTGCACGGGAACCACCGACACGACCGGTACCGTGTCGTGCTTTGTCACACCGGGCGAAGCCTCCGGAACCTACCCGCTGAGCGGCACCTTCGGCGGCGACGCCACGGCATCACCACATCTGCTGGGCAGCAACGGGTCCAACACCTTCGTGGTCACCCCCGATCCGACGGTGATCACCTACACCGGGGCCACGACGGCGACCAACGGTTCGGCCGCCACCCTGTCCGGTGTCCTCACCGCCTTCGGCAACGCCCTGCCGAACAAGACCGTCACCTTGACGCTCGGCACAGGAGGCACCGCCCAGAGCTGCACCGGGACGACCAATGCCGCCGGCTCGGCCAGCTGTGTCATCGGATCGGTGAGCCAGACCGTCGGATCGGTTCCAGTGACGGCCAGCTTCGCCGGGGACGCCTACTACCTGGCGTCCACGGTCTCGGCCAGCGTCGGGGTCAGCGGTGCGCCGATCCCGACCACGCTCAAGGTCAACTCGGCCACCGGTCAGTACAACGTCGCCACCGTGGTGTCGGGTGTGCTGACCAACTCGGCCACGACCGCACCCATCGCCAACGAGCCGGTGACCTTCAAGCTCAATGGCAGCGAGACCTGCACCGGGATCACCAACAGCACCGGCACGGCCTCGTGCTCGGTCACCCCGGCCGAAGCCCAGGGGACGTACCCCCTGACCGGCACCTTCGCCGGCGACACGACAGTGTCCCCCAACTTGTTGGCCAGTAGCGGCTCGAACACGTTCGTGGTCACACCCGACCCGACCGTCCTCACCTACACCGGGGCGACGACGGCCAACAACGGTTCGCCGATCACCGTGTCCGGAGTCCTGACGGCCTTCGGCAACGCCCTCCCGAACAAGACCGTCACCTTGACGCTCGGCACAGGAGGCACCGCCCAGAGCTGCACCGGGACGACCAATGCCGCCGGCTCCGCCAGCTGTGTCATCGGATCGGTGAACCAGACGGTCGGCTCCGTGCCCGTGACCGACACCTTCGCCGGGGACAACTTCTACCTGCCCTCGAACGGCGCCTCGACCGTGACGGTCAGCCCACCGCCGCCGATCCCGACCACGCTCAAGGTCAACCCGGCCACCGGTCAGTACAACGTCGCCACCCAGGTGTCGGGCGTGCTGACCAACTCGACCACGACGGCTCCCATCGCCAACGAGCCGGTGACCTTCAAGCTCAACGGGCTCGAGACCTGCACCGGGACCACCAACACGAGCGGGGCGGCATCGTGCTACGTGACGCCGGGCGAGACCCCGGGGTCCTACCCGCTGACCGGCACCTTCGGCGGCGACACCACGGCATCACCGCACCTGTCGGGCAGCAACGGGTCCAACACCTTCGTGGTCACCCCCGATCCGACGGTGATCACCTACACCGGGGCCACGACGGCGACCAACGGTTCGGCCGCCACCCTGTCCGGTGTCCTCACCGCCTTCGGCAACGCCCTGCCGAACAAGACCGTCACCTTGACGCTCGGCACGGGAGGCACCGCCCAGAGCTGCACCGGGACGACCAATGCCGCCGGCTCGGCCAGCTGTGTCATCGGATCGGTGAGCCAGACCGTCGGATCGGTTCCGGTGACGGCCAGCTTCGCCGGGGACGCCTACTACCTGGCGTCGAGTGATGCCTCGAGCGTGACGGTCAGCCCGCCGCCGCCGATCCCGACCACGCTCAAGGTCAACTCGGCCACCGGTCAGTACAACGTCGCCACCGTGGTGTCGGGCGTGCTGACCAACTCGACCACGACCGCACCCATCGCCAACGAGCCGGTGACCTTCAAGCTCAATGGCAGCGAGACCTGCACCGGGATCACCAACAGCACCGGCACGGCCTCGTGCTCGGTCACCCCGGCCGAAGCCCAAGGGACGTACCCCCTGACCGGCACCTTCGCCGGCGACACGACAGTGTCCCCCAACTTGTTGGCCAGTAGCGGCTCGAACACGTTCGTGGTCACACCCGACCCGACCGTCCTCACCTACACCGGGGCGACGACGGCCAACAACGGTTCGCCGATCACCGTGTCCGGAGTCCTGACGGCCTTCGGCAACGCCCTCCCGAACAAGACCGTCACCTTGACGCTCGGCACAGGAGGCACCGCCCAAAGCTGCACCGGGACGACCAATGCCGCCGGCTCCGCCAGCTGTGTCATCGGATCGGTGAACCAGACGGTCGGCTCCGTGCCCGTGACCGACACCTTCGCCGGGGACAACTTCTACCTGCCCTCGAACGGCGCCTCGACCGTGACGGTCAGCCCACCGCCGCCGATCCCGACCACGCTCAAGGTCAACCCGGCCACCGGTCAGTACAACGTCGCCACCCAGGTGTCGGGCGTGCTGACCAACTCGACCACGACGGCTCCCATCGCCAACGAGCCGGTGACCTTCAAGCTCAACGGGCTCGAGACCTGCACCGGGACCACCAACACGAGCGGGGCGGCATCGTGCTACGTGACGCCGGGCGAAACCCCGGGGTCCTACCCGCTGACCGGCACCTTCGCCGGCGACACCACGGTGTCCCCGCACCTGTCGGGCAGCACCGGGTCCAACACCTTCGTGGTCACCCCGGACCCGACCGTCACGGTCTACACCGGGGCCACGACGGCCGTGAGCGGCCAGCCGGCGACGCTGTCGGCCACGCTGACCACCAACGGCACACCTCTGGCCGGGAAGACCGAGGTTCTGACCTTGGGATCCGGCAGCACGGTGCAGACCTGCAGTGGGACGACCAATGCCGCCGGCTCGGCCAGCTGCACCATTGCCTCGGTGACCCAGGTGAACGGCTCCGTGCCCGTCACGGCGAGCTTCGCCGGGACGGCGTACTACCTGCCGTCGAGCGCTTCGTCCACTTTGATCGTGGGTGTCGCCACCAAGCTGAAGGTCAACGCCGCCACCGGGCCGTATGGACAGCCAACGACCGTGTCGGCGTTGCTGACCAATGCCAACACGTCGGCCGCCATCGTCGGTGAGCCGGTGAAACTCACGCTCGACGGGAACGAGACCTGCACGGGCATCACCAACAGCACCGGCACGGCATCGTGCTCGATCACGCCGAGTGAGCCCGCCGGGACCTACCCGTTGACCGGCACGTTCGCCGGGGACACGACCAGGTCCCCCGTGCTCTTTGCCAGCAGCGGTGCGAGCACCTTTGTGGTGACGCTGGCTCAAACGGCCCTCGTCTACACCGGAGCGACCGTCGTCGTCAACGGTCAGCCCGCCACGCTGTCGGGCATCCTCACGACCTACGGCAAGCCGCTGCCGAACAAGACCGTCACCTTGACCCTGGGAACGGGATCGGCCGGGCAGAGCTGCACCGGCACGACCAACGCCGCCGGTTCGGTGAGTTGCATCATCGGATCGGTGAATCAGACGACGTCGGGCTGCTCGGGTTCGATCCCGATCACCGCCGTGTTCGCCGGTGACGCCTACTACGAACCGGCCAGTGCCTCGTCCAATGCCACCCTGGCCTCTCCGCCCTCGGTCGGCGCCTTCGTGATCGGCGACGTGTCGGCGGGGAAGCCGACCATCGGGAACGCAGCGGACTTCTGGGGCGCGCAGTGGTGGAAGGACAACACCTTCAGCGGCGTCAACAACGGGCCGGCCTCCATGAAGGGGTACGTCGACTTTGGCGGCGCCCTCACCTGTGGGACCACCTGGACGAGCGACCCGGGGAACAGCTCACATCCGCCGTCGACCATTCCGAGCGAGATGGAAGTGATCGTGTCGAGCCAGGTCAGCCAGTCGGGCTCGACCGAGAGTGGGAACATCCTGCACATCGTGATCGTCAAGACCAATCCCGGTTACGCCGGCAATCCGGGTCACGCCGGCACCGGGGTGATCGTCGGAACCATCTGTTAGTCGATTCGGACCTGGGTTCTTTCAGCGGGAGCGCCCTTTTCGGGGGGCGCTCCCGCTGCTGTTCCGGATGTCGGGACCCCTCCAAGCCGCTAGGGCGTTTTCTCCCAGACCGAGACGTGGGCGGGGCTGTCGCTCGTGTAGGGCTCTCGCCGCCAGCCGCCCCAACGCTCGCGCAGGGCCATGCCGAGGCTCGCCATCAGATCGAGTTCGGACGGCCAGACGTAGCGAAACGGCGCCGAGAAGACTTCGAGTTCGCCGTCGACGACCCAGTGGTGGGAGACACAGATCTGCGTGGCTATGTCGTACTCGTCGAAGCCGAGCCTGGTCGGGGTCAGAACATGTCGGCCGAGTCGTCGTCGTAGCGTTCCGCACTGTGTTCGTCGAAGTAGATCTTCGCCACGTCGGCATTGTGCCAGATGTCCGGAGCGACGCTCCGGGCCTACTGGGACGCCCTGCTCCCGACTGACCGAGCCACGTGCACCGCCCCCGTGGCGGCCGTGGCCACGCCGATGAGCATGAGGATCCCGGCGACGATCATGGCTGGCGGAAGAACATTCGACGTGGCGAGCGCTCCGTTGCCCAGGAATCCGGGGGCGTACGCAGCCATGCTCCCCCACCACGCCAGCATGCCGGCCATGACCACCACCATGATCAGAGTCAATGCGATGGCCATCCCGCCGAGGATCCGAAGCCTTCGTTGCGACAGATCGAGGCGGCGCGCCACCGCCACGGCGGCGGCGGTGCTGAATCCGAGAGCGGCGGCGACGGCCAGGACCCAAAGGGGGACGATCAGGTGATACGGCAGCGGTCCGCCGTTTCGGTCGTGAGCGCCGAGATGGTGCGCCCAGATCACGAGACCTGCCGTGAACGCCGTCGTTGCGGCCACAACCAGAGCTGATCGAAGAATCGGCGTCTGGACAACGGCCCAGCCCTTTTCTCGGACCAGCCGGACAAAGGCCGGGAGGACAACCACGACGGCCGCCAGGACGACGGCCACACCAGCGATACCCGCCCACTGCACCGCGCCGTAGCCGTCGCTCGGGATCCAACGGTCGGCTGTCGGCGTCACAGCGGACCAGTGCTCCGTGAATTTGGCGAAGATCCCACCCGCCAGCATGAAGAAAGCCCACGCGCACAAAATGAGCAGGGACCCGGCCCGGATCCGTTCGTTCGGGCTGGCCGAATCACCAAGCAGCCCGGCCGAGCGGGCCCGCTCGACCGACCCCGACTTGGCGATGGCCAGGCGATCCCGCCACGGCACGTCGCTCATGCCGTGGGTGTCTTCGAGTAACGCCACAAACTCGGCGCCATAACGCGCTCGCCACGTCGGGGGATACCAGCGGATCAGCCGCTCGAAACGGTCTGCATTGCTCATCGGGCCATCCCCATCGTGCTCAGGCCCACCTTGCGGACTCGATTCATCGCGCCAGCCCAAGGCGCATCGCCCCAACGTCGGCCAGGGTTCGCATATCGTGCACCGCTTCGCCGAGTGCTGCTCGCCCGCCCGATGTGATCCGGTAGGGACGACGCCGGTCATCGGACTCGAGCGCTTCGATGAGACCACGCTCTTCAAGGCGGGTGATGGCCCCGTACAGTGCCCCCGGTCCGAGGACCACGCCGGCGAACGCCTCGATGTCCTTGGCCAGTGCGTGGCCGTGTTTGGGGCCACCGGCGAGACTGGTCAGGATCAAAACGGGGGGGTCGTTCGGACGACGGAGCCCGGCCGGCGTTGCTTTTCGTGCCATGAGGCGATGGTACTACGTACAACGTAGCTACGCAAGGCGTAGTTACTCGGTCGGGACGTCGAGGAGTGTGGTGGCGCTCATGGAAGGCGGTCGCTCACTCCACGGGCTGCTGGCTGATGGCGGGCGGCTGGCGACCCGCCAGGAGCCAACCGACGACCACGGCGATCAACGGCATGACGACCAGGATGACGAGAAGGTTCCGCACCGGAATGCTGTTGATGAGCGACGACAGGCCGTCGTTGGCATTGCTGTTGGAATAGGCGATGGCCGCGACATACGCCGCGACCGTGCCCACCAGCGCGCCGAGGAGTCCGAGGGCACCCGCCGTCGCCGCGGTGATGGCACGACGGGTATACGAGCTGGCGCCCGTTGCGCTCAGGATGCGCAGGTCGCCCGCCGTCTCGCTCCGGATGAGCCCGAGCGTCATGGCGAGGATGCCGAGCGCCAGGACGAGGCCGAAGACGGTGGCCCAGTTGGTGATCTCAGACGACGACGGTTGACTGTTCTTCGATTCCAAGGTCAGGCCCGCCGCGGCCGCCGCCTGCCGGGAGTTGGTGATCTGGGTCGCGGTGATGGGCTGCGCGGTTTGGATGAGCCAACCGGCCGTCTGGGTCGACAGGTGCAGTTGATGGACCGCGTGCTCGGTGATCAGGGTGTTGGGTGCCGACGTCCCGGACGGCAGGGCGCTGACCTCCTGGATATCCGGGTTGGCCACACAGGAGCCGGGTGAACAGGAGAAGGCATTGGGACCCCCAAAGCCGGGTCCCTGGGCGCCCGGGCCCGTCCCAACCGGCTCCTGCCCGGGTTCGATATTGGTGGGGGCAAGGTTCGGCCCACCCCCGTTGCCGTACTGGAGCTGCATCAGGGAGAGAGTGGAGAGCCCCGGCCGCATGGAGAGGACGTCGGCCTTGGGGTCGACCTGTGAAGGGGCGATGCCGAAGGCCTTGAGGAGCGCCGGGGTGGCCACGTAGACCTGGCCGCCGAATTGACGACCGTTCGCCGCATGCTGGAGGTTGGCGTCCGTTGCGACGAGCGCGACCACGTCTTGCGTGCCGAGGGACGCTCCCAGGTTGTGCGCGCTCTGCGCCATTGCCTGCACACTCGGCGTCGGGGTGCTCGAGGATCCGCCGCCGGGACCGCCTTGTCCGGGGCCAGAGTTGGGCGGGTAGACGACCAGCTGGTTCGAGGCCAGATTGGGCCCGGCGTAGTCGAGGACATTCCCGTAGCGCGCCGCCGCCAGCACGCAGACGAGGACGGCGATCAGCACGCCGAGGCTGATGGCCGAGAGCGCGGACCCCGATCGGGCCCGGTAGCGAGCGAGGTCTCTCACGGCCAGCCGTACGGCGATTGGGGTGCGCCGGGTCACCTTGGCCAGGGCCGTGAGACTCAACGGGGAGAGCAAGATCAGGGCCACGATCAGGCTGACCAGGCCGAAGATGACCTCAGGCGCCCCGCCGCCCCCGCGCATGCTTCCGGCATAGGACAACAGGAGGATGGCGAGCACCATGACGAGGACGCCCGGGATGGCCGAGCGATGGATCTGCCGGGGAGGGGCGGGCCGGCCGGAGAGTGCGGTCACGATGGGCACCTTGGTGATCGACCGCGCCGGCCGCGAGGCGGCCAGGTACGTGGCCACGATGGCCACGATCATGCTCGGGATGATCACCGCCCACGGCAGGGTAAAAGCGCCAATCAGGTGGTGGGAGCTCGACTCGGCGTGCGGCCGGTAAAGCAGCCACGCCACCAGGCCCAATGCGGCCCCCAGGAACGTGCCGACGACACCCACGACGGCGCCGTTCGCCTTCACCACCAATTTGATGTTCCGGTCCGTGGCACCCAGGGCGCCCAGCATGCCGATCGAACGCAGACGTCGTTGGGCCAGCACGGTGAAGCCTCCGACCGCCACCAGGGCGATGAGGAGCATCCCCACGGTGGCCACTGCGAACACGATCGTCTCGGGGTTGAAGACATTGCCCGATGAGGCCGACTGTGGTGTCTGGTAGTTGTGCCCGAGTCGGGTCACGTCGACCCCGGGCGCATTGAACAGCACACTGACCTGGCTGGGCGAGGTCACCTGACCCGGCGCGACCAGGGCGAACTCATCGAGCAGGCTCTGGGGGTTCTGGACGATACCCACGACCTGCCAGGACCGACCCGCCCCGTTCCAGGTGTCCCCCGCGCGGACATTGAAGGTCGACGCCAGGCCTTGCGTCATGGCGACCTGGCCCGGACCGCTCGGGTAGTGCCCGGAGACCAAGGAGAGCATGGGCTGGCCGAAGGCGCCGTGGGGATTTTGGGCCCGCAGGCTGTAGGTGTCGACTGAGCCCGGGATGGCAAAGGTCTCATTCTCAATGACGTCGACCAGGCCGAAGCGGTGTTGCACCTGGGCGATGTCGGCGGTGGCCTGCGTGGCCGAGAGTGGGGCATTCGCCTGCTTGCCGGAGCTCTGGAAGGTGGCCAGGGCGCCGGCGGTGCCGAAGCCCGCCTTGGCTGGAGCTGGCGCGTTGGTGGCGACCGCCGCCCCGACGAAGGTGGCAGCCACGGCCACGATGATCAGGGCGAGAATCAGAAACTGCTGCCGCCACTCGCGGCGGAAAAGCCGCCAGGCCCAGCGCACCATGGCTCGACGAGCGGGGACGCCCCCGTTGCCCGTCCCGGTCCCGGCCTCCGCCGGCGCCGGCCGTTCCAGCAGGTCCACGCTCATTGGTTGGGGGCGGGTGCGAGAAGCGACTCGGGGCTCGGCGGTGGCATGGTCTGGTCGACGACGCGTCCGTCCCGGAGGAACACCACACGGTCGGCCCACGAGGCCAACTGGGCGTCGTGCGTCACCACCACGGCGGCCACGCCCCGGCGGCAGGCCGCCAGCACCAGCCGCATCACCGCTTCCGCGTTGGTGGAGTCGAGAGCACCCGAGGGCTCGTCGGCCAACAACAGGTGGCGCTCCCCCACCACGGCGCGGGCGATGGAGACCCGTTGGCGCTCGCCGCCCGACAGTTCGTCAGGGAAATTTGACGCCCGGTCGGCCAATCCGAGCCCTTCGAGGGCGGCCATGCCGGCAGACTTGGCCTTCTTCGCCGGCATGCCGTCGAGCTCGAGTGGCAGGGATACGTTCTCCACCGCGCTCAGGCCGGCCAACAGGTTGTAGTCCTGGAACACGTAGCCGATCGACCGGCGCCGCATCCGGGCCTGGTCGTTGCGCGACATCCTCGACAGGGCCGCGCCGCCGACCAGGACTTCACCCTCGGTCGGTTGCTCGAGACTGCCGGCGATGGTCAGCAAGGTGCTCTTGCCCGAGCCGGACGCCCCCATGACCGCCACCAGAGCCCCGGCATCGACTGAGAGGTCGATGTCCACGAGCGCATGGACCTCGGTCGGACCCTCGCCGAACGTCTTGGACACGCCGTGTAACTCGAGCATGCTCATCGCCGCACCCCCACCGTGCGCCGCAGCTTCGGCAACGGGAAGGCCGCGGGACGAGGTGGTTCAGAAGCCGCACGCTTGAGACGCCCATCGGCGGTGTCGAGCCACCGGATGACCGAATCCAGACGGAACAGCTCGGCGTCGACCACCAACGCGAAGCCCAGATCGAAATTGGCTTCGTCTTCCTTGAGACGCGTCCACTGCTGCATGAGCTCCACCAGATAGCGGCGGTGCACCTGAATCACGTCGTGGACATCGACATCGGGCATCCGGAACGCCACCATCACCTTGATGACCAGCTCGTCTCGGGGCGGCGAAGAAAGGTCCGGTGGTGTGCGGAGCCAGTGATCCAGCTCCTCCCCGCCCTGGGCCGTGATCCGGAAGCCATTCTGCGGACCGCCCTCACCGGCTTCGTCGGATTCGACCAGTCCGTCGCGCTCGAGGCGCTGGAGCGTCGTATACACCTGCCCCACATTGAGCGGCCAGACCTCTCCGGTTCGGGCCTCGAACTCTTGCCGCAGCTGGAGGCCGTATTTCGGGCCCTCGCTCAAGAGGGCCAGGAGGGCGTGACGGACGCTCATCGTGTTGCCAAACTAGTGAACATACTCAGTATACTACCCCATGACGTGGGGATCGTCAACCGGATGTGCCCGAGTTCACCGTGCCCATCACCGAGCCCTCGGTTGGGCGATCTATTCGTAGGGATCGGGTGCCATATCACGAGTCGGTGAAACGGCCCGGAGAGTTCATGTGGGGGAAGCGAGTCACCCGACGGCGGGTGCGCGTGTCTCTACAATGCGTTCGACGGCAAGGCGAGCTGCGTCTTCGTTGCCACTTCAGCCGACCTGCCGGGCCTCCGTGGGGAACGCACTCTCCCCGGGCCCCGGTCGCTCGTCGGCCCTAGGGCCAGAGGGTGGAGGTGAGCGGGTGCAGCACCTCCACGAAGATCACCAGGGCCAGCGCACCCTGCATGAAGCCCATCGTCCCCGCGATGGCGCCCTCCCAGGTCGGGCGTATCTTCCAGGCGAAGGCGGCGAAGAGGGGGAACGCCACCAGGGAAAACCTCAGGATGCTCTGCTCGGCATCGGGGATGGCCATGGCGAGGACGCTCCCCACTGCGAAGACCCACCAGTGGGCCGGGACGGAGATGCCCTCACGCCGGGTCCGCCACAAGATGGAGAGGCCCACCCAGGCAAAGACGCATGCGAACGCGGCCAGCACGTCCGCCCCTACGGAGAAGTTGTGCAAGTTCGTGCCGAGCCGACCCACGGCGATCAGCGGTGCCGTGAACCAGAGAAAGTGGGTTGCCCCCCAGACCTGCTCGGCCTTCAAGAAGGCCAGAGGGGTCCCGGTCATGTGCCACGAGTAGGCCAGCCAACCCACGAAGCCGAGCGGCGAGATCAAGACGGCGACCAGGGGCCGCCTCTGGTGTTTCCGGACAATCCAGGGGAGGGCGGCCACGGCCACGCAGACGAAGAGCAACACGCCCACGTTCCTGGTCAGGCTGGCCAGCACGGCGAACAGCGAGGCGGTGATCCAGTAGCGCCGTGACAGCGCGAAGAGGCACGCGGCCGCGGCGGTGATGAACAGGCCTTCGGAGTAGGCCATGCTGAGGACGTACGCCGCCGGGAAGAAGGCGTAGACCAGGACCGACCGATCGGCGATGACCGAACCGAAGACCTCGCGGACCGCGAGCCAGATGGCGATGGCAGAGGTCAGGCCGAGCACCGTCCCGATCAGTACGCCGGCGTCGGCGTAGTTCAGCCCGGTGAGGGCGTGGGTGCCCCGGATGGCCGCCGGGAACCCCGGGAAGAAAGCCCAGCGGCTGCCGTCGTCCTCGTTGAAGATGTGGTGGGGGTACCCGTACTGGGCGATCTTGGTGTACCAGCTCCCGTCCCATCCGGTGCCGAGCAACCGCCACGGGTGGATACGGGGCACCAGCCATTGGCTGGCCAGAGCCGCGAAGAGGACCGCCACCCGCGAGGCCAGGAAGTACCCGCAGGGCCGCACCAGGTGCCTGAGCAACGCCCATCGCGGCGACCCGCCGTGCGGCGGAGCCTCACGGTTCCCGGCAACGGGTCCGAGCTGGTCAACATCTCCGCTGCCGCTCGGGCTGTCGATGATCCTCTCGGGCAGGAGGGCGGTCACCTCATCGTCCTTGCCCGATCCCAACGGGACGCCCCGGGACGCGATCCGATACGGCTCGGGCCTCAGCCTCGAGTCGTTTCGCCCATCGAGCATCGGCACGCTCGCCGCGTGTGTGAGTTCGAGCGGTCATCCCCCAACTTCCGCATCAGTGGTTGGTGTTCCCACCAAAATCCTACGGCGCCACCATGGGCCGTCCTATGGGCCGAAAGGCCCAATTGCACCCGCTCCGGCCTGTCCACGGCGGCGCGCCACAATCAAGAAAGGTTCATTTCTTCCCTCGGGGACCGAGGACCACGCCAATCGCACCTTCACACGAGTACCGGAGCGAGCGACCGGGTCAGTCGCTGGAGGTCACGGTGTCGAGCTGCGACCACCGCTGGTTGTCGCTCACCCGGCTTCGCCCGGCGTCGGGGGAGGGTCGTCGAGAAAGTCGGCCGTCGGTACGAAAAACAGAGTGCCGGTCGCCGCGGTGGAGAAGTCGAGGATCCGGTCGTAGTTGCCGGGCGGATCACCGAGGAACATGCGCTGAAGCATGAGCTCGGTGACCGAGGGCGTCGAGGCGTACCCGATGAAGTACGTGCCGAACTCCCCCGCGCCCAACGAGCCGAAGGGCATGTTCTCCCGCAGGATCTGACGCTGAGTGCCGTCGGCCTCGACGATCGTGTTCAGCGCCACATGTGAATTGGAGGGCTTGACGTCGTCGCTCATCTCGACGTTGGACAGCTTCGCCCGGCCGATCACTCGCTCCTGCTCCTCGACCGTCAACGCATCCCATGCGGCCATGTCGTGGAGGTACTTCTGGACGATGACGTAGCTCCCGCCGGTGAACGCGGGGTCCTCGGTCCCGATGGTGACCGCCGCCTCGGCTGCCGTCCCGGTCGGGTTCTCGGTCCCGTCGACAAAGCCGAGCAGATCCCGCTCGTCGAAGTACTTGAACCCGTGAACCTCGTCGACCACTGTGGCGGCCCCGGCCAGCCGTCCACCAACCAGAGAAGCCAGTTCCCAGCAGAGGTCCATGGTTGCGGCCCGGATGTGGAAAAGGAGGTCGCCCGGGGTGGCCACGGCCCGGTGCCGATCGCCGTCAAGCGAGCGGAACGGGTGCAGCCCGGCAGGACGGGTGCCGGCGAAGAGGCGATCCCACGCCGCCGACCCCACCCCCGTCACGACGGCCAGCCCACCCTGAGGGGAACGGAAGGCGACCGTCCGCGCCAATCCCGACAGGTCGCCCAGCAGATCGTGAACCACTTGCTCGCCGCCTTCGTCGATCGTCAGGACGAGGATGACGGCGCTGGCGGTGAGCGGGGTGAGCACGGGCTGGGCGACTGGTGGTCCAGCGACGGCTGCCGGGCTCTGTGAGACGGTCACCATCGAGTTCTTCCCTGTCTCCTCTCCCGGTGTTCCTCGCGGGGGCATGGCAGCCGAAGGTCGATACGGACGAGCGTAGCGGCTTGCTTGCCACCCGAACATGCCCGCGACCGACGTCCACGACTCTCTTGCGGGTGCTCGGTCGGGCGGCGCCATCGAGCCAGTCAGAGGAGGGGCGGAGATGACCTACCAGTCCTTGATCGAGCAGTTTCGACCGCTGGCCCTTGACTCTGCACAAACTCTGTTCTCCGAGCGGTGACGTGCGGATCACGCACGGGACGGGGCCGCGTCTCGACGCGGTCTGCCGGCCCCAACTCCGCCCTGACTCGTCACCGCGCCTTCCACCGCGGCGCTCTCGCCTCCGCCGAGGCACGAAAGCCCTCCTTGGCGTCTTCCGTGCCCATCGCCACCATGCGCATGGTCTCGCCAAATCGAATGGCCTCGACGGGGGGAAGGCTCTGTGAGCGCACGGCAACCTCCTTGCACGCACGGGCGGCCAGAGGGGCCGCGGCCACCAACCGGTCGGCGAGCGACCGGGCCTCGGACATCAACTCGTCATGGGGTACCACCCAACCAGCCAGACCAACTTCTTTGGCTCGCGCCGCGTCGATCCGTTCACCCGTGAGGAGCATTTCCATGGCGTACTGCCAGTTGATCCTCTGCGGTAGCCGGATCGCCCCGACGATCGTGGGCACGCCGAGCCGTACCTCGGGAAATCCGAACTCGGCCCGATCGCTCGCGATGACGAAATCGCACCAGGTGACCAGCGTCAGGCCATACCCGAGGCAATACCCGTTCACCGCCGCGATGACCGGCTTGTAGATCTCCCAGCCACTCTCGAAGGAGTTGACGGTCGGCTTCTCCCAGAAGGACCCTGGGAACTCGCCGGTCGCCCCCGCGCCATCACGGACGTCGGCACCGGCGCAGAACGCCTTGCCCGCGCCGGTGACGATGGCCACCCACGCCTCTTCGTCGTCGCGAAAGCGAGCGAACGCCTCGTTGAGCGCTCGACGCATCTCCGCGTTGATGGCGTTGAGGGAGTCCGGCCGGTTATACGTGATGGTCGCGACGTGACCCTCGATGTCGTAGGTGGCAAGCGTGCTCATCAAGACAGCATGCCTCACTCCTGAAATGCAGGTTCGGCCGCAGTCTCCTCCGACGATTCAGCGCAAGGCGGTGAGCCAGGATGCGACGATGTCGGCGACCTCGGGGTTCTGCTTTCGCAGCGAGTGGTCTCCATCCACGAAGTCGAGTGTGACGGGCCCGGGAATGGCCTCGGTCTCGTGTTGCAGCTCGGCCGGGGTACCGAAGGCGTCCCGCCGGCCGGAGACGAAGAGGCACGGCAGGTGCAGGTCGGGGAAGTGCTCGGTCCGGAGCCGGTCGGGCCGCCCGGGAGGGTGGAGCGGATAGCTGACCAGAACCAGTGCGGCCACCTCCAGGCCCTCGGCCACGGCCATTGAACACATGCGGCCGCCCATGGAGCGACCACCCACGGCCACGCGGCTGGTCGGGACGCCGAGTCTGTCGGCCAGCTCCGACGTGGCCGCACGGATCGTTTCGATACACACCGCGGGAGGGTCGGGCCGACGCTTTCCGGCGGCCTGCCCGGGAAACTCGACCCGTTCGACCACCACGCCGACCTGTGTGACCGCCTGGTCGATTGCCACCAGTCCTGGGTGGTCCCGACGAGCGGACGCGCCGGGGGTGAGTATCAATCCGGCGGGGCCCGATCGCGTCATCGGACCATCATGGTCCCCCGGCCCAGCACCGTCACGTTCCGCTGCGTCATTCCGCTGGGACGTAGGTCAGGATGGCGACACCGCTCTCGGTAGATCGAATCTCCTTGAGGGTGAGCGCGCCCACGAGTCCACTCTGGTCGAAGAGGTGCTTCCCTCCGCCCACTAAGACGGGGTAGATCATGAGGCGGTACTCGTCGATCAGGCCATGGCGGCCGAGAGAGTTGACCAACTGCGCGCTTCCGTTGATCAGCAACGTGTCGTCTCCGCTCTTCAGGCGAGCCACGGCCTGGGCCACGTCGCCCTCGATGAAGGATGCGTTCCACTCGGGCTCGACCAGGGTCGTCGTGGCGACGTACTTCGGCAGCCCGTTCATGCGGTCAGCGAAGCCGGCCTCATCGCTCATGGCCGGCCAGGCCGACTTGAACCCCTCGTAGGTCACACGACCGAGGAGCAGGGCATCGCTCTCGAAGAGGTTCTCGTATTGGAAACGCTGGAGCTCCTCGTTGAAATACGGCCCGCTCCAGGCCGGTTCCTCCATGACTCCGTCCAAGGAGACGTACTCCACTGCGACAATCTTTCCCATGATGTTCGTCCCTTCCTGTCACGAACGGCCCTTTGACCATTCTCAGAGGACCGGATTGGTCCGACCCTCTACCGTGACTACGAACTCCCAATCCACAATTCGACACCGGGCGCCCGCATTCTTGGCCGTCGGCTGAGATCGGGCTCATGGCGCACCCGTGACCTCTTCTCGCGAGGACCTGTGGCCCGGCACACCGGGTCAGGCCACGAGGTCGGGGCCGGCCCACTCGAAGCCGTCGCCCGCGCATACCTCGGCGGCCTCCACCTCGAATTCGAACCCGTCCGCCTCCGCTTCCTCCGCTTCCTCCGCCTCCGCCTCCGCCTCCGCCTCCGCGACGACCCTGACCGCCGCAGGCTCGGTTGCCGGCAGCCGGACGAGCGCCGCCACCAGGCCGAAGGCCGCCACGGCGAACAGCGCCGCCACGGCGAACGTGACGTCGAGGCCGTGGACGAGGGTGTGCGTGGCCACGCCCGCGCCGCTCGATGACAGCTGCGAGTGCCCGGCCACGGCGCCCAGCACCCCCACCAGGACGGCCAATCCAAGTGCCGCACCGACCTGTTGCATGACGTTGACCAGCCCCGAGGCGGCTCCGGCGTCACCCGGCTCCACGCCGGCCAGCGAGGCCGTGGTGAGCGACACCAGCGAGATGCCCGAGCCCACGCCGAGCAGCACCAGCGCCACCAGGAGCTGCCCGTAGGAGAACCCGGCGTGCAGCTGGCTCGAGAGGACCAGGCTGACGACGACGGTGGTGATGCCCGTCAGCATCAGGACCTTGGGCCGGACCCGGGAGGCCAGGACCTTGCTGACCAGCTGCGACGACACGAAGACCGAGAAGGGCACCGGGAGGAAGGCCAGGCCGGCCCGCAGCGGCGAGTAGCCCTGCACGTCCTGGAGGAATTGGCCGGCGAAGAAGAACATCCCGAACATGCCGGCGTAGACGAGGCCGCGGGACACATTGGCCACCGTCCGCGTTGCGCTGTTGAACAGCCGCAACGGCAGGATCGGCTCCTGGGCGCGCCGCTCGATCTGCACGAACGCTCCCAGCAGGGCCACCCCCGCCACCAGCGAAGCCACCGTCGTCATGCTGGTCCACCCCTTGGTGCTCGCCTCGACCAACCCCAGCACCAGGCTGCCCATGCCGAGGGTCGACGTCAGGGCGCCGGCCACGTCGAAGTGTCCGTGCCGTCGCTCCGTCTCGACCAGGACCACCCGGCCCACCAGCCACACCACCAGGCCGATCGGGACGTTGACGAACATCACCCAGCGCCACGAGACCAGCTCGGTCAGGATTCCCCCGGCCACGAGGCCGATAGCCCCGCCCGCCGCCGACACAGTGGTGAACAGCCCGATGGCCCGGACGCGCTGTGACCCTTCGGCGAACACGGTGGTCAGCAACGCCAGCGATGACGGTGCGGCCAGCGCAGCCCCCACGCCCTGGAGGGCACGGGCGGACAGCAGCATCCAGCCGGTCACGGCGAACCCCCCCAGCAGGGAGCTGAGTGAGAAGATGGCGATGCCGGTCAGGAAGGTACGCCGTCGGCCCAGCAGGTCACCGCAGCGCGCCCCGAGCAGGAGCAGGCCGCCAAAGGTGAGGAGATAGGCGTTCAGTACCCAGGACAGCCCCGACCCCGAGAAGTGGAGCCCGCCCTCGATGTGGGGCAGCGCCACGTTGACGATGGTCGTGTCCAGCACCACCATGAGCTGGGAGGTCAGGATGACGAAGAGGAACACTGAGGGCCTGCTCAAGCGGGCCCGGAGCGTGCCGGGGCCGTCTTGCTGGGAACGGCTGGCCGCGGGCGGGCGCGACCGGTAGAATTGAGGTGGTGGACATTGGCATCCGACCTTTCCGCTGGTATCGTGTAAGTAAGCGGAAGCTTCCTCCGGTTAGTATACGGAGGGATCCTCCGCTTTGCAAACCCAGCCTCGGATCGGGAGGGAACATCGGAAGATGACGGAACGGCAGATCTCCACGACGATCGTCGCCGATGACCGCGACCCTGACGGGGCCGTCCTCGACGCCGATCCGGCGCGCCCGATGCGGGCCGACGCCCGCCGCAATGAGGAGCGCCTGGTTGCCGCCGCCCGCCATGTGTTCAACCAGCAGGGCGGTGAGGCGTCCATGGACGCCATCGCCAAGGAAGCCGGCGTCGGTATCGGCACCCTCTACCGCCACTTCCCCAAGCGCATCAACGTGGTCGAAGCCGTGTACAAGACCGATGTCGATGGCCTCGTCGCCACCGCGCACGAGGTCGTCGACACCATGGACCCGTGGGCGGCCATGGTGAGCTGGCTCGAGGCGTTCGTGGACTACGCCAGCACCAAGCGCAATTTCTTGACCGAGCTCCACGAGGCATTCGAGAAGGCGCCGGAGCTCCGCGTCGCGTCACGCGAGCGGATCGTGGGCGCGCTCAGCAGCGTGCTCGACCGGGCGCAAGCCGCCGGCGTCGTGCGCCAGGATCTCGACGGTCCCGATCTCATGCAGCTACTCGGGTCCATGTGCATGAGCGCGACGCTCACCGAGGACCAGAGCGAGCGACTGCTCCTCCTGATCCTCGACGGCCTTCGGCCACCGCAGCCGCACACGTAAGCCACGATCGCTTCGCTCGCCCTCCTGCACGAAAAGGCACTGAAGTCAGAACGCGGCTTTCACTCCGGTGGGCCGAAGACGATCGCCTTCATCGTGAGAGCGCCTAACTGCTAAAGGCTCTCCTGGCGGCGGTACGCGCTTTCGTTCCCGCGATGAGCGCCTCCGCGAACGATTGCATTGATCCCATGTCCGCCTCCAGGTCGCGCAGGGCAGCTGGAAGGTCCGTGGCCGCCTTTGTGAGTGCTGCCATCAGCGGCTTGAGATTCGCCGAGACCCATCCGCCGAACTGGTAGGCCGCGTCAATGTTGGGCGGGGGTGCGTACACGAAGCCACTCGTTGCGGGGGCGTTGGCCAGCGCAGCCGTGATCGCTCCCGGGAGCTTGCGGACGTCGGCGATGACCCGCCAGGTGCTGTCCAGGGCCGCCACCATCGGGTTGTCGAAAAAATCCCAGAATGTGACCGCCATGTCCTTATAGATGATGACGGGCTTTCCGGCCGTGTACGAGGTGGCGGCCTCGACCACGGCACCCTCATCGGGGACCCGACCGTCCATGTTCAACACGAGCGCGTCAGAGCTGAGGAGCTGATAGATCTCATGCGCCCATCCGATCTGCTGGACCAGCAGAGCGGCGCGGAGGAACGGCTCGGAGAGCACCGTCGGGTTGGCGAGCAGTTCGATAAGGGCGCGGATCTCCACGCCGTCGACCGGCGCCAGGTATACGTTGAACTTCGGTTTCAGCACAGCCGAAATTGCCAGCTGCCCGTTGATGTCGGAGGTGGAGTTCATCGGCCCGGAGAGGAAGATCTTCTTCTTCTTCTTGCTCCCTCTGACCGTCTGACCTTTGGGACTTGCCATGTGGATCCTTTCTTTCCTAGATGCGAAGGTCTGTGATGGTGGCGCTAACGAACCAACGGTTCGATCATCGGACGCAGCCGACTGAGCAAGGCGCGACAACGGGGGTCCGCCTGCTCCTCGTCCGATCGGTCCCGCAAGACGCGCTGCGCCAGAAGCGGCGCCCCTCGGGCCAGGGCCTCATCGGCGACTCCCACCGCCAGCCGCACTGCGTCATCAGATGAGAGCTGGTCCAGCTGCGACCGGCCCCGAATGGAGATGCGATGCAGTTCGGGGTCGAAGGCGTGCTCCCCGCTGGCCAGGGCCGCGGTCAGAGCCGACTCGGCGGTCCCGACGGCGCTCGCAACCTCGCCCGCCAGTTCCTGCGTCAGCGCGGTGAGCCACCAGCCAACTGAGGCGGCGAAGCTGCTTCCCCCGCGATGAGCGCCGTCACCGCTGACAGGGCTCGTTCCGCGGCCTCGGGCTTTCCCTCCAGCGCATCCACAGCGGCGAGGAACAGCCCGGACAGGTTCTCGAAGTAACTGAGGTCATGGGTACGGGCCAGCGTGACTGCCTCTTCGAGGTGACCCCGGCTGGCCCCGAGCGTGTCCCACAGGATCTCGGCGAGCCCGGAACTGGCCAGGGCCAGGCACAGGCTGGTCGGGCTACGGAGCGTTCGGGACAAGGCAATCGCGTCGTCGATGTGCCGGCGGGCGAGGGGGCCCTGGCCGGCGTACGTCGCGGCAGCCGTGGCGGCGCAGTGGGCGATGACGCCGTGGTCGGTCCCAAAGCCGTAGGTCAAGTCGAAAAAGTCGGAGGGCCGATAGCGCTGCAGGACGGCCAGAGCGCTGTCGAGGATGACGTCGATGTCGCCTAAGAAGATCGACTGTAAAGCCAGCGTGGAGTGGCCGCGTACGAGGGCATTGCGGTCCTCGCGGCGCTGCCCGAACGAGATGATCCGCCTCGCTTCGGCCACGGCCATACGTGCGTCGCCTGCGAACATCGATGCCACGGCCTGCCCGTTCATGGCCGAAGATTGTTCGACCGCGTTGTGGGTGGCCACACACAGCTCTTCGGCGCGCTTCCACAAGGCGTGCAGCCCGGGTGCGCCAAAGCCGTCCACCACATTGATGGCGTTGCCCAACATCATGGTCAGGTCGAGTTCGATCGGCATGAGTGCCGAGGACTCGGGCTGGTCCCGCACGAGCCCGAGTCCGATCTCGCTGAGGTGCTTGCTCTCCCTATAGGCACCTCGTCGCGCCGCTTCGAGGGCCGCTTCGGCGTACTGTTCAGCGGCTTGCGCCGACTCCCCTCCCTGCGCCAGGTGGTACGCAAGCAATTCCGGTGGATGATCGGCATCGATACCTAAGGCCTCGAGCGCCCGCGCCACCTGCAGGTGCAGGCGCTGTCGATCACGTCGGAGGAGCGACGAATCGACCGCGTCGCGAACCAACGCGTGTTGGAAGCGGTGCTCGCCCTTTCTCGACCCCGGTGTCAGCACACCGCACTGGGTCAAGTCGTCGAGGGCGGTTTCGGTGCTTTCGAGGGTCGACTCGGTCGCCACCCTGATGAGTTCCCACTCAACTTGGGTCCCGATGACGGCAGCGAGTTGGGCCACCGATCGGCGACCAGGTGCCCGGTCAAGGCGGGCCAGGAGGGAGGCTCGGAGCAGAACGGGAAGGTTGTCGGCCGACCTGATCTCGGAGTTGCGAGCCAACACCTCGGCAAAGAGAGGGATGCCCTCGGCCCGCTCGGCGATGGCCACAAAAGCAGAGGGTTCGAGCCCCGGGCCAGCGTTGCTCCGGACCACCTCGGTGATCTCATCGGTGGACATGGGCTCCAACGAGATCACCGGCGCCGAGTTGACGCTGCCGTCAAACGTCCTGTCGATGCCTTCCGGTCTCGACGTGATGACCACCAGGAGGAACATGCTCGCCGCCGCGCTGACCAGCCGGTCGACAAAGGCCTGGGACGACGGGTCCAGCCAATGGAAGTCCTCAATGGCCACAACGGCGTGTCCCATCTCGATCGTCGAGACCAGGACAACGTGCAGGGCGAGCTCCATGATGGCGTGATAGGCGTTCTCGGAACTCTGCAAGGTCGGCGGTGCCTCGCCGAGCACCAAGCCCAGGAGAGGCTCCAGCGCGACGTCTGGGCTCGGATGAAGCGTCAGGAAGTCGCGAAGTGCCTCCGCTCGCCCGAGGGCCTCTGGTGACGGGGTGGGTGAGAGCGTGCGGTTGAGCAGCTGGACGAGGCCGGCAAAGGCGCTGTCCGATCCCATCTCGGACGCGTTGAGATCCACCCACGACCGCGGCGACACCTCTCGCGACAGTTCGGTCAAAAGGCGGGACTTCCCGATTCCGGGAGCGCCGACGATGACGGCGCCGCCCCCTTTCCCCCGACGCGCCTCCGCCCAGAGGGTCCGTAAGGCGGTCAGCTCGGCATCGCGGCCGATGAGCGGCGACCTGACTTCGCGGCTGCGGGTCGCCGGTGCACCGACCACCAGATTGAGCCGAATCGGCCGCTCAACACCCTTCATTTCGGGCGATCCGAACTCGGTGATGTTCACCTCTTGGCGCAAAAGACCGATCACCTCGTCCGAGACGAGAACCTGCCCGGGCCGGGCGGCACTTTGCACCCGCGAGGCGATGTTGGGTGCGTCGCCGAACAGCGCCAGGTCGCGCCGCTCTTCGTCCAGGGGATTCACGATGACCGTGAGGCCGGCATGGATGCCCACCCGCACGGCGATGGGCATCGGCAGGTGCGACGAATTGCGTTTGTTGATCAGATCCACTGCCCGGCAGATGTCGAGTCCCGTCTGCACGGACCGGTCGGCATCGTCTTCGTGGGCAATCGGGTAACCGAACTGGGCCAGAATCCCGTCACCGGGATAGTTGGCAATACCCCCTCCATTGGTCAACACGATCCGACGGCTGACCTTTTGGTACTCGAGAAGCAGGTCGGCATAGTCCTCGGGGTCGATCATCTGGCTCAGCTCAGTCGAGCCGACCAGATCACTGAAGAGGAGGACGAGGAGTCGGCGCTCCCCGTGAGGCGCACTCACCGATTCTTCCGCCACGTCAGAGCACCCCAGGTTTCACGGCGAGGGTGCTTCGCCGCCGCTCAGCACGTCGTGCCCCACGACGTGCGCCACATGACCACCCAGCCGGAGCAGTCCCAACTTCTGACCGCGGCGCAAGGAGTTCAGTGTGGCGCCCCCGTGCCGGATACCGTCCCAGCCCAGCTCGTCGTAGGCCCGGCCGACGACCGACAACGCAGGGCCCAGATCCACACCGGGGAGGTGCGCCGCGAGGCAGTTCTCCAACCAGTAGGTCATGTTGCGGTAGCCGAGCGCGAAGTCGCTCTTGCGGAGCTCGATGTCGATGAAGCCCCCGAAATGGAACAGGAAGGCACCAGCCAGGAGGGAGGAGGGCGATTGGCCGGGATCGGCACCGAGCGCGGGCGAGACGATCTCAACCTTGACCGGGTCCCGCCCCTCAAGACCGCTGGCCGCCTCGACGAGGGTCCCCATTGTTGCGGCGTAGTCCATCCCTCTCGCGTCGGACCGCGGGTTCGGCGTGCGCTTCGACGTCTCCTCTATGACCCGCTGCTGGCCCCGGACCTCGGCCAGAGCCTCCGAGAGGCTTGTGGTCACGCGATCCCGTATCTCGTCACGCTTGTCCGCTGATAAGCCGGAGGATAGGAGTCCCTGCTCCAGACCCTCCCTGAGGGCAGGGCCGATCGTGCGCACCCAGGCCAATCGTGAGTTGGTCTTCTCGAGTGTCCTGAGGTCGTCGTAGATGGACTGCGCCTGCATCATGCTCACGGCATGGGTCGCCGTCCGTACCCACGGTGGGGTGGGCGCGTCACCACCGAAGACTTCCGACATGTGCGATGAGGGAGCACCCGGGTCGGGGTGGATCAGGAGATGGACCCTCTCGTCGCCGCTTGGGACGGCGCCGGCCAGGCCGATTGACCGACCGAGCGGTTCGTTGTCGACCGTCCCCCCGTCGGTGTACCAGAACTCGCCGTCGGCCGGGAAGCCTTCCAAGCCGGCATCGATGTACTTCTGCTCCTCGGACTTTCGGTTGAGACGCAGAGGAGGGAAACCCATCGCGTTCGAACCCGACGCGATGGCCCCGCTGGCATATCGGACATACACGTTGGCGTCGTCGTCCTTGGTCAACGTGACGTCGTAGAAGTCCAGGTATGTCGATGCGGCCACGGCCGTCCTGCTGCTCAGGCTGGCCAGGCTGTAGGTCAGGCCGGCCAGGCTGGCCAGGGCCATGGAGATGGTGATGGGGTACACCTGGCGGGGCACCTCGGGTGGCCCGTCCTTGATCCCATTGGGAGAGAGCAGGTCAGATGCCATCGCTTGCAGGGCCTTCGACGAGAGCGGCGATTGGGTCGACGTCGTCTTCATCTTGGCAAGTGACGCGCTCTCCACCCAGGCTGCGCTGAGGAGATCGGTCGGGCTGCAACCACGGAGGAGTGCTCTGGCCGTCAACAGCGCGGTGATGGAGCCGGCCGAAGCCGAAGCGATGGTGTCGACAAGGACGTTCTCTTCCCCCAGTGTCCGAGCCGCCAGAATGAGTGCGGCGAGGGCGCCGCCCTCATAGGCCCCGAGCGATACGGCGCCCGGAATGGTCAGCGAAAGCCTGAGCTTCGACATCGTGCCGTCCTCAACACCCTGTGAAGGCCCAGGAGCACCGGGCCGCGTCGGGGTGCTCAACCCTAGTTACAAATTCGAAACTCTGGGGCAGGGACGGGGTTCTGCGCCAGGTTTCTGGATTGGAAGACCTCCCGTCAAAGTCCCTGGTCCAGAAGGTAACCGAGGTATGGAACGGCGTGCCGAGCTTGGCGCCGATGTTGAGGGTCGTGAGGTGGGGCGGGTCAGGTGGACGTGGCGAGATACTCGTGGACGGCACGGACCGCGCTCGATCCCTCTCCGACGGCGGCGGCAACCCGCTTCATGGATCCCAGCCGCACATCGCCGACAGCGAAGACCCCAGGTGCCGAGGTCTCGAACGGCAAAGGCTCCCTGCCGGAGAAGACGGGATCGACCAGGGCAGCAGCGGGGAGCAATCGATCGGTGAGGATGAACCCCTTCTCGTCCAGCTCGACCGTGCCGTCGAGCCACGACGTCGCGGGCTCCGCGCCGATGAAGCAAAAGAGGGCGGCGCATTCTTTGGCGTGGCGAAATCCCGACGGTGTGTGCTCGAGGACCACGCTTTCGAGGTGGGTATCACCGTCGAGAGCCCGGACCTGGGTGTCGGTCAGGACTTCGATGTGGGGATCGACGGCGATGCGGTCAATGAGGTATTTCGACATGCTGCTCGCCAGGTCCGACCGGCGAATCACGATCGAAACCCTGCAGCTTTCCTGGCTCAGGTAGATGGCGGCCTGCCCGGCCGAGTTTCCACCACCGACGACTACAACATCTGACCCGCTGCACGATCGAGTCTCGAGATCCGTCGCGGCGTAGTAGACCCCATTGCCTTCGAACTGCGCAAGGTTGGAGATGGCCAACCGCTGATACTGGGCGCCGGTGGCGACCATGACGGCGCGGGTGGGTACCTCACTCTGGTCGACGAGCGACACGATGTGGAAGCCATTCTCGACACGCAGGCCCGAGACTTCGCAGGGGCTGACCAGCCATGCTCCCAGTCGCTGGGCTTGGACCGCCGTTCTGGCCGCAAGGTCACCGCCCGAGATCCCATTGGGGAATCCCGCATAGTTCTCGATGCGCGAGCTGGAACCGGCTTGGCCGCCCGGACCCACGGCGTCAAGCGCGACGGTGTCGAGACCCTCGGAGGCCCCGTACACCGAGGCGGCGAGGCCCGCCGGCCCCACGCCGACCACGACCAGATCGAAGGTTCGGCCTGGGATGGGGTGGTACGTAAGTCCCATTTGCTCGGCAAACTGGCCCGGAGTCGGATGGCGAAGGACCCCGGTCGGAGTGACGACAACCGGGGTGTCGCTGGGACGGAGGCCCTTGCTCGCCAACAGCACATCGACATCGTCTTCCTCCTCGAGGTCGATCCAGGCGTAGGCCAATCGGTTGCGGGCCGCGAACGTGCGCAGGGCCAGAGCCTCCGGGTTGAACCGAGAACCGAGAATCTGCACCGCCTCGCCGCCCGAGGTGGTTCGCAGGGTCTCCCTCCGGCCGATCAGGGCGCTGAAGATGGTGTCCGAAATGCTCGGCTTCGTCGCCATCAGTCGACGGAACTCGTCGTGGGGAATGAGCAGAACCGACCCGTTCTGGGTCGCCCGCGCCATCAAGTAGGTCCGCTGTCCCGTGAGCAGCCCCAGCTCCCCGACGAACTGTCCCGGCCCGTAGACGACCACCAGCTGTTGGGACTCGTCGTCTCGAACGACCTCGACCTCACCCTCGAGAACCACGTAGAAATCCCCCCGCGCCTCGCCAGCCCGGTAGAGAGCATCTCCGGCCGTCATCTCGCGGCGATACCCGAACTCAGCGAGCTCTTCGAGGACGTCCGGGGAGAACTCGGGAAACCGCTGGTCTGACGGGTCGGCTACAGCCAGCGGAGATCGGGTATCCAGATCGCGGTCGGTCATCTCGGTCGTATCCCCAAGCGTCGACTCCCATGGGCCTTTGAATGTCGATGGAACCTCGTCATGGGACTCACGAGGCTAGGAGCGTGATCTCGGGCACGCCAGCCAGCGCTCCTTCGACCGGGCACCCGGCCTCGGCTGTCTCGGCGCCCCACGCAAGCGGCCTCGTCCAATCCCGGCACTTTTCAGGACCGCACGAGACGGGCAATGGCATCGGTCGCCTCGGTGATCTTCTCCTTGGCGCCGGGCTCGCCGGCTTTGACCGCCTCACTGACACAGGAGTTGAGGTGATCGCCCATCAGTTCAACGGCCACCGCTTGCAGTGCCTTGGTCGCGGCTGAGATCTGGGTGAGGATGTCGATGCAGTAGCGGTCGTCCTCGATCATCTGCTGCAGGCCCCGGACCTGACCCTCGATCCGCCGCAGCCGCTTCGCGACCAGGTCTTTGTGCTCGATGTATCCGTACATGGTTTCCTCCAGGATCTGTTATACCCCCATAGGGTACACTTCGATTCAGCCACAGTCATCGATCCGGTGTGTCGCTCACCAGTGATCCACAACGAGACGAGGGCCCATGGAGACGTGCTCGCCAAGTGAACGTCAGTCGGCCGGGAGGACCTGCCCGAGCTCGGCGACCCGCTCATACTCCTCATGGCTCGCCAATTCGAGCTGCTGTCGATGAGGATTGTCCACGCCATCGGGCATGCCCTCGCCGTGGCGGGTGGAATGACGTGGCAGATCCTCTGGTCGCTGATCTTGGGCTTCGGGCTGTCGGCGATTGTCCAGGCCCTGGTCCGCAAGAGCACCGTCGAGCGGCTCCTGGGCGACGACTCGCCCAAGACCCTGGCGGTGGCAACCGGGTTCGGGATCGCCAGCTCCTCGTGTTCCTACGCCGCGGTGGCGCTCGCTCGGGGTCTCTTCCGCAAAGGGGCCGACTTCACCACCGTCATGGTGTTCGAGATCGCCTCGACCAACCTGGTGATCGAGCTGGGGATCATCATGGCCCTCTTGCTGGGCTGGCAGTTCACGGCCGCTGAGTTCGTCGGAGGGCCGATCATGATCGTCCTCATCGCCGTACTCTTCCGTCTGTTCCTTCGCCAACGCCTGGTCGACGCCGCCAAGCACCAAGCCGATCGGGGGCTGGCCGGCTCGATGGAGGGCCACGCGGCCATGGACATGAGTGTCAAGGCAGAGGGAAGCCTGTGGTCCCGTCTCTCCTCGGCCGAGGGGTTCACCGCGGTGGCCCACGTCTTCGTGATGGAGTGGGCGGCGGTCCTGCGCGACATCGTGCTCGGGCTGCTCATCGCTGGAGCACTGGGCGCATGGGTGCCTGACAGTTTCTGGCAACATCTCTTCTTCACCGGGCACCCGCTGCTGGCCAAGGTCTGGGGTCCCCTGCTCGGACCCGTGATCTCGATCATTTCCTTCGTCTGTTCGATCGGGAACGTCCCGCTGGCCGCCGTTCTGTGGAATGGCGGGATCAGCTTTGGCGGAGTGATCAGCTTCATCTTCGCTGATCTGATCATCCTGCCCATTCTGGTCATTTACCGGAAGTACTACGGGACAAAGATGATGCTGTTCATCCTGGCCACCTTCTACGTGACCATGGTCACCGCCGGCTACGCGGTCGAGCTGATCTTTGGTGCCGCGGGGTTGATACCGACGACCCGCAACGCGACGGTGCTCAATCCGATGATCAGCTGGGACTACACGACCTACCTCAATATCGTCTTCGTCGCGGCCGCTGCCCTTTTGATCTGGCGCTTCTTCCGCACCGGCGGGGCCATGATGCTCAAGATGATGGGTGGAAACCCCGAGCCCGCCGACATGGGCTCGATGTAACGGAGCACCACGGACGAGCCGAGCGGCTCGCGCGTACCGGCGACCGCTGACCTCGCGCCGCGACCCGGATCGTATGCCCTCGGGCGGCTCGAGGGTGGCCCGGCTCTCAGTGAAGGTTGGGGTGCGTCGAATTCAAGCTCAGGGCCAGAGTTGCGCGGAGTGCGGGTACAGGGTCCCCACAAAGATCACGACAGCGAGCACCCCTTGCGAGAAGGCCAACACCCCGACCACGGGCCCCTCCCACGACGGTCGCATCCGCCAGGCGTAAGCCGCAAAGAGCGGGACAACGGCCAGGGAGTAACGCAACACGCTGACCGGCTCGTAGGAACTCATCATGCCCAAGATGCTTCCGACCGTGAACACCCACCAGAACAACGGGATCGCCACGCCACGGTCGCGTGCCTTCGCCAACAGCACGAACCCCCCGTAGGCAATGACGAGCGCGACGGCCGCCAGGACGACTGCGCCGTGGCGCCAACTTTGGACGCTGGTGGAGACACGGAGCAACGACAGGATGGGAGTCAGGAACCAGACGAAGTGCGAGTGTCCCCACAGCTTCTCGGCCGAGAGGAAGGCCAGCGGATTGCCGACCGCCGCCCACGAATACGCCAGCCAGGCCACGAATCCCAATGGGGCGATCACGAGGGCGACGAGCGGGCGGAGCTTTCGTTCTTTGAAGATGGCCGGGATGGCGGTCACGATGACGCAGGCGACGAGGACGACGCCGAAGCTCCGAGTCAGGGACCCCAGCAGCGCGAAGAGTGCTGCAGTAATCCAGTATCGGCGGGCGAGGGCATAGAGGCAGGCTCCCACTGCCGTGATGAAGAGACCTTCCGTGTACGCCATGCTGAGCACATAGGAAGCCGGGAAGAAGACGTAGAGCAAGACCGACCGGTCAGCGACGACCGGCCCGAAAATCTGTCGTACAGCGAGCCAGATGGCCAGTGTGGAGGTGAGGCCCAGGACGAATGACAGCAGGAGTGTGGCATGGGCATAGGACAACCCTGTGGTCGCCACCGTGGCCCGGATGGCTGCCGGGTAGGCCGGGAAGAAGGCCCATCGGCTGCCGTGGTTCTCATTGAAGAGCTGGTGCGGGTATCCGTGCTGAGCGATGAGCGTGTACCAATAGCCGTCCCAGCCCGAGGTGAGTGCTTTGAGGGGGTGCAGGCGAGGGACGAGCCATTTGCTTGCCAGAGCGGCGAAGAGAACGAGAAGACGAGACAGGACGTAGTAGCCAGTCGGGCGCACAAACTGTTTCAGGCGAGCGGACCAGGTGATGAGCTCGGGAGTATGGGCCGTTCCCTCGAGCTCTTTGGATGGATTGGTTGAGACCCATCGCTGGTCGGTTGATGTCACGATCACTCCGGCTTCGAGTCCGTCACTCATCGAGAGCGCCGGGTCCATCGCGTCGGTATCGACCGCCGTTACGTTCAGATCCACATCCGGGTCCTGGTAATCGGTGGTCACGACGCTGCTTTTGGGCATCGTCGAACGGAAAAACGGGGGGCGAGGTGGGACGTCGTACCGGTGCGGAAAATCCAGGTCCGGAGGACAGCGAAGCGGAACACCGCAGCCACCGCGCTGACGGCCGTCACCGCAAGGAGTTCAATGGACAAAGAAGGCCCCACGACAACCTGCACAACCGCCAAGGCCACGCTGGTCATGATCAAGCTGAGGAGCAACAAGCCGAACGCGGTCCCGACGAAACGTCCACGATGTGCCTGGCCGGAGCCGTCGTGAGCGAGCTCGCTGTGGATCAGCGTGTTGCACACGGTACAGATGGCCAGGGACACTGCGTTGGCCTCGTACGTCCCGACCACTTGTTGGCTGGCGATGAAAAGAAGGGCGTAGGCGAGTGTCGAAATGACGCCCACGCCGGCGAAGCGAATGAGTTGATCCGACGTGACCTCTTGGATTCCACCGCGCTGCGTCCCTGTGATGCCCTGGAAGCGCCGAGCCGGGCCATGCATCAACCGCCACACACCTCGGAGATCGCTCATGGCCGTCGATACGATCTCTACCCTGCTGTCTGGATCGTCCACCCAGTCGACCGGCACTTCGCTGATGCGCAAGCCGAGACGTTGTGCCGTAATCAAGAGCTCGGTGTCAAAGAACCATTCGTCGTCCTCAACGAGCGAAAGGAGTTCACCTGCCACTTCTGTCCGCAGAGCCTTGAAGCCGCACTGAGCGTCGGTGAACCTGCCTCGAAGGAAGGCGCGAAGGAGAAGGTTGTAGGAGCGGGAGATCAACTCACGCTTGGTCCCTCGTACGACGTTCGATCCCCGGGCCAAACGAGTCCCCGTGGCCACATCGCGGTGGCCGGAAAGCAAAGGGGCCACGAGAGGCAGAAGAGCCGAAAGTGAGGTCGACAAGTCGACATCCATGTACGCGACGACCTCAGCCACGCTGCTTGACCAGGCTGACCGCAAGGCGTGTCCACGGCCCTTTCTGGGCAAATGCACGGCCGCCACTCCGGGAGTCACGGCCGCGAGCCGGCTCGCCAGGTCAAAGGTCTCGTCTGTGCTGGCATTGTCGACCAAGGTGACCAGCGCCCGAAAGGGAAAGGACTCGTCTAGGTAGCGGCGCAATCGGGTGACGCGCTCGACCAGGTGCTCCGCTTCGTTGTAGACCGGCACCACAATCTCGACGTCCACGGGAATCTGCCTTGGGTCGACGATGCGCTGGGCCGGATCCATGGTCGTGATGGCCGAGAGAGCACCGGGTCGAGCGGCGACGGTGGTCACTGAAGCTCAGCCCGTCGGCAGAAGGCCCAATAACTGAGTCCGGGGAGCACCGATCTTGTTTTGGTGCCGAAGACCTCCGACATTCTGGATTCTGCCCCCAAGGCCGAAACCATCGCCCGAGTGAGTCGGGGACCACCGCTCCATCCGCCCGGGCCAACCCATGTCCCTTTCGGTCCGGACAGTCGCTCCTTTGCCGCCTGGGTGCCACGTACGACAAGCAGTGAGTGAAAGAGGCCGCCTTGGGCCTCGACCCTGAGCCCGGCAGCCTCGAGCACAGCAGCCGCCTGGCGGGGAGAATATCGGCGGAAGTGCTTCACCGCGTTGTCGTGGGAAGTGAAGAGGCTCTGATACGCCGGCACACTGACGAGGACCCAACCGTCACGGTCCAGTCGCGATTCCACTATTCGAGAAACGAATCCGATGTCGTCTTCGACATGTTCAACGACATCAAGCATCAAGATCCCGCCATACTTATCGTCCGGTTGCTCGGCCGTCAGCGTCAACGACGATGAGTGGCGTGCGTAGAGGCTGAGGTCCTTCTCGGAATAATTGACGTCCCAGCATGTGATGCGGGACCCCGCAGGCAAGGTGTCCACCAGTTGGGCCGAGAACCACGCGTCACCTGCTCCAACGTCCAGCAGTCGGACGTCACGCGAAGCGGGTGCGAAGCGCTGAACGAGGCGGACAAAGAATTTGCTTCGAGCCAACTCCCACGGGTGTCGAGAAACAACTTCACCGTCTCGCTCCAGTAGATCCATTGTCCACTCTCTGGGTTGACACACGGAGTCGAGCGGCTATCCCCCAATAACCGTGTGGATACAAATCCTCTTGGTGACCAGCCTAAGTCGGCCATGTGCGCTGACCAATGGGCCGAACGGCCCAAATCCGTGCTTGAATCGGCACCTGCGAGCCGGTGCCTCCTCTGAGCGACACTGCCGCTCTTACGTGCTGGGTGGCGTCGCCGTGCACCCGCTGCACGGGCCCTGGCCGGTGAAGTAAGCGGGGACCGACGGCGAGTCGGTGGGCGGGTTGGTGGGTAGCGGCACCGGGGCCCGCGGCGCCTGGTTGAAGTCGAAATCGTTGGCCATGTTGCCCAGGATCTTGGCGTCCTCGCGCACGTCGGGGCGGGGGTCGGGCCGACCGTCGGTCTTGGGGTTCAGCCTGGACCCGCCCAGGAAGTCGTCCTCGATGAACTTCAGGTAGGCGTCGCTCGAGAGGGTCTGGTGGTCGATGTAGCCCTGCTTGGCGTACGGCGAGATCACGATGCCCGGCACGCGCAGGCCGTACCCGTTCTGGTCGACGGCGGGCGGAACGACGTGGTCGTAGAAACCGCCCCAGTCGTCCCACTGCAAGAAGATGGCGGTCGAATCCCAGTCCGGGCTCTTCATGGCGGCGTTGATGACGGCCGTGACGTAGGCCTGGCCCTGGTGGACGCTGCCCGGCGGGTGCTCGCTGTCGGCCTGGGAGGGGGTGACCCACGACACCGCGGGCAACGTCCCGGCCTTGGCCGAGGCGAAGTAATTGTTCAGCGGTTGAATGTTGCGGAGCTGATGATCCTTCTGGACGTCCTCGAAAGTGGGCAGCGGGTTCCAGATGCCCGGGGTGAGGTAGCTCTGCGCCGTCGGCGGGCAGGCCACGGCGGAATCATTGTCGCAGTCGGGCTGGTCCCCGGTCTGCACGTAGTAGGCCCAGGGAACGTGCTGGTCGTAGAGGAGCCAGCTGATGTCGGTCCAGGCGCTGGTGATGTCCGCCGTGCCGGTGTTGATGGCCTGGTCCACGTACCTCTGCATCTGCGCCGGGGTATAGGGGCCCACAATGCTGTTGACACAGCTCGACGGGCTCGGGCTCGAGCACTTGGCCGACCAGCCCGACACCAGGTAGAGGTGATCGGGCAAGGACCACGATGCGACCGGCTCGAACATGTGGTCGTCGAGGGTGAAGTCCTTGGCGTAGGTCCAGTAGTTCGGGATCTCCGCTCCGGTGTGGTAGCCCATCACGTCGGGCGTCGCCGAGTTGGAGCACGCCGGGTTGTCGACGTTGACGCCGCACCCCTTCTTGTTCTTGGAGGCCTGACCGATGAACCCGTCCATCTTCCCCCCGTTGACGTCGAGCAGCGCGTTGCGGGCGCCGTGCGGGCCGCCGCCGTTGACGTCGGCGGTGTCGTGGTAGGGCGCCTGGCACCCACCGGCCGGGTTGGCGACGCAGGCGGTCGGGACGCCGCCGCTCATGGGGATGCCGTCGGCACCGGGGAAAGTCCCGAAGTAGCTGTCGAAGGAGCGGTTCTCCTGCTCGATGACGATGACGTGCTTGATCTTGTGGATACCCGCCGCGACGATGTAGTGGCCGGTCGGCCCCGCCGCTAACCCGCTCAGTTGGCGAGTTCGACGGCGCGCTCGACGGCGAGGTCGAGCTGCCGCAGGCGCTGAGCGCCAGCACCAGGACGGCAACGCTGCCTGAGACGATTGCCGCTGGCCTTCGCCCACGGGCGCGCGGACGGGTCCCGGTTCCTCTTGTCATGTGTCTCTTCCCTTCGACGAAGCGGTGAGGTGTAGGGATTCGGGCATCGACGATGCGACCCACGCCATGCTGTCGGCGGGATAGAAGTTGCTGTCGTAGCCCCCGTAGTGGAGGCGCCCGTCGTCGAACGGGACCCCGAGCCGCATGTTCGAAGTATCGGACGACCAGTCGCAACTGTCAACTAAGTTTACAATTCGCTAACATCTCTCGCATGGTTTCCGACACACTTTCTTCGGATGCCGTCGCCGGATGCGACAGTTCGACTCGGCCGTCATCGGTCGGTCTCGGAGGGGCGCTCCGTCGCGCCTGGGTGGGCTATCAACATCGACTCGACACCGCCATGGCCGACGCGGGGTTCGGCGAGCGAAGATTTCCCGATGGGCGGGTGCTCCGGTTGTGTTCGGTCCAGGCCGGGTCGACGATCTCCGCCGTCGGTCGCGAGCTCGGCATCACCCGCCAGGGCGCCAGCAAGGTGGTCGGGCACCTCCGCGATCGTGGGTACGTTGCGGTTGCCGACTCGGCGACCAGCAAGAGGGAGAAGTCGGTGGTCCTCACCTCCAGGGGGATCGCCTACTTGCGGGTCGAGCGAGCAGCGGCTCGGGCGATCGAGGACGAGTTGAGGGTCGCGCTGGGTGGGGAGGAGTTCTCCGGCTTGTTCACCCTGCTCGACGTGCTCGACGACGGTGAGGGGGAGCGGATGCGCACCTATCTTCAACGCTCGACCCACCGAGGTGAAGGTGGGGATTCGTGATGGTTGCGGGAGTCGCACGAATTTTCGGGCGAATCATCAGTGGCTGATAGAGCAGCTTCCCGTCGCACAGCTACCTCGGCTTCGACGGTCAACCTTCGATCCCTTACGTGCGTGCCCAGACCGACCAGCTCGTTGCGGTCCAGTCCGTCCGGCCGCCACCGCCACCCCGAAGCCCCAACCAGGGAGATCTGCTGGAGAGCAGGCGATCAGGCTCGCTCCCTCAGCCGGTCTGTCGAAACTGCCGAGCATCGCGTCTCGTCATGGTGATCCGAACCAGGTAGTCAGGGCGTCACGCAATCCGGTATCCGTGCCGTCCCCCACCCAGGCGACATGTCCGTCGGGCCGGATCAACACGGCAGTAGGAGCGGTCACCTCGCCGAGGACCGGAAGTTCCCACAGGCCGGCATAGTCAGCATCGATCAGCTGGACTCGGTCAGCCCATGGAGTGATGGCAAAGCCGCCGGGCTCACCGAGGTTGAGCAGCACCGGCTTGGCGTCGTGCAACAACGAGAACACTCGCACGGTGCCGTCCGCAGTCGCCAGATCCAGGTCGGGCATGCGGCGCCCCAACAGCGGATGTCCCTCACCGAGGTCATACGCAACGTCGAGGCCCGCGATCATGGCGGCGATGTGCCTGCGCGGCTCGTCCATGCGCAGCAGCTCACTCACCGTGTCGCGCAGTGCAACGGACCGGTCGTCCGTTGCGCCGAGCGCCCTCTGCGCCATGGTGTTCCGCAGCACCCGCGCACCAACCGGGTGGCGTTCGGCCTGATACGTGTCGAGGAGGCTCACCGGTGATGTTCCGCTGACCACCTGGGCCAGCTTCCAGCCCAGGTTGACCGCATCCTGCACGCCAATGTTCAACCCCTGGCCTCCTATCGGGGCGTGCACATGTGCCGCGTCTCCTGCAACCAGCACGCGCCCGCTGCGATAGGCCACCGCCTGACGTGTCATGTCGGTAAAGCGAGAGATAAAGCGCGGGCTGTGCGCCCCGTGGTCCGTTCCGTCGACGCGGATGAGCGCGGCGCGGAGATCCTCCAGAGTGGGCTCATCGGTGCGGGTCACCTCGGGTTCGATCAGGGTGACGCCCACGCGTCCCTCCTCGGCGGGGCCGATGCCGCCGCCACCACGCAGGCCGAATTCCGGCATCTCCTCCATCTCGACCTCAGCATGGATCCAGCACGTTGTTGGATCCCAGCCCGCGAAATCGATGCCGGCCGCCTTGCGCACAACGCTGCGGCCCCCGTCGCAACCAACCAGAAATTTCGCCCGCAGCGATGAGCCGTCGGACAACGCGACGTCGACGCCGCTGTCGTCCTGCGTGAAACCCGTCAGCTCGCGCTCGCGCAGGATGGGAACACCCAGCTCATCGATCCAGCCCGACATGATGCGCTCGAAATGGCTCTGCAACAGCGCCATCCCGTAGTTGTGGCGGGTGGGGAAATCGCTGAGGTCCATCGGGACTCCACCGAATGCCTGCACCTGCATCGTCGTTCCCTCGGCGAGAAAGCGATCAACGACGCCACGCTGATCGAGCACTTCGATGGTGCGGGAGTGCAGACCTCGCGAGCGCGAGCTTTCCAGCTCGAAGCTGGCGCGTCGCTCGACGATGACAACGTCGGTCCCCGCCAATGTCAGCTCCGCCGCCAGCATCATCCCCGTCGGACCGCCTCCGGCGATCACCACTGCATGATCGGTCATGCGCATCCTTCCTTTTCCCCAGGTTTGGTTCGGACCGGAGATTCTGCACAGCAACCAGGGCCTTGCCGCAAGCGCCTGGCGCGCGCTAAATTGAAAATGGCGGGGAGTCGATGACCTCTGTTGCTATGTCCGATCCGGTGCGGTCAGCGCTTCACGAAACGGTTGCACGGCGGGGTCGGGCACCCGGGCCGGTCCCCAGAGATTTCAGTTGACCCACGGGTGGAGCGCCTACCTGCCCATGCCGCCGGGTTGGTGATGACAACGGCGCTCGCACTCCGTCCGCCCGGTATGCGGTACCTCATGACCGGGCAGTAATCGTTCCGAGCGGACACGAGGCGCTATACGGTGGACCTATGAGCAGCTCGCGCGTGCCCGGTGGGGTGGTACACAAGCTTCCAGGAGACCTACGCAAGGCGCTCGCCGCCAACCCAACGGCGCTCGATGCCTGGAAGGACATTACGCCTCTGGCCCGCAACGAATTCATCTGCTGGGTCGAGGATGCCAAGCAGGAAATGACCCGAGAACGCCGCATTCGCCGGACCCAGGAGGAGCTGGAGGAAGGCCAGCGTCGGCCCTGCTGCTGGCCAGGGTGCCAGCACCGGGAGCGCACCGGCAGGTAGCGGTGGGCTGGGTGGGCCCCCGTCGCCGACAGGGGCACTCGCAAAACGTCCGGAGGAACATGACCTGGAGTTCAGCCGGCTTGAAGTGACTGAAGTTCTCGACTCGGGAAAAAGGCTCAAGGCCACCTGTTGGCGGTCGCTCGGAACCTTCCTTCTTGAACATTCGAAATCGTTCTTAGCGAGATTGACCTGCGTGCGGGATCTCCATTACTCGCTCCGTCACCAGATCGAAGGGTGGATACCAGTCAGCGTGCCTTTCCCGTGTCCACCCACCGCTGAATGAGGTCGACTTGTTCGACTGGCCAAGCGCCGTCGCAAGGCATCGTGCCGAGCGCGGAGCTGGGTAACTATGGCGCTCGCGTTGGCGGTGACATCGTCATAGGACCAGAGATCAAAGTGGGATTGCATTGACTCTCGGTCGCGTGGACGAAAAAGCGGCCTTAAGTCTCTATCGAAGCTCACCGGCTCGCTCTCAGCAGGAATGTCCGTCATGGATGTCACCGTCCTCTTCTCGGTCCCTCTCGTTGTATTCGTTACCCGGCCCCCTCCTTGCACATCATTGGTCGTGCCGAGGCCCACGCGCCACCCTCTGTGCCCAGATTGTGGCGCCCCAGGCTATGAGCCGCGGGCGGCGAAGGCGCGACCTTCCCGCCCATCAGCTCACCCGCCGCGCCGTCTCCTAGTCCTGGTCATCCGTTCCCCTCCATAGGGCCGAGTGGAGGAGGGAAGTGGGCAAGAGCGGTAGTGAAACGAGCCTCGACCGCCGAGCGCTCTCCCGGGTGGGTGATGATCCAGAACTCGCCGGCTCGGATTGCTTGCAGGGTCCGTTCCGCCACCTGCCCTGCGGTCAACCCGGTGGGGCCGGTGAAGGAATCACGGATCGCCAGCCGCACCGCCTCGGCAGACTCCTTTCGCTTTTCAATCCCTCGCGCCGCGGGACGGGAGCGCTCGGACTCCATGACCCGGGTATCGACAGAGCTCGGGCACAGCACGCTTACGCCGATGGGCAACTCGGCGATGGCACACTCCTGGTTGAGCGTCTCGGAGATCGATACCACCGCGGCCTTGGTGGCGGCATAGGGGCCAATAAAGGCCACCCCACTCAGCAGTCCGGCGATGGAAGCCGTGTTGACGATGTGCGCCGGGGTGCCTTGCCGGCGAAAGACCGGCAAGAAGCTCTGCAGGCCGTGCACCACCCCCCAGAGGTTGACGTCGAACACCCACCGCCAATCGTCGAGTGTCTGGTCCTGGATCAGATTAAAGGTTGACACGCCGGCGTTGTTGCAGAGCACGTCTACCCGCCCGAACCGGGCCAGCGTGTGCGCGGCCAGGTCCTCGACCGACGCGGCATCGGCGACATTGACGGTCAAAGCCTCGGCTTGTCCCCCACCGTCCCTGATGCCGGCGGCGACACCCTCAGCCTCTTGCCCGTCGATATCTCCGACCATGACAGTGGACCCTGCATCGGCGAAGGCCATGGCCAGGGCACGCCCGATCCCGCTGGCCGCGCCGGTCACCACCGCCACCCGTCCCGGGCCGACCAGATCGTTCGGTGCATCGGTCATCTGTCGCTCCTTCTCAATGGTTCGTCATGTTCCTCGTGGCGCGTTCGCCCCGTGTTTCCACTCGTCGGTGGTCAGCCGCCGTCCAGCACGACCAGGTCCCCGGTCAGGTAGGACGACGCACTACTGGCCAGAAAGAGCGCCGATCCCACGATCTCGTCGGCCGAGGCGATCCGGCCCAGGCTGACGCGTGCTGCCATCTCGGCTTGCGCCTCCTCCGATGGCATCGAGCTGTGGAAACTGTCGGTTTGGAACGTGCCGCACACGATGGCATTCACCCGGATACCTCTCGGACCGAACTCGTGGGCCGCCGCCTTGGTGAGCGCATTCAGCCCGGCCTTGGCCGCGGCGTAAACGACCGTGAACGAGGTGGGATGCAGTGCCGCCTTGGAGCTGATGTTGATCACCGATCCGCCCGGAGGCATATGTTCGACGGCCAACGCGGTGAGCCGTAAGGGGCCACGAAGGTTGACCGCCACCGTCTTGTCGAACAGTTCCGCCGTCACACCCAGCAGCGAGGGCGGGACAGGCGCGATGCCGGCATTGTTGACCAAGACATCGATCCGCCCGAACCGGGCGACAGCCGTGTCCACGAGTTCTTCGCATTGGTTCCAGTCGCCGACATGGCACCGAACGGCCAAGGCCTGACGTCCCAGGGCGGTGACCTCATCAGCCACCTGCTGGCACTGCTCCAGCTTCCGGCTGGCGACAACGACGTCCGCCCCGGCTTCGGCAAACCCCAACGCCATGGCCCGGCCTAGGCCCTTGCTGGCACCGGTGATGACAACGACCTTCCCGGCCGCGCTCAGGCTGGGGATGGTCACCGACCCACGCCGCCCAGGTTGGTCCGCTCAGAGGCGGCAGCCCACTCCGCCGCGGCATCGCCAGCGATGCCCTCGATCACGTACCGCACGTGGAGGTCGAACAGGATGTCGATCTCGGCCCTGGTGACACCGGTCGGATCACCGCCCGCACGACCACGGCGCCGGCGACGGCCTGGCTTGGCGCCCGTCTCGACCGCCCCGAAGCCGACGACGGCCCACATGAGGACGCGGCAGGCCTGCATGGCCGCGTCGGGGGCAAATCCGCAACGTCGCATTGCCGTCACCAGAGGAAGAGACGCCTCCACATAGGCGCTGCGACCCAGCGAGAGGATGAGCCGGCTGTCGCGGGCTTGGCGCAGCCGCCCCCGAAGCTCCCGTGCCCAACGGACCGCATATTCCTCCCATTTTTCGTCATCGGTGCCTGGTGGCGCCAGGTCGGCCAGCAAGCGGTCGGCGATGGCATCGACCAGCGCATCCTTGTTGCCCACCCGGCTGTAGAGCGGGACAGGGGACACCCCGAGCCGGGTGGAGACACTCCGCATAGTGACCGCGTCGAGCCCTGACTCCTCGAAGATGTCAACAGCTGCCGAGATGATCTCGTGGGCGTCCAGGTCGAGATCGGATTGCCTCGCCACTCTCAGGCCAGCCTTGCGTCGGTCATGGCACCATGACCATCTTGCCAATGACCCGCCGATCGGCCATGCGCTGGAGCGCATCGGGAAGATCGTCGAAGGGGATCCGCTCGGTCACCGCGTTGCGCAACCCACCCTCACCGACAAGAGCGGACAGGCTGGCGTGGATGTTGTCCAACTCGGCTTGGCTGTTTCCCGCCGCCAATACTCCCATCAGCGTGGCATTGGCCCACACCAACTGCTGCGTTTCGGCTTTCGGCCACGCTCCGCTGGCAAATCCCACGGCCAACCACCGGCCGTACCGGGCGAGCGCACCGGCGGCGTCCTCGGCCAAGGGACCGCCGACCGGGTCGAAGATCACGTCGGCGCCATGGCCGTCGGTGAGCTCGCGCAACGCGGGGGCCAGCGGACCATCGCGGTGATTGAGCGTCGCCTCGGCGCCAAGTGACCGGCAGAACGCCGCCCGGTCCTCGTCGCCGACCACGGCGATGACGCGCGCGCCGAGCAAGCGCCCGAGCTGGACAGCGGCGATCCCGCTCCCCCCGCCCGCGCCGAGTACGGCGAGCCACTCGCCACCGGCAAGGCGTCCACGGTCGACCAGCCCGATCCACCCGGTGAGGTGCGGGATCCAGAACCCGGCCGCCTCCACATCGGCGAGCCCGTCGGGTACCGGGAAGACGGAGGAGGCTGGAGCCAGGCATTCCTCGGCAAAGGAGCCGAACCCGTCCAGAAATGCGGTCACGGCCATGACCCGATCGCCGACCAGCGATTCCACGCCTTCGCCGATCGCCGTGACCACGCCCGATACCTCTTGTCCGGGGATGAAGGGCAGCGGCGGTGTGAGGGGGTAGGTGTGACGACACATGAGCACGTCCGGAAGCCCGATGCCCGCCGCGGTCACGTGGATGCGGATCTGGCCGGGGGCGGGCTCCGGCGGGTCCAGGGTGACGGAGTGCAGAACCTCGATCGGCTCGCCCTTGGCCATGACCTGCCAGGCACGCATCAGCGCTCGCTCAATCCGGCTGGGGAAGCCGGATCGGCCCCCCGGTGACGACATGGTTTGGAACAGGTCACAGCGCTCCTTCGCGTTCGAAGATCCTCGTGGCGCTGTCGAGCAGCAGATCGACCTGGTGCCCGAAGACCTCGTGCAACGGATTGTCGGAGAGGCCGCGCCGATACTTGGCGTAGCTGCCCTCGAGGACGATGGCCAGCTTCCATCGGGCGAACACGTCGTACCACCCGATTGCCGAAACGTCGCGGCCCGATCTCAGGGCGTATCGTTCAACCAGGGCTTGGCGGCCGGAGAGGTGATCAACGGCAAACTTCGGATCTTTCCCCCTCCCGAGCGGCATGGTTCCCTCCGGCCCCGGGTGGAAGATGAGGGCCCAGGCAAGATCGACCAGGGGGTCGCCAATCGCCGCCATCTCCCAATCGACCACAGCGAGTAGCCGGGGCGGTGGATTCGCTGCGAACAAGACGTTGTCGAGCTTGTAGTCACCGTGGCACAGGGCGCTCGCCTGAGGAATGGGACGATGCTCCCCGAGCCAGGTGGCGATTCGACGGACACCGGGCAGGTCGCGGCCGCCGTAGCCGTCGAGCTGGGTGAGCCAACGGGTCAGTTGTTGGGATAGATAGTCACCGGTGCGGGCCAGGTCGCCCAGCCCGCAGGCCTCCCAGTCGACGGCATGGATCGCCGCCAGGGCATCGATGAGCTCCTCGAGTGCCGCTCCGTGGGTCTCCGGTGCAGCGGCCCAGCCGGCAGGCACGGTGGAGCGGACGGGCGATCCGGGAATGCGCTCCATGACGTAGAAGGGTGTCTCGAAGACGTCGATGTCGCCGCACGACAGAACGGGGCGGGCGATACGGACGGCCTCGTCTTTGATGGCGTCGAGGATACGGAACTCACGGAGCACGTCGTGGGCGCTGGCCGAGCTGCCATGGCGGGGAGCTCGTCGCAGCACCCAGCGGCTCGGACCGCGGTCGAGGGCGAACACCTCGCACGAGCCACCACCCTTGATCGGATCGACCGTGATCGGGACATGTCCACCCAGTCGCTCATCGAGGTAGCGCTCGAGCGCATCAGTGCTCATCGGCCGACCTCAAGGCCAACCACGTACGTCACTTCGGCGAGGCGACGCACCACGAAGTCGGGCCGGATGTTGCCCGGATCGGAGCGGGCGCCATCCTCCACCATCCACGCGGTGCGCATGCCCATCGCCGCCGGCCCTTCCACGTCGTGGCGCAGGCTGTCGCCGACGAACAGCACGTCGGTGGGACAGCAATCCGCCTTGTCCAACGCAACCTGATAGATGCCGGGATCGGGCTTACAGGACAGGGCCTCGTCCGAACTGGTGACCGCGTCGACGACGTCGCTCAGGCCAAGCCGGTCGATCAACGGGTGGGCCTGATCCTCGTCGATGTTCGAGACGATCTGCACGTGGACGGACGCCTGACGCAGAGCACCCAGCGTGTCGCGAGCGTCCGGCCGCAACGTCGCGTGCTCGACCGTCGCTCGGTACTGTCGATCGACCGCCTCCTGTGCGGTGGACTCGTCGATGTCCCCGCCCAGGTCACGCGCCATCGCCTTGAACGCCTCGGCGAACAGCGAACGGTGCCGATAGGCAGGCGTCGAGCCCATGCCGCCGTAGCTCTCGACCATCCCTCGGCGATAGGCAGCGCGAAGCCGCTGACCAGTCGCGTCCACACCGATGGCGGCGGCGACGAACCGCAGCTGATCGAGATGTGCGTCTCGCAGGGCCCTGTCGCTGAACAACGTGCCGGCGAAGTCGAAGAACACCGCCGCGGGCCGCCATGACGACGGGGCACCGGGGCCATCGGTCACGGCCGTCCTGCTTGTCGCTCGTTGACGACCGCCTCCCCTCATCGCAACCCCGCACCGATACGTAGTTCGGCCCATCGTTCCTTCGCCGCCGGTCGGCGGCTGGGGATGTGTTCGGTCGGCCAACCTTCGACCGGCCGGTACTCCTTCAACAGCGTCCGGGCGAGCACTGACTTGTGCAGCTCGTCGGGTCCGTCGCCGATAGGGCCGAAACGGGTCAAGCGGTACCACGCCTCCACCGGCAGGTCACTCGAATAGCCGAGGGCACCGCACACTTGGATCGTCCGGTCGAGGACCGCCAGTACGACCTTCGACACGTGGGCCTTGACCATCCCGAGGTCGGCGCGAACCGCAGCGGCGCCGTACTTGTCGACCTTCCATGCCGTCTGGAAGGTCAGGAGGCGGGCGGCCTGGATCTCTGTGTGGGAGAGCGCGACGTAGTCTTGAATCATCTGGTGCTGCGCCAGGAGTTTGCCGTGCGACGTTCGAGACACGGCCCGCTCGCCCATGATGTCGAGGGATCGCTGCGCCATCCCGAGCCAACGCATGGCGTGATGGATCCGGCCACCCCCCAAGCGTTGCTGGGCGAGCACGAAGCCATCTCCGGGCTGGCCGATCATGTGATCGGCCGGAACACGGCAGTCACGGAAGACGATCTCGGCATGATTCCCCGGGCGACCGTACGCAACGTCGGGATGCGCCATGGTCCCGATATCGCGGACGATCTCCATGCCTGGCGTTCCCGCAGGAACGATGAAGATCGAGGCATGGTGGTGCGGACGGCCATCCGGGCTGGTTTCGGCGAACACCAGAACAATGTCGGCCACCGAGGCGTTGGTGATGAACCACTTGTGCCCATTGATCACCCATTCGTCACCGTCGGAGATTGCCGTAGTGCCAATCACGGTGGGATCCGAACCGGCGAAAAAGGGCTCGGTGAGTGCGAAGGCACTGGATATCTCGCCACGTAGGTTGGGCCAGAGCCAGCGTTCCTTCTGGCCATCGGTGGCCCCGTGGGCCAGGAGCTCCATGTTTCCGCTGTCAGGAGCCTGGACCCCGAAGATGGTCATCGACATCATGCACCGGCCGATGATCTCTGACATCAGTGCCAACTTCAGTTGCCCGAATCCGCTCCCACCGAGCTCTGGGTCGAGGAAGGCGCCCCACAGACCTTGTGCTTTCACTTGGTCTTGTAGGTACCGCTTGGCCACCTGCCATTCATCTTGCGGCAATTCGTCGAAGATCGGCTCGAGCGGAATCAGCTCACGGTCGATGAACGCGCGCATCCAGGCCAACTGTCCGGCGAACTCGGCATCGGTCTCGAAATCCCAACCCATGTACGTTCTCAGCCTCTTTTCCTCGTTGAGATTACACTGTAATCCCGCTGTCATGCTGGCGGTGAGGGAGTTGCTTTGCGAGATGCCCTTAGGTCGCACCGGCACTCAGTAGAGCGTGCGATGCAGCCGGAACCTGAAGACGCTCAGACTCCTCAACCCTTGGAGGGTGGACCTTCAAGGTGCATCGCCACGTCGGCAAGGCCCTTGCCGACGCAATCGAGCGACTTCGCTGGGATGTAGTCGAGAAAGCGGGTTCGCAGCGCTGCCTAGATGTACGGGCCACGCAGCCTTGAGCTTGCTCATGCCTCGAGGGGTGAGTCGTGTCACGTTCGCCCGTGCGTCGGAGGAGCTTGGCGTCTTCGTGACAAGCCCTCGCGTCTGGAGATCGTCAACGAGCCGGGTCGTCCGGCTCGCCGAAAGGCCGGTGGCGCTGGCCAAATCGCTCATTCGGAGTTCTCGATTCGCAGCCTCAGAAAGCATCATGAGGGTGGTGTACTCGCTGGCGGTCATACCAGCACCTCTCATCAGATCGGCGTCCAAAAGCCGAGGCATGACCTTGACGATGCGCATGAGGATCCGCCACAGCTCCTCCTCCGTCGCTGAGAGCGGCTTCGGGCGCGCCATCAACGAAAGCTTAACTTGCTTCGGTGAGCATTCTTTGGTCGTGCCGGTCGTCGGACGGGACCCCGGTCGATTGCTGGGTGCGACCCCTGCGACGGACACCGGGTGGAGCCAGCGAGTAAAGGCATGGGGTTCGGAATAGACCTTTCGGGCCTCATGACCTTACGGGGGCTTCCACCCTCAGGCCGTTGACCTGGACTTTCTTTGGTGATGGGATTCGAAGCCGCGGCCTCGTGTGGCTCTCAGTTTTGACCAGGGTCTTTCTTATGACCTTCCTGGTAACGGCGTTTCGATGCTCTCAGTGCCACGATTCCTCCCCCTCCCCCACGGTAAAGACACGTAAAGGCACGGTCAGACAGAGCTCGTGGGGCCTGTTCGCAAATCAGTACTCGCGTTCGATCGGCCGGCTCTCGAAAGGCGGAGCGGATGGTGCCCTGTCCCTGTTGGCGACGATCACGTTGCTCGTCGAGCAAGGGACGCCACCGACCCTGAGCGGCGGTGCTTGTTCCCGGGCAGACGGCGGAACGACAATGTTCTGTCCACCATCAGCAAGTCGGGTCACGCCCACCAGGTCATCCGCGAGGCAGTCTTTTGATCCTGGACCGACGGCATTGCCCTAACACCTTCGGGTTCGGTGCCCGAAGGTTGAGACCCGTTTGGCATGTGTCATGGTCAGGCTGTGTCTCCGACGTGATCACGGACAGGACGGGTGAGTGCGCTAGCTCGGTCCGGGTAGACGCGTATTTCGATGATTTGGGCATTGTCGACGGTGAAGACCTGGTAGAGCAGTTCGGGCGGAGCTGGGCGCGCCCCATCGGCCTCGCGGCCCACATTGAGACCGAGCACGACAGCGTCGCCGTCGACTTCCGCGCTTTCGACGGTGGCCCGAGTGCCGTCGGCGAGGAGGCTTCGGAGCCAATCGAGGACCTCGCCGCTGTTGGTGCAGACGCCAGTCCATTGGACCTGGGGGTGCAGGAGCGATCCCAACAGCTCGAGGTCGAGGCCGCGGTAAGCGGCGTCGAGATGTCGGGCCACATCGGCCATCACCCCGGTGCCGAGTGCGGGGGGTGGGCCGTCCTCGTGCGGATCGGGCTCGGCCCCCTCGTTTGGGGTGATGCCGTAGTGGCGGAGAAGGTCGCTGACCTCCTCGCTGGGCGGCTTGCTCGAGATCCACACGCCGGTTCGGGAGGCACCGGCATCGACGAGGGAGCGGACCACGTCAATCCAGTTGCCGGGTTGCCCGGTGCGCTCGCCGCTGCCCACGGTGGCGAAGGCCAACGGCGTCGAGTCGAATCGGGCGTCGCGGCCGTCGACATCGGCTCCCGCCTCAATGAGCAGACGGACCATATCGGCGTCCCCGACGTACGCCGCCCAGTGCAGCGGCTGCTCGCCGAAATTGTTGCGGGCGTGGGGCGAGAAACCCACATCGAGCATCAAGGCGATGACGGCGACCGAAGCCGAGCCGGCAGCCTCGACGATTACAGCGCTGTCCTCGTCGGTCAACCGGTTGCGCAGGTCGGGGTGCTCGGCGAGGAGATGCTCAGCAGACCGGCGGTCGGCGCGTCGGCAGGCCCCGATGAAGCGATCGATGTCGGTACTGTCATCAGGCGCGCCGCGGCTCACCAGCAGAGCCGCGTTCTCGCTCTTGCCGGCCCGCACCGCCCGACGCAGTGCGGAGAGGTCTCGGTCGCCGTCATACGCTTTAGGGTCGGCTCCGCCGGCCAAAAGGGCGGCGACGACTTCGGGCGAAGCATCCGCCGCCGCGTCCGGCAGCGCCTCCGTCGCCTCCCGGGCTGCCGGACCATCGGCACTCTCCATGGCTTCGAGCAGGACCGATACTGCGTGAGCGTCGTCGGCAAACACGGCGGCGCCGATCGTCCAGGTTCCGGCCACCACCGTGGCGCCATGGGAGAGCAACAGCTCCAAGCACCGAGGGTCGCGGAGGCCGGCCGCCTCGCCGATGGGCCGTCCTTGGTCTGGGTTGGCTCCCGCCTCGAGGAGGACCCGGACGATCTCGGGGTTGTTCCGCTCCACGCACCCCTTCAGGGCGGAGCGGTATCCCTGTCTGGCTCCATTATTTGTATCCGGGCTGGCCCCGGCGTCGAGCAGGAGCCGGACCACCTCGGCCATCCCGGCCGCTCGGCCAGGGTCGATCCGGTGCCAGGGGGAGTAACAGGCATACAGAAGCGGCGGCCAACCTCGCGCCTCGTCGGTCGCGACCGCTGCGGCCGGGTCGGAAGCCAGCCTTTGGCCCACCTGTTCGGCGTCGCCGAGGACGGCGGCGGCCTCCAGGCTGTAGCGGGCGATATCGGGAGCCGTTTCGAAAACCGTGGCGGCCTCGCGCATGCGGTCATCGATCGATGCGGCCACGAAGATCTCGGCCTGACGTTCGGGACTGGAGGCGTGGGCCTCGATTGCTGCCTTGAGCTGCGGCCAGCTGGAGAAGCCCAGCTCCCGGGCGATGACCAGTTGGGCGGCGGCCAGGGTGACGACACCTTGGGATGCACTCCCGTGGTGGCGGGCGAAACGATCGGCAGCGTCGGGGTCACCGCCGCGGGCGGCGTCGCGCAGCTCTTTGGCCTGACGGCGCAGCTGGTCGAGGTCGGGGCGCTCTGGAAGCGAAGTGGACATGGCGTCTCCCTCCTACGCCTGCGGCCCGCTGCTCAGGCTGAAGGAAGAGCCAACAACCAGAAAATGGGATGTCACAGAGGTGGACTCAGCCCTTCCCGCGGACCCGGTGGCACCCTCCAGCGCCACCCTCACCATAGTTCCTCCAAACCAACCGAGCTTGAGGCGATGCCCACCTCGAGCCGACCGGTCATTGGGCCAGCGAGGTGCCTCGAAGTAGGGCAGACGTCGGATGGCTGCGCAGGGCAGACGTTCTGACCAGCCAGTTCGTTGGGTCACCGAACCCAATCGCAATGGTGGGCTCCGTCTAGTCCCCTCCCGCAGCGGGGCCGGCGAGCAGGGACAGCGCGGCGCGCTTGGCGTGTTCAAGGTGACTCTGCTGCCCACTCACGCGGGCGAGGAGTAGTGCACCCTCGATGAGGGCAAGAGCCGCCGAGGCCGTCTCCGCGACCGAAGCCTCTGGCCATCCGTCAGCCCGGAGCCGTGAGGCGATGAGGGCTTCCCATTGTTCGAAGCACAGCGCCGCGGTGGCGCGTAGGCGTGGGCTGATGGTGGGTGATTCGATTGCCGTCGGCGCGATCGGGCAGCCCGGGCACGGATCCCCGGCGACCGGTCCCTCGGCGATTTCGAGGAACCGGATCACGCCGAGTGCGGCGTTGGGCGCACCGTCCAAGGCTTGGCGGAGGGCGTCAGCGACGGCTTGGCCGGAAGCCTCCAGGGCGGCCTCGGCGAGTTCTTCCATGCCCCCGGGGAAGTGGTGGTAGAGCGACCCGTTGGAGACACCGCTCTCCGCCAGCAACTGCGCCCGCCCGGTGGCCGAATATCCCTGGTCGCGCAGCAGCCGCGCCATCGTCTGCACCAGGTCGGCCCGGGTGTCACGGTCGCGGGCCACCCCTTGACTTTACTAGAGCGAACGGTCTAGAACCATTGGAGTGATCGCTCTAGTGAGCTACCGCTGCCCGATAAATGGACGAATTGGAGGTACACGATGAGCACACAACCGACCGCAGTGCTGGTGCATGGTGCATTCGCGGACGCGTCTGGATTTGCCGGCGTGATCCGGCACTTGCAGGCGCAAGGAGTGCCCGTGCGAGCACCGATGAATCCACTCCGTGGTCTGGCGTCGGACGCCGAGGCCATCACGCGCTACACCACCACGATCGACGGGCCGATCGTCCTTGTCGGCCACTCGTACGGCGGCGCCGTGATCTCCCAGGCCGCGCCCACCGTGAATGACGTCCGGGCCCTGGTGTACCTGTCCGCTTTCGCGCCAGACGAGGGTGAGAGCTGCGCCAGCGTGATGGAGCCATTCCCGCCCTCCATGCTCGCAACCACGAACGTGGCCAGCCCGTACGACGCACCCGGAGCCGCAGGCGGCCCAGACCTGTTCATCAAGATCGAGCAGTTCCACGAGACCTTCTGCGCTGACCTGAGCGAGGAGGTCGCCGGTCCGATGGCGGTCAGCCAGCGCCCCCTCGCAGCGGCTGCGTTCAGCGAGCAACCATCAGCCGTTGGCTGGCGGGACCTTCCGAGTTGGTACTTGGTGTCCGAGCGCGACCAGGCCATCCCGCCCGACTGCGAACGCTTTATGGCTCAGCGTATGAACGCCGTCACTGAGTCTGTAGACGGCTCCCACGTCGCCTTCATCGCCCGGCCCGACGTCGCATCCGGTTTGATCCTCAAAGCGCTGGCATCTGTATGACGCGAATGGGGACGCAGTGGCAGCACGTCGGGCACGGGAGCGGCGAAACGGCGACACCGATAGGGAGCAGAAGAGTATGCCGATGATCGACGTGTATGCCGCCGCAGGCACGTTTCGGGACCCCCACCGGCTCGCATCCGACCTCGCACGGACCCTGATGACCATTGAGGGCGTCCCCGACATCCCGATGTTCCGACAGAACACGGCTGGTTTCATCCACGAGATGGATGGTCCGGCCATTTCCAACGTGGACGGTGACAGCGGGTATGTGCGAGTCCAGGTGCTGACCAACGCCGGTGCCCTCGACCGCGACAAGCAGCTAGCCGTGGTCAGCCAGTTCACCGAACTGGTGGCGACAGCGGCTGGAGAGCCCTCGCTCTCGGAGAGAACGTGGGTCCTCCTGACCGAGGCCGTTGAGGGCGGCTGGGGTCTTGGTGGCCACGCGAACACAAACGAGGAGCTGGTGACCGCGGCGAGAGCGCAGATTGCAGAACTGTCGGCCGCCAAACCAGACGATGGCTGATCCCCAGTGATTCGGACCAGGACCCGCTGACGCAGTTCAGCATCACCGAACTCTCACCGGGCTATTGGAGGGTCGTCTTCTCCAACCCGCCGATCAACCTCTTGAACTCGACAACCGTGATCGAGCTCGGCGAGATCGTCCGCCTTATCGAGGATGCGCGGGATCTCCGCGTTGTCGTCTTCGCTAGTGCGCACCCCGACTTCTACATGGCGCGCTACGACCTCTCCGACACGAATCCGGTCGCCTTCGTCCCAACCGAGTCGGGTGTCACGTACTTCATCGATTCGATGCTGCGAATGAACGAGGCCGGCCTGATCACCATCGCGTCGATTCGTGGCCGGGTCCGTGGCGGGGGCAGCGAGTTTGCGCTCTCGTGCGACATGCGCTTCGCCAGCATCGAGAACAGCCTGTTCGGCCAGTCTGAGGTCGCGGTCGGCATCGTTCCGGCTGGGGGGCCGTCGAACGCCTCCCTGATAGGCGACGCCTAACACTCTTTGGATATAGGTCGTGGACTCACCACGAACACAAGGTTTGACCAAACGGGACGATCTTCGCCTTTGCTGAGCAGAGGACGACCTTCAAGTCGGTACTAGGGCGATGTCATCTTCGTTTGTGATGCGTCGGACCCCACTCAATCCAAAGAAGCCGGAGAGAGAAGAGAAATGAGCGCAACCAAAGCAGACGGCCGCCTGCTCGATAGGGGTCGCGGGGTCAACGGGCAGGTGATACGACGAGGGCGTCATCTCTGGCCAAACCGAGGGCCACGGACCAGGGATTTACACGGGCGCGATGCACGGCGAGAAGCCCCAAGCTCATCAGGTGCGGGCGGAACTGTTCGAGCTGGTCAACTCATAGGAGGCACCAATGGCGACAGCCGACAACGCCGGGACGGAGATCCACTATGAGGTCACCGGGGAGGGCACGCCCGTGGTGTTGCTCCACGGCTTCCCAGACTCCGGAGGCCTCTGGCGCCATCAGGTGCCGGCCCTGACCGGCGCCGGCTACCGGGTGATCGTCCCCGACATGCGCGGCTACGGGCGTTCGGACCGGCCCGTCGAGGTCGGCGCCTACGACATCGAGCACTTGGTGTCGGATGTGAGGGCCGTGCTGGCCGACGCCGGCGTGCCCCGGGCCCACGTGGTCGGCCACGACTGGGGGGCGGCGGTGGCGTGGGTGCTGGCTTCAGTGGCGCCCGACACCGTCGATCGCCTGGTGGCCCTGTCGATCGGGCATCCGGCCTCGTTCAGGGGCCGCCCGGGTCAGCTGGATCGCGATCAGCTGGAGAAGGCGTGGTTCATGCTGCTCTTCCAGTTCCGGGGTGTGGCCGAGGAGTGGCTGTCCGCGAACCAATGGACCAACTTCCGGTTTCTGTTCCATCACCCGGACGAAGTCGACGTGATCGCCGATCTAGAAGCGAATTCTTCGCTGACCCCCGGGCTCAACTACTTCCGGGCCATCGTGAACCCGGAGTCCTTCGTCGACCCCCCACCCGCCCTGCCCCCAGTACAGACCCCAACGCTGGGTGTCTGGAGCAGCGGCGACTTCGCGCTGACCGAGGCCCAGATGACCCGCTCGGCGGAGCATGTGGCCGGCCCGTGGCGCTATGAGCGTCTCGAAGGACCGGGCCACTGGATGCAGCTGGAGGCACCGGACCCGGTCAACGCGCTTCTCCTGGACTTTCTCACCCTTGAGTAGCCCGGCTCCGGCTCCTAGGGCCACACGTGACCTTACGGGGCTTCCACCTTCAGGCCGTTGACCTGAACTTTCTCTGACGGAGTTTGATGGGATTCGAACCCACGGCCTCTACATTGCGAAGGTACGGTTCTCTGCTTTTGAGCAGGCCCTTTCCGCAGGACTTTCCTGGTAACGGCGGTTCGATCCCCTCAGGTTCCCTCACGATCCCTCCCCTCCCTCTCGATAAGGTCACGGAAGGTCACGCCAGTCAGGCCCGCGCCTGCCCCGTCAGGGATTAGTACGGGACGTCCGATCGGCATGCTCTCGAAATGCGCAGCGAATGGCGGTCGTTCCGCTTGGGCGACGATCCCGTTCCTCAGCGAGCAACGGGACATCACGACCCTGAAGAGGCGGTGCTTATTGCGGACAGACCTGCAAGCCATACGGAGCAAGAATCCGGGGTACGTGAGGGTCACAGGTACTCCTTGCTACGACCAGAGCGACTCGAGATCGGCACCGATTCTGCCGAAGCCGTCCTCTACGTCGGAGTCCGAGGCCCATGCGGCGAGCTCGTGTTCGACAGCCACTTCGTCACACTTCGACCGTACCCGAGGCGACAAGAATCGGGAAGGTTGTGCCCACCCGTGGGAATCATCTCGACCACGCGGCCGGTGGTGATATCGCAACGGCACGTAGACATGAAGCGCTTTACTCGCACGGGTCAACGCCACATAGAAGACGCGTCGCTCTTCTTCGAGACCTTCTGATGATCCCAAGGCCATATCCGACGGCACCATTCCGTCGGTGGCGTTGAGGAGGTGTACAGCCTTCCATTCGAGGCCCTTGGCTGAGTGAATAGTAGAAATCGTCAGCCAGTCCTCGTCGATTGCGGGATTGCCGGCAAGATCAGATGTCGACCGCGGAGGCTCCAGGGCAAAGTCTGCAGCGACGTCCGAGAGCCGCGAGGTCTTTGCTGCACCGGCGACGAGGGAATCCAAATCGACCAATCGAACTCTCGAATCGGGATATGTCGACTCGATCAGCGGGACGACAACGACACGAAGACGCTCCGCATGCGCGACCAAGTCACCATCTCTGTAAGCAAGGGCCGCGACAAGAGCCTCGACTTGAGAGCGAGAGGAGGCTGGCAGTAATTCGGCTGCCCTGGGCCATCGATCAAGGACTTCTTCGTGGTTCATTGGGTCGGCGTCGGGATCGCTCAACCCAAGGGCGGCCAAGGCTCGTCGAGCAATGGTCGGGCCGACGCCTTCGTGGAGCTGCAACAGCCGGAACCACGCCAGCGAGTCAGCGGCGTTGTCGGCCAGCCTGAACGCTGCCAGCAAATCTTTTACGTGGGCGGCCTGTACGAACCGTAAGCCCCCATACTTGACATATGGAATTCGTCGACGCCCAAGCTCGAGTTCGAGCAAATTAGAGTGGTGTGCGGCCCGCACCAACACTGCTTGCTCTTTGAGGACGATACCTTCCTCTCTGTGCGCAAGTATCTGCTCGCAGACCGCTGAGACCTGACCATCCTCGTCGGCACATCTGACGAGGCGGGGGCGCATTCCGGCGTGACCGTTCGCGGCGTGAAGCACAGCGGAGAAACCCTCTGGAGCTTCGGCAGCCACACTGTTTGCCAAATCAAGAATTCGTTGGCTAGATCGGTAATTAGTGCTGAGAATCACAGTCCGCGCTCCCGGAAAGATTTGTTCGAAATCCAGGATGTGACGCGGTTCAGCAGCACGAAACGAGTAGACCGCCTGTGCATCGTCTCCAACGATCGTGATTCGTTCGTCGGTTCGGCGCAGCGCCTTCAGAATGTCCACCTGCAATCCGTTCACGTCCTGGTATTCATCAACCAATATGTGATCGAACGAGCTCGCAAGCCGTGGGCCCAAACGATCATCAAGGACGGCGGCCCTCCAGAGCAAGAGGAGATCGTCGAAGTCCAGCATGCCTCCAGCCCGTTTGCTGGCGACGTAGCCGCGGCAAATCTCAATTATCTGCCCGACAACATCGTTTGCCCACGGCGCCACTGTCGCGGTTACCGTCGAGATAGACCTCCCCGTGTTTACGGCCCGAGAATAGAGGTCAAGTAGAAGTGCCTTGCGCGGGAACCGCTGGCTGGAGGATTGCGCGTAGCAGCCCTCTTCTCGAACTAGGTCAATGACGTCGGCAGCATCGGAAGTGTCCAGTACTGAGAATCCTTCGGGAATACCAAGTGATTGCGAGTATCTCCGCAGAGTCCGGTGTGCGATGGCGTGAAACGTCCCCCCCATCACATGGCCGGTAGTCGGATCAGAGCGGCCGTCCCTTTGTTGTGCGGCCAACATCACACCAGTCCGATCGAGCATCTGCCGCGCAGCCCTTCGCGTGAAGGTCAGAAGGAGAATGCGTTCCGCGGGCGTTCCAGTCGCTAGCAACCACGCGACGCGAGCAGAGAGGGCGGTCGTCTTGCCCGTTCCGGCGCCCGCAAGGACCCGGAGCGGCCCACCTTCATGGCTGACGGCTGCTCGCTGGGCCTCGTTGAGCTGCTCCATCCAGGCGAACATATGTTCGATAGTAGTAGCTGGAGAGATCCCCTTGTCCAGCTCATCCAAGAAATGACCGGTGGCCTGGCGCAGTTCTATGGCCCAGGGTGGTAGTCCTGAGTCGCAACTTCCGATGGCATATCGGTGATCCCAGAAAGGACCGCTGCCTGGACCCCTGGGTCGATAAAAAGGCGGGCTACAGCACGCGTGCCGACGCGACCGGAGGCCTCGGCAACGGCGGCGACTACCAGGTCAGAGCACCCAGCGTCGATCCAGGCAGGGTGGATATACGAAGATCGGGTGACGGAGGCCGTGTCACCCAGCAACGTCGCCGCAGCCCCAACGGCGAGGCGTTCGCGCGACCTCGCCGAGACGTCCGCTGGGGGTTCGGCCCCCGCAAGCACAGCAACTGCTGCAACGGTGGCGCCCCAAGTGCGGAACACTTTGGCGCTCGCTGGCGCTTGGGTATGCGCATGGAGGTAGGCGTTCACTACTTCACTCGTCACGTGATGCGCTCCGTGTTCACCCCTTGCAGCAAAGATCGGCTGCGCATCGCTTGCCGCCGCACTTACCAGCGCTCCCACAACCTTGGCCGTCACCTGGTCGTGAACTGCCACGGTGTGAGGGCGGTGCTCCTTACCGATGAACTGGAACGTGACGGTCGAACCGCGCGTATCGACGTGGTTCCGCCGAAGCGTTGTCAGTCCGTATGTGTGATTGTCTCTGGCATACCGGTCATTACCAACGCGCAGCAGCCCCCGCTCTAAAAGCCGGACGATGACGGCCGTCACGACACGTGCGCCGAGTGGATCCTGGCGGTATTGAGCGAGGTCGCTCGCAACCTGGAGACGTAGCGAAGGAATGGCCGCAGCGAACAGTGTCATACGGGCGAACTTGTAGTCGGTGGCAAGATGTTGGGCCGCGGGGGAGTATCGGTACTGCGTCCGACCGCGCTGGTCGATGCCCGTCGCCTGCACTGACGCTTCGGGATCGGCGGACGCCCACACCTCCACCCAGGCAGGTGGAATCGCCAGCCGCCGCAGTCGTTCGAGGACAGCCGGATCATCCACCGAAGCGCCGGCCTCGTCGAGCCACGTGTCGGGTCGTGCGGCGATTCGGTGGAGTCCGGGCGGCCGGAAGGCCCGGTGGGTTGGCAGCGTCAAGCTGCGGGAGCCGCTCACTGGTTCGGAGCGTTCCGGTCGGCTGTCACCCACCCCCGAGACCTTCATCTCTCACAAATTCGAGGAGCATCCCAACTCAACCCGAGCCCGAGACAGACTGGCGGTATCCCCGTCACCAAGCCACTATAAGTTCAGTCTTCCTCGGTCGTCCGCGGCCGAAAGGGGGCGATCGGCTTGATTTCGTGCCGCCGGGGGCCCGACCACAACGCCGGCGGAGCGTCAGTTGTCCACGCCAGGGCGTAAGCCGCAGCCTCGTAGTTGACCCGCCAACCCAAGAAGTCCGTCCACGCATCCTCGAGGGGGCGCTCGATCGGATAGTCGACTCCGCGCAGACGCTCGATGGATTCGACGAAATCGTCATACGAGAGCGAGATTCCGTCACTTGGGTCGGCGTCTAGCGGGATAGGGATCCCGATAGCGCGGGAAATGTTGCCGAGACAGGTGAAGCCTCCTCGCAGACAGAGGCGTGCTTGGATCAGGTCTGACCCTTTGGGGAGGAGCGCCAGGTACAGCGCGGCGGCGTCGAGGATGGCAAGTTGTGCCGTGACCCACGACGACAACGGACGTGGCGAGCGGAACCAAATTAGTGCAACATAGGTACTGTGGCTCTCCGACACGTCGGCGGACCATTGTTCCCACGCTTCGAACAGCCCCGGCAGCTCACCAACGGCGGATACGCCGCTGCCGAGGCCGTAATGCGTCCGGGCTAGCAGCTCCGGGCCCCATGACGGGACGCCGGCTCTCGAATCGAGCATCGTGATGAGTGCCTCGCGGCGGTTGAAGGCTGCGTACAACGTCGGCAGGTAGCCGATCTGGAGTGCAACCGTTCCGAGACCGGCGAGCGCAGCGAGGGGGTCAAGCGCCGCCGCTCCGTTCGTGTGTGGAACGAGAAAGCCCAACGTGCACAGCGCCGACCCGGTTTGCTCCATGGCACTACCTAGATCGCCGTTACCAACAAAGGGCCACATGAGCAGTCCAAACCCCAGCTGGTAGAGAGCCAACCAAGCGACGACCTGGCCGATGAGTTGGACAGGCGCCTGGACCGCCAGAATCCGGTCCCGGCGCTCGTAGGAGCTGGCCTTGTCGGCAAAGAACTGGAACACGCTGCGGTTGACGATGAAGACCATCCGGGGAATGCGGCTCCGAATGCGCCGCGGTACCACCAAGGTGCCAAGGACACTCCATCCTGTGGCCAGCACGATGAACGCGCCGATCACCGCTGCCACGACTCGGATGGCCATGCCTTAGCTTGGCATGGCTACAAACGCCGAGTTGAGGTGAAGGTTGAAGAGATCGAAGAGGTCAGACGTCGTTTCGAGTCCGGTCGCAACCCGAATCGCTTACCGATACGCATCGGAGCTACCGCGGAGCGACGCTTCCAGCTCGACCCGGCCCTGCGAGACCAGACACATCAGCGCCGCCGCCGTATAGCGTCTTTGTCACCGAGCCGAGCACGAACATCATGTCCTGATCGACCGGAAGCGGGTCCTCGACACTGGTCACGCCGTGACACGCCGAGATGCATCTGATCATCCGCCCACCAGGAATGGCCAACTCCTCGGCCGATCCGATCAGGCCCAGGTACGACGGCGGGTACTTGTCGCCGTAGGGCATGTTCGGCTCGACCCCATCTCGTGGTAAGTGACGTGGAAGTGGCACGTGAACATGCCGGGCATCAGCTTTCGGCCACCGAGGTCGACCGTCCGGTCCAGCGTGCCGTTCAGCGCGGCGAGTGTCATCGTCGGCTCCCCTCCGGCTCCCCCACGGCGCCGCGGCCGACGTTATGACCGGGGTGCCACGGGCTCCCGACGAACCCCGCCGCCGGGCTCGAGGATCCGCCGCGGGTGCTGCCCGTCGACGTAGCCGACGAACGGCGGCAGGATGCTGTAGCCGAGCAGCTCCTGCACCCGCTCGGGCAACGTGGCGACGACGTCGGGCGGGACGGCGAGCGCCATGTTCTCGATCTGCCGTATCCACGGCTGGCAGTACTGCGGCGTGAGCCCGAGCCGGACGCCATCGCTGCGGTTCGCTCCACCGCGATGCAGCGTGGTGCCAAGGAAGACGACCACCGAACCCGGCGACATCTCGATCGGACGGATCCGTGGGTCGGTAGCGGCGATCGATTCATTACCGAACAGGTGGCTGCCAGGGAGCACCTCCGTCGCGCCATTCTCAGCGGTGAACTCGTCGATCGCCCAGACCGCCGACACGCCGAACGGGCGGCGGGGGCGGGGCACGTTGCAGTAGCCGTCGTCGGGATGAAGCGACTGCGCCGTCTCCCCCGGGTGGACGTTGATCGCGATGTTGGCCGACAGTAGGCACGGTGCGTCGAGAACCGCGTCGACGAGCTCGAGCACCGCAGGATGAGCCACCAGCTCGGCCGTAGCCCGCGCTTTGGTGAGCAGCGCGTACAACCGTTGGGTGCGGAAACCCTCGAAGTCGTTGCGGCCGAAGGGCGCGGTGGCGAGGTACGGCGCGAGCTCCTCCCGAAACCGGCGCACGAGATCCGTCCCGGCCGCGTCGCGCAACACGACAAAGCCCTCCGACTGCAGTTGCTCTAACGGTAGAGTCATACTAGAAGATTCTTCTAGTATGACTCTCTAGTCAAGTCCGCCCATCGAGGAGCCTCAGCGCCGATGTCAGCTGTCGTCACCGAAACCCGTCCCCGCCGCCAGGCGATCCTCGATGCCGCCTTGGAGTGCTTCCTCGCCAACACCGTCTCGGCCACCAAGATCGACGCGATCCGCGATCGGTCCGGTGCGAGCGTCGGGAGCATCTACCACTTCTTCGGCAGCAAGGACGGGCTTGCCACCCAGCTGTACGTCGAGGTGCTCGCCGACCACCACGCCAACTACCTCGACGCCTTGCGCGCCAGCCGCTCCGCCAAGGTCGGCGTCACTGGAGCGGTGCACGCCCATCTCAGGTGGGTTGCCGCCAACCGCGACCGAGCTCGCTACGTCTTCAACTGGCGTGAGCTGGAGGTGATCGACCGGCGCGAACCGGCGGTGGCGGCGCTGAACGAGGAGCTGTACCGCGTCGCGTCGGAATGGCTCGCCGGGCACGTTCGTGCGGGCCGAATCAGGTTGCTGTCACCGCGGATGTTCCAGGCTCTCTGGATGGGCGCGACGCTCGAGTACGCCCGACTGTGGATGGCGCACCCGACGAGCGCCGCCGATCTCGTCGACGCCGGCGACGCCCTCGCAGATGCCGCCTGGCAAGCGGTGCGAAGTCGCCGCGCGTGACCGCACGGTCCGACCCGGTCGTCCCGCGGCCGGTAGGTATCGTTGACGGCGGGTTGCTGTCGCGGCGAGGGCGTGGCGCATCACTACGGTGGCGACATCGTCGTCAACTGGCAGCGCGTCGAACTTGCGTTGAAGGTCTGCCAGTCTTCGCAGTCGCTCGCGAATAGCGGTGTCTGTCGTGATGACGACACCAAAGTGCAGCTCGGCGAGCGGAACGGCGCTGATCGCAAGCTCTCCCTCCAGAGGTTGCACGTCAGTGGAGATCAAGACGCTGGTGTCCAGAATTTGCCTTTAGCGAGATCGCACCCTGGGGTCGGCGACCGACTGGTCGATCAGGTCGCGGTCCAGCTCCCACTCGGGGTCGGGCCGGCCCGCGAACACGTCCGCGATGTCATCCCAGCTCTGCCACCGCTTCGGTGCTGCGGGGACTACGCGTGCTGCCAGTCGACCCGAAACGGTGACGTGGATCTCTTCGCCACCACGCTCCATCACGATCCCTCCCCGGCCTTCCCATTTAGTCACTTGTAGTCACTGCCTTCGACGACGATGACGTTGCTCTGGAACGGTCGTTTCCCTGGCAGTCGTCGAGCACATCAGCACCGTAGTTTTATTCAACCGAACCCAAGATTGATGACGACGGATTCCTGGCGAATCCCATTGCGCCAACTCTTGCTTGGTTGTCTACGCGGCATTCCGTCTCCCTTGGTGTGTTGTTGGTTCGGTGGAAGGAGACCTGCATCACTCACCTGGTTCAGGGTTGACCAAACCATCATCGATCGGATGGCCGAACCCGGACTACGGGATCGGACTCGCCGGCGACCAGGGAGCTAGCACCGCTGGCAACCGAACTCGTAGCGACCGAAAACGAGGGCGCCCCGGGGCCGCCGGGGCAACTGCGATGGGTTGGGGTCGCGCTATTGAAACGGATAGGCGGCGACGGCGCGCTCCAGTTGGGTCCAGACGTGGGCCGGATCACCCGAAGGTGTGGCGGCAACCACAACGCTGCTGACGGAGCCCCTCGTTACGTAGCACGCCACCTCATGGAAGTGGTGGTGATCGATGGTCGTCACGTAATCATCGATGACGCACGATCGCAGTGCCGCTGCTGTTCGGACCGATTGCACCGTAGCGTCGTCGTGGATCGAGACGGCGTCGTCGCCGACCAGGTGGGAGAGACGGAATGCGGCCCAGTCCTGCAGGGTCTCGTGACCCTGATGGGGAGTGACATTCAGATAGCCGAGGTAGGTCCCGGCCGAGTTGCGAAGGGCCACCGACAACGTGCCCGGATCACCGTCGACCGTACGGAACCCGGGAGGCGAGGACAGGGTTCCGAGGCCAGAAGGGACGGTGAGTCGGGCCCAGGCCGCCGGCGGTGTCGTTGACGCGAGCCAGCCAAACGACCCAAGCGTTGACGAGCTGGCAGACTCGGAATGAGCTGTGCTCGCCTTGGTCGCGCCCACAGCTTGGGCCTTCGATACTGGCCACACGGCCGAGCCGATGCTGGCCGCTGCCACCAACACCATGGCTGAGACGATCCCGATCACGAGGCATGGTGAGATCCGGATGATCGGATGACGTGTCAGCGGCCGCTGGGCCGCGGGCGGTTCCGGAGATCGAGTCAGGCGAGTCATACAACAACATACGGCGAAGCGGGTTGAAAGGATTGCCCATCGTCACATATCAACTTCTTATGTTTCCGAGTGAACTCTTGCGCCCCTTTCACCGTAATTAAGTTCGAAGCCCGAGATCGCGGCGGCGATCACACGGCTACAACCCACACAATTTGAAAGGACGTCAAGTGACCAAACGACTGGGAATCCTCACCGCGGTGATCGCGGCTCTCGTGGCCGGAGGTCTGGCTCTCGGCCTCGGCCTCATGTCGAACTCCAAGGCCACCGCCACCAAGGCCACGCCTGCGGCCCACGCCACCACCACCACCACGCCACCGCCGTCGACAACTGCCCCGGCGCCGACAACTGCGCCGACCACGGTGCCACCCCCGCCGCCGACAACGGCCCCTCCGGTGGCTGCCGCGCCGACCACGGTGCCACCCCCGCCGCCGACAACGGCCCCTCCGGTGGCTACACCGCCGGCCGTCGTCAACGGTATTGCCCAGGACAACGGCGGCGACCAAGACGCCGACAACAACGGAGGGCCGAGCGATGGCGACGGTAACCTCTGATCAGACGGCGTCGTTCCGACGCCCCGGGACGCGGTCCCAGCATGGACCCTCGTTCCTCGCCGCCCTCGTGCTCCGTCTGGTGTGCGCCGGTCTGCTCATCTGGGTGGCCGTCATCCATCTTCACCTGTGGAAGGAGGGATACCGGGACATCCCGACCGTCGGCCCTCTCTTCTTGGCCGACGCGGTGGGTGGCTTCTTGCTGGCGGCAGTCCTACTGGTGTGGCCGCGGCCGCTCGCCGGACTCCTGGGGGCGGGATTCATGATCTCGACCCTCGGAGGACTCATCGTCAGCCTCAACGTCGGCTTATTCGGCTTTCGGGAGTCGACAGAGGCTTCGTTCGTGATCGAGACCATTATTTTGGAGTCTGTCGGAGCGCTCGCCTTGCTGGCCTGGACCGGCGCCGTCTGGCGGGGTTTGACCCGGAGCCGGTTCAGTCGCCGCTGAGCCGCCCGCAGGCCCCAAGCTCATGGGCAGCAGCCGACGAGAGCCCACATGAGGAGGTTTTTCGTGATCAATCCACACATCCTGCCAAGCACGCGTCGAGGGTCACAAGGGCGGCGCAGAGACAGTGACACGCGAGTTCGAACGAATCAAGTGCACCCGACGGAAAGGCGGAAGCCGAGAGAATCTCAATCGCCCTGTAGGCACCTAGAAGGTGGAGGATTGCCGACGCGAGTGATTCTTCCCATTCGGACTTGGTGATGGAAGCGCGGCCCGCTTGAAGGGTGGACCACGGATCTGACCGGATTGAACTACTGGGCCCACGTAGAGATCTCTGCGCCACGAACTCTCGCGGAATTGGTCTCGTGGCCTCATCTCCACGGCATGGTCTGCTGGAGCATCACGCTCGCATTTGCGTGCTGGTACGCCACGCCGGCGTTTGTAGGGACCGCGGAACTCCCGCAATCGGGCTACTACCGGGATCTGAGCCTTCGGCAACTGCCAGAATCCAACGCTGCAGTGGTTGAGCTCTTTGAGAACTGTGCAGATGTTCTCGGATGTGAGTTCAAGTGTGGTTACCGAGCCACACACTGATCGAGATGTTGCATCCAGGTTTTTCACGATCAGGAACCCTGAAAGTAGGTGGCCAATGGCATCAGCGACCAAAGACTCACAGGCCATCGGCGTCTCTGGGTCCATGTCGTAGTCTGCGGCCGTGTTGAGTTCTGCGTCGGGGCGAAGCCGCTCGGCGATCGGCTCCGCATGCCGCAAAGTCAGCATCACTCGCCTCCTCTCAGCTGCGCAGGCGGTCGCGGGTCTCGTGCATGAGCTTCCGGGCCCAGTCCACATGGGCACCGACCAGCCTCCCGTCTCGCTTGACGACGTCGCCTCCGACGATCACCGTTTCGACATCAGCTGGACCAGCCCCGAGCACCATGACCGCCACGGGGTCGCCGAAGCCATCGAGATGGGGGGAGCGCATGTCGATGATGGCGATGTCGGCCTGCTTGCCCGGGGTGAGGCTGCCGATCTGGTCGTCAAGATTCCACACCCGCGCGCCGTCGAGGGTGGCCAGTCGAAGCATGTCCCGCTGGTGTAGGTCGACGGTCGGGACCTGCTCTCCCCGGGCCAGTGCTGGGGCGTTGGCCCGGGAACGCTCCGCTGCGAGCGCCAGGCGCATCTCGGAGAATAGGTCGGTCCCGGCCGAGCAGATGGTGTCGACCCCCAAACCCGAAAGGATCCCCCGTTGGAGGGCGGGGCCAGTTCCCGGGAAGGTCCCGAACTGCATCAGCATGTCGGTGGACGGGGTGATCGACAAGGTCCCGTGGCTTGCGGCGATCAGGTCGAGTTCCTCTTCTGTCAGCATGTTCCCGTGTGCGTAGTTCACGTCGGCGCCGAGCAGTCCGTCACGCCGAAGGGTGGTCACGGCGTCGGAGGTGCCGGCCATGCCCACGTGCAGTGAGATCGGAAGCCCGAGGTCGCGGGCGAACGCGAAGTCTTCGGCGTTACGTTCCGGAGTGGTGAAGCACGGCCCGCGTAGCGCCATGCCCATCCGCAGGCGCCCATTGCTCCCGGATGGAAATTGCTCGTCGCGCAAACGGCGAGCGTCCAGGGGGTGCGGCGGGTTCGGATCGTCGCTTGCCGGTCCGGGGCCACCGTAGAGGAAGTAGCCCCGGATCCCGGACTCTTGTAGGCCGCGTAGGTCCGCGTCGGCATGTGCTGCGGACTGGAGGTTGTGAGCCCAGTCGGCGATCGTGGTGATCCCTGCGTCCAAGGCCTGCAGGGCGCCCCATAGGGTCCCGGCGTAGACATCATCTGCGCGGTGTTTGGGGGCGATCCCAGTGAGCACAGCAGGCCCGTAGCCGGCCCCTGTGATCTGGGGGGTGAATCCGCCGATCGCTCCCTGCCACACGTGGCGGTGGGTGTCGACGAGGCCCGGAATGACGAGCCGACCCTTGGCCTCGATCACTTCGGCGGTCTGGAGCGGACGTCTCGAGTCCAGGTCGGACCTCGACGATAACCCCGTCACGAACGAGGACGTCACTGTCGGGCTGGTCCCCGAGCGCAGGATCCATGGTGACGACGTGGCCACCTTTGATGAGGAGTTCGTTGGGCATGGTGGTTCACCAACCTTTCTTGGGCACTTGAGGGGAAACGTTTACGGATTCGGGAGACACGACCCCGGTGAGTTCGGCGCAGCCGTCGAGCAGCCTGCCTTGAACCTCGACTGAGCGGGCTGCCGGGTGAACGTCGCGTCGCTGCTGGTGGTAGAAGTAATGGCCGCTGACGGTTGCTGCGGGGTCGTCGCTCACCGCCAGCCAGACCTGGGTCACCGCTGCCAAGGAGAGGTCATCGGGTGCGCCGGGTCCACCCATCTTGGTCGGTACCCAGCCCGGGATCGAGGGCGTTGGAGAGCACGCCGGGCCAGCGACGGGCGACGGCGAAGGCCAGCACGACGTCGAAGAGCTTGCTGTCTGCGTAGGCCTGGGCCCCGTTCCAGCGGCGTCCGACCCATTGGAGGTCGTCGAGGTCAGGGTTGCCACCTCTGTGCATGCCCGAGCTGAGGTACACCAGCCGGCTAGGCGGAGTGATCAGGGCGGTCAGCAGGTACGGGGCCAAGACGTTGACGGCGAAGACGTGCGAGAGTCCGTCGACGGTCTCGACGCGCCGGGGCTCTCGGTAGCCGACGCCGGCGTTGTGGATCACGGCGTCATATCGTCCGAGCGCGTTGGCCTGCTCGGCGACTTGGCGGGTCCCCTCGATGCTGGCCAAGTCGCCGACGACGACGTGCTCGGCCGACGAGAGCGCCCGACGAGCGTCACCGGCCCGCTGATCGTTGCGCGCGTGCAGGGTGACCGCGTGGCCGACATGGGCGAGCAGCTCGGCCGCCATCAACCCGAGACCGTCGCTCGAACCGGTGATCAGTACCCGTGCCATCTTCCCTCCTCGTTGGGATCGCTTGCTGGAATCATCGTCGGTCTCGGTGATGCCGGATGTGGTGGAGTGGAGCAAGCAGCTCCGCTCAGGCGACCCTTCGCGACGGCCTCCAGATCGTCGATGTAATGGGGCTGTTCGCGTTTGCAGGTGCATGTCCTGTCTCTCGTCAGGTGGGCCCAAGGGTTTCGGGTCCATCTTCGATCCGCTGCCCTCGTATTCGCACCCGGGGGAACCCCCTGGCACCTCCCCTGACTTTCCACTTGGGCGTTGTCCGAGGCGATGTAAATGCCGGCCGCTGGCGTCCGGTCGGCCCTCGGGCGATCCGCACTGGCACGCGACGTAGGGTGGGTTGTGATCTCGTCCAAGGGTGAGCACGACGGTCTCTTGCTTGAGCGTGATCGAGAATTGGAGCGGATAGGGGAATGCCTGCAGCGGGCGCGGCAAGGCCGTGGAGGGGCGCTGGTGGTGGAGGGGCCGGCTGGGATCGGCAAGACCGTGTTGTTGGCGGTCGCCCGGGATGCGGCGGAGGGAGAGGGTTTCCGGGTACTGCGAGCGCGTGGGGCTGAGCTGGAGCGCGAGTTCGCGTTCGGGGTGGTGCGCCAGCTGGTCGAGCCGGTGGTGGCGGGAGCGTCGGAGGAGGAGCGGTCCCAGCTACTGGATGGGCCGCCCGGGGTAGCGGCACGACTGTTGGGTCTTCCTGGCCTGGGTGACGGCGTGGCTACGGCTGCGCCGATCGCCCCGGACCCGTCGTTCGCGGTGCTACACGGGCTGTACTGGTTGTGCGCCAACCTGACGGCGCAACACCCCTTGGCGTTGGTGGTGGATGACGCCCATTGGGCTGACGGTGCGTCGCTTCGCTTTCTGGCTTTTTTGCTGCCCCGCCTGGAGGAGCTGCATGCCGCAGTGCTGCTCGGAGCTCGGCCGGCCGAGGCCGGAGAGAGTCGGGAGCTGTTGGCCGCCCTGACGATGGATCCGGCGACCGAGGTGGTCACGGTGGGGCCGCTCACCACGAGGGGGGTGGCCACGCTGGTGGCGGTCGCCTTGGGTGTCGAGCCCGAACCTGAGTTCGCGGCGGCCTGCTGGGAGGCGACCGGCGGTACGCCGTTTCTGGTCCGCACGCTGGTCGAAGCTCTGCGAGAGGAGCAGATCGCGCCGGTCACCGCGTCGGCAGCCAAAGTACAGGACGTCGCGACCGTTAACTTGAGCCGCTGGGCGATGCTGCGTCTCGTGCGGCTGGGTCCTGACGCGGCGCGCCTGGCTCGGGCGGTGGCCGTTTTGGAGCGGGCCGAGTTGGATCAGGCGGCCCAGCTGGCCGGGCTCGCACCCCCCGACGCAGCGCGGGCCGCCGATCTGCTGGTCGGGGCGGGCGTGCTGGACGAGGCTCCGCTTTGTTTCGCCCATCCACTCCTGCGCGGCGCCGTCTACCGTGACATGGCGCGCGGCCGACCGGGTCGAAGCGCACGGGCGCTCCGCCAGGCTGCTGGCCGAAGCACACGCCAACCCGGCCCGCGTCGCCGAGCACCTGCTGGCCACCGTTCCGACAGGCGACGGCTGGACGGTCGAACAGCTGCGGGCTGCCGCCTGGGAGGCAACGGCGCGGGGTGCGCCGGAATCAGCGGTTGCCTACCTACGCCGGGCCTTGTTCGAGCCGCCATCGCCTGAGGCGGGGGCGGGCCTGTTGCTCGAGCTCGGTCTGGCCGAGTTCAGCGCCGGCCAGCCGGGCTGGCACGACCAACTTGCAGAGGCGGTGGAGTCGGCCGGCGACGACACGACCCGCATCGCGGCCGCGCTGCTGTTCGCGAATGCGCTGCGTTGGCATGAGCGGGCCGCCGAGGCGATCGAGGTGTGCGACGGCGTCGCGGCCCGCCTCGACGGCAGCGACGCGGAAGGCCGTTTGACGTTGGAGGCCATGGCAGTCGCCTGCGGGGTGGGCGATGCCGCCACCGCGCCGTTGGTGGCCGATAGAGCCGATGCACTGCTCGTGTGGGCCAGGGAGGGGTCGGTCCCGCGCCAGTGCGTGGCGGCGGCAGCCTACGTGGGCGCGCTGGCCAACCAGCCGGCCGACCAAGTGGCCGACCTCGCGCTCCGGGCCATCACCGCCGGCACGGGACCGCTGCCCGAGCCAGGCGATCCGCCCTGGTTGCCCGGCGGTGCGTTTCGGCACCCGAGCGCCGTGGTGACGCTGCTCTGGGCTGAGCGCTACGACGCAGCACAGGCCCTGGCCGACGCGGCCGTGGCCGAGGCCCAGGCTTCGGCCAACGGGATGATCCTTCCCGCAGTGTTGGCCCAGCGGGCCTGGCTCGCCTTCCGGCGCGGTGATCTCACCGCAGCCGAGGCCGATGCACGGGCCCTGCTCGACGCCCCGGGCCCGTCAGCTCCGCCGCTTTTGCGCAACCGTGCGACGACCGTACTCGTCGACGTGCTGGTTGAGCGGGGCGACCTCGACGAGGCCGAGCGGACTCTTGAGCCCCTGGCGGTCGACCTCCCCGGCACGTCGCAGACCCCGGTGATACTGCGCCACGCCCGAGGCCGCCTTCGGTTCGCTCAGAGTCGCTTCGGTGAGGCACTCGGCGACTTTCGGGCGGCCGGTGAGATCGCCACCGGCGGCCTGGCGCGTAGCCCGTGCTACCTATCGTGGCGTTCCGAGGCCGCCCTGGCCGCTCTGGCCTGTGGCGAACTCGACACGGCGCGACGCCTGAGCGACGAAGAGCTCGAGTTAGCCCGCGCCTTCGGTGCCCAGCGCGCCCTCGGCGTGGCGCTGCGGGCCGCCGGGCTTGTCGCCGGCGGCCATCGTGGCGAGGCCCTGCTGCGCGAGGCGATCGACGTGCTCGCCGGCCCCGATACCCGCCTCGAACAGGCTCGCGCCCTGGCCGACCTCGGCGCCTTCCTCCGTCGCAGCAACCACCGACTCGAGGCGCGCCAACTTCTCCGCCAAGCAGTCGACACCGCCCACCACCTCGGTGCCGAAGCCCTGGCCCTACGGGCCGAGACCGAGCTGCGCGCTACCGGGGCCCGGCCGCGCCGAGTGCTGCTTACCGGGCTCGAAGCGCTCACCGCCAGCGAGCGTCGCATCGCCGAACTGGCCGCCGAAGGGCTCACCAATCGCGAGATCGCCCAAACCCTGTTCGTCACTGCCCGCACGGTCGAGGGCCACCTCACCCACGTGTTCTACAAGCTCGACGTCAAGGCCCGCACCGCGCTACCAGCCGCTCTCGCGGCGCCCACGAGCGCAGTCCGCGCCTAACCCGACCGACGGACTGTCGCGCAAATTCAAGGGGGTCTTCCGGGGGTTCGCACGGTGCGAACCAGGTCCCTCAAGGCGCACGCTGAACCTGACGTCCGCCGGTCGAACAGACCGGCACTTGTCTGGATGGAGGTGGGTACCGATGCCGACAGTGACGATAGATCACCCTCGCGTTGTAGTCGTGACGGGTGGTTCTGGGGGAATCGGCGGGGAGACTGCACGGCGTCTCGCACGAGATGGCATGGCCATTGTGGTGGCGTACGCCGGGCGGAAGGCACCGGCAGAGGAGGTCGTGACGGCGATCATCGAGGCGGGAGGCATGGCAACCTCGTTTCAGGCTGACGTCGCCGAGGAGTCCGACGTCGCAGCACTGTTCGATGCGGCAGAGCTGACCTATGGCGGAGTTGATGTTGTCGTCAATGCGGCTGGAATCATGCTGCTGTCCCCGCTCGTCGACCTCGACTTGGAGGTGTTCGACCGGATGGTCCGCATCAACCTGCGTGGCACATTCGTCGTCGGTCGAGAGGCTGCGCGCCGCGTTCGCTCGGGCGGTGCCATCATCAACTTCTCATCGTCGGTGGTGAAGATCGCCCGTCCCAGCTACACCGCGTATGCGGCAACAAAGGGCGCCGTTGAAGCGACCACGCTGATCCTGGCCAAGGAGCTGCGGGGTCGTGACGTCACCGTCAACAGTGTGGCGCCCGGCCCTACAGCCACGCCGCTGTTTCTCGAGGGCAAGGACCAGGAGACCCTCGATCGCATGAGCAGCGAGCCTCCGCTCGAGCGTCTGGGCACACCGGCGGACATCGCCGAAGTCATCGCGTTCCTTGCTGGACCGGCCCGCTGGGTCAATGGCCAGATCATCTACCCCAACGGCGGCGTCGTCTGACAGGACGGCCGCGGACCTAGACAGTCATGTTGTTTCGCCTCGATCCAAAGGAGAACCCATGCCCGCTGAACAAGTCATTGTCGTTACCGGTGCCTCGAGTGGTTTTGGAGCAATGACGGTAAGAGCGCTCGCCGACGCTGGTCACAGCGTCTACGCCGGTATGCGAGACATCGCCGGAAGAAATGCGACGGCAGCCCAGGAAGCCGCTGACTACGCCAGCGAGCACTCGGTGGACTTGCGTGCGATCGAGATGGATGTCTCAGAGCAAGCCTCGGTCGATGCGTCGGTCGAAACCATCATCTCGACCGAGGAGCGCTTGGACGTCATCGTCCACAACGCTGGCCACATGGTGCTTGGTCCGTTGGAGTCGTTTACTACTGACCAGCTCGTGTCCATCTACGACACCAATGTCTTGTCGACCCAGCGCCTCAACCGAGCCGCCTTGCCTCACCTCAGGAATCAACGGGACGGATTGGTCGTATGGGTCGGTTCAACAAGTACCAGAGGGGGAACCCCGCCGTACCTGGGCCCGTACTTTGCGGCGAAGGCTGCAGAGGACTCACTTGCGGTGACCTCCGCCGCAGAGCTGGCACGTTTCGGCGTCGACACCGTCATCATCGTGCCGGGATCCTTCACAAGGGGAACCAATCATTTCGCCAACGCTGGGCACCCCGAAGACGTAGACGTCGCAGCTGCTTATGAGCCTCTCTATGGGGGTCTGATGGACCAAGTTTCCAAGAAGCTCGCTGACCTCGCACCCCCAGATCAGGATCCCGCAGAAGTTGCGCGGGCCATCGTCCGGGTGGTTGGGATGACCAAGGGAACGCGCCCATTCCGGGTCCACATCGACCCCGCTGACGACGGGGCCGAAACGGTCAACCGAGTAGGTGATCTGGTGCGGCGAGAGTTCTATCGCCGAATCGGTTTCGATGACCTGCTTGCGCCAGCCACTTCTGCCTGACTGCCAACCACACGGCCCACCTGGCGCCCGTGCTGACTACGGTGCTCGACATTCTGTTGTGGATCCAGCAGGCGGCGGTCAGCCCGGGTCGGGCGCCATTCCGTCATTTGCTGCGCGGCGGCATCGTTCCTGGCCAACTTCCTCCTCAGAGTTCCAAGGTGAGGTGATGTTGTTATGACGCAGCGGAGCGAGTCGGACGAACTCCTCCTGGAAGGTTTCTGCGCTGGGGACGAAGAATCCGCGGGGAGGTTTGTGCAGCACTTCTGGCGGCGACTGTCTTGGATCGCGTTTCGGATCGTGGGTGATTCTGGATCCGCCGAGGATGTTGTACAAGTTGCATTTGAACGGGCATGGAGAAACGGTGTGATGTTCGACCCTGAGCGAGGCTCGCTTGATGCATGGATGACAACGATCGCTCGGAACGCCGCTCTGGACTGGGTACGGATGAAGCGAGCTGTTCCGGTTGATCCTTCGGAGATGGCTGCGAGTATGGCGTCAGGATCTTGTGATCCCGAGGATTGGAGGGGGATAGAGGAGAGTCGAGCGGAGGTACGATCTGCTCTCACCAACCTTTCTCCACGTCTGGCGCGCTCCGTTGTGCTGGTCGGAGCCTTTGATATGACCGCCGCGGAGGTTGCCCGCTATGAGCACGTACCGCTAGGCACGGCGAAAACCCGGATCCGTGTGGCGAAACAACGTTTACGGAGAGAGCTGAGTTCTTTCCGGTAAGGCCAATGCCGATTCAACGCTTGATCTCAACCTGGCAAAGAGCCTGGTGAACTTGTACCCGTTTTAGCGACGATCGGGATTGAACTCGCTCAGGATCTGGCGAGATCCGTGGCCGTCCGGATTGACCGAGGACGCAATGGGACACGCCTGCTGGAGAAACGTGTTCCACCCACGGTGTGGCGTAGTGGATGATCTCGTCCGACAGGCGGGCATTCACTTCACAATTTCGTGTCTTTACGTGTCTTTGCTGAGATGGAGCCGGAGGTCGTGTGAGTGACGGATCGAGACGACCATGCCTATGCCTGCCATGCGGGCTTCGACCTCACCCTCGGCCCCGAAATCGGTCTCCCTCCTCTATGGCCCCTCCGGCCGCGGCGTCTCGGCGTGTGGTCGGCCGATTCCTTATCGGAATGGGCCGACCCTCCGTCTTGTTCAGCTGCTCTTCTTTGACCTGGCGGGCACGCTCAGAAGAGACCGGGCCAGTTTCTCAGTTATCGTGGTGCCGGTCGGGCTAAACCCCGGACTCGGAGGTGGCGAGCACCGCGGGGTAGACGTTCTCCTGTGATGGGCGCCGCGACTGGCGACGTCATCATGTGCGCGCTGGGTCATTGTCGGTTGGGGTCGGGTGTCGAAGATCGGCCAGCCGATCTCGGTCCTCCACGCCGACTCGTCGTCAGTGTCGTGGGGTCCGACCAAGTAGCACTCCCGAATGAGGCCATCGACCGCGAGGGCATGTTCGCTCACGTAGGTCGCGAGCGCCCCGTAGGAACGGTCGAGATCGTCGTGGGAGCCGCTGTGAGTGATCACGGCAAGCTCTGCTCCTGGCACCGACATCGGTCCAACCCGCCCGACCGGCCGGAACTCGCCGATCACCGGGAGGAAGAGGGTGGCGTCGCCGCGCTCGTCGGCGAACAGCTCGTTGGCGTAGATCCCACCGGGAGGTCCGCTGGCGACAATGTCCTGCGCCGAGAGGGTCCCCTGAATCTCACCGATTGCCCCGTGATACCAAGCCTCCAGATCGGCGATCGCCACCGTCGATGTGATGGCCGCCGCCGGGGTGACCGGTACCCGACGATGCTCGATCACCGCGGACAGTGAGGGGTGTTCGAGGAGGTCGCGCAGGGAGGCCACGGCGCGCTGGGTCTCGACCAGGGTCTCCTCCAAGCGGGTGAGGTGGGCGGCGATGAGCTGGGACCGAGTCGTCTGATCGGGTGCCTGCAGCACCCTTCCGATGTCGTCGAGCGGCATGTCGAGATCCCGGAACCGTCGGATCACCTGAGCGATCGGGATCTGGACGCTCGCGTACCGCCGGTACCCGGTGACCGGATCGATCTCTGCGGGTTCGAGCAGGCCGGCCCGGTGGTAGTGGCGCAGGGTCTTGACGCTGAGGAACGTGACCCGAGAGAAGTCGCCGATCGTCAACGAGCCAGTCACGTACCCAATTTCGACCCTCCCCTAGGGGGAGAGTCAACCCGGCAGGGACCCCTTGACTCTCCCATAACGGTACCGCCCAACGTGCAGTAGTCGGCCATGGGGGCCGATCAGAACAAGGGAGGAAGCCATGCCCATTGCCACCGAACTCCGAGGTGTGGTGGCCGAGTTCGTCGCGGCCGTCAACGCCTTCGACCTCGACCGGATCGTCGCCACGTTCACCCCCGACGCCTACGTGAACGACGTCAGTCGGGAAATGTGGGGCACGAATGCGATCCGTGCCTTCATGGCCAAGGAGATGGTCGGGGACCACGTCACGATGGAGGTCCGCGAGGTCCTCGACCACTACGGCGACATCATCGTCCGTGCCCGCATCGACGGGACCTACGACAAGACCAACCTGCCCGACGAGCTGGTCCTGACCAGCTACTTCGGGATCTGTGACGACAAGATCACGAGCCTCACGATTATCGCCAATCAGCCGAGTCCGTACTGACAGCGATCTTGCCTGGAATGAGCCCGCTTGGCCTCGGACCCGACTTCACCAACTTCAACGCAACCAGTGCGTTGCCGGCGAGGGCGGAGTCCGGGGCCGACCGACACAAACTAAACGGGAAAGGAATGCGCCAAATGAGCACCCTGGTCACCACCGAGTTCTTTGCCCAGCCGGGCCGTGGGGACGACGTCGCCAACCTTTGATCGAGATCCTGGGCGAGAGCCTTCAACACGATGGCTGTGAAATCATCCGGATCGTACGCGATCAGGACGACCCGGATCACGTCGCCGGAGTCAGCGCAGTGGACTGAGCGCCACAACTACGACGACTACCTAGCGTGGCGGACGGAGGAAGGCTTCACGGCCACCTTCGAGGCCATGCTGACCGGACCGTTCGTCATCCATTACTACGACATCGCGTATTTCGGCGAAGGCATCACTGCTGCCAATGGAGGTCGAGCCCAGCGTTCGAGCTCCCGTTACGTCGGCGCTGACCGACGCCCTGATCCTCATGATCGTGACCGTCATGACCCCGACTGTCGGTCGAGGGCAACGTGGAGATGATGGCGGAGATCCGAGGCTTTCGGCAGGCAACGCTCGATCAATTTGGATAACTAGTGGGACCCTGGCTGAGCCGAGCCGCGCTCGACGTGACTCAGCAGAGAGACGGCGTCCGCCGACCCTACAAGGCGTTGACCGATTCGCATGAGGAGGAACCCGAATCGGCGCCCGACGATGGCAAGCAGCCGATGGTTGTTGGTACCGGGACTCGAAGCGGGCTCGTCGCCGACTGGCGGCGCGTTGAAGCTCGGCCTGTCGATCCTTCACCAAGCGATCTAGGTGGACGGGATTCACGTCGTTCTCGCTTTCTGGGTCTCCCAGTGAGCCTAGGTCAAGTCATTGGACAAAGCAAGAAAACTCCTATATAGTCATCTACCTATGCAAATAGCCGGCACGGATGCGATCACTCCCGGGCGAGTCGAGGTGGTTGGACCGTCGCTGATGCTGGACCTGTCGTGGTGCATACACGGTGCCTATTCGAGCTACCTGCGAGAAGCCCACCCGATTCTTGACACCCTGTATGGCCAAAACGACGATCTCCGTTCTCGAGTTCAGAACTTCTGGTCGGACGGAATGAATTGCTTTGCGGAAGCCGAGGTATTGGCTCATCATGCCGACGCCCTCGAGGCCACAGACTTTTCGATCTTGAGGCCTCGCCTTGAAGCGGCGTTGGCTACCGTTCCCCTGGATCTCACTTTGGAGTCGGAGACTCCAAAAGACCGTTCGAAAATTCTGAATCGCCTGGTGCAGCTTCAGCGGTCCGATGAACTTCGGCGGAAGTACTTCGACCTGCTGGAGGCATTGTGGTTCCCCATAGCGACGTGGTGGGAGACGGTGGGAGTTTCCTCAGTGGAGTCGTCCGTATCGGATGTCCGCAGATCGCTCGAGCGAGGAGCGAAGTGGCATCAGATCGTGACAAACGAGTGTGAAACGCTCGTCCAGCATTTGCCTGAGATTATTGGCCGGAACGAGAATGGGCATCCGCTGGTCCTTGCCGGCTGCGCCTTGTTCGGTAGGGGGCTCTATCTCGAGCTTCCTGGTTGTACGTTGGTCGGATTTGCAGCACATGGCGCGGTGCAGGCGGCTCGCGGTCGGACCGAACATGTTGTACGTCCCCTTCGGGCACTCGCCGATCCGACTCGGCTTGCGATCTTCGAGTACCTCACAACCAGTAGGGCTGGGGTGACCGACATTGCCCAAGCATTTGCCCTCTCACAGCCAACGGTCAGCGCCCACGTCAAACGATTGCGTGACGCTGGACTCGTTACGGCAGAACGACGCGGTAATCGGATGGAGCTATCCGTAGACTCATCAGCGGCAGAAACGTTGGCGAACGACTTGAGCGGATTGTTGACCAGACAACTCGATGGATGAAGGCCGACCGAGCAGCCGCGATAAAGATCAACTTCCATCGCATTCCATGCACGGCTGCCGACGTGGAGACTCACGCACTCCTCCACACCAAGGCGGCCACCAAGCCGTCAGTTCTAGGGATTCCACTTTCAAGCCTGTGACCTGGAGTTCCCGGTGGAGATGAAGGGACTCGAACCCTCGGCCTCTACATTGCGAACGTACGGTTCTCAGCGTTTTGACCAGGCCCTTTCCGGGGACTTTCTTCGTAGTGGCGTTTCGACCCCTCAGGTTCCCTCACGATCCCTCCCCTTCCCTATCGATATGGTCACGTAAGGTCACGCTGGGACACAGTCGGGACGTGTCCACGGATCGGTACCCGCGTCCGATCGGAAGGCTCTTGCAATACGCTGACACCCGGTGGCGGTCCGCACGCCTCACGCTTTTCAGATCGGAATGCAGGGAGAATGGTCTCTGACGTCGGACCGGCTAGATCAGCCAAGACGCCAGGTAGATCCCAGCAATTTGGCTGACCATCTTTTCGTTGTTGAACGCAGACACATAGGACGCCAAGACCTCGAGGGTACCGAGAACGGCATGCGCACGTGGATTGGCGCTTTCCCGTGCACACGGACCCGCCATCTCGTGACTACTTGCCCGGAAGGGCAAAGGATCGGGGTGCGCGACCAGTACCTCGGCTGCTCACTCCGACGACATCCAGCCGCTCGTCGGCGAGGAGTGTTTGGGCGAGCCGAATCGCGATGGAGCCCTCTCCGACCGCGGAAGCCACACGCTTGACCGAAGAGCGTCTCACGTCGCCAGCCGCGAACACACCGGGCATGCTGGTCTCGAGTGAGTGGGGTCGGCGTTCAAGCGACCAGTTGAAGTCGTCGGACAACTCTTCGCCGGTAAGTAGGAACCCATTCGGGTCTCTGGCGATATCCGGAGGCAGCCAATCGGTGTGGGGGTCGGCGCCGATCAACACGAACAGTGCGTCGGCAACGACCGTCTCTTGTTCGCCAGCGCCTTTCTCGTGCAGCACCAACTGCTGGAGACGGCCTTCACCATTTCCACCGACCACGTCGGTGCAGGTACGCACATCGATGTTCGGCGTGGCCTCGATCTCTTGGATGAGGTAATGCGACATCCCCGCCTGGAGCGACTGCGCACGCACGACGAGAGTGACCCGCCTCGCGTACCGCGCGAGGTGCAGAATCGCCTGGCCGGCTGAGTTTCCTCCACCAACAACGTAGGCGTCCTTACCGCTTAGCGCAGGAGCCTCGGAGACCGGCCCGCCGTAGAACACGCCCGCGCCAGTCAATGCCTCCAGAGCGGGAACACCTAAGCGCCGGTAGGTCGCGCCGATTGTCAGGACAACCGTTCTGGCCGTCACACGTCGCTTGTCCGCAAGCGAGATGCTCAGGAGATCCCTTGAGCGAGCGAGGGCGATCACTCGATGCATGAACACGAAGGTCGCTCCGAAGACGGAGGCCTGCTCGTAGGCCTGTTCGGCAAGCCGGCTGCCGCTCACGCCTTTCGGGAAGCCCAAATAGTTGCGTATCAGTGAGCTCGATCTGACTTGTCCACCAATTCCACCCTCATCGAGCACGAGGACGCGCAGGCCTTCGGAGGAACCGTAGACGGCTGCGGACAGTCCCGCCGGCCCGGCACCCACGATGACGACGTCATAGATGTCCTCGTCGAAGTCGCTCGTGGCCCCTGCAGCCTCCGCGATTTCCGTATTGGAGGGGTCGCTCAGGACCCGGCCATCGGGAAGGACCATGATCGGCAGCTTGGCCTCGGGCCCTGCCTTGGCGAGCAGCTCGCGCCCCTCATCGGAGTCCGCCAGGCAGAAGGTGTGCGAAGCCGCGCAGCGCTCGAAGGTTTCCCTGAGCTCATATGCCCTGCCCGACCAGGACTCGCCGACAATGTGAATGGTGTGCGGCACGGTACGTCGTTCGGTCGCCCATTCGAGGAGAAAACTTGAAATGGCCTCGTGGAAGACTTCATCGGGCGGTCCTGCAGGCCTGACCGCGTAGTAATGAACGCGCCCCAACGCGATCAAGGCTCGGATCTCATTCGCACTTGACTTGTCTGCCCAGACGTCCGACGGAACCAGCAGCGCGCACTTCGCGTGCGGGTGCAATTCACGCACATGTACGAGGAGACCATCGTTAGCGGTAACCGAAGCGGTGTTGGCGGCAAGTACCAGCGCCATCTCTTCACCGCGGTCCGCCAGCTCAGTCAGTCTGAGCAGCGCCTGGCCCGGATCCACGAGGCATTCGACGCGATAGTCATGAGAGTACCGCTGGGTTAGCTGACTCTCGAGTATGCCGAGCGTTTCTTGATCCTCGTCCACGGCGAGCACGACTGGAAACGCCATCACCACCACCCTTGTATCTCAGGTCTTGTAGAATTGAGGTGGCTGATACAACATCACTTTCGAGCGCATCCCAGCAGGACCATCAGCTCAGCTCCTTCGTGACCCATCCTGATACAACACGACAAGGGCACTTCCGGTGCGTCGATCCGGTGACCTCACGCTCTTCACGTCGGATCCGATGATGTGACCACTTCGTCCAGCGCGTGGCTTTGCAGCATCAACCTCCGGCGGGCACGATGTTTTGGTTGAGGTGGAACAGGTTGGTGGGGTCGTAACGCTGCTTGACTCGTGCCAGCCGGTCGTAGTTGCCGAGGTAGGAGGCCCGAACGCGGTCGGTCCCCTCGTCCATCATGAAGTTGATGTACGCACCGCCGGCGGACGTTGGATGGAGGTCCTCCCAATACCGCTTGGCCCAGTCGGTGATCAGCCCCGCGTTCTGAGGATCGGGATCGACGCCGACGATGACGCCCGCCCATCCCCCGTCGCGGTAGGCGAAAGCGGTGGCGTCCTCGGCGATACGGGTTGCCGCGCCGTCGATCGGATACATGTGCATCGTCGAGTGCCCGGTCGGCAGCATCCGCCCGTGCTTGACGTGCACGTCGATCGCCTCGTCGCTGATGGTGCGGAAGAAGTCCGCCCGCCAATACCACTGGAGACCCGCCGGGTAGAGGGCGTCGAATGCACTCTGGAGGGCAGGAAAGGGCATCTCGCCCAGGCCAACGAGCAGCGGTGAGCCGAACTCACGGATCGGGGTCAGCACGGCGTCGGCACGATCGTGGGATCCCGTGTAGCACCACACGATGGCGCAAGCCTTGCGACCCCACAGCTCCTCGGGGAAGGGCGGCGCGGGAGGGATCGTGATGAGCCCGATCCAGCCGCTCAGTTCCTCTGGGAGCGCAGGCAAGATCTCTCGATACCAGCGCATCACCGCGGGAGTGTCCTCGAGGTCGTAGAGGACCGGCCCGCCGATGACAGTGCCCTTTTCGCCGATGGGATGACAGTCGAACGTGAAGGATGTGACGACCCCGAAGTTCCCGCCACCGCCGCGGAGCGCCCAGTACAGATCGGGGTGCGAGTCGGCGCTGGCGGTCGCGAGCTGGCCGTCGGCGAGGACGACCTCCGCTGAGCGAAGGTTGTCGACCGTGAGGCCGAAGCGACGCGTGAGGTAGCCGATCCCGCCGCCGAGCGTGAGGCCACCGACTCCTGTCGATGAGAGGAAGCCGCATGGTGTGGCCATGCCGTGCTCCCCGGTCGCCCGATCGACGTCGTTCCACGTGCAGCCGCCGGCCACCTGCACGGTGCGGGCCTTGGGGTCGACCGTCACCGCGCGCATCGGAGACAGATCCACGACGAGGGCGTCGTCCCAGACGCCGAGCCCGCCCGCGCTGTGGCCGCCCCCACGGATGGCCAGGTCGACCCCGTGCTCGGCGGCGAAGCGGACGCACGCGGCCACGTCGCTCGAACCCTGGCAAAGAGCCAGGGCGGCAGGCCGGCGATCGATCATTCCGTTGTAGACGGCTCGGGCCTCGTCGTACCCGGGGTCCTCGGGGGTCACGAGCGGCCGTTCCAGGCTTGCTGAGAGCTTGTCGTACGGGACGGCTTCGCGCCGATTGCCGGTGGTAGTGCTTGTCTGGGCCACGGTGGTCTCCTCGCGTCTGGCCGTCTGCGGGTGGGCGGCTCCTTGCGTAGGACTCTAAGAAGGAAGCGTTCGCCGAGCGTTCGGCTCAGAGATCAGCGGCCCCGGGGGACCGGAACGCTCCATGGTCGGGAGATCGGCCAGGCACCGCGACTCGAGTGCCTGGCTCCCGTGCTCGCGGGCGAGCTCGTAGGCCCGTCGGAGGAGGGAGTCGGCCGCCGGCCCCTCCTCGAGCGCAGCGCGGCACCGCAATACTTCGGGTAGCCACCAGCGCTCGTTGCGCTGCTGCGCATCGACGGTGGCCCCGTCCAGAACGGCCGTAGCCTCCTCGCGCCGCCCGACCGCGTCGAGGGTCGACGAGAGGAGACAAAGCCAGTAGGGCATCCTGGCGAACGAGCCGAGAGACCGCAGGCGGCTGATGCCGTCGCGCACCCGGGTCACGCCCACCTCGCCGCCCACGGACCAGCCCTCGAGGATGAGCGCCCACTCCCCGTAGTAGGCGAACTCGTAGCGCCGGCACAGACCATCGAGCTCGGCAATCGCCGCTGCGAGAGCGTCTGGGTTCCCGGAGAGTTGCGCCGTGATTGCAGCGTATGCGAGGGCCACGGCAACGCTGTAGGGATGGTCGGCGGCGCGGGCCCGGCTGAGGGCATCGGCGGCACGCGCCGCTGCCCCGTCCTCGTCTCCGAGAAGCCAGTGGGCGTGTGCCGACCACCCCTGGCTGTGCACGTCGAGGCGGGTCCCGACAAGGAGGGAGACGTTCGCGGGCGAGAGCTCGATGGCCAGGTCGAAGTGCTCCGCGGCAGTGGCTGGGTACCCCAGGGACAAGACGGAGCCCGCGAAGGCGAAATGGGCCTGGGCGGCGAGCTCGGCGTCGCTGCCGGCGAGCGCGAGGGCCCGGTCGAGCGACCTCGTACGACTGATCGGTGTTCCCTTGGACGAAGCGGGTCCCGAAGAGCGCAACCAGACTTCGGACGAGGATCGGCGTCTGCCCGAGCCGCTCGGCGAGGAGCACCGTCTTCTCGAGTGTCGTTTGGGTCACCGGCGAGGCGTAACCGTAGAGCGCGTTCGACGGCGCCGACATGGACTGGAGGATCTCAAGTTCCCGGGCGTCCCGATCGCGACCCTCGGGCTCAGCGTCGATGAGCTCGAGACATCGTCGATAGAGCCGGACGGCCTCGGCGTTGGCGAACAGCGAGGTCGCTGCCTCGGCGGCCTTCTGCAGGTAGACGAGGGCCCGGTCGGGCCGGCCGCCCCGGTCGTACTGCTCGGCGAGCGCCGCTGCCACTGTGTCCAAGTGGTCGGCGTGGATGACTTCGAGAGCCTCTGCCACGTTGCGGTGCAAAAGCCAGCGGCGGGCTGGGGACACCGCGCCGTACGCCGCGTCACGCATGAGGTCGTGGGAGAAGTCGTAGCCGTTTGTCGACTCGCGTACGATCCGTAGGCGCCAGAGCTCGTCGACCGCTTGCACGAGGGCGTCCGTATCGAGTTCTGCCGCCTCGCTCAGCAAGTCGAGACTGAAGTTCCTCCCTACCGCCGCGGCGATGCCCGCCACCTCCTGTGCGGTGGGCGAGGCCCGCTCGAGGCGCCGTCGCAGGATGGCGTCGAGGTCGGATGCTCGAAGGGGTGCGGGCGAGGTGGCAGGATCGGTCAGGGAGCGCGCCGCTTCGAGCACGAACAGCGGATACCCGCCCGTCGCGGCCTGCAGAAGTTCCTCTTCTTCGGCACCGAGCTCTCGGCCGAGAAGTGCTGTAGCAAGCTCACCGGTGCCGGCGACGTCCAAAGGTGCGAGCTCGACATCGGCGACCAAGCCGGCCGACCGCAGCCCGCGTAGGGCCGCGACCACCTCGCGATTGCGCTCGAGTTCGTCGAGGCGAGTGCTGCCGGCCACGAGGAGGCGTGCGTCTTTGGCGAATCCGAGCAGGAAGACGAGCCAGTCCATCGTCTCCTGATCGCACCAGTGCACGTCGTCAAGTACGAGCAGGATCGGGCGTCCTGGAGCGAGCACAGCGCGGGCAAGACCTTCGAAGAACCGATGTCGCTGCCAGGCATCGACCGTGGGCCGCACGTCGGGAGACTCGGTCCGCACCTGCCGCTGCCCGGGTTCGCTCGGAACAACGTTCGGGACCAGGCGAGCAACCTCCTCTCGCCACAAGGGGTCCAATCCCTCGACGGCTGGTCGGAATTCGGAGTTCCGCACCCAGTCGGCCACCGGGGCGAACGCCAGCCGCCCGGACTGGCTGAAACAGCGGGTGGTCGCCACGGCCGCGCCCTCGGACGCGGCGATCGTGGCGAGCTCAACCAGGAGGCGGCTCTTCCCTACCCCGGGCTCTCCCGAGACCAGCGCCATCCCGGGCTGTCCACCGATTGCCGCACGCCATCGTTCGACGAGAACGTCAAGTTCTTTGCCCCGCGCCACCAGCCCGGACCAGGCGATCGAGTTCACGGTCTCTGTCGTTACACCGCGACGATCTGCCGCACCACCGGGCCGGTCGAGCAGCCTGTCCACGAGCTCGGTCGTTTCACGACCGGGGTGGACACCGAGCTCCCGCTCCAGCACATCTGCGCAGCGGTGGAACGTGCTCACCGCGGCGGCCCGGTCCCCCCTGGCGAACTGGAGCGCCATGAGCGCGCGGTAGCCCACCTCCTCCAACGGCTGGAGCTCCACGCGGCGGTACGCGAAGTCGAGGGCCGATGACTGTTGTCCCGACTTGTCGAGGAGGGCCACGACATCATCGCAGAGTTCGACGCATTTGCGCAGGAGCGGTCTTCGGTGCTCAAGCACCCAATCCTCGTAGGAACCCGGCATGAGATCGCCGCGATATTGCGCGATGGCAGCACCCGCATGGAGGAGGAATGCCTCGACGTCTCCGGCGGCCTTCGACCTCGAGGCCTCTTGACACTCGTGTTCGAACACCCGGACGTCCACGCGGCAGGTTGGGCGGTCGCACCAGGTCAAGGCGTTTGACTCCACCACGAGGGACGGCTCGTCACCAATCACGCCCCGGAGGTGGTGCAGCTCGCGTCGCAGATTCGTGCGGGCCTGGGCCTCACTGGAGTCCGGCCAGAAGACGAATGCGAGGTGCTGCCGGGCTTGGGGTGTGCCAGCGTGCAGCACGAGGTAGGCCAAGAGGTCGAGCGATCGTGACGAGAGGGAACGGTCCTCAGCACGGGGACCGCCGCTGATTCGCTGTTCGCTGAGGAGGTGGACATCCAGCATGGCCGGCGCTGCCCTTTCTTCTGCCGGTCCTTCAGCCTATGAGGTCCCGACCTCCGTCGGCTTGCTCGGGGGCCGTCCGCTAGGTCCCGTGCCGAACCTTGGACTTGGCTGAGCGATGGTCCCTGTCCGAGCATCGCCCGCGACGACGGGCCGAGGCGGTTACCGCGGAGCTGTAGGTGGTCGGGACCGACGTCGATCCGGTGGCCGCACGCTCTTCAGGCGGCGAAGCTACGTTCGAAGTCTGTCGACGGGCGAGGACCGACAACGGTGCCTTCCTATTCACCGTTCAAACTGCTAAACCTTCAACCGTTGCCCGTTCTGCTCCGGGTTGCCGTCACTAATTCGGTGAGCGAACGGTGAGCGAACGTCGCCCTCTTACCCTCGGGATCACCTTCAGCTGTTTGCGAGGTGTGCTCGACCAAAGAGAGACCGACGATGACTCCGACGAGGATCAAGAACCAGGTCCGAAGGACCAACCCAGCTCCCTTTCGGGTCGCGGTGCTCGAGCGTGCCGATTCCGAGGCTTTGCTCGGCATGCTTGGGCGCTGCTCGCCAACGTCGCTCTATCGTCGGTTCCACGGCGTCACGAACGGTGCTTTCTACGCGCAGCAGGTTCTGGCGGCCGCCGGAGGTCGAGATTCCTACGTTGCGTGGATTGGCAAGGAGTGCGTGGGCCTTGGCAATCTCCGCGTCTGCGACGACACGGCCGATGTCGGCGTGCTGGTCGAGGACGACTGGCAACGCCGAGGTGTGGGCACTGCGCTGTTGATCGCGCTTGTGCGTCGAGTTGGCGAGTGTGGGTCGCATTTCTTGCGAGCGGATGTGCTTGAAGAAAACCGCTTTGCCCTGCAGGTGCTGGCTCGCCTCGGACCGGCGAATACTTCATTGGCTGCCGGGAGCTACACGACGTTGGTCGACCTGACGGTCGGAACGACCCTTCGCCAGGTCCCAACTCAAGCAACTGGACCAGCGCAATCCCGTCCGTCCAACTATGCCAGAGGTTGCTTGGTAGGACTTGCGCAATGAACTCACCGCATTCACAAGCGATTCGATTGCTCCTCCGCGAAGTGAAGGCAGACTGCAGTTCCCTGAGGCGGCCTACTGGCAGACCTCCTCTCAACCGGGATTCTCCGGTGGTCGGGACCGGCGTCGATCAGGTGACCTGACGCTTTTCAGGTCGGATCTGCTGCAGTTTCGTTCTGATCCACTGACCGGCTGAAACTCGCACAAGTCCTAGTGATTAGTGCAATTGTGGTCTCCCGATAGTGCTTACTTCACCGGCCGTGTTTCGCCGTTTCGCGTTCGTGTGGGCACGCCGTGGGCACGAAACTTGACGGATCCAAAGTATCGGCTCGACCAGCGCTCGCCGATGAAGTTCTCTCGCGAGCGATGGTCGTTCAACCTCCCTACCAGGTGCCTCCGCCCAACCCCTGCCGCAGTACGGCACCTATATGGGCTAGGCGACGCGGCGACGGCAAGCAGGTCTCTTGAGGCGTATGGACTCGTGTCAGGCGCTGCGGCTAGTCCGGTCGAGCGCCCGCAGCGACTCGGCTACTTCTTTGCGCAGCTGCCGCTGTCGAATCGGACCGGCCAACAACTTGCGATCCAGCGTTTTGAGATACACGTCCCAGCTGACCCTCACCTGCGCCATGGAGTCGAGCGGCACGACTTCCCATTTCCAGTCTGCGTACGATGGGTTGCCGTCCGCGTTCCAAGTCCGATATGCGAAGCGTCGCACTTCTTTGTCGATCTCCTCAACGTGTGAGCGGCTCTGCCAGGTCATTGCCCGGCTGGGGTGCATCTTCACCACCCATTCGGTTCCCGGGGTCAACTCGGAAGCGGGCTCGACGACACGTTCAATGGCGCGATTCCACTCAGGCAGTCGGTCTATATCGGTGATCAACCGAAATGTGGCGTCGGGAGCAGCATTGACGCTACCTACCGCGGTGCCATGAATCTCCTGCATCTTTGGCCTCCTCAAAGCGACTTTTTGTCACCGTCCGCTTTGCATCTCCTGCATGTTCCGTGCCATCACGGCTTCGGAGAGAGCCAACTGGTCAGTCGGACTGAACTGGACGAACTCAGTGCCGGCAATCGCGGCCGGAGTATGTCCGGGCGACATGTAGAAGGCCTCGCCCGGTGCGATCACTTCCTCACGGTCGGCGTAGCTAACCGTCATTTTTCCTTTGAACACATACCCCCAGTGTGGGCATTGGCACCGGTCGTCGGGCAGGCCCTTGAGCATCGGCGCAAGGTCAGAGTCTTGACGAATCGACACGAAGTTGACGGTATAGCCATCGAACTCATCGCTCCGATCCTCGGCCACACCCATGTCATTGACCCTTGGGGCGCTTTCCTTCGATACTTTTGACATACGGAGAGGCTCCTTTCCAGGTTCTTACGTCTATGATCGGTCTGCGTATTGAGTATGAGGCTCCGCAGAGACCATGGGTCGGAATATCAGCACTCGCTTTGGGTTGTAACGAAAAACTCAGTGCGATTTCAGGCCATTCCAAGTTTCGACATCTCTCGATCCTGAGCCTTAGCGGGACCTGAGCGCCGTGCCCCGTCGCCGGGAGATGAAGCGGGTCGAGCCTCCCTACTTTTGGCCGTGAGGAACTCGGCCGGGGCGGGATGGAGGAAGGAAACGACACGGCATGGTCGAGGTCTGTGGGTTACGGCTCCTTTGGGTGGGTACGACGAGGGCAGCTGCGAGGGATGAAGATGTTCATCCAGGTGTTTCAGGTACAACTGGGATGCCGTTGCCGGTCTCTCGAGGCTCGTAGGTAGCGATGAGCTTCCCGACGAGGAGCACCCGGTTGACGGACGATCCCCGGCTGCTCTTGCCGGGCTGTGCTGATTCGGTCGGCGTGTTCTTGCTGCGAGTCCTGTTTGGGTTGTTCTCACCGAACCCGCAGACAGCGATCAACTTGCCCCGCGAGCATCGCGCAACTGCTCTACCCGCGCTGCGGCGCTGTCCTGCGATCCTTCCAGGAGATGGGATACAGCCGCTTTGACGTCTCGATGTCGGCGTCCACCCGGGGACCACATGTATGCCCGTAAAGAGACGTAAAGACACGCCGGCCCGTTTTTGGGAGCATGTCTTTACGGGGGATTCCACCACCAGCCCTGTGACTTGGGCATTTTTCCGGTGGAGGTGAAGGGACTCGAACCCTCGGCCTCTACATTGCGAATGTCTAGGTCGCGGCGGACCGGATTGCTCGGAACGACGAGAGACGTGTCTCCGAGCGCGTCGGCGATCTCGTCGATGACGTCTTTCAACACGGAAAACCGCAGCGCAAGAACGACGGCATCGGCTCCCTGCAAAGCGCTCCGGTTGTCGAGTGAGACGACCGCCGCTCCCCCGATTGCCGCGGCCAGCTTTCGCGCCGACTCCTGGTTGGCGCTCGAGAGCTGGAGGGTCTCGCCACCGGCGGCAAGTTGACGCGCGATGGCCGATCCGATCCCTCCGGTACCGATGATCGCCGTGGTCATGATGGAGACCTTCGCCTCGTCAGGACGCTCACTCCGACTTACTGGATGGCCATTGATCGGGGAACCAATCTCCCCCCGGGTCCGTCGTTTGTCCGACTTCGATCAGATGACCGTCCGGATCGCGGATATAACAACGGATTTCGTACGGGTGCTGCTTCGGTGGGGTCAGGAATTCCGCACCGCGCCCGCTCCATTCTTTGTACACCGCGGGCATGTCCGTCACTCGTATATTGAGGAAGCTGCTGACCCGGTTGGGATCAGTGGGCGTCCCAAGGGTGACTTCCGGCTTGTCGTCGGTCGGCTCTCCGCCGACGTTGATGATGATCCAACTGTTCGACAGTTGGACATACGTGAGCCCGCCGGGTCCGGAGAACGCATCCCTGCCCCCGAGCACATCGCGGTAGAAGCGCCGAGAGCGCTCGACATCGTCCGACACGATGAAGTGGGCCAGCACGATTCCCTCTGGGGGCGCTTGGAGCTCGTCGGCGGGCGTACTCGATGGCCAGTGATCGGGCACCCAGTCCCCCTGTGGGTCGGTCGTCTGCCCCACTTCGATCAGGTGACCATCGGGATCATGGATGTAGCAACGGATCTCGTACTGGTGCTGCTTCGGGGGCGTCAGGAACTGAGCACCCCGCGCGCTCCATTCGGAGTACACCGTCTCGATGTCCTTGACCCGGATGTTGACGAAGCTGCTCACCCGATGTGGGTCGCCGGGCGTCTCTAGGGTGACCTCCGGCTTGTCGTCGGTCGGCCCTCCGCCGGCATTGATGACGATCCAACTATTGGACAGTGCGACGTTGGTCGGCCCTCCGGGACTGGAGAAGGCGACCCGGCCCCCGAGGACTTCGGTGTAGAAACGCCGAGAGCGCTCGACGTCGTCCGACACGATGAAGTGTGTGAGCAGGATTTCTTCTTGAGGCGGCGGGACCTCAGCCATCTGCTACCTCCTGTGCTCTTCCACGGTCATGGCCGTGCCATCTGCGCCTGCATGGGCTGCAAAGGCGGCGGCATTTTGGCGATCTCCATTCGAAGGGTTTTGAAAGCCGAATCGAAGATGGTCGAGAAACTCGGGAACGGCTGGATGACGTCGCTCAACACCTCCAACGGCACGCGGGCGCGTATGGCGAGCGTCGCCTGCTGGAGCCACTCCCCGGCCTCGGGTCCGAGGGCGTAGGCGCCGGTCAACCGGGCGCCGTCGCTGAGCAGGGTCAAGAATCCGTTCGACTGGGCGTAGTGGTGGTTGTACGTCGCGGTCTTGGACACGTCGGTCAAGAGCGTTGTGCTGCTGTAGGGCGCCTCCCCGGCACCGACAGCGGCCGCCTGCGGATCGGTGTACGTGACGCGCGGCACGGCTTCGTAGTTTGTCGGGTGGCTCTCTCCGGCGATGTTCGCCGCCACAACGTCTCCCTCGTACTCGCCAACGTGTGTCAGGGGCCAGATCCCGTTGACATCCCCAATGGCCCAAATGTTGTCGCCCGCCCGCAGATACTCGTCCACCACGACGCCGTGTGGGTTTGCCTCGATACCGACTGTCTCGAGCCCAATCCCTTCGACACGGGGACGGCGGCCGGTCGCCACGAGCAGCCGCTCTCCTTGTACCGAGGTCCCGTCCGAGAGCCTCAGGACGTAGTCGTCGCCGTCGCGCGAGGCCTCCGCGGCCTGGACTCCGAGGTGCAACTCGATCCCGTCCCGCCGCAGTGCCTCGGTCAGAGCCACGCCGAGGGGGGCCGGCTCTCGTGGGATCAGCCGATCGGCGCCCTCGACGAGCACGGCCTGACCACCGAGCCGCTGTACCACCTGCGCGATCTCGACACCGGCCGAGCCACCGCCGAGCACGATGAGGCGGCTAGGAACCGTCTTCATGGCCGTCGCTTCGCGCGTGCCCCACACGCCGACCAGGCCGTCGAGCCCCGGAATGGGTGGCACGAAAGGATCCGCGCCGGTCGCTACGACGACATGCTCCGCCGTGTGGCGAGTGCCGTCCACGTCGACCACGCCGGGCCCGGCGAGCCGGCCCACGCCCCGGATCAGCGCGATGCCCCGATCCGCCAGCCATTTCTCCTGTCCCGCATCCGAATAGCCGGACACCATGTAGTCCCGCCAGTCCAGCGCCGCCTGCACGTTCACCTCGGCGCTGGCGCCGACGTCGCGGGCGCCCTGGACCGCCTCCCCCGGACGCAAGAGGGACTTGGACGGGATGCACGCCCAGTAGGAGCACTCGCCGCCGACCAGCTCCCGCTCGACGACGGCGACCCGAAGCCCACGCGCCGCGATGGCCCCGGCGCAGTGCTCACCGGGCGCACCGCCGCCCAGCACGATCACGTCGAAATCGCTCATACAGGAAGCTCCTGGCCGCTCTGTTCGCGCACCATGTACTCGGCGTACCAGTCGGGCCAGTCCGAGTCGGCCCGGCCGATACGCTTCTCGTGCTCACCGTGGGCCGACTCGGCGCGGCGCAATGCCGCAGCCAGGTCACCGGCGGAGTTGAACGAGGTGGTGGTCGGATCGAGACGGCCCGGGAGGCGATCGGTCACCTCTTGGAGCAGCCAGCTGTTGCCGTCGGGGTCTTCGAACGTGGCAAAGGAGTTGTAGCTCGCGTGATCCGGATCGGGCCCGTTGACCCGATCACCCGTGCCCTCGGGGTCGAGTTGCGCTCCGGGCGCTCCGGAATGGAACACCCCACTGACCGTGGCTCCCCGGCTGGCAAGTTCGTCGCGCGCGGCTTCGATGTCAGACACGATCAGGTACAGGCCATGGGCAGATCCGGGTGGCGCCCCCGTGATGTGGGTGCCGAACTGCACAGAACACGGCGATCCCGGTGGCGTGAACTGCACGACCCGGAAGCCGTTGTCGAAGGAGAAGTCGGCGTCGAGCCTCCAGCCGAGGCCGGCGTAGAACGCCTTGGAGCGATCGGCGTCGGCCACGGGGATGACCACCGCCTCCAGCTTGAGATCGGCCGGTGTCGCTGCTCGGCGATCCGCCGGGTGCGCTCTGTCCATCGACGGTGCTCATCCGGCTCTCCTCCGTCCGGTCCCGACGGATTGTCGCACCCAGGCGGACGATTTGCACCTGAACCCCTCGCACCCGGGTTCGAGGTCGTTCCAGTCAGAACCCGAGCGGAGGACGGGCGCCCCGACACCCCCCGGGCGGGGTCAGCGTTTGATGCCGATGCTCTTGCCTTCGGTGTACCGGATCGGCTCCTCCAACGTGTCGACGAGGAATTGATCCCGGTCTCCTCGTTCCCACGCCTCCCTCAACCCCGGAGCCGCCAGGTCGAAGTCGGGCCGAATTTTCTTGAACACGCCCCTCAGATCTACGTGGAGCTCTGCCATCGTGGGCCGGCCCCAGTACCAGTATCCGTTGTAGATCTTGAAGATCTTGAGTCCGGGCTCGAGGACGAACGTGTGGGGGATCATCGGATCGTGCGGCTCATCCGTGAACTCTTTGATGTCCAGATCCTTCTGGACGACCCGATCGGGGTCCGACAGGAACGGCCACGTGGCGCCCAGCGCGTCCCGGAACTCATTGATGTTCAGCTGATTGTCGGTCGAGATGAGGGCCAATCGCGTGTATGCATTCCTGAACTCGGGATAGACCTCGACCAATTGCCCTACGAACTGATGCTCTTTGGGATCGAAGCCGCCACGGGAGAGATGGAGCACCATCGGGTTGCCCCCTTGGAGCTCCGACAGGGACCGCCGCCGGCCGGATTGATCGGCGAGCTCGTAGTCGGGAAACGTCTCGCCTTCACGGATGTCGCTGCGCATGTGTCCTCCAAACTCGAATGGGTCTGGTCCAAAGATCCCACGGGAGTCCTGCGAATGTTCAAGTCAGTTGCGCCTGTCGCTCGCTCTCAGAAATGGCCCAGGCCGCGTTGACGAGCCCGATATGGCTGAACGCCTGCGGGAAGTTGCCAAGGAGCTCCCCGCTGACTGGATCGACCTCCTCGGCCAGCAGGCCGACCTCATTGACGAAGGCGGCGGCACGCTCGAAAACGGCCCGGGCCCGAACGGGCTGACCTGTCTGGGCCAGGGCCTGGGCCAGCCAGAAGGTACACAAAAGGAAGGTGCCCTCCTCGCCCTCGAGGCCGTCGTGGGACCGATAGCGATAGACCAATCCCCGCTGGTCGGTGAGCCGCTCCTCTGTCGCGTCGACCGTGGCCAGCACCCTCGGATCGTCCGCCGGGAGAAATCCCACCAGGGGCACCATGAGGTTGGAGGCGTCAAGCTCGTCCGAGCCAAAGGACTGGGTGAAGGCCTTGGCCCGGTCACTCCAGCCCTTGGTCACGATCGCCTCACGGATCTGGTCCCGCGTCTGCGTCCATGACCCGATTCGAGAGGAGGCGTTGAGACGGTCGGCCAGGATCACCGCTCGATCGAGGGCCACCCAGCACATCAGCTTGGAATACAAGAAATCACGTGGCTCCCCCCGGATCTCCCAGATCCCCTGGTCCTTCTCCTGCCACCGGCGGGCGGCGGTGTCGGCCAGCTGTACGAGGAACTTTCGCGTGGCTGGTGCCAGGTCGGTGGGCGTATCCCACTTGCCCGAGTCGGACAGTGGCCCGACCCGGTGGGTGTCGTCGAACAGATGGTCAGACATGCGGTGTACCGCGTTGAGCAACTCGCCGTAGACGTCGAGCTGGCGTTGTTTCCAGGCCGCGTTGCCCACCCGGACTGGCGCCGAGTGCCGCCAGCCCTCCAGGTGCGGCAGCTCCCGCTCGGTCAGGTCCCGTTCACCACCGATGCCGAACATGATCTGTAGGGCACCGCCCCGGTCGAGCGAGCCGGCCGCGGACGAGGAGACGTAATCGAAGTACTGGTTGGCTTCGTCGGGACAAGCCGCCACCCAAAGGGCCTGGATCGTGAAGGAAGCGTCCCGGACCCAGGCATAGCGGTAGTCCCAGTTCCGGAAGCCGCCCACCACCTCGGGCAACGACGTGGTCGCCGCCGCGCAGATGGCGCCGGTGGGTGCAAAGGAGAGTGACTGGAGCACCCGGCCGCTGTGGTGCACCATGTCTTGCCAGGGACCTACGTAGGCCTGGTGAAGTTCAGACCACGACTCCCACCCCACCACGGTGTCATCGAGCCGGGCGTCTATTTCCGACGGGCTCCAGACCCTGGCTGAACTGTCCCTCGGTCTGGTTCCCATGGTGCAGGGCGAAGCCCATGCTTTCGCCTTGGGCAAGCTGGAACCGGCCCGAGGCCGCGGCGCGGTCCTGGTCGAGCGTCAGGGCCACGCGACGTCGACAGCACCAGCCCGTCAGCGCTCCCCGACGCCGTCATTCCACCGTCGACCGCGTCGAGCGATGGATGTGTCAACCCGTAATCGGGGCGCGGGACGTACTCCAGGGACAAGTCGACCCGTCCCTCCGTACACGTGGCGCGCCGAAGGAGAACGTGAGGCGCTCCTTTGCCGAGCTCGTGTCCCCGGTTGCCAGAACCCATCGCAAGTGCGTCGGTGATCGTGACCGAACCGGTCGGTGTGCGCATCGTGGTCTCCAATACCATGGTGCGGTCCAGGTAGCGCCTGCTCACTTCCGTCGCGTCGGTGGCCCCGAAGAACCAGTGCCCGGCTTTCTCGTCGAGGAGGCGACCGAAGGTCGAGGGGCTGTCGAACCGTGGGAAGCAGAGCCAGTCGATCGACCCGCCCCGACTGACCAGCGCAGCGCTGTGCCGATCCGACAGGAGCGCATAGTCAGCTATGGGGGTCGTGGTCACGTGAACTCCTTCGCTCGTGGATGCGCAAGCCCCGATCTGGCAGCGCTGCTGCAATCTCTCCGTCGATGTACAACTGTCACACGGGCGCTTCGATGTCGTCGTAGATTCGGACGGCAGCCAGCAGACCGTCCGAACTTCGCTCATAGACGCTAATTCCGGCTTGGGGTGTCAGGTCGTGACTGCCCCATCGAACACAGTTGAATTCCAGGGCGCAACGCACGCCGTCATCGGTCACGGTGCAGTGCTCGAGTGTGAGCCCACCACCTGCCTTGAAGCACTCGGAGAAATACGAACGCAACTCACGCGAGCCATGGTGTAGATAGTGCGGGCCGATTGACTCGCGGAAGTACCCATCTGGGGCGAACGCGCTCACGATGGAGTCGAGATCTCCGGCGCCCAGCGCTGCGAGATATCGGCCGACAACGTCACTCAGCTGGGTGTGGGCCGACTGGAGCAGGGGGCGCCTGATGTGACGCTGCCCGTCGACCGGCCATTGGCTGCAATAGGTGCGAAACACCACCGACAGTTCGTCGGGGGACTCTGCAACGACGGCTATCGGCCAATCCACCGGCTGACCGTCGTAGTCGTCCAGGTGTGCCAGCAGCTCGACGACGGCCCTCCCGCCAATGGAGGTTGAGGCTACGGTTTCGATGCGGACGTGGCGCTCAGCCCACAACGATTGATTGTTGCGGACAAACCGCCGAAGCTGTCGATGACCTCGCACCTCCCCCGCCCGGGGGTCGTAAATCGCCACTTGGCCGGGCCATATGTCTTCGAGTTCGTGAGTGCGCCCGGTCTCGAGGGCGTTGAAGTACTGCTGGACAGGATCAGCAGGGCCGACGGACCGTGTCTGGCGACGGGCGAGTTCAACGGCACTGACGAAATCTGGAAACCATGGCATTTTGCCCTCGACGATCCCCTCTCGCCACCGCTAATTGACTCTCACATCTCAACGGATTTGTCAACGGAACTTCGCGCCGCACAACTCTTGTGATGGTGTGAGATCACGCAGGGAGTCCTCCTGCACTTCGTTCGCCGCCAGCCCGCACGAGCGCGCCGACCCCGGCGGTGTCGGACGCCTCCCACGCGCAATCTGGATTCTGGACACGGCGTCCCGGGCGCCGTCCAAAGGCGTGGCTCACAAACGCGAGACGAGCTCAGCCACGATCTCCGCCGCTGGTCGTGGCTGCCTGGCGAGCGCGACGCTCTGTCCGGCCCACATGGAGAGCGCTTCAATGTCACCGGTGGTGCCAACCATCGGCGGCGCCGGCTCGTAGCGGACGATTGCTTCGCCCGAAGCGAAGTGCGCGATGACATCGCCCACTCCGGGCCGACTCTCCAGAGGCGGCCGGCCCGCGGCCTCCCACATCTCGGCCGTCGAGTTGCGGAGCGCGCGGTGGGGCGAGTCCGGCCAGTCGACGTCGTAGAGGTCGGGGTACCACTCCGCGTCGGTCTCGACCGCGTTGATCAGGCGAGTGCGGTACTCCTGGTGGATGGGCATCTCCTGGGCAAGCAGAAACTGGGTACCCACCCACGCCGCCTGAGCGCCCAGGGCGAGGACGGCGGCCACGCCGCGAGCGTCCCCGATCCCACCGGCCGCGATCACTGGCACCGGCGCCACCGCGTCCACGACGGCGGGCACCAAGGGGAGCGTCGCAATCTGACCCCCCACGTGCCCCCCAGCCTCCCAACCCTGCGCCACGATGACATCAACTCCGCTGGCGACCGCCCGCCGCGCCTCTTCGGCGCTTCCGACCGTACACAGAACGAGTCCGCCCGCATCGTGGACCTGCTCGACGTAGCCAGCGGGATCTCCCAGAAACAGTGACACGATCCGCAAACCGGCCTCGAGGGCTTCATCGAGGCGACGGTGCTGATCGGAGGTGAGAACCAGGTTGCCGCAGAAGGGACGATCGGTGAGCGCCGCCGTCTCGCGAACCACGTCTCCTGCCGGATCGGACCACGTCAGCGTCACCATGCCGAGCCCACCGGCATTCGAGACCGCTGCCGCCAGTTCGGGCACCGCCACCATCGCCGCCAAGACAATCGGTTGTTCAATCCCGAGCAGTTCGCAGACCGGCGTTCGCACTACTGCCACCTACCCCTTCGATCCAGGCCGTCCTCCACCCAACACGGACAGATCCATATTCTTCTAGGACTCATACGATGTGGGCATCGACTTGGCGGCCCGTTTGTTCCAACCGTGAAAGCTCGAGTAGTCGCCTGCATCCCAGGCCTCGCGCAATCCCGGCTTGCTCAGGTCCCAGTCGGGGCGGATCTCGCTCGACGCAGCGCACAAGTCGGACCACAGGTCGTAAAACGACGGGCGTCCCCAGAACCAGTAGCCGTTGTAGATGCTGTGAATGAGGAGTCCAGGCTTGAGCACCAGCGTGTGGGGGATCATCGGATCGTGCTCGGGGTCGGTGTATTCCTGGATGTCGAGGTCCTTTTGGATCGTCCGAGCTGGGTCCGAGAGAAAGGTCCATTGGGCGCCGACTGAACCCCGGAACTCCTGCAGGGTGTGGTGGTCATCGGTGGCGATGGTGACGACCTGGGTATAGGCGACGGCGATTTTCGGATAGTTCGCTGCGAGCTCCAGGTGCTGCTGGTGTTCCTTCGGACAGTAATTGCCTCGCGCCAGCGTGAGGATCATCGGATCGTCACCTTGGAGCTCACTGAGTGTGCGAACGATGTTGGTGTGATCCGGCAACGAGTAGTCGGGGAACACGCCGCCTGGTCTGATGTCGGATCGCATGGGGTGACTGCCTTTCACTCGACGATGCCTGCGGGGATCTCAGTGTCGGTTGGACTGGCCACCGCAACGCAACCGCATGCATCGTACCGGCCCCACCTACGACCCGCCCCGATGGGGCAGGTCTGGGGATCCCACTTCGGCCCTCTGACCAGGACTTTTGGTGGAGGTGATGGGACTCGAACCCACGGCCTCTACATTGCGAACGTAGCGCTCTACCAGCTGAGCTACACCCCCGGAAGGCGATCAGATTACTCAATGCTGACGGGAGGACCATCACGGTGTCCTGCCCGCTCCGAGCAGTGTCGGATGCTCGGCCCTCTACGGCCAGAGTTCGTGGCGGTGAGTGGAACCGCGCCCACGGAGAAGAGTGTCAACCAAACCAGGCCGACGTCGGGTTAGTGGCCGGCCACCGCCTGGCGGGGGAAGTCGTCCTCATCGTCTTCGTCCCACGCCCCGGGGTACCCGGACTCGGCGGCGCCGAGGTACGCCCCGGACGCCCGGTAGTCCTCGAACTCCTCGAGCTCCTCGAACTCCTCGAACTCTTCGCGCCCGTCCGCGCCGAGCGGCGACCGGGCCCACCGCGTGGCCTGGGCCTGGATCTCGCGGGCGTAGGCGATCAACCCGACCATGGCCACCAGCGCGATGGCGGACAGAGCGGTCAGGACCCAGGCCAGGTGGAGGGCGGGCAGCACGCCCAAGATTCCGGTGGTGACGGTGAGCCCGGTGAGGACCAACAGGATGCTCGAACAGCGTCGCCGGGCCTGCTGGCGACGGTACGCCTGCAGTTCACCCCGGGACTGGTCCAGAACGGTGGGGGGCTCGGGCGGGTCGAGCACGCCCACACGCTCGTAGTGGGCCCCCTCGACGTCGTCGATGTCGGCATGTTCCTCGTCGTCGACCGGGCGGAGCAGCACGAGTTTGCCTCGGTACATGGGCGGGTCCGCCTCGACCGCCCTATCGACGCTCCCGCCCGGCACCGCCGAATGCAACCGGTAGGCCGGGCTGACCAATTTCGGTCCGGCGTGTTCGAGCAGGTTGAGCTGGTGATGGAAATGGTCGATCGAACCGACGCTGTCGCGTTCGGAAAAACGCCGATAGAGGCTCGGCGCCAGCACCAGTAACCACAGTATGACTACGAGGACCAGCAGGATCACACTCGTCACTCCCCGACGAACCTACCTTCACTGCGTAGAAGACCCTAACCAGGGCCTATATCCCAATGGTGGATGGTGGGGATATGCGCAGCGCCGACATCGTCAGTGCAGCTCCTCGTTGTCCTCTTTATCTACCCCGCTCGGCCACGGTTGGCAAGAGGTTGCTTCTCCCCCAGTTCACGACGGTCGGTCCCGGTTCACCCGGCGCGGCTCCACCACCGTCCGTCGTCGCAGCCGACCGTCACCGGCACGTCGAAGCAGAACGAGACCCGTGGCGAGGTCACCACATCGGCCAGGCCCCCCGCCGCCAGCAACCTGCCCTGGCGCACCAGGCCCGCATGGGTGAATCCGGCGGGTATCTCCTCGCAGTGGTGGGTGACCAGGACCATGGTCGGGCACTCGGGGTCGGCGGCCAACCCGGCGAGGCGGGTGACCAGGCGCTCCCGGGCGCCGAGGTCGAGCCCGGCCGCCGGTTCATCGAGCAGGATCAGCTCGGGTCGGCCCATCAGCGCCCGGGCCAGGAGCACCTGTTGGCGTTCACCCTCGGAGATCACGCCGAAGGGGCGGTCCCCGATGGCGCCGACACCGGCCTGGTCCAAGAAGCGGTCGGCCCGGGCCCAGTCCTCGTCCGAGTACGGGTGCCACCAGGTCTCCAGCGCTTCGTCGCGACCACTGACCACCACGTGACGGGCCGGCAGGTCGGGCCGGAGTTGGCGGGTGACCGAGCCGCTCACCAGTGAGATGCGGGGCCGCAGCGTGCGGACGTCGACCCGGCCGAGACGCGCTCCGAGGATCTCGACCACGCCGGCCGACGGCCACAGCCGGGCGCCGGCCAGCGCCAGCAGCGTCGTCTTACCCGAACCGTTGGGACCGAGAATGACCCAGCGCTCCCCCGACCGCACCAGCCAGTCGATGCCGTCGAGGACGACGACACCGTCGCGCCGCACGCTGACGTCGTGCAGGGCGATGACCGGGCTGCGGTCCGTCGCCACCGCCGTCACCCGGCGGGAGGGGCAACCTGGGCCAGGCGACGGCTGATCCGGCCCACCAGTCCCGAGCAGGCCTGGGCCCAGGTCCGCTCACCGGCCAACCAGAGCCACAGCTCGCGCCGGTAGGCCACCGCGATGCGGGCGAAGTCGTCGTGCGTCATCCCGGCCGGGCCCAGCGAGCTCCAGCGGGACCAGAGCCATTCGATCAACCCGTCGGTCGGCGCTCAACGTGGTCACCAGATCGGCCCCGTCGGCGATGGCCGCCCGCCACAGCGCGGCCCGGGCCGTCGGCTCGTCCGGCAGGTGCAGGCTGGGCGGCGCGGTCACCGTCAATGGCGGATGAAGACGGGCCGGCGGTCCGTGCCGTCGTAGTTGCGCACGTGCTCTTCGAAGTCGATGAACAGGGGGGCGTCGGGGTCGAGCTTGCGCTGCAGGGTGCGACCGGCGATCTTCTTGTCCAGCGCATCGAGGCGGAGCAGCGCCGCCGGGTCGTCGAGACCGCGGACGTCCAACTTGGGCCGGGCGGCCTGGAAGGCCAGGCGGCCGCGCTCGGTGCGGATCAGCACGCTGGTCCATCCGTCCATGGAGCCCACGCTGCCGACCGAGATGTCGGCCGAGCGACCGAGGAAGTCGGCGCACTCGTCGCAGCCCTTCAGGGCGGCGCCGTGAAAGTCCTTGACCGGCTCGTCCACCGCCAGCTCCCCGTCGCGGTACTCCACGATCATCCGCCCGCGGATCACGTCCATCTTGGAGACCCGGTCCAGGTCGACCCCGCGCTTGTCGCGTAGTTCCTTCAGCGTGAGCGCCTCGTAGTCGAAGTTCTTGGTGCACATGAGAGCGATGCTCAGCACCACGGCGTCGACCCGGTGGGCCCCGGTGGGCCAGCGCCGGGCCTGCATGGCGCGGAGCCCCTGCACCTCGCAGGGTGTCCCCACCACGGCGATGCGCGGCTTGGGCCCCAGCTTGTACGCGGAGAGGTCCAACTCGGCCAGGGCCATGGTCTGGTTGTAGAAGCTGCCCGAGGCGGCCTTGATCTGCTCGGCCGTGGTGGCGATGGTGGCGATGCCCTTCCACTGCTCGTCCGGATCGCCGCTGGGCTTGGAGACCAGGGCGCCGTCGATCTCCCCGGCCGCCAGCAGCCCGATGAGCAGCGCGCTGACCGCACCGCCGTCCTGGACGTCGTCCAGCGTGGCCGAGGCGCGCACGGCGAAGCTGTCGACCACCGCGCCGAGCCCGTCGGCCGGGGGCCCACCGGTGATCTTCCAGTAGGTGTCGGAGGAATCGGACCGGACCTGGGCCGGGACGACGTCGGCATCCTCGCCGTCGACGGCGGTCGACGGCGGCCACAGCGCTTCGTAGCGCAGCCCGCCCCGGGGGCAAAAGTCCCAGCACAGCGAGCACCCGGTGCACATCTTGACCAGCTCGGGCAGGTTGGTGTCGAAATCGATGCCGATGGAGTTGGACGGGCAGACGGCGACGCACGTGCCGCACTGGATGCAACGGTCGGCGTGGATGACGCCGGCTTCGAGCTCCCAGAACCACACCTTGCCCGGAGGTTCGGTGATGCCGTTCATCTCCTCGCGCACCCGGTAGCGCTTCATGCGCGGACCACTTCGGTGGCCCCCGAGATGGTGGAGGCCAGCTCGTGTTGGGGGGTGCGCCGGGCCCAGGAACGGAAGGGCTCGGACTCCCGGCGCTCGGCCTGGTAGCGGTTGACCACACGCAGGAGGGCATCGGGGACCCGGTCGACCGGCAGGGCGCCGGTGACCCAGTCGATGAAGGCCGCGTCGGGACCGAGCGATCCGCCCAACCCGATGTCGACCGCCTCTTCGATGTGCTCGTCCACGTGGGCGATGTCCCCCCGGAAGCCGATGTCGGCGATCTGGGGCTGCGCGCACGAGGCCGAGCAGCCGGAGAAGTGCATGCGGATGACGCCCGCGTCACCGGTGCCTCCCCCATCGGCGCCGCCGGCGGAGAGCTGCGCATCGAGGGAGCGCGCCCACTTCACGGCCCGCTCCTTGGTCTCCACCACGGCGAAGCGGCAGAACTCCGAGCCGGTGCACGCCACCACGCCCCGCTCGAAGGGACCGGGGAAGGGCGAGTAGGTCTGCATCAGCGGCTCGGCCAACAGGTCGTCCAGACGATCCTCGGGGATGCCCGAGAGGATGAAATTCTGGTCGGTGCCGACGCGGACCGAGCCATCGCCGTAGGTCTCGGCCAATCGCGCCGTCTCAATGAGATCGATCCCGTGCATGCGGCCCACCGGGACCGAGCAGCCGACGTAGACCAGGCCGGGCTGCTTCTGGGGATGGACCCCCACGTGGTCCCCCCGGAAAGCGTTGGTCAGCTCGCGGCCCGCCGGCTCGAAGGCGAACTTCGTGCGCTCGTCCAGGGCGGCCCGGAACCCTTCGGGGCCGAGCTCCTGGGCCAGGTAACGCATGCGGGCCAGGCCGCGGTTCTCCCGGTTGCCCAGTTCGCCGAAGACCTGGGCCACACCCCGGCAGAGCTCGACCGCCTGGTCGGGCCGGATGAAGAGGTCGATGTCCGACGCCATCCGCTCCCCGTCGGACAGCCCGCCGCCGATGAGCACGTTGAACCCGATCGACCCGTCGCCGTGCTCGGCCGGCCACAGGCCGATGTCGTTGATCTCAACCCGGGCGCAGTCCTCGAGGCAGCCCGTGACGGCGATCTTGAACTTGCGCGGCAGGTTGGAGTACTCGCGATTTCCCGTGAAGTAGGCGGAGACGGCCTGGGCCACGGGGAAGGCCTCCACCACCTCGCCGGCATCGATCCCCGACACCGGGCACGAGCACACGTTGCGGGCGGAGTCGCCGCAGGCCTGGACGGTGGTGAGGCCCACGTCCCAGAAGCGCTGCCAGATGCGGGGGACATCGGCGATGCGTATCCAGTGCAGCTGGATGTCCTGGCGGGTCGTCAGGTCGGCGTAGCGGTTGCCGAAGACCGGGCTCTCGTCGGGTCCCTCGGCGAAGGCGTCGGCCGCCACACCGATCTCGCGGACCTGCGGCGCGGTCATCACCCCGCCGGGCACCTTGATCCGCATCATGAAGGCGTCGCCGCCCTGCTTCTGCGGGTACATCCCGACCCACTTGAGCCGCTCCTGCTCGCCCGGCACGGCACTGATCGAGTCGGCGCCCTGCTTGGAGTACGTGTCGATCACGGCCTGGGCCACCTCGAAGGGATGGCGGGACAATTTCAACTGCTCGACCGAATTGAGCTCGCCGATGTTGCGGTAGGGCCGGATGAATTTCAGGCCGCGCTCGCGCCCGCGGAACTCCATCCCGTAGGGGTTGTCGAGGTCGCGTGGCATGACCTAAGCGTGCAGCCCGCACTCGGATTTGTCGAGTCCGGCCCAGCGGCCGGCCCGGGGGTCCTCGCCCTCGGCCACCGGACGGGTGGTCGGGGCGCACCCGATGGAGCGGTAGCCCTGGGACCACAGCGGGTGCTGCGGGAGCTCGTGGTCGACCAGGTACGACGTGATGTCGTCGTTGGTCCACGTGGCCAGGGGGTTGACCTTGACCAGCCCGAAGGCGGCGTCCCAACTCACGATGGGCGCGTTGGCCCGGGTCGGCCCGTCGTCGCGCTTGAGCGACGTCAGCCAGGCCCGGTTGCCCTCCACCGCTCGACGCAGGGGGGCCACCTTGCGGAACTGGCAGCACTGCTCGCTGCCGCAGGGGTGGGCCGCCGCCTCGGGACCCGGCTTGGTCACCGTCAGGTTGAGCCCGTAGCGGTCGCGCACGGTGTCCACGAAGGCGAGGGTCTCGGGGAAATGCGCCTCGGTGTCGAGGAAGATCACCTCGATGTCGGGCGCCAATTTGGTGGCCAGGTCGATCAGGACCACGTCCTCGAACGAGGCGGCCAGGACCAGATCGGCGCCGAAGGTGTCCACGGCCCAGCGGATGACGGTGCTGGCCGGCGCCGTCTCGAAGTCCGCATTGAGGCTGGTCAGCTCGTCGGCGCTCAGCGTGTCCCCCGCGATCTTCGATTCAGCCATCGGCCACTCCCTTCCTCGTGGCTCGGGATCGGACCCTCGCCCATAACCTGTCGGGACGCCTTCCGGGGTCCTGACCCGCGGCCTTGACGCCCGACGGAATGCAGACCAAAGTATACATGACCAGATTGGTCATGATTTGAAGGGGTTCCGTGGATACTGCCGAATCCATTGCAACGACACGTGCACGCCCATCCGTTGGCCCCAACCCGGGACGATCGGCGCAGTCGGGCGCGTCGGTGACCGCCCTGGTCCGGCCCTTCGGCCATCCTCTGGGGCACCTCGACCTCCTCGAGTCGCTCGCCATCTTCATCATCCGCGAGGTGGCGGCCGAGTCCGAGCGCCCGGTCCTGCTCTTCAGCGGCGGCAAGGACTCGGCCGTCCTCCTGCACCTGGCGGCCAAGGCCTTTGCGCCCGGGAAGATGCCCTTCCCCGTCCTCCACGTCGACACCGGGCACAACTTCCCCGAGGTCCTCGAGTACCGCGACGCCCAGGTCGCCACCGAAGGGGCCCGCCTCCTGGTGGCCAAGGTGCAGGACTCCATCGACCAGGGCCGCGTGGCCGACCCCGGTCCGGTGGCCTCGCGCAATCGACTCCAGACCACGACGCTGCTGGACGCCATCAACGCCAACAAGTTCGACGCCGCCTTCGGCGGGGCCCGGCGCGACGAGGACAAGGCCCGGGCCAAGGAGCGGGTGCTCTCCTTCCGGGACTCGTTCGGCCAGTGGGACCCCAAGCGGCAGCGCCCCGAACTGTGGCAGCTCTACCAGGGCAGCGTGCGGCCGGGCGAGCACCTGCGCGCCTTCCCGCTCTCGGACTTCACCGAGCTCGACATCTGGCAGTACATCCGCCGTGAGCGCATCGCCCTGCCGTCGATCTACTACGCCCACGAACGCCGGGTCATCGAGCGCGACCGCATGCTCCTGGCCGAGAGCGAGTGGGTCCAGCCCCAGGGCGACGAGACCGTCGAGGTGGCCACCGTGCGCTACCGCACCGTGGGCGATGCCACGCTGACCGGGGCCGTGCGCTCCACCGCCGCCACGGTGGAGGACATCATCCGCGAGGTCTCGGCCAGCCGGATATCCGAGCGGGGGGCCACCCGGGGCGACGACCGCTTCTCCGAGACGTCCATGGAGGACCGCAAGCGCGAGGGGTACTTCTAAAACGATGCCCACGCAGCCCAGCTCGCCGCCGGCCGGCGGCCCGGAGCTCGGCGCCGACACCATGGACCTGCTGCGCTTCGCCACCATCGGGTCGGTCGACGACGGGAAGAGCACCCTCATCGGCCGGCTGCTCTTCGACACCCGCCAACTCTTCGACGACCAGCTCGACGCGCTCTCCGATGCCGCCGATCGCCGCGGCCTCGACGAGGTCGACCTCTCCTTCGTCACCGACGGGCTGCGGGCCGAACGCGAGCAGGGCATCACCATCGACGTGGCCTACCGCTACGCCGCCACGCCGCACCGCAAGTTCGTCATCGCCGACTGCCCGGGTCACGTCCAGTACACCAGCAACATGGCCACCGGGGCCTCGACGGCCGACCTCGTCCTGGCTCTGGTCGACGCCACCTCGGGGCTGCGCGAGCAGTCACGGCGCCACATCTGCATCTCCGCCCTGCTGGGGGTGGACCAACTCGTGGTCTGCGCCAACAAGATGGATCTGGTGGGCTGGGACAAGTCGGCCTACCAGGGCATCGTCGACGACATGCAGACGCTGGCCCGGCGGCTCGGCATTCATTCCTGCACGGTGATCCCCATCTCCGCCCTCCACGGCGACAACGTGGTCGAGCGTTCCGACGCCGCCCCCTGGTACGACGGCCCGACCGTGCTCGATGCGCTCGAGTCGGCCCAGGCCGGCGGGTGGGCTTCCCAGCACGGCCTGCGCCAGGGCAACGGCGGCCGACTCCCGGTGCAGTGGGTCCTGCGTCAGCCCGGCGGTGGTCGCAGCTACGCCGGCATGGTCAACGGGGGACCCTTCCGGACCGGCGACCCGGTCATCGTGCTGCCCCAGGGGCAGTTCACCACCGTGCGCTCGATCGAGACGGCCGACGGCCCCCGCTCCCGCGCCGAGGTCGGCCTGTCGGTCTCCGTGCAGCTGGCCGACGACCTCGACATCTCACGCGGTGACCTCATCTCGTCCCTCGAAGAGCAACCGACCGTGACCGACACGTTCGAGGCGACGGTGTGCTGGTTCCACGACCGGCCGCTGGTGGCCGGCGACCGCCTCAAACTCAAGCACACCACGCGAGTCACGCCGGTCGTGGTGGAACGGGTCGAGGGGATCTTCGACGTCAACGCCCTGGAGATGACCGAGGCCGACGAGCTGGCGGAGAACGACATCGGCCTCGTCCACCTGCGCACCGCCACGCCCCTGGCCCTGGACTCGTACACGGTGGACCGGATCACCGGGAGCTTCGTCCTGATCGACGACCTCACCATCGCCACCGTGGCCGCCGGCATGGTCGGGCGCCCGTCCATTCACTCCTAACGGCCGACCCGGACCGCACCCGGACCGCCCCCACCGACCCGGACCACCCCCATGACTGCCTCCTATCCGGTCTCGCTCAACCTGACCGGCCGCGCCTGCCTGGTGGTGGGAGCCGGCCCGGTCGCCGCCCGCAAGGCTCGTGGCCTCCTGGCGGCCGGCGCCCTCGTCACGGTGATCGCCCCCGAGGTCGGTGACGCCATGGCCGCACTGTCCCCGCTCACCATCGTGCGCCGGGCCTACGCCCCCGGCGACGCGGCCGCCTACCGGTTGGTGGTGACCGCCACCGGACATCGCGAGGTCGACACCGCCGTCTTCTCCGACGCCGAAGCCGCCGGCGTGTGGGTCAACAGCGCCGACGACCCGGACAACTGCTCGTTCATCTTGCCCTCGGTCCACCGCGACGGTCCGGTCACACTCGCCGTATCGACGGCCGGGTCGAGCCCGGCCCTGTCCACCTGGCTACGCGGCCGCTTGGCCGAGGAGCTCGGCCCGGGGACGGGCGCCCTGGCCGAGCTCCTCGGCCGGGCGCGGCGACAACTCAAAGCCACCGGCGCCAGTACCGAAGCCGTGGATTGGGCGGGCCTGCTCGACGGACCACTGCCCGGTCTGGTGGCGGCCGGCCGGACGGCCGAGGCGGAGCGGTTGGTCGAAGCGGCCACCGGGCTCACGCTCGAGGCGTAGCGGCCCGTCGGACTCCGGTCTTCGGACTCGGCCCTACGGCTGGGCCACCATGAGCACCGTGCCGACGAGCAGCAGGACCAGGGCCACGGCGGCGGACCACACAATGAGCTCGGCATCGCGCAGCACGGTCGGGGCTCCCCGGACGTCTGGCTCGGCCTCGGACCCGTCCCCCGGCGCGGACTCGGACGTGGAGGCGGCGGCGTCGGATGAGGCGGCGGGGGCGGAACCCGAGCTCACCGAGGCCTGGATTCTCCGCTCGGCCGGCCAGAGGACACCCTCGGCCAGCACCACGACGACGACGAAAACGGCCAACCCGCTCACGACCCAGCCATCGGAGAGGACGTAGGCCCCGTGGCTCATGGCCAGCAGGGCGAAGCCGAAGATCGGGATGCCGTAGAGCAGGCGACCACCCCAGTTGACTCCCGGACGGAAGTAGCGCACCACGGCCTCGGGAAGCGAGCGTCCGACGCGGAGGAGTCGGCGCAGGCGCGCCGCGGTGGCCGCGCTCGTCACCACGGTGGCCAGGCCCGCCACCACGCAGCCCACGTGGAGAAGGAGCACGATGTCGAAGGCCGGACCTTGGGGCTGGGCGTGCACTCCGGACATCTTCATCCATATGTGCCTGAACGAGGTGAACGTTGGGTGAGCATGCAGCCTAAATGTGCTTCGGAGCCTGTACCGTGGAAGGACACACAGAGTGAAGAGGCGACCGCCGATGAAGGTGGATAGGGAAGTGGAAAGAGTCGAGAGCCAGTGAACCAGTTGCGACTCGACCCGTTGTCGGGGCGCTGGGTGGTCGTCAGCCCAGGACGATCCGAACGGCCCTACTCCTTCGTCACCCGATCCCCCTGGGTGGAGGAGGACTCGGGACGTCCGTGCCCGTTCTGCCCCGGGAACGAGGAGACCACGCCGCCGGCCCTGGAGACCTACGGGCCAACCGGGCACTGGTTGGTGCGCGTGGTGCCGAACCTGTACCCGGCCTTCGAGGGCGACGAGCCCTTTGTGGTGGCCAATCGCGGGCCCGTGTTCACCCAGGCCACGGCCGGGGGGATCCACGAGATCCTCATCTTCTCCCCCGAGCACAACGACACCTGGGGCATGTTGAGCCGGGAGCAGAGCGGCCTGGTGATGGCGGCCCTGCGCGACCGCCTCGAAGAGCACGCCCAACGGCCCAACCTGCGCTACACCCAGGCCATCGTCAACTCCGGCCGGGAAGCGGGCGCCTCGGTGGAGCACCCGCACGGCCAACTACTCGGCATGTCGTTCATCCCCCGCGAGTTGGCCGAGGAGCAAGCCCGCTTCGCCCGCTTCGTCGGATCCTGCCTCCTGTGCACGACGATGGAGGCCGAGGAGGACAGCGGTGACCGCGTCATCTTCGCCGACGATCGGGTCGTGGTGGTCTGTCCCTTCTGGAGTGCGGTCCCCTACGAGATGCTGGTCATCCCCCGGCGACACTCGCCCCACATGCACAAGAGCCCGACCGAGGACCTGGTCGCCGTCGGTGAGTCGATCCGCACCTCACTGAACCACCTGGCCCACACGGTCGGGGACGTGGCCTACAACATCGTGTTCCACTCCGCCCCGTACCGGGTGGGCGAGCCCTACCACTGGCACGCCCACATCTGGCCCAAGGCAACCACCACCGCCGGATTCGAACTGGGCACCGGCGTGGCCATCAACGTGGTCTCGCCCGAAGAGTCAGCCGAGATGCTCAAGATGGCGGCCCTGACCCACTGAGCCTGACGCCACAAGGCTCAGCCACAAGTCTCAGGGCACCGGCCGCACCGACCGGGCCAGCTCCAACAGCGCGACGAGGTTGCGCACCACGTCGCGGTCGGGACCGGCCAGTCCGGCCATGCCCGGGGTGCTCAGATATCCGGTGAGGACCGCCCGACGGTTGCGCGCCTCCCAGGCCCGGCCCAACTGGTCCACGCCCAGCCGGCCGGCCGGGTCGCGCTCGGCCGCGGCCATGGTGCTGGCCTGGTGCAACGACCACAACAGGTCGGCCACGTCGCCCAGCGGCGAGCGCCAGGTCGGCTCGCTGGTCCCCGGCAGCACGCCGCCGGGACCGCAGTCGCTGACGATCCAGCCCTGATCGGTCCGGGCCATGCGTCCCAGGTGAAAGTCCCCGTGGGTGCGGATGGCCGGCAGGCGCAGGTCGGCCACGCGCAGGCCCTTGGTCAGATCGGCCACCCCGGGGGCCTCGAGCAAGGCCGGGTCGGCCTGTCCGATTGATGCCTCGGCGGTGTCGACCCAGTCGGTCACCGAGCCGGGCCGCCGCTCGAATGCACGGTCGAGGGCCAGGTGCATGCGGGCGGTCATGGTGCCCAGGGCATGCGCCTCGGGACCGAAGTCACCCCCGGCCGCCTCGGGGCGGCCGCCGGCCGCAAAGAGATCGCGCAATGACGTCAGCGCCAGGGCCCAGCCGCCCGAGCGGCCCTGCATCGGCTCTTGCACCACACCCAGATCACGGCCCTCCCAGGTCCAGCGGACCAGCGGCGCCGCCACGTGGTTGAAGCCCGCCGCGTCGAGGGCAACCAACAGGTCGACGGCCGCCCGGGGACCGTCCCGGAGCCATGGGTAGACGGTGAGATCACCGCGATCGCCGCAGTCGAGGACGGTGACCTTCTCGTCGTCGCGCAGGTACGCCACCGTGCCCGGCCTCGGGTCCACGCCCCTGACGGTGGCGAGCACCATCGGGCCCAGCTCGGCGTCGCGGAGGGCATCGATGCACACGGCCAGCCCGTCGTCGTCTTCGAAGAGCCCCAACGCCGCCTCGTCCCCGGGGCGCAAGAAGCGCGGCTCGTCACCCACCCGGCGCAGGCCGGCGATCATATGGGCCAGGCGACCGCCGACCTCGGCCACTACGTCGAGCAACCCGGGGCGCCCGGCCCGCAGCACCTCCACCCGGCGCAGCGTGATCCCCGCTGGGACCGCGGCGGGGGCATCGACCGGCTTGCGCTCTTCGAGCCACGCCTCGACCAAGCGGTGCACGGCCTGTTCCTGCTCGGCGTTCATGGCGCCACCGGCCCCTCCTCACGCACCAGGTCGAACCACAGGAAGCCGTAGGGCGGCAGGGTGATGGCGTACGGCTCCTCGGTGACGGACGGGAAGGGCACCCGTCCCAGAACCTCATAGGGGGTGGACCCGGCCCACTTGGCCAGAGCGAGCTCGGCCGGCTGGGCGAACCGGCTGAGATTGTGCACGCACAGGACGGCCTGGAAGCGGCGGACCGCCTCGTCGTCGGCCCCCTCGTTGCCGGCGGGCACCGTGCGCGCCGTCACCAGCGTGCGGCCCCAATCCCGGACATCGAGGACGGCGTCGACCCCCGAGGTCGCCCCCGACGTGGCACTGGGCACCGTGGTCATGATGTCGGACACCTCGCCCGAGCGCATATAGGCCAGCACGGAGGGGTTGGCGCAGGGCAGGATCTCCATCTCGCCCACCCCCATCACCGGCAGGGCGCGGCGCTCGGTCAGCATGCGCCGCAGCCAGTGCAGGAACGAGCCCTGGTTGCGCAGCTGGGCCTCGACGTTCACCGCACTGAACCCGTAGACCGGGTCCATGAGCGGCGGCAGGTAGAGCTGGGCGAAATCCGCCTGGGAGAAGCCACCGTTGCGGTCGGGCGACCATTGCATGGGCGTCCGCACCGAATCGCGGTCACCGAGATAGATGTTGTCCCCCATCAGCATCTCGTCGCCGTAGTAGATGACCGGGCTGCCCGGCAGGGAGAGCAGCAGCGCGTAGAGGAGCTCGGCCGTCCGCCGGTCGTTGTCGATCAGGGGGGCCAGCCGCCGTCCGATCCCCATGTGCCGCTTCATGCGGGGGTCCTTGGCGTACTCGGCGATGAGGTAGTCGCGATCCTCGTCACTGACCTGTTCGAGGGTGAGCTCGTCGTGGTTGCGCAAGAAGATGGCCCACTGGCACGACTCGTTGATGACCGGCGTCTGAGCCAGGATCTCGGTGATGGGATAGCGCTGTTCCCGCCGCACGGCCATGAACAGCCGGGGCATGAGGGGGAAGTGGAAACACAGGTGGCACTCGTCACCGTCGCCGAAGTAGTCCGCCACGTCGCTGGGCCAGCCGTTGGCTTCGGCCAGCAGAATCCGCCCGGGGTAGTCCGCTTCGAGTTGCTTGCGGATGCGCCGGATGAAGGCGTGCGTCTCGGGCAGGTGTTCCCCCGAGGTGCCGTCGCGTTGGTAGAGATACGGCACGGCATCGAGCCGGAAACCGTCGAAGCCAAGATCCAGCCAGAAGCGCACCAGGTCGATCATGGTGTCGGCCACTTCGGGATTGTCGTAGTTGAGATCGGGCTGATGGTGGTAGAAGCGATGCCAGTAGTACTGCTGGCGGGTGTCGTCCCAGGTCCAGTTGGACCGCTCCACGTCGGTGAAGACCACCCGGGCGTCGGGCCAGCGCTGGTCGTCTTCGTTCCAGACGTACCAGTCGGCCTTGGCGTTGTCCCGGCTCGAACGCGACTCGATGAACCAGGGGTGCTGGTCGCTGGTGTGGTTCATGACCAGGTCGGCGACGACCCGGATGCCGCGGCTGTGCGCGTCCTCCAGGAACGCCACCAGGTCGCCGATGCTCCCGTAGTCGGGATGCACGTTGAAGAAGTCGCTGATGTCGTAGCCGCCGTCCCGCAGCGGCGAGGGGTAGAAGGGCAGCATCCAGATGCAGTCGATGCCCAGCCACTCGATGTAGTCGAGCTTGTCGCGCAGGCCCTTGAGGTCACCGCTGCCGTCGTTGTTGGCGTCGTAGAAGCCGCGGATCAGGACCTCGTAGAAGACGGCGTGCTGGAACCAGCGTGCCGACGGGTCGAACGGCCCCTCGCCGGCGCTCACGGGAATAGGGGGCGAGCTCACTGTGTCACCGACTCACCGAATCATTGACCCATCGCCTCATCCAGCTCATCGGCCGACGAAGGTGGCCCGGCCCGGCCCCTGCTCGGCGAAGGAGGCGAGGCCGCGGGCCGCGTCCTCGGTCCGGGCCACCGCGGCGAACGCCTCTTGCTCGAGGCCCAGACCCTCGGCCAGCGACCCTTCGAGCCCCCGATCGACCGCCGCCTTGGCCAGCCCGTGGGCCACGATGGCGCCCCGAGCCAGGTCGCCGGCCCACGCGACGGCCTCGTCCAGCACGTCGTCGGGCGCCACCACCCGATTGACCAGGCCGATGGCCAGCGCCTCGGGGGCCCGCACCTGACGCCCGGAGAAGATGATCTCCTTGGCCCGCGACGAACCGATCAACCGGGGCAGCCGTTGGGTGCCGCCGCCACCGGGGATCACCCCGAGGAGCACCTCGGGCAGGCCGAGCTTGGAGTCTTCGGCGCAGACCCGCAGATCGCAGGCCAGGGCCAGCTCCAACCCTCCGCCCAGGGCGTAGCCGTTGATGGCGGCGATCGTCGCCCGGGGCACCGTGGCCAGGGCACCGAGCGCGCTGGTGAAGCTGGCCCCGACCGAGTCGGCCCCGGTCCCTTCCAACTCGACGATGTCGGCCCCGGCCGCGAAGATCCGGCGCCCGCCCCACAGGACGACCGCACCCGGCGGGTCGGCCGTCAACTCCTGGGCCACGGCGAAGACCTGCCCCAGCACGGCACCCGAGAGGGCGTTGGCCTTGGGCCGGTCAAGGCGGATCACGGCCACGCCATCACTCCGTCGCTCCAACGTCACGAAAGTGTCGTTCATCAGGGGCACCGTACCTGACGTGCGGGCCAGGCTCTCAACCAGGCCCGAGCCGGTCAGCGGCCTCGTAGGGGTCAAGTTCCCCCGCGGCCACGGCTTTGACGGCACGGGAGAATTCTTCCCCGGCAGCCACTTCCTCAATCCGAGCCCGGCTGCGGGCCACCATTACCCGCCGCAACTCGTGGGCCACCCGCTCGGTCCGGCGCGCCTCCAGCAGGCCGTTGTCGAGGAGGTGGGCCCGGTGCCGGGCGATCTCGCTCCACAATTCCGCCACGCCCTCGCCGGTCGCGGCAATGGTGTCGACCACCGGGGGGCGCCAGGCGCCCAGCGTGGAGAGATCGAGCATCTGTTCGAGGTCCCGCCGCGCTTCTCGAGCGCCCGGACGATCGGCCTTGTTGATGACGAAGAGGTCGGCAATCTCCAGGAGCCCGGCCTTGTTGGCCTGCATGGAGTCACCCCACCCGGGCGTCACCACCACGACCGTGGTGTCGGCGGCCGAGGCCACCTCGACCTCCATCTGCCCGACGCCCACCGTCTCGATGATGACCACCGGCAGGCCGGCCGCACCGAGGACACGAATGGCGTCGGGAACGGCCAGGGCCAGACCACCAAGATGCCCGCGCGTCGCCATGGAGCGAATGAACACGGAGGGGTCCAGCACGTGCTGCTGCATGCGCACCCGGTCGCCCAGAATGGCCCCGCCGCTGAACGGAGACGTCGGGTCAATGGCCAGCACTCCCACCTGATCCAGCGCCTCGGGTGACGGCCCTCCCCAGCCGGTACGCGCCACCGTGATGAGCCGATCGGTCAGGGTCGACTTGCCCGAACCGGGGGCGCCCGTCAGGCCGACCGTGTAGGGCACGGCGGAGCGGTAGGCCAGGCGGGCCACGGCGAGACCGGGCTCACCCCCCCGCTCGACCAGCGAGATCAGCCGAGCCAGCGCGACCCTGTCGTTGTCCTGGGCCAGGGCCAACAGCGCCGCCGGATCCGAAGGCGGGCGGTTCATAGGCTCGTCACCTTGGCTCCGAGCGACGTCAGGGTGCCGACCAGATCCTCGTAGCCCCGGTCGATGTGACGCGCCCCGGTCACCAGGGTCTCCCCTTCGGCCACCAAGCCGACCAGGACGAGGGCCACGCCCGCCCGGAGGTCGGGTGCCCGCACCGGCGCACCGAAAAGGCGGTCCATCCCCCTGACCACGGCGTGGTGCCCTTCGGTCCGGATGTCGGCCCCCATACGGCGCAGCTCCTCGACATAGCGGAACCGTCCCGAGAAGAGGTTCTCGGTGAGGATGCCGACGCCGTCGGCGACGGTGAGCATGGCCACGAGCAGCGGGCTGTAGTCGGTGGCCACTCCCGGATAGGGCAGTGTGGCAATGTCGGCCGAGCCCAGTCTCTTGTTGGCGCTGACCAGCAGCCCCTGCGGGCCCATGTCGGTCATGACGCCCATTTCGGTGACCTTGCGCAGCAACATCTCCATGTGCTCGGGCCGAGCGTCCTCGATGGTCACCTCGCCGCCGGCGATCCCGACCGCCGCCACGAACGTGGCCGCCACCACCCGGTCGGGCACCACGGTGTGGCGGGCCGGATGCAGTTCCTCCACGCCCTCGATCTCCAGGCGCGACGTGCCGGCCCCGCGCACGACCGCCCCCATGGTGCACAACATGTCGGCCAGGTCGGTGACCTCTGGTTCTTTCGCCGCGTTCTCGATCACCGTGGTCCCCTTGGCCAGCACGGCCGCCATGAGCAGGTTGTCGGTGGCCGTGTGGCTGGGGTACTCCAACACGACCCGGGTGCCGATCAGGCGCCCCTCCTCCACCCGGCCCCGGACCTCACTGCCCGACGACTCGAAGTGCACCCCCATGGCCGCCAGCCCGTTGACATGGAAGTCGATGGGACGCTCCCCGAAATCGTCGCCGCCGGGCAACGGCATGTGCACCCACCCACAGCGGGCCAGCAGGACACCGAGCACGACCACAGATGCCCGCATCCGCTCGATCAGCTCGTAGGGGGCCACCGGCTGAAGGTCGGCGGCGGCGGGAGATGTGACGGCCAGATCCCCGTTCTCCAGACGATCGACCCGGGCCCCGACGGACCGCAGGACGGCCGCCATGGATTCCACGTCAGTGATATCGGGCACGTTGCTGAGGACGGAGCGCCCCTCGGCCAGCAGGCAGGCCACCATCAACTTGAGGGCCGAGTTCTTGGCTCCTCCGGCGCGAACGGTCCCGTGCAGGGGGCCGTTGGGCTGGACCATGATTCTTTCCACGGCCCCAAGTATCGCCGCTGGCGGGGGGTCGGCCGGGGCTTTGGCGCCGGACGACCAACTAGGGTCGTACCGTGGCGACCCTCCCCCAGGCCCCCGACCGTAACTTGGCCATGGAGCTGGTACGGACCACCGAGGCGGCAGCCATGGCGGCCAGCCGTTGGATGGGTCGGGGCGACAAGCTGGGCGCCGACGGGGCGGCCGTCGAGGCCATGCGGATCGTGCTGTCCTCGGTCCAAATGGACGGGATCGTCGTCATCGGCGAAGGCGAGAAGGACAACGCCCCCATGCTGTTCAATGGCGAGAAGATCGGGGACGGCACACCCCCGATGACCGACATCGCCGTCGATCCCATTGACGGCACCACCCCGACCGCACTTGGCCGCGGCGGCGCCCTGGCCGTCATCGCCGTCTCCGAGCGGGGAACGATGTTCGACCCTGGCCCCTGCGTCTACATGGAGAAGCTCGCCGTCGGACCCCGGGCCAAGGGAGCGTGCGACATCCGCCGCACGCCCAGCGAAAACCTCCACTCGCTCGCCGACGCACTCGGTCGTCCGGTGCGGGACCTGACCGCCGTGATCCTCGATCGGCCTCGGCACGACGCGCTCATCTCGGAGGTGCGGGCCACCGGAGCCCGCATCCGGCTCATCACCGACGGGGACGTGGCCGGCGCCATCGCCACCGGGTGGCCGGGCGCCGGCACCGACATCCTCTTCGGTATCGGCGGCACTCCCGAAGGTGTCCTGGCTGCGGCCGCCCTCAAGTGCATGGGTGGGGAGATCCAGGGACGGCTCTATGCCGCGCGACGACGATGAGCGAACCGCCGCCATCGACGCCGGCTACGACCTCGAGGCCGTCTTGATGACCGACGACCTGGTCCAGGGCAACAACTGCTTCTTCGCCGCCACCGGGATCACCGACGGCGAGCTCCTCCGCGGCGTGCAGTACCACGAGTTCGGCGCCACGACCCAGTCGCTGGTCATGCGTTCGAAGTCCGGCACCCTGCGCAAGATCGATGCCAGCCACGCCCTGGCCAAGCTGTCCGAATTCAGCTCGGTTTCCTTCGACTGATTCCGAGGCCGACTGATTCCGAGGCCGCCTGAGCCCGAGTCGCCACGCGCCGGGCCGCGCCGGACAAGCCGAGCATTGAAGAGACCGGGTCTCGTTCGACGGACGCGCTGGCGCGGTTGCGGCGTGATGGAATGGGCTCGCCCTCCCGATCCCTGAGCCTTCGGGCTACTGGCAACGCTTCACCATGTGACGCCCGAGAGTGGCGGTCCCCTTCGGCAGAAGAGCGACCGAGGACACCATTGGTCAGCCACCGGGACGATGCGGTCCGTCCCCACGATGGCGGAGTGTTGCCCCACCCGAACTGAATGACAGTTGACACTTACGAAAGCAATCACTTACACTTAGGCCCGTGGACATCGCCTTCAGAGCCTTGGCCGAGCCCCGGCGCCGGGAGATCCTCCGGATGGTCTGGTCCGTGGAGATGTCCGCATCCCACATCGCCGCCAGATTCGAGGACATCACCCGGTCCGCGGTGTCCCAACACCTCGGAGTGCTTCGGGGGGCGGAACTGATCCTCGAGAGGCGCGACGGGACCCGGCGGCTCTACCGGACCAACCACGCCGAGATGGCCAGGCTCCGTACTTTCCTCGACGGCTACTGGACCGAGAGCCTCCAACGCCTGCGGGACCTGGCCGAAGCCACCGAACAGACGTCGTTCGAGGCGCAAGACACCCAAGAGAGCTCGCAAGAGACACCAACAAGAGTCCAACAAGAGAAAGGAACCACACATGGCTGAGTTGACCCGAGAGGTCCTGATCGTCGCCAGCCCGGCGACCATCTTCCCGTTCCTGGTCGATCCCGAGCAGCACGTCCGCTGGATGGGCACCGAGGCGGAGCTGGACGCCCGGGTCGGGGGTGCCCATCGGGTCCTGGTCCAAGGTCGGCACCCTTCGGCGGGCGAGTTCGTCGAGGTCGTTCCGGACGAGCGAGTCGTCTTCACGTTCGGGTGGGACGAGCCGGGCCATCCGATCCCGGCCCGCTCCACGCAGGTCGAGATCACTTTGATCCCCGATGGCGACAAGACGCTTGTCCGCCTCGTGCACAGCGGGCTGCCCGACGACGCGGTGTCCGACCACGCCAGCGGCTGGGGCCACTATCTCGAACGCCTGTCAGCTGTCGTCGGTGGGGACGACCCCGGTCCCGACGTCGCCCCGGCCCAAGACTGACGAGAAGGAGAAGACGAATGTCAGTCCCAGCTTCCGGGCCAGAGTCCATGGCGGAGAGCTGGCACAACGGTGCGGCCACGTCACTCGGACGCCCGTTCGCGACCCCGACTTTCCGCTCCGCCGGACTGACGAGCGCCAAGTCAGCCGCGACGGCGGCCGCGCTGACGGCGACGCTCGGACTCGCCGCCGCATCCTGGGTCGTCGCGGCCTCGCAGATGAACGGGATGGACATGGGCGTGGAAACCCGGCTCGGTTCGTTCGCGTTCTTTGTCGCCCTCTGGGTCTGGATGATGGCGGCGATGATGCTGCCCGGCGCCGCTCCGGCGGTTCTGCGACGCACTCATGCCAGCGGTCGTGTGCGCGCCGTGCCGCTGTTCGTCGCGTCCTACCTTGGGGTCTGGACACTCGTGGGCCTCGCCGTGTACGCCTTGGACCGCCCGCACGGGTCGTCCGTGGCGGGCGCGGTGGCGATCGCCGCCGGTGTCTACGAGTTCACGCCGCTCAAGCAGCACTTCCGCCAGCGTTGTCGCCAAAGCGTCGGCTCTGGAATCGAGTTCGGGCTCTGCTGCGTCGGTTCGAGCATCGGACTGATGGTGATGCTGGTGGCGCTGAGCATCATGAGCGTGACCTGGATGGTGGTGATCGCCGTCGTCGCCCTCGCCCAGAAGCTCCTGCCCCCGAGGGCCGCCATCGATGTGCCGTTGGGGCTGGCGATCGTCGGACTTGGCATCTTGATCGTCATCGCGCCGTCGTCGGTTCCCGGACTCTTGCCACCGATGTGAGGCGCCATCAGTGGCGCCGACCACGCCAGATCGTTGTCACAACACACATGCCACGACGAAAAGGAGAGAAACAATGACCGACCACAAGACCGCAACCCACGAAGAGTGGCTCGCAGCCCGGCTGGAATTGCTCGAGGCCGAAAAGGCGCTGACCCGGCGAAGCGACGAACTCGCCCGGCAGCGCCAGGAGCTGCCCTGGGTTCGAATCGACAAGGAGTACCGCTTCGACACCGACGAGGGCCCAGCCTCCCTGGCCGATCTCTTCCGGGGACGCTCGCAGCTCCTCATCTATCACTTCATGTTCGGGCCCGACTACACGGCAGGGTGTCCGTCCTGCTCGGCGATCGCGGACGGCTTCGACGGTTCCGTCGCCCACCTGGCGAGTCACGACGTCACGCTCGGCGCGGTGTCGCGGGCTCCTCTGGCGAAACTGCAGGCGTACAAGCGGCGGATGGGGTGGAGCTTCCCCTGGGCGTCGTCGTTCGACAGCGACTTCAACTACGACTTCCAGGCGGCGATCACCAAGGAGCAATGGGGATCGGGAGCCGTCGAATACAACTTCCGCAATTCGGACTTTCGGCCGGCGGCCGGCGAGGACAGCGCCGGGCTCGACGAGTTCGCATTGAGCAAGGTGGGAACGGACTGGCAGACCTACAGGGGAGAAGGGCCTGGTGTCAGCGCATTCGCGCTCGAAGATGGCGTCGTGTACCACACCTACTCGGCGTACGCGCGTGGCCTGGACGGCCTGTGGGGCATGTACCAGTGGCTCGACCGCGCCCCACTCGGTCGCAACGAGAACGGCTTCTGGTGGCGCCGCCACGACGAGTACGACGCCGAGTGACCCGGACCGGCGCGGGCCGGACGTGCGCCACGGGTGACTGCTGTCCCGCAGTGGTCGACCTGGGTCGGCCCTCGGCATTGCCACTCAATCTCACATGATCCACGGCCCCGGTTCGCCGGGGCGTGGGACGACTCGCCTTACATGAGAGACCAGATCAGATCTCGTCAGGACCGGTTCCAGGAACGAGTCCGTCCCACGACCAGTGCGGGATACTGAGTCCATCCGGCACGTCCTCTTCGGATCGGTGGTAGCGGGACATTGTGGTCGTGGTTGCCCACTCGAAGTAGTTGTGCAGGACCCGTCTGAGCGAATCATCGTCAGCGAGTCCTACGTCCACAAGGGCCTGATCGAAGCAGGCGATCGCCCGTCGGTCCATTTCCTCGTGCGGCCCGTGGCCGCTGTGCATCCGGACGACGGTGCTCTCATTCCCGGACAGATTCGAATACCGTGTGGGACCGCCGAGCGCCTCCGCCCAATAGGCAGCGAGTCGCTCGGTGTGCTCTGGATGGAATCCGTGGCTGAAGGCGTGGCTCACTACTTCGTCGGCCATCACTCTGGCGTGCCATGCTCTGGCCAAGCCCAAGATTTTGTCGTCACGACCGATGGCCTCGTAGACCGTCTGCATAGTTCAGAATGGTATTCCGCGTGCGCGGTCACCGCCGCGGCGGGCGTGTCGATGATCCCGAGCTCGCCCTTCGGGGTAGGGGCCCTGGGGTACTCCGGCCCGGTCCTGCCCAGGTTCAGTCGAGGGAGCCCGAGGCCACGCTGAGTCGCAACTCGGCCCGGCCAAGCGCTGTTTCGGCGTCGGCCAACGCGGCGTCGGGTGCGGGTGCACCCTCGGGAGTGTCGGAGGATCCGCCCCGCCCGGAGCTCAGTTCCGCCACCCGGGCGGTTGCGGCCTCCTTGGCCTGTTCGGCCCGGGGCACGTCGATCTCGGTGGCCAGTTCGGCGATGCCGGCCAGCACCGTGACCTTGGTCGAGAGGCCGGGCAACGGCCCGTCCCCCTCGGCCAGGCCTTCGGCCGCGCCGGGGCTGGTGTCGACCTGGACAAACCCGCCGTGGACCGCCAGGCGCTGGCTCGTGCCGTCGGCTTGTTCCACCGTGACCAGACACGGCACCACGTCGCCTACCAGGGGCGTGTGCCCGTCGAGCACGGTAAGCGAGCCCTCGGAGGTGGCCAGCACGATGGCGGTGGCGCCGCCGGCCACCAGCGACTGCTCGGGCGTGACGACCTCCACGCCGAAGACGCCGTCGGCCACTAGCCCGCCTCGTCTTGGAGCGTCTTGGCCTTGGCCAGCACCGACTCCACCCCGCCGACGTTGAGGAACGCCTGCTCGGGAATGTTGTCGAGATCACCGTTGACCAGCGCTTCGAAAGACTCGACCGTCTCGTCGATGGGCACGAAGATCCCCGGCACGCCGGTGAACACCTCGGCCACGAAGAAGGGCTGTGACAAGTAGCGCTGGATCTTGCGGGCCCGGGTGACCGTGACCCGGTCCTCCTCGGAGAGCTCGTCCATGCCCAGAATGGCGATGATGTCCTGCAGCTCCTTGTAGCGCTGCAGCACCTCTTGCACCCGCCGGGCCACGGCGTAGTGGCGCTCGCCCACGATCTCGGGAGCGAGAATGTTCGAGGTCGACGCCAGCGGGTCCACCGCCGGGTAGATGCCGAGGGCGGCGATCTGCCGGGAGAGCTCGGTGGTGGCGTCCAGGTGGGTGAAGGTGGTGAACGGAGCCGGGTCGGTGTAGTCGTCGGCCGGGACGTAGACCGCTTGGAGCGACGTGATCGACTTGCCCTTGGTCGAGGTGATCCGCTCCTGGAGCTCGCCCATCTCGTCGGCCAGGGTGGGCTGGTAGCCCACAGCCGACGGCATGCGGCCCAGCAGGGTGGACACCTCCGAACCGGCCTGGACGAAGCGGAAGATGTTGTCCACGAAGAGCAGCACGTCCTGGTTCTGCACGTCGCGGAAGTACTCGGCCATGGTCAGGGCGGCCAGGGCGACGCGCAGGCGAACGCCGGGCGGCTCGTCCATCTGGCCGTAGACCAGGGCGGCCTTGTCGATGACACCCGACTCCTGCATTTCGAGCCACATGTCGGTGCCTTCACGGGTCCGCTCCCCTACGCCGGCAAAGACGGACACCCCACCGTGCTGCTGCGCCACCCGGTGGATCATCTCCTGGATGATGACGGTCTTGCCCACGCCGGCCCCGCCGAAGAGGCCGATCTTCCCGCCCTGCACGTAGGGCTCCAGCAGGTCGACCACCTTGATCCCGGTCTCGAACATCTGGGCCCGCGGCTCCAGCTGGTCGAACGCCGGCGCGCTGCGGTGGATCTCCCAGTAGTCGTCGATCCCTTCGATCGAGTCGGTGTCGAGCGGTTGGCCCAGGACGTTGAACACGTGGCCGAGGACGGCGTTGCCCACCGGCACGGTGATGCCCCGGCCGAGGTTGCGGACCGGCGCCCCGCGCACCAGGCCGTCGGTCTGTTGCATGCAGATGCAGCGCACCCGGCCGTCACCGATCTGCTGGGCCACCTCGGCCGCCACTACGAAGGTCGAGCCGTCCAGCTCGATGCTGAACTCGACGGCGTGGTTGATCTCGGGCAGGGCGTGGGGGGGGAACTCCACGTCGATGACCGGCCCGGCGATGGCCACGACACGGCCGTCCTCGAGTGAACCGGCCGGAGCGGTGTCTTGGGCAGTAGCAGTCGTCATAGTGGTCAAGCTCCCTTGGTCTGGCGGAGCGCCTCGGCGCCGCCAACGATTTCCATGATCTCAGTAGTAATGGCGTCCTGACGGGCGCGGTTCATGACCCGGGTCAGGGTCCGGACAAGTTCGTCGGCGTTGTCGGTGGCCGCCGCCATGGCCCGCTGCTGGGCGGTGAAGAACGAGGCCGCCCCTTCGAGCAGGGCAGCGAAGATCTCTGACTCGGCGGCGCGTGGCGCCAGCGAGACCAGCAGCTTCGCGGGCTCGGGCTCGAACTCGGTGTAGCCGACCAGGTTCGACGGCGGCTGGTGGTCGGCGTCCGCCGCCACCTCGTCCTCGTCGGACAGGGGGAGCGGCAGCATCTGCTGCATCTCCACCTTCTGCGTGCCGGCCGAGATGAACCGGGTGGAGACCAGCTGCACCAACTCCATCTCGCCGGCCACGAAGGGGCCGGTCACCGTGGCGGCGATGGCCCTGGCGTCGACGAACTCGGGCCGGTCGGCGATGCCGGGGAACGACCGCTCGACCGGGATGCCCCGGTAGCGGAAATAGGACGGGGCCTTCTTGCCCACCGTCCACAACGTGACCGCGGCCCCGTTGCGCACGTGCTCATTGACCAGGCGCTCGGTGGCCCGGAACACGCCCGAGTTGTAGGAGCCGGCCAGGCCGCGATCGCCCACGATGGCCAGGATGCCCACCGTCTGCGGGGACTCGGGCGTGCCCAGCAGCCGCTTGGCCGCGGCCGGGTCCGCCGCCGCGGTGAGGCGCAGGATCTTCTCCATGCCCAGCCGGTAGGGGCGGTTGGCCGCAATGCGGTTCTGGGCGCGCACGATCCGCGAGGCGGCGATGAGCTCCATCGCCTTGGTGATCTTCCTGGTTGACTGCACGCTGCGGATACGCCGCCGCAGCACACGCTCTTGGCCTCCGGCCATCGATCAGTCGACCTTCCCCGTATCGAATCCCTCCAGGAACGAGGTGAGTCCCCGGTCGAGCTCGTCACCGTCGGGCAGCGCACCCTTGGTCCGGATCGCCTCGAGCACGGCGGCGTGGTTGCCCTTGAAGTACTCGATCAGCTCGGTGGCGAATCGCTGCACCTCGGGCACCGGGACCGTGTCGGCCCAGCCCTTGGTGCCGGCGTAGATCACCAGCACCTGTTCTTCCACCGGCACCGGCGCGTTCTGCGGCTGCTTCAGGAGCTCGGTCAGGCGGTAGCCCCGGTCGAGCTGGGACTGGGACACCTTGTCGAGCTCGGAGCCGAAGGTGGCGAACGCTTCGAGCTCACGGAACTGGGCCAGGTCGAGCTTGAGCGTGCCCGACACCTGCTTCATGGCCTTCACTTGGGCTGCACTGCCCACCCGGGACACCGAGTTGCCGACGTTGATGGCCGGACGGATGCCCGAGTTGAAGAGGTCGGACTCCAGGAACACCTGGCCGTCGGTGATGGAGATGACATTGGTCGGAATGTAGGCCGAGATGTCGCCGGCCTTGGTCTCGATCACCGGCAGCGCGGTCAGCGAGCCGCCGCCTTCGGCGTCGGACAGCTTGGCCGCCCGCTCCAGCAGGCGGGAGTGCAGGTAGAAGACGTCGCCCGGGTAGGCCTCGCGGCCCGGCGGACGGCGCAGGAGGAGAGATACCGAACGGTAGGCCTCGGCCTGCTTGGACAGGTCGTCGTAGACGATGAGGGCGTGCTCGCCGTGCTCCATCCAGTGCTGGCCCATGGCGCACCCGGCGTAGGGGGCCAGGTACTTGAACGGGGCCGGGTCGCCGGCGGAGGCGACGACGACCACCGTGTAGTCGAGGGCCTGGTGCTCTTCGAGGGTGGCCACCGTCTGGGCCACCGAGGAGTTCTTCTGCCCGATGGCGACGTAGATGCACTTCACGCCCTGGCCGGCCTGGTTGATGATGGTGTCGATGGCCACCGTGGTCTTGCCGGTCTTGCGGTCGCCGATGATCAGCTCGCGCTGGCCCCGGCCGATCGGCGTCATGGCGTCGATGGCCTTGATCCCGGTCTGCAGGGGCTCGGCCACCGGCTGGCGCCCGACGATCCCGGGGGCCTGGACCTCCATGCGGCGCGACTCGGCGCTGGTGATGGGACCCTTGCCGTCGATGGGCTCGCCCAGCGCGTTGACCACTCGGCCCAGCAGGCCATCGCCCACCGGCACCGTCTGGATGCGGCCGGTGGCCTTGACCGTCTGCTCCTCTTCGAGGTGGTCCACCTCGCCCAGGACCACGGCGCCGATGGTGTCCTCGTCGAGGTTGAGGGCCAGGCCGAGGGTCCCGTCTTCGAACTCCAACAGCTCGTTCACGGCCGCACCGGGCAAACCGGAGACGCGGGCGATCCCATCGCCCACCTCCACGATCCGGCCGATCTGCTCGGTCCCGACCGTGGCCACGTAGTCGGCCACGTGCCGCTGGAGTGCATCGGTTATCTCACTGGCGTCGATCGTCAGCTCTGCCATCAGCCTGCTCCCTCTGTCTCTGTCGTCGTTCCCGTCGGGCGCGCGCCGGCGCCGATCTTGCTGTCTTCCCAACCGCCCGGCATGAGGTGCTCGCGCAGGGCGTCGATCTTCCCTCGGGCCGAGGCGTCCACCTGCAGGTCGCCGATCTGGATCACGGCGCCGCTGAGCAGCGACGGATCGAGGATCATCTGCAATTCCACCGGCGCGCCGGCCAGGGCGCCCAGTGACTCGGCCAGTTCAGTCTGCTGGGCGTCCTCCACCGTGCTGGCCGCCCGGACCCGGGCGATGCGCCAGCCCCGGGCCTTGGCCGTCTGCTCGACCAGCCAGTCGAGCGACCCGACGATGTCGCGGGCCCGCCCGCCGGCCACGACGTAGCGGACCAGGTCGAGGGTGCCCGGCAGCACCTTGCCCTCCAGGAGTTGGGTGGCCAGGGCCTGGCGGGCCTCGACCGAGAGATCGCGGTCGACCAGGGCGCCGCGCAACGCCGGCGTGGACTGCACGATCCGGGCGAAGCGGAACAGCTCGTCCTCCATCGACTCCAGGTCGGCCGTGGAGTGGTCCTCGTGCAGCGCGGTGGCGAAGCCGCCGATGCGCTGACGGGACTGCAGCAGGCCCAGAGGCATCTCCTCCTGGCCGAAGCCGTCGGCCAGGTGCCGGGTCCGGTTGGCCAGCCAACTCAGGGCGGCCGGCACGTCGGTGGCCCCCACGGCGGCGCCGGCAAAGGCGGCCAGGCGACGAGCCGGCTCGGACACCTTGCCCTCGAGCAGGTCGAGCATGACCGCCCGGCGCACCGGACCGCGCAAGGTGGTGTCGGTCAGCAGGCCCCGCATGGCATCGTTGGTCTGCACGAAGCGATCGATGTCCTCCAGGTCGCCGGCCAGGCCCGCGAGCGCGTCCGTCCCGGCGCTGGCCACGACTGCCGCGGTGTAGCCCTGGAGCGCCGGGTTCATTGGCTGACGGCTGCTCCGGCGGCCGCGCCGCCCGAGGTATCGGCCTGCAGGGCCCGCACGGCCTCGTCGATCAGGGCCCGGTTGGCCTCGGCATCGACCTCGCGCCCGATGACCTGCTCGACCACGTCCATGACGATCTCGCTCATGCGATTGGCCGCTTCCTCGACGGCGCGCTGGCGCGCCAGTGCCACCTCGGTCTCGGCGCTGCCGACGATGCGCTCGAACTCCGCTTCACCCCGGGCCTGCGCGCCGACCCGCACCGCCTCGGCGGTCCGGTTGGCCTGCGCCACGATCTCCTGGGCCGTCTGCCGCGTCTCTCCGAGCGCGGCGTGACGCTCGTCGTCGGCGGCCAGGGCCTCGGACCGCGCCTTGTCCGCCGCGTCGAGCGATGACCTGATCTTCTCTTGTTGATTCGCCATGGCCACCTTGATCTGCGGGACGGGCCATTTCGTCCAGGCGAGGTAGAGCAAGATAAGGGCGACGATCAGCTCAATGGTGAAGTTCCTCACTGGCGGGCCCCGGAGCCGGCGGCCGTGCTGCCGCTCGTATCGGCATGCAAGGCAGTGACCGCCTCCTCAATGAGGTCGCGGTGAGCCTCGGCACTTACGGGGCGCCCGATGACCCGTTCGACCACGTCCATGGCGATCTCCCCCAAGTGGTTCGACGCCTCCTCGACTGCGCCCCGGCGCGCCCGGGCCACCTCGACCTCGGCCCCCCCGACGATGCGCTCGAACTCGGCCTGGGCTCGGGTCTGCGCGTCGACGCGTACGGCCTCGGCCGTCTGGTTGGCCTGGGCCACGATCTCGCGGGCGGTGACGCGGGCCTCTTCGAGCACCGAGCGCCGCTCGTCGTCGGCCGCGGCGGCGTCGGCCCGCGCCTGGTCAGCCGCCTCCAGCGAGGATCGGATCTGCTCCTGTCGCTTCGCCGTGGCCGCGTTGAGCGGCGGGATGACGTACTTCATGATGATCAGGATCAGGATGATCGAGATGGCCAACTCAATGAAGAAGGTCCCGTTGGGAAGGAGGAATATGCCTGCTGGGTTCATAGTGCTCACGGTCTCCGGTTCGTATCCGGCCTGGTGACGATGGACAAAACGGGTCGACTGGGCGGGTGCCGCCGGGCGGCGGGCACCCGCGTCAGCGGTTCCCTACTTGACGCTCTTGGCGGCGAAGACGTAGACGAAGACCACCATGAACAGGAGGTTGATGAAGTACATGGCCTCCACCAGACCGACCGTCAAGAAGAAGTACTGACGGGCCTTGGCCTCAATCTCGGGCTGCCGGGCGATGGCGGCGATGGTCTGCGAACCAGCCAGGCCGTCACCGACGGCGGCGCCGATGGCACCTCCGCCGAGGGCCAGACCGCCACCGACGAGCGCGCCGGCAACTCGTACCGCCCCTTCCATTGTGTCTGCTGCCATGTGTCTCTCCTTTGTCGAGATTCGTGAGAACTACCGGGTGATGATGCGGGTCATGCGAACTAGTGCTCCTCGGTGCTCATGCCCATGCCGAGGTACATGATGGTGAGCAGGCCGAAGATGAAGGCTTGGATGGCGCCGATGAAGAGCTCGTCGAAGGGCTTCCAGACGGCCAGGCCGATCCACGAGAGGTAGGGCGGAATCAGGGTCACGATCACCGAGATCATCAGCACGCCGGAGAAGATGTTGCCGAAGAGTCGGAAGGTCATGGTGATGGGCTTGGTGATCTCCTCGATGATGTTGATCGGGGCCAGCGCGGCGTAGGGCTGGGCGTAGTGCTTGAAGTAGCCCTTCACGCCCCGGGCCTTCACCGAGTTGACGTGCACCAGGACGAAGACGATCAGGGCCAGGGCCAGGGGCAGGTTGACATCGCCGGTGGGCGGGGCCAAGAAGCCCGGGTCGCCGCTCGGGACGAAGGCCAGCCAGTTGCAGATGAGGATGAAGAAGAACACGGCCACGCCCAGGCCCACGAAGGGCCGGCCTCGCGGCCCGATGGCCGAGTCGGCCAGGTCGCCCACCTGCTCGACCATGGTCTCCCAGAAGAGCTGCAGCTTGCCAGGCACGCCCGAGGTGACCTTGCGCACCATGAGGAAGGCGAAGGTCAACACGATGGCGGCGGCGATCAGCGTGGTCCAGACCACGTCGAGATCGACGGTCAGGCCGGCGATCTTGACCACGCCGTGGTGGTCGCCGATGGTGATGTTGCCGCTGGCCAGGATCATCTCCTTGGAGGCGGTCAGGATCATTGCAGCCCCGATGACATGACCACGCGGCCGACGTTGACCACGAAGAGAATTTGGAAGATGACCAGCCCGATCACGCTCCCGATACCCAGCGGCCCGTTGAGGAACAGCAGCCCGATGCAGATGGCCGTGATGACGGCCAGCCGGGTCACGCTCTTGGTGCCCATGGCGCGGCGCAGGACCTTGCGATCGGTCTCCCCCTTGGTCTGCACCTTGGCCACGCCGGCATCGAGGAAGCGCAAGTTGAGAATAGCCAGGCCGAGGCCGATGAAAATGCCCAGCGCGCCCCAGGGCTGCGACAGCAGCAGGGCGATGATGATGGCGCCGATCCCGACGATGATGGCGGAGACCACCGTGCGCCGCAGCACTTTGGCCAGGGCCGTTCCTTCGAGATCGGAGAGGCCCGACATCATGCTCATCGTCCCGCTCCTACAGGTACTTGCGAATCTGAGCGACCACGCTGGCCGCGGCGGCGGCAAGACCCAGCACGAGCCCCACCACGAGCAGGATCGGGGAGGTGTGCCAGGCGCTGTCCGCCCACAGCCCCAGCAGCAGCCCGGCCCCGACGCAGACGGCGGCGGTCAGTCCCATGTTCAAAAAGGCCACCGCTCCGGGGAGGGGTTTGGGCTCGTCCGTCCCCGTTGGCCGAGGCGGGGGTTCTGATTCCGTCACCGACCCGGGCGCGCACAGCGACGCCGACTTGTCCACGCACGCGAATTCCTCTCCTTTACGCGGTGCGTGGCGAGCCAGAGTCCAACGCCCGAGGGGCCGCGATCGCGGCGTCGGGCGAGGCGAGGTGGACGAAAAACACGGCCACCATCATCGCACCCCGGTCCCGATCCCGTCCAAACGCCCCCTAGGTGAGTTTGACCACCTCACCGACCTCATCCCTGTCACCTGAGGAGGGACTGAGGTTCCCGGCCTCTCCGCCGGGAACCTCATCGACGACGCCCTTGCGCAATCCGGGATGGAAGAGCGTGTAGAGACCGACGCCCAGGGCGGCCGCCCCCAGGGGGATGATGGCGTTGACCTGGTGCACGAACAGGGGGAACAAGAGGAAGCCGGACAAAATGGCCGTCCAGGCCCACAGGATCACGACGGTCCGGCGCGGGCCGTGGCCCAACCGGAGGAGGCGGTGATGGATGTGCTCCTTGTCGGGTGTGTGGAAGCTCATCCCGCGGGCCGTGCGCCGGACGAAGGCGAACGCCATGTCCACCAAAGGCACACCCAGAATGAAGAAGGGAATGAGGAGCGGGGCGAAGAAGAAGTAGGTCACGCCGCTGGTGGGCACCGCGGTGGGCACCCGGCCGCCGATCACCATGGTGGAGGCCGCCATGAGGACGCCCAGGAGGAGGGCCCCGGCGTCCCCCATGAAGACCCGGGCCGGATTGAAGTTGAAGGGAAGGAAGCCCAGGCAGATCCCGCAGGCGATCACGGCCACCAGGGGGCCGATGTTGTCCGTCGGGAGCACGCCGAGGCCCATGAGGCGCACGCCGTAGATGGCCAGGGCCCCGCTCCCGATGGCCACCACGCCGGCGGCCAGGCCGTCGAGCCCGTCGATGAAGTTGATGGCGTTGGTCAGGGCGATGACCCACGCCGCGGTGATCAGGGGGATGATGCCCGGGGTCAGCACCACGAACCCGGCCAGGGGCAACTTGAACTCGTACATGGTCACGCCCATGAAGTACAAGATGCTGGCCGCCAGGACCTGGCCCGCCATTTTGGCCGGCGCCGACATGTCCCGTACGTCGTCGATGAGCCCAACGGCGAAGATGGCGCCGGCAGCCAGGACCACCCCGAGCGCTTCGGAGGAGTCCTGGAATATCGGCCGCAGCGACGGCACGGTCATCGCGACCAGCATGGCCACCAAGAAGCCCAGGAACATGGCCGCTCCGCCCCCGTAGGGGATGGGCTTGGTGTGCACCTTGCGCTCGTCCGGCATGGCCACGTAACCCACCCGCACGGAAATCCGCCGGGCCGGCGTGGTGAGGGCCGCGGTCCCTCCGGCCGCCACCACCAGGACGAGCAGGTACCAGCCGAAGTTGGGCACCGACGCCTATCTCGGCAGGTCGGGATAGGGGGGAAAGGTGGCGCAGAGGGCGGCTACCTCGGCCCGGACGGCGGTGACGACGGCCTCGTCGTCGCGGCCCCGCAGGGTCCGGCCGATCAGCCGGGCGATGGTCTCCATCTGCGGGCCACCCATCCCGGCCGTGGTCTGAGCCGCCGTGCCCAGGCGCAGGCCCGAGGTGATGAAGGGCGTGCGGGGGTCGTCGGGGATCGTGTTGCGGTTGCAGGTGATCCCGGCCCGGTCGAGCACTTCTTGGGCCACCTTGCCGGTGAGCTCGGCGTCGAAGGGGCGCAGGTCGACCAGCAGCATGTGGTTGTCCGTGCCGCCCGAGACCAGGCGGAAGCCCTCGGCCGTGAGCGCCCGGCCGAGGGTGGCGGCGTTGGCCACCACCTGGGCGGCGTAGGTGCGGAACTCGGGGCGGGCCGCCTCGGCGAAGGCCACCGCCTTGGCCGCGATGACGTGTTCGAGCGGTCCACCCTGCAGGCCCGGAAAGACGGCGCTGTCGATCTTCTTGGCCAGGTCGGCCCCGCACAGGATGGCGCCGCCCCGGGGGCCACGCAGCGTCTTGTGGGTGGTCAGCGTCACCACGTCGGCCACGCCGACCGGGCTCGGATGAGCACCGCCGGCGATGAGCCCGGCCGGATGAGCCGCATCGAACATGAAGAGGGCGCCGACCGAATCGGCGATCTCCCGGAACGGTTGGGGATCGATGATGCGGGCGTAGGCGGTCGAGCCGGCCACGATGAGCGAGGGCTGCTCGGCCTTGGCCAGGTCGGCCACCTGGTCGAAATCGATCACCTCGCCCGGGCGGTCGAGATCGGGGCTGGCCGGCGTCACGCCGTAGGCCACGAAGCGCCAGATCTTCGAGGTGATGGAAGCGGGCGAGCCATGGGTCAGGTGCCCGCCGTGATCGAGCCGCATGGCCAGGATGGTGGCGCCATGCGGGATCAGCGCCTGGTAGGCGGCGAGATTGGCATTGGCGCCGGCGTGCGGCTGCACGTTGGCGTGGTCGGCCCCGAACAGGGCGGTGGCCCTGGTGCGGGCCAGTTCCTCGACCTCGTCAATGATCTGGTTGCCGCCGTAGTAGCGCTTCCCGGGGTAGCCCTCGGCGTACTTGTTGGTCAGCACCGATCCCGAGGCGGCCAGCACGGCCGGGGACGTGAAGTTCTCCGAGGCGATGAGCTGCAGTGTGCTCTGCTGCCGGTGCTCCTCCTGATGGATGAGTCCGGCCACTTCGGGATCGGCCGCCAGCGCGGCGTCCAGTGAGGTCATGGGGATGGCATCCCTTCGAGGTCGAGGCCAGGTTCGAGGGCTGGGTCGAGGACAGGTTCGAGGCCAGGTTCGAGGCCGAGGTCGAGGTCAGCCAGCTTGTCGATGCGCACGTCGTGACGACGCTGCTCGGTGGCGGAAAGGAAGGAGGCCAACGCATCGAGGGCGACGGCGCCGCCGAGCACGCGGCCGCCCAGGCAGATGACGTTGGCATGGTTGTGCTCGCGGGCCAGCGTGGCCGTCATGGTGTCGTGGATCACGGCCGCGCGGACGCCGGGGATCTTGTTGGCCGCCATGGCGATACCGATACCGGTGCCGCAGGTGCAGACGCCCAGCTCGGCCCGCCCCGACACCACGGCCCGCCCGACCGCCGCGCCGTAGTCGGGGTAGTCGACCGATGCCTCGCCGTTGGCCGTGCCCAGGTCATCGACCTCATGGCCCCGCTCGGTCAGTTCGGCCTTGAGCACCTGCTTGAGGGCGAAACCGGCATGATCCGAACCCACGGCGACGCGCATTGCGCCCAAGTCTACCGACGCTCCCGGACCTCCTTCGGGCGTGAACCGGTACGCTCCGCGTCCATGGCCCTCAACCCCCGTACACCGGTCGTCGTCGGCGTGGGCCAGGTGGTGGTGCGGCCCGATGCCCAGAGCGAGCCGGCCGACCGGCCCGAGCCCCTCGACCTGATGGTTCGGGCCCTGCGGGCCGCCGCCGAGGATTGTGACGGCGTGGCGGAGGGGGCCGGGGCGAGGGCCGGCGGCGCCCTGATCCGCCGGGCCCAGAGTGTCCGGGTCGTGGTGCCACTGGGGTGGCGCTCCATCAATCCCGCCCAGCTGGTGGCCGACCGGCTCGGGACCGAGCCGGGCCAATTGATGGTGTCGGCCATTGGTGGGAACACCCCGCAGGCGATGATGCACGACGCCTGCCTGGCCATTGGCCGGGGCGATCTTGACGTGGTCCTGGTGACGGGCGCCGAGGCCATGTACACCCGCACCCTGTCCCGCCGTAACCCGGCCAAGTCGTCCCTCCACTGGGTCAGCCAGCCCTCCGAGACAACGCCCCCACCCACCGCCTTCGGGATCGAGCGGCCCGGGGCCACCGACCTCGAGATGTCCCGCGGGGTGATCCTGCCCATCCACGCCTACCCGCTCTTCGAGAACGCCCTGCGGGGTGCCCGCGGATGGTCGCTGGCCGAACACGCGGCCCGCATCGGGGCACTCTGGGCGCGCTTCTCCGAGGTGGCCGCGGCCAATCCCAACGCCTGGATCCGCCACGCCCGAACGGCCGACGAGATCATCACCCCGTCGCCCGGCAACCGCATGATCTCGTTCCCCTACCCCAAGCTGGCCACGGCCAACATGCAGGTTGACCAGGGGGCGGGCTACATCGTGTGCTCGGTCGAGGCGGCGCGCTCGGCCGGCGTGGCCGAGGACCGCTGGGTCTTCCCCCTCTCGGGGGCCGACGCCAATGATCACTGGTTCATCTCGCACCGGCCCGAGCTCCACCGCTCCCCCGCCATCCGCCTCGCCGGGCAGGCGGTGCTCGACATGGGCGGCGTCGGGATCGACGATGTCGGTCCGATCGACCTCTACTCCTGCTTCCCCGCCGCAGTGCAGATGGCGGCGCACGAACTCGGGCTCCCGATCGACGACCCGGCCCGGCCCTTGACCTTGACCGGCGGGCTGACCTTCGGGGGCGGCCCCGGCAACAACTACACCTCCCACGGCATCGCCCAAGTGGTCGGGGCGCTGCGCGCCGATCCGGGCACGGGCGAGGGCGCAGGGCTGGGTACGGTCGGGATGGCCACGGGCCTGGGCTGGTACGCCACCAAGCACTCGGTGGGGCTCTACGCCAGCCGCCCGCCCACGGGGGGATTTGCCTGGCGCAGCGTGCAAGACGAGGTGGATGCCCTGCCCCAGTGCCGGGTCGACTCCGATGCGACGGGCGCCGTACGGATCGAGACCTACACCGTCACCTTCGACCGCGACGGCAATCCGGAACGGGGCATCGTGGCCTGCCGCACGGAAGACGAGAGCCGAGCCTGGGGCAACGTCGATGACGTCGAGACGTTGCGTTCGCTCTGCGCCGAAGAGGGAATCGGGCGCACGGGCTGGTTGGCCGAGGGTGGGTTGCTCGCGCTCGACTGAGGGCACCGTGGCGTGGCGTCGTGGCCTGGTTGCGACCTCGTTCCACCCCCTGACCTCATGTGGTCACGATCTCGACCTCCACCGACGGCGCCCTCCAACGATCAGCGCGGCTTCGATATAGGTTCGCGGCAAGGCACCAACCTCGAACACCGCCGGTGGGGTCACCCGGCAATCGAGCACGCTCGGCCCGGGACCCTCGCACGTCCCCCCGTCCACCACGAGGGCCACCTCGGTGGCATCGAATGCTGACCGCACCTGTGCAGAATCGGTCAGCGGTCGCCCGTCGGCACCATGCGCGGCGGCCATGACCAGGGGACCCTTCCGGCGACAGAGCGCCCTGAGGGCGCGCCGGGGGGGCATCGTGATGCGCACGGATCCATCCGTTTCACCCACGATCAGGACCAACGGTCCGGGCCAGAATCGGATGGCCACCCGGCGGATGACCTCGGACCAGTACGAGGTCACGTCGCCGGCCTGGGCGATCCGGCCAATGGCAATGAAGGGCACCGCGTCGTGGCCTCCGGCGGCGGCCAGGGCCAGCAGGGCCGTCACGCCCGGAGCACCGTGTCGAGCCGCCAACTGGTACCCGCCGACGCCGGGGACAACGATCACGTGCCCGTCGTCCAGGGCATCCCCCAGGGCGGCGGCGCCGGCCCGGACGAGGGGCGGCCCGGTCATCGGACCCGGCCCACGAGGACCCGGGAACGACCGGCCAGGTCGGGGACGGCGTCGACATCGAGGTAGCCGATGGACCGAGCCATGCGGACGGCCGGCGGGGCCTGATCGGGTGCCATCTCGATGACCACGGCACCCGGGCGCGACAGCCAGCCCCAGGCCTGGCGCAACACGGCCTCCACGTCACCGAGTCCGGGCGTGCCGTCGGTGCCGTCGCTGGCCAGGAGGGCGCCGGCGGGCTCGTGGCGCACCTCGGCCTGGAGGCCCGTCCACTGCGCGGGTTCGATGTAGGGCGGGTTGGACACCACCAGGGTGATCCTGCCCTCCAGGGCGGCGGGCAGGGCAGTCAGCCACGAGCCCTGCACCATGGTGACGGGCAGCATCGGACCGCCGTCGTCCCGGCGCACTCGTTCGAGGTTGGACCTGGCCACGGCCAGGGCGTCGGGGCTGCAGTCAACCGCCCACACGCGCCCTTCGGGGTTCGAGCGCGCCAGTTCGGTGGCCAAGGACAACGCGATGGCGCCCGACCCGGTACCGGCATCGACCATCACCGGATCGGTGGCGCCGAGGTGGGCGATCTCGCGCAGGGCGACCTCCACCACCTGTTCGGTCTCGGGTCGTGGGATGAGCACACGGGGATCCACCAAGAGATCGAGCGAGCGAAAGGCCCAGTGGCCGAGCACGTACTGCAACGGCTCACCCGTGCCACGACGGGCCGCCAGCGCCCGAATGAGGTCGACCTCGGCCGGGCCCAGCGACGCGTCTGATGAGGAGGGGCCGACTCCCAGCACGTCCTCGACGATGAAACGGGCCTCGTGCCGTGCACCCACGGTGGCAGTGAGCTCGGCGACCAGCTCGCTCCGGGTCACGGCCCGAGGGGTTCGTCACCCGCCAATTGTCGGGCGCGCTTGTCCGCCATGAGGGCGTCCGTCAACTCGATCAAATCGCCGGCCAGTACCTGGTCGAGCTTGTAGAGCGTGAGGTTGATGCGGTGGTCGGTGACCCGGTTCTCTTTGAAGTTGTACGTGCGGATCTTGTCGACCCGGCCTCCGGCACCCACCTGCCCTCGGCGCTGGGCCGACAGTTCAGCGGCTTGGCGGTCCTGCTCGGCTTTGAGAAGGCGGGCCCGCAAGACCACCATGGCCTTGGCTCGGTTCTGAATCTGGCTCTTCTCGTCCTGCATGGCCACGACGGTCCCGGTGGGCAGGTGGGTGATGCGGACGGCCGAGTCCGTCGTGTTGACCGACTGCCCTCCAGGGCCGGTGGAGCGGTAGACGTCGACCTTGAGATCGTTCGGATCGATGGCGATCTCCACCTCCGCCGCCTCGGGGAGAACGGTGACCGTTGCCGTCGACGTGTGGATCCGGCCCTTGGCCTCGGTCACCGGGACCCGCTGCACGCGGTGGGTGCCGGCCTCGTGTTCGAGCCGGCTGTAGGCCTCTTTCCCCTTGACGAGGAAGACCGCTTCGTTGATGCCGTCCCGGTCGGATGCATCCACGGAGAGAATCTCGACCTTCCATTTCTCCAGGGCGGCGAAGCGCTGGTACATGTCGAAGAGCACGCGGGCGAAGAGATTCGCCTCATCTCCCCCCACCGCACCGCGGATCTCCATGATCACGTTGCGGCCGACGTTGGGGTCCTTGGGCAGGAGGAGCGATTGAATGCGTGCTTCCAACTCGGCCACCGACGATTCGGCCTGCTCGATCTCTTGGCGCATCATTTCCCGCTCGTCACCCGACGCTTCGGTCAGCATCTCCCGGGCCACGATCAGGTCGGCGCGGGAGTTGCTCAACTCGTGCCAGGCCCGCACGATCTCGCCCAACTCCTTGTGGCGTCGGGAGAGGTCGCGTACCCGGTCCGAATCAGCCAGGATGACCGGGTCGGCCAGGTCGGCCTCAAGGGTGTCGAATTCCGCCTCGAGCGCGGCCATCCGGTCGTCGATCATGGGAACACGCTAAGGAGCGACGGGGGTCACGGGGCGGGATGGCTCCCCGCGGCGTCGCGGCGTGGTTAGTCCTGCGGCGTCGTGGTCGGCGCAGCCTTCGCCTTACCCTTGCGCTCACCGTACCGACGCTGGAAGCGCTCCACCCGTCCACCGGAGTCGACCAGCTTCTGCTTGCCCGTGAAGAACGGGTGGCACTCGTTGCACAGCTCGACGTGGAGATCGGCCTTGGTGGAGTGGGTCACGTAGGTGTTGCCGCACGAGCAACGTACGGTGGCCTCTACGTAGTTGGGGTGGATGTCAGCCTTCATGGTGTCTCCTGCGTCGTTTCGGTGGTCCATTGTATGGGTTGGCCTGTCGCTCCCGGCCGGGGCGCCGGCAGGGGCGTCCTCAGGTGGCGGGTCCCTTGGCGATTTCAGCCAGGAACTCGTCGTTGCTGTTCGTGGTGCGGATCTTGTCCATGAGCAATTCAAGTCCGGCCGCTTCCTTGCCGTCATTGGCCAGGGCATTGAGCACCCGGCGCAACTTCCACACCTGGGCCAGCTGCCCGCGATCGAACAGCAACTCCTCGTGGCGGGTCGAGCTGGCGTTGACGTCGATGGCCGGGTAGAGCCGACGCTCGGAGAGACGGCGGTCGAGACGGAGCTCCATGTTGCCGGTTCCCTTGAACTCCTCGAAAATGACCTCGTCCATCTTTGATCCGGTCTCGACCAGAGCCGAAGCCAGAATGGTGAGCGAGCCACCCTCTTCAATGTTTCGGGCCGCACCGAAGAACTTCTTGGGTGGGTAGAGCGCACCCGAGTCGACACCACCGGACATGATCCGGCCGGTCGCCGGTGCGGCCAGGTTGTAGGCCCGGGCCAGACGTGTGATGCCGTCCAGGATGATCACGACGTCGCGACCCACCTCGACCAGGCGCTTGGCCCGCTCCAGGGTCAGTTCGGACACCTGCGTGTGCTCCTCGGCCGGACGGTCAAAGGTCGACGCGATGACCTCGCCCCGTACCGAGCGTCGCATGTCGGTGGCTTCTTCGGGGCGTTCGGCAACCAGCAGGACCATGAGGTGGACGTCCGGGTTGTTGGCCTCAATGGAGTGGGCAATCTGCTTCATGACCGTCGTCTTGCCCGCCTTCGGCGGCGAGACGATCAGGCCACGCTGCCCCTTGCCGATGGGCGAGAGGAGGTCGACGATGCGAGCGGTCAGGTTGTCCTTGTCGCCGTGGTCCTGCATTTCCAGGTGCAGCCGGGAATCGGGAAACAGCGGGGTGAGATCCTCGAAGTGGGGACGGTTGCGAGCCTCTTCGGGGTCCAGACCCGAGACCGAGTCGATGCGGAGCAACGCCGGGTACTTCTCATTGTTGGACGCCGGGCGGCAGGCACCTTCGACGTAGTCGCCGCGACGCAGCGCAAACCGTCGGGCCTGACTGATGGAGATGTAGACGTCCTTCGGGGACGGCAGGTACCCATCGCAGCGAAGAAACCCGTATCCCTCATCGCGCAGGTCGAGCAAGCCCTTCACGTCGACCAGTTCGCCTGAGTACGGTTGCTCCTGTCCGCCGCCACCTTGGAGTTCACCACCGGGTCCACGCTCGCGGCCACGCCGGCGGCGACTGCGCCGGTTGCCGACATCGCCACCGTCACCCTGCGACTGGTTGTTCTGGTTGTTCTGGTTGTTCTGGTTGTTCTGGTTGTTGCGGTTGTTCTGGTTCTGGTTGTTGCGGTTGTTCTGGCCTTGCCCCGATCCGGGTCGATTTCGAGTCTGCTGCTGGCCCGACGTCGCGCCCTGCCCGTTCTGTGCCGACCCGTTGTTCTCGCTCCCGTCGGCGAGATCAGGAGGCTCCACGAAGACGGCCGGGCCGGTGTCGACCGGGGCCGCTTCCTGCGGTGCGGTCTCGGCGGGAGGTTCGGCGCTGGCGGATGCCTCAGTCTCGGCTCCTTCGGCCGTGGCCGTCGCGCTCACCCGGGGGCGCCGAGCGGGCTTGGTGCCATTGCTATCCCCATTGCCGCTGGCGGCGTCGCCGTTGGTGGTCACGCCGGTGGCGTCGAGTATTTGAGAGATGATGTCGGCCTTTTTGGTCCGGGTCGTCGTCTTGAGCGACATGGCCTGGGCGATGGCGTTGAGCTCTTCTCGCTCTTTGCCTTCAAGTACCGATCTTTCGAGCTGCTGCTCCGCAGTCATCGGGCTCCTCTTCCGTAGAGGGTTAACGCCTGCTCGGGATATCCGCGCGTGGCGAGGGTAAATAGGGAGGCGAAGGGATCCGTGCTGGATGCCCTCCCCCGATCACCTCTGCCAAAAGCACCCCGGGACCATTTTTGGTACCCGCGGAGAGCGCTGCGTCGCGCAGAGGGGATGAGTACACATTAGCGGTCGCGAACACCCAATGCCAACATCCCCAGGTGGCGGTGCCTGGGGAATGGGCCTTGCGGGGGCTGATTCACAGGGAAAGCTCGGCCAGAATGGTCCTGAGATTGAGGTCGATCACCGTCGGCACGGAAATCTGGCTGATGGCCAGGTCCGGATCCTTCAAACCGTGACCCGTCAGGACGCACACCACCTTTGACCCCTCGGGCACGCCGGTCTTCATGAGCCCGGCCACCGAGGCCGCCGAGGCCGCCTCGCAGAACACGGACTCCTGCTGGGCCAAGAAGGTGTAGGCCGCCAGGATCTCGGCATCCGTGACAGCGGTAATGGAGCCACCCGACTCACTGGCGGCGGCCGCGGCCGAGTACCAGCTGGCCGGATTCCCGATGCGGATGGCGGTGGCGATCGTCTCGGGATTCTCGACCACGTGGCCGAGCACCATGGGCGCGGCCCCAGCCGCTTGGAAACCGAGCATCCGGGGCAGCCTGGTCGAGCGACCGGCCTCCTTGTACTGCAGGTAGCCGCGCCAATAGGCGGTGATGTTGCCGGCGTTGCCAACCGGGATGCAGTGGACATCGGGAGCGTCCCCCAGCACATCGACAATCTCGAAGGCACCGGTCTTCTGTCCTTCGATCCGGTGGGGGTTGACCGAGTTGACGACGGTGATCGGCGCGTGATCCGGCAGTTCCCGAACGATCGACAACGCCTCGTCGAAGTTACCCCGGACCTGCAGGACCCGGGCACCGTGGACGAGGGCCTGGGCCAACTTGCCCAAGGCAATGTGCCCGTCGGGGATCAGAACGGCGCAGGTCAATCCGGCCCGGGCGGCGTAGGCCGCGGCCGAGGCCGAGGTGTTGCCGGTCGAGGCGCAGACGACCGCCTTGGCCCCCTCCTCCACGGCCTTGGAGATGGCCATGGTCATCCCCCGGTCCTTGAACGACCCGGTGGGGTTGGCCCCTTCCACCTTGAGCCAGACCTGTGCGCCCATCCGCTCGGACAGGCGCGGCGCCGGCAACAGAGGTGTCCCACCTTCGCACAGGGTGACCACCGGCGAGTCTGGTGTCAGGGGCAGGAAAGGCCGATACTCCTCCATCACTCCCCGCCAGCCCCGTGCCACGGTCAGTCTCCCTCTTCGCCAATGACGCGTAGGACACCACTGACCCGGTCCACCGCCTGGAGCATGCGCAATTCGTCAATGGTGGCCAAGAGGTCGCCCTCACGCGCCACATGCGTGAGGAAGATCAACCGGGCTTCGTCCGCCAGGCCGACCTGCTCCATGGCCCGGATTGACACATCGTGAGTCCCGAAGACATGGGCCACGGCGGCCAGCACGCCCGGACGATCAGCCACGTCCATGCTCAGGTAGAAGGCCGATCGCAACTCGGCCTGAGGGCGCACGGTGGCGCTGGAGCGCTTCGGCGCCGGCGCCGGGGCCCCGGCTCGTAGATTTCGAGCGGCGTCGACCAGGTCACCCAGCACCGCGCTGGCCGTGGGACCGCCGCCGGCGCCGCGCCCGTACAGCATGAGCTCGCCGCTCACCGCGCCTTCGACGAAGACGGCATTGAATTCCCCCCGCACCGAAGCCAGCGGATGGGTGCGGGGCACCATGGCGGGGTGGACCCGGACGGAGATCTCCGGGCCACCGTCGACCAGTTCGGCCACGGCCAGCAGCTTGACCGAGTACCCGAGGCGATTGGCATAGGACACGTCGGCGGCGCTGATCGTCGTGATGCCCTCGCGGTGCACATCGGCATCGACGAGATCGATGCCAAAGGCCAGCGCGGCGAGAATGGCCGCCTTGGCGGCGGCGTCGTGGCCCTCGACGTCGGCCGCGGGATCTCGCTCGGCCAATCCCAACTCCTGCGCCTCGGCCAAGGCGTCGGCGTACTGAATACCGTCGTCTTCCATCCGGGTCAGGATGAAGTTCGTCGTCCCGTTGACGATCCCCATGACCCGTACGATCTGCTCGCCCGCCAACGACTCTCGCAGCGGGCGGATGACCGGGATGGCCCCGCCCACCGCGGCTTCGTACAGCAGGTCGACGTGGTGGGCCGCGGCCACATCGGCCAACTCGGCCCCCGCCACGGCCAGCAGTGCCTTGTTCCCCGAGACCACGGGCTTTCCCGCTCGAAGAGCGGCCTCGATGAGCTCGTGGGCCGGGTGGACGCCGCCAATGAGCTCGACCACGACGTCGACGTCGGGGCGGACCACCAGGGCCGCCGCGTCGCTCCCGATGAGATCGGGTGGGATGAGCGGGGACCGCGGCCGGGTCACGTCGGCGACGGCGATGCCGGCCAGCTCGAGGCTGATGCCGGTCCGGGCGGCGATGTCGTCTCCATGGGTCAGCACGAGCTCGGCCAGTGCCCCGCCCACGTTGCCGCAGCCCAACAGGGCGACCCGCACCGTCGACGATGCTGGGGGCGCGTCAGCGCCGGTGTTGGCCATGTGACAACGGTACAGGCTGCCCGTTCCGGTGTTCGTGAGGCGGGTTCAAGAATCGAGGCGGATCAAATCGTCGAAGGTCTCTCGCCGCACGACCACGCGTGCACTCCCGTCCGCCACGAACACCACGGCGGGGCGGGGCACCTTGTTGTAGTTGGATGCCATGGAGTAGCCGTAGGCGCCGGTGACCGGCGTGGCCAGGATGTCGCCGACCCGGAGATCCTCGGGCACGAAGGCCTCGGGGACGATGAGGTCTCCACTCTCGCAGTGCTTCCCGACCAGTCGGACCGAACGTGGCCGCGCCGCGCCGACGGCACGGGGCAGGAATGCCTCGTACCCGCTGCCGTACAGGACCGGCCGCGGATTGTCGCTCATGCCGCCGTCGACGCTGACATAGGTGCGGATGCCCGGGAGGTCCTTGATCGTTCCCACCGTGTAGAGGGTGATGGCCGCCGCCGCCGCGATGGATCGACCGGGCTCGGCCGAGATCCGGGTGGCCGGGTCGACCCCGACCCGCGCGCATGCAGCGCGGGTGACCCTCGCCCACTCGGCCTGGGTCGGGGCCGACTCGCCGTTGACATAGGGGACGCCGAGTCCGCCGCCGACCACGAGCTCGGGGAGAGCGAGCGGGGCGAAGAAGCCGCCCAGTACCTCGGCCGCCTGCTCGAACGAAGACGCTTCGAAGACCTGGCTGCCGATGTGCGCATGGACGCCGACGAGTTCAGCCCCCGGCAGCAGCTCGAGTGCGCCGACCGCTTGGGCGGCCGCGCCGGACAGCACCGAGAACCCGAATTTGGAATCCTCCTGTCCGGTCCGCACGAATTCATGCGTGTGCGCCTCGACTCCCGGGGTGACCCGGACCAGGACCCGGGGCCGCTCACGACGTGCCGAGGGCCCGTCGAGCAATCGCCCCAGCCGGGTGATCTCGTCAAAGGAGTCGACCACAATGCGGCCCACCCCACAGGCCAGGGCGTGGGCCAGCTCCTCTTCGGACTTGTTGTTGCCGTGGAGGACCAGCCGGTCCGCCGGCACACCCGCCGAGAGGGCGACGTGCAGCTCACCCCCCGACGCGAACATCGAGGTGCATGCCTTCTTCATGGGCCAACCGGGCCATCGCCCGGCAGAGGAAGGCCTTGGTGGCATAGGCCACCCCATCTCCCCAGGCCGCCACCGCCTCACGACAGGCGCGACGCAAGTGGTGCTCGTCGTAGACGAAGAGAGGTGTCCCGAACTCGGCGGCCAGGTCGAGCAGGTCGATATCGCCGACCCGCAGATGCCCGTTCCCCTCAACGGTTGAAGTCAGGGGCAGCAATGCTCGCTCGACCGGGGCCGCGGCCACGGCAACATCTATAGGCATGGGAGAGCAGGATACGGCAGCCCATGCTGCCCCTGGGACTGGACCAGGACCCGCCGACTACGATCGTCCCCTGCTCTTGCCCCCGTAGCTCAGCGGATAGAGCACCGGCCTCCGGAGCCGGTGGCGCAGGTTCGAGTCCTGCCGGGGGCGCCAAAATTTCTTGCGGCGGACATCGTGGAGGTGGAGTCAAGGGGCGCTTCGAACGAGAACGCAATGAACGTGCGCAGCTCATGTTTGGAGCTACTTCCGTGCGAAGTGAGCCAGTTGCCTGACCGGCGATCAGCCTCGCTCGATGCCGGCCAGGATGGGATGTTGCCCGAACCAGCCGGGAATGCGACGCGTCAAATCCGGGGGACCCGAGAGCGCGATGCGACCTTCGGCCAAGGCATCGACGAAGCGCGCATCGCCCATCCACACCTGGGTGAGACTTCGCAGGTCCGCGTCGAGCACCACATCGACCTCGAACCCCGGATCGGTCAGGCAGAGGTCGACCTCGGCTGCATCGACGACGACCCAGTAGTAGCGACGTCTCGCAGGTACCGACGGGAAGATCATCTGGATGACGACCCGACGCTCGCCGAACGCTCCGGGAGCGAGGAAGCGGCGGACGTCCCACAGCAGCAATCCGGGATCGAGGTCTTCGGGCCCGTAGTCGCTGCGCGCCCAACGCTGCCCCCAGACCCCGAGGCCCTGGATGAGCGGAAACAGTTCGATTCCTGCCTCGGTCAAGGAATAGACGGGTCCCTGGTCCGTGGTACTCCGGACAACGACGCCTGCCTGCTCGAGTTCCTTCAGGCGTTTGGACAAAAGAGCAGGCGAGCAGGTCGGCACACCACGGCGGATCTCGTTGAAGCGTGAGCTGCCCACGAGGAGCTCCCGCACGATCAGAGGTGTCCAGCGCTGACAGAGGATCTCGGTGGCCTTGGACACCGGGCAGAACTGGCCGTACCCGCCCATAACGCCTCTGAGGCTATCCGCGCTTCAGATCTTGTACTAGCCCCAGTGACCGCCTCGGGTCACGATGGCTGCAGATCGGTCACCCAAAGGAGGCAGATGATGAATCCGAATAAAGCGCTCTGGGAGAAGGGTGATTTCACCCGCATCGCCGAGAGTATGAGAGAGAGTGGCGAGGCACTCGTCAAGGAGCTGGGCGTCACCAACGGGCTCGACGTCTTGGATCTCGGGTGCGGCGATGGAACGACGGCGCTACCAGCAGCCATGCTCGGAGCCAATGTCGTCGGTGTGGACATCGCCAGCAACCTGGTCGAAGCCGGCAACGAACGGGCGCGACAACTGGGACTCGCCAATTGCCGGTTCCAAGAAGGAGACGCCTCGGACCTGTTCGAGATCGACGACGAGCATTTCGATCTCGTCATTAGCATTTTCGGCGCAATGTTCGCTCCGAAGCCCTTTGACGTGGCCAAAGAGACAGTTCGCGTAACGCGGGCCGGTGGTCGGATCGTCATGGGGAACTGGATCCCCGGTGACCCGACGTTGGTGGCCCAGATCCTGAGGATCAGCTCCGCCTACTCGCCACCACCTCCCGACGGGTTTGTCAGCCCGATGACCTGGGGGGTCGAGGACAACGTGATCGAGCGGTTCGCCGCCGCTGGAGTACCCGACGACCACATCTCGTTCGAGCAGGCCACCTATACCTTCACCTATACGGGCACACCGTCGGAGCTTCTCGCCCAGTTCCGGACGTATTACGGGCCGACGATGAATGCCTTCGAGGCTGCGTCCGCCGACGGGCGCGAAGTCGAACTGCAGGCCGAGCTGGAGGTGCTCTTCAATGCGCAAAACGACAGCCCGAGAAAGGACGTCACTTCAATTCCAGCCACCTTCCTGCTCGTGACAATCGCCAAGTGACTGCGACACTCGTGGCCATCGGCGATCCCGGCGCCGCCCTGCCGGGGGTTCAGGTGAGAATGCCGCTTTCGATCCTGACGGTGCGAGGGATCGGGCGGGCAGTGCTCCGCTCTCCCCTGCCTCGTTCAACTTACCGGCAGATCCTCGGCCAAGGGACGAGCCTCGCCGCCGTACGGAGCATGCCAGATGAGCTGATCGACATCTTGCTTCTCGCCTGCCGCAGGAAAGGCAATCCAAAGACGGTGGCCTCGCTCATGCGCGCCATCGACGGGTTTCGTCGCCCGCGACCCGAAACGATGATGAGCGACAGCGAGTTGGCGCGGATCCAAATACCCGCTTTCTATTGGGGCCGAGAAGATCCGTTCCTCACACCGCACAAGGCACGGCCGTCAATAGCAAAGATCCCAGGTGCCGTATTGCACGAGGTGACCGGAGGACATGCTCCTTGGTTCGAGAACCCCAGTCGACTGCGCCAAATTGATCGACGACCACCAGAGGGCGCGGACGTAAGCGGAGAGAAAGGACGTCCCCATGGGACCACCGCATACCTCAATCGGCGAGCGCTTCGTTCGCTCCCTGCTGGCAAGGGATTGGACGGGTGTCGCAAACGTCATCGACCCCGCTATCGACTTCCGTGGATTGACACCTGGCTCTCCCTGGGAAGCCACTTCGAGCGAAGTAGCGGTGGCGAGGTTCCCTTGAGCGCGGCACGCCTTTGCGAACGCGGATGCGGCAAGCTTGTCTCGTGCCAGAGATGTCGGCTTCGGCCAAGACGTTTTGTACCAGCAGTCCATATCGCCTGCTCGCCCGTCGGGTGGTGCTTCCCTGGGTCCTCCAAGGGCTACGGCCCACCGGCGAGGTCTTGGAGGTAGGAGCCGGCAGCGGCTCAATGACAGCTGGACTGCTGGCGCGGTTCCCGGATCTGACGGTGGTGGCCACCGATTACGACCCGGAGATGGTGGCTGGCGCCAGCCGCTCTCTCAGCTCCTGGTCCGGGCGGGTCACTGTGGAGGAGGCTGATGCCACCGACCTGCCATTCGACGATGGTCGGTTTTCCCTGGTCTTGTCGTGCGCGATGCTGCACCACGTCGTCGGCTGGGAGCAGGCTCTATCCGAAGCGACCCGTGTACTGAGACCGGGAGGGAGTCTCGTCGGCTTCGACCTCTTGCATGTTGCAGGGACGAAGTTGCCCCACCACCACCGGCACCATTCCAGCGACCAAGCAGGCCAGACTGGCCATACTTCGCCCAGCCACGATGCCGGCGCCAAACGCCTCGTCGACACCAAATCCTTCGAACGAGAGCTGACCCGCCTCGGGATGAACTCGGTACTGGTGAGACGATCGTTGGGAGGTCTGACCTTCAGATTTCTTGCGACCCGAAGTAGCTGACCTGCATCCCAAGGACACCGACGTAGGTGTGGTGGGTCAGTGTCCGGCGGCTTGACCTCCATCGATATGCAGCGTCTCGCCGGTGACAAAGGTGGCGTGTTCGAGGTAGAGGACCCCGTCGACGACGTCGCCGATTTCGCCGAGTCGGCCGAGAGGGTGGAGCTCTGCCATGCCCGCATAGGAGGCGGCGTCGTCCCTCGTCCTGATCACCCCCAGGGCGACAGCATTCACCCGAATCCCGCGTGACGCGTACTCAATGGCCAGCGAGCGTGTGGCGGCGGCCAATCCGCCCTTGGTGAGGGCGGTCAGCGCGGCGGGTGTCTTGCTGTCGGCGTTGTCCACCAGGCTGGTGGTGACGTTGACCACGTGGCCCCTGCCCTGCGTGACCATCTGTCCAATGACGCGTTGGGTCAAATAGAAGAACCCGGCCAGGTTCACGGAGGTGATGAGGAGATAGTCCTCAAGCGTGTAGTCCGTGAAGGACTTGCCGATGAACACTCCCGCGTCGTTGACCAGGCAGTCGATCCGTCCGAACCGATTGAGAGCTTGCTCAACCACGTTCCGAGCGGTCTGGGCCTCGGCGATGTCACCCCTCACCGTGAGGAAGTCGTCCTCATCGGCCGGGCCGATGGAGCGCGAGGTGGCCACAACGGCATACCCCGCACGTCGGAAGCCAGAGACGAGCCCGGCGCCGATACCTTGGGAGCCGCCGGTGATGATCGCGACCCTCCGGCCCGACGGTGAAGGAGCCGGTTGTCCCGTGCTGTCGAGCGGTGAGGTCATCCGACGAGGTAGACCTCGTAGATCACACCTCCGGGTTGACGTCCGGCGACACCGACGAACACGCCCTTGTTCAGCCAGTCGAGCTCGGATGCCGCCGTCTCGATCTGCGTTGACGTGCGGAACACGTATTCACTCGCGTCGACCTCCTCACCGCGACCGAGGCGGGCGAGAACCTCCGCGCTGCCGTGGCGCACTCCCTGAGAACGTACATACAGCAAGTCCCCGTGATCGGTCCGCAATGTGTAGCGGATGTCTCCGAGTGCGGTGCCGTCTGGTAGGACGATCTGCCAATCGGCGCTCGCTCCGGGGAGGAGCGTGCCGTTGAGCTCGGGCCCGGCGAATGTGCCACCGGTCAGGGGGACGATTCGCCGTCGCCCCTGCGCCACGTTGCCCACATCGAGGGCCTCGCCCAGGTTCGCCTCCAAACGGAAGATCTTCGTCAGGCGTGGTTCGGGAAGCCGATTGCTCATCGTGCACTCCTGTCGGGGGCCCTTCGGCGTCTTGCGCAGGGCGTTGTAACCGAACTATCAGGCGATGGCGCGGGTCTCTGCCGGGTCGTTCGGATGCTGAAGGAGCGGCGTGATCGACGTATGCATCCACTCGCACAGGGGCAGAGCGCCCAGAAGTCTGTGGCGTAGGCGACACTTGGCCCGAGAACAAGTCATCCGAAGACAATCCGTACTCGACGACCCGCGTCACCTGCAGCGTGTACTCATAGACCGGCTCTCCCGTCATTCGTACCTCCCCAACCACTTAGGTCTGTCTGTTGACGTTTGCCGAAGGCCTACAAGAGACCGGTCGTTTGTGGCTCTTTTCTCGTTCGGCATGAGCGTAGTCGTTGAGTTGCCCAATCCCCGATCCTTGGGTCAGCGTCTCGCCCGTGACAAAGGTGGCCCGTTCGACACAGAGGACCCGTCGACGACGTCGCCGAATTCGCCGAGCCGGCCGAGAGGACCCTGTGACCCGCTTGCGGCGGCCGGTGCTCGATTCGCCGAAGCGACATGTTGCGCCGTTGCCGCCGAGGTTGGCCCGCCGACCGGTCCGATCCCCGGTACCCATATGGATCTGGTCGCTCCTCCACCGTTCCGATGACGCCCGGCCGATGGTTGCCAGCGCCACGCGGACGCTGATCGACGACGCCTCGGCCGTTGGCCGGCGCGAACGCCTCCCTCCAAGCCACACTGGCCTATGGCCAGCGAGAAGACACTTGAGGCCACCAGAGCCAGGGGGGAGGGCTTCACCGATTTCTCAGCCCATCACCGGCTTCTAGCGGCCTCCAGCGAGTCGACCCAATTCTGGATCCAGTCGAGCAGCTCCGCGTGGCCTTCGTTGACGTTGGACAGGCCCTCGACGATCATCCCTAACTGAAAACTTGTCACGGCGGCCACAATGACCTTCAACGGGAATTGGGTCTCGTCGAGTCCGTACTCACGCATGGCCTGGCCGAAATAGTTCTCGAAGATGCCGCGAAACCGGGCGTGGACCTCGGTGAGACGCTCTCGTAACTCGGGCTTGTTCCATCCCATGGCTAAGAGTTCCAGCAGAATCTTCGGAAACCGGGAGGTGGGTTCGTCCACCCAGAACCGTGCACCGAGGCGCCACTTCTCAGCAAAGGTCAGGCTGGGTTCGGCGTAGAGCGCCTCGAGGGCATCGGCGAGCTGATCGACAAAGCGCTGAAGCGTCTGTGTGAGCAACTCATCCATGGAGCCGAAGTAGTAGTGGACGAGCCCGTGATTCATTCCGGCGGCTTCCGCCAAAGTCCGGGTGGAGATGCCCGCGTAGCCCACCTCGTAGAGCAGGTGCTCGGCGGCGTCCATCAGCGTGCTGGTCGCCTGTTGGCGCGCCGCGGAAATCTCCCGCTGCTCCCAGGCACGGGCCATCAGGACATCGTAGAGAGCTGGAAAGTACCTGAACGGCAGAACTCTTGACTATTAGTCATCTGTCCTAGATAGTAGTACAAGTCGAGTGACTCATTCGCTCGACAAAGCCCCAGATCGGCGAAATCGGTGGGACTCCCATCGGTCGGGGTGGGGCGTCATCCGCCAATGACCAGGAAGGACGGGGGCAATGGACGAGAACAAGATGATGGCGTTCGTCGGGCAAGCAGTCGGTGACGTCGGAGCGATGCTCGGTGGGGCGATGGCCGTACTCGGCGACAAACTCGGGCTCTACCGGGCCATGAAGGGCGCCGGCCCCATGACCAGCGCGGAGTTAGCTGCCGCGACGGACACCTCCGAGCGATACGTCCGCGAGTGGCTGAGCGCGCAGGCGACCCGAGGATACGTGACCTACGACGGCGACGGTCGCTTCACACTCCCCGACGAGCACGCCATCCCGCTCACCGACGAGACGAGCCCGGCCTGCGTGATCGGCGCCTTCGAGACGGCTCTCGGTGCGCTCTACGCCACCGACACCATCGCCGATCGCTTCCGCACGGGCGACGGCTTCGCCTGGGGCGCGCACGACCAGCACGTGCTCGGCGGCTGCGAGCGCTTCTTCCGTCCCGGATACCTCAATTTCTTGACGACAACTTGGATCCCGGCACTCGACGGAATGGAGGCCAAATTGAAGGCGGGCGCGCGCATCGCCGACGTCGGTTGCGGTCATGGGGCCTCGACCTTGTTGCTCGCTGAGGCCTACCCGGCATCGACGGTGGTCGGTTTCGATGCCCATGAGGGTTCTATCGACGCGGCGCGCAAGCGAGCCGCGGATGCGGGATTGGCTGATCGAGTCGAGTTCGACGTTGCATCAGCCTCCACCTTCAGCGGGACCTACGACCTTGTGTGCTTCTTTGACTGCCTGCACGACATGGGCGACCCCGCGGGCGCCTGCGCACACGTCCGGGAGCAGCTTGCTCGGGACGGGTCGGTGATGCTCATTGAGCCATTCGCCGGGGACGACCTGACTGACAACCTGAATCCAGTCGGAGCCGCCTACTACGGGTTCTCGACTCTGCTCTGCACGCCGAGCTCGCTGTCCCAAGAGGTAGGAACGGCGCTGGGCGCCCAAGCAGGTGAGTCCCGCCTCCGCGACATCGTCACCGGAGCGGGCTTCACGACCCTGACTCGTGTGGCCGAAACTCCGTTCAATCTCGTGCTCGAAGCGAAGGTCTGACGACCCGAGGGGGTGACGGAAGGATGCCTCGAACCCTTCCTTGAGGTCTTTGCAGACCACTGCCCCACCGTTCCTGGGTCGATGTTCACCTCAATGGGTCGCGACTCCGGCTGTGCGTGTCGCTTGGATTCAGGCACTGCCGGTGACGCCGAGGGCTTCGAGTCCAGCAATGCAAATCCCTGACGGACGAGATGATCGGCCGAGTTCGTCAATATCGCCCGCCTTGCACGATCACTTATCGAGCGCAGCCCGCCACGGACCGAGGTCCAGCGCGGGGTACCGCTCCTGGGTCTGCTCGATCAGCCGACCGTTCCAGACCGGGTGCCCCGGCGGCGGCCAGCCGAAGAGCGCCAGCTCCCGAGGAGTCGATCCCTCCACGAACACAGTCCACTCGATGCTCGTCGACACGGACTGCTGGGTGTTGTACGCGATCCATTCGACGTCTGCGTTCTTGAAGGCGACAGAGGCCACGATTCGCGCTCCCGAGGCCGAGCCAAAGGGGGCGCCCCGGTGCCAACAGTCGGACCGGTAGGCCAGGTACGAACCCCGGATCCCCGGAGCGGGCCGCTCGGACGCATAGACACCGGGTTCCATGTTGGGCATGACGACGCCGTAAGGAGACTCGATCGAGTTGGAGTCGCGCCTCGAGACGAGACGAGTGGGGTTATCGGCGTCAGAGATGTCGGAGAGGTAGAGGAATCCCTCGAGGTTCCACCAGGGGTATTCGCTGCCCGGCGGGAGCCACGAGTGATTGCGGTCGATGTGCATCGGCTGCTCGTAGTTGGTCACCCCGGCATACTTCGCGCTGGCGCCCGCCTGGTACAGGCGGATGTCGGTGTTTCCGAGAGCGCGCTCGGCAAAGTCGACGATCGAAGGATGGACGCACAGCCGGTTGAGCGTCGTGCCCGGGAACGGAAACGTGGCTGACCATCGTTGCTGCTCGGGACGGAATCCCGGACCCTCGTCGGGCCACACGAACACCTCCTTGGGTTCGACTGGGTGGCCCTTCCACCGTTCGGTTACCCCGTCTGGATCCGCGTGGAGCTCCTCGGCACTCGGAAAGATCTCCCGCAGGTCCCCGGCGGCGGCGTCGATCTCCTCGGCGCCCACCAAGCCCTCGATCAGGATCCAACCCTCTTCTCGCCACGTCGTGACTTCGGCGTCGGTCGCGAGTCGTGAAGTCACCATGTGTCATCCCCGTCCGTCTGCCTGATCGGCGATGGTGGTCGCCGCCTCACTGGCCCCATTGTTACCCGAGGTCGGCGAGCACCGGGGAGGAGGCCACGACCAGATCCAATCACCGGATGCTCCATCGTCCGGCCAAGCTCACCCGCCGACTTGGCGTGCGGGGATACCCTTGGGCGTCCGGCATCGGCCGGTGACCTCCGATCACTGCGTTGCAAGCCGACACACGTCATAAAGTGCCTGCATGAGTACCTCCTATTGGCGTGGCGCGGCCGAGGACGCAGCGATGCAGGACGAGCATGGCTTCATATGGAAGGCGATGCTCGACACCATCGACACCGACTTGGCGGGCCGGCGGGTGCTCGACGCCGGATGCAATCGTGGGGGATTCCTGCGCCTGCTCGTTGACGCCGAGGGCATCGGCGAGGGCTACGGGTACGACCCAGCCTCGGGTGCCATCGCTGACGCCCGCCGTCTCGCCGGAGACAGGCCGCTCACCTTCGAGGTTGCCGGGACCGTGCCGGACGCCTGGGATGGGTTCGACGTGGCCTTCAGCCATGAGGTCCTCTACTTGCTGGAGGACCTCCCTACCCACGCGGCTCGTCTGTTTGGCGCCATGAAACCCAGCGGGTCGTACTTCGCCGTCATGGGCGTTCACGGAGGGAGCCCGATGATGTCGTCGTGGCACGCAGAGTGCGCAGTGGAGCTCGGGCTTCCACGGCTCTACGAGCTCGACGAGGTGGCGAGGGTCTTCGAGCACGCCGGCTTCACCGTATCGGTGGCCAACTTGAAGTTTGGATTCGTTCCGGTGTCGGCGCATCGGCACGGGCACGACCATCGGAGGGACCTTCTCGCGTGGTTGGACTACTACAGCCGGGAGAAGGTCCTGTTGCGTTTCACTCGCCCTCCCTCCTGAGCGCCTCCTCCTTTAGCCACGGGCTCGTAGGCTGAAGGTCGGGTGAGGTCGAGGAACTCACCGGTCTCGCGCTCAACAAGATTGTCTGAACGGGGGAAGACATTCACAAACTGTTGAACCGGGTGGCGCCGCAATTGGTTGTGAACGTGCGATCCCCGTCGCGCTTACGCGCTGTCAGGGTAAGACGTAGAAAACCCATCGTCGCTCACGCGTGCTGCGACCCCAGGAAAACCCGGACATTGGGCAACCCGTGTCCGGCGAAGGGCGCACGTTTCGTCGGGCAGCCCGTGGGCTACGCCGAACCAGTTGCTCCTAGTAGATCGCGAAACGGATGACCGAGACGAACCCGAATACGAGCGAGTACACGGCAAAGGGGATCAGAGTTCGAGTCCGGAAGTAGCGAGACAAAAAGATGATGGCGAAGAGTGAGCTGGCGGCCGCCGCCAGGCTCCCTACTATCACCTGGGCCCGGATGCCGTTGCCCAAGGTCCCCAGGAGATCGGGGATCTTGAGCACACCAGCCGCGAGGATCACCGGCGTCGAGAGAAGGAAGGAAAACCGAAGGGCGTTCTCGTTGGTGAGCCCGCGGAATAGGCCACCCACCATCGCTACACCCTCGCGGCTGATCCCGGCCAGGAGCGCCAAGGCCTGAGCGGCTCCGATCACGGCGGCACTGACGTACCCGACGCGCGCCAAGGCGTGCTCACCGTCTTCGTCCAGGGGGACGATTCGCTCATCACGCCACGAGCGCGCGGTGACTCGAGCTGAGGAGGACCGATCGGCTGGTCGACGAAGCCTCGGGTTCGACGAGGACCGGCTCGGTCTTGGCCGCCAGGTGTCGGCGACGGAATACTTCGCCGGCGCCCAGGATCAACCCGTTCACCATGAGGAAGATCGCGGCCGCCAGCGGCTTGGCGAACAACACCCGAAACTGGTGCTCGAAGATGATGCCAAGCGCCCCGACGGGAATCGTGGCAATCACGATGAACCAGGCCAGTCGTTCCTGATCGTTGACCGCTCTGCGGTGGAGCAGCGAAGTAACGAAGCCCCGCACGAGACGCACCCACTCGCGGAAGTAGAAGCCGAGCAGCACGACGGCGGTCGCGAGATGGAGCCCAACCACGAAGGCCAGGTACGGGCTCTCAGAAGAAGACTCCTGGCTCACGAGAGTGGCCCAGCTCCCGCCGATCCACGACGGCACCAGAACGGTGTGGCCGAGACTCGAGATCGGGAAGAGCTCCGTGAACCCCTGGAGAAGGCCAATCACGATGGCCTGCAAGAAAGTTATGTGGTGCATGACCGGGCCATCTCTCCTGTGGCGGCGACTGAATCAACCATTGTGACCGTCGACGACCTGATGGTGACAATCCAACATCTGCGTCACCCCGGGCATCGAGCTCTATCGGCGCGGACAATCGAGGCGGCCGGCCGCGCGGTCCCTGCATCGCCGCGACCGGCCCTCGATGGAGGGATCGGCTGACCGGCCACGGACATGGTCAGACTACGCACTGGCGACCACGGCTGGTGAGGCATATACTCCATGGGGGTATTGGGTACATGGCAGGAGAGGAGGAGAGGCACGCATCAAACCAGGCTACGTCGATGACAAAGAGGCGGTTCAGATGCGCCTTGGCGGGATCGAGGCGATACGAAACTCCGTGAAGCGGCTTCGGCCGCTATCGCCCGCTTGGTGCGGTCCTGAAGCGGTTCGAACACCTGGCCGCGCCTGAGATCGGGGATAGGTCGTGTTGCTAGCGAGCACCTCGCTCGATGCCATTGGACGGAGCTTGCGAGAAAGCTTCTTCATGTTCTGGGAGACCCTCTGGCCGCTGGTCCTGGGCTTCGGCCTGTCTGGGGCGGTGCAAGCCTTCGTCAGTCGCGAGGCCATGCAGCGCAAGCTCGGCGATCACAACCCGCCAGCCGTCGCCCGGGCCTCGTTCTACGGGATGGTCTCGTCCTCGTGCTCGTACGCCGCCTCGGCCATGTCGAAGTCTCTTTTCGTCAAGGGCGCCGACTTCGTCTCGGCCAATGTCTTCATGTTCGCGTCGACGAACCTGGTGGTCGAACTGGGCATCGTGCTCGTCGTGCTGATGGGGTGGCAGTTCGCAGCCAGCGAGTTCATCGGCGGCGTCATCATGATCGTGCTGTTTACCCTGCTCGCCAGCATGTGGTTGCGGGGTCGGCTCGTCGTACAGGCCCGGGAGCGCTTGGCGAGCACTGTCGATCACGGGCATCAGCACGGTCCACCCGAAAATGTGGCGCTCCAGCATGAGCCGTGGAGCACGCGTCTCCGGTCCAAAGCGGGTTGGGCCGATGCGGCGATCTACACCATGGGCGATCTGACCATGATCCGCAGAGAACTGGTGATCGGCTACGTCGTGGCCGGATTCGTGGCCAGCCTTGTGCCAGTCCACCTCTGGAACGCCGTGTTTATTCACGGCCACGGATTCTGGACCAGTCTCGAAAACGTGATCGTCGGGCCCTTCATCGCCATGATCAGTTTTGTGTGCTCGGTCGGCAATGTCCCCCTGGCCGCGGCATTGTGGAAGGGAGGCATCTCCTTCGGCGGGGTGATCTCCTTCATCTTCGGCGACCTCATAGCGCTTCCGCTCCTCCTCATCTACCGCCGCTTCTACGGCGGGCGACTCACGCTGAAGATGTTGGCCGTGTTCTGGACCGTGATGTCCGCAGCCGGGCTCATTACCGAGGGCATCTTCCGTGCGCTCGGTCTCGTACCGACCACTCGGCCGACCCAGATCGTGGCCGACCACTTCTCGTGGAATTACACGGCATATCTGAATCTTGTCTTCCTCGCCCTGTTCGGACTCCTCTACTGGACCTACCGGAACCGCGAGCGGCTGGGGGGAGGCGGAGGCCTCGCCGTCGATCCGGTCTGCGGAATGCAAATCGACCAGACCAGCGCGCCGGCATCGCTCGTGTATGCGGGAGAGCGCCTGTATTTCTGCTCCGACGGTTGCCGCAGCACGTTTGAGGCCAATTCCGCAAGGCTTGCCGCGGATTGAAATCTGCGAACGGTTCGCAACGTGCCGTGCGGTGCGTTCGGTACGAGACTGGCGATTGAAGACGGAGACGCACACCTTGTCAGAGATCCACCCGCACACTCATGAACACAGCGGTCGAGACCATGATGAACACACGCGTGGGCTTGGCCACCTGGTGCGTGACCTCTTTGCACCCCACTCCCACGATGCCAAGGACTCGCTTGATCAGGCGCTCGAGGGCAGCAGGGACGGCGTTCGGGCGGTCGCCATCTCTCTCGTCATCTTGCTTCTCACGGCCGGTGTCCAGGCCCTGGTGGTTGTGGTCAGCGGTTCAGTTGCTCTTCTTGGCGATACCTTCCACAACGGAGCGGATGCACTGACCGCCCTCCCGCTATGGATGGCCTTCAGTCTGGGCCGCCGGCCGGCCACGGAGCGCTTCACCTACGGATTCGGGAAAGCCGAGGACATTGCGGGATTGGCGGTCGTCGGATTCATCGCCCTGTCGGCTGCGCTGGCCGCCTACGAGGCCATCCACCGCCTCTTGCACCCTCAAACGATCACCCATCTACCGATTGTCATGGCCGCGGCGATCGTGGGGGCACTGGGGAACGAGGTCGTGGCGCAGTACCGAATCCGGATCGGACGGCGGATCGGATCAGCCGCTCTCGAGGCCGATGGGCTTCACGCCCGAACGGACGGCATCACATCATTGCTCGTTCTTATCGGAGCCATCGCCGTCGCGTTGGGACTCCCGTGGGCCGACCCGGTCGTGGGACTCCTGATCACGGCCGCCATTTTGATCGTCCTCTTCCAAACGGTACGAAGTGTGGGTCAGCGCTTGCTCGATGCCGTTGATCCTCAGGTCGTCGCCCAGATCGCCGAGACGGTCGGTGGGGTCAATGGCGTTCTCGCTGTGAGCGAGGTCCGAGCTCGCTGGGCCGGTCATCGCCTGTTGGCCCAGGTGCGCCTGACCGTCGGCGGTGATCTGACGGTGGCCGAAGCCCACAAGGTTGCCGAGTTGGCTCACCACGAACTGCTCCACCATGTGCCGAATCTCTCCGATGCCATCATCCACGTCGATCCCGACGTCCCGGGAGCCGACCCCCATGCCCTGACCGCTCACCACCTCCACGCTGACTGAGCCGCTGAGGAGCTCACCGAAGCCAGTGAGCGCGAACCTTCGGTAGGAAATGACGGGTCGGTTGACCCATCTGGACAAATCAAGCGATCCTTCAGCTAGTCAGGAGAAGGGCAACTGACTCCCGTCCCCAAAGGTGCGAAACCCAACCGGGCCTGGGGCGCCAACCGGCAATCGCCGGGAACCCTGGTCTCGCCGCTACTCGATGAAGACTTCGGCGATCCAGGACGGCAGCCTCGACGCCTTGCCGTTGACATCGATGCAGCCGTGCACCGTCACCGCCGTGGCCCGAACCTCTCCGGTGACCGTGAGGAGATACGCCAGCTGGAACGTGGTGCGGGTCACCGCGCCACCCCACAGGTGGATTTCGACCTCCTCATCGAAGTCGAGGGGACGGCGGTACTGCACGGCGATCTCCAGCACGGGAGCCTCGAGCCCGTCGCGTCTCACTTCGCCGTAGGGATGGCCGAGCTCGCGGAAGTAGGCCAAACGAGCCTCCTCCAAGTACGGCAGGTACGCCGCGTGATGGATCACCCCCATGGCGTCCGTCTCGGCGAAACGGGTGCGGAGCCGGTGGACGAACCTGTAGTCGGCCGGGTCACGTGAAGGCTGGAGGGACTGTCGCATAGCGGCTCCGATCGCCTTAGGTGTTGGCGCCGGTGGCCGTCTCGTCAAAGGCCTTACGCCGAGCCGCGGCCATGCGGTCGACACCTCCCGGGTTGAAGACGGCGAAGTCTCCCTCCGCCTCCACCGTGACCTCTCCCCCCTGGACGATTCGTCCCTGACTGAAGATCCGCCGCTCCGTAACCTCGGTCACCCAACCCTCGAACACCGCTTCCTCGCTGACCAGGGTGGGCCGGCGGTACCGCAGCTGCAGACGCACGGTGGGACCGGTGGCGCCGGCGATGGCGTTGGCTGCGGTGAGGATGATGTCGAAGGTGGCGGCCAGTGCGGCGCCGTGGACGCAGCCGGGTGCCCCTTCGTAACCGACGTCGAACGTGGCGTAGCCCAGCGCTTTGGGAGGGTCGAATTCGAGCCTCACCGGGAGGGCCAGTGGGTTGAACGCACCCACGATCAGGTCGAACGGCATCGACGAGCCGAGCGGCGGGTCACGCGGCGGGCCATCTTCCGCCGGGGCGATGAACCGGGGCAGCGGGAGTTGGGGGACATGGGACTCCATGCGGTCAGCCACCGCGGTCAGCTGCGCGGTCAGCGCCGCTGTCTCTCTCGCCGAGGGCGCCGTGCTCACCGACAAGCGAATGAGGCGGCGCAACGCATCGGCCAGGTCCCGGGCTTCGGCTTGTCGGCCTTGCAGGCCGGGATGGTCCTCGAATGCGGGTGTCGGTTCAGCGGCCACGGTGCTGCACAGTACCGCTGGAATTCACGCCGTCCCCGTATGGCTCACCACTCGGAAGGTTCCGTCCTGCATGCGCCGCTGCAGGTACCGGCCGATCGTGTGGTGCTCGCTGATCCAGGCGTCAAGCTCCGATGGCGCTGACGGCAGGTCCGAGAGCACCTGGCCGAAGGCCCGACGATGCACCGCGATGGCGTGGTGACACGGCTCCGACCCTTCGCCCTCACCCTGGGACCCCAGGAGGCAGATATCCCAAGGAGTTCCCGTCAGCCCCGCAATGGTTTCGCCGGCCGATCGGGCCTGATCGGCGGCCAAGGTGATCTCACCTTCGAAGCCGAGCACATGGGCGTAGCCGCGGTGCTCGGCCAGCTCGACCAGGTCCCGCCACGAGAGCACGCACCCCCGGTGGTGGTTCTCCGGCGTGGGCGTGACCGGCCGCTGTTCGACCCGCCAGGCGATGTCGAGCAGCCGCAATTCCTGCTGCCTCTCATCGAAGCGCTGGGCATCACCGTCGAAATTGAGGCAGACGATGGCGTCGAAGTAGGTGAACGGGCTGGCGAGCTGGCGCGCCGTCTGATTGAGGATGGCATCGGGATCCGCTTCGGGGATGGCGCCCAGCATCTCTCGGAAATGGGCCTCCATCGGCTCAATGTCCCAACCGATCTCGCCCCAGCCGATCCGATAATTGCGCACCCGGTCCTCCCAGGTGGGTCGGTACGGCGGGCCACTCGGCCGGGTGAAGCGGTGCACCCACCCCATCGCCGGATGGCAGAGCACGCGGCCCCCGCCCTGGCGAACTTTCTCGTGCAGGTATCCCTCCTCGCCCCCGAAACCCCGGAAGCGAGAGTTGATGCCCGGCCAGGCCTCGCGCCGGCAGGCGAACTGGCCCAGACCTTGCATGGGGATCTCGAACGGCCCAGCGGCGGCGTCGGCGAGGCGCGGGTCGGTGGCCCACTGCCCGTACATCCCATCGCTCCAGATGGGCTCGAAGTGTGTCCCCACCACGCTGGACAGGTCATCGGACAGCAGTGGCCCTTGGATCATGTCCCGGCTGGTCGGGTTCTCCTCGAAGTACTCCAGGAGGGCCCGGAGGGCCCCGGGCTTCAGGAGGACGTGCGAATCGAGGCAGCACACCACATCGGCATCGGCTTCTCGAAAGATCAGGTCGCGCGCCGCCGTACTGCGATACCCGCGGAACGGGACGTACCGCAGGCGGGGCACTCTCTCGTCGAGTCCTTTGAGGTCAGAGGCCGCCGCGCCCTCGGGGTGGTTGTCGAGGATGACGAACGACACCGCGTCGGCCACTTCGGGGTGGTACATGGCAATGGCCTGGACGGTGAACCACACGCCGTCGAAGTCGTCGAAGGTCGCCATACCGACGCACAGCCGGTGGTGCCCGACCGGAGGGGTCGCCTCGTGAATCGGGCGCGTGGACTCTTCTTCTTCCGAGAGCTTGCGCTCAAGATCAGCCAAGAACCGACGGGCCTCGGACATCGGCTAGAAGAGACCGTTGCCGCTGCGGTAGCACGACACGCCCTCGGCATAGGCCGGGTCGTCCGACGGAATGAACCGGCCGTCACGGCACCAGACGCCGTTGAGCGGCAGCGGATCCCCGGTGATCTCGCCGTCTCGGGTCAGCTCGATGGTGGGGCGGAGGCGGTCCCACCAGACCCCGTACGGCAGGTGCTGGGCCTGGACGACGATCGGTCCCAGATGATCGCGGGCGCTCGCGATCGCCGCGTAGGACGTGAACGGAAATGGCGCATCGCTGGGTTCGGTACCCACCACCGCGACGGCACTCGCGGTGTCGTGCATCTCACGTATCATGCCAGTCGATGACCAGTGTCCAGCGTCCGTCCCGGTGCGAGGGGCTTGAGGTCAACCAGGTGGCCGACGGGCTCGTCGTGTACCAGGCGGCTCCCGAGCAGGTGCACTACCTGAACAATACGTCTGCCGTCATCTTCGAGTTGTGCGAGGGTCACCGGTCCATTGAAGAGATCGCCGAACAGGTGCAGGACGTCTTCTCGCTCCCGGCACCCCCGGTCGACGAGGTCAAAGCGTGCGTGTCGGACCTGGTGGACAAGGCGGTCGTGCGATAGCCGGCTTCCGCCTGCTCTGGCACCAGGTCGAGCTCAATACCGAGCAGGCCGATCCGGCGGTGGCAGAAGCCTTGCGCTATCTCGTCAACGGCGCCGAACATGACCGCCCCGCCTTGGCGGTCATGCACTACTCGGTCACCACGATGCCGGACGGTTCCCATGTCGTTTCCGAGGAAGGAGACGCACTGGATGCGGTTGACAGTGCCGACGGCGTGCTCGATCTCATCTATCGCCGGGTCCACCAGCGCGCCTTCGAGTTGGCTTCGCTGAGGGGCTGGGTGCGACTCCATGCCGCCGTCGTCGACGGGGCCGGGGGGCGGACACTCATCGTCGCCCCGTCGGGCACGGGAAAAACCACCTTGTCGTGCCGGCTGTTGCTCGACGGGGCGGCTGTCGCGGCCGACGAGAGCGTGATGATCAGGGACGGGATCGCCCTGCCGGTGGCCCGGCGCTTCCACCTCAAGTCGGACATCGAAGCGGCGGTCCCCGACCTCCGCCCCTATGCGACCGGCCTTCCATCGCTCAACGGCGGATCGGTGAGGGCCTTCGATCCCAGTGAAGCGAATTTCCCCTGGTCCGTAAAAGAAGCCCAGGTGGCACACGTCGTGTTGCTTGAGCGGGGGGTGGAGCGATCCAGCTTGGCGCCCGGCAGCGCCGTTGCCGTGATGCCCGAGATCGTGGCTGAGTCGTTCCCCCATCAAGAACCTACGGGCGCCCTACTGGCCGAGATTGCCGCTGTGCTGTCACGGGCCCGATGCTGGCGCCTTCGGATGCATTCCGTGAATCGCGCTGCAACATTGGTAGCATCTCTGCCTGAGAGTCGACCGACGCAGTCGTCACGACCCAAAGGAGCACTGGATTCATGAGTGACCAGCACGAAACCGAGTCGACCGGCGATGACCGGCGAGCGTTTTTGAAGAAGATGGCCGCGGTGGGATTCGCGGTGCCGGTGGTCACGACCTTCGGTGTCGGCGGCGTCCAAGCGGCGTACGCCCAGACGGCCAACGCCTCGGGCACCACGACGACCACGACCGCAGCCACGACCACCGTCGCTCCGACGACGACGACGACAACCACCAGCGACCACCGCGCCACCGACAACGACGACGACCACGACGACGACTGCAAATCCCCACGTAGACCCCACCGGCGACCACGACGAACACTCGCCTCATTCCGTAGAGCGCTGGACTTCGCTGCGAGCCGGCGCACCGCTCACTCGACGGAGCAGTGTCCGGTGGCACCAGTGATTGCCCGAAGCCCGAGCGTCGGTGCGTACGCCGCGCTGAGTCGCTCGAACGTGCAGGGGCGATCTTCCATGGGTAGTTCGATATGACCGATCTCAGCGTCCTGTCTTCGCGCGCTTCGGTCGACCCCCGGGCGCGCCGCACGACCGCCCGAGGACCGATGGGACGGCGTTCTCCGCCTGGCTGCGGCCCATGACCTGCTGCCCGCCCTGTGGAGCGCGGGGCGGGAGCGGGGCTGGTGGACTGCCCTCCCGGCCGATGCGTTGGCCCAGGTGGCCGCTCACTTCGCCCCCGGATCGACCCACCCACGGCTGGTCCTGCAGCAGGCCTACGACGCCAACCGGCTCCGCGTGGCCGACCTGAGGGACCAGGGCGGGGTGATCCTCGAACATCTGGCCTCGGCCGGCATCGTCGCCGTCCCGCTGAAGGGATTGCACGCCCTGATGGCCGGCTGGTGGACCGATCCGGCGGATCGGGTCATGCGGGATCTCGACATTCTGGTGTCGAAGGATGACGCGGGACCAGCTTCGATATGTTTGGCCGAGCAGGGATACCTGCCATTCGCCACCGGACACACGGCCGCAGCCGACCACGAGCTGCCGGCCGTGGCGCTGCCCGGGCGCGCCGGTTCGGTCGAATTGCACACCGCGCTGGTGGTGAGTCGATGGAGTGCGGTGCTGCCCGGAGCCGAGGTCCTTGACCGCGGACCGTTGATGTCGTCCACCGATGCCGTGATCCACTCGATCGCTCACGCCCAACTCCACGATGAGGCCCACCTCCTGGCCCGGATCCCGCTGCGGGCGCTTCACGAGCTGATGATTCTGGCCGCAGGACCTCGAGGTGATGAGATCGACTGGGCACGGGTGCGCACGGCGTTCCGTAGGGTCTCGGCCGAAGCCGCGTTGGACGCGCACCTGTCGCCAAGCACGTTCCCTCTTTGGTGCATCGGTCCCTCCTCCCGTTGGTCGGCTACGGCCTCTGGCGCATGACCGACTCTGCCGTACCTTCGTGAGCCACCCACCTCTGGCGTCGATCTACGAACGAACCGCTTTCCTTCCCCGTGGCCTCTCGACGGAGCGCATGCACGAGCTCCATGGCCCCGGGAGTCCGTGGATCTCGCGAGTACGCCATGCCGCCGCACGCCCTTCACCGCATGGCCAGTTCACGGCGCACTGACACCGGATCGGCCTCGGTCGACCCTCAGCATCGCCATCGTCGACCCTGGCGTCGCACCCGGCGCCGACGCCGGCGGGATCAGCGCCCGCCCGTCCCTAACATGGCGTGATGCCCACCGACCACGCCGTCAGTTTCACCAGTGGAAGTCCCGAGACCGTGCTCGAACCCTTGAGCCCCGGATTGACTCAAGCCCTTGAGGCGGCGCTGGCCCTTCCGGCGGGCGAACGGCGGGCCGCCGTCTCGGCGGTGGCGGCGCAAGACCCGCGCTGCCTGCAGGCCTGGGCCACCCTGGCTGAGTTGGCCGACACCGACATCGATCGCTACGCCTTCGCTCGGGTGGGCTATCACCGAGGGCTGGACGCCCTTCGGGCCGCCGGGTGGCGCGGATCGGGCTACGTGCGCTGGCGCCATGAGTCCAATCGCGGCTTTCTGCGCTCCCTGCACGCCCTGGAACAGGCGGCCGAGGCCATCGGCGAAATGGACGAGGCCCAGCGTTGCGCCCTTTTTCTGCGCCAACTCGACCCGGAGTGGGGAGCTCGCGCGCTGTAGTTAGCGACTCTAACTGTATGATGGTCAAAATGTCTGTGTCTCCCCCCACCGTGACATCCACGCGAACGGCGGCGCGAGCGCGGCGCGACGGACCCACCCCCGGCGCCTACGGCCGGGTGGCCGCATGGCTGTCGAAGCGAGTCGAAGTGGCGCTGACGCAAGTCGATCTGACCCTGCCCCAATACCGGGTCCTGGGGATTCTGGCCGAGGGTTCCAATGCCGCCTCCGGGCTGGCGGGCCGCCTGGCCGTGCGGCCTCCTTCGGTCACCGCTCTGATCGACGGTCTGGTGGCCCGGGATCTGGTCGAGCGCAAGCAGGAGGAGGGCGATCGGCGGCGCATTGCGCTGTGCCTGACTCCCGCCGGGGTGCGCATCGTGGCCGAAGCGGACCTCATGCTCGACGCCTACATCACCTCGATCGCCGCCACCCTGCCCGCCGAAGACGAAGTGGCCGCGCTCGGCTCGCTCGAACTGTGGGGACACGCTCTGTCCAATTTCCACCAGCAGCGGGCGAAGTCACAATGAGCACCACCGAGGACAAGGTCGACGGCGTCATCACCGACGAACCTTCGGTGGCCGCATCCACCGACCGGGACGTGACCCGTCAGCTCCCTGTGGCCGCCTACGTCCCCATGGGGGTGACCTCCGAATACGAGGCGCCTCGTGCGACGATCAACCCCGATACCTCGAAGTCCTGGTTGAAGCGGGCCTTCCCGATTGTGGCGTCGCACAAGGGCCCGTTCCTGATCGCCCTCATCCTCTCCTTCGTGGGATTGCTGCTCCAGGTGGCGGTGCCCCAGGTCCTCAATGACGCGTTGACCAACTCCCTCGGGAAGGTTCCGACCGTCCCGCTGCACTACTACGTCTACTGGGTGCTGGCGCTCGGAATTGTCGGTGCCATCGCCGGGTACTTCTCACGCACGTACCTGTTCAGAGTGGCCTATGCCATCGAGTTCGACCTGCGCAATTCCATCTATGAACACCTCACCCGCATGTCGTTCCCGTTCTACGACCGGGTGCAGTCGGGGCAGCTGATCTCGAGGGCCAATTCGGACATCCGCTCGGTCCAGATGTACCTGACGTTCGCTCCCATGATCCTGGTCCAGTGCTCCATCGCCGTCGTCGCCTTCTGCGTCATGCTCACCATCAGCGTCCCGCTCGCCCTCGTCGCCATGGTGACCATGCCCTTCATCTACTGGGTCGGTGTGAGGATGCGGAACAACCTCTTCCCGGTGTCGTGGATCATCCAGTCGCGCCTGGCCGAAGTGGCCACGGTGGTCGACGAGAACGTCAGCGGCGTGCGGGTCGTGAAGTCCTTCGCCGCCGAGGAGCAGCAGCTTCGGCAGTTGGCCGGCGCGGCGGACAAGGTGCAATGGGGCTACATCAAGGATGCCGATCTCCGGGCCCGATTCACGCCGCTGATCCAGAACCTGTCGCAGGTCGGCCTGGTCCTGGTCCTGATCTTCGGCGGCTACATGGTCATTCAGGGATCGCTGGGGGTCGGCGCCATCCTCGAGTTCAACATCTACCTCCTCATGATGCAGGCCCCGTTCATGATGCTCGGCATGCTGATCATGATGGGCCAGCGAGCCGCCGCCTCGGCCGAGCGGATCTACGAGATCCTGGACGAGCAGGCCACCATCGTCGATCGGCCTGATGCGCTCGATCTCACCGACAGCCGCGGCGACGTCCGCTTCGAGGATGTGCGCTTCGCCTACGGCTCGGACAGCCGCGTTGCCCGCTCAGTCGAAGACGGCGGCAATCCAGACGTGCTGTCCGACTTCAACCTCCACCTGCGCTCCGGCGAGACCGTGGCGCTGGTCGGGCGGACCGGCAGCGGGAAGTCCACCATCGCCCGACTGGTGGCTCGCTTCTACGACGTCAGTGACGGCACGGTCATGGTCGATGGGCACGATGTCCGCGACCTCACCCTCACCAGCCTGCGGGCCAACATCGGTGTCGTCCTCGACGAGCCGTTCCTCTTCTCGGTCTCCATCCGCGACAACATCGCCTACGGGCGTCCCGACGCCTCCGATGAGGCGATCATGGCCGCCGCCCGCTCGGCCGGGGCCGACGGGTTCATCCAGCACCTCGCCCAGGGGTACGACACCGTGGTGGGCGAGCGTGGGTACACGCTCTCAGGTGGCCAGCGTCAGCGCATCGCCATCGCCCGGGCCCTGCTGATCAATCCGCCCATCCTGATCCTCGACGACGCCACCAGCGCCATCGACGTCAAGGTGGAACAGCAGATCCACGGGGCACTGCGGGTCCTGATGGAAGGCCGCACCACCCTCATCGTGGCCCACCGGCTCTCCACCATCAGCTTGGCCGATCGCGTCGTGCTGCTCGACGGCGGCCAGATCGTGGCCGACGGCACCCACGCCGAACTGCTGGCCTCGACGCCCTTGTACTCAGAGGTCCTGGCCCAGGCGGCCCAGGACGACGGCGCGGCGGACGGCGACATCATCGAAGACATCGACGCCGAGCTCGGAGCCCACTGATGGGGTTCATGGGTGGTGGTCCGGGCATGGGCGGCGGGGGCGCCGCCGGGGCGGCGCAGGCCGGACTGCCCTTCGGGGGCATCCCGCCGGAGTTGCAGGCCGGGGTCGACCTCCTGCTGGCCGAGGAGCCCGACCGCGGCGAATCCGACATCACGTTCACGCATCAGGCGTCGGCCCACGAGAAGGAGCGGCTGAGCTTGAGGAGCCTCCTCCTCGAGTACCCCGGCATGCTGGTGCTGGCCGTCGTGCTGGTGGGGATCATCGCCGTGGCCACGCAGCTCGGCCCCAAGCTCACCGGTATCGCCATCGACGGCGGCATGGAGCCGGGCCACCACGACTTCGGCTTTGTGGTGTTGATCGGATGCCTCTACCTGCTCTCGGTCGTGGTCTCCGCCGTGGCCCAGTGGGGCCAGGTCAGGGTGACCGGCCGGCTCGCCTCCTGGGTGATGAACGACCTCAGGGTCACCATTTTCCGCCATCTGCAACGCCTCTCCCTCGACTTCTTCACCGAGGAGAAGGCGGGCGTGGTCATGAGCCGGATGACCAGTGACATCGAGAACCTGCAGCAACTCCTCCAGGACGGTCTGGCCCAATTCGCCGTGCAGGGCCTGACCATGGTGGTGATCGCCATCTTCATGTTCACCACCAACGTGCGGCTCGCCATCATCACCATCGTGGTGGTCATCCCCCCGCTGGTCATCATGTCCGTGTGGTTCAAGCGGGCCTCCGAGCGCGGGTACGACAAGGTCCGTGACGGCATCGCCCTGGTGCTGGCCGATCTCTCCGAGAGCCTGCAGGGTGTGCGCATCGTCACCGCCCACAACCGGCAACAGCACAACGTCGTGAACCACCGCAACGTGGTCGGTCGCTATCGCGACGCCAACAACTACACCGGGCGTCTCAACGGCATTTACGGTCCCGGCTCACAGCTCCTCGGCGTGATCGGCCAGGTCGTGATCCTGGCTGTCGGCGGCGAGATGGTGCTGCACCACCAACTCCAGGTGGGCGCGCTGGTCACCTTCTTCCTCTACGTGAACCGTTTCTTCCAGCCGATCCAGCTGCTGGTGCAGCAGTACAACTCGTACCAGCAAGGTCAGGCGTCCGTAATCAAGTTGCGCACCCTGATGGAGAACGAGCCGACCGTGTCCGAAAGTGCCGATGCGATCGAACTCCCGCCCATCCGCGGGGAGATCCGGTTCGACCACGTCTCCTTCGGGTACGACCCGGACGTCCCGGTCCTGAGTGACATCGACCTGCTCATCGAGCCCGGCGAGACGGTGGCCTTCGTGGGCGCCACCGGAGCCGGAAAGTCGACGATGGCCAAGCTGGTGACCCGCTTCTACGACCCCACCGACGGCCGGGTCATGATCGACGGCCACGATCTGCGCACCGTGTCATTGACCTCGTTGCGCAGCCAACTCGGGGTGGTGCCCCAAGAACCGTTCCTTTTCGCCGGGACCATCCGCGACAACATCTCTTTCGCCCGGCCCGGCGCGCCCGATGACGCCGTATGGGAAGCCGTGCACACGGTGGGCCTGACCGAATTGATCCAACAACTCCCCTACGGCCTCGATACCGCCGTGCACGAACGCGGGCAGTCGCTCTCCTCGGGGGAACGCCAACTCATCGCCCTGGCCCGGGCCTTCATGGCCCAGCCCCGGGTCCTGGTGCTGGACGAGGCCACGTCCAACCTCGACCTGCAGTCCGAAACCATGATCGAGGCGGCCCTCGACGTCCTCTTGCAGTCACGGACGGCCGTGCTGATCGCCCACCGGCTGTCGACGGCCATGCGGGCCGATCGCATCGTGGTGGTCGGCGACGGGCGGTTGCTCGAGCAGGGCTCGCACGACGAGCTGATCGCCCTGGGCGGGCACTACGCCGAGATGTACGAAACCTGGATCTCCCAGTCGCACGCCGCCTGACCGGCGGCTGACCGGCGCCTGCCAAGTCCGCTCCCACTGCGGTCCGGCAACGACACGTCTGACGTCATGGGATGCCGGTGGCCCGGCTCCACTCCGCCAAGGTGCCGCGGTACCGTACGTCCCATTCGTCGTAGGCGACTCGTAGCTGGCGGCCCGGCCACCGGGGTGGCTGCAACTCTTCGGGGAGCAGCGGGTCGGCCTGCAGGTGGCGCAGTACCGCGGCGGAGAGGGCGAACCCCGGTGCCAGCACCTCGGGCCCGACCGGTGGGAGGGCCTGCAGCCGGTCCAACAGGGCGAAGGAACGCGTCGACCATTCCTCCAGCTCCCACAACCGCGCCGCCAACCGCCGGGCGTCGGAGGGTCGGGCCGACATGAACTCGACATCACCATCGAGCCCGGGGATGGTCGAGAGAGGACCGGCCAGGTTGTCGGGGCGCATCCAGACGCCCTCACGCAGCTCGGCCAGCCGGGCGTAGGCGAGGGCGCGACGACGCTCCGACCGCACGTCGGCCGTGCTGCCCGACGTCGTGACCACGGCCAACCGCCACTGCCCGGCGTAGTCCGTCGTCACGCCCTGATCGGCTGGCCGACTGGCGTGACCGGCGAGCCATCAGGTGCCCGGCCAATCGATAGCGCCCCGATCCGTCCGTGGTCGCCTCGCCGCCGGCCACCATGCGGCTCAGAGCCACCCGGGCCCGGTTCTCGCTGATCCCGAACAGGCCGGTCAGGCGTACCAATTGGGCCACCGGCAGCTCGGGGGGATCCATGCCCAGCAGGGCGCTGGCCAGGACCGAACGGGCCGTGAATGGTGTATTACTCTCTTGCGTCACTTGGCTTAATACTGTAATATAGAGGCATGGCCACCACCATGGTGCCCGAACTGAGCGCCCGACCCGATGTCCTCCCCAGCGACCGATTGCTGGCCAACGGGATGGCCATCCCCGACATCCGGCCGTCCTTGCGTCGTATCGACAACGTCCGCAACGCCATCACCGTGGTGTCGGTGTGGTTCTACGTGGTGCTCCTGGTGGGCGGGGCGGTGTGGCTCGACCGCTGGTGGAGCTACCTGATCGCCTTCGCGCTCATGGGACCGATGTATGCCCGCTTCGCCATCTTGATGCACGAGTCGGCTCACAAGCTCCTCTTCACCAACAAGCGGTGGAACGATTGGATCGGCACCTGGATCATCGCCTACCCCGTGTTCACTCCCGTGCAGTTGTACCGCCGCGTCCACTTCGCCCACCACCGGGACGAGTTCGGGCCCGACGAACCCGACATGGCCTTCTACGGCCCGTACCCCTGCACCAAGGCCGCGCTGCGACGACGCCTCTTCCGCGACGCGGTCGGCATTTCGGGCTGGAAGAACTTCGTCCCGCTCGTCAAGGGCCTCAGGAACAAACCCTTCCGGCCTATCGGGCTCTCGATCTTCGGTGTCCAAGCGGTGCTGTGGGCCGTGTCCTGGATGGCCACCGGACGGTGGTGGATCTACCCGCTGCTGTGGTGGCTCCCGTGGATGACGCAGTGGCGGGTCCTCAACCGTTTGCGCTCCATCGCCGAACACGGGGGCCTCGAGCGGAGCAAGGATCGCCGTGCCACCACCCACAACGTGCACCAATCGCTGCTGGCCCGTTTCTGGTTTGTGCCCTACAACACCGGATGGCACCTGGCCCACCACGTCGACATGGGCGTGCCCTGGCGCAATCTGCCCGCCTACCACGCCGAGTTGGCGCGGGCCGGGTACGTCACCGATGCCATCACCTACCCGAACTACCGCGCCCTGTGGAAGGCGCTCTCGAGCGCCGAGACTCCCTAATCGATCTAGTCGATCCCGAGCGCCCGGCGCAGCACCGCCGTGCTTTCCTTCTGGGAGCGCTTGGAGACGGCGGCCGACAGCACCAGTGCCGAACCATGGAACGTGCCGGGGAACTGGTGGATCTCCACCGACACCCCCGCCTGGAGCAGACGGAGACCGTAGAGGATGCCTTCGTCGCGCAAGGGGTCCATCTCCGCCGTCGAGATGTAGGTCGGAGGAAGACCGGACAGGTCGGTGGCGCGGGCCGGAGCGGCGTACGGCGACACGTGGTCGGGGTCCGACCCCGGACCCAGGTAGGCCTTCCAGCTCTGCACCGCCAACGGTCGATTCCACAGCGGGGAGTCGGTGAAGGCCTGCATGGACGGCGTCTCGAGGCGGTCGTCGAGCTCGGGGATGTGCAGCATCTGGAAGCAGACCGGGGGACCTCCCCGATCACGGGCCAGCAGCGCCGTGGCCGCCGCCAGCCCTCCCCCGGCGCTGGCCCCGCACAGCGCCAGTCGATCGGGATCGACACCCAACTCCCCGGCGTGCTGGTACAGGTACGTCAAGGCGGCGTAGCAGTCGTGCAGACCGGCGGGGAACGGGTGCTCGGGCGCCAGCCGGTATTCGACCGATACCACCACGGCCCCGGTGGCGACCGCCGTCAGGGCCGAGCCGGCATGCTCCGCCTCGACGCTGCCGATGACGAACCCGCCGCCGTGGATCGTCACGATGCCCGGAACCGGCCCGGCCCGCTCCTTGGGCACGTAGAGCCGCACGCCGACCTCGGGGTCGCCCTCCCAGCCCGGAACCATGATGTCCTCGATGTCGAGCGCCCCGAGCCCGGGAATCTCCACTCGCATGGCCGCCAGGGTCTCCTCGAACGCGGCCCGCGCCGCCACCGCGTCACTGAGATCGATCTTCGGCAGGAATTCCAGCAACGCCGACAATTCAGGGTCGATCATGCGTGCCCCACTCCCCTGTTCATCGTCTCCTCGTCGAACTATTTGGGCTGCATCCGGATGCCGGCGTCGAGGCGGATCGACTCGGCGTTCATGTACGAGTTGCCGAGCAGCTCCACCGCCAGGGAGGCGAACTCGGTGGCGTACCCGAGGCGGTGGGGGAACAGCACGTCCTGGGCCAGCTTGGCCTTGAACGCCTCGGCTCCCTCGCCCGCTCCGTAGATCGGCGTGTCGATCAACCCCGGGAGGATGGTGTTGACCCGGATCCCGACCACGGCCAGGTCGCGGGCCACCGGCAGGGTGAGGCCCACGATGCCGCCCTTGGAGGACGAGTAGGCGGCCTGTCCGATCTGGCCGTCCTCGGCCGCCACCGACGCCGTGTTCACGATGGCGCCGCGGGCGCCGTCCGCGTCGGGCTCGTTGAGGCTCATCTTGGTGGCGGCCAGGCGGATGCAGTTGAAGGTGCCGATGAGGTTGATCTCGAGCACCCGTCGGTAGAGGTCGAGGTCATGGGCCGAGGCGTAGTCGCCGTCCTTGCCGATGGTGCGGGTCGCCCACCCGGTGCCGGCGCAGTTGACCAGGGACTTCAACGGCGACATCTCCCTGGCCGCCTCCACGGCCGCGATCACGTTCTCGGTGTTGGTGACGTCGGTCGGGGCGAAGAGGCCGCCGATCTCCTTGGCCAGTTCGGTTCCCTTGTCCTCCTGCACCTGCAGGTCGGCCACGACGACACGAACGCCCCGGTCGGCCAACAGGCGGCAGGTGGCGGCGCCCAATCCCGAAGCCCCTCCGGTGACAACTGCAGACGTGCCGTTCAGATCCATCAGTTCTCCAACTCCTTCACGGGGCGCGGGATGCGCCGCGGGAGACATTAGGGCGCGCCTCCGCCCGCTGCCATGTGGGGGCACCGGGCGCCGGGCTACATCTGGTCGGGTGCCTCCATCCCCAGCAGGGAGAAACCCTGAGCCAGCACGCGCGCCGTCAGGTCGCACAGGGCCAGGCGGGACGTGCGGGTCTCCTCGTGATCGACCAGCACCCGGCAGGCCTCGTAGAAGGTGGTGAACGTGGTCGCCAGCGCAAAGAGATACGTGCAGAGCTTGGCCGGGCTGTACGCCTCGGCCGTGGCGTCGACGGCCGCCGCGAATTCGAGCAGCTGCAACGCCAGGGCGCGCTCTTGAGGCTCGCTCACTCCAGGGCGCGTGCCCGGCGCCGGAGGTCCGACTTCGCCTCGCCGGAAGATCGACCTGATGCGCGCGTGGGCGTACTGCAGGTACGGTCCGGTGTCACCCTCGAAGGCCAGCATGCGATCCCAGTCGAAGACGTAGTCGCGCATCCTCTCGGTGGACAGGTCGGCGTACTTGACGGCCCCGATGCCCAGGGACCGGGCCACCGCGGCCCGGTCGGCCTCGCTGAGATCGCTGGGTCGGGAGGCCAGCGCGGCGGTGGCGCGATCCACCGCTTCGTTCAGCAGGTCGATCAGCCGCTCGGATCCGCCCGTACGGCTGGCCAGTTTCTTGCCGTCCGTGCCGAGGATGAGCCCGAACCCCACATGCACCGCCGTCGATGGTGCGGGGAGGTAGCCGGCCAGGCCCGCCACGGCGAAGACCAACCGGAAATGCAGCGACTGCTCCGCCCCGACGACGTAGATGAGCGTCGTGGCTTCACGCCGCAATGTGCGGTCCCGGATGCAGGCCAGATCGGTGGCCGGGTAGCCGTAGCCGCCGTCCGACTTGCGCACGATCAAGGGGAGCGGGTCCCCGTTGCGGTTCTGGAAGCCCGGGGGGAACACGCACTGCGCACCATCGTGTTTGACCAGCAGCCCCCGGGCCGCCAATTCATCCACCACCACCGGGAGCAGGGGGTTGTAGAAACTCTCGCCGACGATGTCGTCGTCGGTCAGCAGGACGCCGAGCAACTCGTAGACCTCGTCGTTGTGGCGGATGCTCTCCGCCACGAAGATCCTCCACAGGCGCATCGTCTCGGGGTCACCGTTCTGGAGGAGGACCACCCGCTGGCGGCAGCGCTCGGCGAAGGCGGGGTCGCGGTCGAAGGTCCGGCGGGCCTGGGCGTAGAAATCATTGAGGTCGCGCAGGCTGAATGACTCGGCGTCGTCGGACCCGCCCACGTCGATCAGCTGCTCGATCAGCATGCCGAACGGCGTCCCCCAGTCCCCGATGTGGTTCTCCCGCAGCACCCGGTGCCCCAGGAACCCCAACACCCGGGCCAGTGAGTCGCCGATGACAGTGGTGCGCAGGTTCCCGACGTGCATCTCCTTGGCCACGTTGGGCGAGGAGTAGTCGATCACCATGGTCTGTGGAAGGGAGGTGAGCGGCACCCCCAAGCGGTCGTCGGCGCCCATGGCGGCCAACTGGTCGGACACGAACCCGTCGGCCAGCGTCAGGTTGATGAATCCGGGCCCGCTGATCTCGACGGCGGAGCAGACGTCGTCGAGCACGGCCGCGGCGACCACTTCCTCGGCGACGTCTCGCGGGGCCCGGCCCACCTGCTTGGACAGGGCCAGGGCACCGTTGGCCTGGAAGTCGGCCCGTTCCGAGGCCCGCAACACAGGATCGGCACCCGGCGCCACGGTATCGAAGGCGGCCTGGAGCCGCTGGAGGAGGACGCTGTAGGCGTCAGGCATCTCCTATTGTCGCATCCCGTTCGGGTACCCGTTCGCCGGACCGGCGGATCTCGGTCCGGGCCGGGGCACCTCAGTCGGCCGGCGCACCGACCCCGCCGTCGGTCAACCCGTAGCGGTGGTACGGGCCGAAGAATCCGTGCTCGAGGAGCCCGAAGCCCACCACGTCGCCGTAGCTGAACCGGGCCACGTGATCGACGATCCCGTACTGGGCCAGTCCCTTGACCTCGTCGACCTTGAGGACCAGGCCCTGGACCACCTCGTCGGGGCCCTGGTACATCCCGTGGCGCCAGTCGGCGTCGATCCCGTACCCGGTCCCGATGGAGATGAAGTTGGGCAGGAGTGAGGTGCAGGTGATCTCCAGGCCGGCGTCGGGGAACCGGACCGTGGAACGGTCGATGACCCGGGTCCCCGGAATGAGGTGGTGCTCGTGCTCGGAGCGACCGAGATCCTCCACCTCCCGTCCCGGGTCGGCCCAGATCCGCTCGCCCTGCACCAGGGGTCGTTGGCCGTCGTCGCGCTCATGGCAGATGTACATGATGGCGTGGTCCTCGAACTGCATCGGGAAGTAGTTCCACATCCCGCTCAGGACCAACTCCCCCTGACGGATGCCGCCCGGCTCCGGCTCGCCCACCGGCCTGATGCCCCAGGAGCGATCCCGGTTTCCCCAGTGGTAGTCCGGGGTGATGGCGATGTCCTTCCCGCCCACCGAGAGGGTGCCCGACCAGGTGCCCGTCTGGGCCAGTCGCTGGGTGTCGAAGATGACCTTTCCCTTGCTCCGTAGGTACTGGCGCGGTTCGGCGACGGCGGGGGTGTGTCCTTCCCACGTCACGTCCATGGCCACGCTGTGCGCGGTGGGCTCGACCACCACCCGTATGCGGTGCAGCGGCTCCAGCACCTCGATGCGGAAGGGCCCGACCGACAGATCGCTGCGGTCGGTCAGCGGCTTCGACGCCCGCACGACGTGTTGCTCCTCCCCTCGGCGCACGTCGATGAAGGCGTCGACCACGCCCAGATTCGGGTACTGGCCGAAGCCGAAAATGGCGAACCACTCGTCCGATTTGGCGTGCATGTTGAAGTAGTAGCGATCGTAGAAGTTGCGATCGCTCGTACCGGCGTGCGCGATGAACTCCGGTGCCTGGTGCACCGGGAAATCGTCCCAGGACGTCAGTGACACAGCCCCTCCTTCTCGAGGTCTCGCTTGGTTTCGGACGTACAGACCCTCGATCGGACTCGACGGCGGGCGCAGCCTATGCGCCCCCAACCCTCGCCGGCGGCGGCGGCGGACGCCCGGTGGCCGACGGCACCACGGTCGATGGGCGCCGTCGGCCGGCGGCACGGCAGAATGGATCCATGGCCCTCCACCCTGACCCCGCGTCCCATCCCGACAGCTTCGGTGCCCGATCGGTCCTTGCGGTCAACGGCCGCGACTACGAGATCTTCGACCTCAACGCCCCGGCCCTCGCCGCCTACGACGTCCGCCGGTTGCCCTACGCCATTAAGGTGCTGTTGGAGAACCTCTTGCGGCACGAGGACAGCCCCCACGTCTCGGCCGATGACATTGCGGCCACGGCCGGCTGGGGGGCGAATCCCGAGGCCCACGGCCAGGCTGCCGGCGATGCCGCCCACGAGATCGCCCTGACGCCCGAGCGGGTGCTCATGCAGGACTTCACCGGCGTGCCCGGAGTGGTCGACCTGGCCGCCATGCGCGATGCGCTGGCCCGGCTCGGCGGCAACGCGTCGCAGGTCAACCCCCTGGTCCCGGTCGAGCTGGTCATCGACCACTCCGTGATCGCCGAGCGATCGGGTGACGCGTCGTCCTACGACACCAATGTCTCCATCGAGTACGAGCGCAACATGGAGCGCTACCAGCTGCTGCGCTGGGCCCAGGGTGCCTTCGACGGGTTCCGCGCCGTTCCCCCCGGCATGGGCATCTGCCACCAGGTCAACCTCGAGTACCTGTCCCGCGTCGTGTTCGCCGCGCCGGACGGCCGGGCCTTCTGCGACTCCCTGGTCGGCACCGATTCCCACACCACCATGGTCAACGGGTTGGGCGTGCTCGGCTGGGGTGTCGGGGGCATCGAGGCCGAAGCGGCCATGCTGGGACAGCCCCTCTCCATGCTGCTCCCACCCGTGGTCGGATTGCGCATCTCGGGGGAGCTGCGGGAAGGCACCACCGCGACGGACGTCGTCTTGACCGTGACCGAGCTCCTGCGCAATCACGGGGTGGTCGGCGCCTTCGTCGAGTGCTACGGACCGGGCGTGGCCGCGCTGCCCCTCGAGACCCGCGCCACCATCGGCAACATGAGCCCCGAGTACGGGGCGACCTGCACCATGTTCCCGATCGACCAGGTCACCATCGACTACATGCGCTTCACCGGGCGCGACGAAGAGCACCTCGCCCTGGTGGAGGCCTACGCCAAGGCCCAGGGCCTCTGGCACACCGCCGACGGGGTCGAGCCGGTGTACTCCGAGTACGCCACCCTCGACCTGGCCGACGTCGAGCCGTCCCTGGCCGGGCCGTCGCGTCCCCAGGACCGGGTGTCCCTGGCCGGCGCCGGCGAGAAATTCCGGGCCGCCCTGGACCGGCCGCCCCGCACCTCGGCCGAGGCGCCGAAGGCAGCCCCCCACCACCTCCTCAGCGAGGGCGACGTCGTCGTGGCCGCCATCACCAGCTGTACCAATACGTCGAACCCCCAGGTCATGGTGGCTGCCGGTCTCCTGGCCCAGCGCGCCGCGGCGCGCGGCCTGCGCTCCAAGCCGTGGGTCAAGACGTCGCTCGCCCCCGGGTCCCGCGTCGTGATGGACTACCTGCAGCGGGCCGGGTTGGTGGAGCCCCTCGAACAGCTGGGCTTCTTCCTGGTCGGGTACGGGTGCACCACCTGCATCGGCAACTCGGGGCCCCTGCTGGCCGGCGTCAGCGAGGCGGTCCACGCCGACGACCTGTCCGTCGTGTCCGTCCTGTCGGGCAACCGCAACTTCGAGGGCCGCATCCATCCCGACGTGCGGATGAACTACCTGGCCTCGCCGCCGCTGGTGGTGGCCTACGCCCTGGCCGGCACCATGGACATCGACCTCACCACCGAGCCTCTCGGTCAAGATGCCGACGGGCAGCCGGTCTTTCTGGCCGATCTGTGGCCGAGCGTCCCGGACGTGAGCGCGACCATCCAGAGCTCCCTGACGTCCGACATGTTCCGCACCCGTTACAGCGCCGTGTTCGACGGCGACGACTACTGGCGACAGATGCCGGTCGCCGAGGGTGAGACCTTCTCGTGGCAGGACGACTCCACCTACGTCAAGAACCCGCCCTACTTCGACGGCATGACCATGACCCCGGCTCCGGTGACCGACATCGAGGGAGCCCGGGTCCTGGTCATGGTGGGTGACAGCGTCACCACCGACCACATCTCCCCGGCTGGTTCCATCGGCCCCGACACCCCGGCCGGGCGCTACCTGACCGAGCACGGTGTCCCCCGCGGTGACTTCAACTCCTACGGGGCCCGGCGCGGCAACCACGAAGTGATGATGCGGGGCACCTTCGCCAACGTCCGCCTGCGCAACCGCCTGGCTCCGGGGACCGAGGGCGGGTTCACGCGGCACTTCCCCGACGGGGCGGAGACGTCGATCTTCGACGCCGCCATGGAGTACGCCCGGCAGGGCACGCCGCTGGTCGTCCTGGCCGGCCTCGAATACGGCACCGGGTCCAGTCGCGACTGGGCCGCCAAGGGCACGGCCCTGCTCGGCGTGCGCGCCGTCATCGCCCAGAGCTACGAGCGCATCCACCGCTCGAACCTGATCGGCATGGGGGTGCTCCCCCTGCAGCTCTACAAGGGCGATTCCGTCGAGACCTTGGGACTGCTCGGCACCGAGCGCTTCACCATCGCCGGCATCGAGGCCCTCAACAATGGTGAGCTGCCGAAGGAGCTGACCGTGGTCGCCACCCCCGACGAAGGCTCGAACAGCGAGTTCAGGGCGATCGTGCGCATCGACACCCCGATGGAGGCCGAGTACTACCGGCACGGGGGCATCCTGCCTTACGTGCTCCGGCAACTGGCCGGGTGACCGTCCCCCTCGCACCTTGAACAGGTTATTTATCAGTTGCTTTATATAAGGGACTTGTTAATATAGGTGGGTGACCACCGCCTTCGACGTGCTCGCCGAGCCCACTCGGCGCCAGGTGCTGACCGTGTTGCTCAACGGCCCCCGGCCGGTCGGCCAACTGTCCACCTTGCTGGGACAGAGCCAGCCCGGCATGAGCCGGCACCTGCGCATCCTGCGCGACGCCGGCCTGGTGAGCGTGCGCCACGTGGCCCAGCAGCGTTGGTACGAGATCCAACCCGGCCCACTGGCCGAGATCGACGCGTGGTTGGCCCCGTTCCGCCGGGAGTGGTCCGATCGACTGGCCCGACTGGAGGATCACCTCCGGGCGAACGAGGAGGCGCACATCGCATGATCGACGACGGCAGCACCCTTGGCGAGGTCACGCGCCTGGCGGCGCACGCCGTCATCCGGTTCGAGCGCCATCTCCCCGTTCCTCCACCGGTCGTCTGGGTCGCCCTCACCGACCCGGACTTCCTGTCGAAGTGGTGGGGTGAGGTCACCTTGGATCTGCGCCTGGGCGGGCAATTCGACGTGTGCTGGTTCAACGCCACGCCATCGGGCGACCGGCTGACCATGCACGGGAAGGTCACCGCGCTCGATCCCCCGCACCTGCTCGAGACCACCGGCGACGTCCACGGCATCCTGCGTTGGGAACTCGCGCCCGAGTCGGGCGGCACCGTGCTGGTCTTCACCAGCACGCTCGACCTTCCCGAAGAGTTCCGCAGCCGGACGTTGGCCGGATGGCACTTTCATCTCATGGCGCTGCGGCACGCGTTGGCCGGCGGCACGGCCGATCTGGTCGAACTCCCCGAGTGGCCCGCCATCCACGACCGCTACGAGATGCGGGGCGCCTGACCCACGGCGTCGCCCCGCGCCTTGCCGGACGCCACCGAGCTCGTCAGGGGATGAGAGTGACCCGGAAGAGCTCGGCGCTCGCCCCTTCCGGGAGACCGGCGACCTCGCCTTGGGCCCGCCCATTGGTCGTGATGCGTTCAGTGACTCCGGCCGGATCACCGATCTGGCTCTTGTGCGAAAGCAGAGCCGCCACCTTCCGCTCGATGGTGGTCGTCGTCTCGACCGCGATATTCGGGCCCTCGCCACCCATGATCCACAGTTCGTTGACGGTCCAGGGCTCAAGGCCCTCGTCGGCCAGCAACTCGGGGTGGGCGAAGGGATTGCGCGCGTCGGGGTAGACGGCGCAGACCGCGGCCTCACCCGCCGCCAGATGATCCGGGTGGCTGGCATAGATGAAGTCCCAGCGCCGCTCCGGCGACGGGCAGAGCACCCGTTCGGGCCGGACCTGCCGGATGACCCGGCTGATGTCACGCCGCAGCTCGATGGTGGGGAGAAGCCGCCCGTCGGGGTAGCCCAGAAAACGCACATCGGTCACGCCGACCTCCGCCGCCGCGGCCCGCTGCTCGCGTTGTCGCAACTCGGCCATGTCCGATCGTGTCATGGCGCGATCGGAACCGCCGGCATCGCCGTTGGTGACGATGCAGTACGTGACGCCGATCCCGGCTTTCGTAAAGGCCGCCACCGTGCCCGCCGTCCCGAAATCGACGTCGTCGGGATGGGCCGCCACGACCAGGACGGGACGGACACCGTCGTCCGGTGACCAGACGTCGATGGCAGGGTCGATGTCGCTCAGAGGACGCTCTCCTCGGGCGACGGCGTCCACGCGGCGAGGTCGGCCAGCCGCGGATCATTGGAGAACATCTCCACAATGGGAACGCGCAGACCGAGGCGCCGCTGGATGACCTCTACTTCGACCAGTTGGTTCCACAAGTTCAGGCTCACGACGACGCCGGCCTTCCCGGCGCGGGCCGTACGGCCCGATCGGTGCAGGTAGGCCTTGTGGTCTTCGGGCGGATCGAAGTGGATCACGCCATCGACGGCCTCGATGTGCAGGCCCCGGGCGGCCACATCGGTGGCGACCAGGACCGGCAGCTTGCCCGAGGAGAAATCGGCCAGCGCCCGTTCCCGGTTGGCTTGCCGAAGGTCGCCGTGGATGGCCGCGGCGCGGATCCCCTCCTTGCCCAGGTTCTCGACCAGGCGATCGGCGCCCCGCTTGGTGCGCACGAAGAAGAGCGACTTCTCCTGGGACCGACAGATTGCCGCCGCCACCTTCACCTTGTCCATCTGGTGCACCTGGATGAACCGGTGCTCCATGGCGGTCACCGTCTGGGTGGAGGAGGCCACCTCGTGGAAGACCGGCTCGGTCAGGTACCGCTGCACCAGGCGATCGACCGCTCCGTCCAAGGTGGCGGAGAAGAGCAGGGTCTGGTGGGGCGCTTCGAGGCGGCGCAGCACCCATTCGACCTGGGGCATGAACCCCATGTCGGCCATGCGGTCCGCCTCGTCGAGCACCAGCGTCTCGAGCTGATCAACCGCCAACTCGCCGCGGTCGCCCAGGTCGATCAGTCGTCCCGGGGTGGCGATGATGACGTCGACGCCTTTGTGGAGCTTCGACACCTGACGATCGATGTCCGCCCCGCCGTAGACGGCGACGGCGTGGAGACCGAGCGTCTTGGCCAGTGGCGCCAGCACGTCGTGCACCTGCACGGCCAGCTCTCTGGTGGGGAGTAGGACCAAGGCCAGAGGCCGGGCGGGGCGAGCCGGCGCCGACCGGGCACCTTGGGCGTCCCGGGTCGCTTTGGCCCGCTGCAGCAGCGGGACACCAAAAGCCAGGGTCTTGCCCGAGCCCGTCTTGGCCTTGCCACAGACGTCGCGTCCGGCCAGTGCGTCGGCGATGGTGAGCGCCTGAATTGGAAAAGCGCTGACGATCCCTTGATCAGCCAGCGCTTTGGTCAGTTCTTCCGAGACTCCGAGGGACTCAAAGGTCCGAGCCGTCTCGTACAGGTCACCGGCCGAGATATCCCCGTCCGATGTTCCGGCGTGCGCGCCGGTCAATGCTTCGATTGTCATGTCCCGCTCTCTCTGTTGTCCGGCGGGACCCTGCGCCAACCAGAGGAGGAGGTAACGGCCCCGACTCACCAGCCCCATGCCAGCGGTCGCATAGCTATTGTACCAGTGACGGGAGCCATTCCGGCCTCATACCTGTGCCGAAGTGGGCAACCCGCTACCTGAAAGAGGACCGAACATGGCCAAATTGGAAGCTGGCGACAACGCCCCCGCGTTCACCTTGCCCGACCAGGACGGCAAGCCGGTCAAGCTCACGAGCTTCAAGGGACAGCAGGTCATTGTGTACTTCTACCCGGCCGACGACACTCCCGGGTGCACCAAGGAGGCCTGCCAGTTCAACGACAACCTCAAGGCGTTCGAGAAGGCCGGCGTCGCCGTGCTGGGCATCTCACCCGACAAGGCCGAAAAGCACGTCAAGTTCCGCACCAAGTACAAGCTCAAGTTCCCGCTCCTCACCGACGCCGACAAGGCGGTCATGCAGAAGTACGGCGCCTGGGGCGAGAAGACCATGTACGGCAAGAAGACGGTCGGCACCATCCGCTCGACCTTCCTGGTGGGGCCCAACGGCAAGATCCAGCGGGCCTGGTACAACGTGAGGGCTGACGGACACGCGGCCAAGGTGCTCGAGACCCTCGGCGAAAACTGAGCTCATCGCTGCTTGGCCGGCTGCTGGGTCGGCCTCACACCTGGTGGGTCGGGCACCAGTAGGTCGTTCGCCCACCCACGACGGAACGTCGAAGCTCAGTGCCGTCGCGGGGGCATCGTCCACCGGCCCGGCGCTCCTCCATGAGCTCGCCCATGTGCGACCCACCCCGGCGACCGAGCCGGCGCAGCGTGGAGCGAATGGCTTTGTGCAGCACCCGTAGCTCGGTGTCGCTGAGTGGGGTGCGACGCTCGGGATCGAGGTCGGCCGCCCACAACATCTCGTCGGCCAGCAGATTACCGACACCGGCCAACCGTGCTTGATCCAACAGCCGGGCCTTGAGCGGGGCCGCGCCGCCGGCCCGTCCCGTCGACCCGGTGAGAGCCTGCCGGAGCTCGGGCAGGGTGACGGTGAGGGCATCGGGCCCCAGTCGGTCCTCGTTGGGCGCCAGCTCCAGCGAGCCGAAGCGGCGGGGATCGTGCAGCCAGAGATGCCCCCCGTCGGCGAAGCTGACGCGCGCCCGTACCCACTTCTCGTCGAAGAGCCCGGGGCCGTAGCGCAGCCGGTCGAGCGCCCGCGCGCCGTCGACCACCAGGCCGCCGGTCATGCCGAACCGGATGCCGAGGGTCGGGCCGTCGTCGGTGTCGAGCAGGAGGAGCTTGCCCCGGCGTCGAGCCTGGGTGAACGAATGTCCCACCAGGGCGGCAGTGAGGCGCCGGGGCGTGGTGCCGCCCCGCCCGTAGCGAGAATCAACCATCCAGCAGCCGGATATGTCGCGATGGAGCCCCTTTTCCGCCAATTGCCGGTACAGCTCGACCTCGAGGATTTCGGGCACGGCCGAGACCGTACCGGACCTCCGCGCGTGGGCCTTATATGGTGGACGCCGTGCCACCCGAAAAGCCACAATGGGCCGAACTTTTCTCCGAGGTCGTGACGTCGGGTCTGTGTACCGGCTGTTCCGCGTGCGTCATCGCCTGTCCGTACGACGTCCTCGAGTATGACGACACCGACGGCCACTACAAACCGTTCCACGTGTTGGCCGAAGGGGGGCCCGACAACTGCACCCACGGCCTGAAGGGATGCACGCTGTGCACCCGGGCCTGCCCCCGCTTTCGGACCTGGGAACCGGAGATCGAGGAGAAGCTGTTCGGCCGGACGCGGACCGACGAGGAGGTCGCGGGCATCTCGCGCCGGACCGTCCTGGCCCGGGCCGTCGACCCCGAAGTGCAGGGAACCGGCCAGGACGGTGGCCTGGTCTCGGCCCTCCTGATCTGGGCGTTCGAGCACGACGTGATCGATGCCGCTCTGGTCTCGGGGCTCGAGGGCGACGGGTCGACCTGGAAGGCGGTCCCCAAGGTGGCGTGGAACAAGGAGGACGTGCTGGCCACGGCCGGGTCCCGGTACACCTACTCCGCCAACCCGCTGGCCTATCCCGAGGCCATCGCCGGAGGCGCCGAGCGCATCGCCCTGGTCGGCATGGGGTGTCAGGCCTCGGCTCCCCCGGTCATGGCCGCCCGCAAAGCGGGCAAGATCGCTCGGCGGTTCGTGCTGTCCGTCGGGCTCTTGTGCTCCAAGACCTTTGACGACGCCATCTTCCCTGAGCTCTTCGAAGCGAAGTACGGCTTGGCCCGGGCCGACATCCTCAAGATGAATATCAAGGGCGTCTTCCAGGTCTGGATGCGCGATGGGGCGTACCACGAGATCCCGTTGAAAGAAGCACACGCCTGGACGCGCGAGGGATGCACCACCTGCCCGGACTTCGCCGCCGAGCACGCGGACATTTCCACCGGTGGCATCGGCGCCTTTGGCGATTGGACGCTCACCCTCCTGCGCACCGAGGCCGGAGAGGCTCTCTTCGACGAGATGGAAGCCGGGGGCGTCATCGAGACGCGCCCGATCGAAGACGATCCCGGGGCGGTGACTCTCATGAACCGGCTGAGCAAGGTGAGCCGCAAGCGTTGGCCGGCGACGGCGGTACCGATGCCGGGGCGTCTGCCTGCGCCGACTGCATGAGCCCAGCGGGGCCCGGTCAGGACGAATTCGCCGCCCTCCTCGGCATCGACGTGCAGCGCAACGGGCCCGGGCACACCGTGGCCACCCTGACGACGGACGGTCGTCACGCCAATCCGCACGGCACGGTGCACGGGGCCGTGTTCTATGCCGTTGCGGGCGCGGCGGTGGCGGCCGCAGCGAATGATGACGAGCACTCGGGGATCATCTCCTCGGTGCTGGTCGAGTACCTCCAGCCGGCCGCCCTGGGTGACGTGCTGTACGCGGAGATCTCCCGGGACGCGTCAACCGAACGAGAGGACATCTTCACCGGGACCGTCCGGCGGGGACCTCACGGTGATCTGCTGGCCTGGGTGCGCGCCCGGGGCACGCGCCGCACCCGCTCGCGCTGAACGCACACCCGCGGCGGATCCGGCGAGTCGGGGATCGAACGGCAAGGCGGTCAATCGGACGCCGCCGCCGCCCGAGCTCCGGCGAATCTCCCGAACATGGTGCTGTCCCCGATGGAGAGCCCACTGGCATAGCCAAAGGCGCACACCCCGGCGGTGGTGCGACCGGCGGCGAAGAGGCCCGGGATGGGATCCCCACTCAGATTGAGGACCTCTCCGTCGACCCTGGTCTCGAGGCCGCCCAACGTGAAGGGCGCATAGGGAGCGGGGCCAATCCGTACGTCAATGGCCCCGAGAGGCGGGACGAGCGGGCGGACCCACTCGGACGCCTTGTGGAAGACGGGGTCGGCGTGAGATTCGGCGTGCCGGTTGTAGAGCGAGACCGACGCTTCGAGTGAACCGATCGGCAGGCCCATCTCGGCCTCGAGTTGGGCCGGGGTCTCGCACACCCAACTGGCGGCCAGGCCCATCCAGTTCACCTCGTAGGAAGCCTCGTCGACGATGAGGTACACCTCGCCGTTCTGCTCGTAGAGCGCGGACTGGCCGACCCGGCCCATGTACGTGTCCTCATTGATGAACCGTTGGCCCTGGCCGTTGACCAGGATCCCGTGAATCAAGGTGCGCGGTGGCGTGATGGGCAGGGACACCTCCCCGGCGTACATGTTGCGCACCGAGGCCCCGATGGCCTGGGCCATGCGGATGCCCCGACCGTCGTCGCCTTCGGTCCCCACCTTCCAGGTGCCCCGCACCAGGGGCGGGCAGTGCTGTCGCAGCATGTCGTCGTTGTAGATGAAACCGCCCGCAGTGAGGACCGCGCCCCGTCGGGCCCGCAGAGAGACGGTCTGCCCGAAGCGTTGCCCTTGCACGCCGACCACACGGCCAGCGTCGACGACCAGGCGGTCCACCCTCGTGTCGAGCGAGACCCGGGCCCCGGCGTCGGTCGCGGCGGCGGCCAGGTGCTGCATGAGCAGCCACCCGGTCGATCGCTTGGTCTTGGCCAGATGCCCTCGCGGCGCCGGCGTGGCCAGCTCGTTGAAGGGGTAGGCGTCCTCGCCGCCGGAGTACACCAACCCCTCGGTGCCGTTGGGTGCCATGGAGGTATCCGGGCAGAAGCTCGGGTCGAAGGGGACCCCCCGGGCCACCAGCCAGTCGAAGTGACCCAGGCTCTCGGCGCAGTAGCGGGCGATCTTCTGCTCGTCGGGATCGGGCCCGCACGCCGCCATCATGTAGGCGAACATGTTCTCGGTGGTGTCGGCGAAGCCACAGGCCTGCTGGATGGGCGTGCCCCCGCCCAAATAGACGATGCCCTCCGCCAGCGCGGCGGCGCCCCCGGCGCCCCCCGTCCGTTCGGTGACCAGCACCCTGGCACCGGCTTCTGCCGCGGTGAACGCCGCTGTCGACCCGGCGGCGCCGAAGCCGACCACCACCACGTCGGCCTCGTCGTCCCACGAGGTGACGTCGGCGACGTCGCACGGCGTCACGTCGGCCGGCTCGCTCACTCGGTCCCTCCCACTCCTCCGCTACGGCTTCCGGCGGAGGGTAGCCGGTCGGACGGCAGGACCCCGTCGATTCCCCCTACGGTGCAGTTCTGTGCCCCGGCTCGACCCGCCTCCCTGGTTGTCGCGGTTGGTGCCCGGGTGGGAGCCGACGCTGGCCTACCAGCTGGTACCCGAAGTGACGACGTGGCGACTCACGCACCCCGACGGTCGGGTGCGCTTCGCCAAGATCAGCGCCTGCGGGGGCTACCCCACGCTGGCGGGCGAAGCCGAACGGATGGTGTGGGCCGCGGCCTACTTACCCGTCCCCACGGTCGTCGCCATCGAAGACGTCGAAGGCAGCACCGTGCTCATCACCGAGGGACTCGGTGGGCACGACGCCACCGACCCGAGGTGGAGCGGCGACCGGCCCGCGTTGGTGCGGATCTTCGGGGAGGGCCTGGCCGCATTCCACCGGGCCGTCGGGGAGGAATGGTGCCCCTTCGGGTTCGAAGTCGGCGTGGCGCTGGACCATGTCCGCCGCCGCGCCGAGGCCGGGCTGCTGGACCCGGCACACCAATTCCACCCGGAGTACCGGCACCTGACCGTGGCGTCCGCCGTGGCGCTGCTGGAAGCGACCGCACCCGACGTGGAGGATCTCGTGGTGTGCCACGGCGACTACTGCCCGCCCAACGTGCTGCTGGCCGACGGGCACGTGACGGGGTACGTCGACCTGGGCGAGCTCGGGGTGGCCGACCGCTGGTGGGACATCACCATCGGGGCCTGGAGCACGGGATGGAACTTCGGGACCGAGTACGAGCCGCTCTTCTATGAGAGCTACGGCACCGAACCCGATCCCGATCGCATCGCGTTCTACCGTCTTTTGTGGGAGTGCGTCTCGTAACCACCGAGCTGGCGGGCCCGTTCGAACACGGCATCGAACATGGGCTCGGTCAATCGACCGGTGAAGGTGTTCTGTTGGCTCGGGTGGTAGGAGCACAGCAACGTGCGGCCATCGGGCAGCGGGTGCTCGGCCAGGTGCCCGAAGACCGGGCGCGGGCGCAGCCCCAGCAACCCCGACACGCTCTGGCAGGCGAACTGGCCCAACACCACGATGACGCGTCGCTCCCCGAGCAGCTCCAGTTCCCGGGCCAGATAGGGGGCACAGGCGGCTCGCTCCGTTGGGTTCGGCTTGTTGTCGGGTGGCGCGCAGTGCACCGCGGCGGTGATGTAGGCGTCGACGAGCTCCAGGCCGTCATCGAGCGACCGGCCGGTGGGCTGGGAGGAATATCCGGCCCGGTACAGCGCGCCAAAGAGCCAATCCCCCGAGCGGTCTCCCGTGAACATGCGACCGGTTCGATTGGCGCCGTGGGCCGCCGGGGCCAGGCCGACAATGACGAGGCGAGCCCCGGGGTCGCCGAAGCCCGGCACGGCCCGGCCCCAGTAGGTCTCGCCGGCGAAGGAGGCGCGCGGGTTGGCGGCCACTCCCTCGCGCCAGCGCACCAGCCGAGGACAGCGGTCGCAGTCCGTCACGTCGCTTTGGACCCGGGCGAGTGAGTCTGCCGGGACCCGGTTCGACGGCACGCCGCAGAGCCTACGATGGCTGCCCGTGCCTGCGTCTCCTCGCTCTGCCTCTGCTCGCTCTGGCTCTTCTCGTCCCGGCTCTGCTCGCTCTGGCTCTGCTCGGCCTGGCTCCGCTCGTTCCGCCTCCGCTCGGCCTCGGTCAAAGCGCTCCCCCACCCAGGGCCCGGCGCCGACGGTGGTGCTGCTGGTCCGACACGGTACGACCCCGACCACCGGCAAGATGCTGCCGGGGAGAGCGCCGGGCCTGCATCTGGCCGAGAAGGGGCGTATCCAGGCGGGCGTGGTGGCCGAGCGGATCGGCGCCTTGGAAAAGCCGCCAACGGCCATTTACGCGTCGCCGCTGGAGCGGGCGCGGGAGACGGCGGCCCCGATTGCCTCCGCCCTCGGGTTGCGGGTGCGCACGGCTGCCGGTCTGATCGAGGCGGATGTGGGTGACTGGACCGAAAAATCGCTGCGCAAGCTGTACAAGACCAAGGAATGGCCCATCGTCCAGCGCTGGCCTAGTGGGTTTCGATTCCCGGGCGGCGAGTCGTTCGCCGACATGTCGGTACGATCGATGGATGCGGTACTCACCCTCGTGGCCAGCCATCCGGGAGAGACAATTGTGGCGGTGTCGCATGCGGACCCGATCAAGGCCATCGTGGCGGCCTCGGCTGGTGTCCCCCTGGACCTCATGCAGCGGCTCGTGATCTCACCCTGCTCGGTGTCGGCCCTGCTCTTCACGAGCGGGGGGCCCGTCGTGCTCTGCGTCAACTCCACGGGATCACTCAGCGAGTTGGCGCCGTCATGAGCGACGAAGTCGACTACGACGCTCCCGATCACTGCACGGTCGGGGTCATCGGCGAGGTGGGGAGCCGCCTCTTTCTCTTCTACGTGCGCCAGGGGATCTCCGAGACCACGGTCAAAGTTGAAAAGCAACAGGTGTCGGTGCTGGCCAGCTACCTGGGACGGATCGTCAAGGAGCTGGGCCGGCCGGGTCACCTTCCCGAGGACCTGACCTTTTACGGAGGCGAGGATCCCGAGTGGGTGGTCGGGACCATTGGCGTCTCCTACGACGAGGAGATCGACCGCATCGTCATCGTGTTCGAAGAAGCCGGCGGGGAGGTCGACGACGAAGAGGATCTCGACGTCGACGATGACGAGAGCGGTCACGTGCTCCGCATCGCCCTGTCTCGCGAGCAAGCGGCGGCCTTCGCCATCCACGCCACCAGCCTGGTGGAAGCCGGACGACCCCCCTGTCCACTCTGCGGCCTCCCTCTGGATCCTTCGGGCCACGACTGCCCGAGGACCAACGGTCACCGTCCCCCGGTGACCTGATCGGGCATGGCCGAAGAAACAGTCGCCCGCATTCTCACCGAAGGCGACATGGAAGTGCACGGGAGGATCGCCGGGAGCTCCAACGCCACGCTGCTGGTGACGTGTCGGCTGGGCGACGAAGAACTGATGGCGGTCTACAAACCCCACAAGGGCGAACGCCCGCTCTGGGACTTCCCCGGCGGCCTCTACCGTCGCGAGGTGGCGGCCTTCGTGCTCTCAGAATCGCTCGGGTGGGGACTCGTGCCCGAGACGGTCGAGCGGCCCGAAGCACCGTTCGGTCGCGGCTCGGTGCAGCGCTTCGTGCCCGAGGACGGTACCTCGCACTACTTCACGCTGCGCGACGATCCACAGTGGCACCCCACCCTCGTTCGCCTGGGCGCTTTCGATGTCGCCGCCAACAACGCCGACCGAAAGAGCGGGCACGTGCTCCTGGCCGAAGGGCGCCTCTGGGCCATCGACAACGGCCTGTGCTTCAACGAGGACGACAAGCTGCGCACCGTGATCTGGGACTTCGGCGGGGAGGCCCTGGCACCCGACGACCTCGCCGCCCTGGAGCGATTTGTCAAGGGGGGACCGACAACCGCGCTGTGTGAGCTCTTGACCCCCTCGGAGCTGGCGGCGCTGGGCCGGCGGGTGTCGTGGTTGCTCCGTCACGGTGCGCTGCCCGAATTGGTCGACGACGGCGGGTGGCCGCCCTACCCGTGGCCACTGGTCTGAGCGTCGCCGCAGAGGAGACGTCTGCCGCCACCTTGGGTCGGTCAGCCCTGCGCAGCCACGAGCGCCTCGACCCTCGCGGCCACCTCGCCAGCGGCGGGCATCGTGGCGATCTGACGGGCGGCGAAGGCCGCATTTGCCGCGATTGCCGGATTTGAGAGCACGTCGCCGACGGCGGCGTCGACGTCCCGGTGGCCGGCACAGTATCTACCGACGCCGGCCGTCTCACATGCCTGCGCCGTGCGAAGCTGGCTCGGCGCGCCCCGAGGGATGAGGACGAGGGGCACGCCGGCGCTCAGCGACGCGAGAACCGTCCCTGCTCCGGCGTGGGTGATCGCGATCTTGCAGGACGGAAGCAAGGCGTTGAGGCTGACGAAGTCCCTTGCCTGGACCAGGTCAGGGTCGATCGCAGCGAGCTCATTTCGCAGATCCGCACTGGGGGCCGTGACCACGACCTTCATGCCGCGTTCGGTGCAGCTTCTGACCGCCGCCGCGAGCTCGGCTAGTGCGTTGGCGAAGGTGGGGACGGTTCCGAAACCAACATATGCGTCCGCCTGCAGCAGTTCACCTTCATCGTCGAAGGGCGCTGGGCGTATCGGCCACTCGATGCTTGCTCCGGGGGGGCCGAGCTGCAAGATGCGAGGGCAGGGATTCACGAGCCCATGCTGGTAGAGACCGGCGAACCCTGGCACATCGAGACCGTTGGACACCCATAGCCCTGACGCAAGTTCCTCAAGCTCGGAGAGCTCGCCCGTCGGGCGCAACGGGCTCCCCCACGCATGAGTGACCCAGGGGATGTCTGCCCTGGCTGCAGCCACCGGCCCGGCGTAGTCGCCTTCGTCGTGCACAACGACGTGTGGCCGCCAGGCAGCCAGGATCGCAAGGAGGTCTCGCAGGGTGCTCGGCGCCATGATCTGCGCCCACATTCGCGTGGCCCAGTCGCTGGCCGGCTGCCGGTCGGTTTCCGGCCAGCGTCGGCGGCGCTCCTCTTGCATCTCGACCTGGCTCATCCCTGCTTCAAGAGGATGTAGGCCTGCCGTGGCGACGAGTGGGTGGCGGTCCAAATTTGTCGCGAAGCGAACTTCGTGTCCAGCCAGTTGCATGGCCTGCGCGAGACCCAACAATGGGACGATGTGGCCGACCGCCGGCACGGCACTGACGAGAACGCGCATGCCCATGTTCTACTGCGACGCCGGCCGTCAGTCCCTGTCAATGGGCGGGTTCGACCCACCCCGGGCTTGAGATCATCGGGCGCGATGCCCACCTCTGCGGATACTGTCCTGGCCATGGGTGACACGGTGGTGATGGACCTGCCCGATGGGCGTGAGCTCGCGTGGCTCGAGTCGGGTGATCCGAAAGGACCGGCCGTGTTCGTCTTCCACGGGACACCTGGTTCACGCCTCGAGGTGTCATGTGACCAGGTGCCCATCATCTCGTCAGGGGTCAGGTTCATCGCTGTGGATCGCCCGGGCTACGGCCACAGCACGTTTCAACGGGGCCGTCGGTTAGCCGATTGGGCGTCCGACGTCACCCGCCTCGCCGATCACCTCACGATCGGTGGGTTCTGCGTCGTCGGCGTCTCGGGTGGCGGGCCCCACGCCGCCGTGTGCGCCCGGTTCATTCCCGAGCGCGTGCTGGGCGCTGGCATCGTGAGCGGTGTGGGCCCATTGGCCGAGCCGGGAACCGAGAACGAGATGATGGGATTCAACCGGGCCGTCACCCGCCTGGCCCGCCGGTCTCAATACTTGGTCTATCCACCCTTTGCGCTGAGCGCAGCGATCTTCCGCCGGTGGCCCGAGCTGGCCCTGCGGGCCGCGTCTGGTCAGATGCCAAACTCGGACATCGAGATACTGAGCCGTCCATCCGTGAGGGCGGCGTATATCGACACCTATCGACGGTCGCCCTCAACCAGCGCCCTCGCTGCGGCACAAGATTTTGCCCTGTTCGCCGGTGACTGGGGCTTCCGCCTGGACGACATCACCGTGCCTGTCGACATCTGGCACGGTGATGACGATCGCAACGTGCCGATGTCGCACGGACGACTCCAGGCCGAACGGATCCAGGGGGCTCGCCTGCACGAGTGCCCCGGGGAGGGCCACCTGTTGGTCATCGATCGCCTGGAGGAAATTCTGCGGACCGTGAGCGCGCACGGCGCAGGAGGCGGCTGATCCGCGGAGGCCACGAGCAGGTGGCGGGATCGGGCCGCAGGCGCGCCGGTTGGGACAAGCCTATGCACGGAGATGGACGCTGCCCAGCACTTGCGGCGACCAGACTCCGTTCGTCGGGTCGCCCTGCCGGTAGCTTGGTTCGGTGGCGATGTCTCCTTACATCAGAAGGCTCCGTGAGCTGGTTGGTAGTGAGCTCTTGGTGCTTCCCGCGGTGACCGTACTTCCCAGGGATGGCCAAGGCCGGGTTCTTATCGTCCGACTCATCGACTCCGGGTTGTGGGCAACTATCGGCGGCGCGATTGAACCCGACGAGACACCGGAGCAGGCGGCTCTTCGAGAAGCAGAGGAGGAGGCCGGAGTCAAACTTCAACTCGGTCCCATTGTGGCCGTCCTGGGTGGTCCCGAGTACCGCTTGACCTATCCCAACGGCGATCAGACTTCGTACGTCACCACGGTGTTCGGTGCCACGGTGATCAGCGGCGAACCGAAGGCCGACGGTGACGAGACCTCAGCCGCGGCGTGGTGGGATCCCGAAGACCTGCCTCATGACCAGATGAGCACCTTGACTCGGGCAGTCCTGAGGGACGCGGGAATCACCGACCACCAAGGCTGATCCTGATACGTCGAGCCGCCCGGAAGTGCCGAGCTACCTCAGCTGCCCGGCGCCCGGTATGTCGTCTGCTTCTTGGCGGCGGCGTCGAGCTCGGACGCGGTGAGGAGAACGACCGTGCGCGCTGTCGCCCCACCTCCGGCGCTCACGGCCAGCGCAGCCGCAGCCACCGAGACGTTGTCGGGCATGTCCGCAATGACGAAGACGTCGGAGGCACCGAAGCCGAAGTAGAACGATTCGACCTTCCCGCCGAGTCCCTCGATCAGAGCCGTGGCGGCGGCGACACGGGCCGAACCACCTTCGGCCTTCAGGCCTCTGACGCCCTCAAGCGTGTAGTTCACTTCGAGCAGGTATTTCGACATGGCGCCTCCTTCTGAACCGTAGGCGCCCCAACGTATTCGGAAACGCTCCGGTTCGCACAGGGTGCCCCGTCCTGGACGCGGGCAACGGCTGGAGTGCCGTGCCCGGTCCTCCCTAATCGGTCCCGACCGGTCGCCCGCAAGGCGGCGTGCATCGCTCGATCAACCGAGGCTCAGGCGATCACCGGGTGAGAGCGGAGTCGTCCTCCGCCTCATATGCCGGCCTACCTTGCCCCAAGCGGATGATCGGATCCATTTCCCAACATCCTCAAGAGGGCGGTTCGGTCAGACGCGTCGTTCAGCTTCAATCTGCGGCGATGTTCAGCGTCACTGAGCCGGCGGGATCGGCCCGGAACGTGCCCTCTCCTTCGACGGATTTCAGTGCGTCGGTTCCCGAACCTCGAACCACGGTCAGGGACCCAACGGCAGCACCACCTTCGTATTTTCCGTCGTGTTTCACGACGAAGCTCCCGTCACGTCCCCCTACGGTGCCCGAGATTCGTTCCATCCCGACAAACGTTGCTGATCCGTCCTCGGCATAGGACATCAGCCACTCGGTCGTCGAAGTCCCATCGATATCGCCCGAGTATGTCTTGGCGACGACCGCTCGTGTGACCTTGGGAATTTCGACCTCATCGAAGGGAGTCTCGACCCAGTCCTTGACCTCGAACGTCGCAGATACCGGCGAAGGCATGCGGCCTCCCTCCTTGAGTGTGCGGTTCACCCGTGTGTTCACGGCCCTCAGTCTTCGACCCTTCAGGGGGAACTTTGAAGAGTCTAAGAACCACGTACCCGGAGGGCCCACTCTACACACGCGCCCGCCGACTTCTCTGATCGATCCCCCTCAATCAGTCCTCAAAGGCCTGACGTAACCGCACGGCAATGAGCTCCTCGACCAGCGGTTGGGGAAGTGGCGTGTCGATCGGGAATTGGAGGGTCCCTTTCGACGTGGCGTACTGGGCGACGTCGTGGCGGAGGGCTGGAATCACGGATCCACTGTGAGGAAAGTAGCTCAGATGGGTCTTGAACGCAGCGAATCCCGCAACAATTTTCCCCCGCAGCCTGAAGGCGGGCATGCCATACGAGATGCATTGTTCAGCGTCGGGAATGACGCCAAGAATGGTCTGACGCAGCTCACGCAAGGTTGCCCGCTTGGGCTCGTCGAGCGTCTCAAGGTAGGCGTCAACCTCTTCCTTTGACATGGCCTCGGTCGAAGACTCAGCGCGGCGCCTGGCGACGTGATCGCTGGAGATGCGAAGGAAACTTGACCCGACTCAGTGGTCCCCTGTGACGACTCGTATGGCGCAGAGGGACCGCGCTCGTGTGCAAGTGGCTGTGCAGCCAGCGTCGCCGGCCGGTCCAAGAGATGGCGAGGAGGGCCAGGCCGGCGAGCAGCAGACTGGACCCGACCGTGACGAGTGGGAGGAAGGTCGCACCGGTAAAGGCCAACAACGGAGACGCACTGGGCGCTGCGGCCGACGGCGTGGTCGAAGCGTTTGCCGCCACGACCGCGGCGCTCGGGCTGCAACTCGGTCTTGGGACTACGGTGCCGGCCGCGCTGGTGATGCAGGCGTCGACGTTGGCGGTGGGCGCGCTCAAGACAGTGGCCCCGTGAGCGACCGCCCAGGTGTAGGCATCGTTCGGCAGGTTGGGATCGGCGAGGTTGGCCCAGATGTTGCTGTAGAAGACGGGTTGGAGTTGACCGGCTTGCGGCACCGGCGGCGGACCGTTGCTTTGACAGGGACCGCCATCACCGTTGAAGAACGGGATGAAGCCCACCACGACGTTGAAGCCGCCCGGCAGGCCCGAGACGCTCCAGTTTCCCTGCGCGTCGGTCATGGCCAGTGCGCCGTTGCCGCTGGCATCGAGTACGAACACGCAGACGTTGGCCAACGGCACCGGGCCGGTCGTGTCGACGTGCCCCGACAGGACCACCTGCGGCGTGGCGCAGGCCGCGGTCGGGAGCGCGGCCGCACCGAGGCAGGCGATGATTCCGGAGCTGCCGGCGTCGACCGTCGTGGCCCCGGGGGGTGGGGTGATGACGTGCTCATCGGTCCCGCTCAACGGCTGGTTGATGTACCACGAGGGAACGGGTGTGGGCAGGATCGGTTGGCTACAGTCGCCGTTGGCCGTGGTGTAGAAGGCCAGGTTGAACGGGCCGGACTCAAGGGTGGTGAATGACCAGGTGCCGTCGCCCCCCACGTTGGTGAAGTTGGTCTGGCCCGGGAAGGCGGCCGGTGAGAAGACGACGCAGCTGTTGGGGATCGCCGCACCGGTGGCGGCGTCGCGCAAGACCCCCGATGTCGTCGTCATCACCGGGACGGGGTAGGTGATGGTGACCGAGCCTTCGCCGGTGTTGGTCGAGCTGGACAGCACGGTCGTACTCGGGTCGTTGAAGCCCGAACCGCCGCCACCGGCGCCTGAAAAGACGCCCAAGGGATCGCTGACGCCGCCGCCTCCGCCACCGAAATAGCCTCCGCCTCCGCCACCGCCCGAGCTCACGAGCGGGCCCGGAAAATCTGAAGCCCCGCCACTGCCGCCGGCGCCTGGGTTGCTGGGCGCCATGGCCGGGCCGCCGCCGGCCGAGCCGTTGGCGGAGGGGCCCTGGTTACCGGCTCCGCCCCCACCGCCGGCGGCCAGGGTGCCCCCGAGCCCAACCACGCTAGGGACGAAGGTGCTGGTCGCATCCGAGCCTGGGCCGTTGCTGCCACCCGCACCCGCGACCTCGCCGGCGTCGCCACCGGCGCCCCCGCCCCCGCCCACCGCGAGCAGCAGCGTGGCCGTTGGATTGACCTCGAACACGAACGACCCCCCACCGCCCCACCCACCGGTCGGATCGGGTCCGCCTGACCCGCCTGGGGCGCCCCCACCGCCGAAGTCGCCGCCGGGAAACGGGGACGTGCCTTGGAGGACCGAGAGATTCTCGCCCGAGAACACCGGCACCGTGGCCACCATCGCGCCGCCGGGTCCGCCGAGGCCGCCCGCGGCCGATGACCCGCCCGAGCCGCCCGCCATGGTGACCGTGATCGTCGAGACCCCGTCGGGGACAGTCCACTGCTGGGTCGTTCCCGCCGTCCCGAAACTGACCGTACATGTCGTCGCGTCACACGAGGGTGTGGGGTCAGCCGACGCCTTTGCAGGGTGGATCACTCCGGTGGCGAGCACGCCCAGCGCTGCGGTGACGACCAGCACGGCGAGCGCGCCACGACTGGTCCGGTGATTGGAAACGACAACGTGCACCTGCGGCTCTCCTTCGAACAGCGGTCCATCAGGCATCCCTGAAGTGGCGAACACGTTATGGGGGTCCGGCCGGGAAACGGTGGATGCCGGGCTTGTCGGGCACGATCCAGATTCTGCCGGGCCTACGTTGTGCAACGGGACGACCCTGCCTGAGGGTCCCCTATCGCTCTGGCTTACTCGGAGGCTGAACGTCCGGCCAGGGTCGCTACTTCCGCCTTTTCCGTGGAATCTCTCCGGTGAGAATTTCGTACAGGGTGACTTCGCGCGTCCATTGGTCCCGCTGGGTCGAGAGGTGGTATCCGGCCGTGCGCTTGACACGGTGCCACCGGTGGCCGACCTTGTCCTTGGCCCACAGAGTGAACAAGATCAGCGGAGCGAAGGTGGCGAGCACGATGCTCATCGCGCATATCTTGAGTCCCCGTGACATTCTCTCCTGCCCTTCCTGTACCGGAGCGTCAGGCGCAATGGCCCGCGGCACTTGGGCCGCTCTCCCCCGTGTGCAGCCTCTCGGGGAAACACGCTCCAAATGGCCGCCGAAATCAGCCAACTCCTGTCAATTCTCGGACGTGATTCACCATGATGGCAGGTCCGGAGTGTCTCCGGCCTCGCCCCAACGTAATGATCCCCTGATGCAGGTACAGCCGGGGTCAACCGCCACCGGACGTCCTCCGTACGACACGCGGTACCGGTACCGGTGCCGATCACGAATCCCGCGACTTCGAGCCTTCGGGCCGGTCAGGGCAAGACGAACCTCAGGTTGTTCCGCAGGAGGGCCAGCACCTGCTGCGAGACGACCTCCCCGCCGGCGGCCGTCATATGGGTGCCATCAGGAGCGCGCACATTGACCACCTCGCCCGAAGCGTTGGTGATGAAGGCGGTGTAGGTGCCCGGCGGATTCCCGAGCAGGGCCCAGGTGCTGAGGTAGTTGACGGGCGGCTTGGCGAGCGCGGCCTGTTGCTGCACGATCGTGTTCAGGTCGTCCATCTTGGCGGACAAGTCGGTGTTCTGCATCGGTGGCATGCCGACCCAGATCACCTTGGCCCCACCACTGCCGGCCAGTTGCATGAAGGCGGCCACCCGGGCCGTGTACATGGGGTTCCACTGCGCCGAGGTGTACGGGACGTCCGGTGGGCCGGGAAAGTCCTGTGGGTCGTTGGCCCCGATCATGATCACCACGACCTGGGGAGTGACCTTGGCCAGGTCGGACTGCAGCTCCGTCGGCCAGTTGAAATAGTCGGGACGGGTGAGTCCGGTGCTCTCGTGGGCATCGAGCGTGGCGGTGACCACGCCGGTGTTGGCCAGGTCGTTCTGCAGCGGCCCGCCCAGGTCGATCCCCAGCGAGTCCCCGACGATGAGGACACGCAGGGGGTTGGCGGCACTCGGATGGAGGGCGGAGACCGCCGTGGTCGACGTGGTGGTTGATCCGCCCGGATCGGTGGAGGGTGCGGGGCCTCCCGCCGGCAACGTGTGTTCGTGGTGCGAGGGACCGATGGAACTCACCACCGAACCACTCCCGGGCCGGTTGCCGGTTCGCCCCGTAGCGGCATCGGTCTCCGAGACAATGCGCGAGAGCTGCAAGCCGCGGCTCGTGGCGGCGATCGGCCCGAGAATATCGAGCGCCACCGTGCGGCGCGTCCCCACCGGGGAGACCTGCGCATTGTGCTGCAGGGTCGGGGCAAAGAGGAGCAACCAGACGCCGAAGGCCGACACACAGATCATCAGGACGCGAGGCCAGGGCAACCGGACGCGCGTGGCGGCGACGTCAGCGGAGACGAGCTCGGTCGGTGGAGTGGTGTCGGGCACGGTCAGAACCGGTAGTAGATGAAAGGAGCCACTCCGGCGGGTCCGAAGGTGGTGATACCCAGCAGGGCAAAGGCGAGCACCCCGATTTGTAGCGCAACATGCTGCCGCGAAAACGTCGCCTGCAGTCGGGCCACGTCGAGGGTGGGGACGTACTGCAGGGCGATGCTGCCAAAGATGATGGCGACCAGCAGGGGCGTGACCAGGGGTGACGGCTCACCCCAACCGCTCACCATGCGGCCGAGAACGGCGAAGGCCTGGGAGAGCCCCGACGAGTTGAAGAACACCCAGCCCAGGCACACGAACTGGAAGGTCAAGAACCGCTGCACCCAGATGCGCACCGGCCCGTCCGCCACGGGCGGGAGACCGCGCTCGACGCGCCGGCGTCGTTGCAGATGCCCGACCACCTGGCCCAAACCGTGCAGGGCCCCCCAGAAGACGAACGTCCACGCCGCGCCGTGCCACAGTCCGCCCAGCACCATGGTGACCATGATGTTGCGCATCGTCTTGCCTTCGGAACCGCTGCTGCCACCCAGCGGGATGTAGAGGTAGTCCCGCAGCCATCGGGACAACGTGATGTGCCAGCGGCGCCAGAAATCCTGCAGGTTGCGGGCCGTGTATGGCGCGTCGAAGTTGATGGGGAACCGGATACCCAAGAGGAGGGCCAGCCCGATGGCGATGTCGGTGTACCCGCTGAAGTCGCAGTAGATCTGCACGGCATACCCCCAGGCCGAGAAGATCGCTTCGGGCGCCGAGTGCTGCGAGGGGTCGGTGAAGACCGGGGTCACGATGGCGCTCGCCACATACGACGAGATCACCACCTTCTTGAACAACCCGGTCATGATCAGCCACAGGGCCCTCGAGTAGTCGATCTCGTCGGGATCGCGTCGCTTGCGCAGTTGTGGCAGGAGCTCGTTGCCCCGCACAATCGGTCCGGCCAGCAGATGAGGGAAGAAGGAGAGGTAGAGGGCCAGGTCCAACGGACGCGCCGGCTCCAATGCCCTCCGGTAGATGTCGACCACATAGCTCACGGCCATGAAGGTGAAGAACGAGATGGCGATCGGGAGCGCCACCTGCAGCAACGGCATCTGTCGACCGAGTCCGATGGCGTGGGTCAGGTTGTCCAGGTTGACCGAGACGAAGCCGTAGTACTTGAACCAGCCGAGCAGGGCGAGGAGTGCGGACACCGAGATACCCATGGCCCAACGGCGGGTTCGCTCGGTCTTCGTGGCCATGATGGCCACGCCACCGAAGTGGGCCACGGCGGTCGTGGTCAACAGGAGCAGGCAGTAGCTCCAGCCCACCCACCCGTAGAAGAGGTAGCTCAGACCGATCATGGCCAGCTTCCAAGGACCGGCGTAGGGGTTGAGCAGCCAATTCACCGTAAAGGCGATGGCGAAGAAAATGGCGAAATCGAAGGTGGGAAAGAGCATGGCGGGGCGGTCGGAAAACTCAGCCGACTGTACTGCCGACCCTCGGTTCAGCTGTGCCACCTGAACCGGCTGTGCCACGCGAGCCACATGGACCACCAAGGACCCCGGTGACCCCGACGCCACACGCCCCCGACGCCACACGCCCCCGAGACCGGGCGCGCCACCCGGGTCAGGACCACGCAACGTCGTCTGGGCGCAACGGATCTGGCGCAAGAGCCCCGACACAAGGAACAGGCCCGCCGATCCACCTCGTCGCTGCCGTCGCCGCGACCGACCCCGAGAAGCCGGCCCGGCCGTTACCCCTTGGCTTTGAGCGCCTCGATCAATTGCGGGAGCACTTTGTGCACGTCACCCACAATGCCCAGGTCGGCCACCGAGAAGATGGGCGCCTCCGCGTCCTTGTTGATGGCCACAATGTTCTTGGAGCCTTTCATACCCACCAGATGTTGGGTGGCCCCGGAGATCCCACAGGCCATGTAGACGGTCGGCTTGACCGTCTTCCCCGTCTGGCCAACTTGATGCGAGTAGGGCACCCAGCCGGCATCGACAATGGCCCGGCTGGCGCCGGCCGCACCGTGCAGCAACTTGGCCAGCTCTTCGATCAAGGCGTAATTCGCGGCTTCACCCAGGCCCCGACCGCCCGAGACCACGACGGCCGCTTCGTCCAGCTTGGGGCCGCTGCGCTCTTCGACATGGCGTTCGGCAATGGTGGCGCCATTGGCGGCGCCCGTGTCGGGCGCCGGCGCCGCTACGACGTTGGCGGCGCCGCCTCCGGCCGATTCAGGGGCGAACGACTTGGCCCGGATGACGAAGATGCCCGGACCCTCTCCGGTGAAGCGGGCCGTCACGATGTGGCTACCGCCGAAAATCGGATGCTGGCTGGCCAGCGTGTCTCCGGCCACCAGACCGGTGACGTTGGTCAGCACCGGGACGTCGAGCCTGGCCGAGAGCCGACCGGCCACATCCCGACCGTCATAGGTGGCGGGGATGAGGATGGCGTCGGGCTTGTTGCCCGACTCGATCAGCGCGGCCATGGCCGCGGCCACCGGGACGCCGGGCAGCGAACCGCCGAGGTCGCCCACGTCATAGACCGTGGCGGCACCGTACTCACCGAGCGCACCGGAAAGCGATGCCACCTCGGCCCCCCACGCCACGGCCTCGACCGACCCCGCGAGCGAGCGAGCCTCGGTCAACAGCTCCAGCGTGATCGGCGTCGGGCCCCCCTCGCCCGCTTCGGCCAGCACCCAGATCTTCTCGATTGCCATCTCAGATCACCTTCAACTGTTCGAGGAAGGTGACGACGCGCTGCGCCCCGTCCCCTTCGTCCACCACGATCTCACCGGAGCCACGCGACTCCGCTTCGGCGACGTCGGTGATCTCTTGACGACTCCCGGCGGCCCCCACCTGCGAGGCGTCCAGCCCGAGGTCGGCCACGGTGAGGTTGTCCACCGGCTTCGACTTCGCCGCCATGATCCCCTTGAACGACGGGTAGCGGGGCTCGACCACACCGGCGGTCACCGTGACCACCGCCGGCATGGGGCAGATCACCTCGTCGTATCCCGCCTCGGTCTGGCGTTCCACCGTGACCGAGGTGCCGTCGATGGCGATCGACTTGGCAAAGGTCACCGAGGGCAGCCCCAGCAACTCGGCCACCTGCACCGGCAACGTCCCGGTGTAGCCGTCGGTCGATTCGGTGGCCATGACGACGAGGTCCGGGTTGGCCCGTTTGATGGCGGCCGCCAGCACCTTGGCCGTCCCCAGGGCGTCGCTGCCGGCCAGGGCCTCGTCACTGATCAAGATGGCGTTGGCTGCGCCCATGGCCAGCCCGGTGCGCAGGCCGGAGGTCTCGCCCCCCGGGGCCATGGACACCAGGGTGACGGCGTCACCCTCGCCCGCGGCCAGCTGCAGGGCCATTTCCACCCCGTAGTTGTCGGAATCATCCATGATCAACTTGCCGGATCGGTTGAGGGTCTTGGTATCGGGATCGAGGACGCCAGGGGCGACCGGATCGGGGATCTGTTTCACGCAGACGACGACGTTCATGGTTTTCCATCCTTCCCGACCGGACCCATCTCTCGCCATTCGACGGCCCCAACGGCCATTGGATCAAGCGCCAGAGGGGCTTGGGCCTCAGCGGAGGCCGGCGCGGGCGATGGCAACGGCTTCGACCAGGTTGTCGGTGATCACGGCATCGACGCCGAGGTCGACGAAGGCGGTCACGTCGTGCGGCGCGTTCACTGTCCACACATTGATCGCCAGCCCGGCCGCATGCGTCCGCTCCACCAGATCGGCGGTGACCTCGGTCACGAAGGGGTGGACCGCCGTCCAGCCGGCCTCGGCCGCCCGCAGCAGGCCGGCATCCACATCGCTCAGGAAGGGCCAGAGCTCGCCGAGGGCCAACCGATCATCGGCCCGCTGGACGGCGTGCAGGACCGGCACCTCGAAGGACGACACGATCACCCGATCGGTCCACCCCGCCTCGGCGATCTCGCGGGCTACCTCGGCCGCCACCTCCTCGGGGTGATCCCTCCGCCCGCCGGGGTCGCTTTTGATCTCCACGTTGACGACCATGCCCTCGCAGACGGCCAGGACATCGGGCAGGAGCGGGACGTGGGCCGGCAGATCTGGCACGCCGAGCGACGAGAGCGGGCCGAGGCCGTCGATCTGGGCATCGTGGTGCACGGCCAGGGCCCCGTCGGCGGTCAAATGGACATCGAGCTCGACGCCGTCGGCTCCCAGACGCCTGGCTTGGACGAAGGCGTCGATGGTGTTTTCGACGAAGCCGTCCGTGCACCCCCGATGGGCGAAAACTGCCGTCACGTGAGCCGTCTTCCCTGCGTGTCACCCATCTTTCTCCTCCCGTTCGGAAATTTCACAAAACTGCTTGCCAGCACCGCGAGCAGCCATTACCCTCTTGCCGTCAATCCCTTCTCACTGACGGGCACCAGTTTCGGTCCGATCATGTGAAAAGGATCACAACCGCGTGGGTGGAGGCTCCCAATGGCTCTCATGTGGAACCGGACGGTCGACTGGGATGCAGACGACTGGCGCCGCGCCGCAGCATGTCGCAACACCGAACCGGACCTGTTCTTCCCGGTCGGCACGACCGGTCCAGCCGTCGACCAGATCGACGCCGCCAAGCGCGTGTGCCGTTCCTGCGAGGCGCTCGAGCCGTGCCTCGATTTCGCTCTGGCCACCAATCAGGAGTCCGGCGTCTGGGGTGGCACGTCCGAGGAGGAGCGCCGCAAGCTGCGCAAGGCGTGGCTGGCGGCTCGCCGGTCACAACGCACCTTCTGAGCCGGTCACCGAACACCCTCTGAGACAGCCGTAGCTGCTGCCCTGCGCCCGATGGCCGATGGGCCGATGGGCCGATCGACGGGGCTATCGGGGGGCACGCACCGGGACCGAGATCAGGACCCGGGTACCGCCGCCCTCTGATTCGGGGAGCGACACCATGCCGATGTCGCCTTCGAGCTGGCTCTCCACCAGGTCGCGCACGATGGACAGGCCCAGGCTGGTGGACCGTTCGAGGTCGAATCCCTCGGGCAGGCCCACCCCGTCGTCCTGCACGGCCACGGTGAGCTCGGTCCCGGTATTGGCCATGGTCACCACCACGTGGCCCACCCGAGCCGAGGGCCCGTCGCGGGCGGGACCGGTCCCGTCGCCGCCGCCGGACCCGTCGTCGGCCGCATGGGGTTCGAACCCGTGCTCCACCGCGTTCTGCAACAGCTCGGCCACCGTCACGGCCAGCGGCGTGGCCACGTCCGCCGTCACGTCCCCCAGGTCGCCGGAGGTCGAGATCACGATGGGCTGGGCCGACACCACCGAGTCCTCGGCCATCTGGACCAGCGAGACCACGATCTCGGCGAACGGGACCTGCTCGGTCGGGTCGCGGGAGAGGATCTCGTGCACCAGGGCGATGGAACGTACCCGCCGTTCGGCCTCGCGCAGGGCGATCCGGGCGGCCCGGTCATCGACTCGGCGGGCCTGGAGGCTCAAGAGGGACGAGATGGTCTGCAGGTTGTTCTTGACCCGGTGGTGCACCTCGCGGATGGCCGCGTCCTTGGACAGGAGGAGCCGGTCCAGCCGCCGGACGTCGGTGACATCGCGCAGGAGGATCATGGCCCCGGTGACCACATCGTGGGAGAGCAGCGGGATGCAGTGCACCAGCACGATCACATCGGGGCGCCGCTCGACCTCCTCGACCACCGGCCGGGCTGCGGTCAGCGCCCATTCGACGGCCGACTCGTCGATGTCGAGATCCCCGAAGCGCCGGCCCTCCGGGGGCGAGTAGATGCCCATGCGGTGGAACGCGTTCATGGCGTTGGGCGAGGCGAACTCCACCCGGCCGTCGGCATCGACCACGACGACCCCGTCGCCCACCCGGGGCGCCTCTTCGGTACCGACATCCTCATCGGGGAAGGGAAAGGCCGACTGGGCCACCATGTCGGCCAGGCGCTCGAAGACGTCGAGGTACGTCCGCTCGTAGGTGCTGGTCGGGCCCTTCAGCGGCGCCAGCGACACCCGGAGCATGACGGCGATCACCGCACCCTCGAACCGCACCGGGATGTTCTCCACCGGCACCCGCTCGCCGATGATCGGGTGGTGGATGTTGCCGCGCACGATCTCGCCGGTGTGCAGGCACTTGGCCACCAGGTCCCACTGCGACTCGTTGACCGTCTGGCCGACCAGGTCCTGCTCGACCAGCGTGGGCCGGTTGTTCGGCCGCATCTGGCCCATCACCACCAGCTCGGGGTCCTCGGTAGCCCCGCGGGCGAGGAGCCCGGCCACCGGCACCAGGAGCAGGAGGTCCGAGAACGAGAGGTCGGCCAACACGCTCCAGCTGCCCATCAGCCGCTGCAGGTGCTCGAGCGCCTCGGGTTCGAGCTCGGTGTGGGAGACGGCCAGCTCGGCCGGGGTGGGCATCGACTACGCCGAGGCCGCGGCCGGGGGGTGGGGCGCCGCCGGCCGGTGGGGAGCCGACGGGGGCACGCCGACGGCCACGGGTCGAGGAGTCCGGGCGGTGTACCCCTGCAGGGCATCGACCCCGACCGCGCTCAGCAGGGCCCGCAACGAGTCCGCGTGATCGGCCACGTGCTCGAGCCGGTGGGCGTCCGACGCCGTGGTCAAGGGCACCCCGGCCGCGGCGAAGCGGGCCAGCAGCCCCTGCGCCGGGTACTGCTCGGCGGCCGGCTTGCGCCACCCGGCCGAGGACAGCTCCGCCGCCATGCCCGACGACGATGCGGCCTCGGCGATGCGGTCCCACCATTCGGTCGGGCTGTCGGGGCGATGCCCCGCCACCTTGATCAGGTCCGGGTGGGCCAGCACGTCACAGGAGCCCGAGGCCGCCAGTTCCTCCAGGGCCCCGGTGTAGGTCTCCCAGCAGGCGTCGACCTGCCGGGCCGACCACTCCCCCAGGCTGACCGGGTCATCGAGGTCGTCGAAGCGCCAGGCGCCCAGCCAGTGCACCGAGCCGAGCAGGACGTCGAAGGGGTAGCCGGCCAACAGCTCGGCCACCTCGTCCATGCGTCCCTGGTAGTAGTCGACCTCCAGGCCGATCACCACCGGGAGGCCGGCGGCCTGGGCGGCCTGGGCCAGGGTGACGTAGGTGTCGAGGTCGGCCGTGGCGTGGAACTCCCAGTAGTCGGCCATCGACTCGGCCAGGGCGGCCGGGATCGCGTCGTCGTTCCAGAATCCCCCCAGCAGCGCGTCGGCCTGGCGGAAGCGGAAGAGGTGCTCGGTCAGGGCCAGCTCCTCGACGCCGGCGGCCTGGGCCCTCTCGCAGTAGGCGGTGATCTGGTCCAGGCTGAGCGGCGTCTCACGCTCGCTGTGCGGCCAGAGGTGGAGGTGGTAGTCAAGCACGGCGGATCAACGTCACCCCGTCTCGGATCGTGGTCAGCACGCACACGACCCGCGGATCGTCGACCAGCTTGTCGTTGAACAGGCGCAACGCGGCCGAGGCCTCGTTGCGGTCGGTGGCCGAGTCGAGCACGCCGCCGTGGAACAGCGTGTTGTCGGCGGCGATCAGGCCCCGGGGCGCCAGCTTCGGGAGCACCGCTTCGAAATAGGCGTCGTAGCCCTCCTTGTCGGCATCGATGAAGACGAGGTCGTACGGCCCCTGCAACTGGGCCAGCGTGGCCAGCGCCGGTCCCTCGATCACGCTGATCTGGCTCTCGTAGCCGGCCGCGGCGATGTTGCCCCGGGCCACGGTGGCGTGATGCGGGTCGACCTCGAGCGAGATGATGGAGCCACCCTCGGGCAATCCGGCCGCCATGGCGATCGACGAGTACCCGGTGAAGGTCCCGATCTCGAGCACCCGGGTGGCCTGGGTGGCGAACACCAGCAGTTCGAGGAAGCGTCCCTCCTGGCGGCCCACCATCATCCCCCAGGCGGGGAAGTCCTCCTTGGTCGAGGCGTACACGGCGGCCAGATGGGCCGACGGGGCGGTCGAGTGCGCCTCGGCGTACGCCAGGGTTTCGGGGTCAATGAGTTCGGCCATGCCCTGCATGGTACGTCCCGGCTACGACCGCCCCGCCCAGGGAACCGCGCCGCCCCGGGTACCGCCACCCGTGGCCGCCCCGGGGGAAGGCAGCGGGATTCAGTCCCAGACCTGGACCCCGAGCCGGAGCAGTCCCTCCATGTCGAAGATGTCGGCGTCGAAGAAGGGCACGGTGACGAGAATGTCCGGCGCGCCCCGCAGCTCGGCCTGCTGCTCGGCCTCCCGGCGGGCCACCACCCCGAAGTTGAGGAAGCTCTCGGCCACCTCGCCCAGCACCCGGGCCGCCACCACGGGATCGTCGGTCAGCCCGTCCGCCAGGGACTCGGCCCGGTGCGTGAGCTGCTGGGCCAGCTTGGCCGTCTTCGGATCCCGCAGGTAGTCGGGCAGGACCTTGTTCAAGATGATGGCCCCGAGATGGAGCTGGCGCTCGGTGAGCTCGGCCGAGAAGAACTCGGCTTCGCGCACCGGGGTGGCCTCGAGGGTCGAGACGACCAGGAAGGTGGTCCGGCGGTCCGACAGCAGCCTGGTCACCGCATCGGCCCGTTCCACGAACCCCTCGTACATGGACTGGAAGAGGATGAAGAACTCCGAGATGTCGGCCAGGAACTGCGTGCCGAGTATCCGGTCGGCGACGTTGTAGAAGGGCTTGGTGGCCGCGTTCACCAAGCGGGAGCGGTAGGGCACGATGAGCCAGCGCAGGAGCCGGGAGGAGAAGAAGTCGGCCATGCGCTGGGGCGCATCGAGGAAGTCGAGCGCGTTGCGGGTCGGGGGTGTGTCCACCACGATCAGGTCGTACTTCCCCTCCGAGTGGATCTCGTAGAGCCGTTCCATGGCGATGTAGTCGTGCGACTGCACGAAGCGCCCGGAGATGTTCTGGTAGAGCGGGTTGGCCAGGATCTTGCCCTTGGTCTCCTCGTCGGGGGCGTGCAGGGCGATCAGGTCGTCCCAGCTCTGCTTGGTATCGAGCATGGCCGCCCACAACTCACCCCGCGGGGTGGCACCGGCGCTGGTGAACACCTCGTCGGCGATGCGGATCTCCTGGTTGCCGATCCCCTTGAGCCCGAGGGCGTCGGCCAGTCGCCGGGCCGGGTCGACGGTGAGCACCAGCACCCGTCCACCGTCCTCGACCACCGCCATGGCCGCCACCGCCGCCGCCGTGGTCGTCTTGCCCACGCCACCGGGCCCGCAGGCGATGGCGATCTCCTTGGCCGCCAGCAGTTGGCCGAGCGAGTGGGGCAGCGGCTGGGCTTCAGGGGAGGACCGGTGCCTGGCCATCAGTGGCCCAGCTCCTCGCCCAGGGCCTGGGCCATCTGCCGGGTCGTGCGCATGCCGTGCGTGCGGGTGAACAGGAAGGGCAGCAGCAGGACCGGGAGGTCGGGGGGCAGCCCGGATTGGAGGTATTCGAGATGCCCGGCCCGGGTGCGTCGCATGGTGACGGCCAGGCGGGCCCCCTCCAGGATGGTTGCCACCGAGCCGCCGGCCCGCTCGGAGACGACCTCCTCGACCTCGGGGGCCCGGAGCTGTTCGAAGATCTCCTCCTCGCGCTGGCCGAAGAGCTCGGGCAGGACCTGATTGACGACCACGGCCGACATGCGCACCGTGGTCTCGGCCTTGATGCGCTCGGTCAACTCCAGCGTTTCGCTGACCGGCATCTCCTCGGGCGTGGTCACCGCCACCAACCCGGTCTGCCGCGGGTCGGAGAGGATCTCGAGCATCCAATCCGTCTGGCCCCGGATGAGCCCCACCTTGACGAGGTCGTTGATGGCCTGGGGCGCGGCCAGCTGCCCGATGACGTGCCCGCTGGCCGGCGCATCGACCACGACCAGGTCGTAGTGGCCCTCCCGGACCTCGTAACAGAGCTTGCCCACCGTCAGGATCTCGCGCACACCCGGTGCGGCGGTGGCCACGAAGTCAAAGGCCTTGGCCAGGGGGCCGATCCGCCCGACCACCGGGATGCGCATCTGGAGCTTGAGGTACTCGCGCAAAGAGGCCTCGGTGTCCATGGACATGGACCAGATCCCCGGCGAGATCTCCCGGGGCACGAAGTCGGTGGGCGCCGCCTCGAAGAGGGCGGACAGATCACCTTTGGCGTCCACCTCGCAGGCCAGCACCTTCTTGCCGTGCTCGGCCGCCAACTGGGTCAGCGCGGCGGCGACCGTCGTCTTGCCCACGCCACCCTTGCCGGTGACGAAGACCAACTTGAGCTGGAGGAGGTCGGGCGCCGCCGTCGTCACCGCTTACCCGCGCGGGGCCGACGCGCCCTGGTGGGTGGAAGGAGTGGCGCGTGGGCGCGGCAGGCGGCGCCGGCGGTTCAGGGTGCGCCGAACCCGACTCGGTGCGGGGCCGTGGGCTCGCCCATTTCCACGTAGGCGATCTTGGCCACCGGGATGCCGACCCGGCGACCCTTGCGGTCGGTCAACCACAGGACACCGTCGCCGGTCTTGAGCAGCTTTTCCATGTCGGCCAGCACCTTGTCACGTTCGGCATCATCCGAAAGCTCCACCTCAATCTCCTTGGGTGTCTGGGTGATTCCGATCCGAACGTCCACCTGGTCTGGCTCCTCTCGTCAAACCCCCGTGACGGGGGTCCGTGGGCACCTGGACGTTACAGCCATGGGCCAGACTGCAACACATGAGCGATACCCCGAATCCCGGGGAGACCACCCGGGCGGCCCGGTGGGCTTCCACCATGGCCGGGTATTCCGGGCTGATCCGGCTGGCCCATGCGGACTCCTCCGCCCGCATCGGTCCCCCGCCCGAGATCGCTCCGCCCCCGGCGCCGGCTGGTTTCGAGCCGCTCGGCCGCGCCGAGCGTGAAGAGCGTGAGGACGGCCAGCTGGCTCCCGGAGCGTCACGGGCCCACGGTGGCGGGGACCGAACCCGGGACGAGGAGCCCGACCGATGGCGCACCAGCTTCGAACGCGACCGGGACCGGATCCTCCACGCCACGTCCTTTCGCCGGCTGGCTGGCAAGACCCAGGTCTTCGTCTTCCCCCAGGATCACCAGCGCACGCGGCTCACCCACGCGCTCGAGGTGGCGCAGGTCGCCACCGCCATCGCCCGCGCCTGCCGCCTCAACGTCGCGCTGACCGAGGCCATCGCCCTCGGTCATGACTGCGGCCACGGTCCCGGCGGTCACGCCAGTGAGGACGCCCTCGACGCGTTCCTCCCGGGCGGGTTCGACCACGCCCCCTGGGGGGCCCACGTCTCGCTGGCCTCGCTCAATCTGTGCGCGCAGACCAGTGACGGGATCGCCAACCACAGCTGGTCGAGGCCGGCGCCGGCGACGCCCGAAGGCGAAGTGGTCAGTTGGGCCGACCGCGTCGCCTACGTATGCCACGACTGGGAGGACGCCGTCCTGACCGGCATCGTGACACCGCACCAACTCCCCACCGCGGTCCGACACGTCTGCGGAGAACGCCGCAGCGCGCAACTCGATGCCTTCATTCACGGCGTGGTCTCGGCCACGGTCCGCACCGGGCAGGTGGGCATGGAGGAGGAACCGGCCGACGCGCTGGCCGCCTTCCGCGCCTGCAATTACGAGCTCATCTACTTGCGCCCCGCGTCCCTGCAGCAGGGCGAGGCCGTGGTCGGTGTGCTGCGGGCCCTGGTCGAGCACTTTGCCGACCGGCCGCACCTCATCGCCGAGACCGGCGTCGGCGGCGGGAGTGGCGGCGTCCGTGCTGCGCGTGGCGAGCGAAGTGACCGCACTGCGGCCGCAGGGTCTGGCCTGGCGCCGGGGCCCGGCTCGCCGGCAGTGCCGGCCGACGTCGTGGCCGGGAGTGAGGAGGCCATCCGGTCGGCCGTCACCTACGTGGCCGGCATGACCGATCGCTTCGCCTTTCGCCAGGCCGTGGCCCTCCTCGGCTGGGATGCCGACAAGCTGCCGGCGGGCGTCGACTACTGAGGCAATCCCGCCTCGGCACCTTGGTGCGGTCGGTCGGGCCGGTGGCGATCGGCCGTCTGCCGCGTGTCGGCCGGCGTCAGGGATCTTCAGGGTCGTCTGAATCGTCCAGATCGAACGGATCGGGTGTGATCTCCGAGGGGGGCTGGTCATCTTCGCCGGCTTTGGCCAGGAGGGGCCGCTCCAGCCCGAAGAGGGTGACCAGGCGGGCCACCAGCGTCACCAGGAAGATCTGCCCGATCAGCGCCTCGAGCACGACGACCGATCGGGCCAGATCGGTGTACGGCGTCAGGTCGCCGAAGCCCACCGTGGTCAGCGTCACGAAACTCAGGTACACGTAGTCGCTGCTGTTGTGCGGACCCGGCTGGGCCAGGAACGGACCGAGGTGGTGGGCCGATGAGGCCAGGGCGATGCCGATGAAGAGGCTCGAGAAGAAGAGTCCGATCAGGATGTAGACGCTGACGGCGCCGAACATGGTCTCGATGCTCACGTGGCGGTGCCGGAGGATGCGACCCATGATGGTGATGCCGGTGATGGCCAGCAGGATGGCGACCATGAAGAAGGCGAAGGCACCGACCTGGCGGTTCTGGTTGATCACCTGCGCGATGGCGCCGAGCAGCGCGATGAACAACACCACGGCGGAGACCTGGATGGTGCGCTTGTGGGCGCCCGACGTGTGCAATCCGACCAGCACCGACACGGTGATAGGAACCACGTGGATCAGGCCGCCCCATTGGGCGGAGTCGACCAGGCTCAGCGACAGGTAGTCGATGATGAGGAGCAGGAACAGCAGGATGTAGCTGTCCTGCCCCATCGTGATGTCGCGCAGGGTGCGGTCACGGATCTCGATCCTCGGCATGGCGGTCAAACTATCGGGCCGGCTGGTGCCGAGCCGGTGCTCCCACCGGGTGCCCGGTCGGCGCAGACCCTCAGCGCTCCCGGTGCGGAGGGGCGTCGGGGAAGCGGGGCGGCCGCGCTCGGTCAGTGCGGCGACGCCTTCGGCGAAGTCGGCGCTCCGCATCATGGTGGACAGACGGGCGTTCGAATCGTGGACCGAGGCGGCCACATCGCGATGGAAGTCGGCGTACATCTGGAACTTGGTCGCCGCCAACGACGAGGGGGCGATCTCGGTGGCCAGCCGGCGGGCGTAGTCGTAGGTCGTGGCGAGCAGGTCTTCGGGCGGCACCACGCCATTGACCAGTCCCAAGGTGGCCGCCTCGTCCGACATGACCACACGGCTCGACAGCAGGATGTCGGCCGCTCTGGTCAGCCCGATCAGCCTGGGCAGCAGCCAGGAGAGGCCGTACTCGGCCGGCAGCCCAAGCCGACCGTGCGACGTGGTCAATTTCACGCCGGCCGCGGCGAAGCGCAGGTCGCAGTAGCAGGCCAGGACCAGGCCCACCCCGGCGGCCGGACCGTTGATGGCCGCGATGATCGGCTTGGCGACGCCGAAGTGATAGGCGAAATCGGCGTCGAACTCGGGCCGCACGCCGTACCCCGGCATGGCCAGGTCGGCGTCGACGCCGGGGTCGTAGCTGCCGCGGGCCACATGACCTTCGAGCGCCTGCGCATCGGCCCCGACACAGAAGCTGCGCCCCGAACCGGTGACCACGATGACCCGCACCGTGGTTTCGTCGGCGGCGCGAGCGAGCAGCGACCGGTACTCGGTGTGCATCCGACCGGTCCAGGCGTTCATGCGCTCGGGCCGGTGCAAGGTGATGGTGGCGATGGCATCGCGCACGTCGTAGCGGGTGGCCTTCAGCTCGGAGAGCTCCATCTCAGTCGAGGGTGTCGTAGCGATGCGTCTCGGCGCTGCCCGATTCGAGGTGCCGTTCGAATTCCGCCTGCGCCGGGTGACCCTGGGCGGCCCGCGTCAAAAGCCGCCGCGTCACTCCGGGCGGCCCAGAGCACGACGACCACCCAGTGCTCGCCGTCCCGCGCCGTGGTGCGGCGGAGGAATCCGGGTTGGTTCGGCACCAGCTCGGTCTGCACGCGCCGGTCCGATCGCAAGAACGACTCCACGTCGGCTCCGGCGGCCAATCGGAAGGTGGTGATCTCGACTACCGACACGACACGACCCCCGGCCGCCGGCGGCACCCGGTCATGCCTGCACCAGCATCACGGGATTTCCCTCCGGATCGGTGATGCCGGCCAACGTGGGCCCGCCCGGAACGTCGAACGGTTCGGCCACGATGGCGGCCCCGAGCCCCACGGACTTGTCCAGTGAGGCCCGGAGGTTGCTCACCTGCACATAGAGCGTCACGCCCGATCGCTCGCTCTGGCGGATGTGCCCGCCCGGGCCGGGCTCGGGTCCGCCGATGCCGGGCGGAATCGCCATGATGTACCCGTCGCCGATCTTCCAGTTGAAGAGCTCACCGTAGAAGGCGCGCAGAAGCTCGGCGTCCCTGGCCTCGATCTCCCAGTGCACCACCGGCCGTGCCCAGTCGTCTGCCATGTCGCTCCTTCCCCGTCCGTTTGGCCAACGCTACCGAGAATGGCCCCGAGGCGATCGGGAGAATCTGGCCCAGTGCCGTATGCGGTCGAGCACCCAAGTCCTCCACCACCCGGCCCGGGGTCAGTTCAAGCTGAGCTCCTTGCGGTAGACGCGGGCCGGGCCGAGCGCGGCCAGCCGGTTGGCGATGGCGATGAAGGCCTGCCCCGTCTCGCTGTCCGGATCTTCCGAGACGATGGGACGACCCTCGTCGGCGCCCTGGCGCACGGCGTTGACCAGCGGCACCTTGCCGAGCAGCGGCACGCCGAGGTCGGCGGCCAGGGTGTCCCCCCCGCCGGCGCCGAACAGTTCGTAGCGGGTGCCGTCGTCTCCGGTGAACCAACTCATGTTCTCGACCACGCCCCGCACCGAGAGCTTGAGGCGGCGGGCGGCGAAGGCCGAGCGTTGGGCCACCCGCTGGGCCGCCGGCTGCGGCGTGGTCACCACGATGATCTCCGCCTTGGGCATCACCTGGGCCAGCGTCAGGGCCACGTCCCCGGTCCCGGGGGGCATGTCCACCAGCACGAAGTCGGGTTGGCCCCAGTAGGCGTCGGACAGGAACTGCTCGATGGCCTTGTGCAACATCGGGCCGCGCCAGATCACCGGCTGGTCGTCGGGCACGAAGAACCCCATCGACAGGCATTTCACCCCGTGCTTGGAGGTCGGGATCACCACGTCGCCGAGGATGATCGGGTCATGGTCGGTGCCGAGCATCTTGGGGACCGAGAAGCCGTAGACGTCGGCGTCGAGCAATCCGACGCTGTGACCGGCCCGAGCCAGGGCCACCGCCAGGTTCACCGTGACCGTCGACTTTCCGACCCCGCCCTTGCCCGAGGACACGCCGATGACCCGAGTGGCCGCATCCTGGAGGAGGAAGCTCGGTGTCGGGGCCTCACCGCCGTGGGCATGGCCGTGCCCTTCATGGCCACCGTGGTCGTGGTCGCCCTCGGACCCGGCGTCGGCGCCGGTGCTCACCGCCCCCTCCATGCGCGTCCGCAGGGCGATCCGCAGCGCGGCCCGCTCGTCCTCGTCCATCACCGTCAGGTCGAACTCGATCTCCTCGACACCGGGGGCGGCCAGCGCCACCCGGTGCACCTCGTCGGCCAGTTCGTCCGAACCGGGCCACGCCGCCACGGGGAGCGCCAGTTCAATGCGCACCCGGCGCCGGCGCGCCGACACATCGCGCACCATCCCGAGGACCCCCAGGGGCAGTCCGAGCTCGGGCTCGACGATCGCATCGAGTGCTGCGACAAGCTCTGATTGATCGACTGCCATGCGTTTCCTCGTCTTCCCTGGTGCCTGGACCGGGCACCGAAGCCCACGGCGAGCGCCCTGAGCGCGTCGCCCCAGCTGGCGGGCCTGAACCCTCGGTAGACTACCGACCGTGGGTACGGTCCCGATCGCAGTGGAGCAGGTGGCACCCGCTGAACTGCCGCTGGTCAGCTCCGACGACGGGCAATTCGCCGCGGCCGTGGCCGCGGTCTCGGCGGCCTTCGGCGATCCGACCAGACGGGACATCTTCCTCCACGTGCGGGCCGAGCCCGGCATCACCGCCACCGAGGTGGCCGCCACGTTCTCGCTCCATCCCAACGTGGCCCGACACCACCTGCAGCGTCTGGTCGACGGCGGCTACCTGCGGGTCGAATCGGGTCGCCGCTCCGCCTCCGTCGGGGCCGGGACAGGGGCCGGGTCCGGGACGGGGTCCGGGTCCGCCGTCGGGCGTCCGTCCAAGCAGTTCTTCTGCGTCGAAGAGGAGCTGACCATCGGCGTCGTGCAACGCCGGGACGATCTCCTCATGCGCCTCTTGGCCGAGGCGATGCAACGTCTGGGGCCCGAGGAGGCCGAGACCATGGCCGCCCATGTCGGCGAGGAATACGGTCGGTCATTGGCCGCCCGTATGACGCCGACCGAGGGACAACGCACCATTCGGGCCGCCATGCACGTGGTGGCCGACACGCTGACCGCCCACGGGTTCGCCGCCCACGCCGAAGACCGCGGCGCCACCACCGCCGTCGTGGCCGAGCAGTGCCCCTTCGGCGACGCCAGCACCACGAACCCCGTGCTGTGCGCGGTCGACCGCGGCATGGTCAAGGGGCTGTTGTCCGGGCTGTGCGGCAAAGCGTCGGAGCATGCGCTGCCGGTGATGCTGTCGTCCCGGGCCCGTGGCGACGCCGCCTGCACCGCTTCTGCCTGAGCCTGAACCAGCGCGGCCGTGACCCGCTCCTACCTGGACCACGCCAGCACCACCCCCCGCGGCCCGAGGCGCTGGCCGCACTGACCGACTGGATGACCCGGCCCACCGGCGACCCGGGACGGTTGCACGAGGAGGGCCTGGGCGTGCGCGACGCCCTGGAGCAAGCGCGAGACCGCGTGGCGGGGCTCGTCGGCGTCACGCCCCGAGAGGTGGTCTTTACCTCCGGTGGGACCGAAGCCGTCAATGCGGCCGTGTGGGGCGTGGTCGGTGGGCGTGACGGGGTTGGGGCCGGTGGCCGGGCCGCTGGGCCCATTCTCTGTGCCGATGTGGAGCACTCGGCCGTGCGCGACGCGTCGGCCCGGTCGGGTTTGGTCGAGGTCATCCCCGTCGATGCGACCGCGCGCCTCGATCTCGGCTGGCTCGAGGCGCGTCTGCAGTCCTCCGGCGCGGCCCGCCCGGCCCTGGTGCACTGCCAGTGGGCCAACCACGAAGTGGGCACGCTGCAACCGGTGCACGAGGTGGTGCAGCTGTGCCGGGGCGCCGGCGTGCCGGTGCACGTCGACGCGGTGGCGGCCTGCGGTCACGTGCCACTCGACCTCGGGGCGCTCGGCGCCGACCTGGTCAGCCTCAGTGCCCACAAATTCGGCGGCGTCCCGGGCGCGGGCGCACTGTTGGTCCGTCGGGGCTATCGGGTGCAGCCGTTTGTCGTGGGCGGCGAGCAGGAGCGGGCCCGGCGGGCCGGGCTCGAAGCCGTGCCGGCCCTCGTGGCCTTTGGCGCCGCGGCCGCCGTTCTCGGGGCCGATGACCAACGCACCCTGCGCGACGAGATGGCCGACGGGCGGAGGCACATCGCTGCCGCCATCGGGGCCGCCCTGTCGGTTGACGAAGTCGAAATCGTGGGGGCGCCTGATGCCGAAGATCGTCTGCCCAACATGATCTGCCTGGGTGTGCACGGGGTGGAGGCCGAGCCGGTGCTCATCGGCCTGGATCGAGCGGGCGTGGCCGTGCACTCTGGCTCGGCGTGCTCGTCCGAGAGCATCGAGCCGTCGCCGGTCCTCGAGGCCATGGGGGTCGATGCCAATCACTCCCTGCGCGTCTCGGTCGGTTGGTCGACCACTGATGCCGACATCGGTGCCTTTGCCCGTGCCTTCGGTGATGTCGTGGCGGGTCTGCGGGCGTTGAGGAGCTGACAGCTAGTAGTTGCCCGTTCAACCCGGAGCGGTGAGCGCGGCCGGGATCGGAAGGCCCGCCGCCGTATAGGCATCCTTTATCTTCGGTGCCGCCGCGCTCACCTGAGCCAGCGGCGGAGCATCCGCCAGGAATTTGTTGAACTGCACCACCGCCGATTTGGGGTTGTTGTCCTGATAGAGCAGGATCAAGCCCAGATAGAGGTGCCCGCCGTAGAAATTCGGTGCGACGCGGATCGTTTGTTCCTCCACCCGTCGGCCCAGGGTCTCCAACGAGCGCTGCTTGTCCGATGCCCCCGCGTTCCACTCCAGCCACCCGGACTGGGCCAGGGCGGTGGGGTCGGTCGGATCCTCGGAGAGCACCTTCTCGTAGAGCGTGAGCGCTTGGGCCGTCTGACCCCCGCTGTACAGCGTGGCCGCCTGCGCCAGCTGCTGCTCGATCAGTTGGGCTCGGGTCTGGGTAATCCCCCCCGAGACGGCCTGGCCGGGAAGCCGGGAGGAGATGGAATGGTCCACCAGTATCAGGACGCCGACCACGATCAGGGCACACGACGACAGAATGCCCACGAGTCGCCAGCGCGACGCCTTGGGAGCATCGGCCGGAGCGGGTGTAGATCCGCCCGCTACCGCGTTCGCCGGCTCAGATGGGGGTGGAGCTGGAAGTGGTGGAGCCAGCTCCCCGAGCGCGAGCTCCACGTCGGCCAGCCTGCGGCGGTCCCGGGCCACCAGCAGTGAGAAATCCGCGTCGCTGAGGTCGCCGGCGTCGTGCTCGGAATGGGCATCGGCGATGGAGCGGAGCAGGAAATCGCGCTGGTCGTTGAGGTACCAGCGGTCATCGCCGGCGTGGGCGCCGCCTCCGACGTCGGACACCGAGTGGTCGGTCATGCCTCTCGATCTCCCCGACCCGCAGCCACCGACACCTCACGGTCACGGAGATCGGCGAACTGGCGTGAGCGCCGCACGAAGAACACCCCGACGAAGATGATGGCGCCCGTCGCCAGGACGATGGGCAGGATCCAGATCAGGGCGAACCCCCCGGTGGCGGGCGGTACCAACAAGATGGTCTGGCCGTATTGCGCCACCAGCGTTTGATCAATCTGACCGGCGGAGCGACCTTGTTCCACCATGCGCAGGATCTCGTGACGCACGGCCAGCGCCGTCGATTCATCCGACTGGGCCACCGAGACATCGATACACGACGGGCACCGAACACCCGCCTCGATGCGAGCGGCGCGCTGAGCCGCCGTCTGCGGTGTCCCCGAAAAGACACCGCTCCCGATCAGGAGCGCCACCACGAGCACGACCAACGGCAGGGCAACGCGTACCCCCAGCGGGACACGCCCTACCCGGCTACCGGCCAGTGCGGGCTTCCTTCAACATGTGCAACAGGTCGGCCTCGGTGGCCGGCCCGGTGGAGGGGTTGACCGTGATGCGGCCGGAAGGGTCGATGAGAAACGTGGTGGGCGGCCCGCTCACGCCGTAGTGCGCAGCGATGCTCCCGCCCGGATCACTGACGGTGGGCCAGGTGGCACCCTGGCTGATCTGGAATTGCCGGGCCGACGTCACCTCGTCGTGAAACACCACACCGACCAGATGGGCACCATCGGCCGTGTGCGCCTGGTTGTAGTCGAAGGTGATGAGGTCGGGTGTCTCCTGCTGGCAGGGTCCGCACCAGCTGGCGAAGAAGTTGACGAAGACGTAGTGACCTCGTAGGGCCGACAGCGAGATCGGCCGGCCCGTCCGCAGGTCGGTGCCGGTCAGGGCCGGCGCCTGGTGGTCAAGCAGCGGGCTGCTCACCTGCGTCGCTTCTTGCGGGGTGCGCGTGGCCAGGACGACGCCGACCAGACACAGGATCAAGAGCACGCCACCGGCGATCCAGCGGGTGGTGTGGCGCGTCCGGGGGCGCGTGCTCGCGGCGGGGTCCTTCATGCGTGCGGCGCCCCGGTCTGCGCCGGGACTCCCCGGACCGCCGGCGTCACTCCATCGCGATCCCCGTCGCCATCCCCGTCGACACCGCCATCCCGATCGCCGTCGGGGTCGGCGCCCGACCCAGAGTCCGGGTCACCGTCGGCAGCGGGATCGGGACCCCCGGCGCGCACCAGGGTAGAAGCGGCCGACACCGGGTCCGTGGCCCGTCGGCGACTCCCCGGGATGAGGGCGAGCGCACCGCCCACCCCAATGAGGAGGCCTCCCGCCCACAACCACGCCAGCAGCGGCTCGATCACCACGCCGATGGCGACGGAACCGGCGGGCAGATTTGGGATGGGTTGAACCCCCGAGACGTTTCCCTGGCCGCCGACCTGGTCAAACGTGAGGTAGACGTCGCCGAGGAACCCCGAGTCGATGGCCGGTGTCCCGACCGCCGCGAGCGCACTCCCGAACGTCGTGGTGGCCGGGGCGAACACCCCGCCGCCGTCGACTCTGACCAGGGCCTGATCAGACTTCTTCGACGGGGATGTCACGTTGCGCAGGCCTTGGAACTCGAATTGATGCCCATCGAAGGTGACGACCGTTCCCTTGTGCAGCGCCAACTCGGTCTGGTGCCGATAGGTCGTGGCGGCGATGATGCCGATGGCCAAGACGATGACGCCGAGATGGACCACCATGCCGCCGTTGGTCCGCCCGACGAGCCCGCGCCACCACCCCACGTGGCGGGTGCGAGCCGACTGGACGGAAAGGGCCAGGGCACGTGCCGCCGTTGCCGCGGCCGTGGCGGCCAGGCCGAAGGCGATCAGTGGGGCCAGACCGCGCAGCCCGAAGGCGACGCAGAGCACCACCGTGAGGACGCCGACCCACACCGATATCGACAGCCGTTGCCACAGCACCGCGGCATTGATCTTGCGCCAGGAGAGCACCGGAGCGACGGCCATGAGGAACAGAAGGGCCATGCCGACCGGGACAGCCAACGTGTTGAAGTACGGGGCGGCCACATTGACCTGTTGCTGGGTCAGGGCCTGGTAGATCAGGGGGTACACCGTCCCCAGCAGGACCACCACGGCGAAACCGACGAACAGCAGGTTGTTCAGGAGGAAGGCACCCTCGCGGCCCAACGGGGCGTCGATGCCGCCGGGAGATCGCAAGCGGTCCCCCCGCCAGGCGATGAGACCGAAGCCGACCACGATCACCAGGAAGAAGAACCCGATGATGATGGGCCCGAGCGTCGATGGCGAGAACGAGTGGACCGAGTTGATGACGCCCGAACGGGTCAGCCAGGTACCGAGGATGGTCAAGGCGAAGGTGGCCACCGAGAGCGAGAGGTTCCAGACCCGGAACAGCCCGCGGCGTTCCTGCACCAGCACCGAATGGAGGTAGGCCGTGCCACACAGCCACGGGAGCAGGGCCGCGTTCTCCACCGGATCCCAACCCCAGAAGCCGCCCCACCCGAGCACCTGGTAGGACCACCAGGCCCCGAGCACGATGCCGACCGAGAGAAAGGTGAACGACACCAGGGTCCAGCGCCGGCATTCGACCTGCCACCGTTCGCCGATCCGACCCGTGGCCAGCATGCCGATGGCGAAGGCGAACGGCACGGTGAAGCCGACGAACCCGATGTAGAGGAGGGGCGGATGGATGGCCACCAACGGGTTGTCCTGCAGGAGCGAGTTCGGGCCGAGACCCGACGTCACATCGTGGGTGGTGACGAACGGGTTGGCCGGGCCGACCATCAACCCGAAGAAGAAGGCGCTCACCACATACATGACCAAGGTGGCCCACCTGATCACCAGGTCAGCGCCCAGACGCCGGTAGCGCCACACGAGGATCGTCGTGAAGACGGTCAGGACGAGGCCCCACAGCAGGATCGAGCCGGCCAGGGCCGACCACAGTCCGGTGATGGAGTAGAGCAACGGCGTCACCCGGCTGTTGTTCTCTGCCACGAAGACCAGGCTGAAGTCGTGTGTGACCAGCGCATGCTCCATGGCCACGGCAGCCAGCACGGCCCCGAAGAGCATCACCGGCGCAAAGATCCGTCCGTCGCCCATCCTGACGTCGGCGCGGCCGCCCAGGGTCTCGCTGGTCAGCTTCGGTTCAGTCGATGGGGCGGCGACGGCGTGGCGATCCCGCAGCAGCCCGACGGCGATGACGGCCGCCCCGATCACGCTGGCGGCAAAGGCCAGCCACACGCCGACGACTCCGAACGACGCGTCCATCGTCAGCAAGCAGTCCCGGTGTTCGCCTTCACTCGGCCCGGGTACTTGGCGGTGTAGGTGGCGGAGTGCTTCACCAGGATCTGGTTGGACACGAATTCACTCGACGTGGCGGACGTGAAGTGCCCGACCACCACCACCGGGATGTTGCCTTGAAAGAGCTGGGGCGGGCTGCCGGTGTTCTGTACCGCCACCGTGTGCGCGCCCTGGCAGATGGCAAAGTCCGTTCCCAGCGCAGTGGGACGGATTGAACCAGGGACGACGTCACCTTCCAGCCGGAACGTGGCGGTGCCGAGTGTCCCTCGGTGGGCGAAGGCTTGGTCGACGGTGTCGAAATAGTTCAGCGAACTCCCCAGACCTTCGACCAGCAGGAAGGCGAACGCGCCGGCGAGGACGGCAAAGACGATCCAGAGTCGCCTGGAACGCCGACGACGTGGGGGCGGCAACGCGGGGCCGCCGTGGCTGTCTGCCGGTACCGACGGTGGAGGCGGGGAACCGTCGATGGTGTCGGTCACGGCCGCACGCCGGGGACGACCCGAGCCGTGGTCCCGTCGGCGTCGGGCTGGTCCAAGGGCTGGTCGGCCTGGGCCACCTTGAAGGCGCGCGCCCAGCGGCGGCGGCGCAGGACCAGGGTGATGGCGTAGACGAAGAGCGTGCCCACTGCGGCGGCGTAGCCGGCGTCGACGTACCTCACGGCGCACCCCCGCTCGGGAGCGGCGGCGCGGTGCCGACGGCGCCGTCGCTCTCGATCCGGTCACTGACTCCGACCCCCACCCCGACTCCGACCCCGACGGCCTCTCCGGCTCCGACCCCCGCTCCGTCCGGTCCGGCCCCCTCGTCCCAGCGCTCGGCCAGCGACACTTCCAATTCCTGGTCGCCGACGTGGTCCTGGAGGACCTCGATGCGGTAGCGCATCCCCAGCAGCCACACGAAGATCAACGAGAAGGCGATGAAGCCGAGCAGGAATGTCCACGCCATGGAGCCGTGGGCGTGCAGCTTGAAGCCAGGGTCGACGAACGTGCCCCCTTGATGCAGCGTGTTCCACCAGTCAACCGAGAAGTGGACGATCGGCACATCGATGGCGATCAGGATCGCCGCGACGGCGCATCGACGAGCCCGGACGGCCGGATCGGCCGGCACCCGGCGCAAGGCCAGGTAGCCGATTTCCAGCAGCAGCAGCAGCGCGGTCGAGGTCAGCCGGGCATCCCAGGTCCACCACACGCCCCAGGCCGGGCGGCCCCACAGAGACCCGGTCACCAGGGTGAGCGCAGCAAACACCGCGCCCACTTCGACCGCCGATGCGGCCAGACGATCCCAGAAGAGCGAGCGTGACCGCGGCCACAGATAGAGCAGGCTGCCGACTAGCGCCACCCCGCCCGCCCAGTAGAGGGCCACGGTGGCAATCGGTGGGTGGATGTAGAGCAGCCGGGCCAGGTTCCCCTGCACGGCGTCCGGCGGGGTGATCCACAGGCCCAGCCACACGGTGAAGCCGAGGGCGATCACACCGAGGAGGCCCACCACGCTGAGCCAGCGGGGAGAACGGCCGGCCGCAGAAAGAGCAGTAGGTGAAGTCGATGGGGCAGACGTTCGAGGAGTTGGCCGAGCGGTCTGGCCGGCGGCGGTCATGCGGCCTCCTGAAGTGGTCCGTAGAGCACGATGCCGATGACGAGGTAGATCACGGCGAAGGGGATGAGAAGGCGCAGCCACTCGGTGCCCGAGCTCGCATTGCCGTCGAGCGCCGCCTGCCAGGTCTTCGTCCCGGCCAGGAGCACCGGAGCCAACACGGGCAGGACGAGCAGGGGCAGCAGCGTGTCGCGCACGTGCAGGCCGGCCGAGAGCGCGCCGTAGAGGACGCCGGCACAGGCCAAACCGACCGTGGCCACGAGCGAGGCCGTGATGGCCAGCCACACCACGTGCACCCGTACGTCGAAGAGGAACGTCACGCCGGCCCAGAGCACGATCTGGAGGACGAGCAGTTGAAGGCCGATGGCCGCGGCCTTGCCGAGGAAGATCCCGGCGGGGTCGATGCCCGAGAGGCGAAGGCCGTCCCGGGTTCCTTCGCCCGACTCGATGGCCACGCTGCGCTGGATCGAGAGCACGGTCGAGAAGAGAACGGCGATCCAGAAGATGCCCGGTGCGGCGGCCCTGAGTGGGGCGGCGTCGGGCCCGATGGCAAAGGCCAGGAGGACCAGGACCAGGACGGCGAACGGCACGACCTGCCACAGGGCGACCCGGGACCGTGCTTCGATCCGCAGGTCCTTGCCGGCCACGAGAAGTGCGTCACGCCACATGCCACGCCCCCATGCTGCCTGTCGCCGCGGCGGAATCCGCCGCGGGCACCGCGGTGAGGGCGGGCCGGCGGCCTCCCGCCTCTTCGCCGGTCACCCGACCGCCGGTCATGGCCACGACGCGATCGGACAGTGGCACTGCGAACTGGGGTTCGTGCGACGAGAGCAGCACCGACGCGCCGTTGGCGACCGCTTCGGCGATGAGCTCGCCCAGGAGGGCGCGGGCGGAGGCGTCGAGGCCGGCGTGCGGCTCATCGAGCAACCAGAGCGCGGGGCGGCGGGCCACCAGCGCGGCCAGTGCCACCCGGCGTCGCTGTCCCGCCGAGAGTCGACCAGCCGCGGTGGTGCGCAGCCGGCCGACCAGGCCGAGCCGTTCGAGCGCGGTGTCGGCCGCCGAGACCGGGAGGCCCAGGGCCTTCACGGCAAAGCGCACGTTTTCCGCCGCACTGAGCTCGTCGTAGAGGGGGGCGGCATGCCCCAAGAGCCCGACGTGACGGCGAACCGCAGTGTGATCCTTGGTGAGATCGACCCCGAGCACGTGCGCCTCACCCGACGTGACCGGCAGGAGGCCGGCGCAGGCACGCAGCAGGCTGGTCTTGCCCGCACCGTTGGCCCCCACCACGACGACGACCTCACCGGTCTCGAGAGACAGATCGACACCGGCAAGGGCGGGGAAGCGGCCGGCGAGAGCGACGGCGGCGCGGAGTTGGACGACAGGGGCCATGGCCTTCCCCACCATGGTAGGGGGGGTGGGTGCGGGGGTTCCAAGCGGCGCCTGAGGGTCCCTGCCGGTGGCCCGACTCGTGGCCCGACTCGTGGCCCGGCCCGTGGCCCGGCAGCTGAGCCGGGGAAGGCAGGGGCCTGAAGCCCGTAGGCTCCCGTGAATGCTACGAATTCAGGCCCTGGCCATCGATGCGCACGATCCGGCCGCCCTGGCCCGCTTCTGGGAGGCCGCGCTGGGGTGGCGGGTGACCGATGCCGACGACGAGGAAGTCGTGGTCGAGCCGCCCGAAGGCAGCGAGGAGGACGGGGTGGTGCCCGACCTCCTCTTCCTGCTCGTGCCCGAGAGCAAGGAGATGAAGAACCGTCTCCATCTGGACCTGCGGCCGGCGAATCAGGCGGTCGAGGTGGCCCGGCTGGAGGACCTGGGGGCGAAACAGGTGTCCGTCGGCCAGGGCGACGACGTCACGTGGGTCGTGATGGCCGATCCCGAAGGCAACGAGTTCTGCGTCCTGCGGCCCCACCGGCCCTGAAGCAGAACCGACCCTGAAGCAGCACCGACCCTGAAGCCCGGCCGGCTCTGTCCCCGCTACTGCAGGTGGGGCAGCGCCATGATGGCGGCCAACGAGTCGTCGCCCTTGCCCTCGAGCTCGAGGCGGCCGAAGTCCCGCAGGGCCAACTCGTGCGCCACCAGGAGATCGGCGGTGGCCCGCTCGTCCGGGTTGAGCTGGCCGATGCGGGCGTACATGGCGGCGTACTGACTGGTGATCGGCTCGAAGGACCCGATGAAGTCGGACCAGGCCACGTCGGCCAGGGCCTCGGCCAACGACTCCGCCTCGGCGATCGTCTTGGCATCGGGCTCGGTGGAGAGCCCGGCCCGCTGCAGGGATGCCTCCATCATCTCCTTGGTCCGGCGCTCCATGGTGCTGAGCACCTGCATCTTGTGTCGGTGATCCGGATCATCGAAATGCTCCGCCATGCGGGCGAAGAGAATCTCGCCCAGCACCTCCCCGTCGAAGGACTTGACCCACAGGGTCTCGATGGCGTCGTCGGGACTGAACATCATCTCCGCCGATGCCGCGGCATTGGTCTGGGTGTCCGCCATGTCGACGACGATATGTCACGCCGGAGCGAAACGCACGCGCGGCCGCGGAGGGGCGGACGGGCCTAAATTCCGGACCCGAGACCCATGGCCCTCGTTCTCCTCCCCTTCCCCTCACTCGACTTCGATCCGACCGAAGTGGCGGTCAGCTGGCAGGTCCTGTGCCGGCTGGGCCACGAGGTGGTCTTCGCCACACCGGAAGGACTGCCCGGACAGGCCGACGACCTCATGATCAGCGGGCAGGGCCTGGATCCATGGGGCGCCGTGCCGCTCCTGCGCCACCTGCCGCTGGTCGGGCTGGCCCTGCGCGCCAACGCCGACGGCCGGCGGGCCTACGCGGCGTTGGCGCGACATCCTTCCTTCTTGGCCCCGCTTCGTTGGCCCGACCTCGGTGCGGGGGCGTTCGACGGGATCCTGCTCCCGGGTGGCCATCGGGCCCGGGGCATGCGGCGGTACCTCGAGAGCGCGGTGCTCGGGGAACTGGTGGCGGACTTCTTTACCGCCGGCAAGCCCGTGGGGGCGATCTGTCACGGCGTGCTGCTGGCGGCGCGCAGTCGTGACCCGGTCAGCGGCCGCTCCGTCCTATTCGGACGCCGCACCACCGCGCTGACCTGGCAGCTGGAGCGGACGGCCTGGCAGATCGGCCGGCGCACCCGCTTCTGGGATCCGACCTACTACCGCACCTACATGGAGGAGCCGGGGCAGCCCGCCGGCTTCATGTCGGTGCAGCAGGAGGTGACCAGGGCCCTGGCCCGGCCCGAGGACTTCCTCGATGTCCCACCCGGCGCGCCGGACTACCGTCGCAAGACCAGCGGCCGGGCGCGCGACTCGGCCGACGACCCCCGGCCGGCCTGGGTGGTGCGGGACGGGAACTACGTCTCGGCCCGCTGGCCTGGCGATGTGCACACGTTCGCCCACACCTTTGCCCAGATGTTCAACGACAACTCGTGAGCCGCGAGCGGTGCCGATCACGCGTTCGTTGAGATGCGGGTCAGATTTTGGGAGGTGTCGCCTCGGCCCCCGGGGTTCGCTACCGGCCCAGACCCCCGATCCCGGCGCCGAGAAGTTTCAAGCCCAACACGAGGAGGATCACCATCATGATGACGGCGTTGTGATCGGACATGAACTCCTTGATGGTGGCCAAGGGCCCGGCGGCCCTCGCGGGTGCGAGCAAAAAGAAGAGAACCGGACCGGCCACGGAGAGCGATCCGATCACCACGAACACGGCCACCGCGACCGCGTTCTGTCCGCCACTCAGTCCGGCCTGAGCGATGCTGGCCGCGGCCGCCAGCGTCAGGGCGAGATTCTTCGGATTCACGCCCGAAAGGAGGACTCCCAGCCCGGCCGACTTGCCCGCTCCGAAGCCGTCGATGGAGGCCATCCACTTGGGCATCGTCGCCTCCTCTCCTTTTTTCGGTCGCCCCCGCCACTGCCGTGCCGCCATGGCCACAAAGAGGACGCCGAGGAAGACGTCAAGCCAGTTGACGCCGGTGGCGCTGTCACTGTTGGGGTTGCTCGCTCCCCCGGCCACGATCAGAACGATCAGGCTCACGGCCACCAAGCCGGTCACCCATCCGAGGGCGAACATCGTCCCGTTCGATCTGGCCTTCGGGGTCCCGAGCATGAGGATGACCGCGATGATGGGCACGGGACTGAGTGCGACACCGATAGCGGACGGCAGAAGGCTGCCGATGGCCTGGCTCAGCATGATGGAGTCCGTTTTTTTCTGTGGTTCGGCGGGCCGGCAGGGTGACGGTGCCTCCCGAGAGCCGAAGGCGAGGTTCGGGCCTTCATGGCCGAGAGTATCGCCGCGAACCGCCGGCGCCCGAGTGATCGCCGGCGCCCGCCGAGTTGTTCCAGTGCGTCAGCCATCGTTTCCGCCGGTGTGAGTGTCCATCCATGTCGTTCAGAAGAACGGTGGCCGATCCGCTAAGCGATGGAGTACCCGCAAAGGCCGCGTTGTCGAAGCGGAGGGTGTGCCCTACCATGCCCCTCCCATGACCGTTGTGCGGCAGGCCGTCTCCAAGGTTCCGCAGATCACGATCTTCTTTTGGGTCACCAAATTGTTGACCACGGCCATGGGCGAGGCGACATCGGACTATCTAGTCAGGGTGCTCAACCCCGTCCTCGCGGTGGGCCTGGGCGGCGTGGCCCTGATCGCCGCGCTCGGCGATGCAATTCCGATCGCCGCGTTATGTGCCGTGGATCTATTGGCTGGCCGTCGCCATGGTCGCCGTGGCAGGCACGATGGCGGCCGATGTGCTGCACAAGCAATTCGGTGTCCCCTATGCGGTATCGACGCCGTTCTTCGCCATTGTCCTGGCTGCCGTCTTCGTGGTGTGGCATCGCACCGAGAAGACGTTGTCCATCCACAGCATCACCACGCCGCGGCGCGAGGCGTTCTATTGGGCTGCGGTGATGTCCACCTTCGCACTCGGCACCGCCGCCGGCGACTTGCTGGCCCGAACACTTAAGCTGGGGTTCTTCTCGGCGGCCCTGGTCTTCGTGGGGTTGATCCTCATCCCGGTGGTGGGGTACTGGCGCTTCCACATGAACGCTGTCCTCGCCTTCTGGTTCGCCTACGTCGTGACCCGGCCCATCGGAGCGTCGTTCGCTGACTGGACGGGGAAGTCAAAGAGCCTGACTGGCCTCGGGTGGGGCGACGGCTACGTCGCCCTGGTCCTCACCTTCATGATCGTGATCATGGTCGCCTATCTGACGGTGTCGGGTCGGGACACCCCGGACGAAGCCTTCGTCAGCCCGTAGCGGTCAGCTCTTCGACAGCCGACTCAATCCGAGATGGTCGAACAGGTTGGTGAACTGGGTGGAGACCCAGGCCACATTGTCCGTCACCAGCAAGATCCCGAAGACGATCAGGATCAGCGCGGCCACCACTTCGATCATCCCGAGGGTGCGTCGGGCCCGGGCGAACACCTCCGTGAGCCGCTCGAAGGCCAGACCGGTGGCCACGAAGGGCACGCCGAGTCCGAGCGAATAGGCGAAGAGGAGCAACACTCCTCCCGAGAGCGAGCCGTTGTGAGAGGCCAGGGCCAGGACGGCACCCAGGACCGGGCCGATGCACGGGGTCCAGGCGAACGCAAAGGCCATGCCCATGACCGGGGCAGCCCACACGCCCAGGGCCGATGGGCGCACGTCGAAACGCCGCTCACCGTTGAGGCGGGTGACGAATCCGAGTGGTCCGGCTCCCAGTCGTGACCACCACTCACCGGGCAGGGCACCGAGGAGCAGCAACAGCCCGAGGAGGATGACCACGATCCCGCTGACGTGAGCCAGCGGGATTTCGTGTGCGTCCAGGACCCGACCGATGCCCGAAGCCGCCGCCCCGAGGGCCACGAAGACGATGGTGAAGCCGCCGACGAAGAGGCCGATGCCGACGAGCATCGGTCGTCGGGTCGCCGCCCTCGCCGTTCTGGTCGCCGGGGCCGCCGCCGAAGCCGTTGGCGCGGCCGTGGTCGTGGTCGTGGTCGTGGTCGCCAAGGTGGTCGTGGCCGCCGCAGCGCCCGTCTCGGCGGACGTCGCAGTGACCGTCGCAGCCGCCAGGGCCGTCTCGGTGGCCGCCGTCGTTGTCGCCGTCGTGTCCATGGTTGCCGTGTCCATCGTGGCCGTGTCTATGGCCGTGGCCGTGGTCTGCGTCGTCGATCCCGGACCGGCGGCATCTTGCCCGAGGGCAGAGAGCTCGGCGGCCGAGAGGCCCGAAACCATGGAGAGGTAGCCCGGCACGAGCGGGAGGACGCAGGGAGAGAGGAAGGAGAGGATCCCTGCCCCGAAGGCGACCAAGACGCCGACGGGGTCGGCCGAAATTGAAGCGGGCAGAAGGAGCGCTGGAGTCCCCCTTCCTTTAGAGCGTGCTGCGAACCAGGTCCAGGTCGGCCTCGACCATCATGGTGACCAGGCCCGGGAAGTCGACGTCACGCTTCCACCCCAGCACCTGGTGCGCCTTGGTCGAATCACCGACGAGAAGGTCCACTTCGGCCGGGCGCAGGAACTTGTCGTCGATGACGACGTGTCGCTCCCAATCCAAATCGGCCGCCTGGAAGGCCAGGCGGCAGAGATCGCGCACGGCGTGGGTCTCCCCCGTCGAGACGACGAAGTCATCGGGCTTGTCCTGCTGCAGCATGAGCCACATGGCCCGCACGTAGTCGGCAGCGAAGCCCCAGTCCCGTTGCGCATCGAGGTTGCCGAGGTACAACTTGTCGTCGAGTCCGTGCGCGATGCGCGCCACCCCGTTGGTGATCTTGCGGGTGACGAACTCAAGGCCGCGGCGAGGCGACTCGTGGTTGAAGAGGATCCCTGAGGAGGCGTGCAGGTCGTAGCTCTCGCGGTAGTTGACAGTGATCCAGTGGCCGTAGACCTTGGCCACGCCGTAGGGGCTCCGGGGGTAGAGCGGGGTGGACTCCACCTGGGGCACCTCGCGCACCTTGCCGAACATCTCCGACGAGCTGGCTTGGTAGAAGCGGATCTCGGGGTCGACCAGGCGGATGGCATCGAGAAGGCGGGTGACGCCCAGAGCGGTGGTCTCCCCGGTCAGAACCGGTTGGCTGAAGCTGGTCTGCACGAACGACTGGGCGGCCAGGTTGTAGACCTCGGTGGGCCGGTGGTCGCGCAGCATGTTGATCAGCGAGACCTCGTCGAGCAGGTCGCCGGCCACCAACTCCAACCGGTCCTGAATGTGGGCGATCCGCTCGAACGTCACCGTGCTGGATCGGCGCACCATGCCGATGACGGCGTAGCCCTGCTCGAGCAGGAATTCCGCCAGGTAGGAGCCGTCTTGCCCGGTGACGCCGGTGATAAGTGCTCGCTTGGCCATCGGGGGGCCACGATACTCGACCGTGCCCAGGGGTCCGCCTCGGGCCGACGGCCTAGCGTGCGGCGCGTGCCCAACGCCGCGCTCGGTGTCCTTTCGACTGGGTGGGCGAGACGGCGTCTCGATCGAGTCAGCGAAGTGGGCGGCGGCGCTGGGCCTCCTCGGATGGCGGGTCCGGACGGTGGCCGGCGCCGGTCCGGTCGACACCAAGCTCGAAGGGCTGGCCATCGATGCGCCGGTGGCGCCGAGCCGCGGTGAGGTGGACGAGGCCCTGGCGCCCTTCGACCTGGTGATCGTCGAGAACCTGTGCTCGCTCCCGCTCAACCCGGCCGCGGCCGCGGTGGTGGCGGACGCGTGCGCCGGCCGACCGGCGGTCCTGCACCACCACGACCTGGCCTGGCAACGCCCGCAGCTGGCCCACCTCCCCCCGCCGCCCGACGACCCGGCCTGGGCCCACGTCACGATCAACGACCTGAGCCGGCGTCAGCTGGCCGCGCGCGGCATGGCGGCCACCACCATGTACAACCGGTTCGACCCCGACCCCCCGGCTGGCGATCGGGATGGTCTCCGCCGGGCCCTCGGCGTGGCCCCCGGGACCCGCCTGCTGCTCCAACCCACACGGGCGCTGGCCCGGAAGAACGTGGCGGAGGGGCTGGCGTTGGCCGCCGCCGTCGGAGGGACCTACTGGCTACTCGGCCCGGCCGAAGACGGGTACGGACCCGAGCTTGACCGGCTGGTGGAGGGCGCCGCGTGCCCGGTGCTGCTCGGAGCGGGTGGACCGGACGGAGGGTACGACGGAGGACCGGACGGACCGGACGGGGTGGCGTGGACGATCGACGATGCCTACGCCGCCTGCGATGTCGTCCTGTTGCCGTCGACCTGGGAAGGCTTCGGGAACCCGGCGCTCGAGTCGGCCACCCACCGCCGGCCCCTGGCCATCGGGCGGTACCCGGTGGCCTCCGAGTTGGGCGCCTTCGGCTTTCGGTGGTTCGACAGCGCGGTGCCCGCCCCCCTCACGGCCTGGCTCGATGACCCCGACGCCGACCTGGTGGCGCACAACCACGAGATCGCGGCCCGGCACTTCAACCTGGCCGATCTCCCTGAGTGCCTCGACGGCCTCCTCGGTCGTCTCATGACCGGCCGGTAACATCGCGGGCAATGCACGCGGCGATGGAGGCACCGACACGGCGGTTGACGGCCGAGCGACGACGCCAGCAGCTGCTATCGGTCGCCCTCGAGCTCTTCGCCCGACGGGGCTACCGGTCCACCACCATGGACGACATCGCCGAGGCGGCCGGCGTCACCAAACCGCTGGTGTACCAGCACTTCTCGAGCAAGCGGGCGCTCTACCTGGAGTTGGTCGACTCCATCGCCCAGGACCTCCTGGTGGCCGTGCGCAGCGGGGTCGAGCAGGCCAGAGGGCCGCGCCAACAGGTGGAGATGGGTTTCGCCGCGTACTTCCTCCTGGTCATCAACCGGGAGGCGGAGTTCCGCCTGCTCTACGGGCGGGACCATGCCGACGACCAGGAGCTGGGCCGGGCGCTGCGGATGGTGGAGGACGCCATCGCCGAAGCCATCGATCCCCTGATCGACGCCGGCCTCGATGCCGACCATCGCCGGCTCCTGGCCTACGCCGTGGTCGGCATGGCCGAAGGGGCCAGTCGTCGCTTCATGGCGCAGCGGCCACCGGGCGAGGCCGCGGTTGAAGAAGAAGCACAGCGGTTGGCCCAGCGCATGGCCGATCTCGCCTGGGCCGGCCTGCGATCGGTCCATCCGGACTGACCGGGACGGACGGGAACGGGACGACCGCGCATGGTGGAGCCCGGCCTGATCCTGCGCCCGTTGTCCCGCGCCGATTTCGCCATGGTCGTGGGCTGGTTGGCCCGGCCCCACGTGGCGGCCTGGTGGGGAGCGCCCCTCGACCTGGCCGGCGTGGAGAAGGAGTACGGACCCTGCGTCGACGGCACCGATCCGACCGAAGTCTTCATCTGTTCGGAGGGCCCACTTCCCGTCGGGCTGATCCAGATCTACCGCCTGGCCGACAACGCGGCGTACGAGCGCGCCGTGGGCGTGGACAACGCGGCCGGGGTCGACCTCTTCGTGGCCGACGCGGCCCGGTTGGGACAAGGGATGGGGCCCCGCCTCATCGGGCAGGCGCTCGAGCTGGCGTGGGCGCACTACCCGGAAGTGGCCAGCGCCATGGCGGGCCCGAGCGTGCACAACGTCCGCTCCCACCGCGCCTTCGAGAAGGCCGGGTTCCATGCCGTCGGCCCGGCCACGGTCCCCGGTGAGGAGGACGACGAGCTGGTCCTCGTCTGCGCGCGCCCTACAGGAGCGTAACGAGTTGCTGGCACAGCCCCCAGAGCTCGGCTACGCAGGCTTCGTAAACCTGGGCATCGTGCCCGGCCGGGTCGATCACATCGTCGTCATCGGACAGCGTCGCCTCGGCCAGGTTAAGGGCGGCCAATCGCTCGCCGAGGGCCGGCGGAGCGGGCCGTAGGTCCGCACACAGACGGCGGATGGTCGCCGTGCGTGGAGCGACCGAGGGAAACACCCGGCGCACGAAGCGCACATGGTCGGCCTCCATCACCACGACCAGATCGGCCCGGCTCAGGTCGGCCTCGTACACCTGGCGGCTGCGGTGGCCGGTGAACGTGGCGTGGGCCATCTCGGGCAAGGTCGAAAGAGCGTTCCGGGTGCGCATGCCCATGGGCTGGCCATCGATGGTGTGGGTGCCGGCCGTGACGATGTGGAGGTCCGTGCGGGGATTGATCGTGCTGTCGTCGCTCTGCTCCTTGTCCTCCCGGTGCTCGTTGAGATATTCGAGCATGAACCCGGCCATGACCGATCGGGCGGCGTTGCCCGTGCACAACACCAGGAGCTCAGTCACCGGTGACCTCCAATGTTGCTGTCGCTTCGGCGTCGATGACGTGTTGGGCATGCCTGGTCGTGCTGGTGAGGAACATCAGGTCCCCCCGGTCGGTGCGCTGGACCACCATGGATGCCACAATGGCCATAAGGATCCCCCCGAACGTGTCGCGGCGTGTGTCGCGACGAAGTTGGTCGAGCGAATAGTCCGTGACGCCGCCGCCGCGCAGGGCGTCGTGATAGTGGGTGAGTAGGTCGTCCTCGTGGGACCGTCGATCCTCGGCGCTGAGGCACCCGCCGATGAAGTACGCGACGTCGAGCGATGCACCTCCCCAGCCCAAGGTCTGCCAATCGACCACCACGGGCCGGCGCTGGCCGGGCTGGAAGAGGAGGTTGTCCAACCGAAAGTCACCATGGCTGGCCGTGCGCGGTCCCGTCCGGCCCTGCAGGTACGAGGGCAGATGATCGACGAAGAACTGGCAGATGGCGACGTGCTCGGGCGCCAATTGGTCGGCGTAGCGCTCCAGGAATCCCGGCCAGAGTGAGGACACCAGCATGGTCAAAAACCCATCGGACTCAACCGAATTCCGGTTCAGCCAATCGAGCCCCGCCAGATCCGGTGCTTCCCAGCATGGTGCATGGAGGCCGGCCATTTCCCCGAGCGCGGCGGCCGCCACCTCCGGGCTGCACCCTTCGATCTGGTCGCCCTGCCGGGCGCCGACGATGTCCTCCAGAATGAGGGTGAACCATCCGGTGTCCGGCTCCACCTCGGCGGCGTAGAGCGCAGGCACCCGCGCCGCTACCCGAGTCGCCACTTCTTGGTAGAAGCGGACCTCGATCTCGTAGGCCCGCAGGGCCAAGCCCGTGGCCCGGCTCTGCTCGTCGGACGAGGCGAACTTGCCCACAACGCTCGGCGGTCCCGCGTCGGCTCGGTCATAGGTCAGCGACAGACGAGCCGTATCGGCCATCTGGCCGGTGCCGACCGCGGTCGACCTGACCATCGTCACCCGACCGCCGACCAGGACTCCCACCCCGGTCAGCACGGCGGTCATCCACTCCGGGGTGACCTCGGCTGCCGAACGAACGATGTCTGGACGGGCCATGGCAACGGTGACTCTACGGGCAACTCTGTCGGGAACACCTCTGACGTCCAATGTGAGCTCCCAGCCGGGGTTGAAGGCGGCCCTAGTACGACCTTGAAGGGTCCGACCTGACCGACGCCCCCGGTGCGGCGCTGTGGCGTTCACCTGACCACGCGAGCTACGTCACCACCCAAGCAGAGATTCTGATTGTCTTCTTCATCATCGCCATCGCCCGAGCGTGGGACCTAGTTGGTGCGCGCGACACCAGCTTCGTGGCTGGGGTCGTCGGGATGGCTCGGGGAAAGCGCGACGAGGTCGGCGGCCCGGGGACCAAAGACGAGGCCTAGCGCCGTTCGACCGCTCATGTCAGTCCTGACTCTTTCAGGGCTCTTGCTCAAGATCAAAAAAGGCACGTAAACGCGCCGATCGGCGAGGAAGTGCCCGAAAAAGCGGAAGGGAAAAGACGCGCGACGACACGCTCCCGAGGCGCTCGAACATGACCGCATTGATTTCAGTCGACAATGCAATCGATCGACCAAGAAAGAAAAACCAGCCGAGGGTGACGACTGTTGTACCGATCGCTCCATACAACTGACTGGCGCGGCTGAGCTTGTCGGGTAAATACAGCTCACTCAACCCTTGCATGGCCGTGATGGCGAAGGCGACAATGACCGATCCCGGCAACAAGGCTCCAGGGTCGTTGGTGCCACGAGGAAGAAAACTCGACAGACCGAGCCAGGCGGCAAGATAGACGAAGAATGCTGGAATGAGCGACGGACCGGCCACGCCGACACCAAAGTCCTCACGCAACCGATTGACAATGATCGAGACGAGACCCATCACGCAGACAAGGCCGGCGACGGTGCCGAGCGTTCGCATCGAGGTTCGCTTTGGTGTTGGAACCTTCCACGCAATGGCGGCAGAGGATATGAGGACCTTGCTGAGTGATCGCCCCGCAGTCAACATCCCCAAGAGACCAAGAGCGGTGGCAATCCACCGAGTGGCTCCTGGCTCGGCGAAGGCTGCGCGAATCTGAGCGGCCAGACCGCCTCCGGATACGCCGATGGCGACTTCGACATCGTGAGCACTGACAAATCCGGAAACGAACCCGGCTATTCCGACGACGAAGAGCAGGAGGGGCACGAAGAACAGGAACAGCCGAAAGGCAATGGCGCTGCCGGCGACCCCTCCAGCCGACTCCTTATCGCGGAGCATCACCTCGGCCACAATTCCACCGGTCGGGGTATCTCGATATCTCGAAAATCGGGTATTGGCCCATCCCTTGACCGGCTCGATCCGTTCGCTCAATCCTTTGGCGGCACCGCCGCCTTCACCGTCGCTCTTGCCAGACTGCTTCACAGTGTGATCACTCCAAGATCGATGATCCTCTGGAACCCGCGGAAGATGCCCCCTATCGGACGATGAAATCGACAGGTCAGCCAACTTCATGACCGAACGTCGCTCTAAGTGGCGCTCCGGTTCCGACAAGATTTACCAGCCCGCAGGGCCTTCTGAGGCGAGAGTAATCCAGCTGTGATGAAAATGATCTGATCGGAGTGCTCGCCGCTCATTCAGTGACACCCATGGCCCACGCGGCGGATCGTTGTCTTGAATTACGGCGCGGTCACCAACGCGTCGAGGCGGGCCAAGGTCAGTTCCATGTCCCGACGGGTCTTCCTCGAATAGATGTCTCCAAGCCGCAGCAGGGCCCTCTGGTGATCGCCGGTGATGTCCCAGCTCTCCCGCACCAGGGTGCGGTCGTTCTGGGGTTCGAGCTCGTAACGCCAGATCCGTCCCGCCACGTAGGGCTCCAGCTTTCCCTTGGGTCCTGTCTGCCAGGCAATGAGACGGTTCTCCTCGAACTCGACCACGGTGTTGACCGTCGAGTAGCGAACTCCCATCTTCATGCCCATGCCAAAGGTCGCTCCGAGTTCCAGCCGCGTGGCGCCTGCATCATTCGCTCCTTGGAGCATGCCTGAGCCGTCGATGAGCGAATGCTTGGATGGGTCGGCCAGGACATCGAAGATCGCTTCAGGCGAGGCACTGATCAATCGTTCGACCGTAGATATGTAACCCTTCATGCCCTACTCCGTTCGTCGGTCAGGAACTGGCTTGCCGCCGCGTTCTGGCGCGGCACGCACATCCCCACAAACTGCTGCGCCGACGCTAGCCAACGTGCACTCGCCGAACCCTAATCGGAGCACACATGTTCGATCCGAACAACGGCCCAGGCCATCGAGGTGATGTCGGTTCCGGAACTGTTGGGAACCCATTCCAACGACGACATGATCCGTCTCCCGGAGGGGAACCGGCGGCGGACCGAGATCACGTCGAGGCGCTCGCCACCCTGATCGGTGAGATGCTCGCTTGAAGCGGGTCGCTCGCACGCTTACGCATGGTCGCCAATGCCGACGTGAGGGTAGTGTCCGAAGGTGCCAATCGGTAAGGCCAATCGATCGGACGCCGACGGCCGGTCGGCTCGGCTTGGGCGCGCCCAGAACCACCTCCGCAAAGTGGATCCTGTGATCGGACGGCTCATTGAGCGACGGCCGGGCTTCGATCCGCATGCGTGGCTGGACGAGCTTCCGCCGATGGACCTGTTTGGGTCGCTTCTCTTTCAGGTCACTGGCCAACAACTGTCAGTAGCTGCGACCAGACGGACCGTTGAGCGCGTCACCTCTCTCTTTGGAGGACACTTGCCCTCGCCCGAGGAGCTATTGGCGGCGCAACCGGGTGACCTGCGAGCAGCGGGCCTTTCGTGGCGCAAGGTCAACACGCTCCGAGATCTCGCCGAACGTCTTTCGGATGGTCGACTGGACATAGAACGGCTCACAAAGCTGCCGGACGAAGATTTCATCGCCGAACTGACGGCCGTTCCGGGGATCGGGCCGTGGACTGCGCAAGGCGCGTTGCTCGTCGCCCTGCGGCGGGAGGACGTCGTCCTGCCTGGCGATCTCGCTCTGCGCAAGGCGGTGCGCAGTGCCTATGACCTGGACCATTTGCCAAGTCAGGAGGAGGTCCTCGAGATCGCCGAGAAATGGCGCCCGTTCCGCAGCCTCGCCACGTCCTATCTCTTCGCCGCCGCGCTCGAGCCGACGACTTCCACCAGTGCCAAGAATGAGAACCTCTAGAACGGGCGACGAGCAGAGAACGCACTGGTGAAACCAGGTCCAGACGTAGAGAACGCGAAGGCTCTCGCTGGCGGGCGGAGGGAAGACCGGAAGGACGAGACGCAGTTCGAGGGTACGTGCCCAGCGGCGCTACAACGCGGCGGATCCCAACCGGGCCGCTTCAGCTGCTTGCCAACGCAAGTAGATTCCAATAGCTTTTTCCAATAGCTTTTTCCAATAGCTTTTAACGGTTGAGCGCACATGCCCGCGGGACCGTCCTCGAGAAGACAGGAGCACGCCATGACGTCATTCGCTTCTGCCCGTGGGTCCCGTTGTTCCCGACGATGAGACACGACCATGATGCTTCTCGTCCAAGCGCCTCGACCTCCGAGCAGGATTGCCAGTTCACCTATGACACCCAAGAGCCAACGACCATCGCGAGGAGAGGCGGAATCCGAGCCGTTTTCCTGAGGAAAAAGCGCCATGAGTAAGAATTGCACCCATCTTGACCACATCCACCCCGTGGACACGTTGCCCTCGGGGTGCGAGGATTGCCTGGCTTTAGGTCGTCACGACTGGGTTCATTTGCGTGTGTGCCAAGAATGCAGTCACGTCGGATGCTGTGATCAATCGCCGGGACGGCACGCAACCGAGCATTTTTTCAGATCCGCTCATCCCGTCATACGGTCATACGAACCCGGGGAGAGTTGGTATTGGTGTTACGTCGACGAGCTTGTTTTTGAGCTCGAAGGGGCACCGCCGGCCCCTTCGCATCCTTAGGCACCTGCGGCCGTGTCCCTGTTCGACTACGACACTCGACCTGCGACACCGGGCGTTGTATTGGTGGACGCGGGGACATCGGCGGCTGCGTACCGAATCCGCGACTTCCTCAGCCGGAACAGCTTGCAATACGAATGGGTTGACGTCACGGACTCAGAGAGAGTGCGCGCTGTTCTCGGGGACACCGAGGTTGACGCACAATCTCTACCGATCTGTGTGCTCCCCGATGGCACACGACTCTCCCCTGCCACCCTTGAGCAGGTAGCCGCCGGCCTCGGAATGGTGTCGGGACCCTCACGTTCCGAATACGACCTGACCATTGTTGGCGCGGGCCCAGCCGGTCTCGCCGCCGCTGTCTACGCGGCATCGGAGGGCCTTCGGACCTTGGTCCTAGAAGCAATCGCTCCCGGCGGCCAAGCAGGTACGACTTCGATGATCGAGAACTACCTGGGGTTCCCCAATGGCATTAGTGGAAGCGAGTTGGCCACCCGCGCCGTAGCTCAGGCTCGTCGATTCGGCGCGGAGATACTCCTGGCCCGGCCGTTGGTCGGCATTTCGACCGAGGGTTCGGGGTACCGTGCGCACCTGTCCGATGCGACGAGCGTTCTCGGACGGACCTTGCTCCTGGCGAGCGGGGTGGAGTGGCGTCGTCTGGAAGTGCCCGGAATCGACGAGCTGCTCGGCGCCGGGGTCTACTACGGAGCAGGACCGAGCGAAGCCTTGGGCTGCGCCGGAGCGGATGTTGTTGTCGTTGGTGGAGGGAACTCTGCGGGGCAGGCCGTCGTGCGGTTCTCACGCTATGCGGTCCGGGTGACGCTCCTGGTACGTGGGCCAGACCTCGCCGCCTCGATGTCGAAGTACCTCATCGACGCCATCGCAGGTATTCCCAATGTCGACGTGCGGACGGGAACTCAGGTCGTCGGCGTCAAGGCCGACGGCCAGCTTCGTGAAGTTCTCACCACATCCGCGCAGAGCCAGACGGCGCAACCATTGCGCGCCAACGCCATGTTCATCTGCATCGGAGGCGAGCCGCGAACAGACGCTGTCGGTGGAACAGGACTCGTCATCGACGATACCGGCTTCGTTCCAACTGGGAGTGAACTGACGTCGTTCACCCAAGTTGCAGAAGATTGGGACATACCTCGACCTCCTCTCCCCCTCGAAACGAATCTCCCCGGCCTCTTCGCGGCCGGCGACGTCAGGCGAGGGTCCATCAAGCGCTGTGCGGCTGCAGTCGGGGAGGGTTCCATGTCCGTTGCTCTCGTGCATCAGAGGCTGGCGGAGATCGGCGGTGAGTAGTGCTGCGGTGCCCCCAGACTTGTCTGAGCACACAGTGGCTGAGTTCGCTCAGGTCAGCTCGCCGGATCGAATCGCCGCGGTGGCGGGAGCCCTCGAGCACAACGGCATTCGGGCGTTCGTCGTCCGGTCGGGCGACAACGCCCGTGAGACCGTTGCTTCGTTGATCCCTGCGGGTGCCGAAGTCTTCAACAACACTTCACGCACGCTCGAATCGATCGGCGTGGCGGATGACATCGAGCGATCCGGGCGCTATGAGCCGCTCCGCTTGCGGCTCTTCCAAATGGACCGGGAAATGCAGGCTCGCGAAATGCGAACCCTTGCCGCTTCACCTGACTACGTCGTCGGAAGCGTGCACGCCCTGACCGAGGGAGGATCGTTACTCATTGCGTCCGCGAGTGGAAGCCAGTTGGGTCCCATCGTGTCGGGAGCGGAACACGTCATCTTCGTTATCGGAGGTCAGAAGATCGTCGCCGACGTCGATGCCGGGATCCGGCGAATCTTCGAATACTCGCTCCCGCTCGAGGACTGGCGGGCACGAGAGGCGTATGGCGTTCCCAGCGGAGTTAACAACATTCTGATTATCAACCACGCGGTCGCGGCTGATCGAATTACCGCCATCCTCGTCCACGAGGCGCTTGGATTTTGATGGCGCTGACTCGGAGAGTGGGCGCGGCCGCCTTCTTTTCCGACTCGGGCAGCTAATTTCTGGAACCAGGGATAAAAACCCAGGTCAACTAGTTGATGTGGATCCCGCTGATGGCCCGAGAGATGACCAACCGCTGGATCTCCGATGTCCCCTCGAAGATGGTGTAGATCTTCGAGTCACGGTGCCAGCGCTCGACCGGGTAGTCGCGGACGTAGCCGTAGCCACCGAGGATCTGAATGGCTTGCTCGGTGACCCACACCGCGGTCTCGCCGGCGAAGACCTTGGACATGGAGCCTTCGCCATTCTCGAACTTCTTACCGGTGCTGGCCATCCACGCCGCCCGCTGCACCAGGAGGCGGGCGGCATCCGTGCGCATCTTCATGTCGGCCAACTTGAAGGCGATGGACTGATTCTCGATGATGGCTCGGCCGAACTGCTTGCGCTCCTTGGCGTAGTCGAGGGAGTACTCGTAGGCGGCACGAGCGATGCCCACGGCTTGGGCGCCGACGATGGGACGGGAGGCCTCGAAGGTGGCCATGGCGGCCTGGGTGGAGGTCCTCTTGCCCTCCTTGGCCCGGGCCAGGCGCTCGTCGAGCTTCTCCTTGCCGCCCAGCAGGCAGCGGCCCGGCACGCGGCAGTCCTCGAGCACGACCTCGGCGGTGTGCGAGGCCCGGATGCCCATCTTCTTGAACTTCTGGCCCTGGGAGATACCCGGGGTCCCTTCCGGGACGACGAAGCTGGCCTGCCCCCGGCTCCCGAGCGTGTGGTCGACCGAGAGGACGAGGACGTGGGTGTTGGCGATGCCCCCGTTGGTGATCCAGGTCTTGGTGCCGTTCAACACCCACTCGTCCTTGGCCTCGTCGTACACGGCTCGTGACTTCAGGGAGGACACGTCAGATCCGGCGTCGGCCTCGGACACGCCGAAGGCAGCCAGCTTCACGTCATCGGCCGTGCCGTAACACTGGGGGATCCATTCGGCCGACTGCTCCGGTGTCCCGTTGGCGTAGATGCCGGCCACGGCCAGGGTGGAGCCGAAGATGGACAGGCTGATGCCGGCATCCCCCCAACTCAACTCCTCGTTGACCAGGCACATCAACTGGCCGGTGGGATCGGCGAAACACTGGGCGATGAAGTCGAAGGAGTACAGCCCGTTGCGGGCCGCCTCTTGGATGATCGGCCACGGCGTCTCTTCGCGCTCGTCCCATTCGGCTCCGGCCGGTCGTGCCACCGTCTCGGCGAATTCATGGACCCACTTCTGGATCTGGAGTTGATCCTCGTTCAGTTCGAGGGAGAATTCGGACATGGTGCGCCCTCCTTGGGCCGGAGCCCGCCCTAGCGGCGGGTCTCGGAACTTTCCGTAGTTACTACATGGTAACTAAGAAGCGGCCCGGGGTCTAGTCATGCGCCCATGGCGCTTTGAACTGCGGGTTTAACTGGAAATCGGCGGGCGAGGTCGGTTCCGCGCTATGCGGTGAGGTCGGCTCAGCGACGCACGGCTGTGCCCGCCGGAGTGTCCTCGACGGTCCAGCCCAGGGCGACCAATTCGTCCCGCAAGGAGTCGGCGCGCGCGAACTCCCTCGCTCCCCGGGCCGCGTCGCGCTCGGCCACCAAACGGGCGGTCTCGGGGTCGAGCGCCGATGCCTCGCCCTTCAACGACAGCCCGAGGGCGGCGGCCAACACCGCCGCTGTCCGGGCGAGCTCGTGGGCTCGAGCGTCCTCGCCCGCGTCGGCGCTCGTGTGGGCGGCACTGACGAGGTCGAAGATGTCGGCCAGCGCTCCGGGCGTATCGAGGTCGTCATCCATACGGGTGCGGAAGGCGGCCAACGCGTCGGCATCGATCGCCGTGGCCGGCGCGATGCCTTCGACGACGTAGCCGGACGCGGTCTGCTCGAGCACCTCGCCCACGGAAAACCGTCGGGCCACCGTGTCGAGCCGCTCCAGCGCCTTCTCGGCGTCGACGACGGTCTCGGGGGTCACCTCCAACGGTGAGCGGTAACGGGCCCGCAGGACGAGGAGTCGATAGGCGCGGGCATCGTGCCGCTCCAGGAACTCCGTGAGCGTGGTGAAGTTGCCCAGGGACTTCGACATCTTGGTGCCGTCGACGGTCACCCAGCCGTTGTGTACCCAGTAGCGGGTGAATTTGCGACCCTCGGCCACCGCCTGGGCCCGCTCGTTCTCATGATGCGGGAAGATCAGGTCGATCCCGCCGCCGTGGAGGTCGAATCCCTCGCCCAGCAGGTCCAGGGACATGACGACGCACTCGGTGTGCCATCCGGGACGCCCCGGCCCCCACGGGGACTCCCAGGTGGGCTCGTTCGGCTTGGCCTTCTTCCAGAGCGCGAAGTCCAGGGGAGAGTGCTTCTCCTCGGTGCTCTCCACCCGGGCGCCGGACCGGAGTGAGTCCAGGCTCTGCCGGGCCAGCAACCCGTAGCCCTCCACCTGCTCCACGCTCAGGTAGACCCCATCGGACGTCTCGTAGGCCGTGCCCCGCTCGACGAGATCGCTCACCAGGCGAACCATGTCCTCCACGTAGGCGGTGGCGTGCGGGATGTCGGTGGGCCGCAGGACGCCCAGCCCGTCCATGGCGTCGAACCAGGCCGCCTCGTACTGGTCGACGACGCTCTGGGTGCTCCGCCCCTCCTCGTTGGCCCGCCGGATGATCTTGTCCTCTATGTCGGTGACGTTCGAGACGTAGTGGACGTCGAGTCCGTTGAAGAGCAGGTAGCGCCGGAGCACGTCGTACACCAGGTTGAACCGTCCGTGGCCGATATGGGGGAGGTTGTCCACCGTGGGACCGCACACATACATCGACACTTCTCCCGGCGTGCGCGGCTCGAAGGGGCGAACGGTGCCGGTGGCGGTGTCGTGGAGGTGCAGCATCCGGGTACGGTAACCCGATCATGCCGACCGACGCGACCGACGCGACCACTGCGCCCCGCATTCCCGCCAAACCCACCATCGACGGAGTCGAGGCCACGTGGGTGGCCGCCTGGGAGGATGAGCGGACCTATCGTTTCGACGATTCGGTGCCCCGGGAACGGGTCTTCTCCATCGATACCCCGCCGCCGACCGTCTCGGGCTCGCTTCACATGGGCTCGGTGTTCGGGTACGTGCAGACGGACGCGCTGGCCCGCTATCGGCGCATGACCGGGTGGGAGCTCTTCTATCCGATGGGCTGGGATGACAACGGCTTGCCCACCGAGCGCCGGGTGCAGACCTACTTCGGGGTGCGCTGCGACCCCTCGCTGCCCTACGACCCGGACTTCCAGCCACCCGACGAGCCGGGGAAAGATGACATCCCGATCAGCCGGCCCAATTTCATCGCCCTGTGCCATCAGCTGACGGCCGAGGACGAGCTGACCTTCGAAGCGCTGTGGCGCCGGCTCGGCCTGTCGGTCGACTGGACCAGGGGCTACGCCACCATTGACGATCGCAGCCGGCGGGCCAGCCAGCGCATGTTCCTGCGCAATCTGTCGCGCCACGAGGCCTACTCCTCCGAAGCCCCGACCCTGTGGGACGTGGACTACCAGACGGCGGTGGCCCAGGCCGAGATGGAAGACCGGGAGCGGCCCGGTGCCTACCACCGCCTGCGCTTCGATGACATCGAGATCGAGACCACCCGCCCCGAACTGGTGGCCGCCTGCGTGGCGCTGGTGGCCCATCCCGACGACGAGCGCTTCTCCCCCCGCTTCGGGGACACCGTCCGCACCCCGATCTTCGGGGTCGAGGTCCCGATCGTGGCCCATCACCTGGCCGATCCCGAGAAGGGCACCGGCATCGCCATGATCTGCACCTTCGGCGACGTCACCGACGTGGTCTGGTGGCGCGAACTGGCGCTGCCGACCCGTTCCATCGTGACCCGATCGGGGCGCATCGCCGAGACTCCCCCACCGGGCGTGCCCGACGGCCCGGCCTGGCAGGCCATCGCCGGCACCACCGTCAAGGCGGCCCAACGGACGATGGTCGAGCTCCTGACCGCCTCGGGCGACCTGATCGGCGAGCCCCGGCCCATCACCCATCCGGTCAAGTTCTACGAGCGCGGTGACCGCCCGCTCGAGATCGTCACCAGCCGCCAGTGGTTCATCCGCAACGGTGGGCGGGACGAACCGTTGCGCCGGGAACTGCTGCAGCGCGGCCAGGAGGTGCGCTGGCACCCCCCGTACATGCACGTCCGCTTCGAAAACTGGGTCAACGGGCTCAACGGCGACTGGCTGGTCAGTCGCCAGCGGTACTTCGGCGTGCCCGTGCCGGTCTGGTACCCGGTCGGCCGCGACGGTGAGGCGGACCACGGCGCGCCCATCGTGCCCGAGGAGGCCCGACTCCCCATCGACCCGACCACCGACGTGCCGGACGGCTACGAAGCGGCCCAGCGCGGCGAGCCCGGTGGATTCACCGGTGACCCCGACGTCATGGACACCTGGGCCACCTCCTCGTTGACGCCGCAGATCGCCTGCGGCTGGGAGGACGACCCGGCCCTCTTCGCCGCCACCTTCCCGATGGACCTCCGGCCCCAGGGGCCCGAGATCATCCGCACCTGGCTCTTCTCGACGGTGCTGCGCTCGCACTTCGAACACCACACCCTCCCGTGGCGCGACGCCTCCATCAACGGCTGGATCCTCGACCCGGACCGCAAGAAGATGTCCAAGTCCAAGGGCAACGTGATCACCCCCATGCCGCTGGTGGAGGAATTCGGCTCCGATGCCGTGCGCTACTGGGCCTGCAACGGCCGGCCGGGCACGGACACCGCGCTGGACACCGGGGTCATGAAGATCGGCCGCCGGCTGGCCATCAAGATCCTCAACGCCTCCAAGTTCGCCCTGGGCCGACTCGGCGACGGTCCGGCGCCGGGCGTCGGCCTGGTGTCCGAGCCCATCGACCGGGCCCTGCTGGCCAAGCTGGCCGCCGTGGTGACGGCGGCGACGAGTGCCTTCGAGGAGTTCGACTACGCCCGGGCGCTGGAAGGGACCGAGACCTTCTTCTGGTCGTTCTGTGATGACTACGTGGAGCTGGTCAAGACCCGCGCCTACGGCGGGGAGGAGGACACCGCGCCGGCCGACTCCGCCCGGGCCACGCTGGCGCTGGCCCTCTCCGTCCAGCTACGGCTCCTGGCGCCCTTCCTGCCCTTCGTCACCGAAGAGGTGTGGCGCTGGTGGCAAGTGGGCTCCATCCACCGCGCCCCTGGCCCACCGGGGCCGAGTTCGGCGACCACCGGACCGGGGATCCTTCGGTGCTCCAGGTGGCCGCCGACGTGCTGGCGGCGGTGCGGCGGGCCAAGACCACCGAGAAGCGGTCCATGCGTTCCAGGGTCGACGAGCTCGTCGTCTCGGGCCCTCCGGCCACGTTGGCCGCCGTTGAGGCTGCCCGGCGCGACCTCATCGACGCCGGCGGGATCGATGCGCTGGAACTGGTCGAGGCAGCAGAGTTCTCCGTCGTCAGCCGCCTGGCCCAGCCAGCCTGAACGAGCCGACCTACAGGTACGCCGCCTGGGCCGCCTCGCCGATCTCCTCCGGGCTGCCCTGATGGGCGATCCGGCCGTGGAGCATGAGAGCGGCACCGTTGGCCACGCCCAGGGCGGTGGTGATGAATTGCTCCACCAGCACCACGGTGACGCCGGTGGCGGCGATCTGTTCCACTAGCTCGTACAGCTCGGTCACGATGATCGGGGCCAATCCCATGGACATCTCGTCGAGCAGTAGGACCCTGGTGTCGGCGGCCAGGGCGCGCGAGATGGCCAGCATCTGCTGCTCGCCCCCCGAGAGCGTGCCGGCCAGCTGCTTGCGCCGCTCCTGAAGCCGCGGGAACTGAGCGTAGGTCCGCTCCTCGACCTCGGCCTGATCGATGTTGCCCCGGTACGTCCACATCCGCAGGTTGTCCCGCACGGTGAGGTTGGGGAAGACGCCGCGGCCTTCGGGGAGCGCCACCACGCCCAGTCGGGCCAATGCTTCGGGCGTCCAGGGCGCCACCTCCACCCCCTCGACCGAAATGGTGCCGGCCGTGGCCGGGAGCCGCCCGTTCATCACCTTGAGCAGGGTGCTCTTCCCACCACCGTTGGGGCCCAGCAAGGCGAAGATGCTGCCGCCGGGGATGTCCAGGTCCACCCCGTGCAATACCTCGATCCGGCCGTAGGCGGCGCGGATCCCGTCGATCGTGATGTGGGGGGGCGTACTCATGACCCGGCCTCATCGGCCGGCTGGACCTGCTCGTCGTGGGGCTGCGCCTGACCCAGATAGGCCTGCTGCACCAGGGGGTTCTGTCGAATCGCCTCGGGCGTGCCCGAGGCGATGACCTCACCGAAGTCAAGGACGTACACGGTCGAGCAGACCCGGAAGACCAACTCGGTATCGTGCTCCACCAGAATGACGGCCCGGCCTTCCGCCGCCACCGACCGCAACAGCTCGCCGAGGGCCAGGGTCTCGTGCTCGTCGAGGCCCGAGCAGGGCTCATCGAGCAACAGCACCTTGGGGTCGATGGACAGGGCCCGCGCCAACTCGACCAGCCGGGCCGACCCGGTGGCGAGGGAGCTGACGTTCTGACCGGCGTAGTCCCCGACCCCGACCCGCTCCAGGACGGCCGTCGCCGCGGCACGGGTGGACCCGCCGAAGGACTCCATGGCCACCCGCACGTTGTCGGCCGCGGTCAGCGAGCCGAAGAGTTCGAGACGCTGGAACGTGCGGGCCAGCCCCAGGCGGGCCCGGCGGTTCGGCCCCTTGCGGGCGATGTCCTGGCCGTTCATGAAGATGTCGCCATGGTCGGGCCGCTGCAGCCCGGTGATGACGTTGAACAACGTGGTCTTCCCGGCGCCGTTGGGACCGATCAGTCCGGTGACCTCGCCTGAGGACGCCGTCAGCGAGACGCCCGAGAGTGCGGTGACGCCACCGAAGCGGACGCCGACGGCGCGCACCTCCAGCGCGGCATCAGCTGGCATGGGCCACGTCCTGACTCGGGAGGAGTTCGGGTGGCTCGTCGCGTTGGTCGGAGAAGGGCAGGCGGAAGTGGGCCACCAGCCAATCGAAGCCGAGAATGCCGTCGGGGCTCTTTCCCAGCAGCGCGATCCCCGTGCCGGCCACAATGCCGGTGAGGTACGACAGGTATCCAGGTAGGTGCGACTCGAGCACGGGGAGCGCCGCCGCCGTCATGCCCCCCAGGAGCGCGCCGGTCAGGCTCCGCATGCCCCAGATGGCCACGAACAGCAGCAGGGTGAGGCTGCCGAAGAACTGGACGTCGTTGGAACCGATGGCTTCGGGTTGCCCGGCGTAGAGCACGCCACCGAATCCCGCCATGGCGGCGGAGAGAGCGAAGACGTACACCTTGGTCCGCGACGCGCTGAGCCCGACGGTGGCGAAGGCCGCCGGCGAGTCGCTCAAGGCGACCAGGCGACGGCCGAAGGCACTGCGCCGGATCACCCCCACCAGCACGGCGCACAGGGCGGTGGCCACCAGCACCTCGATCATGTCGGCCCGGTCGCCCACCGCATGCATGAAGGGCAAGCGCAGTCGTCCGACCGGGATGAACGAGCCCTGGGGGATGACGACGTTGTTGTTGAAGAAGGCAAAGTAGGCCGCCTCGCCGAAGGCCAGGGTGGCCAGGGCCAGGTAGAGGCCGCGCAGCCGCAGCGCGGGCAACGCCACCAGGGCGCCGAGCGCGCCCGAGACGACGACGGCCAGCACCATGCCCCACCAGGAGTCCCCGCCCGAGACCTTGCCCATGACGAAGGCCCCCACCCCGAGAAACGTCAGCTGGCACAACGAGATCTGCCCGGCGTACCCGGTGAGCAGGACGAGCGAGAGGCCCACAATGCCCAGGGCCAGACCCTGGGTCAGGGGCTGGAGGGCTGCACCACCGACGGTCATGGCGAGGATCGTCCCCACCACGATCAGCACCACGGCACCGAGGAGCGACTGCGGCAGGGTCACCACCCGCGGCGGGAGATGCGCCGGCAATCGGCCGGCGGCGGCCAGGCGGGCCGCCGGGATCACCAGCAGCACGACGAACAGGAAGACGACGGGGATCAGCGTGGGGAGCACCGACACCACGTTCTGATTGATATGGCCGGGCAGGTAGCCGACGGCATACTCCGAGACCAGTCCGAGCAGCATGGCGCCGAGGAAGGTCATCGGGAGGCTGCGCAGCCGCCCGACGACGGCGGCGGCGTAGCCGTTGATCACCAGCAGGGTCAGCTGCTGGATCGACAGGCCGGACGACTGGGTCGGGGCGATGAGCACGCCGGCCACGGCGGCCAATATGAAACCCAGGGCCCATCCCATCTGCGAGATCCGGTACGGCTTGGCTCCGGACATGGCCACCAACTCGGGATCGTCGACCACGGCCCGCATGGCCACACCCAGACGGAAGGTGCGGAAGAAGAACCGCAAGCCGACCGCGACCACCACCGCCACCCCGACCGTCAACAGTTGCTGATCGGAAATGGTGACACCGTTGGCACCGAACAGGTGCACCGAGCCGATCACCCCCGTGGTGGTGTTGTCGAAGAACGGCGGGACGGTCCGGATGACGTCGGGATTGCCCCAGAACAGGGTGGCCACCCCGACCAAAATGACCAGGAGACCCAGCGAGACCATGAGGGTGCGTTGGACGGAGGCGCCGTGCAGCCGGCGCATCAGCTGCGACTCCACGTAAATGGCCAGGAGCGGCGCCTCAATGAAGAGGACGACGACCAGCGCCAGGGCCAGGGGCCAATGCCAGCCCTGCCACAGCTGCCAGTAGGTGAAGGCGGCAATCATCCCCACGGCACCCTGGGCGAAGTTGAAGATGCCCGTGGTGGTGAAGGTGACGACCAATCCCCCGGCCGTGATGGCGTAAATGGCGCCGTAGACGATGCCCAGAACCGTGAACGTGAGGAACTCGCTCACGGCATCACGTCCTGTTCTCCCACACCGTTCGGGCTAGGACGCTGCGCCCTACTTGGCGTTGGCGTAGAAGTAGGTCGAGTCGCAGCTGAAGCCCGATTTCGCCGGCTGCGTCCGCACGTAGTTGCCGTTCTTGATCTGCATCATCACGTAACAACTGGCGGGCTTCTTCTGGGCCGGGTTGGCTGGTGCGATCAGTCCGCCGGCGTTGAAGCTGGTGATCTTCTTGAGCTGCGTCAACACGCTGCCCCGGGTCGGGTTGGTGCCGGCTCCCTGCAGGGCCTGGACGAACAGGGCGGCAGAGGCCCAGCCGTAGAGGGTGAACAGGTCGGGCGTCCACGACGGGCTGACCTTCTTCACATACGAGAGGAACAGCTTGTCGGCCGGGATGGTGTTGGCGTCCTGGCCCAGGTACAGCGCCTGGCCCTGGCCGATCTGGATGCCGCTGGTGGCGGCCGGGCCCCCGGCATGGGAGACGAACTGGTCGGCGTAGATCGGTCCGGCGGAGAAGATCAGCCCCGGGTGCCAGCCCTGGGCGGCGGCGTTCTGCACGAACTCGGCCCCGACCTGCCAGTCGACCGCGGTCAAGTCGACCGCGTTGACGTGGTCGTTGCGCATGCTGATGACGTCGGTCGTGAAGTCGGTCTCGGTCGGCCCGACGTCACGCACGTAGGCCACGTGGTACCCCTCGTGCTCGAGGGCGGCCTTCTGTCCGGCCCACTGGTCGAGCGAGGTTTGCACGTTGGAAACGATGGTGCCCACCGTGGTGTCCTTGGGAAAGTGCTTCTTGTAGTACTGGAGCGGTCCCAGACCCGAGCCGACGGCCAGGGGCTGGGCGCTGAAGACGTTCGGCAGCGCGTTGGTCACCGGGTCGAGCGTCACCGAGACGTCGGGCACGCCCGGATTCTGGGCCAGCGCTTTGCAACCATACGAATCGAAGAGGGAGAAGCTGCCGACCAGACCGAAGTCGCTGGCCACGGCATCTTGGGTTTCCGTGCGGTTCGTCTCCCCGCTGAACGCGTCGTCCACCCCTTTGACCATCAGCTTGCGCCCGTTCACCCCGCCCTTGGTGGAGTTGATGTAGTCGAAGTAGGCCTTCGTCCCGATCGACGCGCCCTCGAACAGCCCGGGCACCGGTCCCGACACGATGGAGACGTTGCCCACCGTGACCGAGTTCTTGGTCACCCCCGTCGTCGACGCCGCCTCGGCCGGCGTGAGCTTGGACGGCGAGGGACAGGTGGTCGACGTGTTGATGGCCGGAGCGGCCCCGGCCGGCCCGGCGCCGAGCAGAGCGCCACCGGCCACGACCAACGTGCCGGTGATGAGCGTGCCGGCCAAAAGACCCCGGACGGTACGCCCGGCCTGGTCGCGCCTCGTCACCAGTTGCGTGTCAGTCATCCCCACAGCCTCCCCTTTAGCAACGTCACGTCCCCAAGCCTGACCCGGACCCCCAGGGGAGACCGTCAGGCGCTCGTTTCTGACACTATGTCAGAAACGCCCGACGCGGCGGTCGAGGGACCCGACGGGTGGCCGCTGGAATGGCCGCCGGACCGGGCGGCAGACCGGGCGGCGGAGCGGGCGGCATCGAGGAACGCAGCCACCCCGTTGGTCGTGGCCTGGCACCGGAGCGACGCCAGCACGTCGAAGGCGTGTTGGGCCAACGGGAGTTCCGCATAGGCCACCGGCGCCCGCGAGATGCCCCGGAGCGCCGCCACGAAGGTCCTCGCTTCCTCCACCGGCACCAAGGTGTCGTTCTGACCCTGGAGCACGAAGAAGGGCGGCGCGTCCGCCCGCACTCGATACGTCGGCGACGCCGCCCGGAAGAGCTCGGGATGTTCGGCCGCGCTGGTCTTCATGACGCGCTTCTCCAGCAGATCCAGCAGTCCGGAGCCGTAGCGGGCCGTCTCCTCGTCGGTGCCGGTCAGGTCCATCACCCCGTAGAAGGGGACGCAGGCGTCGACCCGAGTATCGGCCGATTCGAAGCCCGGCTGGAACGCCGGGTCCCCGGTGCTCAAGGCCAGCAGCGCGCACAGGTGGCCGCCGGCCGAACCTCCGCTCACGGCGACGAACGACGGGTCGCCCCCGTACTCGGCGATGTGCTCCTTGACCCAGGCCACGGCGCGCTTGGCGTCGACGATGTGATCGGGCCAGGTGGCCTTGGGACTGAGCCGGTAGTTGATGGCCACGCAGACCCAGCCGCGCGCCACCAACTCGTACATCATCGGCTTGCCCTGCTCGCGCTTCTCGCCGATCATCCAGGCTCCCCCGTGGATGTAGACCATGACCGGCGCTCCGGCCGGGGGGGTCAACCGGGAGCGGTAGACGTCGAGCCGGTGGCGCTTGCGACCGTCGCCCCAGTAGTCGAGGTTCCTGGTGGCCTCGACCGCACGGCCCTTGAGAGGGACGGCCTGGGTCACGCGCCACCAGCGGCCCCACGTGGGCTTCACGTGCCCGGTCGGGACCGGGAAGTCGGCACTCCGCACCTCGTCGAGGGCCGCGCGCCACCACGCCGGCGGCCCGACGACCGGTCACGGCCAGCCCGACCAGGCCGGCCCAACTGACGACGGCGACGGCCAGCCCGAGCCAGCCGGCCCAGCCGGTGAAGGCGCCGAAGATCCCGAAGACGACCGTGGCGGCCACCTCCCAGACGATGTTCTGGATGGGGACCTCACCCACCAGCCAGCCCACGAAGAAGCTGGGCACGCTGAGGGGCTCACGGCGAATCGGGCGGTACGCCAGCAGCACCCCGATGGCTCCGACCACGGTGACGGCCAGGTAGACGTACGGCACGGCCCCATCATCGCCCGAATCGGACGGCCTTCGCCTTCACCTCGCCTTCGCCTTCACCTCGCCTTCCTTCGCCTTCGCCGCCGCCGCCATCAGCTCCTGGTCAGAGATCCTGGTCAGACAGTTGCCGTCACGCTGAGAAAATGCCACGTTATGGAGGGCCCCAGCCTCACCAAGGAGATGCGATGACCCCAGAGCGCCTGTCCGGGCTTGATGCCAGCTTCTTGTACATGGAGACGCCGACCTTGCACATGCACGTGGCCATGGTCGCCGTCTTCGACCCCTCCACCGTGCCGCAGGGCTACTCGTTCCGGAGCATCCGCCAATTGATCGTCGATCGGATCCCCGAGGTCCCCGTCTTCCAGCGTCGTCTGGTGGAGGTCCCCCTTCGCCTGGGCCACCCCATCTGGGTCGACGACCCCGAGTTCGACATCGACAACCACCTCCGGCGGGCCGCCCTGCCATCGCCGGGCGGCATGCGCGAGCTGGGCGACTTCGCGGCCGACGTCACCAGCCGCCAATTGCACCGGGATCGCCCCTTGTGGGAGATGTGGGTGGTCGAGGGTCTCGAAGACGGCAAGATCGCCCTGGTGGCCAAGATGCACCACAGCACCGTTGACGGCGTCTCGGGCGCCGAGCTGCTCGGCGTGCTGTTCGACCTGGAGGCCGATCCGCCCCCACCCGAGCACGCAGTCGAACGCCAGCTGGACACCCGTATCCCTTCCGGCCTCGAGTTGGTGTCGCAGGCCCTGATCGCCAACGCCGTTCGCCCCGTCGACATGGTGCGCATGGTGTGGCGGACCACAGGGGCCATCGTCGGGGTGCGCCGGGTCCGCCAGGGTGATGCGGGAAAGGCGGCGCTCCCCCTCTCGGCCCCCCGGACGTCCATCAACGTCTCGGTGCACGCCCGCCGGCGGGTTGCCTTCGCCGCCGCCAACCTGGCCGACGTGAAGAAGCTCAAGAACGCCATGGGCACCACCGTCAACGACGTGGTGCTGGCCATCTGCGCCGGTGCGCTGCGGACCTACCTGCAGGCCGGTGACGAGCTGCCCGACGTACCGCTGGTCTCGGTGGTCCCGGTGTCGGTCACACCCGAAGTGGCCGAGCTGAAGGGCTCCAACAAGGTCTCGGCCATGTTCGTGCAATTGCCGTGTGAGTTAGACGACCCGTTGGAGCGGCTGCGGGCCATCCACGAGGGGACCAAGGGGGCCAAGGAGGAGCACCAGGCCCTCGGCGCGTCCACGCTGCAGAACTGGGCCGAACACGCCTCGCCCAACCTCTTCGCCGCCGCCGCCCGCCTCTATACCGGGATGAAGCTGGCCGACCGCCATCGACCGGTGGCCAACCTGGTCATCTCCAACGTGCCCGGACCTGACTTTCCCCTTTACATGAGCGGCGCCGAGATGCTCGGCATGTTCCCGTTGGGGCCGGTGATGGACGGCATGGGCCTTAACATCACCATCATGAGCTATCAGGGCGTCCTGTATTGGGGCTTCGCCTCCGACGCCCGCGCCGTGCCGCGGCTGTGGGACATCGCCGCCGCGGTCCCGTTCGCGCTGTCGGACCTCATGGAGGCGGCCGGGCTCGAGTCGGAGCCCTTCGACGTGCCCATCCATCTGGGCCCCGGGATGCCGCCCCAGGCCCACTGGGTCAGGTCGTTCGCCTCTCAGCGCGACGGGCAGGCGGCGCAGGTCGCGGCGGCACCGGTCACCGAAACGGCCACCGCATGACGGTGCGCGAGCTCGGCCACCTGGTGCTCTACGTGCGCGACGTCGAGCGGTCCGCCGCCTTCTACCGCGACGTGCTCGGATGGCCCCAGATCATCCCCGAGCCGGGAGAGCGACCGGTCGGGGTGGCTGCCTTCTCCTCGGGCCGCACGCACCATGAGCTCCTGCTCATCGAGGTCGGGGCGGACGCGGCGGCGATCCCCCAGGGCCGCCGTATCGGCCTGTACCACTTCGGCCTCAACGTGGGCGAGACCGACGATGACCTGCGGGCCGCGCTCGATGCCGTGAAAGCCGCCGGCGCCACCATCGTCGGTGCGTCGGACCACACCGTCACCCACAGCCTCTACATCGAGGACCCCGACGGCAACGAGATCGAGCTCTATGTCGACGTGCCGGGCGTGGACTGGAAAGCCGATCCGTCCCTGGTCGGCGCGCCGATTCGTCCCCTCAGGCTCTGAGGGAGCCGAGGAGCTCCCCCAGCTCATCGTCGGCCGGCGCCACCGGCGTGAAGAGGGCGACCCGATCGGTCACATCTCCCACCTTGGCCCGGATGCGTTCGGCGCACTCCGATGGCGTTCCGCAGACGGCCAGGGCGTCGACCAGTTCATCCGGCACCCGCGAGGCCAGCGCGCCCCACTCCCCCTGGCGCACCAACTCGGCCAGCTCGCCCTGCAACTCGCCGCGGCCCTCGGCCTCCAGCACGCGCCGGTAGGCCGGGGTCGACCCGTAGAAACCCAGGAGCCCGCGCACGCCGTCGCGAGCCCGATCGATGGCGGGCCCGTCGCGGCCCATCCCGATGATCACGCCGCAGACGATCTCGAAGGAAGGGCGGGAGCGGCCACCCCGCTCCAGTCCCGTCTGGACCGCCGCCATGGTGAGATCGGTCAGCGAGCGCCGGCTGTTGAAGGGCAGGATCAGCAGCCCGTCGGCCACCTCCGCCGTCATGGTGGTCATGTCCGGGCCCAGCGCGCCCAGGAGTATGGGCGGCGGCCCGAAGGCGGTCGGGCCCGGATTGAACATGGGGGTCATGAGGGTGTGGCGGTAGAACCGACCCTCGAATTGCAGGGGGACATCGTCTTGCCACGTGGCGAAGATGGCCCGCAGAGCGCCGACCAGCTCGCGCATCCGGGCCACCGGCAATGACCAGGCCACACCGAATCGGCGCGCGATGTGCGCCTGGACCTGGGGGGCGAGTCCCAGACGAAAGCGTCCACCCGAGAGCACCTGCAGGTCATGGGCGGTATGGGCCAGGTGGATCGGGTTGCGCGGCAGGGCCACGGCGGCATTGGTGGTGACGCTCAGCCCCGCGCCGGTGCCGGCCGCCAACGTGAGCGGGACGAAGATGTCGTGCGGGCCCTCGGCGCAGTACACCCCGTCGACACCGATGGCGGCCAACTCCGACGTGCGCGACGCCACCTGGTCCAATGGGATACCGGTCAACCCGACGTCGATCCTCACCGGCGTGCGTCCACCGTGTGGACCTTACGGCAACGTCACCGCCGCGCCCATCGACGCACCACATCATCGGCCATACTGCATCGGACCTGGGAGACCGCCGTGGTGACGCTGCACCAAGATGACGATGACGCCCTGGACGCCACGGCGGCCGCCCTGCGCGCCGGCGGCGTGGTGGTCATCCCGACCGACACGGTCTACGGGTTGGCCGCGCTCCCCTCGGACGAGGTAGCCGTGCGGGCGATCTACCTGGCCAAGGGCCGTCCCGAGGGGATGCCTCTCCCGGTCCTGGTCGCTTCCCTGGCTCAGGCGCGCCGGCTCGGCGTCGAGCTGACCGGCGCCGCCGAGGCGCTGGCCGATCGGTGGTGGCCCGGGCCGCTCACCATGGTGTTGGGATTCTCCCTCGGTTCGGGCCGGCCGTCGTGGCTGGCCGGCCGGGACGAAGTGGCCGTCCGGGTCCCCCGGCACCGCTTCCTGCTGGCGCTGCTGGAGTCGGTGGGTGCGTTGGTCGTCACCAGCGCCAACCCGCACGGCGCAACGACCCCGGCCACCGGGGGTGCGGTGGCGGACCTCCTCGGCCAGCGGGTGGACCTCATCATTGACGGCGGCGCCCTCGACGGTGATCCTTCGACCCTGGTCAACGTGCGGCCCGGCCACTACGGCATCGAGCGGGAGGGAACGCTCCCGGCGGCCGCGATCGAGGCCACGCTGGCCGAGGCCACGAGGGCCCCATGAGCGGCCTGATCCTGGCCATCGAGACCTCGTGCGACGAGACGGCGGCGGCCGTGATCGATGACGCCTTGGAGGTGCGTTCGTCGGTGGTGGCCAGCCAGATCGACCTCCATGCCCCGTTCGGTGGGGTGGTGCCCGAACTGGCCAGCCGTTCGCACCTCGAGCTCATCACGACCATCGTCGCCGAGGCCCTGACCGAGGCCGGCGTCTCCGGGGCCGACCTCGGCGCCATCGCCGTGACGTCGGGTCCCGGCCTGGTCGGCGCCCTTCTGGTGGGCATCGCCGCGGCCAAGGCGCTGGCGCTGGGGTGGGGCGTTCCCGTGGTGGGCGTCAATCATCTGGAGGGCCACCTGGCCAGCGTGTATCTGGCCCGACGCGATGTCCCCTTCCCGCACACCGCCCTCCTGGTCTCGGGTGGACACTGCATGCTGACCCGCACGGCGCGCCCGGGTTCCTACACCTTGCTCGGCGAGACGGTGGACGACTCCATCGGCGAGGCCTACGACAAGGTGGCGCGCTACCTGGGGTTGGGCTACCCGGGCGGACCCGTCCTCGATCGACTGGCCGAGACGGGGGTGGACAACCTCGGCTTTCCCCGCCCGATGTTGCAGGACGGCTATGACTTCTCCTTCTCCGGGTTGAAGACGGCGGTCGTCAACTACGTTCGCCAGCATCCCGATTTCGTCCTGGCCGACGTGGCGGCATCGTTCGTGGCGGCCTGCATGGACGTCCTGTGCACCAAGATCCGTCGGGCTCTCGAGGAGTTCGGGGACGAGGCGGTGGCCGTGGTGGGCGGCGTTGCCGCCAGCCCCATCCTCCGTCAGCGGGCCCAGGCCGTGGCCGATGAGTTCGGCAGCGCGCTGTTGATCCCACCGCAGTCGCTGGCCACCGACAACGCCGCCATGATCGGCATCGCCGGCTGGCAGAAGTTCACCGCCCACGGTGGCAGTGATCCGCGGTTTGGCCCTGAACCGGACCTACGCCTCGTCTACTCGTAGTGGGGTGCGACGCCGGGCGGCGTCAGCGGTGTGCCGGCGTCCGCTTGCTCTGGGTGCGGCGGCCGAATCCGATCGAGGACAGGTCAAGCAGCACCCCCGCCGCCACGACGATCCAACCGAAGCCGCGGACCCCCTGGACCGGTGCGTACACCAGCGCGTAGAAGAGGGTCGTGTAGGGCAGGAGGAGGAACCCGATGATGCCCTCCCAGCCCGAGCTGAAGGCGACGGTCAGACGATCGGTGAAGAGGTAGACGAGGGCCAGGGCGAACCGCGGAGAGATCCAGGCGACCACCGCCAGAAGACAACCCATGTCCGGCTCCTCTCGTGACCCCCGACAATGTACCCAACCGGATCAGTACAGGCCGACGACGTTTCCCTGGTCGTCGATGTCGATCCGTTCCGCGGCGGGACTCGATGACAGGCCCGGCATGGTGCGCATGTCGCCGCAGACCAGATAGACGAACCCGGCTCCGACGTTGGCCCGGGCCTCCCGCACCGGGAGACGCCAACCGGTCGGCGCACCCTTGAGGAGTGGGTCCGAGGAGATCGAAAGGTGCGTCTTGGCGATGCACACGGGCAGCGAGCCAAAGCCGGCCCGCTCGTAGGTCTCCAGTTGGCGCGCCGCCGTGGGGAGGAAGTCCACCCCGTCGGCGCCGTAGACCTGCGTGGCGATGGTCTCGACCTTCTGTCGCAGTGTGAGCCCCGATTCGTAGAGCATGCGGAATTCGCTCGGCTCGTCCGCCGCCTCGACGATGGCCTCGGCCAATTCCACCGCCCCCCGGCCACCGTCGGCAAAGTGTGTGCACACGGCGGCCCGGACACCGACCGACGCCGCGATCTCCCGGATGGCCTCATGCTCGGAAGGGAAGTCCTCGGGGAAGGCATTGATGGCCACGACCGGGGTGACGCCGTGGAGTCGGACGATGTCCAGGTGCTTGAGCAGATTGGCCGCACCCTGGTGCACCTCCTCGGGATTCTCCGCCAGCATGGCGGCGGGGAGCGGCCGGCCGGCGCGCACGCTGTGGCGCCCCGAGTGGAGCTTGAGGGCCCGCACGGTGGCCACCACCACGGCGGCATCGGGAACCAGGCCCGAGGCCCGGCACTTGATGTTGAAGAATCGCTCCGCCCCCATGTCGGCACCGAACCCGGCCTCGGTCACCAGATACTCCCCGGCGTGGATGCCGATGAGGTCGGCGATGATCGAGGAGTTGCCGTGGGCGATGTTGCCGAAGGGGCCGGCGTGCACGAGCACCGGGGTGTTCTCGATGGTCTGGAGCAGGTTGGGTTTCAGCGCCTCGCGCATCATGACCGTCATGGCGCCGGCGGCCTTGAGCTGTTCGGCCGTCACCGGCTCACCGGTGGCCGTGTAGCCCACGACAATCCGACCGAAGCGCGCCCGCAGGTCCTGCAACGACGTGGCCAAGGCAAGGATGGCCATGACCTCGGAGGCGGCGGTGATGTCGAAGCCGGACTCTCGCGGCGTGCCGTCCTCACGCGCTCCCAGTCCGCCCACGACGTTCCGGAGCGATCGGTCGTTGACGTCGAGCACGCGCCGCCAGGTGATGCTGTGCGGGTCGAGCCCCAGCGCGTTGCCGTGGTGGATGTGGTTGTCGACCATGGCGGCCAGGAGGTTGTTGGCCGCCGTCACCGCGTGGAGGTCGCCGGTGAGGTGCAGGTTGAGGGTCTCAAACGGAACCACCTGGCTGTAGCCACCCCCGGCCGCCCCACCCTTGATGCCGAACGTGGGGCCCATGGACGCTTGGCGGATGGCGATGGTCGCCTGCCTGCCGATGAGAGCCAGCGCCTGGCCCAGGCCGACGGTCGTGGTGGTCTTGCCTTCGCCCAGAGGTGTCGGGGTGATGGCGGTGACGACGACATACCGGGCCGTGGGCCGGTCGGCCAACTCCGACACCGCGTCCAGGCTGATCTTGGCCACGTGCGCCCCGTAGTGCTCGAGGAGCTCCGGAGGCAGGCCCATCTGCCCGGCGATCTCGACGATGGGGCGAAGCGAGGCTTGGCGAGCGATCTCCAGAGCCGGAACGGTGGTCACGTCATCACCCCGGTGATGGGTCCGATGATGGGCCCGATGGTGCGCGCGATGGTGGGCCCGCCGTCGAGGAAGGTCCCAGAGGTGCGATTCATCCCGTGCATCATGCCTCGTCCCGCCGATTGACAGGTTTCGAGCGCCCCCCGAGATAGATCTCGGTGGACCCGAAGGATCTTTCGTAACGTGATCGCATGGGGGACAAAAGACGAGGGGCCGCGGGTACGCTCGCGCTTCGAAGCGTCACCAGACTCGGTGCGCTCAGTTCACTAGCTGCGCTCGTCGCGCTGGTCGGCCTGGTCGCCCCGGCTCCGCTGGCCGGGTCAGCGGCCGATGCCATCTCGGCGACGCCGTACACCTGCACGTTCAACGTCTCGACCGACGCCATCACGGGGGCCTACGGCACGGCTTCGGCTATCGGGTGGGCGGGCAACGGCCAAGGCGTCACCACCTGTCTGGGTGGCGCGTTCTACGTGCAAGACGGCATCAACCAAGCGTTCGGATTCGGTATCTACTCCGGCAGTCCCACCACGTGGGTCGACGCCGAGGGGTACCTCCCCGCCCAGATCACCACCTTCGGGTACCGGGGGGCCACGGTGGCCATCACCGAGTTTGCCGACCAGGTGACGCTCGGGGGCAACGCCTACGTCGCCGTCTACAGCCGGGTGGAGGTCACCAACTCCACCGACCACGCCGTCACCGCCGACCCCGAGCCGTCGCCTGGGCTGATCCCTCTCGTCACGGGTCCCACCAGCGTCAGGCCGCACAGCTCGGTCGCGCACGACTACGTCCTGGCCGTCGATCGCTTCGGGAATGCCTATCCATGGCCGTCGGCTCAATCACTGGTCGGTGCGGGCGGGTTCAATCAACACTTCGCCCACATGCGGGCCTTCTGGAACGGTCAACTGGCCCACATTGCCGGCGTGCGCGTTCCCGATGCCCGGCTCGACGACGCCTATCGAAGTGGGTTCATCTCCACGCAGATCGCCCGAAGTGGGAACGCTTTGAACACGGGCGTCAATGGCTATGGTGCTGAATTCAGCCATGACGTCATCGGGATTCTGGCCAACCTCTTTACCCAGGGCGACTACGAGAACGCCCAGGCTCTTCTCCTCGAGGCCCAGCACGTGGTGGGTGCTCAAGGTCAGTACGAGGACGGGATCTGGACGTACTCGTGGCCGTGGGCCATCTACCTGATGAAGACCGGAGATCTCACATTCGTCAAGGCGAATTTCTCCACGCCCGGCCCGGCCGGAGCGACCCAGCCGAGCATTGAACAAACGGCTCATGCCATTGCCGCCGATCGGACGGGTCCCGACGGGATCATGGGCGTCACCAACGACATCGACTCCGACGGCTACTGGACCGTCGATGACTACGAGGCACTGATGGGACTGGCGGCCTACCGCTATCTGGCGCAACAGGTGGGGGACACCGGAGAGGAGCAGTGGGCCACCAGCCAGTACGACAGCCTCCTGGCGTCGACCAACCAAGTTCTCTCCGCCACGATCATGCAGTATCACCTCTCCTACATCCCGTGTTCCATGGTCCAACCCAATACGGCGAACCGATGCAAGAACCCGCAGGACGCCAACTGGGCGGCTCCCATGCTCTTCGGTCGATGGGCCTGGGACGCCCCGCTCTTCGGCGCGCCGGTCTCCGGGCCGGGAATCACCTCCATCGATGCGACGTACGCCTACGGGTTCACCCGTCTCAAGGGTCTGCTTCCGGCCGACACCTTCGGGGGCTATCCGTCGGATTTCTATTCGACCGCCTACAACGCGGGCTACGGCAGCTGGGGGCTGGCCAGCACGGCCTATCGCGACCAGGGCATCGTGGGCTATGAGTTCATGATCACCAACAGCCAGAGCGGGCCGTACTCCTGGTGGGAGAGCGCGTCGGCACCGTCGTCGACGTCGCCGTGGGTGGGCCGCCACCCGGCGTCCGGTCAGGGGTCCTCCCCTCACGCCTGGGGCATGGCGAATGCCAACAAGGTTCTGCTGGACTCGCTTTTGGCTCAGGAATCCAACGGCGACCTGATGGTGGGCCGGGGTGTCCCGGACGGCTGGGTTTCCGCCGGAGGGACCATGTCGGTGAGCAACTTCCCCACCACGGACGGCCACAGGCTCGGAGCCACCATCTCGCCGCGCCACGGTTCGGTGACATTGACGCTCACTGGCTCTGCCCCCACCGGAGCGGTGCTGTTCGAACTGCGGGCGTTCGTCAACAACATCGCCGCCACCACTTCGGGCAGCATCGACCAGAAGAGCGGGACCGTACGGGTGGCGAGCGGCGTGCGGCGGGTGACCGTTCGTATGCGTCACAACCCTTCGTGAAAGAGATCCGACCACCCGACCACCGCTGCAAGGAGTGCCGTGACTGCTGAAGCCAACAAAGAGATCGTCCGCCAGTTCTGGCAGGCACTGTACGACCGAGATTGGGACGGCATCGCCGGCTACTTCGTCGAGGACAGCGAATACACCGACGTTCCCTCGCCGGCGGACGACGTGGCGCGGGGTCCCGAGCTCATCGTGGCCCGCCTGCGGCTCGGGCTCGAGCGCATCTCGGGCTACCAGCACGAGCTGCGGCTGATGGTGGCCGAGGGCGACACGGTAGTGACCGAGCACGCCGAGACGTGGCACTGGCACACGGGCGAACAGGTGACGCTGCCCTTCGTCTCGGTCCAGGAGCTGCGGGGCGGCTCGATTGTCCGCTGGTGGGACTACTGGGACCTGCAGACGCTGATGAACGCTGCGCCGGCGTGGTGGGTGGAGCACATCATGCAGGGCTACACCTGAGATCCGAGCGTGCCTCGGCCTTCGCCCGATCAGTCTTCGAGGTTCTGAACCATATCGACCATCGACTGGCCGGTCAGCCGGAACATGGTCTCGTCGTCGGATTGACGCCACAGGTCGAGCAGACCGACCGACAGTGGATCGCATCCGTACCGCATCGGTCCGGTGTCATTGAGAATGGCGTCGACGATCAGTGACGCGGCGTCAGCCGGCGGTGCCACCTGTGGGTCGGCCGTTTCGCGGCGCAGGCTGGCCGCCAGTTCAGCCATGGGCCGGTACCGGGCGAAGCGAGCGGCCACCGGTTCGCTCTTGCTCAATTGGAACATGTCGGTGTCGATGGGACCGGGGAGGATCTCGACCACGCGAATGCCCGACGGAGCCACCTCGACGCGGAGACTGTCCCCAAAGGCCGAGACCGCTGCCTTGCTGGCGCGGTACGTCGAATAGAAGGGGACGCTGGCCAGGATCGATGACGAAGACACGTTGCAGACAACAGCCGGCCGATGAGCGCGCAGGGTCGGGATGGCCGCCATGGTGACGCCAACCAGCCCCACCACGTTTGTCTCGAACACCCTGCGCCAGTCATCCAGATCGCTGTGCTCGACCGGCAGGTAGTCGGAGTCAATGCCGGCATTGTTCACCAGCACCCGGAGATCGCCCGGTATCTCATAGGTGGTCGGGTCGGTCACGTCCAAGCGGCGGACGGTGAGACGCCCGGTCGTCTCGCCCGGCAGATCGGCCCCTTGCTCGGGATTGCGCATGGTCGCCACCGTCTCGAAGCCCCGGTTCGCCAGCGCGATGGCGATCGCCCTTCCGATACCTCTGCTGGCCCCGGTGACGAGCGCGCTGCCTCCAACTTCCATGTTCCGCTCCTTCGCCCACGTGGTGACCGGGAAATGGAATCCCGATGGACCCCGTCGTCACCTTGTCACATTGCGGCGACCCCGACCGGATTCCGAGCGCGACCGTTCACACCCCGACGAATCGATTGCTCAGGTCACCCCGCAATCGGCCGGCGGGCAACTTTCGGCCGCTCAAGACGAGCGCCAGATCCTGGGCTTGCCCCACCACCGGGTCACCGGACCCGAACGACCACGCCATGTCGTCGGCCCGCAGGGCGATCTCGCCCAGATCGGCGCCGAAGTACTTGACGGTCTTGGGCTTCGAAATCGAACCGAGGACGATGCGCAGGCGCTCTTCGGGGACCTTCCGGTCGAGACCGAGTGCCACGGTGATGTCGAGGCCGTGGATGACGTCGTGCACCAGCGCACCCTCGAGTCCGCCACCCGGTGGCCGCCACGGGTTCTGGGCATTGTCTGCCAGCGCCGCCACGAGCTCGCCTGTCGGCATCGAGGCATCGCGGTGGGCACACCGGTCCGCCATCCGGTTGAAACGTCCCCGGTCCTTGATGACTTCGATCACAAATCGTCGGGTCGAATATCGAAATGGCATGGTCATGTGGGCCACCACTTCGCGTACCCTCCATCCGGCGCAGAGCGACTGAGCGTCCCAGGAATCGGGTGACAGACCGACCAATACCTCCGCCAGTTCGGTTCGTTCGGCCGCGATCTCATCCATCAGCGCGGCATGGTCGACATCTCGGGATCTCATCGCTCGGAACCTCCTGAAATCGTCATCACGTACGACGCAAACCGATCGAGCGAGGTCAAGAAGCCAGCTTGTGCCTCCGGACCGCGCATGGGCTCGGGCACGTTGGTCTGGCGGATGTGGATCTCCGTGCCGGCCTCGCCCAGGTCGACGAACGTCGAGGTCGTCGTCATGCCGGAGTCCGGATCGATCCACACAATTCGCTCGGGCTCCACAATCTCCACGTAGGTCGCCCGCATCGCATACTCACTGCCATCGGCGTCGTTGACCATCACGGTTTCGAAGGCTCCACCCGGATGGGCCTCGACCTTGATGTTCTCGCGGGGCGTACTGACACCGGTCGGGCCCCAGAAGTGGGTCAGATGCTCCGGCTCGATCATGCATCGAAAGACCACCTCTCTCGGAGCAGCAAGGACACGGGTGAAGTTCAGCTCAGACTCAGTCGTGTGCTCACTCATTGATCATTTCCTTTCTGTCTCGATGAAGACCCGCGTTGGATGTCGCGCAGGTGCGCATCCAACTTGTCGAACCGCTCCGTCCAGATCCGTCGGCTCTCTTCGATCCAGTCGACGGCGGCGTCGAGTGCATCGCGCTCGAGGTGACAGGGTCGGAACTGGGCGCGCCGAGACCGCGTGATGAGCCCGCAGCGTTCGAGCACCTTGAGATGCTTGGAGATTGCGGGCAAGGTCATGTCGAAAGGCTCCGCCAGGTCGTTCACCGTGGCGTCCCCGGTGGCCAGGCGGGCGACGATCGCCCGCCGGGTCGGGTCGGCCAACGCCGTAAACGTGGCGTCGAGTCGGTCCTCCACCAGCGTCACGGCCGCCACCGCCGGCCCGGGAAGGGGTGGCTTGTCCGTCGGAGGGTGCCCCCCGCCGCCGCTTGTTTCCACCGGCACAGTTGCGTCGCGTCCATGACGCTACTTCACCATATGGTTACTTAACTGTCAAGTTAACTCCTCACCCAGGAGGGCCAGCGGACTTTGGAACCCATCCGACAGCCCCCTCTTCTTGGCTGACATAGCTAGGTTAGCTAACTGTGTCAAATGCGAGTGAACATGCACGAAGCGAAGACGAACCTGTCAAAACTTGTTGCTGCCGTCGAATCTGGAGAGGCCGGCGAAGTCGAGATTGCACGTGCTGGCCGTGTAGTGGCCCGCATCGTGCCGGCCCATCCCCGCTCGGCTCGGACCCCTGGATACTGGGCCGGGCGTGTCCGCATTGGACCCGATTTCGATGACCTGCCAGAGAGTGTCGCCGCTGCATTTCATGGCGACGATCTGTGAAGGTCCTACTCGACACCGACATCTTGCTGTGGTGGCTGTCGGCCGATCCGAGTCTTCCGCCGCTCGCCGAAGGTGCAATCGCCGACCCCGATGTCGAGGTGTGGGTTTCGGCGGCAACTGCGTGGGAGATCGCTATCAAACGAGCGGCTGGTCGCCTCGAGGCTCCGGATGATCTGCTGGACGCCTTGTCAGCAAACGACTTTGACTCGCTCCCGATCACGGTTGGCCATGCCCTTGCCGCCGGCGCCCTTCCGGACCACCATGCCGACCCATTCGACCGGATGTTAATCGCACAGGCCAGAGCCGAAGGATTGACGCTCATTTCGGTCGACGGTCGATTCCCCGGTTATGACGTTGATCTCTTGCCGCTCGATTGACTCCCGGGAGCCAGCCACGCCAGTTCTGCCGCCCAGTTACGGATCGCCCCGGCGATGCGCACGTGTGAGCCGGTGCGTTACTCGTCGGGAGAGGGTCGCTCCGGTTCACCGTGGGCGGCGTTGGCGAAGCCGGCTCGCCAGTAGGGCTTGGCCGAGATCTGCGCGGTCGTCAGACCACGCTCCAGAAGCGTCCTTCGCCTGTCGGCCACCACCCGTGACTCACCGGCCAGGTAGGCGTCGGGTGCCTGACGTTTCAATACGGCTGGGTCAATACGGCGGAGTCGGGTCGACGTCCACCGTCAGGAGTCCCGGTGAGGCCGTCTGACTGGTCCGACGGAAGGGCCAGGCCAGCTGGTACAGGTAGCCCTTGGGTGGCTGCTCTTGGATTCCGTAGCCTTCCGGCATCTTTCCAGTTGGCAAGTGCAGCGTTCCGAAGAGCAGATCCAGCCAGGGGAACTCGCCGGCAAAGTTGCTGTTGTAGGCGGCGGGGTCGGCCGAATGGTGCCAGTGGTGAAACTCTGGCGTGGCCACGATCCAGCGCAACGGACCGAAGCGGAACCGCACATTTGCATGGATGAAGAGGGCCTGGAAGGTGATCAGCACCACAAACGCTCCCAGCACTCCCTTCGTGAAGCCCAGAGCGACCAGAGGCAGGACCGTGCACGAGCGGGTGAAGGCCTGGTCAACCGGGTGGAGGCGTCCTGCGGCCAGCCAGTCCATTTCGGCGACGGAATGGTGAACGCGGTGGAACTTCCACAGCACCGGGACCCTATGTGTTGCCCTGTGGGCCCAATAGCCGGACAATCCGGCCAAGACGAAGGCCTCGCTGGTTTGGAGATAGAGCGGCTGTTGAGCAACGGCCGAACGCACGGCTCCGGGAACGACGGCCGATATGGCTGTTCCCACGGAGAGGACGGCCACAATCAAGAGGAACGTCGTCAGGAGATTGTTCACTACGAAGTGGACGAGGTCCGTGCGCCAACCGGCGCGAAAGACCCGCTGGGAATGGAGAGCGAAAATCCGCTCCATCGGAACAAAGATGGCAGCCAGCACCGCCAATCCGAAGATAAGTCGACTGCGCACGATCAATGCGCCAAAGAAGATGGTCGCTGTCGCCGCGGCAATGATGACGTCGTGAGTCTTGAGCCGCCCGGGACCGGTGACGAATCCTGTCGCGGAACTCATCTCGGCATGCTCGCGCTTCTGCAGCACGGGGACAATGCAACTCACGGGATCCTCACAATCCCCTAACAGTCCCCAATCACTCAACCAGGCAAGGTCCTACTCGACACCCATACTTTGCCGCGGCCGGGCGATGGTCCGCCGTTACTCCGAGGCAGCCACACCGTGGTCCACCGCGGCCACTAGGCGAGCCATCATGTCGGGATAGAAGGAGCGGAGCTTTCGGTGGACGATCCGCCCGAGCAGGGTCGTGTCCCAATTGCCCTCCCAGCGGATGTGGGTCCCCGCCGGGGTTGGCGTCAGGGTCACCTCGGCCCGATAGTTGCGGACCGGAATACCCCGAATCACCGTGTAGACGAGACGCCGGCACTCTTCGATCTCCAGTACCCGCTCTACCGAGGTCGTCCGCCCCGTGCGAAACCATTGGATGGCCCCGACCCCGTGTGCCGATTCGTCTCCGGGGCTCTCGTAGCCGCTGGCATCCCATGGACCCCACTGGGCAAAGGTGGTGGCGTCCGAGACGAGGCTCCAGACGGCCCCGGGGTCGGCTCGGGACGTGCCTTCGGCCTCGACGTGCAGTTGCGTCATGGTTCCTCGCTGTCCGCGTCAACTGTGGCTGGTTGGCTGGGACTGTACCAAATGGTACATTTGACCGTGACCGCCTCGCAAGCCAGGGATCGCCTCCTCGCCGCTGCCGTGCAGCAGGCCTCGGCCGGCGGGATCGCTGACCTCAGTCTGCGCGAGCTGGCCTCGGCGATCGGCACCAGCCACCGGATGCTCATCTATCACTTCGGTTCCCGCGAGGGTCTCTTGATCGCCGTGACTCAGGCCGTTGAGGTCAGAGAGAGGACGGCACTCTTGGACTCAGGCGTCACCCCCGACGACGCCTGGGCGTCGTGGCAGCGACTCAGTGATCCGAAGATGTGGCCCCAGGAGCGGCTGTTCTTCGAGCTCTACTCCTATGCCCTGCTCGGGCGGCCGGGTACCGAGCAATTCCTTACGGGAATCGTCGAGGCATGGGTGGCGCCGATCGCCACCGCCTTGGTGCAGATGGGCGTTGATCCGGAACTCGCCCGAACGGACGCGCGACTGGGTGTCGCGGTGGCGCGCGGCCTGCTGCTCGACCTCCTGGCCACCGGTGACCGCGACGGGGCGAGCGCGGCGTACCAGCGGTTCCTCCGGCTCATGACGCACTCTCGCACCGCCGCCGACGACCTTCGTTCGGATCCTGAAGTGCCGGGCCTTGCTCCGATGTGACTGAGGCCACTCCGCCGGGTCGAGTGCGTCGTCCCGGCGATGCGCACGTGTGAGCCGGTGCGTTACTCGTCGGGAGAGGGTCGCTCCGGTTCACCGTGGGCGGCGTTGGCGACGCCGGCTCGCCAGTAGGGCTTGGCCGAGATCTGCGCGGTCGTCAGACCACGCTCCAGAAGCGTCCTGCGCATGTCGGCCACCACCCGCAACTCACCGGCCAGGTAGGCGTGGCCCCGTCCGGTGGGAAGTTCGAGCCCGTCGAGGGCGGCGACCAGCTTGGCGCTCGAGGCCGGGTCCGCCCCGGCGCGGTGCACCCAGTGCACGCCGATCGGCCGGCCGTCGGCGGCGCTGACCTGTTGTTGGTCGGCCACTCCATCGACCTCGAGCACAACGAGGGCGTCCTCCGGCGTCGGCAGAGATTCGGCCATGGCCAGGGAGGCCGGCATGGCGGAGTCGTCACCGGCGAAGAGGTGCCAGTCGGCCTCGGGCTGCACGGTCACCTTGCCGCGTGGCCCGATGGCCTCGATCCGTTGGCCCGGTTGACACGACGCGGCCCAGGCTGCCGCGGGGCCATCGCCGTGGAGCACGACATCGATGTCGAGGGATGCGGCGGCACGGTCCAAGGACCGGATGGTGTAGCGGCGCCGGAATGACCCGTCTCCGGGACCCGGCACCGCCAGCATGAGATCCTGACCGGGCTGGTACGAGAGACGGCCCAATCCCGGTGCCGTGCAACGGATGCGCCGCATGGAAGGGCTGATCGCCCCGACGGCGGTGACCTCGAGGTCCCACAGTGAGACGTCGCCCAGGCGGCTGAGCAGTGCGGAGGACTCAAGCGAGGGACGGCCGGCGGCCTCGCCGTCACTGGTCGCATCACCACCGTCGACGGCCATGGCCTACGCCGTCTCGGGCCGCACGTTGGAAGTGGTCGGCGTCGAACCAAGGCGGGGTTGTGCGCCGGCGTCGCCCACGGCCTCGTCCTCGGTGAGTTCGACCTCGCTCTCGAGCGTCTTCTTGCCGATGGAGGGGACGATGAACGAGGCCGCGAAGGCAACGAGGCCGAGGATCGAGGCCACCTCGAACGCCCGGGCGTAGCCCGCGGTCAACGCCACCGCGGTGGACACCGAGCCTTGGCCGGCCCGCAACACCGAGTGGGTGTGGTCGATGGCCACCGTGGCCAGGATGGCCAGACCGAGCGAGCCGCCCATCTGTCGCGAGGTGTTGAGGACTCCCGAGGCCAGCCCGGCCTCCGTGAAGTGCACTCCCGATGTAGCGGCCGAAGCCAGCGGCGTGAAGAGCAGGCCGAGGGCCAATGAGATCACGCAACCCGGACCGAAGACGTGAGTCCAATAAGTGCTGGTGGATTGAATCTGGGAGAGCCAGGCGAACCCGCCGCACGCCAGGGCCGTTCCCACCAAGAGGAGGGGCCGCACGCCGAGCCGGGAAAGGAGACGAGAGCTCACCTGCGCACCGATGATGATGGAGATCGCCATGGGCAAAAAGGCCAGTCCGGCTTTGAGCGCTCCGAAGCCGAGGACGTTCTGCAGGTAGAGCGACATGAAGTACCACATCGAGAAGAAGGCGGCACCCACCAGGAACATGACGAAGTTGGACCCGCTCACCGACCGCGATCGGAACAGTCGGAACGGCACCAGAGGGGTGGATGCCACCTTGAGCTCGATGAAGGCGAAGATGGCCAACAACACCGCTGCCACGGCCAGAATCGAAAGGGTGTACGACGATCCCCAGGCGTGGGTGTCGGTCCCGACGATGGCGAAGATGAGCGCCCCCAGTCCGGCCGTCACGGTGATGGCGCCGCCGATGTCCAGCTTGGTCGCCCGCTCACCGCGCGGATCGCTTGGCCTCGGTGAGGTACAGGAGTGCCGCCGCGCCGGCGGCGACGCCGATGGGGATATTGACGAACAGGACCCAACGCCACGAGGCTTCGGCCGTGAGGACGCCCCCGAGGAGGGAACCGGCCGCCCCGCCCGCGCCCGCCACCGCGCTCCAGGCCCCGAGGGCCTTGGCCAGCCGGACCCCCGAGAACGTCGTGACGATGATGGTGAGGGTGGCGGGCGACAAGAAGGCTCCACCGATGCCCTGCACGGCGCGGGCCGTGGTCAGCCAGGCCGAGTTCTGGGCCAGACCTCCGGCCAGACTGGCCAGGGTGAAGACGGTCAACCCGAACAGGTAGACCCGGCGGCGGCCGAAGAGATCGGCGGCGCGGCCGCCCAAGAGCAGGAACCCGGCGAACGTCAGCACATAGGCGTTGACGACCCACTGCAGACCGGTCGGGCTGTACCTGAGGTCCCGTCCGATCGAGGGAAGGGCCACGTTGACGATCGAGACATCGAGCACCACCATGAACTGGGCCACACAGGCGATCGACAGGATGACCCAATCGGGGACACGACGGCCGTTTGGCGTGCTCAGGATGCCGTTTTCGGTACTGAGGGAGTCCGTCATCAAGAATTCTGCGCCTCGCTATTCATTGCCGTCGAACCGACTCGAACCGGAAAACCGCGAGTGTAAGAGGTGGTGGTGACGCCGCTGACCGTGTCACCCTGACGCTTCGCCCGTGCTGCGTCTTTATACCCTGTTGCAGCGCCAGATCGACCGGGATGTTCCCGTGGGAAAACCTACGGAGCCCGGTCCCTCGTCCGGCGCCCCCGATGCGGAAGCTGGGTCACCCGCAACAAGGCGGATCAGTGATGGCTCTCGGCCACGAGAGTGACGCAGCACCGACCGGGAGCCGGATCGAGCCGGACGACCGCTGGAATTCCAGCCGCCTCAGTCACGCCGGTGATGAGCTCGTGGTTCATTCCGCACACCAGTTCTCGGTGCTCTTCGGCCAGGGCGTGAAACGGGCAGTTGGCCAGCGTCATGGTGTTCCCCTCGATCCGCGGCGCGTAGCCGTGCCGTGACAGAAGATCCGACAGGCCCTCGATCGGTGTCTTCTGCTGCGCCTCCGTGGACTCGGTCCGGATCCCGATGGCGTGCCCGTGCTCCCGGGCCACCACCCGGAGCGCTTCGAGAGTGCTGATCGAGCCGTCCGCCGCTTTCTCCACCGCCCGAGCCAGAAGCAGCGCGGCCACGTCGTAGTGACGTTCCGGGACGCTCAGCGAGATCTCGCCCGCAGCCCGACGGTACAGCTTGGCCGGTCGGCCGGCTCCGGGTCCCCCCCGCCCCTCGGGTCGGCGAAACTCGACATCGAGCAGGCCCAAATCGGCCAACTTGTCGAGATGGAACGCCACGACCGATCTGGACAAACCCAGCGCGGCGGCGGCAGTTTCGCGGCTCACCCCGGTGTCCTGATCAGCCAGGTAGCCATAGAGCCGACGCCGCATCGGCTCGTTCAAAGAGGCCAGGGCGGCCAGCCGGTCGGCTTCGGAGTCCACTCGCGTCATTCTAAAACACATTTAAGTTGACGGAATCTCTCCCGCGTTCTAACATCAATGAAAGTAGTATTTAGAGGGGGACAACCGCCACCGGCCGTCCAGAAAGGGAGCTGATGACAACCGCGACCGTGCCTGAGGGTCCGGATGGTCCGCCTGACACCATCCTCAAGCCCCTGTGGGGAGAGGGCCGCCCGTCCGAGGATCCAGCATCGGGCGGAGGGGCCGGAACGGTCGATCTGGCTCGAGCGTCCCGGGCCGTCGGGGATCTCCTCGAAGCACTGGGAATCGATCGAAGTGCCGAAAGCCTGGCCGACACGCCGGCGCGCGTGGCCCGGGCCTACGCCGAGATGCTGACGCCGGAGCCCTTCGATGCCACCACCTTCCCCAACGATGAGGGCTACGACGAACTGGTGGTGGTCAGGGACATCCCGTTCGCTTCTCTCTGCGAGCACCACCTCCTCCCATTCTCCGGTGTGGCGCACGTGGCCTATCTGCCCGGCGCGCGCTTGCTCGGGCTCTCCAAACTGGCCCGCGTGGTGACGCACTATGCCCACCGACTGCAGGTCCAAGAACGTCTGACGAACCAGGTGGCCGAATGGCTGATGCTCGAGCTGAGCCCCAAAGGTGTCGGCGTGGTCATGGAAGCCGAGCATGCCTGCATGTCATTGCGAGGGATACGGGCCACGGGTGCTCGGACGGTGACGTCTTCACTGCTCGGACTGGTGCGCGACGACGAACGCACCCGGGCCGAGTTCTTGACACTCGTGGGATCCCGTTGATGAGGCCGCCGGGACGGCGCCGCCGTCGGCGCCTCTGTCAGCCGCCGCTCGATGGACGCAACCTGGCGCGCACCGAGGGCGAGACGGTCACCTCGATCGCCGGAACAAAGGAGACAACGGCATGAGGAAGTTCTCGATACGCCCCACGTTGACGCTCAAGGGCCGCACGTTCAAGGGCTTGCGTGGCTGGTCCGGCAAACCGCTGCACCCTCCGCTCACCGATATCCCGATCACCGCGTACATTTTTGCGGCCGCGTTCGACGTCATTTCATTCGCCGGAGGCCGGAACCACACATGGTCGCGAGAGTTGTGGCACGCGGCCACCTGGATCTTCATCGGTGGAGCCGCCATCTCGGTGTTGGCCGCCGTGACGGGTTTGATGGACGCCTGGAAATCCTCCGAGGGCGGGACGCAGGCTCGTCGCACCATCAATACCCACGCCACCATCATGAGCACCGTTACCGTGCTGGCGCTGGCCGACATCGTGTGGCGGCTCAGCAGCTACCACACCGCCGTGGTCACGCCGGTCGGCATCATGGTCCTCTCTGTGGTGATCGCGGCGCTGGTATCGGTCGGCGCCACCTTCGGTGGCTCGTTGGTCTACGAATACGGCTTCAATGTCGAGACGGCGGGTGACAGCCCGGTATGGCACAAGTCGGAAACCGACGTCTTCCCTGGGCAGCACGATCAGTAGACCGGAACTGATCGGAGGCCGGCGGCGGGCAGTGCGTCAGGAAGCCCGCCAGAAGAACTCCAGTTGGATGTTGTCGGGATCACGAAAGGTGAGCATGGCGTTGCGGGTGTATGACGGTTCGGTGATGCCCGAGTGCGCCACGCCGAGGGCGTCGAGGTGTGCCACCCACTCGTCCAGGTCGGCCCGGCTCGCGACGAGGAACTCGAGATGGTCGAGGCCGGTGCGAAACTCGCTGAAGGGCTCTCCGGGATTGGTCGAGTGATGTACCAGGCAGATCTCGAGATCGGTGGAGGGCTCGCGCAAGCACACATAGCCCATCGGCACGTCCGGACCGATGATCTGCGGATATTGGTACGTCACCTCCATCCCGAGGACCTCGGAGTAGAAGACTGCACTTCGAAGCGGGTCGCGGACGGAGAGATTCGCCGACAGGCGCCCGGTGATCGACGGCATCGGCCCGAGTCTGCCACCTTCCTCTGAACGGATGCCTCCATCCACGACCTACCGCGGACGCGACCGGGCCGAGCATTTCACGCGAGCGGTGACGCGCCGATGGCGGGGGTACGACTCCCCCGCCATCGGCAACGCCATGCAGAGTGGCTGGCTACGACGAAGAGACCAACTTCTGGGGAGGCGTCGAGATCTTCCCCGTGTAGGTCACGATCGCACCCGATCCCACATTGGTCGTCTCTATCGGCCCCACGGCCGAGCCACCGATCCAGCTACCGGTCGGGGTGACCGACGGCGGAGCGGTCGTGCTGAGCTTGACCACCTCGGCCCCCTGGTAGCCGTAGTGCACACTGCTCGTATAGGAGAGCGGCACGTAGCCCGGAGTCACGAAGCTCTTGGCTGAATTGGCGATGGCCGACTGCAAGGAGGCCCGGGTGGGATTCTTCCCGGCGGCCTGAAGCGCCTGGATGAAGGTGTACCCCAGGGCGATGCCGTACTGGGTGTTGCCGTCCAATCCGGACTTGGCGTAGAGGCTCGGCGCGTACTTGGACAGGATCTTCTTCTCGACCTGCACCCAGGAGTTGGAGACGTCATTCTCCGGGGCGAAGTAGGAATCGGTGATGACCCCGTTCAAGAGCCCACCGGCGGCCGCCGCCTGTGATGCGCTCCCACCACCCTTGGTGGTGAACGACTCCAGCAGCGGTCCGACGGTCGGGGTGTCCGCACCCACATTTGAAATGACGTACTGCGGGCTGTACCCGATGGCCGCGGCCGGCAGCATCGCCAGGGCCGTGGCGGCCGGGATGGTGGCCATGGCCACCACCTGCGCGCCCGACGCCTTCAAGGCCGCCACCTGGTTGGACAGGGGGCCAGCCAGCGTCGAGGCGTCATAGGTCTGGCGCGACACCACCGATGCGGCGGGGATCTCCATGTTCAGTCCCTTGATGAAGTCTTGGCCGAACTCGTCCCCCTGGGACAGGTACCCGACCTTCTCCCCGGCGAAGTGAGCCTTGATGTAGGCACCGAGGATCTTGCCCTCGACCGTGTACGGCGGTTGCCACCCGCTGCTCTCGGGAAATTTCGAACTGCTCCAGCAATTGCAGCCCGACTCGATGAACATCTGCGGGACCTTCTGGCTGTTCAGGAAGCTCTGCACCGCCGACTGCGTGGGCGTCCCGAGGGAGCCGACATCGGCGAAGATGTTGTCCTGAAGTACGAGCTGCCTGGTCAGCGTGGCGGTGTTCGCCGGGTTGTAGCCGTCATCGAGGTAGGTGTAATTGATCTTGCGCCCATTCACACCGCCGTTGGCATTGGCCCAGGCGAAGATGGCGTTCATGGCCGGCGCAATTTCGTCGTAGCCCGGGGCGGCCGGACCGGTCAGTGGAACGGTCGCCCCAATGGTGACGCTCGAGGACGTCACTCCGGGCGTCGACTGGGCGCTGGCGGAGGTCGACACCACGGTCGTCACCAACGTGACACCCATGGCCCCGGCCCCGAGCAGGCGCGCCCATCGTCCCTTTGTTCGGTGATTGCTCTGTCTCATCACTGCTCCTTTGCTCATGGTGAACTTCTCTGACATACCCATCACTTGCCTCACTGCGGTTCTGAGGAATTGCCGTCCAGGACGTTCGAAATCGGCGGGCTCGCACGGCGAGGGCGTAACCAGTGGCCCGAAACATACCGCCACCCGCGCTGGAGGCCGCCTTGGATGCCGGTGGGAGCGGCCATCATCACCACGATGAGGACGACACCGAAGATGATGGTGGCGAGGTAGGCGTTGACCCCACTCCCGAGCTTGAAGTGACCCGAGAGCGAGGTCGACCACTGCGGGAGGTAGACCAACAGCACCGCACCCCACCACATGCCCATGAGGGTGCCGGTCCCGCCCAGCACCATGGCGGCCAACAATTGAATCGAAAGGGTCAGCGGGAATTCCCCCGTGTTCACCACCCCGGTGGAGAGCCCCAAGAAGGCGCCGGCCAAACCGGCACAACCGGCGCTGATGACGAAGGCCGTCACCTTGGTCCGCGCCACGTGGATGCCGGCCAGAGATGCCGCGATCTCATCGTCCCTCACGGCGCGAAAGGAGCGACCGAAACGACTGCTGAGCAGATTGGCCAGCAGCACCAGGGTCAGCAGGGCACCGCCGATTTCGATCCAGGCCAGCCATTGCTCGGGATTGATGGTTCCCGGCGCCGTCGGCACGATGGTGGTGAGACCCTGGTCGCCGCCGAAGACGCTGGTCCACTTGTCGGCGATGGGAGGGAGCGCCAGCGCCAGCAGCAAGGTCATCCCGGCCAGATAGGGACCCTTCAACCGGGTGGCGGGGATGGCGATGGCCAGGCCCAACACCGCGGCCGCGCCGATGGCGGCCATCAGTTCGACGAAGAAGTTCAGCTGGGTATGGGTCATGAGGAGCGCCACGGTGTACGCCCCCACCGCCATGAAGGCCCCGTTGCCCAGCGAGATCTGCCCGTTGACGCCGGTGAGCAGGCTCAGGCCCGCCAGGGCGATGACGTACAGCGCTATTTCCCCGACCAAGAAGTCGTTGTACGGGCTCAACTGGATGGTGATGAGATACAGAATTCCCGCGCCGCACAGGGCGAACAGCCCGTGGCGGATCAACGGTTGGGTGGGGAATCGGAAGCGGCGACTCGGGGCCCTGGGGCACGGGAGCCGCCCGCGGGCGGCGAGGCCCCGGACGACACGTCGGCGGGAACGACCTGCGTCATCTCACACCCGCCGCGCCGGTGGCCGGGCGAAGATGCCCTCGGGCCGGGCCATCAGGGCGACGGTCAGGAGGACCAACGCCCCCAGCGGCTGCAGCCCCGAACCGAGGTACCCGCCGACATAGGAAATACACAGTCCCGTGATCAGCCCACCGATCAAGGCGCCGACGGGGCTCTCGAGGCCGCCGATCACGGCCGCGGTGAAGGCGTACACCAAGACGAGGTCCATGAAGTAGGGCCCGAAGGAACTCGTCGGCGCGACCAGGAGGCCGGACAGCGCACCGGCCACCCCGGCCAGGGCCCAACCAAGGGTCAGCAGCACCCCGACGCGCACGCCGAGCAGCCTCGAGATCTCGGCGGCAAAGGCCGAGGCACGCATCCGAAGACCGAGCGACGTGGCCCGGAACAGGACGAGGGTGGCACCCATGAGGAGGAGCACCGCCACCAGGATGAAGACGTCGAAATGCGAGAAGGCGATCTTGGTGTGCCCGATGGTCAGCCCGCTTTGCGAGTATCCAGCAGGAAAGCCGCGGCTGGAATTGCCGTAGATGGCCCCGGCCAGACCCTCGATCACGACCAGCAGGCCGATGGTCACGATCACCGGGTTGAGCTCGGACCGTCCTTGCAGCGGACGAATCAACACCCGCTCGACCAGCCCGCCGAACACGAACCCGAGAACCAGCACGGCCACGAAGGCCCACCAATACCCGAGACCTTGGTTCAGGAGGCTCGACGCGATGAACGTGGTCAACATGGCCATGGCGCCTTGCGCGAAGTTGATGATCCTGGTTGCCCGGAAGACCAGCACGAGGGCCAGGGCCAGCGACGCGAAGATCATCCCCTCGGTCAATCCGTTGAGCGTGATGTTGATGAAGAGGCTCAATTCGGCTCCCTAGAAACCCAAATAGTGATGACGCAGGCCGCTGTCGGCGGCAACGACCTCGGCCGAGTCGGACACCACCACCTCGCCGAGGTTGAGCACCACCGCATGGTGCGAGACCGAGAGTGCGCTGCGTGCGTTCTGCTCGACCAGCACCACGGTCATCTCCGTCCCGACGGTGTGGTCGCGCAGGAGCGCCATCAGCTGCGCGGTCACGAGCGGCGCCAAGCCCAACGAAGGCTCATCGAGCAGGAGCAGCCGCGGCCGCGAGATCAGGGCGCGGCCAAGGACCAGCATCTGGCGCTCACCGCCCGACAGCGTCGATGCATGACGGCGATGAAGGCCGCTGAGCTGGGGAAAGAGCTCGTAGGTCGCCTCGATGGCGGCCTGACGTTCACGGTGCCTCATGCACCAGAGGGTGGCCAGCCGGAGGTTCTCCTCCACGGTCAGCTCCTCGATGATGCCGCGGCCTTCGGGAACGTGCGCCACGCCGCGGCGGGCGATGATCTCTACGGGTCGCCCCAGGAGCTCCTCGCCGTCGAAGCGGACCGATCCCGATCGCGTGCCGACCAGGCCACTGATGGTGCGGAGCAGTGTCGTCTTGCCCGCTCCGTTGGCCCCGAGGACCGCAGTGATGGCACCCGGGCGGGCGGAAAACGTCACCGAGGTGAGCGCGTTCACCGCCCCGTAGGAGACGCTCAGGTCCTTGACGTCAAGCATCGCCGGACTCCGGGGCGTCGACCGACGAATCGTGGATCTCGTCGCCGAGGTACGCCGTGGTCACCTCGCTGTTGGACCGAACCACCTCCGGCGTGCCATCGGCGATCACCCGACCGAAGTTCAATACCACCAGCCGATCGCACACCGACATGACCAGGTCCATATGGTGCTCGACGACCAGGACACCCATCCGATCGCTCAGACTCCGGATGAGCGTCGCCAGGTCATCGATCTCAGCGTTGGAGAGCCCGCTGGCCGGCTCATCGAGCAGGAGCAGGCTCGGCTCCGAGATCAGCACCCGGGCCATCGCCGTGCGCTTTTGAATGGCGTAGGGAAGAACGGCGGGGTGATGGTGGGCGTAGCCCCCCACGCCGAGCTCGTCGAGCAGCTCCCGAGCACGGGCCGCGGCCCGTTGCTCCTCCCGACTGGAGCGCCACAGGCCGAGGAAGGCGGATCCGATGTCCGCCCGCAACCCAGCTTGGGCGCCCGCCATCACGTTCTCCAACACCGTCAGCCCGGCAAAGAGGCCGACGCCCTGCAGCGTCCGGGCGATCCCGAGCTTGGTCAGACCGTGCGGGTGCACATGCCGCAGTGACGCCCCGTCGTAGGTGACCACTCCCGAGTCGGCCCGTACGAAGCCGGAGATGACATTGAAGAGCGTGGTCTTCCCGGCTCCATTCGGCCCGATCACGCCGACGATCTCCCCCTGATCGGCCGACATGGAGACCTGGTCCAGAGCCAGCAGACCCCCGAAACCCACACTCAACTCGGCGACCCGGAGTGTCTTGCCACCACGCTCGGAGCCAGCGCGTGGAGCGGACTCAACTGAGGTCATCTAAGTCCCGAGGACCAAAAGGGATCTACGGCCAAAATGGCACACCCGTTCAGCGGCAATTCCCAACCACCCCCTTGCGGCACATCGAACATTACCGACATTGCAACTCAATTGCATTGGGTTCGTCATGGACTCGACTCGCCGGTACCGACCATTGGTTGATAATGGCGGTTAGAGCGGGCCCGCTTTCTGGTTTCTGGTAACAACGGACGACTCAACGCTCAAGAACTAGCGGTGGAAGCCGCACGAACATTCGTTGGGCTGGCCGGCGCAGGCGATGTGATCCCATCTCGTTTTGTCGGAAGCACCGAATGAAAGGCCTCGGAACCTGGATCGCCAGGGAATAGCGGCACGACTCGCTTCAGCTCTTCGATTGGTTCCTCGCCCTCCGGTACACCCGCACCGCGTACGACTCCATCAGCACCTAGCGGAACTCCGGCTCTTCAAGGATTAGTTCTGTTCGCGAAAGTTGCCTGGTACATACCGGCACATATGGGCCTGTGGATAACTAAAACGAAATGAGATGATTGATCGGTGCCCGAGTCAGATAGACGAGAGTCGACGCGCCAGCGACCGAGGAGTCCAGCCGCTACCGCTTTCTCCAGGGCGAAGACTCGTTCCCTTAATCGCTCAACGACAGTGCACCCATCGGACACCGCCGAATACAGCCATTGGAGTGGTGGCGTTCATCCGACCGTTCGTCGTTAGCGCTGCGCCTATTCGTCGTTCACCCCTTCGATCTTCCTGGACGACCACCCTCTGCTGCGATCAGCTTGAAGGCAATGTATGAGGCCTTGGTCTGATAGTTCGAGTTCAAGAGACCGTTTCCGAATCCGTCGTCGAAGGCCGTCTTGTCGTTCGTACCTGGGGATGGTGCGTGGATCAGGTTTGGGTCGACAGTGAATGTCCAGTTGATGCCGACCACATTGTCGTCGTGTGCAAGTGCTCTGAACGTGTCGGTCAAAAAACGCGCCTGGCCGGCCTCGCCGCCTTGGTATCCATCTCCCAGTTCCTCGGTGTAGACAGGCGATGCCTGGAGGACCGGTGTCGATGGGTAGCCGACTTCGGTCACCCATACTGGTATGGGCCTCCCTCCGTTGCACGCCTGAATGGCTCGCTCCGACGCGTCAACGATTTGGGGCGACCACACCGGACCGAAGTCGCCGACGTGGAGGTCGAGGATATCGAGCGAGTTGCACCAAGAGGGGTCGGAGTACAGCGCAGTGGCGAACGCTATGGCCTTCGCGTCGCGGGCGGCCTGGGGCGCAAGGCTCTGAGTGAGAGCGGGTGTGGTGGCCTCAGTACCGCCATTGAGCACCTTGATGGCGGGATCTGCGGCGTGCGCTGCTTGATAAACGACACTTTGAAAGTGTGCATACGACGCCGCATCGCCACCAACCCAGTTCCTGTTGAAGTCCTGAGGTTCGTTGCGCACAATGAGGTAGTGGAGACCCTCAGGAGCCGCGTGATCCACCAGCGCCGTCACGTATTGCCTCACCGAGGCGCAGCTCGCAGACGGAGCATCGCAGTCTGACGGCGGTGCGTTGGAGTTCCCTCCGAGAGCGTCCCACATTGGCTCCTTCCCCAACTCGAAGAGGACGGTCAGTCCGTCGGCCTTGGCCAAAGAGAAGAGTTGGTCGATCTCGGAGAGGTTGTAGTGACCCGGCGACGGTTCCTCCGTAGCCCAGTTGCCGCCGGTGCGTACGGCCGACGCACCGGCGCGCTGAACCAACTGGAGAACCTGGGGTACTCGCGCAAGACCGATGGTCGGGTTGGCGGGGTTGACATCGAGGCCGTATGTGACGGCCGCGTCCTGAAGAACGGTGCGTTGCGCCCCCGGCGTCGAGATAGCGGAGGCGCTCGCCTGGTCTGAGTGGGTTGCTGCGCAGGCGCAAGAGAGGGCCGCCACCAGCGCTAGGCCGAGTAATCGCCCAGGCACGGCTATGTCTTTCCGTCCACCAGTGCGATTCCAGTCATGTGCGACCTTTCGTTATCGGGAAGCGTCCGTTCCACGTCATGCCACCATTCCCGCCCCAAATGCATCTTGGCACCGAGATATGCGGAAACTATGAGCGGATATGCGGAAAGTATGAGCGCCCCAGCTTCCGTGATCCGCGCCGGGCTGCACCCGTCGCGACCCCTTTGGCCACGGGTATCCCACTTCGCCGGGACGGGGTGCCACCATGCGGCACATCGGGGACAGTCGGGACTGGACTGCGACAGGGTGGATTCCAGAGCAGGCTCTAAACCGGCCCTTAGGGTCACGTAGACAACCGATGGAGATCCGCCTGCCGAATCGGGGTCAATTCGGCCCCTATCGTGACGAGGGCTGGATCCCGAGCGAAAATGAAAGGAAGGTGGGCCAGATGGAAACCATCACGCTCAACAATGGGGTTGAGATACCAGCGCTCGGTTTCGGCGTCTTCCAGACGCCACCTGACGAGACTCGCGATGCTGTGCGGGCTGCTCTCGAATGCGGCTACCGGCACATCGACACCGCCGCGGCCTATGGCAACGAGCGCCAGGTAGGCGAGGCGGTGCACGGCTCGGACTTGGTCCGGTCGGAGGTCTTCTTGGAGACCAAAGTGTGGATCAGCGATTACGGATACTCCGATACGCTGCACGCCTTCGAGAAAAGCGCCCGCAAGCTCGGCGTTGAACAGATCGACCTCCTGATCCTCCATCAGGCGCTGCCCACGGCATTCGACCGGACCCTGGAGGCCTACCGTGCCCTGGAGGCGCTTCTGGCTGACGGCAAGGTTTGCTCGATTGGGGTCAGCAACTTCATGGTCGAGCACCTCGCGTCCCTCTAGACCGGGCGAACGTTGTACCGGCGGTCAACCAAATCGAATGTCACCCGTACTTCGCTCAACAGGAAGTACAGAACTTTGGTGCCGAACACGGCATAGTCACGCAGGCGTGGTCACCCATCGGCGGTATCACCTTCTACCGCGACGGCAATCACACCAGCACTCTCGCAGATCCGGTCATTGGGAACGTCGCCTCGGCGCACGGGAAGAGCCCCGCTCAGACAATGTTGCGTTGGGGTCTGCAACACGGGCGCTCGGTCATTCCGAAGTCCACCAAGCCCAACCGCGTCGCGGAGAACTTCGAAGTCTTTAGCTTCGAGTTGTCGGATGACGAGATGACCGCGATCGACGCCTTAGACACGGGTCGCCGTGGCGGACCCGAGCCGGATGCGGTCACCCTCGAGACATTTGGACGCGAAATACCGGAAGCCTGAGGCTGTCTGGCAGTCGGCTGTCAGGACCTCAACGCAGGTCGGGCCTTCCAAGAAGAGCCTGGACCGTGCCGGCGTCCCTGCCCCATACGTCGGGTGGGATACGCCGCTAGCGATCAGGCGGGATCAGGTGTAAAGAGCAAACATGAATCAGTCCCACATCGACTTCTTGTCGAGCCCGCAATGGACGCAGATGCTCGAAGAGGACCTGTTGCCCTGGCTCGATGCGGCTGGTGATCTCGGTGACGATGTGCTCGAGATCGGTCCCGGACCAGGGCTTACGACTGATCTTCTCCGCACCCGTATCGCCCATCTCACCGTCGTGGAGATCGATCCTGCGCTGGCTGGGCCGCTTAAGATGCGCCTCGACGGAACGAATGTCGACGTAATCGAAGGTGACGCCGCCACCTGTGGGTTCGACTCGAACAGATTCTCAGCAGTGACTTGCTTCTCGGTGCTCCATCACATGCCATCACCGGCTCACCAGGACGATGTGTTCGCCGAGTTAGGCCGTGTGCTCGCCCCTGGTGGCCTGTTCGTGGGTACCGATTCACTGGACAACGAAGGGACCCGTGGCGGCCACGTGGACGACACCTTCACACCAGTTGACCCGGACACGTTGGGAAACCGGTTGGAGAGAGCTGGACTCACGCTGACCAACCTCGACCAGGGCGAGTACCAGTTCCGCTTCGTGGCAACGAACGGAGTGGGCAGCTAACGAACAGGACGGTTTGCGCCGATCATCCGCTCTCCATTCATATTCGGAGACCCTGCCGCCCTAGCCACGTTCGCCGGGCCGAGGGCAGACGATCGCCCATCGGTTACCTCGCCCTTGTGAGCAGCAGATCTGTGGCCTCGTCGGGCACGCCGTCGAAGTAGCGGTCGAGGGCTGCGCCGAACACCGGATCGTCGGGAGCGGCTCGGTGGAAAAGCGTCATCGAGGAACGGAGCTTCATGGCGTCGACCGGCCCGAAGATATCGGTAGCCGACACCCCTGAGAGGGCGAGGAGCCGGGACACGGTCTCGTGAAGGCGTGGCCCAAGGACAGGATGGACGAGGTACGCCGCGGCCTCATCGAGCGACGCCAGGGCGAAGAACCGTGCTGTGTCGCTCATGCCGAGTCCGGCCAACTGGGGCAAGACGAACCACATCCAGTGGGACCGTTTGCGTCCGGCGGCCAACTCGTCAAGGGCCTGGGCGAAGATGCCGTGGTCGTCCTGGGCGTCTACGAAGCGCTGGAGATCGTTGACCGTCATGTCCTGAGTCTTGCCGCCAGGGAGTAGCGATGACGGCCGGATGTTCAGCGGTTCTCCCACCTTTCCCGACATTGGTCACTTTGCATTACGCCGAGACTGGGACCTGGATCTGGTGCGGTCTGCCCCCATACGCCGGGACGGGGTGCCACCAGCCGAATCCTCTTTGAGTCAAGACCCCGAATTTCAGGCGGTTGATGACGCGATGAATGGGTCCGTCATGGAAAGTCACGACGGCATAGGGTCTCTATGGGTTCGGGAGTGACTTCGCCGAAGAGCCGGTCGCGCAGGGTGAAGAGCCGGTCACGCTGGCACTGAGTCGTCCCTGAGTGTCCTCCCGGACCCCCTATCGGGAGTCGAGAACAAGCTGGCGATAAACGGCGTTGGAGATCTGGCGTTTGAGGGACCGGAGCGCTTCCTTCTTGGTCTTGCCCTCGGCCACCTTGCGTTCAAAGTAGATGCGCCCCTCCGTGCCGGGGTTGCGGATCTGGGTCACAGCGGCCATGTGCAAGGTGTTGTTCAGCCGGCGACTTCCTCGCATGGAGAGTCGATGCACCGTCCGCCCACCAGACGAGAACTCGAGTGGCGCCGTGCCGTTATAAGAGGCGTAGGCGTCCCGGTTGGCGAAGCGACGGATGTCACCGGAGTATCCGATCAGCGAAGCGGCGTGGATTGGCCCCACTCCGTAGACCTTGGTGAGCGACGTTCCGGATGCCTTGACGGCCAGGCGGATCCGCCGATGCGACTCTTTGGTCTGGGTATCGAGTCGGCGCACATCGTCGAGCAGCTCGAGGATCAGGTCGACGCGGATCTGCTGGGCCGGTGACTCCGGGTTCACGTTCGCCAGGAGTGCCTCGGCGTCAGAAACGTACATTTCCTTGGCAATTCCGCCTGGAGCGAGCTCGGAGCACAGCGAATGTAGCCGGCAAACGACCCGAGCTCGCTGGCGACCCAGATCCCAGTTCCGTTTTGAAAGGAGACGGAGGACCTCGGCGTGATCGGCCGGCTCGACCTGGCGAAGTGCCGGGGCCCGCAGGGCGGCAATGGCGATCGAGTGGGCATCGTTGGGATCGTTCTTGCTCGACCGTGTGGTGGCTAACACCCGAATGCGCGCGGCCAGGGTGGCCGGCACATCGAGGACGTCCTCCCCACGGGCCACCAACTGTTGGGCTAGCAAGTAACCCATTCCGCCCACCGACTCGATGGCCCACGTGCGTTTCTCGAAAGGTTCAGCCCAGGTCAAGAGCTGGTCGACCTGGCGCATCGTGGCCCGGACTTTGACGCTGCCGATCTGGTCTTCGTCCTTCCCAATGGCCACCGCAGTGTGCGATGCCTTGTGGGGATCGACCCCGATCATCACATTCATGAATACCTCCTTGGCTTGATGGAAACCACGGGGGCACTCCTGCTTATGGACTGTTCGTGCTCGATCCTCTTTTGAGCCACACCGTGGCGAAGCCCGAGCGGAAGACCTTTCGTTTATAGGCCAACTGGCACTCGCCAGCGGCAGGCACTTTTGAGTCAGTTCCGCACGGACCTCTAAATGCTACGAATCAGCCGCAGGATCTGCCATCAGT
>CAWGEX010000003.1:0-360000 GCA_963821755.1 uncultured Acidimicrobiaceae bacterium
GCATCCACCGCAGGGTTGTGTGACGGGGGAACCTAGGCACGCGGGCGACCTCCGATCAAGATCGTCATAGACGAGAGGAGAGACCAACAAAGTCTGTCAGCTCAGCGACACCAGAACAAGCGATGGAGCTTCTGCACCCTCGTTCTTCTCATGACTACACCGTGACTACGACTCCCCGGCCAAACTCGCGAAACATGGTGAACGGTGGGAAGGTCGCGCGGGGAATAGGTACGAATGATCGACGTCGGCCAACCCTGGGAAGGATGCAATCGCACTTCTAGTCCGTACCGCGGAGGTTCGAGCGCTGCTGGGGGGCGCTGGTCAGAGGCAGTGTTTGTAGAGGTCTTCGCAGACGACGGTTCCAGCATTCGGAACTGGTGATGCGCATCCTCTTCTACGAAGAGGAGCTCGGGCGGAAGGCATCCGGTGACTCGGCTAGACGACGATCGTCGTCCCCAAAAGCGCACGTCATCTGCGGCGAGAACGTACCGGGGCCAGACAACTCGGCCGGACGGACTACTCAACGGTGAGAGAGTCGACGGTGTCTGAGGCGACGGGAGAACAGCAGACTACCCGTCGTTCCTGAGAAGGACCCGGTCGCCGTCGTCACGGAGAGATTTATCTGATAGCTCTCCTCGAGGTTTCCTCCAACGATCTGTTCGGTGACCGTGCCTGGGGCACTGCCGCTCAGCGTGCCAACGCCGGTCGTAATGGTGAAGGACCCGGTGTACGTGACCGGATCTGAAACGCAGCCGGCAATGTGGAGGGTCACGTTACCCACGGCCGCGCTACCAGGGTATGCCGCGTCGAAATTCAAATGCACGATGAGACAACCGCTGCCGCCGGGCGACCCCGTCGTGGTCGCCGTGAACGACGAGTTGGCAAGGTCGGCAAGGCCCGGATTGGCCACGGTGACGGTGACGCCCGGACTCGTACCGGTCAGGCCACCGGGATAGGCAGCGACACTTTGGAGTGTGTAGGTGCCGTTGGGCACGGTCGTCGTGTTCCACTGGGCCAGCCAGCCGTAGTAGGTGGGCGTGGCCGTGGCGACAACCTGGTCAGTGAGCGTCCCGCCGGTGAGCTCGAACTTTGACGCTTGTCACGTTGGCTGAGGCACTGGCGTCCAAGAGCGCGGCCGTCCCCGACTCGGTGGCCCCATTCGACGGGATGACCACACTCGTGGTGGGAGGGTTACTAACGGTGACGTTGACGCCCGAACTGAATGTGGTCCCAGCCGAATTAGAGGCCACAGACGATAAGACATACGAGCCGTTGGGAACACTCGTGGTGTTCCAGTTGCACAAGTACCCGAAGTAGGTCGGCGTCGCCGTACAGAGTATCGGGCCGTAAAAGCCGTAGACCCCGCCGAACAGCTGGAACTCGACGCTGGTGGCGTTCGAGGCTGAGGCACCAAGCAGGGTCGATCCGGACAGCGTCGCCCCATTCGACGGAATAACCACGCTCGTGGTGGGAGGATTATTGATGAAGAGGGGAGCCGAAGCACTGTTGCTCAGCGGTAGCCCGTCGAGTGTGCCACCCACCTGAACATTGACGGTCTCCGGACCCGCCACGGTGGGCGGGATCGAAAACCCCCCCGAGATAATCGGCGGTGAAAAAGTACTTCCGTTGTAGGTTGCCGGCGCAACATGGATATTCGACGACACCGGAACCACGTTGCCATGTGGGTCCACGAGGGTCACCGTCACCGTCGGCGGCGAACTCGCACCTCCGAGCGCCGCCTCAAGAGCTGCCAACGTGGATAACCACCAATAGGTGGTCGCTCCGGGAGCGTCACTGACCGATACTGTTTGATTCGGAACCGCCCTCAAGGCCGAAAGGGCCAGCGTCGGATTCGGAGGGAGGAAGGGGAATCCGGAATATTCGAACACCCCACTTCCGGCGGCCACGGGTTTGAAGGTTGTGAGGTCGATCATCGCCACCGCGCAGCCGATCAGTCCCGAGTTCGCTTCTTTTTGTGTTGGGGGACAGCTGGCATTCGGGTCGAGGGGCTGGAACGTTGGTACGGTCCAGGTGAGGTTCAGGTTGCCGGAAAGATCGGAGATCGGCAAGGCCTCAGACGCAAGATCAATCTCGGGCAGCGCGGACAGCACGGCCATTAGACCCGGCAACGAGACAATGTGACCGGATAACAGCGGCGCTGCCGCCGGATCGATGCCAAGGAGCAGACTCGTCCCTACGAACAGATAAGGGTGCAGCGGAGGCAAGCCCTTGCAGCTGATGGCGATCTTGCTGCCCGCCGACACTCCGGTCACGAGCGGGAGTGCGCTTCCATTGAATGTGCATTGGGGCCCTGTGCTGGCGGCCTGGGGAGCGATCACGGCACCCGCCGTAGCGCCCGGACTAACGAACGCAATGCTCCATAGGAACAGGACAGATATGGCCACGAAGACCTTGCTGAAACGGACCGGCAACATGGCAGCCCCCCTGATTCATTGCGACAACTTCCTTTGGTCAAGGTACCACGCAGTGTTGGTGGCCGCTCCCAACGGAATGGCCCTTCTGTTGCCAGTAAGTCCCTCCGAATCCATCTCTACTGGGAGAGCGGGGCAACGTCGAAACAGGCGCTAAGGGGCTGGCCTACGAGCTACGGGACAAACGGGTGGTGCGCCGGAAGAGTGCACCGCAAGACGAACGGCCTCACCCACAAGTTCCTCACGTGGTTAGGGCTTAGGTCGCGCTGACGCGCAGAAACCGGAGCCTGGTGCTCCGTCGATGGCGGTTTCGGAGGTCAGGTACCGGTAGCAACATCACCCGATGAGAAAATGACTTCTGTCGGGTTGCAATCCCTCCCTAGAATTCGGGCCACGGTTGACGGCGCGAGTCTGGAAGAATCTCCGACGTGAGCCGTTTGGAACCACGCACGCCTGCGTCGGTGAGCGATGTCGGCCTTGCGGTGCTCGGCGCCGTCAATCCACTAGGGCAGCCCGACGGATCAGATCCCAAGACGTGAGAGATCGAAGCGTCCGTGCTTCAATGAGGAAGAAGTTGGTCGGGTTTCTCCGTGCTCCGGCGAGAAGGAAACTGCTCGGGATCCTTACGGTGGCTGGGTTTGCCCTTCCTGTTCTGGCCTACTTTGCATTCGTCAATCGATACGCGGTGAATGTGCTCCTTTTCGACCAATGGAGCGACGTGGCCCTGGTCGAAAAGGCGTTCTCAGGGCATCTGAGCTTGGGTGATCTCTGGGCACAGCACAACGAGAACCGAATCCTGTTTCCCAACCTTATCGTCCTGGCTCTCGCCTATACCACCCACCTCAACATCCGCACTGAAGAATTCATCAGCGCCGTCTTGCTCGTCGGCTCCATCTTCCTCATCATCTGGACTCACCGACGCCGGTCACCGGGCACTCCCTTGATCTGGTACTGCCCAGTCGCCATCCTTATGCTTTCGTGGGCGCAGTTCGAGAACGCCCTCTGGGGATTTCAGATCGCCTGGTATGTCGTGATGATCTGCTTTGCGGGCACGCTGGCTGTGCTCGACCGCGAGCACGTGAGCGGCCCCACCTTGGCCATGGGCGCGGCGATCGCGGTCATCGGCAGTTTCTCGTCGCTCCAGGGGCTGCTCATCTGGCCGGCAGTCCTTCTCCTTCTGTTGTACCGGCGCCGTTCATGGAAGTTGCTCGCTGCTTGGGTCGGCGGGGCGGTGGCCACCGTCGGGGTGTACTACTACCACTTCAGCTCGTCCCAGTTGGGCTACAGCCCGATCAGCCCTTTCCTTCATCCTGCGTTCGAGGTCAAGCTGTTCTTCTTCTCTCTGGGCAACGTCACAGGAAAGCCGCTTTCGGTCGGCCTTGTTTTCTTCCCCAACCACGACCACCCCTCGCTGGGCACAGCGAGCCCATGGATTATCGCATTCGGGGTAGTCATCTTCATCACAGCCGTGTTCGCCGTGATAAGGACCGGCTTACGAGACGACACGGGCAAGCCGGAGGCTCTCGGTGTGTCGCTGATCCTCTTCGCCTTCGGGTTCGACGGCCTCACCGCGATTGGGCGGGGACTATACGGCTATGCGGGGGTGAGCGCCTCCAGGTACACCACATACACCATGTTGGCCCTAGTGGGATCGTACCTGATCGTGATTAGCCGCAACTCTCCTGGTCAGATCCAAACCCCGGCGCGGCGATCCTCGTCGGTCGACCCTTCGCTGCGAGCGACGACATTACGTGTTTTCCGGCCGGCACTCGCAGTCGGGGTCACCGCCCTCCCGGTCGTTGTCGTCACCTGCGTTCTCATCCAGGCATTCTCCGGCTATTACAACGGCTTGTCAGGAGGCCAGAACGATCACGCCATTCAGGTACAGGCGACCAAGGTCCTCCGCAACTACCAATCCGAGCAGGACCAGCTCATCTACTACATCCCCACCGAGTTCCTGCCGGTGAAGTTCCAGTTGATTCGCGGCGCCCAGCGGGACAAGCTCAGCTTGTTCGCTTCGCCCTGAGAGGCACAACTACTTGAGCGCAGTGGCCGATCACGATCGAGACGGCGCAGTCATCCAGGCCAGACGGATTCAGAGGGCATGGACCGTTCACGCATGGGCTCAACGGGATACCGGACACCGAGCTTCCCCCTTGCTCCGTCCGAGAGTCCCCGAGCCATCACCGCCAAGCGGCGCAGGCGCCCACCCTTCTCACGCAGAATCGCCCGCGCCAACAACATTGACATATTGCGCGGATAGCGACCAAGGCGGCGCTTCACACGCAGATGGACGTAGAGCATGTTCCGGGACTCGTAGTAGTACTTCCAAAGCGGTACGCCCTCACCGTGCCGGATGGGGTCGTGGTCAACGAGAGCCTCATTGACGACCTGCCAGTTGTATCCGGCCTCGGGAATCCGCCACTGCAGGTACTCGGTATCCTCCGCCCACCAGAACAGCTCCGCCATTGGGAACCCGACTGCTTCGATGATCTGGCGGGCGACGATGAAGCCACACCAGGATGGCCATAGTTCGCACACGCCGTTGGGTTGCCGGGAGATCGGGAACACGAACGCGGAATCAGGATCCCGCCGGGCCACTCCCCACAGTCGCTCGAGGCAGTGCTCGTCCGGCACCATGTCGTCGTCGAGCACCCAGGCGTGTCGGAAGTCGGAGGTGAGGAATTCGGCGAGCGCCTGGGCGTAGCCCCCGGCCGGCCCGGTGTTCACTTCCGACCGCACCACCCAGGTGGGCAGCCCAGCGCCCGTCGGGTCACCGAGCGACACCGGGGGACGGCTGGCGTTGTCCACCACCAGCACGGATTCGGGTGGAAGGGTCTGGCTCGCGATGGCCCTCAGACATCGGGCGAGCGAATCGGGCGCATTGTGTGTCAGGACGACCGCCATGATTCGCCGATCAGTGTCTCCCACGCCGCCCTCCTTTCTCCGCTCTCGGGGCCGTGTGGGCCAACATGTAATCATGCCGAGCGGTCTATCCTTACTGGGTCCCCTCAGAGACCGGTTCAGCATGTCCCCAAATGACCCAGAGATCGAGACATCCCGGATCAGAACCAGGTTCTACCTCATTTCGTCAGCGCTATTCCTCGTCCTTGCTGCCGTGTCGTGGTGGCTTGCCCAAGGCATGCAGGGCAACCGACGCATCGCTGTCGAGTTCTTTGTGGTGGTGTTTGTCTCAATTGGAATAGCAGTATTGGCCATCGGGCTCGTGTTTGCCGTCCTTTCCCACAAGTCCTCTCGCAAGGAGCGCGGTTAGTCAGACCGCCCAGTAAGGGACCGCTTGGAAATCCGCTGACCAGGGAAGGTCAGCGTCTTGGCGGTCCATCCATGGATGACGACCGTGCTGGCTACTGTGCCACGAGGAGGATCGATGGGTGCCGCTTGTCGATGGCTTTGTATTCACCCCTTGCATGCGTGCGGAGTCCTCAAGTCATTCTGCACGGGGCCCAGCCACGAGGCTGCAGTCGCCGCACCGCCTTCATCAGCGATCATCCGGTGTCGGGAGCTCATTCGGCTAGCCTTCAGTATCGCAATCGCTCTGAATTTCGCGGGCCGACGACGAGTGAGAACCGCGACTCCTCTCGTTGAAACCGGACTTCTTCGCTGAGATATGGGTACGAGCGACCAGCGGGTCCTTACAATCGCCAATCATCTCGGATCAGTAGGAGGCACCGAGTCCGCGCAGCTCGCCATTTTCCGGAGCCTCGCCGAACGTGGATGGGTGGTGGATCTTCTCTACATCAGCCAGGGTGATTACTGGTCGGAGTGGAAAGCGCTGGCCACGACGACGACGCGAATCCGAGCCAGCACCCCCACACGTTCCTCTCCTGTTGCCTCAAGCATCGAGACCATCAGGGGGGCGATCTCAGGAACGCGCGCGTCGCCGTCCGTCGTCTATGTTCACAACGCTGGGGACGCACCCATCGGTCTCATGATCGGAGCGGCGGCACGCGCACGGGTGGTGGCGCATCTACATTTACCGCCTCCCTTCCGCCAGCCGCCCTGGCTGAATGCTTTGATCCGCCGAACCAGCGCGGTCATCATGCCCTCATCTGATACCGCAGAGCGGTGGACCACCGCGGCCAGACTGGATCCGGCCACGGTCTCGGTTATTCCCACCGGCATCGACACCAATCGCTTCATCCCACTCGGAGTCGAGAAACGTATCGACGTGCGAGCCCGGATCAGTGTCGGTGATGAGGAGCCAATGATCCTCTTCGTAGGCCGTCTCGAACGTATTAAGGGTGCTCATTTCCTCATCGATTCAGTGCGCCGCCTTTCTATCCCAGCTCATGTCGTCCTGGTCGGCGAGCCCGAATCCAGCGCGTATCTTTCGGAGCTGCACGACGCAGCGCGGGGGTGCCGCGTGACGTTTCTTGGCCACCGTTCGGATGTTCCCGACTTGATGGCTGCTGCAGACTTGCTGGTTGTTCCGAGTAATTGGTTCGAGCCTCAGGGCCTGGTCGTCGGGGAAGCGATGGCGTGTGGGATACCCGTGGTGGCGTCGGATATCGGAGGACTTGCTGCCATGATGCGGGGGTTTCCCGAGAACCTCGTCCCGCCTGGGGATCCGGCGCGCCTCAAGTGGGCCATCGAAACCTGCATGAACTGGCGAAAGAACGACCCGGAACTCGGCTCCCGCTCGAGGGTCTGGGTTGAAGAGCACATGTCTTTGAGCCGAACCATCGACGCGGTAGATGAGGTGATTACCGCGGCCCTCCGCCATCGACCCCGAACCGCTCCGTTCGGGTTGCTCCGGTCGCGACGCGTTCGTGCAACATTGTGAACTCGCGATCGACATCATGGTGCACCAAATGGTTTCCTACCCACATTGCCCGCTGCAGGAACGGCCCGATTGTAGGTCGTGAAGCGGCATTCTCCGAGCTGGACCAGGACTACCCCATCCGGAGCTGGTCGTAGTGGACGACGGGTGGCCTCTCGCTCCGATTCGCCGTCAACGCCTTGCCCGGTGTGACCCCATACCCGCGGCCGAAAGATGAATTGCCCGGTGACCGTCCACCGCTTGCCATCCAACTCGGCCTTCGTGTCGAACAAGGAGACCGCAACGCGCGAGGGAGGGGAACGGTGACTTGGGGTGTGTCGCGCCCGCCGATCGGCGCACTCTGGGGATGGGCCCAGGTCGCCCTGGCCCGGAATGCCACCCAGACCCTCGTCCGAGGCACCGCCCTGGTGCTGTCCCCTCATCCGGACGACGAGACCATCGGATGCGGTCTCCTTCTGGCCGAGATGGCGCGGGATGGACATTCCACCTGTGTGGCTGTGGCCACCGACGGAGGCGGCGGGTGGTACTCCGCCGCACCCCGGCCGACTCCCGACAACATCGTCCAGATCCGGCACGGCGAATGGCACCGCGCCCTTGACGCCCTCAACGTACCCACGGAGGGTCGATTCGAATTCGGCTTTCCCGACGGTACGTTGAGCGATCGCGAAGGAGAAGTTGTAGAACGGATCGGCGATCTACTCCGGAGACTTTCCCCGTCCGAGGTCCTGGTGACGAAGCCATCGGACCCCCACCCCGATCACCGGGCGCTGGCCAGGGCCACCCGCCAGGCGGTGATCGACGTCTACGGCTCCAGCCATGAGCCGGGTTCCGAGGGAGCGCGGGAGGCAACCGGAGGGGACCACGGATACGGCTCGCCGCCCGACGTCTACACCTACCGGGTCTACCCGGTGGAAGGTCTGTGGCCGGACGGTCACCCGCCCCGGGCAACCCTGGCCCTGACGCTCCTGCGGCTCGCTCGGTCGGTAATCGGCCTCATCGGTCAGCGTCCACTGATCCTGCGGGCCGCCAAGTCCCGGTCGGATAAGAGGGCGGCCATCCGAGCCCATGAAAGCCAGTGCAAGCTCCTCGACGGTGAGCTCCGTTACGTGTGGCGCTCTGGCGTCGAGCTCTATTGGCCAATGAACGTTCGCTCAGATCCGACCTCACCCGGTCCGGACGAACATCCCTACTGAACTCGCCGACTCGGCCTTCGAACGGTTGACGACTCTGACGGCGAGGCTGGGCGAGGGGCTGACTTGGAACGGGACGACGTGAAAGCGTCGAGTCAGATCACGTTGAGGATCAGGACGCCTTACGACGAGCAGCCTTGGCGGCAGCAGGTTTGGAAGCCTTCTTGGCCGCGGCGACACCGACAGATGGCCGCTTTGCAGGTGCCTTCTTGGCGTTCGCCGATACCTTGGGCTGCCCTGACTTTGAGGGCGTCTTGGTCTGAACCGCTGCTTTGATGCTGGCGTTCAGGGCGTCCATGAGGTCGACCACCTTGGCCACCGGTGCGCCGGTATTCGCCACGATCTCTTTACCCTGGCTCTTCTCCTCGATGAGCGCCTCGACCTTCTGGCGGTGAGTGTCGCGGTACCGCTTGGGATCCCATGAGCCCTCCATCGAGTCGATCAGTAGCTGAGCCATCTTGATCTCGCGATCGGTTGGATCTTCGGCCTTGGGCAGGTCGGGGAGTTCCACGGTGGGGGACCGGACTTCGTCGGCGAAGTACATCGTTTCGAGGGCGATCACCTCACCCTCGGGTCGGATCGCCACCAGGTACTCCTTGTTTCGCATGACAAACGTGGCGATGGCAACCTTGCCCGACTGCCGCATGGCCTGGTGCAACAAGGCGTACGCCTTGCCGGCGGATTCACCTTCGGGCGCGAGATAGTAGGTCGTGCGGAAGTACACCGGGTCAATCTCGTCCAACTCGACGAAGTCGGTGATGTCGATATACCTCGACCGATCAGGCTCAGCCGCGGCCAGCTCGTCATCGGTCAAGATGACGTACTCGCCGCCACCGAGGTCGACCCCCTTGACGATCTTGTCGGATCTGACTTCCTTACCGGTCCGCTCATTGACCTTCTTGTACCGAATGCGATCCGAAGTGCCAGACTCGAACTGGTTGAAGTGGATGGTCTTGTCCTGCGTCGCCGGATAGAGACCGACCGGGACATTGACCAATCCAAAACTCAGCGCGCCTTTCCAAATTGACCGTGCCATGGCCATATCTTTACCCAGGTCAGGCCCAATCCACCAATGTGTCACACCCCCTCGACACACTGGGCAGATGGCTACGTCCGCCCTCTCTACCGATGTTGGCTTCCCCGAAGCCGTACTCCGGGGCTTGGTGGCGCTTGGGCCCGTCAATGTGCAAATGGATAATCTATCCCTTGAGCTGGGATTATCACTATGGATGCGCGAGTGTGGCATTGCCATTGAAGATGCCAGCGACGTCATAATGGCGCTGAGGGGCATCCTCATCGAGGTCGCCGGCTTTGACCCAAGGCGAGAGCCAACTCCGTTCGTCGGGCGATCCCCTGAGCTGGACCTGGTGAATCTGACCGGTTATCTGGGGGGATTGCTGCTCAGAGCGTCAGTTGCCGCTCAATGCTCCCCTGGGGTCGTTGCCGAATGGGTCACGCAGATCGCGAACGGCCTCGTTCAGTCGCCGGTGCGGGCGGCGGGCTGATTGAGCGCTCAGGCCTTGCCTCGCTGACCTCGTTCCCTTTGACCGGTGGCTCACCCTTATCCGCCTCATCGAACTGGGCTTCGCCGCTAGTGACGTAGAGAAGCTCTTTCATGCGGCCCATTTGATGCTCCTGTCCAGATTGCCGGAGTTCTCACCTACCCCGAAAGTAGAGCCACAAACTCCCCGCGTGTCAATGGCGTACCCCGAATGACCACGGATCAGACGAGGGGCCCGGAAGTCTCATCGGCAGGAAATCCAATCCCGTGTCTGTTCTCTGCCGCATTTGCTTGGAAGACCCAACCTGCGTCATCACCGTTTCTGATCCGTAGAGTTCGAGCAGATCCCCCAGAAACACCACCCCGAAAAGATGGGGCTAGTAGTCGAGCATCGCTTGTTCGAAGAGTGCCCTGAGGGCGCTGACCCGGCAAGCTTAGGATTGGCCCGTGTTTCTCTGGCTCGTCCTTGTGGCGCTGATCGCCTTGTATTGGGCGCCGACCTACTTGGCCTGGGAATTGCAATGCGAGCACTTCTGGCACGTTGCTCTGGTGAATCTACTGGTCGGCTGGACGTTGATCGGCTGGGTGGTAGCCGCGATGATGGCCTGGCGAGACAGGCCGATTCCCCCCAACCGATACGTTCGTCTCGGGCGCCGATCTTGAAGCGCTCACAGCGCCGAGGATCCCCGGAGGGATTCTCGCTAGAGGAGCGTGGCAACAATTTTCGTGAAATCTACGGAGTCATGCGAAAAAATCGGAATGACCCGCGGTCACTGTGTTTCCTTCCGTCGGGTTCGCCCCGGCCTCCGGTTGTGGTCGCCCCGCCCGAGCGACCACAACCCGAGGTCGTGATCTGTTCCGATGGATCATGGCGCACGCAAGGTGCGGAACTGGGGTACTCGCGTTGCCGGTCGGTTGCACCTGAGGCAGATCTGATGCGAGACGACAGGACCCGAAACGCTCCTGTTTCCGACGCCGACCGTGTAGGTGTGCTGCTTATCCGCTTTCGATCACGGCAGGCGTGATTTCGGCGGCCAATGAATCGAGCAGAGCCTCCGGATCATCAGAGACTGCGATCTGGGCCGCGTTGTGCGGACGGATGAATCCCATCTCGACGGCGTGAGCCACAAAGGCCACCAGACCTGCGAAGAAACCATCCACGTTCAGGATTCCGGTCGGCTTCTCGTGGATAGCGAGTTGGCGCCAGGTGACCGCCTCCAAGAATTCCTCGAAGGTGCCGAAGCCCCCGGGCAACATGACGAAGGCGTCGGAGAGTTCGGCCATGCGGGCTTTTCTCTCGTGCATCGTTCGGACCACGTCGAGACGGGCCAGGCCGCGATGGGCGATCTCGTGATCGGACAATGACTCCGTGATGACGCCGGTGACCCGACCACCCGCCGCCAATGCGGCGTCAGCTATCAGCCCCATGAGTCCGACCGAGGCGCCACCGTAGATCAGCTCGATGTGTCGTTCGGCCAACCTGGTGCCCAGCGAGACAGCGGCGGCGGCGAACGCGGGACAAGTGCCGGTGCTCGACCCACAGAAGACGCACACACGCTTCAATTCAGGCATGCCGACAGGCTTTAGGCCAGGCTTTCTCGGACCGGGAGGGGATGAGCTTGTCGCTCCGCCTTCGGGCGTCGACGGACCATTGTCTCGGCCGCATCGCTGTCATGGATGGTGAGCGAGAACGCCGCCGCAGCGATGGCAAAAATGGCGGCGGTGGCGAAGGCCAAGTGATACGCCCTCATGCTCGGCCTCACGCCTCCCCCAGCCGCGTGGGTCGACCCAATGCCGATGAGCACGGTGGAAAGAATGGCCACTCCGACGGCGCTTCCGACCTGACGCATGGTGTTGAAGAAGGTCGAGGCCCGCCCTGTGTCGGCTGGCGAGATCTTGGCAAAGGAAGCGGCCTGCGTGGGAACGAAAACCTGCCCCATCATCAGTCCCAATGCGAACATGACGACCCGAATGAGCCACAAGTTGGTCGTCACGGTGATCTGCGTGAGCAACAACATCGTCAGGGTGAGTCCAAGGAGCCCGAAGGTGATGTGGCGACGCGGGCCCAATCTCGGGTAGATGAGTCGACTGGCCAGTTGGGCACCGGCCATCACGCCGAACGCCTCAGGGAACGTGGAGAGGCCCGATTGGAGGGCGCTCAAGCCCCGGGCGTCCTGGAAATAGAGCGGTATGAGATAGAGCGTGCCCAAGAACGCCGCCGAGGCCAGGAACATCACGCCGTTGGTCGATCGGAACAACCGGCCCTTGAGGAGACGCAGGTCCACCAAGGGTCTGGTCACTCGAAGCTCCACCAACACCATGGCCGTCAAGAGGAGCGCGCCGGCCAGACACGCCCCGAGCACGGCCGGGTCGGACCAGCCCATGAGCGGCCCCTCGGAGATGCCGTACATGAGCAATCCCAGACCGGCGCCCCCGAGGAAGAATCCCGGTCGGTCGAATCGCCCGGCGTCCAGCGGCTCCGATCGTTCCAAGCACAACAGACCGAAGGTCACGGCGGCGATGCCGAGCGGCAGGTTGACAAAGAACACCCACCGCCACGACAAGTCGGTGACCAGGAATCCTCCCAGGACCGGCCCTACCGCTGGTGCCACCGTGGTCGGCACCGTGAGGATGCTCGAGGCCCGAATGCGCTCGGCCGGCGGAAAGACCCGGAACAACATGGCCAGGCCGACGGGAGCCAGCATGCCCCCTCCGGCGCCCTGAACGACGCGGAAGAGGATCAACTCAGTGATGTTCTGGGCCACACCGCACAGGACCGAACCCATCGTGAAGACGACGATGGCCGTGATCAGCACCCGTTTCCCGCCGAAGCGGTCGCCCAGCCACCCTGAGGCGGGAATGAAGACGGCCAGGCTCACCAGGTAGGCGATGACGACTCCGTCCACCGCAGTTGGAGGGATGTTGAACTCTCGGCCGATGGTCGGAAGGGCGACGTTGACGATCGTGATGTCCATGATGTTCATGAACATGGCCGAAACGAAGACGATGGCGACGGCCACCTTCTGGTTCATGCGGACTGCGGGCACGTTCTGAGCTTTCTGACGTCGAGCTGGGCCCTTGTTGGCACGGATCAACGATCTGCGCCCCGCCCGGTACCGAGACTTTATGCGCTAGGTCTCAGTGGAGAGACAGGGCCCGACCGATCCCGACCCACGAATTCAGCCGGTGGTGGCGGGTCCTCCATCTCGGGGGAGCTGCCCAACGCCGTCAACGAAGGTCATCGGGAGGCGTCATAGACTCGGTGCCGTGGTCAAAGTGGTGGCAGTGGCCAACCAAAAGGGTGGTGTGGCCAAGACGACCACTGTGCAGTCCCTCGGGGTCGCCCTGGCCGAGCAGGGGAAGCGCGTCCTGGTGGTCGATCTTGACCCCCAGGCCTGCCTCACGTTTTCGCTGGGGCTGGATCCCGACGACCTCGCCGCCTCCCTGCACGATGTGCTGGTCCGTCGGGCCAAAATCGCCGAGGTCAGGCTCCAGGTCGCGGGAGTCGAAGGTTTGAGCCTGATACCCGCCACCATCGACCTGGCCGGCGCTGAGGTCCATCTGCTGAGTCGCACCGGTCGCGAGCATGTGCTGGCTCGCGCCCTCGAGCCAATCCTCATGGAGCACGACGTTGTCCTCATCGACTGTCCTCCCTCGCTGGGCGTGCTCACCATCAACGGACTGACGGCCGCGGAGGCGGTGGTGATTCCGTTGCAGTGCGAGGCGCTGAGCCATCGCGGTGTCGGTCAGCTCCTCGAGACGATCGACGACGTTCGCCAGTTCGCCAATGAGCACCTCCGCATCCTCGGGGTGATCGCCACCATGTACGACGGGCGCACCACTCATGCCCGCAAGGTGTTGGCCGAAGTGGAGGAGCGCTACGGACTTCCGGTTTTTGATCCGCCGGTGCCGAAGTCAGTCCGCTTCGCCGAAGCCCCCGGGCTGGGGTGCTCGGTCTTGCAACACGCCCCGACTTCTCCGGGCTCCGGGGCCTATCGCACTCTGGCGTCACACGTCTTCGCGGCAATGGAAGCGATGTAAGTCGTGGTCCAAGGGGAAGGTGACAAGACGGCCGATCCGCTCGGCAAACGTGCGCTGTTCTGGGTGCCTACGGCCACCAACGCCGGCGGCGAGTCGACCGATCCGGAGGCCGCGTCACCTACTGCGCTTCCCGTGGGTAAACGAGCTTTGTACTCCGGGGCGCGGCCTGAGTCCGACAGTGTCCGGGCCACGTCGGACAACCCGCTGGTGGACCGGGGATCTTTCACGGTGGAGTGCGAGCGGTGTCGCCAGGTCTCGCGCATCGGATTGCTGGACCTGCTCATCTACCAATTCCCTGTCGGGGGCTGGCTCCCTCGCGGCAAGTTCGACCGCAGAATGACGTGCCCGTCCTGTCGCCGGCGCTCATGGTGCAGCGTCTCCTTGCGCCACGACTGAGTCGAGACCTTCGCCCCGCCTACACTGCGGCCATGTTCGGGGGCATGGGGGGCATGGGGGGACGCAACTCCAGTCTGCGGTTCCTTCGTCTCGGAGCGTTGGCAGCCCTCCTCATCGGAACGGCGGTGTTCCACGTCCGTGGCTCGGGATACGTCACCCTCCGCGTGATTTACATCGTGGTCATCGTCGGTGTGCTCATCGCCTCGTTCGCCCTACGACGGCGCGGGGTTCGGGGCCAGGCGGTCCTTCTGGCGGTGGTGGGATGAGGAGCGGGGTGGGAGGCAACACGTTCGGGGCGCCGCTTCCGCCACCAACCGGATACCCCGAGAACTCCGATCCCGAATCGGACCGGTAGCGAGCCCTACTCCGTCAGGTAGAAGCGGGCCGGCACGGCGGTTTCCCGCCTCACTCGGCCCCACCGCTCCAGAAGGACCAAGTGGGCCAAGGTCTCGCCGTTGGCCGCTCGCTGCATGTAGTCCTGTATGCCCTCCCAAGGGCGCGACCAGGTCAGGGCCAGAGTGATGTCCCAGCATGAGATACCCGGGTGTTTCTCCAGGATCCCCTCGATCTCGCTCAGGCGGTCGGCGTGATGCGTTTCGAGCACATTGAGGCGATCGTCGAGCCCGGAGAATCGGTACTCATGGGCCGGGAATACTTCGTCTGGGTGGAGCGCCCGCACCTTGGCCAGCGACTCGAGGTAGTCACCGAGCGGGTTGGCGAACTGCTGCGAGTGGAAGGAGATGTTGGGAGTAATCCGGGGCAGTACGTGGTCACCCGAAAGCAGCACACTGTGCCGATCCGAGTGGAGGCAGATGTGCCCGGGCGAGTGTCCGGGTGTCCATACGGCCCGGAAGTCCCAGCCCGGGAGGTCGAGCATCTCGTGGTCTTCAATGAGTTTGTCCGGGAGTGCCACGTTGAGCGTCGACTTGATCTCCATGGAGGCCATGTTCAAGTCAGGCAACTTGTCCTTCGGCACACCCGACATCTCGAGCAGCTCTCGCATCCGTTCGATCAGGCCATCGGTGTCGTGATAGCGAGAATCGAGCAGCTTGGCGTCGGCCGGGTGCAGGCCGACCCAGGCTCCCGAGGCTTCGCGAACCCGGCCGGCCAATCCGTAGTGGTCGGGATGGAGGTGGGTCACGACGACGGCTTGTACGTCGCCCATGGACCCGCCGGCTTCGATCAACCCAGCGTTGAGCGCATCCCAGGCGTCGTCGGTCGGCCAACCGGCATCGACCAAGGCCACCCCACTGTCAAGTTCGAGGGCGTAGACCAAGACGTACCGCAGCGGATTGTTCGGTATCGGCACCGGAATCGACCAGATACCGGGTCGTACATGCTCGACCGGGGGCATGACATCGCGATCCCAAGCATCCTTCTGCGAGATTCCTGTGACGGTGAACACGGTGCTGACGGTACTTGAATTGATCTTGATCCCAAAAAGCGGACCACCTTTGTGAGAATTTGTCCTTGATCTACCAGGAGGTAGACATGTCCTTCCGCTACCCGAGCGATTTCCGCCAAGGTCTGTGAGCAATGTTGGCCGGTGAGCCGGTCCAGGACCTGGTCGCGGAGTTATCCGTCAGCGACGCCACCCATTAGTGGGGTCAGGGTCACTTGGGAATGGACTGCCTCCTGGTAGCTCAAGACCAATTTCTCATACCCTGGACCGCCAAACGGGGTCAAGCTCAATTGGGTCAAGCTCAATTGGTCGGGATGCGGGGATTTGAACCCCGGACCTCCTGCTCCCAAAGCAGGCGCGCTGCCAAGCTGCGCCACATCCCGTTGAATCTACCGCTGACCTGCCATTTCCGGCTACCCGCATCGGGAGGCTCATTGCACACGTTCCCTAAGCCGCTTGTGCAGATGCTTCGAACGCAGCCCAACCCCGATCCCCGGGCCATCGAAGGGTCCGGCATGAGCCAAGTCACCCTCCAAAGTGTAGGCGACTCGCTATTCTCATTATGTCCTTCGAGCGATCCTGCCGGCCCGCCGATAAGTCCCTACGGCGAGGCAGCCGCCAGCTCCTGGTTCAGATCCAGTCGGGAATGCCGACCGAGGTGACCAAAGTCGGCCGTGAGCACGTTGAGAAATTCATAGAGCGGGATAAGCGCTAAATCTTACGACGAAAGCCCAGGGCGTCCCGCAAGTTCGGCAGCGGCCATGCTCGATCGCGTTTTCGAAGGCGTTTTTCCCTGTTCAAGTAGGAGGTCGAAATGTCGAATCCCTCTAGGTCGGTGGCCGGACCCTTGGTGATGTAGGCCGAGTCTCTGGTGATGGTCACCTTTTGGACGATGTCGGGGCGGCTGGCCGCCGTCATCACCAGTTCAAATACCAAGTTGGAGAGCGCCGTCGGTTCATCCCTGAAGTACGCATCGGGCCCTTGCCATTCCTCGCCCGGCCAGTGCGCCCAGCCCCAGTCCTCGATCACGTAGAGCCCAAGGGGGCGAACGCGAGGGAGGAGGAAGTTCAGCGATGCCTTGGTCAAACCATAGAGGTGGGAGCAATCATCGATCACCAGATCGATCTCACCGCCCGGAAAGTTCTCCGTCATGATCCGGTCCAACGCGTGGTGGTCGCCTTGGTCGATGCCGTAGTAGAGACGAACCGCATCGCTCAGCCCCTGATGCGCAATACGATTTTCGAGAGGTTGACGATGATCTTCCCACCACCGGTCCAGTCCGACCAGTCGACGCGGCGCGAACATCTCTTGGAGGAACAGGACGCTACCGCCCTTGAATATTCCGAGGTCGATGACATTCTCGACTCGTTCCGGTGCCTCTTGAATGAACGCTTCGATCATCGAGCGGGTCTTGAGAAGGGAGAACTCGTCAGGCTCACTCTTCACCCAGTCCGAGCGATCCGCCGACAACGAGAAGTGAGTATCCCCAACCATGAGTTGCTCTTCACTCAACCACTGGAGTCGCGCCAAACGAGAAGACGCATTGTTTCCATCAGAAACGCCTGGCACCAGCCATCACCTCTCCATCCACCAGCCGGGCGATATTCTGCCAGGCCGGTCGGTACCTTTCGTTGAAGGTTGCCTCGGCGCTAGTTCGGCCGGGTTCGTTTTCGGTACACCCTTCGCCGCACTACCGGCTTGCCGTAGCTCGTTGGCCCTTAGCGCCTGCCTCGACATTGCCCAGGTCTTGAACAGACCGGTAGAGCCGGCTTCGGAATGACTTCTGACGACGGACCATTCCCCTGGACCTACAGATTGTTGTCAGATCGGCGTTTGATACCCTTGGCCGGAAGTTTCCGGACTGCGAGGCCAGCCACAATCATGCCACCCTACCTGCCGCCTGAGCGGCCGTTATAGGCAACCTAGAGAAATGAATCGGCTGATCGAGTGGTGGAATTACAGTCGCTATCGGCGCCTGAGCGACGATGATGCCTGGCTACAGATGCTCCTCGACTCCGTACATGGACGGAGTCGCCTACCGATGCCCAGCTTTCCAACCGAAAAACTACAAAGTGATTTTATCGGTTCATCAAATGAAGACGCCATCAACGCCGCTTGGGATTTTTACAGCCTCATGTCCTCTCGCTGGAGGGAATATGGCCTCCGGGTCGGTCGACGCAGCTATGTGCTCGACTTTGGTTGTGGGTGGGGGCGGTTTGCCCGCATGTTCCTTCGAGACGTTCCGGCGTCGCACATATACTGCGCGGACACGGGGGAACTGGCTCTCAGCGCCTGCCGAGAGACGGGCGTTCCCGGAGAGATTGTTCGACTCGAACCGATGCCTCCATCTCCTCTTCCCTCGGCGCAGTTCGACGTGGCGTTCGCATACTCCGTCTTTTCGCACCTCTCTCCAAAGGCACACTTGGCCTGGCGAACGGAGTTGGCGCGAGTGATGAAACCAAACGGCCTTGTTTTCATTACGACACACCCACGCTGGTTTCTCGATCTCTGCCGCCAATACCGTGAGCATCCTGATCAGATTTCCCATCCTTGGCACCAAAAGCTCGCCAAGTCCTTTGTTGACTACGAAGCGTCAGTCAGTAAGTACGACCATGGAGAATTCCTTTTTGAGGCAGATGAACCTTCGTCGGAGTTCTATGGTGACGCATTTGTACCCAGCCAATATTTCGAGTCGCAGTGGAATCATGAGGTGGGCTTTGAACTGATCGAATTCGTCGCAGACCAATCTCTATGTCAACAAGCAGTGGCGATTGTTCGGAAGAAGGCGTGAGGACCGACTCGGCGATTCGGTAACTCCACCACCGGTACCTACGCTACTTCGACGTACGTCCAAACCGGGGAACCCGTCGCCGCGGCCGACCTTGCTGAACCTTCGACGAATGCCCTTCTGGCGACGCCTTCGCCGAGAAGTCCATAGACCACAAACTCGTCGAGTAGGCCTTGCTGACATCGAAATCTTCGTCGGTGATGTCGTCTCGAGCGCGAGTGATGAAGGCCCGTGAACTGTCTATGAAGACGTTTCTGATGATGTACGGATTCGTGGCCGACAGCATGACAAGCTCCAGGATCAGCTTGGCGAGGGGTATCTCCTCCTCAGCGAAGGTCTGGTTGTACTGATTTGTTTTCTCCAGCCAGTGAGCCCAGCCCCAATCTTCGATGAGATAGATGCCACCTGGGCGAAGCAGCGGTAGGAACACGTTGAGCGACGTTTTCGTGGGTTCATAGAGATGCGAACAATCGTCGACGACGAGATCAAGGCATCGATCTCCGAAGTTCTCTCGTGCGATCGACGCCAAGGCCCGTCGGTCTTGTTGGTCAGTCCCGTAGTACAGCTTGACTCGGTCCGTCGCAGAGTGCCGATCCAGATATTCGTCGAGTGCCCCGACTCTCTCGGTTAGCCGGTCAACCCCGACCAACCGCCTCGGTGAGAAGAGCTCCTCATACATCGCGATGCTGCCGGCCTTGTAGATTCCGAACTCAATCATGTTCTCAACTCGTTCGGGCAGCCGTGCAAGAGTTGACTCCACGAGGAACTGGCTCTTCATTAGGAGAAACCGTTCAGGAGTGGAATCGATGGCGTCGGCCGCGGCCTGTTCAAGGGTCAGCGCGAAAGTCGTGTCCCCGATCTGGAGGTGGTCTGAATCATGCCAGGTCAATCTCTCCAAAATCCCTGGCGGCTTTCCCATGACCATGGCCGGAGGCTACGCGAAACCCTGGCCCTCCGTCATTTTTTGGTCGCGAGCTATCAACCTGGCTATCCGGGCGAGCGGCCGCCCGTGTGGACCACTTCTACGGGTCCCGGTCACCATGGACTGGCGCGCACCTTGGCATTGCAAGTCGCCCAAGGTCAGATCCATCTGAGGCTCGTTGTATGAACCGCCAGGCGCCCCCGCGATAGCGACTACGCCTACGCCTTGCTGGTTGGGACATCGCACAGCTCGGAAGCGAGACTGACCATCTTGGTGTCGGCCGCAGCATGTCGCACTTGAACGTCAGTCGCCACCGGATTCCATTTTTGCGGCTTGCCTGACTGTCGGGGTCCCCGTGAGTGTGGTGTGGGGGTGCACGGGAAGAACTACCGGCTGATGGGGCGCCTGATTGAAATCGAATTCAGCGTGAGATCACCGAGGATCGGAACGGTTTCCCTGACGTCCGGCCTCGGGTCGGGACGACCGTCGGTGCGTGGGTCGAGATGCTGGCCGTGTAGGAAATCGTCCTCGATGAACTTGTCATAGGCGTCGAAGGAGAGGGCCTGGTGGTCGATGTAGGCGCTCTTGGCATAGGGGCTGATCACAATGCCGGGCGCCCGCAGGCCGTAGTCATTTTCATCGACGGTGGGTGGAACCATGTGATCGTAGAACCCCCCCCAGTCATCCCACGCAAGGAAGATTGCGGTAGAACTCCACACTGGGCTGTGCATGACGGCGCTCACCCCGAGGTGCGATATCACGTCCCCACACCCTCTTGCTCAGTGGCCGCTTCTCAGCACCCTGAGCTTCTGTGCTATCGCCGGTGCAGGCGGCGTTCGTCGATCCCGACAGTGAACTTCGTAGCGAGGCCCTACCAGCTCGGACGATTGGTCGCAGCGAGCCGGACCGTGCCTCCCGGCCCTCCGTGGATCACCTCGTACCAGGCCGAATCGGTCTTTGCGTTCGCACCGCGAGCAATGACATTGACGACAGAATGAGGCCCGAGCGGCAGGGCTCTCCACCCTGCGGTTTCCGAGTTTTGGTCCACCGCATGACATTGCTCGTCGTCGTGGAATATGGCAACGACATCGAACCTGACGCCGACGCCGTTTCCGGGAATGTCAGTCTGCGGAGCGAACTGATGTGCACCGGGGACATCGCCGGAGGGAGCGTCTGACCATCTGGCCCAGACGGATTGAACGGATGCACCAGTTGCGCTGTCGTGGAAGTTGAGACGGACGTACACGCCTCGGGCACATGAGGAGCCTCGTTTCGGCACATTGCAGACGAGGAGCTGGGCAACGTCCAACGCCTGCTGTGCACCGTCGGGCCGTGACGAGTCGGCGACGAATGATGGTGCTGAGCCTGTTGTCCCGCTCGTGCGCTCCAACGGGGTGTTGGCAACGTGAGCTGGATTCTGCCTCGGCTCCACCACCGGTTCGGCAATGCGGAGGCGCGGCACTTCTTGGAAGGCCAGAAAGAACAACCCGATCGCGGCGATCGTCGACAACGCGCCGACGACGACCAGGATGGCCTCCCCGACGTGGGTCGCAGTGGTCGGGTTTTCGTCTGAGAAGAGCAGCGTCAGTACGACGGCTGCGCCCACGGCGCCACCGATGGCGCACATCGCCCAGATCTGTTTTCTCACGCCTCAACCCTACGACGGGACCCCATCCGTTCCGGAGCCCGACTCGACGCTCTTCATGGCCGCCGGAGGTGCCCGCGAGGCCACCCGCCCCTTGCGTCGGCGGGGGAGTGTCTCGGAGAATGGCTGGGCCATGTCCTCGAACTCCAGGTTGATGGCTTCGAACCACCCGAGGAGGTCGGGGTAGTGGCCGCGAATCCAACGGCAGAAACGATGCCGGCCGTGTTCCTGGGCCACGGCAGCCCGATGAACGCCCTTGAGCGGAACGGGTACACCGAGGCCTGGCGTGCCTTCGGTGCCCGGATCCCGAGGCCGAGATCGATCCTGGTGATCTCGGCCCATTGGTACGTGAACGCCTCGGCCGTGACGGCTATGGCACAGCCCAGAACGATCCATGATTTCTACGGCTTCCCTGACGAACTCTTCGCCGTGCAGTACCCCGCACCGGGCGATCCGGACCTGGCCGGGGAGGTGGCCGAGATGGTCAAGCCCACCTGGATCGGGTTGGACCACGACACCTGGGGCATCGATCATGGGACCTGGTCCGTGCTTCTCCACGTGTTCCCCGACGCCGATATTCCGGTGGTGCAGTTGTCGATCAACGCCGAGAAGCCGTTCGAGTACCACTTCGACCTGGGTGCGAAGCTCGCTCCGCTGCGCCAGCGCGGTGTATTGATCGTCGGGAGCGGCAATGTGGTGCACAATCTCGGAGGCGTCGACTGGGGTCAACCAGACGGTGGATTCGACTGGGCCCATCGCTTCGACGACGCGGCACGCGAGCACATGACGCGAGCACCGGCCGATGTCATCGCCCTGCGGGACCACGCCGACGTCCGGCGCGCCGTCCCCACGCCCGACCACTTCATCCCTCTTCTGTACCTGGCCGGTCTCTGCGACGCGGCTGGGTCCACCGCAGACGTACTGGTGGAGGGATACGCCTACGGCTCCCTCTCCATGACCGCGTACACGCTCGGGGCTTCGGGTCAGCCGGACCTGTCGCCCCATGCCGTGGCGGCGTCGCTCCCCGGCCCTGACGTCGTTCCAACCGAGGACACCAACGCCTGACGGCACGACGTCAGGCGTTGGTGGTGGAACTTGTTCCGGTGCCGCCGTTTGAAGCGGATGACACGCTCCGCTTCGCCGTTACGCTTCCGAAGGAAGGGGCAGACCTCCCTTCCGGCCGATTCGACCAGTGCGCCCGGTCCCTGCGCAGGGTGGTCCGTGCCGCGTGACGAATACGGCGCCCACCCACCCACGAAGGAGCATGCGTGTCCTCTTCACCCACCATGGAGGATTGGCTGGCCGCAGCCGTCTCCTCCCATCAGCGGTTGTCGCGCCTTGTCGGACAACTGGGCCCCGACGAGGTGGCCGGCCCCTCGTATTGCACCGACTGGTCGATAGCCCAGGTGCTCTCGCATCTCGGTTCCGGCGCCCAGATCTTCAGCTTGTTCCTGCGGGCCGGATTGGGTGGGGGACCGATCCCGGGCATGCCTGAGTTCGAGCCCATTTGGGAACGCTGGAACGCCATGTCGCCGGCCGAGCAGTCGGCTGAGGGCCTGGTGGTCGATCGCCTGTTCCTCGACCAGATCCTCACCCTCGACGATCAGCAACGTCAGAGCTGGCAGCTCGACATGTTCGGCGAGGTGCGGGACCTGACCGGGCTGCTCCGACTCCGATTGGGCGAGCACGCGGTCCACAGCTGGGACGTCGCGGTGATTCGTGACCCGACGGCGACGGTTGCGCCCGATGCGGCGGCACTCCTCATCGACATCCTCGACCAGTTGGTGGCGCGAACGGGTCGAGCCCCGGAAGGCCTGGTCCGGGTGTCCGTCGCCACCGAAGGACCGGAACGCCGGTTCCTCCTGGTATCCGACGGTGACGGCGTCCAGCTTCACCCCGTGGACGACCTCCCCGGCGAAGATGGCACCCCGACGTTGGTGCTGCCGGCCGAAGCCTTCATCCGCCTGGTCTACGGTCGGCTGGACCCGGACCACACACCCGCCGGTTCGCAAGACCAGGTCACCCTCGACCTATTACGCCGCACTTTCCCCGGGCCCTGAAACGATCACCGAGGAGGACACCCTTGCCGTTTCGTCTCACCCCACGTGACTTACCCGGGCGCCCGTCAAAAGGAGCCTTCATCCGTACGGCGATCGGGACTCGACCATGACCGAACTCGAGACCGTCAGCGCACCGCCGCTCGCGAGCGGGGGCCCCACCCGGGCGCACTGGTGGATCCTGGTCGTCATCGCCGGGGCGCAGCTGATGGTCGTGCTCGACACCACCATCATGATCATCGCCTTGCCGTCGGCCCAGATGTCCCTGGGCTTCTCCAACGCCGACCGTCAGTGGGTCGTGACGGCCTACACGCTGGGGTTCGGGGGCCTGCTGCTCCTCGGCGGACGGATCAGCGACATGATCGGGCCCAAGCGAACCCTGATGATCGGGGTGGTGGGCTTCGCCGCCGCCTCCGCTCTGGGCGGGGCGTCGCAGACCACCGCCATGCTCATCGGCGCCCGGGCCCTGCAGGGCATGTTCGGGGCCCTGCTGGCGCCCTCGGTGCTGTCGCTGCTGGCCACCACCTTCACCGACCCCCGCGAGCGGGGCCGGGCCTTCGGGATCTACGCCTCCATCGCCATCGGCGGCGCCGCGTTCGGACTGATCCTGGGCGGGTTCCTGACCCAGTACCTCGATTGGCGCTGGTGCCTCTACGTGAACCTTCCCATTGCCGCGCTGGTGGCCTTCGGGGCCTTCACCATGATCCCCGCACGGTCCGGCCGCTCGGACGTGCGGCTCGACATCCCGGGCGCCATCCTGGGCTGCGGCGGACTGGTCGCCCTGGTCTTCGGCCTGGGCGAGGCCGCCACCAAGGGCTGGAGCTCACCCCTGGTCGTCGGACCCCTGGTCGTCGCCGTGGTCCTGCTGTCCTTGTTCGTGCTGGTGCAGACGAGGGTGGCGAGCCCCCTGCTGCCGATGCGCATTCTGGCCGACCGAAACCGGGCCGGGTCCTTCCTCACCATCATCCTGGCCGTGCTCGGGATGTACGGCACGTTCCTCTTCCTCACCTATCTGCTGCAGACGGTCGACGGCTATTCCCCGCTCAAGACGGGTGTCGCCTTCCTGCCGCTCATGGCGGTCAACGGACTGGCCGCCACCCAGCTGGCCAGCCGCTTGATGCCGCGTATGCGAACCCGATGGTTGGTCGTGCCGGGCCTGTTGATTGCCGCCGTGGGCGTGGCGCTGCTCACCCAGCTGACCCCCGACGCCTCGTACACGGCCCACATCCTGCCCACCGAGCTCCTGCTCGGCCTGGGCCTGGGGATCGCGCTGGTGCCATGCATCAGCACCGCCACCAACAACGCCGAGCCACGAGACGTCGGCATCACCTCGGCCACCACCAACACGTCCCAACAGGTCGGCGCGTCGGTCGGCACGGCGCTACTCAATACCGTGGCCGCCACGGCGACGGCCGCCTACCTGACGACACACGCCCACACCTCCCGCAGCGTGGCAGACGCCACCGTGCACGGCTTCGCCGTCGCCAGTGGCTGGGCCGCCGGTTCCTTCACCCTGGGCGCCATCGTCGGGGGGATCCTCATCAACGCCCATCCGGGCCGCGACAACGAGCCGCATCCGGCCACGTCGACCGCGGTCGACGAATAGCGAAGCGTCAGGGCGGGACCCAGCGCCCCGTGCTCAGGCCGCGCGTGACGGCCAACAGCTGCCACTCGTCGGGCACGCCCTTCAAATTGTGCCGGCCGCGGTCGTCGAAGACGATGCCGGACCCGACCACCAGATCGCGCACCGTTCCGGTGGTCAGGACCTCGGAGGGGCCGGCCAACGCGCTGACCCGTGAGGCGATGTGCACGGCCAGTCCTCCGATGTCGTCACCGCGCAACTCGATCTCGCCGGCGTGCAGTCCGGCCCGGATGGCCACGCCGACGTCCTCACCGGTCTGCGCCATGGCCAGGGCACACCGGACGCCCTGGGCGGGGCTGGCGAAGCGGGCCAGGGTCCCGTCCCCGGTGTTCTTCACGTGGACGCCGTCGAAGCGGGCCAGGAGGCGTTGCACGTTGACGTCGAATTCGTCGAGCACGCCGCGCCACTGACGGTCTCCGGCGGCGGCGGCCCGGCTGGTCGAGTCGACGATGTCGGTGAACAGCACGGTGGCCAGGATGCGCTCGGTGGGATGGTCACTGCGCCGACCGGTGAGGAACTCCTCGATCTCGTCGACCACCGAGTCGAATTCACCGGCCCACAGGAGCAGGTCCGGCCCGGGGACCTCGAGAAAGCGGGCGCCCACGATGTGGCGGCTCAGGTAGCGACCGTGCTCGACCAGGTTGGCGAAGGCGCCGGCCCGCGAGATGATCAGGGTGGGGCATGAGATCTTCGGGAGCTCGGCCCGCAGGTCGGCCGAGAAGGTGACCACATTGAAGGCGATGGCCGTGGCCGGACTGGCGCCGCGTCGGGCGGCCCGGCCCCACCACTCCCGGAATCCCACCCGGTGGGCCAGGCTGGGGACGAAGATGGCGATGTCCTGGGGCACCTCGGATTCGCTGGCCGGGCTCTCGACGTTGGCCGAGGCACCGGCGGTCAGATCCTCGGGGACCCCGAATTCGTAGTCCTCGGCCCGGCCGACCCGGGCGCTGCCGTTGATCAGCACCAGCGAGGTCACCCGCTCCGGGTGGTGTGCCGCCAGCCACATGGCGGCCATCGAACCGCCGGTCGGGCCGATGACGGCGGCCCGCTCGCAGCCGGCGTGGTCCAGGACGGCCAGGGCGTCCTCGGCCCAGCCGGCGATGGTGGGGGAGGTGCCGGCGGGGAGCGGATCGGAGAGGCCGAGGCCGAGGGCATCGAACCGGATCAACCGGCAGAACGAGGACAGGAGCTCCTCGCAGCGCAACCAATTGGGCTCGTCGAACGTCTCGTCGATGGAGATCATCAGGCCATTGTTGAACTCGAGCACATCGATGGGGCCGGATCCCCAGACCTGGTAGCCGATGTGTTGCCCGTCGCGCAGGGCGTACCGGGTCTCAGGTTGCGTCATGGTGATGGCAGTTTGCCTGCGTCAGCGACTGCCTCGTACCAACCGCCCGGGGAGCTCCCCGGTCGCCTTCCCGCCCTCGAAGGTCACGGCGCCCTTCTTGATGGTGGCCACGTACCCGTCGGCCTTCTGCAGCAGGCGGCTGCCACCGGCCGGCAGGTCGGCCTGCACGTAGGGGCCGCCCAGCGAGAGGGCGTCGTAGTCGATCAGGTTGAGGTCACCCAGCGCGCCGGGTTCGACCGTGCCCCGGTCCGTCATGCCGTAGAGGCGCGCCGTGTCGTGGGTCTGCTTCTTGACGATGTAGGGCAACGGCAAGGTGTCACCGCGGTGGCGGTCACGGGTCCAGTGGGTGAGCATGAACGTCGGCATGGAGGCGTCGCAGATGGTCCCGGTGTGGGCGCCCCCGTCGGAGAGGCCGAGGGCGCCGCGCGGGTGCAGCAGCATCTGGCGCACGTGGTCGAGGTCGCCGGTGGCGTAGTTGAGGATGGGGATGTAGAGCAGCCCCTGCCCCTCGTGCTCGGCCATGACGTCGTAGGCCACCTCGAGCGGGGTGCGACCGGAGGAGGCGGCCAGGCCGGCCAGCGACTTCTCGGGCCCCGGCTCGTAGTCGGGCGGGTCGCCGAGGACGAAGGTGCGGCCGTAGGCCTTCTCCATCGCCTCGGCCTGGGCCGGTGACGACGGATGCCATTCGGTGATGCGCCGACGGACCTCGGGATCGGCCAACGCGGCGGCGAACTCGGGCGCCGGCAGGCCCCGGGCGACGAGCGCCTGATAGTCCGGGATGTCGACCAGGAAGCAGAGGGTGGTGTGATGCCCGGACAGGATCCCGGTCGGGCGGCCGGCGATCTGCGGGTGGAGGCGGGCCCCCTCCTCGCAGGCTTCGAGGGAGGCGGCCAACTGGGCCCGCCACAGTTCCGGCTCGTCGTCCACCTGGAGGAGCACGTAGGTCACGGGGCGGTCGATCTTGGCCGAGAGCCGGCGCATCCAGTCGACTTCCTTGACGGCGTCGAGCAGGAGCTCGCCGGCCGAACCCACCGGCGCCAGCTCGAAGACGCCGGTGCCGGCCTCGGCCAGCGCGCTGCCGATGCCGAAGAGCTCGTCCTCGGCGGCATAGGTGCCCGGGACCGGCTCGCCGTCGATGGCCCGGTGACCGATGGTGCGCGAGGTGGAGAACCCGAGTGCACCGGCCCGGATCGCCTCGAGCACGATGGCCCGCATGCCGTCGATCTCGGCCGGGTTGGCCGGCTCGTTGCGGGCGCCCCGCTCGCCCATCACGTAGGCGCGGACGGCGCCGTGGGGGACCTGGGTGCCGACGTCGACCGTCCAGTGCCGCCGCTCCAGCGCGTCGAGGTACTCGGGGAAGGTCTCCCATTCCCACTCGATCCCTTCGCTCAGGGCGGCCCCGGGGATGTCCTCGACGCCCTCCATGAGCCCGATGAGCCAGTCGTGGCGGTCCGGTCGGGCCGGGGCGAAGCCCACGCCACAGTTGCCCATGACCAGCGTGGTGACGCCGTGCCACGACGATGGCGCCAGCTCGGTGTCCCAGGTGGCCTGCCCGTCGTAGTGGGTGTGGATGTCCACCCATCCGGGCGTGACCAGGAGTCCGTCGGCCTCGATGGTCCGGGTGGCCGAAGCCGTCAGGCCCCCGACATCGGAGATCACCCCGTCGTCGATGGCCACGTCGGCGGTCCTCGGCTCGGCGCCGGTGCCGTCGACCAGCGTCCCACCCCGAACGATCAGTTCATGCATGCCTTGATGGTGACACGCCGGGCGTCAGCGCGCCCAGCGTGTCGTGGGCGGTCAGTCCTTTTTCTTGCCCAGGATGCGGTTCATCTTGGTCCCGCAGACGGGGCACAGGCCCTGAGCGGCCCGACGGCCGTTGGCCAGCTCCACTTCTTGTCCGTCGAATTCCCGCTTCTCGCGGCATTTGACGCAGTAACCCTCATAGTTCGCCATGACAACTCCTCTGGTCGGTGAGCCCCCTGGATGGTCGGTCCCATCGTGGGGTCCGAGTGGTTCGAAAGTTAGCGTCAGGCACGAGGCAAGGGGGGGATGCTCGGGCCCGCCCGGGCGTGGGGCCGGTACGCTCAGGCACGCCGAAGGAGCGAAAATGACCGCAGACCAGGGGTGGAGCGAGCGAGGGGCGGTGGCGACGGCCGCCCTGGCCGAGACCTGGACATCGTTGGCCGGGGTGGGGCTCGACCTGGGGCCCCAGGAGTGGGGCCGGCCCACCGCCTGCCCCGGCTGGAGTGTCCAGGACCAGTTCTCCCACCTGATCGGCATCGAGCGGATGTTGCTCGGGGAGGCGGCTCCCACCTGGAACGAGCCATTGGGCGATCACGTCAAGAACGACCTGGCCGCCTCGCATGAGCCGTGGGTGGCCGTGCGCCGCTCGCTCGGCGGGGAAGCGGTGCGGGCCGAGTTCGTGGCGGTCACCACCAGGCGGTTGGCTGCGCTGGCGGCCCGCACCGCCGAGGAGTGGGCCGTGGTCGGCTACAGCCCGGCCGGGGACGTGCCGTATGCGGAGTTCATGCGCCTCCGGGTCTTCGACTGCTGGGTGCACGAGCAGGACGTGCGCACGGCGCTGGGGCGGACCGGTGGGAGCGGGGGGCTGGCCTCGGCCATGGCGCTGGACCAGGTGCAGTCGGCCATGGGATTCGTCGTGGGCAAGAAGGCGGCCGCTCCCGAGGGCAGCGTCGTGTCCTTCGCCCTCACCGGCCCCCCGGGCGACGAGCGCCGCTTCACCCTGGCCATGGTGGACGGGAGGGCCAAGACGGTGGCCGAGGACGAGGCGCCCACGCTCACCGTGACGCTGTCGGCCCTCGACTTCATGCGGCTGGGATGTGGGCGGGTGACGGCGGCCCAGGTGGACGCCGCCGGTGGGTTGGGCGTGGCCGGGGACGCGGTCCTGGCCCAGGCCGTCGTCAATTCGATGAACTTCATGTTCTGAGGGCGATCTGGTCGGCGGCTCGGCGCGGGAGTGCCGGGGGCGACCAGTAGAGTGTGCTGCTCGTGATGCGTGCCACTGCCGAACCCCTGGAGGGAAACCTCGTCCGACTCAGCGTCGAGATCGACGAGCCGGAATTCGAGACCGCCCTCGGTGACGTCGTGAAGTCTCTGGCCAAGGAGATCCGCGTCCCGGGCTTCCGTCCCGGCAAGGTGCCCCGCAAGGTCCTCGAGGCGCGCATGGGTGGCGCCGGGGCACTGCGATCCGAGGCCCTGCGCGAGTCGCTGCCCGACTTCTACGCCCGGGCCGTCGTGGACGCCGAAGTCGACCCCATCGCGGCGCCCGAGATCGACATCACGTCGGGGGAGGATGGCGGCGCGGTCAGCTTCGACGCCGTGGTGCAGGTGCGGCCGCTGGTGTCCATTCCCGGCTACGACGGCCTGCACGTCACCGTGCCCGGACTGGCCGTGAGCGACGAGGACGTCGACCAGCAGGTCGACCGGCTGCGCGAGAACGACGCCGAGCTCGAAGCAGTGGGCCGGCCGGCGCAGGACGGGGACCTCGTCAGCATCGACCTGCACGGCACGGATCGCCAGCGACGCCGAAGTGGTCGGGGTCGACGACTACCTCTACGAGGTGGGCAGTGGCACCGTGGTGGCCGAGCTCGACGACCAGCTGCGCGGGGTCAAGAGCGGGGAGATCCTGGCCTTCACCGCGCCGGCGCCCACCACCGAGGAGCCGATCTCGTTCCGGGTCCTGGTCAAAGAGGTCAAGGTCAAGAAGTTGCCCGACGTCACCGACGAGTGGGCGGCCGAGAGCTCGGAGTTCGAGACGGTGGACGAGCTGCGGGCCGACATCACCGAGCGCATCTCGCGGGTGAAGCTGGTGCAGACGCAGATGGCCTACCGGGAGAAGACGATCGAGGCCCTGGCCGAGCTGGTCCCCGACGACGATGTGCCCGAGGTACTGGTCGACGCCGAGGTGAACGAGCGTTTGCACGACCTGCAGCACCGGCTGGAGGCCCAGAAGTTGGGCTTGGCCGACTACCTGCAGGCCACCGGCACCGGCCCGGACGACCTCCTGGCGTCGGTGCGCACCGACGCCCACCGGGCCGTCAAGGCCGACCTGGGCCTGCGCGCCCTGGCCGAGGCCGAGGAGCTGGTGGTGGGGGACGAGGACTTCGAGGCCGAGATCGTGACCATGGCCGAGCGGATGGAGACCACACCCAAGGCCCTGCGGACCCAGCTCGACACGGCCGGCCGGACCGGCGCGGTACGCTCGGAACTACGAAAGGGCAAGGCCCTGCAGTGGCTCTTGGACCACGTCGAGCTCTTTGACGAAGAGGGCAACTCCATATCGAGAGACGACCTGAAGTTGGATGCGGCGAAGGAGAGCGAGGAAAGCGAGCAATGACGTACGGCCCCGAAGATCGGTACAGAGCGAACAACTACTACATACCCAGCGTGGTCGAGTCAACCAACCGGGGCGAGCGGTCGTACGACCTCTGGTCGAGGCTCCTGCGTGAGCGCATCATCTTCCTCGGTACCCCGGTGGACGACCACGTGGCCAACCTGGTCTGCGCGCAGATGCTCTTCTTGGAGTCCGAGGAGCCGGACAAGGACATCCACCTCTACATCAACTCGCCCGGGGGCGACATCACGGCGCTCTTCGCCATCTACGACACGCTCAAGTTCGTCAAGGCCGACGTGTCCACGTTCTGCTTCGGGCAGGCGGCGTCGGCGGCGGCCGTCCTGCTGGCGGCCGGGGCGAACGGCAAGCGCTTCGCCCTGCCCCACGCCCGCATCCTCCTGCACCAACCGTGGGGTGGTGTCGAGGGTCAGGCCAGCGACATCGAGCTGCAGGCGAAAGAGATCCTGCGCATGCGCGATCTGTTGACCGGGCTGCTGGCCGAGGACACCGGCCAGACGCAGGAGAAGGTGGCCAAGGACACCGATCGTGACTTCATCATGACGGCCGAAGAGGCCGTGACCTACGGCATCATCGACGAGGTCATCACGGCTCGCTCGCTGGCCGCGCTCGAAGCCATCGGCGCGGCATAGGCCGCTGAGCACGTAACGGCAACGGCAACGGCGAGATCGGTCGGGGAGAGGGGTACGGGTGGCGAAGTTCGGTGAGGGTGGCGACCTGGTCAAGTGCAGCTTCTGCGGCAAGACGCAGAAGCAGGTCAAGAAGCTGATCGCCGGGCCGGGCGTCTACATCTGCGACGAGTGCATCGACCTCTGCAACGACATCATCGCGGAGGAGCGAGACGAGACCACCGAGCTCAACTTCGAGGACCTGCCCAAGCCGAAGGAGATCTTCTCGTTCCTGAACGACTACGTGGTCGGCCAGGAGTATGCGAAGAAGATCCTGTCGGTGGCCGTGTACAACCACTACAAGCGGGTGCAGGCCGGCCCGGTGCAGGACGACGGGGTCGAGCTGGCCAAGTCGAACATCTTGTTGTTGGGCCCGACCGGGTGCGGCAAGACGCTGCTGGCCCAGACCCTGGCCCGCATGCTCAACGTGCCGTTCGCCATTGCCGACGCCACCGCCCTGACCGAGGCCGGGTACGTCGGCGAGGACGTCGAGAACATTCTGTTGAAGCTGATCCAGGCGGCGGACTACGACGTCAAGCGCGCCGAGACGGGCATCATCTACATCGACGAGATCGACAAGATCGCCCGCAAGAGCGAGAACCCCTCCATCACCCGCGACGTGTCGGGCGAGGGGGTGCAGCAGGCGCTGTTGAAGATCCTCGAGGGGACGACGGCGTCGGTGCCCCCGCAGGGCGGCCGCAAGCACCCGCACCAGGAATTCATCCAGATCGACACCACCAACATCCTGTTCATCTGCGGTGGGGCCTTCGCCGGCCTGGACAAGTTGATCGAAGGGCGGATCGGCAAGCGGGGCATCGGCTTCCGGGCCGAGGTGCAACAGCGCGACCGGGACGACGGCGAGGTCCTGCGGCACGTGCTGCCCGAGGACCTCATCAAGTTCGGGTTGATCCCCGAGTTCATCGGACGTCTGCCCGTGGTCAGCGCCGTCTCGCCGTTGTTCAAGGACGCGCTGGTGCAGATCCTGATCGAGCCCAAGAACGCCCTGACCCGCCAGTACGAGCGGGTCTTCGCGCTCGACAACGTCGAGCTGGAGTTCACGCCCGATGCGCTCGAAGCGGTGGCCGAGCAGGCCCTGCTGCGGGGCACCGGGGCCCGGGGCCTGCGCGCCATCCTCGAAGAGGTCCTCTTGGAAGTGATGTACGACCTCCCCAGTCGCACCGACGTGCAGAAGTGCGTGGTCGATCGGGCGGTGGTGCTGGACCGGGTGGCCCCCACGCTGGTCCCGGTCGGGGGGACCCCGGCCGCCAAGTCGCGCACCCGCCGCGCCGCCTCCTGATCCGTCGCTGACCGGCCGCTGAATCGTTGAATCGTCGCTCGCCCGTCCTGCCACCCGTACCGAAACCGTCCTGAACCGTTCCCGCCGGAGCCGCCGTAGTGCCCACTGACCTCGATGCCGCCTCCCGTCGCTTCACCACGCTGGCCGATGCCGTGGCCTGGTTGGACAGTCACATCGACTTCGAGTCGAGCATGCCCTCGCGTCGCGCCCTCCCCACCTTGGAGCGCATGCAGGCGTTGATGGCGGTGCTGGGTGACCCCCAGGAGTCCATCCCCTCGGTGCACGTCACCGGGACCAACGGCAAGGGTTCGACCTCGGCCATGGTGACCGCGCTGCTGATGGCACAGGGGCTGAGCGTGGGGACCTTCACCAGCCCCAACCTGCACCGGGTCTCCGAGCGGCTGGCCCGCAACGCGGAGCCCATCGACGACGAATCGTTCCTCGAGGTCCTGGCCGAGCTGGCCTCGCTGGAGGTGCTGATCGGCGATCGCCCGACGCGATTCGAATTGTTGACGGCGGCGGCCCTCTCGTGGTTCGCGGCCGAGGCGGTCGACGCCATGGTGATCGAGGTGGGATTGGGCGGGACGTGGGACTGCACCAACGTGGTGCACGGTGACGTGGCCGTCCTGACCAACTTCAGCTACGACCACACCGACGTGCTGGGACCGACGCTGGAGGGCATCGCCGAGGACAAGTCCGGGATCATCGAGGCCGGGAGCCACGTCGTGGTCGGGATGGCTCCGGCGGACCTCGTGTCCATCGTGGAGGCCCACGCGTCGAGCGTCGGCGCGGCGTCGGTCTGGGTGGCCGGCCGGGACTTCGGCTGTGAGTTCAACGACGTGGCCGTGGGTGGGCGCCTGGTCACGTTGACCACGCCCGGTGGCCGCTACCCCGATGTGCTGGTGCCCCTGCACGGGGCGCACCAGGGTCAGAACGCCGCCTGCGCGCTGGCCGCGGTCGAAGCGTTCTTCGGCCGCCCGCTCGACCCCGATGTGGTCGAGGCCGCCTTCGCGGCAGTGCGGGTGCCCGGACGACTCGAGGTGCTGGGACGTCACCCCCTCCTGCTGGTCGACGGCGCGCACAACGTGGCCGGCATGGCGGCGCTCGGGGCCTCGTTGTCCGAGGAGTTCTCGCTCTACGGGGACACGGTGGCGGTGGTGGGCATGCTCTCGGGCCGGGATCCCACGGCCATGCTGGCCGCGCTGGTTCCGGCCGGCGTCTCGACGGTGGTGGCGTGCGCCCCCGACTCGTCGCGGGCCATTCCGGCCGAGGACGTGGCCCTGGCGGCGCGCTCGCTCGGGCTGACGGCGCACGTGGAGCCCAATGTCCGCGCCGCGCTGGCGCTGGCCCGAGGCATGGTGGATGCGGACGGGCTGGTCGTGGTGGCCGGATCGCTCTATGTGGTCGGCGATGCCCGGGCGGAAATCCTCTCCGAAGCCGTGCGCTGGGAGGACGCCGGGGGCTGACCCCGGATGTCCGCCGGGGCTGCACTCCGGTTTTGGACGGTGCTGCTACTGTGCACCGCTCGTGGATCGCACCCTTGTCATTGTGAAGCCGGACGGCGTCGAGCGGGGCCTGGTCGGAGAGATCGTCAGCCGCCTGGAGCGCAAGGGCCTGCACCTGGTGGCCGCCGAAATGCGGACCATCACGGCCGAGCTGGCCGGGACGCACTACGCCGAGCACGCCGAGCGGCCGTTCTTCGGTGACCTGGTGGCGTTCATCTCGCGGTCACCCTCGATGATCATGGTGGTCGAGGGGCCGAACGACGACACCTTCGCCGTGGTGCGGCTGATGATGGGTGTCACCAATCCCTCGGAGGCGGCACCGGGCACCATCCGGGGCGATTTCGGTCTCCTGACGACCGAGAACCTCGTCCACGGATCCGACTCGCCCGAATCGGCCGCCCGGGAGATCGCGCTCTTCTTCCCTCAGCTCCCTCGCCCCTGAGCAACCCTGAACAACTCCGAGCAACCCTGAGCACGGGGGCGTGGGGAGTTCCAGGCCGTGAGCGCGTGATCGGCACGCTGTTCCGTGGTCGGAGCGACCGACCGCACTGGACGGCCATCCATTTCGGTGGTTGACCGCACGGATGGAGACTTCCGTGAACTGATACAATCGTGTTATGGCACAATCGTTTGATACCCCCTCGCCGGCGGCAGCCCTCTTGCAGTTGGCGAGGATCAAGAGTGGCCTCAGCCAGGGACAGCTCAGCGAACGGGCGGGCGTGCCGGCCACGATGATCTCGGCGTACGAGCGATCCCGCCGGCAGCCGACCCTCCCTACGCTGATGCGACTCGTGAAGGCCGCCGGATTCGATCTGAGCATGCACCTCGTTCCGAGCGATCCGCATGACGAGGTGCTCGCCGAGCTCGATTCGAGGCGCGGTCCAAAAGAGCGCCGACGCAGGGATCGACAGATCGAGGCATGGCGACACGCAGAACCGGTGGAGGTCGGGAGTGGGGAGTGACGTCTCCCGGTGACGCAGTCGCTCAATGCCGCGGCCATCGTGGATGTCCTGAACCATCATGGCGTGAGGTTCATCGTGATCGGCGCGTTCGCGGCGATCGCGCAGCGCGCTCCAATTCCCGCTACCCGGGACATCGATCTGACGCCGGACTCGTCGGTCAAGAATCTCACCCGACTCTCGACGGCGCTCAAGGAGCTCGGGGCTCGCATTCGCACCGATGCCGTCGACGAGGAACTTCCCTTCGATCATGATGGCCGGTCGCTTGCCGCGGCGTCGGTGTGGAATCTGATCTGTCCATACGGTGAGTTCGATATCTCGTTTGTGCCGAGCGGTATTGCGGGTGGATACGCAGAGCTCGCAGTGAGAGCTCACAGAATGAGGGTCGACGCCATTGACGTCATGGTCGCCGACCTGAGCGACGTCATCCGTTCCAAGGAAGCGGCTGGACGGCCCAAGGATCTACAACTCCTCCCGATCCTCTATCGATTCGACCGCCAGCGTCGGGAGAGTGATCCGCCCGGCTGATGGTCGAAGAGTCGCGAGTGCGTGCCGCGTCAACGGGCGATGACACGACGTCGCTCCCTGAGAGGCAGCGTCGCTACGGGCTGAGCGTCTCCGTCGTAACGGAATTGCGGATCGCACCGCGGCTCAAGCGCGCACCCGATCGAGGGGGAGATACTTGCCTGATTCGAACGCGCGGGAACTCGGTTGACCATGGTGAGAGCCCCTGACGTCTTCGCTGATTGGTACAGCCCCATCGATTCGGTCACGACTGTCCGGTTGATTCCGCCAGACCCACAGACTTAAATCCTTTGAAAGCCGCGAGATATTCCGGCCGTGTCCTTGAACGGTGGGCGAGTCGATGAGGCCGCGGTGTTGCGGCGTGCTCGATCGGCCCGACCCGGCCGAATCGCTTCAGCCCGTCCGATTCGCATCGACCACGCGGGCCTGAACCCCTGTTCAGAGGCGCCTGCGGGGGCGCCTGCCTTGTGGTGGCACGTGTTGTCCCGTAGCCTGGGGCGTCATCAACAGGCACCGGTCCCGTCCGGTGCTCGTCCCGCATCCATCGGGAGAAAGACTCTATGCCCGACAATCGCCTATCACTTCTGGGTCGCGACATGGCAGTCGACCTGGGCACCGCCAACACGCTGGTCTATGTCCGAGGTCGTGGCATCGTCTTGAACGAGCCCTCTGTGGTGGCGGTCGACGTGAAGGATGGGCGCCCGCTGGCGGTCGGCGCCGAGGCCAAACGGATGATCGGTCGTACGCCGTCGAACATCCAGGCCATCCGCCCGCTCAAAGATGGCGTCATCGCCGACTTCGAGATCTGCGAGAAGATGTTGCGCTACTTCATCCACCGCGTGCACCAGCGCCGCTTCGCCAAGCCGCGCATGGTCATCTGCGTGCCTTCGGGCATCACCGGGGTTGAGCGCCGAGCCGTCATGGAGGCGGCGGAATACGCGGGGGCCCGGCGGGCCTACATCATCGAAGAGCCGATGGCCGCGGCCATCGGCGCCGGTCTCCCGGTGCACGAGCCCACCGGGAACATGGTGGTCGACATCGGCGGCGGGACGACCGAAGTCGCCGTCATCTCTCTGGGTGGCATCGTGACGAGCCAGTCGGTCCGTATCGGTGGCGACGAGTTGGACGAGGCGATCGTCTCCTTCGTCAAGAAGGAATTCAGTCTGGCGCTCGGTGAGCGCACGGCGGAGGAGATCAAGATCACCCTCGGGTCGGCCTACGCGTTGGAGCAGGAATTGCACGCCGAGATCCGCGGTCGTGACCTGGTGAGTGGACTGCCCAAGACCATCGTGGTGTCCACCGAGGAGGTGCGTCGGGCCATCGAGGAGCCCGTCACCGCCATTGTCGACGCCATCAAGGTCACCTTGGATCGCACACCGCCCGAATTGGCGGCCGACATCATGGAGCAGGGCATCGTCGTGACCGGCGGGGGAGCCTTGCTGCATGGGCTGCAGGCTCGCCTACAGCATGAGACTGGAATGCCGATCGTCATCGCCCGCGACCCGCTCAATTGCGTGGCCATCGGCAGTGGGCAGTGCCTGGAAGAGTTCGAAGCGCTCAAGCGGGTGCTGATCACCACCTCCTCGCGCTGACGGATCGTCCGGTCTGCCCTGGGTGCCGAGGTCCCGGCGGTCGCGCCGCACGCTGACTGTGATCGTGCTGGTCGTCGCCTCTCTCACCATCATCTCGATCGACCTCAACGGCCGCACCCACAGCCTCACTTCGGGAGTGAAGTCGGTCGCCAATTCCATCTTCTCGCCGCTGCGCGGCGCAGTGGTCGATATCTTGAGCCCCATCGGTAACTTCTTCGCCGGCTCGCTCCACTACGGCACGTTGCAGACCGAAAACGAGAAGTTGCAGGCCACGATCGGACGGCTCAGGGCGGAGCAAACCGAGAAGGGCTTCGAAAACGCCCAGTTGCGCAATCTGGCCGCGCTCGAGCACCTCCCGTATCTGCAATCGCTCCCCACCGTGACGGCCCAGGCGGTGGATCAGAACAGTTCGAACTTCACCTCCACCGTCACCATCAACAAGGGGAGAGGGGCCGGGGTCGACGTCGGCATGCCGGTCGTGGCCGCCGGTGGGCTGGCCGGGCTGGTGATCCAGTCGTTTCACAACAGCGCAGTGGTGCAACTGGTCAACGACGGGCAGTCGAGGGTGGGCGTGACCTCGGCCGACGGAGTGGTGACCGGTACCGTCGACGGCCAAGGGACCGACGCCACCATGACGTTGGACCAGGTGACGCCCCGGACGCCGGTGCACAAGGGCGAGGTCATGTTCACCAGTGGCCTCGATGCGTCGGCCTACCCGCCCGGCATCCCGGTGGCCCGGATCGTGGCCTTCCACACCACTCCCGGCGCGGTCCAAGAGACGATCACCGTGGCGCCGGAGGCCGATCTCAGCCGTCCGCTGGCCTACGTCGACGTCGTGCAGTGGGAGCCGACGCCATGAGCGGGCGGGCCCTCCTCCGATTGGCGCTGGTCACCTTGGTCCTGCTCGTCATCCAGTCGACGCTCATGCTCTCCATCCGTATCCGTGGCGTGCATCCGGACCTGCTCTGGCTGGTGCCCATCACGGCGGCCATCCTCGATGGGCCCGAGACGGGAGCCATTGCCGGCTTCTGGGCCGGGTTGGCCTTTGACCTGATCCTGCCGACGCCATTCGGCCTATCCGCCCTGGTGGGGTGCATCCTGGGCTACGCCGTCGGGTCGGCCACCAAGGCGGTGGACCGGGAGGCCACCTGGTTGTTGCCGGTGGCCGCGGTCATTGGGAGCGTCGCAGCGGACATGCTGTTCGCCGTGCTCGGTGGAATCTTCGGACAGCGGCAGATGGTGCAGATCGATTTCACCGCCCTCGTCGCGGTCGTCGCCGTCTCGAGCGCCCTGCTCGTGATCCCGGTCAGCTGGGCGATGCGATGGGCCCTGTTCCCCGACGGGACTTCCCGGTCATTGGTCTCGGCGCACAGCACCAGGAGCCGACCATGGTGAGGCGTTCGCTCCGCCATCCCATCCGGGGCGATCGGCGCTATCCCAAGCCACCCCGACAAGCTCGCCGAGGGACGAAGCGCTCGCGGGAACGACAGCCGCGAATGCGGCCCCGCCGGGGCCCGAGTGTCGCCGGGCTGGTCGGTTCGCCCGAGGAGGAGACCTCCCGTCCCAATCTCCGACTCCGCGTCGTCGGGATCGCCGTGCTCGTGCTCTTCGGCGTCCTCGTGGTCCGCCTGTGGACCTTGCAGGTGATCGACGCCAAGACCTACGCGGCCCAGGTCACCCGCAACCAGGTCCGGGTCGTCGCGGTGTCACCGTCCCGCGGCCAGATCGTCGACCGCAACAACACCGTCCTGGCCGGCGGCCAGCCCCAGGAGGAGATCCTCCTGTCGCGGGTCTCGGCCGCGCAGAACCCCTCGGTCGTCGCCAAGGTGGCCGCCTTGATCGGGAAAACACCACAACAGGTGCAGACGACCGTGAACAACGACCAGTACGGTCCCTACGAGCCCATACCTTTGGCCACGGGGATACCGGCCGCCACGGTGCAGTACCTCCAGGTCCACCAGTCCGACTACCCGGGTGTCTCGGTGGAGCCGGTCACCACGCGCACGTACCCGCAGGGCGGGAACACGGCGGCCCATGTCTTGGGCTATCTCGGCGAAATCACCAGCACCTTTCTCAATGCGCACAAGAACGCCGGGTACGCCCACGGCAGCCAGGTGGGGATATCGGGCATCGAGGCGCAGTACGAGACCTACCTGCGCGGGGTCAACGGGCGCCAGGCGCTCGAGGTGGACGCGTCGGGCAACGTGGCCGGCACGCTGTCGAGCACCGCCCCGCAGACGGGCGACACGGTGGTGCTCAACATCGACACCGGGCTGCAGCAGGCGGTCGAGGCGGATCTGGCCAATCAGATCACGTCGGACCGCCAGACCCCGGACAAGCTGAACGGCAACATCTACCCGCCGGCCAAGGACGGCGCGGTGATCGTGATGAACCCGCAGAACGGGCAGATACTGGCCATGGCCTCCAACCCCTCCTACGACCTCAACGAGTGGGTGGGGGGCATCTCATCGGCCAACTACAACGCGCTCCAGGCCAGCGGGGCCGAGAACAACAACGCCATTCAGGGTCTGTTCATCCCGGGCTCGACCTTCAAGCTGATCACGGCCACGGCCGACCTGCAGGACGGTGTCTACGACCCGAACCAGTACTTCTCCGACACCGGCTCGTACACCGTGCCCGGCTGCACCGGCGGCGCCGGCGCCGGCTGCACCTTCCACGACGACCAGGACAGCGGCGCCGGCAGCGTCAACCTCCCCCAGGCCCTGTCGGTCTCGAGCGACGCCTACTTCTACCAGCTGGGCGACCTCTTCTGGCAGGGCCGGGCCAAATACGGCACCGATGCCATCCAGAACGTCGGGAACCAGTACGGCGAGGGGGACATCACCGGGATCGATCTGCCCAACGAGGTACAGGGACGCATCGACAGCCTCTCGGTGGAACAGAAGCTGCACGCCCAGGACCCCCAGGGCTTCCCCAACACCCCGAACTGGAACACCGGCGACAACATCGAGATGGCCTTCGGCCAGGGTGGGACCGTCGTCACGCCCATTGAGCAGGCGGTGGCCTATGCCACCTTCGCCAACGGGGGCACCCGCTACCAGCCCCAGGTGGCGTCGGCCATCGTCGATCCGGTCACCGGCAAGGTGGTGCAACAGTTCACTCCGGTGGTCACCGGGCATGTCAGCCTGCCGCCTTCGGTCTACCAGCCCATCCTGCAGGGGCTCGAAGGCGTGATCACCGGCGGGACGGCCAGCGGCGACTTCACGGGCTTCCCCTCCAACTTCGTGCTGGCCGGCAAGACGGGAACGGCGACCACGCCGGGAGCGTCGGGTGCCGCCGGCGAGCCGACCAGCTGGTTCGTGGCCTTCGGGCCCCAGCCCACGCCGACCTATCTCGTGCTGGCCGTCATCGGGCAGGGCGGGTACGGGGCCAATGCGGCGGCGCCGTTGGTCAGAAACGTCTTCAACTACCTGCTGACCAATCCGATCGGAGCGGTGAAGCTCCCCACCGGCACCAATCCCCCCAAGTTGAAGGCGGCGGCGCCGAATCCGCCGGCGTCCACGCCGACGACCTCCACCACCACGACGGCCCCGACGACTCCGGCCACCACGACTCCGACCACGGCGGTCACCACGACCACGGGCACCCCCGGGGCGAACCCGTCACCGGGCGGGTAGCCGTCCCGTAGGGTTGGGCACACATGGAATCCCTCTGGCCCCAGATTGAGCGACTGCTGTTGGGCGTGTCCAAGCCCGCTCGCTACATCGGGGGCGAGCAGGGCGCCCAGTACCCCGAGCACGGCCCGGGCCGGGTGGCCTGGCTGCTGCTCTACCCCGACACCTACGAGATCGGGTTGCCCAATCAGGGGCTGCAGATCCTCTACGAGATCCTCAACGAGCGGCCCGACGCCGTGGCCGAGCGCTCCTACGCCCCCTGGGTCGACATGGAAGCCGCCATGCGCGCCGCCGGGGTGCCGCTGTTCAGCGTGGAGCAGCACCTCCCGGCCCGGGCCTTCGACATCATGGCCTTCAACCTCTCGGCCGAGCTCGTCTACACCAATGTCGTGAACCTGATCGACCTGGCCGAGGTGCCGCTGCACGTCGGCGACCGGGGCGCGGGGGATCCGCTGGTGATCGCCGGGGGGCACTGCGCCTTCAATCCCGAGCCGCTGGCCGACTTCGTCGACGCCTTCGTCATGGGGGACGGCGAGGAGGTGGCGGGTGAGATCAATGAAACGGTGGGGGCGTGGCTGGCCCGACCGGCGGCCGAGCGGGTGCGCAGTGAGTTGTGGCTGGCCCTGGCCGCCGTCGACGGGGTCTACGTCCCCGCTCTCTACCGTTCGAGTTATGCGGACGGCCGTCTGGTGTCGACCGTGCCGGCCCGGCCTGGCGTGCCGGCCGAGGTGTCCAAGCGCACGGTGACCGACCTGGCCGACTGGCCCTACCCGGCGCACCCGCTGGTGCCGTTGACCGAAGTGGTGCACGACCGCCTCAACGTCGAGGTCTTCCGGGGCTGCACGCGCGGCTGTCGTTTCTGCCAAGCGGGCATGATCACCCGCCCCGTGCGCGAGCGGCCGGCCGAGCAGGTCAAGGAGATGGTGAGCCGAGGGCTGGCCTGGAGCGGCCACGACGAGGTCACCCTCACGTCGCTCTCGACGGCTGATTTCTCCGGCATCGAGGACACCGTGCGCGACATCATCGACGACCCGGTGCACGAAGGGCGGGTCTCGGTCAGCCTGCCTTCGCTCCGGGTCGACGCCTTCACCGTGGCCACCGCGGCGCAGATTCAAAAGGTGCGCCGTACCGGCCTGACCTTCGCGCCCGAAGGTGGGACGTGGCGTATGCGCCAGGTGATCAACAAGTTGATCACCGAGGAGGATCTCTACAGCGCGGTCGATGCCGCGTTCAGCCAGGGGTGGCGACGGGTCAAGCTGTATTTCCTCATCGGGCTGCCCACCGAGCGGGACGAGGACGTCATCGGCATCGCCGAACTCGGCGGCCACTGCGTGGAGATCGGCCGGCGGCACCAGAAGTCGGTCACCGTCACCGCGTCGGTGGGGGGATTCGTCCCCAAGCCCCACACGCCCTTCCAGTGGTTCGGCCAGGACACCGCCGCCGAGTTGCAGCGCAAGGTCAACCTGTTGCGCGAGCACGCCCGGACCACCAGAGGCCTCACCATCCGCTGGCACGACCCCGCGGCGTCGGCCGCCGAGGGAGCCATGAGCCGGGGCGACCGCCGGATGGGCGCGGTCATCGAGCGGGTGTGGCGAGCGGGTGGCACGTTCCAGGAGTGGTCGGAGCGCTTCGACCTGGCGCTGTGGGAGGACGCCCTGGCCGCCGAGGGCCTGAGCCTGGACGAGGTGGCCCACCGCCATCGCGACCAGCACGAGCCTCTGCCCTGGGACCACATCTCCGCCGGGCTGCACCGGGATTTCCTCTGGACCGACTGGCAGGACGCGCTGGCCGAGGCCGGGGTCGAGGACTGCCGGTGGACGCCGTGCTACGACTGCGGGGCCTGCACCGAGTTCGGCCTCGAGCATGTGGTGGCCTCACCCGTCCCGCCCGCCGGGGGGAGTCAGGGCACGGGGCAGGACCTGGCGGCGGGAGGCCGGATCCCGGTGCGGCTGGTCTCCTCGGCCGGCGCCCGGTGAGGTGAGCACGGTGCACGTGACCACGCCGCGTGACCACAACGAGCCGAGCACGGTGAGTCGAGTGGACGAGCCGGCGCCGCGCCGGGTCCGCTTCCGGTTCTCCAAGGCCGGGAAGATCCGTTTCACCAGCCACCGTGATGTGGCCCGCATGTGGGAACGGGCGTTGCGACGGAGCCGATTGCCGGTCGCCCTTTCCCAGGGCTTCAATCCCCACCCCCTCCTGAGCTTCGGCCTGGCCCTCCCGACCGGGTGCGAGTCCCGGGGCGAGTACCTCGATGCCCGGCTGGAGGAGGCCCGCCCGGGGACGGCCCTCTCTCCGAGCTGCCGGGTCTCCTCACGGAATTGCTCCCCGAGGGCATGGCGGTGCAGGCGGCGGCGCCCGTCGGCATGGCGGAGGGTTCGCTGCAACAAGAGGTAGCATCGTGTACTTGGGAGCTGGAGGTGCTCGGAGTGATCGGTGAGGAGTTGGAAGGGCGGATCGAGCGTGCGCTCGCTGCTCCCAGCCTCACGGTCCAACGGGAGCGGAAGGGTCGTCAGACCGAAGACGACATCCGACCAGCCATATTGTCGCTTGCGCTCACGGGCGATGACACCTTTGAGCAGGGGGAACACCAAATGGGCCGCTTTCGGGCCGAATTAGCTACGCATCCGCGCAGCGTTCGACCGAGTGACCTGGTTTCAGCGTTCGGCACCGATGTGGTGCTGGCGCGGGCTTGTAGAACGCATCAATGGATCGAGCGCGACGGAGCACGGTTCGAGCCGCTTTCGGTAAGCGAGCTCAGAACCGACCTCGTCGTGGAACACGCCGCAGAGCGTGCCTCATGAACGACGCAAGGAGGGCTTTCCCTCATGTCCGAGTCGGATGTCAGCCAGACCCACGAGGGTCCAGTACCGGAGGTCCCGGGGGGCACTAGCTCACCGGCGGTCCCGCGCGACCCAGCCGGGACCCAATCGAGGAGGCCGCGGATCGGGGACACCCGTCCTGCGCCCCCGGTGCCCGCGGCCGCCCCGGCGGCCGTCGTGGCGCCGGTCGCGCCCAGGTCACCCCAGAGGCCAGCAGTCGATCCGGCTCAAGCCGGTGGGGCAACCGTGCCAGTGGACCCGGCCCGGACCGACGCCCCGGGCGGTCCCGAGGTCAATGGAGACGGGGACGCTGCCCCGGGCGGTCGCCGCAGCCGGAGCCGCCGGCGTTCGGGCCGGGAACGCACCAAGGGCAAGCAGGTCGGGCGCTACCTGGTCTGTGTCCACGTCGCGCCCGGGATGACCCAGATCGCCATGTTGGAAGGCCGCTCGCTGGTCGAGCACTACGTGTCGCGAGCTTCGGACGACACCAACCAGATCGACGGCAACGTCTACCGGGGCCGGGTGCAGAACGTCCTGCCCGGGATGGAGGCGGCCTTCGTCGATATCGGCATCCCCAAGAACGCCGTCCTGTACCGGGGCGACGTGCGCTATGACCGGGACGACATCGAAGGGGGGAGCCCCAAGGGAGCCCAGCCCCGGATCGAGGACGTGCTCAAGGCCGGTCAGACCATCTTGTGCCAGGTGACCAAGAACCCCATCGGGGCCAAGGGCGCCCGGCTGACCCAGGAGGTGTCCCTGCCCGGGCGCTTCGCCGTGCTGGTGCCCAACAGCTCCGCCTTCGGAATCTCCAAGCGCCTGGGCGACAACGAGCGCCGCCGCCTGCGCCGCATCATCGACGAGGTCAAGCCGGCGGGGCACGGCCTGATCGTGCGCACGGCGGCCGAAGGAGCCTCGGCCGACGAGCTCCAGCGCGACATCACCACCCTCCTGGAGCAGTGGGACAGCATCGAGGCGGCCTCCAAGCTGTCCGATGCCCCCGGCCTGCTCTACCGGGAGCCCGAGCTCTCGGTGCGGATCCTGCGCGAGGAGCTCAACGCCGAGTACCGGGGCGTGGTCATTGACGACCGGGCGCTCTTCGAGCAGGTGCGGGACTACGTCCAGGCCGTGAGCCCCGAGCTCTCCGACCGGGTGGAGTACTACGACCCGGCCGTGGAGGGCCTGCCCATCTTCGAGCGCTACCACGTGCACGAGCAGCTGCACAAGGCACTCGACCGCAAGGTGTGGTTGCCCTCGGGCGGCTCGCTCATCATCGAGCGGACCGAGGCGTTGACGGTGATCGACGTGAACACCGGCAAGAACGTGGGCAAGACCAACCTCGAGGAGACGGTCTACCGCAACAACCTGGAGGCGGCGGAGGAAGTGGCGCGCCAGCTGCGTCTGCGCGACATCGGCGGGATCATCGTGATCGACTTCATCGACATGGAGATCCGGGAGAACCGGGACAAGGTGGCCTCGGCCCTGCGCAACGCCCTGGCCCGGGACAAGACCCGGACCCAGGTCTTCGACATCTCCGAGCTCGGCCTGGTCGAGATGACGCGCAAGCGCATCTCAGAAGGCCTCTTGGAGACCCTGTCCACCGAGTGCGCCGTCTGCAACGGGCGGGGCGTGACGCTGGACGACAGCGTGCTGCGCTAGTATCACCTGCTTATGTATGCGGTCATCAAGTCGGGTGGAAAGCAGGAGCGGGTAGCCGAGGGCCAGCGTCTGCGCGTCGAGCTGCTGGGCCAGCCCGTCGGCACCGAGATCTCCCTGGAGCCGGTTCTCGTGGTGGACGGGGCCACCGTGCTGGCCACGCCGGCCCAGCTGTCCGGCGCCTCGGTCACGGCCAAGGTGGTGGGCGAGGAGAAGGGCCCCAAGATCAACGCCATGACCTACAAGAACAAGTCCAACCAGCGTCGCCGGTGGGGTCACCGCCAGCACTACGCCACGCTGGAGATCACCGCCATCACGGCCGCCGGCTGAGGGCGTTAGGGAGCCGATATGTCAAAGACGAAGGGTGGCGGTTCGACCCGCAACGGTCGCGATTCGAGGGCCCAGCGCCTGGGGGTCAAGGAATTCGACGGCACGGCGGTGACCGCCGGCTCCATCATCGTGCGCCAGCGGGGCACCAAGTTCTATCCCGGTGCGAACGTGGGCCGGGGTGGCGACGACACGCTGTTCGCCACGGCCGACGGCGTGGTCAAGTTCGGCGCTCGCCGCGGCCGCAAGCACGTCGACGTCGTGACCGGCGTCTGACGGGCCGGCCCGCCCTACGGCGCTCGGCTACGTGGCTCTGCTCGGGTCGCGCTCGTGTAGTTCGATGGAATTGCCCCACGGATCGTTCAGGAAGGCCTGCCGTCGGCCCGGGCTGCTCGCGGCCGGGTCACTGACGGTGATGCCCTGGGCCCGCAGCCTCTCGACCACCGCGCCGATGTCCTCGTAGAGGAGGGCAAAGTGTTGGCCCATGCCATTGGGCGGCGGGAGTTCGATGAGATGGACCTGCTGGTCGCCGGCGTTGAGCCAGGCCCCGGCGATGCCGAAGTCGGGGCGATCGTCGCGCTGGGTCAGCCCCAGGACATCGGTGTAGAAGACGAGGGCCGCCGGTACGTCGAGGACGTTGAGGGCGACGTGGTCGATGCCGGTTGGCGCTGAGGTCATATGAGCGACCCTACGACGTGACGGACCATGGTGGCTACGGTGGGTACGGCCTCCGCGGCCACCTGGGCGATGTCGGTCGAGGTGCCCGCCGCCGCGTTGGTCACCACGGCCAGGCCCAGGACGGCGGCCCCGGCGTGCCGGGCGGCAATGGTCTCGATGGCCATGGACATGCCCACCACGTCCGCCCCCAGCTGGCGCAACATGGCCACCTCGGCCGCCGTCTCGAATTGCGGCCCCAGGACCTGGGCGTACACGCCCTCGCCCGGGGTGGGGACACCGGGAGTGGCCCGGGCCAGCGCACGCAGCTCGGGGGCGTAGGCGTCCACCATGTCGGTGAACTGGGGCCCCAACAGCGGGGAGCGCCCGGTCAGGTTGATCTGGTCAGACACGGTGACCACCGAACCGGTGGCCAGGTCCTGGCGGAGGCCGCCGACGGCGGCGGTGAGGAGGACGGTGGAGCATCCAGCGGCGATCCCGGTGCGCAGGGGATGGACCACATCGGCCACGTCGAGGCCTTCATAGAGGTGGGCGCGGCCGCCGAAGACGAGGACCATCTTGTCGCCTATGGGCACCGACCAGGCCTCGGCGTGATGGCCGGTGGCGGTGTAGCGGGGGAAGAACGGCAGGGTGGCCAGCGGCAGTGACGGTCCGGAGCCGCCGAGCAAGGCAGCCGTGCCGGCCAGGCCGCTCCCGAGGATGACCAGCACGTCGTGATGCTCGACCCCCGTGCGCCGGGCCAGCTCGCGGGCCGTGCGGAGGGGGCGATCCCCCAAGTCCGTCATGCTGGCACCCTACGGGGTCATCGCCACCGGACGCTTAGGATTACGCCGACATGACCAACCTCCCGCTGCACCCGCTGGCCCCGCTGGCCGGAGACGAGATCACCCGGACCCGCCAGATCGTGGCCGACAGCGGGCGCACCAGCATCCCCGCCGCCGACGTCCGCTACGCCTACGTCGGCTTGTGCGAGCCCCCCAAGGACCTGGTGCGGGCCTTCGACCGGGGCGAGGACGTGACGGTCGACCGGCGGGTCCGCCTGCAGCTGCTGCAGGGCCCCGAGGCCAACGTGACCGAGGCCATCGTCTCGGTCACCCGGGGCGAGGTGGACCTCTGGCGCGAGGTGGCCGGCGTCCGCCCGGGCCTGCAGATGGAAGACGCCATGGCCACCCTGGTGGCGCTGCACGAGCACGCGGACTGGAACGCCGCGCTGGCCCGGCGGGGGATAGAGGACACCTCGCTGGTCCAGATCGACCCGTGGCCGGCCGGCACCTTCGGGGTGGCCCACGAGGAGGGTCGGCGGATCTTCCGCTGTCTGGCCTACCTGCGCGACTCGACCGACGACAACGGCTACGCCCGTCCTCTCGAAGGCCTCATGGCCTACGTGGACGGGGGACGGGGCGAGGTGCTCGAGGTGGTCGACCTCGGCGTGGTGCCCTTCCCGCCCCAAGGGGGGAGTTACTACCCCGAACACAACGGACCGCTGCGCGCCGACCTGCGCCCGATCACCATCACCCAGCCCGAGGGGCCGAGCTTCACGGTGGAGGGCAACCTGGTGCGCTGGCAGAAGTGGTCGATGCGGGTCGGCATGGACCCGCACGAGGGGCTGGTGCTCCACACGGTCGGCTACGAGGACGGCGGTGCCGTCCGCCCGCTGATCTATCGCGCCTCGGTGAGCGAGATGGTGGTCCCCTACGGCCACCCGGGCCCGATGCACGCCTGGAAGAGCGCCTTCGACGCGGGCGAGTGGGGCCTCGGCCGCATGGCCAATTCGTTGACGCTCGGCTGTGACTGCCTCGGTGAGATCCACTACTTCGACGACGTGTTCGCCGACGAGCACGGCAAGCCCCGGACGCGGGCCAACGCCATCTGCATGCACGAGGAGGACTACGGCATCCTCTGGAAGCACGTCGACCTGCCGTCGGGGCGAACCGAGGTGCGCCGCTCCCGGCGACTGGTCATCAGCTCCATCGCCACCGTCGGCAATTACGAGTACGGCTTCTACTGGTACTTCTATCTGGACGGGACGGTGCAGCTGGAAGTCAAGCTGTCGGGCATCATGTCGACCATGGGTGTCGACGGCGACGACCCCGGACCGCACGCCAACATGATCGCCCCGGGCCTGGCCGCGCCGTACCACCAGCACATGTTCAACGTCCGTCTCGACATCGAGATCGACGGTCCGGATAACTCGGTGTTCGAGGTCGACACGCTGCCCTCGCCGCCCGGCGAGGACAACCCGTGGAACAATGCCTTCGCTCCGACGGCGACGCTGTTGGACAGCGAGCTGGCGGCCCGTCGCCGGGTCGACCCGTCCCGGAGCCGGATCTGGAAGATCGCCAACCGCTCCAAGACCAATGGTGTGGGCCAGCCCACGGCCTACAAGCTGTTGCCGGCCTCGACCCCGACACTGCTGGCTGATCCGGGATCGAGCGTCGGGCGCCGGGCTGCGTTCGCCGCCGAGAACCTCTGGGTGACCCCCTTCGACGAGGAAGAGCGCCGGGCGGCCGGCGAGTACCCCAACCAGTCCAACGGGGGCGAGGGCCTGCCCGCGTGGACGGCCCGGGACCGGGCGATCGTCGACACCGACATCGTGCTGTGGCACTCCTTCGGAGTCACGCACCTGCCCCGGCCCGAGGACTGGCCCGTGATGCCGGTGGAGTACACCGGCTTCTCGCTGATCCCCGTCGGCTTCTTCGACCGCAATCCGGCGCTCGACGTGCCGCCCTCATCGCCGGGAGGCGGGCACTGTCATGCCGAGTGAGTTTCGGTCTGAGGTTGAAGCTGAGCGTGGGTCTGGGTCGGCGTCTGAGTCTGCGCCGCCGTCTCGGTCGGAGGCGGTGCACTCTCCGGCGGAGTACCACCCGCCGGTAGAGGAGTACCTCGAGACGATGCTCTCGCTGGCCGAGGAAGGGGTACCGGTCATTCAAGCTCGCATCGCCGAGCGGTTGGGACGCTCGGCTCCCTCCGTCTCCGAGATGCTGGAGCGACTCACCGACGACGGGTACGTCACCCGGCAGGGACGGCGCCTCGACCTGACCGTGCGGGGGCGGGACCTGGCCGAGAAGGTGGTGCGCAAACACCGACTGGCCGAGCGGCTGCTGGTCGACGTGATCGGGCTGGAGTGGCACAAGGTGCACCGGGAGGCCGGTCGTTGGGAGCACGTGATATCGGACGACGTCGAGGCCCGGCTGGTCGAGTTGCTCGGTGACCCCGCCACCTGTCCGCATGGGAACCCGATTCCCGGTTCGCATTCGGCAGCCCCGGCGGCGCCGACGCGTCCACTGGGGGAGGTGGGCGCGGGGGAGCGGGTGCGCCTGCTGCGCATCAGCGAAGAGGTGGAGCTCAACATGGGCTCCCTGGCCCTGCTCGACCACGGGGGGTTCATCCCCGGGGCCTGTGCGGTGGTCGACGGCCGCGACGGCGAGGGGACGGTCGAAGTCCGGGTGGAGGGCGAGCCGGGCTCGCTGCACCTCCCGGCCGCCTTGTCCGATCGCCTCTTCGTCAGCGCGGCGTGACCGATTGACAGGGTCGACCGAGTGGCGGCGTGGCGGCGCACCGGCGTGGCTCGGTGAACGGGTGAACCTGTGACCGTGCGATTGCAAGCCGATGCGGTCTTCACCGTCGACGCCGACGACACGGTGTGGCAGCCGGGAGCGGTGGAACTCGATGCCGGCCTGATCATCTGGGTCGGGGACCCGACGGCGACGCCGGCCGCGCCCGACACGACGGTACGGGACATGGGCGGGCTCCTCATGCCGGGCCTGGTCAACTGCCACGGCCACTCGCCGATGACGCTGTTGCGCAGCGCCGGGGACGGCCTGCCCCTCGAGCGATGGCTCAACGAGGCGGTGTGGCCCCGTGAAGCCCGGCTCACCGACGACGATGTCTACTGGGGGATGATGCTCGGGGCGGACGAATTGCTGGGCAATGGCGTGACCACTACCTGCGAGCAGTACCGGCACCCCGGCATCGTGGCGGAGGCCGCCGTGGATTCGGGGATCCGCTGTCTGCTGACGCCGGGGATCTTCGACGTGCCAGGTCACGGTCCCGAAGGCGAGTGGCAGTTCCAACTGGCCGAGGCCTGCCGCCTGTTCGACGAGATGGACGGCCGGGCGGGCCGGCTGCACCTGGGTTTCGGTCCCCATGCCGCCTACAGCCTGCCGCCCGAGGGTCTCCGTGCGGTGGCCAAGGAGGCGCAGCAGCGCGACGCCCTGATCCAGATCCATCTGGCCGAGACTGAGGCCGAGGGCCGGGTGGTCGAGGAGCGTCACGGCGTCGGGGCGCCGGCCCACCTGGCCCGGCAGGGCGTGTTCGACGGGCGAGTCCTGGCGGCGCACTGTGTCTGGCTCGATGAGGAGGAGATGGACGTCATGGCCGCCCACGACGTGGCGGTGGCGCACTGTCCGGGCTCCAACGGCAAGTTGGGCGCCGGCGTGGCCAAGCTGACCCGCATGCTTGCGCATGGACTCCGGGTGGGGCTGGGCACCGACGGTCCGGCCTCCAACGACGACCTCCACCTGTGGGACGAGATGCGTCTGGCCGCCATCCTGGCCCGGGCCTCGGCGACCGATCCCGGCGCGTTGGGTTCGGCCGAGGCCCTTCGCCTGGCCACCCGGGGCGGCGCCGAGGCGTTGAGGCTGCCGGTGGGGTCACTCGAGGTGGGCCGAGCCGCCGACGTCATCCGACTGAACACCGACGACGCCCGCTTCACCCCAGCGGTCAACCAGGCGGAGCTGCTGGGCCACCTGGTCTGGGCGGGCGCCGGGCACCTGGTGACCGACGTCTGGGTGGGGGGCGTGGCGGTGGTGACCGAGGGTGCCAGCTACGCAGATCGACGGCCAGCGGGCCCGGTTCGAGGTGGGGCAGAGGGCCCGGCGACTGGCCGGCGTCTAGCGGCCCGGTCCTCCCACCGGCGCGTTGGCTCGTAGGCTGACACGCCCATGTCCGGATTCGTTGACCAGGCTCAACTGCACGCGCGCGCCGGTGACGGGGGCGCGGGCGCCGTGTCGTGGCGGCGCGAGGCCCACGTGGACCGGGGCGGTCCCGACGGCGGTGATGGCGGCCACGGAGGCGACGTGTGGCTGGTCGCCTCGGTCAACCAGTCGTCCCTGTTGGGGTTTCGCGACCATCCCCACCGGCGGGCCACCGACGGCGTGCACGGGCAGGGCCAGAAGAAGCACGGGGCGCGAGGCAAGGACATCACGGTCCCCGTTCCGGTGGGCACGGTGGTGCGGGACAGCCGGGGGGCGGTGCAGTGCGACCTGGCCAACGACGGCGATCGTTTTCTCATCGCCGAGGGTGGACAGGGTGGCCGGGGCAATGCCCGCTTCCTCTCCAACCGGCGCCGGGCTCCCGCCTTTGCCGAACAGGGGGAGAAGGGTCAGGAGCGCTGGCTCGACATGGAGCTCAAGCTCATGGCCGACGTGGCGTTGGTCGGGTTCCCCAACGCGGGCAAGTCCACCCTGATCGCCACCGTCTCGGCGGCCAAACCGAAGATCGCCGATTATCCGTTCACGACGCTCGAGCCGCATCTTGGCGTGGTGCGGGTTGGGGGAGTGCGGGACGGCACCGAGTTCGTGATGGCCGACATACCCGGACTGGTCGAGGGCGCGGCCGAGGGCAAGGGGCTGGGCCACCGCTTCCTGCGCCACATCGAGCGGGCGCGGGTGCTGGTGGTGCTGTTGGATCTGGACCCGATGGCGGCGCAGGACCCCGACGAGCAATTGCGCATCCTGCTGGGCGAGCTCGGCGACTACCAGCCGGAGCTGTTGGAGCGTCCCCGGGTGGTCGTCGGGAGCAAGGATGACCTGCGCGCCCCCGGCGCGGCGCGCGGCGTCGACGGGGAGCGGGGCCCCTGCGAGATGTTGCTGTCGTCGGCCACCGGTGCCGGCGTGCAGTCTCTGGTGCAGCGTCTGGCCGCCATGGTGCACGACGTGCGGGCGGCGACGGTGGTCGAGGCCACGGGCGCCATCGTCATCCACCGCCCGGTGCCCGAGGGGGTGCAGGTGCAGAAGGTCACCCCCGGGGTGTGGCGGGTGCTGGGTCGGGTGGCCGAGCGGGCGGTGGCCTTCTCCGACCTCAACGACGACGGCGCGCTCGATGAGGCGGTCAAGCGGTTGCGGCGCCTCGGCGTCGATCGAGCCCTGACCCGGGCCGGCGTGCGCGACGGCGACGAGGTGACGGTGGGCAACATGACCTTTACCTGGGGGGAGCAGTGAGCCAGGGCATGAGCGGCGCCCGCCAGCTGCCCGGCGAAGACCGTCGTGCTCAAGCTCGGGTCGTCCTCGGTGACGGCCGAGACCATCGGCCGCTTGGCCGGCGAGATCGCGGCGGTGCGGTCGCAGGGGCACACGGTGGTGGTGGTCACCTCGGGGGCCATCGCGGCGGGGTGGACCGCGCTCGGACGGGGGGAGAAGCGGCCGAACGACCCGTCGGTGCTCCAGGCCGTCTCCGCCGTCGGCCAGCACCGGCTCATGCGGACCTGGCAGGACGGCCTCGATCCCCACGGGATCCTGGCCGGGCAGGTGCTCCTGGCCCCGCTCGATTTCGGCCACCGCACCCAGTACCTCCACGCCCGCGGCACCTTGAGCCATCTCGTCGCGCTCGGCGTGGTGCCCGTGGTCAACGAGAACGACGCCGTGGCCGACGAGGAGATCCGCTTCGGGGACAACGACCGGCTGGCCGCACTGGTGGCCCACCTGGTCCACGCCGATCTGCTCCTGCTGCTGACCGACGCGCCCGGCTTGCTGACGGCCGATCCCCGCGAGTTCGCCGAGGCGTCGCTGATCGAAGAAGTGGTCGAGATCGACCACCAGCTCGAGGTCATGGCCGGGGGACCGGGCAGCGCCATGGGCAGCGGGGGCATGGCCTCGAAGCTGGCCGCGGCGAAGATGGCGACGTGGTCGGGGGTCGAGACGGTCATCGCCGACGCCGGCCGGCCCGGCGTGGTCCTGGCCGCCGTGGCGCGCGATCCCGGCGTGGGCACGGTCTTTCGCCCCCGCCCGGGCCGTCTGCCCGCCCGCAAATTGTGGATCGCCTTCGCGCTCGGGGCCTCGGGCCGCCTGGTGGTCGATGCCGGGGCCGAGCGGGCCCTGGCCGAGGGCGGCCGCTCGCTGCTACCGGCCGGCGTGGTCTCGGTCTCCGGCTCGTTCGTTCCCGACGACGCGGTCGAGATCGCCGGACCCGAGGGCACCGTCTTTGCCAAGGGCCTGGTGCGCCTGGCGGCGGACCGGTCATCGGAGTGGGCCGGCCGCCGCACCGATCAGCTGCCCGAGGACATGTCGCACCTGGTCGTGCACCGTGACGACCTGGTGCTTGTACGCTGACCCGGTGCATTCACCGGCCCTCGAGCAGCTGGCGCGCCACGTCCGGGAGGCCTCGCGGGCCGTGGCCCGCTCCTCGGTCGCCGTGCGCAACGACGCGCTGTTGGTGGCCGCCGACCTGCTCGATGAGGAGTGGGATCAGCTGGTCGAGGCCAACCGGGGCGACCTGGAGCGGGCCGAGGCCAGCGGCATGGCGGCCGCCGCCCAGGACCGCCTCCGCCTGAGCGAGGACCGGGTGCGGTCGATGGCGGCCGGATTGCGCGGCGTGGCCGGGCTGGCCGATCCCGTCGGTGAGGTGGTCGAGGGCTGGGTGCGCCCGAACGGGTTGCGGGTGACCCGGGTGCGGGTGCCCCTTGGTGTGGTCGGCGTCATCTACGAGAACCGGCCCAACGTGACCAGCGACGCCGCCGGGTTGTGCCTCAAGGCGGGCAATGCCGCCTTCTTGCGCGGGTCGGGTTCAGCCCTGGCCTCCAACCGGGCCGTGGTGGCGGTCTTGCGGCGGGCCGCCGTCAAGGCCGGCCTGCCGGACCACGCGGTGGCCCTGGTGGAGGACCCCTCGCACGAGACGGCGGTGGAGTTCATGCGCCTGCGTGGCCTCATCGACTGCCTCATCCCCCGCGGCGGGCCGGATCTGATCGCCTCGATGCTGGAGCACGCCACCGTGCCCTACGTGCTCGACGGCGCCGGCAACTGCCACGTCTACGTGGACGCCGGCGCCGACCTGGCCATGGCCCTCGATGTGGTGGCGAACGCCAAGACCCACCGGTTCGGGGTGTGCAACGCGGCCGAGACGATCCTGGTGCACGCCGCGGTGGCCGAGGCCTTCCTGCCCGGCATGGCGGCCTCGCTGGAGGCGGCCGGGGTCGAGGTGCGGGGAGACGAGCGGGTGCGGGCTCTCGTCCCGGGTGCCGCCGTGGCCACCGAGACCGACTTCGCCACCGAGTTCTTGGGACCGACGGTGGCGGTGGGCGTGGTGGCCGACCTGGGGGCCGCCATCGACCACATCGCGCGGTTCAGCTCGGGTCATTCCGAGGCCATCGTCACCGGCGACCTACGGGCGGCCGACCGTTTCGTGGCCGAGGTTGACGCCGCCGCGGTGCTGGTGAACGCGTCGACGCGGTTCATCGACGGCACCGAACTCGGGCTCGGGGCCGAGGTGGGTATCTCCACCCAGAAGTTGCACGCCCGCGGACCAATGGGCGTACGGGAATTGACGAGCACCAAATGGGTCGTCCGGGGCGACGGGCAGGTTCGGCCGATGACGCCCGACCACTCTTCGGCCGGTTTGGGTCTGCCCGACGCCGGTCCGGCCCGCTTCGCCTCGCTCGACGAGGTACGGGTCGGCCTGGCCCAGGTCGGCTACCTGGCCGACGAGGCCATCAGCGGTGTGGTCTACCTGGCTGACCGCCTGTCCAAGCCGGTACTGGTCGAAGGGCCGGCCGGGACGGGCAAGACCCAGCTGGCCAAGTCGGTGGCCGACCTCACCGGGGCGAGGCTCATTCGGCTGCAGTGTTACGAGGGGCTCGATGAGTCAAAGGCCCTCTACGAGTGGAACTACCGCAAGCAGCTCCTGCGCATCCAGGCCGGCGAGCACGGCGAGGGCGAGCGGGAGGGGCCGTCGTGGAAGGAGTTGGAAGAGGACATCTTCTCCGAGGACTTCCTGCTGGCCCGGCCCCTGCTCGAGGCCATCCGTTCGACCGACCCGGTGGTGCTGCTGGTCGACGAGGTGGACCGGGTCGAGCTCGAGACCGAGGCGCTGCTGCTCGAGATCCTCAGCGAGTACCAAGTCTCCATCCCCGAGCTGGGGACGGTGAAGGCCACGCGCCTCCCCATGGTCTTCCTGACCTCGAACAACACCCGCGAGCTCTCCGAGGCGCTCAAGCGACGCTGCCTGTACCTGCACGTCGACTATCCCGATCTGGACCGTGAGCGCGACATCGTGCGCTCCCGGGTGCCCGGCATCACCGAGGAGTTGGCCGACCAGGTGGCTCGCATCGTGCGCTCGCTGCGCACGCTGGAGTTGCGCAAGGCGCCGTCGGTGTCCGAGACGCTCGATTGGGCCCGGACGCTGGTGATCCTGGGGGTGGAGACGATCGACGCCGCGGGTGCCCGCGACACGTTGCACGTCCTGTTGAAGTACCAGAGCGACATTGAGCGGGCCGCCAAGGAACTGCTCACCGCGGCGGGCTAGGGCTCGGCGGGGTCGGTCGGCATCGGCGCATGTTGGACCTTCTCTCAGGCTTCGTGGTCGAGTTGCGGCGGGCCGGCTTGCCGGTGTCGTTGACCGAGCACCTCGATGCGGCCGAGGCCGTGCGGCACATCCCGCTCGAGGACCGCGAGGGACTGAAGTACGCCCTGGCGGCCACGTTGGTCAAGTCGTCATCGCATTGGCGGGCCTTCGAGACGGCCTTCGAGGTGTTCTTCGCCGTGCGCACCCCGGGTGCGGGAGCCGGCGGGGGCGACCCCGACAGCGAGCTGGACGGCGAGGGCGAGGGCGAGCAGGACGGGGCGGCCGGGACCGGCGACGGCGGGTCGCGCGGGCAGGGGCGGAGTTGGCAGGGGGGCGGTGGGGGCGAGGGCATGACGCCCGAGGAGCTGGCCGAGATGCTGTTCAAGTCCCTGCTCTCGGCCGATGCCGCTCTCATGAACGTGGTGGCCCGCAACGCCGTCGACCGCTACGCCGGCATGGAGCCCGGGCGCCCGGTCGGGGGCACCTACTACCTCTACCGCACGTTGCGGAACCTCGACCTCGACGCCGTCCTGGCCAAGTTGCTCGGCCAAGCCCAGGCCGGTGCGGCCGGGGGGCAGGGGCTGACCGATCTGGAGGAGCGCTTGGCGGGCGACGAGTACCGGGCCCGCATCGAGAAGTTCCGCCGGGCCGTCGAGACCGAGATCCGTCGACGGCTGGTCGAAGACCGCGGGGCCGAGGCGCTGGCCCGATCGGTGCGCAAGCCGCTGCCCGAGGACATCGACGTGATGCACGCCACCCGGGACGAGTTGGCGGTGCTGCACCGCGTGCTCCAGCCCTTGTCGCGCAAGATGGCCGTGCGCCTGGCCCGCAAACGCCGCCACGGGCGCAAGGGCCCGCTCGACTTCCGGGCCACCATGCGACGGTCCCTGTCCACCGGGGGCGTGCCCATCGAGCCCCGCTTCCGCCATCCCCGACCGGCCAAGCCCGAGATCTTCGTGATCGCCGACATCTCGGGATCGGTGGCGTCGTTCGCCCGTTTCACCCTGCACCTGGTCTACGCCATCAGCTCGCAATTCTCCAAGGTGCGCAGCTTCGTCTTCGTCGACGGCATCGACGAGGTGACGCGGTTCTTCGAAGGCGTGGTCGATCCGGCCGAGGCGGTGGCCCGCATCAACACCGAAGCCGACGTGATCTGGGTGGACGGCCACTCCGACTACGGGCACGCGCTGACCGAGTTCCACCGACGCTGGGGTGACGAGGTCACCTCCCGCTCGTCGGTGCTGCTCCTCGGTGACGCCCGCAACAACTACCACGCTTCGGGCGCGTGGGTGCTGGAGGATCTGCAACGCCGGGCCCGGCGGGTGTACTGGCTCAACCCCGAGCCCCGCGACTACTGGGGCTCGGGCGACTCCATCATCGCCGAGTACGCCGCCCACTGCGACGACGTGGTGGAGTGCCGGACGCTGCGCCAGCTTGAGCATTTCGTCGGCAACCTGGCGTGAGCGAAGCCGGGGTGGAGAACGAGGCGGCTGCCGGTGCGGCGGCTGGCGCGGTCTTCGGTGTGCCCGACGGGGTGCGCCGCATCTTCCCCTCACGGCCGGACGCCACCCGGATCGTCCTGGTCCGCCACGGCGAAGCGGTCTGCAACGTCAACGGCGTCGTCGGGGGGCGCGGGGCTGTACCGGCCTGACCGAACTGGGCCGAGAGCAGGTCGCGGCCGTGGCGGACCGGCTCACCGTCACCGGGGAGCTGCGAGGCACCCAAGCCCTCTACTCGTCGACGCTGCCCCGGGCCATCGAGACGGCCGAACTGCTGCGACCGTTCCTCGGCGACGGCAGGCTGACGATCACACAGGATCGCGATCTGCGCGAACTGGATCCGGGCCAGGCCGACGCACTCACCTGGCAGCAGGTGATCGAACAGTTCGGCGTGCCCGAGTGGGACACCGATCCCCGTAGTCCGATCGCGCCCGGGGGCGAGAGCTGGAGCGGCTTTGTCGCCCGTGTGGCCGACGCCATGAAAGCGGTGGTCGAGCGCCATCCGGGCCAACTGGTGGTGGCGGCCGTGCACGCCGGTGTGATCGAGGCGGCGATGATCTCGTTCCTGCAGATTCCTCCGGAAGCTCACCGGCGTGGTTGGGCGCGTGTTCTCCACGCCTCACTCACGGAATGGGAGTGGGTGCCGGGGGAGGCTCGGTGGGTCCTGCTGCGCTTCAACGATGCGTGCGGAGTGCCCGGGCCGGTCCCGGTGGACGCCGGCGCCTGACAGGCCTTCGAGGGACTCAGCCAAGCGAGATGGCCATTTGCTCCAGAGCGTCCATCTGCTTCTGCTCCTGCATGCCACCTTCTATCCCCGCGTCGATGATGATCCCAGGCAGTGACGAGACCTGGGATCAGATTGAGGGCGGCTCCGGACCCAGAGAGACGAGCACACACGACGCGGTCCTCCCGGTCATCGTCAGAGCTTCCCGGCGGCCGTTGCGATCCGCGGCACCAGCCACTCGGATACCCAGAGTGACCCGGGCGGAAGATAGTGGGCCCCATCGGGTCGGATCGCTTGGCGCGGATGGCTGAGCGAGCCGAACCCGTGCACCACATACGGGCAAGGTGGGCCCGAAGAGCAAAGCAGAGACTGAAGGTTCACGACTGCGACATCATGTGGGTGTCTCGCCGCAACCTCTTTCAAGAGAGCGTTCATCTGTCCATAGCCGACGCTGTCGGAGACCGCTTGGGTTATTTTTCCAATATGTACCGGTGGTGGCTCCAGGATGAGGATGACTCTGGCCCCAGTGGCAGTGAATCGTTCCACACGACTGTTCATCCGCTGCAGCATGACTGCTTTCCACGCCGGTGATCCTGCGTTAAGGACCTTGTTCCCGGTCGGAGTGGCGGCCACTATCGATTCTGTCTCGTCCGTGCTTCCCCACACGATGAGGTTGGGGCGATAGCGCTCGATGGCCTGGGTTTCAGCGCTGTTGGCTTCGCCCTGACATTTGGCGGTGTACGCAGTGAAATTGTAGCCAGCCGCGTAAAAGGGGGCGGTCTGGCCGCTCACGATGCCGCATCCGACGACAGCACCATTCTCGAATCGCATTCCATACGACGGCCCGACTGCCTGGAGCCCCGGAAGAAGCGTGCAGGCTGTCGAATCTCCAACCACGACCACGGTCTGACCTTGCGCCTTGGATCCCGCTGCCCCTGGCGCGTGACCGGGTGCATAGGTCGATCTCAAATGCGAGACCACGCTCGGCGATGGTGAGGGGCAGCGGGAACCCGACGCAATGGTTGCGAGGATTCCCAGGTCGACCGTGGTTCGGTCTTCCTCGTAGGTCGTCACTGCGAGCGTGGCGGCGATGAGGCACAGGCCCATGAGGAGGCTGGCCCATCGTCGCCGCGCCAGGTATCGGGAGTGGCGGAACGGGTTCTCGAAGAAGTAGTAGGTGAGCGTGGCCAGCACGCCCGCCCCGAGCAGTAACAAGACGTTGTCCCACGCCGGCAGGGTCATCACCCCGCGGCTCTGCGCGGCGATCTCGAGTATCGGCCAGTGCCACAGGTAGAGCGAGAAGGAAATGGCGGCGAGGAACGGGAAGGGTTGGCGCCGGAGCAGGCGCTCGACTCCCCACTTGGGCTCCGCCGCGCCCGCGGCGATGACGAGGCCGGCACCGAAGGTCGGGATGGCCACGAGCGCCCCGGGGTACACGCTGGAGCCGGTCAGGGTGACGCTGGCCACCAGGATCACCGCCAGCCCCACCCAGGATGCGACCGCCGCCCAGGCCTGCGGGATCCGCCTCAAAGTTGGACCGTGGACGGCGATGAGCCCACCCAGGGCCAGTTCCCAGGACCGGGTCAGCAGCGAGAAGTATGCGCTTTGCGCGTTCACTGACGTCAGCACGATCGACAACGCATAGGAGGCAAAGATCACGGCGACGAGGACGACGGTGAGTCGCGCCCTGAATGACCGCCTCCGTGCCCACCACCCGATGAGCAGGATGAGCGTCGGATACACGATGTAGAACTGCTCCTCGACGCCAAGTGACCAGTAGTTCAGGAGCGGCGAGGGCGGTGCCTGCGCAACCAGGTAATTCGTGTGTACCGCCTCGAAGTGGACGTTGGCCAGAAAGAGGGCAGCCCACCGGCCGTCGACCGCCGTCTCGTGGCCCATCAGCGAGCCGAGCCAGTGGTAGCTGGCGATGACTGTGACGATGACGACAAGTGTTGCCGCCGGAATGATGCGCCGGGCACGGCGTCCATAGAAGCTGAGGATGGACGTGCGCCCGGTCGACTCGCGCTCACGCAGCAACAACCCCGTGATCACGAACCCAGAGATCACGAAGAAGACTTCGATACCGACGTAGCCGCCGCTGAATCCGGGTAGGCCAGCGTGGTACACGATGGCCAGGAGGATGGCGATGGCGCGCATCCCTTGCACGTCGGGTCGGAAGCGCCGGTCACCGGGCGGGGTTCCGGCCCCGTCGCCGGTGGCCGTGTAGCGGTCGATTGCGACTGACATCACGTTATTTGTGATGCCCCGCCACGGGCAAAATCCCCTGCCAACAGTCCTTGAAGACTCGCGACCACCGACTGACAATAGTCTCCACGCTGAATCGGCTGTAGGCGGGTGTTCTCAGCTGAAAACCACTGCGCCGGGTACTCCCGGCGGGGAGAATGGCAGCTGACCGACCGCGCCCGAGTCCTAGTGATTCGCGCCCTGGGCGCCGTTGTTGAACAATTGCGTGGCCTTCGATTGCCACTGGAATTCTTTCTGGCGTTATCAACCCAGGCACCCTCCGCGCTGCAGAGCGTTGGCCTACGACTCTGCAGGTAGGAAGCGTCAGAGCAAGGGCGTCACAATCACCGTCAACGACTAGTGGCGATGGGCGATGGTGGGCAGCCCTCCGTCGTAGCTGGCGGCCGGATCGGGAAGCGGCAGCCGTGAAAGTTGGCCAAGGCACCGGGGCGCACCGTCGTGGAGAATGGGTGAAGGCCCGTCGCAAGTCCCTCTGCAGCCAGCTCCACCACCGAGCCGCCCGGGGTCTGGGCAACGTCCGGGCGGCCCGGGCGACCCAGCGTCCAACAGCAAGCGGGTCGTGAGCCGGAAGGTGTTGCCGCACCACCAACGGGTTGAATCGGCGTGTGCTGTAGGTCCTTGAGCTGTAGCCGTGTTGTTCGACCAGGTGAGGGCAGCGACATTCTCGACGCCATCGTTGCGGAGGGCCGCTGCGGAACATTGCGGCACACCATGGGACCGCGCGGTGAACGTGGACGGTAAGCGTCCTGTAAAGATCGAGGGCGGCTCTCCCAACGAAGTGTGTGTGCGTGCTCGCGGACTGGTAAGCCGCTAGTGCCACGAGGCCAAGGGCGGATGGCTCACACGTGGGCCGCCACTCTCTGAGGCGAGGGATGTACCCACCATGCCGTGGGAGTTCGATGTCCCCAGGGACCGCGGCCACTAAACCTTGGGGACGAGTTGACGCTCGAGCGAGTACTCGAGCGAGTGAGGTGACGCGCGGATCTGCCGGCAGTATCCATGCTCGACCGAGTTCTACCAAGCCCAGCTGAGCTCACCCGACAACGAGTTCCAGCACTCTCGGGTCTGATGCGCATCATTCTCACCAACGGCCAGACCACTGTGACCGATGGGGTGGTGCTCGAACTCGCCACCGCTGGCCCCTGACCGGCTGCATCTTCCCGGGTAGGAGATGGCGGACCCACTTGACACGTGTGGGTGAACGAGTAGGTTCGATGTCTGGGACCGAACACACGGTGCGAGCCCACTTCTGTGTGACCCAAGCTGAAAGCCCGGTCCAACTATTAGTGGGGGTTCGCCATGGTCAATCGCTCGATTGCCACGTTGTCCAGGCTATGTGCGTCTGCCGCCCTGGTCTTGCTGGGGACGACAGCCTTGTTGCAGATCACCGGTGCCACTCCTGCGGTTGCGGCTGGCAATTCCAACGGCATCTTTGGATGGGGTACGAGCCCGGCGTTGGAGTCCCTACCCGTCGGGGTCACGCCGCTCGCCGTGGCTGCGGGCTGGACCAACGGCTACGCCATCGGCTCGGACGCGAACCTCTACGCCTGGGGACCCAACATCAACGGTTCACTCCCCGTTGGGGAAGTCCCCGTCGATGCCACCACTCCGATCGTCGTGTCGTTCCCAGCCGGTGTGACACCGACGGCCATTGCCGGAGGTTTTGATGCTGGCTACGCCATCGGCTCAGACGGGAACCTCTACGCCTGGGGCTGGAATGGGCAGGGCGAGCTGGGTATCGGGAACGACACCGGGCCCGACGCCTGTCCCGTCAATGGATTCGGCCAACCTGGGCCAACCGGACCCTGCGCCGCGACACCGGTGAAGGTCGACCTTCCACCCGGCGTCAACCCGACGGCCATCGCGACCTCTGGGGAAACCGAGGCCCAGCCGTCGTCGGCATACGCGATCGGCTCCAATGGGAAGCTCTACGCCTGGGGCGACAACAGCTCGGGCCAGCTTGGGGACGGCAACACAAGTGAAAGCGACGCACCAGTTGTTGTCTCGCTGCCTTCTGGCGTCACACCGACAGCGATTGCTGGAGGGACCCAAGCGGCTTACGCCATCGGCTCGGACGGGAAGCTCTACGCGTGGGGTGAAAACGGCGTGGGCGCACTTGGCAACGGCACGACCACCTCCTCCGACACCCCGGTGGTGGTTTCGCTGCCGCCGGGTGTGACCCCGAAGGTAATCTCCGGTGGAGGCGGAGCCGTGATTGGCGGCTTCGGCTACATGGTCGGCTCGGACGGGAACCTCTACGCGTGGGGCTACAACGGCGACGGCGAACTGGGTGATGGCACCACCACAGGCCCAGAGATTTGCACAGTTACTCTTCCCCCTCCTTTTGTGAGCGAGCAGTTCCCCTGCAGCACCACGCCGGTAAAGGTATCCCTTCCGCCGAGCGTGACTGCGCCCGCCATCGCCGGGAACGCCAGGGGTGGCACCGCCCTGGGATCGGACGGGAACCTCTACGCCTGGGGACAAGGCCAACTCGGCAACGGATCTTCCGGCGGTAGCGACACGCCGGTGTTGGTCTCAGTTCCCTCCGGGAGTGTCGGGGTTTCACTGGGCCAGGGTTCCTCCGCAACAGTCAGTTACGCGATCGTCAATGCGCCAAACGTTGCGCCTACCGTCACCACTCAACCAACCAGCCAGTCCGTCAAGGCGGGCCTGTCCGCGACCTTCACCGCCGCGGCCAGTGGCCTCCCCACCCCCACGGTGCAGTGGAAGGTCTCCACCGACGGCGGAGCCACCTTCTCTCCGGTGACCGGAGCAACAACCGACGCCTTGACCATCCCGGCTGTCACGACGGCCGAGAACGGTAACCAGTACGAGGCGGTGTTTACCAACGGGTTGGGCTCGGCCACGACAAACCCGGCAGCGCTCACGGTCATACCTCCGGTAGCGCCGACGATCACCACCCAGCCGAGCAATCAGACCGACATTCCCGGCCAGATTGCGACCTTCACAGCAACAGCCAGCGGTGACCCCACTCCCACGGTGGTGTGGCAGGTCTCCTATGACGGGGGATCGACATGGTCCAACATCGTGGGGAATTCCACGTCGAATTCGACCACGCTCAGCGGGCCCATCTACGGCACGTTTGAGAACGGTTGGCAGGTCCGGGCCGTCTTCACCAACATTGCTGGCTCGGCAACGACGAACCCGGCCACGCTGACGGTCCTATCGCCGGTAACACCGACGATCACCACCCAGCCCATCGATCAGACCGCCAGTCCCGGCCAGATGGCCACCTTTACGGCAGCGGCCAGCGGCACCCCGACTCCCACGGTGCAGTGGCAGGTCTCCTATGACGGGGGATCGACATGGTCCGACATCATGGGAAATCCCACGTCCGTTGGGACAACCTTGAGCGGGGTCATCTTCGGCACCTTTGAGAACGGTTGGCAGGTTCGGGCCGTGTTCACCAACGGGTCGGGGTCTGCCACGACCAAACCGGCCACACTGACGGTCCCCTAGACCTTGGGGTCGGAGTAGGGGTTGTGCGCCGACTATGAGGCTCAGATCATGTCGGCCGCCTACGGTGCGGAGGCATCCAAATCTGGCCCAGTCTCTGTCAAGCGGAGTCGGCCTCGTTCGGCAGAGTCGTATCTAGGTGCTTTCGAATCTAACCACCGAAATGTTTTTCTAACAAGCGATGCGCGCCCACTAGTTCGTCAGTGCGCAGCTCGCACGAGCACACCTTCGTCGAGCCCTCCAGCGCCTTCCATAGCCCGACCCACTGCACTGGCTCCATACTCCCATGTAGCGCAACCGGAGGCCGTTCCGCTGACAGCCGGATGAACTGCACGAGCCCGGTGCGTTGTCTGGCGAGGGTCAGCCACTCAGGCTCCCTGTAATTTCACGTTCCGCTCTGTCGGCACTCGAGCGTCGTCGGCGAGAAGTTGTCGCCACACTCGCCACATTCGCCGCACCGATCTGGGCTTGACCAATGTGCCCACCACGCCGGTTAGGTCACCCACGAGGATCCTCGCATTCTTAGAGGCACAAAAGGAGGCAGAAGTCATCGGTCATCGGACTTGTGGAGCCAGGCTCCGGCACCGAAAGCGTGAACGCCCGCGACCGTAGCTGCGGATCACCTCCAACAGCGATGCCGGTCCAGCCGCGGGAGAACGCAGATTCGTCGGGCTCAGCCGGCAAGGAACTCAGCCGCGCAAGAACTCCGCCACCCGGAAGGCCAGATCGAGTGACTGGCGGGCGTTGAGCCGGGGATCGCAGGTGGTGGTGTAGCGGACGTCGAGGTCACCCTCGAAGATCTCCTCGGCGCCGCCCAGGCATTCGGTCACGTCGTCGCCCGTGAGCTCCACGTGCACACCGCCCGGCCAGGTGCCGGCGGCGCGATGGACGGCAAAGAACGAGCGCAGCTCGCCCAAGATGTCATCGAAGCGCCGCGTCTTGCGCCCGCCCTCGCTGGCGAAGGTGTTGCCGTGCATGGGGTCGCACGTCCACACGACCGGATGGTCGGCACCGCCCACGGCGGCCAGGAGCGGAGGCAACAGGTCCTCGACCCGGTCCCGCCCAAAGCGGGTGATCAGCGTCAGGCGCCCGGGCTCGCGCCCGGGGTTGAGTCGCTCGCACAGGGCGACGGCCTCGTCGGGCGTGCAGTTCGGTCCGATCTTGACCGCCAGGGGATTGATGACACCGGAGAGGAATTCGACGTGGGCGCCGTCGAGTTGGCGTGTCCGCTCGCCGATCCACAGGAGGTGCGCGGAACAGTCGATCCAATCGTCGGAGAGCGAGTCCTGGCGGGTGAGCGCCTCCTCGTACGGCAGTATCAACGCGTCGTGGCTCGTCCAGAAGTCGACCTGGTGCAGGCCGTCTTCGGCGCCGAGGTCGATCCCGCAGGCCGCCATGAAGCGCAGGGCGCGGTCGATCTCCGACGCCACCAGTTCGTAGCGTTGTCCCTCGGCGGAGGAGGCCACGAACTGCTGGTTCCACTGATGCACCTGGGACAGATCGGCGAAGCCGCCCTTGGTGAAGGCGCGCAGCAGGTTGAGGGTGGAAGCGGACTGATGGTACGCCGCGACCAGGCGGAGGGGGTCGGGCCGGCGGGCGTCGACGTCGAAGGCGTCGTCATTGACCATGTGGCCCCGGAACACATCGAGCTCGGCGTCCCCGATCCGTTCGGTTGCGTTTGCTGCGCGGCTTGGCGAACTGGCCGGCTATCCGTCCCACCTTGACCACCGGCACACCGGCGGCGTAGGTCAGGGCCACCGCCATCTGCAGAATGATCTTGAGCTTGTCCCGGATGGAGTCGGCCGAGAATTCGGCGAAGGACTCGGCGCAGTCGCCGGCTTGGAGGAGGAAGGCTCGTCCATTGGCCACGTCGGCCAGCTGAGAGGTCAAGCGCCGGGCCTCACCGGCGAAAATCAACGGCGGCAGGGTGGCCAGCTGGGCCTCGGCCTGCTTGAGGGCCTCGGCATCGGGCCATTGCGGCTGCTGCGCGGCGGACAATTGCCGCCATGACGCGGCACTCCACGGAGTGGTCGCCGGAGTGGATGCCGGTGCGCTCGCCATCGGACCAGGCTAACGCCATAGGATCGCCCCTCATGGCACCCTTCCGATTCGCCGTGCAGGTGTCGAACGCCGCCTCCACCGACGCATGGAGGGCATTGGCGCGGAGATCCGAAAATCTGGGCTACTCGACGCTTTACATGCCTGACCACATGGAAGATCAGTGGGCGCCTCTCATCGCCCTGACCGTGGCCGCCGAGGCCACCACCACGCTGCGGGTGGGCACCCTCGTCCTCGACAATGACTTTCGCCACCCCGTCGTGCTGGCCAAGGAGGCCGCCACCATGGACGTGGTGACCGGCGGTCGCTTCGAGTTGGGCATGGGCGCCGGGTGGATGCGCTCCGACTACGAGGCGTCGGGCATTCCCATGGAACCCGCCGCCGTGCGGATCGCCAAGCTGGCCGAGGGGCTCGAGATCATGCGGGCGATGTGGCGGGACGGGAAGGCCACCTTCGACGGGCAGTACTACCGGGTCAACGAGGCCAAGGGGACACCAGCCCCGACGACGAGCGGTGGGCCGCCGCTGGTCATCGGCGGCGGGAGCAAGCGCATCTTGACGCTGGCCGGCCAGGTCGCCGACACCGTCAGCATCGTGCCCAGCCTGGCCGCCGGCGCCTTCGGGGTCGAGATGGCGGCCGGGGCCGTGGTGGAGAAGTACACCGACCGGGTGGCGTGGGCCCGGGAGGCGGCGGGGGATCGGGCCGACCAGCTCGAGTTCCAATGCTGGACGGCGGCCGTGCAGGTCGTGCCCAATGCGGCGGAGGTCTTCGACTCGCTGGCGGCCATGTTCGCACTCACCCCGGCCCAGCTGCGTGCCGCGCCCCTCGCCCTCATCGGCACGACCGAGGAGATCATCGAGACGCTGCAGGAGCGTCGGACCTCGTTGGGCTTCAGCTACATCGTGGTGCCCGAGGCCGCGATGGAGGCCTTCGGACCCGTGATCGCTGAACTTGCCGGCACCTGAGGGCGCGACGACGCAGGCCCACAAGGCCGACAGGGCCCACGAGGCGCAGAGGGTCGGCGAGGCCCAGAAGGTCGGGATCTTCGGCGGGACATTCGATCCCCCCCACGTGGGCCATGAGGCGGCCGCCCGCGCCATCCTGAGCGACCTGGATCTCGACCGCCTCCTCCTCATGGTGGCCAACGACCCGTGGCAGAAGTCGCCCACTCGGCCCATCACCCCGGCCGAGGATCGCTTCGCCATGACCCAGGCCCTGGCCGAGTCCATTCCGGGAGCCAGCGCCAGCCGGCTCGAGATCGACCGGGGCGGTCCGACCTACAGCATCGAGACGGTCGAGGCCGTGCTGGGTCAGGCCTCCCGGGAGGGGCAACCCGAGCCCCAGGTCTTCCTGGTGGTCGGGGCCGATCTGGTGCCTGAGCTGGGCACGTGGGAACGGGCGGCCGACCTGGCCCGACTGGTCACCCTGGCCGTGGTGTCACGCCCGTCCACACCTCGACCGGCGGCCCCGCCCGGCTGGGACGTGCGTTGGGTCGATGGGCCCCAGGTCGACGTCTCCAGCTCGAAGATACGGGAAATCCTGGCTCGGGGCGGCCCGGTCGACGGATTGGTGCCTCCGGCGGTAATGCTGTGCATGGGCCGCCGGGATCTGTACGCTGTCGGCAGATGAGCGCCCTACCGGCCCAGATCACCGAGCAACATCGGGGACCCGAATTCGTTGCCGTGCCGGTGCGCCAGCCCGACTCCCGAGCCCATCTCCGGGCCGAGCGGCGGGCCGCCCAGCGGGCCGAGCGGCGGTCACGACGGAACTGGGCCATCGGTAGTTGTGTTCTCCTCGGTGCTTCCTTCGCTCTCACCGTGGGGATCTTGGAAGTGCTCCATTGAGCGCAGATGTCGAAGGTGTCGATCTGGTCCCCGCGGCGGCCATGACGGCGGCGCACTCGGCCGATGCCAAGCTCGGCGAGAACACGGTGGTGCTGGCCATGACCGAGCTCTTCGGAGTCGTCGATGCCTTCGTGATCACCAGCGCCTCGAACAGCCGCCACGTCCGCACGTTGGTCGAGGAGATCGAGAGCGCGGTCAAGGAGACGCACCAGCAGGCGCCGGTGCGGATCGAGGGGCTCTCGGACGCCACCTGGGTCCTCATGGACTACGGCGACTTCATCGCCCACGTGTTCTTGCAGGAGACCCGCGAGTACTACGACCTCGAGCATCTCTGGTCCGGTGCGCCCCGGATCCACTGGCGCGACGCCGTGGAGCACGCCGGCTAAGAGTCAGGGAGCCGCCGGCGTCGCGGTCGTGGCGGTGGTCGGCACCGTGACGAACTGCAGGACGTTGACCGGACCGAGCACCTCGGCGCCGCTGGCGACGGGCACACTGGTGCGCACGCCGGCGATCTCGAAGATCACGCCCGTGCCGATGCCATTCTGCGCGGCCACCGTGGACACGACCTGGGAGACGGCGATCTCCGTGGCCGCCCCGGTGATTTCGGCGAAGGCGCTGTTGAAGTTCACGGTGACGGTGGTGCCGACGCTGGTCACCGAGAGCACCTGCACCGAGCTCGGGATGGCGGTGGTGATCCCGGCGACCGCTTCGGAGTTGGTCGGGCCCACCACCAATGACTTGATCACCGAGGACAGGGGCGCCGGAGAAGGGATCAACCGCTGCACCCCTTCGATCTGTTGATTGGCGCCCAGTAAGAAGATCTTCACCGGTACCAGCGAAGCGAGCGGGGGCTGGGTCGTCGACGTGGTGGGGGACTGCGGGCCGAGGAGGTTGAACGGGACATGGTTGGGTGCGATGGTGCTCGGTCGGCTCTGGGTCGGGATGGCACACCCGGCGGCCGCCAGCCCGGCGACCAGCACGGCGCCGAGGAGTCGCACGCGCCTCACCATTCGGAGCCATCCGGCGCATCCGACCCCACCGGCGCATCCGGCGCACCGGACGTATCCGACGCATTCGACTCGTCCATGCCATCCGTCCCATCCGACGCGTCATCGGTGGTCGCCACCGGGAGGGCGATCACAAAGCGGGCCCCACCCGAAGGCGCGTCTTCCACCCGCACGCGTCCGTGCATGAGGCGCACATGTTCGGCCACCAGGGCCAGCCCGAGTCCCGAGCCGGTACCCGTGCCCCGCCGGCCCGAGACCGGACCGCGGAAGAATCGCTCGAACACCTTGCTTCGCTCCAAGGGTTCGATACCCGGACCGTCGTCTTCCACGCCGATCTCCACCTCCCCCAGACCGGGCCCGCCGTGGTCCCCACCGGCACCCGTGCCTGCACCGTTGCCGGCGGCACCCTCGAGCACACCGCCTCCACCGTGGCCGGTGGCCACAGCGGTCACGCTGACCACGGTGGCCCCGCCGCCGTAGTTGGCGGCGTTCTCCAGCAGGTTGGCCATCACGCGCTCGAACCTCCGTTTGTCGACGTCCACCCGAAGTGATCGCACCCCCTCGCCGAGGACCACACGCGGCCGGGCGGTTTCGTCGCCCAGGCTGCGCATGCCGGCGTCGACGGCCCGTTGCACGAGTTCACACACGTTGACTTCCTGCAGGGAGACATCGACCGAGCCGGCATCGGCGCGCGACATCTCCAGCAGGTCACCGACCATGCGTTGGAACCGCCGCAGATCCTCCCCCAGCAACTGCAGCGCGCTCTGGGCCCGGGGTGGCAGCGTGTCGTGGTCCGCCTCGAGCACTTCGAGCGAAGCCGACAGCGTCGTCAATGGAGAGCGCAACTCGTGACTGACGTCGGAATTGAAGCGGGCCTCGCGCTCGATGCGCACCTGGAGCTCATCGACCATGGCGTTGAAGGATGTGGTCAGTCCCACCAGGTCGGAATCGGCCGGGTCGGATTTGAGCCGTGTGTCGAGTTGGCCACCGGCGATGGCCACAGCCGCCCGGGAGACCCCGGCCAGCGGACGGAGCGAACGATCACTGGCGAATCGGCCCAGTGCGGCCCCGAGCAACGTCGTGACGATGCCGGCCGCGATGAGGGCGAGCCCGAGGACACGCAGTGTGTGGTCGAGGTCCGAGAGTGAGAAGACCTCGAAGTAGGCGGCATGGACCGAAGGGATGGGCACGCCCACCGCGATCTGGGGCAGGCTCTGCGCCCCCTCCCGATAGGTCTGGGTGGCCGCCGACCCACCGAGGACCGCATTCCGCAGCCCGGTGGGGATGGACGATGCGCTCAGCGAGAGGGACGAGGAATACGGCTTTCCGTTGTAGATGAGGGCTGAATGGGAGTTCGAGCCGGCGTCGAGCGAGGCGAGAAGGTTGGATGGATTGGCGGATTGCTTGTTGACCGTCGAAAGGGTGCTCCGGAGCAACGTGGCGTTGGCAAAGGCCTGATGCTGGGCCGCCGACACGCGCTCGGCCACCAGGAAATGCCGGGTCGTGAAGTAGGACAGGCCACCCATGCTGAAGGACAGCGCCAGCGCGCCCAGCACGAAGATGGAGGTGATGCGGGCGCCGATGCCCAAACGCCGCCAGAACGGCGGACGACCGGCCGTCGGGACGGCCGTCGGGTCGGCCACCTCAGGGCACCAGCTTGTAGCCCATGCCCCTCACCGTGAGTATGTGCCGCGGCAAGGTCGGGTCAGGCTCGACTTTGGTCCGCAGGCGTCGGATGTGCACGTCCACCAGGCGACCGTCGCCGAAGTAGTCGTAGCCCCACACCCGGTCCAACAGCTGCTCACGGCTCAGTACCTTGTTCGGACTGGCGGCCAGCTCGCAGAGCAGCCGGAACTCGGTCCTGGTGCAGTGCACCTCCTCGCCGTCGAGGTGGCGCAGGACGCCCTGTTCGGGCAGCAGCTGCAGCGTGCCGAAGGTGAGCGCACCCGGGTCGTCCTCCTCGGGTGGGCGCGCTCGTCGCAACAGGGCGCGGATGCGGGCGGCCAACTCCTTGGCCACGAAGGGCTTGGTCACGTAGTCGTCGGCCCCCGCCTCGAGGCCGGCCACCACATCATGGGTGTCGGCTCGCGCCGTCACGATGATGATGGGCACGGCGCTCTGACGGCGCAGGGCGCGACAGCATTCGAAGCCGTCCATACCGGGCAGCATGAGGTCGATCAGCGCCACGTCGGTCGGTGCGTCGGCAAAGAGGTCGAGCGCCTCCTCCCCGCTGGCCGCATCATGGACGTCGTAGCCCTCACCCTCGAGGGCCAGCCGCATCGACGACCGAATCCGTTCGTCGTCCTCGACGACCAGAATGCGCCCGCTCATTCAGCCTCAGCTCAACTAATCCAGATTTGAGTCGGCCAGATCTGGCCGCCGATCATGCCGAAAGCCGGGGCGCCCGACGGCGTCTTGGGGTTGTTCCAGTTCTGCACCGATGGCGTGCTGATGACGGCCCATACGGCTCGATCCGTCCACAGGTAGGGCAGGTCGACGCCCAGGCGTTGGTTGACCGTCTTGTAGGCCTGTTCCCGCACCGAGGGCGCGGTGCTGCTCCGGCCCAGCTGCAAGGCGGCCTCAATCTGGGGGTCGTTGTTCTTGGCCATGTTGATGGACAAGCCCGTCGCCATGGCCGTGGTCGTGCTCCAGAAGATGTAGTTCAGATCCGGATCGACCGCGCCGAACTGGCGCCACGTGTTGGCCTGGAACTTGCCCACCAGGGCGTTGTTGATGAGCTCGTTCTGTTCGGAGACGGTGGGAGTGACCTTGAAGCCGACTGATTGCCAGGCCTGCTGGATGAAGGCCTGAGCCCGCTGGGCGGCGGGGGAGTTGGTGGTGGCGAGAGTGGTCGTGACGGCGGAGGCCCCCCCGCTCGACTTGACCTGGGCCACCAGCCTCTTGGCCTCGGTCGGGTTGTAGGCGGGGAAGGCCGTCTTCGAGTAGTAGGGCGACTTGGGTGGGAAGAGCCCGGTGCTCACCGGCAGCACTCCTTCATCAATCACCTGAGCGTACTGCGGACGGTTGATCGCCATGGCAGCCGCCCGACGCAGGTTGGCACTGTTCCACGGAGTAGCACCGGTGTTGAGCAGCAGGCAGTTCATGTCGGGCTCGCCGGCCAGGTTCGTCTGGTCGTCGGTGTAGGCGTACTTCGAGTTCCCCCTGAACTCGGTGATGATCTGGGGCGTGTCGGTGATGATCATGTCGACCGTGCCCGACTTGAGCGCCTCGGCCCGGGCCTGCTCGTCGGGGATCGGTTTGAAGGTGATCTGGGACAGGTAGGGCAGGCCCGGTCGCCAGTAGTGCGGATTGGCCGTGGCCGTGAAGTGGCTGTTGGGGACCCACTCCTTGAAGACGAACGGCCCGGTACCGACCGGGTTGGTCGTCCCGTTCGGGTTCGAGAGCATGGACGGCGCCGCCACGTAGGCGATCTGGCCGCCGATGCCGCCGGCCAGCCAGAACGGGAAGGGAGCCCAGGGCGATTTGAGGGCCATGGTCACGGTCAGCGGACCGGTCTGGGTGAAGCTCTGGAGAACCGGGCTGAGGACGATCCCGGTCAGGGCCGATTTCAACTGGGCGTTGAAGTTGGTCAGCAGTGCCGCACCGTTGCACGGCGTGCCGTCGTGGAAGACGAGGTTCGGTCGCAGCGTGATCGCCCACGACGTGTAGTTCGAGTTGGGGACGACGGACTCGGCCAGATAGGGCGCCCAGCCGCCCTTTTCCGTGATGATCGTCAGAGGGTCGAAGACCGTGCGGGCGTACATGACGCCGACCTCGTCATAGCGCGCCTGGGTGGGGTCGAACCCCGACTCCTCGGCATCGACGCCGAAGACCAGCGAGCCACCCTTTTTCGGGGGGGCCGTCGAGATCCCGTTTCGTCCGGGGCCATTGGTGGTCGCACCGGCGATGCCACCGAGATCCAAGCCGAAGGCGTTCACGGCGGCGAAACCAGCTGCGGCCGCCGCACCTCCGGCCAGAAGTGTGCGTCGATCAAACGTCGCTCCCATGAGTCTCCCTTCCTCACCGACAGCCAACGGGGCCCCCCCGGTGGTTCGCTTGGGGACGTTAGTGCCCCGAGCGGCGAGTATGCGCCCGGTACGCTGGAATCGTGGCGTCCGGATGGGATCTTCCCGGCTTCGACGACTGGCTGAGCGGTCGCAGCGAGGCGACCCGCCGCGCCTACGGCAGCGACCTGGGGGCCTTCGTCGAATGGATGGGCCGCAGCGGGGTCACCGAACCGTCGGGCGTGGACCGCCTGCACCTGCGCCGTTACCTGGCCTCGTTGGGCACGCGACGCCTGGCCAGGGCCACCGTGGCCCGCAAGGCGGCGGCGCTGCGGTGTTACTTCGCCTGGTCCCTCCGGCAGGGCCGCATCAGCGTTGACCCGGCCCGCAGCCTGCGTGCCCCCTCGGGCGGTGGTCGCCTGCCCCGCGTGCTCTCGGGCGGGGAGATCGGCTCCCTGCTGGACTTTCCCGTGGCCTCGGCGGTCGACCAGCGCGACCTGGCCGTGCTCGAGCTGCTCTACGCCGCCGGGCTCCGGGTCTCCGAGCTCTGCGGGCTGGATCGCCGCGGCGTCGATCTGCCCGGTCGCACCGTGACCGTGCTGGGCAAGGGGGGCAAGGAACGCCAGGTGCCCGATCCACGCCTCGTGCGCCGAGGTGCTGGGGGCGTGGCTGGACCAGGGCCGACACCGCATGGCGACGCCCGAGTCCCCGCCCGAAGCCGTGTTCGTGAACCGTCGGGGCGGACGCCTGGGTCCCCGCGACGTGCGTCGCCTGCTCGATGCCCGGTCGGCCTCGCCCACCCACCCCCACGCCCTGCGCCACACGTTCGCCACCCACCTGCTCAACGGCGGGGCCGATCTCCGGGTCGTCCAAGAGCTGCTCGGACACGCCAGCCTGGGCACCACGCAGATCTATACGCACGTGAGCAAGGAGCGCCTGCGCTCGGTCTACGAGGGGACCCACCCGAGGGCCTGAAGCCGGAGAGGGACGGGCGATCGGCTAGGGTGGCTAGGCCCATCAAAAGGTGGGCGGCAGCACCGACCAACACGCACCCGGGCGCAATCCACGGTCGCCTCTCAGCTGAGGGGCGCGGCGCCCGGGGGGAGCAACCGACTGGAGGAACATTTATGGCCGTCGTTTCCATGCGACAGCTGCTGGAGGCCGGAGTCCACTTCGGCCACCAGACACGCCGGTGGAACCCGAAGATGAAGCGCTTCATTCTGGGCGAGCGCAACGGGATCTACCTGATCGACCTGCGCAAGACCCTGATCGGGGTCGAGTCTTCGTATTCCTATGTACGCGACCTGGTCGCCGGGGGCGGGACCATCCTCTTCGTCGGGACCAAGAAGCAGACCCAGGGCCCGGTGGCCGAGTACGCCGAGGCCTGCGGCATGCCCTTCGTCAACCAGCGGTGGCTGGGCGGCATGCTGACCAACTTCGCGACCGTGTCGGGCCGGGTCAAGCGCATGCAGGAACTGCGGACCATGCAGGCGGCCGGCGACTTCGAGGGCATGCCCAAGCGCGAGGCGCTGTCGCACACCCGGGAGCTGGAGAAGCTGAGCCGCAACCTGAGTGGTATCGCCAATCTGGAGAAGCTGCCCAACGCCGTCTTCGTCATCGACACCAAGAAGGAGCACATCGCGGTGACCGAGGCCCGCAAGCTGGGCCTGCCCGTGGTCGCCGTCGTCGACACCAACTGCGACCCCGACGTCATCGACTTCGTCATCCCGGGCAACGACGACGCCATCCGCTCGGGCTCGCTCATGTGCCGGGTCATCGCCGACGCCGTCGTCGAAGGCCGCTTCATCGCCGAGCACCGGCGCAAGACGGCGCCACCGCCCGCCGAGGAAGCGCCTTCGGGCCCCTCGCCCCGGGCCCGCCGTGTGCCCGCCCCGCCCCCGCCCTCGGTGGCCCCGGCTCCGGCTTCGGCTGATGCGACAACGGGTGACGCGGCTCCGGCCGCGCCGGCCTCTGCCGAGGCCGCTCCCGAGGCCCCTGGCTCCCGAGCCCACCGAGGACACACCATTGGCGGAAGTGGCGACCGCGACGGCGAAGGCCTGACCGTGCCCGACTTCACCGCCAAAGATGTCCAGACCCTGCGCCAGTCGACCGGGGCCGGCATGTTGGACGCCAAGAAGGCCCTCGAAGCGACCGGGGGCGACATGGACGAGGCAGCCCAGTACCTCCGCGTCAACGGCTTGGCTGGCGCGGCCAAGCGGGCCGACCGTGAAGCGTCACAAGGCGCGGTGGCCGTTGTACGCAACGGCGATGCCGCCGCCGTCGTCGAGCTGCGATGCGAGACCGACTTCGTGGCCAAGGCCGACGAGTTCGTGGCCCTGGCCGACGAGCTGGCTGCCCTGGTGGCCGCCAAGGGCGAGGATGCGGCCAGTGAGCTCAACGACGAGGTCGACCGCTTGCGCACCACGCTGAAGGAGAACATCTCCATCGGTCGGGTGCGCCGGCTGGTGGCCGGGAGCGGACAGGTGGTCGACACCTATCTGCACCAGCAGGACGGCCGGGGCGTCAATGCAGTGGCCGTCGTCCTCGAAGGGGGCGACGACGAGCTGGCCCACAACATCGCCGTGCACATCGCCTTCACCAAGCCGACCTACCTCAGTCGCGACGAGGTGCCCGAGGCCGATGTCGCCGCGGAACGGGCCACCGTGGCCGAGATCAGCCGCAACGAGGGCAAGCCCGAGGCGGCGCTGGACAAGATCGTGGACGGTCGGATGAACGGCTGGTTCAAGGATCGGGTCCTGTTGGACCAGTCCTACGTGAGGGACGAGAAACAGTCGATCGCCGGCATGCTCGGTTCGGCTCGGATCGTGGCCTTCTCGCAGGTCTACATCGGCTCCTGAGCATCGAGCCGGAGGTGGGAGCGCCGAGGCGGATCGTCCTCAAGATGTCGGGCGAAGCCCTGGCGTCGGCCGCCTCGGACGAGACCATCGACGCGGCCACGGTGGAGCGCATGGCCGGGGAGATGACCAAGGCCATGGAGGGCGGCAACCTCGAGTTGGCCGTGGTGGTCGGGGGTGGCAACATCTGGCGCGGCACGACGGGGGAGAGCGGCGGGATGGACCGCGCCACCTCGGACACGATGGGCATGTTGGGCACCGTGATCAACGCGCTGGCCCTCCAGGACGCCCTGGAACAGCAGGGCCAGCCCACGCGCGTCCTCAGCGCGCTGTCCATGGCGGAAGTGGCCGAGCCCTACATCCGCCGGCGGGCCATCCGGCACCTCGAAAAGGGTCGGATCGTGATCTTCGCCGCCGGCATGGGCAACCCGTTCTTCACCACCGACACGCCGGCCGCCCTGCGGGCGGCCGAAATCGGCGCCGAGCTGTTGTGCAAGGGCACCCATTCCGGCGTCGACGGCGTCTACTCGGCCGATCCCAAGCTCGACCCCACCGCCACCCGCTACGACGAGATCTCCTTCATGGAGGTCATCCAACGGGATTTGCGGGTCATGGATCTGACCGCCATCACCTTCTGCAAGGACAATGGTCTTCCCATCAGGGTTTTTAACCTGATGGTGCCGGGAAACATCCCCCGTGCGCTCAGCGGCGAGCATATCGGTACGCTGGTTCGCTAGTGACTTGTCCCACGGCACACCCGGCCCGTTCACATGGGCAATTCTGATGGACGACGATCTGGTCGGCCTGGTGGTGGACGAGACCCGGGAGAAAATGGCCAAGGCCATCGAACACGTGAGGTCGGAGATGGGCAACGTCCGGACCGGGCGCGCCTCCTCGGCGCTGCTCGAGCCGCTGGTGGTGGACTACTACGGCACGCCCACCCCGCTGCGCCAGCTGGCCGGGTTCAGCGTGCCCGATGCCATGCTGCTGGTCATCACGCCGTACGACAAGGGCTCACTGGCCGACATCGAGCGGGCCATCAAGGGCTCGGACCTGGGGATCAACCCGACCAATGATGGCAACGTGATCCGTCTGGCCTTTCCGTCCCTGACCGAGGAGCGGCGCAAGGAGTTGGTCAAGGTCGTCCGTCACAAAGCCGAAGAGGGCAAGGTGGCCGTGCGCAACCTGCGTCGGGACGGCCGCAAGGATCTCGAGGCGCTGCAGAAGGATGGTTCGCTCTCCACGGACGAATTGGAGCGGGTCGAGAAAGACGTGGAGAAGATGACGCACGAGCAGGTGGGCACGATCGACCGACTGCTGTCCCAAAAAGAGCAAGAACTCCTGCAGGTGTGAGGACCAAGAACCCATGACCGACGACAGCGACGTAGAGGGCCCACCCGCCTCGGAAGACTCCGGCGGCATCGACGAGGATCCACCGATCTACCGTTCGGGCCGGGTCCGGATCATCGGAGCCGAGCCGGCGGGCGACGCCCTGCCCGAACCGGCGGACACCGCCGCCGACGACCCGTTCGACATGCCGCACTGGAACGACGCCCCCACCGGCCAGGTCCCGGCCGTGCTCGACCGCGGCACGGGGGATGACCCCGTCGTGGCGGCGCCGAGTTGGCGCGAAGAGGACACCGACTGGGCGGCGGACGAAGAGATGTTCGAACCCTCCATGCTCTCCGATGACGCCCCGGCGGTGGGCTCGATGGTCAACGACAACAACGAGCAGTTCGACGTGGAGCGCCAGCCCTGGCATTTCGCCGAAGCCGAGTTGCCCGGCGATGAGGACACCCTGGTGATCTCGTCGCCGCTGGCCGACTTCGAGCCCACGTACTCGCCGGAGGACGAAGAGGTGCCGCTGTCACCACCGAGCCACCTGGCCGATTTCGACCCGCTCGCCGACGAGGGCGTGCGCGGTGTGGCCCCGGTCCCGGTCTCCCCGGAAGCCAGCACCGTCGCCGCGTCACGCCTCAGGCCGCCCGAACCGCCCCTGGCCCAACCGCGGGAGCCGCGGTCAACCCGACGCAAGGCCGACAATGGCAGCCGCAAGGCCGACAATGGCAACGGATCCGGTAGCGGGCTCGGCGGTGGATCCGGCAGCGGTGCCACCGGGCGCGACATGCGCCTGGCCGTGGGGTCCGGCGTGGCGCTGGGCGTCATCGCCCTCGTCTGTTTCTCCCAGGGGAACCTTCCCGCCCTGGCCATCGTGTTGGTGCTCGTGCTGCTGGCGGCGGCCGAGGCGTTCGCCGCCTTCCGCCGGGCCCAGTACCACCCGGCCACCCTGCTCGGGTTGGTGGCCACGGTCTCACTCATGGTGGAGACCTACAACAAGGGCGTGGCGGCCCTGCCGCTCATTTTGGTCCTGCTGGTGGCGGCCACCTTCATCTGGTACCTGGCCAACGTCGAGCCCGGCGCCGATCCGGTGGCCGGCGTGACCTCGACCATCTTCGTCTTCGTGTGGGTGGGCGCCCTGGGATCGTTCGCCGCGCTTCTCGTCAGCCCGAGCCTGTTCCCGAATCGCCACGGCATCGCCTTCCTGCTGGCCGCCGTCGTGGTCACGGTGGCCTGCGACGTGGGGTCGCTGCTGGTGGGTTCGGCCTGGGGTCGTCACCCCATGGCCCCGTTGGTCAGCCCGAACAAGACCTGGGAAGGGTTCGTCGGTGGCGCCCTGGCGGCCATCGTGGTGGCCGTGGTGGTGGTCCACTTCATCCATCCGTGGACGATCAGCAAGGCCCTCGTGCTCGGGGTCGTGGTGGCGGTGGTGGCACCGCTGGGTGACCTGAGCCAGTCGATGATCAAGCGTCAACTCGGATTGAAGGACATGGGTCGGCTCATGCCGGGCCATGGCGGCCTGCTCGATCGGGTTGACGGCCTCCTCTTCGTCCTGCCGGCCACGTACTTCGTGGTCAAGGCCATGCATCTCGGATGACGTGATGCGCTCCGTGAGCCTGCTGGGGTCGACCGGCTCGATCGGCACCCAGGCCGTCGACGTCCTGCAGGGCGCCCCGGAGCGATTCCGCGTCACGGCCCTGGCCGCCCAGAGTTCCGTCGAGCTGCTCCTGGCCCAGGCCGCGCTCCTGCATCCGGCGCTGGTGGTCATCGGGGATCCATCTCTCTATGCGGTGGTCCGTGACGGCGTCCCGGCCGGAACCGAGGTCATGGTCGGGACCGAGGGCCTGGTGGCCGCCGCCACCTGTGCCGACGTGGTGCTCAATGCCGTGGTCGGCTTCGCCGGGCTTCCGGTGACCATGGCCACCTTGGAGGCCGGGAGGCGATTGGCGCTGGCCAACAAGGAATCGCTCATCGCCGGGGCGCCCATCGTGCAAAAGGCACGCCGCACGCCCGGGGCCGAGATCGTCCCGGTCGACTCGGAGCACTGTGCCGTGCATCAGTGCCTGGCAGCCACGGCCGACCCGACCACGGTGGCCCGACTGCTCCTGACCGCGTCGGGCGGGCCGTTCCGAGGTTGGAGCACGGACCAACTCGACAAGGCAACCATTGCGGACGCCCTGGCCCACCCCACCTGGTCCATGGGCCCGAAGATCACCATCGATTCCTCGACCCTGATGAACAAGGGCCTCGAGGTGATCGAGGCGCACGAGCTCTTCGGGATCTCCTACGACCGCATCGACATCGTGGTGCACCCCCAGTCGATCGTGCACTCCATGGTGGAGTGGCGGGACGGGTCCACGTTGGCCCAGCTCTCCCAGCCCGACATGCGCCTCCCCATCGGCTACGCCCTCGGATGGCCGGACCGCTTCGCCGCTCCCTTCGGCTCGCTGGACTGGTCGCAGCCGTGCACCCTGACCTTCGAGCCGCCCGACCGCACGGTGTTCCGCTGCATCGACCTGGCCTACCAAGCCGGGATCAGCGCCGGCTCCGCACCGGCGTGGCTGAGCGCGGCCAACGAGGTTGCCGTCGACGCGTTCCTGGCCGGCCGGCTCCCGTGGCACGGCATCGCCGATGTGGTGGCCGAGACGCTCGACGGGTGGCGCGACGAGCCGATGGACCAGGTCGAGAGCGTTCTGGCCGCCGACGAAGAAGCCAGGGCGATCGCCCGAGGCGTGGCGGCCCGACGCACCGGATGAACGCCGGACCGGTAGCGTTGACGGTGGTATGACCGTCATCGCGAAGGAGCCACGGGCCGGGACTCCCGCCGCGGCAGAGACGCCGCAAGACTTCACACCCGAGTCCGGCAACTTCAACCAGGTGGTCCGCCTCCTGGTGGTACTGGCCCTCGTCACCGTCCTCTTCGTGCTGGCCGGGCTCGGCGATCTGCTGCTGTTCATCGCCATCCTGGTGGCGGTGGTCATGCTGCACGAGCTGGGCCACTTCGCCACCGCCAAGTGGGCCGGCATGAAGGTCACCGAGTACTTCGTCGGCTTCGGCCCCCGTCTGTGGTCGGTCCGCCGGGGCGAGACCGAGTACGGCGTCAAGGCCATCCCGGCCGGCGGCTATGTCCGCATCACCGGGTTCACCGTGCTCGAGGAGGTCTCCGACGAAGACGAGCCCCGGGCCTACCGCCAGCAGTCCTTCGGCAAGCGCATGATCGTCGGCTCCGCCGGGTCGGCCATGCACTTCCTCATCGCGTTCGTCCTGGCCGTGATCGCCGTCTTCGCCTTCGGGGCGCCTACGGACAACCTGCAGGTGGCCGGGCTCGAACATCCGCAGGGCGTGGCCCAGACGCCGGCCCAGCACGCCGGGTTGGCCGCGGGCGACCTCATCGTCTCGGTGAACGGCAAGGCCCTCAAGAACCCCGACACCCTGTCGCAGACGGTCGCCCGTTCGGCCGGCACCCCCGTCACGTTGGGGGTGCGACATGACGGGGCGACCCGTGAGGTGACGGTCACGCCGGCCGATGCCCGCGGGGTGAAGGTCGGCGGGACGACCCTGGTCCCGGCCGGCGCGTCCTCGCCGCACGGCTACATCGGCGTGCAACTCGCCCAGGCCACCCAGTCGGTCAACCCGGTCCGGGCCGTCGGCATGGGGGCCACGAATCTGTGGCAGCTGACCACCGCGGAGGTCGCCGGCATCGGCCACCTGTTCTCCGCCAGCGGTCTGAGCTCGGTGTTCCACCAGGTCTCCAACTCGAAGGACGCCACCCAGGTCGCCAACAACCCCGCCGGCGCGGCCCGCCCGATCTCCATCATCGGCATCGCCAGATTGGGACCGCAGGCGCAGCAGGACGGCATCTACTTCCTGCTGGAATTCCTCATCGTCATCAACATCGTCTTCGGGCTGCTCAACATGCTGCCGATGATTCCCTTCGACGGCGGGCATGTCGCTGTGGCCGGCTACGAGTGGATCCGGACCAAGAAGGGCCAGCCCTACTACAGAGCGGACATCACCAAGCTCTTCCCGGTGGTGTTCGCGGTCATGGCCTTCCTGGCCGTTTTCGTCATCTCCAGCGTGTACCTCGACCTCACCCACCCCATCAAGAACCTCTTCCCCTAACCGCACGCATGGAACTCACCTCGTCCCTCCTCACCCCGCGACGGTCGACACGGCGCATCACCTTGGGCGGCGTGCCCATCGGCGACGGCGCTCCGGTCACGGTGCAGTCGATGACCACCACCAAGACGGCCGACGTCGACGGCACGCTGGCCCAGATCTACGCGCTGGCCGCCGCTGGGGCGGACATCGTGCGGTGTACCTGCAACGAGGAGGCAGCGGCGGTCGGCCTGGCCCAGATCGTCCCACGCTCGCCCGTCCCGATCGTGGCCGACATCCACTTCCACCACGAGATGGCGCTGGCCGCCTTGGAGGCCGGCGTGCAGGGGCTGCGCCTCAACCCGGGCAATCTGCGCAAGGAGGCGGAGATCAAGCAGGTGGCGGCCGAGGCCCGCGACCGTGGCGTCCCCATCCGTATCGGGGTCAACGCCGGCTCGCTGCACCCAGACCTCTACAAGAAATATGGCGGCGCCACGCCCGAGGCGTTGGTCGAGTCGGCCCGCAACGAGCTGGCCTACTTCGAGCAGGTGGACTTCACCGACGTCAAGATCTCGGTCAAGGCTTCATCGGTCGCGCTCATGATCGCCGCCTACCGCTTGGCCGCCGACACCTTCGACCACCCCCTCCACCTCGGGGTCACCGAGGCCGGTCCGCCACCCGCCGGACTGCTCAAGGGCACCGCCGGCATCGCCACCCTGCTGGCCGAGGGCATCGGGGACACCATTCGCTTCTCGTTGACCGCCGACCCGGTGGAAGAGGCCCGGGCCGGTCGTCAACTGCTCGAATCGCTCGGCCTGCGCGAGCGCAAGGGTCTCGATCTCATCGCCTGTCCCTCGTGTGGCCGGGCCCAGGTGGACGTCATCGCGGTGGCCAAGGAAGCCCAAGAGGCGTTGGAAGCACTGCACCTTCCCATCCAGGTGGCCGTCATGGGCTGCGTGGTCAACGGCCCCGGTGAAGCGCGCGAGGCCGACATCGGGATCGCCGCCGGCAAGGCGAAGGGCCATCTCTTCATCAAGGGCAAGATCGTGCGCGTCGTTCCCGAGGACGGCATGGTGCAGGCCCTGGTCGAGGAGGCCGAGCGCCTGGTCTCCGAGGGGGTCGAGGCGCGCCTGGCCGCCGCCGACTCGAGTGCCGAGGCCGAGGCCGAGGCCGATCGCCAAGCCCTGTTGGAGTCGACCGGCGCCGACCCCAACCACACCTCGGACAAGATCGAGATCATCCGTAGCCACCGCGACGGCTGAGGATCGAGGGGCGACGGCCCAGCGCTGAGCGCGGCAGAGTTCCGACGGTTCGGTGGGCGCTGCCGGCGCTACTCCTTGAGGTGCCGATGACCTGATTGGAAAAACTTCACGGCGTCGGGCGCGTCGGAGATGGTTTCCCACGAGCACGTCGCCCCGAAGGGAGCGTTCCAGAAGCGGTCGGACGACCTTCGATCGGGTGGAGTCCCCACGTAGAGGTACGGCTCGGCGATGTCGTGGTCACCGGGCGACGCGCCGTAGGTGACGCCCTCCACCTCGATGGCCACGTCGAAGTGCTCGGGCCACAGCGTGGCCTGGGCCGGCGCCGCCGGATCGAGCACGGCAGCCCATCGGCGCAAGGCATCGTCACCCAGCGCGTGCCATTGGGCCACGGCGTCCGCTGATACCGGGTCGATCTCGAGGGGTGCGTCCGGGTCGCAAACGGTGGCCGGCGTGTACACCGACGCCGGGGCGCCCGGTGCCACACCGGCCAACTGCGCCGCCGCGCCGAGCGTGCTGAGGTGAGCCCGCCGTGTCCCTTCGGCGGCGGCGACGACAAGGTCGACGTGGTCGACCCCGACGGTGCGCCGGTCGTCGGCGAACGGAGGCGTCGAGAAGCCGCCCGGAGCGACCCGGAGACCGATCCGTCCCGTCTCGGCATACAGGGCGGCGGCCACCACGTGCTCGGCCAGCGCGTGCAGTGACTCCAGCGTGCTCGGATTCGGGGTCGTGCGATCCATGGTTCCTCACCCGCACAGTAATTGGACGGGCCGTACCGAGGCGGCCGGTCGCATCGGTCGCGGCCGTCGCGTGGCTGTCGGCCGCACAACTAGCCTGCGCACCCATGAGCAAGGGCGCCATCGTCACCCGGGCCGAGGATTTTCCGCGTTGGTACCAAGAGGTGGTCGCCGGGGCCGAACTGGCCGAGAACGGGCCCGCCGCTGGGACCATGGTCATCCGTCCGTGGGGCTACGGGATCTGGGAACTGTTCCAGCGCGAACTCGACCGGCGCATCAAGGAGGCCGGGGCCGAGAACGCGTACTTCCCGCTCCTGATCCCCGAGTCGTTCCTGAGCCTCGAAGCCGAACACGTCGAAGGCTTCAGCCCCGAACTGGCCGTGGTCACGCACGGGGGCGGGAAGAAGCTGGAGGAGCCGCTGGTCGTGCGGCCGACCAGCGAGACGGTGATCAACAGCCTCTTCGCCAAGTGGATCCAGAGCTACCGGGACCTGCCTCTCCTCATCAACCAGTGGGCCAACGTGGTGCGCTGGGAACTTCGCCCACGGCTGCTGCTGCGCTCACGCGAGTTCCTCTGGCAGGAGGGCCACACCGCCCACGCCAGTGAAGCCGAAGCCAGGGCCTACGCCCTGGAGATCCTGTGCGACGTCTATCACTCCACCATGGTCGAGGCGGCGTCGCTGCCCGTGCTGACCGGGCACAAGACGGCTCGTGAGCGTTTCGCCGGAGCCACGCGCACCTGGACCTGCGAGGGGATGATGGGCGACGGGAAGGCTTTGCAGATGGGGACCAGCCATGAGCTGGGCCAGAACTTCGCCAAGGCGTTCGGGATCACCTATTCGAACGCCGAGGGCACAGTCGAGCACGTCTGGCAGACCTCCTGGGGGGTGTCGACCCGCCTCATCGGGGCGGTGGTGATGGGGCACGGCGACGACTACGGCCTTCGCCTGCCGCCGGCGTTGGCGCCGGCCGAGGTCGTGGTGCTCATGATCAAGGAGGACCAGGGCGTGCGCGCCGCTGCCGAGGCGCTGATGGCCGACCTGCGCTCGCAGGGCCACCGGGTGCGCCTCGATGACCGGGTCGAGACCAGCTTCGGTCGGCGCAGCGTGGCCTGGGAGCTGAAGGGCGTGCCGGTGCGGGTCGAGATCGGCCCCCGGGACCTGGCCGAAGGCCATGTCACGGTGGTGACCCGACACCTCCGGGAGAAGCGGACCGTGGTGCTCTCGGCCGTCGGTCATGAGGTCACCGCCATCCTCGAGCGGGTCGGTCCCGAGCTCTACGCCGAGGCTGCGGCCATGCGCGAGGAGCGCACGGCCGACGTGGGCACGCTGGACGAGGCCATCGAGGCGGCCAACAACGGCTTCGCCCGCATCCCCATGGGCGCGCTCGGGGCCGACGGCGAGGACCGGTTGGCCACCCAGGCCCTCTCGATTCGTTGCCTCCAGCGGCCGGACGGGTCGCTGGCCGAGCCCGAGGACGCCGAGGCTGACCTGACCGCGGTGGTGGGGCGCTCTTATTGACCTGCGCATTGGGTATAATCCCTCGCGCTGTCCAGTTTGAAATCAGTACCTCGTTGAAGCGTGGGCTGCGGCCCACGCTTTTGCTTTCCTGGTGCCCAAGACGATCGAGAGGAGGTGACGGCGATGGCGAGGAGTACAAACGACCTGGCAGATGCGCTGTCACCCCTGCTCGAGGACCGTGGCCTGGACCTGGTGGACGTGGTGCTCCGGGGCAGCGAGCTGGAGGTCTTCGTCGACCGTGAAGGTGGCGTCGACCTCGAGGCCCTGAGCGACGCCACCCGGGCCGTGTCGGCCGCCCTCGATGAGATCGACCCCATCCCGGGTCGCTACACCCTGACCGTGTCCAGCCCCGGGCTCGAGCGCCGCCTGCGCACGCCCGCCCATTTCTCCCGCGCCATCGGCGAGGCCGTGACCTTGCGCATGCACGCGGGGACCGAAGACGTACGCCGGGTCAGCGGCACGTTGGAAAGTGCCGACGCGACCGGATGCACGCTGGTGGGACCGGATCTGCCGGACGGGTCCCTGCGCGTGGCCTACGACGAGATCGAGCGGGCCCGCACCGTTTTTGCCTGGGGACCGCAGCCGAAGAGAGTGAGAGGGTGAGCAGGTCATGAGCAAGACCAACTTTGAATTCCTGGACGCGCTGGGACAGATCGCCCGTGACAAGGGAATTTCTGTCGAAACATTGCTCGATGCCCTCGCCAACGCCCTGGTGGCCGCCTACAAGCGGATGCCCGACGCCGCGGAGGAAGCGGTCGTGACCATCGACCCCGATTCGGGGGAGATCCGCGTCTACGGCCAGGAGCTGGACGAGGACGGCGAGGTCATCCGCGAGTGGGACGACACGCCGGATGACTTCGGTCGCATCGCGGCGCAGACGGCGAAGCAGGTGATTCTCCAGCGGATCCGCGAAGTGGAGCGGGACATGAAGTACGAGGAGTACGCCGGGCGTGAGGGCGACATCGTCACCGGCATCGTGCAGCAGACCGACAACCGCTACACCCTGCTGGACCTGGGCAAGGTCGAAGCCCTGCTGCCCCAGGCCGAGCAGGTGTCCTATGAGCGTTACGAGCACGGCACCCGGCTGAAGGCGTACATCGTCGAGGTTCGCAAGACGACCAAGGGCCCGCAGATCGTGGTGAGCCGCACGCACCCCGGCCTGATCAAGCGCCTCTTCGAGCTCGAGGTCCCAGAGATCTCGTCCGGCGTGGTGGAGATCAAGGCGGCGGCGCGCGAGCCCGGTCACCGCACGAAGATCGCCGTCTGGTCCAACGACCCCAACGTGGACCCGGTGGGAGCCTGCGTCGGCGCCCGGGGGTCCCGGGTGCGCATGGTCACCAACGAATTGCGCGGTGAGCGCGTCGACGTCGTTCCGTTCTCCGACGACCCCGTCGAGCTGATTCAGAACGCGCTGGCCCCCGCCCGCGTGCGGGAGGTCCGCCTGGACGAGGAGACCGGCACGGCCACGGTGGTGGTCAGTGACTTCCAGCTGTCCCTGGCCATCGGCAAGGAGGGGCAGAACGCCCGTCTGGCCGCTCGCCTGACCGGATGGCGTATCGACATCAAGAGCGAGACGCAGCTGGCCGAGGAAGAAGCCGGCTACTCCGATGAGGAATGGGCCGAGGGCGAATGGGTCGAGGACGAGAATGGTGAGATGGTCTGGAAGCCGGCCGAGGGCGGCGAAGCCATGTCGGCCGAGGATTGGGCCCACCAGGCCGAGGACGCTCCGAGCGATGGCACCGCGCCCACCGCCGTGGCGGACGGGGCCGGAGCCGGATCGGCCGAGCCCGAGCCCGCTGGGGCAGACTCCGAGCCGGCCGAGCCCGAATCGGCAGAGCCCCAGTCGGCCGAGCCCGAGCCCGCTGCGGCAGACTCCGAGCCGGCCGTGCCCAAGGCAGCCGCCGATGTGTCGGCCGATGCGACAGCCGACACGACCCAAGAGGCCGACGCATAGGACCGACACGGACGTGCGTCGGTTGCCGCAAAGCCCGGCCGGCCGACGAGTTGTTCCGAATAGTGCGGCACGCCGAGGGCGAACTGCTGGTCGCTCCGGCCAGCCAGGGCCGAGGGGCCTGGCTCTGCCAGGGGTCGCCGTCGTGCTTGGAAGCAGCAGTCCGGCGGCACGCGTTCGACCGGGCCTTCAAATGTTCGGTCGGGGCCGAGGCCGTTGCCGAGCTACGGGCACGCCTGAGCGGCGCGTCGGAGCAGCCCACACGTGATGTGCGAGGATAGAGGGCTTCGGGTCACCCCGCGGCCCCGATACCACGAAGGATACAGAGAACCACTTGCCGAAGAAGATACGCGTCTATGAGCTGGCCAAAGAGCTAGGCCTCAGCAACAAGGAAGGGCTTGACCTGGCCCTTTCTCTTGGAATTGGGGTCAAGAGCCACTCGTCCTCCATTGAGGACGCTCAGGCGGACCGCGTCCGGCGCAAGGCCGACGCCGAAGGCCTGCGTCGTGAAGTCCAACCCGAGGAAGCACCGGCAGCCAAGAAGGCCGCGGCCAAGAAGGCGGCCGCCAAAAAGGCCGCTCCGGCTGCGGGTGCGGCCGAGGCGCCGGCCGAGAAGACGCGTGACCCCCGATTGATCAGCAGCCGATCAACCCCGGCCGCCCCGGCTCCAGCCCGAGCCGCTGCCGCCCCGGCGGCCACCCGACCGGCCGCCCCGGCCACCAAGCGCCCGCGCCGCTGCCGCAGCGGCTGCCTCAGCCTCCCCGGCGCCCGCTCCTTCCACCGTGGCGGAGCCCGTCAAGGCAGCACCCCCGGCCAAGAAGGCCACTGCTCCCGCCACTCCAGCTCCCGCCGCCCCAGCCGCCCCAGCTCCCGCGGCCGAGCCGCTCACCCCGGCCGCGGCCGCCCCACCAGCCACGGCACCCCCCGAGGCCCCCGAGGCGCCCGGTGCTCCGACCACCGAGCGGACGACGCACCCTCCCATGAGTCCGAGTGGCAAGCCCGTCCCGCCACCACCGCCGCCACGACCCCCGGTTGGTCCGAGCGGCCGTCCGATCCCACCGCCCCCGGGCATGGGCGGTCGCCGCCCGACGGCTCCGCCCAGTCGACCCGGCGGAGGGGGATACCCGGCGCGTACGGGTGGACGTCCCGCGCCCGGCGCCGGCCGTCCGACCGGTGGTCCCGGTGGGCCCGGGAGCAGCAGTTTCGGCAGCCGACCCGGCGGTGGAGGCGGCTACGCCGGACGCCCCGCCGGCGGCCCGGGAGGCGCACCTCCCGCCGGTGGCCGTGGTGGCATACCGGGACGGCGCCCGCCCCAGCGGCGCGCCCGACGGCGTCGGCGCAACCTCGAAGAGCTCGAGCCGACCCAGCTGACGACCTACCAACCCTCGACCGCACCGGTGCCCGAGGGCGAGGTCATCGTCGAACGCGGGTCGACGGCGCGCGACCTGGGCCCGAAATTGAACCGCAGTGCCGGCGACATCGTCCGCTTCTTGTTGCTCCAGGGCGAGATGGTCATGGCCACCCAGTCCTTGAGCGACGACATGATCGAGCTCTTCGCCGCCGAAATCGGCGCCGAGGTCCGCCTGGTGGACCCCGGTGAGGAGCAAGAGGCCGAGTTGTTGGCCCGGTACTTCGAGGAAGAGGAAGAGGACGACGACGCCGACCAGCGCCCGCGGCCGCCCGTGGTGACCGTGATGGGCCACGTGGACCACGGCAAGACGCTGCTGCTCGATCGCATCCGCTCGACCGACGTCGTGGCCGGAGAGGCCGGTGGGATCACCCAGCACATCGGGGCCTACCAGGTCGTGTGGCACGACAAGCCGATCACGTTCATCGACACCCCGGGCCACGCCGCCTTCACGGCCATGCGCGCCCGCGGCGCCCAGGCCACCGACATCGTGATTCTCGTGGTGGCCGCCGATGACGGCGTCATGCCGCAGACCGTCGAAGCCATCGACCATGCGCAAGCGGCCGATGTGCCGATCATCGTGGCGGTCAACAAGATGGACCGGCCCGACGCCGACTCGGCCCACGTGCTGCAGCAGCTGTCCGAGCGGGGACTGGTGCCCGAAGCCTGGGGCGGCGACACCATCGTGGTGGAGGTCTCCGCGCTGCAGGGCACCGGGATCGACGATCTGCTGGAGCAGATCACCACTGTGGCCGAGGTCGAAGAGCTGACCGCACGGGTCGAGGGTGAGGCGCGCGGCGTGGTGCTCGAAGCCAACCTCGAGGCCGGCCGGGGCCCGGTGGCCACCATCATCGTGCAGCAGGGGATCCTCCACGTGGGCGACCCCGTGGTGGCCGGCGCCGCCTGGGGCAAGGTCAAGGCGCTGGTCGACGACACGGGTGCGCACGTCAAAGAAGCCCACCCGTCGACCCCGGTGCAGGTGCTGGGATTCTCCGAGCCGCCGCACGCCGGTGACGAGATGCGCGGCGCCAAGGACCTGGCCCGGGCCCGCACGCTCGGCGAGGCCCGCGCCCAGCGTTTCCGCCTGTCCGGTCACAAGCCGGTGGCTTCGGCGGCCACCGGCGCCAAGCTCGAAGACCTGTTCGAGCAGATCCAGCGGGGCGAGACGGCGACGCTCAATATCGTGCTCAAGGCCGATGTGCAGGGATCGCTCGAAGCGGTCACCGAGAGCCTGAAGCGGCTGGAACGAGACGATGTGAAGCTGAGCTTCGTGCTGCGCGGCATCGGTGGCATCACCGAGAACGACGTGCAGTTGGCGGCCGCGTCGAGCGCCACCATCATCGGGTTCAACGTCCGGCCCGACAAGCGCGCCCGTGAACTGGCGGAGAGTTCCGACGTCGAAGTCCGCAACTACGAGATCATCTACAAGTTGCTCGAGGACATCGAGGCGGCCATGCTCGGTCTGCTCTCCCCGGTCTTCGAGGAAGTGGTCACCGGCGAAGCCGAGGTGCGCGAGATCTTCCGGGTGCCGCGGGTCGGGGCCATCGCCGGCTGCATGGTGCGCGAGGGCAAGATCACCCGCGGTTCGAAGGTCCGCTTCCTGCGCGAGGGCACGGTGATCTGGAAGGGTGCCATCACCTCGCTGCGTCGTTTCAAGGATGACGCCCGCGAGGTCTCAGCCGGCTTCGAGTGCGGTATCGGCCTCTCGGACTTCCAGGACCTGCACTCCGGCGACATCATCGAAACATACGAGGAGCGCGAGATCCCGAGGACGTGACCGAACGGTGAAACGGCGGACGGCGACGTACCCCCGCTCATTGCGGGTCAATCAAGTACTGCGACAGGTGGTGGCCGAGGAGCTCGAGCGGCTGGCCGACGCCGACGAACGCTTCCGCATGGTCACCGTGACCTCGGTCGACACCGCCTCGGACCTGCGCACGGCCACGGTGTACCTCGCCTCGCTGAGTGACGACGCGGCCGAGGCCCTCGAGGAGCGCCGGCCGCATCTGCAGCGCTCCATCGGGACCCAGGTGAGCATGAAGCGGACGCCCCGACTGACCTTCAAGGCCGATCCGGCCATCGTCGCCGGCAACCGGGTGGAGGAGCTGTTGCGCGGCATCGACCAGGTGGCCGAGCCCGAAGACCAGTGACGCCGTGGCACGGTGCGCGCCATGACCGACGGACACGGGGGACACCGTGAGCGCGACCGGCCTGGTGGTCGTCGACAAGGAAGCGGGCTGGACCTCCCACGACGTGGTGGCCCAGTGCCGCCGGATCTTCGGACAACGCCGGGTCGGCCACGCCGGCACCCTCGACCCCGATGCCACCGGTGTGCTCCTGGTCGGCCTGGGCCGGGCCACCCGCCTGCTGCGCTTCTTGACCCCGCTGCCCAAGACCTACGTGGCCGAGATCGTCCTCGGCACCTCAACCTCCACCCTCGATGCCTCTGGCGAGGTCACCGGCACCTGGGACATGTCCACCGTCACGCCGGCCCGGGTACAAGCAGCGGCGGACGATCTGACCGGCGCCATCGAGCAGGTCCCCCCGATGGTCTCGGCCGTCAAGATCGACGGACAGCGTCTGCACGAGTTGGCCCGGCAGGGGATCGACGTGGAGCGCCCGGCCCGCCCGGTCACCGTCTACCGCTTCGACACCGAACCCGACCCCGAGCGCCCGAACGTGTACCGGGCCACCATCGAGTGCTCGTCGGGGACGTACATCCGCACCCTGGCCGACGACATGGGGGCGGCTCTCGGCGGGGGCGCCCACATCGGAACGCTGCGCCGGACCCGGATCGGGTCGTTCGGCCCGGATGACATGCGGCTGCTGGACCGGGTCGACCACGACGCCATCCTCACCCCGGCCCAGGCCATGCGCGACATGGACCACGTCACCGTCGAGAGCGAGTTCGCCGGCGCCATTGAGCACGGGCTGGCCCTCGACCGGGTGCCGGTCGGCGCCGCGGGAGACGGCCCCTGGGCCATGGTCGACGATCGGGGCACCTTGCTGGCGGTCTACGAGGCGACGGGCACCGACCGGATCAAGCCGGCTGTCGTACTCGCCGGTAACTGAGGTCTATCCTCATCCGCGATGCCCGGAACTGCCGTTACCATCGGTGCCTACGACGGTGTGCACCTGGGGCACCGTGCCCTGCTGGCCGACCTCGTGGCCCGGGCCGGGGCGGCCGGGCTCTCCCCGGTCGTGGTCACCTTCGACCGCCACCCGGCCAGCGTGGTCCGGCCCGAGTCGGCCCCCCCGCTCCTGACCGATTTGGACCAGAAGCTCGAGCTGCTGGCCGAATGCGGCATCGAGCGGACCCTGGTGGTGCCGTTCGACCGGGCCCGGGCCGACGAATCGGCCGAGGACTTCGTCCGCGAGGTGCTGGTCGAGACCCTCGACGCCAAGCTGGTGGTGGTGGGGGAGGACTTCCACTTCGGCAACCGACGCCGGGGCAACGTGGCCCTGCTCCGGGAGCTCGGACAGGAGCACGGATTCGACGTGGTGGGGGTGCGCCTGACCGGCGAGGACCTCGCCCCGGTGTCGTCGACCCGCATCCGCTCCCTGGTGGCGGCGGGGGACGTGGTGGGCGCGGCGGCGCTGCTGGGCCGCCCCCACGAGGTGCGGGGCCCCGTGGTCCACGGCGACGGCCGGGGCGCGTCGGAGCTGGGGTTCCCCACCGCCAACCTCGAGGTGTCCACCGACATCGCCCTGCCGGCCGACGGGATCTACGCCGGTTACTACCGTCGGCCCGACGGGACCGGGTACCTGGCGGCCATCTCGGTCGGCCGCCGGCCCACCTTCTACGACCCCGCCTCCGCATCGGTCCTGGTCGAGGCCTATCTCCTCCACTTCGAGGGGGACCTGTACGGGGAGCTCGGCCGGGTGTCGTTCGTGCGCCGCCTCCGGGACGAGCGGCAGTTCGACTCGGTCGATGCCCTCATCGCCCAGATGCACGACGATGTGGCGGACACCGAACGGCTCCTCACGGCCGAACCCAGCTGAGCCGACACCGGGCGAGCCGAAGCCTGCTGGTCAGCAGCCACCTGCTACCATATTTGCCGGTTGGGGCTGGTCCCCACCGACTCCTACGAATGCTTCGAGGTTCTTCACTTACATGCCCGACACCCAGGCCACTATTGCCGAGTACCGCCTGCACGAGACCGACACTGCGTCTCCTGAAGTGCAGATCGCACTGTTGTCGGGACGGATCAACCATCTCACGGAGCACCTCAAGGGGCACAAAGGGGACCACCACACCCGGCGCGGCCTGATGAAGCTCATCGGACAACGTCGGCGGTTGCTCGACTACGTCCGTAAGAACGACGTCGAGCGCTACCGCAGCATTATCGGCCGTCTCGGCATTCGACGGTAGCGATTCACATCCGGGCCTCTCAAGACGCTGGCTGCCAGTCGCCGGTCACTTCCACCCGAGGTGGTCGACCACTGGGAACCGGCCACGAGATGCCCCTTAACACCACACGAGGAGCATCATGGCTGACGCCATTTCCGTGTCGGGCCCAATCAGTGGCACCGACCGCACCCTGACCTTCGAGACGGGGAAGTTGGCCCAACTGGCCGACGGCGCCGTGCTCGCCCGCATCGGCGACACCGTTCTGCTGGCCACGGCCACCGCCGCCCGATCCGTCCGGGAGGGGACCGATTTCTTCCCCCTCACGGTGGACATCGAGGAGCGGGCGTATGCCGCCGGCAAGATCCCCGGCTCGTTCTTCCGCCGGGAGGGCAAGAGCTCGGACCAGGCCATCTTGACCTGCCGCCTGATCGACCGCCCCCTGCGCCCGTCCTTCCCGGCCGGCTTCCGCAACGAGGTCCACGTGGTCGGCACCATCTTCGGCGCCGACCAGGTCAACCCGCACGACGTCCTGGCCATCAACGCCAGCTCCGCCGCGCTGATGCTCTCGGGCATCCCCTTCGACGGCCCCATCGGTGCCGTCCGGGTGGCCTACACGGTCGACGGCACCTGGATCCCCCATCCCACCTTCGAAGAGGGCGAAGCCGCCACCTTCGAGCTGGTGGTGGCCGGCCGGGCCCTCACCGAGCGCGACGACACCGACATCGCCATCATGATGGTCGAGGCCGGCGGGACCGAGAAGTCGTGGTCCTACTACGAGGACGGCGCGCCGAAGGTGACCGAAGAGGTATTGGCCGAAGGCCTCGAAGCCTCCAAGACCTGGATCCGTGAGTCGATCCTCCTGCAGCGCCAGCTGGTGGCCGACTACGTGACCGCCCGCGGGGCCATCGTCCCCATGGCGTTCGACACCCAGACCGACTACGCCGACGACGTGTGGGCCCGGGTCGAGACCGTCGGCACCGACCTCATCGCCAAGGCCAACACGGTCACCGCCAAGGCCGAGCGCAACGCCGCCCTGGACGCTGGCCGGCAAGGAGATCCAAGCCGCCCTGGCCGACGAGCTCGAGGGCCGGTCCGGCGAGATCAAGGCCGCCATCCGCTCGCTGACCAAGAAGCTGGTGCGCCAACGCGTCATCACCGACGGCCAGCGCATGGACGGTCGTGGCACGGCCGACATCCGGCCCCTCTCGGCCGAGATCGACCTCTTCCCGACGGCTCACGGCTCGGCCCTCTTCCAGCGGGGCGAGACCCAGGTCCTCAACGTGACGACGCTGGGCATGCCCCGCATGAACCAGCTGCTCGACACCATCACCCCGGTCGACCACAAGCGCTACATGCACCACTACAACTTCCCGCCCTTCTCCACGGGCGAGACCGGCTTCATGCGCGGCCCCAAGCGCCGGGAGATCGGCCACGGCCTGCTGGCCGAGCGGGCCCTGCTGCCCGTCGTGCCCAGCGCCGAGGAGTTCCCCTACACGCTGCGCCTGGTCTCCGACGTGCTCGCGTCCAACGGTTCGACGTCCATGGCGTCGGTCTGCGGCTCGAGCCTTTCCCTGATGGCCGCCGGGGTGCCGCTCAAGGCTCCGGTGGCGGGCATCGCCATGGGCCTCATCCACGAGGGCGACGCCTACGTCACCCTGACCGACATCCTGGGCTCCGAAGACGCCTTCGGCGACATGGACTTCAAGGTGGCCGGCACCTCCGAGGCCGTGACCGCCCTGCAGCTCGACACCAAGATCGCCGGCCTCCCCGCCGACGTGCTGGCCAAGGCCCTGCTCCAGGCCAAAGAGGCCCGGCTGGCCATCCTGGCCGTCATGGCCGGCGCCATCGCCGAGCCGCGTGACCACGTGGCCAACAGCGCCCCGAAGATCGTCTCGATGGAGATCCCGATCGACAAGATCGGTGAGGTCATCGGCCCCAAGGGCAAGGTCATCAACACCCTGCAGCAGGAGACGGGCGCGGACATCGCCGTCGACGACGACGGCATGATCGGCACCGTGACCATCGGCGCCAAGGACGGCAACGCCGTCGAGGAAGCCCGGCGGCGTATCTCGCTCATCCTGGACCCGCCGACGGCCGATGTCGGCGCCGTGTACGCCGGCAAGGTGGTCAACATCACCAAGTTCGGCGCCTTCGTCAACGTGCTGCCCGGTCGTGACGGCCTGCTGCACATCTCCAAGCTCTCCTCGCTGGCCGGTGGCAAGCGCATCAACAACGTCGAGGACGTGTTGACGCTGGGCCAGCCCATTGAGGTGCGGGTCGACGACATCGACCCCCAGGGCAAGGTGTCGCTGTCGCTGGCCTCGGTGCCCGAGGGCTCGGGCGGCGGTGGGTCTTCCGGTGGCGGTGGCGGTGGTGGGCGTGACCGTGACCGTGGGCGTGACGGTGGGCGTGACCGTGACAGTGGTGCCCCCCGGCGTGAGCAGTCCGCCGGCTCGTCGGCTTCGTCCGATGCGCCGAGTGGATCGGGTGGATCGAGTGGATCGGATGCGTCGAGTTCGTCGGCTGCGGCGGCTCCGGCCAGCAACGGTGGCGCCGGCGCGACCCCTTCATTCGAGGACGCCTTCGAAGCCGAACTGGTGGCCGACCTCGGCGACCTCGGCCCCGGTGCCGCCGAAGGCGAGAGCCGGGGTGGCGGCAACCGCCCGCCGCGCGGCCGTTCCCGTCGCCGTTGATCCAGTCATCCGTCTTACCGAGCGGCATCCGCCTGGTCACCGAGACCATGGCGGATGTGCGTTCGGTCGCGGTGGCCTACTGGGTCGGCGCCGGCTCCCGGGACGAGTCCGACGAGGTGGCCGGGGCGTCGCACTTCTTGGAGCACCTGCTCTTCAAGGGCACCGACACCCGCTCGGCCGCCGCCATCGCCGAGTCGCTCGACGAGGTCGGGGGTGATTGCAACGCCTTCACCACCAAGGAGTACACCACCTTCTACATTCGCCTGTTGGCCGAGCACCTCCCGCTCGGCCTGGACATCCTGAGCGAGATCATGTGGAACCCGGCCCTGCGTCCCTCCGACGTCGACGCCGAGAGGACGGTCATCCTCGACGAGATCTTGATGCACGCCGACGAGCCTGCCGACCTGGCGGCCGAGCAATGGCAATCCTCGATCTTCCGCGACCACGCCCTCGGCCGCGACACGCTGGGGACAGCCTCGACGGTGGGGGCGCTGGAGGCCACCGACATCCGGGGCTTCTTCGAGCACCACTACCGTCCGGGCAACATGGTCGTCTCGGTGGCCGGCGACTGCACCCACGATGCCGTGGCGGCCGACCTGGAGCGCCGCTTCGCCGGAACACTCGGTGGCGCCGCCCCGCCGCGGACGGCTCCCGGGCCCGGGACGGCGCAGATCCAGGTGGTGCGGCGACCGACCGAGCAGGCGCATGTCGTCTACGGGGTCCGGTCGGTCTCGCGTTTCGACGACCGCCGCTGGGCCCTGTCCGTGCTCAATCACGTGCTCGGCGGTGGCCTGTCCAGCCGCCTCTTCCAGAAGGTGCGCGAGGAGCGTGGGCTGGCCTATTCGGTCTGGTCGGAGCGGGCCGCCTACCAAGATGCCGGGTCGCTGGCCGTCGTGGTGGGCACCGCCCCCGAGCACGTCCCCGAGGTGCTGCGGATCATCGCCGGCGAGCTGGAGCTCCTGGCCGTCCACGGCATCACCGATCGCGAGCTGGCCGTGGCCCGGGGCAACATCCGGGCCGAGATGCTGCTCTCGGGTGAGGACTCGGGGGCCCGCATGAGCCGGATCGGGGCCTCCGCCCTGCTGCACGGCGAAGTGCGCTCGGTCGACGACATCCTCTCCCGTATCGAGGCCGTCGGGCCGGAGGACATTTTGGCGGTGGCCGACCACTTGGTGCAGGCGCCGCGCACGCTCAGCGCGGTCGGGCCGTTCGACGAGGACGCTTTCGACGACCACCTGGCCGCCACCTCTGGACACTAGGGTCGAACACATGCAGAAGGTCGCGGTGGTCGGCGCCGGCGGCCGCATGGGCCAGGAAGTGTGCCGGGCCGTTTCGGACGCCGAGGACCTCGAGCTGGTCGCGGCGGTCGACCCCAACCACGTCGGGGAGCACGCGGCCGGCGCGAGTGACGAGAGTGACGTCATCATCGGGGGGACGAGTGCCGTGCTCCGGGCACGCGGTGCCGAGGTCGTGGTCGACTTCTCGGTCGCCGAGGCGGCCCGGGACAACCTGGCCTTCTACGCCGAGGAGGACCTGCACGCGGTGATCGGCACGACGGGTTTGACCGAGGCGGAGCTGGCCGGGGCGGCCAACCTCTTCGCCGCCTCGGAGGCCAATGCCATCGTGGCGTCCAACTTCGCCATCGGCGCCGTGCTGCTCATGCGCTTCAGCGCGTTGGCGGCGCCCCATATGGACGGGGTCGAGGTGATCGAGCTCCACCACGATGCCAAGCGCGACGCACCGTCGGGGACGGCCCTGCACACCGCCGAGGGAATCGCCGAGGCCCGCACCCGAGCCGGCTCGGGTCCATGGCCGGCTGATCCCACCATCGAGCACGTGCTCCCCGGCGCCCGCGGGGGGGAGGGCCCCGGCGGCGTGCGGGTGCATTCGGTCCGGCTGCCCGGGCTCATCGCCCACGAAGAGGTCATCTTCGGTGCGGTGGGGCAGAGCCTGAGCATCCGGCACGACTCCTACGACCGCCGTTCGTTCATGCCCGGCGTGCTCCTCGCCGTGCGGGCCGTGCCCGACCACCCGGGCCTGACCGTCGGCATTGAGGCGCTGCTCGGGTTGTGAGCGACGTGCGGGAGCGCCTCTTGCAGGCCACCTATGACTGTGTGGCCCGCTGGGGTCTGGCCAAGACGACGGTGGAGGACGCGGCGCGAGAAGCCGGCGTCAGTCGGGCCACCGTGTACCGGTACTTCCCCGGCGGCCGCGAGGAGCTCATCGGCGCGGTGGTGTCCTGGGAGTTCGCCCGCTTCTTCCTCCGCCTCTACGAGGAGGTGCAGGACGCCGAGACGCTCGAAGAGGTGATGGAGCGCGGCCTGGTCTTCGCGCACCGGGCCCTGACCGAGCACGAGGTGCTCCAGCGCATCCTGCAGACCGAGCCCGAGATACTGCTGCCCCGCCTCACGGTGGAGGCCAACGAGACGCACAGATTGGTAGCCGCCTTCCTGACGCCGTACCTGGTCCGTCACGGCATCGCCGAGGGGGCCGATCTCGATGCGTCGGCCGACTTCCTGGCCCGGATGGTCCTCTCGTACATCGAGTCACCGGGTCGGTGGGATCTCAACGACCCGGCCCAGGTCGCCCGCCTGGTCCGGGCCGAGTTGCTGGCCGGCATCCGGTGACCGGGTGACCCTGGGACCCGGTGACCCGGTGAGCGGCGAACCGATGAGCACCACCACCTGCGCCCTCCATGAGGACCGGCCGGCCTCCGTCGTCTGCGCCCATTGTGACCGTCCCATCTGCACCGACTGCATGGTGCAGGCCGCCGTCGGTTGGCAATGCCCCGACTGCGTGAACGCCGGCGCCAAACAGACCCGGGTCATCCGGCCCTTCGGCGACCGGACGCACACCGGCGCCGTCGGCTCGACCAATCCCACGCCGATGGTCCTCGCACTGATCGTGGTCAACGTCATCTGCTTCGTGGCCAGCGGGTTCGGTAGCACCGCCACCATCGTGCGCTTCGGGGAGCAGCCCGACCGGATCCATTTCCTGCACCAGTACTACCGGCTCATCACATCGATGTTCCTGCATCTCGACTTCCTGCACATCGCCGTTCAACATGGTCACGCTCCTCATCGTCGGGCCGGCGGTCGAGGTCATGTTGGGCAAGGCCAGGTTCCTGGCGCTCTACCTCCTGGCGGGACTGGGCGGCGGCGTGGCCTCCTACCTCCTGGGTCCCGCCGTCGATTACGGGGCCGGGGCGTCCGGGGCCATCTTCGGCGTCATGGGCGCCTATGTCGTCCTGGCCCAACGGAACCGCAAGCCCATGGCCCCGGTGGTCTTCCTGATCGTGGCCAACCTGGCCCTGGGCTTCGTCGGCAGCGTCGGGAGCCTGGGCAACATCGACTGGCGGGCCCATATCGGGGGCCTCCTGGTCGGGGCCGCGCTGGGCCTGGTCTTCGACATCTCCTTCAATCTGCGGCCGGCCAGCCGGGGGATCGTCCTCGTGGTCGGCAGCAGTGCCGCCACCCTGGCCGTGCTGGCCGTCCTGGTGCTCAGCATCGCCCCTGGTCACGTCAACCTTAGTTGACATTGAGACAAAAATCGCCATACTGTTTCATTAGTGGGAGCGGTAGTTCGAACAGTGGAAGCGGAAGTGGGCGACAGGTCGGTACAACCGGCCACACGGGCCACACCCCCCACACCCGTCACGTCACCACCGAGGTCCAAGGTCGTGCACCACATGGGCGGCGACGATCGCTCCTCGACCCGGGTGCGCATGGTCGATGCGGCGCTGCGCTGCCTGGCCCGCCAGGGAGCAACCAAGACCACCGTTGACGACATCGCCCGGGAATCGGGATTCTCCCGCGCCACCCTCTACCGGACCTTCCCCGGCGGCAAGGAGGATGTCCTCGAAGCGGTCGTGTCGACCGAGGTGGCCCGCCTGTTCTCCTCCCTGGCCGTGGCCATGGGTGGGGCCAGTGATCTGGAAGAGGTGCTGGTCGCCGGCATGACCGAGGCGGCCCGGCACATGAGCACGCATCGCGCCCTGGGCTACATGCTGAGCCACGAGCCCGGGGCGATCCTGCCCTCCCTCACCTTTGCCGGCATGGACCGGATCTTGTTCACGGCCGGCGACCTCGCCGCACCGTTCTTCGCCCGCTGGCTCGATCCGGATCAGGCCTCGCGGGCGGCTGAATGGGCCATCCGCATCGTGTTGGCCTATGTGGCCGACCCGGCACCCGGATGCGACCTCACCGACCCCGACGACACCCGGTCCCTGGTCCGCACCTTCGTCCTCCCGGGGATCCTGGCCCTTCGGGAACCCTCCGGTGAATTCACCACTGTCTCATCCACCGAATCTGATTCATCTACCGAACCTCACACATCCACCGAACCTCACCTATCCACCGATCCACCACTCTCAACCACCTCAAAGGGGGCAGTGCAATGACCACCGTCGATGACGACCAGGCCATGATGAAAAGCAATCTCGAGCTCATTGGCCGGGAAAAGATCAACGACCTCGAGGCCGTGCTCAACTTCGTCGGCCACTACGACGTCGAGGGCTTCCACCGGGTGCCCGATAACTGCCCGGCCGAGTTCACCTGGGACTACGAGAAGGGGGCCAAGCCTCAACTCGACAAGCTCTACGAGAAGGCGAAGAAAGCCCAGTGGAACGGTCAGACGGACCTGGACTGGTCGATCGAGGTCGACCAGGAGAAGGTCGTCATCGCCAACAACGAGGCCAACGCCGACCAGATGCAGTGGGGGGAGGCTGACCTGACCGGCACCGCCGTGGAGAAGTGGGGCGACAAGGAGTGGCTGCACTTCGGCATGGAGAACCAGAATTGGCTCCTCTCCCAGTTCATGCACGGCGAGCAGGGAGCCCTTCTCTGCACGGCCAAGATCGTGGAGACGGTGCCGTGGATCGATGCCAAGTACTACGCCGCCACCCAGGTGATGGACGAGGCTCGCCACGTCGAGGTCTTCTCCAAGTACCTCGACACCAAGCTCTCGGGCCACTACCCGATGAACGCCCACCTGGGCCTGCTGCTCGATGACATCGTCAGCGACTCCCGCTGGGACATGACCTATCTCGGCATGCAGATCATGGTGGAGGGTCTGGCCCTGGCCGCCTTCGGGTTCATCCATTCCATGACCACCGAGCCGCTCCTCAAGAAGTTGCTGCGTTACGTCATGGCCGACGAGGCCCGGCACGTGGCCTTCGGTGTGCTCAGCCTGAAGGAGTACTACACGGAGCTGAGCTCGGCCGAGTTGCGCGAGCGCCAGGAGTTCGCCTTCGAAGCGGCCATCCGCATGAAGGACCGCATGGTCATGCAGGAAGTCTGGGACCGCCTCGAGGTGCCGGCCAAGGACGTCATGAAGATCGTGGAGCAGGCGCCCGAGCGCGACGACTTCCAGATCCTCTTGTTCTCCAAGATCGTGCCCAACCTGAAGAAGCTCGGGTTGCTCGACGCCGCCGACGGCTGGCTGCGGGGCAAGTTCACCGAGATGGGCGCCATCGCCTTCGAGGACCTGAACGACGCCACCGAAGAGGCCGATGCCTTCGCAGACGGCTCACCGGTCGACCGTCAGGTCGCCTAAGCACCGCATCGACCTTTCTCGAGCGAGCCTCTCCGGGTTCCGTTTCCTGGCCCTGCTCCGGAGCCCTTTCCTGGCCGACTCCTCTGTCGACCAAGGAGAGAGTTCCCCGGGTGACCCGGGAGTCGGCTGGTAGCCTGACGTGTTCATGAGCCCTACTCCGGACGCGCCTCGATTCGGACGGGTCATCACCGCCATGGTGACCCCGTTCGACGACGCGGGCCGGTTGGACATCCAGGCTGCGGCCGACCTGGCCCGATGGCTGGCCGCCCACGGCAGCGACGGCCTGGTGCTCAGCGGCTCCACCGGGGAGAGCTCGGTGCTGACCGATGAGGAGAAGGCCGACCTGTGGCGCGCCGTGGCCGACGCGGTCACCATCCCGGTCATTGCCGGCACCGGCTCCAACGACACCGAGCATTCGATCCGGGCGACCAAGCTGGCGGCGACGTGCGGCGTCGACGGCCTGCTGGCCGTCACCCCGTACTACAACCGCCCCTCCCAGGCCGGCATCGAGGCCCACTTCCGGGCCATGGCCGAGGCCGGCGACGGGTTGCCCATGGTGCTCTACGACATCCCGGTTCGATCCGGTCGCCGCATCGCGCGCTCCACGATGCTCCGCCTGGCCCGCGAGGTGCCGGCCATCGTCGGCCTGAAGGATGCCGCCGCCGACCCGGCCGGGACGGCGCATCTGGCGGCCCGGGTGCCGGCCGGCTTCGAGATCTACAGCGGCGACGACGTGATGACCCTTTCGCTCCTCGCCGTCGGCGCCGTCGGGGTGATCAGCGTGGCCGCCCACTGGGTCGGGCCGCAGTTCCGGGCCGTGGTGGACGCCTTCCTGCGTGGCGATCTGGCGACCGCCATCGCCGGCAACGCCGAATTGCTCGACTCCTTCGACTTCGAGTCGACCGAGGAGTACCCCAACCCCCTGCCCGCCAAGGCCGTCCTGCCGCGCCCTGGGTCTCAAGGTCGGCCAGTGCCGCCTGCCCATGGGGGCCGCCACCCCCGAGCTCGATGCCATGGCCGCCAAGGTCCTGGCCGCGGTCGGCCCGCCCGTCGATACCGGTCCGCCGCTTGCCTGAGAAGAGGAAGGCACAGGGGGGAGGGAAAGGGGGAGCGAAACCGGTCCGGGTCGTCTTCTTGGGCGGACTCGGGGAGATCGGGCGCAACTGCGCCTGTATCGAGGTCGACGGGCGCATCATCGTCCTCGACTGCGGCATCATGTTCCCCGACCCCGACATGCCGGGCATCGACCTGGTCCTGCCCGAGTTCACCTACCTGCGTGACCACGCCGACCAGGTCGACGGCATCGTTCTCACCCACGGGCACGAGGACCACACCGGGGGACTGGCCTACCTGCTGCGCGACCTCAAGGTCCCGATCTACGGATCGGAGCTCACGGTCGGCCTGGCCCGGCACCGGGTCGAGGAGGCCGGGCTGGGCAACCGCACCGACTTCATCTCCGTCAAGGACGGGGAGCGGATCCGCATCGGGGCGTGCGACGTCGAGTTCATCCCCACCACCCACTCGGTGCCCGACGCCTGCGCCATCGCCTTCCACACCCCGCAGGGCGTGATCCTGCACTCCGGCGACTTCAAGCTGGACCTGCAACCGGTGGACGGCCGTCGGACCGACCTCTCCCGCATGGGTGAGTTGGCCGAGACCGTGGGCATCCGCCTCCTCCTCTCCGACTCCACCAACGCGGAGGAGCCCGGCTTCACCGCCTCCGAGTCCTCCGTCGGCATCACGCTCCGCCGGTTGTTCGCCTCCAAGCCGGACAAACGCATCGTGGTGGCCTGCTTCGCCAGCCATCTGCACCGGGTCCAACAGATCATCGATGCGGCCACTGCCAACGGCCGCAAGGTGGCGACCCTGGGCCGATCGATGGGCAAGAACGTGGAGCTTGGAACCCGCCTGGGCTTCATCAACGTGCCCCAGGGGGCCCAGATCGACATCGAGCACGTCGACACAGTCCCTCCCGGCGAGATGTGCGTCATCTCCACCGGCTCCCAGGGGGAGCCCATGTCGGCCCTGTCCCTCATGGCCACCGGTGACAACAAGTGGCTGCGCATCGGCCGTGACGACGTGGTGGTCATCAGCGCCCACCCCATCCCGGGCAACGAATGGTCGGTCGGGCGGGTCATCGACGAGCTGCACCGGCGCGGGGCCGAGGTCGTCCACTCGGGCACCGAGGCCGTGCACGTCAGCGGGCATGCCAAGGCGGGTGAGCTGCAGACCCTCATGCAGGTGACCAAGCCCGAGTGTTTCGTGCCCGTACACGGCGAGTACCGGCACCTGGTGCACCATGCCCGCCTCGGACTGGGCATGGGCATCGCGTCGGCCAACGTGCTGTTGTGCGAAGACGGCGATGCGGTCTCGCTGAGCGCCAAGGGCATCAAGCGTGACGGCAAGGTGCCCGCCGGGTACGTCTACGTCGACGGCACGGTCGGCGACATCGGCCACGGGGTACTGCGTGACCGCCAGAAGCTCGCCGAAGAGGGGGTGGTCATGGTGGTCGTCACGGTCGACAACCATGAGGGCTCACTCAGCTGCCCTCCGGTCATCGAGACCCGGGGCTGGGTCCACGCTCCCGAGGCCGAGGAGATGCTGGGCGAGGCGAGCGAGGTTGTCGGCGCCGCGGTCACCCAGGCCCTGCGCGACGGCGCCCGCGACGTCGAGGTGCTGAGCCGCCACGCCCGCAAGGCCCTGGGGAAATTCGTCGGCGACCGCACGAGGCGTCGGCCCATGATCGTCCCGGTCGTCCTGCTCGTCTGATCCACCCGGCGCCAACCACCCGGGGGGCGAGGCGAAAGGCGCGATCAGTCGAGTTCGGTCAGCACCTCACCGATGATCTTCGTCGTCTCGTGGGCCGTGAGCGGTTCGCCGCCTTCGGCCTCGGCCACTTCAGCGGCGAAGTCTTCGACTGAGTGCACACCGCCGACGAGCACGTGGCGCAATGCTTCGCCACTGGCCTCGGGATTGTCCAGCGCGTCGAGCGCCGGTTCCACGGCATGGTCGGGTGAGGTGGCCACCGCGTGCACCAGGATCATGGCTTCCTGCCGTCCGCTCGCGGTGGAGACCACCGGTTCACGATCGGGGTTCTGTTGCCGATCCCACTCAGCGAGTGCCTCGTCGTAGCCGCCTTCACCCGGATGAAGCAGCCGGGTCTCCGCCGGTTGGCTCGGAGCGGTCTGCCGCGGTGTCGCCTCACTGTCACTCGAGGCGGACGCCGGGTCGGTGCCGTCGTCGGTTTCGTGTTGTCGTTCCGGTTGCACCGGAACGACCAGGGTGCCGTCGGCATTGCGAACGATTTCCATGGTCCACATCTCCTTGGTGGCGACGCCAGCAAGGCGGGCCATCCCTACCAATACAGCCTACCCGCACCCCTTCTGCCTATACCCGCATGTCCTGGATGCAACCCCGTGGGCACTGTCCGTCAAAAATGTCGTCAAAAGAGTGTCGTCAAAAGGGGACAGGGACCGGAGAGAGAAGAGAGAGGAGAGTCGCGCTCGTAAGAGATCAGGAATCTTTGGGAAGCAGCCGGGCGAAGTCATCGAGGATCATTGACGCCTCGGCGGGAACCCGGACTGACAGCCACAATGCATCCGACTCGATGCCAATCTCGAATTCGAAGAAGTCACAGCAGGCCTTCTCCCGCTGCGCCAAGTCCACGGCCGCCGCCACCACGGTCGTCGAGGTGAGGTGCATCCGGAGCTGTTGGGGGTTGGTTCTCTCAGCCGCATCAACGGACGCCGCCAGGAAACGGCGCCACTCGTCGATGCGGTCATCAGCGGCAGCGGCGGTCAACGAACAGGCGATGGGCACTCGCACCAAAACAGTGTGTCACGCTGCGGGGCGAGCCGTACCGGGCCAGCTCGCCAATGGGAATGAGAAGCGCTGCCATGCGAAGCGTTGCCCTTAGAGCAGCGAGAGTTGCGCGCTCGGGGTGATCTGGACGGGAGCCGCCCGCTCGTACGTGTCTCGCCCGTTCACACCGCAACGGCGCGCCACGTTGCGCACGACGTCGGCGACCCGGTCCCTCTCGCTCTGAGGCTGATAGGCCCCGCCCTTGAACCGCTCCCGGTAGAGCGCGGCGAGATCCGGGCGGACGCCCTCGAGCCACGCCGTGTAGTGCGCTCGCATGGGGCCCCGAAGATGCAGCGCCAATCCGTGAATCGACACCGCCCCGGCACGCGCACAGGCCTCGACGACGTGCTCGATCTGGTCGTCCCTGTCGGACAGCCCCGGCAGCAGGGGTGCCACCAGGACGCCGCAGGGGATGCCGGCCTCGGTCAGGCGGCGCAAGGCTTCGATCCGTTTGTCCGGTGGGGGAGTCCCCGGTTCGGTCAATTTCCAGACGTCCCGGTCCAGGGTGCCGACCGAGAAACTCACGGACACATCCGTGCGGGCGGCCGCGGCGGCCAATGCCTTGGCGTCCCGCAGGATCAAGGTGGACTTGGTCAGAATGCTGAAGGGATTCCGGACTTCCGACAGCACGTCGATGATGCCGCGGGTCAGGTGGTATTTGCCTTCGGCGTGTTGATACGGGTCGGTGTTGGTGCCCATGGCGATGTGGTCCCCGCTCCATTTGGCGGCGCGCACCTCGGCCCGCAGGCGTTCGACCGCGTTGATCTTGACCACGATCCGCCGCTCGAAATCCGAACCGATGTCGAGGCCGAGGTACTCGTGCGTCGGGCGGGCGAAGCAGTACGTGCAGGCGTGGCTGCAGCCCCGGTAGGCGTTGATGGTGTACCGGAAGGGCATCTGGCTCTGTGGAGGAACGGCGTTGATGATCGTGCGGGCGTTCACGTGGAGGAACTCGAGTCCGGCGTAGGCGCCCCGGCCGACGTGGCGGGTCGCCGCCCGCTCGTCGGCGAACAACGTGCCGTCTTCCTCGGTGCTGGCCAGCGCCCACCTGAGCGTCATGGGACTAGTGTAGCGAACGTATGTTCGCTTTTCAATCGGTGGAGTGTCCCCCGGAACCGCCCCTGGCGGCAGTAATCTCGTCCCCACTGTGGTGACGACGAAGCGCAGAACCCCCGCGCCGCGTACGCCGGCCCGCAAACCCGCCTCCCGGGCCAGGAAGAAGCCCGCCCCACCACCTCCCTCCGTCCTGAGTGCCCACGCCGGGGATCTGTGGGCGATCGGCCTGATCACGCTGAGTGTGCTCCTGGCCCTCGCCATCTGGGCCCATGCCCTGGGCCCGGTGGGCCACACCGTCGACAGCGATCTGGCCTGGCTGACGGGGTGGGCCCGCACGGTCCTCCCGCTCGTCTGTGCCGGCGCGGGCGTGATCCTGCTGGTGGAGCGGGAGCGACCTGATCCGCTCCGCACCGGGCTGGGGTCCGCCCTCGGACTCATCGGCATCTGCGGGCTGGCCGAATTGGCCAACGGCACTCCGGGTATCCGGGAGGCCGGCGTCAAGGATGCCGGGGGCTGGGTGGGCGCCCTCGTGGGTCACCCGCTGGCGGCCGGGATCGGAACGGCCGGCGCCTCCGTGGTCTTCGTCGCTCTGATCATCGTCGCCATTCTCATCGCCACGGGCATCGCCCTGGCCACGTGTGGCCGAGCCCTGCGCATCGCCGCCGGTGCCGTCGGGTCCACCCTGGCCTCGTGGTGGAAGGGAGGCCCGCTGGACGACGGTGAGTCTAAGGACGGCGCGACCAGTGACGCCCCTGACACGACGGCGCCGAAGGTGGCCCCCGAGCCGCAGCCGTTCGACGACCTGGACGACGGGTCGCTGGACGAGCCCGAACCAGCCGAGGAACCGACGGACGGCCACCCGGGTCAGACCGATCAGTCGCCGGCGCCCCCGGCAGTTCCGGTGGCGGTGGTCACTCCGAGGTCGAGCAGGGACTGGAAGCTGCCGCCCTTGAGCTACCTGCCGCCGACCAAGCAACTGCGCCACGACCGACGCCAGGTCGAGCTGGCGGGCGACGCACTCGTGGCCGCCCTGGCGGCGCATGGCGTGGCCACGCGCCTGGTGGGATCCACCGTGGGGCCGTCGGTGACCCGGTTCGAACTGGAGCTCGGGGCCGGGGTCAAGGTGGCTCGGGTCACCAGCCTCTCGCGGGACATCGCCTACGCCATGGCCTCGCCCGACGTGCGGATCCTGGCTCCCATCCCCGGCAAATCGGCCATCGGGGTCGAGGTACCGAATCGACAGCGCCAATTGGTGGCGCTCGGTGACATCCTCGCCTCCGGCGAGGCGAAGGCGGCCACCCATCCGCTGGAAGTGGCCATGGGCCGGGACATCGCGGGTCGCGCCGTCATGGCCAACCTGGCCGAGATGCCCCACATCCTGATCTCGGGTGCCACCGGCGCCGGGAAGTCGTCGTGCATCAACTCCATCATCACGTCGGTGCTCATGCGGAGCACCCCGGATCAGGTGAGGCTCATGCTCATCGACCCCAAGCGGGTCGAGTTGGGACAGTACAACGGGCTCCCTCACCTCATCACCCAGGTGGTGGTCGATCCGAAGAAGGCCGCCAACGCGCTGTCGTGGGCGGTCAAGGAGATGGAGCGCCGGTACGACCTCCTGGCTGAATACGGCATGCGCGACATCACGGGCTACAACGCCGGGCTGGCTTCCGGTGAGATCGGGCCGGTGGGTGGTCCGTCGATCCGTCGCCAGGTGGCGGCGGTGGCGACAGAGGCCCTCGGCGAGGGTCATCCGGCCATCGACACCGAAGCGGAGATCGACGACGACCCGCAGATGCCCGAGGCCCTGCCCTTCGTGCTGATCGTGGTCGATGAGCTCAACGACCTGATGATGGTGGCGGCCCGAGACGTGGAGGACTCGGTCGTCCGCATCGCCCAGATGGCCCGAGCGGTCGGGATCCACCTGGTGCTGGCCACGCAACGCCCATCGGTTGACGTGATCACCGGAGTGATCAAGGCGAATGTCCCCAGTCGCATGGCCTTCTCGGTGTCATCGTTGGCGGACAGCCGCGTCATCCTGGACCAACCCGGGGCAGAACGGCTGATCGGCAAGGGCGACATGTTGCTGCTGACCGCCTCATCGAACATCCCGCGGCGCCTGCAAGGCCCGTGGGTTTCCGAAGAGGAAGTACGGGGCGTGGTGGACTTCTGGAAGGCCCAAGGCGGTGTCACCGAGCCGATCGTGGGCATCGAGGACGTGCAAGAGGGATCCGGTGGAGTCCGGGGCGTGGATGACGACGACGATGAACTGCTCACCCAAGCCATGGATCTGGTCGTCCGCTCACAACTGGGATCGACCTCGATGCTGCAGCGAAAGCTCCGCGTGGGCTTCGCCCGGGCCGGCCGGCTGATGGATCTGCTCGAACGCCGCGGCGTGGTTGGCCCGAGCGAGGGTTCCAAGGCTCGTCAGGTCTTGATGACCATCGATGAGCTCGATCCGCGCTGACCCTTGACCGCGCCAAAATCGGTGCCGCTGATGGTGGCGCCATTCCAGCTCAATCAGCTCGACCAGCTCGACCAGGTCGACCAAGTCGACGAGCACACTCAGGTCGTCCAGCCGGATCAGCTCGGGTCGCTCGTCCCACCTGAACTCGCACCGGCACCTGCATCTGCACCGGCACCTGCAGCTGAACCTTCACCAAATGGTCGGGGTCGCCATGCGGCCACTTCAACCCGCAAACGTTGGACGTGGGGCCGGATCGTGCTGGCCCTCCTGCTCGTGGCCGTCCTGGCTGCCGCCGGAGGCTTCGTCAGCGCCCGCCTTCGTGTCCCGGTGGCCGCGGCCACGGTGACGTCCAGCATCGCTCCAACGGTGACGATCTCGTCTCCACCGGTCATCCTGCCGTGGGCCGCCATGGGTCAGTCGGCCATCTCCGTGCCATCACTCGGTGTGGCCGAGAGCTCGAGCAATGAGGTTCCCGTCCCCGTCGCCAGCCTGACGAAACTGATGACGGCGTATGTGATTCTCCAGGATCATCCCCTCGACGTCGGGCAGAGCGGTCCCAATATCACCATGACGCCAGCTGACGTGGCGGACTACGAGGCGGACACCACCCAGGACCAGGCCAATGCCGCGATGACCGTCGGCGAGGTCCTGACCGAGCTGCAGTTGCTGGAAGGCACCATGGTGCATTCGGCCAACGATTTCGCCGACGCGCTGGCCACGTGGGATGCCGGGACCCTCCCGGCCTTCGTGGCCAAGATGAATCAGGCGGCGGCCCAACTGGGCATGACCCACACCACCTTCGCCGACGCCAGCGGCTATAGCGCCGCCTCGCAGTCCACGGCGAGCGACATTTTGATCGTGGCGGCCAAGGACATGGAAGACCCGACCCTGGCCTCCATTGTGCGGATGCCATCGGTGACGCTGCCGGTGGCCGGCACGGTGGCGACCTACACACCGCTCCTGGGTTTCCTCGGCACGGTCGGTGTGAAGTCGGGCTTCACCAGCCAGGCGGGAGGCTGTGATGTCTTAGCCGTGGCCCGTGTCGTCCACGGTCAGAAGGTCCTGATCCTCGCCGCGGTGACGGGACAGTCGGGAGTGAACCAGCCCAACGTCTTGCTGGCGGCCGGAGGTGCGGCGCTCACATTGGCCGACGCGGTAGACACCTCGCTCGGGTCGCAGCCCGTCGTCCCTTCGGGGTCGGTGGTCGCCCGGGTCAGCGCAGCCGGCCACTCGGTCGATGCGGTGGCACAACCAACCACCGACGTGCTGACGTGGCCCGGACTCTCGTACCACCGCGTCTTTGTGCGAACGCACGCCGTCGCTTCAGGTGACGCTGCTGGCACCCGGGTCGGCTCGTTGGTGGTCACTGTGGCGAACCGACAGATCGTGGTCCCCGTACGACTGGCCCAGGACCTTCCCAAGGAAACGCTCTTCCAACGCGTATTCTAACTGCGTGCGCGCTCGAGCCCCTGCTTCGTCAGCGAACCTCGGGCCGGGATTTGATGTGCTCGCTGTCGCGTTGGACCGCTACGTGCAGGTTGAGGTCGAGCCGGCACCGGCGCTCTCGGTCCGCAGCACCGGTGAGGGCGCAGGTCTTTCCGGCGACGGCTCGCACCTGGCGGCGCGGGTCGTGGCCGACGTGTTGGGACACGACCGCTTCGCCGTGACCATACATTCCCAAATTCCCGTTTCGCGGGGATTGGGATCTTCGGCCGCCTTGGCCGCCGCAGCCGCCGGCGCGGCCGGGGCCGAGGATCCGCTGGCCGTGGCCGCCGCCTATGACGGCCATCCCGAAAATGCGGCGGCGAGTGTCATCGGGGGCCTGGTGGCGGCCACCATGGTCGAGGCCAAGGCGGTGGTTGCCCAGCTCGCGCTGAGCGAGCAGTTGGCCTTTGTCGCCGTTGTGCCCGATCGCTCGTTGGCCACCTCTGACGCACGACGGGTGCTGCCGGACTCCGTGCCCCGGGCCGACGCCACCTTCAACCTGGGGCGCATGGGCCTGCTGCTGGCCGGTTTGGCCGAACCGTCTGTGCTCAGTCCTGCTGCGACCGGTGATCGCCTCCATCAAGATGCGCGCACGACTCTGTTCCCCGACGCTCCGGCCCTGCTGGCAGCATTGGTGGAGGCCGGTGCGCTGGCCTCGTGCTGGTCCGGCGCCGGACCGACCCTTTTGGGTATCACCACCCAGACCGCGCTGGCCGAGGTGGGCGATCGCGTGGAAGGCGCGCTGGCGTCGCTCGGCTTCTCGGCCAGCGTGCTGCGGTTGCAGGCTGACCGAGATGGGTTGGTCTATGGCGACGCCGCGGAGCTGCCCACATGAATCAGCCGGTGGACGTCGGTCATGCCTGGTTGAGCTGGCCGATCACCGCATTCACCGAGTTCTGCAGTGTGCCGACGACGCTGAAGAGGTCGGATCGGGCCACCGCCTTGGTGTAGCCCGCCTTGGTGGGTGCGGCACCGCCCACCATATGGAATGCCCTGGCCGCATTCTCCGAATCGGCGTGCGCGCCGTTGATCACCTTCTGCGTCAGTCCGGCGCTCGTCGCGTGGTCCAGTGAGCTCGCATAGTCATTGAGGTGAGGTACCAATGCCCGGTCGGCCGACTCGATGCACTTGTACGGATTGGCCACTGCTTTGCAGGTCCTGGTCCGCCGGGTATAGCTGTCGAAATTGGCGGCAAGGGTCTTGTCAGCTTGAGCCAGTGACCGCCTCGCCGCGGTGACTGCGGCGTCGTGCCTTCGGACGGCGATGATGGCGGTAGCGCCCACACCCAGGACGACGACCACGATGGCCACTATGACGATGCGCGTGCGGGACTCGAGGGCCGCGTGCACTCGCCGTGAGGGCTGACGCGTCCCGGCGTCGACGTCACGTGCAGTTCCAGAAGGGGGCGGCACGGACATCGAGGCGAAATGGTACGGCACGTGCCATGAGAGCGGGACAGTGGGGGAGAGGCTGCGGGAAGGACCGACGTGTGGAGCGGGCGACCCGGGGATCTGGCCACGAGGGAGGGTCGTAGACTCGACGGGATGCCCAAGTCCTTCTACATCCGCACGTTCGGGTGCCAGATGAACGAGCACGACTCTGAGCGCTTGGCCGGGATGCTGGTGGCCGACGGCCTCGAGCCGACCGAGATCATGGAGCAGGCCGATGTGGTGGTCCTCAACACGTGCTGCATCCGGGAGAACGCCGATCAGAAGCTCTACGGCACGCTCGGCAGCCTCAAGACGCTCGTGGACGCCAAGCCGGGCCTGCAGATCGCCGTCGGTGGCTGCCTGGCCCAGAAGGACCGGGAGCTGATTCAAGAGAAGGTCGGCTGGGTGGACGTGGTCTTCGGGACCCACAACCTGAGCAGTGCGCCGGGCCTGCTGCGGCGGGCCACCACCGAGGGCCAGGTGATGGAGATCCTCGATGCGCCCGATCCCGAGACGATCTCCAACCACCTCATGGCGCCGGCGGCCGTGCGTGAACTGCCGTATGCGGCGTGGGTGAACATCCAGATGGGGTGTGACAACTCGTGTGCGTTCTGCATCGTGCCGGCGGTGCGCGGGCCCGAAGTGAGCCGACCGGTCGACGACATCGTCGGAGAGGTCGAAGACCTGGCTCGGCGCGGCGTCATCGAGGTCACCCTGCTCGGCCAGAACGTCAACTCGTACGGACGTGACATCACCCATCGCCGGCCCCTCTTCGCCGACCTGCTCGGGCGGATCGGCGCCGTCGACGGCATCGGGCGCATCCGCTTCACCAGCCCCCACCCCAAGGACCTGCGGCCCGAGACCATCGCCGCCATGGCCGACACGCCCGAGGTCTGTGAGCAGCTCCACCTCCCGCTGCAATCGGGAAGCTCGCGGGTCCTGTCGGCCATGCGCCGGGGCTACACCGCCGAGCGCTACCTGGAGCGGTTGGCGGCGGCCCGAGCGGCCATCGACGACCTGGCGGTGACCACCGACATCATCGTGGGCTTCCCCGGTGAGACCGAGCGCGACTTCGAGGACACGCTGGCCGTGGCGGCCGAAGCGGCCTACGACAGCGCGTACACCTTCATCTTCTCGCCTCGCCCCGGCACCAGGGCCGCCGACATGGAGGACGACTTCATCGCACCGGACGTCATCGCCGACCGCTTCGCCCGCCTCAAGACGGTGGTGGAGCGCTCGGCCCTGGCCCGGCACCAGGCCCGGGTCGGCCGGGTCGAAGAGGTGCTGGTGGAAGGCGTCAGCCGCCGCGACGAGTCGATGCTGACGGGGCGGACCCGCCAAGGGAAGCTGGTCCACTTCGCCGCCACCGGCCCCGGCATGGCTGGCACCCCGGTGGCCGGGTGTCTGGCCCGGGTCACCATCACGGCCGGGCACCCGCACCACCTGTCGGGCGTTCTCGGTGCGGTGACGGCGCGGCCGCGGCATCGGGTCCGGATCCCGGTGGCCAGCGCGTGACCGCCGTCGCCCTGGTCGGGGTGACGGCATCGGGGAAGTCGGAAGCCGCTCGGGCCGTTGCTCTGCGGCGCGGCGACACCGAGATCGTCTCGGTGGACTCCATGTGCGTGTATCGAGGGATGGACCTGGGCACATCCAAGCCCACACCGGCCGAGCGGGCCCAGGTGCGGCACCACCTGATCGACCTGGTCGATCCGGAGACCGAATACACCGTCTCGGAGTTCCAGCTGGCCGCCCGATCGGTCCTGGTCGACATCGAGGCCCGGGGCCGGCACGCATTGCTGGTCGGGGGGACGGGGCTGTACCTGCGGGCGGTCGTGGACGACCTGCGCATTCCGGGCCGCTATCCCGATGTCGTCGCGGCCTTGGAGCGCGAGATCGATGACGGCGTCGTCGACGTGGTGGGGTTGCATGACCGGCTGGCCCTGGTGGATCCGGTGGGGGCGGAGCGCATGGAGCCGACCAACCGGCGCCGGATCGTCCGCGCCCTCGAGGTCACGATCGGATCGGGCCAACCCTTTTCCTCCTTCGGGCCGGGCCTGGAGGCGTATCCGCCCTCGGCGGTCCCGATGATCGGCATCGTGGCCTCGCCCGACGAGGTGGATCGCCAGATCGAGAAGCGTTTCACCGAGTGGATGGACGGCGGACTGCTCGATGAGGTGCGCGCCCTGGCTGCGCGACCCGAGGGCATAGGCAGGACGGCGCGGCAGGCGCTCGGGTACCGGGAACTCCTGGCGCACGTGGAGGGTGGGCGTGACCTCGCCGCCTGCGTGGAAGAAGCGGTGCGACGGACCAGGACCCTGGCCCGCCGCCAGGCCAGCTGGTTCCGCCGGGACCCGCGGATCGCCTGGGCCGAACCGGGGGTTGACCTGGACGAGCGGCTCGATCACGCCCTGGGAGCGCACGACCGGCGACGGTGACCTGCGAGAATGGAGTGGTGCATCTCTTGCATCTCACCAAGCACGAAGGGGCGGGGAACGACTTTCTCGTCGCCCTCGACCCCGATGACGGCCTTCGCCTGAGCGGGGACCAGATCCGCCTGCTCTGTCACCGGCACCGGGGCATCGGCGCCGACGGAGTGATCCGGGTCGGACGAGGCCGCGGTGCTGGGGGTGACGGTGGTGTTCGCGGTGCCGACGGCGCCGACCTAACCATGCAACTGCACAACGCCGACGGCGGCGAGGCCGAGATGAGCGGCAACGGCATCCGCTGCCTGGCTCAAGCCGCGGTCGACGCCGGATGGGTCACGCCGCCGACGTTCTCGGTGGCTACCGCCGGCGGCCTGCGCACGGTGACCTACCTTCCCGGCGAAGAACCGGGTTGGGCCAGGGCCAGTGTCGACATGGGCGCGGTCACGGTCGGCCCGGCCCAGGAGGACATCGACGGGCGAACGGCCCGGACGGCCGACGTGGGCAATCCGCACTTGGTGTTGGTCGGGCCCGGGGTGGCCGGACTGGCCGGGGTCGAGATCGAGACCCGGGGACCGCAGCTGCAGGCGGCGTACCCGGAGGGCATCAACGTGGAATGGATCGAGCTGGCCCACGATGCCGACGGCGACTTCCTCGAGTTGCGGGTCTGGGAACGCGGCGCCGGGGAGACGCTGGCCTGTGGGACCGGCAGCGTGGCGGCCGCGGCGGTGGCCCGAGCACTCAAGCTGGCGGGCGGGTCCGGACCGGTGCGGGTCCACAATCCGGGCGGCATGTTGGAGGTCACGCTGGGCCGTGCGGCGGACGCGGGCGCCTCCGCCGTGCTGGCCGGGCCGGTGCGCAAGGTGGCCGATATCGAGCTTCACCCGGGGATGCTGTCTTGACCGACATGCTGCCGGGGACGTTGATCGACCGGTCGTTTCGCGAACGCATCATCCTGGTCGGCGTGGCCTTCCCGGGCAGCACCCTCGAGGCGGTCGACGAGGCCATGGACGAGCTGGCCCAACTGGTGGACAGCGCCGGGGCCGACGTGGTGGCCCGGGTGGTCCAACGCCGGGACGCGCCCGACCCGGCCACTTTCATCGGGCGGGGCAAGGCGGAGGAGATCGCGGAGTTGAGCCGGTCGGTCGACGCCGACACGGTGGTCTTCGACGAAGAGCTGAGCCCGGCCCAGCAACGGAATCTGGAGAAGGTATTCGGGCGCACCGCCATCGACCGCACGGCGGTGATCCTCGATATCTTCGCCCAGAACGCCCGGAGTCCCGAGGGCAAGGCCCAGGTGGAGCTGGCGCTGCTGCGGTACCGCCTGCCCCGGCTGCGAGGCCGGGGCGGTGGGCTCTCCCAACAGGCGGGCGGCATCGGGACCCGGGGCCCGGGCGAGACCCAGCTCGAGGTGGACCGTCGACGCCTGGTCCGGCGCATGCACCGGTTGGAGTCGGACCTGCGCGAGGTGGATCGCACGCGCTCGCTGCAACGGCGGAGCCGGGCCCGGGGCCGGCACCGTGAGCTCGCTCTGGTGGGCTACACCAACGCCGGGAAGTCGACGCTGCTCAACCAGCTGACCGACGCCGACGCGCTAGCCGGGAACCGGCTGTTCGTCACGCTCGACCCGCGCACGCGCCAGTTCGCCCTGCCCGGTGGCGAGACGGTGCTGGTGACCGACACGGTGGGATTCGTCCGAAAGTTGCCCCACCAACTGGTCGAGGCGTTTCGGTCCACCCTGGACTCGGTGCGCCTGGCCGACCTCCTCATCCACGTGGTGGACGGCACGGCGGCCCACGTCGAGACGCAGATGACGGCCGTGCGCACGGTCCTGCGTGAGATCGGAGCGGGCGACGTGCCCCAACTGATAGTGGTGAACAAGGCCGATCGGGCACCCCAGGCGGCCAAGGAGCTGGCCCACCGGCTCGATGGTTCCGTGCTGCTCTCGGCCCAGACCGGCGAGGGCATCGACGACTTCCTGCGGGTGGTGGCTGACCGGCTGCGCGGCTCGGACCGGGTGGTGGAGCTGGTGGTGCCGTGGGCCCGCGGTGACATCCTGGCGGCGGTGCACCGCGAGGGTGAGGTCGTGGGCCAAACCGACGGCGAGGACTCGGCCACGCTCCAGGTCGTCCTCGACGAGGTGGGCAAGGCACGCTTCGCCGAGTTCGTCGCCACGTCGTGACCACACTTTGACCACACTGTGACCACACCATGACGACACCGTGACCTTCCAGCTCCCGCCCTATCCCTACGACCGGGTAGCCGAACTCGGTCGGCTGGCCGAGGCTCTGCCCGGTGGCATGGTCGACTGCTCCATCGGCACGCCGTGCGACCCGCCACTGCCGGCGGTGGTGGACGCGCTGTCGGGGTCGGGGAGCGAGCGCGGGTATCCGGCATCGGTCGGGAGCCTCGGCCTGCGTCAGGCGGCGGCAGCCTGGCTGTCGCGCCGGTTCGGACTGGAGAGCGTGTCGCCTTCGTCGGTGGCGGCCTGCGTGGGCACCAAGGAACTGGTGGCGTCGGTGCCCGGCATGCTCCGCTTGCGCCAGCCGTCGCGTGACACCGTCCTGTACCCGGCCGTCTCCTACCCGACCTACGCCATGGGGGCCCTCCTGGCCGGTTGCCGGGCCGTGCCGGTGCCGCCCGTCCCCGGCAAGGTGGGGGACTCGATCTCAGCGCCATCGCCGAGTCGGACGCCGAACGGGCCCTCGTCCTGTGGTCCAACTCCCCGTCCAACCCCACCGGCGGCCTGGGCGACCTGGGAGCCGAGGCGGCCTGGGGCCGGGCTCACGATGTCCCGGTGTTCTCCGACGAGTGCTACGCCGAGTTCACCTGGGCGGGGCCGCCGCGCTCCGTGTTGGAACACGGCTTCGACGGCGTGATGGCCGTCCACTCCCTCTCCAAGCGCTCGAACCTGGCCGGGGTGCGGGTCGGCTTCTTCGCCGGCGATCCCGAGCTGGTGGAGTTCCTTGCCCTGGTGCGGCGCCACGCCGGCCTGATGGTGCCCGGTCCGGCGCAGGCCGCCGCGGCCGTGGCCCTGGCCGACGATGCCCACGTCGAGGTACAACGCGGACGGTACCTGGAGCGGCTGACGTTTCTGGCCGATGTGCTGACCCGGTGGGGCTGTCCGACCGTCCTTCCCGAGGGTGCCTTCTACCTGTGGGTGCCGGTGCCGAGGGGGCGATGGAGCGACGGCTGGTCGATGGCCGAAGAGCTCGCCCGGACGGCCGGCCTCCTGGTCGGACCGGGGGACCTCTACGGGGAGGACGGCGTCGGCTACGTGCGGATCGCCATGGTGCAGCCGATGCTCCGTCTCGAGCTGGTGGCGGAGCGCCTGTCGGGTGCTGGGTAGGGTTCAGCATGGCTGATCTGCAGGCAAGCATCGAAGAGCTGTGGGAACGGCGTGGCGACCTCTCCCCCAAAGACACCGAGGCGGCCGCGGTGGTCGAAGAGGCCATCGCCCTGCTCGACTCGGGTCAGGCCCGGGTGGCCGAGGTCGACACCGCTACCGATGAGGTAGTGGTGCACGAATGGCTCAAGAAGTCGATCCTGCTGTTCTTCGCCGTGCGCGGCATGGAGACCATCGAGCACGGTCCGTTCGAGTACGCCGACAAGTTGCCGCTGAAGCACGACTTCGCCGCGGCCGGCGTTCGGGTGCTGCCCGGCGCTTCGGCCCGCTGGGGCTCGTTCCTCTCCCGTGGCGTGGTGCTCATGCCCTCCTACGTCAACATCGGAGCCTGGGTGGGGGAGAACACCTTGGTCGACACCTGGGCCACCGTGGCCTCCTGCGCCCAGATCGGGGCCCGGGTGCATCTCTCGGGCGGGGTGGGCATCGGTGGCGTGCTCGAGCCCCCCAACGCCCGGCCCGTGGTGGTCGAGGACGACGCCTTCGTCGGGAGCCGTTGCATGGTGACCGACGGGGCCCGCGTCGGGAAAGGGTCGGTGCTCGGTTCGGGCACCATCCTCAACCCGTCGATACCCGTCATCGACGCCGAGACCGGCGAGGAGATCAGCCGGGGCATCGTGCCGGCCTGGTGCGTGGCCGTCTCGGCCAGCCGCCGCCGCCAGTACCCCGGCGGGGAATTCTTCCTGCCCTGCGTCCTGGTGATCAAGCGGTTGACCGAGGGGGAGCGGCACGACAAGGCACAGCTCAATGACGTCCTGCGCACCCATGGCGTCAGCACGTAGCTCGTGAGCTCGTGACCGATCTCCTGGCGTCGACCGCCGAACTGGTCGGCATCCCCTCCGTCAGCCACGGCGAAGGCGTGCTGGCCGATCTGGTGGTGTCGCGACTCAAGGCCTGTGACTGGCTGGAGACGGAGCGGGTCGGGGACAACGTCGTGGCTCGCACGTCGCTCGGCCGCGACCAGCGATTGGTGCTGGCCGGTCACCTCGATACCGTGCCGCCGGCGAACAACGCCGATGCACGGGTCGACGGTGACACATTGTGGGGAGTCGGCGCCTCGGACATGAAGGGTGGTCTGGCCGTCATGCTGGACCTGGCCACGACCACGCCGAGTCCATCGGCCGATCTCACCTGGTGCTTCTACGCCCGCGAGGAGATAGGTCGCGAGGAGAGCGGGCTCCTCGAGCTGTGGTCCGGTCGCCCCGACCTTTTGGCCGGCGACGCCGCCATCCTCGGTGAGCCCACCGCTGGGCTGGTCGAAGCCGGTTGCCAGGGCACGATGCGGCTCAAGATTTCGCTGCGGGGCGTCCGGGCCCACACGGCCCGCCCGTTCACCGGCCGCAACGCCATCCATCGTCTCGGAGTGGTACTCCAACGAGTGGCCGATTGGGAAGGTCGCACTGCCGTGCTCGACGGCTGCGCCTTCGCCGAGCAGCTCCAGGCGGTGGCCGTCGATGGCGGAGTGGCCAGCAACGTCGTCCCTGACGCGGCCAGCGTGACGTTGAACTTTCGTTACGCCCCCGATCGTGACGCGGCGACGGCGGAAGCTTTCGTCCGGGAACTGCTGGCGGGGACATTCGACACCGAAGACGGCGACACCTTCGTGGTGCTGGATGCGGCCGATGGGGCGCCGCCCTCGTTGGCGCACCCACTGCTGGCCGCCCTGGTAGCGGCGACGAAGACCGATCCCCGGGCCAAAGTCGGGTGGACCGATGTTGCCTCCTTCTGGGCCCACGGCGTCCCGGCGGCGAACTTCGGCCCCGGTGATCCGCTGCTGGCCCATCACCCGGACGAGCATGTGACCCGAGCGCAGCTGGAGCGAACAAGGGAAGTGCTGGCGGCCCTCATCGCCTGAGGACGGACCCAATCGGGAACACTTGCCTCTGGCCAGCTGCCTCCGCCCAGCTGTCTCCGGACCTGATGTCTGCCGGAGCCGCCAAATCCGCCACCACCGTTAATCGTCGGGCGGGGGCCTCTGGTTTCGCAATCGATTATGGAAGCCGCACAGGAGCCGGCCGTTCTCCTGGGTGGTCGGGCCGTTCTGCGACCATTCGATGATGTGGTCCGCCTGACAACGCTCAACGGGCTCGTGGCAATAGGGGTCGGTGCACTCTCGGTCCCGGATCTCGAGGGCCCGGCGGGTGGCGCCGACGAAGAACCGCGAGGTCTCGCTGACCTCGACCCGGTTGTTGGGGGTGAACACTGCCCGCTCGATGTAGGCCTGGTCGAGCCAGGGGAGCAGCGAACCCGGCGAGAGGACCATTCGGGAACCTCCGGCCAACTCGCACATGCGACCGTGCATTGTTTCGTAGCCGACCAGGACCGTGAAGAGAGGGGTGGGGCGGGTGCCGTCGGCTGGGGCGGTCCTGGAACGGGTGGCCATCTCGACCAGAGCGTCAGCCCGGCGCTGGGCCGTGGTCCGGCAGAGCTCCTCGACTTTGGGGGCGCGGCCCAGTTCTGCTTCAGCCTTGGCCCAGTCCTCCTGGAAGAGTTCCTGCTCGATCCGGGTCAGTTCCGCGTCGACAATGGCTCCGGACACCGTGTCGAGCGTCATCTTGCCCAGGTAGGTGCCACCGACGCTGGGGACCAGGTAGACGTCGCGCCGGGCCAGTTGCTCCATGGCGTCCTCTTCGACCCCATCGGGATCGGCGTGTTGCGACCAGTAGTCGACGATGCGTTCGAAATCGGGGAAGGTGTTGTCGATCGCCTTGTCCAAGAGCATGTCCTCGTCACGCTCGAGGAAATTTTCGGTCCTCGGATTGCGGGCACGGCCAATCCGGTCGACGTGATCCTTCGTGATCTCACCTCTTGACCAGGCCTCGTCGAACTTCGGCAGATGGCACAGCAGGTGGCCCCGACGGAGCTGGCGGCCGGCTTCGGCCTTGGGGATCTGGCATTCCTTGGCCACGTAGCTCTTGGCGCTGCGGGCCCCGGATGCTCCCCAGGCCCCCCAGACATCGAATGCAGCGATCGACTTCGCCCTGATGTAGTCCATCTTCGACTGGAGGGACTGGATGCGCACCTGTGATTCGCAGTCGGAGTACTGCGAGAAATCGCCGGTCGCAACCACATCCATCGCCGCTTCCAACGCGCCGAGTTCTGTGTCGAGTTGTGTGCCGAGTTCCATGTGACCACTGAAGCACTGGGGTGTGACAAGAAACTGCCGTTCACCAGCTAAAACACAAGATTTTTCCAAACTATTCTTTGTACATTTCCGCCAGAACGGCGACCGTTGTGCCGGCAACGAGTCCGGTCACTGCGGGAGCCCTCCGGCCGCGTCGGCCCGCCTACTGCAGCATCGAGAAGAATCGCAAGATCAACTGCGAAGCGCTGATCTGTTGGGTCGTGAGGCCGAAGCCGTACTTGGGATCGGCCCCGGGCCAGTCGTGACCGCCGCCGAGGACGGTGTAGAGGGTGACACTGGTGCCCCGAGTGCAGCGAGGCCACCGCGACCGAGATACCTGCGACCCCACCGTCACCGTCACCGGCACGGAGCGGCACCGGTCGAGCTTGGCCCAGTCGCCCATGTTGAGGATCGTGCCTCGGATTTTTTGTCCGGGCAGAGAGATTCCGACCGCCCCGTTTTGATAGGGCACCAAGGGGTCGGCGGTCCCATGGAAGGCCAGTATCGGCATGGGGCGAGTGCATCCCAGCTGAAAGTCCACGGCAACGGTGGCAATGGCCCGGATGTCACGTTGATGGCTGCAGGCGTAGAAGAGGCTGAAGGCCGCACCGGCCGAGAACCCCGCCGCGAAGACCCGCCGGGGGGCGATGCAGTAGGTGGCTTGCAGGTGCGTATCGAGGGCAGTGATGAAGGCCGCGTCCGATCCGTGTCCGCTGAATTGCCATTCACTCTCGTTCGGCTGGATCTGCGGCACCACGACGATGTCGCCCTGCGTCGCGCCCAGGGCCGGGAAGTCGGTGGTCGTGCTGAAGGCGGCCGGATTCGAGCCCGAGCCGTAGAAGAGGAAGACGAGAGCGGTCGGCCGGTGCGGACGGTAGGACCGGGGAACGGTGAGATTGAAGCTGCCCGCAACCGAGCCGTTCAGATACGTCAAGGTCTGCGTGGTGCCGGGCGCAGTGGTGGGCGCCGATGTGGTGGACGCCGAGGTGGTCGGACGACAACCCGGTGAGGCGGCGATCGCCCTGGTCGCCCCGACCGGTACTGCGGCAGAAACACTGGGAGGCGGCAACACCGACACGCTCAGCAGTATCGGGATCACGAGCATCAGGGCCAACAACGGCAGGGCTAGCGGCGCTCGTGCCAGCAGGCTCGCGGCGCTCGTGCCAGCAGGGCTCGCGCCGGCTGCCGCAACGAATCGGGTGCGGTGGATCGAGGAGTGGGCAACCGACAACGTTACCGTCGGGCCGACGACCACATCGAGGATGGTTCGGCCGTACGGTGCGTGCGTGCGGCGCATGCGTGGCGATGCGGCTCAGTCGGCGGTCCCGGGCTCAGTGCCAGTGCCCGCGACCCGACAATCAACTGCTCGGAAGACGCCCTCAGGGAGAACGCCTACACGGACGCGGCGAAGGAGTGCCCCGAGAGCTTCGTCACGGCCGACTCGAGCAGGTGCAGGCCGCCTTGGCCCGGAAGCCGGTCAACCCGACGGTCGATGCGCCTCGCCACGTCGTTGCCGTGTGGACCGTCGAAGAGGTATTTGACCATGAAGCCGACCTCGAGCTTCGGCATCACCCCAGAACCGACCGGCCGCCACAGGTGCCTGAGGGCGAAGCGCGTCAACTTCTGGGCCTTCGGGCTCTCGCCGAGCCGACGTCCGGCCTCGGAGGCGTAGAAGTCGATGTGCCCGCCCTCTTGTTTCATGATCCGCTTCAGGAGCTCACGCAGTGTCGGGTGGTTGGCCACCTCGGAGAGGCGGCCGTACCCGGCCTGGGTGGTCCATTCGTTGATGGCACCCCACGTCATATGCAGGGCGATGAAGGCGCGCCCGGCGAAGGCGGCCGAGCCGATCGTGCTGAAGGTGGACATGGCTTGCTTACGGCGGCGCTTTTCCCGCAGCGGGGCGATGCGAGCGGCGCCGGATTCCTCACCATGGGCCTCGAGGACCTGGCCGATGGCCTCGCCGTGCCACATCTCCTCGTAGGCCCAGCAGGAGAGGAAGGACGTGATGGTCGGGTCGCTGTGGGCGGGGGTGAGCAGGAGGTCCCGCAGATAGCAGATGGTGTGGTGCTCGATATCGTGCATGTAGCACAGCGTGCGGAGCGCCTCGGGCGTCAGGGGCTGATCCTTGAAGTCATCGAACTCGATGCCCTCGAGGTTCAGACGGCCCGATCGTGCAGTGTAGGAATCGATGGTCGTTCGCATAACGCCTACTATTCGGAGTACAGGATAGGCCTGGATGGGTAATAAATCGAACATCTCTTGGACGCCGCGGCTCCGAATAGGACGTGAATGCAGCAGATTGGCGAAGTAAGCGACGCCCAGCTCGTCACTTCCATCGCCCGGTATAGCGAAATCGCCTTAGCTGAGGTGTACCGACGCCACGGCGGGGCCGTCTACGGATTGGCCCGACGGGTGCTCAACAACGCGCACGAGGCGGAGGACGTGACCCAAGAAGTGTTCTTGCGGTTGTGGAATCGGCCGGATCGTTTCGATCCCGGTCGGGGCACGTTGCGCTCATTCCTGTTGACCCAGTCGCACGGTCGAGCGGTCGATGCCGTGCGTTCCCTCAATGCCCGCCGGCTCCGTGAGTCCGGTGAGGCACGACGCACGGCCACCGCCGAATACGACATGCAGCACGAGGTGTGGGACCTCGCCGTGGCCGATCAGGTGGCTCGGGCGCTGGGCGACCTTCCCGACGACGAGCGCCGGGCCATTGAACTGGCCTACTTCGAGGGGCACACCTACGTCGAGGTGGCCGACCTGCTGGGCCAGCCCGAAGGCACGGTGAAGAGCAGGATCCGCAACGGCATGCGACGCATGCGGGCTCTGTTGGTTGACGCCGGCGTGCAGGGAGCCGACGCATGATGACCCACGAGGAATCGATCGAATTTCTGGCCACGTACGCCCTGGACGCAGTTGAGGGTGAAGAGCGCGAGGCGGTTGAGGAGCATCTCGCCGAATGCCCGCGCTGTCGGGCCGAACTCGATGCCTTCCGGGAGGTGACGACGGCCTTGGGGAATTCGGTGGAGCCACTCCCCGAGGGCCTGTGGACCACGATCGCCAGCCGCCTGCCCGGACGTGACGACGAAGAGCGCCCACCGATGCCGCGGCTCATGCGTGATGAGGCCGACGGGGTCGACGGGACCGATGGGGGCGATGGGGGCGACGGCGGGGAGGGTCCGTTGGCCCGGCTGCGCACACGTGAGAACGCTCCGGGCCGGGGCCGCTTCGCCACCGTTGCCGCCATCGTGGTCGCCGCGGCGGCGGTGGTGACGGTCCTCAGCGTGAGCCTGGTGCATGCCAATGATCAGGTGTCCCAGTTGCAGCGCTCACTGGGCGCCGGCGCGCCGCCCGGCACGGTGGTGGCGGCCCTCGAAACCCCCGGTCACAAGGTGGTCAACATGGAGGGCGCCAATCACGCCAGGGTGGCCCAATTCGTGATCGCCGACGGTCGGGGCTATCTCGTGACGTCCACGTTGCCGGCGCTCTCGGCCGATCACACCTACCAGTTGTGGGCCGTCATCAACGGTCAAACCAGTTTCGCTCGGGTTGATGGGCCAGAGGCCCGATCAGGCCACCTTTACCCTCGCCGGTTCGCCCTCGGTGTCGAAGTTGGCCATCACCGTCGAGCCGTCCGGCGGGGCAGTTCTGCCGAGCCGGCCCATGGTCGCCCAGGGGACGGTCTGAGGAAGTCCGTCTGTTAGGTTCGCCTCTCATGCCAGAGGATTCAGCACCCCCCGCACGCCGCCCCATTGAGATACAGGCCGGTGCCGAGCCGGTGAAGTTGGGCTCGATGCTGCTCACCCTCGTCGAACCGCGCCGGGGCCACGAAGTGGCCTACAACCGTTGGTACGAGCGGGACCATTTCTACGCCGGCTGCATGGTCGGGCCCTACAACTTCGCCGGGTGCCGCTACGTGGCGACGGCGGACCTCAAGGCACTGCGCGATCCGGATCCATCGGCCATCACCGGGGAGCCGGCCCGGGGATCGTATGTGGCGGTCTACTGGGTGCTCGACGGGTATTACGACGTGTGGCAACGCTGGGCCCTCCGCCAGGTCAATGCCCTCCATGCGGCCGGCCGCATGTTCGAAGAGCGCGACCACGTCCACACGTTGCTCTACAACTTCAGATGGGAGCACCGCAGGGACCCCGACGGGGTGCCGGTCGAGCTGGCGCTCGACCACCCCTACCGAGGATTCGTCCCCGTGTTCATCGACCGCTCCGAGAAGGTCACCAACGAGGAGCTGTGGGCGTGGCTACGCACCGAGCACCTGCCCGGTCTCATGCCCGGCTCCGACGCCGACCTCGTGGCGGCCTTCACGCCCATCGCCTTGGAGGGCGACGCTCCCGGCGACGTGCCGCGCGAAGCGGCCAGTGACACTCGCACCGTCCTCTTGTGGTTCCTCAACACGCCGCCCCAGGTGGCGTGGGAGCCGGTCATGGCCGAGCACCGCCGCCGCCTCGAGGACGCGGGCATGGGTACCGTGGTGGCGGCGCTGCCGTTCATTCCCACCATTCCGGGTACCGACACCTACACCGATCAGCTCTGGAGAGACTGACCGAGCTCAAACCCGAGCTCGAGCTCGAGGCGGCGCCCGGCGAGGTGTTGGCCACGTTCGAGGACGCGTGCCGGCGGCCTCAGGACTCGGGCGGCCCGAGCAAACCCAGGTGGTCGAGGCCCGCGTAGCCTGCCCAGGCATCGGTGAACTGACCAGCCTGGAGCCGTCGACGTAGCTCTGAGAGCGGAACAAGCACTGTCTCGCAGAACTCCTCGGATGGGTCGAGAGCAGGGCTGCCGATCCTGCGGCAGTTGAGTGCGACGGCCGCCCACTTGCGCCGGGTGATGTTGGCGCCCTGCCAGGTGTGGCCAAGGACGGTGACCTCCCCTCCCCCGTACCCGGTCTCCTCACGCAGCTCTCGAATCGCCGCGGCGAGGACCGTCTCGCCATCGTTCAGCTCTCCGCCCGGAAGTTCGTCGAGCACGTGGTCCGGACCCGGTCGGTATTGGCGGGCCAGAACGATCTCGTGCGCGTCGGTCAGAGCGACGACGGCGACGGAGTCGCGGGTCACCATGACATCCCAATCCGTCTTCGTCCCATCGGGCATCCGGTAGGTATTGGTGACGACGTTGATCCATTGGCTGGGGCCGGGACGTTGGCTGAGCAGCTTCCATGGCTTCGAACCAGTCTCGAGCGACATCGAGCCATGGTGCCACACGCCGTGCTCGGCAGCCTCAGGCGATCTCAGGCGCCGCAGCGCCGGCGGCGATGCGTCAGCGCATGGCCAGGATTTCGACGTGGGGGACGATGAAGACCGCGTCGGGTGATGCCGCCCAATCCAAGAAGGCCTGGCCGATCGATGCCAGCTCGTCGGGATCACTCAGCCCGTACTCCACGGCCTGTTCGCCGAAGCGGGAGAAGCGGATGCGATCGGCCCAGAGGCCGCCCCACCAGGCTCGTGACTCGGGCTCGGCGTACGTCCATGTTGAGCTCGAGACGGTGACCTGCTCGAAGCCGGCTTCATGGGCCACCCGGAGGAGTGAGGGACCGATCAGCGCATCGTGGCCGTTCCGCGCCGTCACGGCCACGTAGAGCTCCAGCCAGCGGTCCAGCCGGGCATCGGCGGGAGCCCAGCGGAAGGCGCCGTAGTCGCCGTCACGCACGGCCAGGGTGCCCCCGGGCCGGAGAACCCGCCGGAGTTCAACCAGCGCCGCCACCGGGTCGGCCAGATGCTGCACCACCTGGTGGGCGTGCACGACGTCGAAGGTGGCGTCGCCATAGGCCAGGTCGAAGAGATCACCCACCTCGAAGCGCAGATTGGACAACTCACTCGCCGCCGCTCGGGCCCCGGCTTGCTCAACGATGTCGGCTGAGGCATCGAGGCCGACGACCTGCCCCGGGGCCACCAGCCGGGCCAGATCGATGGTGATGGTGCCCGGGCCGCATCCGATGTCGAGCAGGGACAGACCGGGGCGCAGGTGGGGCAAGAGGTAGCCGGCCGAATTCTCCGCTGTGCGCCAGGTGTGGCTGCGCAGAACCGATTCGTGGTGCCCATGCGTGTACGCCATGGCAACATTGTGACAGTGCCCGAACTCCCGGAAATGCAGGCGTTGGCCGAACGATTGGATGACTTCGTGTCCGGTCACCCCTTGCTCTCGATCGATCTGCTCGGCTTCTCCTCGCTCCGGACGTACGCGCCGCGGGCCGAGGATCTGTCCGGTCAGGTGCTCAACGGCATCACCCGTCGGGGCAAGTACCTGATCTGGACCTTCGGCAACGGGATTCGGGTGATCTTGCACCTCTCGCAAGCCGGACGGGTCGACACCGAACGGCCAGCCAAGAAGACCCGTCCCCGGGGAGCGGTCGCCCGCTTCACGTTCAGCGATGAAGACGACGCCGCTGACGCCACTGACGCCACGAACGGCAAAGCCGGCAAAGACGCCAAAGTCGGGAAGAACAGCAAAGTCGCCAACCGGGCCGTCCTGGTCCGCGAGCACGGCACGCAGCGCAAGGCTTCCTGGTGGATACTGGCGCCCGGGGACGAGGGGCCACTGGAGGGACTCGGGCCCGAGCCCGACACTGAGGCCTTCGCCGAGTTGATCCGTACGAGCACCAGCGGACGCCGACTGCACAGCGATCTACGTGATCAGCATGTGGTGGCCGGCATCGGGCGGGGTTGGGGGGACGACATCTTGCACCGGGCTCGCCTGTCACCGTTTGCCACGCTGCGCTCACTGGACGCGGCAGAACGCGAGCGTCTGATCGCCGCCACCCGAAGCGTCCTCGAGGAGGCCCTCATCTTGGAGCGCAAGAGGACGGGCGGGCTCTCCGAGGCCAAACTGGGCGGACGTTTCGCCATCCACGGGAAATTCGGCACGCCATGCCCAACACCGGATTGCGATGAGTCCCTGCGCCGGGTCTCATTCGAGTCCTACGAGATGACTTACTGCGCCAATTGCCAGACGGGTGGGAAAGTTCTGGCGGATCGCCGCCTCTCCCGGTTGCTCAAGTAACAGGCGGTCGGCACCCAGAGTCGGCTCCTCAGAGCCAGTTCCTCAGACGAGGTGCATCAGAGCTGGCGCACGATGGTGACGACCTTGCCGAAGATGGTCACGTCGTCGCCGTCGAAGACCATGGGCTCGAAGGCCGCGTTGGCCGGGGTGAGCACGATGCGCCCGTCCTGGCGGCTGAAGGTCTTGACCGTGGCTTCCTCGTCGGGGATACCGGCCACGACCACGTCGCCGTTCTCGGCTTCGGGCTGCTGGCGCACCACGACGTAGTCGCCACTGAAGATCCCGGCATCCATCATCGAGTCCCCTCGCACCCGCAGCATGAAGGTCGGCCCGGTCCCGGTGAACTGCTCGGGCATCGGGAGGAGCTCTTCCACGTTCTCGTGGGCCAGGACGCCGGTTCCGGCGGCCACATCGCCGACCAGCGGCACGTTGCGGACGGCCGAGGTGGCCATGCTCATGGTGGACGCCGGGTCGTAGTGGACCTGAATGGCCCGTGGCTTGCTGGGGTCGCGGGACAGGTAGCCCTCCCGCTGGAGCACGGCGAGATGGGTGTGGACGGTGGCCGAGGAGGCCAGCCCCACCTCCTGGCCGATCTCCCGCACCGAGGGGGGATAGCCCCGGTCGCGCTGGCTGTCGGCAATGAACGTCAAGATCTGCTTGCGCTTCCCGCTGAGGACCTCGGCCATCGGGCTTCTCCTTTTTACGAATCGTTGGCGAATCATTCGCTCACGATTCTTTCGGGTGAACCGTCCCCCCACCTGCCCGACCTATCCGACCGGGGGCGAACGTTCGTTCGTGTCCAGCCAAGATAGCGGGTCAGAGGGGTCAAAGCAAACATCTGTTCGTGGTGCCGCCGTCGAGGGCCCGTGTCACAACCCCTCGATAGGTTGGGCCCGTGCCCGGCGAACAGGCGTTCGAAGATTCAGTTGACATCGAACACCTGTTCGTGTTGGAATACCAGAGAAGCGAACAGGTGTTCGGAAGGAGCTGCGGTGTCGGTCGCACTTGAATTGGAATACGAGGCGTTCTACCCCAGGTTGCGGGTGGTGCCCGAGCCGCCGCGGCGCCTGCCCTCCCGTCGGGTCCAGCACCGCCGCCTGCTCCTGGGTCTGGTGGCCGTGGGTCTGCTCGTCCTGCTGGCCCTCCCCATCCGCGCCATCGGCGGCCACACCATCGCCGGATCGGCGCCGGCCGCCGGCCAGGTCTATGTGGTCCAAAACGGTGACTCCCTGACGTCGATCGCCCGCCAGGTGGCGCCGGACCATACGCCCAGCCTGGTGCGGCGATTGGCCGCAGAGACGGGCTCCGCGACGATCGTGCCTGGGGAGCACCTGCTGATTCCCTGACTATCGTCGGCAGTGTGCGATGCCCTTGGTGTGCGGTTGACGATGATCGCGTCGTGGATTCGCGCCTGGCCGAGGACGGAGCCGCCATCCGCCGCCGCCGCGAATGCCTGGGCTGCGAACGTCGCTTCACCACCTTCGAGCGGGTGGAGGAGGTGCCTCTGTGGGTGGTGAAGCGGACCGGCCTGCGGGAGCCGTTCGACCGGGCCAAGGTGGTGTCCGGCATACGGGCGGCCTGCAAGAACCGGCCGGTGACCGAAGCCCAAATGGAAGAACTGGCGCAGCTGGTCGAGGACGCCCTGCGCGGCGCCACCTCTGAACCGAGCAGCCAGCAGGTCGGCGTGGCCGTGCTGGAGCGCCTGCAGGCCCTCGACGACGTGGCCTACCTGCGCTTCGCCAGCGTGTACAAGGGATTCGAGGAGGCGGGCGACTTCCAGCGGGAAGTGGGGCTCTTGACCAAGACCACGGAGCCCAAGCGGAAATGATGGACGACATCCCAGAGGTGGTCCTGGCCGTCTACGCCCATCCCGACGATGCCGACGTGGCCTGCGGGGGGACGCTGGCCCGCTGGGCCAAGGCGGGCGCGGCGGTCCATCTGATCGTCTGCACCGACGGCGGCAAGGGCACCTTCGATCCTGAGGTGACGCCGGCGGACCTGGCCGCCCGCCGAACCGCCGAGCTGGAGGCCTCGTCGGCCCTGATCGGACTGCAGAGCGTCACCAATCTGGGCTACCCCGACGGCGGGCTCGCCGACTCCGATGAACTCCGCGGGACGTTGGTCGGTTGGGTGCGGCGGCTCCGTCCGGACGTGGTGTGCGGGCACGACCCCACGGCGATCTTCTTCGGGCAGGAGTACTTCAATCACCGGGACCACCGCCTGGCCGGTACCACCCTGCTCGATGCCGTCTCGCCCGCCGCCGCGCTCCCGCACTACTTTCCCGAGGCCGGCCCGCCCCACCAGGTGGCAACGGTGCTGCTCTCGGGCACGCTCGAGCCCGACGTGTGGGTCGACGTCACCGAGACCATCGACCTCAAGGCCGCCGCGGTCGAGTGCCATCGCACCCAGTTCGCCGATCCCGGTGGGTGGGCCGGCGAGGCGGTGCGGCGGCGGGCCGAACAGGAGGGCCGCCGGGCCGGCGCCGGCTACGCCGAAGGCTTCCGCCGTCTGACGCTCCGTGGATGACGTCGCCCACCTCCCCACCATTCTGCACGTCGACATGGACGCCTTCTACGCCTCGGTCGAGGTCCTCGACGACCCGTCCCTAGCCGGCCTGCCGGTCATCGTCGGGGGATCCGCCGCCCGCGGCGTGGTGGCATCGTGCACCTATGAGGCCCGCCGCTTCGGGGTGCGATCGGCCATGCCGTCGGCCCGGGCCCGCCAACTCTGCCCCCAGGCCGTGTTCCTGCCCGGGCGCCACGGTCGCTACGCCGAGATCAGCGGCCAGCTCCACGACATCATGAAGGACGTCACCCCGCTGGTGGAACCGATCGGGCTCGACGAGGCCTTTCTCGATGTGGCCGGGGCGCTGCGCCGGCTCGGCGCGCCGGACGCCATCGCCCATGGACTGCGGGACCGCGTGCGGGCCGAACTCTCCCTCGGCTGTGCCGTGGGGATCGGTCGCTCCAAGATGATCGCCAAGCTGGCGTCCCGGGCGGCCAAGCCCCACGCCACCCGGGCGGGCATCGATCCGGGCCCCGGGGTCGTCCTCATCGAGCCGGAGCGTGAGATGGAGTTCCTGCACGCTCATCCGGTCGAGGCCCTGTGGGGCGTGGGACCGGCCACGGCCGAGCGCCTGCATGCTCTGGGTGTGCGCACGGTGGGCGAGCTGGCCGCCCTCCCGCCCGACACCGTCGTGCGCCGCCTGGGCCGGGCCAGCGGGCAGCACCTGGCCGCACTGGCCCGAGGCGACGACCACAGCCCGGTGACGCCCGACCGACCGGCCAAGTCGATCGGCCACGAGGAGACCTTCAGCCACGATCTCGTCGACGCAAAGGTGCTGGAGCGTCACGTGCTGCGCATGGCCGAATCGGTGGCCACGATGTTGCGGGGCGCATCGAGCACGGCCCGCACCGTGACGGTGAAGGTCAAGTTCAAGGACCTGTCCCTCCAGACCCGCTCGCACACGCTCGACCGGCCGATCTCGACCGGTGGCGCCATCGGACAGGTGGCGGCGGCGCTCCTGGCCGGGGTCGATCCGGGCGAGGGGATCCGGCTGCTCGGGGTGAGCGCCTCCAACCTGGTCGAGGGGGGCGGCGACCAGTTGTCCTTCGACCTGAGCGACGGCCGTGACGAGGGCACCGAGAGTGCCACGACCCGGGAGCATTCCTGGCACGACGTGACGGCGGCGGTCGACGCCATCCGCACCCGCTTCGGGAGCGATTCGGTGGGCTCGGCCGCCATGGTGACCGACGACGGCGTGCACGTTCCCGCCCGACGTGACGCCCCGTGGGGGCCGAGCGAGGCTTAGAGAGGTCTGGCGAGGCGCGGCCAAGCGAGGGCTTCGTTCAGCGACCGGGATACGATCGACGGGAACGAAGTCCGATTTCATCCGACGAGGTAGGTCGATATGGCTGGGGATCCTCGCCAACCGCAAAGGCCCGTCGGCAGTGGTTGGAAGGTTGAACAGCCGTCCCTTGAACCGCTACTCACGCCCGAATACCGGCGGTGGACCCTTCTTGTAGGTTCCGCGCTGAGAGTGTTCGAGTACATCACTCAGGGCGGCAAGGCAGTGACCCTCGGGGCAATCGAAGGTGAGCGGAGCCACGAAATCGAAATCGAAAAGGATCACGTCGGAACGACCCATACCCTCCTCACGCTCAACGGAACGGTCATCGACGCGGCGGATCACCGTTGGCACATGACAGCACTGTCTCGGGAGCCCTTCGAGGGCGGGGGTTCCGTGAAATTTCGAGCACCGACAATCTGGATCGAATCGGCAGCTGCTCAAGGTTCCCTTGACCGGCGAGTGGGAACGTCGGCGACGGTCCAGGTGGACTTGTTTGATGATCCCTCCGACCCGTACTCAGCGACCGTGGGCATGTGGGATTCACGTGTTGTGGGTCGGAGTCAGAGGTTGAGCAACGGACCGTCGGAATAGATCCATTCAAAGAGGGCAAACGCTACCGATCGCGCCCTGGAAAGCCGGAGGAGGTGGGCGGCGAGGGCCACCAGCGCAGCGACCTCCCGTGGTGGTGCATGTCGGCCAACCGCACCGCCGCACCGTTCGGTGGCACGTGGACCAGGACGGTGGCCACGTCGGAGGTCGGGCTCGGTTCCGGCGACGGTGGTGTGGGGAGACCGCGGGTGTCGACCGGTGACTCGGCATAGAGATAGTGCACCGGCCGGCTCGTCGACAGGCGGCGGACGGCGTCGACCAGTTCGCGCTGGCGAGCCTCGGTCAGGTAGGCGGCCACCCAGGAATGGAAGACCACGAGGGGTTGTCCGGGCGCCACGGTCTCAACCACCGCCCCCACGTCGTCGACCATGTCGCCGGTGTGCAGCACCGGTGGGTGGGCATCGGCGCGGGCGATCTCCAGGGCGGCGCGCACGCGGGCGAAGCGGGGTAGGTGATCCGGCCACATACAGGCCAGGAGCCAGCGGGCCCCGGCTTCGTTGCGGGGGTCGATCGGAGCGCGATCGAGGCCGGCCCGGTCGGTGACCGATGGCACCTCCAGGGAAGGCAGTGAGCTGAGCCCGCCCCGCACGGAGCACTCGAGCCGCACGGCCGAGGACGGATCACCGGCCTCCACCGTCGCGTGGTCTGAGTCAGGGTGATCGCCTTCGCCTTCGCCTCCTCCATCGCGGCGGCGATACGAATAGGCATAGCGGTCGAAGAGCAGGTTGAGGCCGGCCGAGGTGCCCAGGTCGAGCAGGCCCAGAGGCTCCCCACGGTCGTAGCCGGCAGCGATGTGGCTCAGCGCGGGCAGCAGCGCCGTGCAGCGACCGACCTCGTTGGTCTGCGTGCTGCCGGTGGCGATGAGCTCCAGCAGTTCGTCGCGGTGGGTCATGCAGAAGTCCTTGAACTCCAGTCGGAGGTGGCCGACGGGCGCCACCGGGTCCGTCCCGAGATAGGCCGCGACGGTGTCGTAGTGGGTGGCCAAGGGGTGCGGCGCTCCGCCCAACAGGAGAAAATGCACGGCGGCCAACAAGAGGTTGGGACGCTGCTGGGTGACCGGGGCCCGCGCCACCAGGTCCAGTAGCTCGGGGTCGTCGGCGGCGCCGCGGCAGATGGTGCCGTAGGTGACGGCACCATCGCGGGCCGAGCTCTCGGCGAAGGCCCGGAAGTGATCGGCCAGCGTCATCGTTTCGGCCATCGGCTTACCGCCTCACCGACTCCGAGCTCACCGACACGGCCAGGCTCACCGACTCAGGCTCACCAGCTCACAGGCTGGCGGGCAGGAGGGGAGTGACGGCGCCGAAGAAGAAGTACAGCAGCACCACTACGCCCACTGTCCCCGCGCCCCAGATGACCCAGCGCTGGCGCCGGAAGAAGTAGGCCATCATGAGGACGAGCGCACCGACGCCGCAGACCACGATCCCCCAGAGCACCGCCGTCAGTACCTGGCCGTCGGACGCCCCGCCCAGCGAGCCGCTGGTGGGCTGTGAGGTCTGGGGCGGGTGTGCGTTTGCGGTGGGTTTGGCTGCGGCCACGCCGCGGAAGAGCTTGGAGTGGGCCAGCTGGGCTACCACCACGAGCCGGGACGAGGCACTGAAGCGAGGGTTACAGGTGGTCAGCGTCAGCATGTGACCCGACGTGTCCTTGAGCACGCTGTTGTCGTTGGGCGACACCACTTCGCTCTTCACCGTGTCATAGACGAAGACGCCCTGGACGGTGGTCACGACGACCGGGTCTCCCACCGCTACGCCGTCGAGGTTGTAAAAGGGGTGGCCGTAGGTGGTGCGGTGCCCGGCGACGGAGGCGTTCCCCGACTGCCCCGGCAGCGGCGTGCCGGTGTAGTGACCCGGGCCCTTGCGGAGATCCTGTGTGTTGGTCCCTTCCACCATGATCTGGTTGACCCCGATCTTCGGGATGCGGAGGTCGCCCACCGGTTGCCCCTCCGCCGGAGCGTTCGTGGTGGGGGCTACCGCCGGTGGGCCGGTCGGGAGGGCGTCCTGGGCGGTGGCCTGGTTGACTGCCAGTTCGAGCTGATTGCTCTTGGCGTCGCTCACGAAGGTGTGCCGGAGCGCCGTCTGGGTGTGGGCCTCCTGCAGGGAGGTGCCCCACACCTGGTAGGCCGCGAAGAGGAGGATGACGACACCGGCGCCGATGAGGATCCGTCCGATGACACCGAGTGCACGCATTGGAGGGAGAGAATACGTCGCCCGGATCCTGCCCCTGGGGCAGGTCCGACGCTCTAGGCGACGGTGACCAGCGTCCCGAGCGGGGTCTGCGGGAAGACGACGGCGGCGTTGGCAATCGGCATCTCCACGCAGCCGTCACTCTGGGGGGTGCCGTAGGAGGACCGCACGAAGCCGTGCAGCGCGTCGCCGCCGTGGAAGTAGCTCACCCACGGAATGCCCGGGTCGACGTACTTGGAACCGTCCGGATTGGTGCCCGACATGGTCGTCACGGTCAGGTGCTCGAAGACCGGCCAGGTGCCCGGTTCCGTCGGCGCCGCGGCGACCCCTGTGTTGGCCGCGGTCTGATAGGTCTCGACACCGTTCTGGTACACGGTGGCGGTCTCAGGCAGGTTCTGGCTCACGAGGACGTAGCCGTAGGGGAGGGCGTCGCCCTGCCCGGCCTGCACCGCGGTCAGCAGATCGGCCCACACCTGCGGCCCGGCCACGCCGTCGGTTGTCAGGTTGTGCTGCGCCTCGAAGTTCATCACCGCGCCCTGGGTGATCACGTTGTTGGTGCCCGGCGTCCACAACGAGGTCAGCGAGGCGGGCTGGCCGGCCCAACGCCAGGTGAAGCTGCCCACCTGGTCGTTGCCTTCTTGGGTGGGGGACGTGACGGGCGCGGCCGGGGTGAAGTTGAGGGGGAGGTAGCCCAGTTCGGCCAGCAGCTGCTGCAGGCGGAGTGTCGAGCCCTGGGCGACGGTGAAGGCACTGGACACGCTGGCGGCCAGGTGCTGCCCGTGCGCGCCCACCACCCCGGTGGGGCCGCCGGGCACCGTGATCGTCTCGCTCACGCCGGGGACCAGTGGCCCGGTGGCTTGATACTGCAGCAGCGAGGCTGAGAGCACCGACCACGTTCCGGCCACGGTGGGAGTCAGGGTCGGCATCGGGCTCCCCGGGGCCAGGTCGGTGGAGAACTTGACCGAGATGGTCGAGCCTCCGGCCACGCCGGTGCCGGTGGGGGAGGTGGACACCACGGTCAGGGGGACGGGAGGGGCGGTGGGGGCCGCCGAGGCATTGGTGCTCCGTGAACGGGCTACCACCACCAGACCGCCGGCCACCACGGCCAGGGCGAGGACGGACAGGGCGGTCACCAGCCACACCCGGGAGTGCTTTTTGGTGGATCTGCTCGATGCGTGTCGGGCCGCGCTCATAGGGCGCCGCAATCCTACTAGCAGAATTGAGCCCTTAGGCTGTCAAAGAGGCCCAAATGACGGCCGTGACCTCGTCCAGGCGTGCCCGGTCGGTCACCTTCTCCCCACCGGCCTCTTGGAGGTAGAAGGCGTCAACCACCAGCTCACCGAGGGTGGAGACGCGGGCGGACACCACATCGAGGTCGGCCTCGAACAGGGAGCGGGTGATGCGGTGGAGCAGCCCCACCTCGTCGGGCGCCCTGACCTCGAACACGGTGGAGCTGGCGGACGCGTCGTAGTCCACGCTCACATCGCTGCCCAGCCGGTGGGCCGCCGACGGCCGGCGGGGCGGGTAGACCCGTTCCCGCTCGCTCAAGCGTTCGCCGATGGCCAGCTGGTCCGACAGCACGCTCGCCAGGTCCTCCCGGAGCCGGGCCGTGTCGGGCCAGGTGCCCCGGGCCACCTCGACCGTGAACACCTCGACGGCGACGCCGTCCTCCCCGCTCACGTTGGCCGCCCGGACATCCATGCCGTGCAGGGCCAGCACCCCGGCCACAGAGGAGAGCAGGCCCGGGCGGTCGGGCGCGGCCACCACCACCTGGGGCGGCTCGAGCGAGACGGCGGGCAGCCCCGAGGTCCGGACCTCGTCCATCATGGGACGGTAGGCCGCCGGGATCGAGGCCGGCCGGGCTGGCTCCGCCGGGCCGACCCCGGAGAGCTCACGGTCGGCCCGCGCCACCAGGTCCGCCACCAGGCCGGCCTTCCACGATCCCCAGGCGGAGGGACCGGTGGCCCGGCTGTCGGCCTCGGTCAGCGCCCCGAGCAGGTGCAGCGTGACCGGATCGCCGGCGGCCCGGGCCACGTTGGTGATGGTGGTCGGGTCGTCGAGATCGCGCCGGGTGGCCGTGTCGGGCAGCAGGAGATGGTGGCGCACCAGTTCGACCAGGGTCTCCACGTCGGCGGGGACGAACCCCATACGGGTGGCCACCCGACGGACGACGTCCATGCCCACCTCGGTGTGGTCGCCCGGGAACCCCTTGCCGATGTCATGGAGCAGGGCCCCGACGAGCAGCAGGTCCGGCCGCTCCACCCGGTCGGTGAGCTCGGCGGCCAGCGCGGCGGCTTCGAGCAAATGCCGATCGACCGTAAAGGTGTGGTAGGCGTTGCGCTGCGGCTTGTTGCGCACGGCGGCCCATTCGGGGATGAGCCTGACCAGGAGCCCGTGCTGGTCGAGTGACTCCGCCTGGTCGATGGCGGGGCGCCCGGCGGCGAGGAGCCGTACCAGCGCGGCCAGGACGCGCGGCGGCCACGGATCGCCCGGCGGTGGCATGCGATCGGCCAACCGGTGCAGTGAGCCCTTGGCGATGGGCCGGTCGAGCTCGGCGGCGACGGCGGCCAGGCGGAAGGCGAGCGAGGCATCCTCGGACACCGGGGCCGAGAGGGTGAGGCCGATCTCCCCGTCGATGGCCACCATGTCGGGCTCGTCGGTCGCAACGGCGTCGGTGGTGTGGGCGCGATCGGCGCGGCGCCGGAACGGCCGGCGCGGCGTCGGGGTGGGATCCCAGAGTCGCCGCCGGCGCCACACGTCGTCGCTGACCCAGGCGATCTGGCGGCCGGCGGCCGAGACCGCTGCCATGAGGGCGTCGGCGTCGGTGAAGTCGAGGGAGGCCGCCACCTGATCCTGATCCTGCAGGAGCAACCGGTCCTGTTCGCGCCCGGCGATCCGGTGCAGTTCGACCCGGATCCCGGTGAGCAGCGAGGCCGATTCGGTGATGGAGGCCAGGTCGGCGTAATCGGCCAGGAGGGGCGCATAGGCAGAGATGGCCCGCAACACGCTGACGTCGCGCAGGCCGCCGTGGCTCTCCTTGAGATCCGGCTCGAGGAGGAAGGCCACGTCACCTGCGGCCGCGTGCCGTTCGCCCATCTGGGCCTCGAGGGTCGGGAGGTACCGGGTGCCCAGCCGATCGCGCCAGGCGGCGCGCGCCTTGGCGAGCAGCGGGTCGGCCACTTTGGGCTCGCCCCAGACCCGGCGGCCGTCGAGGAGCCCGAGGGCCACCCGCACGTCGTCGGCCGCGGCCGAGAGCACCTCGGCCGGGCGGCGCACCGAATGATCGAGGTGCACGCCTTCATCCCACACCGGGTACCAGATGGCGTCGGCCACGGGACCGACGTCCCGGTGGCCGGCGTGGACGAGCACCACATCGAGGTCGCTGTAGGGGCAGAGCGAGCTCCGGCCGTATCCCCCGACCGCCAATAGGGCCAGGTGGCGGCCCGATTCTCCCGCCGCTCGGTCGGCCAGATCGGACAGCCAGGCGTCCGCCTCGGCGGCGTAGGCCCGGCAGAAGGCGTCACCTCTCAGATCGGGCCGCGCCAGCAGGGAACGGCGCCGTTCCCGGAGTGACGCTTCAGCGACCATGGCGGGAACGTAGCATTGGGTCTGTGAGTACAGACGTAAGTCCTCGAGAGAGCAAGAAGCCAGTTTCATTCACGCACTACGTGTTCATGGCCGCGGTGGCCGTGGTCGGCGCCATTGTCGCCTTCTGGGTCCTGAGCAGCATCGTCGGCATCATCTTCTTCTTCGTCAAGATCATTGCCGTCGTCGTGCTGATCGGTGGCGCGTTCTGGTTGGTGAACCGCCTCCGGAAGTAGGGCGCACGGCGGAAAACGTGGGTTGACCGAAGGGTCGGTGCGGTTGGCCACGCGTGGCGATCCAGTTGGCGGCAACCCGGGAGCGGAGACGCAGCCCACTAGGCTGACCGCCCTGCTGTCACGGCGGCGTGGCCGAGTGGTTTAGGCAGGGGCCTGCAAAGCCCCGTACCCCGGTTCGAATCCGGGCGCCGCCTCCGATTGGAACGCAGGTCAGAATGTAGGAACTGCTTTACCGTCCTTTACCGACAGTGCGCGGGTTTCCTGGAATCCGCGTCATCGCCGCATCATTTCCGACCACGGCAGATTGAATACGCCTATCCACGACCCGACCGCACTCAAGGCACGTGCGCTGGCGCAGCCCGGTAACGTCCCCGCACGAGACGGTTGCACCTGTTCCTTTGGGCACCCTTGCTTGTGGTCGGTGCGCTCTTCGTCGCAGCGGTCCCGGCTGGCGCCGCCGGAAATGCGAGACTCAACGCTCTCATCATCTCCAACCCCGTTCAGGGCTGGAATCCCGTGCCCAGGGCCCAAACCCTGAAAGAAGCCGCCAGCCCGTTGGAGGGGTTGCGGGGGAACTACAAGGGGAAAGGTGTCGCAGCGTTCAGACTTTGGACTTCACCCGCGCCCGAGCTGACGGAGGGCTTGATCGAGATAGGCATGGTTGCGTTTCTCAACCGATCCGCCTCGATTCGCAGCCGGATGAATCAAAGAGTACGCGATGCGGCGGTCAGTCTCTGAAAGCCGGTTGTGGGTAAAGGCCCCGCACTCCGGCCGATTGCATCGATTCCGGGAAGTCGAATTGTTACTTGCCGCGGCTATGCCAACGGAGTGGTCGGCGTGGTGGGAAGAGCGGCCTTTTTTTCACGGGCCAACGTCTTGGTAAGGGTCGTAAGCAGTTCCTTGAATGCGACTCAGATGTCGTCGATCGCATCGAGGCAATACAGAGCGCTGCCCCGAACTCATTTCGGCCCCAAATAGCAAAGGCCCCGACCCGCCTGTATTCCAGGGACGGCCGGTGATCCTCCTCCACAGGATCATCACAGGATTGACGATTCGCGGTGCCCGTTCCGTCGATAGAGCATTGACGTGGCTCAAGAGCCGAGGTTGGCGAACTGCATCCATTTCTGTCGATTCAGCGGGCGGTAAAACGCGTCGGGACATTCGGGTAAGATTGTGGTTGCTGTCCATCCTTGGCCTCGAGCTCAACGACGGGGTTCACGCTCGGCCTAAGAACGTCGATGGGTTGTGGAGGCTAACCCCTCATGAGCGTGTCCTTCTTCGAAATCTCCTGTGACGTCCCCGACTGTCTGATGACAATCGCCCATGGTCCAGTGAGACCGCCCCTCTTGGTCGGCGCATTCTCCGAAGGGGTCGGGCTCTTGCGGACGGCGCACGGCTGGACGGTCGACAACGAGGGCCGCGATGTCTGTGTGCTTCATTCAAACTCCCTGACATGGGAACGAAACTCTCTGACATGGGAACGCGAGCTGCGCATTCGTTCAGATCGGGATTGAGGGTGGGGTCAACGGCCAGTCGATCCATGCAGGGAGGATTGCTCGCCGCTGGCTCGTCCCCACTACCGCCAGCGGATCCTCCCTTTGGCGCGCCAGAAACCGGGCAGTAGAGGCCCACCCGGTTCCTGACGACCAGGGTCCGTTCCCCGGCATCGGGAACCAATACCCGCTCCGGTTGACCCTCAACCTGGCGCCCCGCGTCGGCGGGGGCCGCGGTTTGATGTCCTATGCCCTGCCCGGGGGGCGTGCGGCGGCGATGCCCGCGCGGTTTGGTCGGGTCGACCGGCCGCCGACACAGAGCTCGAGTGCGTGTCACATCGTCGTGGCAAGCTCATCCCATGGCGAATTGGTTGACCGGCGAGATGTTGGGGTTCGACTTCGAGACGACCGGGGTCGACCGCTTCACTGACGTTCCCGTCTCCTACGCCCTGGTCACCGTCGTGGCCGGGGACGTCGTGTCCACCTCGTCGGGGCTGATCGACCCCGGTCGGGAGATCCCTGCCGGCGCCTCTGCGGTGCACGGGATCTCCACTGATCGGGCCCGAGCCGAGGGCATGCCGTTGAAGGGAGCCATCGACATGATCACCGAAGCGGTGGTCGCGGCCAGCCAACGGGGCGTACCGATTGTCGGGATGAAGCTCGACTACGACCTGACCATGTTGGACACACAGTCCAGTCTGTTGTCGGAAGTCGGCCTGGTGGCACGCGGCTGGTCCGGCCCGGTGCTCGACGCGGTGGTGCTCGACCGTCACGTCGATCAATTCCGCAGAGGCAGCCGCACGCTGGCCGCCCTGTGCGCCCAATATGGCGTGACTATTGAGAACGCCCATGATGCGTCGGCCGACGCCATTGCGTCCGTGGGCGTGCTCTTGGCCCTCGGTGCCTGTTACGGGGAACTGCGCGATGCCGAGTTGAGCGCCCTCCACCAATCGCAGATCGGATGGCACTGGGATTGGGCTGAGGGATACGACAAGTGGCGCGCCGACAAGGGCATGACCCCGATCGACCCTCGCGACTACCAGTGGCCGGTGGCCGCTGACGGGTAGTCGGTCTGGAGCTGGCCGTCAGGTCTTGAGGAGATCCCAGACCATCTCGACACCTTCGTTCTCGGTCAGCACGTACTTGGCCGGATGCTGTTTGTCGATGTGCCCGATGAGCCCGTTGTAGACGGAATACCCGACCAGTTCCTGCAGCCGGCGGGGGAATTGCTTCACCAGTTGAGGCGGAATGCCCAACTGCTGGTTCTCCTGCTGACGGATGTACCCGGCGCAGTAGTTCATGGCGATCCCCACCCGCCGGGTATCGGTTCGGTTCGCCCCGCCACCATGCCAGAGACTTCCCACCCACACGAGGACGCTGCCCTTGGGCATCTCGGCGGCGATGGTCTCGTAGGGCTCCAGTGGGTTCGGCGCGTCGTCGCGCAGATGGCTCCCCGGTATCAGGCGGGTGGCCCCGTTCTCCTCGGTGAAGTCGGTGATGGCCCACATGGTGTTGCAGATGATGGGGATGTGCGGTCGGGTCAGCGGAATGAGTTGATCATCGGCGTGGATGGGCTGGGCCTGTTCATCCGGCCCGATGGCAATGGAGGAAAGCGATGAGATCAGTGCCCCCGGGTCGAGGACTCCTTCGACGACCGGCAGCACGTTGGGATGCACCGGAATCTTCTCAAAGGTCTTGCCGTGGATGAGCAGGTTGTAGACCCGCATGGTGTGGAGCCCCTCGAAGAGATTCTCGGCCGGTGCGATAGCCAGTTCCCGCTCCAATTTGAGGAGGGCTTCATCGATTTCATCGACGAGATCCGGCTCGATGGCGTCGGGCAGAATGGTGTACCCGTCCTCAGCGATCCGCTTGAGATGCTCGGCCATGTCAGCGACGGGGCTGGTGCTGGTGGTTGTCACTCCGCCAATTGTAGGGACTCGGGGCCGGGAGCGCCCGATGATTGGAACTCGATCCGGCAACCGCATCGGCGTGTCTCCGAGCCGGGCACCAATTGGCCTGGTGGTAGGGTCGCGGTGACGGGCCGTTGGCGCAGTTGGTAGCGCACTTGCATGACGCGCAAGGGGTCACAGGTTCGAGTCCTGTACGGCCCACCGTGTGAAGGTCGAAGACACCCCATTCCTGAATGCCTCCTTGGATGATCGAACAGCGGGGGCATTCCAGCTTTCAGATGTCGGTGCTCGATGCTCTTTTGAGCCACTCCGCGGCGAAGTGCGAGCAAGTCACTGCGTACGAAAGCCAACCGGGCCAGCACCGGCGGCAGGCTCTCTCGAGCCAACCCGCAGGCGAAGTCGATTGATGCAAGGGGGTGTCTTACAGTCCGATGTTCGAACCACGGAGCTCCGACCGGAATTCCAGATCTCCCCGTATCCGAAACGACGTCCGGGGCCAAAGATCTCGTTATACACACGCGTGAGCTCGTCGGACGCCCGGGTATCCGCCGCCACAACGGCAGCAGCGGACATGGTAGCGAGCAAATGCCGCGGCACACTCGTGAAGTTGGGCGCGGGCGAGTGCACGTGGACGGAGATGCCTTGGCTATGTACTCCACGCTGAAGTCGCGCAGGCTGGCACTGGGGTCCACCTGCGCCGTTTGGTGGCCCGCATTGAAGGAATGACCACGCTCGTGGTCGGGGTCGGAGTTATTGACGGTGATATTGACCCCTCCCATGCTGTAGGCGCTTCCAACCGAGTTGAACGCCAAAGACGACAACAGGTAGGAGCCGTTGGGGACCGCGTGGTGTTCCAGCTGCACAACCATCCGTAGTAGGTCGCCGTAGCCGTACAGAGTATCGGGCCGTAGATAGCCGTAGACACCGCCGAACAGCTGGAACTCGACGCTGGTGGCGTTGGAGGCACTTGCGTCCAAGGTGGTCGTACCCGACACCATGGCCCCGCTGGCGGGAACAATGACGCTTGTTATCGGTGTAGTGAGTACGCTCGATCAGGGTCTGACTGCTGCCGTAGAATCCGACGGCGGTGCAGGCGGACGGGCTACTGCAGGACACCCCCAGCAGGAGGTTGATCTGGGAAGCGTTCGGGCTGGGGACGATCGACCACGCCGACCCGTTCCAAGACTCGATCAGGGTCTGATAGCTGCCGGAGTTGGAGTACCCGACGGCGGTGCACGGACGGGCTACTAGGATCACCCGGGATACTCAGTTCTGGGTCGGAGAAGTGTTCGGGCTGGGGACGATCGACCACGCCGACCCGTTCCACGATCAGGTCGGGTTCGCTGCGGTCAGCCGAATGGCTGCACGCCGACGGGAGCTATGGACGACAGGGTCGCAGCCCACAGGAGGAGAACGACCCGAAGTCGTCGATCAGGGGAGAAATCGCCGCTGAGCAGTACGACGACCACCGGGCAACGAAGGCGAGGTCGAATAGGTGTTCCAGGACGAGTCACGGGCGTGCTGCCGGTGAAGTAAATCGCCGACGGCGGGCCGACGGGCCAACACGACACCCCGTTCAGGAGGTTCTCCAGGGTCGGCGAGACGTTCGGGCTGGGGACGATCGACCACGCCGACCCGTTCCAGGACTCGATCAGGGTCTGATCCGTGCTGCCGGTGGAGTAGTACCCGACGGCGGTGCAGGCGGACGGGCCACTACACGACACCCCCTTCAGGAGGTTGTCCTGGGCGGGCGAGGTGCTCGGGCTGGGGACGATCGACCACGCCGATCCGTTCCAGGACTCGATCAGGGTCTGGTAGGCGGTGCGGATCTGCGGATAGGGTTCGGGCGTGTCGTAGAATCCGACGGCGATGCAGGCCGACGGGCCGCTACACGACACCCCGTTAAGCTCATTCTCCTGGGTGGGCGAGGTGTTGGGGCTAGGGACTACGGACCAGGAGAAACCGCTGGCCCCGGCGGGAGGGCTCGCCACGAATGCGCCGAGTCCTACTCCAGTCACGAGGAGTGCCCACGCACTACCCAATCGGATGACCCGTCGGATGCTCAGCATGGCATCCCCCTTCCCGAGTGCGTGAGGTGGCTCTCAGTTCACACTCGCAGGATTCGCGTCTGCAGCCTAGGCACGCTTTACTTCGGTGTCGATAGGTCGGAGTCCATTATCCATCTCGTCGTCCGGCTGTCAGTTTTCGACAGCCATCCGAGCACCACGTCTTCTGTCTGCGGACCGACGATGAGGTTACGGCAACCTGGTGCGGCCCGATAGAGACTCGACATAACCGCTTCGGCCATCGAGGCGACGCCGGTAGATCCATCCAACCGATTACCAAGCGGGACATCCTTGCCTCCTTGGATCCCGACACCCAGGGGGCAAATCATTTGACCCGCCGCGCCCACGGCAACTCGTCGGCGTGCTGCTCGCACGACCACACCTTCGTCCGACCTGTTGACCGCTCAAGTGAGGCCAGCTATACATTCGCTGATCAGGCCGAAGTATTGGGAGGCCAGGATGCGTATGGGTTTTCCACGTGGTCTACGTGCGGCTCTGGCCGGGTCATTGCTGCTCGGGGGACTGGCGTCATTCTCCTTGGCCACGGCCAGTGCTGACGCAACCGTCGCGCCATCTACCACCGTCACTATTCCGGTAAACAATGCCACCGTGTCGGGCACACGCGTCCTGTTCGACGCCGGCACCTCGCCGGGGGCGAATTCGGTCCTCTACCAGATAAGCGGAGGGGGCCTGACCAACCAGGTGATCGCCACCGCCACGCCCACCTACTACGGCTGGCTTGCCCTCTGGAACTCGACGAGTGTGCCGAACGGCACCTACACGCTCCAGAGCGTGGCCTCTTACTCCGGTGGGGGCAGTGCGAGCAGTTCACCGGTCACCATAACCGTGAACAATCCGCCTCCGAGCACCACAGTCATTATCCCGTCGAGCGGAGCCACCATGGACACCACCAAGGAGGTTGTGTGGGATGCGGTCGCCTCGCCCGGTGTCATTGCAGTCTCGTTCGAGTCGACCGCGAACGGGGTCACGGAGACGCAGGCGGCCACCCCTACCATTTACGGCTGGATTGCCATCATCTCCACCGGGGGACCACCTTGTAGTGGATGCATTGGCTTCTCGTTTCCGATCTCAATCCAAAGTGTGGCCTCCTACTCAGATGGAGTGACCGGAACGAGTCCGGTCGTCAACGCCACGCTCGTCCTCTACTTGCCGCCGTCCATCATCTAGCTGGGTCGGAAAGGGTCTGTAACCGGCGAGCGCCTGGTGCAGGCTCCTTGCGATCAGAGATCGAGGGGGCAGCAAGCACCCCGTCCCGGCGTTCGGGGCACGCTCAATGCCCGGATCGGGTGAGCGTTATTGGGTGCTTCCTCGAGAGTTGATATGGCCCAATACGAGCAGCATGGCGACGCACTGGATTATCTGAGATGTCGCGGTTACCCAGCGAAGCCGTGTGAGGGACCAACCCCATTCGAATTGGTGTGAGCACCAGATGTCCCTGACTTAACGGCGTACCAGGTGCCCGTATATGGACCCGCCGGACCATTGGGACATGTGTACGATCCTGGCGAGGACGCGGTGTTGATGCCGTCCTTAACGACCGTACCGTTGAGAACACACCCAACGTCTGGGGGGTAACTGCTACTGGTGATCGTGAGAGTGATCGCCTTCTCGTGCTTCGCCTTCGCCCATGTGCCGGAATCTGTGACGCCCCCCGCGGACACATCGGAGAAAACGTGGTGCCTGCTGATCGTCATGGTTCCGACGAGGTTCCCGCCGATTCCGAGGTTGTAGTTGCCCTTGACACCCGCAAAGGCAGGCGTTGCCGCAAGAGCTGATCCAGCGAGGATGACGGCGACGCTTCCCCCCAGGAATGGAATCCGATACTTTCCCACCTTCGTACCTCCAGTCTGGGTCTCTTTGTGCCCAACGAGTCACCCTATAGCCGAAAGGCATTTGGTGGCCGAGCCGCTCATGACTAGCCCATAATGTTCGCCCGATTCCCTGCCAGTGAGTCATCAAAGTGCCGGTATGTACTAAGGCAACAATCGCTGAGCCGCGCCAGCTATGCGCTGTTGAGCTCCAGCAGATATTGGCCGTTGTTGGTGACCTTCCCCACGTCCTTGCTGACCGGGTACTGCTCCAACGTGCCTTTCTTGGCCGGCCTCAGCAGGCTTTGCAATTCGTCAAGGTTCTCGAGCCCGGGGTTGACCCATTGATCCCACGTGCTCTTCTCCAAGATGACGGGCATCCGATTGTGGATCTCATGCATGTCGGGGTTGTCTGAGGTCGTGATGATGGTGGCCGATTGCAGCCACTGGTCATCGTCAGGTGCTTTACCTCGAAGCTGTCTTAGGGAAATCCACGCGCCTCCATGCCGGCGTCCCTGGGGGCACCTCCTCGACGCTCGGGAAGAGCTGCTCAAGTGCGCGCTTTTGCCCTGTTTGATCCGTTCGAGTTCCCGCTGGACCTGGCCGGGCCTTCTCTCTTCTGGTTTGGCTTCAGCGATCCAACGGCGTACTCCTTACGGTGGGAAACGGCAAGACTTGCGAAGGCCGCCTTTGCTGTCTCATCACCATTGAGCGCTGCATTCAGAGCTGGTGGAGCTTCGACATCACGGGGTGCCTCGTCGAGTTCAATCGCTGCCTCAACCTGGACAGGGCCCGGCCAGGGTCACAATCGGAAGACTACGAATACCACCCGAGCACATCGACCACGACGTCCGTATTCCCCGTGGAGTTGTAGATCGTAATGGTGCCGCTTGAACTGAGGGTGGCGACGACCATATTGGCCCTCACGTCTCCGCGCACTTCATTGAGATCAGAACCCAGTGGATTAGGCGGCGTATTGGGGTAGACGGTGAGGAAGGTGGGAGCTGACGGGGAAACTCCCGTCAGATTGATCGCCACTGCCGTGGCACCGCTTGGCACTCCGGCCAATCCACTTACTTGCACTGTGCGGGTCCCACCTGTCCCGAGACTCAGTCCGTTGCATTGGGCATTACTTCCGCTGAGCACCGAAGGATTGGTTGACCTTGTGTCACAGATGCGTACTGGGGCGGGCTCGGCGCTGTACAGGGAACCAGTTCCGCCCGCAGCGGTGTAGTAACCCGAGACATCGACCACCACATCGGCCCGGGCCGAACTGAACACCGAGATCTCACCGGCATTTGGCCCACCGGCCGAGAGGGGGACAATGACCCGGTTGGAGGTGGTTTGCCCTGCTGTGTAGTTCAGGTTGGAGGCCACGGGCCGGGGTGAACCTTGAGGGAAGACGGTGAAAATGCCGGGGGCCTGTGGGTTCACTTCCGTCACGTTAAAGACCGCGGCTGTCGCCCCAGCGGGAATGCCGTTCATATTGCCCACCTTGACCGGGAGAATGCCGTTGGCCGCCACCGTGGCCCCATTGCACTGATCGTTGGGAGCCGAAAGGCCCGATGGGTTTCCTGCCCTGGTGTCACAGATGCGCACCGGAGAGGCCAAGGGGTCATAGAGCCCAGCGCCTGGACCACCAGCGGCGGTCGGGGCCGTGTAGCCCTCCACGTCTACGACAACATCAGTCCCAGCCGTAGAGGACAAAGAGACGTCCCCTAAGGCCCCAACGCCCACTTCGACCAAATTGGGAACCACCTCGCCTGTCACATAGTTGACATTGGAGGCGACGGGCTGGGTCGCTCCGGCCGGATAGGCCGTGACATATCCCGGCGCAATCGGGTTGACCACGGTGACATTGAGCACCACAGCGGTGGCATCGGCCGGGACACCGAATGAACCAAGCCCCCCATTGTCCGTGTTGGCCACGTTGATGGATCTCGTTCCCCCCCCGCTCGGAATAGTGAGGCCGTTGCACTGGTTTGACGGAAACGTGTTGAGATTGGATGGGTTTCCCGCTCTGGTGTCACAGATACGGACGGGGGCCAGGGGGGTGTAGGGGTTCGAGGGCAGTCCCACCGGCGTGGTCACGGCGAGCGGCGACGACTGGGAGGAGTGGTTGCCGGCGGCATCGAAGGCGTCGACGGTGTAGGAGTAACTGCTCGACGGGGCCACCGTGGTATCCGTGTAGGTCGTGGCGCTACTCCCGGTGGTGCCGTACTGCGTTCCGTTGCGATAGACGGTGTAGCCGGCCACCCCGACATTGTCGCTCGAGGCGTTCCAACTGAGGCTGACCGAACCCGACGCAACTGAAGTGGTGGCCAGGCCGGTCGGGACGCTCGGAGGCTGTGTGTCACCGCTGGTGGTGGTGGCCAGCTCATAGGCCCCGATGTCGCAGCCGATGCCCTGGGGGCGGGGGATGGCACGCTGGTCGGTGCTACCGATGCAGCCTGGCGTGGCGGGGGGGATGGCGTCAATGGCCGGGCTGCCGGCGGGCAGGGCCATGGTCTGCGGTCGACCCACCGTTCCAGGCCAAGGAGTCGACCCCGGGGTCGGTGTTGGGGAGCGAGTTGTTGGCGGCCGTGAAGCCGCACGAAGACCCGGTGTCGGTGTTGTAGCCCAGGTCGGTGATGGGGGCACCGCCACCGCAGTTGTTCCCACCCTGGCCGCCGGCCACGATGTCCATGCTCATGGAGAGCGTGAACCCGGTGAAGTTGTAGATGTTGGCCCCAAAGGGCGACGTGTTGCCCGAGAAGGTCGATTGATTCACCGTGGTGGTGCCGAAGTTCACGACCGCCCCGCCGCCGTTGGTTCCGCCGGTGTTGTTGGTAAAGGTGCTGTTGGTGATGTTGAGGGTGGCGTCGTTGTCGAGGGCCCCGCCGCCCGGGCCGGTGTTGCCGACGAAGGTGTCCCCGGTCAGGGTCTCGGTGCCCGCCGCGTTGACCGACGCCCCGCCGCCGAAGGTCGTGGCGGTATTGCCGGCGAAGGTGCTGTTGGTGACGGTGGCGATGTTCTGGTTCATGATGCCGCCGCCCTCTTGGGCCGTGTTCCCGCTGAAGGTGCTGGTGTCCACCGTCAGCGTCCCGGTGCTGTCGATCGCCCCACCCGAGGTACCGGAGGTGGCGGGCGACGAGTTGTTGGTGAAGGTGCCGGCGGTGACGGCCAGGGTGCCGTGGCTGAAGATGGCGCCACCACCCTGTTGGCCGTTGTTGGCCAGGCCATTGCTCAGCGTCAGCGAGTTCAACGTGAGGCTGCCGCCGTTGGCCACGTCGAAGAGGCGGAAGGCCGGCACGCCCGTGGCGCTTGATCGGGTGATGGTGGCCCCGGCCCCCTGGATGGTGACGTTCCCGGTGATCAGCGGGAGACCGGTTCCCCCCTCGGTCGTGTTGTTGGCGCTCTCGAGCGTGTAGACGCACCCGGTCGCCAGGACCACGGTGCCCCCGCCCGAAGTGCCGTTCGCCGTCGCAATGGCCGAGATGAGACTCGGTGTAGCGCACGAAACGGTCGCTGCATTTGCGACCTGTTCCATTCCTACGCTGCCAAGAGCGCCCAGAACAAGCACGGCCAGCGCTGATGCGAGCGGGCGGCGGACAGCAGCAAAGCGGAGGTGATGTGCGCTTCCGTTGTGGCTTGGGGCGCAAGGCAACTTGAGCATGGTGGAGATGGTGGAGTACTACTGTCCCCTTTCCGTCCCAAGTTCCGTCCCGAATCGGCCGAACAGCCGTTTGAAATTATTCGTAGCTGCACATGCCCGTAGTTCTCTGACAGATGTTCGCCGGCCATGGCCAATTGCGACCCAAAGATGACGACAAGACAACCGCGTCCTACTGCTCGTCAGCGCGGGCGCCGTCGAGTGTGGCAAGGATCTCGTCGCCCCAGCGCTCGAGGCGGACCGGGCCCATCCCTCGGCATGCCGCGAGCTGGGCCAAGGTCTGCGGGTCTCGCTCAGCGATACCGACGAGCTCGGCGTCCTTCAAGATGACATACGCGGGGACCGCATCTTGGCTGGCCACGGCCGACCGCCACGTGCGCAGTGCCTCCTCGGCCGCGGTGGGCTCGGACGCCGGACCCACCAAGGTGACGCTCTGGCCATCCACCCGGACATCGGAACCGAGTGCCACCTTGAGGGTGACGGATCCGAGTGACAGGACGGCCGCCGCTGCGTTTACCTCGACAATGGTGCCGATGCTGCCTCGATACTCCACCGCCAGTCCCACCACCGCCTCTGCCGTGGGGAGCCGGACTTCGGAAAACACCTTGGCCTCCCGACCACTCGTGCCGGCTCCTCTGCTCCGACGGCCCCGTCGGGGACTCGGCGCGGGACTGTTCGCACCAGCTGTGTCGTCGGTGCGCCCGGCGCGCCAGCCGCCTCCGGTCTCGGCCGCCCGAGGCGCGGGCCGGGCGCGAGTGCCGTCCAGTTCGTCGAGAAAGATCGACGGTGCATCGTCATCGGCCAGAATGACGACCTGACTCCGGGCTCGAGTGAGGGCGACGTGGAAGACCCGGCGCTCGCCCTCGTCGTCGGTACTCAGCCGATGGGGGAAGAGCCCGCGTGACGCGTTGAAGATGACGACGTGGTCCCACTCGCGACCCTTGATCCGGTGCACGGTCGACAGCAGGACCGAGGGCCCGTCGGCGGGAGTCCGTGACAGCACGTCCCGCATCCAGGCTTCGAAGGTGGTGACGTCGCGATGGAGGGTGGCCACCGACTCCAGCGCGGCCAGGTCATCGGCATGGGTCGAGCGATCGGCCTCGGCCCGCGAGGCGTCGAGGATGTCCATGGTGTCGCCCAGCCCGATCTCGAGCCGGATGGTCTTGAGGGCCGCCGCCGCCGAGCGGTCGCAGGCCCCGGCGACGGTCTCGAGGTCGTCGGCGTAGGCCTCCAGTTTCGGCACGTCGCGACCCGAGAGGCGGCCGGCCAGTCGTCGTATGTCGTTGATCGAGGTGGTGGGTCGGCTAGTGAGCATGTCGACGACCTTGGGGGCGATGCCCCGCGAGGGCCGGCGGATCGTCTCGTGGACGTCCTCCCGCCTGATGCGGCCCGGGTCTGATCCGATGCGCAGGTAGGCGAAGGCGGTGCGGATGCCGGTGCGTTGCAGCACGCTGGGCGACAGGGGAGTGGTGCAGGGCACCCCGGCCTCCATGCAGGCCACCTGCACCGGCAGGAGGGCCGAGTTGACCCGGGTCAAGACGGCGATATCGCCGGGGTCGACCCCGCCCGACCGCCAGGCCGAAATGGCGCCCACGGCCAGCCCGGCTAGCCCGTCGGCCGAGGTCTTCATCACCGTGACCGGCCCGGAGCCCCTCAGCGGCCCCTCGAAGCGGGCGAGTTGGGCCAACTCGTCGGTACGGCCGGCCGGAGCGTGGATCTCTTTGTCGAGACGGCGCTCGTTGTACGCGAGCACGTGGCGCGCCGCGTCGATGAGGCCGGGCGGGCACCGGTAGTTCACGGTCAGGGCGTGACCGGAGGCACCGGGGAAATAGCGAGGGAACTCGATGAGGAACTCGGGGGTCGCCCCCGCGTAGCCGTAGATGACCTGGTCGTCGTCACCCACCCCGAAGCAGTCGAACGCCGGGGCGGCCAGCAGCCGGATGAGCAGCAGGTGAGCCGGGTTGAGATCCTGGAACTCGTCCACCAGCAGGTGGCGGGAGCTGGACTGGGCCCGCACCCGGGCGTCGGCATCGGTCAGGAGGATCTCGATGGCCTGGTAGATCTGCTCGTCGAAATCGACGGCACCGAGGTCCGCCAGGGCCGAACGGTAGGTGGCGAACCCCTCCGCAATGCCCGCCGCGTCGGGAATGGCTTCTTCGACCGCCGAGGGTGGGGTCAGTCCGAGCCGGATGGCCGAAAGAGCCTCGAGGTAGGGAGCCACGGTGTCCGTATTGGACTGCCGGCGGATTTCGATGTGGCGCTGCAGGAGGTCTCGCACGGCGCCCTCCTCCAGCACGCGTCGGTGGCCGGCCGGACCGAATTCATTGCAGATCCAGAACCCGAGGCTGTTCAGCGTGCGGATATTGAGAGCGGGCGCCCCGGGGATGTCCTCGCAGCGCAGCCTCAGGTCTGCGGCGGCTTTGTTGTTGTAGGCCAGCGCCGTGACCGTGCTCGGATGCACCCGCCGGTCGACGATCAGGTGACGAAGTCGCTCGGTGAGGACCCGGGTCTTGCCCGAGCCCGCCGGTGCGATGACCCGGGCCGCCCCCGTGCGGTGACCGACGGCGGCCAACTGGTCCGGCGCCAGCTCCGATGACGGAGGCGCGTGCCCGGCCGGTTCGAGCCGTCCCGCTTCGGCGTTCCATCGGTGGACGACGCCGAGGGCTGGAGTGTTGGCTGAGCGGTCGGCCGAGGGGATGGTTGATGAGAGTGAAGGCGGATGGGGCGGCCCCCCATCGATGAACAGGGGGGAGCCGTCGGCGAGCGTGACGTCCGCCGGACCACCTTCGACCACGCCGTCGTGGGCGAACTGGCGCGCCGCCTTGCGACCGTGCCACCAGACGGGCTCGCCCCCTCGGGCGTCGTAGTTGTTGGCCCAGACCAGGAACTGCAGCCGCTCACGGCTGAACTCGAAGTCTGGTCGGAGCTCGTAGACCGGCCGGTCGCATCGTTCCGGAGCCCGCAGGGCGGTGGGGTCGAGGTCCAGCACGACCACCACGGGTCGGCGGTCGATCCAGTACCGATGGAGGTCCTCCGCCGCAGGGCCCGGGTCGCTCAGCGAGGCGCCCCCGATCAGCACTCGAGGGCAGGACGCCCAGGCCTCGGGCGGCTCGTGCCCTGGGAGCACCACGACGCCCCGGCCCAGCTGGCCTGCCCCTTCCGAAATCATGGTGCAGGGTAGCGATCGGATGTCTCGGTGGGCCTCCTTCTTCGTCGTGACCAGGTCGGGGCGGGGTCGACCTGCGCTGGAATCAGCCCGTCAGGATTGCGAAGGCTCAAGCACGAAGACGGGGATCTCTCGCGTCGTCCTCTTCTGGTAATCGGCGTAGTCCGGATAGGCGGCCACGGCACGCTCCCACCATGTGGCCTTCTCATCCCCGGTGACCAGGCGCGCCCTCATGTCGGTCTTGACGGGGCCGTCCTGCAGCTCGGTGTCGGGATTGGCGACCAGGTTGTAGTACCAGACGGGATGGTCCGGCGCCCCACCCTTGGAGGCCACCACGGCATAGCGACCGTCGTGCTCCACCCGCATGACGGGCGTCTTGTGGAGCTTGCCGCTCTTGACCCCCCGGTTGGTCACGATCACGACCGGCAGGTCACGCAAGGTCGTGCCTTCGAGGCCGCCCGAACTCTCGTACAGGTCGACCTGGTCTCTCACCCATTGCTGGGGGCTGGGCTCGTATTCACCAGTGAGGGGCATGGAGCGATCGTACCGGGCGAGGGATCGCCCTCAGCCGGTCGATTGGGGCGTCTTCATGGGAGGCCCAGACGGCAATGGCCGCTGAAGCCTTGTTGTATTGACCGTGGCGTCGGCCCCGCCGGCGGGAACGGCGGGAACGGCGGGAACGAACGCGGGAACAGGCGGGAGTGACGGGAGTGTGATCGCTGGCTGAGAACGCGGGCTACCCCGCGCGAACCCGGCGAAACCCCTGGCCGCGGTGTTGGTCGAGGGTGGGAGCCGGTAGCGGCGGCGGTCCAGGCGCCCCACCGAGCCGGATGGGGAAGCCCGGGAAGGGAGCAGTGGCGAGCATGCCGGCGCGGTCGAGCACCGGGGCGGCCGGGACGCCGGCCGCCAGGAGACTCGACACCAGGTCGTCGCGGAGGCGTGACCCGATGGCGTCGGTGACGGCCCCAGCCAGCTCCTCGCTTCGTGCCAGGCGTTCGCTGAAGTTGAGGCCACCCAGGTCTGCGAGTCCCAGTTCGCTGCACAGTGCAGACCAGAAGTGCTGCTCGTTGACCACGCCGAGCGCCACCTGCAGACCGTCGGCGGTATCGAAGAGCCCGTAACCCGGCACGCCGCGGGATCCAGAGAGAACGTCACCGACCCCGACCCCGACCCCTTCCCCCGCCCCGGCGGCACCGGCACCGGCACTGGCATCGGCAACAGGGTCCTCGTCCGACACCGAACTGGCCGAGCCGGTCCAGGTGGCCATGACGTCGGTCATCGAGATATCGAGATACGTCCCCGGCCCTCCGGCCCCTCGACCGAGCAGCGCGGCGCAGATGCCGAAGGCTGCCGTCATACCGGCGGCCAGGTCGGCCAGAGGCAGTGGTGGCATGACGGCGGCACCACCGTCTGGCGCCAGCGCTCCGGCCCAGGCCTGGTAGTTGAGGTCGTGTCCCGGCGCCACGGCCAGCGGACCTTTCTGCCCGTAGCCCGAGATGGAGCAGTACACGACACCGGCGTTCAGGGCCCGGACCGCGGCCTCTCCCAGCCCGAGCCGGGCCATCACCCCGGGGCGGAAGCCTTCGACGATGACATCGGCCTCGGCCGCCAGTTCCAAGGCCCGCCTCCGCCCCGGCCCATCAGGTTCCTTGAGGTCGAGCATGATGCTGCGCTTGCCTGCATTGACCGACTCGAAGAGCTCGGGATAGTGCCGCATGGGATCGCCGCCCGGAGGTTCGACTTTCACCACGTCGGCGCCCAGACCAACCAGGAGCGACGTGGCGTAGGGACCGGGCCGCCAGATGCTCAGATCCAATACCGACACCTCGGAGAGCATCGAGGGGGATGAAGGTGCCACAGGAGACATCCTTCCACCCCGTACCCGACGGGTAGCGTGCCCTCGTGCTGGGATTCTTCTCGTTCACCGAAGTGACCCGACCGTCGGCCCACCGGGCCTACAACGAGTGGCACCGCCTCGACCACATGCCCGAGCAGTTCTCGCTCGACGGTGTCCTCTTCGGCCAGCGCTGGGTGTGCACACCCGATTGTCGGGAGGCTCGAGTGGCGGTCAGCCCGCCTGCTCGAGCCCTGCCATTACATGACCCTCTATCTCATGCGGGACGCCGGGGTCCTCCCGGCGTTTTTCGATTTGGCCCAGAGGTTGCGCCAAGCCGACCGATTCTTTGCCGATCGGCGCGCCCATCTCTCGGGACCCTTCGAAGTACGGGACCGTTGGGTGTCGCCGCGGGTCAAGGTCTCAGCCACCGCCGTCCCGCATCGACCCGCCCGCGGCATCTATGTCGTCGTCGGTCCCCCTGTGGACGGCGCAGCCATGGTGGCCCACCAAGGAGTGGCCGGGGCCTGGTCCTTCGCCGCCACCGAAGCCACCCCCACCGACCCCAGCCTCGCCCGCCACATCACCGTGGCTTTTATCGATGGTGACCTGGCCACAACCGCGTCACAGCTGGGCCAATGGTGCCTGCAACACGCCGGACACGGCGGAACCGTGGAGTGGGCCGGCCCGCTCGACCTCCTCGACCGCGTCAACCCCATCGACACCGATTCATACGACTGGTTCGATAGATTGACCCCCCAATGACCAGTGGCAAGCAATCAAAAGCACAGCGCCGGGCCGAATCGCAGCGGCGGGCCGCGGAGAAGCGAGCGGCCGAGTTGCGCAAGCAGCGGATGCGCGTGGCCACCAGGGTCGGGGGAATCGTCGTCGCCCTACTCGTGGTCGTGCTCATCGTCGTGGTGGCCACCAGCGGCTCGAACACGGTGAATCCGGCCACGACCAATCCCCATGTCCCCACGGTGGCCATCCCGGCCTCCATGACGTTGGTGCCCGCTCCCAAGACGACGTTGGGGCCCGAACAGATCCCGGTCCCCAGTGGGCCGAAGTTGGCCACGCTGATCAACGCCGGGTCCGGGCAGACAATCGACGGGATCCAGTGCCAGACCTCGGAGAAGACCGTCACGCACGTTCACACCCACCTCACCGTCTTCGTCAACGGGCAACCACGGGTGATCCCCTACGGCATCGGCATTCCGGGGGCGCAGGCCCAAGCCGTTCAGGGCGGCCCCTACGTCTCAACGGGGAGTTGCTTCTACTGGCTCCACACCCACGCCAACGACGGCATCGTCCACATCGAGTCACCGAGCACCTCTGAATCGTTCACCCTGGGGCAGTTTTTCGACATCTGGGGTCAACCGTTGAGTACCACCCAGGTGGGCCCGGCCACCGGGCCGGTCACCGTGTTCTTCAACGGCAAACTCTTCAAAGGCAACCCGCGGGATCTGCCCCTGGGCAACCACTACCAGATCCAGCTCGACGTGGGAACGCCCATCGTGGCGCCGGTCAACATCACCAACTGGGCCCAGCTGTAAGCCGATGGAATGCGATGTCGTCGTGGTCGGCCTCGGTCCCGGCGGGGAGGAAGCCGCCGGCAAATTGGCCGATTCGGGTCTCAACGTCGTCGGTGTCGAGGCCGAGCTTCTCGGCGGTGAGTGCCCGTATTGGGGGTGCATCCCCTCCAAGATGATGGTGCGGGCCGCCGACCTGCTGGCCGAAGGCCGGCGCATCCCCGGCAACGCCGGCACGTCGGTCGTCACGCCGGACTGGGCCCCCGTGGCCACGCGCATCCGTGAAGCCACGGACTCGTGGGATGACAAGGTCGCCGTCGACCGGTTCGTGGGCAAGGGCGGCCACTTCATCCGGGGCCGGGCCCGGATCACCGGGCCCCACTCCGTCGACGTCGACGGCGAGACGATCACCGCCGGCACCGCGCCTGGTGCTGGCCACCGGGGCCAGGGCCTGGGTCCCGCCCATGTTCGACGCCGTCCCGCACTGGACCAATCGTGAAGCGATTGCCGCCGAGGAACTACCTGACTCGTTGCTCATTGTCGGTGGGGGAGCGATCGGCCTGGAGTTGGGGCAGGCCATGTCCCGCTTCGGCGTGGCCGTGACCATCGTGGAGATGGCCGACCGCATTCTGGCGCCGGAGGAGCCCGAAGTCTCCGAGTTGATGACCGAGATCCTGGAGCGCGAGGGCCTGGCCATCCACACCGGCGTGACGATCGAGCGGGCCGAGCCCACCGGGCCGACCGGGTGCACCTTGCATTTCACTGACGGTCGTTCGTTCTCGGCCGACCGCCTGCTCGTGGCCACCGGTCGCCGATCCGACCTGGCGGCACTGTGCGTGGCCGCGCTCGGGCTGGGGCTCGACGAGACCGCTCGGGCGCTCCCGGTGGACGCGCGAATGCGTATCGGACCCGGCGTGTGGGGCATCGGCGACGTCACCGGCCATGGCGCGTTCACCCACATGGCCATGTACCAGGCTCGGATATGTGTGGCCGACATCTTGGGCCACCCGATCGCCGAGGCGGACTACCGGGCCGTGCCGAGAGTGACCTTCACCGATCCCGAGGTGGGCTCGGTCGGTCTGACCGAAGCGGAGGCCCGAAGATCGGGCGGCGGGGTCAGCGTGATGCACGAGCCGATCCCCTCTTCCGCCCGCGGCTGGATCCACAAGGGGGAGGGTCTGGTGAAGTTGGTCGAGCAGGACGGCGTGCTGGTGGGTGCCACCTCCATGAGCCCCATGGGGGGAGAGGTCCTGGCCGTGCTCACCTTGGCCGTGCACGCCGGGGTCCCGGTCGACACGCTCAAATCGATGATTTACGCCTACCCGACCTTCCATCGGGCCATCGATTCGGCGCTCTGGTCCTAAGGCCGGCCGCCCATTTCCTGACTGCCCAGCGCCCGGCCGCCCGGCTCGGAACCGCCCAGCTCGGCACCGCCCGGCTCGGCGCCCGGCCCGGATCCCGGCGCGACCAACCGGGCCAGGATCGATTCGGCGCGATGGGCCAGGAGCGAGATGTGCCCCTCGTCGGGGACGACGAAGAGCCGGGCCTCGGGCAGGTGACGCAAGAGGAAGTCGCGGTAGGCCGGGGGGCCGCTCCGGTCCTCGGCGCCCTCCCAGATGTCCACCGGCGCTCTGACGTCGCCGAGATCGAAGCCCCACGGATCCCCGAAGATCCGGTAGTCCTGCAGGCACCCGTCGGTGCCCTGCCGCATCGACTCCTTGACGAAGGCCACCGCCTCGGCCGGCGGGCCCATGGCCTTGATCACCTCCCGGTCGACCCGGGGGATGCTCCGGACCATTTCCCGGTACAGGCGTCCCTCGGTGGCGTCGGCGATCATGACGCGCATGAGGGTGGCGGCCAGGCCGGGCGCCCGACGTACCAGGAGGAGCAGGACCCGATCGTCGAAGGAAAGCCCCCGGGTCGTGCCGAAGAGATCGAGGGGGATGGCACTCGAGAGCAGGGCCACGCGGGTCACCCGATCGCGCAAGAGCGCCCCGCACACGGCCGCATAGGGACCACCAGCGGACCAGCCCATGACGGCGAATCGATCGATGTCGAGCGCCCCCGTCAGCGCTACCACGTCGTCGGCCCAGTCGAGCAGCCGGCGCTCGGGCTGATAGGTCGATTGCCCCATGCCGGGTCGATCGGGCGAGATCAGGCGAATGCCGAGCTTCGTGGCCGCGGCGTCGGCCGGTGCGGCATCAAGCCGGGAGCTCAAGCCGCCGTGGAAGCTCAGGACGGGCCGGCCGCCGGGATCGCCGTACTCCTCGAACGCCAGCACCCTCCCATCGGTCACGGTGACGAAGCCGGTCACGGTGGCGATACCTGCGGTACCTGCCACGTGGTCAGGTCGGTGCTGCGGGCCAGTCCGATACGGGCATGGCCCCACCCGCCGAACCGGGTCAGCTCGGTGCTGGCGGCGTAGGTCAGATAGTCCTCGCCCCCGGGACCGACACAGAGGAACGCCGAGTTGGCGTGCTCGTAGCCCACACTCGAGATCCCGGGCCCGCTGTTGAACGGCTGGCTGGGCACTTGCAGCTCTCGCCCGGTGCTCCAGCGGAGCCAGCTCGATGGCGTGGACGGGTCGCCGGCGGCCAGGGTGAAGATGAACGGCTGGTCCAAGGTGTTGGACGTCGCCACCAGAGTCCACGCCCCGCCGACGGTCAGGAATTCGTAATTCTCGACGGTGTCGTTGTAGACCGAGATGTCCGGTTGACCGACGAGATGGAAGGTGCCGGTGAGCGAGGAGGCCCAGGCGATCTCGAAGTGCTGGATCGACGTGCCTGCCTTGAACCCGAGGATGACGCCATGGCCGGTGAAGGCCAAAGCGGCGTCGATCATGCGCTGGTCCAACCCGTGTCCCAAAGGGTGGGCCGGCGACCACGAAGTAAGCGAGGCGTTGGCGCTGGTGCGGTAGTCCAACCCGGTCGGGGTCTGATAGGTGACGACGAACCGGCCGGTCGGGTCGCGCACGATGTCCGGCGAGGCGGCATCGGTGGCGATGATCTGCGGGGCCGACCAACGCACCAGATCGGGGCTGGCCGCCTCCGCCACGGCGAAGCGCACATGCGGAGCCGCCCTGGTCTCGGTCATGTCGCTGAAGAGCATGTGCCACTGCCCGCCCGACCACTGCAGGGCCTGGTCCTTCACGCCATCGGTGGGATAGGAGAGGATCGGGTTGTGCAGGGCGGCCCAGTCGATTCCCCCCGGGGGCGGGCTCCCCACGATGCAGGCGTGATCCTGCCCGGGAGCCACCTTGGGTGCCGCCGCCGTCGCGGTGGCGGACCCGGCTGAGGCGGCGACCACCATGGTGGCCAACCCGAAGGCGGCCAGAACAAGTGCTCGCACGCAGGCACGCTATAGGGTGCTGCCATGAGCCCGAACGTTGACGAGCTGGTTGACCGGCTCCTCGCAGACAAGCCACCGGCGCAGACGCCGGCCAAGGAGTTCCTGGGGGAGCAGTTCGACCGGGGATTGGCCTGGCTGCACTACCCCAAGGATTGCGGCGGACTGGACCTGACCCCCAAGGACCAGGCCCGAGCGCAAGCGCGCCTGGCCGCCGGCGGCGCGCCGATCAGTGGTCACAAGAACCCGATCGGGTACGGCATGTGCGCGCCGACAATCGTCTCGCACGGCACCGACGAGCAGAAGCACAGGTTCCTGCGACCCCTCTTCACGTCCGAGGAGATCTGGTGTCAGCTCTTCAGCGAGCCCGGGGCCGGGTCCGATGTGGCCGGCCTCTCGACCAAGGCCGAACGGGACGGTGAGGAGTGGGTCCTCAACGGCCAGAAGGTGTGGACCACCCTGGCCCACATCTCGAAGTTCGGATTGTTGATTGCCCGCACCAACCCCGATGTGCCTAAGCACCGGGGCATGACCGCGTTCCTGGTCGACATGAAGGCTCCGGGGGTGGAGGTGCGGCCGTTGTACCAGATCACCGGTGAGGCCGAATTCAACGAGGTCTTCTTCACCGAGGCCCGCATGTCCGACGCTCTCCGCATCGGGCCCGAAGGTGACGGTTGGCGGGTGGCCGTGACCACGCTGATGAACGAGCGGGTCTCCATCGGTGGGGGCGTGGCCCGGAGAGGCGGCGGGCCCATTGCCGAAGCCATGAAGATCTGGAGGGAGCGGTGGAAGGGCGACACCTCTCCGCACGCACTGGTCCTACGCGACCGTCTGGTCAACTGCTACATCCGGAGTGAGGCCTTCTCGATGACCAACCAGCGCGCCTCGCAGGTCCGCCGGGCCGGCACGCCCGGTCCCGAGGGCTCGGTCGGCAAGTTGGCCTTCGCCGAGGAGAACCAGCGGGTCTTCGACCTCTGCGTCGACATGATGGGCAACGACGGCATGTTGTTCCCGGCCGGCTACCCCATGATCCGGCCCGAGCTCGTGGGGATGTCGAACCCCGACCCGCGCAAGATGTTCCTGCGGGTCAGGGCCAACTCCATCGAGGGCGGGACGTCCGAAGTCATGCGCAACATCCTGGCCGAGCGGGTGCTCGGATTGCCCGGGGATGTGCGCACCGACAAGGAGCTGCCCTGGAAGGACGTGCCCCGCAGCTGACCCCGTCAGTTGACCCGTCAGTGGACCCCTCGGCTGAGTGACAGCTGAGAATCAGCTGGGCCACCGTGCCTGGGACCTCGTACCCGGAGGCCGCGTATAGGCCTTTATACCTATAGACCGCCCGCCGTGCGCCTCGTACCATTTCATCCAGGGGAATACGGGTCCTCCAGGTGTCCGCGGTGTCGGGCACGTGGAAGCTCGCCAATGTGCAACGGGAAATGGGGCCATGTGACGCTCAACGAAATGTTTACGGACGAGAACTCTCGCACGTTCGAGCAACGACGCGACGAAGTCGTATCGATCGTGGAAGGGGCGACGGACCTCCAGGGGGCCGACGAAGTGTTCCGGGGCATCGTCGAGCGGGTGCGGGCCGCAGGCAGCGAGAACGAATTCAATGACGCATTCGAGGTTCTCGAGTGGGCCATGAGTGAGATCCCGCTGTCTGTTCACTAAGAAGTTCGACGGGCGGCGGGCCAAATCGGCGCGCCGCGAGCAGCGGATCGCAGAATGGCCATCACGGTGGTCAGCCCCACGAAGGGGTGCATACCAGCAGGTGACCAGTAGAAAGTAGACTGAATGACATGGCGGAAAATCTCACAACGTTGACGGCGGTGATGTCAGCGTGAAGCTCAGTCGAAAAGAGAAGAACAATTCTGGTCTGAATGTGGCGGTCATTGACGAGGAGACCAGACCGAACGGGAACGGATCACTCCCGCACGGCCGAGTCGGCCGGATCGACCATCGGCCGGCACGCGTCGAGAATCCACTCGGGCAATGGCACGGAGAACGGCAACGGCAACGGCAACGGAACGGGCATCGGCAACGGCACCGCTCCCAGAGCGGGGACGGAATCCGCCGTTGGGCTGATCGGGGGCTTGCTGGTTGAGCGTGGCCTGGTCACCGAGGCCCAAGTCCTGCAGGCGCGTGCCGTGCAGGAGGAATCAGGCGGCCGGCTCGGCGAGGTGCTGGTCGGGATGGGCGCCCTCGGACAACGGGATCTGGTGGGCGCGCTGGCCGAGTTCTTCGGCATGACCGCAACCGACCTCCGTCGCGACAACCCCGAATCGGCCGCACTGGCGCTGGTGCCCGAAGAGGTCGCTCGTGAGCACCTGGCCATGCCCATCCGCCTCGACGACGACGGGCTGCATATCGCGGTCTCCGACAAGCCGAGTGAGGAATTGCGGCTCGTACTCTCCGAGACGAGTGGCCACCAGGTCCGCCTGACGCTCGCTCCGCTGACCGACATCCGATGGGCCATCGACAGCAGCTACCGGGCCATCGGCGGCGTGGACAAGCTGGTGGAGGCGTTCGAGGCGGTGGAAGGGACGCGGCAAGCGCACCCGATGACCGTCCCGATACCGAAGAGTCGTCGACCGACGATGCACCGGTCGTCCAGGTCGTCGCCCGCATTCTGACCCAGGCCAAGCGCGACCGGGCCTCCGACGTGCACATCGAGCCCTCGCAGGACGATCGTCCGCGTCCGCTTCCGGATCGACGGCGCCCTCAAGGAGGTCCTCGATGCTCCCGGCGGCGATGGGCGTCGGCCTCGTCAGCCGCATCAAGATCATGGCGGGCATGAACATCGTCGAGCGGCGCCGTCCGCAGGACGGCCAGCTCACGACCGAGATCGACGGGAAGGACACCGACGTCCGGGTCTCCACGGCCGCCACCATCTGGGGCGAGAAGTGCGTCATGCGGATCCTCGACAAGACCCGCTCGGTCCTCCGGCTCGACGACCTCGGCATGCCGGCGGACACCCACGCCACGTTCTCGAAGCTCGTGCGGGCGCCCTTCGGCATGGTGCTCTGCGCCGGCCCGACCGGCAGCGGCAAGACCACGACGCTCTACGCCACGCTCACCGAGGTCAGCGATCCGACGCGCAACGTCATGACGATCGAGGACCCGGTCGAGTACGTCTTCCCTTCCATCAACCAGATCCAGACCAACGAACAGGCGGGGCTCACCTTCGCCACCGGGCTGAAGTCGATCCTGCGCCAGGACCCCGACGTGATCCTGGTCGGCGAGATCCGGGACGTGGAGACGGCTCGGATCGCCGTGCAGTCCGCGCTCACCGGGCACTTCGTGCTCTCCTCGCTGCACGCCACCGACTCGGTCTCGGCCCTGCACCGATTCCTCGACATGGGGATCGAGTCGTTCCTCATCGCCTCCTCGGTGGTCGCCATCGTCGGGCAGCGCCTGGTGCGACGGATCTGCCCGTCGTGCAAGACGCGCTACACGCCGACCGACGAGGAGCGTGACCTTCTACGAGGAGAGCGGCGGGCCGCGAGAAGAGGGACTTCTACCACGGCACCGGCTGCAACTTCTGCGGCGACACCGGCTATCAGGACCGAATCGGCGTCTACGAGCTCCTCCAGATGACGCCTGAGATCAAGCGCCTGATCGTCGGTTGGGCCACCCAGGACGAGTTGCGGCGCCTGGCCCAGAAGCAGGGCATGCGCACGCTGCGTGAGGAGGCCATCAGCCTGGTGGCTCAGGACGTCACGACGGTTTCAGAGGTCATCCGAAGCATATATACTTCTTAAGGCGGAAGTAGGGGGAAAGGCGGAAGGCGATGGAGAAGTTTCAATACAGCGCGCTCGACAACGCTGGGGAGCGAGGTCACCGGGGTCGAGCAAGCCAGCTCATCCGGCGCGGCCCACCTGGCCCTGCTCGAGCGGGGCTTCCAGCCGTCTGAGGTGACGGAGAAGAAGAGCGTCCTCCAGTTCGAGATCACGAAGAAGACGGTGTCCCGCAAGGACATCATGCACTTCTCGCGCCAGCTCGGCGTCTTCGTCGAGGCCGGCATCCCGATCATGGAGGCCCTGGAGGTCATCGCCGAGGAGACGACCGACAAGCTCCTGAACAAGGCCCTCTACGACATGATCGACCGGCTGCAGGCCGGTGACACCTTCGCCTCGGCCGCGGCTGCGCATCCGGAAGCCTTCCCCGACTACTACGTCGGGATCCTCGCGTCGGCCGAGTTGACCGGCAACGCTCGACACGGTGCTGAACCAGCTCGCCGACTACATCGAACGCGATATCGACGCTCGGGGGAAGGTCACCTCGGCCCTCATCTATCCGGCCGTGGTGGCCGTGATGGCCGTCGTGATCGTCGTCGTCCTCGCCACCTTCGTGCTGCCGCGTTTCAGACCTTCTTCAAGTCCTTCCATGCCACGCTGCCGCTCCCGACCCGCATGCTGCTCAGCGTCTCGGGCTTCGTCTCGAGCTGGTGGTTCGCCATCGTTGGCGGCCTCATTCTCGTGGTGGTCGCGGCTTCATCGCCCTGCGCCGGTCAACGGCCGGCCGGGCGCGGCTCGACTGCGGTCATCCTGAAGCTGCCCGATCCTGGGCGACCTCGTCGCAGGCCGCGGTCATCGAGCGGATCTGTCGGATCCTCTCTTCGATGATCCATGCCGGCGTCGCACTGCCCGAGGCGATGTCCGTCACTGCGAACTCGGCGAACAATGCCGTGTACCGGCAGGGCGTCCTCGACATTCGCGAGGAGATGATGGAGGGCCAGGGCTTGGCCGATCCGCTGGCCCGGACCGGGCTGTTCCCGGGGGCGGCCCGCCAGATGTTCCGGGTCGGCGAGGAGACGGGGACGCTCGACCAGCAGCTCGAGACCGCAGCGACGTTCTACAACCGTGAGCTCGACGTCAAGGTCAAGCGCTTCACGAGTCTGTTCGAACCGGTCGTGATCATCTTCATGGGCGTGATCGTCGGCTTCGTCGCCGTTGCCCTCGTCTCGGCCATGTACGGCATCTACAAGCAGGTGAAGATCCAGTAGGAGGCATCTTCAGCAGCCGGGAGCGTCAAATTCGACCACGCTGAGCGAGGTCATCTGCGGCACCTTTGAGAATGGTTGGCACGTCCGGGTCATATTCGCCAACATCGACGGGATGGCAACGACGGACCCGGCCACGCTCACAGTCCCATAGACCTTCAGTCCGGGGCATTCAGCATGGAAAAAGAGGGCCGAAGCCGCGCCCGAATGCGCAATGAAAGGGGCCAAGGTGATGGGTCGGACAATCGTGAAGAATGGGTAGATGGCCGCCTCGGAAGAGCCTCAACGAGCCGTCAGTGCAGAGGGCATCTCCGAGCAGGGAGGTGAGTCCGCCTGCTTAGCTCACCGTGTCTGCTCCGGGTGCGGCATCGTGCTGGACGGATCTGGAGCTCATGCGCCCGGATGTCGAGCCGAGAAGGAACGCCGTGGCCCGTCGCAGAGTCCCTCCGAAGCCAGCTGTACCGGACCGCTCGCGACCTGGGCAACGTCCAGGATGCCAAGGGCGGCCGAATGTCTTACGGCAAGCGGGCGGTGCGCCGGAAGGTCTACCGGACATCCAACGGGATCAACCGGCTGGTGCTGAAGGACTTTGGGCTGTAGCCATGGTGTTCGACCAGGGTGAAGCCCTCGGAATCGGATAGCGGATCCGGCGGATCCGGCGTGGGCGATATGACCGACAGCGTCGCGGATTTGGTTGAGCATGAACTCCTGCGGCCGGGGACGAGTCGGGAACGGCGCCTGGGGATCGCCGGTTCCGACCCGACGTCGAAGGTCTTCGTGCGGTTGCGGTCCTGCTGGTGGTCCTCCACCACGGGGGCCTAAAGCTTCTCGGTGGGGGCTATGTAGGGGTCGACGTCTTCTTCGTCATCTCGGGCTTCGTAATCACCGGAGTCCTACTCAGAGAGCGAGTGTCGAGTGGACGAACGTCGTTTCTGAGGTTCTCCGGGCGTCGTAGTCGTCGGATCGTTCCGGCAGCGACCCTCGTAATCGTTGTGACTGTTACGGCGACCGATTGGGTGCTCGGCGCCATCTACGGGGATCCGACCGCGACTGATGCACGATGGACCGCTGTCCTTTTTGCCAATTTCCACTTCACCTCGCTTGGAACGAGTTACCTGAACGCACAACAACCTCCGTTACCGCTTCTGAATTTCTTGTCACTGGCTGTCGAGGAGCAGTTCTACCTCGTGTACCCGGCGTTGTTTGTGCTCATTGCGACACTGCGTAGCAAACTCTCGCTGCGCGTTCGACTGGTCATTGGCCTCGTTGCGGTGATCGCGATCTCTTCACGCTGTCCGTAGTCCAGACGAATTCCAACCCTACGGTTGCCTACTTGTCCCCATTCACCAGGGCCTGGGAGCTGGCGCTGGGAGCGTTGGTAGCAGTCGGAACCAAATGCCTGCTCCGCCTCCAGCGCTCCACCTCTTCGATCATGACGTGGGTGGAATGGGCGCGATCGGTTTCTCGGCGATTGTCTTCGGCGACAACACCGTGTATCCCGGGTCGCTCGTTGCGGTCCCAGTCCTTGGGGCCGGGCTTGGTCATAGCCGGTGGGGTAAGAGCGCATCGTTGGGGCGCTGAAAGCGTCCTCGGAATCCGTCTCTTCCGCTGGATTGGAGGCTTTCGTACTCTTTGTACCTATGGCATTGGCCGTTGCTGGTCATCGCTGCGGACGCTGCCGGTCGGCCAAGCCTGCCATTTCGGCAGAATGCAGTCTGGCTGCTGGTCGCTCTTGCTGCGTCTGTGGTCACCTACCGGTTCGTCGAGAACATCGTCCGTCATGCGCCTATATTCCGACGGGCGATCGCCTCGATCGGACTAGGGATTGTCCTGATTGTGCTCACTGTCGCAGTGCCACGGTTGCATTGAATGCAGGATTAGGTGGCCTCTCTGCACGTGTAGCTCCTCTTTCGAACTCCGAAGACCAGCCCTGGTCGACGCGTTTCAAATCTGCGGTCTGTTCCCACAGATTTGATGCCGCCGCTGGCCGACGCTCCCATTCCTCTGTTGGGAATTGGGAACAATTCGAAAGAAGGATTGCTACTCCGTCGCTGGCTCAAATCAGCGGATAGCGAGGGGTTCTGTCTTGCGGGACGAACGAAGCCCCGACGACGACACCCGATGAAAGGTGAGCTGCCAGATTCTCCAGATTACGGATGCGTTCAGGGAGACTCGGAGCTGTGGAGTCAATACGTGCACGTCCGGGAGCTCGGATCTCCTGACAAACCGCCGAAGGTCTTACGAATTCGTGAAGACTGGTCCGCTGGCGCTGGTGCCGTTCGTTGTGGTCACACTGACAACGTATGCTCCGGCCGGCGCATTGGTCGGCGAGATCGCTGTGATCGAGGTGGACCCGACCACTGATACCGCTGTCGCCGTAAACGAACCGCCGCCTCCGGTGAATGTGACGACCGGCGGCGTGCCATTCGTACCGTTGACGAACCCAGTACCGGTGATCGTCACCGACGTGCCATGTTGAACCTGTCCCGTGGTGGGACTGAGGCTCGTGACGGTCGGCTTGACGGGTGCATAGCTGAAATTGCTGGCGGTGGTGTGAGCGCTCGTGCCACCCGGGGTGGTGACGGCGACGTAGTAGGCCGTCCCCGTCGTCGTTATGGCCGGCGAGGTAGCCGTGAGAGTCGTAGCGCTTGTCACGTTGACGTTCGAGGCGGGAATGATCACATTGTCGGTTGGATTGGTATCGACGAAGTTGACGGTGGTTGCGTTCGGGACGAAGCCCGACCCAGTGATCGTCATCCCCGTTTGACCGGTGATGGAGCCCGACGAGGGATTGACCGCGGACACGGTGGGTACCAACGGCGACCAAACCAGACTATTGACCGTGATACCAGTGCCGCAGTACACGGCACACTGCCCGGAGTTCGGCGCACTGACCCCGGGCGGATAGTCGTCGAAGGTGACCACTTCTTGGAGCAGGGGATGCAACGCGCAGGCGGCGGCGTCTGTCGTCACGAAAGTCGGGCAGGCCGAAAGGGTGACAACGCGAGAGTTGGCGCTGGAGGGTGTCCAGGCGGTACTACACCAGACGTCGATATTTGCGAAGCTGGAAGGCGGGCTGGACCCCCAACAGTACGTTGGTGGGCTGGCGTTGAGAGTCTGAGCTATCCCGCCCGTCTCCAGCGTCGGGGTGTACCGGATGCTTTGGACCGCGACTTGGATCGCATTGCTGGCTGCGTTGTCAACCGTTCTGGTTGCAGTGAAGTGGACGGAGTTCAGCAAGTTGTTCGACGTTGAACCTGCAAGTGCGAGGACCATGCCGCTCACGGCGACAAGGAATATCAGTGCCAGGATCAGCACGGCACCAACCTCATCGCGGGCGGCGTCCTTGCGACGACTCTTCCATCGGCCGATCATGTTTCCATTGTTGGTTGTCATGTTTCGTTGAATCCGTTCGAATTGGCCGAGGAGAGTCCATTGGCGCTGGCGCTCAGGGTGTAGGTGCCCGTTCGACCGGTGATCTGGCACCCGGCGAAGGTGGCCACGCCTGCGGCCGCGGTCTTGGGGTTGGCGGTGCAGGTGAGGGTGCCTCCCTTCCGCGGCTGGGTGGCGATGGCCAAGGTGACGCTGGCCGTGTGGTCGGAGGTCACCACGTTGCCGCCGCTGTCCTCGACGCTGACGGCGGGCTGGGTGGTCCAGGTGGCGCCGTTGGCCCCGCCGCCGGGCTGGGTGCTGAAGGCCAGTTGGGTGGCCGCGCCCACGGTGATGTTGAACGGCGTGCTGGTGGTGCTGAACCCGGCCCCGGTGGCGGTCAGGGTGTAGCTGCCGGTCTTGCCGGTGATCTGGCAGCCGGCGAAGGTGGCCACGCCGGCATTGGCGCCCTGGGGGTTCGACGAGCAGGTGAGGCTGGCCCCGCTGCCGGGCTGGGTGGCGATGGCCAAGGTGATGTTCGAGCCACTGTTGGTGACGTTGCCCGATGCATCCTCGACGCTGACCGCGGGCTGGGTGCCCCAGGTGGCGCCGTTGGCCCCGCCGCCGGGCTGGGTGCTGAAGGCCAGCTGGCGTGGCCGGGCCGGCGGTGAGGTTGAACGAGTTGCTGGTGGCGGTGCTGAGCCCGGTGGCGCTGGCGCTCAGGGTGTAGCTGCCCGCCTTGCCGGTGATCTTGCACCCGGCGAAGGTGGCCACGCCGGCGGCCGCGGTCTTGGGGTTGGTCGTGCAGGTGAAGGCGCCGCCGCCCGCGGGCTGGGTGGCCGTGGCCACGGTGACGCTGGCCGTGTTGTTGGTGCTCACCACGTTGCCGCCGCTGTCCTCGACGCTGACCGCGGGCTGGGTGCCCCAGGTGGCGCCGTTGGCCCCGCCGCCGGGCTGGGTGCTGAAGGCCAACTGCGTGGCCGGGCCCACGGTGAGGTTGAACGAGCTGCTGGTGGCGCGCGCTGAGCCCGGTGGCGCTGGCGCTCAGGGTGTAGTTGCCCGTCTTGCCGACGATCTGGCACCCGGCGAAGGTGGCCACGCCGCCGGCCGGGGTCTGGGGGTTGGCGCTGCAGGCCAGGGTGGCCCCGCTGCCGGGCTGGCTGGCGATGGCCAGGGTGACCGGATTGGTGGCCGTGGTCACCACGTTGCCGCCGCTGTCCTCGACGCTGACGGCGGGCTGGGTGGTCCAGGTGGCGCCGTTGGCCCCGCCGCCGGGCTGGGTGCTGAAGGCCAGCTGCGTGGCCGCGCCCACGGTGATGTTGAACGGCGTGCTGGTGGTGCTGAACCCGGCCGCCGGTGGCGGTCAGGGTGTAGCTGCCGGTCTTGCCGGTGATCTGGCAGCCGGCGAAGGTGGCCACGCCGGCATTGGCGCCCTGGGGGTTCGACGAGCAGGTGAGGCTGGCCCCGCTGCCGGGCTGGGTGGCGATGGCCAAGGTGATGTTCGAGCCACCGTTGGTGACGTTGCCCGATGCATCCTCGACGCTGACGCGCGGGCTGGGTGGCCCAGGTGGCGCCGTTGGCCCCGCCGCCGGGCTGGGTGCTGAAGGCCAGCTGGCTGGCCGGGCCGGCGGTGAGGTTGAACGAGTTGCTGGTGGCGGTGCTGAGCCCGGTGGCGCTGGCGCTCAGGGTGTAGGCTGCCCGCCTTGCCGGTGATCTTGCACCCGGCGAAGGTGGCCACGCCGGCGGCCGCGGTCTTGGGGTTGGTCGTGCAGGCGAAGGGTGCCGCCGCCCGCGGGCTGGGTGGCCGTGGCCACGGTGACGCTGGCCGTGTTGTTGGTGCTCACCACGTTGCCGCCGCTGTCCTCGACGCTGACTGCGGGCTGGGTGGCCCAGGTGGCGCCGTTGGCCCCGCCGCCGGGCTGGGTGCTGAAGGCCAACTGCGTGGCCGGGCCCACGGTGATGCTGAACGAGCTGCTGGTGGCGCCGCTGAGCCCGGTGGCGCTGGCGCTCAGGGTGTAGTTGCCCGCCTTGCCGGTGATCTGGCACCCGGCGAAGGTGGCCACGCCACCGGCCGGGGTCTGCGGGTTGGCGCTGCAGGCGAGGGTGGCGCCGCTGCCGGGCTGGCTGGCGATGGCCAGGGTGACCGGATTAGTGGCCGAGGTCACCACGTTGCCGCCGCTGTCCTGGACGCTGACGGCGGGCTGGGTGGTCCAGGTGGCGCCGTTGGCCCCGCCGCCGGGCTGGGTGCTGAAGGCCAGCTGCGCGGCCGCGCCCACGGTGATGTTGAACGGCGTGCTGGTGGTGCTGAACCCGGCGCCGCTGGCGGTCAGGGTGTAGCTGCCGGTCTTGCCGGTGATCTGGCAGCCGGCGAAGGTGGCCACGCCGGCATTGGCGCCCTGGGGGTTCGACGAGCAGGTGAGGCTGGCCCCGCTGCCGGGCTGGGTGGCGATGGCCAAGGTGATGTTCGAGCCACCGTTGGTGACGTTGCCCGATGCATCCTCGACGCTGACGCGCGGGCTGGGTGGTCCAGGTGGCGCCGTTGGCCCCGCCGCCGGGCTGGGTGCTGAAGGCCAGCTGGCGTGGCCGGGCCGGCGGTGAGGTTGAACGAGTTGCTGGTGGCGGTGCTGAGCCCGGTGGCGCTGGCGCTCAGGGTGTAGCTGCCCGCCTTGCCGGTGATCTTGCACCCGGCGAAGGTGGCCACGCCGGCGGCCGCGGTCTTGGGGTTGGCCGTGCAGGCGAGGGTGCCGCCGCCCGCGGGCTGGGTGGCCGTGGCCACGGTGACGCTGGCGGTGTTGTTGGTGCTCACCACGTTGCCGCCGCTGTCCTCGACGCTGACCGCGGGCTGGGTGGCCCAGGTGGCGCCGTTGGCCCCGCCGCCGGGCTGGGTGCTGAAGGCCAACTGCGTGGCCGGGCCCACGGTGAGGTTGAACGAGCTGCTGGTGGCGCCGCTGAGCCCGGTGGCGCTGGCGCTCAGGGTGTAGTTGCCCGTCTTGCCGACGATCTGGCACCCGGCGAAGGTGGCCACGCCGCCGGCCGGGGTCTGGGGGTTGGCGCTGCAGGCCAGGGTGGCCCCGCTGCCGGGCTGGCTGGCGATGGCCAGGGCGACCGGATTGGTGGCCGTGCTCACCACGTTGCCGCCGCTGTCCTCGACGCTGACGGCGGGCTGGGTGGTCCAGGTGGCGCCGTTGGCCCCGCCGCCGGGCTGGGTGCCGAAGGCCAGTTGCGGTGGCCGCGCCCACGGTGATGTTGAACGGCGTGCTGGTGGTGCTCGTCAGTGTGCCATCGGTGGCACGCAGGGCGTAGCCCGGTGCCTGCTTTGTCGATCGAGCAACCCGTAAAGGTGACGACGCCCAGGGTTTCGGTCCCAGAGCAACCCGACAGCGTTGCTCCGGTTGTGCCGGTTCCAGCAGCAACGGCCAGGTTCACGGTGGAGGTGTCCGTCGTGACCGTATTGCCGCCAGCGTCCTCGACGGTGACGATTGGCTGGGTGCCAAAGGCCACGCCACCGGTCGAGCCGCCTGGGCTGTTGAGTGAAGACCAGGTGTGTGGGCGGGCCCGAAACGGTGAAGGTGCTGCTCGTAGATGGGAGCAGGCTGCCATCGGTCGCACCGAGAGAGTAAGTCCCAGGTGTGCCCGACCCCAGAGTGATCTTGCACCCGGCGAAGGTGGCCACGCCGCCGGCGACGGTCTGTTTATTGGTATTGGGATTGCAGACGAGACTGGCACCGCTCCCTGGTTGTGTGGCGATGGCCAGGGTGACGGTGGACGGTGTCTGCCGTCACCACGTTGCCCAGCGAGTCTTCGACTGTGACGGTGGGCTGGGTGACAAAGGTCACGCCACCGGCCGAGTTGCTGGGCGACGTCGGTGAAGACCAGCTTGCTTGCCGCGCCGGCGACGGTGAAGGCGGCGCTCTTAGCCGGGAGGAGACCCGGCGCCGTCGCGTTGAGGGTGAAGGAACCCGCCGTGGCAACGGTGATCTTGCACCCGGCGAAGGTGGCCACGCCGCCGGTGGCGGTCTTGGGGTTGGCCGTGCAGGCGAGGGTCGCCCCGGTTCCGGGTTGGGTGCCGATGGCGAGCGTGATCGAGGCACTGGGGTTGGTCGTGGCCGGGTTTCCGCCGGCGTCCTCCACGGTGACCACCGGCTGGGGCGTCAGGGCGTTGCCCGTAGTGGATGCGCCAGGTGAGGTCGTGAAGCCGAGCTGGGTGGCCGGTCCCCGTGCGACAGTGACGGCAGCGCTCGTCGCCGGAGTCAGCGAACCATCGGTCGCCGTAAGGGTGTAGCCCGAACCTGCTTTGTTGATGGCGCAGCCAGCGAAGGTGACCGCACCGTTGGTCTCAGTTCCGACACAACCTGAAAGGGCCGCCCCGGCTGTGCCGGTGCCTGACGTAATCGCCAACGTGACGGTCGAAGCGTCGTTCGTGACCACGTTGCCGCCGACGTCCTCGACGGTGACCACCGGCTGGGTGGGAAAGGCTACGCCACCGGTCGAGTTGTTCGGCTGGGTGGTGAACACCAGCTGACTGGGCGGACCGAAGCTGACGCTGAAGGGACTGCTTGTGACCGAGAAGCCGGGCAGAGACGTATCGGTGGCCGTCACAGTGTAGGTCCCAGCTTTGAGGATGCTGCAGTTCGAGAAGGTGACGATGCCGAAGAACTCACTTCCTGTGCACGTGCTCGACAGGGTCGCCCCGGCCGGGCCCGAGACCGTGTTGAGCGTCAGGGTCACATCGGACAAGTCAGAGCTGACGACGTTGCCGGCTGCGTCCTCGACGGCGACGACAGGTTGGGGACGGAAGGGTGATCCGCTGACCCCGTTTCCGGGCTGTTCGAAGAAGACCAATTGAGAAGCCGAGCCTGCGGTCGGGATCGGTCGGGCTGCCGGATCACTTACGACTGCGTTGATGGTGGAACTGGCACCACCCGATGGCGGCGCCACGGAGATCGCGACCAACTGGGGCGAGGTGGAACCCGATGCGCACGAGGAGCCAAAGGAGAAAGAGGAGGGAGCGTTCCAATAGGTGACCGACGTGATCTGCGCGGTGTAGCCGGCAGGAAGATTGTTGAAGGAAACCTGATTTTGGTAGGTGGATGCGGTCGCGCACGAGACATAGTGCGCACTGGCCGAGTACTGGATCTGAGAGGTGGCATCCTGATAGGCGCTTCTGAGGGCGGTGTCGAAGGACGCAAGGGCGCGGTGTTCGGATGAAGCCGAGATCGAGGTGGCAAACGCCACCAGGATGGCAACAGAGGCGATGGCGAGCACAACCATGGCGATCAATAGTTCGACGAGAGTGTCGCCCGCTTCCGACCGAGGAGTCGAGTGGTTGGTCTCTTTGGAACCGCTGGTACCCAGCCCGGATGGCTTCGTCGTTTTCTTCATGCCGGCAACAGCAATCCGATAAACATCGCCTCAAGTCCGTCGCCGACCATCTGAACGCTGAGCGTTGCCGGGGCCGCTGCCTGGAGCATGACAGTGCCCGTCTTGTCCGAGCTCACCGTGGCCGCACACACCACCGTCGTGGTACCGACTCCCGTCAATCCGTCGGGCGATGTGGGTGCGGCACAGGCATTGCCGATCGCCGACGATGGGCTATTCGGAATGAGGTTGAGGGCTTTATCGGAGGTCCATGTCATGGACTCGTTTTTGTCGGTCGACTCGGCATCACCAGTCACGATCCCCCAACCCGTAGCTGGGTTCCCATTGGCATCCAGCACTTGGATGTTCGTGAGCGTGACAGTGGTCGTGCTGTGCTGGGTCGTTTGATAGAAGGCGGGATTGCCGGGGATGCCGGTGTAGAACCCATTGTTGCCCAGGAAGGCTTCGCTGGTGGGGGGGTTGGTATAGGTGGGAATGGAGGCCGGGGCCACGGGTCCCCCTGACACGCTGAGACAGAACGACATCGTGAACGGTGTGTTGGTGATGCCGGCCGTTATCTGTTGGCATCCTGGGGCCGCCGCTTGCGCCGCGTTGTATTTAGTGAAATCAACGAAGCAGAGGGATGACGCGTACGTGCCCGTATCGAGTGTGGCGAATCCACAGGTTGTGGTTGGAGGCGTGATGGTCGAGACTTGATCTGAGTTTGCGCTCTGTCCGGGGACGGCGACTTCGTTGTATTGGTACTGGCTCGCGTGTCCGGTGATCGGAAACGTGACGCTGGTCACCCCAGCCGTGGGAGTCCACCCACTCATCGCAGCCGTGTTGCTACTGGAAGGTGCGATCGTCGCTGCGGGCTGGTTATTCGGTACGTCCGAAGACATGGTGGTCGAGTTCGTCGGAGTCGAAGAACTTCCCGTGCAGTACTGGCGAATCAGCGATGAGGTCGAGCCGTTTGCATTCGCCACCAAGACGTAGGAGATAACGGTTTGGAAGTTGCCGGCTTGTACGCCTGGGCCCCACTCCAGTCCGAGTAGTTGCGTCCCAGATCCGCATTGTGCGGCGGTCATGGTGGTGAGGTTCGCCGCGCTCTGGACGTCATTGCCAAAATTGACTGAGACGACCTGTGCGTCGCCCGAGTCGGCGACCCGGCCGGAGACGCCGGACTGGAGGGACAGGATGGAAACAAGCCCAATGGAAAGCGCACCGACAATGATGGGCATGATCGCCACCACGACAATCAGTTCAATGAGTGTGAACCCGTCCTCGCCTCGATCCGCGCGTTGATTCGTACGCGAACTCCGAGTTCCGAAAGCGCAACCATTCCGCCACGTTGCTGCAACCCGATTCACGCGAAAACCTTGTCCGACGCGGCAATCGGCCGCGAGTTGTGGGCCGTCCGAGGTCGCGTCGCGAGGCAGTTCGACCGCGTCGCCGCTGCTCCTTCTTCGTGCCTGCAACTGCTCATTGAACCCTCTACCTGGTTGTTGTCCCAATCCAAACAGCAATGAGCGGTACGGCGGCGAAGACAGTGAACACCCCCGCCTAAATGATAGTCGTAAAACGGCTTCATAGCCCCCTCGCCCGCACACGCAGTCGGCCCGTTCAACCGGTCGATTGCCGAGCAGGCATGGTGACGTATTTCCGTCCCCTCGCCGTCCCAAAACGATGGCTGATCAGCGAATGGGTTTTTTTCAACGCGCGCACGCTTTTGGGACAGCGAGGGGACGGCGACCTCTTACATTCTTCGAACCGCTCGCTTCATTGCAGCAATAGGGCGCCCGTTCTTGGCGGACAGGCGGAAGGGGGATTCCCGAGTTACGGCGATCCTGACTATCAGAAAGGCAGAAATAAACTCATGCAGCATTTCCACAAGATGAAGAATCAGCTCAGGGCTGGCGAAATCGTCGAGGCGGGGTTCACTCTTATCGAGCTCCTCATCGTCATCGTTGTGCTCGGCATCCTTGCCGCGACGGTCATCTTCGCGCTTGGTGGCGTAACGGGACAGAGTGCTCAGGCAGCCTGCAACTCCGACGCCAAGAGCGTCGAGGTCGCTGTCGAGGCTTACCATGCCGCACCGGCTAACACGACCAACGCGTGGCCTGCCGCGATGACGGACTTGACCGGAACAGCGTTTGGCGGGCCTTTCCTGCGACAGGCTCCGACCAACAGCCACTACACCATTGCGCTGGCCGCAGGCGGCGTGGTTGATGTCGGCGGAGTCAACTACGACACCACCCCCAACCCTTGCTCTACCGTTTCGTAGAGTAACTACAGGTAACATCACTTCAGGGTGAACCAAAGTGCCCGGCCTTCGGGCCGGGCACTTTGGAATTCACCGTCACAGAAAGGGAAGAGATCCAGTGAACAGCATTGACACAGGGACGATTGCACCATGGCTGCAGATTCTCTGGGATCAGGGTGGTTCCGACCTACTGCTGGCCGGAGGTTCGGCACCGCGAATCCGAGTCGACGGCAAACTGCGGCCGCTCGAGGGTGCGCCGGTCCTGTCGGGCGAGGAGATTCACGCTCTCGTGGAGAGCCTCTTGGATCCCGCCCAAGTCACCATCTTCGAAGAGCACCAGGACGTCGATTTTGCCTTCTCTTGGCAGGATCGGGCCAGGCTCCGCGCCAGTGCATTCACCCAGCGGGGCGAGACGGCACTGGCACTCCGGATGATTCCCACGAAGATCCCGAGCTTCGACGAGCTCGGGCTCCCTCCCTTCGCCGAGCAATTGGCCAAGCTGCCCCGGGGACTGATCCTCGTGACAGGCCCGACCGGTTCGGGCAAGTCGACGACGCTGGCCTCGATCATCGATCGCATCAACGAGACACGGTCGCAGCACATCCTCACCATTGAGGATCCGGTTGAGTTCTTGCATCACCACAAGATGTCAGCGGTCACGCAACGGGAAATTGGCCTCGACAGCCCCTCGTTCGACCGCGCCTTGCGTTCGGCATTACGGGAGGACCCCGACGTTCTCCTTCTCGGCGAGATGCGCGACATCGAATCCATTCAGATCGCCTTGACCATGGCCGAGACCGGCCACCTGGTGTTCGCCACGCTGCACACCAACGACGCCGCCCAGGCCGTCGATCGGATCATCGACGTGTTTCCCGATTGGCGTCAAGACCAGGTCAGGGTTCAGCTCGCCGCTTCGTTGGGCGCCATCATCGCCCAGCGGCTGATCCCCAAGGTCGGGGGCGGGAGGGTGGCCGCCTTTGAGGTGCTCATCGCCAACCACCCGGTGAGGAACCTCATTCGTGAGGGAAAATCCAATCAGCTCATGAACGTCATGACGACGAACCAGGCGGACGGCATGTGCACCATGGAGACCAGCTTGGCCACGCTCATCCGGGACGACGTGATCTCCTACGAGGACGCGCTCGAGGTCTCTGCCCATCCCAAGGAGATAGCCCGCGCCATCAGCAATCTGAATCGCACAGCCGGCCAGGAATGACCACAGCAGCACCCTCTCGCCGAGGCCCGGATCTCCCGTATTCGCTCGTCGCCGGCGTGACCCCCTGCGCAGCCGGGTGGCTGGTTGCCAGCGCCAAGCTGCAGGGGACCATATTCGCCCCGGAGGATCCCCGGATCATCGAAACGTTTGGCGAGGTGCTCGACCAGCGGCCGGCCTTCTCGGTGATCGCCTTGAATGCACCCATTGGCTATGTCGATGCGACGGAACCGGGGGGCCGGGCCTGTGATCGAGAGGCTCGATCGCTCCTCGGACGCCGTGGATCGGCGGTCCACACCGCGCCGTATCGAACCAGTTTGCGAGAAGGCGCTGCAGGCGACACCGACTACCTGGATGCCATCACGAAGGAGCTGTTACCCCGTTATCGCGAGGTGGCGGCCGAAATGGCCCCTTACCGCCAACGCACCGTCTATGAGGTCCACTCCGAGCTCAGCTTCTACCAGCTCAATGACGATGTACCACTTCGTTTTTCCAAGCAGTCCGAGCGGGGGTGGGAAGAGCGCAGGGTCCTCTTGGAGAAGAAGATCCCGGGGGTCGAACGGATCATCAACGCGGAGCTCACCGATGTTCCGCACTCCCACATGCTCGATGCCGCCGCGTTCATGTGGACAGCGCGGCGCATCTCCGCCCGCGCCGGAATGCGCGTGCCCCTCGATCCCGAGTGGGACGGTGAGGGTTTGCGGATGGAGATCATCCGCTAAGCGCCGCCGACCTCGGCCATCGTCCGGGACTGAGCAGGCGAAGCTGGCGGGCGGGGAAGAAGACATATGACGTCGGGCCTTCGGCGCCATGGGTCAATGGAATTGACTGAATGGTTGCAGCAGCTCCGGTCCGGCGAAAATGGCCAGCGCCGTTCCGAGGGCCAGAAAGACCCCGTAGGGAATCTGTTCTTGCCGGCTGATCCGTTTGGTCGCGATGAGCGCGATGCCGATGATGGCGCCGATGAGGTTGGCCGCGAAGAATCCCAGCAGGACGTAGCGCACGCCGAGCCAGCCGAGAGCGAGGCCGAGAACCAGGGCCAGGCGGACGTCACCGAATCCCAGCAAGCGCGGGCTCACGGCGTTCAACCCGAAGAAGAGGATGAACCAGCCCAGGGCGCACAGGGTTGCCACCAGGAGGTCGTGCCATTGACCGGTGGCCGCCGCGGCCATGACCAGCAATGCGGCGACCATTCCGAGAAGGGGATAGACGATCTTCTTGGGGAGCAGGAGGCGCTCCACATCGATGTAGGACAGCGCCAAGAGCCCGGCGAAGAGCACGAGGAACGCCGGCACATCCCACTGATACCCGAAGCGAGCGGCGGTCCCCGCAAACAGGCCCGCCGTGGCCAGTTCGACAAGCGGATATCGCGCTGAAATCGGAGCCTGGCAATTGCGGCATCGGCCCCGTAGGACGAGCCAGGAGAGGACGGGGATGTTGTCCCAAGGAGCGATGGGGGAGTGACATCCCGGGCAGGCCGATGGCGGTGTCACGATCGACTCTCCGCGGGGCACCCGGTAGATGACGACGTTCAAGAACGATCCGACGGCGAGCCCGAGAACGGCGCAGCCGACGATGAGAATTCCCAGCACGGGCGACCTAGCCCTCACGCCCGCACGTCATTGCGGCCAACGTTACCTGTGCCTGCACCGCCGATTGAGGACCGTCGCCTCGTCGAGGGTGCATGCCGGTGTGGCACACGCCGAAAATCGGTGGACCATGCCGCCGCAGTTCGCCAACGTGGCGAAGCGTCACCGAGGCCCCTGTCATCTCATCGCGGTGGACTTCCAAACCGGGACGGTACCGAGTGGAGCGTGCACCCGATGCCAGCGCCAAGCGTGCGAAGGTGGGGGGCGTGAGTGCCGAAATCGACCAGGAAAAGAAGGCCTCAGCCCGGGCCGCCGCCGCCATGGTGAAGGCGGGCATGCTCCTGGGCTTGGGGACCGGGACAACGGTGGCGTTTCTGGTGCCGGCCCTTGGTGAGCGCCATCTCGACGTCACCTCTGTCGCCACGTCTCCGGCCACCGAATCCGCGGCCGGCGCGGCCGGACTGAAGGTGGTTCCCTTCGAAGGCATCGACCGCCTCGATCTGGCCATCGATGGATCGGACCAGGTGGATCCACAGGGCTGGTTGGTCAAAGGGGGCGGTGGTGCCCACACGCGGGAAAAGATCGTGGCCGCGGCGGCCGATCGCTTCGTGGTCATCGTGTCGTCGAACAAAGTGGTCGATCGGCTCCGCCCGCCCGTTCCGCTCGAGCTGATGGCGTTCGGCCTCGACGTGGTTCGACGGGTCATTCCCGGCATCGAGCTGCGCCGAGCCCCGTTGACGCCGGACGGAGGCGTCCTGGCCGACTACCACGGCGAGGTTGATGATCCCGAGCGACTCTCAGCGCTGTTCGACGCCACCCCGGGCGTGGTGGCCCACGGGCTCTTCCCGCCGAGCATGGTCTCGGCCGTCTTGATCGGACGCGGCGATCAGGTCGAGGAGCGCCAGATCACCCCGTAGGGCCGTCATGGGCCCGCGAGCTCGGCGTCGATTCGGCGACGATTCCGATCCGGCCGGCACGGCCGGCACCTCACCTCGTCGGCGTGAAGGTAACCGGTAGGCAGTTGGGGGAGCGGAAGATCTGACCCAGAATGTGTGGGTCGCGGTCGCCGGGGTCCAGTGCCAGGTCGGGCAGTCGGTCCAGCACGCGGTTCACCAGGGCGCGGGTCTCCAGCCGGGCCAGGTGCATGCCGAGGCACATATGCGGTCCGTGGGCGAAGGCGATATGGGGAATGTTCGGTCGGAAAATGTCGAAGACCTCGGGATTCTCCCACCGCGTCTCGTCGTGGTTGGCCGACCCGAGGTTCGGCGTGACGCTCTCACCCGCCGCCAGGGTCACCCCGCCGAGCTCCACTTCGCAAGTGGTGGTCCGATTGATGGTCAGCAGCGGCGGTTCGAACCGAAGTGCCTCCTCGATGGCCTGGGGGAGCAGCGAGCGATCATTGCGCACGGCGTCGAGCTGGTCGGTGTGGGTCAGCAGCAGGTAGAGGAGGTTGCCCGAGGAGCGGTAGGTGGTCTCGGCCCCCGCCGGCAGGAGGAGGCGGAGGAAGGAGTAGATGGCCTCGTCGGAAAGGCTCTCCCCGTCGATCTCCGCCGTCACCAGGTCGCTGATGACGTCCTCTTTGGGGGCTGCCCTTCGTTCGGCCACGACCTTGGCGAAATAGTCGCGCAGGGACTCTGAGGCCTGCAGCCCTCGGTCGATGTCGGCCACCAGGCCGATCAGCTCCATCGACCAGCGTTGGAATTGGACGAAGTCTTCTTCGGGCAGTCCGAGCAGGCGGGAGATGACCCGCACCGGGAATTCGAACGTCAGTTGGCGTACTAGGTCGGCCTCGCCATCGGCCACGAAGCGGTCGATCAATTCGTCGATGATCGGCCCGATGAATTCAGGTTCCCAACGGGCCAGTGACTTCTCCCGGAAGGCTTGGGCCACCAGATTGCGATGTCCCCGGTGTTCGGGATCGTCCATACCCAGGATCATGTGGCCCATGACCATGCCGATGGTGGAGTCGTACCCGGTGGAGGTGAAGGTCTTGGCGTCGCGCAGGATGCGGGAGCAGTCGTCGTAGCGGAAGGCGATCCATCCCGGCTCGACCTCTATACCCTCGGGCAGGAAGTCCATGGGCATGAGGTTGCCCTTCCAGACCGGCGTGTCCCGGCGCTTGGCGATGAAGTCGGTGTACGGGTCCCGGGTGGTCCCGGCCACGACATCGCTGAAGGCAGCGAACGGGTCGTACTCGGATTCCTGGGTTGTGCTCATGCCACGAATTCCTCCCCTACGGATGCAGCCAAAGACTGCCTTGAAGTCACGACCATGAGCATCGCAGAGGTCAGCGGCCGGCGCATCTCGGTCCCGGGCGGTGGCGGCTGGGCGGCTGCGGACGGGGTCCCCGGCTCCGAGGAGCTTGTCGTCGCCCACGGCCCGGCCCGCCCTCCAGCGTGAGTCACCCCGATTGGTCGAATCGGGGCGATGGCCTCGTTCCTCGGCTCGCCGCCCCAGAGCAGCTGCCGCATCGGCGGCGTAGGATCCCGCCTCGATGAAGACACTGCGCACGCCCGATACCTGCTTCGAGGGACTCCCGGATTTCAACTTCGACCCGCACTACGCCGAGGTGGCTGATGGCGAGGGAGGTCACCTGCGCGTCCACTACCTGCGTGAAGGTAATCCGGAGGCCCCGGTGGTCCTGCTGATGCACGGCGAGCCCTCATGGTCGTTCCTCTACCGCAAGATGATTCCCGTGCTCACCGCGGCCGGTCTCCAGATTGTGGCGCCGGACCTGGTGGGCTTCGGCCGCTCGGACAAGCCGGCCGAGCGCGGCGACTACACCTACGCCCGCCACGTCGAGTGGATGCGCGAGCTGTTGTTCGAGCACCTGGACCTGCGGGATATCACATTGGTCTGCCAGGACTGGGGCGGCCTCATCGGCCTGCGATTGGTGGGGGAGCACCCCGATCGCTTCGCCCGGGTGGTGGCGGCCAACACCTTCCTACCTACCGGCGATACCGATCCGGGCGAGGCGTTCTTCAACTGGCAGCGCTTTTCTCAGGAGGTGGAGGTTTTCCCGACCGGCTTCATCGTCAACACCGGCTGCCTCAGTGATCTGTCCGAGGAGGTCCAGGCGGCGTACGACGCGCCCTTTCCCGATGAGTCCTACAAGTCGGGTGCCCGCGCCTTTCCCTTACTGGTGCCCTCGCGTCCCGACGACCCGGCCCATGACGCCAACGTGGCGGCCTGGGTCGGACTGGCGGCCTTCGATCGCCCTTTCCTCACCGCCTTCGCCGACAGCGATCCGATCACCGCCGGGGCGCACCGTGCCCTGCAGGAGCGGATCGCCGGCGCCCAGGGACAGGCCCACACCACCATCGTCGGCGCCTCGCACTTCCTGCAGGAGGACAAAGGGGAAGAGCTGGCTCGCGTGGTGGTCGACTTCGTCACTTCGTGATCCGGCCGCAGTGGGTCAGTGTGGTCGGAGCCGGCCTGTCGCGGCATCGGACAGGAACCTCTCCGCTGGTGATCACCCTCGACCCCATCGGAGTCGTCGAAGGCGGCCGGGACGAGCCGATCGACGACAACTGGGGATCGGTGGAAGCGACCATCCGTATCGATGCCGAGCGCTTCGGCCCCGAGTCCGTGGCCGGCCTCGATGCGTTTTCGCATCTGTGCGTGGTCTTCCAGTTCCATCTGGTGGAGGAACGCGACGTGGTGACCGGGATTCGTCACCCGCGTGGGAACACCGACTGGCCGGCCGTGGGGATGTTCGCCCAGCGCGCCAAGATGCGGCCGAATCGCCTCGGCGTGAGCGCGTGTCGGCTGCTGGCCGTCGATGGCCTCGACCTTCACGTCCGGGGCCTCGATGCCATTGCCGGCTCGCCCGTGCTCGATGTCAAGCCGTTCATGCGCGAGTTCGAACCGGCGGCGACGCACCAACCGACCTGGGCCACCGAGCTGATGCAGGGGTACTACTGAACCGCCGGCTGATCGAGGGCGTGCATGAAGGGGGTGGCCCGGTCCACGGCGGGCCACCCGGTATCGGCCTTCTTCACCGCTTCTTCCGCCTTGCCCCCGCCTCGCACGCCGAAGAGCCGCTTGGAGATGAGGAGGTACAACACGATGACCAGGTTGATGACCAGCGTCAGGATCTTCAGGGTAGAGACGCGGGTGGTCAGCTCGTAGATCTCGAAGGGGACGAGCACGCCGGTCTCGACCAGCGTTAGGTACTCGGCCCATCGGCGGGCGAACCACAGGCCGACCGCTTCGAATACCAGGATCACCGTGTAGACGGCCACGCCCGTGCCGATCAGGTAGAGCTCCGTCTTCGACAGCGCGAACAGCCGGTTGGCCTCGTGGAAGATGCCGCGGGTGGTGTCGAAGATCGGCCCGCCGAGCCCGCCCTGGAGGTCGGCGAGGACGCGCACATAGACCTTGCGCAGCTGTTCCCGATCATGGGCGAAAAAGAAGATGGCCAGGGTGATGACGGAGAGCACGATGACGTGGAGCACACGATCGAGGGCGATCAGGCGCAGGACGAAACGATCGCGCAGGGGGCGGCCGCGTAGCGGCACCTCGATCTCGTCGCGCTCGGGGAGGTATTCACGGGTGGCGTGGTCCGCCGGCGGGATCGGACGAGGGAGCCAGGTGTCACAGCGCAGGCACCGGTGCCAGCGCAATCCGTCCACCTCACGGACGATGGCGCAGTCCTCGGGGCGGATGTGGGCCGCGTCGGTCCCGACCAGGGTGTGGCCGTGCAATCCGCAACTGATGAGCTCGTAACGGCCCTGGCGCCGCGCTCCGCGGGGCCTCTGGGCCGGTGGAGCCATCGCCGCGTCCATGGCCCGAGATCTTGTCAGTTCTGCCGTCCCGGTGGTTGTATGGGCGAGGTCCGGGCGAGCGCGCCGCTATCCTGCCCAGGCTCACCTAAACAAAGGATCGGTCGGCATGGCCAAGGCACTCTCCGGATTCCGAGTTCTCGAAGTGGCGGCGTGGACGTTCGTTCCCGCCGCGGGCGCAGTCCTGGCCGACTGGGGTGCCGACGTCATCAAGGTGGAGCATCCCGTGATGGGCGATCCGCAGCGGGGCCTGGTCTCCATGGGCCTGATCCCCGGCGGGGACAATGCGGTGAACTACATCATGGAGCAACCCAACCGTGGCAAGCGGAGTATCGGCATCGACATCAGCACCGACGCCGGACGCGAACTCCTCTACAAACTGGTCGAGACCTCGGACGTCTTCCTCACCAGCTTCCTCCCCTCCGTGCGCCAACGGCTGCAGATCGATGTCGAGCACATCCGAGCGGTGAACCCGAACATCGTGTACGCCCGCGGGTCGGGTCTGGGGCCCCTCGGGGCTGAGAACAACAAGCCGGGGTACGACGGGTCCATCTACTGGGGGCGGGGGGGCGTGGCCAACGCCCTGACCCCGGCCGAGAACGAATGGCCCATCGGGGGACGGGCCGCCTTCGGTGACCTCGCCGGCGGCATGGCCATCGCCGGTGGGATCGCCGCCGGGCTCCTCCAGCGGGCCACCAGCGGCGAGGCGCCGGTCATCGATGTCTCGTTGCTGGGCTTGGCCATGTGGGTGCTCTCACCCGACATTGTGGCGTCCGGTCTCTACGGCGGCGATCCCATGCCCAAGTTCGACCGCAATTCCACCCCGAATCCGCTGGTCGGAAATTACCGGACCAGTGACGGACGATTCATCACGCTCATGATGCTGCAGGCCGACCGCTTCTGGCCCGAATTCTGCACGGTCATCGGCCGCCCGGACCTCATCGACGATCCGCGGTTCGTCGATGCGGCCAGTCGCTTCGCCAATCGCGAAGAGTGCGTGAAGACGGTGGACGCAGTGTTCGCCTCGAAGACCTACGAGGAGTGGAGAGTCGCCTTGGCGCCGCTGTCCGGCGCCTGGGCCCCGGTGCAGATGGCCAGCGAGTTGGCCGACGATCCCCAAGTCGCCGCCAACGGCTACCTGGGTCGGGTCGAGCGCGACGACGGCCGGGCGTACGACCTGGTGGCCAACCCGGTCCAGATCGACGAGACGGCCGACCGGATGCTCCCCGCCCCCGAGCACGGTCAGCACACCGAGGACATCCTGCTCGAACTCGGCCTGGACTGGGAGGACATCATCGCCCACAAGGAGTCCGGCGCCGTCCTGTGACCAAGGGTGGTCGGTACCAACGGCAACGAGGCTGACCTGACAACCTGCGATATCCACCTGCGATCTCGGCGGTTTTTCCGTATCGTCAAAGGGTCGTCACCACCGTGGCGAAGGGCCCGATGGCCCTTGGCACCACGGCCGCACCATGACTCGTTCGACCTTCTCAGTCGAAGATCGGCGGCCGATCGCGGCTGCGCTTGAGCTCGAAGAAGCCGTCCGTGGCGGTGACCAGGGCCACGCCGTCCCAGAGCTTGCCGGCCACCTCGCCCCTGGGGGTCGGAGTCACCACCGGGCCGAAGATGGCCATGCCGTTGATGTGGATGGCCGGAGTGCCGACCTCGAGGCCGACCGGGTCCATGCCCTCGTGGTGCGACTTGCGCACGGCGTCATCGAATTCGGTGGAGGTGGCGGCGGCGGCCAGATCGGTGGAGAGGCCGACCTCCTCGAGGGCCTCGGTGATGATGTGGGGATCGGTTCGGCGCCGCTCCACGTGGATGCGACGGCCCAGCGCCGTGTAGAGGGGCAGGAGGATGTCGGGTCCCTTCTCCCGCTCGGCCGCGATGCAGACACGCACCGGTCCCCAGGTGCGCGCCAGGCCTTTGCGGTAGCGGTCGGAGAGGTCCTCGCGGTTCTCGTTGAGGATGGCCAGCGACATGACGTGCCAGCTGGTCGTCACCGCCCGGACCTGCTGGACCTCGAGCATCCAGCGGGAGGTGAGCCAGGCCCAGGGGCAGGCCGGGTCGAACCAGAAGTCGGCGTGCTCGGTCAGGGGATGCCCCCGTCGACCCGGAGCACGGCGCCGGTCGTGTAGCTACTGGCGTCGGAGGCGAAATAGAGCGCGGCGCCCACGATCTCATCTGGCTGGCCGCCCCGTTGCAGGGCATGGCTGGCCCGGGCCGCCTTCTCGAAGGCGGGGATGTCCCATGCGGCGGTCACGTCGGTCATGAAGGGCCCGGCCATGATGCAGTTCACCCGCACGGTCGGCCCGAAGGCGTGGGCGAAGCCCACGGTCAGCGCATTCACCCCGGCCTTGGCGGCGTCGTAGGGGAGCATGAACGGTTGCGGTCGGATGGAGCCCGTGCTCGATACGTTGATGATGGATCCACCATATGGGCCCTCGGCCATCCGGGAACCCACCAGGCTGGTCAGCCGGAAGGGGCCCTTGAGGTTGAGATCGACCACCTTGTCCCACAAGGCCTCGGTCACGGCCGGCAGATTCTCGTAGAGGAGCGACATGCCGGCGTTGTTGACCAGGACATCGACCCGCCCGAACGCGTCGTACGACTGCTCGACCAGGCCCTCGAGCTCGTCCCAGTGCCCGACGTGGCAGGACACGGCCAGGGCCCGCCGCCCCCGTGCTTCGACCTCACGGGCCACCGCCCGGCAGTTCTCCAGCTTGCGGCTGGCGATGATGACGTCGGCTCCGGCGTCGGCCAGGCCGAGCGCCATGGCCCGCCCCAGCCCGCGGCTGCCCCCGGTGACCAGGGCCACCCTGCCGTCCAGGGCGCCGCCGCCGGAGCGGCCACTCACAGGGGCGTGGTCGCCGCCAGATCGGCGGCCCCTTGGGCCATGTTGAGCACGACGTCACCGAACAACTCCATCTTCTCGTTGTCGGTCTCACCCTTGACCACCCGGGCGTAGCCGCCCTCGAGCACGACCGCCAGCTTGAAGCGGGCCAGGATGACGTAGTAGTCGATCTCGTCGACCGGTCGGCCGCTCTCGCGCTCGTAGTAGTCGAGGAGTTCCGATGCCGAGGGCATGCCGCCGTAGTCGACATAACTGACGGTCGAGGCGCCGGACGTGTCATCGGGCCAGCCGTTGATGACCCAGCCGAGGTCGAGCAGCGGGTCGCCGACCGTGGCCATCTCCCAGTCCACGATGGCGGCCAGCCGGGCCGGCGCACCGTGGCGGTACATCACGTTGGCGAACTGGTAGTCGCCGTGCATGATCCCCGGCTTGTAGGTGCTGGGCTGGTGCCCGCGCAGCCACTCGGCGGCGACGTCGAGCCCGGGCAACGGGCGGAACTGGAAGGTGGCCAGGTGGGCCAGCCAACGGTCGACCTGGCGCTCGTGGAACCCGTCCGGCTTGCCGAAGCCCTCGAGGCCCCGGGCCTCCCAGTCCACCCGGGACAGCTTGGCGATGCCGTCGACCAACTCGAAGGCCAGGCCCCGCCGTGCCTCGAGGTCCTCGCCGAACGGCGCCGGCCAGGTGGTGCCTTCCTGGATGGGGGACCACCCGTCGACGAACTCCATCAGGTAGAAGCACCCACCGAGGACCGAGGGGTCGTCACACCCGGCCACCACGCGGGCATGGGGGACATCGGTGTCGGCCAGGGCGCTCAGGAGACGGTGCTCGCGCACCATGGTGTTGTTGCGTCCCGGTGGCACGACTTCGGGTGGTTTGCGCAAGGCCACGGTGTAGTCGCCGCGGGTGACCGAGAAGAGATCGTTGGAGGCGCCGCCGGTGACGAACTCGGTCTCGATGTCCAGGCCGGCGCCGGGTAGGCCCGCCGCGTCCATGAAGCCGGCCAGGGCGGCGATGTCGAGACTCACGAGTTCCCCACTTCGTGCTCCAGGTACCGCGCGTACTTCTCCTCGGCCGCGGCGCGTCGGGCCGGCAGGTGCTGGCTGGGCCAGAGACCCTCGACCGGCTGGTAGCCCTTCAGTACCTGGCGGGCCACCGTGGTGCGGTGCACCTCGGTCGGCCCGTCGACCAGGCCCATGATGACGGCGGCGCTCCACATGCCGCCCAACGGCATCTCGTTGGAGACGCCGAGGGCACCGTGGATCTGTATGCAGCGCCGGACGATGTCGTGCAGGACCTGGGGGGTCAGGACCTTGATGGCCGCGATGTCCTTGCGGATGGACCGGGGATCGCTCTTCTGGTCGATGGACCAGGCCACGTAGAGGACGAGGAGGCGGAACTGCTTCAGCTCGATGTAGGAGTCGGCGATGGCGTCTTGGACCGACTGCTTGGAGGCCAGGGTGCCGTCCCGGGTCTTGCGGCTGAGGGCCCGCTCGCACATCATGTCGAGCGCCCGCTGGGCCATGCCCACGGTGCGCATGGCGTGGTGGACCCGGCCACCGCCGAGGCGTGTCTGGGCGATGGCGAAGGCCTGGCCCTCGCCGCCCAGGAGCCCTTCGGGGGCGACCCGCACGTTGTTGTAGTGGATGAGGGCGTGCATCCCCTCACCCGGCGCTTCACCCATGAGCCCGATGTGTCGCTCGAACTCGATCCCGGGCGTGTCGGTGGGCACCAGGAACATGGACATGCCGTGGTACACGTCGGTCTCGGTGTCGGTCAGCGCCATGACGATGAGGAAGGACGAGGTGCGCGCGTTGGACGAGAAGTACTTCCACCCGTTGATCACCCACTCGTCACCGTCCCGGGTGGCGGTGGTCTCGAAGAGCGAGGGATCCGAGCCCCCCTGCGGCTCGGTCATGGAGTAACTGGAGAAGATCTCCCCGGTGAGCAGCGGCGCCAGGTAGCGCTCCTTCTGCTCATCGGTGCCGTAGTGGGCGATGATCTCAGCGTTGCCGGTGTCGGGGGCCTGGGTCCCGAAGATCTGCGGGCCCCAGTTGGTCCGGCCCAGGATCTCGTTCATCAGCGACAGCTTGACCTGTCCGTAGCCCTGGCCTCCCAGTTCGGGACCGAGGTGGCAGGCCCACAGCCCCCGGGCGCGCACCTGGTCCTTGAGCGGGTCGATGACGGCCCGCAGGTTGTCATCGATGGGATGGAAGGTCTTGTGCGCAAACGCCAGGTCGAGCGGCTCGACCTCGTCGCGCACGAAGCCGTCCATCCAGTCGAGCTGTTCTTGGAAGGCGGGGTCGGTCGAGAATTCCCAGGACATGGTGGGGCAAGCTACTTGAGCAATTCCGCCACCGCATATGTCACGGCCTTGGCCATCGGAACGTGCAGGAACTCGTTGGGACCGTGCGCATTGGAGTGGGGGCCGAGGACCCCGAGGGCGACGATGCCGGTGTCGGGGAAGCTTTTCTGCAGATCAGCCAGGAAGGGGATGGTTCCCCCCTCGCCGAAGGACCCCGGTGGCCGCCCGAAGCGGTCGACGGAGGCGCGTGTCAGCGCCGCGGTGACGTCGGGGTCGAGGGGAGGGGAGTACCACCCGTTGGCCGGCGTCTCGAGGTCGATGGTGATGTGTGCTCCCTCATCGGTGGTGATGGCCGAGATCAGGGCGTCGGCTGCCACCTGCGCATCGACGTCGGGCGGCAGGCGGAGCGAGAACTTGGCCGTGGTGTAGGGCCGCAGGACGTTGCCGCCGTCGCGCAAGGCGGGCAGACCCTCGGCGCCGGTCACTTCGAGCGCCGCCGACCAGGCCTTGGCGATGAGGCGATCGGCCGGAGAGGCGCCCAGCAGGTGGAGCCCATCCACGTTCGGGAGCCCGAGGTCCGGGAATTCGAGCGCGACCTCGGTCAGTGCGGTGGCATAGGACTCCGGTATCCCGCCGCCCCGGAGCTCGGGCAGGAGGATCTCGCCCGTGGCCTCGTCCTCGATGCGCGAGAGGATGCGGCGCAGGATCCGGAACGACGAAGGCACCAAGCCGCCCGCCGCGCCGCTGTGGACGCCCTCGGTCAGGACGTCGACCCGCACGCTGACGACGAGGTTGCCCCGCAGCGAGGAGGTGAGCCACAGCCGGTCGTAGCTGAGGCCACCGGAGTCGAGGCAGATGACCAGGCGGGGGCGTCCGATCCGATCGCCCAGATGGGCGACATAGGCCGACAGGTCGGGGCTGCCGCTCTCCTCGCTGGCCTCGATGAGGATCGTCACGCGCCCTCGGCCGCCGTCGGCCGCCAGGAGCCCGGTGACGGCGGCAAAGAGGGCATAGCCGTCGTCGGCGGTGCCGCGCCCATAGAGGAGATCCCCCTCGCGTACCGGCTCGAAGGGGGAGAGCCCGGCCCGCCACTGGCCCAGCGGGGGCTGCTTGTCCATGTGGCCGTAGATCAGGACGGGATCACCACTGCCACCGTTCTCGACCAGCAGGACCGGGGTGCGGCCGGGCAGTTGCACGATCTCGGTGGTCAGCCCGGCGTCCTGTTCCTGCGCCCACGCCCGGAGGAGCTCGGCCGCCTCGACCATGGCGCCCCGTTCGGCCCAGTCCGGGTCGAAGGCAGGGGAGAGGCAGGGAATTCGGGTGTACTCCGAAAGGGCCGGGAGGACGCGCCGCTCCCACATGTCGTCGATCATCGGCGGCATGCTACGACGGCCGACTCGCCGGGCCGGTCAGGACCGACCGGGCGTGCCGGGAAGCGGCGCGGTCTCGGCTCACCTCGTCCAGCGCTCCGGGGACACCTAGGCGGTGACGGTTGCGGCCAGGCGCTCCAACGACTTGGTCATGGATTCGGCGGTGGCGGCGGCCACCTTGTCCGTGGCCAGGAACAGTCTCTGCTTGTCCTCCGAGACGTCCCAACTTTCGGTCACCCTGGTGCCGTCCGCTATGGGCTCGAACTCATAGCGCCAGATACGGCCGCCGATGAGGCGGCCCAGTGGACCCGACAGGACGGTCTTCCAGGCAATGCGCTTCTCCGGTTCGAACTCGATCACCGTGTTGGACATGGTGTAGGGCACACCCATCTTCATCTTCATGCCGAACGTCGAGCCGAGGGACAGTTGGTGGGGGAGACGGGGACCGGCCTTCAATTTCACCAAGGCGCCGGAACCATCGATCTCGGGGTGACGGCCGGCGTCGGCCACCACGGCGAAGAGCTCTGCGGCGGGGGCGTCAATCACTCGGCTGACGCTGACAACGTGGCCCTCCATGTACTCTGCCTCCAAGGCGTGACTGTCCCTACACTTCGGGACATGGACGACGTGACCATGTATTTCAACCCGCAGTGCTCAAAGTGTCGCACGGCCCAGGGCCTGATGGAGGACGAAGGCATCGAAGCGGAGATCGTCGAATACCTGGATCAGCCGCCTACCGTGGCGGCACTTCGCATCCTGATGGCCCAACTTGGCGTCACCGATCCGCGGTTGATGATGCGCACCGGGGAGCAGGCCTACGCCACTTTGGGGTTGGCTGACCGGTCAGGCGATGACCTCCTGGCGGCCATGGTCGACCATCCGATCCTGCTGGAACGACCCATCGTGGTCTACCGCGATCGGGCCGTGATCGCCCGCCCGCCCGAGCGGTTGTTCGAGTTGCTCAGTCCTTGACACCGCTCAGTCCTTGACACGGCTCGGGCCTTGACCCAGCTCAGTCCTTGATGGCGTATTGGGCCAGGTCGCCCAGTTCGACCCACTCCAGGGTCGAGGCGTGGGTCGACTCCAGGACGACCGGTGGGGCCATGCCGGCCTCGAAGGCTTCTTGCCAGCGCGAGGCGCAGAGACACCACTGATCACCGGGTTGCACCCCGTCGAAGCCGTGTTGGGGCTGCGGGGTGGAGAGATCGTTGCCGACCGAGGCGGAGAAGGACAAGAACTCAACGGTGGCCCGGATGCACACCGTGTGGACGCCGTAGTCCTCGGCGCCGGTCGAGCAGCATCCGTCCCGGTAGAAACCGGTCAGAGGGTTGTAGCTGCAGGGCTGGAGTTCGGTGCCGATGACGTTCTGGGCCATGGCCTATTTGACCACGGGTGAGGCGAGACGGGTGGCCGGGGTCAGCCGCCGGGCAGTGGTGGCCCCAGGTAGCGGTCGATCCAGGCGAAGTCCTCCACCGGACGCCGCCGCAGCCGACCGGCTGCCGTCACCGGGCGGCCCAACACGACGAGCGCCGCCACGGCACAGGTCTCGGGGACTTCGAACAGGGCCCGGACGTCATCCTCCCGGCGTACGGCAATGGTGGTCATGACCCCGGCCAGGCCCTCGGCCCGGGCCGCCAACAGGAGGCTCCAGACGAAGGGGTAGATGGAGGCGCCACCGGCGAAGGTGTAGCGGGGAAGGTCACGGTCCACCGCGGCCAGAGCCGAGAGGTCGGCCAGGACGAGGAGGAGGGCGGGAGCGGTATCGAGCGACTCGGCGAACCCGGGTGGGCCGGCGGCCGCCGCTTCGGCGTAGGCGGGCTCCTGAGCCAGCGCCGCCGCCTCGGCCTCCCGGTCGGAGAGGGGGGCCCAGGGTACGAGGCCCGCGCTGGCCAGCGCCAGGTACTTGTACCAGTCCGCCAGGTAGAGGTCACGCAGCCGGCGTCGCCGGTCCGGGTCCTTGACCACGATGACACGCCAGCCCTGGCGGTTGCCGCCGCTGGGGGCGAAGCGGGCCGTATCGAGCAGCCGGTGCAACACGGCATCGTCGATGGGCTCGGGATGGAAGTTCCGGACCGCACCGGTGGTTCTCAACGTCTCGTTCAGGTCCATGGCACGACGGTAGTGGGGCGCGGCGGGACGCCGGACCCCGGACGCCGCGTCGGGCAGCCCGGGTGCTTCGCTGTGTCCATACTGTGTCCATGACCGCGGCGGATCAGATCCGTGCCCTCAGCCGCTGGCCCATCGTGGTCTCGCCCATGGCCGGGGGACCGACGGGGCCCGCCCTCGTCATTGCTGCCGCCCGAGCCGGTGCCCTGCCCTTCTTGGCCGCCGGCAACAAGACACCGACGGCGATGGTGGCGGAGATGGACGCAGTGCGCGGGGCCACCGACGAGGCGTTCGGGGTGAACGTGTTCGTGCCCGGGAAGCCGACGGAGGATGCGGCAGCACTGACCGCGTATCTCGGGTCGCTGGAGGCCGAAGCAGCGGCGCTGGGGACGGAGCTGGGTGCCGCGGCGTGGGACGACGACGGATTCGACGAGAAGCTCGAGCGCCTGCTGGTCGACCCTCCTCCCATAGTGAGCTTCACCTTCGGCTGCCCGCCGTCCGACGCCGTGCGGGAGTTCCGGTCGAAGGGCGTGGTGGTGGTCATCACGGTGTCGACGCCCGACGAGGCAGCGTTGGCGTTGCGGGCCGGCGCCGACTCCCTCTGCCTGCAAGGGTCAGAAGCGGGAGGGCATCGAGCGGCCTTCGTCAACGGGGACGGTGCCGATCAGGACTACCCGCTCCTCGAGTTGCTGTCCCGGGTGCGAGGGCAGACCGACGTGCCCTTGATCGCCGCCGGGGGCATCGCTGGACCCGACGACGTGGCGACCGTGCTGGCGGCCGGAGCCGTAGCGGCGCAAGCGGGCACGGCCTTTCTCCGTTGCTCCGAGAGCGGGGCCAACCCGGCCTACCAGCGCGCCCTGGCCGATTCCCGGTTCACCTCGACCGCCATCACCCGCGCCTTCAGTGGCCGACGGGCGCGCGGCCTGGTCAACCGGTTCATGCGGGAGCACGAGGGGGCGCCCAGGGCGTATCCCGAGATCAACAACGCCACCCGGTCGCTGCGGGCCGCCTCGGCGGCCTCGGGCGATCCGGACCACATGAGTTTGTACGCCGGCGTGAATTTCCGCCGGGCCGAAGCACGCCGGGCCGGCGAGATCATTGCGGAGTTGGCTGCCGGCGTGGACGGGCCGGGGGGCCCGGGGGGCCCGGGGGATGAGCAATCGGCGTGAAGTGCAGACGTTCGAATTCAGGCCGCCGGACAACGACCGGGTGGCCGGATTCCTGCGCCTGGTGACCGAGGCCGGCCAGGGCTGGATCAACCTCATGCCCGGCGTGGCGTCCGACGAGGCCCAGAGTACGACCGTGTCTGCGGGGGTGTTCGCCCTCTTCGGCAACCGTCAGGCCCCGGTGACGATGTGCACCCTCATGCCGGCGAGCCTGAGCAAGCAGGCCTTCGACGGCGTGACCATCGGCGTGCTCCACCCGACCGGGAACAAAGTGGTGGCCCGCCTGGCCGAGGCCGGAGTCCCGATGCCCGACGGCTGGGTGGTGCGTCAGGACCACAACCGGCGGGGCCTGGTGGTGAGGGCCCTTCGGGGCGCGCCCGAGAGCGAGATCATCGAGTGGAGCGTCCGAGCCGGGGCCGCGCTGTGTCGGGAGGAATTGACCGGGGAGTGGCAGGCCGTGGTCTACCTTCCCTAGGTGGCCACCGGAGCGCAGCGCGATCAGAACGAGCTGCGCGAGGGCGTGGCCCGCTGGGTCCGGGACCACGGCGACCTCGTGCCGGGCCGGACCGAAGATGGTCGGCCGCTCGAGGTCACCGGCGTGGTCCACGCCGTCTGGCGGCATGGCCAATGAGACCGTCATGGTGGAACTGGGAAGGGGACATCCCGGGATGGTGCTGCGCCTGCCACCACTCGAGCCGACGTTTCCCGGGACTGACCTCTCCGCTCAGGCCGCGGTCCAGAACGCGGTGGCGGCCGCGGGGATCCCCGCGCCCGCTCCGACGGTGTTCGTGAGCGACCTCCGCTGGATCGGGACACCCTTCCTGGTGATGCCCAGGGTCAGTGGGTTCATCCCCGGGCCGGCACCGGTGTTCGACCCGTTGATCACCGGCGCGTCACCTGAGCGGCAGCGGTGCTACGTCGACGGTCTCCTCGACACGCTGGCGGCGGTCCACGCCGTGGACTGGCAGGCCACCGGGATCGGCCCGCTGTTGCCGGGACCGACGCTGGACGGGGCGCTGGATCATTGGACGAGGTATGTCGAATGGGCCGGCGAGGGTGCACCGCTGCCGGTGCTGGGCGCTGCGCTGTCCTGGTGTCGCCGGCATCAGCCCCCGGCCCACGTGAGCGATGCCGTGGGCGATGACTTGGCGCTCGTCTGGGGGGATCCCCGGCTCGGCAATCTGGTCTTTGACGAGGCCGGTGTGGTGCACGCCGTCCTGGATTGGGACCTGGCCGCCATCGGGCCCCCCGAGATGGACCTGGGGTGGTACTTCGGCCTGGAGTTCATGATGGACCGGCTCTTCGGGCAACGGGTGCCCGGTTTCCCCGAGCGCGCTGAGGCGGTCGAGACCTACCAGCAACGCAGTGGTCACACCGTGAGCGACTTGGCCTGGCACGAGGTGTTCGCCTTGGTGCGCGCCCTGGCCATCAATGACCGGCACCAACGGATTGCCGCCACGCAGAGGCAGCGAACGACCGGAGGAGGTCGGCCCGATCGCCGGACGGAGAATCCGATGATCGAGATTCTCTCGGCCCGCATCGACGCCGTCGAGTAGCGGCGGCCGCGTCACCTGCCTCGTCTTGGCCGGACGGTGGCGGTTCGTAGGAGGGTTGGGAGCGGTGCGTGCCGGTTGTGTGCCCGGTTGAGGCGTCGGCGCGCTGGCATGGCCGGGTTGGTGTGGGCCGGATCGGTCAGGGTCGGTGTGGAGTGGGCCAGTACATTGTGGTCCGTGCGACAAGACGAGCAGACCCGGACGCGGAGCAAATCCTTCGGAGAGATTGCGACCGACTACGACCGCTTTCGACCTGGACCGCCAGATGAGGCGGTCGAATGGCTGCTGCCGCCGCGGGCTGTCGACGTGCTCGAGCTCGGTGCAGGAACCGGAGGACTCACCCGTCAACTTGTTCGGCGCGTGTCCCACGTCCGGGCGGTGGAGCCCGACGATCGGATGCGGGCCGTGCTGGCCGACCGCGTGCCACGAGCGGAAGTGGTGGCTGGCCGGGCGGAGGAAATTCCGGCCGACGACGGCTCGTTCGACGCGGTGATGGTCGCCTCGGCCTGGCACTGGGTCGACGAGGAGCGGGCGGTGCCTGAAGTGGCTCGCGTGCTGCGCCCCGGTGGGTGGCTTTCGCTGCTGTGGAGCGGGCCCGATCGCACGATCGACTGGGTCAGGGCGATCTTCGCGGGAGGCCGGACCCTGAGTGCCGAACGCATCGAGGCGTGGGACGCCCGACGCCGTGAACGGCACACCGTGAATCTTGGCCCAGAGAGCCCCTTCACCGAACCCGAGCGGCGAAGGTTCAGCTGGGCCATGCCCATGACGCGGGCGGAGATATTGGGCTTGGTCGGCACCTACAGCGTGGCCATCACGATGAGTGCGGCGGCGCGGGAGGAACACGTTGCCTCGATATCTCGGCACCTCGACACCCACACGGCTCTGGCCTCAGACGGAACACTGGAGATGCCGATGCGCTGCCTGTGCTGGCGAGCGGCACTGCGCTGACCTCGGTCACCACGAGGGTGACCCGCTCGGCCTATTCCAACAGCGAGAATCCCATGACGCCAGCCTTCGCCACCTCATAACACAGGGTGTCGTAGGGCTCGACCAATCCGTAGGTCACCTCGCCGTCACAGGCAATGCGGCAATGATGCTGGTCCTGCCCGGCCAGGCGGGTGCGGATGGCGGGATCGGTGACGTCATAGGTCTCACCGGTCACCACCACCTCGTCGCCCTGGGCCACCTTCATCCCGTGCCAGAGGTCACCGTCCGGTGTGCCCCCGTTGGGACCGCCGTACATTCCGCAGCGTAGAAAGGCGATCTGATTCCCCAGGCGTTCGAAGGTCATCGTCTTGACCGAGTCATCGGCAAAGACGAGATCCACTTCGCCGCTGAGCAAGAGATGCGTGTCGTCCTCGAATCGCATCCGGTGGAGCCGGCGGGCCAGGGTGCCGCTCTTCTTGTGGGTGGGGTCGCCCAGGTTGTAGAGCAGATGGTCACCCCACACGCCGAAGTCCTCGAACTCGACCCACTCACCGCTGTGGGGATGCTGCATGCCCATGTACCGTCCGGGGCCGCCGACCCCGTCTCGGGTACCCCAGTGGTGGTCTCGGGTGCCGAGGTAGTCGGACCGGTTGACCTCGAATCGTTGGCCACCGGCCTCGACCCAACCCTCTTGACGGCCGAACCCGTCATAGCCGGCCACCGGACTGACGGCCCGGCCCCCGACGATCATCCCGGCTCCCAGTTGTCGGAAGATCGGGCGCTTGGTGTCGAACCAGGACAGGTCGAACGTGACACCGAACTCGTTCGGCCCGAGCCGGAGTCGCCACTGGCGAAACGGCTCGACGACGTCGAATCGGAAGGGGCCGAGCTCCATGTCCATGCGATCGTTGCCCAGGGACCGGTGGGCCCGCACGGTGGCGTGCTGTCCGTGCACATTGACGATGGCGAAGGCCTCGGCGGTGCCGAGGTTCGGGTAGAAGGCCAGGCCGACCACGACCAGCACCGCACCGACCTTGTCCTGACAGGTGAACCACACCCGCTCGTACGCTTGGGCGTCGGGGCTCCACATCACCCGCACCGGGTAGGGGGCGTTGTGTATGAGGAACTCGTCGAGGCCCGAGAGGGGTGCGTGTTCGCCGGAAGCCGGATAGGGCGAGGTCATGAGGTCGGACGCGCTCCGAGGATGGACTTGTACTCGAGATAGGCGTCCAGGCCCACTGCGGTCACGTCGGGTCCCTCCGATTGGTCGATGGGTGCACAGTACGCTCAGCCCATGCTGGCCGACCACACCGTGGACCCGAGGGACGCCACCTTCTTCATCCGGCCGGACTACCACGAGGTGCTGGGCGCACTGCGGGCGGAGGCGCCGGTGTACGAGTACGCGCCCGGTCTGTGGACCGTCGCCCGCTACGGGGACATCCGGGATCTCAGCCGCGATCCGGGCCACTTCTGCTCGGGCCGTGGGGCACTGGTCAATGACCCGGTCCGGGCATCGAAGGACGGGTCCGGTCCCCGTTCCATCCTGCACATGGACCCCCCCGAGCACTCGGCCTTCCGGGGATTGGTCAATCGCCGCTTCACGCCCCGGGCGCTGGCGGGGTTGGCGGACTCCATCCGGGAGACGGCACGAGGCCTCATCGGCGCCGCCCCACCCGATGACGAGATCGACTTCGTCGACGTGCTCAGCTCTCCCTTTCCCTTGACGGTGATCGCCGACATCCTGGGTATCGCCGACGGCGACCGGCAGGATTTCCGGCGATGGTCCGACGCCGCCATCGAATCGCCCGATCTCCCTCCCGAGGAGACCTTGGACGCGCTGGGCGAGTTGGCGGGCTTCCTCAGCCGGCACATCTCGTCGAAGCGAGCGTCGCCGGGACCGGACCTTGTCTCGACCCTGGTGCACAGCGAGATCAACGGTTGTCCGCTCAGCAAGGAGGAGCTCTTCATGTTCCTCCTCACCTTGCTGGTGGCGGGCAACGAGACCACCCGCACGCTGCTGTCGGGTGCCGCACTGGTCCTCGATGAACACCCCGCGCAGCGGGCTGCGCTGGCCGACGACCCTTCGCTGATGCCGGGTGCGGTGGAGGAGTGCCTCCGATGGGTGACACCCGTGCAGGCTTTCTGCCGCACGGCGACCGAGGACTGCGTCGTCGGGGGTGTCCCCATTGGCCGGGGTGACTACCTGTGCCTGCTCTATGCCTCAGGCAACCGGGACGAGGGCACCTTCGGGGCGGACGCCGGGCGCTTCGACATCCTGCGGCCCGCCAACCCCATGCACGTCGCCTTCGGATTCGGGGAGCATGTGTGCCTGGGGGCCAGCCTGGCCCGCTTGGAGGGCCGCATTTTCATGGAGGAGCTCCTGGCTCTCCATCCCAACTACGCCATCACCGGTCCGGCCGAGCACGTGGCCTCCACCACCGTGGCCGGTATCCGTGCCTTGCCGGTGGTCCTGGCGCCCTGAGCCAGTGAGCCCGATCGGGTGGGCTACGGACCGAACCAGATAGAGGGGAAAACTGGACACGTAGCCTTGACGGCGCGGTTGGGCAAGAGTGAGGGCGTGACCTCACGCCGCAACGTGCTCTTCATCACCGTCGATCAATGGCGGGGGGATTGCCTGTCCGCCCTTGGTCATCCCCTCCTGGAGACTCCGAGCCTGGATGCCCTAGCGGGCCGGGGGGTCCTCTTTGCCAATCATTGGGCCAACGCGGCTCCCTGTGGCCCGTCGCGCGCCTGTCTGTACACGGGCACGTACCTGCACCGCAATCGCTCGGTGCTCAACGGCACCCCGCTCGATGCCCGGTTCACCAATGTCGCCCTCCTGGCCCGCCAGGCTGGATACGACCCCGTGCTCTTCGGGTACACCGACACCTCGGTCGATCCCCGGACGGTGGCGGCCGACGACCCCCGACTCTTCACCTACGAGGGGGTCCTGCCGGGCTTTCGCGTCGCCATCCGCGATCCGTGGGAAGAAGGCAGCCCCGCCTGGGGGGCCTGGCTGGCGGCCCAGGGTTTTGACGTCCCGGCCGATCCCCATGCGCTGTACGAGCCGATCCCGGACTTCCCGGGGGCGGACGACCACGGCTCGACCTGGGCGCCGGCGCGGTTCCCGGCGGAGCTGTCGCAGACCACCTTTGTGCGCCAGGCCGTGGCGGACTGGATAGAACAGCACCGCGACGACCCGTTCTTCATCCACGCCTCGTTCATCCGTCCCCATCCGCCCCGGCGCAATCCCGTCGGGTACCACGATCTCTACGACGCCGATCAGATCGGCCGCTTCGCCGGGTGTGCCACATCCGAGGAGGAAGCAGCCCTCCATCCGCTGCCGGGCCTGGCCATCTCGATGCCGGGTGTGGGCGCGCCCAAGGACGAGCGGGAGCGCCGACAACTCCGAGCGACCTACTACGGGGCGCAACGCGAGGTCGACGACGGGCTGGGTCAGCTCTTTTCGTACCTGACCACGAGCGGACTGGCGGATTCGACGCTGGTCATCCTCACCAGCGATCACGGCGAGATGGGCGGTGATCACTGGCTGCTCGAGAAGTTGGGCTACTGGGACGAGAGCTACCACGTGCCGTTGATCGTGGTCGACCCCCGGTCCGAGGCCGACAGCGGCCGGGGCCGTGTGGTGGAGGCGGTGACCGAGTCAGTCGACATCTTGCCCACCATCTGCGACTACATGGGGCTCGATGTGCCGCTGCAGGCCGACGGGTGGTCGTTGGCCCCCTTCACCCGTGGTCAGCCCACGCCCGAGCACTGGCGCGACACGGCGCACTTCGAATGGGATTTCTCCAACCCGTCGAACCAGGCGGCTGAGCGGGGCTTCGGCATTCCGATGAGCCACTGCTCCCTGGCCGCGTCGCGGAGCGCCACCACCAAATACGTGCAGTTCGCCACGTCCCCGGACCTCTTCCCCCCGCTCCTCTTCGACCTGGGCCAGGACCCTCAGCAGGTCAACAACCTCTGCGCCACGTCCGGCGGCGACTGGAAGGACCTGGCGTGGCACGCGGCACAGGAGCTCCTGCAGTGGCGCATGCGCACCTCGGAGCGCACCTTGAGCGGCCACATGGTCGGGAAGGACACCGGTCTGGTGGTCGCCCGGGATTCGTGGCGATGAGGTGTGAAATGCTGACGCCCGATTGGCGCGCGACGCAGAGAGGTGGTTCCCGTGGCCGACATGGGGAGTAGGGCCGGCATGGGCGGAAAGGCCGACATGGGCGGAAAGACGGTCGTCGTGACCGGTGGCAACTCGGGCATCGGCCTGGAGACGGCGGTTGCGCTGGGCCAGATGGGCGCCCGGGTTCTGATCACGGCCCGGAATGCCGCTCGGGGCGAGGCGGCGGTCCGGCAGATCGCCGAGCGGATTGGGACCGGCGGCTCGGTCGAGCTGGTCCTCTTCGACCTGGCCGATCTGGCCTCGGTCCGAGCGGGGGCGGACGAGATCCTCGAGCGGTGCCCCCAACTCCACGTGTTGGTCAACAACGCCGGTCTGGTGCTCTCGGAGAGGACCGAGACGGTCGACGGCTACGAGTCGACCTTCGCCATCAATCACCTCGGTCCGTTCCTGTTGACCACCCGGCTTCTCCCACGCCTGGTCGAGTCGGCGCCGGCCCGCATCGTGAACGTGGCGTCAACCGCCCATATGCAGGCCCGCCGCGGGATGCCCTTCGACGATCTGCAATCGACCCGGTCGTACGCCGGCATGCGGGTGTACGGCGCGTCGAAGTTGGCCAACATCCTCTTTGCCAACGAGTTGGCCCGCCGCCTTGCGGGCCAGGGGGTCACGGCCAACTCATTGCACCCCGGCACAGTCGCGACCGGCTACGGCGCTGACGGCGACGCCAAGGGCTTCCTCGCCGTCGGCATCAAGATCGCCAAGCCCTTCTTCCTCTCTCCGCAAAAGGGTGCGCGTACGTCGATCTACCTGGCCTCGTCACCCGATGTGGCCGGGGTCACCGGGGGGTATTTCGTCAAGTGCAAGCCGAAGAAGCCGCGGAAGCAGGCACTGGATGTCGAGGGCGGCCGACGCCTGTGGGAGGTCAGCGAGGAGCTGATCGCGGCGGCGCCGTCCCGGGCGGGCTGAGCCACCGTGCGCGTGCTGGTCACCGGGGCGGCCCGTTCAATCGGGCGGGCCACGGCCGACGTGCTGACCCGTCGGGGCCACCAGGTGGTGGCGACGGCCCGCGATGTCACGTTGCTGAGTGACTTGGAGGTTGAGCAGGTCCTGCCCCTCGATGTGCGAGATGGAGCATCGGTGACGGCCGCCGTGGCGCAAGCCGGAGAGCTCGATGCAGTGGTCAACAACGCCGGACTGACCGGCCTGGGCCCACTGGAGGACTACCCGGTCGACGACTTCAAGCGGGTGCTGGACGTCAACACCATCGGACCGCTCCGACTGGCCCAAGCGGTGGTGCCGCGGTGGCGCGAGCGGGGTAGCGGCGTGCTGGTCAACATCAGCTCTGTCCAGGGGCGCATCGGCACGCCGCTGGAAGGGCCCTACGCGGCCAGCAAGCACGCGCTGGAAGCGCTATCCGAGACGTTGCATTTCGAGCTCAGCCATTTCGGCCTCCGGGTGGTGATCATCCAACCCGGGTACATCGCACCGGGGATGAAGCACAGCCGCGACCACGTCGGACCCGACGTCTACGCCGAACTGCACGCGCAGTGGGACGGCAACGACACCAAGTTGACGGGCCCGGCCGGCCGGCCGGGTCCGGAGGTGGTGGGACACGCCGTGGCCGACGCCTTGGAGGACCCGGCCACCCCGTTGCGGGTTGAGGTGGGAGCCGACGCGGCCATGGTGCTGGAGCTCCGGCGCACACTCAGCGATCAGGAATTCGAAGCCACCATGCGGCGCGCGCTGGATCTGACATGGTGAAGCATCATGAGGACACGATGAGGGCCCGGGAGCACGAGGACTCTGGGCATGAGGAATCGAGCGTGAGGACTCGGGGGGACATGAGGAATCGGGGGGACACGTGGAGAAGCTGATCTACCTGGTCTGGCTGGAGCCCGACGCATCCCGGGAAACGGTGGCCGATCTGATGCTCGGCTCGGTGGCGCCGGCATTGCTCGCGCTGGATCCTCACGGCCTGAGCATGGACCTCCGTGACACCCACAGCGACATTCCGGCGCCGGTGCCGACTCCTGACGGGGAGACGCCGCTGCATGCCCTGGTCTCGGTGTGGGTCGACGCCGTGGACTACCGCCAGCCTTACGAGGACGTGCTGCTCGGCGCAGCCACCACGCTGGTCGGCTACGAGGTGGTCGAGTCGCTCTACACCGACTACGGCGACAACCAATGGTCGACCGCGAGGGACTGGCCCGACGGCGAGCGCTCGCCGGGCGTGCTGACGGTGGCTCTGCTCCAGCAGCATCCAGACCTCACCTACGAGGAATGGGTCACCCGCTGGCACACCCGTATCTCACCCATCACGGCGCAGATCCAGCCTCGCAGCCGCTACGTCCGCAATGCCGTGCATCGGGGGATCACCGACGGTGCCCCACCGTTCCGGGGCATTGTCGAGGAGGCGTGGCCCTCCCTCGAACACGTGACCGACCCGATGCTCTTCTACTGTGCCGACGGCGATCGCGAGGTGATGAATGCCCACGTCACGCAGATGATCAATGAGATCACCGCCTTCATCGACCTGGGCACCCTGCGGAGTGTCACGATGAGCGAATGGATTCTCAAGTCATGACGAACCAATGGAGCCGGGAAGAGCTGCAGCGAGCGCACGACAACTTCGTGGAGACGGCCACTCGATGTGCCGAAACGGGGGAGTGGCGCGACTGGGCCAACCTCTTCACCGAGGACGCCCACTATGTCGAGCACATGTTCGGCGAGATGCACGGGAGAGAAGAGATCCACCGCTGGATTGCGGCCACCATGGCCGAGTGGCCCAACCGGGCCATGACCTCGTTCCCCCACGCCTGGTGCTCATGCGATGAGGAGAAGGGGTGGTGGATCTGCCGGATCGAGAACCGGTTCCGCGACCCGGGGGACGGCTCCGTGCACCAGGCCCACAACCTCACCGTGCTGCACTACGCCGGCGACATGCAGTTCTCCTACGAGGAGGATGCCTACAACCCGGCCAACTTCGGTCCGGTGGTGGGGGCGTGGTTGGCTGCCTTCAAGGCCAACGGGGGGAGCGCCGAATAGCCGTGCCCCCTCGCCCGATGAACGCGTCGGAGGTGCGAGCGTTTCTCACCGCCTCCCCGGCGCGCACGGCGAAGTTGGCCACGGTGCGGGCCGACGGGCGCCCGCACGTGGCACCGGTCTGGTACGTGGTCGATGACGACGGCACCGTGGTCTTCAGCACGGGCAGCAGCACCGTCAAGGGCCGCAACCTGGCCCGGGAGGGCTACGCCGCCATCTGCGTGGACGATGATCGACCGCCGTTCAGCTTCGTGATCGTGGAGGGAGTGGTGGAGATCATCGAGGAGCTGGCGCAGGTCCGGGAGTGGGCGGCTCGCCTCGGTGGGCGCTACATGGGCGAGGACCGGGCCGAGGAGTACGGCGCGCGCAACGGCGTGGCCGGAGAGCTACTGGTCCGTCTTCATCCGGACCACATCCACTCTGCGGTCGACATGGCTGAGTGAAGGTATGGAGGACGGCGCACAGCCAACGGGAGGGGTAGTGGAGAGGGTTTCGGAGAAGGTGTCGGAGGGAGCAATGGGACGACTACGAGTGCTGGCCGAACGTGCACACGAGGTGGACGGATCGATCCGGGACGGGCGGGCCTGGGTGCCGATGGCCGCACTGCCCGACCTGATCGGGTGGGGGGTCCGCCCCGAAGGGCTCTGCCGTGGTGATGTCTGCGTGCCGATGTCGGCCGAACGCCGGGCCGCGCTCGTGCTCGATGGACAGCTCGACCTGGTCGGCGCGGCGCAATTACTGGGCCGGGCCAGCGTGATCGACGCCGAAGACGCCGCTCAACCAGTGATCGCGCTTGCTCTCGACCCGGAATCCCGCCGGCAGGCGCTCGACGATCTGCACGCACCGGACTTCGTACTGCCTGATCTCGCGGGCAACGAGCATGCGCTCTCGGAGTGGCAGGGCCAGAAGAAGCTCCTGGTGACGTTCGCCAGCTGGTGCGGCTGCCGCTACGACCTTCCGGGCTGGCAGACGTTGCATGACGAGCTGGCCCCGACGGGGTTCAGCGTGATCGGCGTCGCCATCGACAACGCGCCAGAAGACGTGGCGCCCTGGACCGAAGGCATCAGCTTCCCGGTCCTCTATGACGCGAACCACGTGCTGACCGAGCTCTACGCCATATCGAACGTGCCCACGGTGGTGTGGATCGACGAGGACGACGACATCGTCCGACCCAACGGCGTGGCCTTCGGGAGTGACCTCTTCACCGAGTTCACCGGGGTCGAATCAGCCCCCCACCAGGCGGCGGTCCGTTCCTGGGCGAAGGAGGGAGTGGTGCCCATCGCCGCCGAAGCGGCGCGCCAGGCCGTCGACGACCTGAGCGAGGACGAGGTGGCCGCCCGTCTCCACTTTCGCATCGGGACCGACGGGTTGCGTCGGGGCGACGGCGACCTGGCCCGCCGGCAGTTGGCCCGGGCCGCTGAACTGGCTCCCTTCGACTGGACCGTGCGCCGGGCGGCCATGCCCCTGGTGGGCCAGGACCCATTCGGCGAGGAGTTCCTGACGCTCTACGAGGAATGGAAGGCCCAGGGCATGCCCTATCACGGGCTTTCCGCCACCTCGGCCGTGGGGGCCGACGGGGGCCGATAGGGGCGCCGTCAGCTCCGGAGCGCCGCCATGGCTCGCCCACCATCGGGACTGGCCGTGTCGTGCCGACGCCGTGAGGCGTGCAGCTGGTTGAAAGGCACGATGGAGATGGCCACCAGCGCCGCAACGAGGATCAGGTCGGAGATCACCCCGGCGTGCCACACGCCCAGGAGGAGGCCGCGCACCGAGGTCACCCCGACGAAGACCTCGATGGTGGCGATGGTGATGATCGCCGCACGCAGACGACCGGAGGCGACCGGCGCCAGGACGAGGATGCCCCACAACGTGTACCAGGCCCACAGGATCGGGCTCAGGAGGGCCAGGACCAGCAGGCTGAGCCCGAGGTTCCGAGTCACGCCGTCCCGGGGCGACCGCCAGAGGAGCCATGCCCCGATGATCCCGGCCACGATCAGGCCGACGATGGCGAGCGACGGAGCGCACGCTGACGGCGGTCACCGAGATGTTCACGACATGGCCCGACAATGAGACAAGGCGTGAGACTGCACCGATGGGGGTCACGAACGTGAAGGCGTGATCGGCCACCGTGCTGTTGCGCACCCAGCCCCAGCCGAGACCGGTGATGGCCGTGATGATCTCGAAGGTGCACAAACCGATGAGGATCGCCCCCAGGGTATGGCCCACCCGCCGCCGGACCGAGGCCCCCGGTCCGGCCCACCACCATCCCAGGAACACCACGCCCAGCAGGGCCGGGGCCTTCACCCCGGCGGCCACCGCGCACAGGACGATGCCCGGAACGGCGCCGAAGCGTCGGGCCAGGGCCAGCCCCGCCATGACGAGGCCGATCATGATGGCATCGTTGTGCGCGCCGCTGATAAGCGTGGTCAGCGCCAGCGGGCTTCCGGCGCCCAACAGAATCGCCTCGGCCGGGTCGCGTCCCAAGGCCCGGGCCAGGGAGGGCGTGGCCGCCACGATCAGGGCGAGACCCGCCAGTTCAAGCAGGCGGAGCAACATGATGTCGGGCAGGATCTTGTGCCCCGACGCGGCCGTCAAGGCTCCATCGAAGGCCAAGAAGGTGGGGCCGTAGGGAGACGGCGAGTTCGACCACACCGAGGCCGGCATGCTGCTGAACGGCGTGGAGCCCAAGACCCCGGTGCCGTAGTCGTAGGGATTGATGTGGTGACTGACCATCTCGCCTTGCCCGGCGTAGCTGTAGACGTCCCCGCTGAACAGCGGCGGAGCCAGCATGAAGGGCACGGCCCAAATGGCCACCACGAGGATGACCTTCCTGATTGGCACGCCATGGTGGTGCCGCAGGTGACGCAGCAGGCCGATCCAGACCCGGGTCAACAGGATGAGGCCGCCGTAGACGGCGAAGACGGCCAGGAGCGGTGGGTGCATCGAGTCGGAGCCGATGGAGCCGAGCAATCCGCCCGGCATGCCGAAGAACCACGCGCCGGGCAGGTGCGTCTCGAAGGTGATCCCGCCGTAGAGGGAGCCCACGGCCATCGACAGGGTGGCAACCAGTCCCAGGGCGATGGTCCGGCCCAGACGCAGTGCCGGGGCGTCGCTCGCCACCTGGTCCTCGGCGGGATCGGTGGTGAACTGGGCCAACCGTGGTTGGAGCCTGGTGGCGAGTGAATTGATCATGGGAGGAGGGTTCCGATCCCGTGCCCCGGGCGGGGTTCAAATATTGGTGCCAGCTGTGTAAATGGAGACACGCAGTATTCCTTAACAGCATTCCCAGGTTGGACTAAGCCTCGGGCATAAGAATAGCTCTGTCACGAAGGTGAAATGTGGCCGACACGAAATCGGAAGGTGGAACCGTGAAAGTTCTGGTCCTGGGTGGCGATGGGTACCTCGGATGGCCGACCGCACTGCATCTGTCGCGGGCCGGGTACGAAGTGGCCGTGGCCGACAACTTCGCCCGTCGCGGCTACGACTTTGAGATGGGCGTCGACTCCCTCGTCCCGATCGCCTCACTGCACCGTCGGGTGGAGCGTTGGGAGGCCTTGTCGGGCAACAAGATGGAGGTCTTCATCGGTGACCTGATGGAGGAGGAGTTCGTCTACGACATGGTGGGCCAGTTCCGTCCCGACACCATTGTCCATTTTGCCGAACAACGCAGCGCGCCCTACTCCATGGTCGACCGCAAGCATGCCGTGTACACCCAAGTCAACAATGTGGTCGGTACCCTCAACCTGCTCTACGCCATCGCCGACATCGACCCCGAGATCCACCTGGTGAAGCTGGGGACGATGGGTGAGTACGGCACACCCAACATCGATATTGAAGAGGGCTACATCGAGATCACCCACCGGGGCCGCACCGACGTGCTCCCCTTCCCGAAGCAGCCCGGCAGCTTCTACCACCTCTCCAAGGTGCACGACAGCCACAATATCGCCTTCTGCTGCCGCATCTGGGGACTGCGGGCCACCGACCTCAACCAGGGTGTGGTCTACGGCCAGTCGACCCCGGAGACCACGCTGCATCCCGACCTCGCCACGCGGTTCGACTACGACGGCGTGTTCGGCACCGTACTGAACCGCTTCGTGATTCAGGCCGCCGCCGGGGAGCCCCTCACCGTGTACGGCAAGGGCGGCCAGACTCGAGGCTTCCTCGATATCCGTGACACCCTGGCCTGCGTCGAGCTGGCCATTCGCAACCCGGCCGCGGCGGGGGAGTTCCGGGTCTTCAACCAGTTCACCGAGTCCTTCTCGGTCTCGGAATTGGCCGACATGGTGTCCGCCGCCGCCGGGGGGGCCACGATCGTCCACCTGGACGACCCCAGGGTGGAGCTGGAGGAGCACTACTACCGGGCCGCCCACACCAAGCTTCTCGACCTCGGACTGATGCCCTTCCTGCTCGGCGACGAGCTCCTGGCCGACCTCCTGGCCATCGCCCGGACCCACGTGGACCGGATCGAGCTCTCGGCCTTGGCGCCCAAGGTGATGTGGCGGACCACATCGAGCGAGCTCTCACGAACCGGCCCGGCGAGATCGCAAGGCGAAACCAGTCCGAGCCAGTCCTGACGCCACCACATCCACGAGGTGGTGGCTCGTGGTGAGGTCCACGGCCGACCCGTGGACGCGCCATTAGTGTCTCATCCCTAGGTGAATCGACTCCGGGCACATGCGGGTCCCTTGTGGCCCTACCTCGTCCTGATCGCCATCCCGGCCGCGGGATTCATCCTGCCCGATCTCTTCGGTGGGCACCTGCTGTTGACCGGCGACAATGTGCAGCAGAATTATCCGCTGCACGTGCTCACCGGATCCATGATCCGGCACGGCCAGCTGCCGCTCTGGGACCAGTACATCTACAGCGGCACCCCGTTGCTGACCGGGTTCAACGCGGGGGCCTTCTACCCGCTGGTCGGGTTCTTCGTCATCTTCCCCGATCGAGTCGCCTGGATCGCCACCGAAGTTGTGCTCTTCGCCGGTCTCGGCGTCGGCATGTACGTCTTCCTGAGGGCCCTGACGCTCTCCACCGTGGCCTGCCTGCTGGGCGCTCTCACCTTCACCTTCTCCGGGACGGTGTTCAACCAGGTGAACCACGTGGACATGACCGAAGGGTTCGTGGCCATTCCCTGGATGCTGCTGGCCGTGCTGCACATCATGAGAGAGGGCAAGTGGCGCTGGTCCGTCGTGCTCGGCGCGGGTTTCGCCCTGGTGATCCTCGGCGGGGCCCCCGAAGCGATGCTCGACTTGGCCATCCTGGTCGTTCTCTATGCCGGCTTCTCGGCCGGCCTCGACCGCGCCCGCTGGTGGCGGCTCCTCACCCGTGGCGGCGCCGCAGCCGTGCTGGCCCTGTCCTTGGCGGCGATCCAATGGCTCCCGGGGCTCGAGACCATCGCCAATTCGCAGCGCGGAGGCTTCGGGAGTGACTTTGCCACGGGCGGAAGCTTCCCGACGCCCGACGGCCTGTTGACGCTGGTGCCCTATCTGTTCGGGGGCTATGGCCACCTCGGGGAGTCGATGTTCTTTGCGCCGTACAACCTGCCCGAGGTGGGGCTCTATCTGGGGATCCTGCCCCTCGTCGCTGTGCTGGTCATGTGGATCCCCTCGTGGCCCTCACGCCTGCCCGCCCGGGACCGCCTGACCTGGTACGTGATCGGGACGCTCGGCGTGCTGCTGGCACTGGGCGCCAACACACCACTCGAGCATCTGTTCAACTCCATCCCGCTCTACGGGCACCAGCGACTGCAAAGTCGAAACATGATCGACGTCTCGGTCGTCCTGAGCGTGCTCTTCGCCGGGTGGATCGACCGCCGAAGTGAATCATCCGACAAGTGGGTCACGGTCGACCGCTGGACCGCGTTGGTCCCGCTCGGGCTGGTGCTGGCCCTGCTCGGCTTGGCCATCACTGACCCGAATTGGATGATCACGAAATGGACGGGCGCCACCCCTTCAGGAGCGACGGTGCACACCGTGCGCGAGGCCGCCATCATTGCCGCCGGCGTGTGCGCACTGGCCGGAGCGATCGTCTGGTTGCGTTCGATTCTTCCGCCGAAGCACTGGATCCCCGTGATGTCCCTGTTCGTCGTGCTCGACCTCGGATTCGTCGTGGCGACGAGTCAACTGCTCACAACGCCGCCCAACGATCTGGTGGCCGGGACGACCGCAGCAGAGAATTACATCGGGGCCAACCTGGCGCCCGGAGGGCGCTTCGTGGTGTACGACCCTGAGTATTTCTCAGAGGTGCCCCTCGGCGCGACGGGTCTGCCGGATTTCAACATTCTCGCTGGCCTGCATTCGGCTGCCGGCTATTCCTCCATTGTGAACCAGACCTACAACCAGGCCACCGAGACGCACACGGTGGGTGACCTCAACCTGCCTTCGCTGCAGTCGGGAGCGCTCGACGATCTGAACCTGCAGGACATTCTGACGATGCCTGAGTACTTCCTGCTGCCCCTGAGCACCCAGCCCGCCAGCCTGTCCGATGTGCAGCCGGTATCGGAGAACGGAGGCCTGGACCCGGTCCTCCCGGCCGGTTCCTATGTGGCGCAGTCCGACCCGTCCTACCGGTTCTACCCGGCGCCACGGGCGCCGCTCCACAGCGGTCAGGTGGGCAGATGGTTCTTCGGTGAATCGCTCAGCCCCACCCGGGCCTCGTTGGTCTTCGCCACCGCGACCAGCAGCGCCAGGGTTCGATTCGGGTCGTTAAGTGCCGACGGGACGCCAACCTGGGGCCCGACCGTGACCGCAGCCGCGGGCGCCCGGAGGGTGACGGGGGACATGCCCCCGGGGGCGGCCTATGGGCTGGCCGTGCAGGTGATCTCGGGACGTGTCCCGAGCCATCAGGCCGTGGTGACGGTGGGCCAACGGGCCTATGAACTGGACGGCGCCCTCTCGGCCGCCCTCGACCCCCGCTCGTGGCACCAGCAGGGTTCGGTCGAGGGCCACCCCCTCTTCATCCGCAATCAGGGCCCGATGCCGTTCCGTGTCATCACCAAGGGTTCGCAGCCGGCTCCTCCCATTGACGTTCTTTCGGTCAACGCCAATGTCGAAACGATCCGGTTGCGCGCCTCGGCCCCGCTCGTCGTGGTGCGCAGTGTGGCGTGGGACAATGGATGGAAGGCTTCCGTTTCGGTCAATGGCGGAGGATCGAAGTCTGCGCCCATGTCGGCCTACGGCTTAGTCCAACAAGTGCACCTCCCTGCCGGCAATGACGTGGTGACCTTCCGCTATCGCCCGGCCCATTTCGTGGTGGCGGGCATCCTGAGCGTGGGTGCTGTGTTGTTCCTGGTGGTACTGGCCGTCGTATCGGTGGTCGTCGTCGTGCGGGTCCGGCGCCGAGGTGGGCGATCTTCGTCCCCTTCTCCGTCCTGAGCCCGGTTGGAGTGGCGCCGCCCGGTTGGCGTGACGCCGCCTCGGCCGGCCAGCGCCGTGGGGCCACTTGGGTGAGGGCACCGGTTGCGCCGGCCGTAGTGGCCGAATCAGCCGATCAGGGCGAGTCGAGCCGAACCGGCAGCAGGTCAGCAGAACGGGTGGGCCAACGTGAGAAGGAACTCCCCCTGCGGGCCGCCCCACGAGCCATCGACCACGAAACCGGCCGCGCTCGAGCTCCGCCTCCACTCGTTCAGGAGTGAACTTGGCGCTGATTTCGGTCAGCAGTTCCTCGCCCCGGGCGAACTCAACGCGGAGGTCGGCCCCCCGAAGATTGACCGATGTCCTCTCTCTGGCCTGCAGTCGCATTTCCATCCATTGCTCATCCTCGTTCCAGCGGGCCACATGGGAGAATTGCTCGACGTCGAAGTCCCCGCCGAGTTGTTCATTGAGCACATGAAGCACGTTGCGGTTGAATTCGGCGGTTACCCCGGCGGCGTCGTCGTAGGCCGCTATCAGGCGGCCTCGATCCTTGACCAGATCGGTGCCCAGCAGGAGCGAGTCGTCACTCGACATCGTGCAATTGAGATCGAACAGGAAACGGGCTCGCTGGGTCGGGTCAAAGTTGCCGATGGTCCCGCCCAGGAAGGCGATCATCCGCCTGCCTTCGGTGGGGATCTCCATCAGGTGGCGGTGAAAGTCTCCGATGACCAGATGCACCGCCAACGAGTCGTACTCATTCGAAAGGCTCGAGGCGGCCCCCCGGAGGAATTCGTCACTCACGTCAAAGGGCACATAGCGAGCCAGCGTCCCCGCGTCCTCGAGCGCGCTCGAGGAGCACCCGCGTCTTGTCGCAGGCGCCGGCGCCCAGCTCGACCAACGTGTCCGCCTTTGACAGCTCGGCAATCGTGAGGGCGTGCTGCTCCAACAGATGGCGTTCGGCCCGGGTGGGGTAGTACTCGGGGAGCCGGGTGATCTCCTCGAAGAGCTGGCTCCCACGCTCGTCGTAGAACCAGACGGGCGGGATGGACTTCGTCGGGGCTCGAAGTCCGGCCACCGCGTCCTCACGCATTCGTTGGCGAATCTCACCGGGGGTGAGGTGCACGCTGATGGTGTAGGTCATGGTCGACTACGGGTCCTGCGCCAGGCGGAGCCCGCTGAAGGCCCAGCGGGCCCCGGGGGGAAGAAGTTTCGATAGGTGGCGCGGGTATGGCCCGGTGGGGTGGCGCAGCATCCTCCGCGGAGCACGTACTGGCTCACCATGAACTTGCCGTTGTACTCGCCGACCGCGCCCGGAGCGGCGCGAAAGCCCGGGTAGGGCGTATAGGCGCTGGACGTCCACTCCCATACGTCGCCGAACATGGCGTTGGTGGCCAGAGCGGGCCGAGGGTGTGGCGGCCCGTCGCCCAGGAAGTTGGTCCCTTCGGCCCGGTCCGTGGCCACCGACTCCCACTCGGCCTCGGTGGGGAGTCGCATACCGGTCCAATGGGCGAAGGCGTCCGCCTCGTAGTAACTGATGTGGCAGACCGGCTCCTCGGGATCGACCGGTCGAGAGCCCGAAAGGGTGAACTGGCGCCAACGGCCCGGGACCTCTGGATCGGGGAACCAGTACAGGGGGGCCTGCCAGTCCTGAGTCCTGACCACCGCCCAGCCGTCGGACAACCAGAATTCTGGCCGGGCATAGCCATCGTCCTCCATGAAGGACATCCACTCGCCACAGGTCACAGGTCGATCAGCCAGGGCGAATGGGCTCAAATGCACCCGGTGGCGTGGGAACTCGTTGTCGAAGCCGAAGCCCCGGCCATTGTGGCCGATCTCGGTGACCCCGCCCTCGTGGTCATACCAACCGGCCTTGGGCGCCGATTCCTTGCTGGCCTCGGCCCTGTCTTGCGGGAGGTAGATCGGTTTGAGCGGGTTCCGGGAGAGCACGTGCTTGATGTCCATGAGGAGCAGCTCTTGATGTTGCTGTTCATGGTGCAGGCCCAGCGTCACCAGGTCGGGCACGGGCGCTTCCATCTCACTGTGCAGGAGCGCGTCCATGGCCTCGATCGACCGCGTGGCGGTACCGGCTGATCTCGTCAATGCCGGGACGAGAGATCAATCCACGCTCGCTGCGTGGGTGCCGCTCCCCGAGTGCCTCGTAATACGAGTTGAAGATGTAGGCGAAGTCGTCGTGGAACGGGCGGTAGTGCGGTTGAAATGGACCCAGAATGAAGGTCTCGAAAAACCAGCTGACGTGGGCGCGATGCCATTTCGTGGGGCTGACGTCGGGCATCGACTGCACCGTCTGGTCCTCGGCGCTCAAGGGAGCAGCCAGTCGTTCGGTGAGCGGCGCGCACAGCGGCGTAGGCGGCGGGCAGATCCGGTGGCGTGGTGCGCCCGCTGTCTTCCGACATCAGATCATTCCCTTCGCCGCCCGGACAACGGGGGACCGCGTACCCATCACAGTGCTGCGACAACCCTACCCAGCCGGATGGGAATCCAGGCGCGCCCACATCCCGGCCTGCCGCGATGCTAGATTTGGTGCCTAGACCCGTTGCCCCAGACCCCGGTGACTCTCTCCAGATCACGAAGCGAGTCGTATGAGCACCGGAGTTCAACCACCAAGGTCAAGGCTCGGGGCCGCAGGCACGGCGGCCGCGGCTCCTGAGGGGGTCCGCGGAGGTCTCCCCGAACGGCGCCCTGAGCGGGATGGGCCGTCCCGCCAACCTGGTGGGCTCGCGGTAAGCGAGGTGTCGGAGGTCACGAAGTGTGCACCCAGGCGTCCGAACATCGTGGCCCGCCTCGTGGCCGGTGCAGGGGTCGTCGTGGCGGCGCTGACTCCGATCGCCGCATTGGTGTTCCTGATCCTCCACGCGGTCAATGCCCTGACGTTCACGTAGCCGGCCCGTGGCCGGCACCCGCGCCCGATCTCGCTTCCGGCGGGATCGGAGGCCGATTCAGGCTCCGACCGATACCGGTTCGCTCGGTCGGGCCGTCGTCCCCCCGACGGTCGATGACGGCTTCTCCCCGATCCCGCTGGTCCAGGGGCCGTTCGAGTCCAGGCCTTTGCGCCGACGCCTGGCTTCCCATCGGTTGAGCAGTTGGGAGCCGAAGTAGAAGGTGACGGCGGCGTAGAGCCAGCCAATGAAAATGTCGATGACGAAGTGCTCGCCCGTGTAGACGAGCGTGAAGGCCATGGCGATCGGGTAGGCGGCCAGGAGGACGCGCTTGCGGACGCTCGAGCCCTTCCAGAAGAAGAGGCAGATGAGCATGGGGTAGGCCCCGTGCAACGAGGGCATGGCCGCCACGTTGTTGTCGTAGTTGGTCCCGCCGGTAAAGACGGCTGCCCCGGTATGAAAGTGCAGGTGATCGAGTACCACGGGGATGATGCGGGTGACATGGGGGAGGTAGTGGAAGTGGTAGGGGCTCGACGCGTCACCGGCCATCCATGGAGGCATGGCGGGGTACAGCACGTAGGTGCAGTAGCCCAGAAAGGTCAGTCCGACGAAGAGCGGGACGAACCGCCGGAACTTCGGGTAGTTCGTCTTCCAGAGCACCCCGGCAATGATGAATGAGGCGAAAAAGTGGCTCATGTAACAACCCCACACCAGGTAGTCCCAAAAATGGAGGCCCGGACTGTAGAGCCATCGCTGGAGCTGCACCGTGGGGGACAGGCCCCCGAAGACATGGGCGTCGAACCACGCCTGTGGCTTGACAAACGGTCGCCACAGCGGGTGGTTGGCGTAGTCACGCAAAAAGCCATAGACGTACAGGACCAGAAAGAGGGGTAGCCACTCGATCACGAGTCGTTTCCACCTCACGCCACTCCCCAGGCTGGAGATGACGATGCCCCCCGTCACGTAGACGAAGACCCAGTCGAGCGACCACGGGATGCCGGCCACGAAGTAGTAGATCACCAGGCTGGCGACCAGGACCGACCAGCCCACCAGGACCCGACGCCGGCCCCGGTCACTCCAGTGGTCGGAAAGCCGGCCCGGGGGTCGATGTCGGGCTTGAGGGACCGTGGTCCGTTGGTCGAGTGTGGCGCGTTCCTCGAGTACGTCTACGGCGGTGGGCCTACCCTCCGGTCGGGCGACATCTCGCTGGTCATCGGTTGTCGTCATGTGAGCGGAATGATGTCCATCATTAGGGTGCCGTCAGTAGAGCACGCTGCCTCGCCGCCCGAACGTTCACTCGAACCAATCCACATGGCGGCATGGTCTGTTACAAATGTGTGACGATCTTAATTCCTAGCCGGCCTTTCTGCCGAGGATGGCTCAGGAAAGGAAGGCTGACCAGGTGTTGTTGGACGACCAGGCAACCGGCGCCCCGACACAGGCTTCGAGGCCGGACCGTCGCCATCTGGGATTGCCGCTGGTGTGGGTTGCCATCGTCGCCTTCCTGGTACTGGGTGGCTTCGAGGCCTGGCACGACTCGCCCACCTTCGATGAGCCCGTCTACGTGTCGGCGGGATTGGTCGCGGTCCTGCACCATGACGTCGCGGACAATGCCGAACATCCACCGCTCTTCAAGGTGCTCGCCGCCCTTCCCGTCCTGGCCGTCGGCCCGGTCGTACCCGGTGATGGGCACTGGAACACCAACAACGAGCGCTCCTACAGCGCGCGATTCGTGCGGGCCCAAATTGGCGCGGGCACCCTGCATCGGGTCACGGTGGCCTCCCGCCTCGTCCCCCTGATTGAGTGCGCGCTCCTCGCCCTGGCCCTCTATGCCTTGGCCTCGCTTCTTTTCGGTGCGTGGGCCGGGGTGGTTGCGGCGTTGCTGTGGTTGCTCGACCCTTTGGTCCTCGGTCTCGCCCACATCGACGGTGTGGACCTCCCCTTCGCTCTGACGACGGTGTTGGTGTCGCTGACGCTGGTGCGATGGCTGCGCCGCCGCGATCGATCGTCACTGCTCTGGCTCGGCGCCGCCTGCGGTGCCGCGGTCTCGGCGCAGTCAACGGGTCTGTTATTGGGAGCGCTGGCCACGGTGGTCGTGCTGGTGGCGGCTCGGCGAGCCGGGCAGACGGGTCGGGCAGCGTGGCTGGCCGCGGGGCTGATGGTCGGAGTGGCCTGGGTGGTGGTCTGGGCCGTGTACCTCGCCCTCGACCCGAGCATCGTGCTGCACTCGTGGCCGATCCTTCCAGAGCCCTACGTCCAGGGATTGAGATATCTGGCCACCCACGACACGGCAGCGTCACCGGGCTTCTTGCTGGGCACGGCGTGGTCGGGAGCCAATGTGTGGTTCTGGCCGGCGACGCTGCTGGTCAAGTTGTCGACGCCCATCGTGGTCCTGCTCGTGGCCGGCCCGTTGGTCCTGGTCGGCTTGGTCCGATCCGGGGTGGTGGCCCGTTCGACCTGGCGCCAGACGCTGGTGGCGGTGATCGTTCCGGCGGGGATCCTCTTTGTCTTCGAACTGCCCAACCCGCGCACGCTGGGCGTGCGCTACCTCTTGCCGTCAATCGCCCTGTGGACCGTCGCCGCCGCACCCTTGGCCTTGGTGGTCCGCCGGAAGATGATGGCCGTCGGGCTCGGGGCGGTGTTCCTGGCCGCGGGCCTGTTGACTGCCTTCTCCTACCCCGCCTCGTTGGCCTGGACGGCGCCCCCTTTCACACCCGGCTACCGGGTGGCGACCAACTCAAATGTCGACTGGGGTCAGGACTTCGGGCTTCTCGTTTCGTGGAGTCGGGGGCGGCATCCCCGGGTGGCCTACTTCGGTCCCCGGGGAGTGACGGTGGGGGATGTACCGGGGGCCCGCCCGCTCCTGGGGGTGGCGCCCACAGGGATTTCCGGATGGGTGGCGGCGTCGGCCACCGACCTCACCGGTGCGAGCGCACCCTTGGCCTGGTTGCGTGGCTACTGTCCGGTGCGCACCCTCGGAGGTTCCATTTTGATCTACTACTTCGCCACCCCGCCGACGTCGGACCCCGGTCCGACCACGCCCGCCGCGCTCTGTCCCGGATCGGCGAGCCACCGGGTCACGGCTGGCGTCGCATGAGGGGCATGAGGGGCACGAGGAGCACGAGGGCATGAGGAGTGAGACTGTCCTCGAACCGCACGAGATCGGCACCTATCTCGACGCGGCGGATTGGCTCATCGAAGTGTTGGGCGGCGCTGAAATTGGCTCACGGCCTGGGAGCAACCCAGCGCGGTCGCCCGCTACAGCATCGGGGGCATGGCGGCCCATGCCGTCCATGGTGGCGTCGTCCGTTTGATACAGGTTCTGCAAGAGCCCGAACCGGCGGACGGGCACCCCGTGACCTTGGTCGACTTCTGCGGACCGAACCGGATGGCCCAACCGGACGATGACGACCCCCTCTTTGCCGTGCTCCGGGCGGGCGCCGAAGAGGTGGCTCTCGAGGGTCAGGCGGCGCTTCTGGAGTCGTGTCGGAGCGCCCGGTCCACTCTGGCGGTGCAGCTCCCCACGATCCCGGCGAACCGTGCCGTTTCGGTCGTGCGGATTGCCGGTGGGGTGGTTTCCCTGCGGGACTACCTCAGGACGCGAGTCCTCGAAGTGGTGGTGCACGGCGACGACCTCGTAGCCAGCGTGAAAGGGTGTGACGCACCCGACCCCCCACCGGCCGCGGTCGAGGTATGTCTCGAACTCTGCCTCGAGCTGGCTCGGGCCCAACTCGGCGATCGGACCGCGCTGCGTGCGTTCACCCGAGCGGAGCGAGCCGATCCCGATGCTCTACGAATTCTTTGAACCATCCGGGCCGGCCGGGAACCGGCTGGAGAGGGTAAGGGCTGACTACGCCAGGACCTTGCGGCGGAAGTTGCGCAAGCCGAGCGTCAGGAAGAGGGCGCTGAACGCCAACAACGCCGGATAGATCACGTACAGGTGCATGTGGGGCGCGTTGGTGAACGCGGCGCGCATGCCCTCGTTGACGTAGATCAGTGGATTGATCAGGACGATGGCCTGGAGCCAATGGAAGCCCCCGACTGCGACGGGGGACAGCCGGGTCCACTCGTAGTAGGTACCGCCGAGGAAGGTGATGGGCAACACGATGAAGCCGAACATCAGCCCGAGGTTGCGCGGTTCGAAGCTGGTGCCGAGCAGCAGGCCCAGCGAGGTCATGGCCAGACAGGCCAGTGGCACCATGGTCACGATGATGAGCCAGTGCAGATTGATCTGGGCCTCGACGCCGGCGGCATGGACAACCGACGCAATGGGGAGCACGATGATGGCCGAGATCAACCCCTGGGCACCCCCGGAGATGACTTTCGAAATGGCTACCAGCCAGATCGGACAGGGAGCCTGCACCCGGTCCTCGATCTCTCGGGTGAATCCGAATTCCTGCGCCAACTGCATGGCGACGGCCTGAATGCCCTGGAACATGATGGAGAGGCCCACCACACCGGGAACCAGGACGGTGGCGAAGGCCGACTCCGCCCCGGGGATCCCGCTGGCCGCACCGATGCCCTGACCGATCTTCGGGAAGACATAGAGAAACACGAAGCAGAGAAGGAATGGTTGGACCAGAGTTCGGACGGTGAATTCGACCAGGTGTTTCCGCAGCACCACCAGGTCGCGCACGATGAGGGCGCCGAGAGCGGTCCAACTGGCCGCGGTGGCGGAGCGGGTCGGGGTGAGCGATACGTGATGCGGCGACACGCCTCCGAAACTTTGAGTGGTTCGGGGATCCGAAGTGGTGGCCGACATCAGTCGCGAAGGTCCTTTCCGGTCAGTCCGATGAACACTGTCTCAAGGGTGGGCTCGGCCACCGAGAGGTCGGCCAGGGAAAAGCCCCCCGATTCGGCCGCCTCCACCACCCTGGGTACCAAGCGGTCCGAGCCCTGCAGATGGAGCTCCACGCCACCGGGTACCGTCCTCGTTCGCGTGACGCCATCGATCCGCCGGGTGAAGTTGTCGGCCAGGGCGTCAGGATCACCTTCGGCCTTGACCGTGACGATGGTGTCCGCGCCCACGCTTTGCTTGAGGGCGGACGGCGTGTCGAGGGCGAGGATCTTGCCGTGGTCCATGATGGCGACCCGACCGCACAGTTTGTCGGCTTCCTCCATGTAGTGGGTGGTGAGCATGATCGTTTGTCCGTCGGCGTTCAGATCTCGCAGGAGGTCCCACAGGGCCAGCCGACCCTGAGGGTCGAGTCCGGCAGTGGGCTCGTCGAGGAAGAGGACGGCCGGACGATGGAAGATGGCCCGAGCCACCATGAGGCGTTGGGCCATGCCACCAGAGAGGGCATAGACCGATGCTTTGGCGAAACGGGTGAGCTGGAAGCGCTCGAGGAGTTCATCGGCTGTCTGCTTGCACTCCCGCGTCCCCATGCCGAACAGGCGTCCATGGAAATACAGGTTCTCCCAGGGCGTCAGTTGACGATCGAGGGTGTTCTGTTGCGACACCACGCCGATCAGTTGCTTGGCCAGCGTGGGATGGACCACGACATCGATTCCCCCGACGAAGGCCTGTCCTCCCGACGGGATGACCCGGGTGGTGAGGACGCCGACCGTTGTCGTCTTGCCGGCGCCATTGGGACCGAGGAGGCCGAAAACCTCCCCAGTCCCGACACGCAGGTTGAGCTCGTCCACCGCCCGGAAGTCGGTCCCCGGGTACGTCTTGGTCAAATCAACCGTCTCGATGATCGTGGTGTGTCCCTCATCGATGTGCTCAGTAGTTGCGGTGGCGGTCGTTGAGGTCGTCATGGCGTTCCGTTGCACAGTACCGTCCAATCGCTCAGTCTTCCGCCAGAATTTGGTACAGCTCCTGGCGAGCCTTCTTGATCACGGCGATGCCCCGCTCGACCTGCGCCGATTCCCCGGCACCGGAGAGTTGCTTGGCCGCGCTCATCAGTTGGGTCACCGAAAGCCGCAGCGAGCGGATCTGGTCGTCGTTCTCAGCGCCGGATTGCCAGGGCAGAGGCTCGTCGTTGGCCGCCTCGGCCACCCCCTTCTCGGTCAGCGTGAAGATGCGGGTACCGTCGACCTCGGCGGACTGCACCATCCCTTCGTCCTCGAGCATCTGGAGGTGCGGGTAGACCGAGCCGGGGCTCGGGCGCCACAGTCCGCCACTCATTTCCTCCAGCCGGTGCATGACCTCGTACCCGTGAGCCGGATTGTCCTTGAGGGCGGAGAGGATCGCCCGCCTGATGTCGCCCCGGCGCATGCGCCGGCCGCCGCCCCATCCGCCCCGTTCGCCGCCCCATCGGCCGCGGCCGCCTCGGCCGCCCCACGGCTCACCGTGGCGGCCCTGGGGACCTCGCATGCCGCGAGGGCCCCGGGGTGATTCATGATCGTGATGTCCTTCGTGTCCCATCGGGAGACTCCTTTTCTGTGTGGTTTGTTGTGCCAAAACGGTGGAATGCGGAGCGTGAGCGCTGCTTCGCGGCTGCTCACGAGCCGGAGTCCACCGGCGTGGCCGGCATCGGCCCGCGGCATCCAATCCGATCCCGCTGCGTTCTGGCACCGAATGTGAACACTAATGATATATCACAACATACCAGCGATGTCACGCGGAACTGGAAGAAAAGAGCGGTGCGCGCACGAATTTCCAGTGCAGCAGGCCCATACTGGGTCGAGCGCAGCGAGGCGAGATGCTCCGCCGCCATGCCGATCGATCACGACTCCGGGAGGCGAAGTGGGCCTGTTCACATCGCGCAAGAAAGCCATGGTCGGGGCCGACCGGGCCCTGCCCGGTCGCATCGAGCCCATGGAGATCACGGCCAGGCATCTCGTGCTCGGGACACCCATCACCCCACCCTTTCCCGAGGGCATGGAACAAGCCCTGTTCGCGATGGGCTGCTTTTGGGGCGCCGAGCGGATGTTCTGGTCCTTGCCGGGCGTGTACGCCACGGCGGTGGGTTACGCCGGTGGGATCACTCCCAACCCGACGTACCGCGAGGTGTGCAGTGGCCGGACCGGCCACACCGAAGCGGTGCTGGTCGTCTTCGATCCGGCCGTCACCAGCTACGAGTCTCTGCTCAGCGTCTTCTTCGAGGGACACAATCCCACTCAGGGCATGCGTCAGGGCAACGACGTGGGCACGCAGTACCGCTCGGCCATCTATACAACTTCACCGGAACAAGCGTCCACGGCGGCGGCCTTGGCGGCGCGATTTCAGGAGTCGCTCAACGAGGCGCGCTATGGCGCCATCACCACCGAGATCGCACCGGCCGGCTCCTTCTATTACGCCGAGCCGTACCACCAGCAATACCTCGAGGCCAATCCCGGGGGGTACTGCGGGCTGGGCGGAACCGGAGTGCAACTACCTGGCTCCTGACCAACGCCGCGGTCAACGTACGAGCTCTCCAAGACAGATCAGGCGCCGGGCTCGGCGTGGCACGGCAAGAGGAGGACTGCGCCGTCCCTGTGAGCTGTGAGGCGCGACGGTGGCCCAGGTCTATGTCGACAACAACGTGAGCGCGTACTGCGGCAACCTCGCCCTGCTTGGCTGCAAGCCCTCCAAGACGTCCATCTGGCGCACGGCGCTCCCGGCTGACGGACTCAGGTCACCGTCTTTTGGAGATCCGGCGGGCCACCCACAGCTTGAACCGCTCCCATCTGGTGCTCATGGTGTCGACCGTACACCCGGCCGCACCCGACCTACCGCATCACGCCGCCGACGACGGTGTGAGGTCCGCACGAGTAACCAACCACCACCGATGAGTGCGGCCCCGGCGATAACAAGAGCACCAAGATCGGCTCCGGTAAAAGCGAGCAGCGAGAGTGATGTCTGCGATGGGTCGCCGGGACTCGCCTGGGTCGCCTGGCATGTTCCCACCACCCGGCAGATCAGTGAACTCTTTACCCGTGGTATGGCCGACCAGAATGTCAATGGAATAGGTCTTCGCCGAACGAGCAATGCCGGTCACTGTGAACGCTGATGCGCTGTGGGGTGGGATCCAGGCTGGAAGGTTGTTGACCGTGCTGCCAGCGGGTGTGGGACCGTACGCATAGAGGACTGCGAACGCCAAAGGCAGAGCACCGGTATTGAAGATGGTGTAGGTGGCCGTGCATGTGGTGCCAATGCCACAGTTCACCGTTGAGGTGATGGTTGGGTTGGGCGTGGTAGCCCCGGCGCCCACCAAATCAAATGTCATCACTCCAATGAGTGAGAGACCCAACACGGCCAGGCCCTTACGCATTGCGCCGCACGAGTCCGACGACGTTAAGGCGCGTCTCTTGAGGATTGGACAGTCCGACATGTCCTCATCCATAAGTTTTACGATCCGTGTGTCCGCGTTTCGTTCGCTCCCCGTCCCACTAGTTGGAATGAGGACGCGCGCCGCGTGCCGCGCCGGACCGAGGGGTCGTCATGGGACGTTCGAGGGACAGTTCAAATGGTGCTCAACCTGCGCGCAAACTGGGTGATTGGCTGCATCCGTTGCGCCCAGCCCTCCGCGGCCAAGGAGCTCCTATGTGAAAGGTGCCGCGTCTGGTCGGGAAGTAGCGTGAGGATTGTGCCTAAGCAGCGGGTTCCATGGCAGCGGTTGACCGGCGTGTCCTGTCCGGTCGGGCTTCCCGGCGTCGGGAGAATTGAAGTTCGGTGCTAGCGCTCAAGCCGAACTGCGAGCACTGTGACGTCGACCTCCCTGCTGACTCGGAAGAGGCCCGCATCTGCAGCTTTGAGTGCACGTTCTGTGCGGCGTGTGTCGACACCGTGCTCCTCGGGGTGTGCCCGAACTGCGGTGGCAACATGGTGGCCCGACCAATCAGACCGCCGGCGCTATTGGAGCAGTACCCGGCCAGCACCGAGCGCGTACGCAAACCGGTTGACCTCGTGCAACACCAGGAACGGGTGGCCATGCGGCAGGTTGACGGCCCTCGATGGCGGGCCCGACGATCAACGCAAGGCCGGCAGGCGGTCGAGAGCCGCTTCGGCCTCGGCCACAAAACGACGGACCAGCTCACCGGCGGGGACGAGTTCGGTGATGCCGCCCACGCCCTGACCGGCGGGGTAGCACTCCTTGTCCACATCGACGCCGTCGGTATAGGAGTCGCCGCCCAGGTGCATCACCCCAGAGCTGTAGGCCAGGCCCAGTTGCTCGGGGAACTTCTTCAGCTCCTCGGGATGGGCGGCGAAGTGGTCGGTGTAGGTGTTTCGCACCACGCGCATGGTCTTGCCTGAGTAGGCGCGGCTGACCGTGGTCTGGTCCTCCCGGCTCGAGAGCAGTTTTTCCTTGTACCCGAGCACGCCACGCGCTTCAGGGGTGGCAATGAAGCGAGTGCCCACCCAGACGCCGTCCGCTCCCAATGCCAGCGCGGCGGCCAAGCCGCGGCCGTCGAAGATACCCCCGGCCGCCACGACGGGGACGCGTGCGCCGACGGCGTCGACGATCTGGGGTATGAGCGGGAAGGACGCCACTTGGCCGGTGTGCCCACCGGCTTCGGTGCCCTGCGCCACGACCAGATCGCAGCCGGCCTCGACCGCCCGCACGGCGTGGTCCACCTTGCCGCACATGCTGACCACCACCACATCGCTGCGGTGGCACTGGTCCACCACCTCAGTGGGCACGCCGAGCCCGGCCACGAACGCCTTGGCGCCGCCCTCGATGATGAGCTGCACCTGCTCGCTCATTCCTCCCGGCATGGCGGTGAGAAGGTCGACCCCGAAGGGCTTGTCGGTCGCACCGCGGACGGCCGAAATCTCCGCCACCATCTTTTCGTTGCCCATGGTCGAGGCGCCGAGGCACCCGAAGCCGCCGGCTTCGGAGACCGCGGTGGCGAGTGCGGAGTACGACACGCCGCCCATGCCGGCCAGCATGACGGGGTGCTCAATGCCGAGGAGCTCGGTGAGTCGCGTGCGCATCAGATCAGCCTTCTTTCGAACTCTCGTGGCCACCAATGGGCGCTGGTGGTGTATCCGCTGGTGTATCCGCCGCCGGGACCGTAGCGCGGACCGCACCCAATCGTGGCGTTTCGTCCCGACCTTCGGCGGGGCGTCGTGCGCCGAGACGTGAGGCGAGCAGAACGGTCGCTCCGAGCAGTCCGGCTCCCAACGTGCCCAGGAGCAGGCCGATCTGCGCCCCTGAATACAGCAGTGGTGAGGAACCGAAAACCGCATGGGCGAAAAGGAGGGCGACGGTGAGACCCATGCCGCAGAGGAGGCTCACACCGACCATGTGGCGCCAGGTGGTTCCCTGAGGCAGGTTGGAGAGGCCGAATCGCACGGCCACCATGACGCCGACGGTGATGCCCAGGGCCTTGCCCAAGGTCCGTGCCGCGAAGATCGAGGCGATCACCGAGGTTCCACCCGAGGAATGCCACACCGCGCCAGTGAGGACGACGCCGGCGTTGGCCAGGACGAACAGGGGCAGCACGACATAGCTCGACAGGAGGTGCACCGGTTGTTCGAGTCGGTGGCCGGCCCGGGCGCCGCCCGCCACCGGCACCAGGATCCCGATGAAGGCGCCGGCCAAGGTGGGTTCGACCCCCGCTCGCACGAAGAGGTACCAGATGCCGACGGCGGCCACCACATAGGGCCACCAGGCATGACGTATGCGACGGCGGAGAAGCCAAAGGGCACCGAGCGCAGCCAGCGCGCCGATGAGCCACAGCGGCTGGATCTTGGTCGAACCCACAAAGGCCAGGACGACGACGGAGGCGACGTCGTCGGCCACCGCCAGGGCCAGGACGAAGATCCGCAGGGGCTGGGGCACTCGGCGACCGAGCAGGGCAATGGCCCCCAGGGTGAATGCCACATCGGTGGCCATCGGGACGCCCCAACCCTGGGCGATGCCACCACGCGGATGGAGCAGGACCGACATGATGAGGTAGATCGAGTGCCGCGCCGAGCATCCCGCCGAGCGCGGCGACCACCGGCAGGAGGGCGTTTCGGCGGTCCCTCAGCGACCCTTCGGCCACCTCCCGTCCGATCTCGAGACCGACGGCCAGGAAGAAGATCGTCATCAGTCCGTTGTCGATGCCATCGACCACCGTGTGCAAGGAGTTCGGGACCGGTTCCGGCCTGCTGGTCACGAGATGCGACCAGACGGCGGCGTAGGAGTGGGTATCGAGGTTGGCCCACACCAGGGCCACCGCGAGTGCCACGGTCAGGACGAGGCCTCCGGCCGCTTCGGTGCGGCCAAACTGCGTGAGCGCGTCGGCCCAGGCCAGTGGATGCCAGGGCGGAGGCGGGGCCTGCTGCTGCTTCACCACACCATCGTGGTATGTCCGGCGCACGCACGTTGCATTTGATTCAACATAGTTCTATGATGAATGCATTGTGACGGACAGCACGCTCCTCTCGCTCCCCATTGCCGCGCCCGGTCGGACCGATCGCCCGACTCCGCCGGAAATCGAGGTGGACGAGGAGGCCTTTGATCTCCTGCTGGCCTTCACTCGCCTGGCCCGCAGCGCCAAGCACAACGAAGAGATGTCCGGTCGTTTGCGCATCCTCATGGACGAGGGCGTCCTGGCCCCTCGCCACCTGACGGCCTTTGCCATCGTGGCCATGCACGGCCCGCTCTCGGTGTCCCAGTTGGCCCAACGGGAGGGTTGCGCCACCACGACGGCCAGCCTGGTGACAACGCAATTGGCCGACGCCGGGCTGATCGAACGGCGCGAAGACACCTCGGATCGCCGGCGGACCGTGATCACCGTCGCTCCGGCGTTTCTGAAGGACAGCCAAGAGGTCCTCAACGCACGGCTGGTGCCGTTGCGCCGAGCCATGGAGCGCATGGGCCGCGAGAGGGCTCGCATCGTGATGGAGGGCCTGGCCATCTTGGCTGAGGAGATTGCATGAGGATTCTGAGGAGCATGAGGAACGAGAGGAGGTCGGTATGACGATCGAGGCGCCACCGGCTGTGGAGGAGATCACCAAGCGTCGCCTGTGGTTCATTCTCGGTGCCCTCCTGCTCGGCATGCTGCTGGCCGCACTCGACCAGACCATTGTCTCCACCGCGCTTCCCACCATTGTGGGGGACCTCCATGGCGGCTCGCACCTCGCCTGGGTGGTCACGGCCTACCTCCTGGCCTCGACCGTGTCCACGCCCTTGTGGGGAAAGCTCGGCGACCAGTTCGGGCGCAAGTTCTTCTTCCAGGCCGCCATCGTCATCTTCATTGTCGGGTCGGCCCTGGCCGGCTTCAGCCACACCATGAATGAGTTGATCCTCTTCCGCGCCGTGCAGGGTCTCGGGGGCGGCGGGCTCATGGTGGGTGCCCAGACGATCATCGGCGACGTGGTCTCTCCTCGGGAGCGGGGTCGCTACATGGGCCTCTTCGGAGCCATGTTCGCCGTGGCCACGGTGATCGGCCCGCTCATCGGCGGGCTCTGCGTGACCTACCTCACGTGGCGCTGGGTGTTCTATATCAATCTGCCCCTCGGGATCCTGGCCCTGTTCGTCACCGGGGCAGCCCTTCCCGGAACGTTGCGGCGGGTCCATCACGCCATCGACTACCTGGGCACATTTGTCCTGTCGGCATCGGCCACCCTGTTGATCCTCTTCGCCAGCCTCGGCGGCATCTCCTGGGCCTGGGGGTCGCTGCAAAGCCTGGCCCTGCTGGTCTCGGGAGTGGCGAGCGCGTTCCTCTTCCTCCTGGTCGAGCACCGGGCCCAGGAGCCCGTGATCCCCCTCAGGCTCTTCCGGTTTCGCGTGTTCTCGGCGGCCAGCGCCATCGGTTTCGTCATGGGCTTTGCCATGTTCGGCGCCTTGACCTTTCTCCCGCTCTTCCTGCAGGACGTGAAGGGCGTGAGCCCGACCTCCTCGGGCTTGCGCATCCTGCCCCTTATGGGCGGCATGCTGGCGGCGTCCGTCGTGTCCGGGCGACTGGTCACTCGTTGGGGTCGCTACAAGATCTTTCCCATCGTGGGTACCGCCATGATGACGCTGGGCGCCTATCTGATGTCGCTCATCGGCCAGACCACCGGAGCCTGGGTCATGGCGGGGTACATGCTCATCTTCGGTGCCGGCTTGGGGCTGATCATGCAGGTGTTGGTCGTGGCCGTCCAGAACGCCGTCTCCTACAAGGACCTCGGGGTGGCCACCAGCAGCGCCACCTTCTTCCGCATGATCGGTGGCTCATTTGGGACCGCCGTCTTCGGGGCCATCTACGCCAATGTCTTGCGGAGCAATCTGGCGCCCACGCTGGCCTCGCTCCACGGTGCCCGGTCCAACCTCAACCTGCAGACGCAAGATCCGTCGGTGCTCCAGGAGCTGCAACGCGTTGCGCCGGAGATCTACCAGAAGGTCCTGGCGGCCATCACCGATTCGGTGCAGACCGTCTTCCTGGTGGCGGTGCCGATCGCCTTCGTGGCCTTCTTGCTCAGTTGGCTGCTGCCCGAACTCGAGCTGCGCAAGACAGTCCAGACGGTGGATACCGGCGAGGCCTTCGGGGTCCCCGACCCGAGGACCTCCCTGCAGGAGATTCAGTTGGCCCTGGAGCGCTTGTCGAGCCGGGAGAACCGTAGTGAGCTCTACCAGACCCTGGCGCACCGGGCCGGTATCGACCTGCCGCCTCGTTCATGCTGGTTGCTCTACCGCCTGGCTGACCGCCCGGCCTCCACCGTGGGTGAGGTGGCCGCCCGGCTGAAAGTCGACCGCGAGATCCTCGAGCCGGGGATCGCCGGCCTGCTCGAAGCCGGCATGATCACCGAAGTGACCCGGGGCACCGAGTGCGACCTGGTCTTGACACCGGTCGGGGTGGCGGCCATCGATCGATTGACCGAAGCCCGCCGAAGTGGATTGACCGAGCTCCTCGAAGGCTGGAATCTCCAGGAGCATCCCGAGGTCGTCGAGATGGTCAAGGAGCTGGCCGGCTCCCTCCTGGCCGATGATGAGCGACTGGTGGCCGACGCCCTGCCCCGTCCGCCGCTGGCGGCGACGGGGAGCCGGGGGAGTTAGCCCACGAGCTGCCGACAATCGGGTGGGCGTAGGCGACCGTCGGTTCTACGCGAGGATTCAAGCGTCATGGGTCCAGCCCAGGAACGCCTGAAAGTGCACCGGCGGTCAGTCCGTCTCGATGGACGTGCGCATACGGTCCTGTCGCCGCGACCAAACGTGCCTTCGAGATTCGCCACGAATCGAGATGGTGCGACGTGCCAAATCCTCACCGACCCCGTCGGAGCCCAGCTCCTGGCTCGCCTGTGTTGGGCGATGGCGTATCAGCGGCACGAGCGCACCGTCACCGTCATCGATTCGCACTTTTTGGTTCCGAATCCCGTCCGTGCCGACGAGTCATCGCCCATCGTGATCGTCAATAGCGCCCTGGGATCGTTGAGCGGCGCCGCCCTGGCCGATTTGCATTCCCAGCTTCCATTGGCGACGACCCTCGGACGGGACCGTGGTGCTCCAGACTCGGGGACTCGATCAGGCGCTCGACGACCCGGCGGCATTCGGCCAGCGCGCCGACCAGGTGGCCCGACGAAGCGAAAGTCACCAGGAGCGATGGATAGGCGGAGACAACGGCCTCTGGGTGCTGACCGCGCCACCGTCCGTCCTGCGGGCTTGGGGAGTGGAATTGTCGCGTCCCGACGGGCAGGGAGCCGGGCAAAGCGAGATCCGAGTGTTGGCGAGCTTGGACGACCAAGTCGAACGATCGACCGCCCCGCTCAATCACCCGATCCCTGGGGGGCCACCCACGGCGCGTTGATTCCGACGCTGAGCTGACAAGAAGAGCGGCCGGTGGGCGGTCGTGGCCGATTCGACTTGCCCCTCAGGGGCTATCGACGGGCGGATTCAGGCGGGGAGAGAAACCGGCGGAGTTGGGCGATCCGGTTGCTGACGATGGCGTCCACCCCCGCTTTGGCCACCCGGGCCATGTGACGGGGTTCGTCCACCGTCCAGGTCGAGACCTTGATTCCGAGATCGTGCACGGCGGCAACGCGCGCCGGGGTGGCCAAGCGGAAATACGGATTCCAGAATTCCGCCCCGAGCTCGCACAGGAGCGATGGTGGAGGAGATCCGCGCTCGATCCACGTGAGGCCGATCCGGGCTTCGGGGGCCAAGGCGCGCAAGGCTCGGAGGGCGCCGACATGGCCGGTGACGAACAGCGAGCGATCCATGGCGTTGGCCTCCCGGACGGCGCCCAGAGCGCCTTCCACGACCTCGTCGCCGGTGAAGTCGACCATGAACGGGATGGTGAACTGGTCAAGGACCTCTCGGAGTGTCGGGACGCGCACATCGCCCGCTCCGACCTCTCGTATCTGGGCCAGGTCCAGGTCCCCGACGGCCCGGTCAATACCCCAGAGGCGGAGCAAGGTCGGATCGTGCAGCACCACGATCACCCCGTCTCGAGTGCGACGAAGATCGAGCTCTACCATGTCGGCGCCCTGGTGTACGGCTGACTCGAAGGCCGGCAGCGTGTTCTCGCGTTGGCCAACCGGGTCGCCGCGATGGGCAATGGCGATGGTCACGACAGTGCGGCTCGGAGTCTTTCCTTGGCCTCATCGTCGGCGCCCAGGACATCGAGGCCGAGGAGGGCGGCGCCGAGAACCGGCGGGGCGGTCAGGTGCCGTAGGACAGCTCGAGGTGCGACGGCATGAATGCCTTCGGCCACCCGGGTGTGAAAACCGGCGTCGTCCGTCTTGAAGATCCCCCCACCGAGGACCACCTCCACCGCCTGGTCCGTGACTCCGAGTCGAGTGGCGGCCGCAACGACGAAGGCGACCACCTCGTCGGCCAAGAAGTCGGCCGCTTGGCGCGCCGGTCGGTCGCCGTCCGACGCCGCCGTGAGCAGGACGGAGGCGAGCTCGAAGAGTCGCCCGTACGCGAGATCCCCGGTGTAGACGGCGCTCAGCACGGCCTCTGCATCGGGCAGGTCGAAGTACCCGGGCACGCGTGAGCGCAACAGCGTCGGTCCGCCTCGCCCGTCCGAAGCGCGCAGGGCCAACCCCAGTGCACGGACGCCCAGCCATGCGCCACCCGGTGCGAAGTCACCGGAGAGTTCGGCCAGGGCGGGGAAGCGGACCGACGCTCCGTCCGGCCCAACACCGGCACAGTTCATCCCGGTACCGCACACGACCCCGATGCCCCAAGCCAAAGACGTCCCGGCTCGCGACACGGCGAAGGTGTCGTTGCGGAGGAGATCCGTCCCCGTCCAGCCGCGGTGCGCTATGGCCGGAGCCAGTCGCGCCTCGTCCACGGCAAGGTCGATCCCAGCCAGGCAGTACACGCCGAGGTCGCAGAGGGGGAACGGTGGATCGGCGATCCCGGCGTCGGCGACGGCTCCCGCGATGGCCTCACCCAAGGCGTCGACTGCCGCATCGAGACCAACCATCTGATGGTTGCTCGGTCCGGTGCTGGACCGTCCCAGGACGTCGCCCTGTCGCGAGACGAGGACGGCGTCGGTCTTTGACGCGCCGCCATCGAGGGCCAGGACAGCCGGGAGCGGGGCTAACTCTCCGGGTGCCCGATTTGGCACAGCGTCCTCGGCCACGGTCGGATAGTACGTTGAGTAGACGTGGGGATAAAAGTTGCGGTGGTGGGAGGGGGCAGTACCTACACGCCGGAACTGGTTGACAGTCTGTGTGACAACGAGGATCGCATGGTCGTCGACGATCTCGTGCTGCTCGATCCCAGTGAAGAACGGCGAGATGCGGTCGGGGGCCTCTCCGAACGTATATTGCGGGCGCGCGGGTGGGGTGGCGCCTTCGGCACGACGGGCGACCGGGACCAGGCGCTGGAGGGAGCCGACTTCGTGGTCGTCCAACTGCGCATCGGCGGGCAGGCGGCACGTCAGGTCGACGAGACCCTTCCGGTCGGCTACGGCTGCCTGGGGCAGGAGACCACCGGGGCGGGCGGGCTGGCCAAGGCCCTGCGCACGGTTCCGACCGTGCTCGAGTTGGCCGAAGAGACGGCCAAGCGGGGCAATCCCGGCGCGTGGTTCGTGGACTTCACGAATCCGGTCGGCATCGTGACCCAGGCGCTGCTCGATGAAGGCCACCGCGCGGTCGGATTGTGCAACGTGGCCATCTGGGCGCAACGGAGAATCGGCCACTACCTCGGCGTCGACCCCGATGCGGTCGAAATTGAGCATGTCGGTCTGAATCACCTGACGTGGATCCGCTCGGCTCGGCTCTCGGGCGAATCGGTCGACCGCCTGCCCGAGTTGTTTGACCACCACGGTCCCGAACTCGAGCTCGAGAGCGGGGTGCCGATCGCCGCGCTCCGGTTGCTCGAGGCCCTGCCGTCCTACTACGTGCACTACTACTACCAGCACGACGCCGAAGTGGCGCTGCAGTCCCGGCCCGGGTATCGGTCCCGAGCCGAGGTGGTGGCCGAGCTGGAGGCGAAGCTGCTCGACGAGTACCGCAATCCTGAAATTGGTGACCAAGCCGGCGGCCCTTTCCTTCCGGGGTGGTGCGTTCTATTCATTGGCGGCGGTTCGCCTCATGGCCTCGCTCCACGCCGACACCGGAGATATCCAGGTCGTCGACATGCGAAATGACGGAGCCATTCCGGGCCTGCCCGACGAGGCCGTGGTCGAGCTCCCGGCCGTCGTCGATGCCGACGGGGCACACCCGCTCCCTCAGCGTGCCCTACCGCCAGAAATGTTGGGGCTCGTGCACCATGCCAAGGCCTACGAGCACCTGGCCGTGGGCGCCGCACGGTCGGGCAGCCGGGATCAGGTCGTGCGCGCCCTGCTGGCCAATCCTCTGGTGGGGCAGTACCCGCTGGCGGCCGAGCTGGCCGACGAACTGCTGGCGGCCAACCGGCACTACCTGCCGCGCTTCTTCCCCGAGTAGCGACGAAGCGCGAAGGTCGGACTATCCGGCGTTGTCGGTCGGCGCGGTGGTCGTCCCCGCAGTCGTGGTGCTGGTGGTTGTGGTCGATGACGCGCTCGAGCTCGACCCCGACGTCGTTGCTGTCGTCGAGGCCGTCGTCGGAGCCGTCGTGGTTGTGGTGGTGGTACTCGGGGCGACGAAGGGCGCCGTCTCTCCCGCCACGGTGGCTTGGCTGGCGGCCGGGGCGGCCGAGAGGCCGGTGCAGCCGCGCGCCGCATCCCAACTGGCCACAGCCGTTTGGGCGGCCGTACCGGTCAGGGGTTGGGGCAGCCCATTGACGTCGGTGGCCGGGCGGAAGACGGCGGTCACAATCTTTCGCCCGATGGCGGTGACCAACAACGATCCGCTGTCGGTTTCGGGCGGGGCGCTGTCGTAGAAGGCGAAGTTGCCCAGTCCGTAGTCGACGTAGGCGCCACCGAGGTACCCACCGCCGGAGAGCACGTGCGTTCCCGAGCCCACCACGATGTCGGCCCCGGCCTTCACCAGTTGCTGGGCCAGCGGCTCTTGTTGCGGGTTGGGACAGGTCACCGTCTCGGTTCCCCAGTGCAGGTAGACGACGACCGTGTCCGAGGTACGCCGCGCCGCCTGGACGGTCTGTACCAGCTGGGTCGGGTCGATGGCCGATGCCACCCCGGCTTGTGACGAGGTCGCCGTCCAGGTCGTGACCAGGTTGGGGGCGATGACCTGCGTGGCGGTGATGATGGCGACCCGCTGCCCCTTGATCGTCGCCCGGTACGGCGCGAATGCCTGCGCCGCGTTGCTCCCGATGCCGAGCATGGGGTACTTGGCCTGAGCGACGGCGGTGAGCCCCTGGCTCAGGCCTTCTTGGCCGCAGTCCACCGAATGGTCGTTGGCATCGCTGGCCACCGTCACACCGGCTTGCTGCAGCGCGGTGAGCGCCGTCGGCGGGGCAAAGAAGATGTAGGGCTTGGTCTGCGGCTCCGGGCACGTTCCGGCCGTCAGGGCCGACTCGAAGTTGACCATGCTCAGCTGGGCTCCCGAGAACAGGGTCGGGAACGTCGTCCCGAGGGCAGTGGCCGCGTTCTGCTGCAGGCTGGCGCCCACGGTGCCTTCGAAGTGCACGTCCCCGCCGAAGGCCAGGGTGACCGGTTTCCCACTGCCGGTCCAGTCGGGGTTGAGGGGCGAATGGGCGGGGAACGCCTGGGTCGTGTGCGCTTTGGCCGGCGCGGGAGGCGTGGCCTTCTTGCCCCCGCCCGAGAAGAAGATCACGAAGATCAGCAGCAAAAAGACAAGGACCCCGACCACTGTGACTTGTCGGCGCCGTTGGCGGACCCTGCGTGAGACCACGTCGGCACTATGGCACACGACCTTCGCCAGCATCAGCCGAGGCCGGATATGGCCCCCGCTGGTGCGCGTTGCCCGCGTCCTCTGTTTCGTCGGGGTTGCCGGAGTTGTCCGACGCGTCACGCCGGACGCTGGCCTCCCAGAGGCCGGCCAATTCGGAGACCAGGCCGGCGCAGGCGGCGGCGATCATGGCGAGGCATTCGTCGAAGACCGCCTCGTCGCCGTAGTAGGGATCGGGCACGTCGGCCGCCGCGCCGGCGGCCGGATCGAAGGCGCGCAAGAGAAAGAGCCGGTGGGGGTCGGCACCCAAGCTGCGCAGGGTCTGCTGGTGACGTCGATCCAGGGCCACGATCAGGTCGTAGCGACCGAGCTGCGCGGCCGAGATCTGGTGCGCCACGTGGCGGTGACTGGGCAGACCGGACCGGACCAGGGCCGCGTCCGTACGCGGGTCCATGGGCTCGCCCTCGTGCCACGGGCCGGTCCCGGCGCTCGTCACGACCAGTCTGGTCCCCAGGGTGGAGCCGTCGGCGAGAGTCGTGGCGTCGGCCAATGACCGGGTGATCACTTCGGCCATGGGGGAGCGGCAGATATTGCCGGTGCAGACAAAGATCAGACGCGAGGGAGGTGGAGCCGAGCCGGTGTCCAATTGGCTCACTCGCTGTACTCGTCGCGCAGGCTCTTCTTGACGATCTTGCCGGTGCCCGCCCGGGGCCATTCGTCGCGCACCTCGAGTTGCTCGGGAATCTTCTGCGTCATCAAGCCGGCCCGGCGACAGAAGTCGACAATGTCGACCAGCTCGAGCCCGTCGGCGCCGTCGGCCAGTTGCACGACGGCACAGACTCTCTCGCCGCGGGTGGCGTCGGGCAGACCGATGACCGCCACCTCGACCACCATGGGATGGGTGTAGAGCAGATCCTCGATCTCCTTGGCGCTGATGTTCTCTCCTTTGCGCACGATCACGTCCTTGAGGCGACCGGTCAGGGCGAGATGCCCGTCGGCCCTGAGCTTTCCCAGGTCGCCCGTGCGGAAGTATCCGTCGGCGTCGAAGGCCTCGGCCGTGAGGGCGGAGTCGGTGTACCCATGGAAGACCATCGGCCCGCGTACTCGGACCTCCCCCTCTTCGTCGGGCCCGGCCACCCGCCCGTCCAGGGTGACGACGCGCACATCGGCTCCTTCGACCGGTTTTCCATCGGTCTGAGCCAGTTGTTCGTCGGAGTCGGTGGGCGAGCCGTTCGAGATCATCGGCACCTCGGTCATGCCGTATCCGTGGACGACGCCCCGACCGCCGATCTCGGCGCGCACCTCGTAGTGCACCTCCGGCGGCTTGGCCGCGCCTCCGCCCGACATGAGACGGAGCGTGGGCAGGATCGGCTGATCCGGGACCTTGCGCTGCTCGGCCAGGTAGGCGACATAGAACGCGGTGCTGCCTCCCACCATGGTGGCGCCGTACCGGCGAAAGAGCGGAAGGACGTCGGGGGCCGAGAACGCCTCGACCAAGATGGCCGGGAACCCGAAGGAGAGCATCGTCACGAGGTAATCGGGCCCGGCGATGTGGGCGAAGGGAAAGGCAATCGAGCCGACATCGTCGGGCGTCATCTGCAGGGCGCGGGCCAGGCCCCAGCCACCGGCAATCAGGGTCTGGTCGGTGTGCTGCACGCCTTTGGGGTCCGCCGTCGATCCTGAGGTGTAGTAGATCCAGCGGATGGGCGCATCTTCGGGCCGTTGACCGGCGGGGGCCGGGGGCAGCGTCGACGGGTCACCCTCGGGGAGACCTCCCTCGACGGTGAGAATGCGGGGGCGCTGGTTCATGCCCTCGAGCGCCCGTTCGGTCTGGGCGGAAAAATCGATCCCCCGCCACTCGGTCGGGATGATGAAGAGCGACGCGGCCGTCTGCCGGAGGGCGAAGCCCACCTCACGTTCACGGTAGAGGTGGATGATCGGGTTCTGGGTGGCCCCCAGGCGCGAGAGGGCCAGCGAGAGCACGACGGTGTCGATCCGGGTGGGGAGCTGCCACGAGACAACGGACTCGGTGCGCACGCCCATGTCGTGGAGGCCGGCCGCCGCCCGGACGGCCCGGTCCCGGAATGCCCCGAACGTGACGGTCTCGCCGTCGGCCGCGATGAGCATCGGCTGGTCCGGCGATGCGTCAGCCCGCCGCTCCACCAGCTCCCACATGGTCCGTGCGCCGGTGAGTACTTCGTTAGTGCCCATGCTGCTCCTTTCGGACCCCTCTCATAGCAGCTGGCGGGCGCGGTGGCGGCAGGGAGCAAGTCAAAGACGCGCAAGGAGGCGCCCCGGAGGCCACAATGGGCAGTGTGCGCGACAAGTCGAAATCTCCCGTCGGCTCGGATGACCCGCCCGAGCGGACGGGGAATGTCCGGCTCGTCGGCATCGGCTTGGCGGCCGTCGCCCTCGTTTGGTTTGCCCTGGCCAACCTGGGTTCCGTCTCGATCAGGTTCTGGGTCAGCGAGCGACGGGCCCCGCTGATCCTGGTGATCGTGATCGCCGGCCTCTTGGGTGCCCTGATCGCGATGTTGGCCCAGCGGTACAAGTCCCGCCGTGGCTGAGATGCCGCCCGTGTGGCCCGGGCGCGGCTGCGCCGGCGGGCGTCAGGCCTGTTGAGGGCAGAATTCGACGGTGGTGTTACAAGATCGTCGCCCGCGTGCGTGCGGCCGCGGGCTCGCCGTAAACTGCCGGATGGTGATGACGTCCAGGCACGAAGCGCCGGAGATTGGAGTGGACGTTGTTCTCGGCCTGCCCACATGCAAACATAGGTGCTGCATGGTGGACACAGGAGTTCCGGCCGCGGTGATACGCCACGACGTGGGGGGAAAGTCCTGTGCCGCTTTCTGAGCACGAGCAACGCATTCTGGCCGAGCTGGAGGAGTCCCTGGTTCGTCAGGATCCCGAATTCGCCGAGCGTGTCCGCACCGAGTCGGTGTACCGGCACGCCGGCCGGTACTGCAAATGGGCTGCGGTCACTTTCATCGTCGGGGTGGCCATCCTGGTCGGCTTCTACAGCGTGTCGGTGATCGTCGGTTTCGTCGGCGTGGTCATCATGTTTGGGTCCGCCGTGGTGTTCGAGCGCAACCTGCGCCGTATGGGCCGGGCCGGGTGGCACGACCTGACCAGGGTGAGAGACGGTGAGCAATCGAAGGCCGCCGCCGCATCGAGTGGGTTTGAGGGCGCCATGACGGAAGCCCGTGATTGGTTCCGCACTCGATTCCACCGGCGCGAGCCCTGAGTCCGGCGGGGTTCTTCCCGCTGGCCGAAACACGTTCCCGATGAGCCGCTTGGCGTTGGCCATCGATATCGGCGGTACGAAGATGGCGGTCGGATTGGTCGATCCTTCGGGCCGCCTGGTCGAGCGAGCGCAGGTGCCGACCGCAGGGGAAGAGGGCGAACCTGCCGGAGACGGTGAAGCCCTCTGGCACCGTCTGGCCGATCTGGTGCAGAACGTACGCAACGGGGTCAGTGGGAGCGACTCGATCGTCGTGTGTGGGGCCGGCTGCGGCGGGCCGATGAGCCCGGGAGGCGAAACGGTGTCCCCTCTCAACATCGACGCGTGGCGGGCGTTTCCCTTGCGCTCCCGGCTCTGCGACCTGACCGGTGTGGCCACCTTCGTGGACAACGACGCCAAGGCGCTGGCGTTGGCCGAAGGTTGGATCGGCGCCGCCTCCGGCCGACGCGACTTCCTGGCCATGGTGGTTTCAACGGGCATCGGCGGTGGCATCGTGCTGGACGGCCGGCTGTTGCAAGGTCGACTGGGCAATGCCGGGCACGTGGGTCACGTGGTGGTGGAACCCGACGGTCGTCCCTGCGCCTGCGGCGGCCGAGGATGTCTGGAGGCTGAAGCTTCGGGAACGGCACTGGCGAGCATCACGGGACGACCGGCCGAACTGGCGCCGCCGGAGGTAGTGGAGCGGACGGGCACGCTGGTCGGGCGGGCCGTGGCCTCGGTGGCCAACCTGCTCGACCTCCCGTTGGCCGTGGTGAGCGGTTCGGTGGCCCTCGGGTTTGGCGCGCCCTTCTTTGCGGCGGCCCAACGGGAAGTGGAGGCACGATGCGGGCTCGAGTTTGCCCGCGGCACACGCGTGGTGCCGGGCGGGCTGGGCGGACGAAGGCCCGTTGATCGGGGCGGCCCGGGTGGGCTGGGTCGGGTTGGAGCTGGGTGAACATCACCACGAGGGCGGAGGCGATGGTCACGTCGAAGGCGATGGCCACGGCCACGGCCATGGCGAAGACGATGGCGAAGGTGATGACGACGCGTGGGTCTTGATTTGAACGACGCGACAGTTGAGGTTGGCCGCGCTGTGTCACCGCCTCGGTGGGGCCGGGATGCCATGGTCGTGGTGGGGGCGGTCGGTCCCCCGTCCCTCCTTGTGGTGGCCCGGGCTCACCGCTTTGGCCCGGCTCTCGCGGCGCGGCTGGTGGCATCGGGCGCCCTTCCTGCCGGTTCCGGGAGAGGCCTATTGGCACTTCCGCCTGGTCACCGCCTTTGGGGGATCCGGCGATCCGGCCGCGCTCACGGGCCCCGACGTGGTGGCGTACCTCCAATGGTGTCGGAGGGCACGCCCCCCGCGTGGGTAGCCTCTCCGTTGTTATGGAGCGAGTGCTCCTCCTCAATGCGACCTACGAGCCGCTGGCCCTCGTCTCTGATCGTCGTGCCGTCGTACTGGTCCTGGCGGGCCGGGCCGAGCCCGTGGCCTTCCGGGATGACTGCGCGGTGTTCCATTCGGCCAGCCTCAATGTCGATGTCCCCTCGATCGTGCGCTTGGCCCACATGGTGCGGATCCCGCGCTGGGCCCGCACACCGCCGGTGACCCGTCGTTCGGTCTTGCGCCGCGACAACGGGTTGTGCGTGTACTGCTCGGCACCGGCCGACACCATCGACCATGTGATCCCGCGCAGCCGGGGCGGCACGCACGACTGGTCCAACGTGGTGGCGGCCTGCAAGCGCGACAACTTGGTCAAGGCAGATCTCCTCCTGTCCGAACTGGGGTGGACGTTGCGGGTGAAGCCGGCGCCTCCCGACGGCTACCTGTGGCGCTTGCGGCACCTCTCGGACATGGACCCGCTGTGGGAGCCGTATCTCGCTGCTGCCTCCTGATCGCTGATCGACCGGCATGGTGTCGTGGCGCTCCCTGGCCGACGTGGAGCAATTCCGCCAACTCACCGAACGTCACGCCGTCGCCCGTCAGGTCGATCACGCCACCGTGGTGCTGGGAAGCACTCAGAGCGATGACACCCTGAGCCCAACTGCGCTGCAGGCCTGGCCCGTCGAGGTGGTACGGCGACGTGGCGGGGGAGGGGCGGTCCTGTTACGCCCCGGCGATCACCTCTGGGTCGATGCCTGGATCCCCCGGGACGACCCCCTCTGGGAGGTTGACGTTTCGGCGGCGGCGACCTGGGCGGGGGAGTGGTGGCGGGCTGCGCTCGGGGTCATCGGGGTGGGCGAGTGCGTGGTGCACGAGGGGAGGGCGGTCCCCGGCCCCTACGGGGCCACGATCTGTTTTTCGGGCCGCGGTCCAGGCGAGGTCTTCCGCGGCGGGGCCAAAATCATGGGCCTCTCCCAATGGCGCAGCCGGGAGGGTGCGCTGTTCCAGACCTGCGCCTACACCCATTGGGAGGCCACACCCCTGGTCAACCTGCTGGACCTTGACGTGGACTCGCGAGCGGCCTGGTCCGTCGAGCTGTCCGGATCGGCTGTCGGGATTGAGGATCTGCTCGGCCCTGCCTTGGGCCCTGGGGCTGGGGCTGGGCCTGGGGCCGCCATGGCCACCCTGGCCCGGAATCTCCTCTCCACTTTCCCCCACTGGGGCAGCGTGGGACCTCCTGGCGACGGGTGAGCTGACCCTCGTCGCCTAGTGAGGAAACCCTCGCCCCGAGTTCACCTTCATCCCCATCCCGGCTGACTCCTTCCTTTTCGTGCCTGTACTTCGACGCGGGTTCACCTCACCGCGGTCCGGATCGCGCCGGTGGGGCGTCCGTGGGGGGATAAATGGCGTTAGGTGGTTGACCAGGGAGGTTTGGTGGCGTAATGTGGCGCGAAGTGGAGTAGAAGGGCATTCGAGGACGCAGGTTCGGGGAGCGTCGTGGGAGATCAAGCCAGTGGCAGGCTTTGTAGGCAGATACGAGCATTCGCTCGACACCAAGGGAAGGGTGATCGTGCCTGCCAAGTTCCGCACCGACTTCGAGCGGGGCGGGTATCTGGCCCAGCACATCGGTGGCTGTCTGGCCTTATGGACCCCGGCGGAATTCGACCGTCAAATGGCGGTGATGTCGGAAAGGGCCGAGTCGGGACGGGCGAACCGCAATCGGGCCCGGTTGTGGGCTTCGAGCTCCTACGAGGTGGAGATCGACCGGCAGGGGCGCATGGCCATTCCGGCTCCCCTGCGGGCCTTCGCCAGGTTGGAGACCGAGGTCCTGGTGCACGGGGCCATCGACCGGATCGAGTTGTGGAATCCCGCCACGTGGACCGAGAAGGTGCAGCCCGAGGAATCGTGGCTGCTGGGCGACGACGAGGACGACGACACGAATGGAACCAACTAGCCGCGGCACGCGGCGGCCAATTGCGACCGAGCGGAGGCTCAGCACAGACCATGACGATGACACCACCGGCGACTCAGGACCGCTGGACCATGCGCAGCTCCTCGAGGAGCGCGGCGGAAGATCACTCCACCCTCTTCCCTATAGGACGATCGGAATCATTTCCGTTGCCCTTCACGCCGCTCGAGGAGCTGCAGATGGCCCAAGCATTCGCCCACACTCCCGTCCTGAGCCACGAAGTGGTGGCTCTCTTCGCACCGGTGCCCACCGGGGTACTGGTCGACGCCACCGTCGGAGGCGGCGGCCACAGTGCGGCGCTGTTGGCGGCTCGCGATGACCTGACGCTTATCGGGCTCGATCGAGATCCCGTCGCCCTCGAGGCCGCTCGCCAACGGCTCGCCCCCTTCGGCGACCGGGTCACCCTGCATCACGCCACCTTCGCCGAGATGAACGACGTCACCGAGGGGTCGGGACCTCTCGCAGGCGTCCTGTTCGACCTCGGGGTGAGCTCACCGCAACTCGATACGGCCCAGCGTGGGTTCTCGTACCGCCGCGACGGCGACCTCGACATGCGGATGGATCAGACCGCGGGCGCGACCGCCGAGCAACTGGTCAACGAACTCTCAGAAGCGACCCTGGCCACCTTGTTCCGAGAGAATGGTGAAGGTCGTCTGGCCGGCCGGATCGCCCGGGCCATCGTGGCCGCCCGACCGCTCACCTCGACGGTCCAGCTGGCCGATGTGGTCGCCGCCGCCGTGCCGGCCGCCGTGCGCCGCAAGGGCCACCCGGCCACACGCGTCTTTCAGGCCCTGCGGATCCAGGTGAACGACGAGCTGGGGCAGCTCGAGGCCGCACTCCCGGCCGCCCTGGAGCGGCTGGCGGTCGGCGGTCGCTGCGCGGTCATCAGCTATCACTCGGGTGAAGACCGACTGACCAAGCAGATCTTCGTGGCGGCCAGCACGGGCGGGTGCACCTGTCCGCCCGGCCTGCCGTGCGTGTGCGGGGCCCGGGCGCAGCACCGATTGGTTTTCCGGGGGTCACACAAGGCTTCGGCGCAAGAGGTGGCCGCGAATCGGCGGGCCGAGAGCGCGCGGCTGAGGGCCGTCGAGCGCACCGGGACCGCCTGATGGCGCCTCCTTCGTCCGCCGCGGCGCGCCGGGTCCCCTCCTCACGCACCGCCCATGAGTCGGGCCGGAGATCGTCACCGCCTCTTCGGGTCGTTCCGGCGCGCCGTGGCGGCGCCCGCCGCAATCGCATCCTCACCGTGGTGGCGGCCTCCATGGTCGTCCTCTCCCTCCTCGTTGTGGTCCTGGGGCAGGCGATGTTGGCCAACGGCCAGGTCCGCTTGACTGCCGCCGAGCAGAACCTCGCCCTGGCCCAGGGACTGCATCGTCAAGCCGAGTTGCAAGTGGCCAGTCTCGAGACGCCGTCGCGGGTGATCTCCGTGGCTCTCGGGTCACTGCACCTGGTCCACCCGGCCGGGGTCACACAGCTTCCCTATGTCGCCCTGACCAAGCCGATTGCTACTCCGACGATCACCGCGGCACCGCCCACTCCCACCACTCTTCCGGTTTCGGGTCAATGAGCGTCACGACGCGACATGCCGCTCAGCGCGCGCGCGCTGTCGCACCCCGTCCGGCCAGCGCACAATCCCGGGTTACCAAGCTCCCTCCTCGACCGGGCCAGTCACAGCAGCGATCACGTCCGGCGGCCACGACACCGCCGCGCCGACCGCAGCGCTCATCACCCCACCCACGGCGGCCCCGGACTCGACCGGCCCGGTCGCGTTCGAAGTCGTGGGCGAGTGTGACGTTCCAGCGCCGCATCCGCGTGGTTCGACTGCTGTTGGTGGTGTGCGCCCTGGCCGTGGTGGCTCGGCTGATCGATATCCAGGTGGTGCATGCGGATGCGTACCAAACCGCCGCCAGTCACGAATCGACGACGACGGTCAGCATTCCGGCCCTGCGCGGAGGGATCTACGACCGGGCCGGGGCAGCGCTCGCCCTCTCGCAGCCCACCGAGGATGTCATCGCTGACGACTTTCAGGTCACGCATCCGTTGCGCTACGCGCAGGCGCTGTCGCCGTTGCTGGGGGTTCCGGTGGCCACACTGAACGCGATGCTCCGACGCCACACCGGCTACGTGGTGCTGGCCAAGCAGGTTTCCCAGGACAATGCGGGAAAGATCTCAACCGACACCTTCCCGGGGATCACCTTGGTAGGCGACTCCAAGCGCATCGTGCCCAATGGCAACTTGGCGTCCCCGGTGATTGGTTTCACCAATGGGAGCGGGGTCGGTGCGGCAGGGATCGAGTACGGCGACAATCAAAAACTGGCGGGTACGTCGGGCAAGTTGACGCTCCTGGAATCACCGTCGGGGGTGGCCTTGCCACAGTCGCCCGTCACCGATCGCGTGGCGAGCACGGCCGGAAAGGGACTTGAGCTAACCCTCGATTCGCAACTGCAGTACGAATCCGAGCAGGCGCTGGCCGGTGCCATCGAGACGTCGCAGGCCCTGAGTGGGACGGCCATCGTCGAGGACGTCAAGACGGGACAGATCCTTTCGATGGCCAGTCTGGCCTCGACACATCCCAACGCGGCCGTATCCGCCACCGCGCCCGCGGTACAGAGCACCGGAGGCGTCATCCCGATCGGACCGGGAGATCCGGTGAATGAGGCGTCCAGCAACTTGGCCGTGTCCCAGGTGTTCGAGCCGGGTTCGGTCTTCAAGCTGGTCACATTCTCCGCCGCCCTGGCCGATGGTCTGATCAACCCCAACACGGTCTTCTCCGTACCGGACCAGATCAAACTCGATGGGTCGACCTTCCACGACGCCGAATCCCACCCGACCGAGGCGCTCACTGCCACCCAAATTCTCGCCCAGTCCTCCAATATCGGTACCGGAGAGATCGCCCAAAATGTCGGAGAGCAGCGATTGCTGGACCAGGTGCGCAACCTGGGATTCGGCCAGTACACCGGCTTGGGCTTTCCGGGCGAGTCGCCGGGTCTGCTGGCGACGGCGGCACAATGGGAACCCACCGACTACGTGTCGTTGCCGATCGGGCAGGTCGACGCCGTGAACGCCCTCCAAATGCTCGACGCCTACAACGCCGTGGCCAACGGGGGCGTCTACGTGCAGCCGAAACTGGTGGAAGCGAACGTCAGCGCCGGCGGCACCGTGACCAAGACGCCTCCTTCCCCGACCCATCAGGCCTTCTCTCCCTCCGTTGACTCCGAGCTGACCTCAATGCTTGAGCAGGTCGTCGCCACCGGGACCGGGACCGGTGCCTCGGTCCCGGGCTATACGGTGGCGGGCAAGACGGGTACGGCGCAGATCCCGACACAAGGGAAGGACTCCTACGTCACCGGGGCCTACATGGCGTCCTTCGTGGGCTTTGCGCCGGCGGTGAACCCGACGCTGTCCATCATCGTGGTCCTCAACCGCCCGACCCCCATCTTCGGGGGAACCGTGGCCGCTCCGGTCTTTTCCCAGATCATGAGCTACGCCCTGCATCGCTACGACATCCCGACAACCCCAGGTGCGGCGACGACGCCCCCTTCTCCGACGGAATCGGCCTCCAGCCAGGCCCAGGACATCACGTAACCGTGACCCGATACCATCAGCGAGCCGATGGCCTGTGGTTCGGAATTTCCGGGCCGATGTCGCCGTCGCAGCGACGATGCGAACCGTGCAGATGAGCCTCCTCTTCGACGATATCGAGGTCATTGAATCAGCCGGGGACCCCACAACCGTGGAGATCAGGGGCATTGCCCATGACAGCCGACGGGTGGTGCCCGGAGATCTGTTCTGCTGCGTGCCCGGACTGATCTCGGACGGCCACGACCACGCCTCCGAGGCCGTCGACCGGGGCGCGGTCGGGCTCTTGTGCGAGCACTTCATCCCAGAGCTGCTCGACCAGCCCGTGGTGCAATCCCGTATTGCCCCGGGCACGGCGCGTCCGGTCATGGCCCAATTGGCTGCCGCGTTCTACGGGCACCCGGCGCGCGACCTGCTCATGGTCGGGGTCACCGGCACGAATGGCAAGACCACGGTCACCCAGCTCCTCGGGGACCTGCTCGAAGCCAGCGGTCGGCCCACCAACGTCATGGGGACCCTCTCGGGGGCGCGCACCACGCCCGAAGCGACCGAAGTCCAATGCGTGCTGGCCGGAGTGCGTGACCGGCAACGGTCCGACGGACGTCGTCATGCCGTAGCCATGGAGGTGTCGAGCCACGCGCTGGTGCAGGCGCGGGTGGACGGGGTCCATTTCGATGTCGCCGTCTTCACCAATCTGAGTCATGACCACCTCGACTACCACGGGAGCATGGAGGCCTACTACCAGGCCAAGCGCCGGCTGTTCACCCCCGACCACTCGTTGCGCGGCATCGTGAACGGGGATGATCCATGGGGGCAGCGGCTGATGAAGGAGGCGCGCATCCCGGTGACGGCGGTGCACCTGAGGGACGCGCAGCACATCGCTCTGCTCCCGGGCCAGACCAGCTTCACCTGGCGGGGGCATCGCATCACGACGCCGCTCACCGGCGAGGTCAACGTGGGGAACACGCTGCTGGCGGCCGAGGCCGCCCTGGCCCTGGGCCTCGACGTAGACGAGGTGGCCAGTGCACTCCCCCTGGTGGCCCCGGTCCCGGGCCGGCTGCAGGTTCTGGCCGCTCCCCGTCGCGACGGAGTGGTTGACGCCAAGCGTCCGCCGTTCACAGTCATGGTCGACTACGCCCACACGCCGGCGGGCCTCGAAGTTGTGCTCCGCGAGGCGCGCCAGCTCACCGGCACGCCGGGGCGAGTGCTGGTGGTGTTCGGCTGTGGCGGGAACCGGGACAGGGCCAAGCGCCCCAAGATGGGGCAGACCGCCACCAGCCTGAGCGACGTGGCCATCCTCACCTCGGACAACCCCCGCGACGAGGACCCCGTGGCCATCATGGCGGAAGTCCAGGCCGGCATGGTGGCCGGATCAGGGACCGCATCGACGGTGATCGTCGAGGCAGACCGTCATGTCGCCATTCGGCGGGCCCTGGCCGAGGCCGCGGCCGGCGACGTCGTCGTGATCGCCGGCAAGGGTCACGAGACGTATCAGGAGATCGCCGGCCAGAGGATCCCTTTCAATGACGCCGAGGAAGCACGCCACGCGCTGTCGGTCCACTTTCACTCGGATCCGTCGTCGTGGTTACCGGCTCCTTTCGACGGTGTGCCCACTGAGGATTACTAGGCCGTGCTCGGCCTTCTTGAATCCGGAGGGGTGGCCCTCTGGGTGGCCATCTTGTCCACGCCCGTCCTCATCCGCTGGCTACGGAGTCGGCGTATCGGCCAGCACATCCGGGAGGACGGCCCGGCCAGCCACATCGTCAAGGCAGGGACTCCCACCATGGGGGGCCTGGCCATCGTCACGGCCGTCGTGCTCGGGTATGCGCTCGGGCACGTCGACACGCAGATTCGCTTCTCGCGCACCGGCTACCTGGCCGTCATGGCGGTGGTGCTGTTCGGCGCCATCGGATTGATGGACGACTGGATCAAGGTTCGGCACAAGCGCAGCCTGGGTCTGAACAAACGGGCCAAGTCCCTCCTGCAGGTCGGAAGCGCCGTCCTGTTCGCCGAACTGGCGCTGCACTGGGCCCATACGTCCACCGCCCTCTCCTTCACCCGCTACGACGTCCCCGGCATCAACTTGGGACAGATCGGGTGGGTGATCTTTGCCGTGCTGGTCATGGTGGGAACCTCCAACGCCGTGAACCTGACCGACGGGCTGGATGGGTTGGCCGCCGGATCGTCCACGTTCTGCTTCGCCGTGCTGGCCATCATGGGGTACTGGATCTTTCGTCACGAGGCCATCTATCACGTGTTGCCCGCCTCGGCGATCGACCTGGCCCTGGTGTCCGTGGCCCTGGCCGGCGCCTGCATCGGGTTTCTCTGGTGGAATGCCGCGCCGGCCAGAATCATCATGGGGGACACCGGCTCTCTGGCCATCGGCTCCGGTCTGGCCGCCCTGTGCCTGTTGTTGAACCTCGACCTCCTGCTGCCGATCATCGGTGGACTCTTCGTCATGGAGACGTTGTCCGTCATCGCCCAGGTCGTGAGTTTCCAGGTCTTCCATCGCCGGATCTTCCGGATGGCGCCCATCCATCACCACTTCGAATTGCTCGGGTGGCCCGAGACAACGGTGATCGTGCGCTTCTGGGTGTTGGGCGGGCTGTTTGTGGCGCTTGGCTTGGGCGTCTTCTATGGAGATTTTCTCACCGTGGCGAAGTTCACGTGAGGAGCCCCGGCCCCATGTGGCGAAGCGCGGTGCCGGTGCCCGTCCCCGCAGGGCGCCGTCTCCCACCCATGGCCACGACGATCGAACGGCTCACGAACCCAAGGAGGTCCTCATGACGACGAAACGGGTGCGGTCAGGCTTCATCGCCACCATCCAGCAGCTCCCGACGGCCACCCTGCTCTTGATCATCGTCTCGTTGCTGTGCCTCTTCGGTCTGGTGATGGTCGGATCCGCCTCGTCGGTCGTCTCCATATCGCTCTATGGGACACCGTGGGCCATCCTGATCCGCGAAGCGATGTGGATGGCGATCGGCACCCTGGCGCTCTTCTTGGCCGTAAAGTTCGACTACCGCAAGTTGCGCCGGTTGAGTCCGCTCCTGCTCCTGGTCACCTTCGGGTTGCTGTGTGTCGTCCTGGTGCCCGGCCTCGGACTGCACGTCGAAGGCTCGAGTCGATGGATCGGCTTCGGGCAGCTCCGCCTGCAGCCATCGGAGCTGATGAAGTTGGCGCTGACTATTTTCGCCGCGGATTTCATCGCCCGCCGGCTCGATGAGGGGTCACCCGACCGTCGCATCATGGGTCCGCTGCTCCTGGTCACGGGCGCGGCTGGCCTGCTGATCCTGGCTCAGCCCGACATGGGAACGGCCATGGTGGTGGGCTGCATCGCGCTGACGATGCTCTTCGTCTCGGGCGTCAGTATCGGACCGGTCCTCAAGCTGCTGGCCGTGGTGGTGGGATTGGCGCTGGTGGTGGCGATCGCCTCTCCGTACCGACGGGAGCGCCTGCTGTCGTTCCTCGATCCATCGGCTCACGGCAACGGATCGGGCTACCAGGTGGTGCAGTCGCTGATCGGGCTGGGTTCGGGCCATCTGCTCGGGTCCGGGTTGGGCGGCGGCCAACAGAAGTGGGGATTCCTGCCCAACGCCCACACCGACTTCATTTTCTCGGTCGTCGGCGAAGAACTCGGGTTCATCGGAGCCATCGCGGTCCTCCTCCTCCTGGGGTCGTTCGTCTGGTTCGGGATCAGAGCGGCCACGCGGTCGGCCGATCGCTTCGGTGGGCTCTTGGCCATCGGCCTGGTGGCCTGGTTGGCCAGCGAGACCTTGATCAACATCGGCGCCGTCATCGGCGTGCTCCCGGTGACCGGGATTCCGCTGCCCTTCATCTCCTTCGGAGGGTCGTCGCTGGTCATCACCATGGCCGCGGCCGGCATCCTCATCAACATCGCACGCCAGGAGAAGAGCCAAGCCAAGAGCGGGCGACCTCACGGCACCATCGCCCTGCCCCGACGCGGCAGCGAACGGATGACAGTCGGTTCGACGTCGGGCCGCGGTCGAGGTCGGTGACCCGGCGACGCCAGGCCGTCATCGCCGGCGGTGGGACCGGTGGTCATGTCGTCCCGTCGCTGCAGATCGCCCGGGCCCTGGTCACGCTGGGCTATGACCCCGCATCCATTGAGCTCTTCGGCTCGCGGCGCGGCCAAGAAGCCACCGACTGGCCGCCGCTCGAGTTCCCTTTCACCCTTCTGCCGGGCCGGGGCATACGCCGAAGCGTCCGGCCGGCCGCGCTGTGGGACAACGCCGGAGCCGTGCTGGGCCTGGCGTGGGCGACCCTCCGATCGGTGGGCTCCTTCGTGGCGAACCGTCCGGGCGTCGTCGTGGTGGTCGGGGGTTACGCCGGCTTCCCGGCCGGGTTTGCCGCAGTGGTGACCCGGGTGCCCCTGGTCCTGGTCAACACCGACGCGGTCCCGGGCGCCGTCAACGCCGTGCTCGGCCGCTTCGCCGCCGCATGTGCCGTGGCGTTCCCGGGCACCGACCTGCCCCGGGCTCAGGTGACCGGGACACCGGTGCGGCCGGAGCTGAGGTCGCTGGATCGATCCGAAGCGGGACGGGAGGCGGCCCGGGCCGAGTTGGGCCTGCCGACCCGGCGGCAGACCGTGGTCGCCTTCGGTGGGTCGCTGGGCGCTCGGCGAATCAACGGTGCGGTGGCCGCCCTGGCCGGTCGATGGAGCGAGCGGGACACGACGTCCATCTACCACGTGGCCGGTCGACGGGACTTCACACAGTTCGCGTTGAAGACACCACCGCGAGCGGACGGGGGTGGCGAGTGCGGCAAGCTGGACTACCGCGTGGTGCCCTTCGAGGAACGAATGCCAGATCTCTACCGTGCCGCCGACCTCTGTGTGTGCCGGGCCGGGGCCATCACCGTGGCCGAGCTGTTGCTGGCCGGTGTGCCCGCACTGCTGGTCCCGCTGCCCGGTGCGCCGCGTGATCATCAGACGCGCAACGCCGAGGCGCTGGTGGCGGTCGGGGCGGCCGTCCTCGTTCCCGATGCCGAATGCGATGGGGAGCGGCTGGCTCACGAGATCGAGCACCTCTTGGGTGATGCCGACCGGCTGGCCGCCATGGCCGCCGCGGCGCGCCGACTGGGACACCCCGACGCCGCGGTCAGCGTGGCGAAGTTGGTGCAGGCCCATGCCCGCTGAAGAGGCCGCGTCGGCCGTGGGAGTGCTGGACCTGCAGATCCCGCGGCGGATCCACATCGTGGGGATCGGCGGCGCCGGCATGAGCGCCATTGCCGTCGTGCTGCGGGCCATGGGCCACACCGTGTCAGGGTCTGACCTGAAGGACTCGCCGGTGGCCGCCCGACTGCGCTCCCTGGGGATTGCCGTGGCGGTCGGGCATGCGGCCGGGAACGTCGGTCAGATCGACGCGCTGACCTACTCACCGGCGGTGGCCCTGACCAACCCCGAGATCGTCCGGGCCACCGAGTTGGGGGCGTTGGTGATCCCCCGTTCGGGCGCGCTGGCCGCCATCTGTTCCACCCGGAGATGCCTGGCGGTCGCCGGCACCCACGGCAAGACCACGACGGCGTCCATGCTTTCCCTGATACTGATCGAGGCGGGGATGCGTCCATCCTTTGTGATCGGGGCCGACGTCAACGAGATCGGGACCAATGCCGTGTGGGACACCGGCGCCTGGCTGGTGGTCGAGGCCGACGAGAGCTACGGCACGTTTCAGGCCCTCCGCCCGGACTTGGCCGTGTTGACCAGTGTCGAGGCCGACCACTTGGATCACTACGGCACGTTCGAGGAGCTGCGCGCGGCCTTCGGCGACTTCGTCGGGGCGGCCGGGAGTGGCGCGGTGGTGTCGGCCGACGATGTCGAAGCCGCCAGCATCGGCCGGGCCCACGGAGCGCAAAGCGTCGGGACCACTGCCGGCGCCACCTTCACCATGACCGACGTGGTCGAGCGCCGGAGCTCGGTGGCCTTCAGGTTGCACGGACCCGACGGTGTGCTCGGCCCCCTGACCATCGGGGTACCCGGCCTGCACAACGCCCGCAATGCGGCGTTGGCGGTGGTGGCCGCCCTGACGGCGGGGGCTCCCTTCGAGGCGGCCGCGGCGGCGCTGGCCCGCTTCGCCGGCGTGACCCGACGCTTCGAGTTCCGCGGGGACGTCAACGGGGTCACCTTTGTCGACGACTACGCCCATCTCCCCACCGAGGTCCGGGCGGCGTTGGCCACGGCCCGGGCCGGTGCGTGGTCCCGAGTGGTCGCCGTGTTCCAACCGCACCGCTACTCCCGCACGGCGGCCTTGGCCGAACAATTCGGCTCGGCCTTCCTCGAGGCCGACACGCTGGTCGTCACCGATGTCTACAGCGCCGGCGAGCCCGCGGTCCCGGGCGTCTCGGGGCAATCGATCGTGGACGCCGTGCGGGCACAGGACGAGCGCCTGCCGGTGGTGTACGCGCCGGGGTGGGAGGAGCTGCGCCGGACCGTTGGTTCCCTCTTGCGACCGGGGGACCTGTGCTTGACGCTCGGCGCCGGCGATCTCACCAGGTTGCCGGACGAGTTGCTGGAATCGCCCACCTGGTGACGTCGTCGACGCGCTATGACGTGCTGGCTGCCGCCCTGGGCTCACGGGCGACGCGGGATCACCCGCTGGGCCCCCTGACGACGTACGGCGTCGGCGGACCGGCCGCACTCTTCGTCGAAGTGCAGGATGCCGAGGATCTGGGCGTTGTCCGGCCCGCCCTACGAGGGAGCGGGCTGCCGGTGGTCGTGGTCGGTCGCGGCTCGAATCTTCTGGTCTCGGATGCCGGATTTGACGGCGTGGCCGTACGGTTGGGGAGCGGGTTCAACTCCATTGGCCTGCCCCAGTCCCGCCAACCCGGGGCCGAACCGTTGGTGGTCCGGGCCGGCGGGGCGGTGCCCCTCCCGGTGCTGGCCCGTCGGGTGGCCGATGGCGGGTGGTCGGGCCTGGCCTGGGCGGTGGGTGTGCCGGGATCGGTGGGCGGCGCCGTGCGCATGAACGCCGGTGGACACGGGTCGGACATGGCGGCCTGCCTGTATCGCTACACCTGGGTCGACCTGCTGAGTGAGGCCGAGGGTACCGGTGACCTCGAGCGCCTGCGCTACGGCTACCGCTCGTCGTCGGTCGGACCTTCGGAGCTGGTGCTCGACGCGCGAGTTGCTGGTCACGCCCGGAAGCGCGGAGCACGAACGGGCCGAGGTGCGTTCCATTGTGCAGTGGCGCCGGTCGCATCAGCCCGGGGGGGCCAACGCCGGCTCGGTCTTCACCAACCCACCCGGGGACTCGGCCGGCCGGGTCATCGAGGCGGCCGGGTTGAAGGGGTGCCGAATCGGGTCGGCCCACGTGTCCGAGAAGCACGCCAATTTCATTCAGTCAGACAAAGGGGGTCGGGCCGGTGACGTGTGGGCCCTGATCGCCCATGTCCGCGAGGTCGTGCTCGAGCGTCGTGGCGTGGCCCTCTCGACCGAGGTCCGCCTGTTGGGGTTCCCCGACGGCGAGAATGGTGCCATGGTGCTCGGCGAGGGGAACGACGACGCATGAGCCCGGCCACCACGAAGGCGCGTCCACCGAAGAGCGCGCCGGGCCAGCGCGCCGCCATCGATCCGCGCATCTCGGCCCGACGCAAGGCGGTATCGCGCCAACGCGGCCGGCGTCGCCTGGGCTGGCTCGTCGCGCTGGGGGTCGTCACGGTGCTGGTGGTCGGCGGCTGGTTTCTCCTGCATACGCCGTGGTTCTCGGCCGGCACGGTCACCGTGGTCGGTGCGACCCACGAGACACCGACCCAGGTCATCGCCGCTGGAGGCCTGGCCACCCACCCCGCACTGATCGATGTCCACGCCGGCACGGTCGCTCAAGGGATCGAGCGGCTGCCGTGGGTGCGTCGCGCGGCGGTCACGGTGGCCTGGCCGGACAAGGTCCACATCGTGGTGACCGAACAGGTCCCGGTGGCCCAGATGAAGACGGCCGCCGGCCAATGGGCCCTGCTCACGGCGGGCGGACGGGTCCTGGCCGTCGACGGGGCGGAGGCGCCCGGGCTGCTGACCCTGACCGGACCGCGAGCGCCGGGCCTGGCCGGGAGCATGCTCGGATCGGCCGACCAGGTCGGCCTGGAGGTTGCGGCCACCTTGCCCGTCTCGTTTAAGGCGCAGGTCACGTCGGTCGGGGTCCAGCCCGGAGGATGGGTCCAGCTCGCCTTGACGACGCCCGTGGTGGTCAACGTCGGCACGGCCAGTCAGTTACCGTCTAAGTATGAAGACGTCACCTCGATCCTGGCCGGGGCCAGCCTGCACGCCGGCGACGTCATCGATGTCAGCGTCCCCGACGCGCCGACGGTCACCGGGCCGTGACCGAGGATGCTTGACCTACACCAACACCCCCCGTATGGTGGAACTACGTTCCCGCACTGTCAACGTCAACCTTTCCATCAGCTTAAGAGATTGGGAATCCACGACGGGAGTCACAAAGTGGCCCGAGGCGGAGAGATCCAGAGAGCGATCGGTCGGCGATCGACCCGAACACGAGGGAGTCCATGACCACCGTTCAGCCCCAAGGTAACTACCTGGCCGTCATCAAGGTGGTTGGGGTCGGTGGCGGTGGCGTCAACGCCGTCAATCGCATGATCGACTCGGGGCTCCGCAACGTGGAGTTCATCGCCGCCAACACCGACGCCCAGGCACTGCTCATGAGCGACGCCGACCTGAAGCTGGACCTCGGTCGGCAGTTGACTCGTGGTCTCGGTGCGGGGAGCGATCCTGAGGTAGGTCGTCAGGCGGCGGAAGAGCATCGGGCCGACATCGAGGAGGCGCTGCAGGGCGCCGACATGGTGTTCATCACGGCGGGCAAGGGCGGCGGCACCGGCACCGGGGCCGCACCGGTGGTGGCCGAAATCGCCAAGAGCGTGGGGGCACTGACCATCGGCGTGGTGACACGACCCTTCACGTTCGAGGGTCGCCGTCGGGCCGTGCAGGCCGATACGGGCATCCAGATCCTCAAGGAGAAGGTCGATACCCTCATCGTCATCCCGAATGACCGTCTCCTCACGGTCTCGAATGACAAGACCAGCATGGTGAACGCCTTCAAGATGGCCGACGAGGTCCTCCTGCAGGGCGTGCGCGGCATCACCGACCTCATCACGGTTCCCGGACTGATCAACACCGACTTCGCCGACGTCAAGATGGTCATGACCAATGCCGGCACGGCGATCATGGGGATCGGCAGCTCCATCGGTGAGGGTCGGGCCGCCAACGCCGCCCGGGCGGCCATCACCAGCCCACTGTTGGAGGCGTCCATTGAAGGGGCCCGCGGGATCCTCCTCAACATTGCCGGCGGATCGGATCTCGGACTGTTCGAGGTGAACGAGGCGGCCGAGATCATTCACGGGGTGGCCCACGCCGACGCCAACATCATTTTCGGAGCGGTGATCGACGACAACATGGGGGACGAGGTTCGGGTCACCGTCATCGCCGCCGGATTCGAGCGTTGGGAGGACGGCACCCGGCCGGCCACCGCCGATCGCGTGTCGTCGATCTTCAGCGGCACCGGCGAGAGCGAAGCCGTCGGCGAGACGGTTGACATCTTCGGCGAGTCCACCACCAGCACCGACGACGAGTTTGATCTGGGTGACGACGATTTCGACGTCCCCTCATTCCTTCGATAGCGACGAGGTCTCGGCCCGCCTGGCGGTGGTTCGCCAGCGGATAGAGGGGGCCGGCGGTGATCCAGACGTCGTGCGCGTGGTGGCGGTCACCAAGGGCTTCGGCCCCGAAGCGGTGGCGGCGGCCCGAGATGTCGGACTGACCGACATCGGGGAGAACTACGGCCAGGAACTGCTCTCGAAGGCTCCGGGCCCGGAGGGCACCAGCTGGCATTTCCTGGGGAAGGTGCAGCGCAACAAGGTGCCGTCCCTGGCTCCGGTGGTGGATCTCTGGCAGAGCGTGGCCCGACTGGTCGAAGGCCAGCGGATCGCCCAGTACGCCCCGGGGGCCACCGTGCTGATCCAGGTCGACTGCAGCGGCCAGCCCGGCCGCAACGGCTGTGTGGCGGCGGAGGCGCCGGAGCTGGTGACCACCCTCTCCCGGCTTGACCTGCGGGTACGAGGGCTGATGACCGTGGCGCCTCCCGCGCCGGAGGAGGCCGTCCGGGCCTTCCGGGTGGTGGGGGAGCTGGCCGACTCGCTGGGCCTGCCCGAACGCTCCATGGGGATGAGCGACGACCTCGAACTGGCGGTGGCCGCAGGTTCGACGATGGTGCGCATCGGCCGCGCGCTGTTTGGGGCGCGATCACGGAGCCGGGAGGGTTAGTCCAGCCTGCCCCCTTGGGCAGGCACTACGCTGGGCCAGGAACAGGAGAAGGTATGGCGCCGTCGTTCATGAAGAAAACCATGGTCTACCTCGGTCTACTCGATGACGAGTACGACGAGTACGACAACTTGGAGGACCGCGCCCCGCGCGGTTTCTCCTCGACCACCCGGGTTGATTCCGGGCGCCAAGAGGTCGAGCAACCCGACGAGTACGCCGGAGGCATGAGCCGCATCCGCACCATTCCTCGCGAGTCGGCCGTGCCCAACGTGCGCCCTCAGGCACCTCCCGCGGCTCCCCGAACGTCCTCGGTGCGGCCGGTGCCGGTGGACACGGCCATCCCGGGCACCCCGCAGGCCCGGGTCCACGTGGTGGCGCCGTCCCGGTTCGGCGACGCCAAGGAGATTGCCGACCGGTTGAAGGACAATCGTCCGGTCATCGTCAATCTGCAGGTGGCCGACCGCGACCTCCAGCGCCGGATGATCGATTTCTGCAGCGGCGTGACCTATGCGTTGAGCGGCGAAATGGAGAAGGTGGCCGACCAGGTATTCCTCCTGGCCCCCAGCAACGTGAAGGTCTCCGATGAGGAGCGTCAGCGCCTGGTGGAGCGCGGCTTCGGGCGTGAGTGAGTCCACTACTCTCATTGAGTAGTGAGTCTCTTTAAACTGGCTGGTGAGGCTGTCGAAGCGTACCTGCTCCTGATCATGGTGCCCATGGCCATCATGAGTTGGTTCAGAATTCAGCCCGGTACCCCGTGGGCCAAGGTGCAGTACTTCTTCTTCCGGGCAACCGAGCCCATCCTGGCCCCGGTGCGGCGTGTCATCCGGCCTATTGGGAACCTCGACATCTCCTTCATGGTGGTGTTCCTGGTGGGCCAGTTCGTGGTGGTCCCCGTCCTCCTCCGCTAGCTACTCGGCCCACGCTCGATCCATTCGGCGCCAGACCCTTTTCCTTCGGTCGGTGGGCGGCCGCTGAGCGCAGGATAGGGACCCTCTCGCGGCCCACAGTGTCCCCTAGCGGGTCTTTCGCTTCGCCTATGGTCCACTCAGGCTGCACACCGGAACTACTGAAGAGGGTGGTCTCGATCAGAGGTTCGGTGGGATAGAGAATGGTCGTGGGATCAGTAAATCTCGGGGGACCGACGGTCAAGGTAGGGGAGACCTCGCACGTCGTGCCCCCTGACTTGGTCGGCGCCGGCGGCGACGGGACAGCCTCACCAGGACGGGGCGGGCGACGTCGTCTCGCGCCGCTGGACGGTATCCGCGCTTTTGCCGTCATGGCCGTGCTGCTTTACCACGGAGGGGTTGCCGGGGTCGACGGCGGACTCCTCGGGGTTGATGTGTTCTTTGTGCTGTCCGGTTTCCTCATCACCAGCCTCCTCTGTGGCGAGTATCTGGCTCGGGGGACGATCCGCCTCGGTCATTTCTGGGCCGGGCGGGCCCGGAGACTCCTCCCGGGGCTGTTCCTCCTCCTGCTGGGAGTCGCCCTCTATGCATGGGTCTTCCGGAACACCCTCGACGTGTCCAGCATCCGCGGTGATGCCCTGTCGACCCTTCTCTACGTCGCCAACTGGCACTTCGTGTTCTCGGGCCAGGGCTACTTCACCCAATCGACGACTCCGTCACCGCTCCTACCCATGTGGTCTTTGGGTGTCGAGGAGCAGTACTACCTGATCTGGCCACTGGTGACGCTCTTCATTCTGCGCCGCGGTGGCACGCGGTGGGTGGCCCGCGTCGCAGGCGTGACCGCGGCCGCCTCGGCCCTCCTCATGGCCTCGATGTACCTGGCCGGCTCCTCGATCGATCGTCTGTACTACGGCACCGATACAAGGGTGCAAGCGTTGCTGGTCGGGTCGGTCCTCGGTGCGGTCGCGTCACACCGCCAATGGCGGGTGGTCGCGGTCAATTGGGCCCGCACCCGGGTCGGCCGCCTCACCGGAATCGTCCTCGGGGCCGCAGGAGCCGGGGTCCTCTTGTGGGTGTGGCATGCCCTCAACGGTCAGGGCGCGTTCCTGTACCAGGGTGGCTTCCTGGTGGTGGCCCTGGCCGCCGGCGCAGTGGTCACCGCGGTGACCAGTTGGCGGACCTCCCTCTTGGCGGCGGTCCTGTCGCTGCGCCCACTCACCTACATCGGCCGCATCTCCTACGGTCTGTACCTTTACCACTGGCCTCTTTTCCTCGCGCTCGACCACGACCACACCGGTCTCTCCGGATTGGCGCTCTTGACGGTGCGACTCGCCGCGACCTTCGTGGCGGCGGCTCTGTCGTTTCACTACGTCGAGGACCCGATTCGCCGTGGACAATTCGCCCAGACGTGGCGGGGCATGGTGTTCGCCCTCGGTGGCGCCGTGGCCACGGCCGCGGTGGTAGCGGCGGCGACCGCACCGGTCGCCTTGGCCAGCGATCCAACCCCGCTCGTGGCCGGGTCGAGCGGAGTATCGGCGTCGCAGCGCCAAGCGTTGAGTTCGGCCCATGCCTTCACATCTCACCCGGTTCGCTTCATGGTGTTCGGTGACTCAGTGGCGTTCACGGCGGTCATCGGTCTCACCAAGGACTCGATCCGACACTACGGCGTCAAGGTGTACCCCGAGGCTGCCTTGGGATGCGATCTCGATCTGGCTCCGAGCCGCCTCGGGGGCGTGGAGTACCAAGGACAGCCCGGCATCAACTGCGGGTCGTGGCAATCTGACTGGCGGCGGGACGTCCGCAAGGTTCGCCCCGAAGTGGCTGGTTTACTGATCGGCCGTTTCGAGCTGGCCGACCACTTCTACGGGGGGAGTTGGGTGCATGTGGGCCAGCCGGGGTGGGACCGCCACCTTTCGCTCGAGCTCGACCGGGCGGTGACCATCCTCTCCGCCGGTGGGGCGCGCGTTGCCCTGTTCACTTTTCCCTATATCGATCCGCCCCTCGAACAGCCCAACGGGTCCATCTATCCCGAAAATGATCCTTCGCGGGTCGACGACTGGAACCGGCTGGTGCGCCAGGTGGCCGCCAGACATCCGAAGTCGGTCACCCTGATCGACCTCAACCGGATGCTCGATCCCAAAGGTCACTACACCATGACGGTCGACCGGGTCGCGATGCGCTGGCCGGACGATGGCATTCACATCTCGACCGCCGGCGGGGAATGGTTGCAGCCGCGCCTGTTGCCGGAGTTGGGCCAGCTGGGGCTCCAGGTGCGCCTGGGCCGGACGATGACATGGCGTTTTCCGGTCCGGCCGAGGAGCTCCGACGTCGTGAGAATGGTGCCCGAACCCGTGGCGTGGTGGCGCCAGAGTCCAAGCTCAACGTAAGAGAGGCCTATCGACCGAGGCCGACGTTGTCGCGTGTCACCTCGCCGGTGTGGCCCGATGAGAGCGCCAACTCGTTGTGGGGATCCTCGGCCACACGCGGTCCCGGCTTGGTTGAGAGCGGCCAGCCCACGTGTTTCAGCTTCAGCGCGTGCTTCTCGATGACCCACCAACTTGCCACGGCGAACGGGATCACCGCAGCAACGGAGAGGAGGGTATAGGGCCAGTATCCCCATTGGGTCACGCCCCACACAAGAAGCAATTGCTGCACGGGGTAGGCGTAGATATAGACACCGTAGGAGTAGTCATTGCGTGCGCCCACCCGGTGCAGGGGCAGGTGCATGCCCAGCCACAACAGCGGATAGGCGAGGAAGACCGCCGTCAGGTCCATGCTGGTGAGGGAGAAGGTAGGGGCACTTCGGCCGACGGGAACGACCAGCCCGACCAGGACGAGACCCGTGCAGCCCCAGGCGAGCCAGCCCGAGTCCGGGACTTTGTCGCGGTAGAGGTACAGGAGCGATCCGCCGAGGAAGATGGGCACAAAGGTCAGCATCTTCATGACGTCCCAGTTGTCCGACGGCGAGAAGGCCTGGTTCCAGCTCGGGACCGTCGTGATGATGATCTCGGCGAGCAAGACCGCTCCGGCCAAGATGGCCACAGCCAATCGGTGACGCAGCAGGCCGATCAGGGACACCACGGCCAGCATGATGTAACAGAGAAACTCGAAGTAGAGCGTCCAAAGGGACCCGTTCCAGACGGGCCGGAAATACCCCAAAGGAAGGGTGTGGGCGATGGTTGATTGATGCACCTGGAGCCACAGGTTGTGCACCACGTAGCCCACGGGGCCGGCCGGTTCTCTGACGTAACAGGAAAGGCCGCACCGGCCGGCCAGGGCTGGGTGTGCGTGGTTCCAGACAAGGGCACCGAACAAGAAGGCGGTCACGACCAAGCAGACCCAGAAGGCGGGGAAGATCCGGAGGAAGCGTTGCCACAGATAGCGCCCGACGTGGTTCCGGGAGGCACTTCCGGCAATCAGGAACCCACTGAGGCCGAAGAAGCCGTAGACGGCCATCGTGCCCAACGTGGTCTTGCCGAGGAAAATCTCGCTGCGGAAGGCACCAATGGCAAGGGAGTGTGAGAAGACCACAGCCACGGCCAGCACCAATCGAAGGAAGTTGATGCTGTTGTGCCGGGGTGAGAAGGAGGTGTCAATGGTCGGACGGGCGGCGGCATGGGCGGGTTCGGTGCGGCTGCCCGCCGCCCGAGTCATCTGCCGGTGACCCATCGCCCTGAAGTTCGCAGTTCCACGTTCCCTTTCACCACGTCAGCCATGGATCATGCCCGAGGCAGGTGGTCGAAGCATCCGCTCGCCGGCGGGAGGGCAAAGTCTACGGCCCCACTGGGCCGAGCCGTGGGAGGGGACAGGCGAGGGAAGGAAAGAGGGGTGGGTGGCTCGGCGGCGGCGTCACCCGACCAAACCCCGGGATGAGCAGGAGAAGTTGAGGATGGAAGGCCGGCACGGTGGAGAGGTCTCAGGGGTCAACGCCACTATGGTCGCGCCGTGCAGCGGGGTGGTGCCGGATGTTCCAGGGGGCACGGACCGGCGGAGTCGGGAGGACCGTGAACAGTCGTACCGCCGGTTCGTGTGGGGATCCGCTGTCGGCATTGTCGTTTCGGGTGCGGCCTTCGCCTGGTTGGTGACGGCAGGCACCTTCCAATTCTTCCAATCGGTCCCTTTCTCGAACTTCTACGACGTCCAGGTGCGATCGTGGTTTCGCGGCACCTGGAGCGTGCCGGCCAATGTGCTCTCCATCGAGGGGATTCGCACCGGCGGGCGGACCGATATGTACTACGGGCCCGTACCGGCGCTGCTGCGCCTTCCCGTCCTCGTCTTCACCCACCGCTTCGATGGCCGGCTGACCGAGCCGTCGTTGTTGATCGCCTTCCTGCTGGCGCTGACGTTCGCCAGCCTTCTCAGCTGGAGGATCCGTGGCCTGGTGCGGGGTCCCGTCGCGGTCAGTCGGCTCGAGGCCGGATTGACGGCCGCGTTGCTGGTGGTCATCGGCCTCGGGTCCGTCTTCCTCTTCCTGGGCGCCACGGCCATGGTCTACGAGGAAGCGGAGATGTGGGGCGCCGCGTTCGCACTGGGCGCCTTCTACTCGTTGGTGGGTTTCTTGGACCGACCGAGCGCTGGTCGGCTCGTGTCCACGGGGGTTCTCACCACGCTGGCGCTGCTCACCAGGGCATCGGTGGGCCTTGGGCCCATCCTGGCCATCGGGTTGGCCACCGTGGTGTACCTGTTCGCCGCACTGGCGACCCGCGCTCCGCGGTGGCTGCGGCACACCGGGCAGTTGGCGCGGGCTCTCGGGGTCAGGGTGGCGCAACTGCCGGGAAGGTTCAGCGCCGGCTTGCTGGCGGCGATGGGCATCCCGCTGGCCATCTATGCGGCGATCAACCAGGTGAAATTCGACACTCCCTTCAGTCCACCGTTCAATCGCCAGGTCTACTCACTCGAGAACGCTCACCGCCAGGCCGTTTTGGCGTCGAACGGGGGGAGTCTGTACGGCCTCAAATATTTGCCGTCCGGCCTGTTGCAGTTCGTTCGACCCGACGCCCTCTCGGTCACCCGGCAGTTCCCATGGATCTTCTTCCCCGGCAAGGCCCTGGTGATCGGCCATCCCATCTACGACTCCCGCGATTGGACCTCGAGTGTCCCGGCCAGCATGCCGGTGCTCTTTTTCCTCGCGTTGGTGGGCGTCGTGGTGGTGTTCCGGCCCGCTCGGTTCCGCCGGCCCGAGAACACTCTGCCGGCCGGATCGGCACCGGCCGCGATGACAGAGCCGTCGGCGGCCCCGGGGATAGGTGCGCTCCGACTTCCGGTCGTGGGGGCGGCGGCCGGAACGGTCGGCATCTTGATCTGGTCCTTCATCGCCGAGCGTTACCTGGCCGATGTCATGCCGCTCCTGTTGCTGGCCGGGCTCGCTGGTTGGCACTTCGTGTTGAGTCACCGGCCCCGAACCAACGGAACGCTTCGAAGCCACGGCATCGTCCGAACCGTGGGGGTGACGCTGCTGGCCGTGCTGGTCCTGTTCGAAGTGTGGACGACTTTCTCCCTCAGCCTCTTCTACCAGCGAGAGCTCGGCCCGGTCGTGACCATCACGCAACGCGCGGGCTTCGTGACCTTCCAGCAGCAGGTCGGCCGGTCGCTCCTTGGGAGCCCGACGTCGGCCGTCCAATTCGTCCCTGGCCTACCCGCCAGCGCACCGGCACTCAACGTGGCGGTCGTCGGGAACTGCGCCAGCGTGTACCAGTTCGACGGAAACTCCTGGCAACCAGTCGAACTCGGCGCCGCCGGTGGGGCCCGGCAGCTCGAGGTGACGTTCCCGCGCACCAGCCGGGGTCGACGGCAACCCCTTCTCGTGACCGGCGGTGCCACCCCTCAGGACGTGGTGGCGGTGACCTGGGAGGGCGGAGACCGCTACAGCTTCTCCTACCGGTTCGCCCAGCCGCTCTTCGGCCAGCCCGCCCAAGGTTGGTACACCGAGCCGGCGGTCGTGGTGGCACCCGGTCGCTCGCACCAGGTCCAAGTGGACCTCGACACCCGCATCCACCAGGTCTTCATCACCATGGACGGAGCGCTGGTCTTCTCGCTGCTGACTCCGGTGGCGCCCCCGACGGCCGTCCGGCTGGGCTCTGTGCCGCCTTCGATCACCACCACTCCGGTCTTCGCCGGCCGGATTCGCCCCCTCGCCGGTGCCGACGCCGATCTGCCACCAGCTCGAACGCGACCGAGCCGACAACCTGGCGAACTCCCACGGTCGTCGGTGAAGACCGTGCCGCCAAGCCGGGCTCCGAACAGGTGCCAATCAGGTCAACGGCCCGAACACGCCGGTGTGTCAAGCAGGTCAACCCCGTCGTCATGCGGCTGAGCCGCCGCCGCTCCTTAGCGAACTCTCGTCACGGAGAGTCCGCTACTACCCGTCAATGTGATCAGGACGGTCGGCCAGTGCTGCCGAGGAGGAATGGTGAACCCAGAGGAGAATCCTAGAGGGGAGACCAGCCCGGGAAGCCATCCGTCAACCTTGAGGCGATAGGCCACTCCCTCGGCCGTTCCAGGGGCCAGAAACTCGTCTCGAGATCGAGTCGGCACGACGATGGCCACTCGTCCGGGCTTCACCAAGTGTTCGATCGCGAGCGCAGCGCGGGCGTCCCGGGCGGCCATTTGCGGCATGAAGTACGTGTCGCTGGGATTGGTCGCAGCCGGTTTAAGGCCGAGAAATCCGACGACGGCCAGGACTGCCAGCACAACCAAGGACAAGACCACGCCCACCGGCGGGAGGTGCCCCACCCGTGGCTGGCGGCCGGCACAATCGGCGGGCGTTCATCCCCACCGTACCGATGCCAGACCCACAGACCGATGCTGACGGCCGCCCATACCACGACCGACCATATGAGGATGCTGACGACCCACAAAGAGTTGATCAGGTAGGAGAGGTTGAGGAGATTGTCGGCGGGAAACACGGCAAAGGACGCCATCTCACCGACCGCTGCGGCGAGAGCGATGGCGCCGAGCGCACCCAACCTTCGCCGGCCGGCTGCCAGCGCCACTACGGTAATGCACAACAAAAGACCAATGATCAATCCCCCGAACCAGGGGGCGTGCGCGTACTCCAAGCCGAGCAAGGGGAAGAACGCCGTCGGGAGATGGGTAAGCCAGAGCGGGTGCAGCGATCCGGCCGCGCCCAGCAGTCGCAGTCCGAAACCGAATCCCACGATCGCCTCGCCTCCGTTCGGTCCCGCCAGGGCAGACAAGTTGCCCGGACCGTTTCCCCCCGCCTCTTGGACAAGTGGCGCCAGCCAACACACAAGGCCGACACCGACCCCGGTGATCAGCCATCCCAGTCGCTGCAGTCGCACCGTCTGGAGCCCGAAGATGAGGGCCGTCAGAGTCAGCACCACCGATGGAATGACAAAGGTCAAGTGGCTTTGAGCCGCCACCGACGCCACGAACACGAGCACCGGCCACCAACGCACTCGGCCCAACGCCACCACCCATGCCAGCACCACGGCCGCCACGAAGAAAGGCACGGGGAAGTACGCGTTCCACGCCAGGTTCTCGAAGACGGTGGGCGAAAGCCACAGAAGGTCCAGCGTCGTGAAACGCCACCACCGTACCAGCCACCCACAGCCCGGCTGACCAAGGTGCCTCGATGGCGAGCGATAACACCGCGCCGCAGAGGAGGGTTGCACCCCAAAAGAGCCCTCGGGACGGATCGAGGTGGACGGGTACCGCGAGCAGGTAGAACATGAGGGGGCCCGGATCGAACAACACATGTCCGTTGCCCGCCACCGGTGGTCATACCGACCAGTGGCGGGTGCAATGACAAGGACTGGTACGCGCGCGCCGCGATGTCTGCGTTGTCGCAGTCGGGCCGCCACCCTCTTGCCAGCTCGGAAACCATGGGGACCAAGAGGGCGATCCAGACGAGCCCGTGGCTGGCCCAACGCACGATGTGGGGGACATCGGGCCATGAGGTTGACCGCTGTCGTCGGCGATCACGGCGAGTCAGTGCCGGAGCAACGGGCGGAGCGGGCAGTGCGGTCGCAGCAGACGGAGAGGGTGCGACGGACGGCATCCGCTTCATGGCGAGCCGCCCTATCGGCATGGCGCGGCGCACCACCTTCGGTGAGTGGGCGTCCCGATGCGGCCGAACGGGAGCTCCGCGATCATGCGCTCAGTGTTGTTGATCACGTGATAACCATCTCGTTCAGCGACTCCCTACTCGTCGATCCTTCTGTGAGGGCGGTGCTGGCGAGGGCGGTGCCGACCCCTCCGAGGTTGGCTTCCGGCGGCCGGGTCTCGGGCCCGCTGGTCGATGGGTGACACTCCACCTCACACGGCTTTGTCGCTGATGGCGGCTTCGGGCCGATCGTTATGTGGCCGGTGTCCGCGAAGCCGCTCGGCGAGCAGTACCAGTGGCGGGGCCGCCAGGACGACGAGACACACTTCGAACGGCGCTCGGAAGCGGACTGTCCCGTATGCGAGGGCGCTCACAATCGTTGTGACGCCGGCCGGCACGAAGAGATACCACTGGTCGATTCGGCGACGGCGATACATGACAATGCCGGACACGGCCAACGGAAGCATTGCGTAGTAGACCCCGAGACCCCATAGCGCGTCCGGTCTGGGTCGACCTTCATTGACGTCCACGCTTGCCATCTGATTTGGCTGATAGAAATCCCACAATCGACCGATGCGGGCCAGGACCACTTCCGGGAGGCGATCGGCATGGTGGGTCGCGTACTCGAACGCGACGTGCTGATCGAGTGCCGACTGCACTGACTCATCACTGCCCGAGATGGCCGTCGCACAAGCGAGATTCCAGCTTCCGAGACCCGGGCCACTGTAGGTCTGTGCGCAGTTCGCACCGGAGAGGGCCAACCCCTCACCACTCGAGAGATACGTGGGGTCCTTGAAGGTGGCGAGATTTCGGCCCACCCAGGGGGCGATCACGACGGTCGTCGCAACCAACCCCACCGCAAGGAGACCGAGTCGCTTTCGCAGAGGCAGCTGGGGCACCAGCAACACGCCAGGCACCAGCAGGGCCGGAACAAACAGAATGAGTTCGGCTCTGACCAGTGTTTGCGCGCCACACGCGGCACCCACCAACGCGGCGCTCACGAAGGTCGGCTTCCGCAAGAGACGTATCAGGGCCAGGAGAATCAGGGCCATGAAGAGCATCGACGGTGTTTCCGACATCAAGATGCCGCTGGGGATCCAGAAATTGGGTGCCAAGGCCGCCAATGCCGCCGCCACCAATCCAACGCGAGGACCGGCGACGGCCTTCCCGAGGAGACCAACACAGAGGACCACTCCTGCTCCCAAGACGGCCATGGTGAGGAGCTGTCCGGTCCCCGTTTCATGGGGGACGACGAAGCCGACCGCTCCGAGGAGGAACGTCGTCAAGGGCGGGTGAGATGCAGTGGGTGCGGTGTGGAAAGGGACACGGAAGAACTGATGCGACGACAGTTCGCTCGAGGTGACGCCGTACCAAAAGGCGTCGTAGAACTTGCCGGTCTGGTGGCGCGTCACGATGAGCACGTACCCGACGCGGAACCCCAAACCGAAGAGAACCACGCCTGCGAGCGCCCCGGCAAACCGTCGTGGCGGCATGGACCGTCCGATCGTGGGGTACGTCGCAACGACGTCAGAATCAGCCTCGGAGGCGACGGCCGATCCCGGCTCCGCGGTGATTGCGGTCATCGCCACGTGCCTACCCGTGATGAGCAACTCACCGTCCGCGTCCGACACAGTCTGATTGCTCCCCTCGAGATCGTCCTTGACCGGGATCCTTCGCATGTTAGGGGCATGGGGTCGGGAATTGCGGAACCCGTCACTCCCACACTCCTTGTTCGAACGAGGGTCAATCCCGACGCCTGCGCTCCGGGTCACGCATGATCTCCCGCTTCGAATGCGTTGAGGGCGTGCGGCGAAACGTGGGGCAGAGATTGGCGCGTGGGAGTCCACGACGAAAGGTGTGATCGGCCCCGCCGGCTCCGGGTGCTCTGGGATTCCGGGTTATAGAACCGATGGGTAGCCAGCTGGTGCCGGTCCAGTGCCCCGCTCAGCCGCAAGTCATCGGTATACTGCCCAGCTGTGCCGGACTGTCGCAACGGGCCTCGTGCTCGGGAAGTCCGGGCCATCGGCTCACGGCCATTCGCTCGGCTCGCCAGCTGGGCTGAACCAATGGCCATACGGCCGGAGGATCCCGCATGCAGACCGTGATCCTCTGCGGTGGCGCCGGGACACGCGCCTACCCGCACACGCTTGAGTTGCCGAAGCCGCTGATGCAGGTCGGCGACCGGCCCGATCCTGCTGCACCTGATGCAGATCTATGCCCGTCAGGGTTTCGACCGGTTCGTTCTCTCGGCCGGCTACCGCGCCGACCTGGTGGCGAATTTCGCCGCTGATCTGGAGACGGGATGGCAGGTGGAGGTCATCGATACCGGGGAGCGCACGGGGACCGCCGGTCGTATCATCGGGTGCGCCCCGGTGCTGGGCCAGACGTTTCTCGCCACCTACGGCGACGGTCTCGGGTCCATCAACCTGAAGGCCCTCCTCGAATTTCATTCCTCGCACCCGGGCGCCATGACGGTGACCGCCGTTCCGCTGCCATCGCCGTACGGCACGCTGGAGTGGGACGAGGCTGGTCGAGTCCGACGATTCGTGGAGAAGCCGAGGCTCACCGATCACTGGATCAATGCCGGGTTCTTCGTGATCGATGATCGGGCGTTCGATCATTGGGAGGGCGATGATCTGGAACGGGAGGTCCTTCCGGCTCTGGCCGCCGCCGGGGAGTTGTTTGTCTACCAGCACCATGGGTTCTGGCGTTCGATGGACACCTACAAGGACGCGCTGGAGTTGAGTGCCCTCTGTCTGAAAGGAGATGGACCGTGGACGAATTTGTCGGAACCCGAGTCCTCATCACAGGAGCCACCGGGTTCATCGGATCGCATCTCACCCGGCGCCTTGTCGAGAATGGAGCGCAAGTCCATGCGTTGACGAGCACGGTCTCGTCCGTCTACCCGGTCCGGCTGGTCGACCTGCGCGATCGGATCACCCTGCACGGAGGAAACCTCAACGACAGCGGGGCCATGGCATCGCTGGTCGAGCACGCCCACCCGAAGCTCGTGTTCCACCTTGGGGCCTATACCCACGTCGGCAAGTCCTGGGATCGGGTGGACGAGTGCATCCAGACCAACATTCACGGCAGTGTGAACTTGCTCCAGGCCTTGGCCCGATCGGACTACGAGCGGTTTGTCTACACGAGCACCAGCGAGGTGTACGGCGACATTGCGGTGCCGTTCCGGGAGGATGCAGCGGTCAACCCGAACTCTCCGTACTCGGTCAGCAAGTACGCCGGCGAGAGATTCTGTCGCATGCTCCACCAGGGGAGATCGTGGCCGATCGTCTCCGTGCGTCCCTTCAACGGGTACGGACCGGCCCAGAGTCCAGACCGGATCATCCCCGAAATCATCGTCAAGGCCCTGCGCAAGGAACGCCTGGCCATGACGCAAGGGCGCCAGACCCGGGAATTCAACTACGTGGAAGACCTGGTCGACGGTTTCCTCCGGGCGGCCACGGTTCCGGGCATTGAAGGGGAAGTCTTCAACATCGGGGGCGGCGAGGAGGTCTCCATGCGCGACCTGGCCCAGACGATCCTCGGGCTCATGGGAAATCCCATCGAGGCCGAATTCGGTGCCCTTCCCGATCGCCCTACCGAGATCTGGTCGATGAGCAGCGACGTCACCAAGGCCCGAGACCGACTCGGCCTGCCGCCTTTCCGGCCCTTGCGGGAGGGATTGGAGGAAACCATCAGCTGGTATCGCCAGGAGTTGGGACAATTGGGACAGGCGCGGTCGGTGTTTTCCGATTGAGGGCGGTTATGACCTAGTCATGGGTGCTCTGGGGGTTGGGACGAGCGAGACCGAAGGCAGCACTGACACTGCGAGGGAGCCCCGGGAACCTCGGCGCGGCGACGATCGGCGGCACGGTGACTCAGCCCGGGCCGCGGTGCGCACCCGCCCGCTCCGCCGCACGGCCGTCGTGTTGGGGGGTGCCTTCGCTTTCTACCTGGTGGTGGCGATCGCGCTGTGGTGGCACGCCTGGTCGGGCCACCCGACAACGGCAACCACCTGCGGGTGTGGCGACTCCGCGCTGTTCTTGTGGTTCCTCGAGTGGCCGGCCTACGCGTTGGCCCATGGCCACAACCCCTTCTTCTCCACGGCTCTGTTCCATCCCGGTGGCATCAATCTGCTGGCCAACACCAGCGTGCTGGCCATCGGCATCCCCTTGGCCCCCGTCACCTGGCTCTTCGGGCCGGTCGCCACCTTGAACGTGGCCTCGACGCTGGGCCCGGCCCTCTCGGCCCTGGCCATGTTCTGGCTGCTGCGGCGCTGGGTGCGCTGGACCCCGGCGGCCCTGGTGGGCGGCCTGGTCTTCGGTTTCTCGCCCTTCGTCGTGGTCAACCTGGCCGGCGCCCACTTGATGACCGGGGTGCTGGTCCTCTTGCCGCTGATGGTGGCGTGCCTCGACGAGCTGTTGGTACGACAGCGCCGATCAGCCGCGAAGGTCGGCGCGGTGCTGGGCCTGTTGTTGAGTGCGCAATTCTTCCTGGGCACCGAGGTCCTGACCATCGTGGTGCTCTTCATCGCCGCCGGCCTGGTGCTGCTCGTGGCCTACGCCGCGCTGGGTCACCGCGACGAGCTGGCGGCGCTGGCACCCCACGCCGGGCGGGGTCTGGCGGCCGCGGCTGCGGTGGCGCTGGTGCTCTTGGCCTACCCGGTCTGGTTCGCGCTCGATGGTCCGGCTCACCTGACGGGCCTGGTGTGGCCCACGATCCCACCCGGGAGTGGAGGGATCACACTCGGGAACCTCTGGCACCCCGGCTACATGACCGCCTTGCGCAATGAGATGCAGGTCACAGGTGGATACGAGGGCCCAGCACTGCTCCAGGCCGAGTACCTCGGCCTCGGGATGATCATCGTCCTCGTGGCCGGCGTCGTCGCCTGGCGCCGCGATCGCCGGCTGTGGCTCTTCGGTGCCCTTGGCATCGTTGCCGTCATGGCTTCGCTCGGCACTCAGAGCTATTGGACGCCGTGGCGCCTGTTCACCCGTGTCCCGTTGGTCCAGAACGTCATCACGGGACGAATTGCCATCATCACCTCACTGTGCGCGGCCATCATGCTGGCCGTCATCGTCGATCGGACCTACAGCCAGGTGGCGTTCTGGGCCAGAGGTCTCGCGGTGAAGAGCGCGCCCCATCACCGGCCGGCCCCCAGGGGCGTGCTGGTTGGCGTGCTCGCAGCAGGGGGCGCCCTCTTCGTGGCCGCCGTCGCCGTGGTGCCGGTCGGTTCGGCGCTGGCCAGCAACGCCCCTCTCACCACTCGGGCGGTGGCGCTCCCAGCGTGGTTCTCCGAGGTCGCCCCCCACCTCCCACCCGGCCAGGTGGTCCTGACCTATCCGGCGCCCTTCGCACTGCAGCAGTCTGCGGAGGCGTGGCAGGCGGTCGACTCCCTTCGATTTTGCCATGGTCGGTGGTTCCGGGCCGGGAAGCATTCTCCGGCGCGCCGGCCACGAACGAGCGGGTCAGGCCGTCATCGGTGCCGCCTCGTTTTCGCTGGAGGGGCCACCCATGCCGACGGCCGCCAACATCGACGCCATACGTCAGGCGCTCGTCGGTTGGGGAGTGACACGCCTGGTGGTACCCAACCCCTCGTCGCTGCCTCGATACGAGCAGGGGACGAATCCATCGTCAGCCCTCGGTCTCTTCACGGTGGCCCTCGGCCGAAATCCGATGTACCAGTCCGATGGGTGGGTCTGGAGCGACGTGTCCGCCCTCGGGCCCCGGCTCGCCATTGCGACGCCCGCCTTTGTCGGCTGCACCACGCCGCAGCTGTTGTTCAGCCCGTCGCATCAGGCGGTGCCCGACTGCGTGCTGGCCGCTTCCCACCGGTCCTCGTGAGCTTCGCGGTGTCGGCCCCGGAAGTGTCGACCGCGGCGGTGGCGAACCCAGCGCGGTCGGGCGCTGCGGTCCATGCCCGCAGGGTCCGCCGGTCCGCCGCGGTGCTCGGGGGAGCCTTTGCCTTCTACCTGTTGGTGTCTATCGTGCTGTGGTGGCACGTCTGGTCGAGCCACCCGACCACGGTCACCACCTGTGGGTGCGGCGATTCAGCGCTGTTCTTGTGGTTCCTCGAGTGGCCGGCCTACGCGTTGGCCCACGGGCACAATCCGTTCTTCTCCACTGCGCTGTTCCATCCCGGGGGCATCAACCTGCTGGCGAACACCAGCGTGCTGGCCATTGGAATTCCTTTAGCCCCGATCACCTGGCTCTTCGGGCCGGTGGCCACCTTGAACGTGGCGTTGACCCTTGGACCGGCCCTCTCGGCGCTGGCCATGTTCTGGCTGCTGCGGCGCTGGGTGCGCTGGACCCCGGCGGCACTAGCGGGTGGGCTGGTCTTCGGTTTCTCACCATTCGTGGTCCTCAACCTGGCCGGGGCACATCTGATGGCCGGAGTACTCCTCTTCTTGCCGCTTATGGTTGCTTGCCTCGACGAGCTGTTGGTGCGCCAGGAGCGATCACCCCTAAGGGTCGGCGCGGTACTGGGTTTGTTGTTGACCGCACAGTTTTTTCTAGGCACGGAGCTCCTTACCATCGTGGTGCTGTGCATGGCCGTTGGGGTCGGGCTGCTCGTGGCGTACGCTGCGATCTGTTGCCGGGGCGAGCTCGCCAAGCGAGGGGCGTCACGCCTGGAGGGGTCTGGCGGCCGCGGGTGGGGTGGCGCTGGCGCTCTTGGCTTACCCGGTCTGGTTTACTCTCGATGGTCCGGCGCATCTGTCTGGCTTGGTCTGGCCGGCGATCCACCCGGGCAGCGGGGGCATCGGTCTTCCCAATCTGTGGCACCTCAGCTTCGCCAACGCGGAATCGATGAAGTTCTTCTCCGGGTATCAGGGTCCACCGTTGCCTCCACCCGAATACCTCGGTCTCGGGATGATCATTGTGCTCGTGGCCGGTGTCGTCGCTTGGCGTCGCGATCGCCGGCTGTGGTTCTTCGGTGTTCTCGGGGTGATCACCCTCCTGGCGTCTCTGGGAGTCAAGAGTTACTGGACACCGTGGCGACTCTTGACCCACGTTCCGCTGGTACAAAACGTCATTCCGTCACGCCTTGTTGCCATCAGCTCGTTGTGCGTGGCCATCATGCTGGCCATTGTCATCGACCGAGCCCATCGCTCCGTGAGGAGCTGGGCCAAAGGTCTCGGCTCGACGGCGATCCAGCACAGGCAGGTTCTGACCGGAAGGTTGGCCGGGGCGGTCGCCGGATTCACTGCCCTCGTCCTGGTCGCAGTGGCCCTGGTGCCGATCGGTTCGGCCTTGGCCAGTAACACCCCCCTCACCACCCGGGCGGTGACGCTGCCGGGGTGGTTCTCTGATATCGCCCCGCACCTTCCTCCGGGCCAGGTGTTGCTGACCTACCCCCCGCCCGGCATCGGTTCGTCGACGCTGGCTTGGCAAGCCGTCGATTCGCTTCATTTCGCGATGGCCATGGGCGTTGGGCCCGAGAGTATTCTCCAACGCGCCGGCAAAGAACGGGCAGGCCAGTCGGTGATCAACGCGGCCGCCTTTTCGTTCGACGGGCCGCCGAAGGCGACGGCTGCGAACATCGATGCCGTGCGCCAGGCGCTTACCGGCTGGGGTGTGACGACGGTTGCCGTCGGCGATCCCAAGACCCTGGTGCCACCATTTGGTCAGTTCGACAACACGGCCTGGACCATTGCCCTGTTCACCATCGTCCTCCACCGTTTGCCGCAGTTCAGCGGGGACACCTGGGTCTGGCGTGACGTCACCACCTCATTGCTCGGCAGCCACTATGCGATATCGGCATCGGCGTTTGCCGGTTGCACCGGTACCCAGATCTACCAGAACCCGTCTCGTTTGGCCGTTCCGAGTTGCGTGCTGTCTGCCGCCCAGCTGTCATCGTGAGTCACTCCGGCCAAATCTCGGTCCGCGATCGCAGCCGGCGGCGAACGGCCGCTGTTTTGGGGGAAGCCTTTGCCTTCTACCTGCTGGTGTCGATCGTGCTGTGGTGGCACGTCTGGTCGAGCCACCCGACGACTGTCACCATCTGCGGGTGTGACGACCCCTCTTACTTTTTGTGGTTCCTCGAGTGGCCGGCTTACACGTTGGCGCACGGGCACAACCCCTTCTTCTCCACGGCCCTGTTCCATCCCGGTGGCATCAACCTGCTGGCGAACACCAGCGTGCTGGCCATCGGCATCCCCTTGGCTCCCGTCACCTGGCTCTTCGGGCCTGTCGCGACCTTGAACGTGGCCTCGACACTCGGACCGGCCCTCTCCGCCCTCACTATGTTCTGGCTGCTGCGCCGCTGGGTGCGCTGGACCCCGGCGGCCCTGGTGGGCGGCCTAGTCTTCGGTTTCTCGCCGTTCGTGGTGGTCAATCTGGCCCTGGCCCACCTCAACATCGGGATCCTTCTCGTCTTTCCGCTCATCGTCGCGTGTCTCGACGAGCTGTTGGTGCGCCAGGAGCGATCGCCCCTCAAGGTCGGCGCGGTGTTGGGCCTGTTGCTGACCGCACAGTTCTTCTTGGGCACTGAGATACTGACCCTGGCGGTTCTGTCCATGGCCGCCGGCATCACGTTGCTTGCGGCGTATGCCGTCTTCCGCAGACGGGGCGAGCTCGCCGCACACGCACCCCACGCTGCGCGTGGTCTGGCGGTTGCCGCCGGGATGGCTTCGGTACTCCTGGCCTTCCCGCTGTGGTTCGCACTCCAAGGTCCGGCGCATTTTTCGGGGCTGGTCTGGCCGTCCATCAGCCCCGGCAGTGTGGCGATCACGCTCGGGAACCTGTGGCACCCCAATTACATGAGCCAGCAGTTGCTGAAATTGGTCGGCGGATATCAGGGCCCGGCGCTCCCCCAAGGCGAGTACCTCGGCCTCGGGGTGATTGTCGTCGTTGTGGTCGGTGTGGTCGCTTGGCGTCGCGATCGTCGCCTGTGGTTCTTCGGGGCCCTCGGGGCGATCGCCCTAGTGGCGTCTCTCGGCGTCCAGAAATATTGGACGCCTTGGCGACTTATGACACACCTTCCGCTGGTCCAGAATCTCATTTCCGAACGCTTTGCTGTCCTCACGTCGTTGTGTGTGGCCACCATGCTGGCCATCGTCATCGACCGGACCTATGGCTCAGTGAAGGCCTGGGCCATAGGACTCGGACGGACGTCGACCCGACATGGCCGGGTTCGGACCGCCGCGCTCTCCGGAGTGCTCGCTGGAGGCATCGGCCTCGTTGTGGCCGCCGCGGCCGTGGTTCCCATGGGCCAGGCCGTGGCGAGCAACGTCCCGCTCACCACCCGGACTGTGGCGCTTCCCGTTTGGTTCTCACAGGTTGCACCGCACCTCCCCCCGGGCCAGGTAGTCCTCACTGTCCCTCCGCCAGGCATCGGAGCCTCGACGTTGGCATGGCAGGCGGTCGATTCCCTTCAATTTGCCATGGCCACTGGCGCCGGGCCGGGGAGCATCCTCTCGCGGGCCGGCAAGGAGCGAGCTGGCCAGGCGGTGATAAGTGCCGGATCCTTTTCGCTTGATGGTCCACCGAAGCCGACGGTTGCGAATGTCGATGCCGTACGGCAGGCACTTACCGGTTGGGGAGTGACGCTTATTGCCGTTCCTGAACCAAATTCGCTGGTCCCACCCTTCGATCACCTCGACAACGCCGCCTGGGCCCTCGGCCTGTTCACTCTTGTCCTGCACCGCGCCCCGCGGTTTCGTGGGGACACCTGGGTCTGGACCGACGTGACCACCCTCGGGCGCGGGCACCACTACGCGATATCGGACGGCGGCGTTTGCGGCCTGCACCACCCCGCAGATCTACCTGAGCCCGTCCCACCTGGCCGTGCCCAACTGCGTGCTCAGGTCTTCGAGCCCGACCTGACCGTCACCGGCGGGAGGGTCCGGGACGACGGCTGCGATGAGACTTCGGGGGATGACGCGGCCGGAGTGAGATCCGGCAATGGGTTCGATCGACCGCGTCGGGCGTGGCGACCCGCACGAGGCCGACGCCGGAGAAGGACGACCACCACTGCGATGGCCACGACCAGGGCCGCACCCAGGCTGATCATCCAACCGAGGCGGAAGCTGGCCGGATCGTAGGTGAACACGATGCGGTCGTGCCGGCCGGGACGGCCACACCCCGCAGGGCGTAGTCGACGGGGTCGATCTGGGCCGGGCGTCCGTTGACGGTTACCTTCCACCCCGGGTAGTAGGTGTCGGAGAGCACGAGCTCCGCGGGCCGACGTGCCCGCGCCGTGATGGACACCTGCTCGGTTCCGTAGTGGGTGATGTGAGCGGTGCCGGGGTGGTGCCGGGTGGTGCCCCCGGTCTGGTGCTCGGCCAGGCCCGGCAGCCGGTGCACGGTGAGGACGGACCGTCGCGGATCGAAGCCGGGAGCAACGACCCGGGTGAACGCCTGCCCGGCGTTCTTCACCACGTCCTGTCCGGCAACGAGCCAGGTTCGGGGCAAGACCGCATCGTTGGCGTAGATCCTGGCGTCGTAACCGTTGTAGACCAGGTGCAGACCCGTGATGTGAAGCGGTGGCGTTCGGGTGTCGGCGAGGACGTCGCGGACGCCGTACAGCGAGAGCACCCGCAGGGCATCGGGGCTGAGACCGTTGGTGCCGATGGAGAGCGGGACCACGGGGGTATCGAGGGGGAGCAGGTCTGTCGCCGGCGCCACATAGCTCGACCACAGCTTCCCGAACTGGCTGACCACGGGCAGGTCGTAGCCGCGCAGGTCGTACAGGCCGTACCGGAGGTTCACGTCGGGGGGGAGCGGATTGTAGCCGCCGTACGGCGTCACCGCCACGTAGCGCGCCGGCACCTGTTGCTGAAGGTACCGAATCGCCGGAGTGACCGGCTGCACCGCATGGGACCGGGGGATGGCGGGGTTGTAGCCCATTCCGGCCTGAAAGAGATCCGCCACTACCAAGGCGATGGCCAGGGCCGCGAACAGGCCGGGCTTCAACTTGCCCCCGAATCTGAGGATGAGCAGCACGACCGCCAACCCGGCGAAGGTGAGCCAGACGATGAGCGCGGCCAAGCGGGTGATGGCGACGGCGTGTGGGTCAGTGGTCAAGGCGGTACTGGCGGCAAACCAGGGCACGTCCAAGGCCTGGCGGAGAAAGTGGATGGACGTGGCGTGGGTGGACTGCACGATCACGAACGGCAGGGCAAGGAGGCCGATCGCAATGCACACGCCGACCACGGCCCGGCGGCCGCGGAGTCGGCCGCGCACCATGTCATCGAGTCCCCAGCCGGCCAGCAGCGCGAGGCACAGGAGGTAGATGATCGTGAGGCGGCTGAGGTAGGTCTCGGCCAGACCCGGAATGTGCCCAGCCAGGTAGAAGAACGGTTGGATCCCGAGCGCCACGGCCACAGTCAGCGCCGCGACCACGGCGGCCACCACTCGTTCGATCCGCGGTCGGATCATGGCGATGAAGGCCAGCATGAGCGGGAGTGCTCCGGCGTAGAAGGCCGTGACGATCTTGAAGGTCCCGGGATAGTACGAAGGCAGGAAGGCGGCGAAGAAATCGTTGGACGCCACATGGACCTGGCTGCGGGGGCGGACGTTCAGGTCCGAGGAGTGCCGGAGGAGCTCGATAAACGGGATGAGGGTGACCGCCGCCAGCGCGGTCCCGACGACGAGGGCGAGCACGAGGGCGACCACGGGTCGTCGCGTCGTTCTGAACAACGTCCCGCGTCGGGAGTGACCCCGTCGCATCGCCGTGACGATCTCCTTGCCGTGCCTCTGCACCATGCGAGCGATGAAGTAGCCGAGGATGGCGAACACCACGTACACGCTCGTCTCGGGATGTCCACCGAAGAACTGCAGGGCGACCAGTGCAGCCAACGCGCTGGCCGAAAGGACCCCGGGACGACGAATGAGCCGCTCGGTGGCGAGCAATACCCATGGAATCAGGGGAAAGACACTGGTCAACGGCCACGGGATCCAATCCACCATGAACAGTCCGAAGCCGAACACCACCCCGCACAGAAATGCTCCCGCCGTCCCCATCTTCATGACACGTCCGAGGAAGTAGGCGCCCATGGCGGCGACGACGATCTTGAGCAGCGCGATCACACCCCATGACCACCAGAAGGGCAGGATGTAGGCGGGAAGGGTGAAGGGAGAGAAGATCTGCGACTGCATGTCGGCGAGATAGGGCGTGCCGCCCATGATGTAGGGGTCCCACAGCGGAATGTGGGGGAGTTGCGACGACGTGTACTGGAAGAACGGCACGAAGAGCGTGACGCCGTCGACCAGCTGTCCGTTGGACCCGACGAGTACGGGATTCGCTCCGCTCGTCGGCAGACCGGGGGGTATCGCCGTGTTCCACGGTGCGGTGTTCCACAGGTAGTCGGCTGCCGACACGGTGTGACCCGGAAGGAGGCCGGGCCAGAAGAAAATCACGGCCAGCCCGACGTACGAACAGAGAACGAGAAGAGAGGGTTTGGCCAGGGCCCGTTGCAGCGGAGACGGCCGATTGCTCACTGCCATCCCCATAAGCCAGCAGAAGCTACCAGCAAGACTCCTGCGATAAAGTCACCCTGACATGGAGGAAGAGGCCTACCGCGAAATGTACGTCCAAGAGGACGTCCATTGGTGGTTTCGGGGTCGGCGGGATGTGATCTGGGCCCTCCTGCACCGCACCCAACTGCCGGCGAAGGTTCGATTGCTCGATGCCGGGTGCGGCACTGGTCGCAACCTCGTCGAGTTCGGCTCCCTCGGTTCCGCCGCCGGCGTGGACCCGTCCGCCGACGCCGTGGCGTTCTGCCACGACCGCGGACTGGACGACGTACGCCAAGCGGGCATCGAGGCACTGCCGTTCGGGCCTGACGAGTTTGAGCTCGTGTTGGCGCTCGACGTGCTCGAGCACGTCGAGGACGACCTCGGGGCGTTGGTCGAGCTCCGCCGGGTCGCTTCGTCTGAGGGCCTGCTGCTCATCACCGTGCCGGCGTACCAGTGGCTGTGGACGGAGCACGACGTGCAACTCCATCACGTGCGTCGTTACACCTTGCCGACCTTGCGCGGCCGAGTGCGCGACGCCGGGTGGGATCTCGTGCACGCCACCTACTTCAACTCCCTCGCCCTGCCCCTGGTCGCCGCCGCCCGTGTGGCCGAACGGAAGTCATCACGAACAGGGCGCACCGACTTGGACCGCACCCCGGCCGCGCTCAACGGGGTGCTGGAACTCCCCATGAAGTTCGAGGCCTGGATGATCCGGCACGGTGCGCACCTGCCCGCCGGCGTGTCGATAGGGATGCTCTGCCGAAATCCATCCTGACATCAGGCACGGCGCTCACCGTGTCGTCGAGGGGGCGCTCCGCCGGGCCGAAGCCATCGGGTTGGAGCGGATTGGAGCCCTGGGAAGGCTCCACTCATGTAGTTTGGCCGAGTGCCGAGGCCACAGTCCCTGTCAATCGTCATCCCAGTTCTCAATGAGGAGAAGGAGATCGCCCGCATTCTGACGGCTGCCACGGCACTCCTCGAGGAGCGAGGCGGCGAGTGGGAGATCATCGTTGTCGACAACGCCAGCACCGACCAGACCGCGGCGCGTGCAGAGCCGTTCGTCGATGGCGAGCGGGTGCGTCTCCTGCACAACGGGGCCAATCGAGGCAAGGGATTTTCCATTCGACGCGGCATGCTCGAGGCGCGATGTGACCTGCGCCTCATGTGCGACGCCGACAGCATGGCATCGCTGCCCTCGCTGTCGCACATGGTAGAGGCCGCCCAAAGGGTCGATGTCGTGGTGGGCTCGCGTTGGAGCAAGGGAGCACGAGTCTCACGTCAACAGTCTCTTCGGCGACGTTTCGTGGGGCTGGGCTTTATTGCCTTGACCCACCTCATGATCGGCCGCCTTCCTCGGGATGTCTTCTGCGGGTTCAAGCTCTGGCGGGGGGAGGCCGCCGAAGCCGTGTTCGGGCGCGTGAAGCTGGATGGTTGGGTCTTCGATGCCGAGGCGCTGGCCATGGCCAGCCGATTGGGGTACACGATTGAAGAGACCGGTATCGAATGGGAGAACAGGCCCGATTCCCGTCTCTCCATTCGCGCCGTCCTGCTGCCTGTTGTGGGCGAGTTGATGGAAGCTCGACGAAACGTACGGCGGACACCCAAGGTCCACCAACTGGCGGTCGAGAAAGTGCACGCGAGCACCTAGTTCTGATCGTTGCAGGGCGCGCCGGGCTCTGGACTTGGGACCCGTTTGGGCGGGTGGTCGTCGCGAGGCGGTGAAGGTGGAGGAGACCACCCGTGTTCGACGGTGCCATGACCCGCCGGGCTTCTTGGCCAGTGAAGGTGACCCTCAACGCTCCGGGTCAGCCCATCTGCACCGGAACCGAGGCCTGGCTGTAGGGCGAGCCAGGTCGGCTCGCACATGTCAATGGCCGTTTCACAATGTTGGCGAAGTCGGGGTGGGTAGACTCGGCGCCCATGGACAATTCGCAATCGGCCTCATCCACACTCGACACGCTGCGCACGGTCGAGTTTCGCCTCGGGCTCAAGGGCTACAACGTTGACGAGGTCGATGAGTACCTCGACAAGGCCGCCCAGGAGGCCGAGGCGCTCCAGGAGCACGTTCGCCAGTTGAACGAGCGACTGCGACAGGCCAGCGACCGGATTGGGCAGCTCGAGTCGGAGCGGAGGGCAGAGCCGGCCGAGACCCAAGCTGTGCCGGTGGCAACCGCCGAACGAGAGCCGGCCGAGCCTGGTCTGTCCGACGAGACGCTGCAGCGGACGCTCTTGTTGGCGCAGAGGTTTGTCGATCAGACCAAGCGCGAGAGCGAGGCCGAGGCGGCGGCCATCGTGGCTCGGGCGGAGCAGAAGGCCAGTGAGCTCCAAACAGAGGCCCAGCAGAACCTCCGCGAGGACGTGGCTCGCTTGGAGGCCAGCCGGACCCAACTGGCGGCCGATGTCGAGAGCATGGCCCGACACCTCGAGTCGGAGCGGAACCGGCTCCGCGGGGCGCTTTCGGAGATCCTCAAGTGGGTCGATGAGAATGTGCAACCGGCGAATTCACTCATGGGCGTCCGACCGAAGGCGAGCCCCGACAGCGGCAGCAGTGGCGGGGCCGGCGGGAGCGGGGCGGCGACGGGGGTGGGGTCGAGCAGCCCGCACCGGTATCGGCTGAAGCGGACGAAGGCGCCCCTACACTGAGCCTGCAAAATACGACAGGCAGTGGCACTCCTGGAGCAACGCACCCGCTCTAAGTCCTTGGGGTAGCGCCTAGGGTATTGCCCCTGCTTGGTGCCGTCCGCTATCGTCACCCGCTCTCTCGACGCGGTTGTCGTCGGGAAGCCGGCCATAGCAATGGCCGCGAAGGAGGAGACGATGAGCCCAGCGAGCAAGGCGACCGCCGCAAAAAAGAAGGTCAATCCGTCGCGCCTTTCGACCGCCAACAAGACCGTGGCCAAAAGGATCGCTCCCGCCTCCAAAAATGCTGCTCCGGCAGCCAAGAAAGCAGCAATGACCAAGAAGAGTTCCCTTGTTTCGAAGACGGCAGCGCCGGCGGGCAAGGGCCTCCCTGCGGCGACCAAGAAGGCCGCCCCAAGCAGGGGTGTGCCAGCCAAGGCCCTGCCATCAAAGGTGGCGTCGACCAAGGTGGCGGCGAGCAAGGCGACGACCACGGGGTCAACCAAGACCGCGTCGAACAAGACAGCGCCAGCCAAGGGTGGGTCGAGCAAGGCCACACCGCCGTCCAAGAAGGCCCCCGTGACGAAGAAGGCGGAGGCCAAGAAGTCACCGGCCACGGCGAAGAAGGCCGCTCCGGCGACCAAGGCGGCGGGGAGCGCAGAAGTGCCGGCTCCCCGTCCGGTCAAGACGCTGGGCGTCAAGCCCAAGCCGTTGGCACCGGTCAGGCCCAAGACGGGCCCCTACGCCAAGGAAGGCAAGTTCTTGGAGGAGCAGACGGAGCTGCTCGTCATCGAGCGGGACATCTATCAGGAACAGGCCACGTCGCTGCGGGCCGAGGCCGACTCGCTGGCGCTTGAGCGTGAGCCCGGTGACGTGCAGTTCGACGAGGAGTCGGGCGAAGGGGGCACGGTCACCGTCGACCGCGAGCGCAATCTCGCCCTCTCGGGCCAAGCCGCGCTGGCGGTTGAAGAGATCGACCTCGCCATGGAGCGTGTGGTGGACAAGACCTACGGCTATTGCGAGCGTTGCTATCAGCCCATCCCCAAGCCTCGCCTGCGGGCCCTTCCCTACGCCCGCCTGTGCGTGGCCTGCAAGAGCGGGGGGCTGTCGCGGCGCTGAAACGCGGTGGCACCGCCCGCCTGCGGATAGTGGCCTATGCGCTCGCGGTGATTGTCCTGGTGGCGGACCGTGTGACCACGTCGACGGCCGAAGCGCACCTCCATGGGATCGTGCACCTGTGGGGGCCCTTCGGTCTGGCCCTTTCCTTCAACTCAGGTTTCGCGTTCAGTCTGTTCAGCGGTCGGGCCGTCGTCATCACGGTGCTGCTCAGCGTGGCGGTGGTCGTGCTGGCCGTCGTGGTGGCCCGGGTCCGAACCGTGCCCCAGGCCGTCGGCGGCGGACTGGTCCTCGGAGGAGCGGCCGGCAACCTGAGCGAGCGGCTGGTCAGTGGCCATCATGGTCAGGTGGCCGACTTCATCACGCTGACGCACTGGCCTACCTTCAACCTGGCCGATGCCTGCGTCACCGTGGGCGTGGTGGTCGTGGCCATCACGTTGGTTCTGGGTGGAGCCCAGGCCCAGCACGCCGAGCCATGACCGAGCGCACCATCTCGATGGAGGTCCCGGCTCTCCTGGCCGGCGTACGGGTGGACCGGGGGGTCGCCATGGTGGCCGATGTCTCGCGGACGGTGGCCGCCGAGCTCATCGCGGCCGGCCGGGTCCGGGTCGACGAGGTGGCGGTGACCGCCGGGCAGCGTCTCCTGCGGGAGGGATCACGGATCACGGTGATCGTGCCCGAGCCGGAAAGCAATCGGGTCCGGGCGGAAGGAGGCATCGACTTCGTGGTCGTCCATGCCGACCCCGAACTCGTCGTCATCGACAAGCCGGCCGGGTTGGTCGTCCACCCCGGAGCCGGTCATCACGACGGCACCTTGGTCGGTGGTCTGTTGACGCGCTATCCCGACATCGCCACGCTGGTGGACGCCGGTGTCTGCCCGGCCGACCGGCCCGGGATCGTGCACCGACTCGACAAGGGCACCTCGGGCCTGATGGTGGTGGCCCGAACCGAAATGGCCTACACGGCTCTGGTGGCCCAGCTGGCCGACCGCACCATGCGGCGTCGCTACCTGGCCCTGGTGGAGGGGCTGGTGGCTGACGACCGGGGGGAGATCGACGCACCGATCGGACGGTCCACCCGGACGCCGACCAAGATGGCCGTCTCCTCGAACGGGCGGTCCGCCCGGACGGGTTACACCGTGCTGGAGCGGCGCAGCGAGCCCCGCGACCTCACCCTGCTCGAGCTCAGTCTGGAGAGTGGGCGCACCCACCAGATCCGCGTCCATATGGCCGCCATCGGACACCCCGTCGTGGGCGACGCCCGCTACGGCGCGCCCGACCGGCGCTTAGGCTCGGGACGCTTCTTCCTCCATGCGGGCCGGTTGGCCTTCACCCACCCGGGAAGCCACGAACGGGTGGAGTTCGCGGCTCCGCTCCCCGAGGACCTCGCGGCCTATTGACCCGCTTGATTCAGGCCTCTCAGGCGGCTTGATGGACGCCGAGGACATCGGTGTCAAAGGAGAGTGCGGCCAGCGCCTCTTCCTCGGCCCTTCTCACCCGGCGCACGCCGACGCCCAGACGCTCGGCCGTGGACTGCAGCGAGGCCGGTGAGTCCCCACCGAAGCCGAAGCGCAGGCGCAGCACGTCACGCTGGAGATCGGGCAGCTTCTCGACCGCCTCGCGGACCCGGTCGTAGACCATCGTCTGCTCCACGTCGGCCACAAAGTCCGAGGCATCAGGGGCTACCAGCTCACCCAGGGTGGTGGCTGATTCCGAGGCCGCAGGTTGATCCAGTGAAGCGGTGACCCTGGCCACATCTTCGAGCGAGTGGCGCTCGTCGGCCGTCATGCCGGTCGCCTCAGTCAGCTCCTCCTCGGTCGGGGTGCGCCCGAGGGTGTTGGCCAACTCGGCCTTCGTCAGTTCGAGCCGCTGGATCTGCTCACCCACCTCCAGGGGGATCCGAATGGTGCGCCCGTGCTGCTGGACGGCCCGTTGGAGGGCCTGCCGGATCCACCAGGTGGCATAGGTCGAGAAGCGGAAACCCCGCTCCCAGTCGAACTTGTCGACCGCACGCATCAGGCCGAATGATCCCTCTTGGACCAGGTCGGCCATGTCCACGCCACGGTCCTGGTAACGCCGGGCCCAGTGCACTACCAACCTCAGGTTGGCCGCCACCATCTGCTTGCGAGCCGCCTCGTCGCCGGCCGCGACGCGCTTCGCCAACTCCACCTGCTGCTCGTGATCGGGCATGGGGAACTGGTCCAGATCACGCAACATCAAACCCAAGGTGTCGGCTGTGCTCACCGAACTCTTCATCACTTGTCTCCCGACGCTCTTCGCTCTCTCTCATCCGTACCCGGAGTCACCCAGGATGAATCTGACCCGTACAACACCGGATGTGCCGCCATCATTCCATTGGGCTGTTCGCGCCCGAAGTCGCCCGAAGTTGCGCGCTCGCGCGAGCGGGTCGTGCTGACCTTGCGCCCAATGCCTCCCCGGATGGTCCTGCTACGCCACGGCGCCACAGAATGGTCCCTCACTGGTCAACACACGGGCCGGACGGATATTCCCCTGCTGGACGAGGGGCGAGAACAGGCCAAACGGGCAGGTCAGCTGCTCCACCAGCTACCGTTCGCCCAGATCCTGACGAGCCCGTTGCAACGGGCCCGGGACACGTGCACCCTGGCGGGGTTCGACGGAGAGATCGAGCCAGACCTTCTCGAGTGGGACTACGGCGCTTATGAGGGTTTGACCACCGCCCAGATCCAGGTCGGACGTCCGGGGTGGTCGCTCTGGAACGACGGCGTGCCGGAGGGGGAACGGGCCGCCGATGTGGGCCGCCGGGCCGATCGGGTCATCGGACGGGCCCGGCAGTCCCCGGGAGACACCCTCTGCGTGGCCCACGGGCACATCTTGCGGGTGCTCGCCGCCCGGTGGCTCGAGCTGCCGCCGGTGGGGGGCCGACTGTTCTACCTCAGTGCCGGGGCGGTGAGTGTGCTGGGTTGGGAGCATGAGACACCGGTCCTGCTGATGTGGAACCGGGAGACCGACGAGGAGCTGTGGAACCGGGAGAACGACGAGGTGATGTGAGGGAGCGGTTCGCTCAGCTGACCGGGGCGGCCACGTTGCCCCGGGCCCGGGCCACCATGTCGGCCAGGCTGAACGACTGCAGGTGGGTGCGCATGGTCTCGCCGACGTCGGCCCACACAGCCAGAAGGACGCATTGCCCTTCGTGGTCACACGCCCCGTCGGCGTGGGGTTCGCCGAAGTCGCCGGCGGCGATGGGGCCGTCGACGGCCGAGACGATCTGGGCCAGCGTGATATCGGCGGGCAGGCGGGCCAGCACATAGCCGCCGCCGACCCCCCGCTTGGAGCGCACGAGACCGGCTCCCTTGAGGGCGAGCAGGATCTGCTCGAGATAGGGCTGCGGCAGACGCGGTCCGCTCGGCGATGTCGCGCACAGACGTGGGTGTATCACCATCGTGGAGGGCCAGGGACAGCAATGCCCTGCTGGCGTAGTCGCCGCGCGTCGATACCCTCACAGGCCAATGTTACCGGTCGAAGTGTCGTGAGGGATGTGTTTGGCGGGTCTACGGTGTCCCGCTGTGCCTGTATCTGAAGTGTCCGCAGCGGCTGAACCTCAAGGAGCAGGGCCCGGAGCAGGGCCCGGGGCCGGGTCCGTGCAGCCGCTCCTCCCTGACTTCGGGGGGGCGTGCCTGACCGGGGTGGTGCCGGGCGTGCTGGGGAGCCTGTACCGGGGTGAGGCACCGCCCGCCTGGATGCCAGACCCGGTGGGCCAGGGGTCGCAGGTGGTCCTGCTCGTCCTCGACGGCTTGGGCTGGCAGCAGTTGGCGGAGCGGCGGCCATTGGCGCCCACCCTGTCGGAAGGGGTCGGGGGCCCCATCACCTCGGTGGCACCCAGCACGACCGCCTGTGCGCTGACCTCGTTGGCGACCGGGTGTGCGCCGTCGGCGCACGGGGTGGTCGGGTATCGAGTGGCCTGGGGTCACGAGGTCATGAACATCCTGGCCTGGACCGTGGGCGGGGTCGATGCCCGGATGCGGGTCCCGAGTTCGGTCTTCCAACCCTGCCCCTCGTTCCCGGGCGCGCCGGGCCCGGTACCGGTCGTGACCCGCTACGACTACGGCCCCACGGGGTTCTCGGCGGCCCACCTCGGTGACGCGGCACTGCACCGCTGGTACACGCCGGCCGGCCTGGTCACCGGGGTGCGCCGGCTACTGGGTCAAGGGGCCCGTTTCGTCTACGCCTACTACGAGGGCATCGACAAGGTGGCTCACGCCGGGGGACTGGGCGAGTACTACGACGACGAACTGGTTGCCGTGGACCGGCTGGTGGCCGACGTCCTGTGTGCGCTGCCGCCCGGGGCGACGCTGCTGGTGACGGCCGACCACGGGCAGGTCGACGTCGGGCGGGCCGGCGAGGTCCTTCCGGGCGATGTCATGGACGGCGTGACCCTGCTCAGCGGCGAAGGGCGCTTTCGCTGGCTCCACGTGCGGCCGGGGGCGTGTGATGCGGTCGTGGCGGCGGCCACGGATTCGTACGGCGACGTGGCGTGGGTGCGCACACGCGAGCAGATCGTGGCCGACGGGTGGCTGGGCGGCGTGCCGTCGGCGGCGGTGGCATCTCGGATGGGCGACGTCCTCCTGGCACCCTTCGCGCCCACGGCCTTCCTCGACCCGGCGGACACCGGCGAACTCCGACTCGAGGCCCGGCACGGGTCCCTCACCCCCGCCGAGATGCTGGTTCCCCTGCTCAGCTGGCCCTCCCCCTGAGGCGGGGCGCGCTGGTGGCAGGATTGGGACATGGCTGACGACTCGACTCCGATCGCCCCCGACGAAGTCCTCGGTGCGCCGAGCGGCACCCCGGATCAGGCCGGCGGACCGGGCGAGACCCCCGAGGCGCGCGAGGCGGTGAACGAGCCCGCCAAGGTGCTGCGGATCGGCTCGATGGTGAAGACCCTGCTCGAGGAGGTGCGCCAGGCTCCGCTCGACGAGAAGAGCCGCACCCGCCTGCGCGAGATTTACGAGCAGTCGATCCATGACCTGTCCGAGGGGCTCTCGCCCGACCTTGTGGCCGAGCTCGATCGCATGGCCCTGCCCTTTGACGACACGGCGCCCAGCGAGTCCGAGCTGCGCATCGCCCAGGCCCAACTGGTGGGCTGGTTGGAGGGGTTGTTCCACGGGATCCAGGCCACGCTCATGTCCCAGCAGATGGCCGCCCGATCCCAGCTCGAGGAGATGCGCCAACGCGGGCTGCCCCAGGCGGGGGAGAGCTCGACGACCCGCCCAGGGGCGTACCTGTGAATCGAGGGCACGATGGATGACCGGCTGCCGATGACCTCAATGACCAGATGACCCAATGACCCAATGACGGCTGACCCGATGACCGCTGCACCACAAAGGGGAGGACCCGCACATGGTTGACGAAGCAAACGGTGCCGCCGGCGGAGGTGCGCCCTCGTTTCCGGGGGGAACCTCAGAGGACGCGCCGCCGATGCCGCCACCCATGCCGCCACCTCCTCCCCCTCGTACCCGACCCCCCCCGCCGGTGGGTATCCGCCGCCACAGGCCGGCTATGCCGCCGCGCCCGGCTTCTCCGGTGGGTCGCCCTATGCCAGTTGGGGTCTCCGGGTGGGCGGCTACCTGATCGACGGGGTCATCTCTCGGCGTGGTCCAGGTCATCCTGCATGCGTGGTTCCGTCACACCAACGTCTTGACGCTGCACATACGATGACCAACACGACGGCACGTGGTGCACCATCTGCGATCTACGACTTCGTGGCTCTCGGCCTCGGCGCTGCTGATTGTCCTCATCTACTCGACGATCCTCATCGGCTCGGTCCGGGAAGACGGTCGGCATGATGGCTGTCGGCGTGCGCTGCGTGCGGGACGAGACCCACGAGGCCGTCGGGTACGGGAAGGCGTTCGCGCGCTCGTTGGTGAGGTCTCTTCTGGACTCACCGTGATCGTGTGGATCGTCGACATGCTCTTCCCCCTCTGGGACACGAAGCACCAGACGCTGCACGACAAGGTCGTCAGCACGGTCGTACTCCGGACCAGGTACGCGGGGTAGGGTCCAGGGTTCGCGTGCGAATGACACGATTGTAAGTTCAAGCCGAGAGGAGGGCCGGTGTCGGAGCGGTCGTTTACGCACCTACATACCCACACCGAGTTCTCCATGCTCGATGGTGCCGCCCGCATCGGCGCGCTCGTGGCCGCCGCCGCCGCCGATGGCCAGCCGGCCCTCGGGATCACCGACCACGGGAACATGTACGGGGTCCTCGACTTCTACAAGGCCTGCCGTGAGCAGGGCATCACGCCGATCATCGGCACCGAGGCCTACATGGCGGCCGAGTCACGCCACGAGCGGCCGGTCCGGCGGGGCAAGGTGGACGACACCGGCGGCGACGTGGAAGGGGGGCAGAAGCTCTACTACCACCTGACCCTCTTGTCGGAGACGGTCGAGGGGTACCGCAATCTGCTCAAGCTCTCGTCGGCCGCCTACCTGGAGGGGTACTACTACAAGCCCCGACTCGACTGGGAGCTGCTCGAGCGACACCATGAGGGCCTGATCGCCACCACGGGGTGCCTGGGTGGCGTGGTCCTCCAGGCGCTGCTGGGCGGCGACGTCGAGTTGGCGGAGAGCCGGGCGGCTCGGCTGCAGGATATTTTCGGCAAGGAGAACCTCTTCGTCGAGTTGCAGGACCACGGAATCGCCGATCAGCAGCGGACCAACCCGCAACTGGTAGAGATCGCCCGCCGGCTCGATGCTCCGCTGCTGGCCACAAACGACAGCCACTACACGCATCGCGAAGATGCGGTGGCCCACGACGCGCTGCTCTGCGTGCAGACGGGTGCTTTGCTGTCGGACACCAACCGCTTCCACTTCGAGGGTACCGAGCACTACCTCAAGTCGTCCCGCGAGATGCGGCACCTCTTCGCCGAGCTTCCCGAGGCGTGCGACAACACCCTGCTCATCGCCGAGCGGGCCGACGTCCAACTCGAGCTGGGCAAGCCCAGCCTGCCCGAGTTCCCGGTGCCCGAGCGGTTCGCGGGCGAGGTGTACGAGGACCGCGCGCTGGCGTACCTGCGGGACCTGACGATGGAAGGGGCGCGTCAGCGCTATGGCAGTGCCGTCCCGGCCGCCGTGATCGAGCGCCTCGACTACGAGCTCGGCGTCATCGGCAGCATGGGCTTCGCCGCCTACTTCCTGGTGGTGTGGGACCTGATCCGCTTCGCCCGGGACTCGGGCATCCGGGTCGGCCCGGGCCGCGGCTCGGCCGCCGGTTGCTGCGTGGCCTACTGCCTCAAGATCGTGGACCTCGACCCGATCAAGTACGACCTGCTGTTCGAGCGCTTCCTCAATCCGGGCCGCAAGCAGATGCCCGACATCGACATGGACTTCGACGAGCGCTACCGGGCCGACGTCATGCGCTACGCCGCCGAGAAATACGGGAGCGACCGGGTGGCCCAGGTGGTGACCTTCTCCACCATCAAGGCCCGGGCCGCGGTGCGCGATGCCGCCCGCGTCCTGGGGAAGCCCTACATCGTCGGCGATCGCATCGCCAAGGCCATGCCGCCTCTGGTCATGGGGCGCGACACCCCACTCAAGGCCTGTATGACCAAGACCGAGGGGCACGAGGAGGGCTTCGCCGCTGCGGCCGAACTGCGGGCGATGCACGGGTCCGATGTCGACGCCAAAGAGGTGATCGACGTGGCGCTGGGCCTCGAGGGCCTGCGCCGCCAGGACGGGATCCACGCCGCCGCCGTGGTCATCTCGCGTGACCCGTTGACCGACTACCTGCCCATTCAGCGCAAGCCCGACGCGGGGGGCAAGCCCGAAGACGCCCCGATCGTCACCCAGTACGAGATGCACGGGGTCGAAGAGCTCGGGCTGCTCAAGATGGACTTCCTCGGGCTGCGCAACCTCTCCATCATCGAGCGCACGCTCGACCTGGTCGAAGCGGAGACCGGGCAGCGCCCCGACATCGACAACGTGGACCTGGCCGACGAGCCGACCCTCGAGATGCTCCGCCGGGCCGACTCCATCGGCGTGTTCCAGCTGGAGGGGACGGCCATGCGCCAGACCCTGCGGGCGCTGGCCCCGACCAGCTTCGACGACGTCGCTGCCCTGGTGGCTCTCTACCGCCCCGGGCCGATGGCGGCCAACATGCACCGCGACTACCCCGAGCTGAAGAACGGGCGCAAGAAGCTGACCTACCTACACCCCGACCTCGAGCCGATCCTGAAGGACACCTATGGGCTGATGCTGTACCAGGAGTCCGTCATGCGGGTGGCCCAGAAGTTCGCGGGCTACTCGCTCGAGGAAGCGGACAACCTCCGCAAGGCCTGCGGGAAGAAGATCCGGGCCCTCATTGCGGCCGAACGTGAGAAGTTCGTGGCCGGCTGCGTCGAGCAGGGCTACGGCGACAAGCTGGGCACCGAGCTCTTCGACATCATCGAGCCCTTCGCCGACTACGCCTTCAACAAGTCCCACTCCTACGGCTACGGGCTGGTGGCGTACCAGACGGCCTGGCTCAAGGCCCACTTCACCGTCGAGTACATGGCCGCGCTGTTGACGTCGGTCAAGGACAACAAGGACAAGACGGCGGTCTACCTGGCCGAGTGCCGGTCCCGAGGCATCGACGTGCTGCCACCCGACGTCAACCGGTCGGTGGCCGAGTTCGCCCCCGACCGCTCGGGCGATCGCGTCGGGGATGTCATCGTCTTCGGCATGGCAGCGGTGCGCAACGTGGGCGAGAGCCTGGTGGAGCGCATCGTGGCCGAGCGCAATGCCAACGGGCCCTTCGAGGACGTCTTCGACTTCTGCCAGCGGGTCGACCCGATGGTCCTCAACAAGCGCACCATGGAGTCGCTCATCAAGGGTGGGGCGTTCGACGCGCTGGGCCACTCCCGCCAGGGCCTCTGCCTGGTGATCGAGGGCATCGTCGACCGGACGCTCGAACGGCGGCGGGAGCACGACCTGGGGATCACGTCCCTCTTCGCCGCCTTCGAGGAGGAGCAGCACGACCCAGGCTGGGGAGCGGCCAAGGTGGCCATCCCCGACACCGAGTTCGACAAGGGCCAGCGGCTGGCCTTCGAGAAGGAGATGCTCGGCCTCTACGTGAGCGACCATCCCCTGATGGGCTTTGAGCAGGCGCTGTCACGCCATACCGACTGCAGCCTCTCGGATCTTCGTGAGGAGGAGCCGACCGGGGAACAGCGGTCCCCCGTGCGCTCCGTCGGCGGCGTGGTGACCGACCTGCGCCGGACCTACACCAAGAAGGGCGACCTGATGGCCCGCTTCGTCCTGGAGGACCTCCAGGCCGCCATGGAGGTCTTCGTCTTCCCCAGGACCATGGCCGACTTCGGGGCGCTGATCGAGAACGACGCCATCCTGGTCGTCCGGGGGCGCCTCGACAGCCGGGAGGAGGAGCCCAAGATCGTCTGCATGGAGGTCAGCCGCCCCCTGCTGGAGCGGGGTGAGGAGGACCTCCACGTATCGCTGCCCCTGGGAGTCCTGACCGACGCCACCGTCGGCGGCCTCAAAGAGGTCCTGAGCGGCCACCCGGGCCCCTCATCGGTCCTGCTGCACCTGGGGGACAAGGTGCTCCGCCTTCCCCCGGAATTCAACGTGGACTGCCGGAATGGTCTGGTGGGGGAGCTCAAACGCCTCCTGGGGCCGGGGGCCGTGCTGACGTAAATCCCAGTTCACCGGGGTTGGAAGTGAGAAACGGACCACTCGGCAAGGGCGCACGGGTCGGGGCCGGTTGGGAACGAACCGGAATCAGCCACTAGAATCACCTCATGCCGATCGTAGTGAGCACCAAGGATTGCACTGCGCTCAGCGACGCTGAGCTGGTGGAAATGGCTGATCTGTGTGCCGAGCGTCCCCCGGGTTTTGATATCGGGTTCCTGTCCAAGGAGCGCGAATCGTGGGTCCTTATTACACACGCCCGGGAGGGAAACAAGTTGCGGGGCTATTCGTTCTGCACCTTGGAGAGAATCGGGGGGACCCCTTCGCTGCTGGTGGGGCTGGCGCTGGTCGACCGCACCTCGCGGGCCGAAGCGGCGCTCAAGGCGATCATGGCCGACCAGTACCGCCGTGCGTTGCTGGCCTTTCCGGACGAGGACGTCCTGCTGGGCACCCGCCTGTTGTCTCCTGAAGGCTTCCGCGCCTTCTCAGGCCTGCAGGACGTGGTGCCCTTTCCCGAGCACAAGTCATCGGGCGAGGAGCGGGCCTGGGCTCGTCGACTGTCGAAGCGATTTGGCTGTGAGAGCCGGCTGGACGACCGCACCTTCGTCCTCAAGGGTGACGGCTCGGTCGCTGGCGGACTGGACTTCTTCGCCGCCAAGGTGAAGATCCCCGACGGGGTGGAGCAGCACTTCGGCGACTTCAACGTCGATCGAGGTGACCGACTGGTGGCCTTCGGCTGGGCCATGGCTGAGGATCTCGCCGGGGGCAAGCTCGGTCGTTGAGCTGAACTCGAACTGAGCTGAACTCGAGCTGAGCTGAAACGGACGGTCGTTCGCCGCCCCGCACCGAGGTGGTCAGCCCCGGGGCAGCACGGCCGAGCACACCTTGTAGCAATGTCCGTCGCGGGGCTGGCTGACCGTCACCAAGAGGTACTGCGGATCAAATCCGAGGGCGGCAGACAGGCTCTTGCCACTGAGGCGCTCGCGCCGGGCGGCGTCGAGGGCCCGTGCGGCTTTTTGGTCCTCGACCGGGAGCCAGACGTCGTCACGGTCCCATCCGAAACGCACCCAGGTGGTGCCGTCCCCTCCCCGGCGGATGAGCTGCGGGCTTCGGGTGGGCTCGATGAGTGCCACCGAGGGGCGGAAGCCGCGGAACTCCCAGTAGGGGGCCGACGGTCCGGGGAACCCGAGCAGGGGACCTTCGGGGCTGGCCACCATGCCCTGCAGCAGCTTGCGGACGCGCCGGCCGCGCAGTGTCCCGACGTGTCGGGGCAGATCGGCCGCCGTGGTGGCCTCTGGCTGGGCCAGGTCATCTCGTTCGGGATCGTCGGCCAAGGTGACCTCCACCACGTCGAACACCGTGATGTCCGGTTCATGGTTCTCGGGCCAGGGCACCCTCACGCGCATGATGGTGCCGGTGGCCAGGTCGACCACCGTGGTGTCCTCGACGGTCGAGGCCAGCACCAACAGGTGCAGCTTGGACCCACCGGTGGTGGGGATCCTCTCCTGCCGGCGGGCCGAGCGGCGCAGGAACTGCCGTGGGTCGGCCGGTTCGGCGCGGGCGTGACCGCGCGGAGCGTGCGGAGCGCCCTGACTGTCCGGACCGCCTCGGCCGTCCGGACCACCTGGACCACCTGGGCCGCCCCGCTCGGTCTCGGTGACGTCGTCGGTCATCGGCGCAACCCTTCGATTTGTCCGACCAAGGTCGTGACGTCGTCCGCCGGCACGTCGCAGGTGGCGCCGCGGCACACGAAGGCGAAGCCGTCCGGTCGATCGGCAAAGAGCGGCGACTCGCCCCGCTCGCCCCAGGCCACCACCGCCGCGGGAAGCCAGGGCCGGCGCACCTCGGCCAACAGATCGTCCCGCTGGCCCGTGACGACGATCTCCTGTCGCCCGGCGAGCATGGGGAGGGCACTGACCATGTCGGCCAGCGAGCCGGGGTGCTGAGTGACCAGGGGCAGGGCGAGGGCCACCGTGCGATCGGCGGCCTGTCGCAGCGCCTCGTCATCGGTGAGCCCGTCGACCCGCAGGAGGGCCCAGGTGGCGATGGAGTTGGTGGCCGGGAGGGCCCCGTCGACGAACTCCTTGGGGCGCACCACGAGGGTCTCACCATCGCTCCCGGTCGTGAAGAAGCCGCCTTGGTCATTGTCCCAGAACAGCGTGACCAGCTCCGCCGCCACCCGCTGGGCCCGCTCTCGCCAGAGCGATCTTCCGGTGAGCTCGGAGAGTCGGACGCAGGCTTCCACCAGCCAGGCGTAGTCAGCGGCCACGGCCAAGTGTCTGGCCCGGCCCCCCTGCCAGCTGCGCATCAGCCGACCGTTCTGGTACATCTCGGCCATGAGGAACTCGCCGATCTCCTGCGCCCGTCGGGCGTAGTGGTCCGAGCCGGTCACCGCGGCAACCTCGGCCAGGGTGGCGACCGCCATGGCGTTCCACTCGGTCAGGACCTTTTCGTCTCGAGCCGGCTGGACGCGCGTCCGGCGCAACTCGGCCAGGAGGGCACGTCCCTCCTCGACCTCGCGCGGACGTTGCAGGGAGGCTCCGACCGGCCGGCACGGGATGGAGCGGCCTTCCCAGTTTCCGGCGTCGGTGATCCCGTACCACTCGGCTGTGGGCCCGACGAGGTGATCGGGGAGCGCCTGGCGAAGCTCGTCGAGGGTGAAGGTGGCGTGACTGCCCTCGATGCCACCGGCGTCGGCATCGAAGGAGGAGTAGAGGGCACCTTCGGGCGTGGACAGGTCCGAGAGGACGAAGTCCAGGGTCTCGGTTACCACGCTCAGGTAATCGGCCCTGCCCGTCTCTTGCCAGCCGTGGAGATAGGCCCGGGCCAGCAGCGCCTGATCGGTCAGCATCTTCTCGAAGTGGGGCACCAGCCAATGGTTGTCGGTGGAGTAGCGGCAGAAGCCCCCCACCACATGGTCGTAGATGCCGCCGGCCGCCATGGCGTCCAGGGTGGTCAGGGCCATCTGGCGGGACCGCTCGGAGCCGGCGTGGCGGGCGTGCCGCAGGCAGAGCTCGACCAGGGTCGGGCGGGGGAATTTCGGAGCCGGCCCGAACCCGCCCCAGGTGGCGTCGAAGCCGGAGGCGAGACCGGTGGCCAATTGCTCGATCAGCGCGTCGGGATCCACGTCGCCGCCCGGCGCCGTCGACCGGCCCGGTTCGCCGACGAAGTCACCCATCGACTCGGGCAGGTTCACTTCGCGCCTCACGGCGTCAACCAGGGCGTCCGCTTGGGCCAGGACCTGTTCTCGTTCCGTTTCCCACGCCGTGCCCATGGCCTGGACCACCCGGCGAAATGAGGGCAGGCCGTGTCGCTCCTCCGGCGGGAAGTAGGTACCGGCGTAGTACGGGCGGCCGTCCGGCGTGCAGAACACCGACATGGGCCAACCCCCCGACCCGGTCAGGGCTTGGGTGGCGGCCATGTAGACCGAATCGAGGTCGGGCCGCTCTTCGCGGTCCACCTTCACCGAGATGAACCATCGCGACAGATCCTTGGCGGTGACCTCGTCCTCGAAGCTCTCGTGGGCCATCACGTGGCACCAGTGGCAGGAGGCGTAACCGATGGAGAGGAAGATCGGCTTGTCCTCGTCCCTGGCCCGCCGCAGGGCCTCGTCACCCCAGGGATACCACTCGACCGGATTGTCCGCATGCTGACGGAGGTAGGGACTGGTCTCGTCCGTCAGGAGGTTCACGACCCCCGATGCTATGGCTCATGGCGGGGGTGTCCGCGTGCAAGGCTCGAACCGTGGACCTCGAGCTCAATGGCCAGACCGCTCTCATCACCGGCGCCAGCCGGGGAATTGGCCTGGCCATCGCCAGTCGCTTCCTCGAGGCCGGGGCCAACGTGATGCTCTCGTCCCGCACGGCCGAGGACCTGGCCGAGGCAGCCGCATCCCTCGAGGCCAAGGGTCTCGCCGGCCGGGTGGCCTGGAAGGCGGCCCACGTGGGCGACGGTGACCAGGCCCAGGCCTGTGTGGCCGAGACGGTCGAGCGCTATGGCGCTCTGGACATCCTGGTGAACAACGCTGGCACCAACCCCTATTTCGGCCCGATGGTCGACATCGACGTCGCTCGGGCCCAGAAGACCTTTGAGGTCAATCAACTGGCCGTGCTGATGTGGTCCTCCTACGCCGTGAAGGCCGGACTGCGGGGATCCATCATCAACGTCGCCTCCATTGGGGGCCTGGGGGTCGAGCCCGGGATCGGCTGGTACAACGTCACCAAGGCGGCCGTGCTCCATATCACCCGGCAGCTGGCCTTCGAGCTCGCTCCGGACATTCGTGTCAACGCGTTGGCTCCCGGTCTGATCAAGACCAAGCTGGCCCGCGCCCTGTGGGAGGGACCGGGCGAGAAGCGAATCTCCGCCCACATACCCCTCCGCCGTTTGGGGCTGCCCGACGACGTCGCGACCGCCGCCCTGTTCTTGGCCTCCGATGCCGCCTCATGGATCACCGGGCAGACCCTCGTCGTCGACGGGGGCACGACGAGACAGCCCTCGGGCGGCGTCGGCTGATCGGGACTGTCACACAACGGCGGGCTGATTCGTCCAAGCAGTGACGAAAGGTGGTGGACCATGGCCCATGTCACATTGGACAAGGAAGCACGAGGGGTGATCCCCCGATTGGCCCGGAGGTACACCCGGCGCAGATTCGGCCAGATGGTCGAGCCGACGGCCGCAGCCTCGCACCATTCCGGGGTCCTCGTAGCGATGGGCGCACTCGAAACCGCGGCCGGGATGGGCTGGAAGAAGCTCGATCCGACGCTGCGTTGGCTGGCCATTCAGTCAGCCTCGACCCAGATCGGGTGTTCGTGGTGCGTCGACTACGGCTACTTCGAAGGCATGCATGACGGGATCGACTCGGAGAAGGTCCGCGCCGCCTCACGGTGGCGGGAGTGCACCCTGTTCGACCAGCGCGAGCGACTGGTCCTCGAGTACGCCGAGGCGGCCACCGAGTCGCCCGCCCGGGTGCCCGACGAGCTGGCCGCTCGGCTCCACGCGCACTTCGACGAGGCCGAGATCGTCGAGCTGGCGGCGTGGGTGGCTCTGGAGAACTTCCGGTCCCGCTTCAATGCCGGACTCGGACTGCGGAGCCAAGGGTTCGCCGAGCGGTGCGCGGTCCCTCTGTCGGCTCCGTCGGACAAAGTGCATGACGCCGCCCGAACCTGACGCAGCGCCCGAACCTGACGCGGCGCCCGAACCTGACGCAGACGTCGCCCAGTTTGAACAATGGCGCCCGCTTCTCTTCGGGATCGCCTACCGGATGTTGGGAAGCGCGGCCGATGCCGAGGACATCGTCCAAGAGGCCAGCATCCGATGGTTGGGGCGGCGGGAGCGGGACGTCGAGTCCGTACGCGCCTACCTGGTCACCATCGTGACGCACCTGGGCATGGATCTCCTCACGTCGGCCCGGATGCAGCGGGTCTCCTACGCCGGGCCCTGGCTCCCCGAACCGGTGGTCGTCGACGACACGCTGGCCGCCGAACAGGCGGACTCGTTGTCGCTGGCCTTCCTGGTGCTGCTCGAAGAACTCACTCCGCCGGAGCGGGCGGCCTATCTCCTGCACGACATCTTCGGGTACCCGTTCAACGAGGTGGCCCAGTCGGTGGGTCGCACCCCGGCCGATTGCCGTCAGCTTGCCTCTCGGGCGCGCCAGCGAATCGGGCACCGTCGCCGGCGCTTCGATGCGGACCTGCACCACGGCCGCGAGCTCACCCGGCAGTTCGTGGCGGCGTGCGGGACGGGTGACCTTTTGGGACTGCTGGGCATGTTGGCTGACGACGTCGTGGTCTGGACCGATGGAGGCGGCAGGGTGCGGGCGGCCATGCGTCCCGTCATCGGTCCGCGCCGCAGCTCGCGATTCCTTCTCAATGTGGCCAAGAAGGTCGAGGGGTCGCCCCGGGAAACCACCTTGAACGGGCAGCCGGCCATGGTGTTCATCCATGCCGGGCAGGTGGTCACCGCCCTGGTGCTGGACATCCTCGACGGCAAGATCGTCGGCGTCCGGGTCGTCTCGAATCCCGAGAAGCTCGGCCGTTTGACCGCCGAGCTGGTGCCGATCTGATCATGACAGGCCCCGAGCACCCCGGGCGGGGATCGCCCCGGATGTCACCCCCTCGGCCTACGGTGAGCGCGTGGAGAAACCATGACGACTCCCAAGAGCGAGTTGGCCCGTATCGCCCAGGCGGCCGCCACCCACTCGTGGGATGTGACGGCAATTCCTTCTGCGGTGATGGCGACGCGGGAGTCGGGCCGCCTCGGAGAGCCATGGGTGGTCATGGCCACGACCACGGGTCGGGGCCTGCGGGTGTCGTTCTTCCATCCGGGCGACGCCCTCGACGCCCAAGGCGAGGAGCTGTCCGACCTGTCGGGCAATCCCCGCGAGATCGGGCGACAGCTCCGGACCATTCTCGAGGATCTGGCCGAGGGCGCAGCGGCCTGAGCCCGCCGGGTTCAGCGCAGGTCGCGACGCCGGACCTTCCCCGAGGCAGTGCGCGGCAGCGCGGTGGTGAAGACGACTTCCTTGGGCGCGGCCCAGGGAGCCAGCGTGGTCTTGACCAGGTCCACCAGTTCTTCGGTTCCCGGTTGGCGCTGGGCCGGCACGACCCAGGCCACGACCCGTTCTCCCCACTCGGGATCGGGTCGCTTCCAGACGGCCACCTCGGCCACGCCGCCGTGCGCGGCCAGGACCACTTCGACCGCGTCGGGCCACACCTTCTCGCCTCCGGTGACGATGACCTCGCTCACCCGACCACGTACGGCCAGTGTGCCGTCCTCGTTCACGGAGCCGGCGTCACCGGTGGCGAACCAGGTGCGTGACCCATCTGGTCCGACAACGCGCCCGTCGACCCCGTCGCGGTAGCAGCGCATGAGCATGGGGGCGCGCAGCAGGATCTCGCCTTCCTCGGTGCCGTCCTCGAAGTGGGCCAGCGCGATCTCCGCGCCGTCGAGCGGCACACCGTCGTAGACCACCCCGGAGCCGGTCTCGGTCATGCCGTAGGTGGCGACGACGTTGGGGGCCAGCCCGTCGGGGGGTCGGCTCCCGCCCAGGAGTATGCAGGTAAAGGACGCCGGGTCGATGCGGCGGAGCCCCGTGGCCACCAGCGAGACGTGAGTGGCCCCGCCGTCCCGACCAAGGCGCTCGACCACGCCGGCATCGAATCCGGGGAGCACGGTGAGGGGCGTGTCGGTGAGCAGCGCCCGGGTCACGACCGAGAGCCCCCCGACGTGCGCCAGGGGCAGGCAGGCCAACCAGGAGTGTCGGGTGGCGTCCACGGCGAGGCGCTCCGAGGAGGCGCGGGCCGAGGCGCCGATGCCGTCATGGGTCAGCACCACGCCCCGGGGCTCACCCGAGGAACCGCTCGTGGCCACCACCAGCGCGTCGCCCTCCTCGACCCCCATCCCGTCGTCCAAGCGATGGAACTCGCCATCGGATCCCACGACCCGGGTCGGGCGCAGGGCTCGGAGGAGCGCCCGCCGGGCGGGCTCGGGCAGCCGCGGGTCGAGCGGAGCGGCGGCGTCACCGGTGTCCCATATGGCGCGCAGGGCATCGACGAAGCCCGTTCCCCCCGGCAAGTCGAGTGCAACCAGTTCAGGCACTGGCAGTAGCGTAGGACGCCGTGCAGACCGTGGTCACCGGCAGCCCCCATGATCCCCTTGACGACCTTCGGCCGCTTGCGGCTCCCAAATGGGAGGAAGAGGGATCCTTCACCGACATCCGCTACGAGGTGGCCGAAGGCATGGCCAAGCTGACCATCTGCCGTCCCGAGCGCCGCAACGCCTTCCGGCCCCAGACACTCTTCGAGCTGACCGATGCCTTCACCCGGGCCCGCGACAATCCGGAGGTCGGGGTCATCGTCTTGTGCGGCGAGGGCCCCGACGCCTTCTGCTCCGGGGGCGACCAGACGATCCGCGGCGACGACGGGTACATCGGCGACGACCAGGTGGGCCAGCAGGGGATCGGGCGCCTCAATGTGCTCGATCTGCAGATCCTGATGCGTCGTATTCCCAAACCGATCATCGCCATGATCGCCGGCTACGCCATCGGTGGCGGTCATATCCTCCACCTGGTCTGTGATCTGTCCATCGCGGCCGACAACGCCCGCTTCGGACAGACCGGGCCCAAGGTCGGGAGTTTCGACGGCGGGTACGGCTCGTCACTGTTGGCCCGTACCATCGGGCTCAAGCGGGCCAAGGAGGTCTGGTTCCTCTGCCGCCAGTACGACGCCGCCCAGGCGCTCGACTGGGGGTTGGTGAACACCGTCGTTCCGCTTGACGACCTCGAGATGGAGACCGTTGCCTGGTGCCGCCAGATCCTCACCCTGTCACCGATCGCCTTGCGGATGATCAAGGCCGGCATGAATGCGGCCGACGACGGGCTGGCGGGCGTCCAGCAGTTGGCCGGCGACGCCACCATGCTCTTCTACATGTCGGAGGAGGGCCAGGAGGGGCGTAACGCCTTCGTCGAACACCGGGCCCCGGACTTCTCCCGCTTTCCCAAGCGGCCGTGACCACGCCGTGGCGGCTGTGGGTGGCTGGCGCGCGCCCCCGCACGCTTCCGGCGGCCGTCGTCCCGGTGGCGGTCGGGACCGCCGTGGGCTATTCCTCGAGCGGGCGCCTGGCCATCGTCTCCTTCCTTGGTCACCACGGCAGCCGGTCACCTCAGTCACCTGCCGTCGTCACGGTGGTGCATCACCTCAATTGGGGCCACGCACTGTGCGCGCTGATCGTCGCCCTCTTCATTCAGATCGGGACCAATTACGTCAACGACTATGCCGACGGGGTACGCGGCACCGATGAAGTGAGGGTCGGGCCGGTCCGGCTGGTGGCGGGCGGGTTGGCCACGGTGCGCGCCGTCAAGATCGCCGCGCTCGTCTCCTTTGGTATCGCTGCGGCGGCCGGGCTCGTCTTGGCGGCCACCGTGAGTTGGTGGCTCATCCCGGTGGGGCTGGTGTGCGGGCTGGCCGGATGGGCGTACACCGGTGGCCCCAAGCCCTACGGCTACTTCGGTCTGGGTGAGGTCTTCGTCTTCATTTTCTTTGGGCTGGTGGCCACGGCTGGCTCCGCCTATGTCCAGCACGCCCCCTTCAGCGTGGCCAACGGCTCGAGCATCTACAGCTACCACTTCGATTGGGCCTACCCGCTGTGGGCTGGCATACCGGTGGGCCTGCTGGCGGTGGCGCTGCTCGAGGCCAACAACATGCGCGACATCGAAACGGACACCGTGGCCGGCAAGCGAACCGTGGCCGTGCGGCTGGGTCGCCGCAGGGCCGGGCTGCTCTACGTGACCTTGCTCATGGTCGCGGCGGTGTCCATCGGCGTCCTGCACCGTTGGAACGCCTGGGCCTTGTTGGGTTTGGCGGCGCTCCCCTTGGCCGTCTACCCGATCGGGCTCGCCCTGGGTGAACGAAAGGGCAAGCAGCTCCTCCCGCTCCTCGGGGCCACGGCGCGTCTCCAGATCGGCGCCGGCCTCTTCCTTACGGCGGGGATTGTGGCGGGGTCGATATGAGCGGCGTGAGGGCCAGCCAGTGACGGATCAGGCGGGCCGTCGTGGCCGGCTGGGCCAGGTGCACGGCGTGACCCCCACCGGGGATCAAGGTGGCCACGCCGTCGGGCAGTTGGCGGGCCAGCCGAAGCGCATGGGCACTGAAGCGATCGTCGTCGGTTCCGGCCAGTGCCAGGACGGGTGCCTTCACGGCGCCAAGGTCACCCCACCGGGGTTCCTGGGTCCCGGTCCCGGCCAGGCGCAGGCTCGAGGCCAGGCCAACGGCGCTGTTGCGACGGCGCTCGTCCCACTGTGCCGACTGGCCCAGTCGGGCGAACATCGGACCGCGGACCCAGCGCTCGAGGAACGCGTCCACATCGCCCGACGCCTCCAAGGCGGCCGCCGTCGCCTCGTCCGCTTCCCGCCGGGCCCGGCGCGCCGCCTCATCCTCGATGCCGGCGGTGCCGCCGATGAGCACCACGCGGCCGAGAGCGAGATCGCCGTCGATGGCCACATGGAGAGCCACCCGGGCACCGAGGGAGTAACCCAGCAGATCAGTGGGGGCGTCGCCGACGGTGGCCCTGACGGCCTCGGACACCAGCGCGGCGGTCGCCGGAAGATCGGCCCGCACCTCGTCCGAGCCGGCATGTCCGGGCAGGTCGATGCCGATCAGCGTGCGGTCCTCCGCCATCAGATCGCCGAAGGCACCCCACAAGCGGGCAGTCTGGGTGAATCCGTGGAGAAGGGCCAATGGTGGCCCGGACCCACGCACCTCGACATGGAGCGGCACGGCTGATGAGCGTACAGGCCACCTTTGCCGCCACCCTGGTGGATGAGTGGGTGCGTGCCGGCGTCACCGAGGCCGTCGTCTGCCCGGGCTCGCGGTCGACGCCGCTGGCCCTGGCGCTGGCGGCGCGCTCGGAGGTGCGTCTCCACGTCAAGCTGGACGAACGCAGCGCCGCCTTCTACGCCATCGGACTGTCCCTGGCCACCGGTGTCCCGACCGTCGTCTGTACCACGAGCGGCACGGCGGCGGCGGAGCTGCACCCGGCCGTGGTCGAAGCCCACCAAGGACGAGTGCCGCTCATCGTGTGCACGGCGGACCGCCCACCCGAGCTCCAGCACGTCGGGGCGTCACAGACGATCGACCAGATCGGGCTGTTCACCACCGCGACGCGATGGGCCTGTGCCCCCGGCGTGCCCGAGCCGGACCAGCACGCCTCATGGCGGCCGCTCGGGGCTCGGGCCTTCGCCGAAGCGTGTTGGGGACCTCTGGGCCCGGGACCGGTCCACCTCAATCTGGCCTTTCGGGACCCCTTGATCGGTGACGCCGGCCCCCTGCCGGGGGGCGTTGGCCCGACCCTGGTGCGCCCGGATCCACCCACCCTCCCGCTGGCTGGGGCGCTCGCCCGGGCGCTGGCCGGGCGAGGCGTCATCGTCGCCGGCGGTGGTGCCACGCTTCACCCCGCCCGACTGCTCGAGCTGAGCCGGCGGCTCGGATGGCCCGTCCTGGCCGATCCCCGTTCGGGGTGCCGGATGGAAGGAACCATCGCCGCGGCTGATGCCATCGTGCGGACCGGCCCGCCGTTGGCCGAGGCGGTGGTGTTGCTCGGAACACCTTGGCTCTCCAAGGAGGTGGCTGACTACGTCGCTCGCTGCGCCGCCGAAGGTGCCCACGTCGCGGCCGTCGACCCTTGGTGGCAGTGGACCGATCCTTCACACGTCGTGAGTGAGTTCTACCGGAGCCACGGGGATGCGTGGGTCGAGGCCGCATGGCGCGACGAACGCGGCGAGCGATCCCGAGTGGCTGCCGCTGTGGCAATCGATGGAGGTCGCGGCTCAGGGGGCCATTGACGGTGCGCTGGGCCACGATCTCAGTGAACCGATGGTGGCGCGGGCGCTGTTCCGCCGGGCCGCGCTGCTCGATGCGGGCATCATGGTGGCGGCCTCAATGCCCATGCGCGATCTGGAGTGGTTCGCCCCGACCCTCCCGATTCCACCGGTCGTGCGGGCCAACCGGGGTGCCAACGGGATCGATGGCGTGGTCTCGACGGCGCTGGGGATCGCCGCCACCGGACGGCGCACCTTCGCCCTGCTGGGTGATCTCGCTTTCCTGCACGACGTATCCGGCCTGGTGAACTTCTCCGACCTGCCCTGCACCCTTGTCGTCATGGACAACGGGGGAGGGGGAATCTTCTCGTTCCTCCCTCAGGCGGCCGCCGTGGAAACCGAGCGATTCGAGTTGCTCTTCGGCACTCCCCCGACATCCGATGTTGGCAATGTGGCGCGGGGCTTCGGTCTCTCCGTCTGCGAAGTGGCAACCGTGTCCGAGCTCGAGGCCGCCCTCAATGATGCCGCCCCGGCGCTGATCCGGGTCGAGGTGCCCGGACGGGCGGAGAACGTCGCCCTTCACGAATCCATCAACCGGGCGGTCCGGCTCGCGCTGGCTTGAAGGCCGCCCAGGGCGTCGGCGTGACGACGCGACCGGCTGGCCGAGCCCGTGGGCAGCGCTCAGCGGTAACGGTCCGCCCCGACCCACGTCCCATGACTGCGGAAGGGCAAACCGGCCGGCAGGTGGATGACCGCCTGGGGAGCGCGACGCCCGAACGAAGACGCATCGAGCACGTAGATGTCACTGGCCGCCCGGGTGGCGTCGTAGACCACGGTCAGCAGCCATCCTTCGTCGTCACCCTCCCCATCGGCGGCCCGGACGAACAGGGGCTCGCTCGCCACTCGATACTCGCCGGGGCTCCAAGACCGCACCTCGTCCCGCGCCACGTCGATCATGACCAAACCGAGATGGTCGACGTCGCCGACTTCGACGCTGCCGGCCGCCGCCGGCGCCACCTCGACGCCGTACCCGTGGCGGAACCGGGCGCCTTCGCACAGGGGATCCGCCTGCACGTACTCGACCATCCGGTCATCGACCTGGGCCTGCTCACACGTGGTGCCTTCGATACGCCACCGTTCGAGCACGCCGAGCCCACCGCCGATCAGGCTTTCCCCGATCCCGGCCCGCCCGACCACCGAGGACGCTCGGTCGAAGGGCTGGCCCGACTCGGGCACCGGATAGCGAACCACGTGCATCACAATGGCCCCACCGGTCCTGCCACTCCCCCCAGTCCCGCCCTTGCCACCGCCGCCCTCTTCGTCGTAGGCCCCCAACACGTGGGTCACCAGACAGGGATCCTGACGGATCCACCGGACATCGGTTCCATCCCCGGTGCGGTCAACCACGCCGATCCAACCCTCGGCCCCCGGCGTCCAGCGAAAGGGGACCGCGACGCCGTCGTCTGCCAGGTCCTCGCCGTACGCGGTGGGCGACTCCATGAAGACCACATGGCCGTGGGTCACGCCGATGTCGTGCTGCCACGTCGCCCGCTCGAGCACCACTCCTTGATAATGCGCCAGCGCTCCCGTCGCATCCCATTCCCCGATGCGCAAGACCGGCGACGACGTCTCCGTGCCCGGCTCGACGCCGAACAGCACCCGGCCCCCGGTGACCGAATCCCGATGGACATGCGAGGCGATGGGCCGGCTCAAGCCACCGTCGAACTCCTCGGGCTCGAGAGCCCGGGAGAAGCGTTGCGGGAGGCCCGTCTCGGCCAGGGCCAGGAGCGATCCGGCGTGCCAGAACACGTTGGCGTCGGCTTCCGAAGATCCCGTCACGTACGACACGGCGGCCCCGTCCCGCAGCTCAATGGCATGGAGCGCCCCGGCCGCCTCGCTCCCGGGCCCGACCCGCACCAGGGTCCCCTGCAGGTCCGGCGGCAGCACACCGTCCATCGGCAACGGCGGGTTCATGGGGCGCCCAGGTTACCGGCGTATGGCAAGGTTGGATCATGCCCACGCTCTCGGAGGACCTCGTCTTTCGCGGCTTGATCCATCAGGTGACGGACCCCGCTCTTCCCTCCCGACTCGACGCGGGGGGCCTCACCGTCTACATCGGCTTCGACCCGACCGCCGACAGCCTGCACGTGGGCAACCTGCTCCAACTCTGCACCCTGCGCCGTTTCCAACTGGCCGGCCATCGGCCCATCGCCCTGGCCGGAGGGGGAACCGGGCTGATCGGGGACCCGGGTGGCAAGACGGACGAACGGGCCATGTTGACCCGGGAGGTGCTCGACGCCTACCTCGACGGCATCCGACCCCAGCTGGGCCAATTCCTCGACCTCTCCGACGCCCTCCTCCTGGACAACAGCGTCTGGCTCAGCACCATCACGACCATCGAATTCCTGCGCGACGTGGGGAAGCACTTCACCGTCAATCAGATGGTGGCCAAGGATTCGGTCCGGTCCCGCTTCGAGCGTCCGGACCAGGGCATCTCCTACACCGAGTTCAGTTACATGCTGTTGCAGGCCTACGACTTCCTGCGCCTGCACCAGGACCATGGCTGCGATCTCCAGATGGGGGGCAGCGACCAGTGGGGCAACATCACCATGGGGATCGATTTGATCCGCAAGGTCTGTCAGGACGAGGTGTGGGGCCTGACCACGCCGCTCGTGCTCAAGGCGGACGGGACCAAGTTCGGCAAGACCGAGATCGGGACGGTCTGGCTCGATCCGGCGCGCACCAGCCCCTACGCCATGTACCAGTTCCTCTTCAACTCACCCGACGACGTGGTCGGGTCCTACCTCCGCTTCTTCACGTTCCTCTCCCACGAGGAGATCGAGGCCCTCGATGCCGAGACGGCGGACCACCCGGAGCGACGGGCCGCCCAGCGGGCCCTGGCCCGTTCCGTGGTCGGGCTGGTGCATGGTGACGACGAAGTGAAAAAGGCGGAAGCGGCCGCCGACGCCCTCTTCACCGACGCGATCGCCGAGCTGACCGAGGAGATGTTGCTAGCGGCCACCGAGGACGCGCCCACTACCGAGAGGCCACGCGCCGAGCTCGCTGACGGCCTGTCATTGGTGGAGGCCCTCAGCCACGCCGAGCTGGTCGCCTCCCGGTCAGAAGCCCGCCGGACCATCGAGGGTGGGGGTGTGTACGTCAACAACCAGCGCCAATCCGATCTGGAACGGCAGCTCAGGACTCCGGACCTCCTCCATGACCGTTACATCCTGTTGCGCAAAGGCAAGCGCGAGGTGCACGTCCTGCGCTTCAAATGAGCGGCCACACCACCGCATGAGTCGCCCCCAGGCGACAAGAGGCCTTCGGGTCGCCGCCCTCCTGCTGGTCGTGGCGGTCGCGGCCACGTCATGTGCCGGCCAGGATCAGCAGGGGTCACCGGCCCACCGGATGTCCGTATGGGTCCTCGGCACCGGGCTGGGTGGGGACATCGGGACCCTGAACGCCGACAATGCTCGGGTGTCGCTCGACGTGCCCAATGGCACCGGTGCCGTCCATGCTGCTTGCGGCACGATCGAAGTCGATGCCGACATGGCCAACGGCGAACTCCCGTCTCCCGATGCGCAGGTCACCGACTGGCTGTCGACGGCCTATGGGCTGGAGGGCACGGCGGGGACGCAGTGCTACAACGCCGGCGCAACCAACACCGAGCTGTTGGCCCAATCAGCGCGCAACACCGCCAAGGCCCATGCGCTGTTCCAGCGAGCCTTGATCCGGATCCAGTCCATCATCGGCAAACCGGTTGCCACCACGACGACCACGGACAACGCAACGGGAGGGATCTTCGGGTGACCGAGGCAACGGGAGGGATCTTCGAGTGACCGAGTCCGAATCACACGACGAATTCGACCGGCACAGCCGGCGAGTGCTCTGGGCGATGCCCACGGGGCTGTATCTCATCGGGAGCCGCTGGGAGGACAAGGTCAACCTCATGACGGCCAACCTGGTGGTCCAGGTCTGCCTCGAGCCCAAACTGGTGGCGGCGGCCATTGAGACGGACTCGGTCACCGCTGATCTGGTCACCCGTTCCGGCAGTTTCGCCCTGTCCCTCCTGGCTCGAGCCGACAAGGCGGTGGTGCGCCGCTTCGTCAAGCCCGTACGGGATGTCGAACGCGACGGCGACGGTCCGGTCGTCGCTCTGTCCGGCCACCCGGTACGCGAGGTGGGGCCGGCCGGACTCCCGGTGCTGAGCGCGGCCGTAGGTTACGTCCTGGCCACCGTGACCGACCGACGATCCCTCGGCAGTCATGTGCTCTTCATCGGCCAGGTGAGCGAGGTCGGCGGTGAACCAGAGGAGGTCCTCCGGATGGAGGACACCCTCATGCACTACGGCGGTTGAGAGCTACGACGATTCCGGCGGGGTGTCCTTGGGGCGCAGGTCGATCCGAAGGGTGAGGATCCCATCGACCAGCTCGGCGTCGGCGTCACCGATCATGGCGTAGTCGGCGAAGTCCTGTTGCGCTTGCTGGCGGAATCGTTGACGCTCGGCCCCTTCTATGGGGGGCATGCCCCGGGTGCGCACCGCCTCGGCACGCTGGCGGAATCGGGCCACCATTTCTTGAGGGTCGAACACGTCGGCCAGCGTAGAGGCTGCCGCGGCCGGTCGGCCTGGAGGCCCTCGCGAGGGGAAGTGGCGCCGCGCTCAAGAAACCGATCGACGCATCGGGGATTGCCAACGGTCCGGACGGACCGTCGGGCCGTCGCGCCATCCGGGTCATCCGCGCACCGCACCTCACCGGCCCGAGGGGCCGCCGTCGCCCCAGTGACGGGCCAGCCCCGGCCCGGCCAGCCACTACACTGACTTGGCGGTCCGGAGCATGAGATTCGGGCCCCCCGGGGCGGGACGCAGTTGTACCGCTCAGCTTTGACAAGGAGTTCTTGTGAAAAAGGGACGCCACCGGCGCTTTGAAGAGGCCCGTAGCTTGAAGCGATCAGCGACGGAGTCCACCGCGCGCTGCGCTGAATGCGGTGCCGAACCCGATGATGTCCACGCCACCTGGTGCCTGGCCGAAGAGGACAAGTACGACCGAATTCTCGGCTCGACACCCGCGCCTTCCTACGCCGAGGAAGATCCGCTCAACGACTAATTGGCTGTTGCGTAATTGCTAATTGCGAGCCGAACGGTTCTTGCGCACGGCCGGGTGGGGGAGTGCCACACGTTCGGCCCGCAGGTGGTCCCGTTGCCGCAGATAGGCCAGGAGCCGACCGAACACCGTGGGGCCAACCATCTCTGTGAGTTCGGCCTCCATCTCCCGGTAGACGGGCTTGGTGCCCACGAACGCATCGGGTGATTCGGTGCACCACCAGTGGAATTCGGCGCCACCGACGCCCCAGTCCTTGCGGTCCCACTGCCGAATGGTGGAGGTGACGTAACCCTCATCGTCCACGTCGTCCTCCCGTCGGAGTGGCAGCTGCCAGCAGACTTCGGGCTTGTATTTGAGCGGGTTCACGCCGCGGTTGACCGCAGCCACGTGCAGGGCACAGCCGGCGCCAGTGGCAAAACCCGGGCGATTCAGAAAGATGCAGGCATCGTCGACCAATTTCGTCGTGTGCTCACCGTCTTTGTTCCTTTGCGTCACCTTCTTCTTGGTGCCGTGGTACTGCCATTCTTTGGGAGTGAGCGTGAGGGCGATCTTCTCGACCCGGCGGGCATCCTTCTTATCGACGAAGTGCGCCCCGTAGCTGCAACAACCCTGCTCGAGCTCGGGCGCGGGACCGGTGTACACGCCTTGGCAACCCTGGCCGAAGATGCACTTCCAATTGCTGGTCAAGAACGTCACATCGAAGACCCACGTGCGTTCCTCGTCTTCATCGTCGAAGCTGACCCATTCACGGGAATCAGCTGGAGGTCGCGCCACGACAAGGACGTTACAAGGTCATGCGCTCGGCCTCGCGTTGAGCCGGGGAGCGGCCGGTTCGCTCCGGGCTGCCGGCGGCGGATCGCGGTCGCTCCTACCTTCCGCGCCTTCTGCGCCAACTCCGTCAGAATGCCATGTGGTCTCGGACGAGTAGCGCCAGGCAACGGACGACAGCCGGGCTTTCAGAGACCGGCGCCGAGCCCTCTGACCTGCCGCTCACTGCCGCTCCGAAACCTCACCCGCCACCCCATCGGACGTCACCGCCCGTGACGCGCCGCCACCCGGGCCCGAGCACCGTAGACTGGCTTCCATGGCCACTACCGCCCAAGATGTGACTGCCGAGACGACCGAAGAGACCTCAGTGGTGTCACTGACCCCCGAGGCCCACCGCATTGTGCGCGAGGCCCTCGACCAGGAGCCCGAGCCGGCGAGCCTGGCTCTCTGGCTCGAGGTGCGAGGGGTCCAAGAAGGGAACTTCGTCTACGACCTCTACTTCCAGGCCACCTCGGATGCGGCTGACGATGATGCGGTGCACCATGACGGCGACATCCCGGTCGTGGTCCCTGCCGGCAGCGTCGACCGCCTGCGCGGGGCGCGACTGGAATGGTCCGAGGACGGGAACGGCGGGCTGGTGCTGGTGAATCCCAACACGCCCACCGTCGAGGAGCGCTCACCGGGTGTCCCGCCGGAGATTCTGGCTGCCGGCATCACCGGCCCCCTCGCCCTGCGTGTCGTCGCCGTCCTCGAGCAGGCGGTCAATCCCTCCATTGCCAGTCACGGCGGCCGGGCCGACCTGATCGGCCTCGATGTGCCGCAGGGTTTCGCCTACCTTCGTCTCTCCGGCGGTTGCCAGGGCTGCGCCATGTCGCAGATGACGCTGCGGCAGGGCATTGAGACCACGTTGCTCGAAGAGGTCCCCGAGCTGACCAAGGTGATCGATGTCACCGATCACGGTGAAGGTGAGAACCCCTTCTACGCCTGAGTCGCACCGCGCCAGGCAAGAAGCGGAGGACTATCGCCGAGGGCTACCACCGGGTGTGCGCCAGCTACCACCTCGATGAGGAACGCCGACATCCTGTGCCATCTGGCCGATTTGGTGGCCGAGGAGCAATCTCGGAGCGTTGACGCCTCGAGTCGGGCTCGCGCCAGGCACGACACCTCGAACGCCACACTCGATACAACGCCACGCTCGGACAATGAGCCACGGCAACGGTCCGGTAGCGTGACCACGTGCTGCGTTACCTGACTGCCGGTGAGTCGCACGGCCGCGCCCTGGTCGTCATTGTGGAAGGCCTGCCCGCCGGGCTGCCGGTCCGGGCCGACGACCTCACCGGGGAATTGGCCCGACGCCGGCTCGGCTACGGGCGGGGCCCCCGCATGCGCTTCGAAGCCGACGAGATCACCCTGGTGGGGGGGATCCGGCACGGCCGCACCCTCGGCTCGCCGGTGGCCATCGAGATCGCCAATTCCGAGTGGCCCAAGTGGACCGAAGAGATGTCGCCCGATCCCGGTGCACCGACCGCCGTCTTGACTCAGCCCCGCCCGGGCCACGCCGACCTGCCCGGTATGCAGAAGTACGGCTTCGACGACGCCCGCGACGTCCTGGAACGGGCCTCGGCCCGGGAGACGGCGGCCCGGGTCGCCGCCGGTACCCTGGCCAAGCTCCTGCTCGGGCATCTGGGCGTCACGGTGGTCAGTCACATCATCCGGCTGGGCGACGCCGCCACCGGCGCCGACAGCCCTCGGCCGGGACCGGGCGATCTGGCCCGGGTCGACGAGAGCTCGGTGCGCTGCTTCGAGCCGACCACCGAGGCGGCCATGGTCGAGGCGGTGAAGGCCGCCGCCAAGGACGGTGACTCTCTCGGTGGCGTGGCCGAGGTCCTGGCCTACGGCGTGCCGGTCGGTCTCGGCAGCCATGTGCACTGGGACCGCAAGCTCGATGCGCTGCTGGCCCAGGCGCTCATGAGCATCCAGGCCGTCAAGGCCGTCGAGATCGGCGAAGGGTGGGAGAACGCCACCCGCCGGGGCTCCGACGCCCATGACGCCATCACGTTCGACGATCACGACGGCTATGTGCGCCCCACCTCCCGGGCCGGTGGCATCGAAGGGGGCATCTCGAACGGTGCCCTCCTCGTGGCCCGCGTGGCCATGAAGCCGCTGGCCACGCTCAACCGGCCGGTGCTCGAAACGGTCGATGTGGTCACCAAGGAGTCGACGGTCAGCTTCCGCGAGCGCACCGACGTGACGGCGGTGCCGGCCATGGGTGTGGTGGCCGAGACCATGACGGCGCTGGTGCTGGCGTCCGAGGCCCTCCGCAAGTTCGGCGGGGACTCGCTGGCCGAAGTGGTGCGTAACCGCGACGGCTTCCTGGCTGCCCTGGGGACCACCCCGTCGTCGGCACCGGGCCCGGCCGAGGGTGCCGCGGCTGCCGGTCAGTGACCAAGCGGATCCTGCTGGTCGGCATGATGGGGGCGGGCAAGACCACCGTGGGACAACTCACCGCCCGGGAGCTCGGGTGGGACTACCTCGATTCCGACGCCGAAGTCGAGGCGGAGACCGGCGCCACCGTGCCCGAGCTCTTCGCCCGCGACGGCGAGACGGCCTTCCGGGAGGCCGAAGCCCGGGCCCTTCGGGCCGCGTGCGCCCGCGCCTCGAACGTCGTGGTCTCGGTGGCCGGTGGCGCCGTGCTGCGGCCGGACAACCGTGAGCTCATCGCGGCCAGCGGGACCGTCATCTGGTTGCGGGCCCAGGTGGACACCCTGGCCCGCCGGGTCGGGAGCGGTGCCGGTCGTCCACTCCTCGACGGCGATCCCCTGACCGCGCTGGCCGATCTCGAGGCGGTCCGGCGCCCCCTCTACGCCGAGGTGGCCGATCTGACCATCGACGTCGATGGGCTCCCGCCCTCCGCCGTGGCGGCGCGGATTCTCGAAGCGGTGGCCCAGTGACGCGGGAGATCACCGTCGACCTCGGCGCCCGCTCGTACCCGGTGCTCATCGGCTCCGGTGCTCGACACGAGTTGGCCCGCATCATGCCACCCTCGGCCAAGCGCGCCGTCGTGGTCACCCAGGATGCGGTGGCCGGGGCCGGGTGGCTGGACGGTCTCGACCCCGGCCTGCCCTTTGAGGTCTGCATCATCGGCGATGGTGAGACCACCAAGAACCTGGCCACCGTGGAGGAGCTCGGTCGCCAGTTCGCCCGCACCGGCCTGTCCCGGGCGGACGTGGTGGTCGCTCTCGGCGGCGGCGTCGTCACCGATGTGGCCGGCTTCGCCGCCGCCTCGTATCAGCGCGGCACGGCCTACGTGAACGTGGCCACCTCGCTGCTGGCCCAGGTCGACGCCGCCATCGGGGGCAAGACCGGCGTGAATCTGCCCGAGGGCAAGAACCTGATGGGAGCCTTCTGGCAACCCGGCGCCGTGCTGTGCGACACCGAGACGCTGGGAACCTTGCCGCCCCGAGAGTGGGCCTGCGGAAAGGGGGAGATGGCCAAGTACGCCTTCCTGGGCGAGCCCTTCCGGGGCGATCCGCGCCTGGGCGATCCCCCCCGACCCGATCAGGAATGGGACGAACAGGTGGCCCGCTGCGTGGCGATCAAGGCCGCCGTGGTCTCGGCCGACGAGCGAGAAGGCGATCAGCGTATGGTCCTCAACTACGGCCACACCCTGGCGCATGCCCTGGAGGGCGCGGCCATGTCCGATCATCCGGACTGGGACCTGCGGCACGGCGAGGCCGTGGCCATCGGCCTCATGTTCGCCGCCTTGTTGGCTCAGCGCCTCGGGCGCATCGACGACGCGCGGGTCCAAGAGCACCGAAGGGTGATCGGAGCGTACGACCTCGCCTCGGACCTGCCGCCCGGAGCGGAAGCGTCCGAGCTGCTCACCTTCATGGGTCGGGACAAGAAAGCGCAACAGGATCTGACCTTCGTGCTCGATGGTCCAGACGGCGTCACCCCGGTCCGTGGTGTGGCCCGGGCCGACGTCGTGGCTACCCTGGCTGGCATGGGAGCCCGCCCGTGAACATCCGAGCCTGTCCGTGAGCATCGGAGCCTGGTCATGAGCATTGTCGTCCTCTTGTCGGGGCCGAATCTCAATCTGCTGGGCGAGCGTGAGCCGGCCATCTACGGCACAGCCACCTTGGCCGAGCACGTGGCCCGGGCCGAGGCCACGGCCGCCCGCCACGGCCTGACGCTGGAGCACCGGCAGTCGAATCACGAAGGCGAGCTGGTCGAGGCCGTGCACGCCGCCCGGGGCCGGGCTGCCGCGCTGGTCATCAATGCCGGCGCGCTCAGCCACACGTCGTGGTCCCTCCACGATGCGGTGGCGGTCTTCGACGGACCGACCGTCGAGCTGCACCTCTCGAATCCGGCCGCCCGTGAGCCCTTCCGCCACACCTCGGTGCTGGCTCCCGCGGCGGCCGGCATGATCGCCGGCTTCGGGGGCCTGGGCTACGAATTGGCCATCGACGCCGTCGCTCAGCTGTTGAAAGGAACCCCATGACGCCCCCACACCCAACGTCGACGCCGACGTCGACCCCAAGGTCGCCTGCGCCCGCTCGAGGGTCACTGGCCCCGATATCCGTGGCCGGTCGCCTCGACGCGCTGCGAGGCCGGTTCGAGGGTTTCGACGCCCTGCTGGTGACGACCTTGCCCAACGTGCGCTACCTCACGGGTTTCGCGGGGTCGGCCGCCTTGCTCGTCGTCACCCCCGGTGGCGCCCTCCTCACCACCGATGGCCGGTACCGCACCCAGTCGGCCGAGCAGGTGGCTGCCGCCGGCGCCGAGGTCGAGATCACCATCGGCGGACAGGCCGACCAGCGCAAGGCCGTCACCGATTTTCTCTCCGCCTCGTCGCAGGTCGGCCTGGAGGCCGACAACGTGTCGTGGTCGGCGCAGCGCGTCTGGGCCGGCCTGCTCGATGCGGCCGAGCTGGTGCCCACGTCCAACGCCGTCGAGGCCCTGCGCGAGGTGAAGGACGAGGCCGAGATCGCCCGCATGGAGCGCGCCGCCGCCATCGCCGATGCCGCCCTCTACGAGGTGCTGCCCATGATGTCGGAAGGGGTGACGGAGGAGGAGTTCGGCCTGGCGCTCGATACGGCCATGCGCCGTGGGGGGGCCGAGAGCGTGGCCTTCGAGACCATCGTGGCGGCCGGGGAGAACTCGGCCAAGCCGCACCACCACCCCGGTTCTCGGGTCATACGCCGGGGCGATCCGGTGGTGGTCGACTTCGGTGCCACGTTCGAGGGCTACCGCTCGGACATGACCCGTACCTTCTGCGTGGACGCCGAGCCGCAGGGGGACATGGCCCGGGTCTTCTCTGTGGTGGGAGCCTCCCAAGCGGCCGGGGCGGCGGCTGTCAAGCCCGGCATCGCCACCAAAGAGGTGGACGACGTGTGCCGGGCCATCATCGCCGACGCCGGCTGGGCCGACCGGTTCGAGCACGGGACCGGCCACGGCGTGGGGTTGGACATCCACGAGGCGCCGACGGTCAGCCAGCTCGGCACTGCTATCCTCGCTCCCGGTTTCGTCGTCACCGTCGAGCCCGGTGTCTACCTCCCCGGCCTGGGTGGCGTCCGCGTGGAGGACACCCTGGTGGTGACCGAAGGCGGGAGCCGACCCCTCACCCGATTCACGAAGGATATTCATGGCAGTCTCGACTAACGATCTGAAAAACGGCATGAGCCTGAACCTGCCCGAGGGCCTGTTCAGCGTCGTCGAGTTCCAGCACGTAAAGCCCGGCAAGGGTGGGGCGTTCGTGCGGACCAAGCTCAAGAACCTGCGGAGCGGCGCGGTGATCGAACGCACCTACCGGGCGGACGAGAAGCTCGATCAGGCCATCATCGACAAACGGGACATGCAGTTCCTCTACCGGGACGGTTCCGACTACGTGTTCATGGACACATCGAACTACGAGCAGATGCAGGCGGCGCCGGAGCTGTTGGGCACCGCCCCCGACTACCTCAAGGAAGGCGACGCGGCCAACCTGCAGATGTACAACGACGAGATCGTCGGCGTCGACCTCCCGGCCTCGGTCGAGCTCAAGGTGATCGAGACCGAACCGGGGGAGAAGGGCGACCGCGTCTCGGGTGCTCGCAAACCGGCCACCATGGAGACCGGCCTGGTCATTCAGGTGCCGCTGTTCGTCAACATCGGCGACGCCATCAAGGTGGACACCCGCACCGGCGAGTACCTCACCAGGGCTTGAGTTCACCCACCTTGGCGGACTCCGGCGCACCCCGCCACCAGCAGAGAGAACGTGCGCTCTCCCTTCTCTACGAGGCCGAGCTCAAAGGCGAGAGCCCTCTGGAGGTCCTGGCCGAACTCTCCGTACCGCCCGATCCCTACGTCTGCCACCTGCTCGAAGGCGCTGTAGCCACCCATGGGGAGGCCGATACCCGCATCACCGCGGCGTCGGTGGGGTGGCCGCTCGAGCGCATGGCGGTGATCGACCGGCTGGTGCTGCGCCTGGCCGTGGCCGAGCTCCTCGATCCCGGCGGCCCGCCCACGGCGGTGATCCTCGACGAAGCGGTCGAGCTGGCCAAGAACTACTCGACCGACGACTCGGGGTCGTTCGTCAACGGCATTCTCTCCACGATCGCCCCTGAGGTCCGTCCCGCCTGAAAGCCGCCACGCCCGGTGCGGGCACACGGTGCTGACCATCGGTGCTGACAATGGCCCTCCCGGATCGGTGGGGTCGGCGGCCGTGGCGCGATAAGGTATCTGCCTGACCGTGAAGTGAGTCCCGTGAGGCTCACACGGACAGGAGGAGCAGTGGCCGAACGCGAACGCAGTCACACGCGACCCCTCGGGGGCGTGTTCGTCGCCCACTCCCAGTTGCTTTCCGCCGCTGATGTGCAGCGCGCCCTGACGCGGATGGCCCACGAGATCGTCGAACGCAACGGTGGCATTGAAGACGTGGTCCTGGTCGGCCTCCAGACGGGTGGCATCCCCCTGGCCACCCGGATGGCCGAGGCCCTGAGCCAGATCGAGAACGCCGAGGTCGCCGTGGGCAGCCTCGACGTGGCCTTTTACCGCGACGACATCGGTCTGCGGCCCGTCCTTCCCGAAGCGGTCACCAATATCCCCGGCGATCTGGCCGGAAAGGTGGTGGTCCTGGTCGACGACGTGCTCTTCACCGGCCGGACGATCCGGGCCGCCCTCAATGCCCTGAACGACTTCGGACGGGCCCGGGCGGTGCAGCTGGCCGTGATGATCGACCGGGGCCATCGCGAACTCCCCATTCGACCCGACTACGTGGGGAAGAACCTTCCGACCAACCGCGAAGAGATGATCGATGTCGGCGATGACGGCGTGTGGATCGGGACCCTGGAAGACAAGTGACGCAACCCCGACACCTCCTCTCGGTAGCCGACCTCGGCCCCGACGGCATCGCCGAGGTCCTCCGCGTGGCCGAGGCGTTCGCCGAAGTAGAGCGCCGGTCCATGCCCAAGGTCCCGACACTGAGGGGCAAGGTGGTGGCCACGCTCTTCTTCGAGGAGTCGACCCGCACGCGCCTCTCCTTCGAGACGGCAGCCAAGCGGCTCTCCGCCGATGTGCTCTCGCTGACCGTGGCCAACTCGTCGGTCAAGAAGGGGGAGTCCCTCCGGGACACGATCGAGACCGTCGAAGCCATGGGCATAGACGCCGTGATCATCCGCCACTCCTCGTCCGGTGCTCCCCATCAGGTGGCCCGCTGGGTGACCCGGGCCAGGGTGATCAATGCCGGCGACGGCTGGCATGAGCATCCGACCCAGGCCCTCTTGGACTGCTTCACCGTGCGCCAGGTACTGGCCGAGCGCAAAGGGGTGGCGCCGGAGGACCTGGGCATTGGCTGCTTCGACGGGCTGCGGGTGCTGATCGTGGGCGATGTCCGGCACAGCCGGGTGGCCCGCTCCGAGGTTTTGGCCTACACCGCTCTGGGAGCCCACGTCACGCTGGCCGCGCCGGGCAGCCTGCTGCCGCCGTCGCTCGAAGGCTGGCCGGTCGAGGTCGCCACCAATTTTGACGCCGCGCTGGCCGACGCCGATGTGGTCTCGCTCCTTCGCCTCCAGGCGGAGCGGGGGAGTGGCTCATTTGTCCCCAGCTTGCGTGAGTACACGGCCGGGTGGGGCCTCACGGCCCGCCGGGTCCAGCGGCTCAGCGATGCGGCCATCGTCACCCATCCGGGCCCCATGGTGCGCGGCGTCGAGATTGCCTCGGACGTGGCTGACCTTCCCCGCACCGTGGTCACCCAACAAGTCACCAACGGCGTGGCCGTGCGGATGGCCATCCTCTTTCTCCTCCTCGGCGGGGAATGGCCGGGCGGGGACACGCATGGCTGAGGTCACGCTGGTCATCCGTGGTGGATCGGTGATCACGCCCGAGGGGCTCCGGCGTCTCGATCTGGCGCTCGGCGACGGCACCGTCCTGGAGTTGGGCGAGGCCATCCCCGGCCCGTCCGGGGCCACCGTGCTCGACGCGGTCGGATGCCTGATCGGACCGGGCCTGGTCGACCTCCACACGCACCTGCGGCAACCCGGACGTGAGGAGGCCGAGACCGTCGAGAGCGGCGCCCGGGCTGCGGCCCTGGGGGGGTACACGGCCGTGGTGGCCATGCCCAACACCGAACCGGCGATCGACTCGGCCGGGGTCGCCCGTGACGTGCTGGCCCTGGGTCGGGACACCGTGGCCGAAGTCGCGGTGGCCGGAGCGATCACCGTGGGCCGGGCCGGGAAAGCTCTGGCCCCGATTGGTGAGCTGGCTGCCCTGGGCGTGCGCATCTTCACCGACGACGGCGCCGGCGTCCAAGACGGGGCGCTGATGCGTCGCGCGCTCGACTACGCCAAGGGCGTCGGGGTGACGCTGGCGCAACACTGCGAAGACGAGTGCTTGTCCGTCGGTGGCGCCATGCACGAGGGTGGTTGGTCCAGCCGACTTGGCCTGCCGGGGATCCCTGCCGCCGCGGAGGAGTCGATGGTGGCCCGGGACATTCAGTTGGTGCGCCTGACCGGCGCCCCGGTGCACTTCCTCCATCTCTCGACGGCCGGGTCGGTCCAGCTCGTGCGCGAGGCCAAGGCCGAAGGACTGCCGGTGACGGCCGAAGCCGCACCGCACCACATGCTGCTGACCCACGCCGAGGTGGCGGGCTACGACCCGGTGTTCAAGGTCAACCCACCCCTGCGATCAGACGGCGACGTGGCGGCGGTCATTGGCGGGCTGTGCGACGGCACCATCGACGCCATCGCCACCGATCATGCGCCGCACGCGCCCGAGACCAAGGACGCGCCGTTCGATCAGGCACCCCCGGGCATGCTCGGGCTGCAGACGGCGCTGCCCATCGCCTGGCAGGTGCTGTCGCCGCTGCTCGGGCCCGAGCAGATCTTTGCCCTCATGAGCACCCGACCCTCCGCCATCGCCGGGTTGGGGGTGACCGACTCCCGCATCGCCGGCCACAGTGCCCACGGTGGGCCACTCGACGTCGGGGCGACGGGCAACCTGTGCGTGTTCGATCCATCCGCCACCACCGTGGTGGACCCCACCCGACTAGCCAGCCGCAGCCGCAACACGCCCTATGCCGGCCGGACGTTCGCCGGCGCGGTCCGCCACACCGTGCTGCGGGGCGAGCCGGTCGTGATCGACGCGGTGGCCCAACGATGAGGCCTCTGCAATGACGAGGTCGGCCCTGCGACAGCCCGCCCTCCTGGTGACGGCGGACGGCGCGGTCTTCGCGGGGGAAGCCGCCGGTGCCGCGCATTCGATCGCCACCGGTGAGTTGGTGTTCAACACCGCCATGAGCGGCTACCAGGAGATCATCACCGATCCCTCGTATGCCGGGCAGGTTGTGGCCTTCACCAGCACCCACATCGGGAACTACGGCACCAACGGCGGGGACGATGAAGCCGTCCGACCGCACTGCCGGGGGATCGTGGTGCGCGATCTGACCACGCTCCCTTCGAACTGGAGGTCCACCGAAGGTCTCGAAGCCTTTCTGGCCCGCCACGACGTCCCGGCCATCACCGCCGTCGATACGCGCCGCCTCACCCGACACCTCCGCCGCGCCGGGGCCGTTCCCTGCGCCTTCGGCCCGGCTCCCGAGGCGGAACTCCGCGCCGCCGCCGCGGCCGCCGCGAGCACCGACGGGACGGACCTGGTCTCGGGCGTGACCACGGCGGAGACGGCAACCTACGGGATGGGGCCCCTGCGGATCGTCGCCTTCGACTTCGGTGTCAAGGCGACCATGGTGCGCCAGCTGGCCGCTCTGGGCACCGTCACCGTGGTGCCGGCCGGTACCTCGGCCTCCGACGTCCTGGCGTTGGAACCCAACGGGGTCTTCCTCTCCAACGGCCCGGGCGATCCGGCTGCGCTGCCCGGGCCCACCGCCACGATCGCCGACCTGCTCGGCCACGTACCGATCTTCGGGATCTGCCTGGGGCATCAGCTGCTCGCCAGGGCCCTGGGAGGCACGACGTACAAGTTGCCCTTCGGGCATCACGGGGCCAACCATCCGGTGCAGCGCGTGGAGACCGGCGTGGTGGAGATCACCAGCCAGAACCACAACTACGCCGTGGAGGCTGATTCGATCCCCGAGGCCGAGGTCACCCACGTGAACCTCAACGACGGCGTGGTCGAGGGCTTCCGATCGCCCAAGGCGCAGGCCTTCTCCGTGCAGTACCACCCCGAAGCCGCACCCGGACCCCACGACGCTCGCTACCTCTTCGGCGAGTTCCGCGACCTGATGGGTCGCGCCGCACCCGCACGCGCCGGAACGCGCTGAAAGACCAGGACGGAAGGACAGCACGGTGCCCCGCCGCGAGGATCTGAAGACGATATTGGTGATCGGCTCGGGTCCGATCGTCATCGGCCAGGCCTGCGAGTTCGACTACTCGGGGACGCAGGCCTGCCGGGTCCTGGCCGATGAGGGGTACCGCGTCGTGCTGGCCAACTCCAATCCGGCCACGATCATGACGGACCCGGCTACGGCCGACCGGACCTACGTCGAGCCGCTCGAACCCGAGGTGTTGACCGCCATCATCGAGAAGGAACGACCGGACGCGCTGCTCCCCACCCTTGGTGGCCAGACCGCATTGAACCTGACCATGCAGCTGGTCGAGCGGGGCGTGCTCGAACGCTACGGGGTCGAGGTCATCGGGGCGCGCCCCGAGGCCATCGCCACCGCCGAGGATCGCGATCGCTTCAAGGCGGCGATGGAGGACATCGGTCTCGAAGTGCCCGAATCGGGATTTGCCCACACCCTCGACGAGGCGGAGGGGATCGCCCTGGCCATCGGCTTCCCCATCATGGTGCGGCCGAGTTTCATTCTCGGTGGTTCGGGCACCGGCATCGCCCACACCATGGAACATTTCACGCAACTGGCCGGTGAGGGACTGGCCGCCAGTCCGGTCGGGCAGATTCTGGTGGAACGCTCCATTGCCGGCTGGAAGGAGTACGAGCTCGAAGTCATGCGCGACGCGGCGGACAACTGCGTCGTGGTGTGCTCAATCGAGAACTTCGACCCGATGGGTGTCCACACCGGGGACTCCATCACGGTGGCGCCGGCCCAGACGTTGACCGATGTCGAGTACCAGGCGATGCGTGACGACGCCTTCGCGTGTTTGCGCCGGGTGGGCGTGGAAACGGGTGGCTCGAACGTGCAGTTCGCCGTCGATCCCGCCACCGGACGCCGGGTCATCATCGAGATGAATCCGCGGGTCTCGCGCTCGTCCGCGCTGGCCTCCAAGGCCACCGGCTTTCCGATCGCCAAGATCGCGGCGCGCTTGGCCGTCGGTTACCACCTGGACGAGATCCCCAACGACATCACCCAGGCCACACCGGCGTCATTCGAGCCCACCATCGACTACGTCGTGACCAAGGTGCCCCGCTGGGCCTTTGAGAAGTTGCCGGGCACCGATGGACGCCTCGGTACCCGCATGCAGTCGGTGGGCGAGGTCATGGCCATCGGCCGGACCTTCTGCGAGTCCCTGCAAAAGGCGCTGCGCTCGTTGGAGCAGGGCCGGGCCGGCCTGAATGCCGATCCCGCCGAGACGGCGCTCGATGCGGTGAGCGATGACGAATTGCTGCACCGGGTCGGCGTGGCCACGCCGGAGCGCATCTTCGAGCTGGAAGCCGCGTTGCGCCGCGGTGTCGGGGTGGCGGCGATCGTCGAGCGCACGGGGATCGACCCGTGGTTCGTCCACCAGATTGACCGGATCACCCAGGAGCGGGAACGGGTCGCCGAGGCCCCGGAGCTTGATGCGCCGGCTTTTCGAAGGGCCAAGCGACTGGGGTTCTCGGACGCCCAGCTGGCCTACCTCAGGGACAGCACCGAGGCCGCGGTGCGCGAGGCGCGGTTGGCCATGGGAGTGCGGGCGACCTTCAAGACGGTGGACACGTGTGCCGCCGAATTCGAGGCGTTCACGCCCTATCACTACGCCACCTACGAAGAGGAGGACGAGGTACGACCCTCGGATCGCGAACGCGTGGTCATCCTCGGATCGGGGCCGAACCGCATCGGACAGGGCATCGAGTTCGACTACTGCTGCGTGCACGCGTCCATGTCGCTGCGAGCGGCCGGGTACGAGACGGTCATGATCAATTGCAATCCCGAGACCGTCTCGACCGACTACGACACCTCGGACCGCTTGTATTTCGAACCGTTGACGGCCGAGGACGTCGCCAACGTGCTCGAGGCCGAGCAGCGGGCCGGCGGCAAGGTGGTCGGCGTCATCGTGTCGCTCGGCGGCCAGACGCCGCTCAAACTGGCTGGTTCGTTGCCTCCCGATCTCGTTCTCGGCACCAGTCCGGCCTCCATCGACCTGGCCGAGGACCGGGAACGGTGGAACGCCCTCTGTGAGTCACTCGACATCCCGCAACCTCCCGGGGGCACGGCCACCAGCACGGCGGAGGCCCTCTCCATTGCCGGCGGAGTGGGTTACCCCGTCCTGCTCCGCCCGAGCTACGTCCTGGGTGGGCGCGCCATGGAGATCGTCTACGACGACGAGGCGGTCCGGCGCGTCATGCACACCCTGACCTCGGGCGCCCTGGATCGAGAGGGCGGGGTCACGGCGGAACGGCCGGTCCTGGTAGATCGTTTCTTGGAAGACGCCGTGGAGGTCGATGTCGACGCCGTGCGCGACGACTCGGGCGAGATCCTGATCGGCGGCATCATGGAGCACGTCGAAGAGGCCGGCGTGCACTCGGGTGACTCCGCCTGCGCCCTGCCACCGCAATCGCTCAGTCCCGAGGTGCTCGACGCGCTCGACCGCCATACCCGCGCCTTGGCCGATGCGCTGTCGGTGTGCGGCCTCATCAATGTGCAATTCGCCGTCAAGGACGGTCAGGTCTACGTGCTCGAGGCCAATCCGCGAGCGAGCCGCACCATCCCGTTCGTGGCCAAGGCCACCGGCGTCCCGTTGGCCATGGTGGCGGCGCGGGTGATGGTGGGCCAGACGTTGGCCCAGTTGCGCCAGGAAGGGCTCCTGCCCGCCGGGGCAGTCGGCCGGGTCCCGACGCTCGATCACGTCAGTGTCAAAGAGGCGGTGTTGCCCTTCGACCGCTTCCCGGGCGTCGACACCCTGCTCGGACCTGAGATGCGCTCGACCGGCGAAGTCATGGGCGTCGACATCACCTTCGGACTGGCCTTCGCCAAGAGCCAGATGGCGGCCGGCACCCGCCTGCCCGACACGGGCACCGTCTTCCTGTCGCTGGCTGACCGGGACAAGCCGGCCGGCCTCGCCGTGGCCCGGATCTTCGCCGCCATGGGTTTGTCCATCGCCGCCACACTCGGGACGGCGGGTTACTTCCGCTCGGCGGGACTCACGGTCGACACGTTGGTGGCCAAGGTCGGGGAGGAGGGCGTGGCCTCCGACGCGGTGGAACTCATCGCCCAGGGCAAGGTGCAACTGGTCATCAACACGCCGCGCGGTCTCGGTCCGCGGGCCGACGGTCAGCACATCCGCATGGCCGCCATCACCTATCACGTGCCCTGCCTGACGACCCTGGCGGCCGCCCGGGCCGCTGCCGCGGGCATGGCCGATGCGCGCGTCCACCCGCTGGTGGTGCGGTCGCTCCAGGAGCTCCACGCCGCCGGGGCGGCGACCGCCCAATGACAGGCGGCCGGCCCGACCTCGCCGCCACGGTGGGTTCGGTCAGCCTGCCCAATCCGATCATGACGGCGTCGGGGACGTCGGGCCACGGGACCGAGCTGGCCGACTACGGCGACCTGGGCGCCCTCGGTGCCGTCGTGGTGAAGTCACTCTCGGTACGACCGTGGCCTGGCAACGCGGCGCCTCGGGTGCATGAAGTCGGTTCGGGCATGCTCAACAGCGTGGGATTGCAAGGCCCCGGCCTGGAGGCCTGGCTTGAGCACGACCTGCCGGCCCTCTCGGCCGCCGGCGCTCGGGTCGTCGTGAGCATCTGGGGGCAATCAGTGGCCGAGTTCGGCGCCGCGGCCGACCTCCTGGCGCAGTACCTGCCCGGCGGCTCACCGGTGGTGGCGGTCGAGGTCAACGTGAGCTGCCCCAACGTGGAAGACCGCTCCCGCATGTTCGCCCACTCGGCCACGGCAACCCACGAGGTGCTCAGTGCCACCGAGTGCGGATTGCCTCGCTGGGCCAAGTTGAGCCCGAATGTGCCCGACATCGTCGAGATCGCCGCGGCCGCCCTTCGCGGCGGCGCCGAAGGCCTGACCCTGGTCAACACCCTGCTGGGGCTGGCCCTGGACCTCACGTCGGGCCAGCCGGTGCTGGGCGGCGGTGGCGGGGGGCTCTCCGGCGCCGTGATCCACCCGGTGGCCGTCCGGGCCGTGTGGGAGTGCCGGGCGGCCTTTCCGGGCGCGGCCATCGTCGGCGTCGGGGGCGTCTCCTCGGGACCCGACGCGGTGGAGTTCCTCATGGCCGGTGCCGATGCCGTCCAGGTCGGTACGGCGACCTTTCGTGATCCGCGGGCGCCGTGGAGGATTCTGCGCGACGTCGCAAAGTGGTGTGCGAAGAAGCAGACATCGGTGGCCGCGCTGCGCGCCACCGCACAAGCCGGTCGGCCATCGTGAAGGAGCGAGCTGTGGAATTTTCGCCCGGGAGTTTCGGTGCTCGTGTCAGGCAGGCGGTCGAGCGCAGTGGGCCACTGTGCGCCGGCATCGATCCTTCAGGCGAACTCTTGCGTGCGTGGGGCTTGAGCGACGACGTCGAAGGACTTCGAGCGTTCTGCCAGATCTGCGTCGAGGCGTGGGGCGGTGGCGTCGTTCCGGTGATCAAGCCCCAGGTGGCCTTCTTCGAACGACACGGCTCCGCCGGAGTGGCTGAGCTCGAACGGTTGATCGCCGATGCCGCCGAGGCCGACCTGATTGTCCTCGCCGATGCCAAGCGCGGTGACGTGATGGCGACGGCCGCCGCCTACGCCGACGCGTGGCTCGGAACGAGGAGCCCGCTGGCGGCCGACGCCGTCACGGTGCATCCCTTCCTCGGTCTGGCGGCCTTGTCCCCGCTCGTCGTCTTGGCTGGGCAAACCGGGCGCGGGGTGATCGTTGTCGCCCGGAGTTCGAACCCCGAGGGGAGGCCGCTTCAGGAGGCCGTGACGGCGTCGGGGGTTTCAGTCGAGGAGTCGCTCTTGGCGGAGATTGCGGCCTTGAATGCGTCGGCCGACATCCCGGCCGGCACCGTGGGGGCAGTCATTGGAGCGACGTTGGCTGCGACGACATTTCCATTATCCCAGTTGGGAGGGGTAATTCTCGCCCCCGGGCTGGGAGCGCAAGGGGCGCGGCCGTCGGATGTGGCCTCGCGCTTTGGGGGTTGCGCTCCGGGCAGCGTGCTCGCCAGCACCTCGCGTTCGCTCCTGTCGGCGGGTCCTGATATTTCGCAATTGCGTAAGTCGGCGAGGGAGCTGGCACACGAGTTGTCGAGCCTCATGGGCTGAGATCTTCTTTAGGGGGTGAACGGTCCCAACGGAGGCGCTATGGTCTCGCCATGCCGCAACCACCCGCACTCACTCCCGAGCAGCGCGTGCTGCTGCACTCGAAAAGGCCGCCAGGGTTCGCCGTGAGCGGGCCGAGGTGAAGAATCAGCTCAAGATGGGCAACCTCAATCTCTCGGAACTCCTCCAGAAGGCGGACTCCGATGAGACGGTCGGCAAGATGAAGGTGGTCTCGGTCCTCGAGTCCCTTCCGGGTTTGGGCAAGGTGAAGGCCCGACGTCTCATGGAGACGGTCGGCATCAGCGAGAGTCGACGGCTGCAGGGCCTCGGAGCCAAGCAGCGCGAATCGCTGCTCAAAGAGACTGCGCGCTGAGCCACTGATTTTCGTGCTCATCGGCCCCGGTGGGGCCGGCAAGGGCACACTCGCGGCCGAGCTTGTTGCTTCTGACCCCACGCTCTGGTTGAGCCGGAGTTGGACCACGCGCTTGCCGCGACCGGGAGAACAAGAACGAAATTCCTACGTCTTCGTCGACCGCTCCACCTTCGAGGATGCCGTCGCCGCGGGTGGGTTCTTTGAGTGGGCCGAATTCCTGGGCAACCTCATGGGGACGCCGATCCCCGATCCTCCAGCGGGGGCCGACGTCCTGCTCGAAATTGACGTCCAGGGGGCCGAACAGGTCCTGGCCAAACGTCCAGATGCCACGGTCATCCTTCTGCTGCCCCCCTCCACCGAGGTGCAGGCCGCCCGACTGGCCGCCCGGGGTGACGATGCGGCCCAGGTCCGCCGGAGGGTGGAAAAGGGCCGGGACGAGGTCGAACGCGGCCGCCGGGTGGCCGCTTACACCGTCATCAACGACGACCTGCGTCAGGCCCACGGTGAGTTGACCGCTATAGTTGAGCGCACCCGAACGGCCGCCGACGGCGCCGCGAACCCGGAGGACACCTGATGGCCCAAGGCCGCAATACGCTCATGGATCCGCCCATAGAGGATCTGTTGGACAAGGTGGACTCGAAGTTCACCCTGGTTGCGCTCGGTTCGGCCCGGGCCCGGCAGGTGAACTCGTACTACAACAGCTTGGGCGAGGGCCTCGGAAAGGTCGTGCCGCCCCAGGTGGCCTCGGTCTCCGGCAAGCCTGTCTCCATCGCCTTCGAGGAGATCGCCGCCGGAAAGGCGACCTACGTCAGGGTGGATCCCGAGGAAGAGGCGCTGCTGGCTGCAGCGCTGGCCGAAGCCGAAGCCGCCGGTGAATCTGTCGGCGAAGAAGTCGCCGAGTCGATTCTGAGCGAAGTCCCCACCGTCGGGGACGAGGACCCGACCGCGAGCTAGGCGTCGGAGTCGCGGCGGGTGACGCCGATGGCCCAAGAACCGCGCGTGTCACCAGACCCGCCGCCGCGAATAATTCTCGGCGTCTGCGGTGGCATTGCCGCGTACAAGGCGGTGGAAGTCTGTCGTCGGCTGGTCGACGCCGGCGCCCACGTTGTGCCGGTGCTCACCGCCGAGGCGACCCGCTTCGTAGGTGCCCTCACGTTCTCGGCCTTGGCCTCCGAGCCGGTGCAGACGTCGTTGTGGGATGAGGCATCGCCCATCCCGCACACCCGGCTGGGGCAAAGCGCCGATCTCATCGTGGTGGCGCCGGCGACGGCTCACTTCATGGCCCGCTATCGCGCCGGGCTGGCTGACGACCTCTTGACGGCAACGCTGCTGGCGACCAGGGCCCCGGTGTTGCTCTGCCCGGCCATGCACACCGAAATGTGGGAGCACCCGTCGGTCCAGGAGAACCTGGCCACCCTGGAAGAGCGGGGGGTGGAATTCGTGCGACCGGAGACCGGCCGTCTGGCCGGTGGCGATTCCGGCGAAGGCCGGCTGGCCGATCCCGCCACCATTGCCGAAAGAGCGCTGGCCATGGTGGGGGATCGACAATCCGTCGCCCGGGATCTGACGGGTCGCCGGGTGGTGGTGAGCGCCGGCGGTACCCGCGAGGCGATCGATCCCGTGCGTTTTCTGACCAATCGATCCTCGGGCAAGCAGGGACACGCGATCGCCGAAGCGGCGGCTCGACGAGGGGCGCACGTGACGCTGGTCACGTCGTCGGGATTGGCGCTGTCCGAAGATGTCAGGTCCGCGGTGACCCTGATTGCCGTGGAATCGGCGGCCGACATGGAGGCAGCCATGACGGTGGCGTGTGCCGACGCCGATGTGGTCGTGATGGCAGCAGCCGTGGCCGACTTCCGCCCCAAGGCCATCGCCGATCGCAAGCTCTCCAAGGACGAAGGACTGCCCGAATTGGTGTTGGAGCCCACCCCTGACATTCTGGTCGGACTGGTGTCGCGTCGACCGCCGGGCCAGGTGGTGGTGGGCTTCGCGGCCGAGACGAACGACGTGCTGGAGCGAGGCCGGAAGAAGTTGGCCCGTAAGGGTGTGAACCTCTTGGTCGTGAATGACGTGAGTGCCCCCGGGGCCGGGTTCGACCATGACACCAATGCGGTGCACATTCTCGGGGCGGACGGCAGCGTGACCGAAGTGCCTTTGACCACCAAGGATGCAGTGGCCAACGCCGTCCTCGATAGTGTGATCGCCCACCAGAGAGAAAAGTGGAGTACTACGTGAAAACGACCTTTACATCGGAGTCCGTCACCGAGGGGCATCCGGACAAGATGGCGGACCAGATCTCGGACGCCGTGCTCGACGCGATGTTGGAAGGGGACCCCACCAGCCGGGTGGCGTGCGAGACCCTCCTGACCACGGGGTTGGTGGTGGTGGCGGGCGAGGTGACCACCTCCACCTACGTCGACATTCCGGCCATCGTGCGAGAGACCGTGTGCGAGATCGGCTACGACAACGACGCCTTCGGCTTCAACGGGAAGACCTGCGGCGTTCTGGTCTCGCTCGATGGCCAGTCACCCGATATCGCGCAGGGTGTGGATTCGGCCTTCGAGTTCCGCACCGGAAGCGGCGGCGAGGACACGCTCAACGCGCAGGGGGCCGGGGACCAGGGGATGATGTTCGGCTACGCCTGCGACGAGACGCCCGATCTCATGCCGCTGCCGATCTGGTTGGCCCACCGGCTCTCCGAGCGATTGGCGCAAGTGCGCCGCGTCGGCGCGGTGCCGTATCTCAGGCCCGACGGGAAGACGCAGGTGTCGGTGGTGTACGAAAACGGCCGGCCGACGCGCATCGACACCGTGCTGATATCGACCCAGCACGGTCCGGGGATCGATCTGGAAGAGCAACTGCTGCCTGACCTGACCGAGCACGTGATCAATCCGCTGCTGCCCACCGATCTGGACACCGAGGACCTGCGCATTCTGGCCAACCCGACCGGCGTCTTCGAGCTCGGCGGCCCTCATGCCGACACCGGCCTCACCGGTCGAAAGATCATCGTCGACACCTACGGCGGCATGGCTCGACACGGTGGCGGTGCCTTCTCGGGCAAGGACCCCTCAAAGGTTGATCGCTCCGCCGCCTATGCCGCTCGCTGGGTGGCCAAGCACGTGGTGGCCGCCGGCGCGGCCAAGCGATGCGAGGTACAGGTGGCCTACGCCATCGGCGTGGCCCAGCCGGTCTCGTTGCTGGTCGAGACGTTCGGCACCGAAGCGGCGGATCCCGAGAAGATCTCCCACGCCGTGCGAGAGGTGTTCGATCTCCGTCCGGCGGCCATCGCGCGTGGATCTCGATCTGCGGCGACCGATCTACAAGAAGACGGCGGCGTACGGCCACTTCGGGCGCTCGGAGAAGGAGTTCACCTGGGAAGCCACGCCGCGGGTCGATGACCTGCGGTCCGCCCTGGGTCTCTGAGCCCACAGGGGCACACCTGAGCGAGGGCACCGCAGGCCGGCGCTACGTACGCATCCGCACCGATGTGGCGGCGGTGCCCAAGTTGTTCGATTACGCCGTTCCCGAGCGATGGACCGAGACCGTCACCGTCGGGACGCGAGTCCGCGCCGTCCTGCACGGCCGTCGAGTGGGTGGATGGGTCACCGAGGACAACGTCACTCCACCGGTGGGCGTCACCCCGACGCCGTTGACACAGTGGTCGGGCTGGGGACCACCCGCCATGGTCGTCGAACTGGCCGAATGGGCGGCCTGGCGCTGGGCGGGCCCAGCCTCGTTCTTCCTCAAGGCGGCATCCCCGGCCCACGTGGTGCGCACCTTGCCCGAGGTGCCCCAGCCGCCCCACGCCAACGCCCCTCGCATCACGCCGCGGGAGGGCCACCCTTCGAACGTGGTCACCGAGTTGACGGTGCAGGCCCTGAGCGCGGCCGGGCCGGCGCTCCTCCGACTCCCTCCGACCACCGATCTCATCGACGCGGTGCTCACGGTGGTCGACGACCCCGACACGCTCGAGAAGGGGGGGACGGTCCTGGTGCTGGTGCCCTCCCTCGGTTGGGCCGAGCGCCTGGTCGGCCGGTTGGTCCGGCGTGGCCTCGAGGCCACGACCGACTGGGCCAAGGCCAGGGCGGGCTGGCCCATCGTGGTGGGGAGCCGGTCCGGCGCGTGGGCACCGGTTCCGCGCCTGGCCGCCGCACTCGTGCTCGATGCCCACGACGAGGCCTACCGCGAACAGAGCGCCCCCACCTACAGCGCGGTTGATGTGGTCGCCGAAAGGGCGCGCCGGGAAGGGATCCGCTGCCTCCTGATCTCGCCGGCCCCCCCCGTGGTGCTGAGTGCCGGCCGGGTGGTGGTGGCGCCCCCGTCCCCCCAGGAACGAGCGGGATGGGCAACGGTCGAGCTGGTGGATCGGCGCGGGGCCGACCCCCGCACCGGCCTGTTCTCGGAGGAGTTCGTACGGTTGGCTCGATCCGTGCTCGACGATCCGGACTTGATGGCGCGGCGCGGACCTCTGGTGTGCGTGTTCAACCGGACTGGTCGATCGCTGTTGTTGGCCTGTCGACGCTGTGGCGAGTTGGCCCAATGCACGAATTGTTCCGCCGCGGTTCGTCAGGTGGGGGAGCTGCTGCGCTGCCCGCGATGCCAGCAGGAACGCCCCATGGTGTGCGCAGCGTGCGGTCACCTGCGCATGAAGACGCTCCGGACCGGTGTGAGCCGTCTACGTGAAGAAGTTGCCGCACTCCTGCAGACCGAGGTCGACGAGGTCTCGGGCGCCACCGACCGGGCCGAGCCGCCGGGTGCGCCGGTGCTCATGGGGACCGAAGCCGTCCTGCATCGGGTACGGCGAGCCGCCGCGGTGGTCTTTTTGGACATTGATCTCCATCTTCTGGCACCTCGCTTCAGCGCCACCGACGAAACGCTGGCCCTCCTGATCCATGCGTCTCGATTGGTGGGCCCCCGTCATGTCGGCCCGCCGTCAGCCCGGCTCCTGGTGCAGACCAGGGTTCCCGACCATCCGGCTCTGGCCGCCGTCGCCCGGGGCGACCCCTCGGTGGTGATGGCGGAGGAGGAATCGATCCGCCGGAGCTCGGGGCTCCCGCCGTTCTCTGCGCTGGCCGCACTGTCGGGACCGCTGGCCGGCGACTACGCCGCCGCCCTCGAGGCAGCGGGAGCCGGGCGCGACGTGACAGTGTCAGACCTGCCCGACGGTGGCCGGCTGATCCGTGCGCCCGACTCGACCGTGCTCGGCGACCTGTTGGCCGAAGTGCCCCGACCGGCGGGACGCGGCCTGCGGATAGAGGTAGATCCGACCGCCATCTGAGGCTGAGGGTGAGGTGGCCCCGGTGGAAGCCCCGGTAGAATGGGCGGGTGCCCACCCTGACCATCCGCCAATACGGTGACCCCGTGCTGAGAGAGCGCACCCGTGAGGTCGAGGAGATCGACGGCAAGGTAGCGAGCCTGGTCGACGCCATGATCGAGACGATGTACGAAGCTCCCGGCACCGGATTGGCGGCCAATCAGGTCGGCGTGCAGCGCCGCATCTTCGTCTATGACGTGGGCGAGGGCCCTCGCACAGTCATCAACCCACGGATCGTCGAGAGCGACGGTGAGTGGACCTTCAACGAGGGGTGTCTGTCGATTCCGGGCTTGAGTTGGGAGATCGTGCGGCCCGATGTCGTCCATCTGGTCGGACTGGATCTCGATGGCAATGAGATCTCCCTCGAGGGCTCGGAGCTCGAGGGCCGGGTGTTCCAGCATGAGCTCGACCATCTGGACGGCGTGCTGTTGGTGGAACGCCTGAACGAGGACCAGCGCAAGGACGCCCTGAAGATCCTTCGCGGCCGGACCCTTCTGCTCCCTGCGGGCGATCCGGACGGTCTCTCCAACCTGTTCACCGGCTAGTCGCATTCGGCCGGAGGTCCGGGTCGGTCTCGCGTCCCACGGGTCTCCTGTTCTACGGTGAGTGAGTGGCTCGGTTCGCGTTTCTCGGCACCCCCGAAATGGCCGTCGGCCCGCTGCGTGCCTTGGTGGCCGCCGGGCACGACATCACGCTCTGCATCACGCGCCCGGACCGTCGTCGGGGCCGGGGCGGGACCGTCACCCCCAGCCCGGTGAAGGAGGCGGCCGTCAGCATGGGCATTGCCGTCTCCCACTCCATCGATGATGTCGCAATGTCCGGAGCCGATTTGGCGGTCGTGGTGGCCTACGGCCGGATCATCCCAGAGGGCTTGCTCAATCTGGTGCCGATGGTCAATCTCCATTTCTCGCTCCTGCCTCGATGGCGTGGCGCGGCGCCGGTGGAACGGGCGATCCTGGCCGGGGACCACGAAACGGGCGTCTGCGTGATGCGGGTGGAAGCCGGACTGGACACCGGACCGGTCTACGCGCGCCGGGTGGTGCCGGTGGACGACGAGGTGGACCTGCCCACGCTGCAACGTGAACTGGTCGAGGTGGGGAGCGCGCTGCTGGTCGAGACACTGTCCCGGGGAGTGGCGGGTCTCCCGACGCCGCGGCCCCAGCAGGGAGAGCCGACGATTGCGGCGAAAGTTACCAACGAAGACCTGCACCTGGATTGGGAGGAGCCGGCCGCGCAGCTCAACCGGGTGGTGCGATTGGGCCGAGCCTGGACTTCCTTTCGAGGCAACAGGCTGGGCATCCTCAAGTCCCGGCCCGGCGCTGAAGCGATCGACCAGGGCCTGCCGGGGACGCTCATCGGGGTCTCGGTCGTGACTGGGGAGGGGACCCTTTCCCTCCTGGAGGTGCAGCCCGAGAGCCGGTCGCCCATGCCGGCGGAGGATTGGCTGCGCGGTATTCGCCCCACGGAAGGTGAGCGTCTCGGAAGCGAGTAAACATGACGGCAGTGACCGTGACCCCGATAGACGGTTGGAGCCCCGATCAGTACCACCGCTTCCGCTCCGAGCGTCGTGAAGCGTTCGACGACCTGCTGGACCTGTGCGTGCCCGTGCCGGCTGGAAAGGTGGTCGACCTCGGGTGTGGGACCGGTGACCTCACGGCGATCCTGCACGAGCGCGTGCAAGCCGCCCAGACGATCGGTCTCGACTCCTCAGAAGCAATGCTGGCGCGCGCCACCGCCGATCACAAGGACGTGCCCGGTCTTTCCTTTGCCGCTGGGGACATCGCTACGTGGCTCGGTGAGGATCTCGATCTGGTGTTCGCCAACGCCTCGTTGCAATGGATCGACGACCACCTCGACCTCTTGGCCCGGATGCGCACCGCGCTCAAGGTTGGTGGGCAGTTGGCCTTCCAGGTTCCGGCGAACTTTCGGCATCCGTCACACGTGCTGGCTCGCCAGGTGGCCCTCGAGGCGCCCTTCATCGACGCCCTCGATGGAGACGTTCCCGAGGACCGGGGTCGCTTTGTCCTCTCGCCCGAGCTCTACGCCGATCTTCTCTACGAGTTGGGGGCCCGCGACCAGGTCGTGCGGATGGAGGTGTACGGCCATGAGTTGGCGTCGACCGAAGAGGTGGTCGAGTGGGTCATGGGATCGCTTCTCACCGCCTATCGCAGTCGCCTCAGCGCCGAGTTGTTCACCGCCTTCGTGGATCGCTATCGGGAGTGCCTCTTGGAGGAGCTGGGTGAGCGGGAGCCGTACTTCTACGGCTTCCGGCGGATCCTCTGCTGGGCTCGCTTCGACTGAGCCGGCACGCCATGTCTGACCAATCCCTTTCGTCTCGGCCCCTTTCGTCCCGGCCCGACGTCGGGCCCCCGGGAGCGATTCGCATTGCGCCGTCGCTCTTGGCCGCAGATTTCGGTGCGCTGGCCGAGCAGGTGGGCGAGGTGGCCGCGTCGGCGGATTGGCTCCACGTTGATGTCATGGACGGGCACTTTGTCCCCAATCTCACTCTGGGCCCACCGGTCGTGGCGTCGCTTCGCCGCCACACGCCGCTTTTCTTTGATTGCCATTTGATGATGACCGATCCGGGGAAGTACCTCGAAGACTTCGCCGAGGCCGGCGCCGATGGCTGCACGGTGCATGTGGAGGTCGGCGGGTCCGACGAGCTGATTGCGCAGATGCGCCAGCTTGGATTGCGGACGGGACTGGCCCTCAATCCGGACACACCGTTCGAAGCGGTCGAACCTTTCCTGGGATCGATTGATCTGGTCTTGTGTATGACGGTCTTTCCGGGCTTCGGCGGACAGAGCTTCATGGCCGAGGTGCTCGAGAAGGTGCGGCAGGTCAGATCGGCCGTCCGTGCGGGGTCACTCCCGGTCGACATCGAGGTGGATGGTGGCATTGATGCCACGACGGCGCCCTTGGCCGCCCTCGCCGGTGCGAACGTCTTCGTGGCGGGCAGCGCTGTCTTCGGCAATGAGCGACCCTGGGAAGCGGCCGACGAGATCAGAGAGTCGATTACCACGTCACTCGGATGACGTACAGGGAGGACGTACTCGGATGACGTGCTGGGATGACGTACTGGCATGAGGCCACAGGTCCGAAGGTCAACCGGGCCGCGATGAGGGCGCCACGGTGAAGCGCGCCGTCGTGGTTGGAGGCGGGATTCTCGGTACGTGGCACGCGCTCGAACTCTGCCGGGCCGGCTTCACCGTGCAGCATCTCGAAGCCGATCCGGCTCCGGTCGGTGCCTCCGTGCGCAACTTCGGACTGCTCTGGGTGAGCGGCCGGCGCTCGGGGAACGAACTCGAGGTGGCGCGCCGATCCCGCCGCCGGTGGGCGGAAGTGGCCTGCGACGCGCCCGGCATCGGATTTCGGGCCACCGGCTCCCTGACGCTGGCCGTCAACCAGGGTGAGCGGCAGGTCATGGAGACCTTCGCCGACCACCTCGATGCCGCCGACCGCTCGGTCACCTTCCTCGAGCCCGACCAGCTACGTGCCGTCAACCCGGCCCTGCGGGGTGAGATAGTGGGCGGCCTTCACTGCACGGACGATGCGGTGGTGGAACCCCGCCTGGTCTTGGGCGCATTGCGAGGCCACCTGCAGAGCCTGGACGGGTACGCCTTCCATGCCGGACGCCGGGTGGTCGCCATCGAGGAGCAGGCGCTGATCGACGCCAAAGGAACCAAGTGGGAGGCGGACTTCGTCGTCGTGGCCACGGGCGCAGCCTTCGACCACCTCCCGGGCACTGAACACCTGGCGGCTCGCCTGCGTCGCGTCCGCCTGCAGATGATGGAGACCGTTCCCTTCACATCCATCCTCACGACGTCCGTGGCCGACGCCGACACCTTGCGGTACTACCCGGCCTATGACATCGTCGATCGCGACCCACTGGGAAGGCAAAACTCGGTCGCGGCGGCCCACCATCTCCAACTACTCATGGTGCAGCGGGGCGACGGAGGGTTGACCATCGGCGACACCCACGCCTACGAGGAACCGTTCGATTTTGCTCTGAGTGAGGATCCCTCCCACGAGCTGCTGGCCAGGGCCACCGCCTTGTTGGGCGCGCCACCCCCGCCGGTGGCCCGACGCTGGGAAGGCGTCTACTCCCAGTGCATTGACGGCGATGTCTGCCTACGGCACGAGCTCAGGCCGGGAGTATGGATGGTGACCGGGTCGGGGGGCCGGGGGATGACCTGCGCTCCCGGCATTGCCGCCGACACGCTCACGGCGGCGGGAATGGCGTGAGGTGATCGGACCGTACTCGCTGGCCTGCCTCGACATGGCGGGCACGACCGTGCGTGACGACGGCGTCGTCGACGAAGCCTTCACGGTGGCGCTCCAGTCGGCCGGGGTCGATCTGGACAGCCCCCGCTTCGCCTCCGCCCGTTCCTATGTGCAAGCCACGATGGGTCAGTCCAAGGCCGACGTGTTTGCCGGACTGCTCGATTCCCAAGCAGCGGCCGCGGCCACCACCGCTTTCGCTCAGGCGTACGAGCGGATCGTCGCTGAAGGAAGGGTGTCGCCCATTCCTGGCGCCCTCGAGACGATCGACGGACTGCGGCTTCGTGGAGTGAAGGTCTGCCTGACCACCGGCTTTGCCCCGTCCACCCGCGACGCGCTGATCAGGTCACTCGGATGGTCCGCCCATATCGATCTGGCCCTGTCGCCCGCGGACTGTGGCCGCGGCCGTCCCGCACCCGACATGATCCTTGGGGCGATGGAGCGGCTGGGAGTGGCGGATGCCGGCGCCGTGGCCGTGGTGGGGGACACCGTCAGTGACCTTGCGTCGGGGACGGCGGCCGGCGCCGGTGCTGTCATTGGGGTGATGAGCGGTGCCCACGACGAGTCCGCCCTGTCCGCCGTGCCCCACACGGCGTTGATTGCCGACGTGACCGCTCTCATCGGATTACTCGAGGGTGACCGGCGCGTGAACAAGGCGTGACCTCGAGGAAGTTGCGGGGCCGTTTGGTCGCCCGTGACTACGAACTTCACCGGGATCGACCTAAACTCGTCTGGCGCACGCGGTCGGGTGAGTGGGATGGGAGGGTGGTGCCAGCGGTCACGCGAATGATGGTGGGTCGATCGCGGTTGCTGGTGGCAACGTTGGCGCTGACCGGCTTCGTGGTGAGCCTGCCGTCGACGGCGGGAGCGAGCACGACGACGAGTACCAATGGGAGTACCACGACGAGCAATCCATTGGTCCGACCGCACCAGTTTGCCCCCCATGGTGCGCCGCGAGGATCGACAGCCCTCGGCGCCGTGCCCGCGACCCAGCGGCTCGACCTCAGCGTCGTACTCCCACCGTCGAACACCGCCGGGCTGCACTCCCTCCTCGCCAATCTCTACAACCCCTCCTCGCCCCAATTTCACCAATGGCTGAAACCCGGTCAGTTCGCCACCCAGTTCGGGCCTTCGTCGAGCAACGTCGCCACGGTGGAAACCTGGCTGCGCGGGAGGGGGTTGAGTGCAACGTTGCGATCCGGGTCAGCGATCGACGTCTCAGCGCCGGTGAGCAAAGTGTCGGCCGCACTCGGCACGTCATTCGAGAGGTACCGCTTGCGATCCGGCCAGGTGGGCTATCTGGCGCACGATGCCCCCCTGGTCCCCGACAATCTGGCTCACGGCCAGGTGGCGTCCATCATCGGTTTGAATACGCTGACCGATTACCGACCTGAGTCTCTGAAGTCTGCTCCGTCGAATCATCGGACCAGCAACGCTTCGTTGCAGCCCAAGGCCGATGGCTTGAACCCCTGCTCGGGGGCCACGACCGCACTCGCCAATTTCGGGAACGGCGCCTCCCTCGACCAAATCGGTGCGTCCTACGGAATCGGCACCCTCCTCAACAACAATCAAAACGGGCACGGCGAGACAATCGGGCTCTACGAATTGGCTCCCCATTCGGCCAGCGATGTCAGTAGCTACCTGAATTGCTTTGGTCTGGCCAATGCAGTCACGACGGTGCCCGTTGACGGAGGTTCTTTCTCCGACCCCAACGGGGGGGAGGTGGAGGCCGATCTCGACATCCAACAGGTTGCCACCCAGGCGCCCGGTGCTTCGATCGTGTCCTACGAAGGACCCAATACGGGCCAGGGTGTGTACGACGTGTGGAACACGATCGTGACGGACGACGCAGCCCAGGTGGTGTCCACCAGCTGGGGTGAGTGCGAGGCCATCGCGCTCCAGGGTGGTATGTCGGGCGGATTCTCGACCCTTTTCACGCAGGCTGCCGCGCAGGGGCAGTCCATTTTCGCCGCGACCGGTGACTCGGGATCTGAGGATTGTTACCCGAGTGACCTCGCGACATCTCTCGCGGTGGACTATCCGGCCTCGGACCCCGGCGTCACCGCAGTTGGTGGCACGACGCTGGGGTCCAACTCCCAAGTGGTGTGGAACGACTGTCAAACCCAGGAGTCGTCCACTGTCTGTGGCGAGCAAGGGGGTACCGGAGCGACCGGAGGGGGGGTCTCGGGTATCGAGTCGCGCCAGAATGGCCAACCTGCCGTCAACGTGCCGGCGGAAGTGTCGTGCTTGAACGGATGTCGCGAGGTGCCAGATGTCTCCGCGAATGCCGGGACCCCGATGGAGATCTACTGCCTCCAAGCCGGATGCTTCGGTGGGTGGGCCTTCGCGCGGGGCACCAGCTTCGCCTCGCCATTTTGGGCCGGGCTGGCGGCGGACAGGAGCGATGGTTGCACCACCCAGACGGGGCTCTTCAATCCTGCCCTGTACGCCCTCTACAGCCAGGGCGCCTATGGCAGTGCGTTCACCGACATCAAGAGCGGCGACAACGATCTGATCGGCGGCGGAACGAATGTCGGGCAGTATCCGGCGCTGAACGGATACGACTTGGCCTCGGGCATCGGGTCACCGATCGCCGGAGGCCTCTCGTGTCCAGAGGTCACGTCCGTCACACCGGGGCAGAGCGGTCACCAGGTCGTGGTCACCGGTCTCGGGCTCGAGCACGCCGCGATTGACTTTGGCGGTAGTGCGGCGTCCGTGGTCCCCGGCACGGCTTCCGCCACCGCCGTGACCGTGGTGGTCCCGTCCGGAAGCGGGACGGTCACGGTAGGCGGTAGCGGCGCGCTCGGCACCGGGACGAACACTGTGGCGTTCACCTATCCGGCGATCACCACCACTTCACTCGCTGCCGGAGTGGTCGGCCAGCCGTACTCGCAAACCCTGGCCGCCGTCGGGGTCTCGGCTCAGGAATCGTGGACGGCAACGCCCGGGTCGTTGCCCGCGGGTCTCACGCTGAACGCATCCAGTGGCGTCATCACCGGCACGCCGACCACCGCGGCCCCGTCGCAGAATGTGTCCATCACGTTGACGGCGGATCAGGGCACGGTGCTGACCGCCACCTTGCCGATCCGGATCTTCTTTTCCGCCTCCACCACCACCGTCACCGCGACTCCCACTAATCCCAATTTGGGCCGTTCGGTGACGTTCGGTGCCGATGTCACCTCATCGACTGGGACACCGACAGGCACCGTCACCTTCAGCATCGGGTCAATCTCCCTGTGCACCACACCAGCGCTCGTGTCCGGGGTGGGTTCCTGTGCTTCGTCGGCAGCGCCCGCTGGGTCCAATACGGTCACGGCCACCTATTCGGACGATGGGACGTTTGCCCCTTCGACTGGATCCACCTCGTTGGCGGTGGCCGACGGGCCTTACACCCCGCTGGGTCCCGTGCGTATCTGCGACACCAGGCCGAACAATCCCTCGAATCTCACCTCAACGGCCGGGGCTCCGGTCGCTCAATGCAACGGTGGAGGGGGTAACTCCGGGAGCACCCTCGCCGGGGGAGGCACCAAGTCCATCACCGTCGCCGGCGCCTTCGGGGTTCCCTCCGGTGCGACTGCGGTGGTGCTCAATGTGACGGTGGTCAATCCCACCGCCGCGGGTTACCTCAGCGTCTATCCAAGAGGGGCAGCCCAACCGATGGCTTCGAACATCAACTACGTGTCCGGTCAGGTTGTGCCCAATCTAGTTGAGGTGGGCGCCGGTACGGCCGGAGAGGTGACGTTCTATGCCTCGATGCCCACCGACATCGTGGTGGACGTCGAGGGCTACACGTCCGTTGCGGCTGCAGGTCTCTATACCGCCCTCTCGGCTCCGGTCCGGATCTGCGACACCAGATCCGGCGACCCCTCCACGCTCGACTCGCCCCCGGTCAATCAATGCAACGGAGCGAACAATGGCGGAGAGACACTGGCCGCCGGTAGCACCAAGAGCATCCAGGTCACCGGGATCAGCACCATTCCCGCCGGCGCGGCGGCGGCCGTGCTCAACGTGACGGACGCCAATCCAGCCGCACCGGGCATTCTGACTGTCTATCCCCAGGGCCCCAGCACGCCCACCGCATCGAACCTCAACTATGTGGCCGGCCAAGTCACGGCCAATCGGGTCATCGTGCCGCTTTCGGCGAGTGGGGGGATCTCGATCTACACCTCGGTGCGAGCCGATGTGATCGTCGACGTCTCGGGGTACTACTCGACGGGAACAGGTACCGAGTTCAACGCCGAGCCGGCACCGGTTCGGATCTGCGACACCAGACCGGACAATCCGTCGGGCCTCAGCGGAAGTAGCGCCCAGTGCAACAGCAATCCCATCAGCCCTGGACAGTCTCGGACCGTGAACGTGTCAGCACTAGCAGGAGTTCCGACCACCGCGAAGGCCGTTGCGGTGAATGTGACCGGGGTGACCCCGTCAGCTCCCACATTCCTCACCGTGCTTCCCAATGCGCTGCCGTCACCCTCGACCTCCGACCTCAACGAAATAGCTGGAGACGTCAGGGCCAATATGGCCATCGCCACACTGAGTTCGACCGGTACCATCACCATCTTCAATTACGCCGGCAGCATCAATGTGGTAGTCGACGTGCTCGGGTGGTACTCGTAGGGACCGGTCAGGGAGGGGTGGTGCACCGCCGACTCGTTCTGATCAGCCGGGAAGTGCCATTTCGATTGGCTGCCTGACGCCACACGAGTGACACCGCTGGTGAGAGCACCAGGGGCCGCCTGCCCCATCGCCCGTTCGGGCCCGCTTGGGTGTAGACACTGATATACGAACAGAGCGATCCTGACTGGCGTTTGCGCCGGGAGGAGGGGACGCATGAGACACGTCAACGGTGTCAGTCCACGGATGCGGAGCTGGTTTCAACGCTTCCTGGCCTCGTTCAGCGTGATGGCCCTGGTGGCGCTGGGTGCCATCGCCGCCGCGGTGCCCTTCGCCGCCATGTCCGACGCCGCGAGCCCCGCCCTTGCGGCCAGCGAGGCGCCCCTACCGGCCAATGCCGCCGCGGACCCAGCCGTCGTTGTCAGTCAAAGCGCCTGCACGGACCTCGGTACGTGTGTGGCGGTGGGATCCTACGAGGACACGAACGGGGTCCAGCAGAGCCTTATCGACACCTACTCGTCCGGCGCCTGGTCGCCCAGCGAGGGCGCACTGCCCACAGATGCCGACGCCACCCGAGGAGGCGGTCTCGATGCCGTGTCCTGTCCAGCGTCAGGATCATGTGTGGCGATCGGCTCGTATTTCGACCGCGACGGCAACCAACAGGCTTTCGTCGACACCCTGGCGCACGGCGCGTGGGCCCCGGTCGTGGCGTCATTGCCGCCGAACGCCGCGGCGAATCCGGACGCGCAACTGCATGGCATTTCGTGCGCGACAACGAACTCATGCGTGGCCGTAGGTACCTACGATGCCAAAGACGCCGCGGTCGAACGGCCTGCGTTGATCGAGATCCTTTCGGGGGGCACGTGGACTCCACTCGCGGCCCCGCTTCCGTCCAACGCGGGGTCGGGCAACCTCAATGGCGTGAGTTGCCCTGCGGATGGTTCGTGTGCCGCCGTGGGTACCTACAACGTCCTGAGGAATGCCAGCGGTCTGGTCATCGAGGACACGCTCCCGTTGGTCGAGACGCTCGCCTCTGGCACGTGGACCCCGAGCGAAGGAGCCATACCAGCTGCCGCCGACACCGCCACCCTTGACGCCGAATCCGTCCAGTTTCTCGGGGACTTCTGCGACCCGACGGGGCTGTGTCAAGCGGTCGGCACCTATGCCGACAGCGGCGGCAATCAATTGCCTCTGGTCGAGACGCGTTCCGGTGGCACGTGGATGGCCGCAAGCTCGGTGCTCCCTTCCGACGCCGAGGGCAATGGAACCTTCGCGGCGATCCTTGCTGTGTCCTGCCCGACTGGAGGACACTGCGTCGCCGTCGGTAACTATCTCGATGGCAACGGAAATCAACGGGCTCTCGTCGAGAATCTTGCGGCCGGTTCATGGACCCCGAGCGAGGCCCCGCTGCCTTCAGGGACCACGGTCGATCCGTCGGCATCTCTGAATGGGGTTTCGTGCTCGATCTCCACGGCCGGCGCCGCTCCAACGGCCACGACGACGCCCCCGCCGAGCACGACCACCAGCACCACAACCCCATCGATCTCGACACCGACGACGGGCAGCACGTCCACCACCACCACGACAGGCGCGCCGACCGGCAGCACCACGACCACGCCGACATCGACCACCACCACCCCCACATCGACACCACCACCACCACCACGACACCTGCGGCGAGCCCCATGACGACCTCATGCACCATCGTCGGCTCCTACCAAGATGCGAGCGGTCTGACGCAAGGCCTGCTCGCTACGGAAACTCCAGGTCCGGGCACGAATTAGGCCCCGCAGGAGCGATGACAGGAGTGGTGTCAGCGGCAGGTCCGGTCGCGCCGCCGCGAACCACGCCGGCGATGGAGTTACGCCCAGGACGTCGATGACGACATCCCCCGATCGTCAAGGCGATCCCTTCTCCCGCCCCACCTTGGCTCGCCTGGGACATTTGCCTTATCCCTGACCTGCAATTCTCGACAAAAACTGGAACGTGTTCTAATATTATTACACTAGAAGGTGAAGGCGCTTCCCACGCCTGGTGAGGAATCAGCCATGGACGTTTCAGTCGACACCGAGAAGCTCAAGGACACCGAGCACATCCGGCGCGCCATTGAGCTGGCCGAATCCGTCCGGGGGACCACCTCGCCCAACCCGTGGGTCGGCTGCATCGTGGTTCCCGCCAGCGATCACGCTCTGACCTTCGGGGGGACGACGGCTCCACCGGGTGGTCCCCACGCCGAGGTGGCAGCGCTGCGGCAGGCCGGGGAAGGGCACGCGCGGGGGGCGACCCTGTTCACGACCCTCGAGCCCTGTGCCCACCAGGGTCGAACACCGCCCTGTACCGACGCCATCATCGCGGCCGGCGTCTCCCGAGTGGTCATTGGCATTGAAGACCCAGACCCCCTGGTGGCCGGCCGGGGAGTGGCGGCGCTGCGGGCCGCCGGTATTGAGGTCACCGTGGGAGTCGCCGCGGCGGAGGTGACCGACCAGTTGGCGCCGTATCTCAAGCACCGGCGGTCCGGGCACCCATGGGTCATCCTGAAGATGGCGTCCAGCCTCGATGCCCGGACGGCTGCGCCCGACGGCACCAGCGAATGGATCACCGGAGAGGAGGCCCGCGAGGACGTGCATCGTCTCCGGGCTCGATCCGACGCCGTGCTCGTGGGCGCAGGCACCGTCCGGGCCGACGATCCTGAGCTGACCGTCCGCCTCGGTGGCCACGCGTCCGGACGGCAGCCGATGCGGGTGGTCCTGGGCACCGCGTCTCCCGATGCCAAAGTGCAGCCGGCCCTGGAGGTCTCGGGTGACCTGGGGGACGTGTTGACCGAACTGGGTCAACGGGGCGTGCTCCAACTTCTGGTCGAAGGCGGCGCCAGCGTGGCGCACGCCTTCCACGCGGCGAGGCTGGTGGACCGCTACGTGTTCTACCTCGCTCCGGCGCTCTTCGGCGGCGACGACGGGCGACCGCTTTTCGCCGGTCCCGGGGCTGGCACAATTGATGAGGTGTGGCGCGGAAAGTTGGTCTCAGTCGATCAACTGGGACAAGATCTTCGAGTGGAGGTGGCAGCCTGATGGGGTTCTCAACGGTGCAGGAGGCCATCGACGCCATTGGTCGACTGGGCATGGCGGTGGTGGTCGACGATGAGGACCGGGAAAATGAAGGCGACCTGGTCATGGCCGCAGAAGCGGCCACGCCCGAGAACATCGCCTTCTTCCTGGCTCACACATCCGGCGTGATTTGCGTGCCGCTGCTGCCCGAGCGCGCCGACGCGCTCGAACTGCCCTTGATGGTCACGGCCAACACGGAGGCCCAGCGCACCGCCTTCACTGTGAGCGTGGATTTCCGGCACGGCACCACCACGGGAATCTCGGCCACCGACCGGTCCTCGACGATTGGCGCCCTGATCGACCCGAAGACCCGTCCCAATGACCTGAATCGGCCCGGTCACATCTTCCCGCTCCGCTATCGCGCCGGCGGGGTGCTCAAGCGCGCCGGCCATACCGAGGCGACAGTGGATCTCGCCCGGGCCGCCGGCCTGTCGCCGGCGGGGGTGCTCTGCGAGATCATTACCGAGGACAAGTCGGAAATGGCCCGTCTGCCCGACCTCGAGCGGTTCGCCAAGAAGTACGACCTGCCCCTGATCTCCATCGCTGATCTGATCCGGTACCGCCGCCAGAACGAGAAGCTCGTGCGCCTGGTGTCCGAAGCCCGGATCCCGGCCCAGGATCGTGAGTTCCGGGCCTACGTCTACGAGTCGGTCCTCGATGCCGAGCAGCATCTGGCCCTCGTCATGGGTGACGTGGACGGTGAGGAAGACGTGCTGGTCCGGGTGCACTCCGAGTGCCTGACGGGGGACGTCTTCGGCTCGTTGCGCTGTGACTGCGGTCCGCAGTTGCAGGCGTCGCTCGATCTCATCGAGCAGGAAGGTCGGGGCGTCCTGATCTACCTCCGCGGCCACGAGGGTCGCGGCATCGGACTCGGGCACAAGATCCGGGCCTACCAACTGCAAGAAGAGGGACACGACACCGTTGACGCCAACTTGCAACAAGGTCTGCCGGTGGACAGCCGTGAATACGGGATCGGGGCGCAGATGTTGGTCGACCTGGGCATCACCACCATGCGGCTGATGACCAACAACCCGGTCAAATACGGCGGACTCGAGGGATTCGGTCTCGATATCACCGAGCGCGTGCCCCTGCAGCCGTCGCCGAACCCCGAGAACATCGCCTACCTGCGCACCAAGCGTGAGCGGATGGGTCACATTCTCCATGGCCTCGACGACGTCTTGTGACCTTCGGAGTCTTGTGACCCTCGGATACTTGTGACCCTGGGATTGCGCTAGTGGCCGGCTCCGACCTCATCGCCCTCCCCGAGGGGGCGCTCGACGACGTGGCAGCGCGGGTGGGTGCGTCGTTGTGTGGTGAGCACAACGGTCGGGGAATTCGCGTCGGCATTGCGGGCGCCCAATTCAATGGTGGCATCACGGTGCGCCTGCTCGACGGGGCGCTCGACGCCCTGGGTGAGGTCGGAACCGACAAACGTGACGTGACGGTGGCCTGGGCACCGGGTGCCTTCGAGCTGCCGTTAGTCGCTCGGGCCTTCGCCACGGCCGGCCGAGTGGACGTGGTCCTCTGCCTCGGTGCCGTTGTGCGGGGCGACACCGGTCACTACGACTTCGTGGCCGGTCAGTGTGCCTCCGGGATTCAGCAGGTGCAGCTCACCACCGGCGTCCCGGTCGTATTCGGGGTGCTCACCACCGACACGCTCGACCAGGCCCTTGCACGGTCCGAGCCCGATGCATCGAACAAAGGCCGCGAGGCGGCCTTGACTGGGATTGAGATGGTCCGCCTTCTGCGCACCGGACCACTCTCGTAGGGGAAGCCCGAGCCGATTCATCTGACCGATCACGTTGCCCTTCGGGGGCACGACGAGAAGGCATCGAGTCCGATCATCTTCGCCACGCACCGCTCTGAGGGCGGTCGACCGGGCTCGGGTCTGCGAAGATTCTCCCCATGCTCCGCCTCGTCCTGCCCAAAGGTTCGTTGGAGAAGGCCACACTCCAGCTCTTCACCGACGCCGACCTGGCGGTGACCAGGTCGTCTGACGTCAACTACCGGGCCAGCATCGCCGATCCCCGCATCGATGACGTTCGCATCCTGCGCCCGCAGGAGATTCCGGTCTACGTCGCAGACGGTCTGTTCGACCTCGGCATCACCGGTCAGGACTGGATTGAGGAACGGGGGAGTGACGTCGTCTCACTGGGCGAGCTCAACTACGCCAAAGCAACCTCGACGACCGTGCGGATCGTGTTGGCGGTGGCCCAGCAGTCGCCCGTCACGTCAATGGCCGATTTGGCGGCCCAATCGGGCACACTCCGCGTGAGCTCCGAATATCCCGAGCTCACGCGTCGCGTGCTCAAGACGCACGGCATCGAGGCCGACGTCTCACCGTCCTACGGCGCCACCGAGGCCAAGGTGCCCGACATCGCCGACGCGGTCGTTGACTTGACCGAGACGGGGAGCGCACTGCGAGCCGCCGGTCTCCGCATCATTGAGACGCTTCTGGTGTCGCCCACCCAACTCATCGCCAATCCGGTCTCGGCCGCCGATCCCGTCAAGCGGCACGCCATGGAACAGATCCTGACCTTGCTGTTGGGAACGCTCGAGGCCCGCGGCAAGGTGCTGGTCAAGCTCAACGTGCCCGCGGACCGCCTCGACGGCGTCCTGGGCGTTCTCCCGTCCCTGCGGGCCCCGACCATTTCCGAACTCTCCGGAGGCGGGGGCTTCGCCCTGGAAGCCGTGGTGGCCAAGTCCGACATCAACACCCTGATCCCCGCCCTGAGCGACCACGGAGCCACCGACATTCTCGAGATCCCGCTGTCTAAAATTGTGCATTAGTGATGGCCGAGTTCGTCCCTCTGGCCCCCCTCTACGTCGGGCGCGTCACCGCCTTTGACGCCCGGCGTGGCTGGGGCACGGTCACTGACGCCCAGGGCGCGGCCTTTGATTTTCACGCCACCGCCATCGCCGATGGGAGCCGGGGGATCGCCCTGGGTACCGAGGTGAGTTTCGTGGTGGCGCCCGGCCATCGGGGTCGCTATGAGGCGCGTGGGCTCACCGCGGAGGGTTCGTTCCGGGAACACTGACGTCCACCTCGGGCCCCGCTAGGCGGCGGCCCTCCCCGTTCAGCCCGGTTCAGCCCAGGCCAGGGTCAGTTCTGGTCGGTGTTGGCGGCGCTCTCTGCGGCGGCGCGTTCGACTCCCTCGAGCTGGACGAAAGCCAGCCTGAGCTGGGACAGAGCATCGAGCAGGGACGGCTCGGCCTCTCCCAGACGGCCCTTGAGCCCTTCGAGGAGGGCGCCCAGGCCGTCAATGGCCAACCGAGCCTGGAACAGCATGGGTGGCGTCTGGGACAGATAGACGGCCGCCAGCTCGAAGAGGCCGTAGCAGTGGTTGGCCACCACCACTTCAGCGGGCGAATTGGCCAGTTGCTGGCGCATGGCGTCGATTTCGGCCTGCGCCTCGGCGCTCAAGGGCTCCGCCTCGTCCGCCTCGTCGGGCGGGCCCGAGCCTCCGGGTGGAGGCGACGCTGGAGGAGCGGCGCCATCCTCCTTCTCAGGGAAATGCTCGCCCGACGGTGTCCAAAGACTGCTCATGCTGGTACTCTATGCCTCTTGACTACATGGAAGCGGGGCCTCTACGGGGGTCTCCACCTGGCCACATGTCCGACGACTGGACCGAGTGCGCCAGGTTGATGGTTCTCCGGCGCGGGTCCCGCCCGCTGGTCGGCCTCGCTCCTCCGAATGGCTTGCGGAAAGACCGCGGGCCCGAGTGAGAGGTGTGATGCCGCATCGTCGCTGAAACCACAACAGAGCATCGGATCAACGACCGTATCCGTGCCCGTGAAGTCCGACTCGTGGACCCCGATGGTGTGCAATTAGGCATCAAGGCGTTACCCGAGGCCCTGGCTATCGCCAAGGAGCTCGACCTCGACCTCGTCGAAGTAGCACCGATGGCGAACCCGCCGGTCGCTCGGATCATGGACTTTGGAAAGTTCAAGTTCGACGAGGCCCAGCGGGCCAAGGAAAGCCGTCGCAAGACGGTGCACGTCGGGATCAAGGAAATGAAGTACCGGCCCAAGATCGGCCCGGGCGACTTCGACACCAAGACCCGTCAGGTCGGGAAATTCCTCGATGCGGGGCACAAGGTCAAGATCACGATTATGTTCCGTGGCCGAGAGGTGTACCACCCCGAACACGGGAAACGGATTCTGGACCGGATCGCCGAGCAGATGGAGGGTGTGGCCAAAATAGAGGCCGAGCCCAAGCTCGACAATCGGAACATGATCATGGTGCTCGCCCCCGACAAGCGGGCCCGTCAGGCCGCAGCGTCGAGGGAGAAGAACCAACATCGCAATGAGAAGCCTCCGACGGAGACGGCGGAGGTGCGCAGCGCCGAGGCTCAGACTCCTGCGGAGCCTGTCGGCACCGATCCGGTGGTCGAAGCAGTCAGCGAAGAGATCGCATCAACCGAAGAAGGATGACGCAATGCCGAAGATGAAGACGGACAAGGGCGCCGCCAAGCGCATCAAGGTCACCGGGACCGGCCGCCTGCGTCGGCGTAAGGCATTCCGGTCACACCTCTTGGAAAAGAAGACCAGCGTTCGTACCCGCCGTCTGGGTCGTGAGACCGAGATCGCCAAGGCGGACGAGCGAGCGGTGCGAAGGATGCTCGGCATCTAATTGGCTGAAGCGCCTTCGGACAATTGCCCGAAGCGTAATTGCCCGAACCGACTTCGGAGGTATTGCCCGAAGCGGATGCGGGACACGACGAGTGGAACGAGAAGAGAGGAGCATCCCCAGTGGCCAGAGTCAAGCGATCCGTTCATGGGCGTAAGCACCACCGCGCCGTTCTGGAGCAGGCGAAGGGATACTACGGAAACAAGAGCCGGACGTACCGGGCGGCCAACGAGCAGCTCATGCATTCGATGCAGTACGCCTACCGGGACCGCCGGGCCCGCAAGGGTGACTTTCGCAAGCTGTGGATCCAACGCATCAACGCCGCGGCTCGGCTGCACGGCATGAGCTACAGCCGGCTGATCAATGGGCTGCACCTGGCCGGCATCGAGGTCGATCGCAAGGTGCTGGCCGACTTGGCCGTCACCGACGCCGACGCCTTTGGTGCCTTGGTCGAGGCCGCACAGGACGCGCTCTCCAGCGCGCCCGTCGCCGAGGTCGCTTCCTGAGTCAACCATTGGCGTTCACGCATCGGCGGGTTCGCCGTCTGCGTGGGCTGCTGCAAAAACGCTCGGCGCGCTGGAGTGAGCGGGTCTTCGTCGCCGAAGGCCCTGAGCTCCTCCGCACTGCGTTGCGGGCGGGAAGGGCCATCGAGTCGGTCTATGTGGCGCCGTCCGGTGCCGACGACCCGCTGACCCGGGAAGCCTGCGACGGTGCCCTGGCGGCCGGTGCCCGTCTCTTTGCGCTGGCTCCGGGCGTGCTCGAACGGGTGGCCGACACGGTGACGCCGCAGCCGGTGTTGACCATCCTCCCCATGCTGGACGAGCCGATGGTGCCGGCCGGACGGCCCGAGGATCATCCCCTCATCGTGGTCACGGTCGATGTGCGCGACCCGGGGAACGCCGGGACCGTGCTCCGCACCGCCGACGCCGCCGGTGTGAGCTCGGTGATCTTCAGCGGCGACTCGGTCGACCCCTACAACCCCAAGACCGTCCGGGCCTCGGCGGGGTCCCTCTTCCACGTCCCCTTCACCGTGCAGGCCGACCCGGTGCTTCTGGCCACCTCGCTGGCCACGGCGGGCTACCGCACCCTGGCCACCATGGTGCGGGAAGGCGACGACTACGCCGCCCTCGACTGGTCGGTGCCTACCGCGCTGTTCCTCGGGAACGAGTCGGCCGGCCTCCGGGCCGAGGTGGTCGAGGCCATCGGGGGATCGGTGGTGGTCCCGATGGAGGGTCGGGCCGAATCCCTCAATGTCGGCATGGCCTGTGCGGTCATCTGTTTCGAGGCACTCCGTCAACGTCGAGGCCGTGGTGCCGGCTGATCGGAAGACCACAATCGTCATTGGCCCGACCGGTGGCATCTACGATTTGAGGCGAAGTCCTCGCCGTGACCTGTCCACGGGTCCCGATGAGGGCACAGAGGAAGACGCGGAAACATGACTGTCAGTAGTTCGATCGATCCTGAGCAGATCACCCGGGAGGGCGTGGCGGCCATTGCTGGCGCCGCGTCCACCGATGCCTTGGCGTCGGTCGAGACCGAGTGGCTCGGCAAGCGCTCGGTCCTGGCCCGGGCCCACCGCTCGGTCGGCGCCCTCGATCCCGAGGAGCGCAAGGAAGCGGGACGGCGGCTCCAAGGTGTCCGGACCACGCTCGAGGCCCGGCTGGCGGCCCGCCGGACCGAACTGGCCGGGTCGGAACGTGCCGCCGCCCTGGTCTCGGACCGCCTCGACCTGACCGAGGTCATCCCCGAGAAGGTCACCTCGCCCCAAGCCCGCGGTCACCTGCACCTGGTCACCCAGGCGCGCGACGAGCTGGAAGACGTCTTCGTGGGCATGGGATACGAAGTGGCCGAAGGCCCCGAGGCCGAATCCGATTGGTACAACTTCGGGGCACTCAACATGCCGCCGGCCCATCCGGCCCGGGGCATGTACGACACCATGTACCTCGACATCGGCGAGCCCGAGACGGTCTTGCTGCGCACCCATACCTCGCCGGTCCAGATCCACCTGATGGAAGCAGCGGTGCGCAACGACACCCTGCCCATCCATGCGGTGATGCCCGGCAAATGCTTCCGACTCGACACGCCCGACGCTCGCCACCTTCCGGTGTTCAACCAGATCGAGGGCCTGGTGGTCGACCGCGGCGTCACGTTCGGCGACCTGGCCGGGACCATTCAGACCTTCACGTCGGCCTATTTCGGGGAGGGAATGCAATCACGCCTTCGCCCGTCCTATTTCCCCTTCACCGAGCCCTCGGCCGAGTTCGAGATCACGTGTGCCATTTGCCGGGGGAGCGGGTGCCGGACCTGCTCGCAGACCGGGTGGGTGGAGCTGGGAGGGTGCGGCATGGTCGATCCCGCCGTGTTCGCCGCCGTCGGCATCGACGCCGAGGAGTGGTCCGGCTTCGCCTTCGGCTTCGGCATCGACCGCTGCGCCTTGATGCGCTACGAGATCCCCGACATTCGCTCCTTCATGGAGAACGACATCCGATTCCTGTCTCAGTTTTGAGATAGCCCACCCGACGAGAAAGACAATTCGTGCGAGCTCCACTCAGTTGGCTTCGTGACTTCGCTCCCTTCCCCGACGACATCGGGGTGCTCGCGGCTGCCCTCGATGACCTGGGACTGGTGGTCGAAGGAGTCGAGCGAGTGGGCGAAGGCCTCGAAGATGTGGTGGTCAGCCGGGTCACCGAGATCACGGCCATCAAGGGAGCCGACCGCATCCGCCGCGTCCTGGTCGATGCCGGCGGTGAACCGCTCGAGATCGTCTGTGGCGCCACCAACTTCTCGGTCGGTGACCGGGTGCCGCTGGCGCCCGTGGGCGCGGTCCTCCCCGACGGCTCCGAAATCGGTTTCCGCAAGATGAAGGGGATCGCGTCCAACGGCATGCTGTGCTCAGGGGTCGAACTCGGCCTGTCCGAAGACGGTGCCGGTCTCCTGGTCCTCCCCGACGATGTGGTGGCCGAGCCCGGGACCCCCCTGATGGTGGCGCTGGGCCTCGAGGCGGACACCGTGTTCGACATCACCGTGGAAGGCAATCGACCCGATGCGTGGTGTATTACCGGCATTGCCCGAGACCTGGCGGCGCGCCTTCACCTCGAGTTCGGCTTGCCCGATCCACCCGAACCCGCGCCCTCGGGTCTCCCCGTTGCCGAAGTGGCAGTGGCCAGCGTGGAGGCGCCGGACCTGTGCCCACGCCTCATGGTGGCGGTGGTCAGCGACGTCGTGGTGGGGCCCTCGCCGTCGTGGTTGGCCCGGCGTCTCACCTTGGCCGGCATGCGGCCGATCAACAACGTCGTCGACGCGTCGAACTACGTCATGCTCGAACGGGGACAGCCCACCCACCCCTACGACATGGCGCACCTCCCGGGCCGTGGCCTGATCGTCCGACAAGCTCGGCTCGGTGAGTCGATCGAGACCCTCGACGGTGTCACCCGTATCGTGGGGCAACCCGGTCGAGGGATGGGCGACACGGGCCAGGACTGTCTGATCTGCGACGCCGAGGGGACGCCGATCGGCATCGCCGGCATCATGGGGGGCGCCTCGTCGGAGATCTCGGCGTCGACCACCGAGGTGCTGCTCGAGGCGGCCTATTTCACCCCGATGGCGATCGCCCGCACCTCGAAACGGTTGGGGTTGCGCACCGAAGCCTCGGCCCGCTTCGAGCGGGGCTGCGATCCCGGTGCCATCGCCGCTGCCGTCAACCGCTTCTGTCAGCTGCTCGGTGAGAGCACACCCGACCTCAAGGTTGCCGACGGCGCGCTCAAGATCGACGGCGACGTGCCGGCTCCCTTCGAGATCCAGGTACCCGTCGCCCGCGTGCAGCGTCAGGTCGGCGTGCCCCTGACCGCAGCAGCCATCACCGACCTCTTGGAGCCCATCGGGTTCCGTTGCCGGCCCAGCGGCGGGGACCACATTGCGGTCGTGGTACCGACCAACCGACCGGACGTGCGCCCGGCCCCCTACGGGATCGACGACATCATTGAAGAGGTGGCTCGTACCTTCGGGTACGCCAACGTCCCCCGCCGCACCCCGAGCTGGCCCGAACCGGGTCGGCTCACCGTGCGCCAGCGGGCGCGGCGCCAGGTCAAGGACGTGCTCTGCGGCATCGGGGCATCCGAAGGGTGGACGAACTCTTTTATCTCCGAAGACGACCACCAACGGGTGGGTCTCACCGGTCCGGCCGTGCGGGTGAGCAACCCTCTGGACGCAGCGGAGCCCTATCTGCGGCGGTCCCTCATGCCGGGGCTGCTGGGCGCGTTGGCCTACAACGCCAGCCGCCGGCAGGGAGCCATCCGGTTGTACGAAGTGGGGACGGTGTTCTCGCACCCCGACGAGGGTGCCCCACGGGTGGTGGAGCGGAGTGGGACCGATGGATCGCAGACGGCCCTGCTCCCCGGCGAGCGTGAACTGCTCGGCGCGGTGTTCGCCACGGACGACGACGATGCCCGGAGCGCGGTCGCGGCCTGGCGCGTGCTGGCCGACGCCGTTCGGGCCACCGGAGTGCACCTGGTGGCTTCGAGCGACGGTGCCGCCCCGCTGCCGGGTCTCCATCCCTCTCGGTCGGCCCGACTCGAGGTCGACGGGTTGACGGGGCAACGTGGTGGTGTCGGCAAGGTGATCGGCGCCGTCGGTGAGATCGATCCCGACGTCGCCGCTGCTTTCGGGCTGACCCGAACCACCGGAGCCGGCACGTCGCCTCGTCGGATCGGGTGGCTCGAGGTCGATCTGGGCCTGCTCCTCGATGAGACAGTGGTGCCCCGCCGCGCCACCGTAGGTGCGGCGGTGAGTCGTTTCCCGTCCTCCGACATTGACCTCGCTCTGGTGGTCCGGGACGAGGTATCGGCCGAACGGGTGGCCGAGGTGCTGGGCGCTCCAGCGGGAGACCTACTCGAATCGGTGAAGCTGTTCGACGTCTACCGGGGGGGCAATGTGCCCGAGGGTTCGCGCAGCCTCGCCTTCCGGTTGCGCTTCTGCTCGTCCGACCACACTTTGACCGATGACGAAGTGGGGACGCTGCGGGCCGCTTCTATCGACGCTGCGGCATCAGCCTTCGGAGCGGTGCTGCGCTGACTTGACCTGCGGCTGACCTGCGCCGGACCCGACCCGACCCGACAAATCCTCAGTCGCCGGTGGGCCGGCCCTGTCGTTCGAACTCGCCCATGTCGAAGTAGTCGCGCCAGCGGACGACCAGTCCACCGGCGCCAGTGTGAATGACCGAGCACCCGTGCAGCGTCACCGCCGGTCCATGGGGAAGGTGGCCGTGGCTGACCCATTCGATGGATCCGCCCCGGTCGTCGCCCGCAGTGGTGGTGACGCGCATCGACCAGTCGGCGAAGGCGGCCCGGGTCATGGCGAAGACGGAGGCCACGTCGTCGGTGCGGTCGTTCACCGGATCCTGGTAGGTGCCCCCGGGAGCGAAGAGGGCCACCCAGTCGGCATCGGTGGCGTCAGGAGTCATCGTCAACGTGTCGACCGCTCTGGTGGCCCACTCGCTCCAGGTCACCACATCATGTGCCACAGCACGATCGGACCTGTTGCCCGCACGACCACCGGGCCATTGTCGCGTGGCATCGTGGAGAGGTGCAGGTGCGGCAGATCGACTCTCATGACGAAGCAGCCTTCGATGCATGGTACGAGGTCCTTCGGTACACCGACGAAGAGCGCTGGCCCGACCACCCCGGGTGGGACCACCGCACCGTCAAGGCCATGGCCGACCTCCGCAACGGCGCAACTGATTTCCTCTGTCTCGCGGCCACCGATGCCACGGGGACGACGGTCGGCATCGGCATGTTGCAGGTGCCGCAGTGGGACAACCGGCATCTGGTCATGCTCGATGTGCGGGTGCTGCCGGATCATCGTCGGCGCCGCATCGGTGCCACCATCGCGGCCGAGGCGGAGCGATGGGCGACCGGCGCCGGCCGAAAGGTGATCCAGTGCGAGGCTGAGGTACCGGTCGCCGCCACGACGAGCGACGCGTCGACTCCGTTCGCCCGGCACCTTGGCTATGCCGCGGTGCAGAAGGCCAATCGTCGTCATCTCTCCCTACCGATCGACGAACAGAAGTTGCGACGGCTGCACGCTGAGGTGGCCGCCGCCACGAAGGGGTACCGCGTGCACACGTTCACCGCGCCGTGGCCGGAGGCGTACCTGGAGGACTGTTGTGAACTGCAGCGACGGATGTCCACCGACGCGCCGTCGGGCGATGCCCACCACCAGGAGGAGGTGTGGAACCCGGCTCGGGTCAAGGAGGCGGACGATCTGGCGGCGGCCCAAGGCCTCGTCAGGGTAATTGCGGTTGCCGAGGACATCGATTCCGGCCGATTGGTGGCGTTTTCAGAGATCGCCGTTCCCGAGGGCCGGCGAACCGAAGGCTGGCAGTGGGCCACCCTGGTGCTCCGGGAGCATCGCGGCCACCGTCTCGGCCTGGCGGTGAAGTTGGCCAACGTGGACGCACTGGGTGCCATCTTCCCCTCGGTGCGCCTCATCGAGACCGCCAATGCCCAGGAGAACACGCCGATGATTGCCGTGAACGAGATGATGGGATTCGAAGTGGCCGCCGATGCGACGCTGTGGGAGAAAACAATGGGCGGGTAACGGCGAGCGGGGGCAGTGGTGCGGAGCGGGGGCTGGCGCTATGCCTCAGCCACATGACAGACCGCCTCGATGTTGTGCCCGTCGGGGTCGCGCACGAAGGTCCCGTAGTAATTGTCGTGGTACTCGGGGAAGACCCGGGGGTGGTGGAGAACCTCGGCCCCGACGTCCACCGCGGCCTCGTGAAAAGCCCGGACTGCGTCACGGCTCGCCGCCCGAAAGGCGATGTGCAGCTCCCGGTCTTGGGCCCCTTGGGCCGGGCAGAGCCAAAAGGAGCCGGGCTCGGGCCCGAAGAACCCAACGGCTGCTCCGTCCTCATGGCCAGGGGCAATCCCCAAAGGGGCCAGCACGACCTCGTAGAAGGCGGTGCTGGCGGGCACACTGGTCACCTGCAGCGTGATGTGATCGATCATGTCCTCACATTCGCACCACCGGGCCGCGGCTGCTGGCAGTATGGCCGCACGGCCGTTCCACATCCTCGGTCAGTGTCTGCATGAGTATGCGGAAGTATGTATACTGATGCGGTGAAGGCGACGATCAGGTGAAGGCGACGATCACATGAAGGCGGGGATCATCGGTGGCTCCGGGTACACCGGGGCCGAGCTCCTGCGCTTGCTGGCTGGGCACCCCGACATCGAGGTGACGGTGGTGACCGCCCATGCCCATGCCGGCCAGGTGGTCGGGGAGCACACACCGTCGTTGGCCGCCGCCTACCCCGGTCTGGTCTACGAGGCGGCCGACCCGAAGGTCATGGACGGCCTGGACCTGGTCTTCTGTGCCCTGCCCCACGGGGAGTCACAGCGCATCGTGCCGGAGCTGCGTAGCCGGGTCGGGCTGATCGTGGACCTGGCGGCGGACTTCCGGCTCGTGGACCCCGCCCTCTATCCCACTTGGTACGGGGAGGCCCACCGAGCCCCGGAGCTCCTGGCCGAGGCTGCGTTCGGCCTGCCCGAGCTCTTCCGGAGCGACCTCAGCGGCGCCACCTTGATCGCCTCGGCCGGCTGCTACCCGACGGCGGCCGGGCTGGCCTTGGCCCCGTTGCTGCGGGCCGAGCTGATCGAGGCCAGCGGGATCATCGTCGATGCGGCGTCGGGCGTCTCCGGAGCCGGGCGTGCCCCCAAGGACACGCTGCATTTCGGGACGGTCGACGAGGACTTCGCGGCCTACGGCCTCCTGACGCACCGCCACACGCCCGAGATGGAGCAGATCCTCGGCGCCGAGGTCCTCTTCACGCCGCACCTGGCCCCGATGGTGCGGGGCATCCTGGCTACCTGCTACGGCCGCCCGGCGGCCGGCGCGGGCACCCTGACCACCGACGACGTGTTGGGAGCGCTGCACGCCGCCTACGACGACGAGCCCTTCATGGTGGTGACCGGTCAGCCCCCGTCGACCAAGGCCACCGCCGGGTCGAACTGCGCGCACGTCACGGCCCGTGTCGATCCGCGCACGGGGTGGGTGCTCTCCCTATGCGCGCTGGACAACCTGGTCAAGGGGGCATCGGGACAGGCCGTCCAATGCGCCAACGTGGCCCTGGGCCTTCCCGAGACCACCGGGCTGCCTCTCGCCGGCTTGTACCCGTGAGCATCACCGCCCCCGCAGGGTTCGTAGCTTCCGGAGGTTCGGCCGGCATCAAGGCAGGCGGGGTGCCCGACGTCGCCGTCGTGGCCACCGCCGACGGCCGGCCGGTGCCCGCCGCCGGGGTCTTCACGTCCAACCTCGCAGCGGCCGCGCCGGTCCAACTGAGCCGCAGTCACCTTCAGGCCACCGCCGGCCAGGTGGCCGGCGTCGTCCTCACCTCGGGGAACGCCAATGCGGCCACGGGACACCCGGGCCTCGAGGCGGCGACGCAGCTGTGCACACTGACCGCCCTGGGCATCGGCGCCCGGCCCGAACAGGTTCTGATCTGCCAGACCGGGTTGATCGGCATACCGTTCCCCATCATCGAGGTGGAGACGAACATCCGCCGGATCGTCGGCGCCCGGGCGGGCGGGCCGGAGACCGGCGCTGCCGCGGCCCGGGCCATCATGACCACCGACACCGTGCCCAAGGAGGCGCTGGTGCGGGCCGAGGGCTTCACCGTGGGCGCCATGGCGAAGGGCGCGGCCATGCTGGCGCCGAACATGGCCACCATGTTGGCGCTGTGCACCACCGATGCGGCGGTCGACCCCGTCACCCTGCAGGCCGCCCTGCGACTCGCCGTCGACGCGTCCTTCAACGTCATGACGGTGGACGGCTCCACGTCGACCAACGACACGGTGTTGGTGCTGGCCAGCGGGTTGGGGGCCACACCCTCACCCGCCGCGCTCGCCGACGCCCTGACCGAAGCGTGCACCTCCCTGGCCGGGCAGATGGTGGCCGACGCCGAGGGCGCGACCAAGGTGTCGCACATCCGGGTGGTCGGGGCCGCGAGCGACGGCGCGGCGCATCAGGCTGCCCGCAAGGTGGCGGACTCGATGCTGGTGCAGTGTTCCCTGAACGGGGAGGACCCCTACTGGGGCCGCGTGGTCAGCGAGCTCGGCTCGGCCGGGGTGGACTTCGCCATGGACAAGGTCTCCGTGACCTACGGCGATGTCGTGGTTTGCGCCGGTGGCGTGGCTGCGGCCCATGACGCCTCGGCCCTGGCTGCGCACCTGGCCGGACGACACATCGAGATCGTCTGCGACCTCGGGCTCGGGACCGGCACCGCCGCCGTCCTGGGGACCGACCTGGGCTACGGCTACATCGACGAGAACCGGACCACGTCGTGACCGTGCCCGAGCCTTCAGCCGAGCCTTCAGCCCAACCGCCGCCGCGCAACTCGGCCGCGCAGAAGGCGGCCGCCCGCAACACCGCCTCGGTCCTGGTCGAAGCGCTGCCCTACATCCAGAATTTCCTGGGCAAGGTCGTCGTGGTCAAGTACGGGGGCAATGCGCTCAACGGCTCGTCCGGCGCCGCCGACGAAGCCCTGGCCTCGTTCGCCCAAGATGTCGTGCTCATGCGTGCTGTGGGCATCCTGCCCGTGGTGGTGCACGGGGGCGGGCCCCAGATCGGCGACCTCATGGCCCGGCTGGGCAAGGAAGCCGAGTTCCGCCACGGCCTGCGGGTGACCGACGCCGAGACGCTGGACATCGCACGCATGGTGCTGGTGGGCAAGGTCAACCGCGACATCGTCTCGGCCATCAACGTGCACGGGCCGCTGGCGGTGGGCATGTCGGGTGAGGATGCCAACCTGATCACGGCGGCTCAGAGCCACGTCGACCTCGGGTTCGTCGGCAGCGTGGAGGTGGTCGATCCGACCATGCTGCAGCGCCTGGTGGCCGAGGGGATCGTCCCGGTGGTGGCCACCATCGGCGCCGACGAGGCGGGCCAGGCCTACAACATCAACGCGGATACCGTGGCCGGTGCCCTGGCCGAGGCGCTCGGGGCCGAGAAACTGATCTTCCTGACCGACATCGAGGGGCTCAGGGTGGTCCCCGACGACCCATCGACCCTGGTGCACTCGGCCAGCCTCGAGGTGGTCGACGACATCCTGCGGAGCGGGGCGGCCCAGGGCGGCATGATGCCCAAGGTCGAAGCGTGTGCCCGGGCGGTACGGGGCGGCGTGGCCCGAGCGCACATCCTCGATGGTCGCGTGCCCCATGCCCTCCTACTCGAGCTCTTCACCGACTCGGGGGTGGGAACGATGGTGCTGCCGTGACGGCCTCGACTCCCATCGCCGCCTCGACTCCCACGACTCGAACCACCGATCGCCGCGCCCTGATGCGCACCTACGCCGAGCCGCCCGCCACCTTCGTGCGGGGGAGCGGCACAAAGCTCTACGACGCCGACGACACCGAGTACCTGGACTTCATCACGGGCCTGGCCGTGGTGTCCCTCGGTCATGCGCATCCGGTGGTCGCCGAGGCCGTGGCGGCACAGGCCCGCACCCTCAGCCATGTCTCCAACCTGTACGGCAACGAGTTGGGTCCCGAGGTGGCCTTGACCATCGACCGGCTGATCAACGGCGGGTCGGGGCAGGCCGGCGGCCAGGTGTTCTTCACGAACTCGGGCGCCGAGGCCAACGAGTGCGCCCTGAAGCTGGCTCGCCGATGGGCCGGCCCGGGGCGCTACGTCGTCATCACGGCCGACAACTCATTTCACGGGCGGACCCTGGCCACGCTGACGGCCACCGGGCAACCCGAGAAGCACACGCCCTTCCTGCCCCTACCCGAAGGCTTCGCCTACGTGCCCTACAACGACGTGCCCGCGCTTACCGCCGCGCTCGACGACGCGGTCGACACGGTGGCCGCCGTCCTGATGGAACCGCTGCAGGGTGAGGGGGGAGTCAACGTGCCGAGCTCGGACTACCTGGGCGCCGTGCGGGAGCTGTGCACCGAGCGGGGCGCGCTCCTCATGCTCGATGAGGTGCAGACCGGCCTCGGGCGCACCGGCCACTGGTTCGCCTTCCAGGCCCAGGGGCTCAAGCCCGACGTGGTGACCATGGCCAAGGCGTTGGGCAATGGCATGCCGGTCGGCGCCTGTTGGGCCCGGGCCGAGGTGGCGGCGGCGTTCGGCCCCGGCGATCACGGCTCGACGTTCGGCGGTCAACCCCTGGCATTGGCCGCCGCACGGGCCACTCTGGCCGTGATGGAAGCCGAGGACGTGTGTGCCCGCGCCACTCGCGCCGGTGCTCGGCTGCGGGCGGGACTGGCCGGCCTGCCCGGCGTGGTCTCGGTGCGTGGTGCCGGGCTGCTCCTGGCCGCCCAACTCAGCCAGCTCTTGGCCAAGGAGGTGTCGTCCGCCGCGCTCAGTCACGGCCTCCTGGTCAACGCCGTGCGGCCCGATGCGGTGCGGGTGGCCCCGCCCCTGCTGGTCACCGACGACGAGATCGACGCCGCGCTGGCCATCCTGGCCGATGTCATGACGGGCGTCCTGGCCGATGCCACGGCCGACACCACGGCCGACACCACGACCGCCGCGCCGCCTGAAGCGGAGGCGTGACGGCGTGCCCCACCTCTTCGATATCGACGATCTCTCGCCGGCCGACTTTGCCCGCGTGCTCCAGCTCGCCGGCCCCGACCAGCTCGAGCGCGTGCTGGCCGGCCACGGCGTGGCCCTGCTCTTCGAGAAGCCGTCGGCCCGGACCCGCAACTCAACCGAGATGGCGGTGGACGGGCTGGGCGGCCACCCGGTCTACATCCAGGGCACCGAGGTCGGCCTCGATACGCGGGAGTCGGCCGAGGACATCGCCCGCACCCTGGGCTGCTACCACCGGATCCTCTGCGCCCGGGTCTTCGACCACGCGGTCTTGCGGCGCATGGCCAGCGCCCTCGACACCAGCGGCTTCGACGTGCCGGTCGTCAACCTCCTCTCCGACGAGGCGCACCCGTGCCAGGCCATCGCCGATGTCCTCACCCTGCGCGACACGCTGGGGTCGCTGCCGGGTCTTTCGCTGGCCTACATCGGCGACGCCAACAACATGTGTCGCTCCCTGGCCAAGGCGGCGCTGATGGAGGGCATGGAGTTCAGGGTGGCCTCGCCCGCCGCCTACTCGTTTTCGGCCGAGGAACTGGCCAGCCTCGAAGCGTTCTCCGATCGGATCGGGCGGGGCGGGACCGTGCGCGCCACGAACGACCCCAAGGACGCGGCCGCCGGTGCTGACGCCTTCTATACCGACGTGTGGACCAGCATGGGCCAAGAGGAGGAGCGGGCCGCTCGGCTCGAGGCCTTCTCCGGCTTCATCATCGACGACGCATTGGTCGCTTTGGGCGACGCCGGGCGCCGTGGTGATGCACTGCCTGCCGGCCCACCGGGGCGAGGAGATCTCGGCGTCGGTGTTCGAAGGGCCCCGAAGTGTGGTGTGGCGCCAGGCCGCCCACCGGCGCACGGCCATGCGGGGCATTCTGGCCTGGTCCATCGAGTCCCCCGCGTCCATCGAGACCCGGCCCGGGAGCGTCGGATCGTGACCGAGACCACCCGCCCGAACCGCATGACCAAGCCGCAGCGCCAGCACCGCATCACCAGGCTGCTCGAGGCCCAGGCCGTGACCAGCCAGGGCCAGTTGGTGGCCCTCCTGGCCGACCAGGGGGTCGAGGCCACCCAGACCACGGTCTCGCGCGACCTGGAGGACCTGGGGGCGGTCAAGGTGCGCCTGCCCGGCGGCGAGACGGCCTACGCGCTGCCCGAACTCCCGGTGCACCAGATCGCGCCCGAGGACCACCTGCGCCGGGTGCTGGGGGAGTGGGTGGTCGAGGTGGCCTCCTCGGCCAACCTGGTGGTGTTGCGCACGCCCCCCGGATCGGCCCATGTCGTAGGCTCGGCCCTCGATCGCAGCGGACTGGACGCGGTCGTCGGCACCGTGGCCGGCGACGACACCGTCCTGGTGATCGTCGATGAGGAGGTGGGGGGCCGGGCCATGGCCGACCGACTGAGTGACGTGGCCGGGATCGCCGGGGAGAGCAGGCACGCCGGAGAAAGCACAATCGCCTTGCACGGGAAGGACTGAAGATGGCTGAGCGAGTGGTGTTGGCCTACAGCGGTGGCCTCGATACGTCGGTGGCCGTCCGTTGGCTCATCGAGAACGAGGGCGTCGAGGTGATCGCCGTCGCTGTCGACGTCGGGCAGGCGGCCGACAAGGGGGGCGAGGACTGGGACGCCATCCGGCAGCGCGCCCTGGCCGCCGGCGCCGTCGAGGCCGTGGTGGTCGACGCCCGAGCCGAGATGGCCCAGGACTTCTGCGTGCCGGCCCTGGCGGCCAATGCCCGCTACGAGGGCAAGTACCCGCTGGTGTCGGCCCTCTCGCGACCGGTCATCGTGCGCCACCTGGTGGCCGAGGCCCGGCGCCACGGCGCCACCGCCGTGGCCCACGGGTGCACCGGCAAGGGCAACGACCAGGTGCGCTTCGAGGTGGGGACCCGCTCGCTGGCGCCTGACCTCTCCATCTACGCCCCGGCCCGGGTCTGGGGTCTGAGCCGGGAGGACTGCGTCGACCTGGCCACCAAGTGGGACATCCCCATCACGGTGACCAAGGAGAAGCCGTACTCCATCGACGACAACCTGTGGGGCCGGGCCATCGAGTGCGGCGCCATCGAGGATCCGTGGGCTCCCGCTCCCGATGACGTCTACACCCTGACCCGCGTCACCCACCGGGAGCCCGTGGAGGTGATCGTCGGCTTCGAGGCCGGCGTGCCGGTGGCCCTCGACGGTGTGCCCCTCGCGCCCCAGGACCTCATCGCCCGGATCGGTGCCGCGGCCGGCAGTCGCGGCTTCGGTCGCCTGGACATGGTCGAGAACCGTCGGGTGGGGATCAAGAGCCGTGAGGTCTACGAGTGCCCGGCCGCGCTGGCGCTGATGATGGCGCACAGCGACCTGGAGGACCTCACCCTCGAGCGTGATCTCCATCATGAGAAGGCCCGCCTCGAGCCCCGCTGGTCCGAGCTGGTCTACGACGGCCTGTGGTTCTCCCCGCTCAAGTCGGCGCTCGATGCGTTCATCGCCGAGTCGCAGCGTCACGTCACCGGCGAGGTGCGGCTGCGCTTTGCCGCGCCGGGTACCTGCACCGTGGTCGGCCGCCGCAGCCCGGTGGCGCTCTACGACCACGGCCTGGCCACCTACGACGCCTCGGACACCTTCCGCCACCAGGATGCCGAGGGGTTCGTGCGGCTCTGGGGCCTGGGCGTCGCCACCTGGTCGGCCCGCCAGGGCCCGGGAGCGCCGCCGCGCCCGCCCGGGGCGAGGGAATCATGACGCTCTGGCACGGCCGCATCTCCACCGGCATGGCCGATGCCGTGGCGGCCTTCACGGTCAGCCTGCCCTACGACCGGCTCCTGGCGCTCGACGACCTGACCGGGTCGCGGGCCCACGTAAAGGGGCTCGGCAAGGCCGGGATCCTGAGCGACAGCGAGGTGACCACCTTGGTGGAGACCCTGGACCTGGTCGAGGAGGAGTTCGCCGAGGGGACGTTCGTCTTCGCCCCCGACGATGAGGACATCCACACCGCGGTGGAACGCCGGGTCACCGAGCTGGCGGGCGACGTCGGCGCCAAACTGCACACCGGCCGAAGTCGAAACGATCAGGTGGCCACCGACCTGCGCCTGTGGTGCCGCCGCACCCTGATCGAGGTGGCCGGCGAGATCATGGCGCTCCAGGACATCCTGGCCCAGCGCGCCCTCGATGCCGCCGAGATCTACCTCCCGGGCTACACCCATCTGCAGCGCGCCCAACCGGTGCTGCTGGCCCACCACCTGCTGGCCCACGGCTGGGCGTTGGCCCGCGACGTCGACCGCCTGTTGGTCACGGTCGACCGCCTCAACGTCTCCCCGTTAGGTGCGGGGGCGCTGGCCGGCTCGTCGCTCCCACTCGATCCCGACTACGTGGCGGCAGAGCTCGGCTTCCACGGACGGTTCGAGAACTCGCTCGATGCCGTGTCGGACCGCGACTTCGTGGCGGAGGCTCTCTTCGACCTGGCCCTGATCGGCGTGCACCTGTCGCGCCTGGGCGAGGAGCTCGTGCTGTGGTCGACCGAGGAGTTCGGCTTCTGCACCCTCGACGACGCCTACGCCACCGGCAGCTCCATGTTGCCCCAGAAGAAGAACCCCGACGTGGCCGAACTGGCCCGCGGCAAGTCGGGGCGTTTGATCGGTCACCTCAACGCCGTGCTCATCACCCTCAAGGGCCTTCCCCTGGCCTACAACCGGGACCTGCAAGAGGACAAGGAGCCGCTTTTCGATGCCGTGATCCAGGTGACGCGGGCGCTCATCGCCCTGCGCGGGGTCTACGAGACGGTCACGTGGAACGAGGAGCGGATGCAGGCCGCGGCGGACGGGCCGGGCGCCGCGGCCATCGACCTGGCCGAGATGCTGGTCGAAGGCGGCATGCCCTTCCGCCAGGCCCACGCGCTCATCGGGGGACTGGTGCGCGAATCGTTGGAGCGCCATGTGCCCTTGACCGAGCTGGTGGAGGCCCACCCCGATCTGGGCGAGGCCGCGGTGGAACTGCTCGAGCCCGGGGTGGCGGTGACCCGCCGCCGCACGCCGGGGAGTGCGGGCCCGGTTGCCGTCGCTGAGCAGACGGAGCGGTTCGAACGGCGTCGTGAGGTGGACCGGGCCCGCTTGGCCCAATGGCTGCCCGGTCACACCGGTCAGACGGTCACCGGCAGACGGGTCACACCGGGCTCACCGGATCGCCGGGAACGCCCCTGGGTGAGTGAGCCGTCACCTCGGCCAGCGGGTGGAACGGCCCGAGGCCATGTGCTGCGCCGGAGCGACCTCGCCGGTGATCCCGTCGCCGTCGCGCCCTGGTTGCTCAACAAGGTGCTGGTCCGGGGGGACCGGTCGGGGCGGATCGTCGAGGTCGAGGCCTACCGGGGCCAGTCCGATCCGGCGTCGCATGCCTACCGGGGACTGACCCGCCGGACCGAGGTCATGTTCGGCCCGCCGGGCCACCTCTACGTGTATTTCACCTACGGGATGCACTGGTGCGCCAACGTGGTCTGCCGGCCCGACGGCGAGGCGGGAGCCGTGCTGATCCGGGCCCTGGTTCCCCTCGGTGGGGTGGACCAGATGCGACGGGCCCGAACGGCCGCTCGACGGGACCGTGATCTCTGCAACGGTCCCGCCAAGCTGTGCCAGGCCCTCGGTATCACGGGGGCGGACAACGGCACCGACCTGGTGCGGCGCCGGCCCGGGCCAGGTGCGGCAGGAGACGAGGGCGGGTCGGTTCGTCTGCTCGACGACGGGACGCCGCCGCCGAAGCGTCCCGGCCGCGGCACCCGGATCGGCCTCAGCGTCGGGGCAGAACGGCGCTGGCGGTGGTGGGTCGCGGGGGACCGGGGCGTCTCGCGCCCGGGGTGACGCATTCCGGGCGATGGCCTTGGGACCGGGCGACGAGAATCGAGACTTGCTACGCGTACCAGCCGAGGACGTCGACCACCACATCGATGCTGCCGCTGCTGTTGTAGACCGTGATGGTGCCGTTGGCGTTGACGGTGGCCACCGTGAGGTTGGCCCTGACTTCTCCGGGGAACGGGTTGAGGTCCGAGGCGGTTGTCCTCGCCGGCCCGGGGTAGACGGTGAGATAGGTCGGCATCGTGGGGGAGACCGCGGTGACATTGACCACCGCTGCTCGGGCCCCGGCGGGGACGCCGGCCAGCCCAACCACCTGCAGGGTCAGGTTGCCGTTGGCGCCGATCGTCTTGGCGCCGCACTGGGTGTCGGACCCGGTGAGTTGGGACGGGTCGCCGGCTCTAGTGTCACAGACCCGCACGGGGGAGACTTCGGTGGTGAACTGGCTCCCGGTCCCGCCGGCGGCGGTGTAGTAGCCCGAGACGTCGACCACCACGTTGGCCGAGGATGAGCTGTAGATGGATATCTCACCGGGCGACGCGCCGCTCGAGAGCGGCACGGTGACACGGTTGGCGGTGACCTCTCCGGCGACGTAGTTGACATTGGACGCGATGGGTCGCGTGGCTCCTTGGGGGAAGACCGTCAGGTAGCCGGCGGCCGTGGGGCCGACCACCGTCACGTTCAAGACGGCGGCGGACACGTTGGCGGGCACCCCGCCGACACCGGCAATCTGCACCGTCATGGTGCTCCCGGCACCGAGCCGCTCGCCGCCACCCGAACCATTGCACTGGGCACTCGCGCCCGAGAGCGCGGAAGGGTTCCCGGCCCGGGTGTCACAGACGCGCGTCGGGGCGGTCAGCGGGTTGTAGAGGCCGGCCCCGGCCCCGCTCGACGCCGTGGGGCTGACGTAGCCTTCGACGTCGACCACGACGTTGGACTGCGCCGAGGAAAAGAGCGAGATGTCGCCGTTGGTCCCGGTGCCGACTTCGACCAGGTTGGGGACGACGTCACCGGCGCCGAAGTTGATATTGGAGGTATTGGGGGCAGCGGCTCCGGTGGGGAAGGCGGTGATATATCCAGGAGCGGCGGGGTTGACCGCCGTGACGTTGAGGAGCACGGCGGTGGCATTGGCCGGGACTCCGAAGTTGCCGGTGACGTTGATGGTCTTCGTGGCATCGGCACCGACGGGGCTGCCGGCGTTGCCGGGCCCGTTGCATTGGGCGGCTGGCCCGGAGAGCGAGGACGGGTTGCCGGACCGGGTGTCACAGATCCGGGTCGGGACGAGTGGGCTGAAGTCGCCGGAGGTGACGACCACACTGTTCGTGCCCGATGAGGGGGCGAAGTTGGCATCCCCCGAGTAGGTGGCAGTCGCCGTGTCCGAACCCGGTGGGGTCGCCGTGGTCCGGCAGGAGGCGGTGCCGCCGACGAGGGCGGGTGTGGTGCACAAGGTGGTCGACCCGACCCGAAAGGTGACGGTGCCGGTGGGTGTTGCCCCGGTGCCGGAGACCATGGCCGAGTAGGTGAGCGCGGCACCTTGGGTGCTCTGGTTGGCACTTACCGTCGGGGTGGTGGTCGAGTTCAGCTTGTAGTCGAAGTGGTCAGCACTTGACCTCGCGGACGCGCCGCCGTAGGTGGTCACGACCACGTCGACCGGGCCGAGGGCCGCCGTGGCGGGAGCCGTGGCCGTGATGCTGGTGGCCGAGTTGACCGTGTACGCCGCGGCCGGCGTCGAGCCGAAGGCGACACCGGTGGCCCAGGCGAGGTTCGTCCCGGCGATGGTCACCTGGGTCCCGCCATGCTGAGAGCCGACCGCCGGGCTGATCGATGTCACCGATGGCGCCGGGGCGGCGCGGTAGCTGAACGCATCGGTGGCCGGGCCCACGCTGGCATCCGACGTCCCCGCCGGTGTGGTGACGGTGATGGTCACGGTGTCGGCCTGGCCCCCCAGTGGGTCGGGCGGCGCATCGGCCGTGAGCTGGCCGTCCCAGTTGACGTGCACGTTGGTCGCCGGCGTCGAACCGAAGTGAACCGTGGGGACCTGACCGGCGCTGAAGGCGGAGAAGTAATTGCCGGCGATGGTGACCGGGGTCCCGGTACCGGGTGCGGTGGTTCCGGCGGGTGAGACCTGCACCACCTGGGGTGCCACCGAGCCGGGGTAGGTCACCGACGAGTAGGGGACGGTCACCGCGTCGGGCGCCCCCCACTTGTTGGCGAAAATCTCCGTGAAGGCGCCGGCGGCCGTGGCGGCGTCGCCCATGGCCGTGGTCTCCGATCCCGAGTTGGCCCAGGGTCCGAGGATGTTGGTGCGGTGGCCCCAGCAACCCGAGAAGTTCCCGGTCTGGCAGTCGTAATTGGTGCCACCGACTCCGTCGTCGTACATCCAGAGGAAGTCCGATTCCAGGGGGTCGACGGCGTCGGCGTAGTTGCTGCCCCATTGGCTGAACGGATACCCGGCCGGGGGCGAGGGGTCGGCGTTGGCGGAAGCGGCGAGAGCCGACACCGTGTCGAGGGTGGGACTGAGGCCGGCGAACTGGGCCAGCCCCCTGGCGCCGCGCTCCAGGTTGGCCAGGACCAGCAGTTGTTCGGCGCCGCCCATCTGGGCGAAGCCGTTCGGGAGGACCATGGACGGCAGCCCCTCGCTGCTCCGGCCGGCGTTGATGTCGTGGAGGAGGGTCTCGAGACAGGCC
>CAWGEX010000003.1:362500-1519413 GCA_963821755.1 uncultured Acidimicrobiaceae bacterium
CTACCCAGTTGAACACTGGTTATTCGGCTCCGTTTGTATACCAGCGGATGAGAAGCCGCCTTCGATAATCCTTAGGGATACGTCGAAGCCCGTTTCTCACGGTTACTGGTCCCTGCAGGCGGTGCCGGCCTCTCATCTCTTCCGTTTTGAGGGAGTGACCCTTCGGGATTCTCCCGGTGATGCCGTGTCTGCTGCGCTTCGGCGCCGGATACGACCGCTCCCCCGTGCGTGCCTGGTCGTCGGCGTGTTTTGCCGTCGGCCCGGCGTGTGCCGTTCAGCCCCTTGAGAATTCCAAAGCGAGCACGAGCATCTTTGTTCTCCAAGCTACAAAGAGCCAACGGTGAATGCCTTGGCGCCTAAAGCCGAAGAAGGACGTGGGCGACTGCGAAATGCCACGGGGAGCTGTCTACCTAGCTACGATCCGTGGATATCCGAATGGGGCAACCCAGCACCTGTCATGAGGTGTTACACCCGCCTGAATGTATAGGGCGGGGCGAGGGAACCGGGTGAATTGAAACATCTAAGTAACCCGAGGAGAGGAAAACAACAGTGACTCCCTGAGTAGCGGCGAGCGAAACGGGAAGAGCCTAAACCGTGCCGGTGTTAAAGCCTGATGGCGTTGCCGGTATGGGGTTGTGGGATTCGAGAGATGGGGCATCAGACCTGTCATGGAGTTACAAATCCAATGTTTAGTGGAAGCAGTCAGGAAAGCTGCACCGAAGAGGGTAATAGTCCCGTACACGAAAAGCATTGGACTCCACTTGAACACCCGAGTAGCGCCGGATCCGGGAAAGCCGGCGTGAATCTGCCAGGACCATCTGGTAAGGCTAAGTACTCTTAGGCGACCGATAGTGAACTAGTACCGTGAGGGAAAGGTGAAAAGTACCCCGGGAGGGGAGTGAAATAGTACCTGAAACCGTTGGCTTACAAACAGTCAAAGCGTCGTTGCTCCATCGTTGTCATGATCCTTCTTCGGAGGTGAGATTGACGACATTAGGTGGATAGCAGCCGTGATGGCGTGCCTTTTGAAGAATGAGCCAGCGAGTTACGGTGTGTGGCGAGGTTAACCAGCGATGGGTAGCCGAAGCGAAAGCGAGTCTGAATAGGGCGTTGAGTCGCATGCTGTAGACCCGAAGCCGAGTGAGCTTGCCATGGGCAGGCTGAAGCGAAGGTAAGACTTCGTGGAGGGCCGAACCCACCTAGGTTGAAAACTGGGGGGATGACCTGTGGCAAGGGGTGAAAGGCCAATCAAACTCGGTGATAGCTGGTTCTCCCCGAAATGCATTTAGGTGCAGCGTCAATTGTTCAGCATCGGAGGTAGAGCACTGGATGGGCTAGGGGGCCTACAAGCTTACTGACCCCAACTAAACTCCGAATGCCGATGCTCAAGAGATTGGCAGTGAGACCACGAGGGATGAGCTTCGTTGGTCGAAAGGGAAACAGCCCAGACCGCCGGCTAAGGCCCCAAATTCTTGACTAAGTGGAAAACGATGTGGGAACGCAAAGACAGCCAGGAGGTTGGCTCAGAAGCAGCCATCCTTAAAAGAGTGCGTAATAGCTCACTGGTCGAGTGGTCCTGCGCGGATAATGTAACGGGGCTCAAGTCAAGAGCCGAAGCCGCGGATTTCTGTCTTTTAGACAGGAGTGGTAGGGGAGCGTCGATCTCGCAGAGAAGCGGCGGTGTGAACCGTCGTGGAGCGTGGTCGAGTGCGAATGCTGGTATGAGTAGCGAGAGAGGAGTGAGAAACTCCTCCGCCGTAAGCCCAAGGGTTCCTGGGGAAGGCTAATCCACCCAGGGTAAGTCGGGAGCTAAGACGAGGCCGAGAGGCGTAGTCGATGCACAACTGGTTGATATTCCAGTACCAGCGTGTCCGCGCCAATTCCAAGCCAGAGGTACTAAGGGGATGACCTTCGGGTCGAACCGACCAACTCTGAGGAGGAAAGCGAAGGAGGGACGCAGGAAGATAGGTGAGCCCAGGCGTTGGTTGTCCTGGGGTAAGCGTGTAGGGAGGGATCTAGGTAAAGCCGGATCCCATCAAATCCTGAGACGCGATGCCGAGCCATTCCAGGCGAAGTCACTGATTCTATGCTGCCTAGAAAAGCTTCTAGCGAGCTGACACGCTGCCCGTACCCCAAACCGACACAGGTGGGCGGGTAGAGAATACCAAGGCGATCGGGAGAACTGTGGTTAAGGAACTCGGCAAAATTCCTCCGTAACTTCGGGAGAAGGAGGGCCCCGACAGGGTGACGGACTTCGCGTCCCGAGCCTGAGGGGGCCGCAGTGAATTGGGGAAAGCGACTGTTTACTAAAAACACAGGAGCGTGCGAAGTCGTAAGACGATGTATACGCTCTGACGCCTGCCCGGTGCCGGAAGGTTACGGGGAACGGTTAGTCTTCGGACGAAGCTGTGAACCTAAGCCCCGGTAAACGGCGGCCGTAACTATAACGGTTAGTTTGACCTGGCTGTTACAAAACCCCGCTATATGCTGGAACATCCGAGAATCCGGCGGTACTCATTCATGTCACACCCTTTCTTTAGGGTGGGGCTATGGATAGTGATAATCCGTCCGGTGCGGACAATCAGCAGGAAACTGCGAGTCCTTGCAACGTGCTCGATCCCAACTGGATTGCTGGTTTTGTGGACGGGGAAGGTTGCTTTTCCGTGTCAGTGCATCGAAATTCGATGATGCATCGACACAGAGGGTGGCAACTCCTTCCGGTCTTCCACATCTATCAGCACCAGGACTACCGAGAGATCCTCGAAGAGATAGTTCTTATCTTTGGCTGCGGGCAAGTTCGCCCGAAGGGTCCGAGAAGCAGCGTCTTGACCCTTGCGGTCGGGGGGCTTCAGAACTTGGAATCGGCGATACTGCCGTTCTTCGAGAGGTATCCACTCAGAGTCAAGCGCAACGACTTTCAAGTATTTGCCGACATTGTGCGGTCGATGCGAAGGAAGGAGCACTTGACGGAGTCAGGGTTCGAGCGTCTGGTCCGACTTGCGTATGGCATGAATGCCAATGGCAAGCAACGTTCCAGGAGCATTGAGCAAGTACTTGCAGGATCCTCAGAGACTGCACGCGGGGCTCTCTGGTCGTAGAGATTCTGTTCCTACCGGAACACTGCGATCAGGGACGAAGATACAGTCCGACCCTCATGGCGACATGAGGAGCTAGGCAGAAATGACCTGGCCGCTCGAGTGATGAATGGTGAAGTTGCCGGCATCCATCGAGTAGTAACAAAAGTGCCTAAGGTAGATACCCCGGCGTCGTGCCCGGGGGCTGCCCCTAACGAGAGTGATCTCGATAGTGGAGTTGGCCAAATGCTGGAAACTCCGAGAATCCGACGGTACTCGCCATTCGCACCTCTCCATGGAGAGGGCGAATGGCAGTGAAAATCCGTCCGGTGCGGACAATCAGCAGGAAAGGCCATTGGATATCCAGCGATGAATCGGCGTACTAAGCGCTATCGCTGAACTAGGTATTCAATGGAATCCTCAGAGACCACACGCCAACTATCTCAAATCGATTTATTGAGATAAAGATATGGTCCGAGACCTCACAGCGATGTGGGGACAATCCAAGCGAAATTCCTTGTCGGGTAAGTTCCGACCTGCACGAATGGCGTAACGACTTTCCTACTGTCTCAACCACAGACCCGGCGAAATTGAAGTACGAGTAAAGATGCTCGTTAGCTGCATCAGGACGGAAAGACCCCGTGGACCTTTACTACAGCTTGATGTTGAGTTTTGGTACAATTTGTGTAGGATAGGTGGGAGACTTTGAAGCATTGGCGCTAGCCAGTGTGGAGTCAACCTTGAAATACCACCCTTTTTGTGCCGGGACTCTAACCTCGGTCCGTGATCCGGATCAGGAACAGCGTCAGGTGGGTAGTTTGACTGGGGCGGTCGCCTCCTAAAGTGTAACGGAGGCGCCCAAAGGTTCCCTCAGGCTGGTTGGCAATCAGCTGTCGAGTGCAATGGCAAAAGGGAGCTTGACTGCGAGACCTACAAGTCGAGCAGGTGCGAAAGCAGGGCATAGTGATCCAGCGGTTGCTTATGGAAGCGCCGTTGCTCAACGGATAAAAGGTACCCCGGGGATAACAGGCTCATCTTCCCCAAGAGTCCATATCGACGGGAAGGTTTGGCACCTCGATGTCGGCTCGTCGCATCCTGGGGCTGAAGCCGGTCCCAAGGGTTGGGCTGTTCGCCCATTAAAGCGGTACGCGAGCTGGGTTTAGAACGTAGATCACACTGCGTCCCTAGGAAGTAATTCCTAGGTGTTTACTGGCTCATATCGGTGAAACCCTGAATGTCACAACCGAACGTTATGTTCAGGGCAATACCGAGGGAAGGCCAACACAAGGAGTGCTTCGGAAGTTGAAGCATTTGCAACCCTAAACTATTCGAAAACGAAGCGGATATCCGCCGTAGATGTTGAGCGACATCTGCGTAGCACGGGCGTGTTGTGCCCCTGTAACGACTTCTTCGCCAGCAACAGCGAAGAGATGGCTTCTCTAGGTTGATATCTCGACCCGTGGACCCCCACGGAAGCCATAACACGCCAGCCCCTAGAAATAGGGTGAAGGTATAGTCTATGCCCGTAGTAATACGGGAATCACATGCGTGAGACAGTTCGGTCCCTATCCGATGCAGCCGTAGGAGATTTGAGAAAGGCTGTCCCTAGTACGAGAGGACCGGGACGGACGTAGCTCTCGTGTGCCAGTTGTCCTGCCAAGGGCACGGCTGGTTTGCGACCTACGGGTGGGATAAGCGCTGAAAGCATCTAAGTGCGAAGCCCGTTTCGAGATGAAATCTCCCACAGGGTTAACCTGGTAAGGCCCGTGGCTAGACGACCACGTTGATAGGCCGGAGGTGTAAGTGCGGCAACGCATTCAGCCGACCGGTACTAATCGGCCGAGGGCTTGGAGTACTTGCTCGTGCTCGCTTTGGAACGCTCAGGGGTTGCGGTAACGCGAGCCTCTGGCCTGGTCTGCCGTGCTTCAGGTGCGCCGCAGACCCGGTCGAGCGCACGGTTTCCGGTGGCCATGGCGGCGGGGAAACACCCGTTCCCATTCCGAACACGGCAGTTAAGCCCGCCCGCGCCGATGGTACTTGGGGGGAGGCCCCCTGGGAGAGTAGGTCGCCGCCGGGATTTCTAATGATGAAATCCCCCTCGAGTTCGCTCGGGGGGGATTTTGTCGTTCCAGGGTCCTAAGACGGATTCGCCGATTCGGAGTGTGGCGGCTCAGACCCAGATTGAACCTGGGAATCAACCTCGGGAGAACCCGGCTGGGTGGTGGTGGGGTCCGATGTTGGGGCCTCCTCGGCACAAGTGTCGTCGGCAGCAGCCTCTTCAGGGGCAGCCGCAGCCGCAGACGCACCAAGAGCGGCAGCGACCGCCGCCTGCTCTCGGGCCATCCGGGAATCCCGGGCCCGCAGGGTGGGCAGGATCATGGCGCCGATTCCGATCAGAATCGCCCCGACAATCAGGATCAGGTAGCTGATGGTCAAGAACCCGTGTGCGTGGCCGCAGAACGAACCACTAGCCGGAGCGCCGCTGACTTGCCCCCCATTGAGGATGTTCGGATTGGTCGCGGCGTTGCAGCTCGAGTCGCCGGCGACAAACGCGATGGTGGCAATGATCCCGACGACGAAGAGGCCGATTCCGAAGAGCACGAGAATCCGGGGAAGATGGAGACGCAACTGGCGAACCATCTCCTCTCGGCGTGGATCACGGGACATGCCAGACATACTGCCGCTTATGCCGCGAGCTGGACACATTCAGGCATGACAAGCCGCTTCAGCCTCGACGAAGGGTCTTGGTGGGGGAGAGGTTCGAGCATCAATGCAATGGAGAAGCTCGGGGAACGGGGACTTTCAGGCCCCTCGCACGCCTAAGCTCTCCCCATGCCTGATGATTCCTCCCGGCCTGATCGTCGCGCCCCGTCGGCGCGATCGAAGACCAGTGGCGGAGAGGGAAAGGCCAGGCCGGGGGCACCAAAGGGTCGATCTGGAGGTGCGTCGAGTGGGCGGTCACGAGGCTCCGTTGCCGGCTCATCCGGGCGCTCGGGCGCGCCGACAGGTCGAACCGGTCGCAGCGACAGCAGCGGTACTCGTCGTCCCTCTCGCGCCGGGGGAACCCGGCGTGACGAAGAGGAAGAGCAGAAGATCGGCGCTCGACCTCGGCGATCGAGCACGGGTGCCCGCAATCCTCGCGGGTCAGCCGGCGGCAGGACCGGCTCCGGGGATCGGTCGGGGACGGGGCGTCCAGCGCGCTCCTCGTCAAGCTCAGGCCGGCCTCCGAGGCGCGAGGGATCCTCGTACTCCTCCTCGGACCGTCCCTCTCGTACTGATGGTCCCCGGCGGGCCGGCGCCACTCGACCCGCCCGCCCAGGTATTGCCAGCCGTGACAGCGGAGCCGGTCGAGGTGGCCGTCCGCCCTACCGGGGCGACCGGGACGGCGCCGGATCGAGTGCTCGGGGCGCATCGTCCAGGTCCTCCAGTGCGCCTCGACGCCCAGGCGCCTCGCCCGGGCATCGAGCCCCCACCCCCAACGCTGGCCCGAAGTCCCGCCAACCCTTCTACCGTCCTTACGACGACGATCCGCTGCCCGAAGGGGCAAAGAAGTGGGGCAACGTCGCCCGGCGGGGCGCCCGCGAGGTCACGGCGCGCAACGACGACGGCGAACAGCAGACGGCCCGGTTCTCCGACGACCAGGAACGGCGTCGGACAGCCCAGCCTCCCCGCCCTCAGCCTTGGGTCAGGGTCGACGGCTCACCCGACGAGTGGGAGGACACGCCACCCCGGGGACGCGGCCGAGGCGGCGCCAAGGGGGCGGCCGGCACTGGCCGGACCTCGAACGTCAGCTCGACCGCCAGTACGACTGCCGTCTCCACCCGGTCGTCGCGCAAGGCGCTACCGCCAGAGATCGCGGCGGAAATCCGCAATGCCGCCAGCGTGGCCACCGCCCTCCACCGGGAGCGACTCGTCGAGAAGGCGGAATCGGCCTATGGAGCCTTTGAGCGCGGTCGGTACCAAGATTCGTCGCGAGCCATCAAAGCCCTCGCCGAAGAATGCCCGAGCGTGGCCGCCGTACGCGAGCTGGCCGGCCTGGCCGCGTACCGAGCCGGAAAGTGGCGGGAGGCCATGCGCCACCTGCAGGCCCATGCGGCGCTGTCGGATTCATCAGAGCACCTTCCGGTGCTGATGGACTGCCAGCGGGCACTGGGAAAGCCGAAGAAGGTGGCCGACCTGTGGACCCAGCTCCGTCAGAGCTCCCCGGAGCCCGACGTTCTGGCCGAGGGCCGGATCGTGGCGGCTGCGTCGCTGGCCGACAGTGGCGATCTGCAGGGAGCGATCTCCATGCTGGCCGCCGCCGGAGCCTCGAAGGCGTTGCGTAACCCCTCGAATCGTCATGTGCGCCAGTGGTACCTCCTTGGTGACCTGTACGAACGGGCCGGTGACGTACCCCGGGCCCGTGAGATGTTCGAGCGGGTGCTCAAGGTCGATCGCGAGGCCTACGACGTGGTCGATCGCCTGGCTGGCCTCGGAGTGGAACGCAAGCCCCGGGCCCGTCCCCGCCCGAAGCCGAAGGCCGTCCAAGCTCGGTAGCCCCCGATTCGCTGCGCTCACCCACGCATCGTCCCTCGTCCCCCTTGCCTCTGGAGGGTGCGCTACGAGCTTTCCTCTGGACGGAGCGCTACGAGGCCGGACCTATCACGGTGACCAGCGTCCCCACGGGCGTGAGGGGCCAGAGCGTCTGGGCATCGGCGACGCTCATCTCGACGCAACCGTTGCTCTGGGGTGAGCCGTAGGTGGCCCGCGGCATGCCGTGCAGTGCGTCGCCGCCGTTGAAGAAGCTGGCCCAGGGGACAGCGGGGTCGTCGTAGGTGGACCCGTCCGGGTTGGTGCCCGCCATCCTCGATGCCGTCACGTGCTCGAACACCGGATAGGTCCCATCGACCGTGTCCGCCCCCGGAAGGCCGGTGTTGACCGGGATGTTGGAGTACTGGGCCGCGCCGTTGTTGTAGAGCGTCAAGGTCTCCGGCAGGTTCTTCGAGACCAGCACGTAGATGTAGGGCGTGGGATCCACCTTCTGTGCGGCCACGTCGTTCAGTAGGGTGGTCCACACCGCCGGTCCGGCCAACCCGTCGACCGTCAGTCCGTTCTGATTCTGGAACGACTCCACGGCCGCTCTGGTGATGATGTCCTCGCTACCCGGTGCCCACGTTGAGGACGAGTCGAGGGGGAGGTTGGGCCAACGCCAGGCGAAGGAACCGGCTTGGGGTTGGGTCATGTCCGGTGCCGCCGGCGCAGGCCCGGTTGGTGTGAAGGAGACGGGCATGTAGTTGAGCCCAGCCAGGAGCTCCTGGAGCCGCTGTGTGCTGCCGTCAGCCACCTTGAAGGCAATCAACATGGGCTTCGACAACGCACTGCCGTTGCGACCGCGGAGGCCGGCGGTCCCGCTCGGTACGGTCAGAACCTCGTTGGTCAAGGGGATCAGCGGAGCGGTCAGGTTGTATTGGAGCGTGGTCGGGGTCGGTTGGGCCCAGGTGCCCGAGACTGGCGGGGCCAGCGTGGGCAACGCCGCGCCGAGTGAGATCGGCTTGGAGAACTTCACGATGATGGGGGCGTTCGATGCCACACTCGTCGCACCGGCGGCCGGCGTGGAAGCGGTCACCGCCAGCGGCGCGACATCACGTGCTGCCTTGGCGCTGGGAGTGCCCGACGCCGAATTCGATTGATTCGATGGCGTGGTGGGCGCGGTCTTCTTGCCGAACGCGTACGCCACACCACCCACCACCGCCACCAGGACCACCACGCCGATCACCGCGAGAGCGATGCGACGCCCCCGACGGACGGGCTTGCCCCTGGCCTCTAGTACCTGCATGCTGTCGCTCTTCTCATTGTGATGCGACCCATTGTGGTGCGATTCATGGTGCTGCAACGTGGACCCGGGTCACGCCGGATGGTCCGGTGGGTCTAGCGGGCGGTCCCCTGTACAAATACCCTGACTCCTCGGATTTCACTGTAGGCAGTGCTGGCGTCGTGCTGGCGTCGCCCGGGCCGCGACCAGCAACCTGGGGCGCATCGGCGGCGCACCCCTTGGCTCATCGTCGGCACGGCCTCGCTCGGGAGCGGACGCGGTGGCTCCGTTAGGCTGGAGGCATGAGCCCCAACCTCCATGACCTGCTGGGCGACGAGGCAGATTCCCTGCTCGGGCACAGTGCCAAGGCGTTTCCCTCCGAAGGCCTCGTCCTGCCCGGACCCGACTACCTCAGCCGAGTCTTCAGTGACAGCGACCGTTCGCCGAGCGTGCTGCGGAACATGGGCACGTTGTACAACCACGGTCGGCTGGGAGGCACGGGGTATCTCTCCATTCTGCCGGTCGATCAGGGCATCGAGCACTCGGGTGCGGCCAGCTTCGCCAAGAATCCCGCCTATTTCGATCCGGCCAACCTGCTGGAACTGGCGCTGGCGGGGGAATGCAATGCCGTGGCCACGACCTTGGGCACACTCGGCATGGTCTCGCGCCGCTACGTGCACCGCATCCCCTTCATCTGCAAGCTCAACCACAACGTGTTCTTGCACGTGCCCAACACGTACGACCAGATCATGTTCGGCTCGGTCCGCCAGGCGTCGGACCTCGGCGCCGTGGGCGTAGGCGCCACCATCTACTTCGGCTCGGACGACATGGACCGTGAGCTCCAGCAGGTGTCCGAGGCCTTCGCGGAGGCGCACCGGCTGGGCCTGTTCACCGTGCTCTGGTGCTACCTGCGCAACTCGGCCTTCCAGAGGGACGGGGTCAACTACGAGCTCTCCGCCGACCTCACCGGTCAGGCCAACCACATGGGCGTGACGATCGAGGCGGACATCATCAAGCAGAAGCAGCCCGAGAACAACGGCGGCTACACGGCCGTCGGCTTCGGCCGGACGGACCCGTTGGTCTACGACGAGCTCACCACCGATCACCCCATCGACCTGACCCGCTGGCAGGTCGTCAACTGTTACGCCGGACGGATCAGCCTCATCAACTCCGGTGGCGACTCCAAGGGCGACAGCGACCTGGCCCAGGCCGTGCGGACCGCGGTGATCAACAAGCGGGCCGGGGGCACCGGGCTCATCGTCGGGCGCAAGGCCTTCCAGCGTCCACTGGACGAGGGCGCCGCCCTGATCCGCACCGTTCAGGACGTCTATCTGAACCCCGAGGTCACCATCGCCTGACGCTCCACCGGGCGCCTGGGTCAGGCCGTGGGCCAGGGCTCCAGACAAGGCCGAGGCCTGGGGAGATCGACGTGGCCTGGGCCGTCGCCCAGTCACCGCGGCTCCTTTGCCGCCCCTCCGCCACCCTGCGAAAGGGGAGGCCCGCTGGCGGCCCTGTCCAGGAGCGTCGGCACCCGGCGGGTAGGCTGGATGCCCGAACGAGACATACGGCCGAATCGAGATGTGGCCCTGAAACGCAGGGGTGCAGGAGGCCCGACGGAGTGATCCCGGGTTCGACGAGGGCCGCGACGAACGAGATGAGGCAGTCCGTGGCATCGAGTACGCAGCAGACAGAGCAGCTTGACCAGGTCATTGTCCGATTTGCCGGGGACTCCGGCGACGGCATGCAGCTCACGGGGGACCGGTTCACCACGTCGAGCGCCCATTTCGGTAACGACATGGCGACGTTCCCGGACTTCCCGGCCGAGATCCGGGCCCCGGCGGGCTCCCTGAACGGCGTCTCGGCCTTCCAAGTGCACATCTCCGACCACGACATCCTGACCCCGGGCGACGCCCCCAACGTCCTGGTGGCCATGAACCCGGCCGCCCTCAAGGCCAACCTCGACCTGATGGCCAAGGGGACCATCCTCCTGGTCAACAGCGATGCCTTCGAGGAGCGGAACCTGACCAAGGCCGGATACGCCGAGAACCCCCTGAGCGACGGCTCGCTGGGGGCCTACACGGTCTACGAGGTGCCGATGACCTCCATCACCCAAGAGGTGTGCAAGGAGGCCGGGGTCAAGCCACGCGACGCAGAGCGGTCGAAGAACTTCTTCGCCCTGGGCCTGGTCAGCTGGCTCTACACCCGTCCCATCGACCCGACCCTGGAATGGATTACCGAGCGGTTCGGCTCCAAGCCCCAGGTGGCGGAGGCCAACCGTCGGGCTTTCAGAGCCGGCTTCGACTTCGGCGAGACGGCGGAGTTGTTCGAGTCGAACTACGAGGTGCGGCCCGCCACCTTCGAGCCGGGCGAGTACGTCCAGGTCACCGGCAACTCGGCGCTGGCCTGGGGTCTCATCACGGCCTCTCGCCTGGCCGGCTTGCCACTGTTCCTCGGCAGCTACCCCATCACGCCGGCCTCGGACATCCTCCACGAGCTGAGCCGGCGCAAGGAGTTCGGTATCCGCACCTTCCAGGCCGAGGACGAGATCGCCGGCATCGGCGCGGCCCTGGGGGCGGCCTTCGGCGGCTCTCTCGGCGTGACCACCACCAGCGGGCCCGGGCTCGATCTCAAGTCCGAGACCATCGGGCTGGCCATCAACCTGGAATTGCCGCTCCTCATCGTCGACGTGCAGCGGGGCGGGCCCTCCACCGGACTGCCGACCAAGACCGAGCAGGCCGACCTGCTCCACGCCATGTACGGGCGTCACGGCGAGGCCCCGCTGCCGATCATCGCGCCCCAGAACCCGAGCGACTGCTTCGCCGTCGCCATCGAAGCGACCCGGCTGGCCGTCAAGTACCGCACGCCGGTGATCGTGCTCTCCGACGGCTACCTGGCCAATGGGGCCGAGCCGTGGCGCCTGCCCGACGTCGACGCCCTCGAGCCGATCGACCCCGCCTTCGCCTCGGAGCCGAATCACATCGACGACGACGGCACGGCCAGCTTCTGGCCCTATATCCGGGACCCCGAGACGCTGGCCCGCCCGTGGGCCCCGCCGGGCCTGCCGGGCCTCGAACACCGCATCGGTGGCCTCGAGAAGGCCGACGGCAGCGGCAACGTCGACTACGAAGGGGTCAACCACGAGCTCATGGTGCACCTGCGACGGAACAAGATCGCCGGCATTGCCGCCGACATCCCGCTGCTCGAGGTGAACGACGAGACGGGCGACGCCCAACTCCTGCTGGTGAGCTGGGGCTCGACCTATGCCGCCGTGGCCGCGGGGGTGAAACGGGTGAGGGCCCGAGGCATGAAGGTGGCCCACGCCCACCTGCGCTACCTCAACCCGTTCCCGTCCAACCTGGGGGAGGTGCTCGATCGCTACACCCAGGTTCTGGTGCCCGAGATCAACCTTGGACAGCTCAGCCGCATCCTGCGAGCGGACTTCCTGGTCGACGCCCAGTCGTACAACAAGGTGCAGGGCGTGCCCTTCCGTGTCGGGGAGATCGAGGCAGCCATCGTTGCGCTGCTCGGAGGAATGTGATGACGACGACCGCCGTACCGGTGACCACGCGCAAGGACTGGAGCAGCGACCAGGAGGTGCGCTGGTGTCCGGGCTGTGGCGACTACTCCATCCTCGCCGCCGTCCAGATGATGATGCCCGACCTCGGCGTGCGCCGTGAGAGCACGGTCTTCCTGTCGGGTATCGGCTGCGCCGCCCGGTTCCCGTACTACATGAACACCTATGGCATGCACTCGATTCACGGGCGGGCGCCCGCCATCGCCACCGGTCTGGCCACCAGCCGCCCCGATCTCGACGTCTGGGTCATTTCGGGGGACGGCGATGCCCTCTCCATCGGCGGGAACCATCTGATCCACGCCTTGCGGCGCAACGTGCGGGTGAACATCTTGATGTTCAACAACCAGATCTACGGGCTGACCAAGGGCCAGTACTCGCCGACCTCCGAAGTGGCCAAGGTGACCAAGTCCACCCCCTTCGGCTCACTCGACACACCGTTCAACCCGGTCAGCCTGGCCCTGGGTGCCGAGGCTTCGTTCGTGGCCCGCACCCACGACATGGACCGGGCCCACATGCAGGAGACCTTCCGCCGGGCCCACCAGCACAACGGAGCGGCGTTCGTCGAGGTACTGCAGAACTGCAACGTCTTCAACGACGGTGCCTTCGAGAAGATCACCAGTCGTGACAATCGTCCGAGCATGCTCATCCCCCTGGCCCACAACCAGCCCATCACCTTCGGCCCCGAAGGTGAGGAGCGCGGGGTCATCCAGCGGTCGGACGGGCGCCTCGAGATCGTCTCGGTGGCCGAGGTCGGCACCGACTCCCTGCTCGTGCACGACGAGAACAGAGCGGACCCGAGTCTGGCTTTCGCCCTGTCCCGCCTGGCCCAGGGCCCCTACGAGCCGACGCCGATCGGCGTGTTCCGAGCCGTCGAACGGCCCGAGTACGGGGCGCAGATGTCCGAGCAGATCGTGCATACCCAGGAGAAGCGTGGCCTGGGCGACGTCGCCGCGCTGCTGCGCTCGGGATCCAGCTGGACGGTCGACTAGTTCTCCCTCTCAGGTGACGATGCGCTCGGCGCCGATGCGGGCACATTCCATCACCGAGACCACAGGTGTGGTTAGGGCCGTCAGCACCACAACGTCGTAGTCGACGCCCTCTTGCACCAGGGGTCGCCTCTCGCCTGGGGACTCAGCCTCCCAGGGACACGATCCGGGCCCCACGACTCAAGTTCGCCGCTCCTGCCATTCCATGCCGCTCAGCCATCAGGACGCGGGGGTTCCGGGGACGTCTGGTTGCAATCCCATCAATGAGCGTGATGAGGTAGGGATCGTGCAGATTGACCCCTATATCGTGCTCGGGAGCACGGTGGTTGGCTTTCTGGTCGGTTTGACCGGAGCGGGCGGGGGAGCCCTGATGACCCCGATGCTGATCCTCCTGTTCGGGATCAAGCCGTCCACGGCCATCTCGAGTGACCTGGTCGCCGCCGTGGTGATGCGGCCCGTCGGTGCGCTCGTCCACTTGAGCAAGGGGACGGTCAATCTGCGCCTGGTCGGATGGCTGGTGCTGGGCTCGGTGCCGATGGCGTTCTTTGGCACCTATCTCCTCCATCTCTTGGGCGACGCCAACTCGGCGCAGAACACCATTGAGATCATCCTCGGTACCGCGCTCTTGCTCGGTGCGGCAGCCATGATCCTGCGGTACGCCCTCGACCGCCAGGCGGGCAATGCTCGCCAAGGCATCGTTCGTGACCTGTCCGTGAAGCCGGTGTCGACCGTGGCCATCGGGATGGTGGGCGGCCTGGTCGTGGGCATCACCTCGGTCGGCTCGGGATCCCTGATGATCGTGTTCCTGCTCTTTCTGTATCCCATGCTGGGAGCGAATCAATTGGTGGGGACCGATCTGACCCAGGCCGTGCCGCTCACCCTCGCCGCCGCACTGGGTTCTCTGGTCTTCGGCCACGTCGAGTTCTCCGTCACGGCCTCTCTGATCATCGGGAGCGTACCTGGGGTCTTGGCCGGTTCCTTCCTGTCGTCTCGGGCGCCGGATCGCTACATACGTCCGGCGATCACCTTCGTGATCTTTGCCTCCGGCCTCAAATACGTCGGCGTGGGCACGACGGCTCTGGGTTGGATCCTGAGCGGCACCTTGTTCGCCGGGGTGGCGGTATGGCTGGCCTATCTCCGACCCTGGCAGCAGCAGGAACCACAAACCGAAGCCTCGATTGGTGGCGGGGGGTCGGGTGGTGAGGAGGGATCCGAGAGTTTCACGTCACCCCCGGGCGACCACACCTTGGAGTGAGCGACGCCCGCCCAGTGGTGATCACGCCGGCGAAGGTGAGCGATCAGCGAGTCAGCGGTCAGCGAGTAGGAACCACCGAGTCGAGGGCGATTGCCATCCGCTCCGTGTAGTGCACCGCCCCGAGCGGACCGCTCGCCTGCGAGACGTCAACCGTCTCCAGCTGGCGGAGGATGAGGCCGTTTTGCAGGGAGATCCAGTAGGTATTGGGATTCGTGCCCGACTGCGAGCCGGAGAAGGAGAGGGTGAGGCGTGTCCGCAGCGCTGGCACGGCGCCTCCCCCAACGGTGACGAACGACTTGCCCATGACCTGGCCCGAAAACACGACGGTCTCGCCAGGCGAATGGCACGTCGTGCGCCATCTCTCGCCGATGGAGGGATGGGGCGGCACGAAATACGTCCCGGCCGGACAGTCGATGACGCTCGTCGTCTGCGTCCCGGCGATCTGCTCGTACGACACGACGGCCCTAATGCCGAGGGTCCCGTTCTCGTTTGAACACTCCACCAACCCTTCCATGTGCTGCTCCAGGGGATCCCATTTCATGGTGGCGCAGCCGGCACCGTCGGTCACGATCATGTTTGAAGCAGCGGGGAAGGAGCGACTGATGTCGCCGATGCTCAAGTGTTCGCTTCCCGATGTGCGGTACCGGTAGACCCCGGACGACGGAAGGCCCGCACTTCTGGCGCCGCCAGTCTTCTGATCCAGGCGATACTGGCGGAGAGCCTGGGCCAGATTCACTTGGGTCCGGGGAGTGCGGAGCACGAAATACCAGAACCCGGCAGCGACCGCCACGATCAGGGTGACCAGGGTGACGAACCCGATGCCTAGCGTCCACAGCTTGTGTTGAGTGATCCACGTCAAGGCGGGCATATCTCAGTACTGTAGGTCCCCCTCCACGTCGACCTCCAGCGCCTCCAGTGAGCCCACTCGTGGACCGCCTCAGTCCCTGGTCCTCGACTCGGTCCAACTCCGGCGTGTGGCCTGAGGGGGTGGACCCCTCCGACCGGAATGCGGCCGGATGAACCTATTCGGGGTGGCTCGTGACGTTGATCACATTGCCATCGGGAGCGCGAACGAAGAATCTGCGCAAACCCCACGACTCTTGGGTGAGTGGGTAGACAATCTCGAACCCGCGCCGTTTGGCCTCCTCGTACGCCTCTTCAATCCCGGAGCCGACATGGACCGAGATGGCTGAATCCCGAGGCGCTTTCGCGTCGCGGGTCACGAGCTGGACGTGGGCCTCTCCATCCGGGGATTGGTAGTGGGCGACCCATCCGAGGTTGAATCCCTCGACGCTCAACCCGAGGTAATCCGTGTAGAAGTCACTGGCCGCTGCAATGTCGTCAACTGGAAGATTCGCAACAACTCCGGATACTCGCATCCATCCTCCTCGAATCGAGTGTCGGGACCACCCGTTCGGCAATTATGTCCCGTGTGTCCCGGGACCGTTATCCACACGCCCCGATGCGCCGTACCGGGCGAGGTACCTCTCGCGAGCACGGACGTGGGCAGACCGCCAGACCGCCAGACCCACTGAAAGCCGAAGAGCCCTACGTGTCCAGCGAGCGGAAGACCATGCCGGTGCGGGGCTTGGGGCTGAAGTAGGTCGTCTTCGGCGTCATGCGGCGTCGCTCGCCGGCCCACTCCGATATCTGTGCCACGGTCACCGGCCGCAACAAGATGGCCGCCTGGGCGGTGCCGTCCCGGAGCGCATCGGTGGCTTCGCGGACGCTGTGCCGGTAAGCCAGGTCGTGGGGCGGAAGATGGGACAGGACCACGGCGACCAGGCTGGAATCGAGGTCGTTGCCGGCCGCGATGGCGGTCTCGTCGTGCGGGAGAAGGAGGTGCGCGTTCCCGCCGGCGATCAGCACCAGGGAGTTGGAATCGGCCAGAGCGGCGAGGGTCCGCTCATCGGCCGTACCGGCACGCACCACGTCGAACCAGGCCGAGAAGGCCTCGATGAGGTCAAAGTCCTCCGGGAGCCCAGCAATGGTGCGGTGGATGGCGCCAACGGTCAGTTGGTCGTCGGCCAGTTCGGTGATGAGGGCCATCACGAGGTCGTGCGGGCCCGGGGTGTCGCCGTTGGCGGCCCGGCACTCGGCTTGGTAGGTGCGGGCCGTCTCGTAGCGGTGATGGCCGTCGGCGATGACCACCGGTGAGGTGTCGACGGCCTCGGTCACCGCGGCGATGGAGTCGGCATCATCGAGCACCCACAGTTGGTGGCGCACGCCGTCGTCGTCGTAGGCGTCGGCCACCGGCTCGTCGTCGCTCGGATCGAACGTGGCGGTCAGGCCCTTCGTCATGGAGAGTCCCCAGATGGGGGAGAGGTTGGCCCGGGTGGCCCGGAGGAGTTCGAGCCGGTCGCTCTTGGCCTTGGGCATCGTCTCTTCGTGGGGCAGGATGTCGGTCTCTTGACCCGGCAGGGCCAGACCCAGGGCACCGATGACGCCGGTGGAGGTGCGCCCGGCCGTGTCGGTCATCCGGTAGGGGTAGAGGCACGGCGTGGGATCGGGACGGAGGAGGCCCTCCTGCCAGCGGGCGAAGAGGGCTTTGGCCACGGCGTAGCGGTCCATGCCGGCGGTCAGATCAGGTTCGGGCAACTCGACCAGGACGGCGTTGGCGATGTGTCGGGAAGCCAGTCGCACCCGTTCGGCCGAGGTGATCACGTCATAGGGCGGGGCGATCACCTGGGCGATGGGCGTAGAAAGCGCGGCATATCGCAGGCCACGGAACGGTTCGAAGCGAGGCATCGGGCAACTCTGGCACACCGGGACCTGGGACGGGCGAGGCGGCCCCGTACACTGGCGGGGTGGACGAAGAAGCGGGTCTGGACCGGATTCTGACCGCGCCCAACGTCATCACGCTGGTGCGCCTCCTCTGTATCCCCCTGTTCCTCTGGCTGCTCTTCGCCGATCACCGCCAGATACTGGCCGCCATCCTCCTGGCGGCGCTCGGGGCTACGGACTGGATCGACGGCCACGTGGCCCGGCGCTACCACCAGGTCTCGACACTCGGGAAGGTGCTCGACCCGGCGGCTGACCGGATCCTGGTGGGGACCGCCGTCATCTCGGTCATGATCTACCACGCCGTGCCGTTGTGGTTCGGCTTCGCCACCATCGCCCGGGAGATCCTGGTCTCGCTCATGGTGCTGCTGCTGGCCTCGCTGGGCGCGGCGCGGATCGATGTGTTGTGGGTGGGCAAGGCGGGCACCTTCGCACTCATGACCGCCTACCCGGGATTCCTGCTCACCTACGGCACCGCCGGCTGGCAGATGGATCTGCGGGTGGCGGTGTGGATCATCGGCGGGATCGGACTGACCCTGGCCTGGATCGCCGCGGCCAGCTATGTGCCCCCCGCCCGTATGGCGTTGCGGCAGGGGCGGGCGGCCCGGCGGAGCGCCGATCGCACCGAGCGGACCGGGAGCACGGTATGACCGCGAGCGACCGCACGATGAAGGCCGTCATCATGGCCGGTGGTGAGGGCACCCGTCTGCGCCCGCAGACCTCCAACCTGCCCAAGCCGATGTTGCCGCTGGTCGGCCGGCCGATGATGGAGCACATCGTCTCCTTGCTCCGACGACACGACGTGACCGACATCGTGGTCACCGTGGCCTTCCTGCCCAACGCCATCCGCAGTTACTTCGGCGACGGATCCGAGCTCGGAGTGCGCATGGTCTACGCCACCGAGGAGACGCCGTTGGGCACGGCCGGTTCGGTGCGCAACGCACGCGACGAATTGGACGAACGCTTCCTGGTCATTTCCGGTGATGTCCTGACCGACATCGACCTGACCGCAGTGGTGGAGTTCCACGAAAAGAGCGGCGCGTTGGCCACGCTGGCGCTGTGCGCCGTCGACAACCCGCTGGAATTCGGCATCGTCATCACCCGCGAGGATGGCAGCGTCGAGCGCTTCTTGGAGAAGCCCGGGTGGGGACAGGTGTTCAGCGACACCATCAACACCGGCATCTACGTGCTCGAGCCTGAGATCTTCGACCTGATCCCCGAGGGGCGTTCCGTCGACTTCTCCTCGGAGGTGTTCCCCGCTGCCCTCGACGCAGGGAAGGCCGTCTTCGGGTACGTGGCGGACGGCTACTGGGAGGACGTCGGGACCACGGCCGCCTACCTCAAGGCGCACCAGGACATCCTCGACGGCAAGGTCGAGGTCGACATGACGGGTTTCGAGCTGCGCCCGGGCGTGTGGCTGGGCAAGGGGTCATCGGTCGATCCATCGGCCCGCATCGACGGCCCGGCCTTCATCGGGGAGAACTGCACCATCGACCAGGACGCCGTGCTGGGGTCCTATACGACCCTCGGGGCCAACGTGCGGATGGCCGAGCGGGCCGAGGTCCGGCATTCGGTGATCGGGGAGAACGCCTATTTGGGGCCGTCGGCGCGGGTGGAGGGCTCGGTGCTGGGCCGGTCCTGCGACCTGCGCCATGGTGCCCGGTGCGAACCGGGCTCGGTGGTGGGGGAGGGCTGCCTCATCGGGGCCGAGGCCGCCGTGCGGGGCGACGTGAAGGTCTACCCCTACAAGGTGGTCGAAGCCGGGGCCCAGGTGAACTCCTCCATCGTGTGGGAGTCGGGCGGGGCCCGGACGCTCTTCGGCCGGGAGGGCGTCAGCGGCATCGCCAACGTGGACGTCAGCCCCGAGCTGGCCGTCCGCCTGGCCAAGGCCTGGGCCTCGACCCTCGAGAAGGGCGCCTTCATCACCACCTCGCGCGACACCAGCCGGGCCGCCCGGGTGCTCAAGCGCGCCCTGATGGTCGGCTGCAACGCGGTCGGGGTGAACGTCACCGACCTCGAGGTGGCGACCATTCCAGTGACCCGCCACCACATCCGGACCCGGGGGAGCCAGGCGGGCCTGACCGTGCGCCTGAGTCCGAACGATCCCCAGTCCGTCGTCATCCGCTTCTTCGACGACCAGGGACTGGACCTCTCGGAGAATGACCAGCGACGTATCGAGCGGCTGTACCACCGCGAGGAGTTTCGCCGCGTCACGGCCGGGGACATTGGCGACATCGAGTTCTCCCCGCGGGCCGTGGAGCACTACACGGCAGACCTGGTCGAGGCGTTCGGCCTGCGCGCCGTTCCCCGGCGCGATCTGAAACTTGTGCTCGACCTCTCGTACGGGGCCGGCAGCTTCGTGATGCCCAACCTGCTCGCCAAGGTCGGCGCGGATGTGTTGAGCATCAACCCGTACGCGCAGACCCCCGGCATGATTGCGGTTGAACTGAACACCAGCACGGGTCGAGTGTCGGATACCGTGCGCGGTTCGGGGGCTGACTTGGGCGCGGTGATCGACGCCGGTGGTGAGCACCTGACTTTGGTCGATGGCACCGGGCGGGTCCTGACCAATGACGAAGCACTCATGGCGTACCTGGAGCTGATCACCGCAGTAGTGGGCCGGGCGCGGGTGGCCCTTCCGGTGACCACCAGCACGCAGGCCGAGGAATTGTGCGCCGCTCGCGGCACCGAGGTGCTCGCCACGGCACTGTCTCCGTCGGGCCTCATGGAGGCGGCGGCGTCGGGCGGCGTGGTCTTCGCGGCCGATCAGGAGGGGGGCTACATCTTCCCCGCCTTCCTCCCCTCCTTCGATGCCGCCGCCGCCCTCGTGGAGCTGATCGCCCTGCTGGGGCGGGCCGGAGAATCCCTGGCCGACGTGGTCAAGCGGGTCCCCGAAATCCCCATCCTCCACTCCGAGGTGGAGACGCCTTTCGAACAAAAGGGCCTGGTCATGCGCACGCTCATGGAACAGATGGTCGATGAGGAGCGTGAGGTGCTTCTGGTCGACGGGATCAAGGTACGGACGTTGGACGGATGGGTGTTGGTGGTGCCCGACCCCGAAGAGCCGTCGACGCATATCTGGGCCGAGGGGGACGACTGGGCCGGCTCGGCGCGGCTCACCGAGGAGTACGTCGACCGGTTGTACGAGATACTCAGATAGGGTCGCCGTTCATGAACATTCCGGACGACCTTCGCTATTCGACCGAGCACGAATGGGTTCGCGTGGACGGGTCACGCGCCCGCGTCGGGATCACCGACTACGCCCAGGACGCGCTGGGCGACATCGTCTACGTCGAGCTCCCGGCCGTGGACGCGGCGGTCGAGACCGGCGGGCCTTTGGGCGAGGTGGAGTCAACCAAGTCCGTGTCGGAGATCTACGCACCGGTGGCCGGGACCGTCACGGCCATCAACGAATCGCTCACGGCCAACCCCGAGCGGATCAATCAGGACCCCTATGGGGATGGCTGGATCTGCGAGCTGGAGCTGGCCGACGTGGCCGCGCTGGACGGCCTCCTCGACGCCGGGGGATACGGGGATCTGACCGCCGGTTGAGCACGTTGGGGGCCACTTTGTAGCTCCAGGGATACGCGACCGTGGGGTGGAGTACCGTGTTCGCCGTGTTCTGTAATAACTGCGGGCATAGGAATCCCGAGGGTGTGAACTTCTGTTCCTCCTGCGGGAACGCACTGGCCGGGGGCGACGACGCCACCGTGACCCTGCGTCCCGTCGACCATGGGGACAGTGCCGAGGAGAGCCCTGCCTTCGCGCCCGGTGAAGTTCCTCACGGCTCCGGCGTCCTGGTCGTGACCCGGGGGCCCAACGTCGGAGCGCGCTACGTGTTGGACGCGGGGGTGACCCGGGCGGGGCGCCATCCCGACAGCGATATTTTTCTAGACGACATCACTGTCTCCCGCCGCCACGCTGAGATCACGCAGGAAGTCAATGGGACGTTTGCCATCGCGGACGTTGGTTCTCTCAACGGGACCTACGTCAATCGGGAGCGCATTGACAAGGCCTCGCTCTTGCCCCACGACGAAGTGCAGATCGGCAAATTCAAGCTGGTCTACCTGGTGGCTGGACCAGAGTGAGTAGCCGTACCTACCTGTCCATTGGGGATGTCTTGACGCTGTTGCGGGAGGAATTCCCCGACGTCACCATCTCCAAGATCCGGTTCCTCGAGAGTCAAGGTCTAGTCAACCCCGAGCGTTCGCCCTCGGGCTACCGAAAGTTCTTCGAACCTGACGTGGAACGGCTCCGTTGGGTCCTGCGCCAGCAGCGGGAGCACTTCCTGCCGCTCAAGGTCATCCGGGACCGCCTGGCCGCAGGGGATCTCGGCGACATCGAGGTCGAACCGGGAGCTGAGACGAAGGCAGAGCCGGCTCGACGCAACGGGGCGGCGTCTCACCCGGCCCATTCGACGCCCGCCGGCTCGGAGGGAGCGGAGGGGCCGGCGGCATCGGTGGGATCTTCGGGCGGACGCACGACCCCACCGAGCGCGCCGTCCGCTGGGCAACGGCGTGGAAGCGCCAACGCCGCGGCGGGCCGGACCGAGGCGCAGATGGCACAGGCGGACAATGAAGCCATGGCGCGCATACTGGCCGACGCTTCGCGCCGCGCCGCGCTGATCCCCGAGAACCCCGGTGACCGCGCGCCGCTGCACGTCGTCCCCGATGCTGGTCACTCCGCCGAGAGTGAGTCGGTCGCCGCTCGCACGGCGAACGCGCGCGGGGCTGCGTCACCTTCGGTCGTCGCGAACGAGAGTCAAAGTCAGGGTCGTACTTCAGAGACAAGCCCGGCGCGTCCGGTCGGAGCCAAACATGCGGCGGTCGAATCTTCGCCGACCGCGCGACCTCACGGCGCGGCGGGTGAGCGTGATGGCGGCGCGGGAGGCGCAACTGGTGGCGCGGCCGGCGCGATTGCTGGTGCGAGCGGCACAGCCGGAGCCGCGGAGGCAGCCGGTTCCGCGGGCGCGGCCGGCGCTGGTGCCGATGCCGGCTCTCGAGCCGGGGCAGGGTCACGTGGCGCGGACCATCGGCCCAAGGGAGGGGCGCCGACCACCCCAGGCGCGCCGACCCGCAGTGGGGCGGACGACGCCGGCAAGGGAGCCGGCTCGCCCGCTCGGCCGGCTCGGGCCGCGGGGCAACGGGGCCGGCCAAGCCGATGCTCACCCCGGACATGGTCACCGGCGCCAGCCTGACCTGCGACGAACTGTGCTCGGCCAGCGGGCTGTCCGAGGCCGAGTTGACCGGGCTGCAGAGTTTCGGCCTGATCGAGCCGGTGATCGTGGCGGGAATACCCACTTTCGACGAGGATGCCCTGACCGTGGCCAACCTGGCCGCAGATTTCCGCAAATTCGGCATCGAGCCCCGCCATCTACGCATGTACCGCACCGGCGTCGACCGGGAGATCGGGTTGATTGAGCAGGTCATCATCCCTTTGTTGCGCCAACGCAATCCTGAATCCCGACAGCGGGCTACCCGTGCCGCCGAGGAGCTGGGGACCCTGGGTCAGACCATGCGGGCCACCTTGTTGCGATCGGCTCTGCGTCGCCACGTCGGGGGCTGATCACACAGGGGCCTTCGGGCGCTACATTTCAATCATGGTCCGAGTGATGTTGCGAGCCGTTCGAGTGGACCTGCAGTCCAACACTCCTGTCCTGCTCCTGCAGGAAACAGGCGGAGAGGGTCGAACGCTGCCCATCTTCATCGGCAATCCTGAGGCCACCGCCATTGCCTATGCGCTCCAGGGGGTGACCATGCCACGACCTCTGACTCACGATCTGATGACCGACATGTTGGGTGCCCTCGATATCAGCGTGGAGCGGGTCATCATCACCGAGCTCCGGTCCTCGACCTATTTTGCCGAGTTACATCTTCTCCACGGCGAGGAGCGGGCGGTCGTCTCGAGCCGTCCCTCGGATGCGGTGGCGGTGGCGGTGCGCACCGAGACCCCGCTGTTCGTACAGGACGAGTTGATGGAGTCCGAAGGCATCATCTTGGCCATCGAAAGCGATGATGAAGAGGACGAGGAGAACGTCAACGAACTGGCCGAACAGTTCCGCGAATTCCTCGACACGGTTCGTCCGGAGGACTTCAGCGGCTGACGCCGCGCGGTGGCGCGGTGCCTGGTTCAGCCTTCATCGCCAGGGATCCACCAGGATGCGACCTCGGGCCGCTCCTCGCAGCACCTTGCTCAGGGCATCGCTGAGACCGTCCAGGCCGACGACCTCGCTCACCATCTCGGCGCAGCGTTGCATCGGGAACTCTTCGGCCATGGTCGACCAGAGGGCCCGGCGTTCTTCAATCGGGGTCGCCACTGTGTCGATGCCCAACAGGGCGACCCCGCGGACGATGAAGGGGTAGACGGTGGAGGACAGTTCGTTGCCGCCGGTCAATCCGCTGGCCGCCACGCCGCCGCCGTAGCGCACGGTCCGCAGGGCCTCGGAGAGGGCGGATCCGCCGACACAGTCGACGACACCTCCCCAGAGTTGCGGCCCGAGGGTGCGGCCATCGTCGGGGCTGAACTGGCGGCCCACGACTCGAGCCGCGCCCAACTGCGTGAGGTAGTCGTGCTCGGCCCCCTTGCCCGACGACGCCACGACCTCGAAACCCCGATGGGCCAGGAGCGCAACGGCGGCACTGCCGACCCCGCCGGACGCACCGGTGACCAGCACCGGGCCGTCCTCGGGAGTCAGGCCATGCTGTTCCAGCCGGTGAAGAGAGAGGATGGCGGTGAAGCCGGCCAGCCCGATGATGGCGGCATTGCGGGACGACACAGCTGGAGGGAGTGGCACCACCCATTCAGCAGGTACGCGGGCGTAGCCAGCGAACCCGCCGTGATGGGCCACCCCCAGGTCGTAGCCCTGCACCAGAACGCGTCGCCCCGGGACCAGGGTGGGATCATCACTCTCGGCGATCGTGCCGGTGAACTCCACCCCCGGGATCAACGGGAACTGACGGGCCACCCGGTTCCCCGGACGGGTCACCATGGCGTCCTTGAAGTTGATGGCCGACCACTCGACGTTGACCAGCACGTCACCCTCGGGTAGGTCGCGTTCGGAGAGGTCAGCGATGTGCGCCCGGATGACTTCTCCCATTTTGGACAGGCAGTATGCGGAGAAGCGCATGGTCCACTGTACGAGCCGCGAGGGCGAGCGCCGACGGCATCGGGCGCTACGGTCGCTCCGATGACTCGCTCTCCGTTCGGCTTCTGGCCCTCGCCACTCCGAGCGGAGCAGGCCGCAGCCGGGCGAGTGTCGCTCTCCGAGTTGAGCTCGGACGGTGTCCGGCTCTACTGGTTGGAGTCGAGGCCCTCGGAAGGCGGTCGTGTGGTGCTCGTCCGGTCCGCCGAAGACACGGTGGAGGAGCTTTCGCCGCGAGGCGTGAGCATTCGCGGCCGAGTGCACGAATACGGCGGTGGCGCGTCATGCCTCGTCCCGGAGCACCTCCCGGATCACGGCGCGGAGGACGGCCCGGAGGCGTTCGCCTATGTACGGCTGGATGACCAACGGGTCTGGTTGATGGACGGGGGATCGGCTGCACCGAGGGCCCTCTCGAGTGAGCCGGCGCCGGGAGAGATCTGGGCCCACGGTGGCCTCTGCGCCACACCGGAATGGGGATTGGGTCGTGGCCGTGCGCGAAGCCCACCGCCCGGGGAACTCGAGTCCCCGGCACTGCCTGGTGGCCCTGGGGACCCGCGCCGACAACGCGGGCGAATCGATCGTGGCCGAGGGCCATGGTTTCTATGGTGCCCCGCGGGTGAACGACGCGGGCGACCGCTTGGTGACGGTGGTCTGGGACCACCCTGACATGCCGTGGGACTCCTCGGCCGTGGTCGTCATCCCGCTCGAGATTGTCGTCGACCCAGCCACCGCGACCTCGCGGCTGACCGCCGCCGGCGCACCCTGGGCGGTGGCCGGTGGCCTGGACGAGTCGGTGGGGCAACCGGCCTGGCGGCTCGATGGGGGACTGCGTTTTGTCTCGGATCGGCAGGGCTGGTGGCAGCCCTGGCTTCATCCGGGTACGGCCGGCGCGCCTCAAGCCGAACCGATGACCGGCGAGGAGGCTGAGTTTCACGGCCCGGACTGGGTCCTCGGGCAGACGACGATGGTCGAGATGTGCGACGGCTCCCTGGTGGCTCGCCGGACGTCGGGCGGTCGAGACTCCCTCGTGCACATCACCACCTCGCAGGCGCCTCCGAAGGCGCTCCCCCAGCCGTGCGTCTCCATCAGTGCGCTGTGCCGGCACGGTGACGGCGTGGCTTTCATCGGCGGACCAGCCGACGGGCCCGACGACGTGTGGGTGCTGCCGTCGACGGGCCAAGCGGCGCGCCCACTCCGGCCCGCTCGGGCCGTCGCGCTGGCACCAGCCAACGTGTCGGTGGGGCAGCCGTTCGACTTGGTGGGGCGCTCCGGCCGTCCGGTCCATGGCGTCGTGTACCCGCCGATGCTGGGGGAGGCGGAGGGACCGGAAGGCACCCTCCCCCCTCTGATCGTTTCTTGTCACGGTGGCCCGACGTCGTCGGCCGGGTCCGGGTTTGACGTCACCATGCAGTACTTCACCAGCCGGGGCTTTGCCGTCGCCCGGGTGGACTACGCCGGCAGCACGGGCTACGGGCGCGCCTATCGCTGCTCGCTCTGGGGGCAGTGGGGGGTGGCCGACGCCGAGGACTGCGTTGACGCCGCCCGCCATCTGGCCGCCACGGGCCGCGTCGACGGTGGCCGAATGGGTATTCGGGGTGGAAGTGCCGGGGGCCTGACCGCCCTCAATGCTCTGGCCGCCGGTGAGGGGTTCTCCGCCGCCGTTGCCCTGTACGGGGTGACCGATCTGTTGGGACTGGCGGCCTCGACCCACGACTTCGAAGCGCACTACATGGATCGTCTCATCGGTCCCTTGCCGGAGAGCCGGGAGATCTACGAGGCCCGCTCGCCAGTGAACCGGGCCGCCCAGATGGGCGGCTCGGTGCTCCTACTCCAGGGGACCGAGGACCCGGTGGTCCCGCCGGCCCAGGCTGAGCGCCTGCGCGATGCCCTGAGCGCCGCCGGACGGCGCTGCCTCGTGCGCTTCTTCGAAGGAGAGAGCCACGGATTTCGCCGAGCGGAGACGCTGGTGGCCTGCCTCGAAGAGGAACTGGCCTTCTACCGAACCGAACTCGGGCTCTGAGGCCTCGCTCCAGGGCGTCGACCTGCCTCACACCGGCCTATGCCAGGCTGTAGCCATTGAGATGTCGACCACCCCCTCCCGGAGCGGTGCTGCACGAAGCGTGATGCGACGGGCCCTGGCCCGTGTTGCCTCCGTCGGCCCCACGGCGGGCGATGCCATGTTGTACGGGCTGGGGACGGCGTTCGCCTTGGGCATCATCCTCTTCTCGACGCTGGGCCTGTACCGCCAGTGGGGAGAGTTGGCTCTGGGCCCCTACATCTTCGGCACCGTGGCTTCCGCCGTCCTGGCCATCGTCAGGCGGCACAAAGCCACCGCCGGGCCGCCGCCGGGCACTGACTCGCCGGCCGGCACTGACTCGCACTCCGGCCGTGACACCGCCACGAACACCGCCGGTTTGCCATCGCCCCGTCGCCGCGCCTGGCGGTCGCCCATGACCCCACGCCTGGTCATCGCCGTCTGTGTGTTCGTGGGCGCCACTGCTGTCCCGCTCGCCCTCGAGGTGGTGTGGCGCTCCAACGGAGACCCGGGCTCGCACTTCCAACCGGAAGTGGCCACCATTGAGAAGGGCGGCCAGACGGTGGCCAAGGGCAAGGACCCCTATCACAACGTCACCAACTCGCACGGGAAGGTCCTCTACCGCGTCCCGGGCGAGCCGACCTACGAGGGCTTTCTGCCCTACCTGCCCCTCATGACGGTGTTCGGGCTCCCGAGTGCGCGCCATCACGACATTGTGCTGACCGATGCCCGCATCTTCTTTAGCCTGGCCACCCTGGCGCTCACGGCGGTGGCCCTCTGGCTGTGCCCGGCCGACGGCCGACGGAAGATGCGCACATTGCAGGTGATCGCCATCTTGCCCACCGCCGCCCTCCCGTTGGCCACGGGGGGCGACGACATGCCGATCGTGGCCTTCCTGCTGCTGGCCATGGTGCTGGCCCAGCGGCGACAGCCCTTCGCCTCGGGCCTGGTACTCGGCGTGGTCTCTGCCATGAAGTTCACGGCCTGGCCGCTCGCCGCGCTGGCCCTCTTCGCCGCCCGGGACCGCCGCGGGGTGCGGCGTCCCGGCATGATGTTCCTCGGCATGTTGGTCATCGCCGGCCCGGTGGTGGTCCCCTTCGCGTTGCGTGGCCCTTGGGCCTTCTTCGACAATGTCGTGCTGTTCCCGCTCGGTCTGTCGGGGGTCACCTCACCGGCGGCCAGCCCGCTTCCCGGCCACCTCCTGGTGACCGCCTTCCCCTTCCTTCACCGGGCGCTGCCGTTGGTTGTCGGCTTGGTGGGTGGTGCGGTGCTGGCGTGGCACCTCTCCCGCCGCCCCCCCCGGACGGCGGCGGAGGTCTGCACGTTGGGAGGGATCGTGATGGCGGTGATCACCCTGCTGGCCCCGGCCACCCGGATCGGCTATCTGCTCTACCCGATCAACTTCTTCGTGTGGTCGTATCTCTTTCGCGAGATCGAGCGCGCCGACGAGACACCGGAGCGGGCGCTCAGCGAGAGGGTGGCTGCCTAATCCGGGTGCCTAGTCCGGGTCGGGAACTTGAAAGAGCCGGACGGTGAAGGCGGTTTGGCCGGCCGGCGGGGCGTCGGCACCGAAGGTGGTGGCCGAGACCACCGCACCCATCTGCCAGAAGAAGCCGTCTGAGCCCGCCTTCCTGCCCAGCACCTCGAAGGCACCGGGGTCATTGCGGGCCGGGCCGGTCCCTTGGATCTGCCAACCCTGCGCCTTCATGTCGCTCAGGTAGAAGGTGCGGATCGCCCCCTGCGAGGCATCGCTGAGCAGACCGATCTGGGCGTCGAACTGGCCGGCCGAGCCGCTGTTGATCTGATGCGAGACGCGGGTCGACCCCTCGGGGAGGGAGACCGCGTTGAGGATGTTCGACGGTGGCTCGCCCGACCGGGTGATGGCGGTGAGAGCGGGAGCGGCGCGGACGGCACGAAGCGAGGAGCCCGACACGACCTCGATACTCCTCGAGGTATCGGTCCGTGCCGGGGCGCCGTTGGTGGCCAGCCCGATGGCAACGAACCCGACGAGGATCAGGGCGGCCAGGCCGACCACGATCATGGCCGGGCGCATGCTGAAACCGGCGTAGGGCGCCGGGCGGTCCGGCGGTGGGCCCGCCCCGGGCGTCGAGGCGGTCGCGGGCGTCGGGGCAGCCGCCTCGCCTTCGGGACCGTTGGGATCGGTCATGTACCGGGCTTTCACGACTCCAGCCTACGGCGAGGCCGACCACCCGAAATGGTCGATGGGCCCGTGCCCGGCTCCCAGCGTCCACGAGGCACCCCCGGCCAGTCCCCGGGCCACGAACGCCTTGGCCCGGCTGATGGCGGTCGGCCCGTCCGCCCCGAGGGCCAGGTTGGCGGCGATGGCCGCCGAGAGGGAACAGCCCGTGCCGTGGTCGTTCCGGGTATCGATGCGAGTGGCTTCGAGCACGGTGGTCCCTTCGGGGCCGGCCACGACATCGTGGGCCACGTCGGTGAGGTGGCCTCCTTTGACCACCACGTAGGTAGCCCCATGCGAGCGGATCTGCTCCGCGGCGGCGCCCATGGCAGGCACCGACAACAGGTCCTCCACCGGCGTGTGGGTCAGGGCGGCGGCCTCGCGCAGGTTGGGGGTCACCACCACGGCGTGGGGGATCAGGCGGGTCAGATAGGCCTCGATGCCATCGGGATCCATGAGGGGGTGCCCACTCGACGAGACCAGGACGGGATCGACCACGAGCTGCGGCAGCCGCCCGGCCGCAGCCAGGTCGGCCACCAGGTCGACGATGGCTCGAGTGGCCAACATGCCGGTCTTGACGCTGCGCACCGAGAGATCGCCCAGCACGGTCTCGATCTGCAGGCGGACGAATTCCGGCTCGAGCACGACGACGCCGCGCACGGCGGCGGTGCTCTGGGCAGTGATGGCGGTCAGCGCGGTGGCCCCGTGCACCCGGTGGGCGGCAAAGGTCTTGAGGTCGGCCTGGGCGCCGGCCCCGCCGCCCGAGTCCGATCCGGCAATGCTCAGTGCAACCGGTGGAGTGTCGGGCCGGTTCGTGGGTGACACTCGATTCGTGGGTGACACTCAAGGAACGTTAGGCGAGCGTGGTGCCGGTGCCTTCGCTGTCGGCCCCGGAAGTATCGTCGTCGGTAATGGTGGATCGGTAATGGCGTCGGATCCAAAAGACACAGGCGACCAACCGCTGTGCATCGCGGGCGAACAGCTCGCGTCACGTCTCCTCCTCGGGACCGGCGGGATGACCAGCCTGGCCGCGTTGCGCCAGGCCCTGGTCGCTTCGGGCACCGTGATGGCCACGGTGGCGGTGCGCCGGCTCGATCCTTCGGGAAAGGGAGCGCTGCTCGACCTGCTGGACGACGTGGGGGTACGGGTGCTGCCCAACACCGCCGGGTGCGCCACGGCCGGCGAGGCCGTCCTCACGGCCAAGATGGCTCGCGAGGCGTTCGGCACGGACTGGGTCAAACTGGAGGTCATCGGCGACGATAGGACCCTCATGCCCGATGCCGTCGAGTTGCTGGCCGCGGCCGAACAGTTGACCGACGACGGGTTCGTCGTCCTGCCCTATACCAATGACGACCCCGTCCTGGCCTTTCGGCTCCAGCAGGTCGGCTGTGCCGCCGTCATGCCCCTGGGATCCCCCATCGGGAGCGGACTGGGCATCCGCAACCCGCACAACATCGCCCTCCTGCGTGAGGCGGTACAGGTACCGGTGATCCTCGATGCCGGGATCGGTACCGCGTCAGACGCCGCGCTGGCCATGGAACTGGGCTGTGACGGGGTGTTGGTCGCCACGGCGGTGAACCGCGCCCACGATCCGGCGGAGATGGCCAACGCCATGCGGCTGGCCACCGAGGCCGGGTACCGGTCGCGGCGAGCGGGCCGCATCCCGGTGCGCTTCCACGCCGAGCCCTCGAGCCCCTCGGAGGGCCGGGCCGACTTCGGTCCAGTCGGCCCCCCTCTCGACTGAGCGCCTCCTCACCCGGCGGGGCGAGACCGGCAGGGGCCGAGACCCGGCTGGGCGAGGCGGGAGGTGTCCTGCTCCTGCGTGGCGCCCTTCACTGACACTGCTGTCACCTTGACTGGGTGCCGGGGAGGGTACTATCTGTTAGGCAGCCCTAAGATTCGTCGACCCTAAAATTCACCAGCCCCAAGATTCACTGCCCGAAGATCAGCCACCGAGGAGAACACCATGCGCTGTCTGCCTGTCGCCGGGGGAGTCCATGGTGCGGGTCGCCGTCGCCCCTGGGCCACCCGGGTCGGGACCCGTTCGTGAGGCGCTCTCACTGGTGGCATCGGGAGAAGCCCGTGAGAAGCTCGTGAGAGGCTCCCGCCTGCTGACCGGCGCTGTAGCCCTCGCCCTGGGTGCCGTCAGCCTGGCCGCCTGCAGCGGCTCGGGTTCCGGCTCGGGCTCCAACGCCATCACGCTCTATAGCGGGCAACATGTGCAGACCACTCATTCCCTGGTGGCGGCCTTCGAACAGAAGACGGGGATCACCGTCAATGTCCGATCTGACGACGAGGACGTGCTGGCGCAACAGATCGTCACCGAAGGGGCTCATTCACCGGCCGACGTCTTCTTCACCGAGAACTCACCTCCACTGCAGTATTTGGCTTCCAAGGATCTGCTGTCCCCGGTCAACCCTTCGACCCTGGCCAACGGTCAATCCAAGTACGACTCGCCCGACGGCAAATGGGTCGGGGTCTCGGCTCGGGTCAGCGTCATGGTGTACAACACCTCGCTGCTGAAGCCCAACCAACTCCCCACCTCGGCCATGCAGCTGGCCGACCCGGCATGGAAGGGCAAGATCGGGTTGGCCGGCGGGGAGACCGACTTTCAGCCCATCGTCACGTCGATTGCCCGGGCCCACGGCACGGCTGGAGCCGAGACCTGGCTCAGAGAGCTCAAGACCAACGCCACCAGCCATCTCTACCCGGACAACGAGGCCCTGGCCGATGAGGTCAACCGAGGTCAGGTGGCTCTGGGCATCATCAATCAGTACTACTGGTACCGCCAGCGGGCCGAACTCGGCGCGTCACACATGCATTCGGCCATCGCCCACTTCGCCCCCAAGGACGTGGGGTACGTCGTCGACGTCTCCGGGGCCGGGGTCCTCAAGTCCTCCTCGCACCAGGCGGACGCCCAGAAGTTCGTGGCCTTTCTCACCTCGGCTCAGGGCCAGCGGATCATCGCCGACAGCAACAGCTTCGAGTATCCGATCAACTCGGGCGTGACCACGGCCAAGCCGGAGACGCCGTTCAACCAGCTCCAGCCGAACCCGATCTCGATGGCGGAGCTCGGCACCGGGGCCGAGGCGATCGCGCTGCTGCAGGAGGCCCAACTCTTGTGATCACGCGGTGACATCCGTCCCGGCGATCGGGTTGGGCCCGGTTGCACCGGCAGTCCCCGGCCCGACCGGTCCCCGGCGTCTCGGCGGACGGCCACGCCGCCGTCGGGCACCACGACCGCTCGTGGCGGCCGCCGTAGTCGTGTCGATCGCCGTGGTCCTCCCGCTCTGCTTCCTGATCCTGCAGGCGGCCCAGGTGGGGTGGGCCAGCCTGCACGCCCTGCTCTTCCGTGGCCTGACGGCACAGCTGATTTGGGACACCGTCAGCCTCACGGTGGTCGTCACGTTCTTGTGCGCGCTGGTGGGGACCGTCGCCGCCTGGGTGGTCGAGCGCACCGACCTGCCCGGACGTCACGTCTGGGCCGTCCTGCTGGTCATCCCCATCGGCATCCCTGACTTCGTCGTGAGCTTTGGCTGGCGGGCCATCTTCCCGGCCTTCGGCGGATTTTGGGCCGCCACGCTGGTGATGACGCTGGCTGTGTACCCCTTGGTCTTCCTCCCGGTGGCGGCCAGCCTGCGCAATGCCGACCCGGCCCAGGAAGAGGTGGCCCGCAGTCTCGGACTGGGCCGGCTGGCGACGTTCTGGCGGGTCACCGTGGGGCAGGCGCGGCTGGCCATCCTCGGCGGGTCGGCCCTGGTGGGGTTGGTGGTGCTGGCCGAGTTCGGTGCCTTCGAGATCCTCGGTTTCCGGACGTTGACGACCGAGATCTACACCGAGTTCACGGTCGGGTTCAACCAGCCGGCCGCCTGCGCCCTGTCGCTGATACTGGTCGTGCTGGGCGCCTTCTTGTTGCTGGCCGAGAACTCGGCTCGGGGCCGGGGTCGGGCGTCGCGCCTGGGGGCCGGAGCCGCCCGGGAGATGCGACCTCAGACGTTGGGCCGATCGCGCCCGGCCGCCCTGGGGGGCATCGGCGCCCTGGTGATCCTGGCCCTCGGGGTTCCGGTGGGGGCCATCATCTACCTCTTGGTCAAAGGCGGAAACTCGACGCTGCCGGCGGCCTCCTTGGCGAGTGCCGCCGGTCACACCTTCCTCTATGCCGGCGCGGCCGGTGTCATCGCCACCGTCGCCGCTCTACCGATCGCCCTGTTGTCCGTCCGCTTCCCCCGGCGAGAGGTGCGGTTTCTCGAGCGCGCCAACATGCTGGTGTTGTGTGTGCCCGGCTTGGTGATCGCGTTGAGCTTCACCTTCTTCACCGAGCACTACCTGGCTGGACACCTCTACCAGACACCCCTCTTGCTGGTACTGGCCTACGCCGTGATGTTCTTTCCCATGGCGGTCGTGGCCGTGCGCGCCTCGGTGGCGCGCTCCCCGGTCGGGCTGGAGGAGGTCGGGTCCTCCCTGGGCGTGCCGAGGCGCACGGTGTTCCGGCGCGTCACCCTCCCGCTCATCGGCCCGGGCCTGGTGGCGGCGTTCTGCCTGGTCTTTCTCGAGGCGGCCACCGAGCTCACCGCCACGCTGGTCCTCATCCCGACCAATGCCCAGACGCTGGCCACCCAGTTCTGGGCGTTCCAGACCAATCTCTCCTACAGCCAAGCGGCACCCTATGCCGGCTTGATGGTGCTGATCGCCGCCGTCCCCAGTGTGGTTCTCGGCCGTTGGTTCGACCGTTTGCCGTCTCGTGATGCCACAACACAGCCCGCCGGGCGGGCCGGCATCCCGGTGCCGAGCACAATGGGGACGATGGTGAACGCATGAAAGGCCTCGCCATAGCCGGTGTGTGCAAGTCGTTCGGCCCTCACCCGGTGTTGCGCGGCATCGACCTGGTGGTTCCCGACGGTTCCCTCACGGCCATTCTCGGGCCGTCGGGCAGCGGGAAGACCACGCTCCTGCGCATCATCGCCGGCTTCGAGCGACCCGATGAAGGGCAGGTTCGACTGGGTTCTCAGATCGTCGACGACGCCAGTGACGAGTGGGTGCCCACGGAGCGGCGGCGCATCGGGTACGTTCCCCAGGAGGGAGCTCTCTTCCCGCATTTGAGCGTCGGACGCAACGTGGCCTTCGGCCTCGAACGGGGTCAGCGCAAGGGCGAGCGGGTCAACGAGCTGTTGGAACTGGTCGGCCTGACCGGTCTGGCCCGTCGCTACCCGCACCAGCTCTCCGGAGGGCAGCAACAGCGGGTGGCCCTGGCCCGGGCTCTGGCCACCGATCCGGAGATCGTCCTGCTCGACGAGCCCTTCTCCTCGCTCGACGCGTCGCTGCGGGCCTCCGTCCGGGCTGACGTCCACGACGTGCTGCGGTTGGCGAGGACAACAGCGGTCCTGGTCACGCACGATCAGGATGAGGCCCTCTCGATGGCCGACCAGGTGGCCGTCCTGCGCGACGGGGTCATCGGTCAGATCGACACCCCCTCTGCGCTCTACGGGCTGCCCCGTGACGCCGGGTTGGCCCAGTTTCTCGGTGAGGCCAACCTGCTCGAGGGAACCGTCAGCGGTCAGGTGGTGACGACGGCCCTGGGCACGTTGGAACTGGCCTCATGGGGAGGCCGGATCAACGGGACGTCGCCCGGCACGACGGCCCGGGTCATGGTGCGGCCCGAGCAGGTCGTGCTCAGTGCCGATGAGGGCGACGGCGTGCCCGGCGTGGTGCGCAGTTACGAGTACTTCGGCCATGACGCGGTGGTCCGGGTCCAGCCCAGCGCCGGGGTCGGGTTGCCCGAACTGGTGGTCCGGATCACCGGCGGCCGACCGTGGACCCCGGGCAGCCGGGTCGGCCTCAAGGTGCTGGGTGCCGTGGTGGCGTGGCCGTTGGAAGAAAATCTCCCGTCGACGCCTGAATAACGTCTCGGTAACTACGTGGGTGTCGTCCGGCTCGGCTAACATGAGCGGCCGGAGAGCACAGAGCACGGGAGGTGCAATGGCTGAGGTGTCCACGCCTGATGTCGGGGGATTTTACGGTCCACAGGTCTGTTCGCTGGTCGGCATCACCTACCGCCAGCTGGACTACTGGGCCCGCACCGGCTTGCTCCAACCGTCGGTGAGCGCGGCGAAGGGGAGCGGCTCCCGACGCGTCTACTCGTATGCCGACGTCCTCGAACTCAAGGTGATCAAGCAACTGCTCGACGCCGGTATCTCGCTGCAAGCGGCCCGCCAGGCCGTCGAGTGCCTCCGGGGTGACCTGGGCATCGACGTCGCCGCATCGAACCTGGTGCTGAACGGGACCCGCTCAGTGCTCGCCCGGTCCAACGGCGAGGTGGTCGACCTCATGGCGGGCGGGCAGGGTGTGTTCAACATCGTGCCGCTGGCCGGCGTGGTCGACGAATTGGAAGCGGACATCGTGCGCCTGCAGCCTTCGGCGCAGTCCCGACCGTCTGGCGAACGTCCTCATCAGGAGTCGGTGCCCCGGGCCTCTGGCGAGTGAGTCCGAAGGCTCGTCCGGGCACGCCCACGCGGCGATCCCATCATCCGGCCGGCGGGCCGGCGGGCCAATTCGATTCGCGCATCCATCGGAACGCGTGTTCGCCGCCATCCTCGATCTCTACGAGGAGCGTTGGGAGTACGAGCCCGTGGAGTTCGCCTTGCGTTGGGACGAGCAAGGGTCGCCGGTGGGCGGCTTCCGGCCCGACTTCTGGTTGCCCGACCGGGGTCTCTTCATCGAACTGACCACGGCCGATCAACGCTTGGTCACCCGCAAGAACGGCAAGGTGCGGCGCATGCGCGAGCTCTATCCCGAGGTCCCGGTGGCCGTGGTGTATCAACGTGACTTCCTGGCGCTGCTGACCGCCCACGGTCTGGATTTGGCCCTCTCGTCCGCCGCCTAATCTGGACCGGTGGCCACCACCGAGCACCAGGACGACGTGGCGCGGCCCGTCCGGGTGTCCCCGTTGCACGCGGCCCACGTGGCGTTGGGCGCCAAGATGGTTCCCTTCGGCGGATGGGAGATGCCGTTGTCCTACCCCTGGGGGACCGTGGCCGAGCATCGAGCCTGCCGCCAGGATGCCGTCGCCTTCGATGTCAGCCATCTGGGCACCGTCCGTGTCGAGGGTCCGACCGCGTTTGATCATCTGCAGCAATCGCTCAGCAATGACCTGCGGCGCGTCTCGGCCGGCCGAGCGCAGTACACGCATCTGCTGGACGAGACAGGTTCGGTGGCCGACGACATCATCGTGTGGTGGCTCGAAGAGGAGCGATTCGATGTCATGCCCAACGCGTCGAACACCAGCCGGGTGGTCGCCGCAATCGGCGGTGACGACACGACGAGTACGCGGGCCATCATCGCCGTGCAAGGGCCCGACGCGCGCGCTCGCTTGTCGTCGGTGTCCGAAGCGGCGGCCGCGGTGCCCCGGTTTCACGTCATGCCCTTCGAGTGGCACGGTGTGACCTGCGTGGTGGCGGGCACCGGCTACACCGGTGAAGACGGCGTCGAGTGTGCCGTCCCGGCCGAGGCGGCGGGCGACTTCTGGGCCGCCACCCTGGCGGCAGGTGTGACGCCGGCCGGACTGGGGGCACGCGACACCCTGCGTCTGGAGGCGGGACTGCCGCTGCACGGCCATGAGCTCGGTCCGGGCATCACGCCGCTCCAGGCGGGCCTGGGGTGGGTCGTGGGTTGGGACAAGGGCGACTTCATCGGCCGGGCCGCGTTGGAAGAGGAGCGCGCCACCGGACCATCTCGACGCTTGCGCGGCCTGGTGGCCGAGGGTCGCCAACCGTTGCGCGACGGAGCTGCGGTCGAGGTCGGTGGACACGTGGTGGGCAGGTTGACGAGCGGCAACTACTCGCCCATGCGGGAACGAGGGATCGGGCTGGCCCTGGTCGAGGCCGATGCCCAACTGCTTGACGGCGATGCGGTGACCGTGATGCAAAGGGGACGCGAACTGCCGGCCAACTTGGTGCGACCGCCGCTGTGGCCGCCGAGGGTGGAGGAATAGTTGCCCGACTACATGCCCCACACCGAGGACGAGTTGGCGCAGATGTTGGCCTTTCTCGGCCTGTCGTCGCTCGACGAGCTCTTCGCCAGCGTCCCGGCCGCGCTGCGCCTGGGTCGCGGCCTGGCCCTGGACGAGGGTTCGCCCGAACCCGACGTGCTGGCGCGCATGGAGTCGCTGGGACGGCGCCAATCCGGCCCGCACCGACCACCTGGTCTGCTTCGCCGGCGGGGGTGCCTATGACCACGAGGTGCCGCCGGTGGTCCGTGCCCTGGCCGGCCGCTCCGAATTCGTGACCTCCTACACGCCCTACCAGCCCGAGGTGGCCCAGGGGGTGTTGCAGGCGGTCTTCGAATTCCAGACCATGGTGGCCCGCCTGGCCGGACTGCCCGTGGCCAACGCCTCTCTCTACGACGGGGCCAGCGCATTGGTCGAGGGGGTGAACCTCGGCGTGGCGGCATCGGGCCGGTCCGACCGTGTGGCTGTCCAGCGGTATCCAGCCCCACTGGCGCTCGGTGCTCGAGACATTCGCCGCCGGGACCGGACACGAGGTGGTGCCGGTGCCCCTGCGGGACGGTGTGACCGCCTGGCCCGAGCTGGGCGATGGGGCCGAGGCGCCCGGCGTGCTGGTCGTCGGGTACCCGAACTATCTGGGGTGTCTGGAGGACCTCGGCGCCGCCCGCCGCATCTGTGACGCCACGGGTGCCCTGCTGGTCGTGGCGGCCGACCCGGTGGCGTCCGCTCTGCTGCGGTCCCCGGGGGAGTGGGGCGCCGATGTCGTGGTGGGGGAGGGACAGGCGTTGGGAACCGCCCTGAGCTTCGGGGGACCGTATCTCGGATTGTTCGCCGTGGCCCAGCAGCACGTCCGCCGCCTGCCGGGGCGCTTGGTGGGAGAGACGGTCGATCTGGAGGGCACCCGGGCCTACGTCACCACGCTGCGAGCGCGCGAGCAGGACATCCGGCGGGAGAAGGCGACATCGAACGTCTGCACCAACCAGACCCTGATGGCGATCTACGCCGCCGTGCAGCTGGGCTGGCTGGGCACCTCGGGTCTCCGTGAGGTGGCCGTTGCGGTGTGCCCGGGGTACTCGCTTTTGCCGGGAGTCGATGCTGGCTCTCGGTGGGGTGGCGCCCATCACCGGGACCACGCCGACCGTGCGCGAGTTCGCCGTGCGGTTGCCGATTGCTGGTCCGCTGGCCGTGGCCCGTCTGGCCGATGAGGGATACCTGGGCGGACTGGCCCTGGCCGACCTGGTCGGCGCCGGCGGTGACGGGTCGATGTCGAACGAGGAGGCCGAGCACGGCCTGTTGGTGGCCGTGACCGAGCGGCGGACCCGGGCCGAAGTGGAGGGTTTCGTGCGCACCCTGGACAAGGTGGTGCGGTGAAGGTCGTCGGCGGAACCGAACACGGACTTCCGGGGGGCCGCGCCACCAGCGCGCCACTCATGGGGGGAGACGCGGAGCCGACGCTGTTCGAGCTTTCCCAGCCGGGTCGCCAGAGTTGGCAGCTCCGGACGACCGGCATGCCCGAGTGGGAAGCCGAAGAACTCATCCCCGAGGAGCATCGGCGCGACGAACCGGTCGCATTGGCCGAAGTGTCCGAGCGGGACCTGGTGGCCCACTTCACCCGCTTGAGTCATCGCCAGTTCTCCGTCGACCTGGGGGCGTACCCGCTGGGCTCGTGCACCATGAAGTACAACCCGAAGATGTGCGACACCGTGGCCGGCCTCGCCGGCCTGGCCGGCGTGCACCCGGGGGCGCCGGCCCACCTGGTGCAGGGGTGGCTGCAGATCTTCGTGGAACTCGAAGAGGCCCTGTGCGAGGTGACCGGCATGGCCGCGGCCACCCTGCAACCGGCGGCGGGAGCGGCCGGTGAGCTGACCGGGCTGCTGTTGATGCGGGCGTACCACGAAGCACGGGGCCAGTCCCGCCACCGGGTCATCATTCCCGACTCGGCCCACGGGACCAATCCGGCCTCGGTCACGCTGGGCGGCTACGAGACGGTGACCGTGCCCAGTGACGACCGTGGTTGCGTCGACCTCGAAGCGTTGCGCTCGGTGCTCGACACCGATGTGGCGGGGATCATGTTGACCAATCCCAACACGCTGGGCCTGTTCGAAGAGGACATCGCGGCCATTGCCGCGGCCGTGCACGAGGTCGGAGGCCTGCTGTACTACGACGGGGCCAATCTCAATGCCATTCTCGGTGTCGTCCGTCCGGGCGACATGGGGTTCGACATCGTCCACATGAACCTGCACAAGACCTTCGCCACGCCTCACGGTGGCGGGGGACCGGGAGCCGGGCCGGTGGCCGTCTCACCCCGACTGGTTGACTTCCTGCCCGGGCCGCGCCCGGTGCGCCTGTCGTCGGGGTACGGCTACATGACGCCCGAGCACTCCATCGGTCGGGTCCACAGTTGGCACGGCAACGCGCTGGTCCTGGCCCGTGCGCTGGCCTACATGCAGGTACACGGAGGCGATGGTCTGCGGCGGGTGGCCGAGCGGGCGGTGCTCAACGCCAACTGGATCCGCCACCGACTCTCCGACACCTACGAGGTGCCGTTCGACCGGCCCTGCATGCATGAGGTGGTGCTGTCGGTGGCAAAGCTCAAGAAGGCGTACGGGACCAAGGCACTCGACGTCGGCAAGAGGCTGCTCGAGGAGGGCTTCCATTCTCCCACCATCTATTTCCCGCTCATCGTCGACGAAGCGCTCATGATCGAGCCGACCGAGACCGAAAGCCTCCAGACGCTGGAGGCCTTGGCTGAGGCGCTCGAGAAGATTGCCGCCGAGGCGGCAGCGGGGGAACCGTTGTCCGAGGCACCCCGCAGGACGCCGGTCCGACGGGTCGACGAAGCTCGAGCGGCGCGAATCCTCGTGCCGACCTTCGACGCCCGCCCGTAGTTCGACGCCCGCCCCTTGGTCACCCCGCTCCTAGTTACTGTTACCTCAGATGACCGCGGCCATGGCCAGGCCGGCCATGGCCCCACCCACACAGGCGGCCAGTCCGCCGAAGGTGTAGACGATCGCCGCCCGCAGCTGGCCGGTGCGCACGAGGTGCAGCGATTCCCAGCTGGCCGTCGAGAACGTGGTGTAGCCGCCGCACAGTCCGATCCCGACCACGCTGAGGAATTGGGGGGCCAGCCCGTGGTAGATCGAGAGACCGGTCAGGAACCCGAGCACCAGCGATCCCGACGCGTTGACCACGACCGTCCCGATCGGCAGGGGATCCGACCGGCGCACCGAGATGCGGTGGATGATGAGTGCCCGAGCCACGGCACCGACGCCACCGGCCAGCGCCACCAGGAGCGCGAGCCCGAGCGTGGGGGAGTGGGCCGCGGTAGCGGTCATCGGGGGGCTCGGGGGGTAACCCATCGGCCGGCCGCGGCGCCCAGTGTCACCAGCGCCAGGCCGCCAACCAGGCTGGCCGCCAGGTAGCCCGCGGTCAGGCCGACGTGATCGCCCTTGCCGAGGAGCACGGCCTCCACCGCCAGAGTGGAGTAGGTCGTCCATCCCCCGAGGAAGCCCACGACGAGGAAGGGGCGGGCCAGAGCGAACCGGGCGGACACCGTGTCGGTGACGGGGACCAGGAATCCGATGGCCAAGGACCCACTCAGGTTGATCAGGAGAGTGGTCGCCGGGAAATGTCCGGGCGCGGTGATGAGGGTGACATCGAGGAGGTAGCGGGCCAGCGTTCCCAGGGCGCCCCCGAGTCCAACGGCCAGGATGGAGCCCAGGGAAAGCCCGAGCCGGGGGATGGCCGATGCGTCCAGTGCGTCTTCGTGGGTCATGGTCCTCCTGTGCCCGACGCTGTCGCGTGCTCCGAGAGCGTCACATGGTCAGGAGCCATCAGCCGGTTCATGCCGGCGGTTCAGAGTGTGTCCACTCCCCGGCGGGACCCATCACCGGGCGCACACCGGTGCACGCAGCACACCGGGTCGCGAGAACAACTGTAGCGGGGCCGTCCGTCGACGTCCTTGTCGAGCGCTGACAGACTCGTGACCTGTGGCCGGCTACTCGGGAACACCTCTGGCCACGAAGCTCGGCATCAAGGCGGGAATGAGCCTCGTCCTCCTTCTCGCCCCGTCTGACTTTCACTTGGACCTACCGCCGGGGGTGGTCGTACGGCGCCAGGCGAGAGGCCGGGCCGATGTCGTCCTGGCGTTCAGCGCACAGATGGCGAAGCTCGAGCCACGGGTCCACGCGTGGGGATCCATGGTCTTCCCGTCGGGCGGTCTGTGGCTGGCCTGGCCCAAGAAAGCGTCCGGACGCGCCACCGATGTCACCGACGGAGCGTTGCGGAGCGTCCTACTTCCGCTGGGGATGGTGGACAACAAGGTCTGCGCGGTCGATGCCACGTGGACGGCCCTGCGATTTGTCTGGCGTCGGGAAAATCGGGCTCTGGATGCGCCGCCGCCCTAGGGCCCTAGGGCAGCTCGCCGGCACCCTATGCGGTGACAGCCTCGACGATGCGGCGCATCCCATCGCGCCAGGGCACCTCGGTTCGGCCGAGGACCCGGTGCATTTTGGAAACGTCGGGCCAGAGGGGCCATGGGGCGGTCGGGTCGTAACGAACGTGGGCCGGCCGGCCCACGAGGTCACCCAGATAGGCGCAGTACTCCTCGGCGCTCACCGTCTCGCTGCCGGCCCAGTTCACCACCATGGGTTCGAGACTGGCGACCTCGAGGGCCCTGATACCCAGTCGAACGTAGTCGTCCTCGTAGATGGGGTTGTAATTGTTGGGCGCGTCCGGATGGAGCACGATCTCCTTCCCCTCGAGGATCCGACGGAGCCGGTCGACCGGGGCGCCGCCCTGCGGTCCATAGGTGGAAAAGATCCGGATGATCGTGAGTGGCACACCGCGGTCGACCGCGGCAAAGCGGGCCACCGCCTCCCCGGCGATCTTCGAGAGGCTGTAGTTGCCCAGGTGGACTCCGGGGGGGTCGTCCTCTCGGAGTGGACGGGGACCCTGATAGGCATAGGCCGAACCGGTCGAGCAATAGACAAAACCTCGGACGTCGGAGCACGCGATGACGAGGCGACCCGTTGCCTGGGCGTTCACCTCGAAACAGCGCTGCCAGTCGGTGCGCGCTTCGGGCCCGACGAGCGCTGCGGCGTGAAACACATGCGTCAGGCCATCGGGCAGCCCGGTCGGATCGAGCGACGCCACGTCGCCCACCAGGGGCACGATGCCTGCCCGGGTCAAACGCTCGAGATCGCCGGCTCCACGACATCGGGCCAGCCCGAAGACCTCATGGCGCTCGGCCAGGGCTCGGGCGATGGGAAATCCGACACGCCCTGTCGCGCCGGTGACCAGTACCTTCCACCGTTCGTCTGGCGATTCGATTTCTTCGCCTGTCACGAAGGGTAACTTACGCGGATTCGGCTCCCCCGGCGGGGGAGCGGGGTGCGATGGGCTCGACCGGTCCGCCGCTCAGTCGAGGCGGGGACCGGGAGCATGCCGAAAGCGAAAGGGCTCGCTCTCGCGCCCGGCGATCACGAACCAGCACTCGCCAGTGGTCTCAGCGTCGAGAATGTTCTGGACGGCATCGACGACGTCGCTCACATCCAGGATGGGGAACCCCATGTCGAGGAGCGACTGCTCGGATCCCTTGATGATGTTGGTATAGGCAAAGGACGGGCACAGGGCGTGGATCCTGACGCCCTCTGAGGCGTACAGGTCGCCGAGCGACCGGACGAGGCCCACTACGGCATGCTTGTTGGCCGCGTAAATCGGATCGAAGGGGACGGCTACCAGGCCGGCCATGCTGGCCGTGGCCACGATCGTCCCACCCCCTGAGGCGATGATGGCCGGACGGGCGGCGGCGATGCCATAGACCACGCCATCGAGGTTGATGCTCATCGCCTGGCGATAGGCCTCAGGGTCAAAATCATCGCCCATACCGCACGCCGTGGTCACGCCGGCGTTCAGGTGGGCCACGTGAAGGGCCCCGAACTCCTTGACGGCAAAATCCACGGCGGCTTGGCTGTCGGCCGCCTGACTCACGTCGGTGTGGATGTATCGCCCCCCCAGTTCCTTGGCCAAAGCCGCCCCTCGCTGGTCATCGATGTCGGCCAGGACAACCTGGGCGCCCCTTCCGGCAACATGACGGGCAACTCCCTCGCCGATGCCGTTACTGCCGCCAGTGATCAATGCCACCTTGCCGTCCACGTTCATTGCGCCGATCGTAGGGGAGCGGAGCGGAAGGGGAGTTGAGTGGGACCAGCACAGGCCAATTCATGGGTAACTTAACATAATGAACATTATCGGCGGTCCGGGGGAGGGACGATAGGAGTCTGACCTGGGACGATTCACCTGGTGCTGCCCGCGTTGTCGACCTTCAGCCACCGGGCTGAATCTGTGCTTGGTCGTCGTCGTCTCGAGGGTGACTCGAGGAGGTGGGTGTGGATGTGAGGGACGGCGCCGGTCCGCCGGGCCCGGAATGCCCACTTCCAGTTTCGCATGGAGTCGGCGAACGTGTGTTCGTCCCGGACCAGGCAGGCGGGCTGGGGATACTGGTGGCCAGGCCATTCTGAAAGACTTTCCGGGTGGCGGACGACAGTGAGGCGGAGGCTGCCGGGTCGACCCAAAGTGCAGAGCCGGAGGACGGCACCCCGGGTGTGGAACGGCTTCTGACCCTTTCCGATGGAGTGGTGGCCATCGCCCTCACGTTGCTGGTCCTGCAGTTGGCGGTGCCGACCATCGAGGGGGTCAGTGGTGCCCAGGCTCGGTCGCCGGGGTACTTGTGGAAGCAGCTCAGTAGCGCTCGGGGTGATCAGTTCACTGCCTATGTCGTGTCGTTCTATGTCATCGCGCAGTTCTGGCTCACGCATCACCGGGTCTTCCGATCCATTCAGGGCCACGTTGAGGGCCTGGCCTGGTGGAACTTCGCCTTCCTGTTCGCCATCACGCTGATGCCGTTTTCGAGCGACCTGCTCGGTCGATTCAGTGAGAATCCGTTGGCCATAGATCTCTTTGCCCTCAATATCCTCCTGGCCAGCCTGGCCACTCAGGGGGTGGTGTACTTCGCTCGACGACACGGTCTGCAATCGGGGGAGGAAGATCCGAAGGCGTTGCGGAGCACTCACTTTCGCGTGCTCTGGATCTACACCGTCATCATCGTCACCGCCGCACTGGCCTGGATCGCTCCCCGTTGGGCCATGATCGGTTGGTTGCTGCTGGTGTCGGCGCCACGGGTCGGGGAGATCATGGCAAGGCGGTTTCCCGGTCCACTGCGCTCCCCCGCTGGCTTGGCGTGACCTCTTGTCATCGGCGCCGTTGGTCCATTGGCCCATCTTGCTGGCCCACCTGGTCCGTGCTGGATCATCGTGGGACACCGGACCAGCCCGGCTTCTGACGTCTTCAGCTGCTTCGACGTCTACTTGTGGGCCGGAGTCACGGGGAGAACGTTGAGACGATAGGGCCGACCACCCGGCACGTTGATGGATTGATACGTAGTGCCGGCGGTGGTCTGAATGGATCTGAGCACCTTCGCATTGCCAACCGCGCTGACTGTGACCGTGGCGCCAACGGTGGGTACCGGCACCGAGATGTTCCCGGCCGTTCCTTTGGGCGCGCTCACCTGCAGGGAGAATGCGCCCGACGTCGGCGATTGGGCCCAACGTACGGCGATCGTGCCCAATGGTGTCGGCACATTGCCTTCAGCCCACGTGAGCGAGCCGGGGTGCGGTTGGACCAGCCACGCTCGATAGCCGGGACTGGACGGTTGGACTCCGAGGACGTATTGGGAGAGGTCGGCCGTGGCCCCACTGGCCCAACCGTGGGCCAGGCTGGTGTACGACCCGAAGCCCGGCGCGCCGGTGGGCCCGACCAGTTCCCAATCGGCTCCCGTGAAGTCGGGCCCAGGCGAGTCCATGTATCCCCAGAGTTCCTGGAGCAGGCTCAGGGCCGAGGCGGTGTCGCCCTGAGCGAACTCGGCCCGTACCTCCTCGTTGGTCACAAAGGGGCTGACTGCCGCCATGTAGCCGGTCGCGGCCGTGAACGGGAGCGGACCGTACGGCGTACGAGGAAGAGCCAGTTGCAGTCCTTTCAGAATCGACGTGCCCTGACCCCTGTCGACCACCCCGTCGGTCACGGCCAGCGCATTGGCGTCCTGGGCGACCGTGTCCGGCATGAGGTTGGACGTGGCGTAGAGCTTCGTCTGCGGGTTCAGCAGGAATTGATTGATGGCCGAACGAACGGTGGCGGCTTCGTTCCGGTAACTGGTCGCTTGGGCGTGGAGCCCCAGATCACTCGCCATCGTGGCGGCACTCGTGAGTGCCCCGTAGTAGATGTCGTTGTATGCGGTGACCTCGCCGGACTTCGGTCCGTCGTAGTAGTCCCAGTCCATCCCGTTGTCGTTGTTGGTGGCGAGAAGGCCGCGGCTGTCCACCATCGACCGGTTATAGGCCAGTTCCCGGGTGACCATCGGCCACTCTGTGCGCACAAAGGCGAGATCGCCGGTGTAGAGGTAGTAGGTGGCGAGGTTGGCCACGTCGTCCATCGAGTACGAGGCCGAGTAGGTGGAACCGCTCTCGGGGAAGGTGCCGAGAGGAGAGTCCGGGGGAGCCTGGGCTCCCGCCTCGCCGTTGGCGCTCTGATAGCTGTCCAACAGTTTCAGTGAGTCCTTCACATAGTCGTCAGCTGCCGTGGTGTAGAAGACATTTGGTCCCTCGACCCCGAGGTCGCCGCTCCAGACGACCCGGTCCCGTTTCGCTCCGTCCATGATGACCGGCAGGAGGTCGCCCGACCGGACGGAGGGACCGATGAAGTCGCTCAGCGCGGTCGCTCGAGCCAGCCGGTTCGAGAAGAGCGTCGTGTGGTGCGGCCCCACGACGTCGAGATCCCGGAACTGTGCCACCTGACCTGGAATCTCGAAGAACCCGCATGAACCGGAGTCGAAGGTGGAGGCACCAGGGGGCAAGGAGGTCGTCGTGAAGGTCGCCACTTGATGCCCGTCGAGTGACGTGGTGACGTGCGTCCCGTTGACCACGGTGCCGATGTGATGCCAGCTTCCAGCCACCACCGGCGAGTGCAGGTGCACGTCGGCGATCATCCGCAGACCGGTTGAGCTGAGGGAAAACTCTCGAAGGGAGTTGGGTGGTCCGGTGGTATCCGCGTCGTCATCGAGGAAGAAGAGGTACCCCGAGAGAGCTGATCTGGCTCGCACCATCCACCCGGCCTCGCCGGAGACCACTTTGGCCTCGAACGAAACGGCGGCGTTGGTCCAGCCGGCACCGTGGCGCACGATGGCACCGAGCCCCCCATCGTTGACCAGTCCCCCACGCACGACGCGCCAGGCACCGGGCAATGTCTGAGCCGGGAGCTCGTCCAACTGGGTCGTGTACGCGCCGTCGTACCAGATCCGATTGAGGCCTGGGGAGCTTGAATCAAACCAACCTCGATAGTTATTCGGCGTGGCCCGCACCGCGGCGAAGCGGATACCGATTGCCCTGAGCGTCACGGATCCCACCGAAGTCAGCCCGATCTCCTGATAGCGCTCACCGCCCTGAATGAGACCTTCCGTCACCGTCCCGGGACCGCTCACCGTAAGCCGGTCGACCCGTGACGTATTTCCGGCGGATGAGTTGCTTGGCGCGTTGTCGCCGGCCGGACCGATGTACTGCCGCCCCTCGGTATAGGACGACGACAGAATCGGTGTTCCAGTCTGGGATTGCACATCGAAGTACGGGACCCCGCTGACGTCCCGGCCGTAGTCGACGACGATCGACGGTTGAGGTTCTCCCGGATTCATGGTGAGCGTGATCGGGTGGCCAAGAGAGGGATTCGACACTGTCCGTGCCTCGGTCACGTCGCCCGACGTGCTGACGATGCCGGTCGGACGGACGTCATCGGCCGACGGAGCCAGCACGAATTGCCGCCAGTCGGGATGGGCCGGCCACTCAAGGGGTCGGGTCGCCCCGCCCGCGGCCGCGGCCGCGGATCCAATTCCAATCGACATGGCCAGGGCGCAGATCATCGTGAGGGGGATGCGCCAGCCTGGTCGCCATTGCTTGAGCCGCCTCGAGGGAATTCGGGGAATCCTCGTCTCGGTGAGACGAGGGTTTCGACGTCTCCTTGTACCGCCGGTCGCAATGGGAATCCAGCGATCGTTATGGCGATCGGGGTAAAGCGCAAACGCCCGGCTGACGTGGCGCTCTCTGTGTGACGTCACCCCTCCCCCACGGGTCACCCCTGGGTCCATGGTTCGATGGGTCGGATGTACTCCAGAGGTTCTCCGGTACGGTAGGGCTGGCATGCCGTACCAGGGATTCCGATCATGAGCGATGCGCCGACGGTCGTCGATGTCGTGGTCGAAATTCCCACCGGGAGCCGCAACAAGTACGAATACGACCACGAGAGCCACGTCATCCGGTTGGATCGCCGTCTCTTCACCGCGACGGCGTACCCGGCCGACTACGGCTTTGTGCCCGACACGCTCTCCAAGGACGGCGACCCGCTCGACGCGTTGGTGCTGGTGGCCGACCCGACATTTCCCGGCTGCGTCGTTCGAGCCCGGATTTTAGGTGTCTTCTTCATGCGGGACGAAGCCGGGCTCGACGCCAAGGTCCTGACGGTGTTGGAGCACGATCCGCAATGGGACCAAGCTCACGACATCGGTGACCTCCCGGTCCACCTGCTCAATGAGATCGAGCATTTTTTCAGTATCTACAAGGACTTGGAGCCAGAAAAGTCCACCGAGGTGATGGGGTTTGAAGGGCGCGCCGCCGCTATAAAAGAGTTGGAAGCGTGCCGGGAAGCCTTCCGTGCGCACGCCGGGAAGAATTGAAAGGACGGCCATGTCGTTTCCACGCGAGGAAGTACAAGCAACGGTTGACCGATACCACGCACTGCGAGACCGGATCGATGCCGGCCAGGAGGCCGATGCCTTCGGTGCCCTGGCCGACTTCTACACGGAGGACGCTGTGTACATCGACGGCGCCTGGGGACGCCTGGAAGGGCGTGAGGTCATCGCCAAGTGGCTGGTCGCCTCCATGGTGGGCATGGAGGACTGGAAATTCCCGGTCGAGTTCACCGCCATCGAGGGAAACGACGTCGTGGTGAAATGGACGCAGATCATGCCCCGCCTGCGCCCCGACGGGACGCCCTACCGGCAATCCGGCTACTCACGGCTCATCTATGCCGGCGGTGGCAAATTCTCCTACGAGGAGGATGCCTACAACATGGTCCACGTCCTGGAGGACATCGAGGCCAGCGGGTGGCAGCCCACGGAGCCGATGAACTTCCCGCCGGCGCATCCCGAGCGGAATTTCGACATTTAGCCACTCGCGAGCAAGAATTCCAGGTCGGGGGAAGCCACCGCCCGGGGTCGTGACACTCGGCACCAAGAGATCGTCCGTCATATGATGATCCGACCTCGCCGTTACCGCCGTTTTCGCTCACCGAATCAGGAGGATTCCCCATGGCCGTCGACACCTTCTTCGCCTACGCCGGCGTGTACGGAAAAGTTGTAGACGCCTTGGCGGACTACGACGCCGTGCACACGATGCACACCGAGATCGGCCTCATTGACGCTTATGACGCCGCTGTCATCGAACGCAAGCCGGACGGAAAGGTCAAGATCATCAAGAAGCACGAGACACCGACACGCGTGGGTGGGGTGCTCGGTGGCGGGGTCGGCCTGGCCACGGGACTGGTCATCGTCCTCTTCCCCGCTGCCGCCATCGGCGGTGGCCTCCTCCTCGCCACGGGCGGTGGTGGTGCCGTGCTCGGTGCACTGGCCGGTCACGCCGCCGCGGGCATGAGCCGGGGCGACCTCAAGGAGCTCGGGGAGGGTCTCGACAAGGGCCAGGCCGGCCTCGTCGTCATCGCCGTCGCTGATGTGGAAGCCAAGGTGGAGGCGGCCATGAAGCGGGCTGACAAGATCCACGCCAAGCAACTCAAAGCCGACCAGAAGGCCATCGAGGCGGACGCCAAGGCGGACGCCAAAGCCGAAGCCAAAGGACAGAGCTCCTAGGACTCCCCGGCCGCCACCCGGCTCCCCTTCGTGAAGCGGCGGCCTTCTTACGGCACGATTTGGGCGCCGCCGCCGGCACTGCCGCCGTTGCCGGGCAACCCTCCCCCGCCAAAGGGACTCGCCGAACCGCTTTGCTGCGTCGCCTGCTGCTGGGCTTGGGCCTGCGTGCCCAGGGTGACCGACACTGTGTGCTTTTGGTTACCGACGTAGTACGTAAGCGGCACGACCTGCCCGGGCTTGTCCTTTTGGATGATGCCCTGCAGCGTCTCGGACGAATCGATGGCAGTGCCACCGACATCGACGATCACATCGCCCTGCTTGAGGCCGGCCTGGTCGGCCGGTGAGCCCGCGATGACGTTGAGGATGACGGCGCCCGATGTTGGTGTGAGGCCGTATTGCTGGCGCAAGGCCGGGGTCAGCGTCGTGATGTCAACGCCCAGGTACCCACCGGTGTTGGCGGCCGGGCCACCCTTCTCCAGTTCGGGGATGAGCGACTCGACTTGGGAGATGGGAATGGCGAAGCCGATGTTCTGGGCTCCGGTCCCGTCGCTCGAGGTGCCGGCCACGGCCGTGTTCATGCCGATGACCTGGTCGGCCGTATCGATGAGGGGGCCGCCAGAGTTCCCGGGGTTAATGGCGGCATCGGTCTGGATCAGGTTCTGCAGGTTCTCCGAAGTGGTACCGGTGCCACCGGCGGTGACCGATCGACCGAGGGCCGAGACGATGCCCTGGGTCACAGTCGGCGTGCCGGCCGCCAGGCCCAGCGCATTGCCGATGGCCACGACCGCATCGCCGACTTGCGTCTTGGCCGAACTGCCAAAGGTGACAGTCTTCAGGTTGGACACGTTGTTGATCTTGAGCAGCGCGACGTCCTTGGCGGCGTCGTAGCCGACCAGCGTGGCGGGAAGGGCCTTGGTCTGGCCGTATTCGGTCACGGTGATACTCCCGCCCGCGGTGCCGTTGAAGAGCTCGATGACGTGGTTGTTCGTGATCACTTCACCGTTCGAGGTGATGATCATCCCCGTACCTTCGTCCTCGTTGCCGCCCGCCTTGACGTCGATGGAGACCACGGCCGGGATCACGTCCTTCACCAGTTGGGGGATGGTCACGTTGCCGCTGAGGACCGCTGCTCCGGGGGCGGAGTTGCTCTCGTGGATGGTGACGCTTTCCCCGCTGTTGTTGTTGTGGTCGACCAAGGCGGTGACGCCGGAGCCCACCAATGCACCGACGACCGCCGCGATGACGGCCACGGCCACCCAACGACGCCCTCTCCTCTCTTTGGGCTCGGTCGTGGCGATCGGCGCCGATGGCGGTGGCGGGAACGCAGCGCTGGTGGGTGAGCCGAACGGGGGCGTCGCATCGCTGCTCGGGCCGGCCGGAGCCATGACGGGAAACGGCCACCCGGGCTGGGCCGGTGGAGGCGGCAGCGGAGGTGCTGGCGCTGCCGCCACGTCCTCGGCCGAGGCCCCGGCGGTGGCTGAGGGCTCCACTGTCTCGTCGACCGGTCCCGTCGCTGCAGACTCCACCGTCGGGTCGCCAGACGTTTCAATGGGGGCTGCTGCGACTTCTCGGGGCGCATCAGCGGCGTCATCTGGCTCAGGAGCAGATGTCGCGCCGGGTGGTTCTACGTGATCAGTCATCAAAGTCCTCCCGAACGAGCACGAGTCGCCACGCCGGCACCCTCGGCGGCAATCTTCGGCCGTCGTCCTAGACGCCTTGCCATGATACGGGATGCTGGAACCGAGGAGGCACCGCCCGAAATCCGATTCTGCGCTTGGAAGGGCCTCAGGCGCGGTAGCGTGTCCGCCGCATGTCACGCCGGATTGATATCGAGTTGACGAGCAAGAGCAGCGATGGGTCATGGACGTGGCGTGCCGCCGGAGCGAAGCAGCCCAAGGGTGTGCTCGATGGATCACTGGTCCCCGACAGCAGCGCCGTCGGTGCGGTGTTTCGGGCCGACGTCGAGGTCGGGCTGGAGGGGATCGAAGTCCTCTCGTTGGCCTCGGTCAAGCCGGCCCGCTCGCCCGAGAAGGTCGAAGGTCGCATTGAAGTGGTGGGGACGCCCAAGCGGGCTCCCGACGTCTCGGTCATGTTGGCCCCCGGTTCGGCCAAGCGGAGCCGGCGACGCGACGAAGAGGATGGCGATGATCGCCGGGACCGCAAGGGAAAGGGAAGCAGCCGTCGCAGCGAGGGTCCCAGCGCCGAACGTCCCGGGGGCAGCGGCGGTCCGTCCCGCGGTAGCGGTGGCGCTGGCGCTGGCGCTGGCGGTGGAGGTGGCTCCAGCGGGCCACGTCGACCCGGGAGCCGTCGATCCGCTGAAGGCGGCGAAGGTCGTGGCGGCCGGGGCGAGCGTCCGGTCACCCCGACATCGACGGTGCACCGCAACGCCATGTTGGCCGCGCTGCGACCGGAGCAGATCCCGGTGGCTGAGCAGTTGCTCCGGGGTGGTCTTCCCGCCGTGCGTCAAGCGATCGCCGCCCAGAACACGGCGGCCAAGGCCTCCGGCAAGCCGGCCGCGTCCTCCGACGCCCTGATGGCCATGGCCGAAGAGCTGCTCCCGGTGGTGAAACTGGCCGACTGGAAGGACCGCGCCTCGGTGGCGCAGACCTCGGGCAAGGAGTACCGGTTGCGCGAACTGCGCGCCGTGGTGGCTGCCTCGCGCACCGTCATCCTCGATGAAGAGGGTCGGGGCCTGGCCAAGTCCCTGAAGGAGTCACTCGACGGCCGCGTCACCGCCCTACGGGAGGAATGGCTGGCCCGAATGACCAATGCCATCAAGGAAGGCCGGGTGCAGCAGGCACTCGAAGCTTCCATCAGGCCGCCCGAGCCCGGGACGCGTGTGCCGGCCGATCTGGCCGTGCAGTTGGCCGCGGCCGCCTCGGAGGCCATGACGGCAGATCTGCCGCCCGAAGAATGGATGCACCTGCTCGATACCGTGATCCAGTCTCCGGTCCGGCGTACGGTCAAGCCGGTGGGCATCCCCGACGACGAGGTGGCCAAGCAGGCGGCCCGTCATGCGGCCGGCATGGTGCCGGCACTGGCCAAGCTCTTGGGTCTGCGCATCCCTCCCCCACCACCTCGACCGGTGGCGACCGAACGCCGACTCAGTCCAGCCGGCGGTTGAGCGTCAGCAGCCGGGCCACGAAGCCGGCTGCCTCGAGCCGTTGTTTCGATGACCGGTCTCCGGGCAGGGCCAGGGCGTCGATGTCGCGGCAGCCGTGCTCCCCGCACCAGCCGACCACCGCCTCCATCAGGGCGCTCCCCACGCCGACACCCCGGGCGTCGGATTCCACGAAGCAGCACTCGATCCGTCCGCTCGTGTCGGTGGCACCCGTACGGGTGAAGGTGGTGGCCGCCGCCAGCCCGACCACCGCGTGGTGGAACTCGCCCACGTAGAGAGCGGCTTCCGATCCACGGGTCCAGCGCGCCATGAGGTCCTCAGGCGTGCGCGAACCGAGCAGGGCCGCTCCTCCTCGCATGGTGCGGGCGCCCTCCAGGGCAGTGGCGAGCAGGTGGGCGGCCAAGGCCTGGTCGGCTGGTTCCGCTGGGCGTGCCCGTTCCACCGGCTCCCCCTACGGGGTCGACGCCGTGGGGCCGACCGGAGGGTCGGCCTCGAGCAGCTGCTGGGTGCGATTGAGGATGGTCCGGCGATTGCGGTGTGACGCCTCGTAACGGTGGACCGCCCGCAGGTGGTCGGGCTCGAGGCTCTCGAGTCGGCGCACCACCTGCGACGCCGAGAGGGTGTCGTACCCGGCGAAGACCTGCTCGACCACGGCACTGTCGGCAGGGTCCGGAACGGGCTTCGGTGTCGCCGTGGGGGGCCCGGGGGCGCCGACCCGGTCATCATCGGTGGCCCCGACGGGAGTCGGTCGGTCCGGGGCGTCTTGGCCGAAGAGCTGGCCCACCCGGCGGGTCAGGTCCCTCTGACCGAAACGGACCACGAAGGCGCCCACGGTGCGCGCGTTGCTGATCTCCTGATCGACCCGCTTGCGACCTTTGGCGATGAGACCGGGCAGGTCCTCGGCCACGGTCAGAACTACGCCGACGGGCGCGAAGAGCAAGACGTCGAGTGGTCCCCGACCCGGTTCCGGCTCATCGGGGGCTCGGGCCTCATCAGGGGCTCCGGTGTCGTGAAGGGTTCCGGTGTCATGAGCAGCTCCCGCGTCATGGTGAGCTCCGACGTCATCGGGAGCCCCCGCGTCGTCCGGAGTGTGAGTGTCGTCAGACACAATCCCGGCAGAGCATCTTCTTCTTGTCGGCCAACTGGCTCGGGTGCTTGACCAAGAAGCAGGAACGGCAGACGAACTCGTCGGGCTGTTTGGGCAGGACACGCTCGTTGCCCTCGCTCTTGTCCTCCTGGTCGGTTGCTTCCTCGTCTTCGGGCTCATCCTCGACGACGAGGCGCTCCTTCAAGATGACGTCGAGGCTCGCTTCGACGTCCTCGTCCTCGGGCTCCTCTTCTTCCTCTTCGTCCTCGGCCTCGCCGGACTTCTCCACGACCGCCGCCGGGGAGGGGGTGAGGATTTCTATGGCGTCGACCACCTCGTCCTCGTCCTCGTCGTCGACGACGACGTCCACGTCGAGGGGGTCGTCCACCTCGATGTCCTCCAGGGCGTCCTCGTCGAGATCGACCTCCAGGTCATCATCATCGAGGGCCTCGTCGGGGTCGACGGCAGGGGTCTCCTTCTCGAGATCTTTGGGCATGTCCTTCTTCTTGGTGGCCATTTGCCGCCGGAGCATAGACGGTCATCGCGCCGGGTCAATCACAGGGGGGGCCGCAAAGTCAAGGTCCTTGGGGGACTCACGGCGGTGGCCAGGCGGGTGGGCCCGGGGGTCTTTGGCGCCAATTCCCCCAACCGGTCAAGCCGGGTGGGGGAAACGTTCTCTACTCGACCCCTGGGCCTCCCTCCGCCTCTCACAGCATCCCCCCCTCAGGTACATCCAGCGCGGTCGCTTTCGGCTCTGTAGGGGCGTGTGGGACTGCGCCGTACACTACGCACTCGGAGGGAGGTGGCGTCAAGGGGAACTGACCACCTCCCACCAGGGATGATGCCGATTGTTCCTGGTCAGTGTGTTGGAGATTTTTCCGAGCGGCGGCGCTCGGCGCGGCGCTCGGATTCGAGCCGTTCCAGCTCGGTGGCCCCGTGGTCGACGAAGGTCATCGCCGCGGCGATGGCGCTGGTGGCCCGCCTGTTCGGCAATGGCGCGATGCATCTGCTGCGCCACCCGCCGGTAGGCCGGATGACCCTGCGGCCCGGAGCGAAGTTCGATCAGGTGCATGGCTTCGCGCGCGTTGCACTGCATGACGTAGCGGATGCGATGGGCCAGGGCGACGGCGTACGACGCTTGCTCGGGAAAATGCGGCTGCAGGGTGCGGTAGAGGTCTTCGGCCCGGTCGATGGTGGCGCGGTAGCTGTCGCTCACGCCGGCGTCGGCCACCAGCTCGGGCATGTCGTAGCCGAGCGCGACGCCCAATCGCTGCCATTCAATGGTGAGCATGCGATGACGCTGCAGGTCGCGAAACGCCCCGTAGTCGGTCACCAATTCGAAGCGGTAGTCGGTGCGTTCGAAGGCGCGGCCGGGGCGATGGCGTCGGTTGGTCCGCTCACCGACATAGGCCGACAACAGGGCCACGCGTTCTTCCCCGTTGAGGAGACGCACGCGGCGCAGGGCTTCGACCTCGGAGCCGGAGCCCTGGCTGAAACAGGCCGCGGCCAGGACTTTGTCCTCCCCATCGGGGTCGAAGTCGAGCAACGTCACTTCGGCCGGGGGGTCCCCCGAAGAGTCGCCCGAGGGGTCGCCGGTGACGCCCGTCAAGCCGGTCAAGCCGGTCAAGCCGGTCAAGCCGGGCTGGTCGTCGGGCCACAGGCGGTCGAGCACCCGGGCCGTGTCCTCGCGGGTGGCGGCGAGATAGGCGGTCCACTCCCCTCCCCGCTCGGCCACGTCGACGCGTTGGAGAAACGACGGGATGACCTTGCGGAGCTCGGTCAGCATCATGTCGGCGTAGACGCGCGCTTCGGGGAGTGGATGGGCCCGCATGCGGAGGAGGAGTTGCTCGTAGGACTGGCCCGTGCCGTAGAGGCCGATGTTGGAGAGGCAAGCCGCCGGCAGCAGGCCGCGCAACGCGTCGAGTGCCTTCGCCTTGACCGCTTGGCGGTAGACGAAGTCGCTGTCCCCGGCTTGTTGGGGGAACCGCGCCGCCACCGAGGCTTGGACCGTCGGCAGGAGCTCACCGTACGTATCGAACACGCGATCCATGTCACCGACGTAACGGGCGCCGTAGGGCGACTCGAGGATTTCGGTGGGCCGGTAGTAGCGGTAGTGACCGCTCTCGAGTCGGTTGTTGTAGGCGATGTAGCGGGTGGACTGCTCCAGATAGGCCATGAGCCGGCCCCACTCGAGCACTTTGGAGAGGACGTTGGAGGACTGCTCGCAGGCCAGGTGCACACCACCGAGCTGGGCCACCGAGTCGTCGCCGTATTCGACGAAGACCTTCTCGTAGAGCTGCTCGGCCCGGGCCAGGCCCACCGTGGCATCGAGGGTGACGTCGCCGGAGATGTCGAGGTCGCGCACGAACTCGTCCAGGAACAGCCGCCGCAGGCTCTTGGGCGAGCGCGAGTAACGGGCGAAGAGCGCCCCCTTGACGACTTCGGGCAAGTTGACCAGGGCGAATACCGGCAGGTGCAGGTTGGTCACATAACGCCGGAGGATGGCCTCCTCGTCGGCGGTGAATTCCTCTTCGATGTACGGGAACATGGGCGCCCCACCCTACGGTTGAGGGCCGTGCCGATGGCGGATGGGCCGTCAGCGTTCGGGGACGGGCAGACCGGCGGCCACGACACCTCGCAGGAGAAGCCCGACCGCCTCCCGGGCCCCCCTCTGGGTGGCCGGAACGGTGGCCACATGCGCCACCTGTTGCACCAGATCGGCCACCGACTTCATGGTGCGCACGAAGTCGCCCGGCGCCACGTCGCCCACATCACGGGCGGCCACTCCGAGCGCCGTCTCGAACGACGCCCCCCGCGCCCACGAGACCACGGCGGTGGCCAGGCCCGAGGAGGGCTGGCGCGTCCGCGGCACCAGGTGGACCTCCTCGGCCGCCCGGATGTGCTCGGCCACCAGAGCCAGCGCGTCGCAGCGCCACCGCAGATCGGCCAGCCGTTTCTCGCCCAGCCGGTCGGCCACCGCCCCTCGACGGCGATCACGCCGCACCGGTGGTCGCCCGCCCCGGTGCCCGGCCAGTCGCCGGGCGCGCCGCGGCTCGAACACCACGGAGGAGACCACGCCGGCCAGGATGGCGGGCTCGGTCCCGTCGAGGAGCTCGTTGGCCAGCGCCTCGGCCACCAGGAGATCGGACTCGTGGTAGATGCGGGCCAGTCGGTGGCCGCTGGCCGTCAGCGACCAGTCCTCGACGTAGTGGAACTCCTCGAGCACGGCCACGCGATGGCTCAGCTGGAGCGAGAGGAGGTCGGCCCGTTGCGCCTGCCATTGGGCGAAGGAGCGGTGGAGGACCTCGTTGGCGGTGTCCTGATCGAAGCGGGAGACCAGATTGACGGCCAGGTTGTAAGTCGGGCGGAAGGACGAGCGCAGATCGGGGGGCGGGGCCATGGCCACGCGGGCCGCCTCGCCGAAGGTGGTCTCGTGGGACCAGACCACGACGGCATGGCCCTCTTCGTCGAGCCCGCGCCGACCGGCCCGTCCGGTCAATTGCAGGTACTCGCCCGACGTGAGGCTGGCCCGTCCGGCCCCGCCGTACTTGGTGAAGCGCTCGATGACCACCGTGCGGGCCGGCATGTTGATGCCCAGCGACAGCGTCTCGGTGGCGAAGACCACCCGGAGCAGTCCGGCGGCGAAGCACTCCTCCACCGTTTCGCGGAAGACCGGCACCAGGCCGGCATGGTGGGCCGCCACTCCGGCCGACAGCCCCTCGAGCCAGTCGTCGTAGCCCAGCACGCCGAGATCCTCGTCGCTCAGCGATTCCACGCGCGCCTCGGCGATCTGGCGGATGGTGGCCCGTTCGTCCCGATCGGTCAGGCGCACGCCGTCGCGGACGACTTGACGCACCGCGTCATCGCAGGCGGCCCGGCTGAAGATGAAGACGATGGCGGGGAGCAGGTCCTCGTCGTCGAGGGCGGCGATGAGCTCGGTGCGCAGGGGTGAGCGATACGGCAGCCTCGGGCCCCGGCCCCGGGGCTGCCACCCGGCCGGCCGGCCCTGGGAGGCCCGGCGCACCGCCTGGTCGATGCGCTGGCCCTCCCCACCGGCCTTGCCGTTGGCGAGGAGGGGCACCAGCAGCGTCTCGTCGTCCTCCCGTCGATGGGCCGCGAAGAGGTGGCGCAGGACGATCGGACGGTGCCGCTCCACAATCACATCGGTGTCCCCCCGGACCGAGCGCAGCCACTGTCCGAGCTCCTTGGCGTTGTTCACCGTGGCCGAGAGGCAGACGAAGCGGATCTCGGGCGGCGAGAGCACCAGCACCTCTTCCCAGACGCCGCCGCGGTAGGGGTCCTGAATGAAGTGGACTTCGTCGAGGACGACGGTGTGCAGACCTCCCAGCAGGTCCGAACCGGCCAGCAGCATGTTGCGGAGCACCTCGGTGGTCATGACCACCACCGGCGCCTCGGGTCTGACCGCCGTGTCGCCGGTCAGGAGGCCGACGTGCTCCGGGCCGTAGGTCGCCACCAGGTCGCCGTACTTCTGGTTGGACAGCGCCTTGAGCGGTGTGGTGTAGAAGGCCTTGCCACCGGCCTGGAGCGCCCGGTGCACCGCGTAGGCGGCCACCAGCGTCTTGCCCGACCCGGTGGGGGCCGAGACGAGCACGGAGTGTCCGGCCTGGAGCGCCCGGAAGGCCTGGAGCTGGAAGTCATCGGGCGGGAAGGGAAGTTGCGCTTCGAAGTCCCATCCCTCCCCCGCCTCGGAGACGGGCCACGGGAAGACGGTCAACGCCCGAGCAGCTTCCCGATCCCGATGGCGGCGAAGTAGAAGACGACGAGCGGGATGGCCAGAGCCAGCATGGAGAAGGGATCCGAACTCGGGGTGAACACGGCGGCCACGATGGTGATGATGATCACGGCCCAGCGCCACGCGTGCAGCAACTTGGCCGGCGTGACCACCCGCGCCAGCTCCAGCGAGACCAGGATCACCGGGAACTGGAACGTCAGACCGAACAGGCCCATCATGAGCAGTATCAGCCCGAGGTACGGAATGGGGTCATAGATGGCCTGGAGTTGCGGCCCTCCCACGGACTTGAGGAAAGACAGGGCGTGGGGAAGGGTGAGGTAGGCCGTCGCCGCGCCGAGGAGGAAGAGGCTGAAGGCGGCGGCGACAAAGGGCACGGCCCACTTGCGCTCCCTCGCCTGAAGGCCCGGCGTGATGAAGCGCCACAACTGGAAGAGGATGACCGGGGAGGCGAGGACCAACCCTCCGAACACGGCGATCTTCACGCGCAGGGTGAGCCCGTCGAGGGGCGAGGTGACGTAGAGGTTGCAGGCGCCGTTGCTCCCGACCAACAGCGACCCGTTGCCGGCCCCGTGATGCGAGGTGGTGGAGTAGACCGAGCACAGCGGCCGGAGCAGGAAATGCAGAATCGGCTCGTAGGCGATCACGCAGACCAGGGAGGTGATGACCACCGCGATGACACAGACCACCAGGCGGTGGCGCAGCTCACCCAGGTGCTGCGTCAGGGTCATGCTGTCGGGCGAAGGTTTGTCCTTGCGCGTGCCGAGGAGGGGGATGGACATCGTGCTGGCTGGGGCCGGCTAGTTCAGACTGGGGTCACCGGTGACCACGTCGTCGGACGGGCGCATCGGGGCCGGCGGGGTCATGGGTCGGGTACGGGGGACGGACGTTGTTCCCGGGGCGGGCGGTGTCTCGGCCGTGCCCCCGGCCGCGGCCGCGTTCGCAGCCTCGGCCGCCGTGCCCTCACCCTTCCCGTCCATGGTGGAGAGGTGGTTCAACAGGGCCGAGGGCGAGCGGGCCAACCGGGCGATGTCAGTGCTGGAGGGAAGGTCGGGAATGGAGCCGCGGACCTCGGTCTCCATGCGGTGCCGGAACTCGTTGAACGAGCGCCAGGCTCCTCCCACCTGCCGGGCCACCTGGGGCAGCTTGTCCGGCCCGAGCAGGATCACGGCCACCACGGCGATGATCAGCAGCTTGGCTGGATCGAGATTGAACATGCGTCCCTACTCTATGGCGGCTAGAGAGACGCGATCAGGCGCTCGACCCTCTCATCGTGCGATTTGAAGGGATCTTTGAGCAAAACGGTGCGTTGGGCCTGGTCATTGAGCTTGAGATGGACCCAGTCCACCGTGAAGTCCCGGCGGCGTTCCTTGGCCCGTTTGACGAAGGCACCCCTCAGGCGGGCCCGGGTGGTCTCGGGCGGGTTGACCATGGCATCGGTGATGTCCTCGTCGGTGCAGGTCCGGTCCACCTGGTCCCGCTGCTGGAGCTTGTAGTACAGCCCGCGGGTGCGATCGACGTCGTGGTACATGAGGTCGATCATGGCCACCTTGGGGTGGGCCAGGGGCACACCGTGCCGGCCTCGGACCTCCTCGATGATCCGGTGCTTGGCCACCCAGTCGCACTCGCGCCAGAGCGAGGTGGGGTCGGCCTCGAGCCCCTTGAGGCAGTGCTCCCACATGCCGAGGGCGATGTCCTCCTCGGGGGAGAGCCCCCGGCTGTCCCGGAACTTCACCGCCCGTTCGAAGTACTCGTTCTGGATGTCGAGCGCCCGCATCTCGCGGCCGTTGGCCAGGCGGACCCGGCGCTGGCAGGTGATGTCGTGGCTGATCTCGCGGATGGCTCGGATGGGGTTCTCCAGCGTCAGGTCGCGCAGCACGGTCGAGGAGTCCTCCAGCATGGCCAAGAGGATGCTGGTCGTCCCCACCTTGAGGAAGGTGGCGTACTCGCTCATGTTGGAGTCGCCCACGATCACATGGAGGCGGCGGAACTTCTCGGCGTCGGCGTGGGGCTCGTCGCGCGTGTTGATGATGGGGCGGCTGCGGGTGGTGGCCGAGGAGACCCCCTCCCAGATGTGCTCGGCCCGCTGGCTCAGGCAGAACACCGCGCCCCTTGCCGTCTGCAGCACCTTGCCGGCGCCCGAGTAGATCTGGCGACTGACCAGAAACGGGATGAGGACTTCGGTGTAGCGGTTGAACTCGTCGTTGCGCTCGGTCAGGTAATTCTCGTGACAGCCGTAGGAGTTGCCGACCGAGTCGGTGTTGTTCTTGAAGAGGTAGACCTCGCCCCGGATGCCCTCTTCGCGCAGGCGGGCCTGGGCCCCGCTCACCAGTTGGGCCAGGATCCACTCCCCCGCCTTGTCGTGCATGACGACGTCGCTGATCTTGTCGCACTCGGGGGTGGCGTACTCGGGGTGGCTGCCCACGTCGAGGTAGAGCCGGGCGCCGTTCTCGAGAAAGACATTGGACGAGCGGCCCCAGCTGACCACCCGGCGGAAGAGGTAGCGGGCCACCTCGTCGGGGCTGAGCCGTCGCTGGCCCCGCAGGGTGAAGGTGACGCCGTACTCGTTCTCGATCCCGAAGATGCGTCGCTCCACGAAGCCACCGTACTGCCGGCTAGGCCAGAAGCTGCGCCAGCTCCTCGTCGGGCACCCGGCGGAAGGAACGCCGCCCGTTGCCCCGGCTCAGGGTGGCCACTTCCAGATCGGCCGGGGCGAGCGTGCGGTCCGGCCCGGCCAGGGCGGCGGTGGCGGCCTTGAGCGCCGCAGCGAGGTCCCATCCCTCCTGCCAGGAGGCCGCAACCCGCTCGTTGATGGTCTCGGCATCACCCCCGAGGACGGCGAAGTGGTCCTCGTCGGTGATCGTCCCCTCGTAGGCGATGTGGTACAGCTGATCGGGCTGTCCCGCATGGCCCAATTCGGCCACCAGGATCTCGACCTCGAGCGGCTTCATCTCGTGGGTGAACACGTTGCCGAGATACTGCGCGTAGAGGTTGGCCAGCGAGCGTGCGTCCACGTCCTCGCGGCTGTAGGCGTACCCCTTGGTGTCGGCGTGGCGCACGCCGGCCACCCGCAGCTGGTCGTACTCGTTGTACTTGCCGACGCCGCCGAAGGCGATGCGGTCGTAGATCTCGCTGATCTTGTGCAGCGAACGAGACGGGTTCTCGGCCACGATGACGATGCCGGCGTCGTAGGTGGTGGCCACGAGGGAACGGCCGCGGGCGATGCCCTTCTGGGCGTACTCGGCCCGATCCTTCATCACCTGCTCGGGCGCCACGTAGTACGGCATGCTCATGACGTCGACCCCGACTGCTCGGCCCGGTCGGCCCGGGCGCGGGCGATGAGGGCACCGAAGCGTTCGGCCACTTCGTCCTCGGGAACCGGGCGGTAGCCCTCGGCGTCGACCACCGCGATGAGCGGGTAGATGCCGCGCACCAGGTCGGGACCGCCGGTGGCGGAGTCCTCGTCGGCCGCCTCGTAGAGGGACTGGATGGCCAGCTCCACCGCGTCGTCCTGGGAGAGGCCCTCGCGCCACCCCAGCTTGATGGTGGAGCGGGCGTCACGGCCGCCCGAGCCGGTGGCCTGGAAGTCGGTGTCCTCGTAGTGGCCGCCGGTGGCGTCGTAGCTGAAGATGCGGCCGGTGCCGCGGGCCGTGTCGTACCCGGCGAAGAGCGGAACCACCACGAAGCCCTGCATGGCCATGGGCAGATTCTGGCGCACCATCTGGGCCAGCTGGTTGGCTTTGCCCTCGAGCGAGAGCGTGGAGCCTTCGACCTTCTCGTAGTGCTCGAGCTGGACCTGGAAGAGGCGGACCATCTCGACGGCCATGCCGGCCGAGCCGGCGATGGCGACGGCGGAGAAGCGGTCGGCCGGAAAGACCTTCTCCATGGCCCGGTGGGCGATGATGTTGCCCGCGGTGGCCCGGCGGTCGCCGGCCATGACCACGCCGTCGGCGTAGCGCATGGCCACCACCGTCGTGGCATGCGCCGCCAGCGCCGGAGCGACCCCGTCACGCGCGGCGCGCTGTTGGTCCGGGCCGTCCACGGCGCCGGTCAGCCGTTGCAGTCCGACGAAGTCTGGCCCCGGATCACGTTCCGGGGGAAAGAGGGGTAGCGCCACCGCTGACTACTGCCCACCCTTCTGGACGTAGTTGCGGACGAACTCCTCGGCGTTGTCCTCCAACACCTCGTCGATCTCGTCGAGCAGGTCGTCGAGCTCCGCCTTGATCTTGTCACCGCGCTCCGAGGTGGCCGGTGCCTGCTCCACCACGTCGGCCTCGGCCTCGGCGCTGGTGCGATCCGAGGTGCTCGGGTTCTTTCGCTTCTGTTCTTGTTCTGCCATCGTTCGCCCTGTTCCCGTCCACTTGTGAGACTGTCACGTCTTCGTGTGAGACGCCTTCCTGTGAGACTCTCATGTCTTCGACCTACGAGTTGAGTCGCTCCAGCAAGTCCGCTGGACTGGTGCTCTGGGCCAACAGCGCGCCCGTGTGCTCGGCGGTCCCCTTCAAGGGATCCATCATAGGGACGCGCCGCAGCGGATCGGTGCCGATGTCGAACACCAGGGAATCCCAGTTGGCCGTGACCACCGCGTCGGGCCAGCGAGCCAGGCATTTCCCCCGGAACCAGGCACGGGTGCCCCGGGGTGGCTCGGTGACGGCCTCGTCGGACTCGGCCACGGTGACCAGGCGCTGGAGGCCCAGGCGCTGGTAGACGGAGCGGCCCGGGCGCAGGTCGTGATATTGCAACGCCAGTGCAGCCAGGCGGGGATCGCCCCAGCCGCACCCGTGGCGCTCCTGGTAGGCCAGGAGCAGCTGCTGCTTGGCCACCCAGTCCAACGTGTCGGAGAGGGAGGCGGGGTCGGATTCGAGGCCCTCCAGGACGGCCTCCCAGTGGCGCATGACCAACGCACCGACGTCGCCCTGGTCGCCCAGCGCGGCCAGGCCGTGCTCCTCGGCGTACTTGCGGGCGGCGCCGAAGATCTCCCACTGCATCTCGAGCGCGGTGGCCGTGCTGCCGTCGGCCAGGGCCAGCGGGCGGGCCAGGGAGAGGTCGGCCGAGACCTGATGGATGGCCCGCACCGGATCGGCCAGCGCGAGGTCGCGCCCCGGCCCGGCCTCGTCTTCGACCATGGCCAGCACGATGGCCGTCGTGCCGACCTTCAACAAGGTGGCGACCTCGGAGAGATTGGCGTCGCCGACGATGACGTGGAGTCGGCGGAACCGCTTGGGGTCGGCGTGGGGCTCGTCACGGGTATTGACGATGGGACGCTTCAAGGTCGTCTCGAGCCCGACGATCTCCTCGAAGAATTCGGCCCGCTGGGAGATCTGGAAGTGGACGGTGGCGGCATCGAGCGCCGGCGTCTCCACCCCGACCTTGCCCGAGCCCGTGAAGATGGTGCGCGAGACGAAGTGCGGCACCACGCCCTCGATCACCCGGGAGAACGGGACGGCCCGGTCCATCATGTAGTTCTCGTGGCAGCCGTAGGAGTTGCCCTTGCCGTCGGAGTTGTTCTTGTAGACGATCGGCGAAGCCACGTCGGGGATACGCGCCTGGGCGGCGATCATGGAGCGGCGCATGACCTCCTCGCCGGCCTTGTCATAGACCAGGCACTCGAGCGGGGTCAGGCACTCGGGGGTCGAGTACTCCGGGTGGGCGTGGTCGACGTAGAAGCGGGCGCCGTTGGTGAGGACGGTGTTGGCCAGGTGGGTCTCGACCATCGGGGCCAATGACCCCTCGCGGGCGAAGCCGCGGGCGTCGTTGCCCGGCGTCTCGTCCTCGAAGTCCCAACCGATCCTCTGCTCGATATCCGCCGCGTAGGCGTTGACCAGCACCGAGGAGGCGGCAATCGGATTCTGCTCCGGACCGGGCGAGTGAATGCCGTACTCGGTCTCGATCCCGCAGACCTTGATGGTGGCCACGCGTCGACCCTAGGCCCTTTAGAGGTACTGCCCGGTACCCACCCGCTCGATCGACCGGCCGCCGGTGACCTCCCTGTCCTCGGTGAGCAGTGTGCGGACGTAGACGATGCGCTCGCCCTTCTTCCCCGAGATCCGGGCCCAGTCGTCGGGGTTGGTGGTGTTGGGCAGGTCCTCGTTCTCCTTGTACTCCTGGCGGATCGACTCCAGGAGGTCCGAGGTGCGGACGCCGCCGGGCTCACCGGCGATGACCCGCTTGATGGCCAGCTTCTTGGCCCGGCGGACGATGTTCTCGATCATGGCGCCCGAAGCGAAGTCGCGGTAGTAGAGGATTTCCTTGTCGCCGTTCTGGTACGTGACCTCGAGGAAGCGGTTCTCGTCATCCTCGCGGTACATCTCGGACACCGTCTGCTCGATGATGGCCAGTGCCGCCTTGTTGAGGTCGCCCCCGCCGAGGCGGCCCACCTCATCGGCGTCCAGCGGCACGTCGGCCGTGAGGTAGCGGCTGAAGATCTGGGCGGCGGCTTCCTCGTTGGGCCGTTCGATCTTGATCTTCACATCGAGCCGGCCCGGGCGCAGGATGGCCGGATCGATCAGGTCCTCCCGGTTGGACGCCCCGATGACGATGACGTCCCGGAGCGACTCCACCCCGTCGATCTCGGCCAGCAGTTGCGGCACGATCGTCGACTCCATATCGGAGCTGATGCCGGTGCCCCGGGTGCGGAAGAGCGACTCCATCTCGTCGAAGAAGACGATGACCGGCATGCCCTCGTCGGCCTTCTCCCGGGCCCGCTGGAAGACCTGGCGGATCTGGCGCTCGGTCTCCCCCACGTACTTGTTGAGGAGCTCGGGCCCCTTGATGTTGAGGAAGTAGCTCCGCACGTTGGCGTTCCCGGTGGTCTCGGACACCTTCTTGGCCAGTGAGTTGGCCACCGCCTTGGCGATGAGCGTCTTGCCGCATCCGGGCGGACCGTACAGGAGGATGCCCTTGGGGGCCGGGAGCGAGTACTCGGCGAAGAGCGCGCGGTGCAGGTAGGGCAGCTCCACGGCGTCGGTGATGGCCTCGATCTGCGTATCGAGCCCACCCACGTCGTCGTAGGTGATGTCGGGCACCTCTTCGAGGACGAGCTCCTCGGTCTCGAGCTTCGGGAGCTTCTCGATCAGCAGCTGGTTGCGCACGTCCATGAGCAGCGAATCGCCGGCCCGCAGCTTCTCGCCGATCATCTCCTCGGAAAGCTCGGCCACCCGCTCCTCGTCCGCCCGGGCGAACACGACGCAGCGGCGCCCGTCCTCCAGTCGCTCCTTGAGGGTGACCACCTCGCCGCTCATCTCCCCGTCCCGGACGAGGACCACGTTCAACGACTCGTTCAGCACCACCTCATTGCCCTTGCGGATGATGCCCGGGTCGATGTCGGGGTGGAGGCTGACTCTCATCTTGCGCCCGCTCGAGAAGACGTCGACCGTGCCGTCTTCGTTGACCCCCAGGAAGGTGCCGTAGGCGGCCGGGGGCTGCGTCAGCTTCTCGACTTCTTCTCTCAGCGCGGCCAGCTGCTCCTTGGCCTGCTGCAGGGTGAAGGTCAGCTTCTCGTTCTGCGAGGTGGCGTGGGCCAGCTGGCCCTTGGAATCGAGCAGGCGCTCCTCGAGGGCCTGGACGCGGCCGGGGCTCTCCTGCAAGCGGCGCCGGAGCGCGTGGATCTCGTCCTCGGCGTCGGCCAGTTCGGCCCGCAGGGCTTCGGCCTGCGCCGCCTGGTCGTCGGAGTCCGGGGTGACGCTCACGCTGTTCACCCTAACCCTCCGGCTCGGAGAATTGGCCCACACCACGCGGACCTGGGGCGGGGGCAGGCGCTCGCCGGCGTTGCGGCGCCGGCCGTACGGGTTATGCAGGGATTACGCACGCCATGCGCCGGCATGGGCCGGCACACGGCGACCCAGCGGGGCACTCGACGGCGTTAGGCCCAGGAACTCATGAGTTCGGACCGGGCCAGGTCCTCCCAGCTCTTGTGGAAGGCCGCCGGTTGTATGCCCGCCGGTTCCGTCGTGGTGGTCGACGAGGGGGCGCACGCCACGGGCGTGAACGCGGGCAGCTCCGGCAGGGTGGCCACCTTGGACTGAGGGTGAGCGAAGTTCAGGGCGGTGGCCAGGTTGCCGGGGTCACCCTTCGCCTTCGAGGCATCGCGTTGGCTGAGCGGCTTGAGTCCCCAGCGCCACTCGATCAACTTCAGGACCGAGGTGTGGTCGTAGAAATGGTGTGAGACCGCCGTCTGCGGGCTGGTCGCCCGCGTGAAGGGCGAAGCGATGATGCAGGGCACGCGGAAGCCGGCCAGTACCTCGCCGCGTGCGTTGAGATCGGTGTCGACCCCGGTGGTGGGGCTGGCACCCACCGGCACGCCGGCGGTGACGCGCGGCGGCGTCACGTGGTCGAAGAATCCACCCCACTCGTCGTAGTTGATGACGAGCACGGTCTTGTCCCAACCGGGCCCCGATGCCACCGCGTGGAACACCTGGGACAGGAAAGCGTCACCGGCCCGGATGTCGGCCAGCGGGTGGTCGTCGGCGGACGTGCCGGTCCCCTCGCCGACGAACTTCGGGTCGAGGTAGGACACGTTGGGCAGGGTGCCGGCGGCGGCATCGCTGAGGAACTGGGAGTACGGGGAGGAGATGGAGGAGTACGTAGACCCCCACATGAGGAGGAAGGGAACGTCGGCGTAGTAGTACCGGCCGGTCGGGCCGCCGCTCTGGTTGAGCTGGTCCCAGATGGTGGGGAGGGTCGATTTGGTGAGGGAGTCATCGAGGCGATCGGTCTGCGCCGCGTGCTGGAAGAAGCGGTTCGGGTAGGTCGGGGCCAAGATGGAGCAGAAGTACCGGTCGCACGTGGTGTACGCCATGGCCAGTTTGCTCATGAAGGGCCGGTCCGCGGCCTCGTAGTAGCTGACGGCGAGGGAGTCGTTGGCCGGGTCGGACAGAAACCCGTTCATCTTCCCGTGGTTGAACTGCAGGCGCCCGCCCGAATAGGAGTGGTCGGGGTCGGTGAAGGCGCAGCCGTTGAATTGACTCTGGTGGTAGGTGGCCGTGGCCTTGCCCTTCGGGTTGGGGTACGTCAGTCCGGCCTGCCTGCCGTCGGCATGGGGCAGCCAGCCGAGGAAGTGGTCGAAGCTCCGGTTCTCCATCATCACCACGATCACGTGCTCGATCCCCGAGTCCCCGGGCGCCGGCAGGGCGGTGCTGGTGGCGCTGGCGTTGCTGGCGGTGGCGTTGCTGGCGGTGGCGAAGGCATTCGAGCCGGGGCTCGGCCGCGCCGGCTCGCCCCATCCCGCCCAACGAGCGCGGCACCCGACGCTCCCAGGGCGCCTTTCACGAAGGTACGGCGGTCAACGGCCATTGTGATGTCCCCCTTTGTCGTCCACATGGTGCCACGACAGGCCAAGGCCGGGCAGCGGGTGTAGAGGGTCCCATGACCGGGCAGGCACGGGGTGACGAGTAGCATGGAGTGGTCCGACGGGTCATGTTGACGAAGCTGTGGCTGCCTCGGTACGGTCCCAGCGGGCCGGCGGGTGGTCACACAGAGGAGAGAAGACAACGACATGAAGGTCTGGATCGACCAGGATCTCTGCACGGGCGATGGGCTGTGCGAGGAGATCGCGCCGGCCGTGTTCACCCTTCTGGACGACGGTCTGGCCTACGTGAAGGAAGACGACTCGGTCAAGAACGAGCCGGGCGGTTCCGCCGGCATGGCCAACGTGCCGAGCGACCTCGAAGAGGCCGTGGTGGAGGCGTCCGAGGAATGCCCCGGTGAGTGCATCTTCATCGAGAAGGACTAGGCAAGGACCAGAAGGACTAGAAGGACGAGCTGCAGTGCCTACCGCCCTGCAGTGACGACCTGCCGTTCCCTCCGGCCTTTACCGATTCCTCCCCCTTTTTTCCGGCGGGGTTCGCTCAGCCGCTGAGCCGGCGGGCCGTCGTGAGGAACCCGGTGTGGCCCACCATGCGGTGGTCGGGTCGCACAGAGCGGGCCTCGACGTGCCAGGTGCGACGGATGATCTCCTGGGTTTGCGACACCCCGAACGGGGCGTCGTCGTCGTCGAGGGCCTGGCGCAACAGTGCCGTCTGATTGATGGTGGGGAGATAGGCCAGGAGAATTCCACCGGGCCTGAGCGCCGTTGACGCGGCCGCGACGACCTTGTGCGGCTCGGGCATGTCGAGCAGGATGCGGTCGAGTTCGATCTCGTCGATACCCTCGGTGACGTCGCGGATCTCGACCCGGTAGGCGGAACCGGGACCCAGCGTGGCCGTGACGTTGGCGATGGCGCGTTGCGCGAAGTCCTCCCGAAGCTCGTAGCCGACCACGTCGGCGCCGGCCCGCAACACGGTCATCGAGAGGGCTCCGGATCCGACCCCGGCTTCGAGCACGCGTTGGCCCGGTCCGATGTCCGCCGCGATGAGGATGGCGCCCAGGTCCTTGGGGTAGATCACCTGGGCCCCCCGGGGCATCTTGAGCACAACGTCGCTGAGCGTCGGTCGCAGCACCAGGAACTTGCGGCCGGTCGATCCGACGATGGTGCGGCCCTCGTCGCCACCGATGATGTCGTCGTGCGCGATCACGCCGGCGTGGGTGTGGAACGTGGCCGCGGCGACCAGGGTGAGTAGGTAGCGGCGCTCCTTGGGGTCGATCAGGAGCACCCGCTCCCCCGCTTCGAGGAGGCGCGGCACACGACTCAGTCTTCGTCGGAGGCCGACGTGGTGTCGCCGGCCGGTGCGGAGCGGTCTCGCACCGAGATCAACACTTGCTCTCCGGGTGCGATTTTCACGGAGGAGACCAGGCCGCGATTGTCGCTCAATGTGCGGCGCAGGACTAAGACGCACCCGGCGATGACGAACCAGGCCCAATTGCGATCGGCCATGCCCCGCCGGAAAGCGGAGCGGAGAAGGCGCCGAAAGAAGAGATCCATGGACGACGGACGACCTAGAGACGGCGTATCTCGACGACGGCCGACCGGCTCCGGCCCCGTCGGCGCCCGGCCAGGAAGGCCAGGGTGAGCAGGGTCAGTCCCACCGCGCCGACCACGGCCAGGGCCCGGGGCGCTTCGGCCCGGGCAGTGGCTTCTCCTTCGCCGACGACCTGAGCGTAGGCGGTCCGAAGATCGTCGCGGGTGATCAGCCGCCGGTCATTGCCTCGGCTTGACATCAGGTGCTTCCTTCCTGGGTGGCTTGTGGTTTGGCGCGATCGGTCTGTTTCGGCAACTTCCGTTGGGCGGGGCCGGCGGTGATCCGCCAGGCGGCCACTCCCACCACGGCGAGGCCGAGCGCGCTGACGACGAAATACGGTACCCACGACCAATCGCCGGTCAAGCTCGTTCCCGTCTCGTCCTGGAGGAGCCGAAGGACACCGATGAGGAGCAGCAGGAGGCCGATGGCAATGGCGATTGACCCGGCCAGGCCCCAGGCCAGGAAGCGGCCAAGGCCCTTGAGCGGCCCCAGCGTCTCCTGCTTGAGGTAGTCGATGGTCAGTTGCACGGCGTCCCCGCCCGACTTACGCACCCCGCTGATCCCGCTATCTGAGTCTGAGCCCGCCCGTGCCATGTGGCCTGTCATCCTGGTCTCTGGGCTGCGACGGTGCAAGCACCCATGGGTGACGAAGGCCTGGACCGGTCGCCCCGCCGAGCACCCAGCCCCTCACCCCCGCTCCCGGAAGATGTAGGTGGACGTGGCCCGGGCCACCAGGCGTTCCCCGGCCGCCCTGGCTGCCCCGGCCGGCGCGGCGGGCGTTCCCGTGGCGGTCGTGGCGTCGGTGGCGTCGGTGGCGTCGGTGGCCAGGAGCGGATCAGGGGCGTCGAAGGCCACCACACTGGCCTCGACGAAGGCCACACGCGATCCGCCCGTGATCACTTCGGCCGTGCAGATGAGGGTGGCTCCCGGGGGGACCGGCGCCAGGAAGCTGACCTTCATCTCCGCGTTGGCGGCGAAGACCTTGCGCCCCTGGACGAAGGTGACTGCGGCCGCCCCCATGGCGGAGTCGGCGAACACGCCCAGGAACCCCCCCTGCATGATGCCGGCCGGGTTGGCGAAGCGCTCGTCGGCCGTCATGCGCCAGATACATCGTCCCGGTGTCGTTTTGTCCAGGCACACCATGCCGAGAGTGAGATCGCTGTTTGGGGGTACTTGCATACGGTGACGAGACGGTGTCATCGCAAGTGAGCGTAGGCCGAGAATGGGTAGGGTTGACTATGGCCCCGGCTCCGACAGCGACCGACAACGCACGTCCCGTGGTGGTGCAAGATCCGACTCTGGTCGAGTTGGGCATCAACGTGATCCGGGGACTGGCCATGGATGCCCCCGAGCAGGCCAATTCCGGGCACTCCGGCACGGCCATGGCCCTGGCGCCGCTGGCCCATGTCCTCTGGACGCGCATCATGCGGTACGACCCCGACGAGCCGTTGTGGCCGGATCGGGACCGTTTCGTCCTCTCGAACGGGCACGCGTCGATCCTGCTCTATTCCATGTTGCACCTGACCGGGTACGACCTCTCGCTCGATGACATCCGCCAGTTCCGCCAGTGGGGCAGCCGCACCCCGGGACACCCCGAATACCGGCACACGGCCGGAGTCGAGGTGACCACCGGTCCCCTGGGCCAGGGCTTCGGCAATGCGGTCGGCATGGCCATCGCCGAGCGGTTCATCCGGGCCCGTTTCGGCCGTGACGTGTGTGACCACCGCACCTTTGTGATCGCCGGAGACGGCTGCTTCATGGAAGGCATCTCCCACGAAGCGGCGTCCCTGGCCGGGCACTTGGGCCTCGGGAAACTGTTGGCCTTCTACGACGACAATCACATCACCATCGACGGCCCCACCGAGTTGGCCTACAGCGACAACGTGCCGGAGCGCTTCGAGGCGTACGGCTGGCACGTACGCAATCTGGGTGAGATGGCCAACGACGTCGACGGTCTCGAGGCGGCCATCCGTGAGGCCATGACCCAGCCGGCCGACGGACCCGAGGCCAAGCCCACGCTGCTGGTCCTGCGCAGCCACATCGGGTGGCCCTCGCCCAAGCTGACCGATACGGCGACCGCGCACGGCTCGCCGTTCGGGGCCGACGAGATCAAGGTGACCAAGGGCCTCCTGGGGCTCCCGCCCGACGAGTCCTTCTGGATACCCGATCAGGTGCTCGATTTCTACGGCCAGGAGGTCGCCCGCGGCGCGGCCAACCGGGCCGAATGGCAGGCCCGCTTCGAGGCCTGGACCGGCGACCGCCAGTCCTGGGAGGCCGCCCAGGCGGGGCGTGGCGTGCCCGGCTGGGCCGACGGGCTGCCGACCTTCGAGGCCGGTACGAAGTTGGCCACGCGCCGGGCCATCAATCAGTGCCTCAACGCCACGGCGTCCGGGCTGCCGGGTTTGTTGGCCGGATCGGCGGACCTGACCGGGAACAACGGGGTGGCGCTCAAGGGCGCCGACCTCCAGGCGGCCGCCACGCCGGGGGGCACCCAGCTGCACTACGGGATCCGTGAGCACGCCATGGGCGCCACCATGAACGGGATGGCCCTTCACGGGGGCGTGCTGCCGATCGGCGGCACCTTCTTCATCTTCTCGGACTACATGCGCCCGGCCGTGCGCCTGGCGGCGATCTCCGGGGCGCATGTCATCTACTCATGGACGCACGACTCCGTCGGTGTGGGAGAGGACGGTCCGACCCACGAGCCGGTTGAACATCTGGCCTCGCTCCGCGCCATGCCGCAGATGACCGTGGTCCGTCCGGCCGATGCCAACGAGACGGCGCAGGCCTGGCTCCTGGCCGTCGAGGCCGACGGGCCCGATCGGCCTGGCGCTCACCCGCCAGAGCGTGCCCGTCCTCGATGCCACGGCCGAGCGGGCCCCGGCGGGCGTCGCGAAGGGCGGGTACGTCCTGGTCGACGAGTCCGGCCCGGGACCGGCGCAGCTGGTGCTGATCGGGACGGGCAGCGAGGTGCAGCACTGCGTCGGCGCGGCCAAGGAGCTCGAAGGGTCCGGTGTCTCGGTGCGGGTGGTCTCGCTGCCGTGCTGGGAATGGTTCGAGCAGCAGGGCGAGGAGTACGTGTCCGGGATCCTGCCGCCCGGCGTCCCGACGCTCAGCGTGGAGGCGGGGGCGACCTTCGGTTGGAGTCGCTACGCCGACGCTTCCGTCGGCCTCGACCGTTTCGGGGCCTCGGCCCCCGGCGGGGTGAACATGGAGAAATTCGGTTTCACCGTCGACCATGTGGTGGAGCGGGCCCGGGCCCTGCTGGCCGCCCGGTCGTAGCCGCAGGCTCGCCGGACCCAGGACCTCGCCGCACCCAGGAAAAGGAGCAAGAAGGATGACCCGACTCCAGGATCTCTATGACATCGCCGGCCAGAGCCCATGGTTGGACAACCTGCGGCGCGACTGGCTGCAGGACGGCAAGTTGGCCGACCTGGTGCAGAAGGGGGTGCGGGGCATCACCTCGAACCCGACCATCCTGGCCAAGGCGATCAGCGGCCAGGACACCTACGACGAGCAGTTCAAGGCACTGATGAAGGATCACACCGTCGAGAGCGCCTACTGGGAGTTGGCGATCAGCGACATCGAGGACGGTCTCAAGGTGCTGCGCCCGACGTATGACACCAGCGACGGTGAGGACGGGTTCGTCTCGCTGGAGGTCTCCCCCGCGCTGGCCCACGACACGGACGGCACCGTGCGCGACGCCCGCATGCTGCACGATCGCATCAAGGAGCCCAACCTGCTGGTCAAGGTGCCGGCCACCCGGGAATGCGTGCCGTCGATCAATACCCTGATCGGCGAGGGACGCAGCATCAACGTGACGCTGATCTTCGGGATCGACCGGTACGACGAGGTGATGGAGGCCTACATCAGCGGCCTCGAGACGATGGTGGCGGCCGGTCGCGGCGCCGAACTGGCCAAGGTGGCGAGCGTGGCCTCCTTCTTCGTGAGCCGGGTCGACACCGAGGTGGACCGTCGCCTGGAGACGCTGGCCGGTGGCGAGAACGGTGACGCCGCCATATTGGCCCTGCGCGGCAAGGCCGCGGTGGCCCAGGCCAGGGTGGCCTATCGGCACTTCCGGGCCGCCTTCTCCGGAGCGCGGTGGGAAGCACTGGCGCACCACGGCGCCCGGGTGCAGCGCCCGCTGTGGGCGTCGACGTCGACCAAGAACCCGGCCTACGACGATCTGTTGTACGTGGACTCACTGATCGGACCGGCCACGGTGAACACCATGCCGGAGGGAACCATCGCCGCCTTCGACGACCACGGCACCGTGGCCCGCACGGTGGACGCCGATCCGGACGAGGCCACCGGCGTCCTGGCCCAATTGGCCGCCGCCGGGATCGACATGACCGACGTGGAGCAGACGCTGGAGGACGAGGGTGTTGGTTCCTTCGGCAAGTCCTTCGACGAGCTGCTGCAGTCACTGAGCGACAAAGCCGCCACGTTCGGTTGAGTGATCGAGCGACTGATCGATTGAGTAAGCGACTGAACGACGGACGCAGCACCATCCGTCCAGACTGCAAGACAGCACCGACTGCACAGACTGCACCGACCGCACCGCCAAGGAAGGGAAGGAACAACCATGAGAATCGGCATGATCGGCCTGGGGAAGATGGGCGCCAACATGGTCGAACGGCTGCTCAAGGGCGGGCACGAGGTGGTGGCCTACGACCTGCACGAGGAGGCGCTCAAGGCGGCGGCGGCCCAGGGCGCCGAGACAGCCACCTCCCTGGAGGATCTGGCCGGCAAGCTGACCGCGCCGAAGGCGGCCTGGGTGATGCTCCCGGCCGGCCATGTGACGGACTACGCCGTGGAGGAGCTGGCCGGACTGTTCTCCAAGGGCGACGTCATCGTCGACGGCGGCAACTCGAACTACAAGGAGTGGATCGCCCTCTCCGACAAGATCGCCAAGACCGGGGTCGGCCTGGTCGACGCCGGGACGTCGGGCGGCGTGTGGGGCCTCACCGAGGGCTACTGCCTGATGGTGGGCGGCGCCAAGGAGTCGGTAGCGGTGGTCGAGCCCGCCCTCCTGACGCTGGCGCCCAAGGACGGCTATGCGCACGTGGGCCCGGTCGGTGCCGGCCACTTCGTCAAGATGGTGCATAACGGTATTGAGTACGGGCTCATGCAGGCCTACGCCGAGGGCTTCGAGATCATGGGCAAGGCCAGCGAGTTCGACCTCGACCTGCACGAGATCGCCTCCATCTGGCGCTACGGCTCGGTGGTGCGCAGCTGGCTCCTGGAGTTGGCCGAGCGGGCCCTGCGTCCCGGGGCCGGCTTCGACGACATCAAGGGCGTGGTGGCCGATTCGGGCGAGGGCCGCTGGACGGCCCAGGAGGCCATCGACCGCGGCGTCTCGGCGCCGGTGATCGCCACGTCGTTGTTCACCCGCTTCGCCTCCCAGGAGCCGGACTCGTACCAACTCAAAATGCTCTCGGCCCTGCGCAACCAGTTCGGCGGCCATGCCGTGACGCTGGAATCGGGCCAACAGGGACTCGAGACCGGCACGCCCACCGCGGGCTGAGGGCCGAGAAGAGAAGCGGCCCGCCCCCCATGACTGCCCCATGACTGCTCGATGACGGCCCAATGACGGCACCAACGGCCCCGGTGGCCAACGTCCCCGCCGCCTTCACGGCCGTCGTGGTGGCAGCGTTCGCCGCCCGCCCCGGGGAGCGCTTCTCCCTGGTGCTGTCGGGCGGGCCCACCGCACAAGCGTGTTACGAGCACCTGGCGGCCGGAACGGGACCCGGAACGGGAACGCGGGCGGGAGCCGCCCCCACGGTGGACTGGAAGCTGGTCGACGTCTACATGGGCGACGAACGCATGGTGCCGGCCGACGACCCCGACGCCAATCAGCGCCTCGTCCAGAGGACCCTCTTGAGCCGGGTGGGGCCGGTCGGCTCCTTCACGCCCATGCCGACGGCGGGCCCGCCGGAGCAATGCGCGGCCGAGTATCACGCCACCATCGAGCGTCTGGTGGCGGGCCCGGGTATCGATCTCATCCATCTGGGCGTCGGCCCCGACGGCCACACCGCTTCCCTGTTCCCGGGGGTGACCGAGCTCGATGCCGGGCCCGATCAACTCGTGGCGGCCACGCTCGATCCCAACGGCCGCAACCCCCACCCACGCCTGACGCTCACCCTGCCGGCCATCAACGCCGCCCGCTGTGCCGTCTTCACGGTGACGGGCGACGAGAAGCGCGAGGCGATGGACCAACTGCGCCGGGGGGTGGACCTGCCCGCGGCCCGGGTCAGCGCCGTCCAGGTCATCTGGCTGGTGGACGGCGCCGCTTTCGGCCCCGCCCCCTAGATTGGCCTGATGCTCTCCGACGCCGACCTCCTCCACACGCCGCTGCCCGAGCTCACGGCGCTGGCGCGCGCCGTGCGCGACGAGGCCTACGGCCGGCGGGTCACCTATTCGCCCAAGGTCTTCATCCCGCTCACCATGCTGTGCCGCGACCGCTGCGGCTACTGCACGTTCGCCAAGGCCCCGGCCCGTGTGACCTCGCCGTATCTGCTGCCCGAAGAGGTCCTCACCATCGCCCGGGCCGGCCAGGCCGCCGGGTGCCACGAGGCGCTCTTCACCCTGGGCGAGCGCCCCGAGCTGCGGTACCCGCTGGCCCGCCAGTGGCTCGACGACAACGGGTTCGCCTCGACGGTGGAGTACCTCGCCCACGCCTGTCGCCTCGTCCTGGAGGAGACCGGCCTCCTCCCGCACGCCAATGCGGGCGCCCTCTACCCCGACGAGCTGGCGCAGCTGCGCCCGGTCTCGGCCAGCCAGGGGATGATGGTCGAGTCCCTGGCCACCGACCTCGAGGCCCACCGCAGCGCCCCCGACAAGGACCCGGCCCGCCGCCTCGGCCACCCTCGATGCCGCCGGCGAGCTGCACATCCCGTTCACCACCGGGATCCTGGTCGGCATCGGCGACGACCGGGCCGGCCAGGTGGCGGCCCTGCGGGCCATCGCCGCGTCGCACGCCCGCTTCGGCCACGTCCAGGAAGTCATCGTGCAGAATTTCCTGCCCAAGGCCGGGACGTCCATGGCCCGGGCCGCACCGTGCCCGCCGGCCGACCTGCACTGGGCCATCGCGGTGGCTCGCCTGGTGTTGCCGCCCGAGATCCACATCCAGGCGCCGCCGAACCTCTCCGACGACCTGGCTCCCCTCCTGCACGCCGGCATCGACGACTGGGGCGGCGTCTCCCCCATCACCGCCGATCACGTGAATCCCGAGCGGGCCTGGCCGGCGTTGGACATCTTGCGCGGGGCCACCGAGTCGGCCGGTCATGTTCTGGCGGCCCGGCTCACCGTGTACCCGTCGTTTGCCCACGATCCCGAGACGTGGTTGGACGCCGGCCTCCGTTTCCCGGTGCTCGACGTGGCCGATGCCGAGGGCCTGGCCCGTGACGCGGAGTGGTGCTCCGGCGGCGAGGTGGCGCCGCCGTGGCTGCTCGACGCGGTCGGTGCGGTCGATGGGGTCGACGGGTCCGGCCCCCCGCCGAAGGCCGGCGGCCACCGTCGGGGTGGACCCGTGGCCGAGGTGCTCGACGGCGTTGCCCTCGGCCAGGAAGTCGGCGTCGACGAGATCGTCACCCTGTTCTCGGCCCGCGGGCCCGAGGTCCCCATGGTGGCCGAGGTCGCCGACGATCTGCGCCGACAGGTGGTGGGCGATGCCATCACCTTCGTGCAGAACCGCAACATCAACTACACCAATGTGTGCACCTTCAAGTGCCGGTTCTGTGCCTTCTCCAAGGGGCCGCTCTCGCTGAACCTGCGCGGGGCGCCCTACCTGCTCGAGCTCGATGAGATCACCCGCCGCGTCGCCGAGGCCGAGGCCGAGGGCGCCACCGAGGTCTGCCTGCAGGGTGGGATCCACCCGAACTTCGACGGCGACTACTACGTCCATGTGCTGGGCGCCGTCCGGGCGGCGTCCGAGCGGATCCACATCCACGGCTTCACCGCCCTCGAGGTGACCGAAGGGGCCCGTCGTTCCGAGGTGCCGCTGGCCGAGTACCTGGTGCGCCTGAAGGAGGCCGGTCTGAAGACACTGCCCGGCACGGCGGCCGAGATCCTCGACGACGACATCCGCGCCCTGATCTGCCCGGACAAGATCAACACCGAGCAATGGCTGGAGGCGCACCGCACGGCGCACTCGGTGGGCCTGCGGTCCAACATCACCATCATGTTCGGCTCGGTGGAGCAGCCGCTGCACTGGGCCCGCCACATGGTGCGCACCCGGGACCTGCAGCGCGAGACCGGCGGGTTCACCGAATTCGTGCCGCTCCCCTTCGTCCACATGGCGACGCCGATCTACCTGCAACGCAAAGCCCGGCGCGGCCCGACCTTCCGCGAGACGCTCCTGATGCATTCGGTGGCGCGCATCGCCTATCACGGGGACATCGACAACATCCAGGTGAGCTGGGTGAAGATGGGGGTCGAGGGCTCACGGCAATTGCTGCAGGCCGGGGCCAACGACCTGGGGGGCACCCTGATGGACGAGAACATCTCCCGCGCCGCCGGGGCGAAGCACGGGCAGCGCATGGGAGTCGAGGAACTCGAGGCCCTGGTGGCGCCCCTGGGTCGTCCGCTGGTGCGGCGCTCGACGCTGTACGCCATGGCGGGAACCGCATCGAGCACGTGACGACCGACGCGGTGCAGAACGAGCCCGCCGACCGGGGCGGGGCGGGGCCGGGTAAGGCCGAGAGCGACGCGGAGAGGGAAGTCGAGAAGGCGGCGTACTCGAGTGCCTTCGAGGCCGTGGCCGGTGGGCGCACGCTGTCGCCGGCCCAGTCCCGGGAACTGCTGGCCATGATCGGCACGCTGGGCGATCTGGCTCGGGAGGGGACGTCGGTCGGTGACCTGAAGATCGCCAGCGCGGCCCTGGCCGAGATGTCCGAGGCCTTCCGGGTCTTCCGGCCCTACCGCGCCATACGGAAGATGACCATGTTCGGCTCGGCCCGGACCCAGCCCGAGGATCCGGTGTATCTGCTCGCCCGCGATCTGGCCACCAAAATGGCCCAGGCAGGACTGGATGGTGGTCACCGGTGCCGGCCCCGGCATCATGGCGGCGGGACTCGAAGGGGCGGGACGGGACCATTCGTTCGGGGTCAACATCCGGCTCCCCCACGAAGAAGGGGCCAACCCCTTCATCGCCCAGGACCCGAAGTTGGTGGAGATGCGGTACTTCTTCACCCGCAAACTGATGTTGATCAAAGAGTCGCATGCCTACGCGATCCTGCCCGGCGGATTCGGCACGCAGGATGAATGCTTCGAGCTCCTCACCTTGCTGCAGACGGGCAAGGCCGAACCGGCGCCCGTGGTGCTGATGGAGACCCCGGGCGGCACGTACTGGCAGGGCTGGATGCGCTTCGTCCAGGAGCAGGCCATCGCGTCCGGCTGGGTGTCGGCCGAGGACCTCGCCCTGTTCAAGGTGACCACGTCCGTCGAAGAGGCGGCCCGGGAAATCGCCCACTTCTACCGCAACTACCACTCCTGCCGGTGGGTGGGTGACCTGTTGGTCCTCCGGGTCCTCGTGGCGCCCAGCAAGGCCGAGTTGGCCGACCTCAACCGCCGCTTCGGCGACATCGTCGCCCGGGGCACCATCCGATCCACGGCGGCTTTCCCCCCGGAACGCTCCAGCAACGATCATCCCGAACTCCCACGCCTGGCCCTTCGTTTCGACAAGTGGCACTTCGCACGGCTGCGCCTACTGATCGATGCCATCAACGAGTGCACGGGCGTCTGATCAACCTCGCTGTCGCGAGTGACTCTGTAGCGTTCGACTAGACTCGGCCGTGAGGGTCGGCCGGATTGCCCCGACTCGTCAGTCCCCGTCGTCAGGTGGCGGCCGCTGGTTGCGCTGGCGGTTGTGGAAGCCGCAGAGGAGCTGACCGTTCTCCTGCGAGGTCGGCCCACCTTTGGAGAACTCGACGATGTGATCGGCCTGACAGCGCTCGGCCGGTTCGTCGCAGTAGGGGTGCTGGCACTCTTGGTCCCGCAGCTCGATGGCCCGGCGAGTCGCACCGGTGAAGAAGCGGGAGGTGATGCCGACCTCGACCCGGCGGCCCGGGGCGAACACGGCCCGCTCGACGTAGGCCTCGTCCAACCAGGGCAACAAGGTGCCCGGGGAGATCACGGTGGCCCCTTGGGCCAACTGGCAGATGCGGCCCGACAGGGTCGGGTAGTCGACCAGGACACTGAAGAGGGGGGCTGGGCGGCGCCCGTCGACCGGGGCTGTGCCCGAGCGGATGGCCATCTCGACTAGGGCATCGGCCCGGCGCTGCGCCGAGGTGCGGCCCAGCTCGTCGACCGTAGGGTCCCGTCCGAGGTCCTCTCGGGCCTTGGCCCAGTCGGCCTCGAAGAGTTCCCGCTCCCGGCGTTCGAGCTCACCAGAGACAATGGCCCCCGAGATCGGGTCGAGGGTCATCTTGCCCAGGAAGGTGCCGCCCACGCTCGGCACCAGGTACACGTCGCGGCGGGCCTGTTGCTCCATGGCGTCCTCTTCGGCCCCGTCGGGGTCGGCGTGCTGCTCCCAGTAGCGCAACACCCGGACGAACTCGGCGAAGGCCAGCGTCTTGGCGTAGTCCACCAGCATCTCTTCGTCTCGGGCCAGAGCCGCTTCGGTAGCCGGTCGGCGCACCGAGGCCACCAGGTCCACACAGGCCGCCCCGATCTCACCGGCCGACCAGGCTGCTTCGAAGTGGGGCAGCTGACGACACTGGCGGCCCCGGCGCACCTCCCGGGAGGCCTCGTTGCTCGGGAGCCGGCAATGGCGCCGCAGCCAGGCGGCGGCGGTGCGAGCACCACTGGGTGCCCACGCCCCCGAGGCATCGAATTCAGCCACCGCTCCGGTCACAATGGCCCCGAGGCGGGAGCGGACCCGTTCGAGCCGTTCTATCGAGTCACTGTCGGCGTAGTTCGCCAGATCGCATCGGGCCAGGCGATCCACTGCCTCCTCGAGTGCATCTAGTTCCTTCGAGCACTTTGAAATCTTCGAGTTCCACGGGTCCCATTGGATCATGGGGTTGTGACACCGGATCGGCGCCAAAACCCCACGTCAGAGGCGTAATATCCCGTCGCCCGAATCGGGGAAATGTACAGGATTTCTTGGATAATTCTTGGACAATTCTTGGATAAATCGGGCGCCCCGAACACCCTGACCGCGCCAATTGGCCAGCCCGTCCCTACGCCCCGTCGTCGAGTCCCCCAGCGCCGCCCCCGCGACCCTCGCCCAAGACCGACACAGCCTTCTCAACGGCACGACGAGCCCGGACGATCCGACGCTCCACGGCCAGGGCCTCCCCGGCCTCGGCCGAATCGGGATCACCTGATGTCGCCCGACGCAATGCGTCGATCGCCATATCGGTCAGCTCCTCCGCCATGCCCTCGAGACGCCGGCCAGTTCGGTCAGGGCGTCGTCGGTCGAGCTCACCGGTACACCACCGCCACACCACGACCGCCGGCGCCACTGTCGCGCCCAGCGGCGTTCACTTGGGCAGGGCGACCGTCTGCACGCTGTAGTCCCCGTGAGCGAAGGCGGCGCGCAAGACTTTCTTGTCGAACTTGCCCACGCTGGTCTTGGGGATCTCGTCGATGAAGGTCCACTGGTCAGGGAGCCACCAGCGCGGCACCCGCTCCACCAGGAATTGCCAGCAGCTCGTCGGCGCTCGGCGACGTGCCCGGCGACAGCACCACGCAGACCAAGGGACGCTCGGACCACTTCGGGTCCGGGATGGCAATGACGGCCGCCTCGAAGACGTCGGGGTGGGCCATGACGGCGTTTTCCAGCTCCACCGAGGAGATCCACTCACCGCCCGACTTGATCACGTCCTTGGTGCGGTCCGAGATCGTCATGTAGCCCTGATGGTCCAGCGTGCCGACGTCACCGGTACACAACCACCCGTCGTGGAACTTCGAGGGATCCTCATCCTTGTAGTACGAGCCTGTGACCCACGGCCCGCGGATCTCGAACTCCCCGATGGCCTTGCCGTCGCTGGGCAACACGGTGCCGTCCTCGGCCACCACCCGAACCTCGACGCCGGCCACCACCCTCCCGGCCTTGATCTTGTAGTACATGTCGTCGTGGCCCTCGATGCGCCGGGCCGGCGGCAAGCCGAACGCAGCCAGTGGGCTCGTCTCGGTCATGCCCCACCCCTGGATGATCGTGGCACCGAACCGCTCCTCGAACTGCTCGATGAGCGACTGGGGCACGGCGGCCCCACCCGCTGTAATGCCCCGCACACTCGAGAAGTCCACCTCCGACTCGATATGCAGCAATCCGTTCCAGATGGTCGGCACCCCGCAGGCCAGGGTCGGGTGGAGCTCGTTGAAGATCTTGCCCAGCGGCTCCCCCATCAAGAACATCTGCGGCATGATCATGTCGGTGCCCGGCCAGCCACGCCCCGTAGGGCGTGCCCCAGGCCATGGCGTGGAACATGGGAACGATGATGAGGATCCGGTCCTTCTCGGTCACCCCTACCGAGGAGGCCGACTGCAGCGCCTGCGTGTGCAACCAGGTGGAGCGATGGGAGTACACCACGCCCTTGGGGTTGCCGGTGGTGCCGCTGGTGTAACACATGGCTGCCGCCGAGCGCTCGTCCAACACCGGCCACTCGAACCCCGACTCCTCGGCGGCCAGAAGCTCCTCGTAGGAGAGGGTCTCCCCCAGCGCCGACGTGTCGCCCTCCCCCACGACGATGAACGTCTCGACCGTCTTCAGGTCGTCTTTGATGGCCGCCAGGAGGGGAATCAGCGACGCATCGACGATGATGACCCGGTCCTCGGCGTGGTTGACCACGTAGGCCAGCTGTTCGGCCGGGAGCCTGACGTTGAGGGTGTGCAGCACCGCCCCCATGCACGGGATGGCCAGGTACGCCTCCAGGTGTCCCTGGTTGTTCCAGCAGAACGTGCCCACCCGATCGCCGTTCTCGATGCCCAGTCGTTGCAGGGCGGCGGCCAGCTTCTCGGCCCGGCCGGCCACCTCATTGAAGGTGGCGGAGCGGTGACCCTCGGCCTCGACCGTGATGACCCGGCTGTCCCCGTGCACCGCCAGTCCGTAGCGGAGGATGTCGGTGATCAAGAGCGGGGCGTCCTGCATGGTGCTGCGCATCGCGTGGTCCTTTCGCTGGCCGATCCGGCTCCAAGTATGACGAGTGCGCACACCGCGTGCCTGCCGAACGACCTTTCTCTGGGGTGGCTGCCCCCCTTCTCGCCCTCGTCGGAGTGGCAGCGGGCGTCCTCACCAGTGGCGCCGTGGTGCTGGCCGGGGTGGCGGGCATGGTCACCCTCGACTCCGGTGGTTCGAGCCCGAGCACGGCTGCCACCGGTGCGATTCCCCCTGCCATGCTCACCCTGTACGAGCAGGCGGCCGGCACCTGCCCCGGCCTGTCGTGGGCCGTGTTGGCCGCCATCGGTACGGTGGAGTCCGGGAACGGCACGTCGAATCTCCCAGGCGTCCACTCGGGTGCCAATGCCGCCGGGGCGGAGGGCCCGATGCAGTTCGAGCCGGCCACGTTCGCCGCGTACGACATGCCGGTCCCGCCGGGAGGGGCGAGCCCGCCCAACCCCTATGACCCGACGGATGCCGTCTACGCGGCGGCACGGTATTTGTGCGCCAATGGAGCGGGCAGCGGCGCCACCCTCACTGCGGCCGTCTTCGCCTACAACCACAGCCAGGCCTACGTGAGCGAGGTCCTCAACCTGGCCGAGACCTACATCCAGCCCCCAGCGCACACGGTGTCAGCCGGTCCGGTCCGGACCGTGGCCGTCGAATGGGCCATCGCCCAGATCGGCACTCCCTACATCTGGGGTGGCGAAACGCCTGGCGTCGGCTTTGACTGTTCTGGGCTGGTCCAGGCGGCCTACAAGGTGGCCGGCATCGCCTTGCCCCGGGTGGCCCAGGACCAGTTCGATGCCGGACCGCAGCTTCCAGCAGGCGTGCCCCCCGCCTCGGGCGATCTGGTCTTCTTCGGCGGCGGGACGGCCGATGTCGAACACGTGGGGCTGGTGGTGGCCCCCGACGTCATGGTCGACGCCCCGTTCACCGGTGCCGACGTCAGGGAGGACCGGTTCCCGTCGACCGTCGGGGGCGCCTTTGGCAGCCAGATCTTCGTGGGTGCGACCCGGCCCGGCGGTTAGGCGGGCGGTGACAAGGTGCTCTTCATGCGAGAAGTATGGGGGGGCGTGGCCCCTTGGCCGCCGCGGCGGATGAATGGTCGTCCCTACACCTCAATGGCTCTTGGCCCGGACGGTGGCACACGGCGGCCTTTTGGCTCACAGCAACTCGTGACGACGCCAAGCGACCCGTCCAATCGCCCAATCGGGCCAGCATCCGCAATCCCAGTTGGCACGGGATGAATGCAGTGCTAGACCAGACCAACGTGACGAAAGCACGACCCATGAGAGGAGTGGCCAAATGAAGTTTGTCGTGACATGGAAAACCCGGAGCGGTGCATCCGCAGCGGACAATGAAGCTGCGGCGGCTCGTACCCTTGAGGTCTTCGGGAAGTGGTCGCCGCCATCCGACGAGACATTCCATCAGTTCTTGGGTCGTCTCGACGGTACGGGCGGTTTCGCCGTCGTCGAGACCGACAATCCAGATTCGCTCGCTGAAGCCCCGGCGAAGTTCGGCACCTACTTGGATTTCGAGATAATCCCAGTGAACGACATCACCGAGACCACGCGCCTGCTCGGTGAGGGAGTCGAGTTCCGCAAGTCGATCTAGAGGTTCCCAGGAATAAGGGTCGGGTGCGTCTCTGGCGACCCGAGGCTCTTTGGTTCGAAGTGCAGACGCTAGTCGCGATGATCTTGGCGGCTCGCTAATGACAACGGAGGCTCCATGAGCATAAGCGTGGAAGAACTGGCTATGTCGTACCACCAAGCTTGGACCGATCTTGATCCAGCGGTGATTGCTGCATTGCACTCACAAGATTCAGTGTTCCACATGCATGGGGTCGGTGATCCGGCGACTGGCCGAATGGCTGTCCGCGACATGATCTCGTCACTACTCGCCTTTGTGCCCGATCTTCATTTCGAGATCAAGAGGCTGCACGCGGGCGCCGATCATTTTGCCCTCGAATATGACATGTCTGGCACTTTCGATGGAAGAGAATTTACGTGCGACGGCGCTGACATCATCACGGTGACCGATGGCTTGGTGACGCGGAAAGACACCTACCTCGACGTGGTTGCTCTCATTGATCAGGTTGGTCCACTGCCCGTCATCAGCGCTTCCGTCTAACGGTTTTGAATCGGTCTGTCGGCTTCATCCAACCACGACCGAGACCTTCAGAGCTATCCCTCATCGCCGGCCGGGGCGCAGCGCGTTACTCCAACTCCTTCCAGTGCTCCCGACCAAAAAGGCGTCCAAATCGAGCTGTGAGGGAGGGGCCTTCGTCGTGGGCGGTATCAGGATGGAGCACAAGTGCACCCTTTGGCGCCGGAAGATTTGCGGCTTCCTCGTCTGTTATGGCACAACGGACCAAAGTCGTCGTCATTTCCGTCACCTGGTCACGGTCAACAAACCGCAGACCATGCTTCGTCTTGACGGCGATCCCGTCGAAAAGATCAAGTTCAGGGATCTGCAAGACGTGCTCGACTGTGCCGAACTGAGTATCCGTTGAACTGAGCACCGCTGCACCAATCGGCAGGGCCTCGTATGAGATCGGGCGTCCTTCGTCCATCGGTCCTCCTCTGTCACTCGGGACTCTATCGAGCGAGCTGACGGCAAAGTGAAACTGGTGCCCCCAATACGCGGCACTGGGGTCACCGTCCGAGCGGCTGCCGGCGCCCTGCTGATTTTGGGGGTGAGGCATGGCGATGGATCTCTCGGGTTTGGCGGTCCAATGGCTGTTGTTGACGCGCCAGAGGCTACCGTCCACTCATGGCAACCCATGACGTGACTATTGACCTCCCCACTCGATTCGTGCTCCATTCGGATGTGACCTTCGTCGTATGGAGTGACGACGCCAAGCTCGGCGAGCTCCAGGTAAGCAAGGGCTCCATCGACTGGTTGCCTGGCAACGGCCGGACCCGCTACCGGATGCGCTGGGAAAAGTTCAACGAGGTCATGAAGAGTGAAGGCCGCGCAACGCCGCGTTAGGGCGCCCCAAACGCCTCACGCAATTGATCCATGTGCAGTTGTTCGCCCGATTGAGCCGTCTTGCTTGAGCAGGGGCCACGATGCGCAAGGCTGTCCAAACGGGCAGTGGGGCTAAAGGGCACCGTGGACCTCGAGCCCGACCATGCTGATTTGGATGGGCAGCACCTGATAGCGCTTGTCCAAGACGGTGACGCGATCCTCAAGTGTCTCTTTGGTCTTTCGGGTGGCGCTCAAGATCGTGACTGAGCCACCGTCTCCGCCAGCCCCATTGACCTTCCATCCGACCGCGCCTTGCGCCGCTGCGCACTCAATCACCCGCCTTGCGTCCACACCCACAAGCCCAGGATGCAGCGACCCCTGAGCCTCGGTGTTGGCGATCATCGCCTGGCCGAGAGCGTCGAGATCCCGGGCAAGGACAGCGTCGCGAGCCGCGACCGCCGCAACCCGCAACCGCGAGAACACCCCTGACCCGCTTCTCCCCACATCCTCGATGACCTGGCGATGCACGGCCGAGGAGTCGTGGGCGCGACCGAGGAAAACCAGCGTCAGCCGGGGGCTGAGCTCCTCCCAGGTGGGCAGCGGGTACACCCTGGCCTCGGGGTACGCCTCGATTTCGAGGTAATTGATCCCGCCGAACGCCGCGCTCAGCTGGTCCTGGATCCCGCTCTGGACACCGAGAATGTCGACTTCGAGCCGATGCGCTGCGTAGGCGATGTCGCGCGGCGAGCGTTGCTCCAGGCGCAACGCGGCCAATCCGCCCAGCAGAGCAACCGCAACCGCTGCCGAGGTACCGGTGCCGCAACCAGCTGGTACGCCGGAACGAACACTGACTTCCACCGCGAGTCCCCTTGGGGGTGGGAACGCGTCGATGGCGGCCTCCAGCAGCGGGTGGCGGGCGACCCGGGTCGCCCTCGGGACGATGGAGTACCGGTCGCCGAAGGTATCCACGTCGAGCACCACAGGGTCCGGGCCTACTGTCGTGCGGATCGAAACCTCTACTCCCGGCGTCACTGCGATATTCAAGACCCGTCCCGGTCCCCCAAACCAGGTGTCGGTCCACCCACCGTTGTCACAAACCCGCACGGGAGCCGACGCCTCGATCACCACCATGCATTCCCCATCATGTGGGCCAGCCCGGCCCCTTCGGGCGCATGACACCGCGGCCGTACCCCGCAGGTTGACGTGACCCCGCCATGGACGCCCCGGCAAGTGCCAAACGAGTCAGCGAGCTGGCCGTGCGACTTGTGAAACAGCTGCCGAGTGCAGCAGCTCGACACCATCCGCCGTGAGCAGGAACCCATCCGCTGCGGTCCCTTCGAACGGCACGAGCCCAGGCTGAGACGAACTGGCCGTGGCTCTTGTAGAGGCTGGCCAGATGGGCCGCGCTGTACGGCACGGTGGAGCCGAATAGGAGGCAGAAGCCCCCGCTGTTTCCTTGGCTGCCCAGTGCAGCGATCGGCGCGTCGACCTGTGGAGTTCGCACGCCTCCGATGGCGTTTCCGTTGGCGTCAAGCTGGTACACCACCGGCGAAACGTGGGTCGTCGCCAAGACGGAGGCCCGAGGTGGCGGTGTCCCATGGACGACCCACCGGTTGAGCCAGTAGACCGCGGCGTCGAGGGCCCAGTGCGTTCCACCGGTGTTGATGGGAACGGCGCAGCTGAAACCACCCACGGGAGTGCGCGTCGGGTTCTGCATGGCAGCCAGATTTTCTACGGCGCCCTGACCGTTGCCGGTGTCGTTGGGACCGATGGCGAGACCGTAGTAGTCGTAGTGCGAGCTGCCTGCGACCTCCCAGAGTCGGAACCACTTTGGATTGCCGTAGTGCAGCCGGTCAGTCAGGTTGCTGTTGTCGACGTCGGTTTCGGTCTCGAACTCGAGCACCGGAACGCCGAGGTCACTGCGGATCGTCGTCGGGGCCGGGGCCGAGACATTGGTCTGCGGTGCTTGGGAGAGTGAAGCACCGGTACCAAACTGGCTGTGCACGAGGAAGCCTTGGAAGACGTGGGCAATCGGCTGCACCGCATCGATGTACGTCATGAGGCGTCCGGCCGACTGCGACTCACCGGCCGCAATCAGCGTGTGCGGCCGCAATCCAGCCAGGATCATCGCTGCGTCGTCGCGAACCGCTTGGCCGGCCTGGGAGAAAATGTCGTAGGAGAAGCTGTCGCCTGGGTGCGAGAGCGACGAGTACTCGGCAGGATCGGTGGTTTTCGCCGCGTCGACACCGACCTTGCTGGGCGGACACCCCCACCCAGGCGAAGCCGTCGCGGACCAGTTCGTTGTGGGACAGCGTCCAGTCCGGGGCGTCGTCCGTGCCGCCGCTCACATTGAGCCACTCGACCACGACGGTCCCGTTGAACCTCTTCGGGTTGATCGGACGGTAGACGGCTATCCGTGTCCTGTACGGCGCGCTCACGCCAGTCGTGATCTTCCACTTCCCGTCGCTCGTCAGGGGCTGCGCTGGCACATAGGAGTGAGCGGTGCCCGAAAGGAAGAACTGCGACTTCTCGTAACCGACCTTTGACAGGTCGAAACTTGTGCCATAGAGGGTGTTGTTGAAGGTGGGAGAACCGACTCGAACGGGCCCGGTTACGGTGATTCCTGAGAAGGCGTGTGAAGTTGTCGTCGGCGTCGAACTGCCGGAGGATGTGGACGACGCTGAGCTGGGTAGTCCACGGCACCCCACGAGAACGACGCTCAGACTGAGGGCTGCTGCGATACCGCGTGCGATGCGCCGATGGCCGCACCTCCTACCGGCTTCTCGGCCGACGATCACCTCTGTCGTCATGACTTCCCCCATGGTCGGAACCGCACCGTAGTCACAATGGCGGCTTCGTGTCCGCAGTTGACTCGACTTGCCACAGACCGGGCGCTCAGGTCTGCCGGCTCCGTGCACCATCTGGCCTGGAACTTCAAATGGGTGTGTCGTTCGGATTGCTATCCCGGTACGCCGGGCGGGGTGAACGCCTGAACGCCGACGGAAACGGCGCCCCGTGATTCGCAAGACGATCAAAATGGAGGAGTGCTACTCATTGATGCAGCAAATGTGGTCGGGTCTCGTCCGACCGGCTGGTGGCGGGACCGAGCAGGAGCCGCCCGGACGTTCGTGGACCAGGTCAGGGCGGCTGTTGACTCGGGACGGCTCGCCCAACCTGTCGTCGTGGTCCTGGAAGGCCAGGCTCGCAGGGGCGTCCCGGATGGCGACGCCAACGGCGTCACGGTCCTTCACGCTGCGGGCAGCGGTGACGACACGATCATTGATGTCGCCTCAAACGCCTCTGATCAAGAGGTCACACTCGTCACGGCGGATCGCGAACTACGGCGGCGGGCTGAGGTCCTAGGAGCCGGCGTGGTTGGACCGGGCTGGCTCCTTGAGATCCTCGAGCAGTGAACTCAATATCAGCACGGTGCAGACCAACCCGTCGCCCGCCACATTTCGCCCGAACACCGGGACCTCGAGAAACCTCGACCCTTCGGGGCAGGTCGAGGGCTCCTCGGCGGTCCAAAGCGCTCGAGTCGAATGCCAAGCGGGCGTCGGGCCTACGCTTCGTGTATGAGCGCCCTCGTCCCGGCGACCACCGGCCAACGTGACCGGGCCCTCCAGGTGCTTTTGAGCCGCGACCTCGAGCCCATCGTCGACATGGTCGGCTGGTCGAGGGCCGATGGCGCCTACGAAGTCGCCTCGGCCGAGGGATCCGTGCGGTTCCGCCGCGACGCCGGCGCGGATGGCGGCTTCTGGATCGAGTCGGCCACTGGTCAGAACCCGCTCGCGGTGCAGGACCAGAGGCGCTTCGTCGGACTTGAGGCCGAGCGGGCCACGCCGCATCCGAGTCGGCGCCACAACAGCTATCCCCACGCGTTCGAACAGTTCGCCCAGCTTTTCGACCATCCGTCTGCGCCCGACCTCTGCGTGATCCACAGTGCGTCGCACAACTGGGCCGACCAGGGCGGGCACCTCGGGGAACATGGATCGCTGGGCGTGGTACAGGCGAGGGCACCCTTCATCGTCGCCGGCGCCGGGGTGACAAGGCTCGGAATGGCCGATATCGGCTGCCGGCTCACCGACGTGGCGCCGACGATGCTGCGGCTGCTCGCGGCCGATCACGACCCCGACCGGCAGCTGCTCTCCTACCAGGACGGGTCGGTGATCGATTCCCTGCTCGAGGGCCCGGGCCGGGCCCGGTATCTGATCGGGATTCTCTGGGACGGGACCAACCCCAACGTGCTCTACGACCTTGCCGGTCGGGGCGAGGCCCCGAACGTGGCGCGCCTGATCGGCGAGGGCACGGCCTGCCGGTACGGGGCGCTGGCATCGCTCCCGACCGTGACCCTCGCCAACCACACAACGATCCTCACCGGCAGCCACCCAGGCCACCACGGGATCCTCCACAATGCCTGGATCGACCGGCGCACCGGGGCGCAGGTCATCACCAACTCGCCGGCGACGTGGGCGAACTCCATGCAGTGGCTCAACTCTGGAGTGCAGACCATGCATCACGCGGCCAGGCGTCTGCGTCCCGGGACCACCGCCTCGATCAACGAACCCTGCGACGCCGGGGCCGACTACTCGACGTTCGGCCTCGTGCGCAACGGCGAGCTGCCGCCGCCTGCCCCCGGACCCGACGACCTGCCCGACGCCACCGCACGGTTCGTCAGGCCAAGCAAGGACTACCGGTGGGCGTCGCGGGTGGACCACACGGCCGTCGAGCAGTTCCACCGCGTCTGGACTGACGGTGGGGGTGAACCACCCGTCTTCACGTGGGTCAACTTCACCCTGACCGACTCGGCGTTCCACGAGGGCGGCCCGTACTCGGAGATGGCGGCGAGCGCCGTGCGGGACAGCGACGCCCGGCTGGGTCGCATCTTGGAGAGGGTCGAGCAGGCCGGGGTGTGGGAAGACACCGCCTTCTTCCTGGTTGCCGACCACGGTATGGAGGAGTCCGACCCCGCGGTTCGAGGGGACTGGGACGTGGCCCTCGCGGAGGCACAGGTGGTGGTGCGCGACGAGGGGTACGGCTTCTTGTACCTGAGCGGTTCGTGAGTTTCTGCGCACCGAGTCCTGGCTAGCGCTGCCCTCGGGACACGTGCCTGCGGGATCCGACGCTGGACCTGGACGGTCGACCGCCAACGACGCTGCTCAGGAAGCTGAAGTGCCCGTCGTGCCCGTCGTGCCCGTCGTGCCCTGAGTCTGGGAGGGCGGGACCTCCGTCACGAGCCGGTACCCTCCCCTGCCATTCATGGCGACCACCCACACCGGCTGGTACACGTCGTGGTCGGCCGTGAACCTGAACGGTCCGAGCGGCGTCTGCAGGGAGACGGCCTCTAGTGAGACCTTGAAGGCGGCCCGGTCCGCCGCGACATTGGTGAAGCCCAACGGAGCGTTCTTGGCGGCGGCGGCCAGCAGCTTGACACCGGTGAAGGCCTGGGCCGCGAACTGGTCGGGAGGAGCGCCATACCTGGACCGAAAGCTCGAGACAAACGAGGTGTTGGTCGGCGATGGGTCGCCGGAATACCACCCGGCGGACGACTGCGCGTTGCGCCCGGCACTGCCGGCAGCCTTGGCTACAGCCGGCGAATTGAACGCGTTGCCTCCAAGGATTGCCCCCGTGAATGCGCTCTTCCGGGCATCGGTGATGATGCCGCTCGCCACCGTGGGCGAGGAGGCGGTGACCATCAGGACCCCCGGCTTCGAGGCGAGAGCGGCCGCGACAGCCTGGCCGAGCGCCGGCTCGGTGACCGGCACGATCACCGGGGGGCCGGCGCTCACGCCGGCGGTCGTGAACGCATTGGTGGCCAGTTGGCCGGTCTGTGCTCCGTACGCGTCCCCCGATGGGGCAATCACCACGGCCTTCTTCGGATGCGCCCTTCCGAGGTACGTGTCGACGTTGACCGGGATGCCCGTGGCCTCACCGAGCGAGTCCCGGAAGATCCAGGTGCACGGATACGAGCAGTTGCCGACGATGCCCGGTCCCGTGTTGCTCACGGCCAGGACGGGCACGCCGAGCATGTCGGCCACCGGGTCGGCCACGTAGGCGGAGTTCGTGAAGGTCGGCCCGAGCACGGCGAGCGCGCCGCGATTGGCCAGTGTCGTCATGTTGGCGGCGGCGGTCGTGGGGTCCGAGGCGTCGTCGGAGATCGACAGGTTGAGGTGCGCGCCGTTGATCCCGCCGGCCGCGTTGATCTGGTCGAGGGCGAGGTTGACCCCTTGGACCTGTGATCGGCCGTATGGTTCGCCGCTCCCCGTGATGGAGAACACGGCACCGAACGTGATGGTCTTACCGGACCAGTTCTTCCCGCCCGACGTGGTCGTGGTAGTGGACCCGCCCGCCTTGGTGGTCGTGGTCGTGGCCACGCGTGCCCCCGTCGTCGTGGTGACGGGCGGCCTGGTGGTCGTGGTGGTCGGTGCCGTCGTGGTGGTCGGCGCCGCCTTTGTCGTGGTGCTCGTCGTGGTCTGCGGGAACGAGGTGGTCGTGGTCGGGTTGTTCGGTCGGGCCGATGGCGTGCTGGGGCTGCTCGAGCACGCGGCGAGGAGCACGGCCCCAAGGGTCAATAGCACCCCCCCTGAGATTCGCCGCACCGGACGACCTTAGCTCCCGCACTTCACGCGGCCATGTTTTCAACCGCCTCCGTCAAGCGGGCGTCGCCGGCGTCGACCCGGCCGTCAGCCAGAGGACACAGCCGTCGCTTCGATGCCGCGGGCGTCCCCGTCCTCGTCGAAGAGCATGACGATATCGACGTAGGCGAGACGAGCCAGGTCGGGGGCGAGTTGGCCGGCCTGCTCACCGCCCAGCTCGAGCAGGAGCACTCCCCCGGGCCGGAGGAAGCGGCGGGCCCCGGCCACGGCGCGACGGAGTATGGCCATGCCGTCGGGTCCACCGTCGTAGGACCGCGACGATTCGAAGGCCAGGGTGTCGTGCGGTAGGAAGGCCAGCTGGGGAGTCGGCACGTACGGCACGACGCTGACCACAACGTCGACGCTTCCTTCGAGTGAGCTCGGCAACGGATCGAACAGGTCACCGCGAGAAACGGCGACGCCGTTGGCCGTGGCGCAGGCGACCGCCAGCTGATCGAGGTCCGTGGCCACAACCAGCGCTTCGGGGCGTTCCACCGACAGGACCTTGGCGATGGCCCCGGACCCCGTGCAGAGATCGACCGCGGTGCCGGTCGCCGGCAGTCGTTCCACGGCTCGGCGGGCCAGCGGCTCGCTCTGCCAGCGGGGGACGTAGACCCCGGGATCGACCAGGACTTCCATGCCGCAGAAGGAGGCCCGTCCGGTGACCCACGCCAGCGGCTCGCCGGTCAAGCGACGCTGGACGAGGGCATCGAGGAGCTCGACATCGCCGGCCGCCCGGGCCGACAGCTCGCGCGCCTCCTCTTCGGCCGCGACGAATCCAGCCTCCGAGAGCAGGGCGATGAGCGGGTCAAGGCCGGCTCCCAGGTCGCTCGGCCCGGTCATGCCGGCCCGGGCAACAGGTCACGCGGGCCATTGGACACGGAACGGATCGGCCGTCGGGGCCAGGTGGGCGGCAACGCTCGGCTAGATCGAACGACCGCGCAGCTGACGGTACAGGCGCACCAGGCCGGCGGTCGAAGCATCCTGCCCCTCCAGATCGGGAGCAGCATCGGCGCTGAGGACGGGAGCCAGCTCCTTGGCCATCACCTTGCCCAGCTCGACCCCCCACTGGTCGAAGGAGTCGATGCCCCAGACGGCGCCCTCGACAAAGACGGTGTGTTCGTAGAGCGCCACCAGTTGACCCAGCACCGAGGGCGTGAGCTTGGGCGCCACAATGGTCGAACTGGGGCGGTTACCGGGCATCACCTTGTGCGGTATGACGTCAGCCGGGGTGCCCTCGGCGGCGATCTCCTCGGCCGTCTTCCCAAAGGCGAGGGCCTTGGACTGGGCCAGGCAGTTGGCCATGAGGAGGTCCTGCTGACTGCCCGTTTCGTGCGTGCCCTCGGCGAAGGCGATGAAGTCGGCCGGGATCAGCTTGGTCCCCTGGTGAATCAGTTGGTAGAAGGCGTGCTGGCCGTTGGTGCCCGGCGCCCCCCAGAAGATCTCGCCCGTCTGGCCCTCCACGGCGGTGCCGTCGAGCCGGACCGACTTGCCGTTCGATTCCATTGTGAGCTGCTGCAGATAAGCCGGGAACCGGGCCAATCGATGGCTGTAGGGCAGCACGGCGTGGGTCTGGGCGCCAAAGAAATTGTTGTACCAGACATTGAGCATGCCCTGGAGGACCGGCAGGTTCTCCTCCAGGGGCGTGGTCTTGAAATGGGTGTCGATGGTGTGGAATCCAGCCAGCATCTGGGCGAAGTGCTCACGCCCGATGGCCACCATGAGCGAGAAGCCGATGGCCGAGTCGTAGGAGTAGCGCCCGCCCACCCAGTCCCAGAACCCGAGCATGTTGTCGGGGTCGATACCGAATTCCCTCACGCCCGGCTCGTTGGTCGACACGGCGATGAAGTGCTTGGCCACCGCGCTCTTGTCGCCCGCGGCGCCCAGGCCGGCCAACAGCCAGTCCCGGGCCGCGGCGGCATTGGTCAGGGTCTCGAGGGTGGTGAAGGTCTTGGAGCTGACCACGAAGAGGGTGGTGGCCGGATCGAGGTCGTGGGTCGCTGCGTACAGGTCGACCGGATCGACATTGGAGACGAACCGGCTGATCAAGTCGGGCGAGGCGTAGTCGGCCAAGGCCTCGGTGGCCATGGCCGGTCCCAGGTCCGAGCCGCCGATGCCGATGTTGACGACGGCCCGGATGCGCTCCCCGGTGGCGCCGACCCAGGTACCAGAGCGGATACGGTCGGAAAGATCGCCCATCCGGCCCAACACGGCGTGCACGTCGCCGGCGACATCCTGTCCGTCCACCGAGAGCGGCTCACCTTCAGGCAGACGCAGCGCGATATGGAGGACGGCCCGATCCTCGGTGGTGTTGATGTGTTCGCCGGCGAACATGGCGTCGCGACGCGCCTCCACCCCGGCGGTTCGGGCCACGCCCAGCAGGAGTCGCATCGTCTCGTCGGTGACTCGGTGCTTGGAGTAATCGAGCACCAGATCGCCGGCGCTGGCGGTGAGGCGGGCGGCCCGCTCGGTGTCGTCGGCGAAGAGCTCGCGCAGGTGCCGGTTGCCGACGTCGCTGAAGTGCGTCTCGAGCGCCTGCCACTGGGTCGTGGTGGTGAGATCCATGTACGGCACTGTAGGGGAGGCGGGTCAGGCGCCACCCCCTACGGAACGTTCTCGGGCTCCCCCCCCAGAGCCTCGTGGCCGACATGCCCTCGTACCGCACTTTCGGGCTAGTCGCTCAACTCGGGCAACCCCTCAATCGGCGAGGCCGGGCAAGCCCCTCGCGGGCCTGAGGTTAGAACCTGAAGCGAGTCAGCCCGCCCGGCTCGGTGCCCAGTGCCACGGTCACCGAATGTGGCTTGATGCGAAATACGTTCCACGGCGGTGGTCCCTGCGACGGTGCGTTGAACGGGGCAGTGATACCAGCCCCGGTCTCATCCAGTTCGGCGGGCCACCCCTGATCCGCCCAGGCCTTGGCGAGGCGCGTCAGTGTGGCCGGGTCGGTCTCCCGCTCTGCCTCGCCTTCGGCGACGACATCTGCATCGCGAATCGACACCGCGATCGAACATCGTCGGTCGCGGGCGACGTTGCGCCTCTTGCGAGTTCCAGATCCGGTCTGGAACCAAAAGCACCCGTCCAGCCAGAGCGCACCGACCGCCGTCACGTGCGGGCTTCCGTCCTCGTTCACCGTCGAGAGCCACGTCGTGCGAGCGTTGTGGGCGTCGGGAGCCGGCGGCGATCCGGCATCGAGTTTCTCGACCACGTTCGCCCAGTTCACTGGGGGCAGCCCGTCCGTTGCACCCAAGTTGATGATGTCCACTTCGTCTCTCCATTCTGGTAGTCCGGCGACACTGCTCAGAGCCGTGTCTTCCATTTGACGTTTACCGGTCACCAAAGTCATCGCCGTATCTGAGGGGAGAAGTCCTCCCGGCCTTGGCAAGTCTGCCAGGCGTTTCCCCGAACGCCGAGATTGTCAGCCGATGGGCTGGGCAAGCGCAACGATGATCCCCTCGGGGCCCCGGACGTAGGCCATCCGCCAAGAGCCCTCGTACTCGCCGATTCCGCCCACCAACCCGTAGCCGGCGGACGTCGCCTGGTCGACGGAGGCGTCCAGGTCATGAACCTGGAAAGCGACGCTTCGTAAGCCGACCTCGTTGGCCATAGCGGCCGGTGAGCCCGGCACGCAGCTAGGCCGAACGAAGCTAGAGAGCTCGACGCCTGTCCCGTTGTCCGGAGGTCGAAGCATCACGATTTCGGTTCTTGATCCCGGGATGCCGATGACGGTGTCTATGAATTCGCCCTCCACGAACGTCCTTCCCTCGATCTCCAGCCCCAAAGCGACAAAGAACTGCGTCGCGGGATCAAGGTCGGCGACAGTGATGCCAACGTGGTCGAAACGGCGTACGTGTGACATATCGTTTCCTCCGTGCTCGTGACGCCGGCGCACGATCGCGTGGGACGGCGCCTCCGCGGGTAGCGCCTCCCGTGGGCTGTGCCCAGCCCATCTGGAGTGCGTAGGTAGTCCTGGAGACCAGCCTGCGACTTTATCGACAAGCGCCAACGTACTGCCCGGACTACTTCGAGTGGTGCCGGCCCCCGAGCATCGGAACGGTGTCGTGGTTCCGGTGACCGGCGGTCTCGGGTCTACCCCAGCCGAGTCGCGGTGATCAAGACGGTCTCGAAGTTCATGACGAACGAGCCGCCCTGATCGTCGATGGCCGCGCCGATGGCTTCGAACAGGCGGTCTCGGACGGCTGGTTCGAGGGCGGCATGGTCGCTGCGTGAGACAAGCTGGTCCAGCCACTCATCCCGCTGGTAGGCCTGCGTCCATGGGAACCACTTCTCTGTCGGCGCACCGAAGTCGGGCACCGCTGAGACGGCGTCGATCTCCGAGCCGAGGCCGGTCTTCACGTCGGATGACCGATTGGCCGCATACCCACGGAACAGACGGTGGCCGCCGCGTGGCACGACACTCGCGTACACCTCCTCGAGAGCATCGGCCAGATCATCGGGCTGACAACCCGCGTTCCAGATCAGACCAAGCCTGCCCCCCGGCCGCAGCACAGAGGCGGCCTTCGCGGTGGCGATAGGCAGGTCGAGCCAGTGCCAGGCCTGCGCCGAAGTCACCCGGTCGAAAGTGCGACCAGCAGCGTCCCAGCCTTCGAAGGCAGCGATCTCTACTTCGACCCCATGGCCGCGGGCGATCTCCGCCATTCGTGGAGCGAGTTCCACCCCCAGCACCTTGGCGTCACGCTGGGCCATCTGCCTCGAAGCGATGCCGGTGCCACATCCCACGTCGAGAACGTCCAGGCCCGCAGGCACCGGACCAAGCAGCTCATCGATCACCGCATCGGGATAGGTCGGTCGGAACCGGTCGTAGGCCTCGGCTTGCTGGTCGAACAACCTCGAACGTTCCTGGGCCAGAGGTCGCGCTGTCAGACCGTCGCATCCTTCGCTGGCATCCACAGACGCCAGCCTGACGCAGATCGCCGGACTTGGGGTAGCTTTTCGGGCTAGTGGGTTGAGAGTGGTCCTTGACCCCGTAACTCAGTCGCCCAGGCTGGCTAGCCATTTCTAGCGATCGAGTTTTCCCTTGGCGATACAGATGGCGAGATGTGCCTCTAAGACGGCGTCCCGGGTAGCGGGCGACACGCCCGGGTCCGCCTCCACTGCCGCCTTTGCACTGTCGCCTGCCTGCTCAAGCTCAACTACGGCCGTGCGTTCGTCCAGCGACCCGGCTGCCTTTGCCGCCTTCTTGGCGAATTCGTCGACCACCGCCACAAGCACCGGTGACGCTCCTCGGTCTCCCCGGACCGCCTGACAGGCGCCATCGATCCTGATCCGCGCTCCCTGAAGCCGCTCTGCCATTGTCGTCACATGGCAAGGCTACGCCCGGAGTGGGCCAGACGCCCCGGTACGCCGGGAGTGTGACTCCTATGGCAGAGGCGAGGGAGGCGAATCCGGGTCGGGTGCGTCACCAATTCTCGTCCACGACGTTCCTCGGCAATGACGACAAGGAGGTGGCGGACGCTTCTCCAGAGCGTCAGGTGGAGTCGGACCACCAACGGCCACCACCCCATGAGTCAGTTTGCGTCCGCAGTTGTCGCACTGGAAGCTCCCTGCGTTCCGGTCAGCCACGTGACTCCACGGTATGGCGGAAGTCCAGACCTGTGCAACGGCAGGCTGCCCTGTGGCACCCCCGTCGGTATCCCTACTGCCGAGTAGTGGAGCCAGGCAGTCCGTTCGTGGGAAACTGTTGGAGACCTTTCCAGACGGTCGGAGATCCACATGCTGGCAACCGCAGGAACCGTGAGCGCGACGATCGTGGCCGTCTTCGTCACGGGAGCTTTCGTTGTCTCCGCATGGGGATTCCTGGACCTGCTCGTGCGTCCCTCACTTGCTTGCCGAGTCGCCCACGTGTCCAAGGGTCGATGGCTCCTCGCGTTGGGATGTTCTTCAGTCGCAATCCCTTTCTCGACCCTCTCGCTTCTCATTGTCCACGCGACTCTGGTCATCGGGGTGGTGGGTGCCATCGCCTGTCTTGTGGGACTAATCGGTGGGACTTGGTACTTGGCCATGGTTCGCCCATGGGTAGCAGCCCAAGTCAGTTTCGCCCGACGCAGACCTGAGCAGGGCCAGTCGAGGCACTGTCTCCGTAACGCCAGGACGGTGGGACACTTCGGTACAACAGAGCGCTGTCGCTCCATTCCAGTTGTGGTCCATTTGGCCCATGGTCCTTGTGTGTGACGGGGCGTATCCTGAATTCCCGTGGCGCCGGATATTCATCTCCTTGGTGGATGCTTCGTGCCCTTGCTGTCCGTCGCACCCATTCTTGACATCCGAGATGCGACGTCTCCGTTCGAACCCGCTGCTGATCGCTTCGTCGAGCGGTTACCTCGGGGCGGCCGCGCTCGAGGTCGAAGGTCCCGCCGGTGATGCGGCCGGTCGCATCTACGTATTCGATGTTGTACACATTGGTAGCCACGAGGGCGCGAGGAGTTCTGGTGATGACGGCGGCCGTGGCACTCGTGGCGGGGCTTGCGGCGTTGGCAGCGACCGGGGCAGGTGCGTCTTCGAATCGGGATCAGCCCGTGCCCGAGTGCGGTCGCGAGGCGGTACAGCTGTGCCATATCGACATCACCGTCCATCAAGGCCCCCCGACCGCTGGAGCCGTTTGCAGCTCGTTCGACAACGGCACGGGGTTTTGTGTCGGACCGTCCAGGGGCAATTCGTCCTGGACCGCACCCTCGTACTTCCCCAGGCAGGGTCTGGGGGCGTCGTTCACGTGGAAGTCGCAGGGATCGGTCCGGACGGTGAACTATGAGGCCAACGCCACCTTCACGATCCTTGAGGCGACGATCGAGGGCAAGGTGCCATCACCGAGCTCGGCCCGACTCGATGTGACGGACGCCTGGAACCGGGGGTCCGCCGTCCATTGGCACACCGGAATGGCGGGCACGCCCGGAAGCCGTGGTGGGCCGCTGTACATCGACTACGAGCACAGGGTCGTTGGCAGCTATGTCCATATGTACGGCTTCTTGGAGCGCAATCAGGGCACGTAAGGTTTGCTGCCGAGGTGCCCCGTCTGCCGGAAGGGTGGGACAGTTCGGCACACTTCACCGACGCTCAACCCAGCCCCGGGCCGCTCCAACGTCTCGTCCATCTAGAGACTCTCCTCAAAGGACACTCTCCTCAAATCGCCACAGCCCGGCGCAGGTCGGCCAGGGACAGCTCCGCGGTCACGTGCCCGGCGCACTGCACGCAGTCTTCGTTGTGCCGCCACGATTGGATCCGCCGGCTTCCATCCGGGTTGAGTGAGACGGTGAACGTCTCACCCTGGGGATCGAATTGGAAGTGATAGTAGGGCCGCCAGTTCGTGGTGACGGCGTGTCCCTCGACGGAGAGATCCTTGAGGATGCGACGGAACCGCATCCGATCGGGGTCAATGATCCAGGTGCTGTGACACGACTCCAACATGATTCCGTCCATGCCACAAACGTGACAGATCGGACTGTCCCTGATCTGAGGACTTCCTGGCATGATCCTTGGAGTTCCATTTCAGTTCCATGACGCTCGCACGAGCCCGCCGCCCACCGAACACCGACGTGTGGTCGAGGACGGCTACCGGTCGTAGGTGAGCCCCGGACCCCAGCCCGGCTCCCCCGCTACGCGTTCAGGAACTCGATGATCCGGTCGAAAGCCCGCCGGTCCTGCCAGAGGAACTGATGACCGCCCTCGAAGCACTCGAGCGCCGCGCCGGGAATCCGCGACGCCATGCGCTCACTGTTCTCGGGCGGAGCGATGCCGTCGTAGCGGCCGGCGCAGATCAGGGTGCGGCAGCTGATCTGGCCGAGGCGATCCCAGGTGTCGTGATGGCTCCGGGCCTCGAGCTGCAGGGCTGAGCCCTTGGCTCGAGCTGACGACGGATCGCCGTCGCGCCCGTACGCCGTCATCGCCTCGACCATCGTCTGCCACTCCGCCTGATGGGTAAGGCGACGCTCGGGGCTCCAACGGGTGTCCATCAGTTCGAGCTGCCGCTCAACCCGGGCCATGCCCTCGAGCTGCTCGAGCTCGGTGAAGGGGATGGAGGCGCCACCGGCCCCGCCCGACGAGGTGCAGGCCAAGACCAGTCGCCGCACCAGTTCGGGAAAGCGGATCACCAGTTCCTGGGCCACCATGCCGCCGAAGGAGACGCCCATGACCACACAGCTCTCCCAGCCGACCTGCTTGAGCAGGTCAGCCGCATCGTCGGCGTAGTCGGCCATGGTGTAGGGCCCGTCGGGCACGGCCGACTGGCCGAGGCCACGCTGGTCGTAGGCCAGGATCTCGAAGCGTGTCCCGAGCGGGCCGCTGAACACGGACGGCTTGTTGCGCAGATCGCCCCCGGTCCCCGAGATGAAGAGCAGCCGCGGCCCGGTGCCGGACCGCTCGGCGTAGAGGGTGATCGGGCCCAGGTCGTGGGTCGGCACGAACCTACCGTAGGGCCAATTGACCCGGGACGATCGGGGCGGGCAGCGACGTCTGGCCCACCAACCAGCGGTCAACGGCGGCGGCGGCCGAGCGGCCCTCGGCGATGGCCCAGACGATCAGGCTCTGGCCGCGGGTCTGGTCGCCGCACACGAACACCCCGTCGACGTTGGTGGCCCAGTCGTCGTCGGCGGCCACCGAGCCGCGATCGCTCACCTCGATGCCCAGCTCCCCCACGATCCCCCGCCGCTCGGTGCCGATGAAGCCCATGGCCAGCAACACCAGCTGGCACGGGAGCTCGAACTCGCTCCCGGCCACGGGCTCGAACACCGGGCGCCCTCCATCCAGGCTGGTCTCGACCTCGTGCCCACGCAGCGCCCGCACGGCGCCACTGCCGTCGTCGACGAACTCGGTGGTGGTGACGGCGAACAGGCGCTCTCCGCCTTCTTCGTGGGCGGCGGACGTGCGCAGGATGAGGGGCCAGATGGGCCACGGGTTCTCGGCCAGCCGGTCGCTCGGTGGCTGGGGCATGATCTCGAGCTGGTGCACCGAGGCAGCGCCCTGACGGTGGACGGTGCCCAGACAGTCGGCTCCGGTGTCGCCACCGCCGATGATGATCACGTGCTTGCCCCGAGCGGTGATCGGCGAGGCCGCCAGCGCGCCCTCCTGGACCAGGTTCGAGGGCTTGAGATACTCCAGGGCCAGGTGCACCCCGTCCAATGACCGCCCCGGTACGGGCAGGTCGCGGGGCAGCGTGGCCCCACCGGCCAGCACCACGGCATCGAACCCGGCCCGCACGTCCGCGGCCGAGCGGACCGTGACGTCGGGGGCGCAGGCCGTGCCCTGACCCCGCTCCTCGCCGGGCTCGGCCACGGAGTCGGGCTCGGAGTCGGGAACGGACTCGGGCCCGCGTTTGGGAGCGCCGGAATCGGCCTCGGCGGTGGGCCTGGCGTCAGAACCCGGAGGTGAGACGTGCCCGACCGCTGTCGAGCAGACGAAGGTGATCCCCTCGGCCTCCATCTGGGTCAGGCGCCGGTCCAGCACGGCCTTCTCCATCTTGAACTCGGGGATGCCGTAGCGCAGCAGGCCCCCCGGCTTCTCGGCCCGCTCGAACACGGTGACGGCGTGGCCGGCGCGGGCCAATTGCTGCGCCGCGGCCAATCCGGCGGGGCCCGAGCCGATCACGGCCACGGTCTTGCCGGTGGCCCGCTCGGCCACCACCGGGGCCACCCACCCTTCGGCAAAGGCCCGCTCGACGATCTCGTACTCGATGCGTTCAATGGTCACCGGGTCTTCGTTGATCCCGAGGACGCACGACGCCTCACAGGGGGCGGGGCAGAGACGGCCGGTGAACTCAGGGAAGTTGTTGGTGGCGTGCAGGCGCTCAATGGCCTCCGGCCAGTCATCACGGAACACCAGGTCGTTCCACTCGGGGATGAGGTTCCCCAGGGGGCAGCCGTCGTGGCAGAAGGGGATGCCGCAGTCCATACAGCGGGCGCCCTGCTCCTGGGTCGCTTCGGTGCCGAAGGGCTCGTAGACCTCGCGCCAGTCGCGCAGGCGCACCTTGACCGGCCGCCGACGGGGCAGGTGACGGTCGAACTCCATGAAGCCGGTGGGCTTACCCACGGGAGGTGACCTTGCCCATCGCTGTTGGCGCCGCGGGCCTAGCCACGGGAGGCCTCCATCACGGTCCCCTCGACGGGGCGACCGTTCGCTTCGGGCGCTCCGTTCGCACCGTTCGCTTCGGCCATTTCGGCCGCCCGGGTGGCTTCGAGAATGCGCCGGTAGTCGCGCGGCATGACCTTGACGAACTCGAGCATCTCGACGCCCCAGTTCTCGAGCAGGCGCGCCGCCACGGCGGAATCGGTCTCGAGGCCGTGGCGCTCGATCAGCGAGCGCACCAGGAAGGTGTCCTCGCCGCTGAGCGGCTCGACCTCGACCAGGGCGGGGTTGACCCGCTGCCCGAACGTGCGCGCCGGATCGTAGACATAGGCGATCCCGCCCGACATGCCGGCCCCGAAGTTGCGCCCGGTCGGACCGAGGACAATCACCCGACCACCGGTCATGTACTCGCACCCGTGGTCGCCCACGCCCTCGACGACGGCGACGGCGCCCGAGTTGCGGACACAGAAGCGCTCCCCCACCTGCCCGCGGATGAACACCTCGCCGCCGGTGGCGCCGTAGAGGATGACGTTGCCGGCGATGATCTGCTCCTCGGCGGCGAAGGTGCTCTCGACCGGCGGCCGCACGATGAGGCGCCCGCCCGAGAGGCCCTTGCCGAAGTAGTCGTTGGCGTCACCGAAGAGGCGCATGGTCACGCCCGACGGCACGAAGGCACCGAAGCTCTGGCCGGCCGAACCGGTGAAGGTCAACGAGATGGTGTCGTCGGCCAGCCCGGCCGCGCCGAAGCGGCGGCTGATCTCCGAACCGAGCAGGGTGCCCACCGTGCGGTCGACATTGGTGATGGGCAGGGAGACCGACACCAGGGTCCCGTCGTCCAGCGCCGGCGCGCAGGCGGCGAGGAATTGGTGGTCCAGGGCCTTTTCCAGGCCGTGGTCCTGGCACCGGGCCTGGTGCCGGGACATGCCCTCGGGCACGTCGGGCATGGTCAGCACCGGGCTCAGGTCGAGCCCGGCCGCCTTCCAGTGGGCCACGGCCCCTTCGCTGTCGAGCAGGTCCACCCGGCCGATGGCCTCCTCCATGGATCGCAGGCCCAGCGCAGCCAGGTGCTCGCGCACCTCCTCGGCGATGTACTCGAAGAAGGTCTCGACGAACTCGGGCTTCCCGCTGTACTTGGCCCGGAGCACGGGGTCCTGGGTGGCGATGCCGACCGGGCACGTATCGAGGTGGCAGACCCGCATCATGATGCAGCCCGAGACCACCAGCGGCGCCGTGGCGAAGCCGTACTCCTCGGCCCCGAGCAACGCACCGATGATGACGTCCCGACCGGTCTTGAGCTGCCCGTCGACCTGCACCACGATCCGGTCACGCAATCCGTTGGCCAGCAGCGTCTGCTGGGTCTCGGCCAGGCCGATCTCCCAGGGGATGCCGGCGTGCTTCAACGAGGTCAGCGGGGCCGCACCGGTGCCACCGTCGTGGCCCGAGATCAGCACCACGTCGGAGTGGGCCTTGGCCACCCCGGCCGCCACCGTGCCCACGCCGACCTCGGCCACCAGCTTCACGTGGACCCGGGCCAGCGGATTGGCCGACTTGAGGTCGTGGATCAGCTGGGCGATGTCCTCGATGGAGTAGATGTCGTGGTGGGGCGGGGGCGAGATCAGCTCCACCCCCGGCGTGGAATTTCGGGTGCGGGCGATCCAGGGATGGACCTTCTTTCCCGGCAGCTGCCCTCCCTCCCCGGGCTTGGCCCCCTGGGAGATCTTGATCTGCAGGTCGTCGGCGTTGACCAGGTACTCGCCGGTCACCCCGAAGCGGCCCGACGCCACCTGCTTGATGGCACTGCGGCGCAGGTCGCCGTTGTCGTCCGGGGTGTAGCGCTCGGCGTCCTCACCGCCCTCGCCGGTGTTGGACCGCCCACCGATCCGGTTCATGGCGATAGCCAGAGTCTCGTGCGCCTCGGCGGAGATGGAGCCGTAGGACATGGCCCCGGTGGAGAAGCGGGCCATGATGGCCGACGCCGGCTCGACCTCATCGAGCGGGATGGGACCGCCCTCGGCCACCCCCAGCCGCAGCAGGCCGCGCAGCGTGGCCAGTTGCTCGGCCTGGCCGTCGACCGCGGCGGTGTACTCCTTGAAGATGCGGTACTGCTTCGACCGGGTGGCGTGCTGCAGCTTGAAGACCGTCTTGGGATTGAAGAGGTGGTACTCCCCCTCGCGCCTCCACTGGTACTCCCCGCCGACCTCGAGTTCGCGGTGCGCCCGCTCGGTGGGCCGGGCCTCGTAGGCCATGCGGTGCCGGGTGGCCACCTCGGCCGCCAGCACGGAGAGGCCGACGCCTCCGATGCGGCTGGCCGTGCCGGTGAAGTACTCGTCGACCATGGCCGCATCGAGCCCGATGGCCTCGAAGACCTGGGCGCCCGTATAGGAGGCCACGGTGGAGACCCCCATCTTGGACATGACCTTGAGGACACCCTTGCAGGCGGCTTTCATGTAGTTGCGCCGGGCCTGGCGCGGGGACACGCCTTCGAGCAGGCCGCCGGCGATCATGTCGTCGATGCTGTCGAGCGCCAGGTACGGGTTGACGGCGGCGGCGCCGTACCCGATGAGCAGCGCCATGTGGTGCACCTCGCGGGCGTCGCCGGTCTCGACCACCAGGCCGACCTGGGTGCGCGTCTTCTCGCGCACCAGGTGATGGTGCACGGCCGAGACCAACAACAGGGAAGGGATCGGGGCCCACTCCTCGGTGGCGTTGCGGTCCGAGAGCACGATGAGGTTCGCTCCCCCGGCGATGGCCTCGGACACCCGGCGCCGCACCACTTCGATGGCGCGGGCGAGGGCCGCGCCGCCGGCTGCGGTGGCCGCGCCGGCCTTGCCGGCCTCACCCACCTCGAACAAGCCGTCGATGGCGAAGGCCGCAAAGCCGGGCGTCTCGCCCTGCTCGTTGACGTAGAGCAACTTGGCCAGGTCGTCGCGGTCGATGACCGGCTGGGGCAGCAGGATCTGCCGGCAACTTCCGGGCCGGGCGTGCAGCAGGTTGCCCTCGGGCCCGATGGTGGCTCCGAGCGAGGTGACCAGCTCTTCCCGGATGGCGTCGAGGGGCGGGTTGGTCACCTGGGCGAAGAGTTGGGTGAAGTAGTCGTAGAGCATGCGCGAGCGGTCCGACAGCACGGCGATGGAGGCATCCGAGCCCATGGAGCCCAACGGCTCCCCACCCGTCTGGGCCATGGGGGCCAGAATCACCCGCAGCTCCTCGGTGGTGTAGCCGAAGAGCCGCTGCTGGGTCACCACCCGGCCGTGCTGGGGGGTGAGCATGGTGCGGGCCGGCAACTCACTGAGCGCGATCTGGTCGTCGGCCAGCCACTCGCCGTAGGGGTGCTCGGCGGACAATTCGGCCTTGATCTCGTCGTCGTCGACCAGGCGGCCCTTGGCCGTGTCGACCAGGAACATGCGCCCGGGTTGGAGGCGTCCCTTGCGAACGATGCGTTCGGGGGCGATGTCGAGCACGCCCACCTCCGAGGCCAGGACGACCAGCCCGTCGTCGGTGACCCAGTAGCGGGCGGGGCGGAGGCCGTTCCGGTCGAGCACGGCGCCGACCACGGTGCCGTCGGTGAAGCACACGGCGGCGGGTCCGTCCCAGGGCTCCATGAGCGAGGCGTGGTACCGGTAGAAGGCCCGCCGGTCCTGGTCCATGGTGGCGTGGTTCTCCCACGCCTCGGGGATCATCATCAGCACCGAATGGGCCAGGGACCGGCCGCCGAGGTGCAGCAGCTCGAGCACCTCGTCGAAGCTGGCCGAGTCGCTGGCCCCGGGGGTGCAGATCGGGTAGATGCGGTCCAGGTCCCCCTCGATGAGCGAGGTGGAGAGGAGCGCCTCCCGGGCCCGCATCCAGTTGCGGTTGCCGGCCACCGTGTTGATCTCGCCGTTGTGGGCCAGATAGCGGTACGGATGGGCCAGGGGCCAGCTGGGGAAGGTGTTGGTGGAGAAACGCGAGTGCACCAGGGCCAGTCCGGACTCGAACGTCGGGTCGCGCAGGTCGGGAAAGAACTGGCGCAGTTGCTCTGAGGTCAGCATCCCCTTGTAGACCAACGTCCGGGCCGAGAGCGAGGGGAAGTAGACGCCGTCGAGCACGTGCTCGGCCCGCTTGCGCAACACGAACGCCATGCGCTCGAGGGCCATGGTGTCGCGGCCTTCGTCGACCGGGGTGACGAACACCTGGGCGATCTCGGGCATGGCCCCGAGCGCGGTGCGGCCCACGCCGTCGGTCTGGATCGGCACCACCCGCCATCCCAGGACGCGGAGACCCTCCTCGGCAGCCAACGTCTCCACCGTGCGCTTGGCCTTGTCGGCGTCGTCCTCGTCGGTGGGCAGGAAGACCATCCCGACGGCATAGTGCCCGGCGTCGGGCAACTCGAAGCCCGCGTCACGCGCCGCGCCCGCCAGGAAGCGGTGCGGCACCTGCACGAGAATGCCGGCCCCGTCGCCGGTCTCCACCTCGGCGCCCGAAGCGCCGCGATGGGCCAGCCGCTCGAGCACGGTGAGGCCCTTGTCCACGATGTCGTGGTCGGGCCGGCCCTGGAGGTCCGCCACCATGCCGACGCCGCAAGCGTCGTGTTCATTTGACGCGTCGTAGAGGCCGGGTGCCATCGTCGTCCTTAGAAAAAGGGGGAGGAAATCGAACGTACGACCGGGACGGCGCTGGCCCAGAAGTGGAAAGAAAAGAATACACGACCGGCCCTCCTAGGCTGATCAACGTGGTCGATCGGGTCCTGGTGGTGGGTGGCGGCGTCATCGGGCTCTCCAGTGCCTACAAGCTGGCCCAGGCGGGCCACGGGGTCACCCTGGTCTCCCCGGTTCCGGGCCGGGACGGTGCCTCCTGGGTGGCGGCCGGGATGTTGGCCCCGGTCACCGAGGCGCAATTCGGTGAGGCGGCCCTCACCTCTCTCCTCCTGGCCGGCGTCGCCCTCTGGAAGGACTTCGCCACGGCCCTCGAGCACGACTCGGGGCTCGACATCGGCTTCGACCAGTCCGGCACGCTCACCGTGGCGGTGGACGCGTCGGATCGGGCCGCCCTCGACGACCTCCTGGCCTACCAGCACGCGCTGGGGTGCGTGGCCCACCGCCGTTCGGCCACGCAGTGCCGGGCGTTGGTGCCCTCGCTGACCCCCGCGCTCCGTGGAGGGATCGACGTCCCGGGCGACCACCAGGTCGACAACCGTGCCCTGCTGGGTGCGCTGGTCGTGGCCTGCCACCGCACCGGGGTGGAGATGATCGAGGACTCGGTGGCCGCGCTGGGCCCCGGGCCGTCGGTCAGCCTGCGAGGTGGCGCAACGGTGTCGGGCGATCGCGTCCTGCTGGCGGCCGGCGTCGCCACGTCCGCGATCGGCGGCCTGACCGGCGCCGGTCTGCCGCCCATCCGGCCGGTCAAGGGCCACATCGTGCGGCTGGGCGCCACCGGACCGGCGCCGGTCCTGTCGCGCACCGTGCGCGCGCTGGTGCACGGCCGCTCGATCTACCTCGTCCCCCGGCGGGACGGGTCGGTGGTGGTGGGGGCGACCATGGAAGAGAAGGGAATGGACACGTCGGTCCAAGCCGGGGCCGTCCACCAATTGCTCGATGACGCCCGCACCGTGGTCCCGGGCATCGACGAGCTCGCCCTCCTCGAGGCCCAGGCCGGCCTGCGCCCGGCCACGCCCGACAACGCACCCATCGTCGGATGGACCGAGCTGGCCGACGTGGCCGTGGCCACCGGTCACTACCGCAACGGGATCCTGCTCGCACCTTTCACGGCGAGCGCCGTGGTGGACCTCCTGGCCGGGCCGTGAACCAGCTGAACCAGCTCACCGTCGTGGTCAACGGCGATCGGCTCACCGTGGCCCCGGGCAGCACCGTCGCCGATGTGGTGGCCCTCCTGACCGACGGCGCCGAGGCCAAGGGGATCGCCGTGGCGGTGGACCGCGCCGTGGTCCCCCGCTCCGAGTGGCCCAGCACCCTGGTCCGGGCCGGCAGTCAGGTCGAGGTGGTCACGGCGGCGGCGGGTGGCTGACAGTGGTGCCCCGGCGATGCCAGACTCGCGGCCATGACTGAGGGAACGGTCGGCCCCACCGCGTTCGTCCTGGCCGGCGGCGGGACCAAGGGGTCCTTCGAGGCCGGCGCGCTGCAGTACCTGGTCGGGATGGAGCACATCACCCCGGACATCGTGACCGCCACGTCGGCCGGCGCCATCGCCGCCACCGTGCTGGCCCAGGCGCGCACCCACGCCGAGTTCGCCCAACGGGTGCAGGAGATCGAGGACGACATCGTGGCCATGACCCGGCCCGAGCACGTCTTCGGTGAGCAGGCCTGGTTGCGCGCGCTCAAGGGGACGGCCCTGGGGCGCTCGGTCCAGTTCGCCGTCACCCAGGGGACGCCCCTTCCGCCCACCTTGAACGAGGCCATGCCGGGGTACGGGATCGACATACCGATCGGTGGCACGCCTTCGCCGCGGGCCCAGCGCCGGGCCGCCCGCAAACTCCGGCGCCAGCGCCACCGCCGGATGTTCCGAATGGCCGCCGGTGCGGTGCACCGTCTGCCCCGGGCCCGCCGGCTGGTCCGCACCAGCGGGAGCTCCGTGCTCACCCTCGAACCCCTGGCCGACGCGCTGCGCCACGGCGGTCAGAGCGGGATCCGCCCGGTCGACCGGGCCCTCGTCGGCCGGCCCGGCCTGGAGCTGCGCCTGGCCGTGGTCGCCCTGCGGGCGGGTGTCCTGCGCTACGTCACCGAGGCCGGCACCATTGTCGAAGAGGACGCCCGCACGCCGGCCCCCGGACCGGCGGGCGGCCCGGTCGATCTGGTCGAGGGCGCATTGGCGTCGGCCAGCGTGCCCCTGGTCTTCCCACCGCGCCACCTGGCCGACGACGACTACGTCGACGGTGGCGTTCTCCAGATCATTCCGGTCCGGGCCGCCGTGCAACTCGGGGCCACCCGCATCATCGCCGTGGTGGCCATGCCGCTGGAGATACCCCGGGAAGAGCGGAACTTCACCGAGAGCCAGGCGGCCCAGGTCGGGATCCGTGCCATGGGCGTGATCGGCATGGCCGAACGTCAGCGCGAGAACCTGGCCACCACGCTGCCCGAAGGGGTGACCTTGACCACCATCGATCCCATCGTCGACGTCGTCGGCCTCTTCGAGGTCCAGCCCGGACTCCTGCGTATCAACAAGGACTACGGATGGCTCCGCGCGGCCGACATCCTGGCGACGGGCGATGCCACGCTGGTCGCCGACATGGCGGCCCAGACCCATCACCTCATCGGGGCCCGCCTGCAGGCGTGGCACCTGGAAGAATCCCTGTGGACGGCGCCCTCGGCCGGCGCCCAGGCCGATGCCGGCACCCTGGCGCTGCTGCGCCAGCTGAAGCACGAGATCGCCCGCGTGATCGAACGACGCAAGCAGTTGGGCTTCCCGGTGCCTGATGGCTGCGAAGCCTGGTGGTCGGACTTTGAAGCCCACAGTGGCCAGCGCCCGCCCAATCTCCCGGCCTGCCCCGAGCCCCTGCCCTGAACCTCGAGCTACGGGCTCGGGCCCGGAGCCTGGGCGACCCCGAGTTCGGGCGCGATCCGCTCTGGACGGTCGGGCTGGAGTTAGACGGTCGGGCCGCCCAGCCAGCCGCGGCGCTTGAACAACATGAACAGCAACGCCACAGCGACCAGCTCGGTGCCGATGCCGACGACGAAGAAGGTCCACGCCGGAGCGATGTGCGTGACCAGAAAGCTGAAGTTCTGCCCGAAGAATCCGGTGAGCCAGCTCAAGGGCAGGAACACGGTGGCGATGATGGCCAGCTGCTTCATCACCACGTTGAGCCGGTTCGACACGGTGGAGAGGTGGGTGTCCATCACGCTGCCGAGGAGGTCGCGGTAACTGTCGACCTGGTCGGCCAACCGGATCAGGTGGTCATAGAGGTCCCGGAAATAATGCGCCGCTCCATCGGTCATCCCGGGCACGTCCGTCGACCTGGAACTGATGCTGGCCATCATGTCCCGTTGCGGTGTGATGGCCTTGCGCATCTCCATCAGGCTCCGCTTCATTTCGAACAGCACGCCCAGCTGTGCCTCGGTCGGGGCGGCGAGGATGTCGTCTTCGAGAGCATCGATCCGGTCGTCGAAATCGGAGAGCACCGGGAAGAAACTCTCGACCAACGCGTCGACGACGAGATAGACGACCACGATCTGGGGCGACGCCACCTCGGCGGCCCGATGTCGTCCCATCCGCTCGCGCACATGCTGCAGGGCCGGGCATTCTCCCCGGTGCACGGTCACCACGTAGGTGTCGGTCCAGAAGCAGTGCACCTCGGCCTGGCCGGTCCTCTCGGGATCGGCGCCCCGGGTGACCATGTAGCTGAAACCGTCGTAATCGTCGATGCGGGGTCGCTGGGAAAAACGTTCGGCCGCCTGCACGGCCAGGGGGTGAAAGCCGAAGTGGTTCGTGAGGAGCTCGCCCACCATGCCATCGGCCTCGGCGTCATCGAGGTCGAGCCAGAAGAAGTTCTTACCCGCCAGCGCGTCCAGGATGTCCCGGTTGGTGGCCTCGAACGTCTGACCTCCCTGCGTCAGTGTGCCCTTCATGGCATCAGCCTCGTTCTCCGGGTGGTGGTGGTGGTGGTGGGGCGGCGGAGGAGGCTTGGCCGGGCTGCAAGGAGGAGCTGGCGTGGCGTTCCGGGCGCCAACGAGGCCGATCCACATCCGAAGTATGACCGAGCGCCGATCCCGCCTGAGGTGCCGGGCCTCGGGGTGCCCGACGAGTTGGATGCACTCGGACCCAGCCGACGTCCTCGTTGCGGTCTCCGTCGTCGCCACCGCTCAACGAACCTAATGCCTGGGCTGCCCCCAACTGTGGGCATTCTCCTCCGTCGACCGTGCCAGCATGGGGCCATGGCCACCATCGAAGAACTCCTGAGCGCCCTCGATGAACGACTGCTCGACGCCATCGGCGGCAAGTCCACGCCCGAAGGGGTCGCCAAGCTGGCCGAAGCCCGGGCGTGGCTCACCAACCCGGATCAGCCCCACGGCAGCACCGTCACCTCCTGACCCGACCCGCAGCGGATTCGCCAAAACGCGCCGGGCTGAGGGTGGGCCAGAAGGCGGACGTCGTCCCGTCGGCGGTGCCGCCAATCTCTTCGGCCAGCCGTTTGGCGGTGTAGGGCCCGAGCAGGAGGCCGCTAGCCCCGTGCCCCGTGGCCACCCATACGTTGTCCCAGCCGGGGACGCTGCCGGCCACGGGGCGGTCGTCGGGTGAGGTCGGGCGGAGTCCGACCCGGGTCTGGAGGTACCGCGCGTCGGCCAGTCCCGGAGCCACGATGAGGCATTCCCGGAGGAGCTCGTGCAGCCCGGCCGCGGTCACGCCGGTATCGAAACCCGCCCCGACTTCGAAGGTCCCGCCGCAGGCCACCCGACCACCCGGCCAGGGAACCAGATAGTGCGTGAGCAGTGGCTGGACAATGGGCCAGCTCTCGGTCGGGCCCGGAACCCCCAGGTGCACGATCTGGCCTTTGGTGGGGACGATCGGCAATGGGCTGTTCAGCCACTCCCCCATCGACGCACTCCACGCGCCACCGGCCACGGCGAGGGCGCCACAGCGCACGTCGTCGGCCCCCTCCACGTCAACTCGACCCACGGTGCTCCCGTGCTCGCCGGTCGATGCACCACTGACCCCGCGGACGGTTCCCGACAGCATTTGGACACCGCGGGCCTGTGCGCCCCGCCGTAGGGCCTCGGCCAAACCACGACCATCAACCCGGGCGGCGCTGGTGCAGTGAAGCACCCGGTGCACCGAGCCCAGCGGCGGGAAGAGATTCTCCGACGTGCTGGTCGTGATTTCCGAGACCACATCGGCCGAGCGGGCGGTGACCAGGTCGACAAAGGGCTGGAACCACGCGTCCTCATGGGGCCGCAGACCGACCGAGAGCAGCCCGCAGCGGGCGTAGCCGGTCCCATCGGTATCGATGCCCTCGGCCCCGAGCTGCGCCAACAGGGTCGGATAATGGGCAGCCGCCCCGAGTGCGAACTCGAACGAGTCCCGATCGGCGTCGGCCGACGTGTCGGGGGACAAGATGCCCGCCCCCGCGTCGGTGGCCCGTCCGGGGAAGCCGGCGTCAACGACGGTCACCGAGGCCCCGCCACCGGCCAGCTCGAACGCCAGCGAGAGCCCCACCAAACCTCCGCCGACGACGGCCACATCGCAGTGCGTGGTGCCCATGGCCGGGAGTAGATCAGGCCGGCGGCGGGGACGCAATCACCCGTGGCTCGACCCAGAGCCAACTCGGGGCAGGATTGGCGGATGGACGTGGCCCGTACGCCGGACGAGCGCTTCACCGACCTACCCGACTACCCGTTCGAGCCCAACTACGTCACCGTGGGGTCGGGTCTACGCCTGCACTACGTCGACGTGGGGCCCAAGGGCGGACAGCCGGTGTTGCTGCTCCACGGACAGCCCACCTGGTCGTATCTCTACCGGACGGTCATCCCGGAGCTCACAGCGCGGGGCCACCGGGCGATCGCACCGGATTTCATCGGCTTCGGCCGCTCGGACAAGCCGTGCCGTGGCGCCGCCTATTCGGTGCGAGGCCACACGCAATGGCTCCTGGACTTCCTCGGAGCGACGGGCCTCACGGGCATCACGCTCGTGGTGCAGGACTGGGGCGGGCCAATCGGTTTCGGTGCCCTGGCCGAGGAGCCCGAGCGGTTCGCCGGCGTGGTGGCGGCGAACACCGCGCTCCACACCGCCGACGCCTCACTGGCCGGCGCGTTGACGTGGGCCTGTCACACCATGAGTGACGGCCGGGTGGCCGTCGAGCCCGCGCTGCTCGATTATCAGCGCATGACCCAGGAGCTGGCGGAGTTTCGCCCGAGCCTCTTCGTCCAGGGAGCGACGCGCACGGAAATTCCGCGCGATGTGCTCGACGCCTACGACGCCCCCTATCCCGACGAGACGTTCTGCGCCGGCGCCCGCCAATTGCCCCTTCTCATGGGACTGACGCCGGGGAGCGAGTGCGCCCGGCAGAACCGACGCTCCCTCGACGCACTCCGCACCTTCGACGGTCCCCTGCTCACCGCCTTCTCCGACGGTGATCCGGCGACGCAGGGCTGGGAGGCCGTGCTCCGGGGAGCCGCACCGGGCGCGGCGGGCCAGGCTCACACGGTGATCGAAGGCGCCGGGCACTTTCTCCAAGAGGACAAGGGCCCGGAACTCGGCCGGGCCATCGCCAACTTCGTGACCGCCCCGCAGCGCTGACCGCCCGGGCTCCCCGCGCTCCGAGGTTCCCCCGAGCTTTCCTGGTCAGTGGCGCAGCTTTTCAGCTACTGGGGGGAGAGGCCGCCTCCGGGGCAGCCTCGGGGGCGGCCTCGGGGGCCGCCGCCAACGCCTCCGGCTCGGGAGCACCGGTGCCCAGCTCGGCCTTGAGGGCAGCGAGCTCGCTGTCGACCGAGGCATCGTTTCCCACCTTGTCGAGCTCCTTTTGGATGTCGTCGCCGCCGCCCCCGACGTCTTCGAGGACGCCGGACTCGAGCAATTCGTCGAGCGCACCCGACCGGGCCTGCATGGTGGCGATCTTGTCCTGGGCCCGCTGGAGGGTGGCCCCGGAGTCGTTGAACGACTTGGAGATGCCTGCCGTGCTCTCGTCGACCGAGGAGATGGCCTTGGCCGCCGTGTACTGCGCCTTCATCGTTTCCTTCTGGGTCCGGAATTCGTTGACTCGCTTCTGCAACGCATCGAGGGTCTTGCTGAGCTTGGCCTCTTCGTCCACCAGCTGGGCCCGCTGCGGTTCCATCTCGTCGATCTGCTGCTGCGCCGCCGCCTTGCGGGACAACGCCTCCTTGGCCAGGTCCTCCCGGCCCTGCCCGAGGGCCGCTTTGGCCTGATCCTGCAGGTGGTCGATGGTGTGCTGGAACTGCTGCTCGTGCAATTCGATGCTCTTGCGTGAGCCCGCCAGGTCGACCAACGCCCGGCGGACCTGGGTGATCTGCTCGAGCATCTTTTCGTACGAGAGATCGAGCATCTCGTCCGGCTTCTCGGCCGCATCGAGGGCCTTGTTGGCCTTGGCCTGCGCAATGTCGTGTGCACGTGAAAAGATGCCCATGGTCCCTCCCGGGTCTCGGCGGTTCGCTTCCAGGCTATGTCCGATCGCCGGCCTCGGGGCGTCGAGCCCGATCAGCCCAATCGCTGGTTGTACTGACTGAGAGTGGTGTTCGCGGCCGTCTGGGCGCTGGAGAGGGCGGTGGCCGGGGAGGTCGAGGTGACGAACATGTTCTCCTCCGCCGTGAGGATGTCAGTGCGCACGTCGGGGTAGGGCCCGATCACCGAGCCCGATGACGCCGGGTCATTCACGCCGTTGACCAACTGGGTGTAGGCCACCTTGTATCCGGGGTCGGTGGCCCAGAGATGCTGGATGGTCGAGGTCTGGGCCGATGACTGGCGGACCGGGATGTACCCCGTCCCGGCCGCCCAGGTGGCTTGGCTCTGCGTGTTGTCGAGGTACTGGACGAACGTCCATGCGGCGGCTTGGTCGACCGCCGGCACCTTGTCCGAGATGTAGACGCCGGACCCGCCCGGTTCGATCCCACCGCGGATTGAGGAGCTCAGGACCGGAAAGGGCCCGATGCCGAGTTTGACGTTGGGATAGGACCCACCGGTGAGGAGTTGGGTGATCGTCCCCAGCGCGGCCGACGTGTCAATGGTCATCCCGTACTTGCCGCTGCCGATCCCGAGCAAGTTGTCGAACGCGTTCGGTCCGCTGGACGGATTGGTGGTGGCATCACCGGATTTCACCATCTGGTCGAGATCGGTGAATGTCGTCTTGGCGTTGGGCCCGTTGAAGATGGCCTGGGTGGCCCGCGCCGATCGCCCGTTGCTGTTGTTGACGAACGGCGTATTGGCCGTCGACAGCCAGGTCTCGAGGTGCCACGGGTCCAGCACCAGACCCATGCCGCTGCCCGAGGTCTTCAGCGCCTTGGCGTCTGCCGTCATCTGGGGCAGCGTGAGAGGTGGGGAGTTGGGATTGAGCCCGGCCTTGGTGAAGGCATTCTCGTTGTAATAGAGAATCGGGGTCGACACGGCGAACGGCATGGCGATCTGCACGTGATTGACGTTCCAGTAGGCCAGGGCCCGGGCGACATAATCCGACGTCGAGTAGTGCGACGCCTTGATGCACGACTGCGCGGGCAGGAACGACTGGGTGTCGATCGCCTGCTGGGTGCGCTGGTCCTCCAACTGGACGACATCAGGGAGTTGCCCGTTGGTCAGCCCCGCCTCGTACTTCTGCCAGGTGTCGTCGTAGCTGGCCTGGTCCACCAACGTCACGTGCACCTTGGTCTGGGATGAATTAAAGGCGCTGGTGATGGCACTCAACGTGGTGGCGTTGGCCCGCACCGCCGAATTCCAAAAGGTGATGTTGACCGGACCCTTCGCCTTGGTCAAGGCGGAGAGCGGGCAGCTCGGCAACGGGGTGGCCGCGCCGGCCGGCGGGGCCGACATGGTGCTCACGGTCGACACGGCGGTGATGCTCGTGGCCAGCATGAGGGACCCCGCAATTGACTTGAAGAGTGGCATCGGCTTCATGCCCGTATGCCTACCACCTGGTCCGCCGGCCGCGGCGCCGGCGGCTCATTTCACGGCGCCCGCGGTGAGGCTGCGCACCAGTTGTTTTTGGAAGATCAACAACAGGACCACCAGTGGGAGGAGGGCGATGATGGCCCCGGCCAGAGCGACATTGACGTTGTTGGCCTGCGTGCCGATGAGCTCCTTCAATCCGATTTGGACCGTGTCGAGTGGCGGGCTGGTGCCCCGCGGGCCGGTGACCACCAGCGGCCAGAGATACTGATTCCAAGCGGCCAGAAAGGCGAAGACGGTGAGCGCAGCCACCGAGGGACGGGCCAGCGGTACGGCCACCCGGGCCATGAAGCGCCAGTGGCCGTAACCGTCGAGTCGGGCCGCCTCCTTGAGGTCCCTTGGTATCTGCAGGAAGGCCTGGCGCAGCAAGAAGATGCCGAACCCGGTGGCCAGGAAGGGTAGGGCGAGGCCCTGGTAGGTGTTGAACCACCCCAGGGAGGTCACCGTGGTCAAGTTGGTGATGAAGGTGACCTCGAACGGGATCATCAGCGTGGCCAGGCACACCAGGAAGAGGGTCCGGCGGAACGGGAAGCGCAGGAAGGCGAAGGCGTAGGCGGCCAGTATGGAGGTGACGAGCTGGGCCGCCACGATGGTGGCGGTCATGATGGCCGAGTTCTTCAGGTAGGCGGAGAGGTGGCCCTGCGTCCAGGCCACCGAATAGTTGCCCCATTGCGGGTGAAACGGGAAGAACGGGGGCGGCTGCTGACCCAGCTGATCCGACTTCAGCAATGAATCGACCACGCTGATGTAGATCGGGAAAAGGATGACGATTGCCGCCACCGTGAGCAAGACATAGCTCCCCACCTTCCTCGATCGGCGCCGGCGCCGCGCCGGATTGGCCCTGGCCGGCAGCGCAGTGTCGGCGGGGTCGGCCGAGGTGGTAGCGGCGGTGGCGGTGTCAATCGGCATATTGGACCCGCCGTTCCAAGAAGCGCAGCTGGAGCAGGGTCAACACCAGCGTGATGAGGAAGAGGGCAATCGACATGACGGCCGCCGCGCCCGGGTTGTTGTCCTGGGTCAAGGTATTGACGATGTTGTAAATGAGGACGTCGACATGTCGGTAGGCCGCGTTCTGAGCACCGATGAGAATGTCGATCTGGCCGAAGGACTGGAAGGCGAAGATGGTCCCCACGACAACACCGAAGAAGATGGTGGGCGACAACATGGGCACCGTGACGCGCCAGAATCGGGTCCAGGCCGTGGCCCCGTCGATGCGAGCTGCTTCGAGGACTTCCTCGGGGACGGATTGCAGGCCGGCCGACATGATGATGAACGAGAGGCCCAAGAACTGCCAGATCGTCATGAGCGCGACCGATGGCAGCGCCCAGGTCGTGTTCTCAAGCAGCGGCGGCGTGGGGTTGATCCCGAGCCACGGCAGGAGGCCGACGATGGGGTTCATGAGCGTCCCGAACACGACGGCGGCCACGGCGACCGAGCTCACGACGGTCGACGAGAAGATCATGCGGTAGACGCTCATGCCGCGGAGCTTGCGGTGAGCCACCACGGCGAGGGCCAACCCGGCGATCAGGCTGATCGGCACGATCAGGGCCACGAAGATGAAGGTGGTGGAAAGGCTCTCCAAGAAGCTGCTGGAACTGAGAACCTGGGTGACTTGGTGGAGGCCGACATAGTGGGCCGGGAGCCCGGGAACGGGTGGGGTTTGGTAGAAGGCCAGCTTGAAGTTGTGTACGAAGGGATAGAACGTGAAGACGGCGAAGATGGCGAGGGCCGGGAGCACGAGGAGATACCCGAGCCCGATCTCTTTGAGACGCCTGACCCGTCGCGGCGACGCGCTGCTCGGCCGGTGAGCGAGGGTGGTCATCCCGGGACGTCCCGGCGGGTCCCGTCGGAGGCGGAGAAGATATGGATGCTCCCGGGGTCGACACTCACCGAGATCGTCTCCTCCTGGCCGGGTCGCGGTTGCGCATTGTCCTGACGGATCACCAGCCGCGTCCCGTCCTCCAGGGAGCAGATCACATGGGCTTCGGCACCGAGCAACTCGACGATGGTCACGGTGGCCGCGACCGGTCCGTCCCGAGCGATGCGCAGCCCTTCGGGCCGGACTCCGAGAACCACATCGGGATCAGAGCCGGCCACCGGTGCGGGCAATGGCACCAGGCCCCCGGCCACCCGGACGAACGGTCCCGGTCCCTCGCCGGCCTCCAAACGACCGGGCATCAGGTTCATACCGGGGCTGCCGAGGAAACCGGCCACGAAGGTGTTGGCCGGGCGGACATAGAGATCCTGCGGTGCGGCGACCTGCTGCAACTCACCGTGGCTCATGACGGCTATGCGGTGCCCCATGGTCATCGCCTCCACCTGATCATGGGTGACGTAGAGCGTGGTGGTTCCCAGGCGCTGCTGCAGGGCAACGATGTCCGCCCGAGTTTGCACCCGCAGCGCGGCGTCGAGATTCGAGAGGGGCTCGTCCATGAGGAAGACCTTCGGATTGCGGACGATGGCTCGGGCCAGGGCGACCCGCTGCCGCTGACCCCCGGAGAGTTGCCCGGGCTTTCGAGCCAGGGTGTCACCGAGGCCCAACATCTGTGCCGTGTCATTGACCAGCCGTTCTCGCTCCCTCTTCTCGATGCCGCGCTCGGCGCAGCGGGAACTCGATGTTCTTGGCCACATTGAGATGCGGGTACAGGGCGTAGCTCTGGAACACCATCGCCACGTCGCGGTCCTTGGGGTCGACGTCGTTGACGACGTCGTCCCCGATGGAGATGCTGCCCTCGGTGAGCTCCTCCAAGCCGGCGACCATGCGCAACGCCGTAGTCTTTCCGCAGCCCGACGGACCGAGGAGCACCAACAGCTCGCCATCGGTTACCGAGAGGTTGAAACGGTCGACGGCGAGGGTGCCGTCGTAGCGCTTTGTGACCTCGTCGAACGTCACCTGGGCCAATGGAAACGCTCCCTCCGTCGTTGCGGCGCTACCTTACTCACGAGACAACAGGCGATCACTCTCCCCTGGGCGAGGTCTGCGACTCCTTTGACCTACACCTTCGGGTCACGCACCGGCGGCCGTCGGTTGGTGGCGGACTTCGGCCACTGTGTCATGTGAGTCGGGGGGCGGCGGGAGTCACCCGGATACCGTCGTAGACCCTGCGAAAGTGAATCACGGTTCGATCCCTCCGACGTCACTACGATGACGGCCGTGGCAGCGAGGAGCGGCACGTCGATTCGCCACGTCCGGGCGCTTGATGGACTGCGAGGCGTGGCAGTCGCCGGAGTCCTTCTGTTTCACGGTGGTCATCTCGCCGGTGGATACCTGGGCGTCGATCTCTTTTTCGTGCTCTCCGGCTACCTGATCACCTCGCTCCTGTTGGCGGAGCGTCAGGCCACGGGCACCGTGGCGCTGAAGGCCTTCTGGGGGAGAAGGGCTCGCCGCCTCCTCCCCGCTCTGGTCCTCATGCTCCTGGCCGTCGCGCTCTATGCCCGTCTGATCGCGCAGCCCTCCGACCTTCATCAGATCCGAATGGATGCCCTGGCGACCATCGCGTACGTCGCCAATTGGCGAGATGTGCTGGCGCATTTCTCCTACTGGTCTCTGTTTACGGCACCATCACCGCTGCAGCACACGTGGAGCCTCGCTATTGAAGAACAGTTCTACATCGTGTGGCCGATCGTCGTGCTCGCAGTCGCCAAAGCAGCCCGCCACCGGGGCGGGCGGTCTGTAGCCCGCCTGGTCCTCGTCCTCTCCACCGTTCTGGCGTTCGCCTCAGGGGCCTGGGGACTCGTGCTGTACCGGATCGCCGGAGGGAACCGCGTCTACTACGGGACCGACGCGCGCGCCGCCGCCATTTTGCTCGGAGCCGCGCTGGCCGCCCTCATGGCGTTACGCGGTCCGGCCACGACTCATCGGGGCCGAGTCGGCATCGAAGCGGCCGGCGTTGCCGGCGTCCTGGTGCTGGCCGTGGCGTGGTTGCGTCTGGCTGGAACCTCGCCTCTTCTCTACCAGGGGGGACTCTTCGCCTGTTCGCTCGCCGCCGTCGCCGTGATCGCCGCAGCCACGCATCCGAGCGAGGGGCCCGTCGCCAAGGCGCTCGCGGCGCGCCCGCTGGTGCTGCTCGGGATCATCAGCTACGGCGTCTACCTGTATCACTGGCCGATCTTCCTCTGGTTGGACCAGGTCAGCCATCTGCAGGGATGGAGCTTGTTGGCGGCGCAGATCAGCGTCACGTTGGCGGTGTCCGTCGCCTCGTTCATCTTCGTCGAGCGTCCGATCCGGCAAGGCGGTCTCCGGTGGCCCAGATCGCTGGTCATCGTGCCGGCCACGGCGGCTGTCGTCATCGGGTCGCTGATCGTGGTGACTGCGCCGTACGTGCCGGTGTCGGCCACCGTCAGCCGACCGGATTCTCTGCACGCGGTGACGGATTCGGTCCGGACACAATCCGAGCCACAGGGGCGTCTTTTGTTGGTGGGAAACTCGGTTCCCTTTTTCCTGGCGCGTGAGGGCTTCGAAGCGCTGAAGACCCGCCCACCCCTCCACGTGCTCAATGGGGCCTTTCCGATCTGCGCGTTCCCTCCCGAAGCGACGGCAAACCGGCTGAATCAGTCCGACGGAAACAACTACCTCCCCCTGACCCTCCGGTGCACGCAAGGCTGGTCCAGCGATATCCAACAGTTTCGGCCGAACGTGGTCCTCTTCACGATGGGGGATCTCCTGGGCGAGCTTCGCGACGGCGACAATGGCCAGTGGTTCCGACCGTGCGGCCATGGATTCGACGAGTGGTTCAAGGCATCACTGATAAGTGCCGTCCATGTGCTCACCGCTGATGGTGCGCACCTCGTCATCGCCACCAGCGCGTATTCCCAGTACTACGGGGCACCGCTGAATCGATGGTCCCAGACCGATTGCATGAATCGCGTCGAACACGAGGTGGGCGACACCCACCCGAAGACCGTCACGGTGATTGACCTCGGCCATTACGTGTGCCCTCACTTTGCGACCTGCCGCCAGTCAATCGACGGCGTGCCGATGCGGCCAGATGGGATCCACTATCGGGGGAGATCCGCCGAGGCCATCGCCGCGTGGATATTGCCGCAGCTCAGGTTCGGTTCGACCGCCCGCCCGTTGGCCGCGCTCACCTCCAGCGGGGTCCCGCTGGACCATCGCTAGAGCGGTCCGTCCTAGGGCCACCGCGAGGAACCGGCATCCCCCGATCGCCGGTGGCCGATTGCGGCGGTTGCACCCGGCGGGCCGCGCTCCACCAGGCCGGATCGATTTTCCCTTCGCATCTGGACGTGGCCGATGGCACGTGGCGACAATGGGTGATGGACTTTCAACCAGACGTTGAGCTGCCGAGGCAGGTTGGTCGCGTGGCCATGAACTGGTCACACCTCGAACAGGCGACTTCGATCACGCTGTGGATCGCCGCTGAGTTGAATGTGAGCCAGGGACGGATCCTCACCGCTGGCGTGCCCCTCCCGACCCAATGGGACCAGATCTCGGCCCGCCTCCTCGCCGCCTCGTTCAGCCCCGATATGCGCGAGTGGTTCAGGGACTGGCGCCGGAGAGCCGATGCGCTCCGAGTCCGGCGGGATGATGTGATTCACGCCATTTGGTGGCCAACCGGGGGATCCAGCTCTCCGTACTGGGCCATTGATGAACTGAGTCAGCGCGCTCGTGACACGGTTCAGGAGGATGTCGTGCCCGGTGGGACGGCCGCCCTTCGAGGCCTGGCGAATGAGATTGCCAGCGCGTGCATTGATCTCGTCAATTGGACTTCGCACGTCATGGGACCCCAGTCGGCCTCCCGACCGGTCATCACTGAATGATCACCATCGCGGCCGGGGTCGCCCCGTTGCGGGTCGGTGTCCCAGCGCCACCGGACAATGGGGGTTCACCTGGTCGGCCCTTCGCTTTCGTAGGTTTCAGGCGGTTCGGCCGTTCTCCACGCCATGAACGGTTGGCGCTCGCTGAGCGATCCCACGTGCCCGATCGATGAGGTCATCTTGTGGTGGATCTCCTCGACCGACTGGTTCGACCCTCACGGTGCCTCTGATCACAGCGGCGTGTGGTGGTGTCACCGGTGCGAGAGGTCCTTCATGGGGAGCGTCAAGGGTCTCACCGAGGTGGACATCGGCTGGCCCTATGGCGCACGTGACGCGCACACGAGGCAACCACAACTCGCCTCGTAGCCGCGGGGAACGAACCGCCCTACATTTCGGCCCCTGACCTACGGCGTCCGGCCTTCGATCGGGTCGACCACGATCGACAGACCGAACGAGACGCCCGGATCGCCCATCGGCGGCCCGCCGCCTCCTCCCAGCCGGTCGGTCCCGCCGCTTTCGAGACCAGTGACCCCGGGTATCCGCCACGGTGCCCTGTGCCAGCCGCAGAGTGCCGGTCGTTGGCCACTCGTTGGCCATCAGCCGCGTGAGAACGCCGTATCGGGCCCGGCCTGGAACGAAACCGACGGCTGGGCCGGGAAGGGAGATTGACCGCACACCGATTCAGGAAACAGTTCGCTAATGTGTCATCGGGAGATTCTCATTCCAACGGTACGAATCGGCATCGGAGAGAAAGTCGGGTTGAGCAGCTAAAACGTAAGGAGGATCGGGATATGGCCATCGTTTCGTTCCCATCGATCAGTGCCTTGGGGCACCGATCGCACAAGCACCCTCACGAGGGTGAAGATGTGGAGCCCCCCCGCCCCCCGGCCAAACCACGCGATGGCGCCGTGCGGATTCTCCGTACCCCCGAGGAACTCTCCGAGGCGATCACTCGAGCCCAGGAGTTCGAGCAGCGCAACGCCGAGGTCATGCGATCTCGATCTCAGCGCTACAGGAATGCCCTGGGCAGTCAGGTGAAGGCCTCCAAAACCGGCCCGGCCGCTGGCTAAGCCGACTCGACCGACCGGGGCGGTCGGCAGTCAACCACGTGTGTCAGTCAGAGATCACGGCCGACTCGTCACCAGCTGAACTGACGAGGCGACGTGAGCCCGGCGGTCTGGCGTTCGAACTGGGAATTCAGATCCCCACTAGTGAAGACGCCAGGGCGCCGGAGCAGTCCTCTTTTGTCGGCGCAACGTGACTCCGACCAGTGCGACGCCGCCCGCGATGAGAGCGATCCCCGCGACGAGCAACGGGAGCACATCGAGGCCGGTGACCGCCAGAACGGGTGACTTCGTCCCTGTGGCGCCGCCCGTGGTCGATGCGGTCCCGGGACCCGGTGTCGTCGTGGGGGTGGTCGTGGGGGTGGTGGCCGCGCTCAAAATGTAAGTGATGACCACCTGGCCGTCGCCGGCGTTGACCGAGCCGTCGTTGCCGGTGTCGGAGACTGCGAAGTTAGAGCCCGTGATCCCGAAGGAGGACCCGCCTCCGCCGCCGCCCGAGGCGCCGCCGTTGTTAGCGGCATCGAACGCACCGCCCCCGCCTTGTCCGCCTCCGAAGAAGCCGCCACCGCCGCCACCACCGCCGGATCCGTTGGCGCCACCGCCCTGGCCTGCTGTGCCGGCGGCCCCTGTACCTCCGGGACTGACCGGTGTGGGAGCGGGAGGGCAGACGTCAAAGGGGGCCGGTGGACTGACGGTCCCGCCGATCCCAGCCACGCCACCGGAGGAGGTCCCGGCGCCGCCGCCACCACCGCCGTTGAGGGTGAGAGTGACAATAAACGGGACGGTGACGGCCGCTCCGTCGCCTCCCGCCGTGTCGGCGTTGCCTCCCGCTCCGGCCGCCGGGGAGGCGGGTGTTCCGCACGTTTGGTTGGCGGTGCCGAAGCCTCCGCCGCCGCCACCGCCCGCCACCAGCTGGTCGGCGCCGGCGAGCTGGATGTCGCTCGCCCCCCCACCACCGCCGCCGCCGAAGAAGGCGTTCCCGCCCCCGTTGGTACCTCCCGTGCCGCCACTCCCCGCCCCACCCACGTCGACGGTGACCGACGTGCCCGCCGCAAGCGAAAGGGTGCCGGTGACCTTGGCGCCGTCACCGCCGGTGAGAGCGCCGATCGCCCCGTAGAGCGTGAACGACTCAGAGGTGACCCCAGTGGGTACCACCCAGCTCTGCCCCACGCCGGTACTCGAGAAGGTCACAGTGCAGGTGTTCACCGCCCCCCCGGAGCACACGGGAGCGGGAGCGGCGGAGGCCGGCGAACCCATGGCGAGCAGCGCGGTCGCGCTCATCCCCACGATCGAGCAGGCGGCGATGGTGACGCGACCAAGTCGCGAACGAACACTTATTTCCATGGCTCAGGCTCTCCACTCGCCGAGGACGTCAATTTTTGCGAACCATCTCAGGGCGATCGCCGCGCGTGACACGGCAAGGCACCTGGGCAGGATAGTAGTGCACAGCGTGAGAACGGTGCGTGAGCAAGGTGGAGCGCTCTGGGTTGATGTCCGTCCTTGCTCCCTGGCGCCCCGTCACCCGTGGTCGGTGGGCGGAGTCGGTCAAAGAACCTGTCCAATGGGGGGTGAACTCGGACGGGTGACGAACCCTCGGCCACGGGATGATCAGCCGGCGCGCCGTTGAACAGGAAGCAGGTCTTGGTCAGAAACGTCTTCTCGCCTCGACAGCAATCGTTCAACCTCACAGAGCAAGGCATTTCGTTCATCCACCACTTGCCTGAACGACATGAGGAGTTCTTGATAGTCACGGCGAGTAACGGCGATCGATTCGTGCGGATCGACGTCTTTCATTGACCCTCCCCCGATCACCCGAAAACCAGCGTAGGTCCGGGAGAACACGAAAAGGGCGATACCTCCATCGCCTCGTCGACGTCAGGAGGGAAAACCGCTGAGACGCCCTGCACTCGATCAGCGTCGTGGCCCTGACTCTTCGCGTCTTCTACTCGGCCACGAAAGCTCATGCGACACCTTCCCGCATGCCGGCCCTCGGACTGCGTCCCCCGACCGTCACGCAACTCATGACGCAATCAATGGGCTATTCCTGACGAGGAGGAACCGATGTGGCGACTATCCGTTCTGCGCTGAGAAGACCCTTCGTAAGGCGGGTGTGTCCTGAAGTGCCCGATCCCCGTACTGATCTCCCCATGAGTAGGCATAGTCAAAGACTGGTCGTGGCACGAACGACTTCCACGTCGCCAGAAGCTTCACCTCTTCTTTGGCCGTGGGGAGAAGCCACGCCCGGTACCTCCCGCCCCCGAATGCCTGATACACCGGAACGATCTGGCTCGTCCTGATGCCTGACGCTTTGGCGACCGACACTCGGTTGCCGATGGTGCGGTAATTGCAGCCGTGGAACTGCTTCGTGCACGGATACGGGTCGACGCCATAGAGATCTATGTGTGAGTTGGCCGGACTGTAGCTACCGGAATAGTTCGGGGCGGTGTCGGAGCCCAGATTCAAGAGAAGAATGAATGTTCTCGTCCCAGGTACGTGTGCGTGGATCCAGTCCGACTCCGCCTTGAGGTGGGATGCAGCACACGTGGGGTGATATTTCCCGGTTGGGTCCGGGTCATCCATCAGGTAGAAGCCAAACACTTTTGCATTTCCGACAAACGGCGCTACCGTCGAAGTGAAGGTGGGGTCGACTCCTTGGCAAAGGCCGATCCAGACGAGCCCCTTGATGCCCTGCGGCAGCGAATCCAACTGTCCGACTGAGCGGACGTCCGCCAGATTGAAGCCATCAGCACCGGGCAGGTACGCGCTCGCCGTGCTTCCCGTGCCGAAATTCCCGTTGGGGGCGAAATGAAGAGAGGTGGTCGGCCCGATCGAAGTAGCACTGGGATTTGCGAGTCGAGCGCTTTGGAGACGACCCAAACGGTCCGAGGTCCGGCCTCGGATCGCCACGAGGGTCCCTTCGCTGACCCGCGACGACGAGGAGATGAATTCCCGAGTGCCCGGAGGTTGAGAATGTGCGACGCCAGCCATGGCGCCGGCCGGTGAGCCGCCTCGGGCGGTTGCCAGCCACGTGAGCGCAGAGGCGGCGACAATGAATGCAGCAAGCGAGTGCATCGTCGAGCCATGTTTCCGTTGAAGGATCCGCGTGGCCCTCACGGCCGTCCGGTCACAGGCGACCCTGAGCGGACGGCCTCCCGAACCGGCGCGTGAGGGAGACCCTCATGAACCCGCAGGCAGGATCGTCGGACGGTTCGACACCGAAGGAGCGAGATGGCCGGTCGGGCCCTGCCCGAAGAGCCAAAGGATATTGCCCGTGATCTGCGAGACAGCGGTGGCGGAACAATTGGGAGTGCTGGACGAGCACGGCGTCATGGCATAGATCCAGTTAGTAGTGCCCGTGTCGATAACACCAGCCCCACTGGTCGGGATCGTGTAGTAGCCCATATCTGAATATGTATACGGTCCCCATTGACCCTGGTTCGTATAGGCCTCCGACAACGGGACTGGGGAATGACCGAGGACCTGCAGATTGCTGGGCGTCCCTTTTTCAGCCGACACGTGGTCAATGTCCGAAGTGATCACACCAGGTAGCTGAGACCCATTCTGCAATCCAGTCCCCTTGTAGACCCAGGCCGAGCTGTCGGCCACGACGAACGGCGCTGACCCCGTGGTCAGGTAGCCGCTGTATTCCTCCCCTACGAAAGGGACGTTGTTCCAGTTGGTAGGAGGCGAGGACCAGGTGTTGCCGGTCACCAGCATTGGGTTCCCGTGCCCGTTCAGAGGATCCTCAGCGGAATCCCGGTAATCGACTTCCTGTCGGTCGGGACCGAGTGGCGAGGGCTGCAACCTGACGTGGCGCACCAGTGCGGCGGCTCCAAAGAACGCGATGTTGACGCCTTGGGCCTGGGCGGCCTGGGCGGCCTGTAGCTCGTTGTACGACCAGGATTCGTCATGGTCGAGTGACAGGAGTGCCTTGTTCTGGAGAAGGATCGTCGGATGTTCGTCCACCGTGACGTCGGTGGCGTAGGTGACGTCGAGACCGTGTGCTTCACTGAAACGAACGAGCGGGTACTCGTTGGAAAGGAAGTCCGAAGAGCCATTACCGGTGTCGTACGGTCGGTCGAATGACACAACCCGAGCACGATTGCACACGGGGTATGAGCCAGAACCGAGCGTGCAGGGGCCCTGACCCTGGTAGTACGAGTAGCCCCCGTAGGCGTTCCACCCTTCTTCGGTGAATGTCCGGTTCATGATCAGGTAAGTCGCGTGACTTGCGGGATTCCACACCGTCAGCGGGACGTAGGCCTGCTGACCACCGCTCCCGACCAGCTTCAACAGGTAGTCACCGGGCACGAAGGCCGACGTGATCGGGACGTTGAATGAGGGGGACCAATTGTCGCAACTCACCATGTTGATGTCGGGCGTAAGGGGACAGGTCGGCTGGGTCTTGCCGGTCATCATCGGTGACGTCCATACCTGGCGGGCGCCGAGCCCCTGGTAGTACCCCATGCGGTAGGCGACCACGTGGAATTTGGGCGCCACCGTCGACACGTAGAGCGTGAGGTTCTGCCCGGCCATGGCGGAATCCAAGCTGGCGAATCCCTCGATCCCGCCCGGGGCCGAAGTGGGTGGGATCTCCCACGCCGTCGTACCGGCGCGGCGGTTCTCGGCGATGGTCGCCGACGACTCGACTCCGTCCGCTCCGAGAAACGTCCGAAGGGCCCGTTGCGAATTGCGGGCCGGAATCAGACTCCGCTGCGAATGGCGGGCCGGGATGGTGGCCGATGTCAAACTGGCCGATCGGACAGATGGCGCCGGCGATCTCGTGGCGGTACCTCCGACCAGGACTCCGACCATGACCAACACCAAGCCAAGGCCCAGGGTCAAGATGTTGCGTCGGCGCTGTATGGCGGAAACCCAGTTCGGCGACCTTCGGGCATGGTTCGGCATCTCATTCCCCACGGACTTTGGACGCACTCGTCAGGGTGGTGAGCAACCTGTCGCGATGCGGCCAGGCCAGCCCGTGTGCGTCAGGGCATGGTACTGCAGCGCGACGGGCCCCAATGGTCATGTGTTCGGTGCCATCAAGGTGTCCGGGCTGGACAACCGTTCCTGACGCACTCTTGGCACGGAGCAGGGGACGGGGCCGGGTCGACCACCTTCATGATCGGATGCGGGCGGATCCGGGCGATGGCCGGGTCGGGCTCGTCCGCCCGTCCAACTGGTAGACGTGTGGACCAGTCGAGGACCGAGACACCAGCTGGATCACGCGAGACGCGGGAACTGCTCAGCACCCGGTGACGAGCTCGCACATCAATGGCACGCCTGATCCTCATTCCGCGAGCGACCTCGCCCCCGATGCGGCTGCCTCGTGTGCCCTCACGAGCGAATCCACTTTCTAGAATCCATAATCCGGTTCGTCATCACCGATGGTCCCTGATCGTTCGCTCCCCTGCTGCCGGTCTCCCGACAGCCTCGTCGCAACCAGTCTGCAACGTGCCTGCACCGAGCCTGCACCCTTATTTGGGCAGGATGCGTCATAGCCAAAGCCACGACCTCTTGTTGTGGTCGCTCTGGGTGGGACGACCACAACAAGAGGGGATGGCGGTTCGGAGAAATGTGCATCGATTCACGTTCGCTGTCGCTTTCGATCTTCGAGATCTGAGGGATATCGACGCCTGCATTGATGAAGGACTCCTACCTGGCGGACCCTGGTAATGCAGATCATCGAAGAAGCGTCTCTCCCCGAACGACCTCGGGTCCTGGTGATCGATGGCCTCCTAATGACCGCTGAAGCCGTCGTCATGGCCCTCGGTCCACTGGCGTTCGCCGGCCATCTCGTGATCCCGGTCACCGGCGACCACCTGCGGGAGGCGGTGTCCTGGTGCCCCGAAATGGCCCTGCTCGACATCGACTCGGTGGCGGGCGCGACGTGCCTTGAGTGTGTCGACATCTTGCACGGGGCCAACATCCCATTCGTTGTGATGGGCGGCGACCTCGACCGGCCCCTGCTCGGAAAATGCATCCACGCCGGGGCCTCGGCAGTGGTGGACAAGAGTTCGCCCCTCTCCGATCTGTTCGGCGTCATCGCCCGCCAGCTGGCCGGCGAAGTGCTCCTTCGGGAAGACCTTCGGCAACGGCTGATCGAGTCCTACGACCGCGAGACCCAGGCCCGCCTGGCCCCGTTCGAGGTCCTGACTCGGCGCGAGAAGTTCATCCTTTCCGAGCTCACGGAGGGGCGCGCCGCCGAGTCGATCGCCAGACGGGCGTCCGTGTCGATCTCCACCGTGCGATCGCAGATCAAAGCCATCCTTCAGAAACTCGGGGTGAACTCCCAGCTGGCGGCGACGGCTCTCGTCCAGCAGGCGGGATGGACCCTTGGCGACGACACAACCGGCTCGGACGCGTCGGACCACGCCTCGTTCATAGCCCGGGACCCTTCGCAAACTTCCTCGTGAACCCATTCGCTCCGCCAAACACTTTCCAACTTTCGAGCTAACTACTATCGATCTGAGCACCATTTGCTCCATAGAGGTTCCCGCGTTCCGCCACGTTGGTGTTGGCCTGTGACGTTGGGTGAAGGATGCCGAGGGCACCCGAGAAGTTGTTGCCTGTCATGGTGAGGTTCTTTATTTCAAGCGCTTGCAGAACAGCGACGTACGGGGTGTCGGGGAAATAGTCGGGCGTGCCGTCGAACATCGGGAAGGTGTTGGCCCGGATGTTGGCATTCACTACCGCTTCGATGCTCATGGCTGACCCGGCGAACGGGGTGGTGATCGAACCGCCCCGGATGGGAATGGCACCCTGCAGGCCCGAGTTGTTGGCAATGGTCAGCCCAAGGTTCCAGTATTGGCTCGACGTGAGGTATGGATTGGTCCCTACAATCTCTACCAGCGGAGAGTGTGCGTTGATCGTGTTACCCGACAGCACCACGTTCTGCTGTTGCACACCGGGCAGCTGACCCTGCAGGGAAGCGAACCAATCGCCCCCGAAATCATTCCAGGTGTCGTTGATGATGCGAATGTTGTCCTGTGCCGCCTCTTGTGGATTGCCCTGAGCGTCGAAGGTGGTGGAGTACACGTCGTACTCGAAGTCCATGGCGTCGGTGCCGATTTCACTGAAGGCGTCCTGGCTGAATGCGACACCATCAGCCGACTCAATGGTGAGGCCATGGTAGCCGCAGTGCTGAAAGGTCGAGTGGGTGACGAAGATGTCTGAGTTCAGCGAGGTGTCCGAGCCGGTCACACCACTATTGGGAGCATTGAGGTCGATGAAGTCACCCTGGATGTCGTTGACGGAGATGTGATTGAGCGTGACGCCGTGGTCTGCCTCGAGCAACAACCCGTAGTCGCCCTCGAAGTTCACGCCGCCGTTGGACCCGCTGTAGGCACCGTCAATTGTCAGGTTCTTCATTACCAGCTGCGTGTCTTGCGTCAGGTAGACGATGGGCTGAACGACTGATGCAGGAGCGGGGACCGTCTGCAAGATCGTCGAGTCGTTGCCGTTGATCGTGAGGCCCGCCGTGTTGTGCAGCCACAACGACCCCTGAATGTGAAAACAACCGTTCGCCGGAAACTGCACAGACGAGCCCGAAGGAAGACCGTTGAGCCAGTTGCTCAAGATGGCGGTGCTGTCGGCCACCGAACAGTCAGCTTTGATACTGGGCGGCATCAATCTGCTCGTGAGAGCGGGGGGGCCTTCGGGAGTGGCGGCAGACGCACTCGCGGCCGGCAGAACTGAACCAGCGACCAGGACCAGCCCGAGACCCCAGCGGCGGATCACGATGCCCTGCGGGTGAGAAGAATCGTAGAAAGAACGATACGAAGCGTATCGAGCAGCCCGGATTCCGTTCGCATGACTGTCACATAGTTCACGAAACCACGTTGGCATTGTCCACTTCTGCAGCCGATCTATCCGTGAGTCTCGGATGGGTGGAAAACGTCGCTGCAGTGGGATCGCCCAGGTCGTCCGGCACACTCTCCGGCCAGCCGGATACTTTGGAGCGGCGATTTGGGGCCCGGCGCTTCGGCCTTTCCTGAGAGGATGCCGCCTATTGGCTCACACTGCGTACAGGCGGGACCGAGGCGACTCAGCGTCCCGAACACCAGCTAGCGTTTCATGCAGTCGCTCAACGTCACTGCGCAGCGCATTACGTTCCTCCGTAATTTGCCTGAAAGACGCCAGCAGATCTTGGTAGTCGCGCTGGGAAGTGTCGACTGACTTGTGCGGAAACCCATCCTCCATGATTCTCCTCGGTCGCTAGATTTTCCACCCGTAGGTTTCCGCCACCCAAAGCCGAACCTAGTAGGCGCAGGTAAACGAACTGCGGCCTTTGGGTTACGAGTCGGTATTCCTTCGGTGACGACCAACCGTCATGCTCGTTGAAACGGCCTTGGGCAACCAGATGCAACAGGTGGGCCCCCACCACGGCACCGTGGAACCGAGATGATTCTGCTGGTCACGCTCTGGAGGTTTCGTCACTCTGAAAGGTCAACAGCATCGGTGAGTGGTGACCTATCTGAGAACGGACGGATTCGGAGTTCGGCCCTCTTCCCCTGTCCGGTGAGGACTTCCCCCAAGTTGCCCCTCTTGTCACCCAAACGACACCCTGCTGTCACTTTCGTGAGTCGTGTTGGTCCGCAGTCGCATGCTGCTGCATGGTCCGCGAAAACCCAGCGACCACGGTGGGCCGGCGATGGCTTGAGCCACGGAACCGGTACATCGACTGGAAGAGTTGCTGTTGGGAAGACGCTTGCCATCCAACGCATCAGGGTGTAGGCAGTCCTCACAGGGAAGCGGGACCCGATCCTCAAGGGGGAGTCTTCATGCGCAAATTGGTCTTGATCAGTCTCGCCGTGGGCGTCGTCATGGCAGCCGCCGGGTGCAAGTTGGTGGTAACGCCATCGGCGCCACAGGGATGGTTCTTCCTCAACGAGGGAGCCAATGGCAGCGGACAATACGTGAACGGTCCGGGCAATCCTCCGGCTGGTCGCGGCAGCGCACTGTTGACAATCGATGGCACTGGCCGTGAGTCGATCGCGACTACCACCTACTCCGGCGACCAACTCGCCGGGTTCAGCCAACTGAAGTACTCGACGTACCAGGCCTTCTCGGGTTCGCCGAATGAAACTCTCACGATGCAATTTGACGTCGACTACGACTCAACCGACTCAAGCACCGCCTACCAAGGCCGGCTCGTGTACGTTCCGGCGGACGCTGGCGCGGTGACGCCTGGCCAGTGGCAAAGTTGGGACACAATGTCGGGTGCAGCCGCCTGGTATTCCTCGGGCAGCGGTAGCTCGTCGTTCCGACCGATCGTCGGCGGCGCCGCGCAAGCGAACCCTCCTTGCACCCAGGCAACTCCGTGCACGTGGGCAACACTTATGAGCGACTATCCAAACGCGCGGATCAATCCCTCCGTAAGTGGCACGCCTGGTCTGTTCCTCATCCGTGCCGGCGGTCCGATCACCAACGGGTTCGTGGGCGCGACCGACAACGTGATCGTCGGGCTCGGCAGCAACGAGATCGACAACAACTTCGAACCCGGTGACGGCAACACTGTGGTCAACTCAGCGAACGCGGCAAGCCTCGGATTCGGCTTTGTGCAGGAGACGCCCACCGGCAGTGGAGCCTTCGTCAGCGGGCCGAACGGCTCGGACGGCTCGGGCAGTGCGAAGCTCACGGTCGACGCAACCGGTGGCGAAGCGTTAGCGAATGACCTCTACGCTGGAACGCGACTCGATCACATCAACTTCCTGTCGTACAAGACCTACCAGCAGGCCGTCGGGACGAACGCCACGACGCTCCAGTTCGACGCCGACTATGACGCCACCGACAGCAGTACGGCGTTCCAGGGTCGAGCCGTGTTCGAGCCGAGCCTGTCGGGACAGGCTGCAGTGACGGATCAGACGTGGCAGACCTGGAATCCGCTCACCGCTCCATCAGGTTGGTGGCAGACCGGCACCCCAATCGTCGGCGGGGTCCCCGTAGCGAAGGCGTGTACCCAGGCCGCCCCGTGTTCGTTCGCCCAACTGATCGCTACGTACCCGAACGCCTCCATCCGCCCAATCACGGGGCAGAGCGGCGGGCAACCGATCGCCGGCGGGATCTGGCTCAAGGCCGGCGGCGGCTGGTCGCCCGGGCTTCACCGGCAACGTCGACTCGCTGACCATCGCGGTCAACGTCGGTGGCGTCAACGGCACCTCGACGTACGACTTCGAGCCGTAGATGCCCGTGGCGCACTAACCCGTGGGCATGATCATCCCTTCCACACGGCTCCCCATGGAGCGTGAGACTTTGGGTCGGGCTGTGGAAGTCTCGAAGGCCGGACCGGACGAAGGTGTGGGTGTGCGAGCGGCAGGCGGTCGAGCTGGAGTGCCCGGCGTCTATTTCCTGAATGAGATCCCGTTAGCCTCCATTGCCGGGATCAGCACCTTGAGAGTTGACGGTCCCATTCCATGGAGGGTTTTCAACTCTGATCTGGAGACAGTCGCCAAGTCCTCCAGCCTGTAGGGCTTGGCGTTAACGAGCGCTCGAGCGCTCGTCGGGCAGGCACCGAGAGGCCAAGGTCGCGCCAGGCTCCGTCCACACGTTCGTTTTCGGAATGATCAGCCTCACCGCTGGCAACCGGGCAGTCAGACACAGTTCCAAGTTTAGGGGGCATGAGGGTCCAGGACCATGCTTCGCACCCCGCACACACCCGTCACGCCGACCCCGGGTCGGGATTCACCTCGCAGGCTTGCCTGCTTCGTGATCGTCACACACGTCCCTCCGACAGCCGTGGTGGTCGTACGAGGTGCCAACTGTCCGGCATTTTGGGAATCCCGCCGCCGTCACCTGGTCCCACACCGTGGGTCCCCCCCTCAATCTTGACGGGTCGGTCATCTGCGTAGAACCGGAGGTGCTGCATAGGCGCCGAATTGGCCAGTCGTACGATCTGACCATCATTCTCCATCGAATCCGTCTGCGTGTGGGCATAGGACCACGAGGTATCCGTCCGGATCCCGATAGACGGCAGCTCCGGCGTTAGCCCAGTAGGAATTTTCGTGCCGCAGCGATGCGATGCCGGCTTGGGTCAGGCTCTTGCCAGCCGATTCGAGTTGCTCCCCGGAGACATAGAGCACCAAAAGGTCCTCGTCGGTCGGAGTTGGCTCGGGCCTGCCGCTCACGTGTCGCGTGAACTCGATGTGCCAATCTGCCCCCAGTGGGCCGACAAACACACCGTCATAGCCGTCGTGTCCAGCAAACCCGCCCAAGTGATCCAGGCCCAGGATGTCAACGTAGAAGTGGAAGCTCGCTGATATATCTCGTACGGGCCGAGCGACACGCATTGAGGTCGAGAAAAGCCGACCGTGATCCACGATCTAGAACTCTAGAGGGTGAATTGCCAGATTCAGGAACTCGATGCCAGGTAGGTTGTCAGCTTGCTCGCCTTTAACCGAGGCCAGTCCCCCGTCGTCATTCGCTACGAAACTAGATGTGACGTAGAACGCAAACGGCCGGCGCGCTAACGCCGGACCGTTCGCTGTATTCATTGGGGTGGAGCCCACGGCAAAGGTAGCCAAACCCACGGATCAAACGGTGGATGCCTTAGATCCCCACGGGCCCGCACGCGAAACGAGAGGGCCGAAGCCCTCCCATTCCGACACTTCATCCCTCATTGGCGTCACGACCAACGGTGTAGTTGCCCCGCTCAGAACGACCACAACCGCAACTCGTGATGTGCAGCAATCATGGCGGGTCGAAGGTGCAGGGCTGGGGCGCGCTGGTTGCATTTTGGTTGCGCTTACGGAGCCTGAGCGTGAAAACGCACGGACCCGAAGGCCGGGCCTCTCCATCGGATGAGCCTTTCAGTTGACAAGCGGCCCGCTTAACCGCCTTCAATGATGCACCGCAACTCGTTGACCTGCACCTACATGGTCGGGCTGGGGAGATTTGAACTCCCGACCTCTTGACCCCCAGGTATCTGCCGCTAAACGCTTTGCGGATTGGCCTTTGTCCAGATCAGTCCTGAACGTAAGGGTCAAAGTTAAGCGCGGTAAAAACCTACGCCACGACTCCGAACCGTCGCCGCTCGCGTTCCGACGTTCCGCTCAAAAAACCCGCGGGGTCGCTGTCGGCGCGCGTGGTTGACGCACTCCGCCTGCACCCTGGCAGCGCGTTGTCCCAAGCTCAGGAGCGGGCTACGGACCCGCGAGACGCTGCGTATATCTGCCAGCGGTCGGGCACGCCTTTCAGTTCGTGTTCTCCTCGGTCCGTAAAGGAAAGTCCAGAGCCGGCGACCAGGTCGCGCACGGTGCGCGACACGAGGACCTCGTGGGGCCCGGCCAGCGCGGCGACTCGTGCGCCGAGGTGCGCGGAAATGCCGCCGATGTCTTCGCCCCGGAGCTCGATCTCACCGGTGTGCAGCCCGGCCCGAACCTCAAGTCCGAGCTCGGGGGCGGCGTCTGAGATCGCGAGGCTGCACGACACGGCCCTCGCCGGACCATCGAAACGCGCGAGCACGCCGTCGCCGGTTGACTTCACCAAGATGCCCCGATGACGGCCGATCTCGCGTTCGACGAGCCGGTCGTGGCGATCCAGGAGTTGCTTCCACGCGGCATCGCCGAGCGTCGAAGCGCGGGCGGTCGAGTCGACGATATCGGTATATAACACGGTGGCCAGCACACGGTCCGTGAAGCCGATCGGTCGCACGCCGGTGACGAACTCCTCGAGGTCGTCGACCCAATCAACGATCGCGCCAGTGGTCTGGAGAACGGAGAGGTGGCCATTGAATTCGATCGGGAGGAACCGCGCTCCCGGAATATGCTGTGCCAGGTATTCGCCGCTCGCAAACGGGACGGAGTTGTCGCTGGTCGCGTGCACCACGAGTGTCGGCACCGAGATCGCGGGGAGCACCGAACGCACGTCGATGAGCTCGTTCATCTCCATCAAACGCGCCACCGCACCCGGGCTCGCGCAGGCGACCTCTGCCTCGCCGAACGCGTCAATGTTGTCCTCGGTGACTTCACCAGGAGGCAAGAGTGTCGCCAGACAGAGGCCGGTTCCCCAGTACTCGTGGACGAGATCGCGCCGGGCGGCCGCATCCTCGGCGGTCGCTGCCCACGGGTGATCGTCGGTGAGGTGGAACGTGGCGCACGCGCCGTACAGCGTGAGCGAGTGGACGCGCTCGGGGAACGTCGCCGCGAACAGAATCGACATCGGACCGCCCTCAGACACGCCGACCAGCGCGGCTTGCTCCGACCCGACCGCGTCCATCACGGCCCGCACATCGTCCATGCGGTCCTCGAGGCCCGGAATGTCGGTGGACCGGTCGCTCAGCCCCGTGCCGACCTTGTCGAACGTGATCACTCGGGCGAAGCGCGCCAGTCGTTCGAACCACGTCGCCGCGGTCGCCCAGCTCGCAGGATCGAGGGTCCGGTTGAGGTGCGAGACGAATCCGGGGACGAACACTACGTCGATCGGACCGTCGCCGATCACCGCGTATGCGATGTGCAGATCACCCCGGCGGGCATAGTGGACCTTGGGAGCCACGCTGACATCCTCACACAGACCGATCTTTACTTCACCCGAGATCGACGAAATTTGGCGATCGGGTGACGAAGCACCAGGGAAATCTCTCGGGCCGTCCCCGAACACGCGTTTCCGAAAGGCCGCGACCCACATATCGCCTGATGGCCAAGGTTTTGCAGCACCTTCAGTCCTGAAAGGTGTGTTGATGCTGCCTTCCGCGAGCATTGTCGTATAGCGAATAGCTGCCGTCGGGCCTTGGACACGTACCAGATCTACGATGGCACCGACTTGAGGGCACCCCGAGTCGCTTCGGAAGGACTCCCTCGCAACTAACTGTCAATCGCGATTGCGTTGACACGCATCCGGTGTCCGCTCAACACTGACGCATCATCCTGTCAGCAGGGGTGAGAGCAAACGGTAGGGGGGAGACCAAATGGGGATTGGCTATGCCCGTGAACAGGCCAGCAAGATTGTTCACAGACTTGGCTCGTCCGCGTTGCCACTCCGTGAGCGGCTGCTTGCGGCCTATCTCTATGCGTTCCTTCCCGCCCTTGGCGACTCAGGCAGGGATTATCTACCCGAGGAGCTCAACCAGTCGATGAGGCTGCTCGACTCCCGGATGAGAACCCGGGAGGACCTTGGCCCCGAAGGCGCCCTGCAATCAACGCTGGCACAGATGACGGACCGGCAAATGGAGGAATGTGCCGACGCGATGATCGATATCGCACTGCGTATCCTCAGGGTCGATCGCAGCGGTCCAGGCGACCTTTTGCAAGGGGGGGGTCAGTGACAGAGGACGGCCTGCTAGGGGCTTAGGGGCGATTGCCTATGAGCCACCTCAATTCCGCTGTAGCCGGATCGGGCACGGCACGAACCTCAGCGGCGACCGGGGGGTCGGATGGCGGATGATCCTGAGGCACCACGCTCACCTGAGGCATTCAGGCTTGGTGGCTTCCTAGACGCTCATCACCCTGCCACCGGTGACGATCCGGCCACTGCCACGTGTGACTGGTGCGGCTTCCTGATGTACACGCCGAGGGCTGAGGGATTCAAGCACTTGCCGGCGGAGAGTGAGTTCTTCCGGGTCAAGAAATGGCTCAGTGATTTCACCGGCAGGCGAGCTCCCCACGATCGCCCCTAAGCCCCAGAAACCTCCCGGCGCTACCGTCATGGGCCTTGGACACGTACCGGATCCACGACCGCACCGAGGAGAACGGGATCGTCGGCAAGATGGCATCCGGGGCTATTCGCCCAGGCGGGCAGGCCGCGCTTCAGTCGCCTGCCTCCGCGCGTGGAGGAACTCCTGGAGTGAGCCCACGAGAGCGCCCCCGGTCACCCCAACGAGCGCGCCCGCGAGAAAGGTGAGCAACTGGTCATGTTGCTGTGCCGAGAGGTTGACTGCACCGGCCGAGCTTGCTGCGGACTCGAATGTGGTCCCCGTCGTCGGCTGGACCTGCAAATACCAGGTTACCCAGCCACCGTCGTCGTTCACCGGGCGCTGACCGGTCGTCCAGTCGAATGAGCGGGCGTCCAGCAGCTTGTAGTGGACCTCCACGGCGCCCAGAGTGCCCTGCTGCGAGAGGACCTCCAGCGGCGCTTGAACCGTGGGTAGCTCGGCTGTCGCGACGCTGCTATCGCTGTCGAACCCGAGCGGCGGCCCTGCGAACGTCAGGTTGGCCGACTCGTGGACGTAGTCGCCCCTTGCACGAAGTGGGCTGGGCACCAGGTCGAACCGCAGATTCAGTACGGCTTTCGGGTACCGGTGGCACTGGTAGACGGCCGCACAGGGCCTCATGGAGAGGTCCTTCGGGTAGTACAGGTCTACCGTGATGGGGCCAGCAGGGACGGCCGGCCCGGACTTCACCGTGGCGTCCACGGTGACCTGCTCGGTGCCCAACGAGTGGCTCTCGTACACATTGATATCGACTATCGGGCTGCTTGTTGGCAGCACGACCAGCCCGAAGGACGCCGGGGCGGGAGGGCTCGAGCCGGACGGCAGGATCACGTAGGACAGGACGCCTAGCGCAACCGCCACGAAGAGCAGCACGGCGGCGACCCAATAGCCCGATTCCTTCCCCCGTCGGCCTACACGCGCCACGGTGCTCGATGCTCGACTGTAGACATCAGGTGGTGCACCTTCACTTCATCTCTGAGCCAGCCCGGTAGCAGTCCCCGGGTCGAACCCCGGGGTTACGTTCAGGGCGTGCGGCGGCGGTCGCCGCCTGGTGGCGCGCCTCACCGGGATCCCCAGCATTGCCTTCGGGGGGATCGTCGACCACGACCGAAGTGCGGACCCGCAACGCGGCGCGGTCTGGGTGGCACTTTATTTCGGCACGTACCCCCGCTCATGGTGAAAGCCGCCTCTACATCCCCCTTTGCTCCTGAGGCAACTCCCGGACCGTTACGCACTCTAAACCGGTCGATGTTCCCCTAGGACCAGCTCTCCCCCGACGAGGATAGTCCGCCGCCCACGGCGACGGGCGGGTAAGTGACCGCGAGGCGTTTTAGTCCTGAACAGTGTGGCGATGCTGCACCTTCCCCGAGCAATGTCGAATAGCGAGTAGCTACCGTCGGGCCCGTGGACACGACCCCGGAGTTGGGCAGCGCAGCGCCAGTCGCGTGGACAGCAATCACTGCGTCTTATGGGACCGGCACGTTCGTCGCGCTGGTCGTAGCCAACCGGGGTCAACCAGAACTGTTGTGGTTTCTCGTTTAATACGGCTTCCCGCTTCCAGATCCGGGACCCGCGACGTACAAGCCCGCCCCGCACCGTCACAAGTGGGATAGTCAGAGCATTAGGACGACGCCGGGCGCCGATAGGGGATCGCCATGGACCGACATTTAGCGCAGACGGCTGGGGTTGCCGTTTCCAACCGGGCCGAGACTTCATAGAGCAGGTGCTTAGCCAGCCCGGGAATATCGTCGAGAAGTTGGTTCAAGCCAGCATGAGTGAGAACCAGTGTCCACAGTTCGGTATCCGCCACCACAGTGGCGTTACGAGGGTGATGCGAAATGACGGCCAGTTCCCCCACGACATCGCCAGCAGTCCTTGTGGCCACGCGCTGTCCATCGCGAGTCACTGACGCGATCCCATCGAGGAGTATGAACAATTCACGGCCAACTTCACCCTGACGAGCAAGAACCTTCCCGGCAGGAAGATTCAGCGGGGTTGCCACCGTGCCAATCTTCTCAAGCTGCCCTTTGGTGCAGTTCGAGAACAGAGGAACAGATGCGATGTGCTGCAGGTACTCGTCACGAGTCATCGAGATTCCAGCTTTCTACCGGCCCCGGGGTCGATCGTGAGGCAGGCGGTTAACATTGCGACACTCTTCGGTCCGCTCGCCCCAAGCTGCCCGTCGCTCGGCGAGTGCGGGTAATACGTGATGCAATCGAGACTCTCTCGATCCAATGGCTCCCCGGGCTCGCGACACGCACCTCCAGTACTAGGGACATGTCGCGGCCCGGAAAGAGTCGGTTCCCGGCAAATCGGTTCGTCGGACCCCTGCTGACAGGATGATGCGTCAGTGTTGAACGGACACTGGATCCGTGTCAACGCAATCGCGATTGACACTTGGTTGCGAGGTAGTCCTTCCGAAGCGACTCGGGGGTGCCCTCAAGTCGGTGCCAAGTTGGGTGCCAGAACCGATCCAAGGACGAGACTCAATCGGGCAAATGCGCTTTCCTAGCCTCTACAGCCAGCGACTGGGCATACTGGCGGGAGAAGCCGAAGTGACGCCGCGAACTCAGTGAGGCTCATGTCCTCTTCGAGGCAGCACGAGTGCATGAGGGCCACGCGCCAGGCGCGCCGACGAGCGACGACCTGCTTGAATGCCTTGTCCAGAGAGTCTCGGATCTGCTCAGTGGGAAGATTACGGACAGCATAAACTGCCCCCGCCGAGGTAATGAGCTTGTCCTCGACGGCTCGTACAATCTCTAGTTGGATTGCGATCTCGGAGCTCTTCTGCCGCTCTCCGCAACTCTTTGAACTCCTCGATCGGCATCAATTTCAAGACTACGGGATCAGCGCTCAAGGTTCCCGATCGAGTGGTCATCGTCGATTCTGGACTGTGCTGCCGGACCCCATCCACAGCCGGGAACCAGGTGTATGGGTACAAAGAACGGCATCCACGCCACTCCCCCAACTCTGGAAGATGAACTCGGGAGCGGCGACGGAGGGGAGAGGTTGACGCCCCAGTCCTACCCCTGATGTTGGCTTCGGGAGTGCCCACAAAGGTGGTGACAGAAATGCTCGGCCACTCCTCCCCCACCATCACGTTGTCGATCTATGCCCACGTGTTACCCGGCATGGCCGAAGAGGCAGACGCGGCGCTGTCAGCATCGTTGCTCGGGTGAGTGGTGACAAAATGCTGACAAGTCACTCTTTCACCTGGTTGACACCCTCCCGAGGGGCCTTTCACCAGCACCTACGTGGTCGGGCTGGGGAGATTTGAACTCCCGACCTCTTGACCCCCAGTCAAGCGCGCTAACCAAGCTGCGCCACAGCCCGCGACCCGGCCAACGGTATCAGGCCCCTGGTGGCGGTCCGACGTGCGTTGGTGAACCGACCGCCGCCAGCGTTGGGTAACTGCTCCGTTCAACCGGTGCACCTCCTCGTGCGCCGCAACCAGAAATGACCGCCACCGTGTGATCGGGAGCGGTATGATTCACCTCTCTACCGACGTGCCAGTAACGTATCTCCGGTGCGCTCACCTCTTCTGTCCCTTCTTTTTTCGAACCTTGGGTGCTGCTTCACCCGATTTGCGACCAATGGCCGGCCTCAAAACCCCGGCCTTCCGGGCTTGCACAACCCAACGGCCGGCAGTGGAGCGAGATCCGCCGAGCTGTTCTCGCACGTCTTCAACCGGGCTCCGCGATCCACTTGCAACCGCCGCCCGGTAGGTCTTGGCCACCAACTGCAGGAATTCCTCAGTCACGGGCTCACCGCGGACGGGCCGCGTCACTGGCTCACCCCCCCATGCCGCGCCTTGCGGATATTCGGTCAGCCGAAACAAACCATCGCCGTCGTCGGACACGCGGACCGCGGCCTTGGCGAGGGCCAGTTTGAGCGCCTGGGCGATTCGTACGCGACGCAGACCCGCCGTTGTCAGACCTTCAGCGTCAATACGACCTCGTGACTCCAGATGGAGTTCGCTCACTTCTGGCCGTTGACCAGCAATCGTCTTCACCTTCATTTGCACAAGCAGGGGCTGGGCTGGATCATCAACGAAGGCAGTGAAGAGACTTGGGATTGCCGTCGCCGGTCCGGTCCTGATTGGCATGGCCCCGGACAGTGGCGTTACTTCGACCAGAGGTTGACGTCGGGGCACACCACAATGATATAGATGTGGCATAGCATAGTCAATCGTGACACACCTATATCGTTGGTTTGGCACTCATGTCCGCCCGTCGCAACTAGATACAGTTGTGTCACGTCTGTACCGTGTCACCGTGGACCGCCGACGCGTCGATCGAGGATTTGGTGCACAAGTGATGATTACGGCCACGAACTCTGGCGAGCCAGCCCGGTGTGGTTCCCGAGCGATTGGAGTCGATCCGGCCATTATTTGCAGAGCGGGAGGGCAAGGGTCGAGACACGACTGGGCGTCCTGCTGCCGACTACGGGAAGGTGTTGCCATGAGGTGCGGCGGCGCATTTGCCGAGATCGCCAAGTCAGGAGACCCCCGCTAGCTCTCATGAGCCGCACGGCGATCTCCCTCGAAGAGCCCGCTCCCGTGCTGGACGTTGACCGCAAGACGGCATGCGGCCGACTACCCAGACTGAACCTCGGGTGGCGCGTCATCGTGCTCTCGACAATGGTGATCGTCACTGCTGTCCGACACAACTTTGGTCATCTCAGCGTTGGGTCGACCTGTCTGCGGTGGTGACGTGAGAGCACCAGATCCAAATTGAACAATGCCGGAAGGAGATCGGTCACTCGCTGCACAGATTGGCGAACCCGTTGCGTTGCCGGCGGAGCCCCGGGGAGGAACCATTCGTCGTCGGCGAGAAATGGACCTAAGCCGATCGCCGCCAAGGTTTCATTGAACATTTCGCTTGTTCTGACTACCTCAGCCCTCGCTGCATCCGCCCGTGAAAGAGAGGAGTGAGATGGTTGCATTTTGGCGAGTTCATCGGCTCGACCGAGGGCCTCGCGGGCGGCTCCCCAAGCGAGGTTGGCGAGTATGGCTCGGCCTACTTCCTCATCCGTCCCCAACGGCACGCTGAAATGTACGCCCGAACCGCCCCCCGCGCACTCGAATTCGGAAACGGATCACCAAATCGTCACACAAGTTTCACTTCTGCCCGGCGCTATATCCGGCGTCACGACCATCACATCGTGGGGCCGTCGATCAGTTCGAGAGTCGACACCCGATGTCTGCGACAGACGACGAAGGGAGGTCTTCAAAGCGATTGACCGGAGGAGAGACGAGGTGTGGCAGCTCCATTCGGCCGTGAAGCTCGCGAATCAAAAGCCACACTCACGTTTTCGGCGTCCATCGTTCTGAGAGGCGCTTGCGGTACGCCTCGGCCGGACGCCTGGACGCTGATGCACGCCACACGACTGCACTCGCCCAACGCCACAGCCCGCAACCGGGTGGTCATGAAGCAAGCGGACCCATTCGATTGCTGCACTCCAGACTCGGGGGATCGACATCCGAAAGGAGAGGCACGATCCGGTTGGACCAATCAGCCGACCGTCGCAACTCATTGAGGGACCGCCGGCAACCGCGGTGGGCCACATGCGGGTCGGTGCTACATTCCGACCCGCAGTCCGAGCGCCTGGCGCTACCTGTCAGCCACGCAGCCGATCACTCGTCGGCCACACCACGAGCCACTCACACACGGAGGAATCGATGAGCACGGACGGACGCCGAACGCCACGCAATGCTGCCGCGTTTCGAACGGGTCATCGCACCGTTGGTTCAAGCGGTCTGACCGCCACGGCCCTGGCCATGGGACTCCTCCTCGGTAGCGCCGGCAGCGCCGTCGCGGCGACACCATCGAAGACCACCCAGGGGCGGGCCGCGCTCGCACCGGCGAAGATCAATCATGTCCTCGTCATTGAACTCGAGAACGAGGGCTACCAGACCACCTTCGGAGCCAACTCCCCCGCCACCTACCTCAACGGAACCCTGCGCAAAAAGGGTGAGCTCCTCCAGAATTACTACGCCACCGGCCACGCCAGCTTGGACAACTACATCGCTCAGGTCTCGGGGCAGGCACCGACCGGGGAGACGCAAGCCGACTGCTCCGGCAACGGGTTCGCCTTCGCCAATATGTTGCCCGGGACACCGGATGCCAATGGGGCGACCAACCCGGGGCAGGTCGACGGTGCGGGGTGTGTGTACCCGTCCGGCGTCCAGACCATCGCCAATCAGCTCGACACCAAGATCCCACCCAACAGGGCCACACACGTGGCTTCATGGCGGGCCTACGAGCAGGACATGGGGAACACTCCAGCGCGCGACGGAGGCGTGGCCGATCCGACAGGCGGGACGGACTGTGCGCATCCGGCCATCGGGGCGAGCGACACCGCCGAGGTCGCGACGTCGGCCGACCAGTACACCACCCGTCACAATCCCTTTATGTGGTTTCACTCGATCATCGACAACACCGCTGAGTGCGACGCAAACGTGGTCCCCCTCGGTCAACCCAACGCCACCAGCCATCTGGTCAAGGACCTCAAGACCGAGAAGACCACACCCAGCTTCGCCTTCGTCACGCCCAATCTGTGCAGCGACGGCCACGATGCCACCTGCGCCGGCACGAACAGCACCGGGAGCCACCTCGGTGGGCTCGCCGGGGCCGACCAGTTCCTCCAGACCTGGATGCCCCTGATCCTGGGCTCCCCCGCCTACAAGCATGGCGACACCCTTGTCGTCGTGACCTTCGATGAAGCCGATGTGAACCAATCGGACCCCACCTACGCGACAGCTTGTTGCAACGAGGCCAGCGGACCCAACACCCATGCCCCAGGAAACGCCGCCCTCAGCACCGATACCGCGCCCGGCGGTGGTCAGGTCGGGGCGCTCCTTTTGGATTCGAAATACATCGCACCGGGAACCACCGACACGACAGGTAGTTACAATCACTACTCGGCGTTGCGCAGCTATGAAGACCTGCTTGGTCTGACCACAGGGGGCCTCGACGGCGAGGGCCACTTGGGCTTTGCGGCAGCCAAGGGACTTGTGCCATTTGGTAAGGACGTCTTCCCCAAGGGGTAGTCGGACTGGCGGCTGGGTGGTCGGTTGTCAGGGCCGTGAGGGGCTGGACAGAGAGGCCGCACATGACGGACGACGAGGATCAGTACGAACCCGAGAGCGACCCGGACTTCATCAGCTCCGATGGCCCACGCCAGCCGACGGGTGGCCCATGGCTTGGTCCCACCGGCCCCCATGGCGCGCCCAGTCCGGTGTTCGTACCCACAAAATCACTGAGCCTCGAGGAGGACGGGGAAAGCGACATTCCCCATGCCGCCCTGTGGTCCATGAAATATCACCGGCACCTCCATCTGTTTGATCGAACGGACGTTGAGATCCGGCAGCGTTTCGGTGCCGGTGATCACGCCATCTACATCATCGACGACGGACGAAAACACTGCCAGGTCAGTCGCATCGTCGGGGCCAGTCCCGATGGGTGTACGTACTGCCTGGTGGCCCAGATCACCATCGATTCGTATGAACGGCTGGTGAACGAAGAAGCGCCGATTGACGACGTGTTTGCCGACGCCCGAGATATCGCACTGTGCGCCGTCTTTGAAGCTGAGGTGGCAGAAGCGCCCTCGAATGTCGCACTGACAGAACGGTACGCCACCATCGACGACGTACCGTCGCAGTATCTCGGCCCCAACTCCTTCATAGAGTTTGCGGACGACCCGGCGAGTGGTGCGCAGGAGGAACGGGTCTCGACGGATGAGAATCCCGGGACGCAGCGCGGCACGGGCCGGGACCAGCGGCGCTAGCCGACCCGGCGCAGGGAGGAGCGGAAGCGTTTCCCGTTGGCCACGTATTCGGCGGCGGAGAATTGGATCATCTCGATGCTGCTCTTGTTCTCCCGGATGACGGCTGGTACGCCGATCGCCAGCGCGTGGGGCGGCACCATCATGCGATTGGGTACCACCGCATTGGCGCCCACGGTGGCGCCGCGGCCGATGACGGCAAAGTGCAGGACCACCGAGCCGGAGCCGACAAGTGAATCGTCCTCGAGCCGACACCCCTCGAGATGGGCCAGGTGGCCAATCACGCAGCCGTCGCCGACAATGGTCGGGAAGTTTGGGCCGGCGTGGATCACCGTGCCGTCCTGGACCGACGTGCGAGTTCCCACGGTGATTGCTCCATAGTCACCGCGGAGCACGGCCCCGGGCCAGACGGTGGATTCGGAGCCAACGGTGACGTCGCCGATGATGACCGCATCCGGGTGTACGTACGCCTCGGAATCAATGGTCGGCGCTACCCCTTCGTATTCGTAGATCGCCATGAACGGCGACGCTACCGGACCTCCAGGGACTACCGGGCTACCGGACCTCCAGGGACCACCTGGCTCCCGCGGGACCAAAGGCTCGAAACTCACACGTGGCCGGCGATCCAGGTGATGCCCTGATAACCCCGATAACCCAAGTAGATGACCGAAGCGCCCAACATGGCCTTGAAGTACCAGGGGATCGGCGGTCGCTCCTGGTCAATCAGGATGGTCCCGCAGGCGGGGCACTCCCCCTCGTCGCCGAGGTCGTCGTCTTCGACCAGGGTGTCGCACTCTTCGCACCAGGCCACTAGGCGCCCCCGACCATCACTTGCCGCCGATGCGCACCCGCAACTTCATCGGGGTGGCGCCGAATTCGAACTTTTCGCGCAATCCCCGTTCGATGTAGCGCAGGTAGGTGTGGGGCAGTCGCCCGTTGGTGAACAGGGTGAAGGTGGGCGGGTCAATGGCGCCTTGGACGATGTAGCGAATCTTGGACCGGGGGGCGGACTGGCGCAGTTGCAGCTCGAGAACGGCCCGGTTGAGGGCGCCCGTGGGCACCCGCTGGTGGTACGCCTCGACCGAGTCACGCAGAGCTGGGAGGATCCGGTGGACGCCCCGGCCCGACAGCGCGGAAAGCTTCAGGACCGGTGCGGCGCCCAGGAAGGCCAGGCGGTCACCCACGCCGAGCAGGACATCGTCACGGTCATCGGCCGGCACCAGATCCCATTTGTTGAGAACGACGATGGCCGGGCAGCCCGACACTCCGATGCGTTCGGCCAGTCGCTGGTCTTGATGTGACGCACCGACGGTGGCGTCGATCACCAGGACGGCGATGTCGGCCCTTTCCAGCGCTCGCAGCGCCCGCAGGACCGAATGGTGCTCGGTGCCGCGTTCGGTACGGGCCGGGCGGCGGAGGCCGGCGGTATCGATGAAGCAGACGGGGCCGTCAGCCGTTTCGACCACCGTGTCGATGGCGTCGCGGGTGGTGCCCGGCATGTCGTGGACGATCGAACGCTCTTGGCCCAGCAATTGGTTGAAGAGGGTGGACTTGCCCACGTTGGGCCGGCCGATGATGGCCACCCGGGGCGTCGATCCGGGGCCGTGGAGCGCCGGTGCGGCGACCCGGTCTTCAGCCGGGATCGGCGGGGGCAGGAGGTCGACCACGGCGTCCAGCAGATCGCCGGTCCCCCGTCCGTGCAGCGAGCTGACCGCAAAGGGGTCGCCCACGCCCAGACTGACAAACTCCCAGACCGAGGACTCCCGGTTGGTGTCGTCGACCTTGTTGACGACCAGACGGACCGGAGGGCCGGCCTTGCGGATGATCCTGGCCGCGGCCAGGTCTTCATCGGTGACCCCGGTGGTCACATCCACCACCAGCAGGATCACGTCGGCTTCGGCCAATGCCTGTTCGGCCTGCTGGCTCACCTTCGAATCCAGCGCGTTCCCACTGGCCAGCCAGCCGCCGGTGTCCATGATGGAGAAGGGAACGCCGGTCCAATCAGCACTCAGGACCTTGCGGTCACGGGTGACGCCCGGCTCTTCCTCGACGACGGCGGCGCGCTCGCCCACAATCCGGTTGACCAGAGACGACTTCCCGACGTTTGGCCGACCGGCCACCACCACCATGGGGAGGACCCCGTTGAGCTCGCTCATGCCGCACAACCGCCGCGAAATGATGTGCCGTCGAGCGCCCGCCGCAGAGAGCTGCCGTCGGTGGGCACGACTTCGACCGGGCGGGGGAGGTCGGCCAGGGTCAGCCCGTCGAGGAAGCGGCCCTCGTTGAGGCAGGCGTCGGGCAGGAGGTAGCGCATCTCGGTCGGGCTCGCCGCCAGGGCCCGGGTGAGGTCCTCGCCGGTGAGCAGCCCGGCCACCCCGATGTTGCCGCCGAAGAAGTCATTGGTGATCTCGCGGACGCTGACGTCGTGGCGCGGGTGCTCCGCCACCAGAGGGGCGAGGACGCGGGCACCGTAGGTGCCGGTCAGCACGGTGACGGGCCGGTCATCGGGGCCGGGCGGGCTGCTCACGGGCCCGGCGGAGCCCGGGAGCAGGCGGGGGGCTCGGTAACCCTCGGCCGGGGCCGAATCCACCGAGGCGAAGAAACCGTGGCGCACGCCCCCGGGCCCGTCGGCGGTGGGTTTGACGAAGGAGTCCACGAAGGCCCGGGCCATGCCGATGCCGTTCTCGTGCTGGGGGAACTCGTCATACGACGTGGCCGTCGGGAAGGTCCGCTCGGCCAACAGGTAGTACTCGTCGGCCGCGTAGACCAGGCGACGACCGAGGGTGCTCCGGTAGATCTTCTGCCACTGCGCCACGGTGTCGACGACGAAGGCCGCCTCCTCGGTCGTGTGGGCGCGCATCTCGGTTTCCTTGGAGAATTGGCTGACACCCAGCGGGACGACTCCCACCGTGGCCAGTTTCGGGTACTGGTCGAGGATGCCGGCCAACGTGTCCTCGAGGGCGTCGCTGTCGTTGACGCCGGGGCAGACCACGACCTGGCCGTGCACCTCGATGCCGCCATCGAGCAGCACCTTGAGCCAGCGCAGGCTGGTCGCCCCCTTGGGATTGCGCAGCATGTGGGCCCGCAGCTCGGGGTCGGTGCTGTGGATCGAGACGAAGAGCGGGCCGAGGCGCTCGGTGAGGATGCGTTCGGCATCGAGCTCGGTGAAGCGGGTGAGGGTGGTGAAGTTCCCGTACAGGAACGAGAGCCGATAGTCGTCGTCCTTGAGGTAGAGGGACCGTCGCATCCCCTTCGGGAGCTGGTAGATGAAACAGAAGGCGCAGTGGTTGTCGCAGGTACGGATGCGGTCGAACACGGCCGAGGAGACCTCGACCCCGAAGGGCTCGCCCGGTTCCTTGTCGATCCGGATCAGGCGTGGGAGGGCCGCGCCGGCGCGCTGGACCAGGACGCTGAGGTCGTCGGCGTCACAGAGTTGCTGGAAATCAATGACGTCGCGCGGCTCCTGCCCGTTCAAGGAGAGGAGTGCATCACCCACGGCCAGTCCGGCCCGGGCTGCCGGCGACGCCTCGGTGACCGAAGTCACCGTGGGAGCGGACATCCGCCCAGGTTACTAGCGGTTTGGCCCGTCGCGGATCAGGGGCACCCCGGGTCCGGTCTCCGTTGGAGCTCCCGGGCCGGATCGGCCCGAGGAGGCAGGGCGGCGGAGTCCCGGTAGCGTTGAGCAGGTGTCCGACGTCGAACGGGTCCTGCTGGCCGAGCCGCGGGGGTTCTGTGCCGGCGTGGAGAAGGCGATCAAGGCCCTGGCCTGGATGGTGCGGGTCTTCGAACCTCCGGTCTACTGCTACCACGAGATCGTGCACAACCGTCACGTGGTCGACCGCTTCCGAGCCCAGGGGGTGATCTTCGTCGACGACGTGGCCGACGTGCCGCCGGGCGCGCCGCTCATGCTCAGTGCCCACGGTTCGGCCCCCGACGTGGTGACGGCGGCACGGGCCCAGGGCGGCGTGGTGGTCGACGCGGTCTGCCCCCTGGTCACCAAGGTCCACCACGAGCTCAAGGTGCGGAGCCGGAAGGGCTACACCGTGCTCTACGTCGGGCACGCCGGACATGAGGAGGCGGTAGGCACCATGGCGGTGGCGCCCGATTCGGTGCGGCTGGTCGAGCACGAAGAGGACCTGGATGCGTTGGAGATCGGCGGGGAAGCCGGGACCCCGATGGCGTTGCTGGCCCAGACGACCCTCAGCCACGACGAGTGGCGCGGCCTCATGGAGTCCGCCCGACGGCGCTTCCCCGACCTGTGGATGCCCAATCGCAGCGACCTGTGCTTCGCCACCACCAACCGCCAGGCCGCGCTCAAGGCCATCGCCAGCGAGGCCGATGCAGTCGTGGTCATCGGCTCGGCCAATTCGTCGAACACCGTTGCCCTCGAGGCGGTGGCTCGGGCGTCGGGCTGCCCCCGGGTGTTGCGCATCAACGCCGCCGAGGAGCTGCCCGGGGACCTGGCGGGCACCGTCGGCGTCACCGCCGGCGCGTCGGCACCGGAAGCCCTGGTGGAAGAGGTCATCAGGGCACTGGCCCCCCGTGACGGGGTGACCGAGGTGACCGTGACCACCGAAGACGAGTACTTCCCGCCGCCGCCGGAGTTGCGGGAGCTCTTGCGGGCCGTCGGGAGCACGATGGGCTTCCTGTCGGGGCGCCCGACGGCCGTGCGGGCCGATCCCGTGGCCGAGGACCGGGCCGTCTCGGCGGCCGACGTCCTGGACATGCTGGCCTCATGAGGCGCGTCGGTGCGATGATGGTCACGTGACCTTTACCCGTATGGATGAGTCAACGGCGGCCGAATGGCAGGCCATCGTGGGAGAGACGATGGAGCAGCAGCCCCGCGTGGCCGAAAGCGTGCTGGCCATGCTGGCCTCCCTGGAGCAGATCACCGACAAGTTCGCCGTGGATCAGCTGGTTCACTCGCTGCAGACGGCCACCCGGGCCGAGGAGGCCGGGGCCTCCCAGGAAGTCATCGTGGCGTCGCTCTGCCACGACATCGGCAAGGCCATCTCGGTCATCAACCACCCCCGCATCGCGGCGGAGATCCTCCGGCCCTATGTCAGCCACGACACCTTCCAGATGATCCTGACCCACCAGGACTTCCAGGGCCGGCACTACTACGAGTTCATCGGCCTCGACCCCAATGCCCGCGATCAGCACAAGGGCGCCAGCTGGTACGGCCTGGCCGAGCAGTTCGCCGATGACTGGGACCAGATCAGCTTCGACCCTGACTACCCGACCAAGCCGCTCGCGCACTTCGAGCCGATGGTGCGAGAGGTCTTCGGGTCATTCACGTCGCTTTGACCGCCGGGTCACCGGCGGCGGGAAGCGCGCGCGTCCGCACCGATCCTGCAGTGGCCCGCCGGGTCATCGCGGAGGGGCGCCAGAAGTTCACCGCCCGCTATCCCGACCTCAAGCTCGCCCCCGTCGTGGGGCTGATCTGCGCCTTCGAGGAGGAGCGCAACATCGGGGCCGTCCTGGCCGCCATGCCCAAGTCGGTGAACGATCTGGACGTGTCCACCCTGGTCATCGTGGACGGGGGCTCGGACCGCACCGATGAGGTCTCGCTCGAGGCCGGCGCCATCACCTTCGTGCTCAGCGAGAACCTCGGTCACGGCTACGCCCTGCGGATCGGCTACGCCCTGTGCGTGGAGTTGGGGGCGCAGTACGTGGTCACCCTCGACGCCGACGGGCAGAACGATCCGGCTGAGATCCCGGTGATGCTCCAGCCCCTGGTCGACGACGAGGCCGATTTCGTCGTGGCCTCCCGCGTGCTCGGCCAGGACACCACCACGGACCGGTTCCGCAAGGCCGGAGTGCGGGTCTTCTCGTCCATCCTGAGCGCCATCGGCGGGACCAAGCTGACCGACACGTCGAACGGCTACCGGGCCTTGCGCGTCACCATGCTCGAAGACGTGACGCACCGACTGACCCAGTCGCAGTACCAGACGGCGGAGCTCCTCATCGTGTGCATGAAGCGGGGCTGGCGGGTGACCGAACGCCCGACCGTGTGGCTGCCCCGGGCGTCCGGTACCACCAAGAAGGGCAAGAACTATCTCTTCGGCCTCCGCTACGGACGCGTCGTGCTCGCCACGTGGTGGCGCGAGCGCAAGGGCGTCACCCGGCCCTGAACCTTCGGTGCCTCAGGTGGGCGCGACCGCCTGCCCGCCTGACGCGCCGCGCCCCGCCCGCCGCGCTAGGCCAGGCGGGTCAGGCAGACCACCGCCACCACCAGGCCCACCAGCAGATAGCCCCAGCCGAAGGTCCGGCGGTCGGATTCGGCACTCCCCATCCTGAGCAGGTTCGGGATGAAGTGGTCCAGGAGCCAATCTCCGAAGCCGCCGACGTTCGACGCCATGGCGCCGCCGATGGCAGCCAACGCCAGTCCGAGCACGGCAAAGAGGATCAGCTCGGGCGTCGAGACCGCGGCGGCCAGCAGCGGGATCGGGGTTGCCGTCACGGCTAGTACCGACCGGTCTTGGCCCGCGCTTCGTCGTAGACGTCTTGCAGCTTGGCCACCAGATCGTCGGTGGCGGCGTGGACTGACGAGCGCGAGACACGACCCCCGCCCGTGCGGGCCGGCGGCGGGATGGCCGGGCCGATCACCACCTGGATGGTTAGCGGCTTCGGGAGGATCTTGCCCTTGGGCATGGCCAGGTCCGACCCGCCGATGCCGATGGGAACGATCGGAGCCCCGGTGCGCGCCGAGAGGAAGGCCGCGCCCTCCATAAGGTTCTCGATGACCGCGCCCTGCCGCCTGGTGCCTTCGGGAAAGAGCACCAAGCATTCCCCTCGTTTGAGGACCTCTTCGGCCCGCTGGAGAGCCTCGCGGTCGGCCGACTCGCGATGGACCGGGAACGCGCCCACGTAGAGCAGGAGCCGCCCCAGCCACTTCCTCTCCCACATGCTGTCCTTGGTCATGAAGAAGAGCTTGCGCCTGGTGCAGAAGGCGGTGAAGCCGAAGTCGGCGAACGAGCGGTGCACAGGGGCGAGGATGACCGGCCCGCTGCTCGGAACGTGCTCCTTGCCCGCGACTTTGGGCCGGAAGAGCACCCACATCACCGTCGTGAAGATACGGCGCATGATCCGGTACGCCACTTGGCGTTCGGGCTCGATGGCGAATTCTTGGTGCCGGCCAGGCGCAGGTGTGCTCACAGCCACGACAGGACCTCCTCGACGACATTGTGCACGCTGCGGCCGGTGGTATCGAGAAGGCGAGCGTCGGCGGCGACGACCAGGGGCGAGGCAGCCCGCGTCGAGTCGAGATGGTCACGACGGGCCACGCCCGCAGCGGGTTCGTCATGGCGCCGGCGGGCCCGCTCCTCCGCTGACGCCGTCAGGTAGACCTTGACCGCCGCGTCGGGGAACACCACGCTGCCGATGTCGCGCCCCTCGACCACGCCCCCACCGTGTTCGATGGCCCAGGCCCGCTGGAGGGCAACCATGTGGCGTCGCACTCCGGCGTTGGCGGCGACCAGGGACACGGCCCTCCCCACCTCGGATGAACGGATCACGTCGGTGACGTCGAGGTCGTCGATCACCACGCGGCGGCCGACCGAAATGGTGGCGGCTCCGGCCAGCGCGGCCACGGCTGGCTCGTCATCGGGCGCAATGTGGCGGGACAAGGCCAGGGCGGCAACGGCACGGTACATGGCCCCCGTATCGAGGCGCTCGAGTCCCAGGCGCGCGGCCACCGCCCTCGATACGGTCGACTTCCCCGCTCCCGCCGGGCCGTCGATGGCGATGACCAGCGGGCGCGGGACCAGCGGCCCGTCGGAGGCGATCAGGGACCGGAGGTCCTCGGCGAACGCCGGGTAGCTGGTTTCGGTGGCGTCGAAGCCGGTGATGAGGCTGCGCTCCCCTGGCCCGGTCGCCAGGGCGGCAATGGCCGCCGCCATGGCCATGCGGTGATCGCCCCGGCTGTCGAACCGCGCGCCGTGCAATCGCCCCTCGGGCCCCACCCCGGTGATCCGCAGGTCGTCACCCGACGCGTCGGCCTGGCCCCCGAAGGCCCGTACCAGGTCGATGACGGCGATCAGCCGGTCGACTTCCTTGACGCGGAGCTCCCCCACGTCATGGAACACCGTGACGCCCTCGGCCACCGCTGCGGCCACGGCCAGGGCCGGTACCTCGTCCAGCGAGGGGATCTCGGCCGCGGCGACGTCGGTGCCGCGCAGTGGCCCGGCCTGGGCCGTGATGGACGTCGTGTGGCCGGGTGCGGTGTTGTCGTCATCGAACGTGAACACGACCTGGCCCCCCATCCGCCGCAGGACGGTGGCGAAGCCCAAACGGGCCGGGCCCTGGTAGACCCCGCGCACGTCGACCACACTCTGGGGCACCACGCACCCGGCCACCACGAAGAAGGCGGCGGCGGACGGGTCGCCCGGCACACGGCGGTCGAGCGGGCGCAGGGTCGACGGGCGGACCGTGACCACACGGCCCTCTCCCCGGGGCTCGACAGTGAGGTCGGCACCGGCGTCGACCAGCATCTCCTCGGTGTGGGTCCGCGTGGTGACCGCCTCGCGCACCGTCGTGGGCCCCGAGGCGGAGAGTCCGGCCAGGAGGATGGCCGACTTCACCTGGGCGCTGGCCACCCGGCTGGTCCAGTCGATGCCCACCAGGCCCCCGCCACGGATGCGCAGCGGGGGCAGTCGACGATCACCGGTGCCCTCCACGCTGGCGCCCATGAGCTCGAGCGGCTCGGCCACCCGGTCCATCGGTCGGAGCGACAGCGAGGCATCCCCCACCAGCTCCGTCTGCCACCCGAAGCCGGCCACCATCCCGGCCAGCAATCGCATGGAGGTGCCCGAGTTCCCGCAGTCGATCGGCCCAGTGGGCGCATGCAGGCGGCTCCGTCCGCCGTGGAGGACTACGTCACCGCCCGGAGTGCGCTCGACCTCGACCCCCATGGCTTCGACCGCTCCGAGCGTGCAGGCCACATCCGCTCCGTCGGAGAGGCCCTGGACCACGGAGGTGCCCTCGGCCAGGGCGGCCAGGAGCACCGATCGATGCGAAATCGACTTCTCACCGGGGGTCCGCACCGAGCCCTGGCAGGCCGTACCCCCTGGGACGACCAGCGTGCGCGGCGCCCTCATGAAAGCCGTTCGGCGCGACAGCGGTAGCCCCGGTGCACGATGGCCTCGCACAGCCGAGCGGCGTCCGCCGAATCGACCACCAGGATCAGGACACCGCGGGGTCCCTCCGCCGAGTGGGCAATTTCGATGTCGTAGATGCTGATCCCGGCGTCCGCGGCCAACGAGGTGATCTCGGCCAACTGGCCCTGCTTGTCCGGCACGGGGATGCGGAGCTCGGAGAGGTCGTCCGGTCGCACGAATCGTGCCGGCAGGTTGCGGCGGGCCGCACTGGCCCGTTGCAGCCCTTGGTAGATCGCCTCCCGGTCGTTCCCGGCCACCCGATCGCGCATGGTCGTCAGCTCGCCCACCAGGGCATCGAGGGCATGGACGATGGGGCCGGCGTTCTCGGTGCAGATGTCCGGCCAGATCCCGGGATGCCCGGCGGCGACCCTGGTCATGTCCCGGAACCCTCCGGCGGCCAGGCGCAGCAAGGAGCCGTTCTGCTCCGCCCCGGTGGCGGCGGCATTCATCAGGGTGGCGGCCACCAGGTGCGGCACGTGCGAGACCACGGCCACCAGGCGGTCGTGGTCCGGGGCCGAGAGGACCAGCACATCGGCTCCCAGTGCGGTCACCACGCCCTGCAGGGTGGTGAAGGCGTCCAGGTCGGTCTCGGCCGTGGGGGTGAGGACCCAGACGGCTCCTTCGAAGAGATCGGGGTCGGCCCCCCGGAGCCCGACCTGTTCCGAGCCGGCCATCGGGTGCCCGCCGATGAATCGCGGGTGGTCGGCCGCCTCCACGATGGCGGTCTTGACCCCGCTGACGTCGGTCACGACGGCGTCGGGCCGGCGTCCCGGGGTGGCCAGGATGCGACGCGCCTCGTCGGCCACGGCCGCCGCCGGCACGGCAATGAAGATGACGCCGGCGTCGAGATCGTCCCCGGCCTGATCCACCACGCCGGAGCGGAGCGCCTCGGCCAGCCGTTCGGCGTCGGCGTCGGTGCCGGCGACGTGCCAGCCGCGCCGGCGCAGGGCCAGGGCGATGGATCCACCGATCAATCCGGTCCCTACGACGAGCGCCCTCGGGCCCTCACCCTCAGTCAGGGAGGTCATCGCGGAGCCCTTGGGCGCCGTGGAGGTAGACGTGGTGGATCTCTTCCTTGGTCTTGGTCGTGTGCACGTGGAGCAGGACCCGGATGCACAACGGCATGGAGCCGGGAACGGCGATCTCGGCGGCGCAGAGCAACGGGACCGCACCGAACCCGATCTCCCGGACCGCCGTGGCCGGGAAGGCGCTGTTCACGTCGGCCGTGGCGGTGAAGAGCACGCTGACGATGTCGTCCTCGCACAGGTCGTTGCGCACCATGATCTGGCGCATCAGTTCCTGGGAGCGCGCGGTGACCTGCTCCACCGTGTCGGCCTCGAGGGTGGTGGCCCCGCGCAGGCCGCGGACCATGATGGCGGATGACATGGCCGCTCATGCTAACGGTTGAGGAGCGGTGGGCCTTCTGGTGGGCCTTCTGGTCCTCCCGCTTAGCCGGACCATCCGGGGTCCGCCCGGGCCACGTAGACATCCATGGGACTGTCCCCGGGCCCGGAGCGCTGGCGGGTGGCCGCCCACCCCGTACGGGCCAGTGCGGCGTCGAAGTACCGAGTCTCGAAGCCGAGCTCCAACCAGCCGTAGGTCCGGGACGACCAGGCCGAGAGCCCGTCGAGCCGGGGTCCCCACGGGTAGGCGAAGGGGGCGATCGGCTCGGAGGCGAAGAACACGAGCCCGCCGGGCCGGACGATGTGATGGAGCCGGCGCAGCATGGCCAGGTGGTCGGAACAGTGGTGGAAGCTCTCGAAGAAGATGGCGGCGTCATAGGGCTCGACCGTCTCGAATGCCAGCATGTCGCTCTTGACGACGCGGAGATTGTCCGGGACGGCACATCGCTCCCGGATCAAGGTGCAGAACTGGTCATCGACCTCGACCGCGGTGATCTGGAATCCGGTGGCGGCCAGGTCGTTGGTGAGATTGCCCCACCCCGGCCCGAACTCCACCAGGCGGGCCGGCGGGGCCAGGCCGTCCGACGTGGCCTCGCCGATCGAACCGATGAGGCGACTGCGGGCTTGGAGGTCGTGTGCCACGGTGGCCGCCGACTCGGTCTGGAAGGGATACGGCCGCGCCTTGGCGACCTCGAGATCGAAGGGCGACGCCTCGTTGTCCAGCTCATAGGTGGCCCGACCCGACATCCGACGGTAGAGGTCCCACGTCCATTCCCGGTAGTCGGCCGAGAACGGGTCGGTGGGCGCATCGAGGGGCAGCGCCACCTCGAAATGGTCCAGGAAGTCCCGCGCCTCGTCCTCAGAGACCGAGAACAACCGAGCGGCCTCGGCCAGTTCGGCGTCGAGGCGGTCCAGCGGGATCCGGCGGACCCCGCCCGCTGAGGCGCTCCGTGGGGCGCTCGGTGCGGCCGGTGCGGCGCCCGGCGTGGCCGGCCGGCCGCCCGGTCGGCCCAACAGCTGGCGCACCTTTTGTTGGGCGTTCGGAGGCAGGGCCCGCAGGCCGCGGCGGCCGGCTCGACGAACCTGTTGCTGCGCCGCCGGGGGCAGGGCCTGAACGGCCCGGTGACCGGCGCGGCGGACGGACGGCGCCAATCGGTCCAGGGTCTCCACGAATTCACTACCTCCACTACTTCCAAGCCTGCACGGTCATGCGATAGTGCCCCGGCGTCTCGGGCTCGGGCACCGTCGGCACCATGCGCGTGAACCCGGCCGCCCGACAGGCGCCGACCAGGCCGGCCAAGTTGGGCGCCCACCAGTTGGTGGGATCGCCGTTCAACTCGGCACCGGGGAAGAACTCGAAGAGGCAGCGGTCCGGCGCGAATTCCGGGGTGGCGAGGGCCGCCGTCTCGATGATGGCGACCTCGCGGGTGATGGCGGCCAGCCGCTTCAGCGCGTCGAACGGCTCCCGGAGGTGGTACAGCACGCCGAGGAAGAAGACGACATCGAACTGGCCCAGCTGGTCGAGATCGACCGTCGTGAAGTCGGCCACCACTTCGTTGACCGTGCTCCCCAAGGCCGTCTTGGCGGTGTCGAAGCCCAGCTTGCCTGGAAGCCGGTCGGGCGCCCACAGGCCGGGCACCTCACGGTACGGCTTGGGCTCCTCGCCCGAATCCATGCAGGCTTTCCAGTAGCGCATCTTGGCGTCGGTATCGGTTGACCACTCGAAGTAGTCGAAGGCCGTGACCGCCCCACCGAGCCGCTCGGCCGCGAAGGAGAAATAGCCGTCCCACGCTCCGATGTCGAGCACGGTCTTGCCGCGCAGATCGGGCAACCTCATGGTGGCCAGCTCTTCGGCCAGCAGCTCGGCCCCCTTGCGGCCCGGGGTGACGATCCCGTCCCCCAGATCGATCGAATGCCACCAGAACGGCACCCCGTCGACGGCCGCCTGCGCACTCGTTGCTCGCTTCTTGCTTCCCCATCGCACGGCAGCATGCTAGTGGGGCCGGTTTCGCGCCAAAGTCGCCCGCCCCACGGCGCCCACCCCACGTCGGCCTCCCCCGGTGGCGTTCAGTCGTTCAGCCGGTCAGCCGGCGTGGCCCGGCCCGGCCGCCCCGGCCAGGGCCCGCACCTCGGGAGGGGTCAACACCCGCCAGTGCCCGGGCGCCAGCCCGGTGTCGCGCAGCGGGCCGATCCGGGTGCGCACCAGGCGACGGACCGGGTGGCCGATGGCGTCGCACATCCGGCGGACCTGCCGGTTCCTCCCCTCGTGGATGACCAGGCGCAGGACCCCGGGAGCCAGCACGCCCACCACCGCCGGGGCGGTGAGTCCGTCGTCGAGCTCGATACCCTGCCGGAGCGCCCGCAGGGCCCCGGCCCCCGGCGTGCCGCCTTCGACCTCGGCCACGTACTCCTTCTCCACCCCGTGGGACGGATGGGTCAGGAGCTGCGTCAGCGACCCGTCGTTGGTCAGGATCAGGAGCCCCTCGGTGTCCCGGTCCAGTCGGCCCACCGGGAAGACCCGGGGTGCGGACGGGACGAGGTCCAAGACGGTGGTCCGGCCGTGGGTGTCCGACGCCGTCGTGATCACGTCATGGGGCTTGTTCAACAGGTAGTAGACGAGGTCGGGGGCCACCGGGAGCAGGACCCCGTCGACCTCCACCCGGGCCGAGGTCACATCGATGCGCCGGCCCAGGACGGCCACCGTGCCGTCGACGGTCACCCGGCCGGCCGCGATCAGCTCCTCACAGACACGCCTCGACCCCTGGCCGGCGCGGGCCAGCACCTTTTGCAGGCGCTCCCCATCACCCAGCACGACCACGGGGACGTCAGGGTCAGGCGTCGTCGGTCCCGACGTCGACGCCGAGGGAGGCCTGCAGCTCTTCCTCGAATTGACCCGCCACTTCGGGCCCGGGCAGGAAATCCTCGACCGGCGGCAACTGGGTCAACGAGTCGAGCCCCAGACGCTCCAGGAAGAGGTCGGTGGTGCCGAACAGGGCGGGCTGTCCGGGACCCTCGGCGTGGCCCACCACGGCGATGTACCCCCGCTGCTCCAGCAGCCGGGTCACGCCGTCGACATTGACCCCGCGCAAGGACGAGATCTGGCCCCGGGACACCGGCTGGCGGTAGGCCACGATGGCCAGCGTCTCGAGCGCGGCCGTCGACAGCCGGGGCGAGACGTCCCGGTTGGCGAAGCGCTCCACGTAGGGGGCCAGATCGGGGTGCGTCTGCAGTCGGGCCCCTCCGGCGATGCGGGCCAGGATGAAGCCGTGTCCCGTATCGGTGTACTCCTGCGCCAAGGCGTCCAGCACGTCGTCAATGCGCTCGACCGGCTCTTCCAGCAATTCGGCCAGCAGGCCGGACGCGACGGGCTCGACCGCCACCAGCAGCACGGCCTCCACCGCCCGTGCGAGATCGTCGTTCATCCGTTGTACTCCTCAATCTCGATGCCGGACATCTCGCCCAAGCCGCGCCCGCTGGTCACGCCGGCCAGTCCCTCGTCGTCGGCCAGCCAGTCGATGCGCAGGTCACCGAAGGTGGTGCCCTGCCCGAGGGTGACCCGGCCCAGCTTGCACAGTTCCAAGAGGGCCAGGAAACGCACGATGACCTCCATGCGGGTGGTGCACGCCTCCACCAGAGCGCGGAACGAGGCGGCGCGCCGGTCCCGGGGCACGGCCATGAGGTCGGCCAGTGCTTCGGACACCGAGACGGTGTCCACCGTGATGTGGGACACGTCCACCCGGGGGATCGGGCGCTCGGCCGCGCCGCGCAGGTAGGCCTGAGCCAAGTCGTCCGCCGTGAGGCCGGCCAGGAGGTCCGGCGCGTGGACGGCAAAATCGGCATCGAGCCCGGCGTCGCGCGGCACCGAGAGCGCGGCGTGCTCGGTCATGGCGACGAAAGCGTCGGCCGCCGCTGCGTAGGCCCGACACTCCAGGAGCCGGGCCAAGAGCAGATCACGCTCGTCCCAGCCGATGAGCTCGTCATCGTCGTCGACCGTCTCACGCCCGGGGAGCAGCTTCTGAGACTTCAACTCGATCAGAATGGCCGCCACCAGCAGGAATTCCGAGAGTTGGTTGAGCGGGATCTGGTCCCGTTGCTCCACCAGAACGCGCACGAACGCATCGACCACCGGCAGCAGCGGGACGTCGAGCACATCGACCTCATGCGACGACACCAGGTGCAGCAGGAGGTCGATGGGACCTTCGAAGACAGGGGTGGAGACCGCGTAGGCCACCCTCCGACCCTACCGAACCGCCCAACCCCCATCGGCGCACCCCGTACCATGGGCCCCATGAGCAGGGTCCTCTCCGGCATCGCCCCCTCGGGCGATTTCACACTGGGCAACTATCTGGGGGCCCTCCGTCACTGGGTGACCTTCCAGGATGACCACGATGCCTTCTACTGCGTGGTCGACCTGCATGCGCTCACCGAACCGATCGAGCCCGACGTCCTGCGATCCAATACCTTCGATGCCGCGCTCAACCTGCTCGCCGTGGGCCTCGATCCGGAGCGGTGCACGATCTTCGTCCAGAGCCACGTGCCCGAACACCCCCGGTTGACCTGGCTGCTCGAGTGCATCGCCACCATGGGAGAGCTCGGCCGCATGACCCAGTACAAGGAGAAGTCGGAGCGGCACGAGACGGTTCGGGCCGGCCTCTTCACGTATCCCGTGCTCATGGCGGCCGACATCCTGCTCTACCAGGCCGATGCCGTCCCGGTGGGCGACGACCAGCGCCAGCACCTCGAGCTCACCCGGGAGGTGGCCCTTCGCTTCAACCACCGCTTCGGCGACGTCTTCACCGTGCCCGAGGCGGCCATCCCCGGGACGGCGGCCCGGGTCATGGACCTCCAGTACCCCGACCGGAAGATGTCCAAGTCCGTCGCCTCCCCCCTGGGGACCATCGGCCTGCTGGACCCGGCCGAGGACATCAGGAAGAAGGTACGCAAGGCCGTGACCGATACCGACGGTGAGCTGCGCTACGACCGGGCCACCAAGCCCGGGCTGGCCAACCTGCTCGAGCTGCTGGCCGGCGCCACCGACCGCACGCCCGAGCAGGTGGCCGTCGGCTATGAGCGCTACGGGGACCTGAAGAACGACGTGGCCGACGCCCTGGTCGAGCTGCTCCGTCCCGTGCGCGAGCGCCGGGCCGATCTCGATGCCGACCCGGCCTATGTGCACGACGTGCTGGCCGGCGGCGCGGCCAGGGCCCACGCGGTGGCGGCCGAGACCTACACCAGGGCGGCGGACGCAATGGGACTGCTGCGCCCCACCGCCGGACCCGGCTGAGGCAGCTGGGCCCTAGTTCCCGCCCAACAGGAGACTGTTCCACCAATTGTCCACGTGGGCGAAGGCCACGGTGATCGGCCCGTGGGACTGCAGGTAGAAGTTGAGCAGGACCAATCCCATGATGATCGCCATGGTGTAGGGCCGGATGCGCAGATACGTCGGCCAGTAGCGCGCCGGAAGCAATCGCTCGAAGAGGACGGATCCGTCCAGCGGCGGGAGCGGGATCATGTTGAAGATGGCCAGTCCGACATTGGCGAGGCCAAAGTAATAGACCACTTGGGGCCAGATCCCGATGGTGCCGAAGGCCGGCAGCGACGGCCGGATGAACTTGATGAAGACCACGGCGGCCACGGCCGCCAGCACCACGTTGGTGGCCGGCCCGGCGAGGGACACCAGCACGCCCTGGTTTCGGGGGCTCCGGAGACGGGCCGTGTTGACCGGGACCGGTTTGGCCCACCCGAAGACGCCGGCCGAGGCGATGACCATCACCGCCGGCACGATGAGCGTGCCCACGGGGTCGACGTGCACCAGTGGGTTGAGGCTGAGCCGGCCGGCCCGGGCGGCCGTGTCATCGCCGAAGAATCGGGCCACCCACCCGTGAGAGACCTCGTGGAGGATGATCGACGGGATCACCACCAAGAAGAAGATGATCTCCTCCCGGGTGATGTTGTGGTGGGCCACCAGCGCGATGAGCAGCACCGCGCCCCCGACGATCCACAGGGTGCGCTTGGTGTTCTGATCCATGGGACGACGACCGGCCGGTCGTCCCCCGGTGTAGCTCACCTACTGCTTGGCGGCATCGACGATGCAGAAGCGCGCCATCGGAATGGCTTCGAGCCGCGCCTCGCCGATGGGCTTGCCGCAGGCCTCGCACACGCCGTAGGTCCCGTCGTGCAGGCGACCCGAGGGCGGCGTCGACCTCGTCGAGCGTCTCCTGCAGCTCGGTGGCCAGCCGTTCGGCCTCACCGCGCTCGGCCGTGACCTGGCTGGAATCGGCGAAGTTCGAGTCGTAGTGCAGCCCGGTGTCGCCGACATTCCGAAAACCCAGCTCTTCCAGCTGGGCCTGGAGCCCCTTCTGCTCGGAGCGCAGGAGGGCGGCGTAGTCGGTCGCGGAGGATTCGGCCGTGGAGGCCTCGTTCGGCATGGGGTCATGCTACGTGGTCCCTCCCTCGCTTTGTGCCCGCTCGGGGATGGGCGCTCTCGTAGGCACGCCGCAGGTGGTCGGAGGACACTTTGGTGTAGCGCTGCGTGGTGGCGATGGAGGCGTGGCCGAGGAGTTCCTGGACCACCCGGATATCGGCGCCGTGAGCCAGCATGTGGGTGGCGCAGGAGTGGCGCAGGACATGGGGGCTCACCCGGTCCGCCAGTCCGACCCGGTCGGCGTACTTCTTCACCACACCGAAGGCCCCGACCCGGGTCAGCCGACCACCACGGACATTGAGGAAGAGGGCCTCGGCGTCATCCCGGAACTTCCAGCGGGCGGGGACGAGAAGGGCCCGCCCCTGCCCGGACAGCCATTGGGCCAGGGCATCTCGGGCCAGGCGGCCCAAAGGCACGACGCGCTCCTTGCTCCCCTTGCCGAAGAGCCTGATGAGAGGCACACCGGTGGCCTCCAACGCCTCGGCCACATCCCCCAGGTTCAGGCCCACCACCTCACTGACGCGGGCCCCGGTGGCGTAGAGGACCTCCAGCAGGGCCCGGTCGCGCAGGACCGCCGGCCCGGTGCCGACAACGGCGCCGAGCAGCCGGCCCGTCTCCTCCTCGCTCAGCGCCTTGGGGAGCAGATCGGCGATCCCGATACCGGGGAGATCCGCGGTCGGATCGGTCGGCACCAGATCCTCCTCGACCAGGAACCGGTGAAATCCCCGCATGGTGGAGAGCGCCCGGGCCACCGAGGACGCACTGTGCGTCTGGCGCAGGGACGCCACATAGGCCGCCACGTCACTCGAGGTCGCGTGGTCCATCGACACACCCGTTGGGCCGTCTCGGAGATACGCCTGGTACGCCCCCAGGTCCCGGCGATAGGAGCTGAGGGTCCGGGGCGAACGTCCCCGCTCGACCTCCAACCAGGACAGGAACTCCTCGGCGTTGCGCGAGAGCGGTGCCGCCGGCACGGTGCGAGCTGTCGCTATCCGGCCAGGTGGGCGCGAGCCAACAGAAGGGCGAGCACCGTGGTCTCATCCACCAGCGTGCCGTCGGCGATCAGGTCCTCGACGCCGTCGAGGGAGATGGTCTCGATGGTCATGAAGCCCTCTTCCACACCCCTCGGGTCCACCGGGCACGGCGACAGGCCCGTGGCCAGGAAGATGGTGGTGTACTGATCACTGATCCCCGGGGTGTTGAAGGTACCCATCAGCCTCTCCATCGATGCCGCCTGCAATCCCGCTTCTTCGGCCAGCTCGCGCCGGGCCGTGGTCTCGGGTGCCTCGCCGGCCACGTCGCGGGTCCCGGCGGGGGTCTCGAGGACCATGCGGTCGATCGAAGCCCGGTACTGACGGACCAACGTCACCGTTCGGCTCTCGTCGACCGGCACGATGGTCACCGCCCCGGGGTGATGGACGACAAAGCGCTCGAAGGGCTTGCCGCTGGGGTCGACCAGGCCCACTTTGCCCACGCTGAAGAGCCAGCCCCGGAAGACCTCTTCCTCCGAGACCCGGGCGAATTGCGCCACGGGGTCAGGGAACGGAGTCGAGGTCGAGCAGGTGCGGCTCTCGCCCTTCGGCCCGCTCGAGCGCGGCCCCGAGGAGATCCCGGAACAGGGGGTGGGCCCGGTCGGGCCGGCTCTTGAACTCGGGGTGAGCCTGGGTGCCCACCCAGAAGGGATGCTCGCTCAGCTCGATGAATTCGACCAGCTGCCCATCGGGCGAGCTGCCGGAGCACACCAGCCCCGCCGCTTCGAGCTTGCCCTTGTAGCGATTGTTGAACTCGAACCGGTGGCGGTGCCGTTCGGTCACTCCGAGGGTGCCGTAGGCCTGAGCCACCTTGGTCCCGGGGACCAGCGTGGCCTGGTAGGAACCCAGCCTCATGGTCCCGCCCTTGTCGGTCACATCCGCCTGGTCCGGCATCAGATCGATCACCGGGTGGGGGGTGAGCGAGTCGAACTCCCGCGAGTTGGCCCGGTCCAGCCCGGCCCAATCGCGCGCCACCGCAATGACCATGACCTGGAGCCCCAGGCAGAGACCGAGGCACGGGATCTCATGATCTCGGGCGTAGCCCGCCGCGGCCACCATGCCCTCGATACCGCGCACGCCGAAGCCACCCGGGATCACAATGCCGTCGAGGCCGCGCAGTCGGTCGTCGCCGGCGATGAGAATGTCCGTCACCAGTTCGGCGTCGATCCAGTCCAGTTCGATGTCCGTGCCGTGGTGGAAGCCACCCGAACGCAAGGCTTCGACGACCGACATGTAGGCGTCCGGCATGTTGACGTACTTGCCCACGATCCCGATCTTGACTCGGCGCGACAGAGACTCGACCCGCTGCACCAGCCGCTCCCACTGCTCCAGCCCGGCGGTCATGGGATAGGCCGCCTCGTCAATGGCCAGGGTGCGGCACACGAAGGAATCGAGCCCCTGCTCGTGCAGGACCAGAGGAATTTCATAGATGCTCGGAGCGTCGACCGCCGAGACCACCGCCTCCATGGAGACGTCGCAGAGGGCGGAGATCTTCCGCTTCAATCCCTCCGAGATCGGCATGTTGGAGCGGCAGACGATGACGTCGGGTTGAATACCACGACTGCGCAGCTCGGTCACCGAGTGCTGCGTGGGCTTGGTCTTCTGCTCCCCGGTCACCAGGTAGGGCACCAACGTGAGGTGGACGTAGCAGACGTTGTCGCGGCCGATGTCGCGCCGGAACTGCCGGATGGCCTCGACGAAGGGGACAATCTCGATGTCGCCCACCGTGCCGCCGATCTCGACGATGACGATGTCCACGTCGTCGTTGGCCAGGCGACGGACCCGGTCTTTGATCTCGTCGGTGACATGGGGGATGACCTGGACCGTGCGCCCCAGGAAGTCACCCCGCCGTTCCTTTTCGATGACCGACCGGTAGATCCAACCCGTGGTCGTGTTGGAGCGCTTGTTGAGGTTCTCGTCGATGAAGCGCTCGTAGTGCCCGAGGTCGAGATCGGTCTCCCCCCCGTCCTCGGTGACGAAGACCTCGCCGTGCTCGCCCGGGTTCATGGTTCCCGGATCGACGTTGATGTACGGGTCGAGCTTGCACATGGTGACCCGCAGACCACGACATTTGAGGAGTCGGCCCAGCGAAGAGGCGGTGAGCCCCTTTCCGAGGGAACTGGACACGCCCCCGGTGACGAAGATGAATTTGCTCACGCCACCCGCGGGGCGCCGGAGGTCATCAGAAATGATCGGTGCACCCGGCCACGATAATCGAACAGAGCCGACGGCGTGGTGGACACTTCCTCAACCCAATTGGGGGCCGGCGGCCCCGAGGAGCTCACGGGCGTGGGCTCGAGCCGACTCGCTGTCGGGATGGCCCGACAACATGCGGGACACCTCGATCACCCGGTCCTCCCCGTCGATGGCGGCGGCCGTGGTGACGGTCCGGCCGCCGAGCTGCTGTTTCTCCACCGTGATCTGCCGATCGGCGCGGGCCGCCACCTGGGCCAGGTGCGTGACCACGAGGACCTGGCGATCCCAGGCCACCTCGGCCAGCGCGTGGCCGAGGGACAAGGCGGCGGCCCCGCCCACCCCGGCATCCACCTCATCGAACACCATGGTCGTCGGGCCGTGCATTGCGACCAGGCGGATGGCCAACATGGCCCGGGCCAGTTCGCCGCCGGAGGCCGCCTTGGCCAGCGGCAGCACCGCTTCCCCGACGTTGGCCCCGAGAGCCAGCTCCACTGGGTCCCCCGTACCGTCGGGCCCGACCCTCACCTCCACCCTGGCCCCGACCATGGCCAGCTCGGACAGCCGCTCCCCCACCAGGGCGCCGAAGTGCACCGCCGCCCCCGCTCGCACCGCCCGTACCTGTTCCTCGGCCACGTCCAGCGCCTCGCCCACGCCGGTCCGCTCGGCCTCGAGCAGCGCGGCGACCGCCTCGGCGTTCTCCAGTCCGTGCAGTCGGTTGGCGGCCTCCTCGGCGAAGGCAATGACGGCCGGCAGGTCATCGCCGTACTTGCGCTTGAGCTCGCCGAGCAGTCGACGGCGCTCCTGGACCACGGCCAGGCGAACCGGATCGTCTTCCCACCCCTCCACCACATCCCGGAGGGCCCGCGCCACATCCGCCAGCTCAATGGCCACCGAGGCGAGGCGCCGGCGGTGCTCGTCAAGGGGCTCGCGGTCCGACAGGGCGCTCTCGGCCAGCCCGAGCAGTTCCAGGGCCCCGCCGTCGCCCGACCCCGTCGGTTCGAGCAGATCGACGGCGTGGGCCGCCGCCTCCCGCAGGGCACCGGCGTCGGCCAACCGGACCTCCTCCTGGCGCAGCACGTCGTCCTCGTCCGGGTCGGACAGCCCGGCGGCTCCGATCTCCTCGATCTGATAGCGCAGCACGTCGGCTTCTCGGGCCCGTTGCTGGACATCGCCACCGAGGTCGGCCAAGGCCACGGCCAGCTCGCGTTGGCGCGTGCGCAGGCGCGTGACCTCGCTCAAGTCGGTTCCGGCATAGGCATCGAGCACCATGCGCTGCGCCCCGGGAGTGACCAGAGACTGGTGCTCGTTCTGGCCGTGGATCTCGACCAACTCCCCGGCCACCTCGACCAGCGCGCTCACCGGGGACATCCGGCCGTCGATCCAGGCCCGGGAACGGCCTTCCGCCGGGACGGAGCGGGCCAGGATGATCTCGCGTTCCTCATCATTGCCGTCGGCCACCACGAAACGGGCTTCGACAACGGCTTCGGCGGCGCCGGCCCGAACGACGGTGGAGCTGGCCTTGCCCCCCAGGACGAGGTGCAACGCCTCCACCACGAGCGTCTTCCCGGCCCCGGTCTCTCCCGTCAGGGCGGTCATCCCGGGACCGAACGACAAGGACAGGTCCTCGATGACGCCCAGATCCCGGACGCGCAACTCGGTGAGCATCAGCAGCGTACCCGGGGCCCTACTGGGCGCGGTCCGCCAGCAGGCGGACGCGCAACATGCCACCGAAGCCGTGAGCATCGTTGCGCACGACCCGCACCGGTCGCGTGGCCACCCGGCACGTCACCGTCGACGACGGCTCGAGACGGCCGATCTCCTCCCCGTCGATCACCAACACGGCGGCCCGGTCCGAGGCGATCTCCACCATGAACCGCTGGGAGTCGGTGAGGACCAGGCTGCGGTCGAGGGAGAGGTGCGGGGCCACCGGCGTGACCACCATGGCCCGGAGCGTGGGCGAGAGGATCGGTCCGCCGGCCGAGAGGTTGTACGCCGTCGAACCGGTGGGTGTGGCGATGAGCAGTCCGTCCGCCGAATAGGTCAGCACCTCCTCCCCGTCGATGGACGTGGCCAGGCGAACGGTATGACCGAAGATGATCTTCTCCAGCACCACCTCGTTGAGCGCGAGATGGGTGAAGACGTCATCGGGCAGGGAACGGTCGCCGATGGCCACCTCGAGGGCGCAGCGGGACTCGATGATGGCGCGATGCTCGAAGACCCGGGTCAGGGCCTCCCGGAGTTCCTCGGGCACCAGGTCCGGCAGGTACCCGAACCGGCCGTAGTTGACGCCGAGCACCGGGATGTCCTCGGCCCAGGCCAAGCGCACGGCCCGCAGGAAGGTACCGTCGCCGCCCATGCTGACGACTACGGTGCTGCCCTTCAGGTCGACCGCATCGATATCCATCTCCTGACCGTCTTCGGAGACCCGATCGGGTGCGGTGAACTGCAGGACGCGAGCCGAATCGCCTAGTGAGCTCAGCCACCCGGTCGTATCGAGGGTCAGGGCCAACGCGTCGGGGCGCTCGGGGTGAACGAGAAACGTGACCGTCGACATGACCTCAGTCCGCCGTGCTGGTGGCGGATCGTCGTGCGACCGCCGCCGAGACCGCCGCCTCGAGGAGGCGGTCAACGGCGTCCTCTTCGGCCGGCACGGCCCCCTTGCGGGCGTGCACCAGGAACTCGACGTTGCCGGCGGGGCCGGTCAGTGGGGAAACCATCGCCCCCATGATGCCGGTTCCGGCCGACTGAAGGGCGGACGTCACGTCACCGAGCGCCTGACGCCACACCTCGGGGTCCCGGACGACGCCCTTCCCCCGGGCCACGACGGCTCTCCCGGCCTCGAACTGGGGCTTGACCAGAAGGACCAGGTCGGCCCGTTCTGTGCCGACCGGGCCGGTGAGGGCGGGAAGCACGGTGACCAGGGAGATGAAGGAGAGGTCGGCCGTGACGATCGAACACGGGGCAAAGTCCGGGTCCACCTGGCTCAGCATCTCGGGCGTCAAGGAGCGAACGTTGACCCTCTCCAGCACGGTGACCCGGGGGTCGGTCCGGAGGCGCTGGTCCAACTGGCCGTGGCCGACGTCCACCGCGTAGACCGTCACGGCCCCGCGCTGGAGGAGGCAGTGGGTGAAGCCGCCGGTCGACGCGCCGGCATCGAGCGCGCGCCGATCCGTCACGTCGATGGCGAACCGGGTCAGGGCCGCGTCGAGCTTCTCGCCGCCGCGGCTGACGAAACGGGGCGGCGGTCCGAGCACCACGACGGGCTCGTTCGGGGCAACCAGGCGAGCCGCCTTGTCCGCCTGCGTTCCGGACACGACCACCAGACCCGAGGTGATGGCCTCGAGTGCTTCGGTCCGGGTGGCGACCAGGCCTCGCCGAACGAGCTCGGTATCGAGCCGCCGCCGGGGCGCGTTGCTCAGGTGCCTGAACCGCCCGTGCCGGTCTTCTTGGCCGGGGCCTTCTTGGCCGCGGTCTTTTTGGCCGGGGCCTTCTTGGCCGCGGTCTTTTTCGCTGCCGTCTTCTTGGGCCGCTCGGCGGTCTTTTTCGCTGCGGCCTTCTTGGCCGGCGTCTTCTTCTTCCGACCCGACGGGCTCACCGATTCAGCGGCCTTGCGCGCGGCCTTGGCCGTGTTCGTGGCCGTGGCCTTGGCCGTCTTGGTCGCCGACTTGGCTGACTTGGTGGCGCTCTTCCGCACGCTCTGGGCCCGGTTGGTGGCCTGCGTGGTCGCGCCCGCCGTGGCGCTCCGCCCGGCCTCGGCCGATCGCTTGAGGATGTCGGCCACCTGGTTGGCGAGATTCTCGACCGCCGAAGAGTCGATCCGGCTCAGCTGCGCCGACACCTCATGACGCACGAGTTCGAGCACCTGTTCACTCGTCTTGCGACTCCGGTCAACCAGATTGTCCACCCACTCCTGAGCCTGGCCTCGTTGGATGTCGCCGCCGCTCACCAGCTCCTTGACAATCTCCTCGGCCCGCGCTCGGGTCACTTGCCCGAACACCGTTCCGGCTTCGAGATACTTCTTGATTCGTTCGTTCGCTACCATGATACAAGAGTATCTGATCTGCTAGCTGATAGCAAGCACTTGTTTCCCAAAAGTTCACCGATTTTCCACCGGGCGCAGGGCGGTGCTCACCAGGGCGGCCAGATCGGCGGACACCGCATCGGGCGACGGATCGGAGGGGACCGAATCGGCGTCGGTGACACCCGAAAGGACCAGGGCGAAGGGAATGCCCAATTGCCGGGCCAGAATCCCGTCGGTGGCGGGGCGGTCTCCCACCATCACCCGCAGGTCGTCCGCTCGGGCGGCGATGGCGTTGGCGGTGGGAAGGTGTGGCTTGCCGGCCACCTCGGGAGTGGTCTCCGCCGCCGTGGCCACGGCGGCGAGGATGGCGCCACCACCGGCCAGGAGACCATGGGGGGTGGGGAAGGTCGGATCCTCGTTGGTCCCGATGAGGCGGGCCCCGTCCCGGACCGCTCGGGCCGCCTGGGAGATGGTGTCGTAGGTAAACGACCTCGTCCACCCCACCACCACCACATCCGCCGGGCCGCTGTCCACCACCGAGATGCCCCGCTTCTCCAGCGCCTCCCGCACACCGTCGTCGGCGACGATCAGAGCCGAGGATCCCGTGGGCACCATGTCGGCCGCCACGTCGGCCGAGGACAACAGGTCGGCGTCGCTGGCACTGATCCCGCAATTGGCCAGGCGCGCATGGAGCTCGGCCCGGGTGGATGCGGAATTGTTGGTGGCGAACAACGTGCGCACGCCGGCGTCATGCAGTGCGGCCACTGCTGCGTCGACACCGGAGATCGGTTCTCCGGTCAGCCAGATCACACCGTCGAGGTCGATGACCCAAGTGCCGCGAGGCGATGGCGGCCACACGAAAACCACACTAGCTGGCCGTTCACGGTACCCGGCGTGCCCTCGCGGCCCGTGTGATGTCGATCGGCGGATCTTCCCTCACGTCAGCGCCAGCACCGTGACGAAGTCGCGGTTCCAACCGGCCTGGTACTGATCGGCCGGACGGTTCTGGCCCGGGATCATCGCGGCCAGCGGTGCGCCGGGCCCCTGTGCCGCGACCGCCTGCACCCATTCGGGATTGATGTCGAGCTCCATGGCATCGACCGCACCGGCATCAACCAGCCCGGCGGCCAGATCGCTCGGGACCAACGACATGCCCGCGGCGTAGAGGATGTTCCCGGAGGCGTCTTCGCCGAGCGCGCTACGTGGCACGGCGGGACCGGGTCCCAACATGGCCCCCCATGCGTAGGCGTCGCCCACGGTGGGATTGGGCGCGCCACCACTCACCAATGGGGGCAGATTCTGGCGCGCACTGACGACCTGCTCACCGGGTGTCGGAACGCTCTGCCCCCAGACGCCTATGTGAGCCGAACCGTCGGCGTCAATGACCAGCGACGCGTCTCCCACCACAAGCGGGCTCAGGACCTGACCATCCACTTCGAATCCACCGGCACCGGCGGTCGTCTTGAAGCCACCGTTGAACGCACCAAGGAGGAGCGGCGTCTCCTGCGGTCCAATGGCTGCTCCGGCATTGGGGGGGATCACGGTGGTCCCGACCGGCGGGTCCTCACTCCCAACGTGCAGCGCAAACTGCACCCGACCGGCGCGAAATCGGATCACGGTGACCGCACCGCCCGAGGGTCCGGTGATGGTGCGCTGGTCGACGGCGATCCCGAGACCGTCGGCGCCCACCACCGACCATCCCGGCTCTTCGGTGGTGGTGGTCGTCGGTGGCACAGTCGTCGTCGTGGTGGTCGTGGTGGTCGTCGTGGTCGTGGTGACTGCCGTGGGATGCACCAGCGCCACCGGTGACTTCGGTCCCGTTCCGGCACACCCGGCCAGTACCACGGCCAGGGATCCTGCTCCGAGCCAAGCCAGAGACGGTCGTACCGGTCCATGTCCCTTTCGACTTCGTCTGGTCACCGGCGCCATTCTTCCACCGGACCTCACCGCCATTACCTCACCGGGTTGGTTGATCAGGAGTGACTCAGGGACAGCCGGCGCCACGGGACGCAGCCATTACCGCCTTTTCGTGCCCCTCTTCAACGGAGCGGGCGCTGATCCTTGGCCAGAGTCATAGCTTCATCGGCTTTCGCCAATACGTCCTCCGCCGTGTCGGCACCTTCTCCCATGACAATCCCGAAACAGGCCGACACGGGAACCGCCGTACCTTCAATGTTGATGGGCTCATCAAAGACAGTTTGAAATCGTCGGGTCAGCAGCCCGAGCGCCTGCTCGTCTTGGATGGACAACACGGCAACGAATTCATCCCCGCCCACCCGACTCAGTGTGTCTTCGGCCCGAATGACGGCGGAGAGACGCTGGGCCACGACGCGCACAACAGCATTCCCGGCTTCGAAGCCGTGCCGTTCGTTGACGCCTTGGAATTGGTCCAGATCGATGTAGAACACGGCAACGCGATCACCGCGTCGCTTGCTCCGAGTCAACGCTTGAGCCAACCGGTCGTGCAGCAAGAGTTGATTCACCAGGCCCGTTTGGGGGTCTTCCAACGTCAGTCGGGTCAGGAGCTTGAACCTCCCCGTCCGTCTTCCGTCACCGGCCGCCGCTCGGAGCCCACCGTCGGGAGGCGTCACACCATTGTCCGACACGTCACGGTGTCCCGTCTCGTGGGCGGATCACTTCGAGGCCGCGGGCCGGGGCCACGCAGTGGATGCCGGCCATGTGGCTCCTTGTGGTCGACCATTCAATGCTCATGACGTCCCCTCTGCACCGTGCCCTCGTACAAATTTACCCTACCCAGGGAGAAAATTGGGACAATGATCACTGGGCCGTTCGGCCCTTTTTTGAGCAACGCCCCGGCGAGGGTGGCCGCAGAGCCGGACGCACCGGAAAGCCGGTCCCGCCGAAGAGGGGCCGGATCAATCAGGCTGGCCGCGACCCTTGAGGGTCCTCACGGGCGCTCGGCACCACCACGCCGCTCCCCGACCGAGATCCCTACGAGTACCACCCGAGCACGTCGACCACGACGTTGACGGCACCGGCGAGGTTGAAGATCGATATCTGCCCGGTGCCCGGGTTGATGGTGGCCACCACCATGTTGGCCCGTATCTCTCCGACGGCGGGATTGAGGTCGGACGACACGGGAACGGGCAGGGCGGGGAACACGGTGAGAAAGGTGGGCTGGTTTGGTTGGATGCCGGTGAGGTTGACCGCGACGGCGGTGGCCCCCTGGGGCACCCCGGCCAAGCCGCGGATGTTCAAGGTGAGCGGGGTACCCGAGACAATGGGGTGCCCGTTGCACTGGGCGGGCGCCCCGGAGAGGTTGGAGGGGTTGTTCGCCCTGGTATCGCAGATCCGGACGGGTGCGGCCTCGGCACTGAACTGAGATCCCGAGCCACTTGCGGCCGAGTAGTAGCCCGACACGTCGACGATCACATCGGCGGCGACCGAGCTGTAGACCGTGATGTCGCCCGGCAGGGCCCCGGTGGTCGAGAGCGGCACGATCACCCGGTTGGTCGTGACCTGGCCCGCCCCGTAGTTGACGTTGGAGGTGGCGGCAGGCCGGGTTGTGTCCTCGGGATAGACCGTCAGGATTCCCGCCGCGCTGGGGTTGGCCACCGTGACGTTGAAGACCGCCGCGGTGGCACCGGCCGGGATCCCGTCGTTGACTCCCGCCACCGCCACGTTGACGGAGCCGCCGGCGGCGAGGGTCATACCCCGGTTGCCCGTCCCGTTGCACTGGTTGAGCGGGGCTCCGGTGAGGTTCGAGGGGTTCCCGGCCCGGGTGTCACAGATCCGTGCGGGCGAAGGCAAGGCGTTGTAGAGACCCGCTCCCGCTCCCCCTGAGGCGCTCGGCCCGGTGTACCCCTCCACGTCGACCACCAGATCGGACCGGACCGACGAGTAGAAGGAGACGGCCCCACCGGCCCCAATCCCCACTTCGACCAGGTTGGGCACGACTTCACCCCCCACATAGTTGATGTTCGACGCCACCGGCAACACCGCGTCGGTCGGATAGGCGGTCACAATGCCCGGGGCGCTGGGATTGACCACGGTGACATTGAGCACGACCGCGGTGGCGTTGGCCGGAACCCCGAAGGAGCCGGCCACGTTGACGAGCAGGGTCCCGCCTGGTTGGGATGGTCTGCCCGTTGCACTGATTAGCAGGTGCGGTGTTGAGGTTGGAGGGGTTGCCCGCCCTGGTATCGCAGATGCGGACCGGGGCGAGCGGGCTGAAGGGGGCACCCGGGGAGACTGGGGCCACGAAGGTGTAGTGGTCGGCACTCGAAGCAGCCGAGGTGCCACCCGGCGTGGTCACAGTGACGTCAACGGTGGCCGCCGCTTCGGCCGGAGCGGTGGCGGTGATCGAGGTGGCTGAATCCGCGGTGATAACGCCGGATGACGGTCCAAAACTCACCGACGTCGCGCCCGAGAGATTCGTTCCGGTGATGGTCACTGCCGTGCCGCCGGCGATCGGCCCCGACGACGGGCTGGTCGCGACGACGGTCGGCGCCGGTGGAGGCGCCGTGGCGAAGGTGTAGTGGTCTGCACTCGAGGTAGGCGACGTGCCACCCGCCGTGGTGACCGTAACGTCAACGGTACCTGCCCCCTCGGCCGGGGCGGTGGCGCGTGATCGAGGTGGCTGAGTCGGCGGTCACCGAGCCGGCGGTCGTCCCGAACTTGACGGCCGTGGCGGCGGAGAGATTGGTACCGGTAATCGTCACTGCCGTGCCGCCTGCGGTCGATCCGCTGGTCGGATTGAGCGCGGTCACGGTAGGCGCAGCCGCGTAGGTGAACCTGTCGGCCGAGGACAGGGCGGAGGTGCCGGCAAGTGTCGTCACGGTGATGTCCACGGTGCCAGCCGTTTCGGCCGGGGCGGTGGCGGTGATCGAAGTGGCTGAGTCGGCGGTCACCGAGCCGGCGGTCGTGCCGAACTTGACGGCAGAGGCGGACGAAAGGCTGGTACCGGTGATGGTGACGGTGGCGCCACCGGCGACCGGGCCACCGGTCGGGCTGATCGCGGTCACCGTGGGTGGGGTTACGTAGGTGAATTTGTCAGCCACAGAGATAGCCGAGATACCGCCAGCTGTCGTCACGGTGATGTCGACGGCGCCCGCCCCACCGGGCGGTGCGGTGGCGGCGATCGAGGTGGCTGAGTCGGTGGTGATGGCACCCGATGACGATCCAAAGTTCACCGACGTGGCGCCGGAGAGATTGGTTCCGGAGACGGTGACCGACGTCCCACCGGCGGTCGGCCCGCTGGTCGGGATCACCCCGGTCACAGTGGGTGCAGCGACGTAGGTGAACTTGTCGGCCGATGACGTGGCCGACGCCCCACCCGGCGTGGTGACCGTGACGTCGACCGTGCCGGCACTCTCGGCCGGAGAGGTCGCCGTGATTGAGGTGGCCGAGTCCGCGGTGATGATGCCCGGCGTCGCCCCGAACTTGACCGCGGAGGCCGACGAGAGATTGGCGCCGTTGATGGTGACCGAAGTCCGACCGGCGGTCGGCCCGCTGGTCGGGTTGATCCCGGTGACAGAAGCGACGCCCAAGGCCATGACCGCGTTGATCGATGGGGTCGTCGCCAGCGCCGTGACAACCACCGGAACCGCCGAGGCCGCGGTGGGGCTGGCGGAGTACCACTGGGTGGCATAACCGACGGAGGCGCCGCACCCGGACGTGAACTCCACCTGATACGAGCCGGGGGCAAGATTGGTCAAGGCGTACGATCCGTCGGAAGCCGTGGTTGTGGAGGCTGGCGACAACTGGACATCCCCAGGAGCGAACGCCACCACACAGACGCCGCTCACATCGGCGCCCCCGGCCGCCGCGGTCACAGTGCCAGTGATCGTGCCCCCAAGTGACAGTGTGGCGTTGATCCCGGACGTCGATCCTCCGGCCGTCACAGCCACGGCGTTCGCCGAGCTCTGCGACGCCTTGGCGTTGTACCACTGCTGTCCAACATTCTCCGAAATACCGCATCCGGCGGAGAACTCGACGTCATAGTTTCCCGGAGCAAGATTGGTCAGGGAGTAGCTGCCGTCCGCCGCGGTGGTTGTGGATCCCGAAGGCGACAGAAAATCGCCCGGGGCGAACGCGTCCACACAGATACCGCTGAAGTCGGAGACGCCGGAGGACACCGTCACGGTCCCGGAGATCGTCCCACCAACGGTGAGTGCCGCGTTGATCGACGTCGTGGTCACCCCGGTCGTTACCGGAATGGCCGTGGACGCACTCTCCGAGCTCTTTCCGTTGTACCACTGCTGCCCGAAGAGCGGCGAACCACCGCAGCCCGAAGTGAATTCGACGTCGTAGCTTCCGGTGGCGAGGTCTGTCAGCGCGTACGTGCCGTCTGATGCCGTCACGGCCGAGGCCACAGGCAGCTGGAAATCACCTGCGGCGTAGGCGCTCACACACATGCCACCTTGGCCAGCGCCCCCGATTGCCGCGGTCACGGTGCCGGTAATCGTTCCCCCGATGGACAACGCGGCGTTCACCGACGTGGTCGACCCAGTGGTCACGGTGACGGCACTCGCCGAGCTCTGCGAGATCTGATTGTTGTACCACTGCTGCCCGACATTTCCGGGGTATCCACAGCCGCCGGAGAACTCGACGTCGTAGTTTCCGCCACTGAGGTCGGATATTGCGTAGGTGCCGTCGGCGGCGGTTGTCGTGCTCCCCACCAAGGTGAATGAGTTGTCCGAGGTGTACACGGACACGCAGATTCCGCTCGAGATCGGCACCTCCGGACTTCGCGGTCACGGTGCCGGCAATCGTGCCACCGGTGACGAGTGACGCATCGATGCTCGAACTTGTCGTACCGGCGATGACCGCCACCGCGTCGGCCGAGGTCGGTGACGGTTCGTTGCTGTACCACTGCGTGAGGTAGTTCCCGGTGCTGCCACAGCCCGTCGAGAATTCGACATCGTAACTGCCCGTACTGAGGCCGGTGATGGAATAGCTCCCGTCGGCCGCGGTCGTCGTGTTCCCCGCCGGGCTCAACGAACCATTCGAAGTGAAGGCGCTCACGCAGATGCCCGTCAGGTCGGCGCCCCCGGTGGCCGCCGTGACGGTTCCGGCAATCGTTCCACCGGCAGCGAGCGCCGCGTTGATGGACGACGTCGTCTTGGTCGCGGTGACGGACACGGAGTCGGCAGCCGCCGCGGTGGTCTCGTTGTCATACCATTGAGCGAGATAGTTTCCCGAGTTCCCGCAACTCGGCGAGAACTCGACCTTGTAGGTCCCAGTTTCGAGACCAGATACCGAGTACGTCCCGCCGGCGCCCGTGGTGGCAGATCCGCTCCCCGATCCATTGACCTGACTCACGGTGACGCAGATACCAGTCAGCTGGGCCCCACCGTTCGCGGCCGTCACCGTTCCGGTGATCGTGCCCGGGATCTGCATGGCGGCGTCGATCGATGACGTCGTCGCCCCCGCCACCACGGACACGGGATCGGCAGCGAGCGCCGACGTCTTGTCGTTGTACCACTGGGTGAGAAGATTTTGGGCATTTCCACAGTTCGGTGAGAACTCAACGGTGTACTGTCCGGTGCCGAGACCAGAAATCGAGTAGCTCCCGTTGGCGGATGTGGTGGCATTCTCGTTGCCAGTTCCATTGATCTGACTGGCGTCGACGCATATGCCACTCAGATCAGCTCCGTTGGCTGCGGCCGTCACGGTGCCCGAGATCGTGCCTCCGGTGATGAGTGCCGCGTTGATGGTCGACGTGGTCACTCCATTGACCACCGACACCGGAACCGCCGAAGTCTCGGTAGCCTGCCCGTTGTACCACTGCGTGAGGTAGTTCCCGTTGTTCCCACAACCCGTAAAGAACTCGACGTTGTAGCTCCCGGATTTCAAGCCGGTCACGGTGTACGTTCCGTCGGCCCTCGTCGTCGCCGACCCAAACCCAGCGCCGACGGTTTGCTGCACATCCACGCAGATCCCGCTCAGGTCGGCCCCACCAGTTGCTGCCGTCACCGTCCCAGTAATGGCACCGGAGATGAGTGCTGCATTGATCGATGCCGTGGTGATTCCCGCCGTCACCGGCACGGCGTGGGCCGTGGACGAGGATGTGGCGTTGTTGTACCACTGGGTGAGGTAGCTCCCACTGGTCCCACAGCCTGCCACCGAGAACTCGACGTCATAGTTCCCGGCACTGAGGCCGCTGATCGCGTATGTCCCGTCTGCCGCCGTGATGGCGCTGCCGGCGAGAGTCAGCGTGCCATCCGAGGTGAGCGCGTCCACGCAGATACCGCTGACGTCGCCGCCACCGGCGGCCGCCGTGACGGTCCCCGAGATGGATCCGGTCGTACCGGTGGCTGAAGCCTGGGAACCCATCGCGACCGCACTTCCCAGGACCAAGGCCACACACGTCGCTGCCCTGACGAGCCAGCCCGAACGACAACCATTCCGAACGGCGAGCACGCGGTCGGATGTCTGGGCCGAACGGCCGGTGTGTCTCATTGACTGCGCCACGACGTTGACGATTCACGCAGGCAGGCACGAGTGAACGTCTCGAGTTGGATGTTGTCGGCCGAGGGGCTCACCGATCCAGGTGTGTGATTGTTCAGACGACTTCGGTGAGCAGCCCGTCCAGAGGGAACGGCAATCCCCCGTGAGCACGCATGAAGAGCTCGTTGGCCTACGACCGGCGACCCCTCGGCTCGAGCATGGACCGATGTTCCGTGGGGCCCGCCGACATCAGCAGTGAGAGGGCTGCGCGTGTCGCTGCGGTCCATTCGTCAGCTCCTCCCGGTGATGATTCACTTCGGAATTGGCGGCCATCTCCATCGGGGATGGACCTTGGCGCCAGCCGAATCTCACGGTGACTGGTCGATGCCATCGCCTTCATCGACTGGTTCTCAGCCCAACAAGTCTCTTCAGCCACTATGCGCTGGCCGGGGCCGAACGCGTAAGGGCCAAAAGGACCACTTTCGAGCTTCCCGTAGGGTCCTCACCTGGTCTTTATGGTGACTCCCGCCAGTCTGGGCTTCCGTGCTCGGCCGGCCGTTTGGCCAACGCGACGGGTTCAGGCAGAGGGCGGAGACGGCCGAATCTCGCATTTACTCCCAATCTGCAACCACCGAGAACCCGGTACGCAACTCTGGTCGCACAAGATGCCCGCATGAAGCGTGATCAACATCACCAGAACGCAGGAGCGTTCGCCGAGAAGGGGGAAACGGTGCAAACATCGGCAGATCGACAGGACTATGTTGCCTTCCTAAGGGACATTCCGACATTTTCGTCCTGTACGAGGAATGTCCTCAAGGAATTCGTGACCCTGGACATGATCAAGGTGGGTTGCGTCGCCGGCGAGGTCCTGTCCGAGATCCACCAGGACCAGAACCTGTACGTCTTGGTCGCCGGATCAGCGATCCTTGACGCTGGTGATGACGTGCTCATCGCCCTCGAACCGGGTGATTACTTCGGCCGGATCTCCGCTCGCCGTCACCTCGAGGTCTCCTCGGTGCTCGCCGTGAGTGACATCGAGCTCATTGTCGTCAATCCTCATGAGGTCACGCAGCTTGAGCAAGCGTCGGCCCGCGATCGTCATCCTTCCGAGATCCCGTGGCGAATCGAGCTCCCGACGACGACGAAACGAGAGTCCCGCCGCAACCACCGACGTTCGGTGCTCGCGAGCCAAGGCGTGCAATAAGTTGCTCCGCATCGGACGATAGGACGGACATGTCGGTCCTTTCGCACGTCACTCACATTCGGTGAGGGACCACTCGTCAGAGATCAACGACCGCGGGGTTGTCGCCGAGCCACAGTGTGAGCTTCGACGGCGCCGGATCAGCACCACCGGGCTGAACTCACCCGGATGTCCCCCATCCGGACACGGAGCGTGACCAACATCTCCTCGTCCCAGATGGGCACAGCTACTCGCCTCCTTGAGGGGCACCGAGCGGCGTCTCCACGCCGGCCACTGTGAGCAGCACCTTATTGTCGATGCAATGGTTTGAATTCCACCCCACTCCTCCTTACGATCTCGGAGGTGACGAACACGGGGTCGAATGGAGAACCCCAACGTGTCCCGTCCCAGGTGGAAAGCACACCGACAGCCGCCCAACGGATTGAGCGCCGGCGCCGCAGGCAACGTCGCCGTCTTCTTCCGCTGGCGCTCCTTTTGGTCATCATCGCTGGCGTGATCACCTGGCAGCTCAACGCCGGAACAAGCGCAAAAGCGCCCCACGCACTCGCCGCATCGACCACCACGAGTACGTCCCTCACCGCCCACCACGACGACGTCCACCACCGACCCTGGCCTTCTCCCGCAGACATCCGTGGAGCCGCCGATCGACGCGTCGCTGCAGACGGCACTGGCCCCACTCTGGTCGGCCATTGTCACCGGCTCGCCACCCGTTGCCCGGCCCGTGTTTTTCCCCCAGACGGCCTACCTGCAGATGAAAATGGGGCAAATTCCGGACCCGACATCCGATTACTCCGGCCGACTTCTCGCCTTTTACGTTCTGGATATTGCCGCCTATCATCAGGCGCTCGGCCCCGGTGCGGCGACGGCCAAGCTCCTCGGCGTCAATGCAACAGCAACAGACGCGGCTTACGTCCCCGCCGGGACCTGTGAGAACGGTATCGGCTATTGGCACCTTCCGGGTGTCCGCTTCGTCTACGAAGAGGGCGGGAACGAGCAATCATTTGCCGTGGCGTCGCTGATTTCGTGGCGCGGCGTCTGGTACGTGGTCCACCTCGGGCCCAACCCCCGCCCCGCCAACGTCGGCACGGTCGATCAGCCCGCCGACGGGGCCGGCACACCGGGGCCTGTCGGAGGTTGTTGAGCGAATCGACCGCCGCCGTGGCCGGCCGTGTCGCCGTGGGGAAGGCTGGGTCAGGTCGCAGGCGTGGGCATCGAAAGCTGCCCCAAAGGTCCGATGGTGACCGCGGTTGAGCCGAAGTCTGCGCTCGAGAGCTGGTTGACGAACTGAGCGGCCGCATTCGTCGTGTCGACCGCCGGTGCGCCGGCAGTCGACAGGATCAGGGACGTAAAACGACCGCTGGACAACGCCCCGGTGGTATCCAGCGTCACCGTCAGGATCCCCGAGAGACCCAAGTCGCCTCCGGTGGCGAAATTCTGATAACCGGCGAAGTTGCCGAGGCTGTAGTCAATCAGGTGGCCGTTGTACTCCTGCATGCCCCGGAGCACGTGCGGTCCGCTGGCGATCACCACATCGGCTCCGGCGTCAATGGCCGCATGGGCGAACGCCTCGGGATTGCCCCGGTCCTCGCCCACGTAGGACTCCTCTTGACCAGTGACATGATCGGCCTCGGATCCTTCGGCCCCGGCATGCATATAGACCACCACCACTTTGGCCTCGGACTTCGCCTGTTGGATCAGAACCCTTGCCCCCTGAAGATCGAGCAAGTTGTTGGTGTCCGTATAGGGGGCGAAGTCGACGAAGGCCACCTTCGTCGATCCCTCGGTCACGAGTCCGATCTGCCCGGGTAAGCCGGCCTGAACGATTCCAGCCCCCTGCAGGGCGGCGGTCGTGTCGGCGACGCCCTGGGCACCGAAATCGTGCGAGTGGTTGTTCGCGCTATTCATGACCGTGAAGCCCGCCGCTTTCAGGACCGGCGCGAATGTGGGCGGGTTCTGGAAGGCGAAGCAGTCCGTAGATCCGGCACCACACTTCGATGTTGTCGCGCTAGTCAACGTTCCCTCGAGGTTCCCGAAGACAATCGGAGCTCGTAACGCGGCTTCGACCGGTTGGAGATAGGCCATTGGATCGGGAGGCAACGCAGGCGTGTTGCCGAGCATGGCGTCACCCACAGCTGAGATGGTGATTTGGTTGCCGGCCGGACTCGCCGCGCTGGCCACGCCCCGCTTTGACGACGACCCCTTGGTTGTCGCCGTGTGGAGCTCCTTAGGGTCGGTCGATGTCGCTCCATGTGCCGTTGCCTGGTCCGGCGCCGACTTCACCAGGTCACGGACCAATAACACGGTCCCTGCCGCGATGGTTAGACCGGCGACGACCACGGCGAACCATCGCCTCCGGTGGCGGCCCCCCTCACTCGCCTGATGGTGTCGACGGTGCTGCGGTGCATGGGTTGGAGGCACGGCCGGCTCAGGACCAAGGTTGCGCGGTCGCGGTGACGCCTCGGACGCGCTCGTACACAGCGAAGAAGTCCTTGGTGCTCGAATAGAGAAATCGATTCGAAATCTGATTCGGATTGGGCACGTAGAGTGCCGGGGCCGCCGCGCCCGGGCCGCCGTAGGTCACGAAGATCGGCCACTCCGGATTGATATCGAGTTGCATGGCCCGCACCGCACCCATATCAATGAGGATCTGGGCCAGGCTGGCCGCCGTCTGCTCGGGCGCTGCGACATACATGAGATTTCCTTGTGCATCGATCCCAAGGCCGGTGCGCCAGACGGCGGGAACGCCGCCGAGGGTAATGCCCCAACTGCTGCCCAACGCAGTTCCCGGAGTGGCCGCATGGTTGTCGACCAGGAGCGACAGGTTCTGGCGCGCCATGACGACATTGGGACCTGGTGTGGGGCCTCCCTGCCAGTTCACGACGTCGGTCGTCCCATTGGTGTAGGTGACCACGGTGGCCAAACCGTCGATCATCGGGAAGTACAAGGTCCCGTTGACGAAGAAGCCGGCCGCCGAGTCCTTTTCATAGAAGCCGGAGTTGAATGTGGCAAGAAGGGTCGAGCGCGCCGCGACCGGCACCATCTCCGCGCCCCGGTCGAGCGTCGTCGGCCCGGGGCCCTCGTAGCCCAAATAGAGGGCGAGCTGGGTGGTTGTTGTCCGCATCCAGGTGGCGTACGCCACGATGCTCGGTGCTGACGGGTCGGGGCGAAATGTGGTCGTCATGACCGACGGGGCGGTTCCACTCCACGTATCCGCCGCCGTCCACTGGCCCTCGCCGGCCAGGGCGGGCGATATCACTGGGGTGATGGCTGGAGGGACATACGGCGGAGGCAACGTCGTCGTCGTCGAGGTCGAGGCGACAGACGAAGCCGACCGATCGGCAATGGCACCCCCTCCTCCGCCACCGCCAATCCGCCAGGCCACGACACCCGCTACGACGACAACAACCAACACCAGAGGCAGAAGGCGACGGCGCTGCTTGCGACGGCGACGTTCCATCTGAACGTGCGTCCGGGCCGCTTTGCTCTCCGGTCGGGTCGGCACGTGACGCGGCCCGGCGTCTGTCTCCAATCGCGGTCCTTCCCATGACCCCGTCATGCCGAGATGGTAAGGAAGTTGGTGGTCGATCTCAAACGACCCCATCCACCTCTGAGGCGTCGGTGGAGGGGGTGCCACGGCGGCCCCGTTTCAAGGATTCGGGAACGTGGCCTTCCCGGCTTCATCCATTGTCCCGGGCCTTGGGCCAGGAGGCGCGGAATCGGGGTGCACCGACCGACACCCGGCGGACCGACCCATGGCGACGCATCACTCACCGTTCCGTCTTTCGGCCGGGCTCTGGATTGCTCTGGGATCCGGATGCCCTTCACTGTTATCCGTCATGAAGAGCCAGCTTCGTTGGTTCCTATGATGACGTGCCCTCCGAGGTTGGCTATCCGGCGGACGAAGAGTATCCGAGTACAGGGCTCCCGGTGAGGACCGCCATCAGCGGTGAGCGGCCCGTTTCGCACGACCTGACGCACAAGCCACGTCTACGCCGACTTCGCCCAGACCCGGGATGGCCGACCGCAGCGAACCGTTGGACTCCTTCGATCACCACCGAGCGTGATCGCGCCCGCGTCGGTGCCCTTTGTCCTAGCCAGGGACCAGTTCTGATTGGAGGGCGCTCGTGCGATTTCAGATCACATAGCGGTCAGCGAGAGACAGGTCGGCGTCGGCGTAGTTGCGCAGGGCTGGTTGTGTCGCAACCCGTGGTGAGGTGATCACTGCTCGGAAAGTGCCTTCCCGCGACTCGGCGCGCCAGATACTGATCGAAGGCGACGTACTCGTCCAGCCACGCCTCAAAGGACTGGTGATCCCCGGGGATGTCCTCGAGGAGCTTGGCGAAGGCATGCCGGTGTATGGCGAGCGCATGGGTACAGGTCACGCTCCCGCACTCTTGGAGGACAGAGCTGCCTGTCACAAAGGGGAACTCACGGGAGTGCACGCACGCTCCGAAATAGCAAAGGTCCCATTCGATGGCACTCAGTTCGCCGACGACATCTTCAACGACGACGAGCGTGTCGTCGAGAAAGACCACGTCGTCCTCAAAGCCGAGCATGTGTTCGTGTCCCCGCCGATCGGCCATGTCAATCATTGCTCGCCAGGACAGTGCACAGCCTCGGTGGTGGTTCTCGACCGTGACGATGGCCGACACACGTTCGACAGACAACAACATCCCGAGGACCTCAAATCGTTGCGAAGCCTCTTGCCAACGCCGAACCTCGGTGTCGAGGTTCAAGCAGAAGATCGCGTCGAAGTAGTTGAAAGGACTAGTCACGGCGGGCGGGGTTCACTGGTCGATGCACCAAGGGGGGCCTCGGCGGGAAGACGTCGGACAACACCTACCACTGACGGACCTCTGGTATAGACCTTTGGCGAATCAGGCGTGATCGAGACGCCTCGGTCTCAGCGTCCTCGCTCCGACCTCCGGAAAGGGTCCGTGGGCGGTCCGTCATACGTGCACGAACCGGGCCACGATCGACACGTTGACCTTGTGTGATATCAGGCGGTCGGACACGCCCTCCAACGCTGATTACCGGACGTGGTGCCAGCCATCCTCTCGCCAGGCGCCGGAAACCCATCGGCGGAATCAAACCGTCGAAGTCAAACCGCTGCTTCGTCAAGCAAGCGGATCGTCAACCTCGACGCGAACGTCGAACGTGCGATCCGGTACGTCCAGAGCACAGGCAATCGCTCGGTGGATCATGGGTTCAGCTTGAGGGAGTTTCCACACATGAGTTCGGGTTCTCGGCAATCCGTTGACCGTGATCTCCCAGAATTCACCCTCTCGCCGTGCAGTCGCCGTGTACAGCGCTGTCTCCCCGGGCCGCCTCCCCATTCCGACCATTCGATCACCCTCCTTGCGGTCAATTTATACCGGAGCAGGTTGCTGTCAATACGCCATTTGAGGGATACGCACACGGCGCCCGGCTGGCCCCGGGGGTCAGGGGCCCGTCCGGCGCGGGGGTCGGACGGCCCGATGCGGCTTGGGGCCAGAGCCCAATGCCTCACACATAGTGCTGGATCAAGCGAGTCCCCGGAGTGGACTCAAAGCCGGTGCGGCCGACAATGGGTCGCAGGGGCATACGACCGTCGTCGTATGCCCCTGCCAGAGTAAGAATGTCCTAAACGTGACTCCTCTCGTCAGGGCGCGCCGTAGTTAATTGTAGGGATGGGCGAAGTTGTTGTCTGGGACCCGATTGCTGACAGCGATTGTGGGAAGAACTCCACATTCGACGAGCTGATCGCCCAACTTCAAGCGGAGAACCGGCTCCTTGAGGAGTTGCTGGGACGAGACGCAACCGATTCGCTCCAGGCGGGCGTTCATGCTCCAGGCGAGCACGTCTGAATGGTTGTCAGTACCTCAGTGACTTGAGATCAGGTGGCCGCCGGCACAGGTATGGTCCGAGGTTGAAGGTTTCCCGGGCACCCAGTTTGTGACGTCCCGACAAGGGAGAAGAACTGGTGAGACAATCACATTTGTCGGATGGTGACGGAAACGCAAGGACTCTCGCTTGAAGGACCGTGTTCGTGCCCTGACAAGAGGTGCGCCCCCACAATGACTCCCCTTTGACATTTCCACCGGCGTGGTCAACCGCCGGCGGCAAAGCATGACCTGCCGTCTGCCACCAGTTTGAAACCCGTCCGCCCCCGGGATGCCACTGGGATTCCGTAGGTTGTAAGCATGGCAAAGCCGAAGCGAAGCCTGTTCACATCTTCAGCGCCTACTGAGCTCGTGGCTGTGCTGGAAGGCTGCATCGGCGCCGAACTCACGATCGATGCGCGGTCTCGCGGGGGCAGTCGTCGTGATTGACCTGATGCCGGTCGAGGCTCACTTCGGAGCGCTGGACACCGACCCGGTTGGCACCATGGCTACGGTCCAGCTGCTTACGGAAACGCTGATTAGAAAACCCGACCTTGACATTGACCTCGCAACGAGGGAGTCGGACCGCCGCAAAGATCTCATCGCGATTGTGACGGCGCTCGTTGATGTCTACGACAACCGCGGCGCGGTCATCTGGTTGCAGATAGGCCAGTTCGGACAGGGCCACCACGACACTGCGATGGATCTGATCCGCTGGGGACGCGCCGCGGAGGTCATCGCCAGGATCGAGCACCTTCAATCAAGTCCACCCGCATAACCTCTCCGTCGCCGTCCCCCCCCAGCGAGCCAGATCGGAGAAGGAATGGAGCTGCGATGCCACTCTCACGAGCTGATCGGGCTCGCCGGACGTCGCCGGTGGGCGCACGACACGAGGGCCGAGATTCCCAAGCAGCCCTACCCACCCAGGCGGGCACCTGTTCTCCCCAACGGCCGCGTTCATCGACGGCGGGCGGAACTGCCATCTATCCTTGGTCGCAGCATGCGTACACCGAGAAACTTACCCTCCACTGCTTGGACTTCGGAAGACGAGGCCCTGTATTACACGGCGCAGGTATTCGGTGGACTGCTATCGGGAGTGAGCCCACAGCCGATCCGCCGAAGAATCGCCACGAGGGGTATCGGCGAGGACCTGGTGGCAACTGGACCATGCCGTCGGGAGCATGCCCGTCAATCGGGCGATGCGAACTGTGCGGTCGGCAAAACCCCGAGGCACGCCTCTGCCCCCACGACCGGAGTTTTGGCGGTCGGCAACTCCGTAGGCCGCCAAAGGGCGAAGCGTCCAAATGCACCCAAGTGGCGCCCCTTGGATTCTGGCTCCATGTATCTGTCAATGAAGGCCATCTATTTCCAAACCACCAGCGGACTCTCCCCGTGGCCATATGACGGAATCGATTACGCACACATGGTGGGCCGAGGAGTCCTTGAGTTCGGAGCGGTGCGAGACGGGAACGACAGCGTGGAGTATCGAATTTTCTCTCCGTGGTCTGAGCTGGCTCTCATTCTGTGGGCTCTCGCTCGGAGCATTCCTCATCCGCACCTCCTCAACCTCTTTCCGCCCGAATGGAGGTCGAGAGCTCTTGCCCGAGGGCTTGTTTTGCCGCGCCTGGGCCCCTAGCCGTCTGAGTGAGACATCGGCTCTCAGTAGCCGGCGAGCGTGTCGAGCGGAGGCGGGCGCGGTCCCGAATGTCGACTCTGTTCGGGTTGGCTCGGTCCTCGCAATCCGCAAGAACTGGGACGTTCGACCGTTGTCCTCCGTATGAACAGCCTGATCTCGACCGAGGATATCGCGAGCCCGACCGAAGGAGCCCTCATTTGGTGGATCTCCATGATGGCGTCGTCGATCCCACCGCTGGCTCAACACGCCACGGCACTTAGTGGCGCCGTTGGTGCGAAAGACCCTTCACCGGTGGCGATGGACAACAGCCAGGGTTGGTGATCTGGACGGTTGATGAAAATCGACGCACGCTTGAGCGTTGACGTCAGCCGGCTGAGCCCCGCGTCGCGTCAATGCCGCGAATGGTTAGACAGCGCGAAGGTGCGACCGAGGCGACCCGGTGTCCGGAACGCTTTCTAGCGCCTCGTGTAGTCGCTCAACGATGCTCCGTAGCGCATTGCGTTCGTCCGAAAGTTGTCTGAAGGATGCGAGCAGTTCTTGGTAGTCGCGCTGGGACGAGCCGACTGACTGGTACGGATACCGGTCCTTCATTGAGTCTCCTCGGTCGCTAGGTCCCGCCGTAGGTCCGATATGCCCTTCGGCCAATTTAATGGGTGCAGGTAAACCCACTGCGGCGTCGGGGTTAAATGTCGGTATCAATTCGATGACCTCACTGACGATCCACGTCTCCGTGCTCCTTGTGGACGGGGATTGGCGCCCACGCTTCGATGGAAGGAGCCACCAACCATCAGGCCTACCACCGTATGGCTCTGACTCGCCGAGTTATATAGGCCGAAAAGCACTTTTGGGACGAACGCTGCCCGGCTCCGGTCCCCTGCTCTCGGATCCGTAGGCAAAGGGGTCTCGAAGCGCAGTTTCGGCTGTGCCGAACGGAGGGAATAGGTTCCTGACGCCTAAACGCGAGGAGACACCGTGACGACAGCTGTTGCTGGGGGGAGCAATACCCATGACACCCGGGTTGAGCCAGAGAAGCTGGAGCAACACGAGGAGGCGCCAGGTTCCCGATCGCAAGGCCCGTCCAGCCTGCAAAATGGATCATCAGTGTCACCCATGACGGGGGGGCGACACTCAGCGCGGGCTCACGGTGCCGGAACCGGCATTGTGACCGTCGGTGTGGTGACTATCTTGATCTCGGCCTGGGGTGCGCTGATCCCCTTCGTGGAACCCCTATTCGGATACCACGTGACGGGGACGCCGTCCTGGCATTGGAATGCCGCACACACTCTGCTCGCCGTTGTACCTGGTGCCGTCGGTATCGCGATGGGCTTTGTTGTTTTGTGGAGGGCGAACCAGGTCCGAGTTGGTCGAGGCCGAATGGGACTCGTAGTGGCGGGACTGATCACCATGCTCTGCGGAGCATGGTTCATCGTCGGTCCAACGGCATGGCCAGTCATCAGCACGCATGGCGCGTACTTCTCATCGATAGCCCCACTGAGAAGCCTGCTCTATCAGGTTGGATATGCCATTGGTACCGGAGTCATATTGGCCGTGTGCGGAGGATACGTACTGGGGTGGGCATCCCGTCCTCAATTTCAGGGCTTCTGCGGCGGCGAGTAGCAACGGATCGTCGACACCAGTGGTGGATTCCCCAGAACTCGTCGTGGCACCACCACCAACACGAGCATCTGCGCCAGTGGAGTCACCCCGTCGAAGCCGGGGTTCGAGCGCTCCTGCGGTCTACGATCTTCTCAACCGCTGATTCGCCGTCCGCCCTGGTGGTGCGATGTCGGGCAATGGCTGGATTTCCTTGACGCCTCGGAACCTCCAGATAGGCACTCGTCGTTGACGGGCACGTCACCACGGGCGTGCCCGTCAACAGGGCACATTGACGAGCACGCGACTCATACTTGGTGCGGAGATCCTTCCTCTGATCGGAACTTTTCCCGGATCGCTTCTGCCACCTTCTCGCGGAACTCGGAAGTATCGCCAATCTGAGTCCTTACGATCTTGGTCAGCAGTTCGCGGACCTCTGTTTCTTCCGCATGATCGATCATCCAAACGCCGACCGCCTGCCGGTCAGCTTCGGACAACTCGTGCTGGCCAGTGAGAGCACCAATAAGAATTGTCGTTATCCCGACGTCTCGCCTCGGCTCCCCAACTTCGTCCATTGCACCCTCCATCGGTCAGGAATTGTACCGCCCGAGTTGAACAGTAGGGCGTCCACAGCCAAGCCCGGCGGCAATGCTGGCCCAAGATTCCGAGATGGTTTCTGCGCTGATCGTTGGAATCTGGAGCTAGCGCACCCCATGGCCTATTGGTTTCGTTGCCGCAGTTCTTTGGAGCAGAGCGAAGGCCCTGAGCACCTCAACAGGCTCGTCGGCTTCCGGAGGGCGATGACGGTGCTTCTCGAGTTTTGATCGTGCCTTGTCAGCATTCTTCCTGAGGACATCCGACACTTGTTGAGGAGTTGAGGATGCTTTCGCCAGCTCAACAGCAGCTTCCGCGAGCGCGGCTCTCCGAGCTTCTTCGACCCAATCGATCAGCCAGGGATATTGATCAGCCATTTCTTCGATCGCCATGGATGCCGCTTCCGGTGCCATGTATGGATTCTCGGCAAATGCACCCTCGGCCATGGGTGGGTCCAAGGCCCATTCGATGCTCAATGCGAACTGCTCACACGACAGCCTTTGGTCATCGTTCATCACGCTTGCGAACCTCCCCGGGTCGAAGATCAGTAGAACCGAGCTTGAGTCCCTCTCGCGATCCGGTGTCGGAGGAGGCACTCACACCGTTGCCTCACCGGAACTTCTGACCCGGTGGCAGCCTAACCGGACGGAGGCAACCTGTCCCGTTCCGATCCGGAATCTCTGCGGGTGCTGAGGCAGTTGTTGCACGCCCATCGACCTTCCGAAGCCACCCACCCGTGCTTGCGAGCTTCGGGCTCAGTCGAACCCGCTCCGCAGGATTGGCAGGTGACGAGATCCGCTGGTTCAGTCATTTTGCGACTCTATCGGGATCGGCACCATGCGCTGACGGTCACCGGTGGCCGTCCACACGATCTATAGCGCGGTCGAGCGCAGGGACACCATTGCATGGTAGCGCCCAGGCCCACAGACGGCGGGTGCTGGCGGTTGGCCTATATGAGAACCCCGGCAGCCAGGGTGGGCCCCGGACAGAGCCATTTGCGTAGCCGGCCGCAGCCCGCCACCAACTTGAACCCCGCCAGCACCGCCTGCCACCAAGATCCCTTTCCAATCGCGCCCACTTTGCAGTACTTCGACGTTCACCGGGCTGAACGCAGAACCACGTCCCCTTCGATGCACCGTCGCGCCAAGCGAATTCGACAGTAAGGGGAACACAAGGTGAACACTGCGTGATCGAGTGAGGTGGATCTTGTTCTGGATCTTGTTTGCTGGCGGCATCCCCTCTTATTGTGCGCCGCAAAGGGAGTCCCGGATGTGGTTAGGAGCAGTTATCGATAGGTTCGGTTTTGCCTCCAGAACGTCACGATTCGCCCCCTGTGGAGGGCCCGGTCGGAGAACCATTGTGTGTCTGTTTGTCGCCATCGCCCTCACCGGTGCCAATGCGCTCGCTATTACCGCGCTCTACGGGTCACTGGCAGGTGCTGCGTCGGCTGCGGTGGCACACGTAAGAGAAGACGACGACCACCGTGCGTGCCAAGGGCACACAGGCGACCCGTATTATCCGTCCGCCGGCTTCGGCCCAGCCATAAAGACAGTCATGGTCACCGAACCCGGTGGCACCACCCAAAATTACTCGACCACCGACGCGAGTACGCGAGGCACCGAATTCGGGATCATCCAAAGGGCTACCGTCGCCGTAACCATCAGCTGGGACCCCAGGACGTTCATTGGGAGCACCGTGGACCAGGTCCGGGACTGCGTGTATTCGAGCCGGGACCCCTGGAAGTCGCACGACGGGTCGGGAAGAGAACTCGGGACCCCATCCGACACGGAGCTGAAACCGGCTCCCAACAACGGTACATTCACCACATTCCTTACGATCACCGAGTCGCCGGGGACGACGGTGTGCGACAAGGGAAGAATCTCTGGCACGCCGGTCCGGGGCACGGGGAACACCGGTACCGAGAACACAGCCCAGATCTGTTTCACCGTCCAGATGCCAGCGGTGACTCCGGAGGTCTCGTCCTCGATCATGCTCCCCATTGCGGCCACCGGATTGATTGCTGTCGCTAGCGCTCTAACGTACCGACGTCGGCGTCACGCTGGGGTGGCGTAATCGCAATCACAACGACTGCCGACCACCTGACAATTTCCCGGGACCATCGATTGACATTTCCGCACATGTGCCAGAACGTGAGGATCTCTGGCTCGACTGCTCCAACGGCGACGAACGGATAGGGACGACGACCACTTTTTCCATGAGACGCGTGGGAAGGTCCCTCACATCAACCGGCAGCCAGCGTGACTGCAGCTTCTGCTGCATCCAATGGGTTCTCCATGACGACGATCCCGGTATCGACCTTGCCATCAGGTCTGACGAGGGTCCATGTACCAATCCCGATCACAGGAGTCCCCAAGCGGAGGGCAAGCGCCACCTCGGAAAGGGTGCCGTACTCACCGTCGACCGCGATCACTGCGGCCGCAGAACGAACGACAAGGGCATTGCGGGCTTCACCGAGGCCCGTTGGAATGACGACGTCCACCCAGGGGTTGGCCGAGGAGGGATCAGCTCCTGGAAGAATCCCGACCGTTGTACCACTCGCCGACTTGGCTCCGCGGCAAGCTGCGCCCATGACCCCCATAAGGCCACCACAGACCACGACGGCGCCGAGCTGAGCAAGGGCGGCGCCCACCTCCTCGGCGATCACTTCGACCGAGGCTGGTGCGTCGCCCGCCCCGATGACGGCAATCTGGACGGGCACTATTGAAAGCGTAGGTCAATGTTCCAGTGATCCCACCACTTGGGATACCTACGATCAGGTGAGTGCAATCGCAATGGTCTGACAACGTCGACCTGTCTGACTCAACACGGGTGACGGCTTAGTTCTGCCGAGGTGTCAGATTCAAAGCATCACCAGGGATTCATCCCGCGAGGCCGCCGCGGTCATCAGAAACATTCGTCGCGTAGTTGCGACAGCGCCCACAATCCGATCACGGTGAGCGGGGCCGACTCAGTTTGACAGAGTCCGGACCACCGGCCGGTTTGCGCGCGTTCTCTTGGAGTCCTCCCGACCGTAGGAGGGCTCCAAGATCTGAGTTTCATGCCCCGCACAAAGCCCGAACGCCGACTTCGGGTCTGACTCACCTTCGCAGGCTCTGCCTTCGTGCTCCCCGTCGTATCCGTCGGCCCAACATCCGGCGTCGACCCCACGCATCGATAACCGCGCCCGCTCGAACTCAACTACCTGACGCCAACGTGCCGCAGCTTGAATGTAGTCCCGAGGAATACCGAAGGTTTCATACTCTTCGTATGAATATTGAAGTTCTCTTTTGCGCTCCTCGTAGTCGGGGATTCGGATAATCATTTCAGCCACCATCAAATCCAACTCGGCCTGAGTTAAGGAACGAGCTCTGTCGTACGCTCCGGCAATAGTGATGGCCGCTGCGTGCCGCTCCTGACTGTTGGCGTGGACCCGTACGAATTTGCTCGCCAATTGATGTGCCAGTTCAGCCTGCGTCTCTCGCGCTCGCTGTGCAGCCAGGAATCGCCTCAGGGCTTCGTCCAATTCTGGACAACCCTCGCTGGTCGCAGCACCCGATATTGACGATATACCTAGCAACTCAACGACACTTTTCGGCTGCGGCTGCGGCCGACGCCCTAGAAATGTCACCCCAAACTTGTACAATTGCCTCATCCTTTGGAGGATGGACGCTAGGACTAAGGCGGGACCCCGCCTAGCGCCACCCGGCTCATGGCGGCGCTTGTCGAGCGAGTGTCGGTCCGCTCGACATCGGGGTTGCTGTCCCCTAGCGCCGATGTTGCAGCAACCGGGGCCGACAAGTAACTACACCTGATTCGCAACGTCCCAGACGGTAGGCGCGTCCTGTACGCAATTCACTAGACATTGGAGTCTGGAAACGGGGTGGGACGCCCCAGAGCCTAGGGCCGACCAGGATTAAGTCACCGCACGAGGCGAGCCGGAATTCGCCGAGACGGCGGGGATTTCTGGACGTCAGTCGCCAAAGCGTCAACCCCAATGGACGCTGCAGGTGCCCTCACTCGCTGACTCAACAAGCGAATAGAGAGCACCACCAGCGGCAACCGGGAAATCCCGAGATCTCCCTGGTGGAGAGCAGGGAGATTGGATTACACTAAAAAACCCCAGGTGGGCTGGACACGTGGCTGAAGGATGGTGGTTGATCTGCGTTCGAGGAAAAGGGCCTCAGTGGTGGCCGACCCGCAGAATCTCAACGGACAGCTCGCAACGACCGTAAGTGACCGACAGCCGGAGTCTTCCCCTGGTCTGGAAATCGGCAGCCTTTTCGTAAAGGCCCAGCGATTTGCCGACGAGACTGCCAGGGAGGCGGAGCGAAAGGCACAGGAGGTCATCTTTGCCGCCGAAGCAAAGGCAGCCGAGATAATTCAGCGGGCAACGGCCGCAGAATGGGCTGCCCGGGCGAAGAACGCCTCGGATCAAGCTGAAGAGGCAGCGATCACCGAGCATGATGGGCAGCAGGCTGGGACGATCACGCCGCAAGCACAGGCACAGGTTCCGCCCGAGGCCATCGCCACTCTCTCGGCAGCCATCGAGGAGTTTGCCGACGCGAATCGCACGTTGTCCGCAGAGCTCGTCAAGCTACGGCTGGCGTTGGGTGAGTCGTCGGCTGCGGTCCCGGAGGGTCAACACTTGCACCCTGAAGGTACCGCTCTCACATCGAACAGTACGAACGGAGCACTGCTACTGCCCAGTAGCGGATAGAGGAGGACGTCCCGTCCGGCCGTCGATAATTCGATCGTTTGGAGGACTCCCCAGAGCTCGAGCAGGCGCCAGACCGCTAAGGGCATGGAAGCCCGCCGTTTGGAGTGCAGCATTTACCTACCTCGACCCGTGACCACCCATGAAGAGCGCGCGGGCTCAGGCGTCGGCGCATGATTGACAATGTTGTGGACAAGGAACTCGCCGACACCGGCCGTGATTTCCTGCAGCATTTTCCGTCGGCTCGGGTCGTATTTCAGGACGCCAAGAGCGGGTAGACAGCTGGCCTTACACCTGGGTCGGTCCTCGTGACGTGCCTAAAATCGAAGTCTTCCGCCCTTTGTCGATACGTTGAAGCTTCTCCGACTGAACGACTACTGGGCCGACGGACACTGCAGCCACTGCTGAAGCAACGGGCACGCGGCAGTTCGACCTCCCCAAGCTCCTCCTCGCGGAACCTTTCTGGTGGTCTGCCTCGCTACTTCTGCCCAGACATGACGAGCACCAGCAGGAGACTGCCCACACCTTTTCTTGATCGACGGGACCGCTTGTCGCTCCTCTCAGTGGGAAGGAAGACCAAAGTCGCTCCAAGTATTTGCTCCCAGGATCGAGGCGACACGGCATCGTGACCATCATCATCGACCACCCGACACCGCGGGATGAGACTGCCGATATCAGTTCCATGAGCGGCGCGACATCTCCAAAGTTGAGTTGCCATTTTCATAGAAACGGGATACGGGAAAGCAATATCACCTGACGCCAGTTTACAAAAAATGACATCCCACTTTAATAGAAACAATATACGGGAAAGCGATAGCGGCCCTTTTGCGACCCCTTGCAACGGGGGCATTGATGCATTAAACACTCGGTTCTTAAAACACTCGGTTCTTAAACTTGGTATTAATTTCTAATATAGGCGTTGCGCATGATCGCTCATGAGGGTTCCGCAGAAAGGAACCATGGGGCGAACGGTCAGGAGATGTCCCACCGAAAAACAAAACCCAAAAAACAAGGAGATGGAAACCAAAATGAAACGATTCATGTCTAAGAAATTTGTGACGATTGGCATCGTCACGGGGCTGGTCCTGGGCGGTGCCGGAGCGGCAATCGCCTTCGTAACCCTTACTGGATCCGGGTCCGGGACCGGCACTACCACCGGCGGAGCGACGACGCCTCAGACAATCTCGTTGTCCGTCCACATTGCAAGCAATCCCCCGATCCTTCCGGGCGGGTCGGCCGTAGTGACTTTCGACGCGAACAACCCCGCGGCCAACAATGTGGAGGTCACCACCATCTCGTTCGGGAACGTCACCTCGACCGACACGGCTTGCAACAACGTGATACACAACGCCCTGATCAGCCCGTTCCAGTTCAGTATGGCCACTGTCACTGAAAATCAGATCGTTCCTCCGGCCACAACGAATTACGTGTTGAACACGCCAGGGACGCTCAACTGGGCAAACGAGTTGGGCCAGGACCAGACCCCCTGTCTCGGCAAGAACCTGACACTGACGGTGAACACCCCGTAGTAGCGACATATGTGGAGTGCTGGATTCTGTTTGCTTCTCCACATGTCAACCCGGTCTTGAGGCCGAGCCGCGGAGTGAACCTCTGTGGCTCGGCCCATTGCCGCTTGCTCCCTTCACACGAAATGAGCGGAATGAGGAAAGAGACGACTCGGACCAGCGCACGTCAGGGCGCGCGCGACCCGTCGCCAAACAGCGGCCTGTGCTCTTGGCCCTTGCTCAGCCTTCCCGCGAACGTGCTCCGGCCTTCCGCGAGCGCGCTTCGATCCTCGTCCCGTGTTCTCTGAGATACTCGAAACCCTCGACGTCGTCGGCGAAGGGCTGCCGGCTTCTCGAGTTCCTCTGCTGGGATCTGTGAACGCTCCCCAGTCCAGGAACGACGCACCGGCCGCGGACGAGCTCGCCCTATTCGAGGAAGAGAGTGACTCCCTGGCCCTGACAGCTGACGATTCCCCGGACGAACCGCTCGGCGCCCACGTGACGGGAGGAGATCCCCTCCTGTCCGTCGAAGGGCGGGCTGTCCACGCGAGGAACGGTCGGGTCCCATCCGACCTGCCGCTCGGCGCCCACGTGATGGGAGGAGATCCCCTCCTGTCCGTCGAGGGGCGGGCTGTCCACGCCAGGAACGGTCGGGTCCCATCCGACCTGCCGCTCGGCGCCCACGTGATGGGAGGAGATCCCCTCCTGTCCGTCGAGGGGCGGGCTGTCCACGCCAGGAACGGTCGGGTCCCATCCGACCTGCCGCTCGGCGCCCACGTGATGGGAGGAGATCCCCTCCTGTCCGTCGAGGGGCGGGCTGTCCACGCGAGGAACGGTCGGATCCCATCTGGGGGGCCGGCTCGCGCCAATCTGACCGTCGGAGACATCCCTGCGCTCGACTGTGCCTCCGAGGGCGGAACCGGTTCTGCCAGCACCATCGAGGTGCTGACCACCACGGACGGGAGCACTTCCCCTTCCAAATCCGGGCCACAACCACCGGTCAGTGCCGTCTCGGACTCGCCCGTCACGGTCGAGGCGCACAGCACTCCGTCCCGGGATGCACATGCCAGGAAGCGTCAGGCGCTTGCATCAAACCGGCAGAGCGCCCGTGCCACCGCCCGCCGCCGGTGGCGGCTCGTCCCGCTCGCCGGTGCCGCTAGCGCGGTAGCCGTAGGCCTTGGCGTTGGGAGCGCAGTAGCCATCCTCGTCAGCCATGGCGGCTCGGGCAGCGGTCAAACGACCGCAGCAGGCCCAGTCGACGTCTCGGTGGCCGCAACGACCGGGAATGCCGACCTGCTTCCAGGTCGCACTGGGGCTGCCTACTTCACGCTGCACAACGCCGCCTCTTCCAGCGCCACGTTCGACCAGGTCGTCTCCGGTGCCAGAGTCGTCTCCGACAACACCGGACTTTGCGCAAGCAGCTACGTCAGTATTGCGCAGACGTTGCCCTATAGCTTCTCGCCCGCGCTAACAGTCAGCCCAGGCGGCACGAGCGGGGTCCAGTCCATCGCCAACATGGTGGCGCTCGCCCCGAACGCACCCAGCACGTGTCAGGGCGTGACGTTCACCGTGACCTTCACTCTCTCAGGACGGTCGTCATGAGGCGGCGACGCCACTTTCACGGCGAAGTGGATCGGCAAGGGATACTCAGCGGGTTCGAGTCGTCGGTTAGGGCGAAGCTCGGCCAGGGCGGTGCTCACTCTTGGCGGCCCAAGCACGTAAGGACCCAAGATGGCCGCATCCGTCGCTTCCGCAGTCCGGTCGTCCTGTTCGTCTGTGCATTCATTTTCGCTTCGGGTACTGCAGCCTTTGCCTACACGATGGCCCCCGGAGGCGGGACCGGGCACGCACAAGCCGTGACGCTGAACTCCCCCGGTCCTGGCAGCGCCTCGAAACCTACGACGACGAGCCTGTCTCTGACCTGGGAGGCGTCGTCGGGATTGCCCCCTGGTGGCGGGTACCTGGTCTTGCGGAGCACGTCGTCCGGAGGGCCGTACTCAAAGGTCTCCAGTGGAACGTGTAACCAGGTAACTACTTTGGTTTCGGCGGCGACGTCATGCACGGACACGGGTCTGACAGTGGGTACGACCTATTACTACGAGGTGGAGGCCGCCTACTACAACTTCAGTACACTCTGGGTGAGTGGGCCCGACTCCCAATTCTCGGGTACGACCAGCCAGCCTCCGATCAACCCCGGTACCACCGGCCACGCTCCGGCGATCACAAGCGCAAGCTCGACGAGCTTCTTCGCAGGCAGCGTAGGCAGCTTCCAGGCGACCGCGTCAGGCAGTCCCGCGCCCACGTTCTCGAACACGGCGTTCAGCGGCTGCACTCCGTCCACCTTGCCCTCTGGCGTTACGTTCTCCAGCAATGGCCTCCTGTCCGGCGCCCCTGGCGCGGGCGCAGTTGGTACCTACACCGTGTGCATCGACGCCGCGAGCGGCGTCAGTCCGAATGCCACCCAGAAGTTCACACTCACGATTGACACCGAAACACTTGTGATTAGCTCGGGGGCCGTATCGGGTGCCACATCAAGCACCCCAAACCTCGGCCCGATCACGGTGCGACGCCAGACCGGCTCCGGTACTCCGATCACGACCGGCGGTGCTCTGACGGTGAATCTGACGAGTAGCCCCTCAAGTGGGGCGACCTTTGGATTGTCTCAGTTCGCTTCGGCACCAGTGACAAGCATCACCATCCCAAGTAGTCAGAGCACCGCCACTTTCTGGTATGGGTTGACGACCACCGGCGGACCTACGATCACGGCGTCCGCCACGAACTACGTGTCCGGTACGCAGCTGGAGACGATCACGACGGCCCCGGCGGGTTTGGGCATGGCACTTGCCGCCGGAAGCACCGGTAGTCCAGTGATCTTGTGTGGACCGCCCAGTGCGAGCTACACCTGCCACGTGACAGGAGTCGGGACCTCTGGAATTCTTGTCTTCTCCGTCACTTTCTGGAACTCCGGCAAGAGTCCAGTCGTCTACAGTGCAACCCAGGCGTCGACGGTCAACGACAGCGCTCACAGTACTGCCGGTGTCACCATCAACGCGAATGCGGCGGGGTCGAGTCCGAACGGGGTCACTGCTCCTTTGGGCACTTCGACACTGACCTTTGGCCCGTACACGCTGACGATCAACGTCGGCTCATGACGTAGCGTCACTCTGAGGCTCGTGACCCTTTCGGTGCTGGACTGCGATGTGAATGTTGCGGTTGGACGTTAGGACAGTCGGGTCCGGGTCCGCACATTCTGCGGGGCGGTCGGAGCCTTCGGTGCGGATCAACGTTGCGCTCTCATCGCGCCCGATTTTCCGCTCCAGTTGTCTTTGATCTCTTGGTGCCGAGAGGCACCGAGAGGGGCCGGGGGATCCCGCGAAAAACAAGGAACGCAGGCCGACCCCTTTCGCTAACTCTCGGGGCGTATCGCCTCGGCCCAGGTCTCGGCCAGCATCACCGAGGTGGGCATCGGCTGGCGCCGACACACCCATCCATGACCCTATTGAACGCAGGTGAACAAACCGCGGCCTCTGGGTGACGAGTCGATGGCCTTTGCGTGACGGCCCACCACCCGCCGTGAGCAACGGGTACATATCAAGGCCGGTGACCGCAAGCGCGGGCGTGCCATTCGATGAGGTGACCGAGCCCGTCGTGGTACGGAAGTGGCGGCCGTTGTCATCGTTGCTGCTGCAGCAACGGTGTAACTGATGATTACCTCGCCGTCGCCACCATTGATGTCCACCGTGTCTTTGACGAGCAAGTAGTTCAAAGCGCCGCTGCCGAACGAGGGAGCCGCCGCCGGTAGTTCGCACGGCGAGTCTTTCGCCACCAAGAAAACTGACCCCTTTGACCAGCCCGCGGCCGCCCGACGGCCACGGGGCGCTCGCAGCGGACATCCGGTCTATCCAGCGAGGAGGGCCAGGGCCGGATCACCCGCCTGCAGGTTCTCGTAGACGCACGACGAGGTCGGCCCGGGATACCAGTCCCAGAAGATGAAGCCGGTCACGCCGAGCGCAGACTGAGCCGAGATCTTGGCCGAGAAGTCCGCCGCCCGCTGGGTCAGCGAGATCGAGGAGCAGGACGTGCCCGCCTCGATCCCCATCTCCCCGTTGATGATGGGCTTGCCCAGGGCCTTGGCCTGGGCCACCCGGACTGCGATCCCGTTCCACTGGTCGCCCCCGACCGGCGCGCTGGCGGCGTAGTAGTCGTGATAGGTGAGGATGTCGAGGCCGGGCGACGCCCCCACCGTCTGGTAGTCGCCGTTCTTCAGGCCACAGTTCCCGGTGCCCAGGAAGCCTGACTCGACCTTTGCACCCGGGGCCAGCGCGTGGATCTCGCCGCCGACCGCGGTGAAGAACGAGGTCAGGTCCGTGGTCCCCTGCGCCTCGGTCACGTCGCACACCTGGGGCTCGTTGATGGGCTCCCAGGCATAGACGGCGGGTGAGGAGGCGTAGCGGGCCACGATGTCTTTGACCCACTGCCAATACGGCAGCGGACCCTCGGACGTGTTCGACGTGTAGCCGCCTGAGTAGAACGCTTGGCCGAGCTGGACCCCCGGAGATTCGTTGACCCCGTCACAGTCGCCCCACTCGTTGCCGAGCACGGGTATCACCTTGTCCCCGTACTTGGCCGCGGTGGCGAACACATTGTCGAGCGGTCCCCAGGTCAGCGAGTTCGGGTTCGGCGTATTGGCGCTGGCGGTGGCGAACGGCTGCATGGCCCAGAAGCGCACCACGGTCCCGGTCGGCAGGGAGGCAAAGAAGGCATCGGTGGAGGTATGGATGTCCGACCCACAGCCGTTGTTCACCCCGTAGTCGGTCGCCAGCTCGTAGGCGTTCAGCCCGACGAAGGGTCGCGCAGGCGAGGCCCCTACGGTGACAACCAGCAATCCGATGGTTACGGCTCCCACCACTGCCAAAGCAATCAGTCGCCTTTTCTTGCCGTCTCTCGTGCGTTGTATTGCCGGTCGCATGGGACACTGAAAACGGCCCAACAGAATGAGCCGCGGCCGGCCATCACCTATTCTCCACGATCGTGCGGTCTGTCGCCTTTGCTCATTTTTCCATGGCTGCCCCTCTTGGCCGGCTACATGAAAACCCTGCCACAACGTCCCCCGATTCCTCTGGGTCGAGTGCTGGGCTGCGGGGTGGTTGTGAGCCACTCCGCAGCCCGACTAGATGCACCGGTCAATCCCGGTCGCCGAAGCCGGGTAATGCTTGCGTGCCCTCTTGCTGAACGGCCTGAAGCGAACTCGGAGAGAGTCCTAGAAGCTTCAAGATCGTCGGAGCGACCTGGGTCGTCTCCACCCCGTTGCTTGACTGGCCAGGACGGACGGTGCCCGGCGCATAGACGACGAGCGGAACGTCCCGATCGCCCGGGTTGTCGCCGCCGTGTTCGGCGATCTTCGTGCCGGTCGTATAGATCGTGCCGACCTGCGCGATCCCGAACACGTCTGGGTGGTGCGGGTCGGAATTCGAGACGCCGAAGAATTGCGCCGACCGGCGGCCGCCGAAGATCTCCTGCAGGCCGGAGTGCTGCACGGTGATGGTCTGGCCGGCGTAGTTGACCGCCGGGGCGGCATGCGTCCACAGGTAGTTCTTGACGAATTCAGCCGCCGGCTGCGAGCGGTCCGACAGCCACCACAGCAGTCCGTCGTCGTCAGCCTCTTGGACGACCAGCGTCGAGTTGCTGGGATGCTGAGCGGCCCAGGCGGCGTTTACGCCGGCAATGATCGGGCCATCGTCGATGCGCTGCAGCTGGTTGTTGTTCAGCGGCGACTGGCCGTGCTTGGCCGTCAGGATGATCGCCGTCGAGTTGGCCTCGCCGTCGGCCTGGATCGTCTCGGCCATCTGCTGCAGGGCATCATTGACGTAGTCGAGAGCGCTCTGGAGTAGGGGTCCCGGCACCTGTTGGCCGTCAACCGTCGCGTACCCACCGGACAGCGACGGGCCATCGGCGTAGTTGCCCTGCGCGTCTGGACCAATCAGCACCGCCGGGGAGCTCTTCAGCTTCTCGGCGGTCGAGACTGTTTGGAAGTTCATCCCGTAGATCGCCGGCGTGCCGACCTTCGGCCCGGTGCCGGAGTGGTCGTGGCCGTTGATCCAATTGATGACGGCCTGGACCTTGTAGGAGTCGTACTGCTTGGTCGCGGCGTTGTCGGCCGTCCACGCACCGTCGACCGGGTACGGCACGCCATTCGGCTCGACCGCCTGCGAGTCGATCTCCGGCCCGAAGAAGTCGTTGATGCTCGAGCCGCTCGAGCCCGGGCCATTGTACGACGTGTAGATCGCGTGCTTGTCAGACCACGCCGTTCGCATGCCAGCATTGTGGATCACCTGGAAGATCGTGTTGACCCCCAGGAAGTCCCACGGCTGAATCGGCTGGCAGGTTTTCGGGTCGACCGGGTACGTCGCCGGGTTCAGACCCGACTGTGGTTGCGGACTCAGGTTCATGATCAAACCCGGGCTGGTGTCAGTGCCGCCCGGGTAGATCGAGCCGCCCTCATCGAACGAGGGGAAGGTGTTGCCGCTCCCGTTATTCAGAAGGTCCGGCACGGCGGGAAGATTGTCGTCCGGCGAGTCGTAGATCACGTCGCCGCCCGGGACCGGCCCGGAGCAGTTCGTCGTCCCCGGCGGGAAGACGCCGTGGCTGTACTCGTCGTCGTAGTAGATGCCGAGGACATTCGGGTCTGCGCCGGTCATCAGCCCCGTGCCGCCCGGATCGGAGTCCGACGGGTCGGGAGTCTGCGCGTCGGTGTATTCAGCGCCGCCGGTGGCCAGTCGCGCGAGCTCCGAGTTGGGATGGTTGGCGACGTACCACTCCAGATCGGACTGGTGCATGCCGTCGACCGAGACCAGGAGCACGTGCTGGATCTGAGCGTGGCCGTCCGCACTAGCCAGTCCGTTCGAAGTCGGAGCGATCACCCCGATCAAGCCAAGGATGGAAACCGCGCCAACTACTAAGGCGCGACGTGGCACAGCATGTTTCATTTTTCCCTCCGGATAATAGTGCGCGCGACCCACGGTTCAATGAAGCGTCGCGATCAACCAGCATCGTCAGAACTACCCAATAGCAACGGCCCGTATGTCATCAATCGAGGTCCTTCACGAAATGTTCATCGTCAGTTCAGACCCTCTTCTCGGACTCGTCACCAAGAGCCCCGCAGGGGCCTGCCGCCAAATCGACCTGGCGGAACCGGCACGCCTGCACCCGACATTTCCTGGCCCGACGCACTGATCGCTTCCCGGTTGGTCCGCGGCACGGCCGGTGCAACATGATCCCGAGGGCAGAGAGTCCGGCGCAGGAGGGAGTGGCATGGAGAGATCGCAGGGCGAGCCTGATAGCGACGCGGTCCGAGCCGAACCGCGTGTTAGCAACGGCCGAATACTGACCCCTATCCTCTCGAATCCGCCCGGTAGCAGGGGTCAATTTTGGGCCGGTGTTGACACTGCGGGCTTGGCTGGCCGAGCACCTCACCCCCGAGGTGGTGGAGGCGGCCGAGCGCATACGTCCGCCAACCTCGTGAAAGCGGTCCTTGATTGCGTGCTATCCGCTTCTTGTGCACCTAGTCATGTACGACCTCTGCTGGGGCCCCAGTTCGACGGTTGAATATGGGGGCCCCCGACCCGATTGGGTCGCCTCTCATACACTGAATATCCGTCGTCCCAGTAGCTGTCGAAAACGTGTTGGCACACCGCAGCGCACTTCTGGGCATAGACCTGGCGAGTGAACTCGCCGGGAGTGGGTCGTGGCATGGCCAGAATCTTTCGCCTGAGGGTGGACCGTGAAGGCGGATGGATGCATACTGTTTCAAGAAACATTTCACTAGTTTGTTTTCAAGACACTTTCAGCTGACCGAACGTATGGCCCTCAGTGAGAAGTCGGGTTTGACCAGGGAAAACTCAAGGAGGTTCGGGGTATGACCGTCACTGTGCTCCCGCCGGACGGTGCCCACGGGCACCAGACACCAAAGCGCTCCCAAGAGAGTGAGAACTTGGAGCCCGCCCAACCCCTCTTGAAGCCACAGGGCGGCGGCGTACGGATTCTTCGCACCCCTGAAGAACTCTCAGAGGCGATCAATCGAGTACGAGAGTTCGAGCAACGCAATGCCCAGGCGATGAAGGTTCGAGCTGAGCGCCATAAGAACGCCCTTGGCGGTCTGGAGCACACCTCGATTCAACTGAACTTCGAGATAGACGGCTGAGATCGTGGAGAATCTGGAGTCCGGCCTGACTGAGCTTTCAGCCCTGGCAGGATCTCTGGCTGGTTCGGCTGTAGACGCCGTCCATCGGTCACCCAACTGACAGGACGTCAAACGTCTCCTCTTGCGAGTTGAGCACGGCACTACGAGGAGGGTCAGAATCGCTCTGATTCGCAGCGTCGCGTGTGCCGTCTCCGGGATACGCGTTTCCGCAGCCGCTGACAAGGGTCACCATCGTCATCTGACAAGACCCGCCAGATTCCTCCCCGCTTGACGCGTGCCGATATCGGAATATGATTGCGCCATGGCACGGGCAGCGACGACGTCGGACGTCTTCAACGCGATCGCCGAGCAACAGCGCCGGGAGATCCTGGTGCTGCTGCGGGCGGGTGAGGTGCCGGTGACTGAGTTGGCCCAGGAGCTGGGGATGACCCAGCCGGGGGCGTCCAAACACCTGCGGGTCCTCCGGGAGGTCGGACTGGTGCGGGACCGCAAGGCAGGAAAGCAACGCCTGTACGGCCTTGACGCCCACGGGCTGCGACCGGTTCACGAGTGGACCGGCGGGTTCGAGCGGTTCTGGAACGAGAGCTTCGACCGGCTGGACGAGTACATGCAGGACCTCAAGCAGGCAAGGCAGGAGGAGTAGCTGATGAGTGCGACGGGACGAGGAGCGCCGGCGCAGTCCGCGACGGCCGACCGGGAGATCGTGATCTCCCGGGTCATCCGTGCCCCTCGGGAGCTGGTGTTCGAGGCGTTCACCGAGGTGCGGCACCTGTCGCGATGGTGGGGGCCGGAGGGGTTCACCACCACCACGCGGTCCTTCGAGTTCGGCGCCGGCGGGGAGTGGGACTTCGTGATGCACGGGCCGGACGGGACGGACTACCAGGAGTGGATCTCCTGGAGCGAGATCGCCCCGCCCGAGCGGATCGCACTGCTGCACGGTGAGTCCCGAGGCGACCCGAACGCCTTCGAGTCGGTCTTGACGTTCGCGCCCGACGGCGCGGCGACGCGGATCGAGATGCGCGCGGTGTTCCCCACCAAGGAGCTGCGCGACGCGGCGGTCGAGAAGTACCACGCGATCGAGGGCGGCCAGCAGACCCTGAGCAAGCTGGCTGCCTACGTCAGCGAGATCGTTCGGAAGGGAGCGGAGGCCTGATGGCCGGTAAGGTGTTCTTCAGCGTGTCGATGTCGCTGGACGGTTTCATAGCACCCGGGTCCCTCGGGGAATTGATGGGGCAGCAGTGGATGGAACTCCAGCAGTGGATATTCCCGCAGCGGTTCTTCCGTGAGAACCTAAAGCTCGGCGAGGGCGGCGAGGAAGGGCGCGACAACGACATCGCGCGGGAGACGTTCGAGCGCACCGGCGCGAGCGTGATGGGCAAGCAGATGTTCGGTGCCGGCGAGCAGATGTGGCCGGAGGAGGCGCCGTTCCACACTCCGGTGTTCGTTGTGACGCACGAGAAGCGTGACCCCTGGGAGCGGCCTGGCGGGACCACCTTCCACTTCGTCAACGACGGCATCGAGTCCGCGCTCGACCAGGCCCGCGAGGCCGCCGGCGACCGGGACGTCCGCATCGCGGGCGGCGGTGCAACGATCCTCGAGTACGTGAACGCCGGCCTGATCGACGAGTTCACGATCGCCCTCTCACCAGTGCTCTTCGGCTCCGGAATCCGCCTGTTCGAGGGCGTGGACGCAGGCCGCGTGGCCCTAGAGCCGGTCCGCGCGGAGCCGACACAGCGGGTGACCCACCTGACCTACGCAGTCCGGGAGCGGTAACTGCCTCGACCTCAGCGCTCCCCCGCCGAGGTCAGCAGCGCGGCGAGATCTGGAGTCTCGGAACGTCAAGAAAGGCGAGCGTTCGGGCCGCGAGCTCGGCCGCGCGCTCCTCCGGGAGAGACCTCACGGCGTTGTCGTGGAACTCCCTTGCCATCTCCTCGTCGGACAGGGGCTGCCGGGGCCGCTGCGGTTGACCTCGACGCGGGCCTCGAGTTTCTCGCCTGTGCGGGTGGTCACGCGAGGAGGGCAATCGCCAATCGTTCGGCGCTCTAATCCGGTGCTCGGGGGCCGGTCCGTCACCATGAACATCTGCCACACTGAACTCATGGCGGAGGGACAGACACGCCACCCTTGGGAAGACTGGGTCTGGGACGAAACGGTGTTCGAGGGTACTGCCGGCTACTACCGGCAGGGTCGCAAACCCTACGCCCCGCACCTGGCCGATGCTCTCGCCGAGCACCTCCATCTCGATGGTCGTGGGCGCCTCCTCGACGTCGGTTGCGGGCCTGGCACCGTCGCTCTGTTCTTCGCCCATCTCTTCGAGGACGTCATTGGACTCGACCCAGATTCCGGAATGCTGGCTGAGGCACACCGAGCTGCGGCGGAGGAACGAATCATCAACGCCAGCTGGCTCCAGCTGCAAGCTGAGGACCTCCCCGGACCGCTCAGCACCTTCCGAGTCATCAGCTTCGGCCAATCGTTCCACTGGATGAACCGACCCCGGGTTGCGTCTGCCGTCCGCGAGATGCTCGATGCCAATGGCGCCGTCGTCCAAGTCGACCTTTGGCACACCAGCCCGCCGAACCAAGTGCTCCCGAGCGGCCCATACCCATCAATCCCCGAGGCGGCCATTGATGAGTTGCGTCGCCGCTGGCTCGGTCCCGACCGCCGTGCCGGTCAAGGGTTCCGGAACACCTCGCCTGATGGGGAGGACGCGGTATTCCAGGCCGCCGGGTTCGCTCCCGAAGAACTCGTGATCGTCCCGGACGACCGAGTCCTGGAGCGTTCGGTCGAGGACGTCGTGGCCTGGGTTCTCTCTACCTCATCAACTGCACCTCACCTCTTCGGTGATCACCTGGACGATTTCGTCGAAGACCTTCGAAGCCTCTTGCTCGAGGTGTCTTCCGAAGGTCGCTTCAGCGTTGCGCTTTCAGACAACCGACTGCGGATTCGCAGGCCGCACTGAACTTGTGTCGAACTGTCGCCCCAGCCCGGCGGCCTGGTGAAGGTTGACCAAGGACGCCAAAACAAGGTTGCCATACGATCGGAAGCGTGGCTAAGGCTGGAAGCATCGACGATCCCGTTTGGAGGGAGGAACCGCCACCGACTGCTAGAAGGTCATCGGTTGCCCACACGAAGCGCCATCGATGGCTCTACGCCGCCGTTCCTGTGATCATTCTTGGGGTCGGCGGGTCGTGGCTGCTGTTCCCTGGTCACGGTGAGGGCTCAGGTGATCCCGATGGAAAGATCTTGAATCAGCTCACACCGGCGGCGTCGGCGCTGCCGGGATACGGCACCACCAGCTTGCCGTGGTCTTCGCAGCCAAGCACCTCGTCGCCGTATCTGATCAAGAGTGAACCACGAATGGACAGTTGTGATGGGATCGCCGGCACGCAGGGTTGGTCGTCGGTAGTCGTCCAAGGGTCATTCCGCTGGGATGATTCCCACGAGGCGCTCTTTGTGAAGGTCGATTCGGGCCTCAGCGCCCTCGGATGGGACCGAAGGCAGATCCCAAGCGCCTACCAAGCAATGTGGACGAAGCGGCTGCACAACGGCAGCGTCGCCAGTGCAATGCTGAACCTGAGTGCTCTGGGCGATCCGAACTGGGAGTTCGTAGCACTCGCTCCACCCGCTGGCCGCGCAGCCAGCGGCTGTTGACTTGGGTCTCTAGTGGACATCCCCTGCCCAGAGGTGCCGCATTGCGGCACCTCGTCCCGGTGAAGTGGGCGCATCTGAGACATCGTGGTCGATGAACAACGAAGTCCGAATTCCGCCGGTGTACACACCGGCGGAATCCATATGATCGGCAGCGCAAACGAGGAAGAGCCGAGGTAGATGTGGATTCTAAGCAGACTGTCATGGCCTTGTATGGCGCATACGCCACCGGGGATGCCAACCAGATCGCCGGCTTGCTGCATGACGATGTGGTTTGGACGGCACCAGCAGGCAATGCGACACAGGTCGCGCTGGGACTCGGCCGGCCCGAGGACGCTGGGCCGCCGAATGGGGCGAATGACCTCAATCGTGAAGCCATCGTTGGTTTCATGGCGTACAACTTCGCCCGGTTCTTCGGAGGAGTCGACAACGAGTTCAAGTTGGTCGTGGCCGAAGGTGACGTGGTGGTTGTCGAACACAGACTGTCGGCAACGCTTCCAAATGGCCGGCCCTACGTCAACGACTACTGCTTCATATACGAGGTGCGTGACAACAAAGTGTGGCAGATCCGTGAGTACATGGACACGCGGGGCGGTTGGGCGCAGGTGTTCGGCGAAGGTGAACCGGCCCAGCTGATCGAGTTCGTTTGACGGGTAGGTAGCAACCTTATGGAAGCAACCAATAACGTCCTCTGACGGGTGCCCCGTTGTGCCGCATGGTGGCACCCCGTCACGGCGTTCGGGGCTGCCCCCAAGGACTCCGGGTCATCAGCTCTTTGGTCTTGCTCAGCTACCCAGGTGGAGCAAAGAACTCAAGCGCGATGTTGTCCGGGTCGCGGAATGACAAACCTGAGCCGTACGGCGCGTCGACAATCCCACCGTTGGTGATATCCAGCTTGTTCAGCTGACGCTCCCACTCCTCGAGCTCCGACCGGTTGGCACAGGCGAAGGCAAGATGGTCCAAGCCGGGGCGTCGTTCATCGAACGGCTCTGCGCTCTTCAGGTCCGGAAACTGATTGATAGCAACGAGGGTGCCGCCCATGAGCCACACGACGTGGTGGAAAGGACCGGTGTCCTCATCGATCACCGGATCAGAGCCGAACAACTGCTGATACCAAGGGCGGCTGCGCCCCAGGTCACTGACAGTGAGTGCGACGTGCGTGATTGCAGGAAACTCAGGCATTGGTGGCCTCCTTCATGGATCTTCCGGCAAGTTAGCCCAGGAGCCTTCGTCAGGAGGGGTGCGCCAATTCTTACGACTCTAGGAGGGTCTCGGGAGCGTCCCACCAGGCCGGCGGTAGGTGACGTGCGCTGCCGATCAGTCAGCCGCGCGTTCTGTGACACTGCCCGGCGGTCTCGATCACGAGCAGATCGCCGAATCGGTGGCGACGCCCGGAGCGATACGGACGGTGCGACTGCTGGCACGGGAGCGATGTAGCCGGCATTATCGACTAGCTAGTGCCAGTGGCTCGACCGACCAGCTACTCGTCTCCACGATGGTGATCAGGCGAGCTGAAAGGGCTGGCGGGGTGCCGGCCGTCATAGCGTCGCGGCAAGATTGCGCCATGCTCGCCGGCGGACCCTTCCTCGGGTGCGCTGGTGGGCCATTGCCATGACCGGAATCGAAGCTTCGACCTCTCCCCCTCCCTTGCCGCGCTGGTTCGGACCTAGAGCCAGCCCAGATGACCCGGCCGTCTCGGCCCTGATCGCCCGCGTCGCGCGAGGGGCCGGATGGGCAGACATTGGCGGTGGGTTCAACCTCAACGTGCGGATAGACGCTGAGCCGCCGGTTGTCCTCCGGGTTCATAGGCCCTGGGTCCGCCGCGGCCGGGTAGCGGGACTGCGGCGCCTGCGGGAGCGGCTCCAGCGGACGCAAGTCCGCGTCGCTCGGCCGATTCGGATTTCCGGCTGCGACCTCCTGAGGGTCGCTGATCGTTGGGCTGAGATTGAGGAGTTCATCGATCACGTCCAGCCACGGGCGGACGAGGACTCCTACGTCCGCCTATTCGAGGAGCTCGGACGCCTTCACACTGCGCTCAAAGCAGTCTGGGAGCCCAGTCCGCCCGAACCCCTCGACGACCACAGAACCTTCGGCCAACTGCGTTACTCGGTCGGCTTCACACGCCGCAGGCTCGGACCCCGCAGCGAGCCGGTCGTGCATCGGATGCGCCAACTGACTGGCGAGCTCTCCAAGCTCCGGAAGGAGGTCGAACTGCCATGCACTCCGATTCATGGGGACTACAAATTGGGCAACGCGGGAGAACTGTCAGACGGCTCATGGGCCACCTTCGACCTGGATTTTGCGAGGGTCAGGGAGCGGCTGTACGACATCGCGGCCAGCCTGCACCACGTCGCACAGGGCGGCGAATTGCTCGAGCCGCGACGACTGCTCGACGCCTACGAAGGCACGGCTCCGGAACCGCTGACTCGCGACGAGCACCGTTGGCTCCCCGGGGCTCTAGCCCTTGTACCCTTGCACTGGGCTGCCACCGCAGGGCTCGTGGGCGACGGCATCCACGAGGCCGAGAGCGCAATGACCGCCGCCGAGGCCTGGTGGTCGCGCCGGGCTGAACTCTCGTCGTAGTCCGGCGGCCGCGCTCGGGGACTGGAGTTCTCGGCCGAGCTCCGACTCCACTGAAGCGGCTGGCATGTCGCGCTAACCAACCTCTGCGATGAATCGCCGTTCCGGGCGAGGTAACGAGCGCAGCCACGGACATGGCCGCAATAACGAACTGAGATGACACGGTGATGACAAGCGACCCAGGGAGCGAAAGTACTAGAACCCGAGAGGACAGCATCCCCCCTGGTCAGGGAGCGTGTCGGCGGAGGGACGACCACAAACCCCGACTTGATACTGTCTCCCTGGTCGTGCCCTAACTGTTCGGGGGCAGGTCGTCAGCTCGTCCGCAGGATCGGTCATCGGCGTGTGAAGGTCAGGTGGGTGACGCCGCTCGGTGACGAGACTGCCTCGAGGTTGTAGCGCTCCTCGACGCCTTCGAGGCCGTCCCAGAGACGAGCGCCGCGGCCGAGCAGGATCGGCACCTGCACGACGTGGAGGGTGTCGATGAGGTCGGCGGCGAGGAAGTCGCGGACGACCGTCGGGCCACCGCCGATGCGCACGTCGAGGTCACCGGCGGCCTCCCGAGCGAGGTCGAGTGCCTCCTGCGGAGAGGCGTCGACGAAGTGGAACACGGTGCCACCCTCCATCTCGATCGGCGGGCGCGCGTGGTGCGTCAGCACGAACACCGGCGTGTGGAACGGCGGGTTCGGCCCCCACCAGCCCCGCCACTCGTCGTCGGTGCCGACATCGGTCCACGGGCCGGTCTGCGCACCGAACTTGCCCCGACCCATGATCTCTGCACCGAACCCGAGCTCGATCCGTTCGGCGAACGAATGGTCGACGCCGACGGTGCCACCGGCATCGCCGACCATCGAGTGCCAGAAGCGGGTAGCGAAATACCACTCGTGCAGGCGATGGCCGGCGTGGCCGAACGGGGCGTCGAACGTGATGCCCTCGCCGGTCCCGAACCCGTCCAGGGAGATCGAGAAGTTGTGGACACGGACCTGGGACACGGCGGCCTCCGAAGCGTTGGGTGATTGCGATATGCAACTGGTTGACGCTACCTCGGCGTCCCGCGCCCCAACCCGGACGCACCGCGTGCCAAAGATCAGCTGCGCGTCCGCTTACGAGGCCGCGGCACTCGACAAGACGACCAGCGAGGTCGCCGGGAGCTGACCGACCTCGAACTCATCGTTCGCACGAAACCGTCGACTCGGATATCCTGCCCTGACCGCCTCTCTAGAAGCACGATTCCGGCCGAGCGAAGCACGGTCGCCTGTCCCCGAAGTGCCCGCATTGGGGGCACGGAGTGAATCACACACTTCGCCGAGGAAGGGCCACCACGACAAGGGGAGTAACGGATGTCATTAGGGCGGAGCCTGACGGGACCCCGGCCGAACTCTGCTGGACCTGTTGGCTAGGAGAGCGATGGAAACAAAGGGTGGCAAAGTCCAGCGCTGAGATCGCCGATACACAATGATTCTCCCACGAGCCGCCCTTGTTGCGGGTGTCTTGGCCGTCATGTTCGGCTTCGCCGCTTGCCTGCCTATACCTCAGGGAGCGTATGTGGGTCCTGCGAACCCCGCTGGCATCTCTTCCTTCGCCAAAGCTACCGGGACGCATCCCACAATCGCCTCTGACTACCTGCCAGCAAGTAGCGGATGGTCTGGTATGGACGGAGCAAACGGGAGCCTCTCGTGGCTCTTTGCTCAGGGCTGGAATGGTAAGGGATACACACTCTCTCTCGGGGTCCCGATCATTCCCACCACTTCAAATAATACCCCAGTGGGATCTCTTCAGGCGGGATCGACTGGGACGTACAACCAATACTTCGTCACTCTCGCTCAGACACTCATCGCCAATGGCGACGCCAATGCCGATCTTCGACTCGGTTGGGAGTTTGACGGAAACTGGTACGCATGGAACGCACTGACCCCAACCGCTGAGGGGTACTACGCCAAATACTTCCAGCAGATTGTGACAGCGATGCGCTCGGTACCGGGGGAAGCGTTCAAGTTCGTCTGGAATCCAGATGGATCTGCCTTCGTCGGTCAGTCGGTGGTTTCGAACTACAACCCCGATCTTGCATTCCCCGGAAGCGCTTACGTCAACTACGTCGGCGTCGACATCTTCGATCAGTCATGGATCACACCATTGACTCCGACCAATGCATGGAACGAGACCACACTGCCCGCTCTCAACGGAGCCAAGAGTTTCGCTTCGTCAGAAGGATTGCCAATCGTCATATCTGAATGGGGAGTGACCATCCGCACTGACGGTCATGGAATAGGCGATGACCCTCTGTACATAAACAACATGGTGGCATGGATGAACGCCAACGGTGTTGCGTATGAGAGCTACTTCGACTACAACACAATTCCCTTCGGTGGCGACACGAATGCATTATTGACTGGTGGGGACTTCCCCAACAGTCTTGCGGCATTCATTGCAGACGTACCATAGAGGGTGAACGACGAATTGCGTCCCCGAAGTGCGCATGGTGGCACCCCGTCCCCAATAGGGGCTACTTAATGACAACCTCAGCACTCAGTGGTCGTGGCGGATGAGCATGACCGGACACGGCGCATGATGCGCCACGTAATCGCTGACGGAGCTGCCGAAGTGTCGGCTCAACCAGTTCTTGGCTGAGGAACCGATCACAAGCACGTCTGCGTTCATCTCGTGGGCCACTCGGACGACAGCGGCCCCCGTTGATTCGTCGTCGGGGAATAGGCGTACCTCTACCTCAGGTCCGAGCACCGCCGCCGTCCGATCGAGAGCGGATTGTCCCGCGGCGGTTGCCTTCTTCCAGTCCTCCGCCGCTTCCTTGTCGCTGATAACTGGGCCCTCAAAGCCTCCAGCGTCACTCTGGGGGTCCTCATATTCGGGGATAACCGTTACGAGTACTACCTGAGCGTCGGTGCGTAGCAGGTCTATGGCCCGACGAGCAGCGTCGATCGCAGAGTCGGAACCATCGGTTGCCACGACGATATTCATGTGTTCCTCCATTGATGGACGAAGAATCGATGGTCACTCCACCGCGATACACGGATACGACCATTGGCAGTCTCGCGCCCAGGTCCGCTCAAAGTAAGGCCGCATACCAGGCAGGGGGCCACCATGCCCTCTGCCTCGGAAGTGCCTGCTTCGGTATGTGGCAGTCAATTGAGCAATCGCAGGACGCCGGAGATCACGGTGAAATACGATCCGACCAGGCGGCTCGTGTCGCTCGTATCCCGTCCCCCTAGTGCGTGTGCAGATGTAAGTGTCCGAGGATCGACTGGCAACCTTGCTCCGCGGCCCGTCGTGATGGAAATTGGCTGGTCAGAGCTTTGTGGTGCAGGTTGAACCAACGATCTCCTTCGGCCTGCTTCTTGGGTCACGCGTCGTCATTGCTCGCGAACGCACGGTGTCCCTCAACACTTTGCGGACCACACGAAGAACATCTACGTGAAGCTCGACGTGAACAGCCCTCGAGCCGCCGTTCTCCCAGGCCAGGAACTGGACCTCTTCTCGAGGATGCGAAACGCCTGAAGCTGCCGAGATGGCCCACCTGGAGGAGTCACCTACTCCCGGTCCCCCGGCTCGGCGAGCGCCGCAAGCAACTGGCCGGCACGCTGTCGGGTGGGGAGCAGCAGATGTTGGCCCTGCCCCGGGCCTTCGGCACCGACCCCAAGCTGGTCGTGCTGGATGAGCTGTCCATGGGACTCGCCCTCATCGTGGTCCGCCAGCCCTACGAGCTAGTGACCGAGCTGGCCACGCAGGGCTCTCGATCCTGGTCGAGTTCGCCCGAACCGTCCTGTCCATTGCCGACTCGGTGGCTCCGTCATGCTCTAAGGCCAGATCGTGCGGGCGAGGTACGCCGGCCGATCTCGAAGACGACCTCTTGTCCAGCTACCTGGGTACCCGAGAGCCTGCGGCCCCCGGGTCTTCGAGTCCGCCTCAGAGTGCCGCGGCGGCCTCGCGCTCGCACGCCGTCCCCTCGAAGAACCGGGGATTCGCTCCGGCATGGAGCCGGACCGGATTGGTGAAGGTGAACTGCTCGAACTCCTCGGGAGTGACCGATCCCCGTTCAAGCAGTTCGTAGGCCTCGACCATGACGTTGCTCATCACCGGTGCGTCCCAGTGGGAGACGTCGCTGCCCAGCATGGGTCTCAGCGCAACCTGGCGTCCTTCGAAATTGAGGTGGAAACCGAACGAGATCAAGGGGTCGTCGGCCTCGCAGCCGAAGTAGAGGCGGGTCTCGAAGGGCTCGATGATGTCCTCCACCGTTGTGACCGAGGCCGCCGCGAACTCGTCGAGCACCGCGGGCCGGCCGGGACGTCGGGACAGGTGGTCGCCCAGCTCGGTCAAGTTGTTCGTCATGTCCGTGTTTCCGTAGCGCTCCACCAAGGCCAGCACTGCGGCCACATCGAGGTTGGCAGGATCGAGATCGTTGATGGCGTGCCCGCCCCGTTTGTCCCAGTGGCCGATGAGGTCGGCCAGCAGCGCGCATCCCCAGGTGACCCCCCCTTCCAGGAAGCCGATGCGCAGCTCGGCAAACCGCCGGTACACACCGCCGAGGAAGAGGGCCTTGCACAGGACCTCATGGGCCCCGGCGATCCCGTTCACGTGGTTGAACACGTAGTTGGTGATCGATCGGGCCGGATGCACCTGCTGCAAGGAGCTGTGGAATGCAGGAGCGACCTTGTTCCGCACGCAGGCCTCCCAGACGGGGTCGTAGTCGTAGGGGCTGTCGAGGCCGAACACATCGAGACGCGAACCCACCGGGGGTCCTTCCTTCGGTCCCACCGGCCGAAATGCATGACCGGCCAGCACCACCGACTTGAAGCCCAGCACCTGGACGGCGAAGTCGATCTCGGCCACGGCCTCGTCCGGGTTCTGCATGGGAATGAGCGCACCCGGCTCCAGCCGATCGCGGTAGGGGGCGAACAACGTGGCGAAGTACCGGTTGGTGGCCCGGCAGGTGGGGGCGCGGAGCTCGTCGTCGGTGCTCATGAGAAAGCCCAGGGTCCATGAGGGATAGATCAGCATGAAGTCGATGCCCAGCTCCTCCAGGCGGTCGTACATCAAGCTGGGGAGATGGGCCGTGGCCCGGTCCCTGGGGTCCGACACCGGGTTCCCCCACCACGAGGGCATGGATCGCCACCCATCCACGACGGCGGGGACCGACCGGTCGGCTTCGAACACGGCAGTGTCCAGTTCCTTCAGGGCGTGAGCCCGAAAGCGGTCCCGGAGTGCGGCCCCACCCACCTCTTCGAGATAGGTCAGCACCTCGTCGTTCAACAGGGGCATGAACTCCATGAAGTGCCCATCGGCGTCCATGATCGGATGCCCGACCTCCGAGCGGACATCAGCGGCCGTCATGTTCCTGGTCGTCGTCATAGGTGAATCCCCGACTCTCTCTTGCTAGTCGATGCGGCCCAGGTCGCGTGCCCAGGCCAGGTTCTTCCGGGCTGACCCCACATGGGCGATGTGCACGACAAAGCCCTCGCCCTGGTTCGGGTCGCCGTGCTCGATGCGACCGGTGTCGCGCTCTTCGGCCTCGGTGGCCAGATGATCCAGCTCGAGCCAGTAGGCGAGCTCGTCGTCGGTGGGCGAGAAGACCTCGTGCACCAGGGGGATGTGGTCAGGATTACCAATCATCATCCCGTAGTAGCCGAGGTCGCGAAGCTCGGTGGCCCACTTTCGCAGGCCATCGAGATCGTCGCTGTCGCCACCCCACATGCCGCTGATGGGGTAGCGGATCCCGGCCGCCTTGGCGTCGAGCAGGACCTTGGAGCGGAGGAAGAGGGTCTCTCTGCCCTCCGCCGACCACCGGAAGCCCAGCGCCTGGTGAATGTCGCCGAATCGGGAGATGGCACCACCCATGTAGAGGACCCGTTCGGAGGCCATGGCGATGTCATAGGCCAGGCGGAGCGCCTGGGCCGTCTCCAGGATGGGGTAGATGATCTTGGACTTCAGCGGCAGGCCTGCTTCGACCTCCATGCAGTTGAGGAGGGCATCGGCCCCGTGTACGTCCCGTGGCCCCTCCACCTTCGGCAACAGTATTCCCGCCAGCTTCTCGTGCATGACCGCCCGCAGGTCCTTCAGGGTTTGGCCGGTGTCGACTGCCTGTACCCGGGCGAACCAGAGCGGTGCTGGGTCGTCGGGCAGCCGGGAGAAGAACTCCGAGACGATGGAGCGAGCCCGCTCTCGGTCAGCCTCGGAGCACGGCGTCCGAGGTTCCTCCAGGTCGATGACCACGGCATCGGCACCGTGGAACCGGGCCCTCTCGACTTGTTCCGTTTCGCTCCCGGGCACGAAGAGAACGGTGCGTAGTGGTCTGCTGTGCGCTCGCTCGTCGGTCACAATCCCCCCTCGGCCCGGACGCCAGCCACGATTGGCTGTTCTCGTCGGCACAGTAGCAATACATCGATCGCCCGGCAGCGGAGGCCGTAGCGGTGGTCAGGACCGATCCGCCAGCGGTGTTCTGCGTAGCGTTCGGGAGTGACCCATCGCTGCTTCCGGCTCATACCCAGGCTCAAGACGCCATGTCGATCGAAGGCCCGGCGCCCGCTCGCCCCTTATAGGCCGAGTTTTGTCCGTGGGTTGCGTCCCATGAAGGCAGTGAGGCGTTCCCAGTCGTCAGCACCGGGAGCTGGGTAGATCTCAGGCCCGAAAGGGGCTCCAGGCTCGACCATGTTGCGGTACTGAGGTTTGATCATGGCCCGTGCCCCCTCGAGTGCGGGCAAGGCAAGGGAAGGATCCAACTTGTCGATCTGTCCGGTGGCCCTTGCCAAGTCCCAGGCGTGTGCGGCCAGCTCTGCCAGGTACATGTCCACCAGGGTGGCCCCCGCGTACTCCTCGCCCCACGGCATTGTGTAGCTCAAGGACAAGCTGGAGTTGTCGCCCCATGCTTGTGCCGCCTGTTCCGCAGCGCTACGTAGCTGACCGGGCGCGTCGGAGAGCTCCACGTGAGGGGACTCGTCTCCGGGCGGGGGTGCCTGCCCGCGGCCGAGGGCGGCCGCCCGGCGGCCCGCTTCGACGAGGTGGTCGATCAGTCCGGCCACGTCGTACTTGGGACACGGTGTCGGGTGGCCGAGCTCGTCAGCAACTATTCCTGACACGATCACCGCAGCGTTCTCGTAAGAATCCAACAACGTGCTTCGGCGGTCAGGATCGGCCATGCGGTTCCTCCTCGGTGTGACAGGCTAGCTACGCCGGTCGCCGGTTCGCGAGCGCCACATCACAGCGTGTCGGAGGGGGGACTTTAACCATGAACCCACCGCCGGTCTGGCAGATCGAGGTGGCTGCCTAGGTGCTCCTTTTCTGGTCCAGTCGTCCTGGTCCGCGGATCACGCCGGTGGCAATTGACGCCGAACTCTCCTCATCACGTTAGCGACCTGCTTTGGCCATCCGTGCCATTCCCATTGATCGCGCCCGAGGTAGTCGAGGAGTCGTCCTACCGCCGACGTGTGGGCACCGATAGTGAGTCCTGACATAGAACCGTCCTGCCTGCCTTGCGCTTACCCTCGGTTGCCTTCTCGCACTCGTCGGCCACCGCTTGCTTCTCGGCGGCCTTAGAAGAGCCGTACTCGATGATCTGGACGAATCCCATAATGACCTCCACTCAGGTCCGAACCAAAGCGTAGAGCGACGGGCTGAGAGGTGTTCGTCCGACGGATCCGGTTGCTCGGTGAGTTCTGTGCGTTGGCCGCAGGTTGGAGTCCCGACGACTGGCAGGAGCTGGACGTTAGGGCCAGGCGAAGATCCAGGCCTGACATCCTCGGTCGCTCTGGCTCGCGGCAGTCACGGATCGCCGGCGTGGCGGAGCCCGAACTCCCAGATCGACTTGGTGGCGTCAGTCTCACGGTCCGGTGCCCGATCTGAGCCTCGTCGTCGAACGGTGTTTGACAGCTAGTCGCGTGCGCGATGAAACGAGCACCGTTCCAAATTATTGGTCGGCGACGGTGATCGTCGTGCTGCCTGCAATCACTCCGACAACGCGTGGGCCGCCTGGCCGTGTTGGTGCGCCACGTGAACGTCGAGTTCATCCTGGTCCGTGAGGTGCGGCGTGATGTCGAAGGCCACTTTCTTGATCGTCCCCGAGAAAGGGAATGGCTTCCGGTCCTCGTAGGCGCGATCGACGACTCCACCATTGTCGCGCCCGATGTCCATGCCCGCATAGCCCGAGAAGCGGATCGGCACCGTAAAGTCCATTCGTCCCTTGCCGATCTGCCGGTCATTGACGCGCAAGGTCACGTCGCCACCCGTCGCCGGCTTGGCCGCGTCGGCCAAGAACTCCATCCGCACCGTGATCTCGCCAGCTGGTAGGTCTTCCTCGGCGACCTGGGTGTAGACGAACACGCCCATCATCGAGTAGGTGTGGGTGAGCTTGCCGTCCTTGACGAACAGGGTAAATCCCCCGAGGTGGTCGGCCTCGGCCACGATGACGCCTTCTGCACCCCCCTCCGGTACGACCAGGTCCGCACTGATGGTGTAAGAGCGGTTGTAGATCCGCGGGATCATGCCGGAAAGAATGTTCTGGACGTCACCCCGGAACTCGAAGGTCGTATCTTGCGCAATCGGCGGCACCATCCCGAAGAAGGCCGAGAGGGCAGCAAGGAGGGGCAGCACCTTGTAGCGCTCGGCTTCCTCCCAAAACAGATCCTTGAGCTCTTGCACCTTCTCGGGATGGCTCGGCGGCAAGATCCTTCGCCTGTGAGAAGTCGTCAGGGAGGTAGTAGAGCTCTGCCGGACCGGCGTCGGGGTCCCAGACGCCCGGCGCATACGGACCGAGGGCGTCGGGCGTGAGGTCCCACGGGATCCGTTCGGTCTTCATGGCCAACCACCAGCCGTCCTTGTACATGCCTCTGTTGCCTACCGACTCGAAATACTGCTGGGTGCGGTGCTCGGGGGCGGCGCCGTCGGTGAACGACGCACTGAACGAGGAACCATGCATCGGTTCTTGCTCGATGCCGTCGACCGTGGCGGGCTCGGGAAGGCCGACAACGTCGAGAATGGTGGGGGCTACGTCGATGACATGGGTGAATGGTGTGCGCAGACTGCCGGCATCCTTGATTCGGGTCGGCCAGTGCACCACAAGGGGGTTGCGGGTCCCACCAAGGTGAGACCCCACCTGCTTGCCCCACTGGAATGGGGTGGCCCCGGCCCAAGCCCAGGCGGCCGAGTAGTGGGGATCCATGATCGGAGCACCCCACTGCCCCAACCCGCCGTAACGTTCGGCGAGCTCGAGCTGCATCTCCTCGGTCAACGGAATCCCATTTTGCGTCGTAAGCTCGTTGAACGATCCCGTGGTGCGTTCCCTCCATGCTGGCCCCGTTGTCGCCCCAGATCCACAAGATGAGCGTGTTGTCGAGCTCATCGAGCTCTTCGATGGCGTCGATAACGCGCCCGACGTTGTAGTCGGCATTCTCAGAAAATCCGGAATAGACCTCCATCTGGCGGGCATAGAAGGCCCGGAGATTCTCAGGGACGTCGTCCCAGGCCGGGAATGCAGCATCGCGTGGAGTAAGCTCGGCGTCCGCAGGGATCACCCCGAGCTCTTGCTGGCGGGCGAATGTCTCCTCGCGGAGTTTGTCCCAGCCCTGGTCGAACTGGCCCTTGTACTTGTCCGCCCACGAGTTGGCCACGTGATGTGGCGCATGGCTACAACCGGTGGAGAAGTACAAGAAGAAGGGCTTCGCTGCGTCCTGAGCGCGAACGCCATGGAGCCACTCGATGGACCGATCCGCCATGGCGTCTGGGAAGTAGTACGGGTCGTCCGTGTCGTAGTAGCCCTCGGGCGTCCCGATGATCTTCTGGTTCTCGGCCAAGCAGGGATCCCACTGGCTCGCCCCACCACCGAGGAACCCGTAGAAGTAGTCAAAGCCCCAGCCGTTCGGCCAACGGTCGAATGGGCCGGCAGGACCTTGTTGCCCGTCGGGTGTGAGATGCCATTTTCCGATGATGGCGGTGCTGTATCCATTGTCCCTCAGGATCCGAGGGAGTGGGGCGCAGTCACGGGGCAGGTTCGCCGAGTACCCGGGAAAGCCACCTGCCAACTCCCCGATGGAACCGAAACCCACCGCGTGGCTGTTTCGTCCGGTCAGCAAGGCCGCCCGGGTCGGTGAACACAGCGCCGTCACATGGAAGCGGTTGTAGCGAAGACCGCTGCCGGCGACGCGAGTCAGGTTGGGCGTCTGGATCGGTCCGCCGAACGTGCTCGGATTCCCAAAGCCCGCGTCGTCGATGAGGACGAGTAGGACGTTGGGGGAGCCCGCTGGTGGTATCGGGTGCCCGATGAGGTTCCAGTCGGGTTGCGACCCTTCCAATGTCTTTCCCACCGTCCCCGCAAAGGCCGGCCGTCGAATCGGGAGCCGAGTGCGGTCGAGCCCGCTCATGGTTCCCGTCCTCCCTCTGCACGACGATCGCTCTTGACCAGTGGTGGGATCGGGTCGGAAGCACCGTTCCGTACCATCCGTGGGGTGCCACCTTGCGTGGCTTCTATCCTCAGGTCCCCAGCGGATTGGAGTGCGTGAGTATGGCTGCCTGTCATTCTTCCTCGCTCTCAGACGTCTGCGGGCCGGGCGATAATGTAGATCAGTGCACCAAGGATGGGCAGGAAGAGGATCAGAACTGTCCAACCGAACTTCGCCCAGCCGTGATGATCACGACGGCGGAAGTTGTCGACGAAGCACCAGACGATGAAGAAGATCATCAGGAACACGCCCGCGAACATGAGCATGGTCCAGAAGAGACTCAGAAGCGGGAAGGTGTACGCGAACATTTCTCCTCCGAATCGATTGGCCGATGGGACCCCTCAGTCGAGTATTGCGACGGAGAGCTCATCCGTCATCACCCGCCTTGGGGTGATCTCGGAAATGCAATCTCCATTGCATTTCCGAGAGGTGCCGCTGCTCGTCGAGACGAGCAACGCTCTCATGCCCTCGTTCATGTCGGCACGGCTCTAGGCTTCGAGTCCAGCGAGGAATTCAAACAAGAGTTCGTTGACCTCGCTCGGTCGCTCCTGCTGGGTCCAGTGTCCGCAACCCTCGAGAACAACCGCCTTTCTCAGATTGGGCATCGAGAATCGCCTCAGTTTCGCCACGAGGTCGGTCATGCCGGGCCAGTTGTAGACAAGATCCCGGTCGCCGCTGATGTAGAGAGAGGGCGGGAGCAATGGTGCCTTGTGCCATGCGGCCATCAGCTCCCAGTTCAAGATGGGATTGCGATACCAGTTGAGTCCGCCTCGGTATCCGGTTCGTTCAAACTCTGCGGTGAAGTAGTCGATGTCCTCGTCGGCCAGCCAGTCGGGCAAAGGTGCGTCCTCCGTGCCTGCAAAGAGGACCCCGTCCCCCACGTCGCCGAGCGTGTTCACCCCAGGTACGTCTCCTGAAGCACCGATGAGGATGCTGCGCACCGACGCTCGGGTATCGGCCTCCAGATTTGCCTCGGCCACGCCCGGTTCCTGGAAGAACACCTGGTAGTTGTTGGGGCCGATCTGTTCTGTAAAGGCCGTTAGTTGGTCCACGTCGCCACGCGGAATGTAGGGCACGCTGAGCAGCGCCACGCCGCGCACCAGATCGGGCCTGAACACTCCGAGCGCCGATGCCACCAGCGATCCCTCGTCGTGACCGACGACGGCGCAGCGCGTCTCTCCGAGTACCTCGAGGAGTCCCACCATGTCACCGCCGAGGTGGAGCAGGGAGTATTCCCGGACGCTTTCGGGAGCATCGGTCTGCCCGTAACCACGCAGGTCGGGAGCGACGGCATGGTAGCCGGCGGCGGCGAGCGCGGTGAGTTGATGCCGGTACGAGTACCACAGTTCCGGAAAGCCGTGGCAGAGCACGACAAGCGGTCCCTCCCCTTCTTCGGCAACATGCATACGGATGCCGTTCGTGTCAATGAACCGATGAGAAGGGGTCACGGACCCTTCTCCTTCGCCCCATCCTCCTCGAGGGACACTGTCTGCCCACTCGTGCTTCGGCCTGATCGCATCAGCCAGTGGAAGGCCCGCGAGAAGGACAGATCACGTTCTCGCCAGACAAGTCCGACCACTGCGCCCAAGATGATGACGACACCGATGGCGATCAGCCAGGACATGAGGGCGAACACAACCCCGATCGGACCGTACTTCTTGTCGTCCGAAATGACCGTTCCGGAGAAGATAAATGAGAACACGAATTCCATTCCCACCCAGAACAGCGCAGTTGCAACCGCGGATGGCAGCAGGGCGCGCCACGACTCCCTCCCCGAGAGCAGGAACCACATCGTCCCCCACCAAAAGAGGGTCAGTCCGACGAACGCTAAAATGGCAACCAGCCACAGACCGGCTGCATTGCGCAACCAAGGCCCAGCCACCGCGGCAAGGGAGACGCAGCCAACGGTTACCACGAGCCAAATGAACCGACGGCCGATGTCCTTCAGACCTCCAGCCTTCAGCTCAAACGAGCGCTCATACAGGTCTTGCACTCCGCTCGCTGCCGCGATTCCCCCAAGAATGAAGAACAGATAGGCGGTACCGGTCACCGCATTGGAAGTCGCCGAGGATGACGCGAAAAGCCCGCTGACGTCTCGCGCTGCTTCTTGGTTCAAACCGAGATGACGCACCAACCCCGTCACTGCCGACTGCCCGGCAAGCGCGTTCCCCACAATGATGAATGGAAAGAAGCACAGCAGGAGCACCGCGGCGAAGAGCATTCCCTTGTTGATGAAGTCCATGGCATTGAGGCGATTCCACAGGTGCTCCGCCGAGGAACCCTTGTAGGTCGTCCTCGAGCGACTTCATGCCACGCCGGGCCCTCTTTGGAAGCCAGATGTGGTCGAACCACGCCTCGGATTCGTCGGTTGGAGTCATGCTCTTCGAGGCGGTACCCGCGAAGGGTCGAGCGAGACAGGAGGCAGACGTGACCCACGGACTGATAGGTATCAGCGTCATGCTTTCCTCACGAGTCTTCGTCACCAGAAGGCTCGTCACGACCAACCGAGTCCGACCCCTCGAGCCCAAGGAGACGCCTCTTCGCTGGTCGGTACGAGTTGATGACCCCAGCCACAGCCGTGACCAAGAAGAGTTGGCCAATCAGCATTTCGGCCAGAGCGAAACCCTGGCCCGGATTTTCTGCTGGGACGAGGTTTCCGTAGCCCGTCGTCGTGAGCGTTGTGAAGGAGAAGAACAAGTCCTGCGCGAAGGTCCCATCGCCCTGAGCACCGAAGAAGGCCGTTGCCTCGTTGGCGGCGGCGGCACGATAGGCGAAAGCGAAGAACATCCCAATCAGGAGATAGGCAGCAACCGCACCAAGGATGGTCTCCTGATCGATAACCATCCTCCGCACGAGGTGACGGATCACCGAGACGGGCGCAATCAAATAGAGCAGGCTGCTGACCGCTGGGAGGAACCGGCTGGCGGTGTTGTGATGGAGGAACAGGGCCAAGATGGCCGCCACAATGGCGACGAGAAGGCTGATGGCGGCAACGACTCGGATCGGGTGAGCCGCTCGCGAGATTCGGAGGATGATAGAGACGGTGGCGATCTGTACGACGATGACGACCGATGGGCCCCAAGACATCGTCAGATTGATGGTGAGCACATAGGTGATGAAGATGAGGGCCAATACACCGCCATAGCTGTCGAATTCAAGGACAGATCTGAGGGTCGGGAGCCGGAATGAGCCGGTGACGGCCGAGGGAGTCACCGGTCAGTCTCTCCGTCATGGGTCGACCAGTAGGGTCGCCAACGGATGGATCGTTGCGATGATCCAATCATGACTGGAGTTCGTCGGTTGAGATTTTCGGTGACGTACCGTGACCGTCATCGCTCGGAGCGTCAGCAAGGAGTGGCTTCGGTTGTTCCGCCCGGGAGGCCGACAAGGCAAGAACCACCAGATAGGCGACGACGACGGCCACGATGATGAGCGGGGTCGTGGAGGCTCCGGCCTGGGAGACGACCAGGGCGATGACAATCGAGGCCAGGGGAAGTCGGAGGATCGAGACCGTTCCCGCCCCCATCAGCGCGGCTACTGCGGGGCTTTCGGAGAATCCCGGCAGGTGGGCGCACAGCAGCCCCGCAACGATGCCGAGAAACATGGCCGGAAACGTGGGTCCGCCCCGGGCACTTCCCAGTGAGACACCGTACGCGAGGCCTTTGAAAATCAGAAACAGGGCAAAGGCGCTCTGGGAAAAGCCGGCTGCCTGGTTGACCACCGCACCCATCGTGTCTTGGCCCGAGAAGAGGACCAAGTCCTCCGGCTTGCCGCTGAAGTGCCCGAAAGCAATCGCCAACACTCCGACAGTGAGGGCGGCGAGCGGTACAACGACGAACGGTCGACGTGAGGTCGCCGCGTTGACCACCAACCCGATCCGCGCAATGGCGAAGATGCCCACCGCAACGACAGCAGCGAGCACAATCGTCCACCCGAAAGCCGAGAGAGTCGGGGCGTGATATTTCGGCAGCGCGAGGGGGGCGATGGCGTAGGCACTCGAGCTCAGGCCGGTCAACGAGCCCATGCCGATGAACACGAGAGAGCCGATGCCGGCCGCCAACAGTCCAGGTAACAGGATGACGGGGAGGGTCGCTCCCCCCAATCCGGCCGCCTCGATGATGATCACGGCTCCGACGATGGGGGAGCCGAAGAGGGAGGACATCGCGGCGAAGCTTGCTGCGCCGGCAATCAAGGCGAGAACCTGATCCGGCGCGTCTTTCCGTGCTGAACGCACCGCCAAGATCCCAAGGCCACCGGCAATCGCGATCAATGGAGCCTCGGGACCGAGGACCATCCCAAATCCAATGGAGGCGAGCGAGGCGAGCAGAACGCCCGGAAGTTCGTTGGGCTGCGTAGGAGGTCCGGCCTTGAGTCCTTCGGCGGGTTTGTGGCCTCCGCTTCCGGGCATGCGAGCCAGGGCGAAGGCGATCGGCACCGACGCAACGGCCAGTATGGGCAACGGCCACCACGTTGGCACGGGTGACAGACTGAGCCCGCTCGGGAGGTCTTTGTAGAGCCATTGCTGGAGGTAGTGGATCAGCTCGAGATAGCCCCACGAGGCCACTGACACCACAACGCCGATCACTGCTGCTAGCACGAGGAGCACGCGGTAGTCCTTGCTGCGCAGCAAGGAGTCAGGATCGGGTGGTGAAGAGCTGTCTGCCGAAGGGTGATCTTCCATCAGTCGGGACCCGTTCCCCACGCGCTGCCGTGCCATCTCTGTTTTGACCACCCTCGCCATACCAGGGGCTCGCGTGCACTCATTCAGATCCCGCTTTCAGCGGTGATAGTGCCCGATGCGATTGCTTCCAGCAGAGCCTGGTGGTCACGCTCGTTCTGCTTCGCGTACGAGCGGGCGAAATCGGCCAAAGCGTGGTCGAAGATGTCGTTCGAGCCGAGATAGGCGCCGATAGCCGTTGCACTGCCGGACCGCGCGTGGGCCCGAGCCAGCGTCCAGGCGCAGATGCTGGCGTAGATCTCCAAGATCTCGGGGTTCATCGATTCAAAGGAGGCGGACGCCTTCCAGTCCCAGAGCTGGCGAACATAGAAGTCCCGATGCCCCCCGTCCGGCAGGTCGAGTCGTTGCCACCCCAGGAAGATGTCGCTCGAGGCCTGCATCAGTCGCTGCCCCTCGACGACTCTTTGCCCATGGTTCGATACGGTGCTCTTGGAGGTGAACCGTTCCAGCACTGATGCCTCAGCCTCTTTCACTTGGAGGAAGAGGAAATCGTCCGCGTCCTCCCCAACAAAGAGGGCTAGCCAACATCGGGTGCCGACGCTGCCAACACCGACCACCTTGCGGGCCAGGGCGACGTACCGGTACTGGCTCAACAGATGTCGGCGATCCGGAGACAGCGTTGCCCGGTAGGAGTCGAGAGCGCCTTCGATCGCTCGCTCTACCTCCACCGCCTGGTCCGGTTCGATGTAGACGTCCTCCACCGGCACGAGCAGCGGTGGATCGCTCAAGAATCGGGGCGTGCCATTGCTCACGGTCGTCAGCTTGTCCCTCGCTTTCAACCGGTCCTTCGATTCCGCCTTGACCGCGGCGCGTTGAAAGTTCTTGACCGCGTTCTTCCCCGCCTTCGAACCCCACATTTCCAAAATGGCCGGGACGTCGAGGCGTGCGTACCAGGTGTCGAGTTTGCTTGTCCGAGCGAATCTCCGGATCGTCTGCCGATAGGAACGAACGCCAAGAAGGACGATTTCTCGCAACCGTCGGTCGGGGTACCCCAGCTCGCGTCCGGCGACCTCCAAGCTGGCGGCGAGCCTCTTCACATCCCATTCGAACGGGCCGACAGCGGTCTCGTCGAAGTCGTTGATGTCGAAGACCAGGTCACGCTCGGGCGATGCAAAGCCGCCGAAGTTCGCCAAATGAGCATCGCCACACAGTTGGACATTGAGCCCTGTGTTCGCGCTGGTGGACAAGTCCGCAGCCATGGGCAGTGCGGCTCCTCGGTAGAAGGCGAAGGCCGAGGCAGCCATCCGGCCGTGTCGGATCGGTACGAGCTCTGGTACGCGCGTGGCCTCTTGGCCAACCAGAAGGCTCAATGGGTCGGACGTGCGCGAGCTGGCGCTCCAGTCTCCTTGGCGTTCCCTGGGGGAGCGCCTGCGAGCCGCCTTCCCCTGATCGACATGCTGTTTCCGGCTCAGCGGCCGAGACTTTCCACTTGAAGGTTTATTCATCCTGATTGTCCTCGCGTTCGCCGTTAGCCAGCCGTAGTTGCCACGCAATCGACCCAGTCGTTCGGTTTGCGTCCTCGGTACACCGAACGGAAACCGACACTGAGCTTGATACGACAGCTCGTTGGGAGCTCGCGGGGGGGTTACGCTGTCAGGCCATCGCTTTCGCCTTTTGGGCCTGGAACTCCTGCTCGGTGATGACTGCCTCATCGTGGAGTTGGGCCAACTTCGTCAGCTGGTCCGCTGGATTGGCCCCCCGGCCCGCCACCTCCTGGATGTAGGTGTGAAATTCCTGCTGTTGTTTTCGCGCATCCTGGGAGGCCCTTTCTTGCATTTGCCCACCACGCGGGATCAGATAGATGAGAACGCCAAGTAGAGGCAAGAGAGATCACGAGCAACACCCCAGGGCCTTTGCGAAGCCGCCCATGTCGTGGCTCCGGAAGATGTCTCCTGAGACGACGATGAGGAGCCAAATCCAGACCACGAACCCAGAACAAGAGCATTGTCCAGAAAAGGTTCAGCGGGGAGCCGCAAGCATTCATCCTCCGATGTAACCGAGCTGTGATCGAGCAGATCTCAGTATGTCGTCCGGTTGCTGGTGAGTCATCACCCCGTGAGGGGTGATTTGCCTCCGCCACCGTGCCCCTCCGGACGGCTCAGAGAAGACCAGCCGCCCTGGCGCGGGCCACGGCATCGGACCGGGACGACGCATCCAGTTTGCGGTAGATGCTCTTGGTATGAGATTTGAGCGTGTTCATCGAGATGAAAAGCTCGCCCGCGATCTCTCGGGTGCTGAGACGTGTCTGCAGGTAGCGAAGCACCCCCTGCTCACGAGCGCTCAGTTCGCTGTCTCCCGACGGCGGGCTGACCGCGCCATGGGCCGCCATGCGGTCCGCCACGGTCACGAGGGTATCTGCGTAGTCGTCGCGGGGCGAGTGCCTCAGGAGGGCAACCAAATCGTCACGAAGGCCAGGTGACCCGTCCAACACCGAGAGGACGAAGCCTTGAGATCGCCCGAGCTCGACGAGATCGGTGGAGATCGTCGCTGTGCGAAGTCCCAGCTGCAGCCGCGCATCGGCCCGGAGGGCGGTCAGCTCGATCGCACGGGGTACACCAAGGGCATTGGACTCGAGGTCCGTTCATGGTGGCGTCCGCTCGGTCGGCTTGCCCCTGCGCCAACAGCGATCGGGCCTCGAGGAGACAACGCGTCGGCGAGCGAGGGAACGTACGAGCGAGCTCGGCTGCTCGGGCTGGTTCGCCGAGGTCGATGCGGAGCCTGGCTTCCAGAACGTCGGCTCGCTGGGTCAAAGGGGACCGGGATCCAGTCGGGAGGACCGTTCTGGCCCGTTCGAGGATGCCGAGGCCCTCGACCAGCTCGCCCCTGGCACGAAACAGACGCGCCCGCTCGATGAGGCCAAGCAGTTCGAACGGAGGTCGAATCCTCTCACTGCGCCGAACCGCTTCCTCGATCAATCGCTCTGCCTCGTTCAATTCGCCCGCCTCGAGGCTGAGCGCGCCGAGCGTCAGGACGGCGTCAAAGAGGCCAACGTGGTGTTCGACCCCTCGTGCATGTGCGGCCTCGATCGCAGCGCTCGCTGCGATTCGCGCCAGTCGTAGCTGACCGAGGTCGAAGAGGGCGCCAGACCTGATCCCCAACAGCACCGCAGCCGTGACTGGGTCGGCGTGACTCAGAGCCACATCGCATGTGGCGATACATGAGGCCGGGTCCCCTTTGTAGAGATGGGCCCGCGACGAGAGGACCGGGAACTGGTCGAGGACAAAATCTGTGCCCGGAGTCAGGCGAGAAAAGACGTCCCGCTCGAAGGCAAGAATTGGATCCGGTTCGCCGCGCATGCCGTGCCACTGCGCGTCGACCCCAGCCAATCTGATCTCGAAATCGCTGTCCCTGTCGCCGGCAGCGCTCGAAGCTCGGGCGAGCCACCAACCCTGCTCCTCGATCCTCCCGGCAAGCCCCAGCGCAAGGGCGTAATCGACCATACGAGCACGGTGAGCCCTGATGTCCTCGTCAGAAAGCCTCCCCAACCAGGTGTCCACGTTTGCAACTTCGGCCGGGAAACCATTCGTGGGCCAGGTGATCGTGCAAGATCCCAAAGGCTCGTTCGAGGTTACGGGCCTGCACGAACTGGTCCACCGCTGCTGCGTAGGACTCTGTCTTCTCGTACCAAACACCAGCCCGCGAGTGCAAGGCCTTGGCTCGAGCCGGATCTTCGGCCACCAGTTGGGCGTGCAGAAGCTCTCGAAAGAGCTGGTGGTAACGGTACTGAGGCGGATCCCGTCCAGCAGCCATGACGAAGAGTCCCGAGTTGATCGCTCGTCGCAGGAGGTATGCGCCGTGCTCGTCACCGAGGAGAGAGTTCGCCAACTCGACGTCGAACTCATCGACGACCGAGGTTGCTTCCAAGAACTCCACCATTTCTGCGGATTGCTGATCGAGCACCTCTTCGATGAGGAAATCGGCTACCACACGCTCGGTTCCGGCAAGGCGTCCGATGAACGAGGATGGGTCCTCGGGGTCGTGCAGCAGTGAAAGCGCTGCCAACTGGACTCCCGGCCATCCATCCCTCGGTCCTTGTGGCCAAGGTATGCACGTCGCCGTGGGACAGATCGACGCCGTACTGGTGCATGAAGCGAGCTGACCTGCTCTTCTTCCAGGCGGAGGTCAGCGTCCCTGATCTCAGCCAGTTGCCCCCGGGCCCGCCACCGTTGGATCGGCAGAACGGGATCGACACGGGTCCCGAAGACAACATGTGCAGTTGCAGGGAGTCGTTCGACAAAGGTAACGAGCCCCCCGAGACCGGAGGGAGCGACGTCGTGCAGGTCATCGAGGATCAGCCACGTGGGGCCAGACCACAGCGCCATCTGGTTGACCAGCGAGGCGACGACGTCTCCTATGTCGTCAGGACCCTCGGCGAGTAGGTCGAGCGCATCGGAGGCGCCTCCTGGCTCGACGGTGGCGAGCGCAGACGCAACGGACGTCCAGAACCGGACCTCGTCATGATCCCACCGATCGCACGAGAGCCAGGCGCAGCGAGCTTCAGGTCGCTCTGCGACCCAGGACGACAGCAGCACGGTTTTTCCCACGCCTGGGCTGCCGGCCACCAATGTGCAGGGGAACTGCATGGCCGCATTCAGCCGACTGAGAAGCTGGGGCCTTCGGATCAGGGTGTGCGGCAGGGGAGGTCGGATGAACTTCGTCACGGTCGGGCTGGTGCCGATCACCTGCGCAAGGCTACCAAACCGATCTCCGAATCACCCGGGTCAGGGTGACGACGTGCGCGGCGGCGCAGATCACAATGACCAGGGCGAATGAAACCAACTACCTACGTGATCACTTTCAGGGGCGAGGCCGGCCGGACCGTGTCAGCGGCGTTCAATGATCTCGAGGTCTCGACCAAGGAAGGGTTGACCACCCTGCGGGCTACCGTTCCGGACCAGGCCGCGCTGCATGGGGTGATCGAACGGATCCGGGCTCTCGGACTCGAACTGGTCGTCCGTGCGGAAGGCGAACAATGACGAGGAATGACCCAAAGGGTTCCCTCGTGGAGCCCAACCGCCTACCTGTTGAGTCCGCAGATCCGACGTCAACCTCGGGACCGATTGTTCCACAATGTCGTCGATGCGACCGGGGACCTCTTGGCTAACGCAGAAGCCAGATGCGCCCGGCAAGAGCCCGCGGCTAGTTCTCGACGGTGCGATCGGTGAGGCCGCTTCTCGAGTTCGGTCGTTCCGGGCGACTCAGCGCCAGGTGGAACGGCAACGGACGACGGAGGCGGACGCGGCCGGACAGCCACACTGTTTGCTTGAGCCTCTCACCCATTTGCGCACATCAAAAGGCTCGGCGATGAGGCACAAACTCACCGCCACGTTCCCGATCGTCGAGCAAATACGCAGCGGCCCTTCTCGCCTTATGGTCCGAGATCTGACCGCTGGGATCACCGTGGCGGCAGTCTTGGTTCCCCAGGGCATGGCGTACGCCGAGCTGGCTGGTCTGCCTGCAGTCAACGGACTGTACGCGAGCTTCGTACCGCTGCTGGCTTACGCATTGTTGGGCTCGTCCCGGCAGCTGGCCCTCGGACCGACGGCGACCGTCGCCGTCTTGACGGCGACGGTGATCGCACCTTTGAGCAACGGGAGCGCGACCCAGGCGCTCGCTTTGGGGGGGACGCTCGCCCTGCTTGTCGGTGGCATCTGTGTCCTTGGAGGTCTGCTGCGGGGCGGGTTCGTGGTGAATTTCTTGTCGCAACCGGTCCTTTCGGGCTACGTCACCGGGGCGGCGCTCGTGATCGTGGCCAGCCAGTTGGGAAAAATCCTTGGCTACGGCGTCAGCGGGGACACGTTCTTCCAGCTCGTTGCCCACGCGATCACCAACCTTGGCAAGATCCAGGGACTGACAGTGCTCGTTGCGGCATTGTCAGCCGGATCGTTGGTGCTCTTACGTCGGTTCGCACCGCGCTGGCCAGCGGCGCTGATTGTCGTCGCGCTGGCCATCACGGCCGCCAGCTTGTTCGACCTGTCCGCCCACGGAGTTGCCGTGACCGGCACGGTCCCGAGCGGGCTGCCTTCGTTGACTCTCCCCAAGGTCGGGATCCACGACCTCGGCAGCCTCGCCTTCAGCTCCTTAGGGGTCGCCCTGGTCTGCTACGTCGAATCGATCGCCGTGGCCAAGGCGATGGCGGACCGACGGGGTTACGAGGTCGACCCCAACCGAGAGCTCGTCGCGATCGGGGTGGCCAATCTGGGAGCGGGACTCTTTCAGGCGTTTCCGGTCAACGGCAGCTTCTCCCGCACAGCATCCGCGAGCGACGCCGGTGCACGAACACAACTCAGCGGGGTCGTAGCGGCTGTGGTCGTCGGACTCACCTTGCTCTTCTTGACACCGCTGTTCAAGAACCTGCCCGCAGCGACCCTCGGAGCGGTTGTGATCGTCGCAGTCAGCGGGCTCTTCGACATTTCCGGCCTGCGACGGGCGTGGCGGATTCGACGCGAAGACTTCGCCATGGGGCTCATTGCGCTCGTTGGTGTGCTGGCCTTTGGTGTCCTCGAGGGGCTACTCATCGCCGTGGGAGTCTCGCTGGTGGCTCTCGTCTACCACGCGACCTTGCCGCATCGGGCGGTGCTCGGGTACGTCCCCGACGATGACTCGTTTCGAGACATCGAGCGTTCTGACGGGGTCGTCACAACTCCGGGAGTCATCGTGTACCGGTTCGACGCGCCATTGTTCTTCGCCAATTGCCGTCGGCTTCGCGACGACGTCTTGGAGCTCGTCCGAGCGGCGCCGGACCCGGTCGACATCGTGGTGCTCGACACCGGGGCCATCACCTTCCTCGATACGACGGGATCGTCGGTTCTTCTGCAGCTCCTCGAACGGCTCGCCCACCTCAAGGTCCGGCTTGTCGTCGCCCGGGCCCATAGCCAAGTGCGTGACGTCCTGGATGCATCCGGGGTTGCAGATGCGTTGGGGCCTACCGGAGTGGCACCCACGGTGCGAGCCGCCATGGAGTCTCGTCATGACCGAGCTGATCCCGCCGAGCGCCCCGATGAGCCCCATTAGGTCGGGTACCGAGCTCAGGGCCGCCTTCGCTTCGACGTCACGGCCGCGAAGGCCGCGGGCTCTGTTGTTGTTCGCTCGGTTCGCCCTCCGAATCACCCCTTGCGGGGTGATGACCCAACAACACGAGAACCGCATACTGAGAGAGCTATTTCCCAGCCTGGTTGCACAGCAACGAGGCAGAGCAACGAGTGGACCGTGAGCCTACGGGCAAGCGAGCACGACCGATCCGAACGGAGCTGGCCAACCTCTTCTACCCATCCCAGCCGAATCGTAGAGTGAGAAACGGAGACAGACCATGGCTGATAACGAGTTGGACGAACTGGGGCCAGTCGATTACCTGGTAGTCGAGTTCCCACCCGGCCAGTCCCACTTCACCGGAGAGATGGCGGCCGAACTGTCCAAGTTGGTCGACTCGGGAACCGTCCGCCTTTTGGACCTTTTGATCGTAGCCAAGGATGAGAACGGACAAATTGAGGGCATGGAGATCGAGGACCTGGACACGCTCGATGAACTGCGCAAAGCCGAAACTCAGCTAGCCGACTTGCTGGCGGCGGAGGACATGGTGAACCTTGCGGCGGCGATGACACCGGGGACGGTGGCAGGCGTGCTCGTTTGGGAGAACGCCTGGGCCGCACCGTTTGCTTCTGCCGCTCGTCGCTCTGGGGGTCAGCTCATCGCCAACGGACGGATTCCGATCCAAGCGATCCTCGCCGCACTCGAGGCGGACGAGGTAACCCAAGGAGGTTGACATGCCACTTCGACCAGCCCGCGCCGCCCGCAGGGGCGTCATCGGTGCTCCCGTTGCCCGGACGGCGGCAGTGGTGGGCACTGCGGCCGTCGTCGCCCACGGGGTCAATCGCCGGCAGGACCGACGCGAAGACCGAAGAGATAACCGCCGGGACCGACGGGACGACCGTCGCGAGCGCTAAACGTCACGATCGGGAAATGGGGAGGTAGCAGTATGGGCATGGTGCGCCGGAGGATTCGCCGCTGAACCATGATGGTCCGCCACCGCCTTCAACATGCCGCGGGGTTATTCGATGGTGCCGTAATGTCGCGCCCAAACATCTCGTCAAGCTTCTCCCGGTACGCGCATCGGTCATGCTTCTCTCAAACGACCGATTGGGGAGCACACCCCGATCCATTCGACCTTAGGCGTGAGGGCTTCGACGTGGGAATAGGCCATATAGCCCGCGGTGGTCGCTGGGCTGAGGTCCGAGTACCCGAGACCGAGTCATCCCTACCCAGCGCCTCCCTTCACGGCGCACTTTTGCGCGCTGGTTAGAGAGCACTATTTGACTGTCCCTCGGACGTCCCCGTCACACCGACGTCTTCATTCCAAGGAGTGGGACTATTCGCGGACGCACGGGTCGTAAAAGTTATAGATGAGGCGTGAGGTGAGACTGCAGCAGACCAGTGGCCCCGGCGCTCTGGGACATGGTGCCAAAGTCAAGCCCTTCGGCTCATGAGCCTCTACCGCCTCAAGCACCCGTTCCGCCGCCGCCATTTGCCGAAGTCCGTCAGACGGGCCCGGAAGCGCTAGTGGCGAATGCGGTGACTTTCCTCAGGCGTCAGCCGAAGTCGCAGGGTGTGTTTGAGTTGCTTATGAAAGGGTCCAAACCGACAGCTGTGGTGAGTGCACGCCGTCCAGAATCGGATGCAGCCCTACGGAGATACCTGGACGCACGCAGGGCGCGAGAAACACAAACTGCACTGGCCGATGAACTTGCAGGTGAGTATGCGCGAGCGCTCGAAGGCGCAAACAGTCAAGAGCGGCACGCAGCGGCCGTACTTGTTGCTGAAGCCTACGAAGAGGTTTGTTCCTTAACTCAAATCGACTTGGACTTGATGGTGGCGGCAAAGGTCATTCGAGGCTCCGACTCCACGGAACGTCAAATGGACATTCAAGATTCCATCGAGGGCGATGAAATGTTCGGTCTCGCTGAACATTATGTTGAAGCTGCCGCGCACTGGCGGAATATCGCCGAGTTTGAGAAAGCAATCCATTTGCAGGAAACCCGAGCCAACCAATGGAGAGCGGAAGGCGTTAGTCGTGACTGACGACCGCATGGAGGGCGACATCCTGGACGCCATCATTGCGAAGGGTTGCTGCATCGCCTGCCTGACGTGCTGGACCAAAGTGTTCAAGACTGAGGGCAAACGTCCAGTCAAGGTCGAGGGCGGCTGTCCCAACGAAGTGTGCGTCCTGGGCGACTGGTGAGGAACCTATGCGTTCGGTTTGGTAATACCCTCGTGACATGGGGTTGGCACCTGAAGGCAAGGAGGAACTCACCTACAACCTCGGTGTTCTTGAGGGACTGCACCAACTGCTGAAACAAGAGGATGCAAACCCGATATATCAGGTCGACCCAGACAATGCTTCCACCGAGGAGATCAGGCTCCTCAAGGAGGCGGGGTGGCGGAAACTCGACATCGTTATCCAGATAGTCGAACAAACCGTCAAGACCCGAGCATTCTTGGAGACTTACATGGCACCCCTGAACAAGCGGATTCGTCAGACGGATAACTTGGACAAACTACATAGTGACCTCACCACGGGTGAGGCAACTTGGACGGCCATCGAGGCGCTACTTGCTGGGTCGGCCGAAATGCTTGAACGGGAACACCCGACCTGAGACAACACTCCCCCTATCGCTTCTCGGACAAGATCACCGTTCGATCCCTTCATCTTGACCGGGGAGATGGTCGACGCATGTGCACACTCAATCGGCATGGATCTCTGAGGGGTATAGGCGACATGAATACGGTTGTTATCCGGGCGAAGGTCGCCGATGACACCCGCAGCCGCTCGAATATCAGTGGTCGGTGGGGGGCATTTGCAACGATGGGCAGCCGCATGCGAGACGGTGGGTATTTCGGGTCTGCACTTCCACGATCTGCGAGGGTCGGGATCCACCTGGGCTGCCATCGCCGGGGCCACGCTGCCCGAGTTGATGCACCGACTCGGCCACAAGACTCCCACGGCGGCAATGCGTTACCAGCACGCCACCTCCGAGCGGCACCGGGAAGTGGCAGATCGTCTTGGAGCGCTCTTGCAGCCCGGAGCGGTCGAGCCAGAGCCAGTGGCGGATGTGGTCAACATCACCGGCCCGAAGTGGGCGCGGTAATTGAATCTCACTATTCAACGTAGGTTCAGCGGCACCGAATGGTCGCACGACGCGACCTTTCGCTAAGTAGCGTTCCTCCAGGTCAAGCCACGTGTCGGAGGGGGGACTTGAACCCCCACGCCCTTGCGGGCACCAGCCCCTCAAGCTGGCGCGTCTGCCTATTCCGCCACTCCGACGAGTGTGCGACTCGGATGAGCGCTCAAAGATCGTAGCGCGTGGCCCTTTGGACACCGATCGGCGGCCTGCTCGCCGCAGTTGACCGCAGTGACCCTATTGACCGGGTAGCGACGGCGTCGTGCTGTTGGTGGATTCGGGAACCCGGATGGCCCAGTCTTGGGCGTACCACAGGAGGCTGTCGCTCATGGGCGTCGCCGTCACCCCGCCCACGGTACGGCCCCACACCAGCGCACTTGGTTCCACAAACAGGGGCAGACCCACCATGTCGGTCCAGAGCTTCGCGTCGGCCGTGTCGTAGTCGGTCGCCGCCGTGTTGGGATTGAGTTGCTGCGACGCCGTGGTCACCAGTTGATTGAAGGTGGCGTCGTCGTAGCCCGTCCAGTTCTGCGAGCCGTCCACGCCCGGTGCGCCCAGCAACGGCGTGTACCAGGCCACGGCCTGACTCAGGAAAGGTGAGCCGGTCAACGGCAGGAGAGCCAACTCGGCACTGTCCGAAGACAGCGCCGCTCCCGTCGCCGCGGCGTCTGTCTCGGGGACAAGGGATACCACGAAGCCGGCCGCCTGCAGCTGCGCCTGCAGCTGCGGCGCGGTTGCCGCGGCCCAGGCGTCACCCTCGTCAACGGCCAGTCGCAGGGTCAGCGGTATTCCGACCACACTCGTCTCCCACGGGTCCGAACCAGATCGGAAGTAGCCGGCGCCTTCCATCAGCGCGGCGGCCTGTTCGGGAACGGACGTGGACGGGAAGTCCACCGACCCGCCCTGTCCGACGGTGGTGGTCGAGGTGGTCGTCGACGTCGGGACGGTGGGTGGAGTGTCCGAGGCGGGCGGGGCGTGATACCCCGGCTGACCCGGCACCTCAATGTGGCTGGTCGCCACCTGCTCAGTGGGGACCGCCCAGTTCACCTTTTGGCTCAGCAGCGCCTGGCGGTCAACCGAGAGGGCAATGGCCTGCCGGACGGCGGCGGTGATCGGGGTGGTCGGATCGCTGACCATTTCGAGTTGCAGGAAGGTGCTGGAGGGGTCGACCGAGCTCTGCACGCCGGGCAATGAGGTCACCTGGCTCAAAGAGGCGGACGTGATGGAGCCCGGCAGGGCCACCTGGACGAAACCGGACTGGATCCATTGCATCAGCTGCTCGGGGTTTGACGCGATGTGAACCGTGATGCGGCGCACATTGGGTGTCGTCCCCCACCATTTCGGGTTGGCCTCCAGCCCGATGGTCTGGGCCGAGACCGAGGTGATCTCGAAGGGTCCGCCCGAGAGGTCGATGGCCGGGTTGACCGAGGGGCACTGGGGGTTCCATCCGACGGTCTCCATGATGTGGGCCGGCAACAGGTTGGCGAATAGCATCTGCCAATCTGCGAAGAGGGCGTGGAACACCACCGTCACGGTTCGGCCCTTGTTGCTGCCCTTGATCGACGCGATATCGCGGTAGCCCGCCACACTGGCCACCGAACCGGGGGCGGCAGGTGCGTCCGCCTTCTGCTGATGCCAGGCGTAGATGAAATCCTTGGCCGTGATGGGGACGCCGTCCGACCACACCGCCTGCGGGTTCAGCGTGTAGATGATGGTCTCCGGCTTGGTGCTGACCAATTCCGACTGTTGGATGAGGTTGGAATTGGGGGTCACCGTGCCCGTGCCGTCCACCACGAACGGGCTGGGCAGCACGGCGGCCAGGAGGAGTCGGGTGGCCGAAGTGCTCCCCGTCGGCGTGTGCGGATTGCACCCGGTCGGCCCCTGGCTCATGCCGAAGGAGATCGTTCCACCCGACACGGCTACGTAGGTCACCGTGGTGGTGGTCGAACCCGCCTTGGCGCACCCCGAGAGAAGGATCGCCACGGCGAGACCGCACAGGATCGGACCTCGTCGCCACCCGGGCCTGCGGCCCCGGTGTGTCACTGCAGCCGAAGGTCCAAAGTGAGGGTGGTAAAGGTGAAGATGATGGCCACGGTGACCGTGATGCGGTCCAGGTTTCTCTCCACCACGGTGGAACCCTGCGCGGCGGCACCGACGCTTCCGCCGAACATGTCGGAGAGACCGCCGCCCTTGCCGCTGTGCATGAGAATGAGGAAGATCAGGCCGAGTGCCGCGGCCACCTCAATCCCGATGTAAACCCAAGTGACTGCAGACACGAATCCTCCAGCTCAGTGCGTGTCGCCAGAAACGGCCTAGGAACGGTAGCAGGCGGCGCAGGCCCGAATGACGTCGAGGAAGCTGGCGGCCTGCAGGCTCGCTCCACCGACCAACAGGCCATCCACGTCCGGTTCAGCCAGCAGATCGGCACAATTCTCCGCCTGGACCGACCCCCCGTACTGGATTCGTATCGCCTCGGCGGCGGCTTCACCGGCGGCCTTGGCCACCATGGCCCGGATGAAGACGCAGGCGTCCTCGGCGTCGACCGCACTGGCCGCCTGGCCGGTGCCGATGGCCCAGATGGGCTCGTAGGCCACCACCACCCCGGCGACCTGCTCGGGCGCCAGACCCTCGAGGGCGGAGAGGACCTGCCGCTCCAGCGTCGACTCGGTCTGTGAGCGCAACCGCTGTTCCTCGGTCTCACCGACGCAGAGAATGGGCGTCATCTGATGCCGAAACACCGCCTGCACGGTGGCGGTCACGGTCTCGTCGGACATGCCGAACAGCTGCCGTCGCTCGGAGTGCCCGACCAGGACGTAGCTCGTGGACAGGCGGGCCAGCATCTGCGCACTCACCTCTCCGGTGCGGGCGCCGGCATCCGCATCCGAGCAGTGCTGGGCACCCAGGGCGATCGGAATGGCCTCCTTCTCCACCAGTGTCTGCACCGTCCGCAGGTCGGTGAACGGCGGGTGGACGGACACGTCGACCGCCACCACGTCATCGGGCTTGAGACGCAGTCCGAGGTCGCGCACCATGTGCAGCGCCTCGATGTGGTCGTGGTGCATCTTCCAATTCCCGCTGATCAGCGGGCGGCGGCCGGCCACTAGCGGGGCGCGTTCGGCGCGTGGCGCAACGCGTCGAGCGCCGGCAGGTCGCCGTCGCCCTCGATGAAACAGAGCGACGCCCCACCCCCGGTGGAGAGGAAGCTCACTCGATCGGCCAACCCGAGTTCCTCCAAGGCACTGGCGCTGTCACCACCGCCCACGACGGAGAAGGCGTCGCTTTCCGCCACGGCTTGCGCCACCACACGCGTGCCGGAGGCGAAGCGGACGTCCTCGAAGGCACCCATCGGGCCGTTCCAGAGCACCGTCCCGGCCCGGCGAACCACGTCGGCAAAGGTGGCCGCCGCGTCGGGCCCGATATCGAGCCCGGTCCACCCGTCGGTGAGATCGCGCTCGGTGACCTTGGTCCCGCCCCGCGGGCCGACCCCGTCGCCGGGTCGGCCGAACGTCCCGCCCGGCTCGAGCGCTCGTATGTCGGTGGGCAGGAGGATCTCGGTGCCCGAGTCCAGGAGCTCCCGGCAGGCCGAGAGCTGTTCGGGCTCCAGGAGCGAGCTCCCCACGGTGTGGCCCAGGGCGGCCAGGAAGGTGAAGGCCATGCCGCCCCCGACGATGAGCGTGTCCACCCTGGTGGCCAGGACCTTGAGCACCCTGATCTTGTCGGCCACCTTGGCCCCGCCCACCACGGCGACGAAGGGCCGGGCCGGGTCGTCGAGCAGTCCGCCCAACACCTCGACCTCTTTGGCCAGGCGCAGGCCGGCCGCGCTGGGCAGGAACTGCGGCGGGCCCACAATGGACGCGTGACGGCGATGCGCCACCCCGAAGGCTTCGTTGACGTAGGCGTCGAAGCCCTCGATCAGGGAGGCCACGAAGGCAGGGTCATTCGCCCGCTCCCCGGGGTTGAAGCGGAGATTGTCCATCAGCGCCACCCCGGGGCACAACGCCTCCAGACGCTCACGCACCGGCCCCATCTCCCAACGCGGGTCGCGGGTGTCGGCCGGTCGGCCCAGGTGCGAGCAGGCCACGACCTCGGCCCCCCGGTCGAGCAGCCAGCGCAGGGTGGGCAGGGCCGCCCTGATGCGAAAGTCGTCGGCCACGGTGGCTCGCCCGTCGATCCCGATGTGGAGCGGGACGTTGAAGTCCACGCGCACCAGGACACGCCGCCCGTCGAGGTCAGGCAGGTCCTCGAGCAGTGGCAGCCCCCCCGAGTGCTTCATCCCCTCAGCCCCCGACCAACACGGTCAGGTCGACCAGGCGGTTCGAGTAGCCCCACTCATTGTCGTACCACCCGTGGACCTTGACCATGGACAGGGCGTCGTTGACCGGAAGGACCATGGTCAGCAGGGAGTCGAACGTGCATGAGGCCGGGCTGCCCACGATGTCGCTGGAGACGATGGGGTCCTCGGTGTACTCGAGCACATGGTCGAGCGGCGGTTTGGCCGCCGCCTCGGCGAAGGCGGCGTTGACGTCGGGGACGGAGGGGCTGCCGTGGACGACGGCCGTAAATTCGGTGATCGAACCGGCCGGCACCGGCACCCGCAGGGCGGTCCCGTCGAGGCGCCCCTTCATCGATGAGAGCACCAGCGACGTGGCGCGGGCGGCACCGGTGGAGGCGGGCACGATGTTGACGGCGGCGGCGCGGGCCCGGCGCAAATCCGTGTGCGGTAGGTCGAGCAGGTTCTGGTCGTTGGTGTAGGCGTGCACCGTGGTCATGAGCCCGCTGGCGATGCCGAACGCGTCATCGAGCACCTTCACCATGGGCACGAAACAGTTGGTGGTGCACGAGGCATTCGAGATCACCACGTCGTGGGCCGGGTCGAACTGGTCATCGTTGACGCCGATGACGAAGGTGGCGTCGGCGTCGCCCGACGGCGCCGAGATGATCACCCGCTTCACCGTGCCCCCGAGATGAGCGGCGGCCTTCTCGCGGGCGGTGAACAGCCCGGTCGACTCGATCACCACCTCGGCCCCCAGTTCGGCCCACGGCACCACTGACGGCTCGCGCTCGGCCACCACCCGGATGCGTTGCTCCCCCACCACGAGCTGGCCGCCCTCGACGTCGACCGGCACCGACAGGCGCCCCTGGGTGGAGTCGTAGCGCAGGAGATGAGCCAGCGTGGCGGCCGAGGTCAGGTCATTGACGCCCACCACCTCCACGTCGGCGCCCGAGGCCAGGACGGCACGGAAGAAGTTCCGTCCGATCCGGCCGAACCCATTAATACCGACGCGTACCGCCATCCGCACCAACTTCCTTTCGGGCGCTATGACAGCAGACTGGAGAGTGCCAGCGCCAGTCTGCCAGGACTGTGGACCAGAGGATTGTCTGCGGTGAGGGGCACGTCGACCAGGTCGATGGCGACCCGACCCCGGCGCAGGCCCAGGCTGGTGTCGCACAGGACGACGTCGACCGGCACGCCGTGCCGGTCGAGGGCGGCCAGGTGGTCGGCCACGTCGAAGTCCGCCGTCTCGGGCTTCTGCGGGTGGAGGTTGCACACGTAGACCCGCTGGCCCCGGCAGCGCGCCAGGGCTTCGGCAACCCCTGTGACAGCGGCCGCGGCCAGCACACTGGTGAAGAGGGACCCGGGGCCGATGACCACCTGGTCCGCCGCCTCGATCCGCTCGATGGCCAGCGGGGGCGGCGGTGCATCCGCCGGGACGAGGGACACCGTCTCGATGCCCCCGGCCGCCGACACCGCCACCTGACCGGCCACCTCCCCGTGGGCGACGTTGGCCTTGAGCACGACCCGCTCGACGGTGGCCGGCACCACGTCGCCGTCGGCCCCCAACAACTGGGCGGCCTCCCGCACCCCGGACACCAGCTCGCCGGTGGCCTCGATCAGCCCGGCCAGCACGAGGTTGCCGAGGGCGTGCCCGGCCAGCTCCCCCTCCTCGAAGCGATGCTCGAAGGCCACGGCCAGGGCCGAGTCCTCGGCGGCCAGGGCCACCAGGCACTTGCGCATGTCCCCCAGCGCCACCACGTCGAGCAACTCGCTCAGGCGACCGCTCGACCCACCGTCGTCCGCCACCGAGACCACGGCGGTCAGGAGCCCGGCGTAGGTGCGGGCGGCCCGGAGCGTGACGGCGGTCCCGTGCCCCCCACCCAGGGCCACGACGGCGGGCCCCGGCCCGGCGGGGCTCATCGGTCCACGTCGCGGTGGAAGACCGAGGTGGGATGGCCGTGCCCGCCCAGGCGGGTGGCCAGTGCTTCGGCCAGAGCCACCGATCGGTGCCGGCCGCCGGTGCAGCCCATGGCGATGGTCAGGTACGACTTCCCCTCCCGGATGAAGGCCGGGAGGATGGCGGTGAGGAGATCGTCGACCTTGGCCAGAAAGTCCATCGATTCGGCCTGGGAGAGGACGTAGTCCCGCACCGGGGCATCAAGGCCGCTGTAGGGCCGCAGCTCCTCGACCCAGAAGGGGTTCGGGAGGAAGCGGCAGTCGAAGACGATGTCGACATCGAGCGGGATGCCGTGCTTGTAGCCGAACGAGACCACCGACGTCTGCATGTTGGAATCGGCGCTGTTGTTGTCGAAGGCCTCGAGGATCCGGGTGCGCAGCTGGTTCGAGTTGAGCTCCCCCGTATCGATGAGCAGATCGGCCCGGTCGCGGACCGGTCCGAGGAGGCGGCGCTCGTCGGCGATCGATTCCTCCACGCCGCGGGCGTCGATGGGATGCCGTCGGCGGGTGCCCTCGTAGCGCCTGACCAGGACGTCGTCGGCCGCTTCGAGGAAGAGCACCGTGACTCGGTTGCGGGTCTGGCGGAGCGCATCGAGCACGTCGGCCAGTTCATCGAAGTATTCGACCCCGGTGTTGGCCCCACCCCGGCCGATGACCAGGGCCACCCGCTCGATCTCCGAACCGGGCAGGTCGATCATCTCGACCATCTTCATGATGAGGGCCGCCGGCACGTTGTCGATGACGAACCAGCCCAGGTCCTCCAGGGTGGCCGCGGCCGTCGACCGGCCCGCCCCGGACATCCCCGTCACTACGAGGAATTCGCTCAACGACTCACCGCCCTCCGGTCTTGTGTATCCCATCGTAAACGGCCAGCCCGACGTCATCGGGGAGCCACGACCGTGACAGCAGCTCCTCCAGGGAGGCGGCTTTGACGGCGTTGACACCGCCCATCTCCTTGACCAGCCGGGTGCGGCGGGCCGGACCCAGGCCGGGGATGCCGTCCAGGACGCTGGCGGTCATGCGCTTGCCCCGCCGTTCGCGGTGGAAGGTGATGGCGAAGCGATGGGCCTCGTCGCGCACCCGCTGGAGCAGGTACAGGGCGTCCGAGCCGCGCCGGAGCCGGATCGGGGCGGCCCGACCGGGCCGGTAGACCTCCTCGAATTGCTTGGCCAGGGAGGCCAGCTCGATCTCGTCCTCGAGCCCCAGCTCCCGTACCACCCGTTCGGCCACGCCCAGTTGCCCCTTGCCGCCGTCGACCAGCAACAGGTTGGGGCGGTAGGCGAACCGGCGGGGGCGCTCCGTGGCGGGGGCGTCCTTGGCCTCGACCAGGGCGGTGAGACGCCTGGTCAGCACCTCTTCCATGGCCGCGTAGTCGTCGTTGCCCCCCACCGTCTTGACCTTGAACCGGCGGTAGTCCGAGCGCTTGGCCAGCCCGTCCTCCACCACCACCATCGAGCCCACGTAGTCGGTGCCCTGCAGGTGGCTCATGTCGTAGCACTCGATGCGCAACGGGGCCTCCCGCAAACCCAACGCGCCCTGGAGCTCGGTCAGGGCCTTCGAGCGGGCGTTGTGATCGGAGGCCCGGCGGAGGCGGTGCCGGGCCAGGTCCTCGCCCGCCGACCGGGTGACGGTCTCCTGCAGCGCGCGTTTCGGCCCTCGTTGCGGCACGGCCAGGTCGACCGGGCCCTGGCGCAGGGAGCGCAGCCACGTGGTGAGGACCTCCTGGTCGGCCGGGACCTCGGGCACCAGGACCCGCCGGGGCACCTCCGTCCCGTCGGTGCCGTAGACCTGCTGGAGGATGAGCGCCAGGAACTCGGGGCCGGTCAGGTCCTCCACCTTTTCGGCCACGAAGCCCCGGTGGCCCACCACCCGGCCGCGGCGCACGACGAAGATCTGCACGGACGCCTCGAGCGGATCGTCGGCCACGCCGATCACGTCGAAGTCCTCGGCCCGTTCGGACACCATCAATTGGGCTTCGGCCGCCTTCTGGGCCGTGGCAATGCGATCCCGGAGCCGGGCGGCCCGCTCGAACTCGAGGTTGTCCGACGCCGCCTGCATCTCCGCGTTGAGTCGATCCAGTACCGGTTCGGTGTCCCCCGAGAGGAAGCCCATGAGGTCGTTGACGAAACCGTCGTAGGCGGCGTGGTCGACCGCGCCGACACAGGGTCCCGAGCAACGATCGATGTCGTAGAGGAGGCACGGCCGGCCCAGGCGCTGGTGGCGCAGGAATTTGTTGTCCGAACACGTCCGGACGGGAAAACTGCGCACCAGCAGGTCGAGGGTGGAGCGGATGCCACCGGCCTGGCCGTAGGGGCCGAAGTAGCGCACGCCCTTGCGCTTGCGTCCCCGCACCACGGCCGGGCGCGGCCACTCGTCGTTCAGGGTGACGGCCAGCCACGGGTAGCTCTTGTCGTCCTTCAGCCGCACGTTGTAGCGGGGCAGGTGGGCCTGGATGAGCGAATGCTCCAGGATGAGGGCGTCGACCTCGCTGTCGACCACCACCCACTCCACGTGATCGGCCTGGGCCACCATCTGCGCCGTACGGGGCATCTGGTTGGGCAGGGCCGAGTCCTGCCAGTAGTTGGGGAGGCGGTGGCGCAGTGACTTGGCCTTGCCCACATAGAGGACCCGGCCCTCGGCATCGAGGAACTGGTACGACCCCGGCGCATCGGGAATCGAGCCGGTAGGCGGCGGATTCTTCACGCCGTCCACTTTCGCGCAGACCGCGACAGGGCCCGGGACACCCGATACACTGGCCGCGCCGGCCTGGTTTCCGGCACGACACCTCGCACCGAGGCCGACACACCCGCGGATGGGCGACCAGGCTGTCCCCGCCGGCCAGATCGGTGCTCTCCCTCAAAGGGGGCAGACCGATGCTCAGGCTCCAACAACCGCTCCCCGAGCGCTACAGCACCGCGACCGCCGACGAGTTGACCCGGATGATCGGAGCCGCCAAGGCGGCCCTGGGGTCCCGTCTCTTCGTTCTGGGGCACCACTACCAGCGCGACGACGTCATGCGCTGGGCCGACGCCCGCGGCGACTCCTTCGGGTTGTCCCGCCTGGCGGCCGAGCAGACCGAGGCGGAATTCATCGTCTTCTGTGGCGTGCACTTCATGGCCGAATCGGCCGATGTGCTCACGGGAGCGCACCAGAAGGTGTTGCTGCCCGACCTCAATGCGGGGTGTTCGATGGCCGACATGGCCGACATCGACCAGGTGGAGGAGGCGTGGGAAGAGCTCTCCCGGGTGATCGACGTCGAGCGCGTGGTCCCCGTCACCTACATGAATTCCTCGGCCGCCCTCAAGTCCTTCGTCGGTCGCCACCAGGGCGCCGTCTGCACCTCGTCGAACGCGCGTGCGGTCTTGACCTGGGCCCTGGAGGAGGGTCGGGGTGACCGGGTGCTGTTCTTCCCCGATCAGCACCTGGGCCGTAACACCGGCTATCAGCTCGGCTACGGGGCCGACGACATGCGGGTGTGGAACCCGCGCCTGGCCCTCGGGGGGCTGACCGATGCCGAGGTCAAGAACTCGACCCTGCTGCTGTGGAAGGGACACTGCTCGGTCCACCAGCGGTTCAGGCCCGAGCACGTGACGGCCTTTCGGGAAGACCACCCGGGCGGGATCGTCATGGTCCATCCCGAGTGCGCCCACGACGTGGTGGAGATGGGTGACCTGGTGGGCTCCACCGACGCCCTGATCCGCGGCGTGGCGGCCGCACCGAGCGGTTCGGTGATCGGCGTGGCCACGGAGATCCACTTGGTCAAGCGGCTCGATGACGAGTCTCCCGACAAGACCGTGGTGTGCCTCGACCCGCTGGTCTGCCCCTGCTCGACCATGTCGAGGATCGACGGGCCGCACCTGGCTTGGGTGCTCGAGGGTCTCGTGCAGGGCGACGTCCGCAACCAGATTCAGGTCGACACCGAGACGGCCGAGTGGGCCCGGGTGGCCTTGGAGAGGATGCTGGCCATTACTTAGGTCGCTCAGGCCGGCAGCATCTTCTTGAGCACCTCGCCGGTGTACGAGCCGGCCGTTTTCGCCACCTGTTCGGGAGTCCCCTCGGCGACGACGTTCCCGCCCTTGTTGCCCCCTTCGGGACCGAGGTCGATGATCCAGTCGGCGGTCTTGATCACGTCGAGGTTGTGTTCGATGACCACCACCGTGTTGCCCTGGTCGACCAGGCGGCCCAGCACCTCGAGCAGGCGGCGGGTGTCCTCGAAATGCAGACCGGTGGTGGGCTCGTCCAGCACGTAGAGGGTGTGCCCGGTGGGCCGCCGGCTCAACTCGCTGGCCAGCTTGACCCGTTGGGCCTCGCCGCCCGACAGGGTCGGCGCCGGTTGACCCAGCCGGACGTACCCCAGGCCGACGTCGAACAGGGTCTGCATGTGACGGGCGATAGGGGGTTGCTTGGCGAAGAATTCCAACGCCTCCTCGCAGGAGAGGTCGAGCACGTCGGCGATGGTCTTGCCCCGGAACGTGATCTCGAGGGTGTCGCGGTTGTAGCGGGCGCCGTGGCAGATCTCGCACGGGACGTAGACATCGGGCAGGAAGTGCATCTCGATTTTGATGGTGCCGTCGCCGGCACAGGCCTCGCACCGGCCACCCCGCACGTTGAAGGAGAACCGGCCGGGTTGGTAACCCCGGACCTTGGCCTCGGCGGTCTGAGCGAAGAGCTTGCGGATGTGGTCGAACACGCCGGTGTAGGTGGCTGGATTCGACCGCGGGGTGCGCCCGATGGGGGCCTGGTCGACGTCGACCACCTTGTCGAGGAATTGAACGCCCTCGACCTTGCGGTGCCGGCCCGGGAGCGTCTTGGCCCGGTGCAGGTGCTGGGCCAGGGAGCGCAGAAGGATGTCATTGACGAGGGTCGACTTGCCTGAGCCCGAGACGCCCGTCACCGCCACCAGGCAGCCCAGCGGGAACGAGACGTCGATGTCGTGCAGGTTGTGCTCGCGGGCACCGCGCACCGTGACCACGTCCCCGCTGCCGGGCCGTCGGCGTGACGGGACCGGGATGGATCGCTTGCCCGAGAGGTACTGCCCGGTGATGGAGGCCTTGTTCGAGACCAGGCCTCCCCTGCCCGTCACCGGTCCGGCGTGGACCACGGTCCCGCCGTGCTCCCCCGCGCCCGGCCCGATGTCCACCACGTAGTCGGCGCTGCGGATGGTCTCCTCGTCGTGCTCGACCACGATGACCGTGTTCCCCAGATTGCGCAGACGCTCGAGGGTGCCGATGAGTCGCCGATTGTCCCGTTGGTGCAAGCCGATGGAGGGCTCGTCCAGCACGTAGAGCACCCCGACCAGACCACTGCCGATCTGGCTGGCCAGACGGATGCGTTGGGCCTCGCCCCCCGAGAGCGTGGCGGCCGAGCGAGCCAGCGAGAGGTAGTCGAGGCCGACATCGAGCAGGAACTGCATCCGCTCCTGCACCTCCTTGAACACGCGGTCGGCGATCATGTGCTCACGGTCGCTGAGCTCGAGCTCCCCCATGGCATCCACCGCGTTGGCGATGGAGAGGCTGCACAGCTCGTAGATATTGCGCCCGCCGACGGTCACGGCCAGTGACTCGGGCTTGAGGCGGGCCCCGTGGCAGACCGGGCAGTCCACCTCGCGCATGTACTGCTCCACCTGCTCGCGCGACCAGTCCGACTCCGATTCACCGTGGCGACGCTGCAGCCAGGGCACGATCCCTTCGAAGAGGGCGTCATATGACCGGGTGCGGTTGAACCGGTTCTTGTAGGTGACGTGGACCGGCCTGGTCCCGGTGCCGAAGAGCACCAGCTTCTTGTCCTTGGCCTTGAGCGACTTCCACGGCGCGTCGTAGGCGAACCCGGCCAGATCGGCCACACCCTTCTGCAGCCCGGTGAAGTACTCGCTGCGGGCTCCGGCCCACGGCGCCAGCGCACCTGTCTCGAGCGACAGCGTGTCGTCGGGAACCACCAGCTCCGGGTCCACCTCGAACCTGGTGCCCAGCCCGACACAGGCGGGGCAGGCACCGTAGGGCGAGTTGAAGGAGAAATTCCGCGGCGCCGGCTCCTCGAAACTGATGCCGCAGTGGGTGCAGGCCAGGTGCTGGGAGAACGTGATGCCCTCGTCACTCTCCGGAGCGCTGCCGTTCATGACCAGTACCTCGGCCGTGCCGCCCGTCAGCTCCAGCGCCGTCTCGATCGACTCGGTCAGGCGTTGGCGGATGTTGCCCCTTCGGATCAGGCGGTCGACCACCACGTCGATCGTGTGGATCTCGTACCGGGCCAGGGTGACCTCGGCCCGATCGGCCAGTTCGGTGGGCACGCCGTCGATCCGCACCCGGGCGAACCCCTGCTTGGCCAGGTCATCGAGCAAGGTGCTGTACTCCCCCTTGCGCCCACGGATCACCGGGGCCAGCACCTGGAACCTGGTGCCCTCTTCGAGCTCGAGCACCCGGTCCACGATCTGCTGGGGGGTCTGGCGGGCCACGGGCCGGCCGCAGTTCGGGCAGTGGGGATGGCCGATGCGGGCATAGAGCAGCCGCAGGTAGTCGTAGACCTCGGTGATGGTACCCACGGTCGAACGCGGGTTGCGGGAAGCCGACTTCTGGTCGATGGAGATGGCCGGCGAGAGACCCTCGATGAAGTCGACGTCCGGCTTGTCCATCTGCCCCAGGAATTGGCGGGCGTAGGCCGAGAGGGATTCGACGTAGCGGCGCTGACCCTCGGCGTAGATGGTGTCGAAGGCCAGGGACGACTTGCCCGATCCCGACAGGCCGGTGAAGACGATCAGCCGGTCCCGGGGCAGGTCGAGGGAGACGTCGCGGAGATTGTGCTCGCGGGCCCCGCGAACGACCAGACGATCGACCATCTGTCGAGGATACCGGGAGGGTGTGTCACTGCCGATCGGCCCGCTCCCCGGCCTGGTCGAGGAGCAGCCCCGAGGGGTCGGGCCAGGTGTAGCGCAGTCGGTCCCCCGGCTCCGGGCTCCGGGACTGGCGCTCGACGCAGGTGCCGCCCCGGGCATCGTAGAAGGCCTGGGCCGCCGTGTTTTGGGCCAGAACCCACAGGAAGAGCGACGAGGCCGGGTCACGTGCGATGAGACCGCGCGCCGTCTCCGCCATCAGCCGGGTGCCGATCCCGTGCCCCTTCTCGGCGTGGGAGACGTGGAGGTTGTCGAGGAGCGCACCCCAGGCCGGATCTTCCCCGAGGATGGTGTGGGCCAGGCCGACGATGGCGCCGGGTCCGGAGTGCTCCGCCACGATCGTGAAGGTGCCCGTGTGCGGTGGCCGGAGGCGGTCGGTCCAGACCGAGAGCCGCTCCGCGACCAGGTCGCCGTCCAGGTAGGCGTCGGAGAACGCCCCGCGGTAGTTCCGCCGCCAGCTGTCGGCATGGAGGCGGGCGATCCCCTCGACATCGTCCGGCGTCGCGGCGCGGTACGTCACCTCGTCGGAGCTGGCCGGCGTCACGCGGGAGTCTTCATGTGTCCGGGCGTTCGCCCACGGTCACGCGGCGACGGACCGGTAGGTCACGATCGACACGCGGCCGCCCACGAGTGCATGGCGCCATCGAGCGAGACGATTCGGCGACGACGATCGACGACGATTCCCTTTATGGTGATCCCCTCAGCCGAAGGTGACATCGTTGTCGCCCCAGTAGGCGTCGACGGCCGAGATGAGCCCGTCCTCGGTCACCGTGAAGACCTCGATGCCGCGGATGTGCATCACGGCGCCGCCCTCGAGGTCGAGGGTGATGTGGAAGGCCAGCGCCGCTCGGTCGGCCACGGGGTGGACCTCGGTGACCTCGAAGAGCATCGTCTCGCAGCCGTCGATGGAGCGTTGCATGAAATCCCGGATGGCGTCCCGGCCGACATTGGGCGCCGTCGGGTAGGGATCAACCTGCACCGCCTCGGGGGTGAACAACGCGGCGTACGCGCCGGCGTCACGGGCGGTGACCGTGGCGGCGTACCGCTCGACGGTGGCGAGGAGGGTTTGGGCCGTGGGCATGGCCGCGAGGCTAACCCGGCGGCACCCGGCCTCCGGGCGGCTAGCGGCTATCCGGGGACGGACGCGCGCAGCTCGGCGATCTCGTCGCGCAGGAGAGCCGCCTCTTCGAAACGCAACTCGGCCGCCGCCACCTTCATCTCCGTCTCCAGCTGGCTCATCAGCTCCACGGCCACGGCCGGGGTGGAGGCATCGCCCTCGTGCAGCAGGGAGGGCCGTGGCGCACCGCGTCTCGACGGGTTGCGCCGCACCTCGGCCCGGGAGCGGCCGGGGGCACCGCGCAGTCGTTCGAGAATGTCGGTGACCGCCTTGCGGATGGTCGTGGGGTCGATGCCGTGCTCCTTGTTGTACGCCGTTTGTATCTCGCGGCGACGCTGGGTCACCGAGACGGCTTCCCGCATCGAGTCGGTGATGGTGTCGGCATAGAGGATGACGGTCCCGTCCACGTTGCGGGCGGCCCGGCCCATGGTCTGGATCAAGGAGGAGGCCGAACGGAGGAAGCCTTCCTTGTCGGCATCGAGAATGGCGACGAGAGCCACCTCGGGCAGGTCGAGTCCCTCGCGGAGGAGGTTGATGCCGACCAGGACGTCGATGGTGCCGAGGCGGAGCTCGCGCAGGATCTCGATCCGGGTGATGGTGTCGATGTCGGAGTGGAGGTACTGCACCCGGATGCCGGCATCGGCCAGGTAGTCGGTGAGGTCCTCGGCCATCTTCTTGGTCAACGTGGTCACCAGCACCCGGCCGCCGGCTGCGACGGTGACCTCGATCCGGGCCATCAGGTCGTCCACCTGCCCCTTGGTGGGGCGGATGGTGACCTCGGGATCGACCAGACCGGTGGGGCGAATGACCTGCTCGACCATCTGCGTCGAGTGCTCCTTCTCGAAGGGTCCGGGGGTGGCCGAGACGAACACACACTGGGGCACCCGCTCGATGAACTCGTCGAAGCGCAGCGGGCGGTTGTCCCGGGCCGAGGGGAGGCGGAAGCCGTGGTCGACCAGCATGTCCTTGCGGGAGCGGTCGCCGGCGTGTTGGCCGTGCAGCTGGGGCACGGCCACGTGGCTCTCGTCGATCACCACCAGGTAGTCCTTGGGGAAGAAGTCGAGCAGGGTGTAGGGCGCCTCTCCCGGGGAGCGGCCGTCCAGGTGGCGGGAATAGTTCTCGATGCCGGAGCAGACACCGGTCTCGGCCAGCATTTCCAGGTCGTGCTCGGTCCGCACCCGGAGGCGTTGTGCCTCGAGGAGCTTGCCCTCCTTCTCGAAGTACTGCAGGCGTTCCCGGAGCTCGACCTCGATCGTGCCGACGGCCCGCTGGACGATCTCGTCGCCGGTGACGTAGTGGGTGGCGGCGTAGACGGCGATGTCCTCCAACTCCTCCCCCATCTCACCGGTCATGACGTCGAAGGTGACGATGCGCTCGATGGTGTCGCCGAACATCTCAACCCTGAGCGCCTGCTCCTCGTAGGCCGGGTGGATCTCGACCGTGTCGCCCCGGGCCCGGAACGTCCCACGGACCAGGTTGACGTCGTTGCGGGCGTACTGCAGGTCGACCAGGCGCCGCAGGATGTCGCGCTGGTCGTGCTGGTCACCCACGGTGAGGGCCAGGATGCGGTCGCGGTACTCCTGGGGCGCCCCGAGGCCGTAGATGCACGAGACCGAGGCCACCACGATCACGTCGTTGCGCATGAGGAGCGACGACGTGGTGGCATGGCGGAGCCGGTCGATCTCGTCGTTGATGGACGAGTCCTTCTCGATGTAGGTGTCGGTGGTGGGGAGGTAGGCCTCGGGCTGGTAGTAGTCGTAGTAGGACACGAAGAACTCGACCCGGTTCTTGGGGAAGAGGTCCCGCAGCTCGGAGGACAGCTGGGCGGCCAGGGACTTGTTCGGCTCGATGATCAGGATGGGGCGTTGGACCTGCTCGATCATCCAGGCGATGGTCGCCGTCTTCCCCGAACCCGTAATGCCCTGCAGCGTCTGGTAGTGGTCGCCCCGGTTGACCCCCTCGACCAGGGTGGCGATGGCCGTCGGCTGGTCGCCGGCAGGCCGGAACGGCGACACGACCGAAAAGGGGGTTTTCAGGGAGACGGCCATGGGCCGAGGCTACCGGGGCGGTGTGACGCCCCGTGCCCGGCTCGACAGCGGGATGCGTCGGCCGCCGCGGCCGGCCGGGCGCTGAACCCCGCCCACGTCAGGCCTGGGCGACCAGCCACTCCCACAGGGTGGAGACCTCGGCCTCGAGCTGCGTGCGATCGCCGGAGTTGTCGAGCACGTAGTCCGCGTCCTTGACCCGCTCCTCCCGGCTGATCTGGGCGGCGATGCGCGCCTCGGCGTCGGCGCGGTCCATGCTCCTCTGGGTCAGGAGCCGCTCCAGCGCGATATCGGTGGGGCAATCGACCACGACCACCAGGCGGAGCTTGACCGTATCCCGGTGCTGCGCCGTGAGAAGGGGAATGGCCAGCACCACGATGTCGGCGGTGTCCTCCAGCGCGTCTCGGGCCTTGATCATGGCGACGCCGATGGCCGGATGGGTGATGGCATTGAGGTCAGCCCGGGTGGCGTCGTCGGCGAAGGCCACGGCGGCCAGGGCGGGACGGTCGATGGTCCCGTCGGGGGCCACGATGCCGGCGCCGAAGCGATCGATCAGCGCCTGGTAGGCCGCTCCGCCCGGCGCCACGACCTCACGGGCCACCTGATCGGCATCGATGAGCACGGCGCCCCGGGCCACCAGGAGTTCGGCCACGGCCGACTTCCCCGAGCCGATTCCCCCGGTCAGCCCCACCGCCAGCATCAGACCGGCGGAAGCGTCGAGACGCGGGGCTGCCGCGCCACGGCCAGGAGGACGAGCGTGGTGTCGTCCAGTTCCTCGGTCACGAACCAGTCGTCGGCCGTAATCCCCGTGACGCCCCCGGCATCACCTCGCGCCACCAGCTTGTAAGCCAATGGAAGGAGCCGCGTGTAGGCCCACACGTACCAACGGTGGGGCATGCGGTGGCGCAGATCGAAGACGTCGAAGCGCAGGAGTTTGGCGGCCCGGAGCCGCCGCGCCGCGAAATCGGCCTTGACAGGCGGCGTGGCATCCACCCCACCCAACCAGACATCATCGAAATGACGTTCCAGCATCTCCCGGAGCTCACCGCGAGTGAAGAGATGGAGATGGAACGGGTTCTCAAAATCAGCCGGGGCGTTGGGGGTGAGAATGCACACCACGCCGTTCGGCGTGACCACCCGGGCCAACTCGGCCACGTGGGGTTCGGGATCGACAAAATGCTCGATCAGGTGCGAGGAGCATGCGCCGTCGATACTCTCCGCGGCCAACGCCAGGTCCAACGCGTTCATCTGCGCCACCCGGAGGCCTTGGTCTCCATAGCCCGATGCCGCGGCGGTCACCGCCTCGGCGCTGTAGTCGACACCGAGCACCTGCCGGTCGGGCGCGAGGAAGCGGGCGGACTCGAAACCCTGCCCGCAGCCGACGTCGAGAATCCGCCCGGAGCCAATGCGGTCGAGCACGGCCCGGTAGCCCGCCTCGTGGAGCGCCAACAACGAGTCCGGGGTCACTCCTTGTTGGGGTCGCTCCCCGGTCAGACGGGACGTGGTACTGGGCGGCACACCTCTCCTTTGCTCGGCGCGCCGGGCGGCGCGGCGTGCTTACCCTACCGGTCGACCGTCCGGCGATGCCTCGTCATCGGTGGCGTGGTGGGCGCGGATACGCCGAGTCAGCTCGAGCGAGGCATCGGCCCCCAACAGGACCACGGCCACGAGGACGATCGTCGACGCCACTGAAAAGTGGGACGGCCAGCCGGCACCGGCGATATACCGGTTGACCAGTTCATGGCGGACGACTTCGGCTGCCCCGACCACAACCAGCACCACCGCGCCCACCGCCAGAACGCTCCGGCCCCGCGACCACGTCAGGGCGGCCAGCACCGCGAGCGCGACGGCAATTCCGGCGATCGGTCCGCCGGCCACCAGCCCGACGATCCCCGAGAGGACGACGCCCGAGATGACGACGCCCGCCCGCCGACTGGGCTGCAGTCGGCGGGCTGGGGAATCCAGGCGTGGACTGCCGGCCCGGTCCATCGGGTGACCCGCTGCCGCCGCAGTTTCGGCTTCGGTCCCCGCCGACCCTCGACGGCGCCGGGACCGATAGACCGCGGCCGCCACGATGACCAGGCAGACCAACACGGCGAGGGCCGACACGAGAAGGGCCACGTTGACGCTTCGCTGGGGGGTGAAGCGCAGGGCCACATCGAATGAGCCGCCGCGGCTCCCCGGGGGGAGCTGATGACTGTCCACCACCCAGCCGTTGGCGAAGCCATCCACCAGAACGGGAGCCCCGAGGTTCGCCCCTCCGTTGACGGAGGCCGACCAGCCCGTGTTGATGCTCTGGCCAAAGACCAGGAGGAATGGCGTCGTGGCCTTGCTCACCCGCAGCTGCACATTGGTGGCGTCCTGGCTGAGCACCTGCACGTCCGGTGCCCGGTTGGTCGTGACCGGGCCCCGAAGTTGTGCGGTCGGCTCAGCCACCGGTTCCACCATGGCCGGGCCGCCCGGAGCCGAGTCGAGCGCCAGTTGGTCGATGTTGAGCCCGGTGCTCGCGCCGGCGGCCGCCTGGAGAAGGTGCACGCCGCGCCCGAGGTGGAGGCCGGCCTGGTCGGGCCCGCACCCGACCAGGGTCAGACCCGAGCCGGCCAGGGCGCTGGTCGTTGTGCCCGAGACCGCCACCCATACCGGCATGCCGTCCACGCGCAGCAGATCGTCCCGGCACGGGGACGGAACATCCTGGGACGTCTGTTCCGGGGCCACTCCGGGAATCGAGACTTCGGCGACGCCGACGGGAAGTGTCGTTTCGAGAGACGTCTGGTAGCTCAACGTGTCGCTCTGGGTGACCGCGGGGAAAGTGAGGCGGAGCGAATCTCCCGTGACGGCGGGGAACGACACCGGAACCGAGGTCACGGTACCGGCACCCGGGGTCGTGGCCAGGGCGGGAATGGCGACCGTGCGCGTCACACCGCCGGCGCTCACCTCCATCGACGTCGGCACCGAGTGCTCGGCATCCGTTGCCAGCTGCAGGGTGAGATGGTCGACCGTGGTCGGCTGCCGAAACGTGTAGTCGAGCCAGGAGTTGTGGTTGGCATCGATGCCCAGACCGGGTGACCACATCGTCGTTGGATTCCCGTCCAGGGTGGCGCTGGCCGTGGCTCGAAGGTTCCCGGGCATTCTGCTCGAGGACGTGGCCGACGTGACGAGGCCATCGGTCCGACCGACGAGCGCATCGAGCGTCGAGTCAGGGGCCGCGGTGGAGAGCCGGGCGGTCCCACGGACGGAGAAGCTTCGGGCGGTGGGGAGAGTCACCTGCCGGACAATGGTCGGCTCCGGATCCTGGCGCGGCGGCACCGGAGCCACGCGATCACGTGTCATGAGGATGGTCAGGCGATCCTTGAGGGAACGGGTACCGAGCCGGTTCAGCAGGTCGGTCGGCGTGCTGATGATCTGGGCGGCATGGACATTGCCGATCTTGACCTCGGCCAAGCCGACCAGACTCGACCCCACCGGGGGCGGCCCTCCGGTCGACAGGTTCGTACGGTCGATGACAATCCGGAGCGTCTGAAATGTCCGCCTGGGGAAGGCGATGGTCTGTCCTTGCGACCCGCGCGATTCCGGACCGAGAGAGACCGTCATCGGATGTCCCCCGTCGAAGGTGACGGTGGCCCTGGTGATCCATTGATTCGTCAACCAGCTGGCGTTGCGTGTGGCCTGTGGTTGCGTGAGCGTGATGCTGTCGGCACTGGTCTTCTTCCGGAGCGATACTTGCCACCACTGGCCGACAACCGGCGAGTCGCTCGTTCCTTCCGTTTGCCAGCTGGTCGAAAGGTTGTGGTCGATCGCGTTGGCCGGCCTGAATTCCGAGCGCAACGTGAGCGCGGTCCCGTAGGCCGAGGCGCTCACGGAGCGAATGCCGGTGAGGACCGAAGTCGTTTCGGCGGAGGTCGGAGCGCCCGGGAAGAGATCGAAGCCCGGGGAATTGACGACGAACGTCGAAGGCTTCTCCTGGGCCGTCTCGGTGTATCCGGTGTTTTCCGACAAGCTGTTCCACTCGAAGGCCTGTTTCCGGTTCGTGTCGGTCAGGACGAGCTGGGCCGGATGGTCCGAGACCCGTCGGGCCAGGTCCGGGTCGGTGGCGAGAACACCGGCAAAGAGGATGGTCGGGTTGTGCTGGAGCAGGCCGGCGTCGGCGGCGGCGACCACTCCGGCGTTGTCGCCGTCGACGACGAGTGGGTCAGCGAGCGATTCTCCACGCTCGACCGGACGGGGATCCGAGACCGGGTAGACGGCCAGCGGTGCATGGGCCGTGGCCGGAGGCGTGTCGAAGTACGTTTCGTCCAACATGGCGAGCTTGGCCGTGTTCAAGAAGGGGGCTCCGAATAGAATGGGTGCACCCAACCCCGGCGGCGTCGACGCCAGGCCTTGCTCCAGGAGGGCGGGGCGCGGAATGTCGTAGCGCTCGAACTGCTGGTCGTATTCCACCAGGACATCGCCGGCGCTCATGAGTCTTGCCATTGGGGCCAACCCCGCCCAATCGAACGTGCCCTGCTGGAGAGGATTGTCGAGGGCGTACAACAGATTGGCCGTCGGAAGCGAGCCCTGGATGAACTGTTCGTGCGTGACGTACGGACGGTTGAGGATCGCCGGCCAGGGCGGGTCAACCGTGTCCCCGTAGACGTTGGCGGCGAAGTTGTTTCCCGGCAAGCCGTACACCCTGGTGCCAGGGTGGACCGAATTCAGGTAGTTGGCCGCGGCCGTGACATAGCTGGGGAGCCTGGCCGGCTGCGAGAACTGCGTGACGACCGAATCGCCCGCCAGGAGCGGGGCGTCTGCCCCCAGCACGCAGACCACGGCCAACAGCCCGCCGAGAAGCCCGAGGCGGGGAAGCCGCCGTTGGGCTGCCGCAACGCCCGCACCCACCAACATGGCCAAGCCGAGAATCACCACCGGCGTGGCGCGGTCGGCCGAACGCAAGGCCAGCCCGACGGTGGTCTTGGTCATGAACGCCTTGTCGAGCGCCCCGATCAGCGTCGGCGAGCCGTAGGGGTGCGCACCGACCGAGAGCAGAAGTCCCACCACCGCCACCACGATGAAGAACGCTCGTTCACGCCATCGGACGAACGCCGCCGAGAAAAAGGCTCCGATGGGGACGAGATACGACAGCGCCAGGAGCGGCGTTCGGGTGGTGAAGTCGACCGATGAACGGGTCCAGAGCCCAACACGGTCCCCGCCGTAGAAGTACCAGTACCCGAGACCTCGGATGACCTCCGAAGCGCTCGAGGCAGAGCTGGTCGCTTCAACGCTCTCGGTATATTTCAAAATGTCGACGCCGTAGGCCCCCTCCACCGCCAGAGCGGAGATCCACCAGAGGCTCGTCGTCAGACAGAGGACGCCGGTCCGGAACACCACACCGAGGACCTCTCGGCCCGAAATCTCACGGGTCACGAAGACCGCATACGGCAGAAAGAGCAGTGGGGCGACGCCCACGTAGACAATTGAGCTGGCGTTGATCCCACTGACCGACGCCACGACCAGCGCGAAGAGGGCCGGATAGCACCAGCCTCTCTTCCGCACGGCGAGCACGATGAACGCCATCAGCCAGGGCAAGCCGGCGAAGGGAAGGAGAATGACCGAGATCCGGCCCGTGTACTGCATGACGTAGGGCGAGAGCCCGTAGGCCAGGGCAGCCACGACGCGGCCGACGCCGACGATGCCGAAGAGCCGACAGAGAAAGGCGATGCCGGCCGCAGCCACGAAGAGGATGCTCCCGAGCCACATGCGCTGGGCGATCCAGATCGGGACGTGAAGTACCGAGAAGACGTAGAAGAACGGGCCCATGGGGAAGAGGTAGCCAATGTTCTGGTGGACGACCGTGCCGAGGGCGACGTTCGGGTTCCACATGGATGAGGCCTGGCTCAGGAGTTGCCGCGGATCGAGGTACAGATACGTCTTGGTGTCATCCGAGACCACGCCCGGTTGTGTCAGGAGCTGAGGGACGTAGCACACGACGGCCAGGAGGGCGTACACGCCCGCCCGGTGGGCCCAGACGGAAAGTGGACTCGGGCCAGACCCAGGTTCAACCGACCTCGCACCGGGAACAGTGAGGCTGTCCTGTTCGCCTCGCGCTTCGGTTTCTCCGCGTGCGGGAGGTGCCGTCACCATCAGAATCGTCCCGAGGAACGTCTCTCGATGCCGAGAACGTGCCTGAAGGACGACGAACGCTGGTTCTCCCTGGACGCGCTGAAGAATTCGGCCGGTGGAACCGCCGGAGAAACGGTCGTCCACGCGTGCCGGGGGTCGGACATTTGGCACAAACTACCCTCCGGGCCCGAGTCCGGGTGATCAAAGGCGGCGGTGTCCTCTCGAGCCGTGGTCGACCGCAACACTCGGGCGGAACGCGTCTGCGATGGCCTCACTCCGCGATGGGCCATCGGTATCGTGGTGGACCGTGGGGGCTCATGCGCGGGGGGGTGGACCGGCCCGAACGTCGGTTCGCCTGGCCCTGGTGGCGGCCGTCTTCTTGGTTGGCTTGGTTGTGGGAGATCGGTTGGCCCACCACGCAGCCGGTCCGTCGAGCTCGAACGGGTCGGCTCACCATCCGCCCGCACACCAGGAGGCGCCGCCGCTGCAGTACAAGAATCCGGTCATCGCCGCGGATTTTCCCGACCCGGATGTCAGGTGGACGGGTACTGAATACGTGGCGGCAGCAACGGGAACCTCCACACAGCACATTCAGTTCGCCACATCCCGCAATCTGGTTCAGTGGAAGATAGGATCCGACCTGCTCCCCCGGCTTCCGGTCTGGGCCGTCAACGGGTTCGGAAACGTGTGGGGACCGGATTTGGAACACGTGGGGGGGTCATGGATCCTCTGGTTCAGCGCGCCGACGCGATCGAGCGGGGAACAGTGCATCGGTTGGGCGACGAGCCGATCAGTCTCCGGGCCGTTCGTGACGAGTTCGAGAGCGCCAGCCGTCTGTCAGATCGCGTTGGGAGGATCGATCGACCCGTCGGTGACGATCGACAAAGCCGGCCGTCGTTACCTGCTCTGGAAAAACAACGGGAACTGCTGCGGGGCGGAGTCTCGCATCTGGTCACAGCCACTTGCCGGCAATGGCGAGGACCTCATGGGACGACCAAGTCTTCTGCTCTCCTATTCGGGCGGATGGCAAACCGGCCCGAGCGCATCTGAGTCGACCATCGAGGGTCCCTCAATGTTGCGCGACGACGGCCACTTATACCTCTTCTTCTCTGGCGGCGGCTATCTGGGAACGACGTACGGCATGGGCGTCGCCGTGTGCGGCTCGATCAGCGGGCCGTGCCGCCAGCAGGGTGACCAGCCGATTCTGTCGTCGACCGACGCGGTCGCCGGGCCTGGTGGGGGAACCGCCTTCGTCGATCGGTACGGTCATCCATGGTTGGCCTACGCGGCATGGACCCCACCGCAGGTCGGCCGGGAACCGGGAGCGGCCCGGAGCTTTCGACTCGACCGTATCGTGACCGTCGGCGCCAGGGTGTTCATCCTGGGCCCGACAACCGATTGGCAGATCGGCCCGGACGCAAAGGCCGGGTCGATCTGAGCCACGGCCAATGGAGGGCACTCGCCGGCCATCACTCCGGGGCCGGTGAGACCTCCGCCACGGAGCCCGTTGACGGCGGGCCCCCCGTCCCGGTCGGCCTCTCCTGCGGGTGCTCAACGTGGTCAGGCGGCTGACGTCCGAACCGCGTTCCGGCCCATTCGGCGAAGCACCCCACGCCCACGGCGAAGGTCAGGTCGATGGGTGCCCGGAGCCGTGGGACGGCGATGAAGAAGAGACTGGCCGCGGTGAAGTAGGCCGCTTGAATGAACAAAAGCCTCACGGCGTCGTTCTTCCGGTACAAGAAAAGCCCGGTCGCACCGGCGACGACCTCCAGGTAGAAGATCCACAGGGTCCCGTTCACGATGTGCAGATCTCGACCGTCCTCGCTCTCCGCACCCACGTTGTAGGAGGGCTTCAGCTCGAAGTAGGCCGCAAAATTTCGAACCACCACGAACGGGAGGTAGGTCGGATGTCGTTCGAGATTGTCGACGCCGACCCTCTCGAGGTAGCTGTTCCACTTCTCCTCGTTGAACTGCAGGACCCGGTGCGAATTGTAGTAAGGGCTATAGACGGGATCGACGAACACGCCACGCTGCTGAGCGGGCGGACCGTAGATGGCGGCCCAATTGAAGCCGTTGGATGTCGTGATCGTCGGCGTCCCGATCTGCACCCAGTTTCGGATGACCCACGGGGTAACGACGAGTCCGGCCATGAGGACGAAGAGCAGCATCTTCTTCCACCCGACCCTGAACACGACCCACACGGCAAGGACGACGACGAGGAAATTGCGCGCTCGGTCGGGTAAGCGTCAGTGCGCCGACCGCCGCGCCGGCCCAGATCCACCTTCGATGGAGCAGGCAATCAACCATGAACAGGATCAGCAAGAGGGCAAGCGGTTCGTCGAGTGCGAACGTGTCATTGGCGATGAGATTCGGCAAGACCGCCACCGTGAGTGCGGCCCACAACGCGGCCTGCCGAGAGATGCCCCGCTGCACGACATAGAACGTCAACGCCACGACACCGACGCCGAGGACCACGTTGATGCCACGGGCCAGACCCTCTGAGACACCGAATAGCCAGTAGGCACCAGCCAACAAAATGGGATAGAGCGGTGGCCGGAAGGCCGTCTCATGCGTGGCGAGTTGCGGATACACCGCGGAGAAGCCATGTCCCGACGCGAGATTCCGGGCGATCTCGCTGTACTGTGCGGCGTCGCTGGCCAAGGGATCTGGCCCCGTGAAGTGCAAGTAGAGGAGTCGAAGCGCCAGCGCCAGGAGACAGATGAGGGCCGGAACCTTGAGAGCCCGCCAGTCGATCCTTCGCATCAAGGAGCGGCCCGTCGCTGCACCTGGGCCCGCATCAATGGGATCGCGTACGTGACTCATTCGGTGGGTAGTTCCTACATTTCAGCTTCGGCGAACTCGGGCAGGACCGGGGCAACCATAGCGGCATCGAAAAAGGGCACCGGGGTCCGGATCGGACCCGGCGCCGCACTCACCGGTCGGGACTCCGACGGGCCCGACCGGTGACCCAACCTTCTCCGGCGTTGGACGTCACCTGGTACGGGCGACCTCCTGGGCCAAGACTTCGAGTGTGTCGGCGGCGGTGACGCCCCAGCTGAGACGGGCGGCGTTGCGCAGGGCCCCCTGACCGAGCCGACGTCGCAGCATGGCATCGGTGATGACCGAATCCGCTGCGGCGGCGAACTCTTCAATCCCATCAACGAGCAGACCCGATTCGCCGTCGAGGACCGCCCCGTCGTGCCCGGTGATCCTGGTCGCCACCGCCGGAGTCCCGCAGGCCGCCGCCTCGGTCAGGGTCATGCCCCATCCCTCACGCACCGAGGTCGACCCGACGAGCCACGCACGCCGATAGAGAGAGACGAGTTCTTCGTCGCTCAGACGCCCGGGGAGCGTGAGCCACGCCGTGGCGCCATGTCGAGCGATCCGGGCCTCGAGCTCTGGTCGCTCGTACCCCTCGCCGACCACCACCGCCCGCAGCTTGGGCTGCCGGGACTTGAGAAGAACCATGGCTTCGATGAACCGATCGAGCCGCTTCACCGGTACGAGTCGGCCGACCGCCACCACGAGGGGGTCGGGATCCCGCTTCCCGGCGGGCGCGAATTTCGCGTCGATGCCCGGAGGCACCACCGAGATGCGGTCGGCTCGCAGCCTGAGCCGCTCGACGATGTCGACCTTGGCCGATTCCGAAAGCGTGACGATCGGGGTCCGCCGGTAGAACGGCGGAGCCAGGCGATGTTCGACGCCATAGCCGAGCGCGGCCAACCGCGGCGGAAGGACCATCTGCCACATCTCGGCATGCACGTGATGCAAAAACACCATTCGGGGCGTGCGACACCACAACGGCGTGAAGAACGGCATGCCATTCCAGATCTCGACCACGCCATCACCGGCGCCGATCTTGGCACGCACGCCCGCGAATGCGGTCCGGGGGAAGACGGCGTAACGGCCGGCTCGACGGTTGACCGTGTAGCCATCACGGGTAATCTCCCGAGCCGCACCATCGACGCGTGATGTCCATTCGCGCACGTCGATGCCCGCGTCCGCCCATCTCCGCAACACTTCATGCGCGTGAAGCTCCGACCCTCCTGCCTCGGCGTCCTCAAGATCCCGCCAGGCCACCACATCGACTCGGCGAATGCCGGCCATCTCAGCCATGGCCATCAGGCGGGACCGTCCGGCTAGCTCGAGTTCTGTTGGCCCATCGACTATGTCAGCGGGCGTGGAGGCCGGAGCCATCCTTGCTCTCTTCTCCACGCTTACCGGTCTCCCATTCCCCGCATCAGCGACATACTAGCGATGGCCCTCTAGCCGAGTGTGGGACGTCACCCGACCTCACCGCCGTCGGGTTGCGCCCGGTATCGGCGACGGCGCGATGAATCGCCCGTATCAGTCCGGCCGGCCCTGACGACGCCGGTAGTGCACGATCGAGAATCCGATCGTGATGACCAAGAGCAGCCCGACCTGCACCATGAGATCGGCCGTCGCCGTCGCCTTGGCCGCGCCATGCGCCGCCAGTACCGCGCCGGTCAGCGCGCCCGCACCGACGACCAGGACACCCGACACCCACCGCCGGCCGATCGCCAGGAGATACATGGTCAGCACGACACTGACGCTGAGCACGCACATGGCCACGACGAGAGGCGCTAAGGCGTGTGACGCGGCCAGATAATGGTGATGGAACACGACACTGAGGAAGAGTTCGGGTCTCGTGAAGGCAATGACCAGAAGCACGACCGCTGGGACCGCCAAGAACATCAGGACCACCCCGAGCTGCCGCAAGGCATGTCCTCCCTGCCGCCAACGAATGGCCGCCTCCGGGAGGAGGTATCCGCCCAGGACGATGGCTCCGAAGACGATCGCCTTGCTGGTCACCGAGACGGCGGCATAGGCGCCACTGCGCGATGGGTCTTCGCGACCGACGACCAGCACGTCCACATTCTGGAGCACGGCAATCATGGAGAGTGCGAGCGAAGCAACAACCAGATCCACCACCACCCGGCGACGCTCCAGCACGGAGCCCGCCATGGCCGGTGCCCGCCGGACCGCAGCCGCCCATCCCGACGCCCACGTTCGGACCAGCCAGGGCGTGTGGCCCGGTGCAGCGGACCAGGCTCGCATGGCGGCGTAGCGAGCGTGTCCAGCCGTGACCAATTCAGCCACCAGAATGCCGACGGCCGCACCCGATGGCCCTTTGCCCAAGGCCACCAGGCCCAGCACAGCCACCGTGCGGACTCCCCCCTCGACGATGAGGTTCATCGCCAGCGGTCGGTACGACCTTCGTGCCTGGAGCAGGCCGCGGTCGAGCGACAAGAGTACGAACACCGCCGCCGCCACGAGAATGGCGGCGATACCGATACCGCTGCGCTGACCCAGCAGGACCGCGACCTGGTGCCGGCCGGCGACGACGAGGACGGCCCACATCAGGACCGCGATCGAACCGTGCCGGTGCAACCGACCCGACCAGTGACGGATCTGGTCGGCCGATCCCCCGTCTTCCCACAACGACACTCGCCGCACGACGGCCACGACCACGGCCGATCCGGGCAAGGAGAGAATCAGAAACAGACCGGTCAGTTGAATGAGCACTCCGTACGAGTGCACCGAGAGGAGGCGGGCGACGGCCACGGTCACAATGACATTGGCGCCGTTGGCGATCACACCCGCCGCGGCCAGGGGTCCCGCCTCCAGGAGTCCGGCCCGGAGCGATTCGGCTCCCGCCGACTTCTGGGGATCGAGCACGAGCTCGCCGCCCAACGACGGCGCCCCGGCACTCGGGGCCAGGGAGATTGCGGCCGGAACCCCCTCGACCAGCGCCTCGGCGACCGGCGCCGGGACGCCCTCGTCCGCCGTCAAGCCGACCTCCGGCCCGGACCGGCGTGTACGGACGTCACGATCGGGCCATGGGGGCCGGCGCTCGTCTCTGGTTCCACCACATTGTTATAGGCCCTCGGCCGCCGCGGTGTGGGCTTCCGACGCGAAGACCGGGGTCGGGTGCCTCTGTCCACGGCGGGAGAGGCGGGAGAGGCGGCGGCATCTCCCACCGCCGACGAGTCACCGCCTCGTCCTAGGGAGCAGTTGGGGTCGCTGGTGTCCGCGCCGGCAGCAGAGGGGCGTCACGTCCCGAGCCCCCGCTGCCGCCAACGGACGGCGACCCCGACCCGGGCCCCGACCCCGACCCGGACCCGGACCCCGACTCGTGATATTCCTCTTCGACATTGACCGACCAAATGTCATGTGACGCCCCGTACATGTTTTCCACCGTCAGCATGGCGGTGTACATGGAATGGTCCTGATTGTTGTACTTGTGCATGCCGTTCCGCCCGACCGGGTGGATATTGGGCGCTTCCGCCGCCAAGTACCGACGGATGGTCTCGACATTGGCGGCGTAGGTGAAGTCGTAGTACGGATACGCCTTGGGCACCCTCACCACGTAGCCGCCCTCCACGTCCCCGGGCTCCACCAGACCGAGCATGCTCAGCTCCTTGGTGGCCAAGGTGATGAGGTGGTCGTCGGGCATCTCCCACACGGCGTCGCCCTCGAAGACGAAGTACTCGAGCCCGAGGCAGGTGCGGCCGTCCTTGACCAGGTAGGGCGACCACGATCCGTAGTTCTGGATCCGCCCCACCTCCACGTCGGGGGCATGGATGTAGATCCAGTTGTCCGGAAAGCTGCGGGACTCGGGCACGATGAGGGCCACCGTCAGATAGTCCCGATAGTGCAGCCCGTCGGCGGCGGCCAGCACCTCGGCCGGCGGGGCCGGCACGATCGCGTGCACCAGCTCGCGCATGGGCATGGTCGAGATGACGTGGCGGGCCGCCAGGGTGACCTCGGCCCCGTCGTGGACGTAGGTCACCGACGTGGCCCGTCCCCCGGACACGTGGATCTGGGTGAGCGGCGACGACAGGAGCACCGTCCCCCCGGCGGCCACCACCTTCTCGGCGCAGACTTCCCACATCATGCCCGGACCGAGCTTCGGGTACTGGAACTCCTCGATGAGGCTGGTGATCTCCGTCTGTTTGCGCCGGGGCAACAGCGCGTTGATCACGGCCTTGCGCAGGTCGAGATTCTTGATGCGCTGCGCCGCCCAGTCGGACGGCATCTGGGACACCTTCACCCCCCACACCTTCTCGGTGTACGTCTTGAAGAAGGTGCGGTACAGGCGCCAACCGAAGCGGGCCACCAACCAGTCCTCGTAATTGGACTCGTCCTTGGGAGGACGGATGCGGGCCCATATATAGGAGAAACCGCAGAGCATGGCCTCCCACAGACCCAGATTGCGCAAGGCGTTGGTCGCCTTGAGCGGGTAGTCGTAGTACTTGCCCTCGTAGAAGATCCGGCTCATGCGGGGCCGGATCAGGAAATCACCCTCCGGCAGGATCTCGTGCCACAGCTTCTCGACCTCGTCCACCTTGGTGAAGAACCGGTGACCACCGAGATCGAAGCGCCAGCCATCGCGCAGGACGGTGCGGCTGATACCACCGACCACCTCGTCGGCCTCGAGGACCACCGGGTGCTCCCCCCGTTTCGTCAACTCGTAGGCGGCAGTGAGGCCTCCCGGGCCGGCGCCCGCGATCACTACCGGTGCGTCCTCAACCATCGTGTCCCTTCTCTTCCGTCAAGCCTGGAGCAGGATACCGGCTCGTCAGGGCACGAAGAGGTTAAGGAAGGCCAGCAGGGCGTATCCCGCCAGGCCGGCCGAGAGGAGGACCAGGGCGGCTCTCTCAAGTCGCGGTCCCCGCACCAGCACGGCGGCGGCGATGACCAGCGGGAAGGCGCTCAGGGCGTAGCGCTCGAAGGAATCGAGGTTGGCGCCGGCCAGGGCCACGCCCAAAATGGCCAGCACCAGGACGGTGTAGCAGGCGGGCAGCCGCCGCCAGCACACCACCAGCAACACCACGGCGAGCAGCACCCAGGGCACGTGGAGTGCGGTGCCGACGTGGTGGTGCAACAGGCCCCTGGCGTCATCGAACAGGGTGGCGAAAGGGTCCGAGACTCCGCCGTGATGGCTCGATTCGAGCTGCACCCGCAACGGGGCCCACACATCGCCCACCACGTGGTCGGCCCAGCCCAGGAAGGCCGCCAGCCCCAGGAAGGGCGCCGCCACGGCGACGAGGCCAACCCGGCGTGGTCCCGGCTGCAGCCTGGCCCACCAGCGGATCAACTCCACGGCGATGACCAGGGCCACCAGCACGCCGATGGGCCGCGTCAACGCCGCCCCGAAACCGAGCAGGCCCGCCAGGGCGAAGTTCGGACGGTCCTCGCCCCGCCGCAGCGCCAGGAAGCAACCGAGGAACAGGCAGAGCAGCACCGATTCGGCGTAGCCCATGACCAGGACGAAGGCCGCCGGGGCCAGGCTGAGGTACCAGATGGAACGTCGGGCCAGGTCGGGGTCGGAGGTCTCCCGCCGGACCAGGACGAACAGCAACGCGGTGGCCACCAACGCGGCCAGGTTGGAGACCAGGATGAGCGCGGCACCATCGCCGACGCCCGGCAGCCAGGCCACGGCGTGCGTCATCAGGGGGACGAGAGGGAAGAAACGCAACGACTGATGACCCAGCGGCCCGTAGCCCTCCCGGGCGATCGACTCGAACCAGCCGGCGTCCCAGCCGAGCAGCCCGGCATGGACCCGCGCCGCCACGCCGGGCGTCGACGGGTGGGTCCGGTCGACGATGAAGTGGGCCAACCCCAAGGCACCCAGGACCACCACCCGAGCCAGGACGAAGGGCAGCAGGGCTTCCCCGAGAGGCCCGCGGCAGCGGAACCAGATACGGCTCACTTCGTGGTCGGGGCGTACTCGCTGAGATTCATGGGCTCGTAGTATTTCTTGGGATCTGCGGTCACCCAAGTCTGTTGCCCCGTGGTCATCGCCTGCAGTCCCTGGACGATCTGCTCGCACTTCGAGCCGAACGTCTGGTAACCCGCCTCCCACACCAACCAGATCCGATGCGCCGCGCCGGCGTCATGGATCAGGGTGCTGGCAAAGGTCGCCGGATTCCCGGCTTGCGACGCCTGGCTGTAGTCGACCCAATCGACGAACTGCGGTCCGATCCCACGCGGGAACGTCAGCATCGTGTACTGGGCCGGATTGTCCACGACCCGGTACGTGGCGGGGCCGAGTTGATCGGGGCAGAAGGCGACGATGTCACCCCCGCGAGCGTGTGCCGCCAAGGCCTGGGCGACGACCAGCCCCTGGGTGCGTTGCGAGCGCACACTCTGGACCGAAAGCACCAGTCCGGCCGCCACGGCCACGGTGAGCAGGATCAGCCGACCCCGGGCATTGAGCAACGTGGCCGAGCCCAGTGCGACAATCAGCAGAAAGGGCAGGAAGATGACGGACGCGTAGCGCGAGGAGAAGGCGCTCGAGGTCAATAGTCCTCCGGCGATGGCCGCGAAGAGGGTCCCGATGACCACGAAGGACATGGCCCGGGCCCGGGGGCGGGTGTGGAGATCCAGCTCGACGATGCGCCCGGTACGGCCGATCCCGAAGAGCGCCAAGGCGGCCAGGGCGAAGTAGATCACGGCGAGGGCCCGACCCTGGTTGGTGCTCAAGGTCGACATTGACGCCTGGTTCAGGGTGAACCCGGTCACCGCGTTCACCACGCCGGCGAAGTTGGCCGGCAGGGCCCAGGGTGTCCCGGTGTGCTTCGACTGGTAGACGAAGGTCGGCAGCCAGGGCACAAAGGCCAGACCACCGACGGCGACGGCGACGAGCGCCGGGATCGGCCGCCGCCAGTCCCGGGACTGGGGGGCGCGGTGCCGCGCCCGCAGCGAGCTGAGAACCAGCCACAGGCCCACCATCGCCACCAGGTACATCGACCAGTACTGGGTATAGAGCAGCGCGGCCGTCACCACCGCGACGGCGATCAGGTTGCCCGGCCGCGGTGTGGCCAGGGCGCGTTGGAGGGCCAGGATCCCGCAGCCGGTGAGGAGGATCAACAAGGCGTACATGCGGGACTCGGTGGAGTAGTAGACGGCGAAGGGGGCGCTGGCCAGGAGCACGACGGTCGTCCAGGCCACCATTCGCCCACCGAACCGCTTGGCGGCCAGCCACGCCACCGGCAGCGTCAGGACGCCCAGGACGCCCGAGAGCGAACGAGTGGCCAGGTCCGACTGGCCGAAGATGCGCATCCAGAAATGCAGGAGGTAGTAGAAGAGCGGCGGTGCGCCGTCCTGTTTGAGCCGACCCGGGATCTCGTGCAGCGGCAACCGGGCGATGTTGACGGTCAGGGCCTCGTCGAGCCAGAGGGCCGATGACGCCCAGAAGCGGAGCCCGATGCCCACGGTGATGACGAGGGCCACCCCGATTGCCACCACCACTCGAAGGCGCCCGGTCAGAGCCTCAACTTGGCCATACTCTCCCAATTCCCCCTCAGACATCCGGCGCATCGTAGGGCACTGGGTCTAGGATCATGCGCCGCCGGGGGGCACAGAACGCCAAGGGAGGACCAGCAGCGTGGGCAAGTACGTGGGGAAGAGGGTGGTGCTTCTCCTCATCATCATCTTCTTCGTCTCGATTGCCGCCTTCTTCCTGGTCCACCTCCTCCCGGGCAACCCGACCGTCACCATCCTCGGGCCCAACGACACCACGGCGAACGCCGCCGCCCTCAACCGCCAGCTCGGTCTCGACAAGCCCTTGATACAGCAGTACTGGACCTGGCTGACTCATATCTTCCAGGGGAATCTGGGCCAGTCGTTCACCACCCATCAGTCGACGTGGACCATCATCAAGCAGGCCTTCCCCATCGACGTCGAGCTCATCGTGATCTCTCAGATCATTGCCTTCGCCATTGCCGTCCCCATGGCCCTGAAGGCCTCCCGCCGCCCCAACCGCATGTTCGACCAGGTGTCCAACACCACCACCTTCAGCATGCTGGCCCTCCCCCCGTTCGTGATCGCCCCGGTCCTGGTCCTCATTTTCGCCGTCCATTGGCACGTCTTCCCGGGGCCGGCCTCCTACGTGCCCTTGACCCAGAACTTCGGGTCCAACCTGCACACCATGCTGTTGCCCTCGATCGTGCTGGCCCTGGGCTCGATCACCGTCTACTTCCGCCTGTTGCGAAACGATCTCATCTCAACCCTGCAGGAGGACTTCATCACCATGGCGCGCTCCAAGGGTCTCTCGGACCGCCGCATCATGTGGCGTCACGCCCTGCGCCCGTCATCGGTCTCCCTCCTGGCTTCGGCGGGGATCACCATCGGCGGGCTCATCGCCGGCACCCTCGTGGTCGAGACCCTGTTGCAGTTGCCGGGAATCGGGTACCAGCTCATCTCCAGCATCAACCAGGACGACTACACGGTGGTACAGGGCATCGCCCTGGTGGTGGCCGTCGCCGTCGTGCTCATCAACTTCTGCTTTGATTTCCTCTTCACCGTCGTCGACCCGAGGATCGCCCGTGACTGACATCATCTCGCCCGATATCGCGCCCCTGATGCCCGGCATGGCCGCCAGCTCGATTGACGCAGAGGGTGACCCGACTCAGAAGAAGCTGGGCGTCTTCTTCTGGATCTGCGCCACGTGGATCGTCTTCGTCATCCTCATGGCCATCTTCGCCAAAGTCCTCCCGTTCCCCAATCCGACCTTCCAGAATTATTCGGCACCCCAGAACGCCGGGCCGGCCCTCGGCCACCTGCTCGGGACCGACGACCTCAACCGCGACATATTGAGCCGCTTGGTCTACGGAGCCCGCGTCTCGCTGGTCGTCGGCTTCGGGGGGGCGGCCATCGGCATGATCATCGGCGGCATCCCGGCCATGATCTCCGCCTACCGACGCGGCCGCACGGACACCTTCTTGAACACGACCTCCTACGTCCTCCTGGCCTTCCCGGTGATCGTGGCCCTCATCGTCATCATCGACTTCTGGGGCCGCAGCCTCCCGAAGATCACCCTCATCATCGGATTGTTCAGCGCTCCGTTGATCTACCGCGTCATCCGGGCGTCCACCCTCTCGTACGCCACGCGGGACTTCGTCCTGGCGGCCAAGGCCCTGGGCGCCAGCGACCGCCGCATCCTGGCCCGTGAGATCCTGCCCAACATCATGCCGACCGTGGTGTCCTTCGGCCTGATCGCCGTGGCCACCATCATCGTGCTCGAGGGCACGCTGGCCTTTCTCGGGCTTTCCGTCGCGCCCCCGACACCGAGCTGGGGCAACATGCTCGATGAGGGGTCAACCCTCCTGTCGGGCGGAGCGGGCCAGAACAACCCGTGGTTGGTCATCTTCCCGGCCGCCGCCATGTTCCTGCTGCTCATCACCCTCAATGTGGTGGCCGACAAACTGCGATCCCACTTCGACGTGACCGAGATCAAGCTATGAGCCCGCTGCTCGACGTCACCGATCTGCGAGTGACCTTCGCCACGCCCCGGGGTGACGTCAAGGCGGTGCAGGGCGTCTCGTTGAGCCTGGAACAGGGCAAGACCTTGGGCATCGTGGGCGAATCGGGCTCGGGCAAGACGGTGCTCTCCCGCGCCATCATGGGCCTGCTCCCCCTGCAGGGCGTCACCCAGACCGGTTCGGTCATCTACGAGGGTGACGAAATCCTCAATGCCCCCAACGCGCGACTGCGCCGCCTCTGGGGTACGCACATCGCCATGGTCTTCCAGGATCCCATGACCTCGCTCAACCCGGTGCTGCGCATCGGCCAGCAGATCACCGAACCGCTCAAGATCCACCTCAAGCTCGACCGGGCCGAAGCGAGGGAAACGGCCATCTCACTCCTGACCCAGGTCGGCATCCCTTCGCCCATCGAGCGCTACGACGCCTACCCCAGCCAGCTTTCGGGTGGGATGCGGCAACGGGTGATGATCGCCATTGCCCTGGCCTGTGCGCCCCGGCTCCTCATGGCCGACGAGCCGACCACCGGTCTCGATGTCACCGTGCAAGCGCAGATCCTCGACCTCCTGGCCACCCTGCAGCGCGATCGCCAGATGGGGATGATCCTGGTGACGCATGACCTGGGCGTGGTGGCCACCCGGACCGACGAGATCATCGTGATGTACGCCGGCAACGTGGTGGAACGGGCGCCCACCGATGTGCTGTTCTCGCGGATGGCCATGCCTTACACCGAAGCCCTCCTGCGCTCCACCCCCCGCATCGCCAATCCCAGCCATACCCGCCTCCTGACCATCGAGGGTCGCCCGCCCGACCTCTCCTCGCCTCCGCCCGGTTGCCCCTTCGCTCCCCGCTGCCCGTACGTCCAGGACAAGTGCCGCGAGGCCAAGCCACCACTCACCCCGAGCGCGGTGCCCGGCCACAGTTACGCCTGCTGGTTCCCGCTGGGGTCCGGCACCCGCACCGATGGCAAAGTGGGCGTGGCGTGAGCAACGTTGCACACGGTGCACCCGGTGCACACGGTGCACCGGTGAGCGACACGGCCGGCCCGCTGCTGGACGTCGACGATCTCCACGTCTCCTTCACCAAGGGCAAGGCGACGGTGCAGGCGGTGGCCGGCATCAGTTTCGGCATCTACCAAGGCGAGACCCTGGGCCTGGTCGGCGAGTCCGGTTGCGGCAAGTCCACCACGGGCCGCGCCATCGTCCAGGTGGAGAAACCCACCTCGGGCCGGATCACCTTCGGGAATGTCGAGCTGACCGCCTTAGGCCGCGGCGACCTGCGCACCCTGCGCACCAAGGTGCAGATGATCTTCCAGGACCCGGTCTCCTCGCTGAACCCGCGCCGGCGCATCACCGACATCGTGGCCGAGCCCCTGACCATCTGGAAGATCGGTTCGAAACAGGAGCGCAGAGACACCGCCAACGCAATGCTCGATTCCGTCGGGATCGACCCCACTGTCTCCGGCGAACGCCGGCCGCGGGAGTTCTCCGGTGGGCAGTGCCAGCGCATCAGCATCGCCCGGGCCCTGGTGCTCGAACCGCAGCTCCTGGTGTGCGACGAGATCGTGTCCGCGCTCGACGTGTCGGTACAGGCCCAGATCCTCAACCTGCTCGAGGACCTCAAACGGGCCCACAATCTCACCATCCTGTTCATCGCCCATGACCTGGCTGTGGTCAAGAACGTCAGCGACCGGGTGGCCGTGATGTACCTCGGGCGGCTCTGCGAGATTGCCCCGTCGGACGTCCTCTACGAAGCTCCGGCGCACCACTACACCGCGGCCTTGCTCTCGGCCGCCGTCGAACCCGACCCCGCAGCCACCCGGAGCCAGGTGGTTCTGGCCGGAGAGCCACCGAGCCCGATCAATCCGCCTTCGGGATGCCGATTTCGGACGCGCTGCCCCCGGGCTGAGAAGCGGTGCGCCGACGAGGTACCGGAGCTCCGGCCGATCGCCCCGGGTCATCAGGTGGCCTGCCACTTTCCTCTCGTCGGGTAGTGACCCCGGGCCGTCCCCGCCTGGCCGTGGCGGTGTCGTCCCAATACCCCGACCTCCGCCCCGACTGGCCCCTGCTGCGCCGGGCTCTCACCGACCTCGGCCTGGTCGTCTCCACCGAGGTGTGGACCGATCCGCATGTGCCGTGGAGCGACTTCGACCTGGTGGTGGCCAATGGCGCCTGGGACAACATCCACCACCCCGCTGAATTCCTGGCCTGGGCGGATGCCACCGCGCCCCTGGCCCCCGTGGTCAACACGCCGGCCACCCTGCGCTGGAACCTGGACAAGCACTACCTGGTCGACCTGGCCGCAGCGGGGGTGGCCACGGTGCCGACGCTCTGGCTGCGTGCCGCCGAGGCCATGGGTGGACTCACGGATGGGGTCCTTGCGTCCATCCCCCCCGGCGACGTCGTGGTCAAGCCAACCGTCTCGGGCGGAGGCTTCCAGACCGCCCGCTACCGGGCGGGCGAACACCGGGAAGCCCAGAAGCACATCGGCCATCTGCTCGACGGCGGCCGGGACGTCATGGTCCAGCCCTACCAGGAGGCCGTGGATGCCCAGGGCGAGGGGGGGCTCGTCTTCCTGGCCGGACAGTTCAGCCACGCTGTCCGAAAGGGCCCGCTCCTGCAGCGCGACGTCGGACCGCGTTCGGGTTTGTGGGAGTTCGAGGAGATCAGCGCACTCGAACCCACGCCGGCCCAGTTGACGACGGCCCGGGCCGCACTCGCCGCGGCCGAGGCCCGGCTGGGCCCCACCACCTACGCCCGGGTCGACCTCGTCCCCCTGGACGACGGGTCGCCGGCCGTCCTCGAACTCGAACTGCTCGATCCGGCGTTGTTCTTCGAGGTTCACCCCCCGGCCGCCGCCCGCTTCGCCCACGTCTTGGCCCGGCTCATCAAGGAGGCGCCGACGCCGACCCCTCCGGGCGACTAGAACCTTGACCGTGGCGGAGCGAGGACCCGAGGTCATACCGCTGTCGCTCACGAGCCCGGAAGAGATGTTCCAACTGGCGCAAACCGATTTGTTCTCCGAGTATCGGAACTTCATGACGGGAGTGGAGTACTGCATCAGCGTGCTCCGCAGTCGTCGTCGTTCCGGCGGGTCCGGTTCGACTCGAGCTGTCGCTCCCGGCTGAACAGATCGAGGACGGCGTGAGTGAACGGATCAGTCGGACCCTGCGTCGGTACTGCGACCATCGGATCGCCTACAATCAACGGGAACGCCGCGCCGTCCGACTCGACGGCGTGTCCTCACTGTGGGTCGGCGTTCCCCTGGCCGTGGTCGGGTTCGTGCTCGTCATCATCAAGTCGAGCATCGTGGGCCCCACCGGGAACACCAATCTGGTCGTCGACACCGGTGGCTGGGTCCTGGTGTGGTTAGGACTCTGGTTCCCGCTCGACACCATGTTGTTCACCCCGTTGGCCTACGGGCGGGAGAACCGAGTGCTCGAACGACTGCGGCAGGCCAACATCGCTCTCGAGCCGCATCGTCCCGCGGCTTGACGTTGTACGTTTTTCGCTCATGTGCGGCGGGTGGCTTGCCCGGTCAGGATCCGGTCAGGAATAGACCTCGGGGACATAGGTCTGGTCCTCGATAGGCGGGCGGACGTAGCCGGCGCCGACCGGCCGGGGCGTAAGCGGTCCGGGGGCAGGAGGATCCTGTTCGGCGTAGCCGATGATGCTCAAAAGGTGATGAATGCAATTGAGTCGTGCCGCCCTCTTGTCGTCGGACGGCACCACGAACCAAGGCGACTGCTTGGTGTCGGTATAGGTGAACATCTCGTCCTTGGCCTGTGAGTACTCGACCCAGCGCGACCTGGCTTCGAGGTCCATGGGCGACAGCTTCCAGCGCCTGGTGGGGTCGGCCAGTCGGGACTGGAGTCGACGCTCCTGTTCTTCGTCGCTCACCGAGAACCAGTACTTGACCAGCTGGATACCCGACCGGATCAGCATCCGCTCGAATTCCGGGCACGAACGGAGGAATTCCCGGAGTTCGTCATCGGTACAGAAACCCATCACCCGCTCCACCCCGGCGCGGTTGTACCAGGAACGGTCGAACAGCACGATATGGCCGGCCGAAGGGAGGTTGGCCACGTAGCGCTGGAAGTACCACTGGGTGCGCTCCTGCTCATTCGGAGCAGCCAGGGCGGCGACCCGGCACACCCGGGGGTTCATGCGCTCGGTGATGCGCTTGATCACCCCACCCTTCCCGGCCGCGTCGCGCCCTTCGAACAGCACCACGATTCGGGCACCCGATGACTGGACCCAGTATTGGAGCTTCGCCAGCTCGACCTGCAGGCGTTCCAATTCCGACTGGTACTCCTTGGAGTTCACGTCAGCTCAGCCTCCCTGGTTTCGTCTCCGGTAGCCAGGCTGCCAGCTGCCGGGCCGTCGCGCTCTCCGTGTTCGACACCGTGTTCGGCTCCGTGCTCGACACCATGCTCATCCACGGGCGCGGCGTGCACCGGATCACCTTCCCGCTCCTGCTCCTCGGGCACGGTTTGAGGCGGGGTCGATGCATCCGGCCGGGGTCGGTTCAGGAAGATCTGCACCGATGTCACCACGAGGACAGCCAAGGTGACGACACGCTCGCTCCGGGCCAATTCTCCGAAGATGGCGTAGATCTGGATCCCGGCGGCGATGGCCTGGGCCACGAGGAGCAGGATCACCGCGCGCAAGCCGGTGACCACAGCACGATCGTCTCCCGCACCGGCACCCGTGACCCAGGCGGCACCGGCGATGCACAGCGCCCCCAAGGTCCAGACGAAGTCGTAACGTCCGCCGTCCGCCACGCCGCGCGCCTCCTGGATGGCGAACGCCGCGTCCCCGATCGTCGTGGCCAACACGCCTACGCCGATGAGGGTCCACATGCGATCGGGGCGCCAACCCAACAGCCCGTACACACCGAGGAGGGCTCCCATGAGCAGGACGTCAAGCACGGGATAGCTGAAATCGACCACGGTCGCCAGCGTTGGCTGCATGGCCCGCTCGGCCACGGGTTGGATGATGAGGGCGAAGCCTGCGGCCAGCACGAGCAGCGTGACGGCAAGGCCATCCATCCAACGGTGCAGCTCGAACCGCGGCAGATGGACCCTGATCAAGAGTGTGATTCCGACCGCCATCAGTGGGTACCACAGCAGCCACAGGACGTCGGCAAAGGTGGGGTAGGGCGCGTGTGGCGAGCCGCCGTAGACCAGGCTCCACGAAATGCTGCCCACGCTCCAGAACGCCATGGCCAACCCGAAGGCGAGCCACGCCGTCCGGGTCGTCGGCTCGTAGGCGGCGCGGGCCAGAATCAGCACAGCCGCCGCGCCGATGATCAGATCGTGGAACCATGTTTGATAGATCGTCGACGGGCCCCCGACCCCGAACAGCTCGTTTACCGCCTCGAGCCCGGTCAAGAACAGCAGCGCGCCAAAGACATAGCCGAGACCGGCCGGCCTGATGTAGAGCTCACCTTGACTGTCGACGCGTCGGGCGGTCTTTGGCCAGATGCCCTGACTGGAAGGTCGGCTCATGGTCTCTCTTCGTTGCTTCGTGTCCGAGGCGAAGGGTTGCGGGCTCGAAAGACGGCGTCCCTGTATGGGTACCCGCCGAGGGCGTCAGTCTACAGAGCGGACTCCCCCGCCCTCTGGTCCACTTCTGGTCCACGGCTGGTCATCGTCTGGTCATCGGCCCACGCTTCCGCCGGCGTATCCTCACGTCCGTGACGCCGGGACCACTTGCGAACTCGGCAAGAGGGCGGGCATCGCAGGATCCACGGTTGGAGGAGCACATCCCCATGCCAGACAGCCTGGTGATCACCCGGATCCGTGACGAGGCGTCGCAGGTCGCTCACGGCTGGTCGGGCCCTGAAGCGTCACCGACGTGGCAACTCACGGCGTCGCTTTTCCAGTGTCTGGCCGACGACGCGGAGCTGTTGGCTCTGGCCGCACTGAGTCCGCCCGAGCGTCTCCCGCCCCTGCTCTTCGTGGCATCGGTGCACCGGTTGGCGATGCGGCATCGCGAGGAACCCTTCGCCGCCTATTTCCCGGTACCCGGGGGCGCCCAGCCACCGCTCGACCATCATTTCGCCGGCCGCTACCGGTCGTTCTGCCTCGAGCATCGTGACGAGCTGTCCCATCTCCAGAGCCAGCACGTCTACCAAATGAACGAGGTCGCCCGTTGCACCCAGGTGGCGCTGGCCCTGGGCGTGCTCACACGGAGGCAGCCCGAGCGGGAACTGGCGCTGGTGGACATGGGGACAGGATCTGGGCTCGGCCTCTATCTCGACCGCTACCGCTTCGCGACGAGCGACGGACGTGGCTGGGGGCCGGCGGACTCCCCCGTCCACATCGACTGCGAACTCCAGGGACCTCTCCGGCCGCGCCTGCCACAGGCGCCGGCCATCCGAGCATCGCGTCGGCATCGACCTCAACCCGCTCGATCTGGACGACCAGGAGGAGCGGGCGTGGCTCACGGCCTGCGCCCCACCCGAGGTCGGGGCATTGCGACGCCTCGCCGGAGCCATCGATGTGGCGCGCGCCGGGCATGCACCCATCGTTCGTGGCCCGGCCGATGTCCACCTTTCCGAGGTGCTGGAAGCGGTGCCCGCCGGGCTGTTCATCGCCGTGGTTGATTCCTACACGGCCGTCTTCTTCGATGATGCGCAGCTGCGAACGGTTCGTGACGTCATCTCGAGGCTCGGCCGCGAACGCGACGTGGCCTGGGTCTCGCTCGACCCGCTCGTCCCGCTGGGCACGCAAGCCCACCGCACGGTGCAGAACACCGAAGCGCCGGATCGTCTGGTCGATCAGAACCGCCAAGGCGGGGTCTTCGCCGCCCTGTCGGTCACCACGTATGAGGGTGGGCAAGGACCCGTCCAACTCCTGGCCACGGCGCACCCGTCGGGGACGCGGATGGAATGGCTCGAGGCCGCCAGCTCGATCTGATCGTCGGGGGTCCGGGGAGTCCCAAGCAGGGTCTCAGGGGCTCAGGGTCTGTGCGAGAGCCCACGGCCCATTTACCTCACGTCGAAGCAGTGGGCGCCTCGGCTGCACCCTCGGACTCGTCGGGGCCCTCCGTGATGGCAGGCGCAACCGAGCTCTCGGTCTCACCCTCAACAGCAGCTTCAGACTTGGCTTCGCTCGGGGCTGCGCCCTCGACCTCAACTGGAGGTTGAGCTTCGGCAACGGGCGACCCTTCACCCGCTTCGCCCTCCTCACCCTCCTCCTTGGCCCCGCCGGTCACTTCGACGGCGAAGTCGGCCCACGCCGCCTGGGCTTCGGTCTCGGGGGTGAACTCGCCCTCGGCGTAGTCGAAGCCGATGTAGTTGCCCTCGGCGTCATAGGCGTGCTCGCCGAAGGCCTCTCGATACTCCTCCGACACCTCGCCACCTTCGGCCGCTTGCTTGATGGACAACGAGATCCGGCGGCGTTGCAGATCGATGTCGATGATCTTGACCCAGAGTTCTTCGCCCGGGGTGACCACCTGTTCGGGCAGGTCCACGTGGTGGGCCGCCATCTCGGAGATGTGGACCAGGCCCTCGATGCCGTCACCCACCTGGACGAAGGCACCGAACGGCACCAGCTTGGTGATGCGGCCATAGACCAGTTGTCCCACGGCGTGGCTGTCGGCGAACTCCTGCCACGGGTCGGATTGCGTGGCCTTGAGCGAAAGGGAGATGCGCTCCTTGTCCAGATCCACGTCGAGCACCTCGACTTCGATCTCGTCGCCCACCGACACGACCGAGGAGGGGTGGTCGACGTGCTTCCAACTCAACTCGGAGACGTGGACCAGCCCGTCCATGCCACCCAGGTCGACGAACGCACCGAAATTGACCACCGAGGAGACGACGCCCTTGCGGCGCTCGCCCGGCTTGAGATTGGCGAGGAAGTCCCCACGCTGCTCCTTCTGCGCCTCCTCCAACCAGGCCCGCCGCGACAGCACCACGTTGTTGCGGTTGCGGTCGAGCTCAATGATTTTCGCCTCGATGACCTTGCCCACATAGGGCTGCAGCTCACGCACCCGACGCAACTCCACCAACGACGCCGGAAGGAAGCCCCGCAGGCCGATGTCGACGATGAGTCCCCCCTTGACGACCTCGATCACCGGGCCGGACACCATTTCGCCGTCGTTCTTCTTCTGCTCGATGGTCGTCCAGGCCCGCTCGTACTGGGCCCGCTTCTTGGAGAGGACGAGCCGTCCCTCTTTGTCTTCCTTCTGCAGGACGAGGGCCTCGATCTCCTCACCGAGCGACACGATCTCCTCAGGGTGGACATCGTTGCGGATGGACAGCTCGCGGGCGGGGATGACACCTTCGGACTTGAAGCCGATATCGAGCAGGACCTCGTCCCGGTCGATCTTGACCACGGTCCCCATGATCACGTCGCCGTCGTCGAACTCGATGATGGAATCGCCCATCGCCTGTTCGAGATCGGCATCGCCCAGGTCGTCGTCGACGATGGTACGGGGGGTGTAGTTCCCTTCGGCATCGAAGCTGCCCATGGCTTCGGGTGAGAGGAGGACGGAAGTGCGCACGTCGGACATCGATAAAGCTCGCTTTCAAACTGCTGGTGACCGCGCCGGGGTCGGTGTGAGTCCAATAGGGTGCCCAGCTACCGGTGCCAGCGGGCGCAACAGGTTATCAGCCTTTGGCGGCGGCCCAACTCGGGCCCGTGGCCATGGAAATGGTCAGGGGGACCCTCAGGTCGGCCGCCCCGGTCAGGGCTTCTTCGGTGAGGCGGCTCACCTCGGCTTCCTCCCCGGCCACGACCTCCACGATGACCTCGTCGTGGACCTGGAGCACCAGCCGGCTGGCCAACTTCCCTTCCTCGAAGTAGCGGTCCAGCCGCACCAGAGCCAGCTTGAAGATGTCGGCGGCCAGGCCCTGGATGCCGGCGTTCATGGCCTGGCGCTCGGCCGCCAGGCGCACCCGGTAATTCGACGACCCCAGGTCCGGGAGCGGCCGCACCCGACCGAATTCGGTCACGGTGGCGCCGCGCACCCGGGCTTCGGCCACCGTGTCGTCCATGTACCGCTTGACCGTCGGGAACGCACCGAAGTATCCGTCCATGATGGCCGCCGCCTCTTCCACCGGCACTCCCAGGCGCTGGCTCAGACCGTAAGCCTCCATGCCGTAGGCCAAGCCGTACGAGACCATCTTCGAATACTCGCGCTGGGTGTGCGTCACCTCTTCTTCGGGCACGCGGAACACACCCGCGGCCACCACCCGGTGCACGTCGGAACCGGACGTCATCGCCTCGATCAGCTCGGGATCACCCGAGAGGTGGGCGATCACCCGCAGCTCGACCTGGTCGTAGTCGGCCACCAGGAAGCTGCACCCTGGGGCCGGCACGAAGGCGCGCCGGAATTGCTTGCCCAGCTCGCTCCGCACCGGAATGTTGTGCAGGTTGGGCCGGTCCGACGAGATTCGCCCTGTCCGGGCCACCGTCTGGCCGAACGACGCGTGGATACGACCGTCCTCCGCCACCTCCGACAGGAGGTTCTCGCCGTAGGTGGAGCGCAGCTTCTCTACTTCCCGGTATGACAGCAGCGCTTCGACGATCGGGTGAACGTCCCGCAGGCTCTCGAGGGTCTGTGCATCGGTGGAGTACCCCGTCTTCGTTTTCTTGCCCGGCGTCAGCCCGAGCTCGTCGTAGAGCACCGTGCGCAGCTGCTTGGTGGAGTTGACGTTGAACTCGTGCCCGGCCAGCTCGCAGACCTTCACTTGGAAGGCCGCCGCCGACTTCTTGAGGCTGTCCGCAATGCTCTGGAGCTCCTTGCGGTCGATGCCGATCCCGGCCACCTCCATTTTGGCCAGGACCCGGACCAATGGGTTCTCGATATCGTCGTGCAAGGAGACCATGTCCTCGGCCACCAGCCGTTTGCGGTACGACGAGGCCAACGCGGCCGTGCTCCGGGCATCGGCGGCGGCGGACCGGGACACTTCGAGTACGACGTCGGCCGGGTCGGGGTCGAATTCCCCGGTGCTCAATAATTCCAACTGCCCGCCGCCCTCGCGCAGGGTGTCGAGCTCGTACTCGCCGGTGGAGGCATCGAGCAGGTACGCCGCCACGGCCACGTCCATGGACAGGCCGGTGATGTCGATCCCCAATGGCAGTAGGGAGCGCATCACCTCTTTGACGTGGTGACCGACGACGTGACCGCCCGAGCGACCGAGCACGGCGTTGAGCTTCTTGCTCACCGTCGTCGAGGTCAGGAGGGCGGCCGGCACCATCACCGCTTCCCCGTTCCCGGCGGCCAGGGCCAGCCCGACCAGGTCACTCCGGCCCGACACGCCCAGCCATCGCGCCGCCACGCACACTTCGCTGTCGCCCAGGGCACCCAGGTCGGTCATCGCTTGGTCGGCCGTGGTCGGAACACGTACCTCGCTCTCCGGCACGGCGACCGGCTCGTCGTCCACCGTGTCGTTGTCCAGTGCACGGGCGTTCTGCGCAAGTGCGTCTTCGGTCTTCAGGGGCGCTGCGGCCCGCCCACCTGCCGGTTCGCCCAGCGCGCCCGACTGCAGCAGGTCGTCTATGCGGACCCATTGGGTCTTCAGTTCGTAGCGGGAGAACACGGCTTCCGCGACCGCATGGTCCCACCCGCCCAGCTGGAGCTCGCTGACGTCGACGTCCAACGGCACGTCGCGCACCAGTGGGATGACGGCGGCGTTGGAACGGGCGAGGTCCTCGTGGGCAGCCAGGTTCTCCGCCAGCTTGGGCGACTGCTCGTTCAGGTGGGCGTAGATCCCATCGAGGTCGCCGTATTTGAGCAGTAACTTCGCCGCCGTCTTCTCCCCCACCCCCGGCACGCCGGGCAGGTTGTCGGAAGGATCTCCCCGCAGGGCGGCCAGGAGCACGTACTTCGACGGTGGCACGCCGGTCCGCTCGACGATGCCCGCCTCGTCGTAAAGGGAGTAGTCGCTCACCCCCCGGCGGTTGTAGAGGACGCGGACGTGGGGGTCCTCGATGAGCTGGAAACTGTCGCGGTCTCCAGTCACGACCACCACGTCACACTGGCGATCCCGGGCTTCGGTGGCCAGGGTGGCCAACACGTCATCGGCTTCGTAGCCCGGGGCTTCGACCACCGGAATGCCCAGCGCGTCCATGACCAGGCGGATCATCTCGAATTGCGGCGGGAGCGAGTTGGGCGCCGTGGCCCGCCCCGCCTTGTAGCCCTCCACCATCTCGTCGCGGAAGGTGTCACCGGGCAGGTCGAAGGCCACCGCCAACGCGCCCGGCTGGTGCTCCCGAACGATGTACGTCAACATCGAGACGAAGCCGTGGAGAGCGTTCGTCACCACTCCCGACGACGTGGCCAACGTGTCGGGCAGAGCGAAAAAAGCGCGGAAGGCCAGCGACATCCCGTCGAGGAGAAAGAGTGTGCGGGGGCGTTCCTCCACCGGTGGCACTCAGGGTGCCAGCGTGCCGTCGACGATCTGCTGGGCTACGTCACGCATCCGAGTGCGATTCCGCATAGCCGTCTGTTGAATGAAGCTGAACGCTTCTTCCTCAGGCAGATCATTGCCGTCCATGAGGACGGTCTTGGCCTCATCGACCACACGGCGGGTGGCGATCTTGTCCTCCGACCCCTGGCCTTCTTCCTCGGCATCGATCGCCCATTCCTGGCGGACCTTAGCCAACACGTCGGCGATGGCCGGCAACAACTCACGCGGTTGGAAGGGCTTGACCAGGTAGGCGGCCACGCCGGCGTCACGGGCCTCCTCGATCAGATCGCGTTGGCTGAACGCGGTCAGCAGCAACACGGCCACCTTGTGCTGCGACGTGATCTCTCGGGCTGCCCCCAGCCCGTCCATACCCGGCATCTTGATGTCCAAAATGACCAGATCCGGTTGATGCTCTTCCACCAGCAGCACCGCCTCGTCACCCCGCCCGGTCTCGCCCACGACGTCGTAGCCGGCCGTGGTCAGGATCTCCTTGAGGTCGAGTCGGATGATGGCCTCGTCTTCGGCGATGACGACGCGAGCCAAGGTCCGCTTGTCGCGTCTTGTCCGTCTTGTCGCGTCGTCTGTCCGTCTTGTCCGTCTTGCTCATCATCAACGACCGGTACCCACGCTGGCCAACAACTCGTCTTGGCGACGTTCGAGCTCCATGACCGCGCTGGCTTGGGCCGCCCGGGCCCTCACCATGGCGTCGGCATGCCGCTTGGCCTCGCTGTGCTCATGGGCCGCCAGCGGGGTCTCCGAGACCAGCGAGCGGACACGGGCCTCATCGGCCGATTCGAGGACGACTTCCAGCTGCTCGTCGAGCACCGCCAGCTCCTCGCGGGCGCGGACCAATCTGGCATGGACATCTCTGATCCGTCGCTCGAGCAGGGCGCGCTGCATGGAGCGTCAAGTGTACGTGGCTGGGAACCAGCGACGCTGCGCTCCCAAATCGTCGAGGAGTTCCTGGCCAGGGGGGTGCCCAACTCCCGGCTGCTCCGGCACCTCGACATGACCCTGCCGCACTCCGGGGTACCCGCAGGGATCGACCTCGAGGTAATCGGCTGGATCGCTGAGGTCACCGACCAACCCGACCGCACTCTGCGCCAGTCGGGCGGCCAGAGCCAGGTTGGCGGCACGGCCCAGGCCGGCTTCGAAGAACCCCCCGACGAAGACGGAGACGCCGGCGGCCACACAGGCGGCGTGAGCCTGCCGGGCGGCGACGATGCCGCCCATGCGCCCCGGCTTGAGACACGCCACCTGGCACGCTTCGTTGCGCAGGGCATCGAGCACCCGCCGAGGGGATGAAAGCGACTCGTCCAGGCAGATGGGCACGCCAATGCGCCGGCGTAGCTCGGCGTGGGCCACCAGGTCGCCCGGCGGCAGCGGTTGCTCGACACACCGCACGTCGAAATGGGCCAGCTCCCCCAAACGAATCGCAGCGTGCGGATCGTCCGGATCGGCCTCCAAGCTGTACGACCCGTTGGCGTCAGCTTGGATGGTGAGTTCCGGATGGACTTGGCGTACGGCCTTCACTGGCTCGACGTCCCAACCGGGAGCGATCTTGAGGCGTACCCGCGACGACCCCCGTTCCACTGCACCCGTCACCCTCGCCTGCAGTGCGCCGACATCTCGATCGGCCGGGATGCCGACCGCCGCTCCCAGCGGCATCGTCCGGAAGCCGGGGCCGACGCCCAACGAGTCAGCCAGGGATCTCCCGGCCAGGCGCAGCTCGGCATCGAGCACCGCCATCTCAAAGGTGGCCCCCACCATGCGGTCAATCGCCGAGCCTCCGAACAACTGGGTGATCTCGTTTCCGGCCGGCAGATGCCCGCCCCGGGCGCGGCTGGCGTCGGTCAGGCGAGACACTCCTCGGCCCTCGACGGCCCGCGCCACTTCGTGCACGCTCGGGTCGACCAGGGTCCCCTCAGTCATGGCGGCGCACTCGCCCCAACCGTCTTCCTCGGTCGTTGCAACCCGCACAAAGAGCAGGGAGCGCTTTCGATGGGTGCCCGCCGCCGTACCGATCTCCGCCAGGAACGGGATCTCGACCCGGACCAGTTCCACGCCGGTCAGCCTCACTGCTCGGAGCCTCCCATCCCCTCACCGTAGATGGCGCCTTGTAGGATCAACGCTCCGGCCCGGATGGCGGAATCGGCAGACGCGGCGGCCTCAAAAGCCGTTGTTCGAAAGGACGTGCGGGTTCAAGTCCCGCTCCGGGCACGCATTCTGAGCAACATACCGGCTGGTCAAACAGTTGCGCCTCTGTGAAACAACACGAAGTACCGCTCGTGATCACAACGGTCACAACTGGAGGTCTGAAGTTGCGGCAGCTTGTCATGAAGGCCGGCCGCCCATACCTCGCAATGCGGCCCGAACGCCTCGCAGCCCTCGAGGATCTCTTTCGCGCCTGAGATCGGGGCAACGACGTTGACCTCCGGATCACGGACCGCGTCCCTGGACGAGTCGGTGCCAGTTTCAATCAGGCCGAGGACGTTGCAATCTTCATCGGCGGAGGGGTGGCAATGCCTGCGTTCAAGATTCACCGATGAACTCCATGACCGGGTCAAAGTTTGAGCGATTGGTCGCTTTCACAAGTAGGTGGAGGCGAATCCAGACGGACCGCACAGACCCGAGACGTTCACCATCTACGGACCAGACAACGAGTGCTCAAAATCTGGAAGATCGACGACAACGGCGAAACCAACGATGATCCAGGATTGCAAATTCCACGTTCGACGCGACACCGGAGGTTGGACGATTTCGGATTGAGACTTGACGCGCAACGGACCGAAGCCCTCCCATTCCGTCACTCCATCGCAATCGACCTGTAACTCGGTTCCAAGGTTCTCCACATTTGGGGCCGTTAGCTTTGAATCAAGCGCCGGATGGCTCTGTCCCGCGTCAGTCCCGCACGGGTCCGTGGTGAGCCCCGAGATAGGGGTAAGCAGGGCCCAGCTTCCTTAGCTTCCACGGATCCGGAGCGGGCACTAAGACTCAGAACGGCTCATTTCGTCCGCCAGTTGAGCAATGTCGTCCGGGTATCAATCTCGGCGGCCATGCTGCCCTCGACCCGATACCTCTGTCCGCTGATCATTTCCATGATCTGAGTTCGGTGGCGAACCACAGCCCATTCGGTTGTTATTCCTCAACCTGGGCAGAGTGTGCGCCGATGGACCGCAACCACTCGATCACGTTCTCTTGTTGAGTCCCGAGACCAGTAGCGGCATCCAACGCCGTTCCTTCTGCATAGTCGGGGACCCAGTCGAGATTGGCACCCGCAGTAAGCAGGCGTTCTGCGGCACGGCGTTGACCAGCGCCGCACGCGTGCCAGAAGCCCTTTGAGATTTCTTCTCGGTCGATCCCGGGCACCAATAAATTCTCCAAGATATCCAGTAAGCCGAGAGCAGCCGCGTGCCAGACCTTTTCGATTCGAACGCCCCGCGTCGCCAAGAGGCGAGCGACGTGCCAGCACCCATAACCGATGGCATTGTCCAGAGGGGTGCCGATTGAGCCATCGGGTGTTTCAAGATCCGCGCCTCGGTTAATAAGTGCGGCGGCAACATCGACGTCGTCGCTGCTCGCGGCGTAGTGCAGAGGCGTCTCCGGCTTTCCCGGACCGCTGGAAGCGGCATTGGGATCGCCACCGGCGTCGATCAGCAGGTTCACGATGGCGGGCGCGTTTGGGAAGTAACCAGGCCAATCTGTGACGAAATGGAGCCCGGTGCCGCTGCCGCCTCTGGCTACGAACCTCGCCCTGGCCAGATCAGGGTTGCCCGAAAGGAGGCGCCCTACCAGGTCAACGTCACCGCCGTGCACGGCGGAACGCAATTCAACGGCTATCGGCGCATCCCCCGGAATGGTGACAGTCGTGGGTCGGTCAGTCATGACGACAAGATCGCAGGGCGTACGCCGCCTCGGAAACTGCGACACACCGGAGGTCCGGGACGCGCCGGATTGAACTTGTGCTCGTACCGATCATTGTCCCGAGCGCACCGCACGGCGACTATCCGATCCACAACAACTACCTGCCCCGAACGCATCGGGAGCGGGGCGCTTGTTGAAGCGTCGTTGAACTCGAGGAGCAAGAATCGGTCGTCACACGGTAAGTCAGGGCTCCTGGACCGCAGCGATGACGTACCGCATGACGTCCGCCGACTGAATCGGCGGCGAATCGGAGGAGGGCTGCCCCGCGCCACGAAAGGCGAGCAGGTGGTCCTCCGTATCCCAGCGCTCGAAGATGTTGATCCGGCTGGGGTCAAGCGGATCGGCCGCCTGCACGAAATCAAGACACCCCTTGGCTTGACGAGCTTGGCCAACGACGTCCGCGTTTGAAGCAAGAAAGGCTGCTCGGTGGGTGGGATCAAGGATCAAGCTGCCTGCGATGATCAGCATGAACCAACTCTAGGCAAGTTGGGATACTGCTCACGGTGCCCCACTTCAATTCACTGCCAGGACGAGGCGTGAGTGTGGTGCTTATGGGGAGACGACAGCGTCAGTCAGTGGATCTATCCCGGCGAGGTTGTGTGCCAGGTCGGGGTCGAGTGTGTAGCGGTCGGCGAACGCACTGGGAGAGGTGTATGAGACCTTGGTCTGGTCTCCATCCGCCCAGACCAGAACCTTGAGGGGTAGGTCAAGAGCGGCGAGTGGGGCTGCGTCCATCACGGTGGTCCCAGCGACCGGACTACCGAAAATGACCAGGGTGGTAGGACGCAGGTGGAGTCCGACGCTGCGGGCTTCGGCGGACTGGTCGATGACGTCGAAGAGCTTCATACCTCGGCCAGCGATCAGTTCGGTCAGTCTGGCCACGGTTTCCTCGATCGAGCGGGGACTGTGTTTCGTGGTTATCCCGGCTGTGATCTTCGGGCCGGTGGAGGTCATGTGGGAACTCCCGAGGTGAGGCGATGGGTGGTGACGGGTCACATTGTTTCGCCTAGGACTCCCGGAGACAACCCGCCTTCAGCGGTCCCCCGCCGAACGACCGATCGGGTCGTGAACCCAGGCCGGTGCTTTATCCGGACATCCGGGGACCGCCCCAATTCGCGGGCTCGGGAAAGCCGGATCGACCCTAGGCGTTGCACGCCAGCAGCTAAGTGCCCTACTTCCGAACAGTTCAGGCAGGACACCGGGACCGCGCGGGTTCCCGGACTCTGATTACCTCTCACACCGTCTTCGCCATCGCGCGGGACGGATTACATGGGCGAGAAATGGTTGAGGCCTTCGGGATCTCGCGCCAATCGGGGACTCTCGCTACATTGAGGTCTTCACCACGACGAGAGGATCCCGATGTCGTCATTCTCAGGGCCCGAGCATCTCAGCGGCCATCATCGAGACACACTGCTACAGATCTTTCAGCAAAAGACGAACCACAACGTCGAATGGCACGATGTCATATCATTGCTCGAAGAAGTCGGATCCATCGAACAACAGCACGACGACATGTTTCTGTTCCGCATCGGCCAAGAGACCGAGGTTCTCAGGCGTCCGAGTGCCAAGGATATCGACGGACAACAACTCGTCGACTTGCGCCGAATATTGACGAGTGCCGGCTACGACACCGTGGCCGCGGACCTCGAAGACAAGGGCAACGAAAGCTGAAGATGGCCGACGGCTTGGAGCAGATCCGCCGAAGTAATTCTGATTGGCTGAAGGGTATGACGGAAATAGGTCAATCGGACTATTCACGGAGCGCCGGGTACGCCGCCAGTGAGTCGCCGACTCGGCTCGACACCTATCAGGCGCCTGTAGTGGACTTCGTTTCATGACCAAGAGGCTCGAGGTCTCCCGCGACATCGCCGCCCCACCCGAGCGGGTATACGTCGCCATCTCAGACGTGACACGCATGGGCGAGTGGTCTGAGGAATGCCATGCCTGCGAGTGGCACGAGAGCTACGACGGTCCGGTCGTCGGCGCTACCTTCGACGGCCACAACCGGCACGACGAGCACCAGTGGACCACGCAAGGCAAGGTCATCGAGGCCGACCCTGGCCGGGCATTCGTGTTTGAGTGCTCGATGATGGACTTCCACTACGCGACCTGGGGATACCGCATCGAGCCGACCGAGTCGGGATGCCGTGTGACCGAATGGAGTGAGGACCTGCGGCCTGAATCCGTCATGGAATTCAGCAGGGAGACTTCTGGTGTGGATGACCGAACGGAGCGAAACCGTCGGACCATGAGCGTCACCCTTGCGCGCCTCGCCGAATCCCTTGAGAGCTGATCGGCACGTTGGGTGGTTCGAATATTGATCTGACCGGTCAGATTTGCCTGACTTCCCCACAACGCCGGGGTCGGCGGGACGCCTCGGCACCACGGGGACAATCCCCCGGAACTAGCGTGGCGAGTGACATTGGGTCGACGATCAGCTCACGCCGAGCAGGCAGGTGGTCGGGAACGCTGCATGAGCGCGGCGATCTTCTGAAATCTCTACGGCAAAGGAACACGGTGAACGATGGGGGTTGCTGAGCGCGAGATCCAAGTGCGGAGGTTCGTTGACGAGGTCTGGAATGCCCGAAACTACGAAGCGGCTGCCAATCTCTACAGCGAGAAATACGTCAATCAGTTTGGGGCAGGACCCGCGGCCAGAATCGAGCCGATCCGCCGCTACCACAGTGCTTTTCCCGATCTCCACCTCGACGTCGAGGAGCTGATCGTGGCTGGCGACACGGTCGTCCTCAGGCTCACATTCCGCGGCACCGACACGGGGGGGTACGTGGACCGGGCCCCTACGGGACGGGCCGTGGAGGAGTGGGTGGTCACCATCATGCACTTCGAGGGCGACAAGGTCGTCAGGGAATGGATCGGAGCCGACAAGCTCGGCCTGTTCATTCAGCTTGGGGTCTTAGACGACCCGTGGCGCAACTAGGAATCCACCGCCCTTCCCTTCGGCTTGGGAGTGCGACTCCACAATCCCCATACAGAATCGGTTCACCCCAGTACCCGCACCTTGGTGGTCCAGGCGAGGGCATCAGCGCCGACGGAGATTGTCCAGCACCTCGGGGTTCACGACATTCAAGGGTTCACCGGCAGCGAATGCGTTGATCTGGTCGAAGATGTCGGAAAACTGGATTTCCCACTCGTCGGTGGAGACGTATCCGATGTGCGGCGTACAGATGACGTTCTCCATCTGGAGAAGCGGATCAGCTGTGTCGGTGAGAGGTTCGGTTTCATACACATCGACGGCCGCCATTCCAGGTCTGCCTGTCGTCAACGCCCCGATGAGTGCGCCCGGCTCAATGAGTCCAGCCCGGCTGGTGTTGACAAGTAACGCCGACATTTTCATCCCTTCGAGATCGCTGCGAGTAACGACGCCTCGTGTGGTTTCAACAAGCCGCATGTGAAGCGAGATCACGTCGTTTCTCTCGAAGAACGACTTCCTGGATTCGGCCACTTGCATTCCCTCTTCCTGGGCCCGTTTCCTTGAGTCATCGCTGGCCCAGAACACCACCTTCATGCCGAATGCCCGGCCATAGTCGGCGACCACCTTGCCGATCCGCCCATATCCGTAGATCCCAAGCGTTCTGTTCCGGAGCGAATGCCCAACTCCGTCCTGCCAGTGGCCTCGCTTCATGGATGCGACCTGTTGGGGGATCCGCCGCATTCCGGCGATGACGAGCCCCCAGGTCAATTCGGCGGTGGCGTAGGACGGTAGTCCTTGATGGAGGTTGGAGGACACGACGATACCGAGTGCAGTGCAAGTGTGTATGTCGATGTGGGGGTAGACACTCCGTTGGCTGATGAGTTTCAGCCGCGGCAGCTTTTCCAGGAGTGCCGTGCGGATCATGGTGCGCTCCCGGATCAGAACCAACGCCTCGGTGTCGGCGAGTCGTTCGGCTAGTTTCGTTGCGTCTTCGACGTGATCGGTCCACACCGTGACGTCGTGACCGTCGAGCCTTTCAAAGCACTTGAGGGTTCTGAGGGTGTCGAAGTAGTCATCGAGGATCGTCACCTTCATGCTGCCGTGCCCACCTTTCGCCATGCCCCACAGATCGACGGCCTTCAGTCTGGCGCGGGGAAGTACAAGGTGCCCTCGTTCGCCGGACAGGTCGCAGCGCGTCTCGGACCCCATTTGGTGCCCTTGGACGTGCGGCGATCAGTCGTCGCCAGATACAAGGGGCCCGAGGGGAGTTCAAGTCCCTCCTTCGTCCTTGGACCGGCAACGATCCCGAGGGGGTTCAGCGCTGTGTCCGCCGGCGACGTGATTGTTGGAAAAAAAGACCTGAGGGGAACCTGATCCGACTCAGGGGTCCGGTGCGACGATTCGTATGGCGCAGAGGGACCGCGCTCACGCGCAAATGGCAGTGCAGCCAGCGTCGCCGGCCGGTCCAAGAGATGGCGAGGAGGGCCAGGCCGGCGAGAAGCAGACCGGATCCGAACGTCACGAGTGGGAGGAAGGTGGCGCCGGTGAAGGCCAACAATGGAGATCCACTGGGCGCCGCAGCCGCCGGCGTGGTCTGACCTTTCGCCGCCACGACCGCAGCAGTCGGGCTGCAACTCGGTCTTGGGACCACGGTGCCGGCCGCGTTGGTGATGCAGGCGTCGACGTTAACGGTGGGCGCGCTCAAGGTGATGGCCCCGCGCGCGACCCCCCATGGATAGGGGTTGTTCAGAAAGGTGGGATCGGCGAGATTGGCCCAGATGTTGCCGTAGAAGACGGGCTGGAGTTGACCGGGCCCGGGCACGGGTGGCCCGCTCCCGCCGCCGTTGCCCTTGCAAGGGCCCTTGGTGCCGCTGAAGAACGGGACGAAGACGACGACGACATTGAAGCCGGCCGGCAGGCCCGAGACGCTCCAGTTGCCCTGCGCGTCCGTCATTGCCTGACCGCCGTTGCCGCTGGCATCGACCACGAACACGCAGACGTTGGGCAACGGCACTGGGCCGGTGGTGTCGACGTGACCCGACAGGACCACCTGCGGTGTGGCGCAGGCCGCTGTCGGGAGGGCAGTCGCACCGAGGCAGGCGACGATGCCCGAGGTGCCGGCGTCGACCGTCGTGGCCCCGCGAGGCGGGGTGATGACGTGCTCATCGGTCCCGCTCAAGGGCTGGTTGATGTACCAGGAGGGCACAGGTGTGGGGAGGATCGGTTGCGCGCAGTCCCCGTTGGCGGTGGTGTAGAAGGCCAAGTCGAACGGGCCGGACTCGGCCGTATCAAATGACCACGTGCCGTCTTCCCCCACACTGTCGTAGTTGGTTCGGCCGGGGAAAGCGGCCGGTGAGAACACGACGCAACTGTTGGGGATCGCAGCACCGCTGGTGGCGTCGAGCAAGACCCCTGATGTCGTCGTCGTAGCCGGGACGGGGTAGGTGATGGTGACCGCGCCGTCGCCGGTGTTGGTCGACTTGGAGACCACGTTGGTACTCGGGTCGTTGAAGCCCGAACCGCCCCCGCCGGCTCCTGAATTGATGCCCGACGGATCGTCGACGCCGCCGCCCCCGCCGCCGAAGTAACCCCCGCCTCCGCCCCCGCCCGAGCTCACGGACCCCAGAAACGAATTACCGCCACTACCGCCGGCTCCGGGGTTGCTGGGTGTCATCGCCGGCCCGCCGCCGGCCGAGCCCTTGGCTGAGGGCCCCTGGTTGCCGGCTCCGCCCCCACCCCCGGCGGCCAGGGTGCCGCCCAGACCGACCACGGTGCCATCTTGGTTGGTTGTGGTCGCATCGGAGCCTGGGCCATTGCTTCCGCCGGCACCGGCGATTTCGCTGCTGTCGCCACCGGCGCCCCCGCCACCGCCTACGGCGAGAAGCACGGTTGACGTCGGGAACGCCTCAAACACGAACGAACCACCACCACCGCCGCCACCTACCCCGGGCCCGGGACTGGCAGGTCCGGCAGCACCCCCACCGCCGAAGCCACCGCCGCCGTTGGCGGCGGCTGTCCCGACAACGACCGAAAACGTTTCGCCCCACTCGGTCGGCACCGTCGCCACCATTCCGCCACCGGCCCCGCCAACGCCCCCCGCGGCAGATGAGGCACCAGATCCTGCAGCCATGCTGACCGTCACCGACGAGACCCCGGCAGGCACGCTCCACTGTTGGGTGGACCCAGCCGGCAGGAAATTGACCGTGCATGTCGTTGCGTCACATGACGGTGTGGGATCAGCCGACGCCACCGAAGGGTGGATGACTCCAGTCGCCAGCACGCCCACCACGGCGGAGACAACCATCACTGCGAGCACGCCACGACTGATCAGGTGAGGGCGAACGACAACGTGCACCTGCGGCTCTCCTTCGAACAGCGGTCATCAGGGAACCCCTGAAGTGGCGAACACGCTACGGCGGCCCGGCGACGAAACGGTGGATGCCGGCGTTGTCGGAACTGGGCATACCCGGACCCGACACAAAGGGACTGGCCGTCCTCCCCGTGCTGTCAGGCCATCTTCAGCGTGCGTTCAACCACGGCGTTTAGGTTGACCATCGGCGCCAGGACGGCCCATTCTGCGTCAGAGTCCCGCTCGGGTTCGGTGGGCTCCCCACCGTGCACCCTGTGCCCACCGAGCCGGGACGGGGCGGCGCGGCGGCGCGGCGCGGCGGCGCGGAGCTGGTCTATGGCATCTAACGCAACAGCTGGAGAATCTGCTGCTGGTTCCCGTTGTTCGCGGTGGCCGCGCAGGCTGGCGCGTCCGGTGGGGTGGTGCCCGAGTTGATTCGCTGACCGGTGCTCAGCTGGTTCCCACTGCCCAGTTGGTTGCTCATCTGCGAGTTGGCGATGCTGAGCTGGCTGGTCCCGCTCTGGGTGCTGGTGTCGCCCTGGGTGCTCAGGCAGCTGTTGGCGTGGGTGAACAGGTTGCTCACCGAGGTGCCCAAGAAGGCGACGCCGACCACCGCCACCACTGCGATCAGGCCCACCAAGAGGGCGTATTCGATCATGGCGGCGCCGCGCTCGCTGCGCGACCGACCCGACAGTGTGCTCCGCATCCGCCGAAGGGTCGAAAGAGCTTGCCTGTCCGGTGCTGTCACGTTGAGTCCCGTCCCTTGAGATTCGATTCGATACGAACCCCGCGTGCGGCCGTCCCCGCCAAGAGCGGCCACACCCGGGGTCGTCCGCCTGGCGACAGCATGGCCGCGACAAGGTGCAGGCTTGGGGCACCGACGTTGCACCTTGGTTGCGGTTGGGCCAGACCGACGCAGAGAGAGGGCCGAAGCGTCCTGAGCGCCAGTACTCGACGCGCCGACCGGCTCAGCAGGCGGAGGAAGCGGTGGGCCGTCGCACGAACAGCTCACCCTTCGAACCTCCCCGGGTACGCCACCGGTCGTACCCGGAGAAACCCGTATCTCAGGCACCAACGGCACGGACCTCTTAGCCGGAATAGGAAAAGGTGCTACTAGCGGTACGATCTGTTGCGGGTCGCGCAACAACTGAACGGCCGTAATGCCACTCTTTGGATAGCGGCGTGCCACACTGGGGATCTCAACGCCCCGAGCCCTCCCACCGGGGCGTTCGCCGACGAATGGAGACGTCGTAGCCGTGTTGGTTTTTACCTTCCCAGGACAAGGTTCTCAGCGCTCCGGCATGGGCGAGCCATGGGTCGACCATCCCTCTTGGGAAGTGGTCGAAGAGGCATCCGCGGCGACCAATCGCGATCTGTCGCACCTCCTCCTCCGTGCCGAGATGGAGGAACTTACCCAAACGGCCAACGCCCAACTGGCCACGACGGTGCTCAGCCTGGTCATCCTCGATGCGGTCGAGCGGGTCGGTCTCACCCCGGCCGCCTGCGCCGGCCACAGTCTGGGCGAGTACACCGCCCTGGTGGCCAGCGGGGCACTGACCTTCGAGCACGGCATCGGCCTCGTGGTGGCCCGCGGCAACGCCATGGCCCGGGCCGGTGAGGACGCGCCAGGCACCATGGCCGCCCTCTTGGGCATCTCGGATGACGACGCTGAAGCAGCCTGCCAGCGCGCCGAGGGTGACGTCTGGGTGGCCAACTACAACGCCCCGGGCCAGGTCGTCATCGCCGGCACCCGGGAGGCCGTGGCCACGGCCGGCGCGCTGGCCAAGGAATTGGGCGCCAAGAAGGTGATGCCCATCGCCGTCTCCGGTGCCTTCCACACCCCCCTCATGCGGGCGGCCCGGGCCCCTCTGCGCGAAGCGCTGGCCGCCGTGACCTTCCTCACCCCCGAGGTCCGGGTGGTAGCCAACGTCGACGCCCGCGTGCACGACGACCCCGCCGATTGGCCTGGGCTCCTTTCGGCGCAGCTCTGCAGCCCGGTTCGGTGGCGACAGACCCTGGAGACATTCGCTGGCCTGGGGCTCACCTCCCTGGTCGAGTTGGGCCCCGGGGCGGTGCTCAGTGGCCTGGCCAAGCGCAGCCTGCCGGAAATTCAGTCGCTGTCGGTGACCAAGCCGGAAGACCTGGACACCCTGATGGACACCATTGGCGCCGCCGGCACATGGCGGGCCGAGCCAGCGCTGCACCAGGGTGAGCACCTCTACATGTCCGAACGGGTGGTGGTCAGCCCGGGTGGCGGCATCTTCTCCCCCGAGGAGTCGCTCCGGGCTCCCGGTACCGGCCTCTTGCCGGGAACCGACAATGGCGCAGACGACAGCCCGCTTTCGATGGTCGAGGTGGGTGACCTCATCGGCCGGGTCGGCATCACCGACGTACGTACTCCTTTTGGTGGGCAGGTAATCCGGTGGATGGCCGTGGCCGGCGAACGCGTGCAAGACGGCCAACCGCTGGTATGGCTTCGCGTGCCGGACGCCAGCTGATGGCGGTGGTCCTGGTGACAGGCGGCAACCGGGGGATCGGGGGCGCCTGCGTGCGGTGGTTCCTGGCCAACGGGGATCAGGTGGCTTCCACCTTTCGATCGGAAGAGCCTCCCGCCGCCCCGGCCGGAGCTGACTCCGAGCGCTACCTCGCCGTCCGCTGCGACGTCACCGATCCCGACCTGGTCGAATCCGCTTTCGCCGCCGTCGAGGACCACTGGGGCCCGGTCGAGGTGCTGGTGGCCAACGCCGGCATCACCCGCGACGGGCTGGTCATGCGCATGAGTGAGGAAGCCTTCAGCGAGGTGATCGACGCCAACCTGACCGGTTCATTCCGGGTGGCCAAACGAGCTATCGCCAAGATGCTGCGCCTCCACCACGGGCGGGTCATCTTCCTCTCGTCGGTGGGCGCCTACGTAGGGCTACCGGGTCAGGCCAACTACGCCGCCTCAAAGGCGGGTCTGGTCGGCATGGCACGCGCCATGGCCCGTGAGGTGGGCAGCCGCCAGATCACCGTCAATGTGGTGGCGCCGGGGTTCGTCGAGACCGACATGACGGCCGCCCTGGGGGAGGACCGCCTGGCCCTGATGACCGCGCAGGTCCCATTGGGGCGAGCCGGTACGGTCGACGACGTGGCCAGCGTGGTCGGGTTTCTGGCCTCCGATCCGGCGGGCTATGTCACCGGGGCTGTCATACCCGTTGACGGCGGCCTCGGCATGGGCCTGTAGCGTTTCGAGAAACGAAGAGAACAAGGAGCACATAGTGGACAGCGACGCAGCGTTCGAGAAGTTTCGCGAGTGCGCCGTAGAGGTACTCCAGGTACCAGCGGACAAGATCACCAAAGAGGCCAAGTTCGCCGACGACCTCGACGCAGATAGCCTCGACCTGGTGGAACTGGTCATGGCCCTCGAGGAGGCCTTTGACATCACGGTCGAAGAGACCGAACTGGAGGACATCTCGACCATCGGTCAGGCCTTTGATCTGATCAACGGCAAGCTCTGATGCAACTGGGCTGGGGATCGGACGGCCCCATACCGGGTCGACGGGTCGCTATCACCGGTCTGGGAGCGGTGACCTGCTGCGGGACCGGTGTCGAGGCGCTCTGGGAGGGCCTGCTCACCCCGTCGGTCGTCGGCGGCGAGGTCCGAGACTTCGAACCTGAGCAGTGGTTCGGGAGCAAGGAAGCGCGCCAACTCGACCGCTTCGCTCAGTTCAGCATCGCCGCGGCCGACATGGCGGTGAAGGACGCCGGAGAAATTGACGCCGATCCGGCCAAGGCCGGAGTCATCTTCGCCACCGGCGTCGGCGGCTTCGACACCCTGGCCGAACAGGTGATGGTGTACAGCGAGAAGGGTGCCCGGCGGGTCTCACCTCGACTCGTTCCCATGATGATGGCCAACGCCGGTGCGGCCGGGATCTCCATGCGCCAGGGTTGGCACGGGCCATCGGAAGTCATCGTCACCGCCTGCGCCGCTGGATCCCATGCCATCGGCGCCGCCGCTCGCCTGGTCGCTTCGGGTCGGTGTGACATCGCCGTCGGCGGCGGAGCCGAGGCCAGCATGCATCCCGTCGCCATCGCCGCCTTCACCAACATGACCGCGCTTTCCACCTCGGGCAACTCACGCCCGTTCGATGCTCGCCGCGACGGCTTCGTCATGACCGAAGGGGCCGCCGCGTCTGCTCCTGGAGGACTGGGATCGGGCCGTCGCCCGGGGAGCCACCATCTACGCCGAACTCGCCGGTGCCGCCAGTACGGCCGACGCCCACCACATCACCGCCCCCTCCCCCGACGGGTCCGGCGCGGTGGCCTGTATGGAACTGGCCCTGGCCGACGCCGGCATTGCGGTGGACGACGTGGGCCACATCAACGCACACGGCACCTCCACCCCGCTCAACGACCTGTCTGAGTCACGGGCCATCAACAAGGTCTTCGGCGAGCCCGGTCCACTCGTCACCTCCACCAAGGGGGTCACCGGCCATGGCTTGGCGGCCGCCGGTGCCATCGAAGCGGTGGCGTCGGTTCTGACCATTCACCACGCCACCATCCCCCCCACCGCCGGCTACGAACAGCACGACCCTGAAATCTCGCTGAATCTCGTGCACGGCGATCCGCGGCCGTGGGAGCCCACGGCCGTCCTGTCGAACTCGTTCGGCTTCGGCGGACACAATGGCTGCCTGGTGATCCGGCCGCCTCGCCGTTGACCCACCACCGGGGCCGGCGGGCCCTGGGGGTTCTCCTTCCAGCGGCGGGGCTGCTGGCGCTGGCGCTCCCCGTGGACCCGGCGCCGTCGGCCGCTGCAGTCGCCGCGGCCAGCACATCTACCACCACCACCACTACCACGACGACCACCGGGTCGTCCGGGTCGTCCGGGTTGACCGGCTCGACCGGCTGCCACCGATCGGCATCGGCGTCCCTCCCGGTTGCCCCGGGCCGCACCGGGACACTCAGCCTCAACCAGGGCGCGGTCACGGGCACCTATGCCCTGACCGTGCCCCCGACGTACAAGAAGAGCCGGCCTACCCCGCTGATCTTCTTGTTCCATGGGGACGGCGACAACCCGGCCGACTTCAGCGCGAAGACCAACTTCCCGGCCCAAGGGGCTCGGGCCGGGGACCTCGTCGTCGTGCCGCAGAATCAAGGCCCTGAGGCTGGCTTTCAGTACAGCGGGCGCGGCACCGATGCCACCTTCGTCAACTCGCTGATCAACGCCTTGATGCGCTCCTACTGCGTCAATCAGCGCGCCGTGTTCGCCAGCGGGTTCTCCTCCGGCGCCGCTTTCGCCATCCTCTACGCCTGCGCCCACCAGAGCCAGATCCGGGCCATCGCCACTGTGGCGGTGGACTACCAACTCGGGTGCACTCGACCGGAGCCGCTGCTCGCCCTGCACGGGACCGCCGATCCCGCGGTGACGTATCAGAACAACACGGTCGAGAGCCAGCTGCCCGGGATCAAGCTCGATGCCCATTCGGTAAAGGGCACGGTGCGAAACATGGCCGACTGGGTCAAGCTCGACCGCTGCCAGCCCAAGACCCCAACCGTCACGCGCATCGGCTCCCAGGTCTCGCGGTCACAGTGGCTCTCGTGCGCTCCCGGCACGTCGGTCACCTTCTACACGATCAGTGGCGGAGGCCATGAATGGCCCGGGGCCAAGGTCACGACCGGTGTCGGCTTCACCACCCAGCAGATCAGCGCCAACACGCTGATCATCAATTTCTTCCACTCCTTCACCTGATCGTTCGGGCCCTCGTCGAGTCGCCTTGGCCTCACTTCGGGCTTCGAGTTTCGGTTTCGGCTTTGGGTTCGGCCTCGATCAAGAGGCATCGAGCCGAGCGGGAAAGCCACCCTGGCTGATCGGCCCCCACTCTTCGGGGACGACCCGTATCAACACCTTGCCCTGCTCAATCATGGCCTGGCGGTATTCATCCCAATCGGGATGCTCCCCGCTGATGGATCGAAAATAGGTCACCAGGCCTTCGATGGCCTCGGGCAGGTCGACCACGCTGGCCGAACCCGACACCTGGACCCACGGGCCATTGAACCCATCTGAGAGCACGCACAGCGCGGCGTGAGCTCTCCGTCGTACGTTTCGGACCTTGGCCCGCTCGGGGTAGCTGGCCACCAGCATGAGCCCGTCCGGATCGACGCCCATGGTGACCGGAGACATCTGCGGACTGCCGTCGCTTCGCTGGGTACTGAGGATGGCGTGGTGCCGGGGACGAATGAACTCCTCGAGGCCAGCGCGGTCCACCGGGGTGTCGCTGGCGATGGGGCGGGCCATTGGGCGACCGTACCATCGGTCGCCACGCCACTCCGAGCAGTCTCAGCGGCCACATGATCCCGCGCCGCCGACACGGGAGGGAGTTTTCTGTCAGTCGATCGGTCGACGACCAATGAGAAAATAGGCCATCGACCCCAGTGTGTTCAACGCGCTCGCCACCCGCCACAGCCGCTTGCTCCCCCGCACCTCGACTGCCGACCGGCTTCGGAGGTCCCGCCACGTGAATGACGCGATCACCACGTGCGCGGCCAGTATGGCGGCGAAGACGGGCGGACTGATCTTGCGCGAACCCACCCGTCCAGTGTGCCACCAACCATCGCCGGTCGCCGATTGGCGGTCGGCGGTCGCCGGTCGGCGGTCGGGATCGAACGGACGTCGTCCGGCGAGATCCTTGTCAGTCAATGGCCGTGCGCAACGAGCCCACGAAATCGGCCGCAGCCTCAGGCCCGCCGCCGGTGAGCAGGCGACGCACCAACGCAGACCCCACGACGACGCCGTCCGCCGTTTCACATACCTCGGCCGCCTGCTCGGGGGTCGACACGCCGACCCCGACACACACCGGCGTGTCCGTGTAACGCCGGATGCGCTCGACCACCGCCCGGGCGTCACCACCCACATCGGCCTGCTCTCCGGTCACCGCCATGCGGGCCACGGCATAGACGAAGCCCTTGGCCCGGGCGCAGATCCTCTCGACCCGGTCGTCCGGACTCGAGGGCGCCACCAACAGGACGGTGTCCACGCCGGCCTCGTCGGCCTCGTCGGCCCACGGGTCCATCTCTTCGAGTGGGAGATCGGGGAGGATCGCTCCGCTCACCCCGCACTCGGCCAACGAGCGGGCCATCCTCCGGTGCCCGGCCCGGAACACGATGTTGTAATAGGTCATGACGGCCACCGGCACCGAGATGTCGGCCCGGGCGATGGCATCCAGCACCTGGCTCGGGACGGTGCCCCGTTGCAGGGCCAGAAGAGAGGCTTCCTGGACCACCGGGCCGTCCATCATCGGATCGGAGAAGGGGATGCCGACCTCCACCGCGTCGGCCCCAGCGGCCACCACCGCCGCCAGGGCCTGGCCCCAGTCGTCGGTCATGCCCCCCATGAGGTAGGGGATCAGGAGCTTGCGCCCGGCCGCCCGTTGCTTGCGCAGGGCTGTTTCAAGCACGAGCTTCAACCATGAGCGCGGCCACCGAGCAGCTCGCGCACCTGGGCCACGTCCTTGTCGCCCCGACCCGACAGGGTGATGAGCACGGTCGAGCCACTGGGAAGCGCCTCTGTTCCTGCCGCTCGGGCCACCCAGGCCACGGCATGGGCGGACTCGAGTGCCGGGATGATGCCCTCGGTCTGGCTCAGCAGCGTGAAGGCGTCGAGCACCTCGTCATCGTCGGCGGTGGTGTACTCCGCTCGTCCGATGGCGGCCAGATGGGCGTGTTCGGGGCCCAGTCCCGGGTAGTCCAGCCCGGCCGAAATGGATTCAGCCTCCTCGATCTGCCCAGCCTCGTCCTGCAGGAGCTTGGAATGCATGCCGTGGAGGATGCCGGGGATCCCGTTGGTGATCGCCGCACCCCCGGCCGCCTCGACCCCGATGAGCCGGGCCCTGGTGTCGACGAAGCCGGCGAACGTCCCGGCGGCGTTGGAGCCGCCCCCGACACAGGCCACGACCACGTCGGGTTGGTGCCCGTTGAGGAGAGCGTGGGCCTGCGTCGCCGCCTCTTCGCCCACCACCCGCTGGAGCTGGCGCACCATGTAGGGAAACGGGTGCGGACCCATGACCGAGCCCAGGCAGTAGTGGGTGTGGTCCACGGTCGCCACCCAATCGCGCATGGCCTCGTTCACCGCGTCCTTCAAGGTACGGCTCCCCGACAGCACCGGTCGCACCTCGGCCCCCAGGAGTTCCATCCGGAAGACGTTGAGCTCCTGGCGCTTGGTGTCTACTTCGCCCATGTACACCGTGCACTCAAGACCGAAGAGGGCCGCGGCAGTAGCCGCCGCCACCCCGTGCTGCCCGGCCCCGGTCTCGGCAATGAGGCGTCGCTTCCCCATGCGCCGGGTCAAGAGTGCCTGGCCGACCACGTTGTTCAACTTGTGGGAGCCGGTGTGGGCCAGGTCCTCGCGCTTGAGCAGCACGCGCACGCCCAGCTTCTCCGAAAGGCGATGACACTCGGTCAACGGCGTGGGGCGGCCCCCGTAGTCGCGCAGCAGCGAATTGAGCTCATCGCGGTACGCCGGGTCGGCCCACGCCGCGTGGAAGGCCTGCTCGAGTTGCAGGCAGGCCGGCATCAGCGACTCAGGGACGAAGCGTCCCCCGAACTCCCCGAACCGGCCATTGGATCCGGGCTCGGCCATCAGGCTCACATCAGCCATCAGTCATCAGTCATCGCGCCAGTCATACGGCTCTTCGGGCCCCGGATCCTCGTCGAGCGGGTCACGGGCGTCCACCTCGGTCTCGGCGGCGCGGGCGTTGACGATGAATTCGCGCACCAAGAGGGGGTCCTTGCGGCCGGGCGACACCTCGACCCCGGACGCCACGTCGACACCGGCCGGGCGGAGATGGGCCACTGCCTGGGCCACGTTGTCGGGCCGCAGGCCACCCGACACGATCATCCGGGTCGGATCGGCCACGCCTTCGGCCAGCCTCCAGTCGAAGACCTCACCTGAACCCGGCGTGGTGCCGTCCACCAGGAGGTAGTCGGCCCCGAAGTCCTCGAAGCGGCTGATGGTACGGTCCCCAGCCGGAAACGCCTTGATCACCATCGGCAACTGCGACCGGATCCACTTGGTCTCCGGTGACGATTCGTGACCGTGCAGCTGGGCCGCGCCGAGGCTGGCCTGATGGACCATGTCCACCACGCGTTGGGGTGCTTCGTCCCGGAAGACGCCGACGGTGATGATTTCCGGTGGGAGACGTTTGGCGATGTCACCCGCGGTCTGCACGGACACCTGGCGCGGGGAGGGGGCGAAGATGAACCCCACCGCGTCGGCCCCCAGGCTGATGCACAAGAGCGCGTCCGCTTCGGAAGTGATGCCGCAGATCTTGACGAACAGCTCTTCGCTCGTGTCGTAAATGTTGTTCGTGGCGTTCATCGAGCGGAGACCGGATACCCGATGAGGCTGCGGAGGACGGCGGCACGATCGGCGGCGCGCACCAGGGTCTCGCCGACCAAAATGGCGTCATACCCGGCGTCGGCCAGGCGACGGGCATCGTCGGCATCCCGGATGCCCGACTCCGCCACGGCCACCACGTCGGATGGAACGCGCGCCGCCAGGGCGCAGGCCCGCTCCTGATCGACCTCGAAGGTGCGGAGGTCACGCTGATTGACCCCGATGAGCCGGGCTCCGGCGGCCAGGGCCCGGCTCAGCTCCTCGCCGTCGTGGACCTCGACCAGAGCGGCCAGGCCCAGGGCGGCGGCCCGAGCGTGAAAGCGAGCCAACTCCTCGTCGTCGAGGGCGGCCACAATCAGGAGCACCGCATCGGCGCCCATGAGCCGGGCATCGACCACGTCCGCCTCCTGCACGGTGAAGTCCTTGCGGAGCGTCGGCAGCCCCGATGCCGTGCGTGCTTCCGTGAGGTCGTGGGCGGAACCACCGAAGTGTGGCCCATCGGTCAGGACGGAAAGACAGGACGCCCCCCCGGCCACGTACTCCTTCGCCACCATGTCGGGTTGAAGGTCCGGTTCGAGATCGCCCTTGGACGGCGACCGCCGCTTGACCTCGGCGATGCAGGAGAGCCCTCCACCCCGGAGCGCCGCCGCGAAGGGGCGCGGGGGTGGGCGAACGGCCGCCTGTGCAGCCAATTCGTCGGGATCCCTGGCATCGGCCTCGGCCCGCGCTCGATGCAATGTCAGGATGTCCCCCAGGTAGGTGGGCATGACAACCCAGCGTAGCGGGGCACCACCCACCTTCTGGGCCTCGTCAACCATGCCTGAGGAGGGCGCATCATGTCGTCGGTCAACGATTTCAACCAGACCATCATCGAGGAATTCCGCGCCAACAACGGCGTGGTTGGTGGAGGATTCGCCGGCGCACCGGTCGTCCTGCTTCACACGACGGGGGCCAAGTCCGGCTCGGCCCGGATCAACCCGTTGGTCACACTCCCCCGTGACGACGGGACGCTCTACGTCTTCGCCTCGGCCAACGCCGCGCCGAAGGATCCCGACTGGTACCGAAACCTGGTGGCCCATCCTCACGTCGAAGTGGAGTTCGGCGGGGAGACCTTCGGAGCCACGGCGTCGCCGCTCACGGGCGAGGAGCGGGATCGCATCTTCGCCGAACAGGCCGCCAGGATGCCGGGCTTCGCCGACTACGAGACCAAATTGGCGGGCGTGCGCGTCATACCCGTGGTCCGGCTCACCCGGGACTAGCGACGAGCTACAGGGCCAGCAACGGCAGGGGCGCCACCCGGGCCGGGTGCGACCCGCCGAGTCCGTCGCCCGACCTGACCCGGACCGGGCCCGGGCTCTCGACGGTGCGATGGAGGTACCCCAGCGCCACCCAGGCGCCGACTTCGGTACTCCAGGCGGCCGAGGTCACGGTGCCGACCACCTTGTCGGCCACGGCTCCGGCGGCTCCGGTCGGGGCGTCGTCAGCGGCCGGGGGCTCGATTCCGGCGTGAAGGGTCATGCCGTAGGCCAGGGCCGGGCCGTCGGGATCGGTGCCCCCGACCACCCCGACCAGGCGCCGCGGCACGTTGTTGCCCCGCGCATCGAGCCGCGCCACCAATTCCTGCCCGGTGTAGCACCCCTTGGTGAAGCTCACGGTCCGCTCCAGCAATCCGGCTTCGGCGGCGATGGTCTTGTCGGTCAACTCGCTGCCCATGGCCGGGATGCCCGAGTCGATGCGGCACACCTCGACCGCCTCGGCGCTGCACGCGGTGATGGCGTCGGGAAGGCCACCGGTGGTGGGATCGAGCACCAGGTCCGTGGGTCCGAGGAGATCCACCCCTCGCCACCCGTTCCACTCGAAGGGCAGGACCAACCCGCCCGCTTCGGCCACGACGGTGAGCAGTCCGGCGGCGGCCTCCTGGACCTCCGATCCGCGCAGCGCCAGACAGCGCCACTCCAGCCGGGACAGCTCGACCTTGGAGCGCAGCAGGAATTTACGGAGCCTGGCCTCGACCGTGGCCCCGAAGCCGGCATCGACATCGAGGGCGTAGCTCAGGCCGTCGAGCCGGGTGACCCGGAGCAGCGCCGTGAGCTTGCCGTCGGGCTCGAGCAGCAGCGAGTCGGTGGTCCCGCCGACGGCCAGGTCGGTGATGTCCTGGCTCAGCTGGCCCTGCAGGTAGGACTGGGCGTCGTCTCCCCGGACCGACAGCACGTCGCGGCGGTGGAGGAACGCACCGGCACCGGTACGGAGCGCCGCCACCTCGGCCTCGATCATCTCGGTGGTCCCGCTCACGAGCCGATCCGATCGGCGGCCATGGCCCGGGCCGCCGCCACGGCAACCAGCAGGGCCTGCGCCTTCTGGCCGCACTCCTCGTCCTCGCGCCGCGGGTCGCTGTCGGCCACGATGCCGGCCCCGGCCTGCACGCTGGCCCGCCCGTCGGGCGAAACCACCATGGTCCGGATGGCGATGGCGGTATCGACGTTGCCCGAGAAGTCCACGTACCCCACGACACCGCCGTACACCCCGCGCTTGGTCGGCTCCAGCTCGTCGATGATCTGCATCGCCCGCACCTTGGGCGCTCCCGACAGTGTCCCGGCGGGCAAGGTGGCCCGGAGGACATCGATGGGCCCCTTCCCCTCGGCCAGTTGGCCCGAGACCTGGGATGTGATGTGCATGATGTGGCTGTAGCGCTCGATGATCATGAGCTCGTCCACCTTTTCGGTCCCGAATTGCACCACCCGGCCCACATCGTTGCGGGCCAGGTCGACGAGCATGATGTGCTCGGCCAACTCCTTGGGGTCCTCGGCCAGTTCACCCTCCAGCAGGCGATCGTGGTGCTCGTTCTCCCCCGGGGGCGCGACCCGGCAATGGGCCGGGAGATCACCACGCCGTCACGCAGGCGCACCATGGGCTCGGGCGAGGCCCCCACCACGGTCACCTCGGGGAAGCGCAGGAAGTACAGATACGGACTGGGGTTGAGCAGCCGCAGTGAGCGGTAGACATCGAAGGGGTCGGCCTCGAGCGGCAGGTCGTAGCGCTGGGAGAGCACCACCTGGAAGATGTCGCCGGCCCGAATGTAGTCCTTGGCCGACTCGATCCCGGCCTGGTACTCCTCGCTGCTCACGGTCCGCGTGGCCTCGGCCGCGGCGATACCCGGCAGCGGCGCCGGCATCATCTCTCCCGCCTCGGTGCGGGCGCAGTCCACGGCCAACTGGCGCAGACGCCCACAAGCGTCCTCGTAGGCCCGGGCCAGGGTCGACCGGTCCGCCGACTCGGGCACCACCACGTTGTCGATCAGGACGATGCGCTGGCGCCAATGGTCGAAGGCGGCGAATTGGCCGATCACCACCAGGGCGGCATCGGGATGTCCGAGGTCGTCGGGCGGCACCGCCGGGAGCCGCTCGATCTCGCGCACCACGTCGTAGCCGAGATACCCGACCAGTCCCCCGTGCAGCGGCGGCAGTCCGTCCAGCGTCGGCGAGTGGAAGCGGGAGAGGAGATCCTCGATGGCCGACAAGATCCCCTGATCCGACGACTCGACCCCCAAGCGGCCGGCGGCGTCCACCGACGTCCCCCGCGCCGTCAGCGTGGCCAAGGGCCGGCGACCGACAAACGAGTAGCGGCCCCAGCGCTCGCCGCCTTCGACCGATTCGAACAGGAACCCGTCGTCCTGGCCGACCATGTTGGCGAAGGCCGCCACCGGGGTCAGCGTGTCGGCGACGACCTCACACCACACCGGGACGATGGCGTGCTCTTTGGCCAGCGTGGCGAATTCGGTCGGATCGGGCTGGAAGCTCAGCACGGTGAGGTGCTCTCAGTCCGGGCGCGGCACGCCCGGGCCCGAACCGATCGTGCGGTGAAAGCACGACCGCTCCCCGGTGTGACAGGCGCCCCGCCCGTGCTGGTCGACCAGGACGACGAGGGCGTCGCCGTCACAGTCCACCCGCACTTCCCGCACGTACTGACGGTCGCCCGAGGTCTCGCCCTTCTGCCAGTACTCGTGGCGGGACCGGCTGTAGAACCACGATCGACCCGACGCCAGGGTGCGGCGCAACGCCTCGGCGTCCATGTAGGCCATGGTGAGGACGGTGCCGTCGCCGGCATCCTGGACGATGGCCGGCACCAGCCCATCCATCTTGTCGAAGTCGACCTCGTCCATCAGAGCCTCGTCCACCCGGAGGGCCACACCGTCGGGCACGACACGGTCGGGCGCCACGCCGTCGACGGTCACAGGTACAGCCCCGTCCCGCTGTCATTCCGCTTCGACGCGATGGCGTGGATGTCCCGCTCGCGCAAGATGACGTACTCCTCCCCGTGTACCTCCACCTCGAAGCGGTCCTCGGGATTGAAGAGGACGGTGTCGCCCACCTTGACCGACCGTACGTGGGGGCCGACGGCCACCGTCTCGGCCCAGGTGAGTCGGCGGGAGATCTGGGCCGTGGCCGGGATCAGGATGCCGGCCCGGGAACGACGCTCGCCGTCACTCGATGAGATCTGCACCAGCACACGATCGAACAGCACGGAAATGGGCTGCTTTTCGTCGGCCTTCGGCTGCTCGCCGGCCTTCTTCGTCGTGGTTGTAGGCACCCTCGCACGGTACCGCACCAGGGCCCGTCCTCAGTTCAGGCCCCTGGTCAGACGGGTCGAACGTTGACCCCGTGCGACGCCATGTAGGCCTTGGCCTCCGGCAGCGTGAAGGTCCGGCGATGGAAGATCGACGCGGCCAACACGGCGTCGGCCCCGCCCACGGTGGCCCCCTCGACCAGGTGTTGCAAAGTCCCCACGCCTCCCGAGGCCACCACCGGTATGCCCACCGCATCGACCACGGCCCTGGTCAGGGCCAGATCAAACCCGTGCTTGGTCCCATCTCGGTCCATGCTGGTGAGCAGGATCTCACCGGCCCCGTTGGCGGCGCATTCGGTGGCCCAGGCCACGGCGTCTCGACCGGTCGGGGTTCGGCCTCCATGGGTGTAGACCTCCCAGCCACCCCCTTCGGGGGCGGGGCGGGACCGGGCGTCGATGGCCACCACCGCGCACTGCGCGCCGAACTCCTCGGCGATGTCACGGACCAGCGCCGGGCGTTCGACCGCCGCCGTGTTGACCCCCACTTTGTCGGCCCCCGCCCGGAGCAGTCGCCGGGCGTCGTCGGCCACCCGCACGCCGCCACCGACGGTGAGCGGTATGAACACTTGCTCCGCCGTGCGCGCCACCACCGAGACCATGGTGTCCCGCGCGTCGGACGAGGCCGTGATGTCGAGGAAGGTCAACTCGTCCGCGCCTTCGGCGTCGTATCGAGCCGCCAGTTCAACCGGGTCGCCCTCGTCGGTGAGGTCGACGAACTGGACGCCCTTGACCACCCGACCGTCGGTGACATCGAGACACGGGATCAGGCGGACGGTGCGCATGCGGCCAGAGCCTCCTCCACGTTGAAGCGCCCCTCGACCAGAGCCTTGCCCACGATGACGCCGGCCAACGGCAATCCCGCCAGCGCCCGCAGATCGTCCAGGCTGGCCACGCCGCCCGAGGCCACCACCGGCAGCGCTGTCCGCTCGAGCAGGTGGCCCAGACCGGACAGGTCAGGCCCCTCGAGCATGCCGTCGCGCGCGATGGAGGTCGCCACGACGGCGGCGACGGGCTCGCCCGCCCACAGCGACAGCAGTTCGTCCAACGGCCGCGCCCCGCGTGCACCCTCGGTCCATCCGTGACCGAGCGCCCGAGATACGCCGTCCTCCCCCACCACGTAGTCCAGCCCCACGGCCACCCGCCCCGGCCAGCGGCGGGCGCAGCTGGTGGCGAACGCCGGATCCTCCAACGCCGCGGTACCAAGGACCACGCGGTCGACGCCTACGGCGAACACGCTTTCCAGGTCCTCGGGACGGCGGATCCCACCGCCGGTCTGCACCTTGGCCTTCCCGTCCGCCAGCTTGACCATCCGGGCCAGCGTCGCTCGTTCGTGGGGCACGCCGGTGCGGGCGGCACTCAGGTCCACCACGTGCAGCCACGGTGCGCCGGCGGCCACGAAGGACGCCGCCAACACGAGCGGATCGCCGTAGTCCACCTGGCGGGCGAAGTCTCCCTGGGTCAGCCGGACCGCGGCGCCGTCGCGCAGGTCGACGGCTGGATACAGCTCCATCACGGCTCCATCACCGGTCCGTCACGCCCGTCCCGATCACGCCGCCAGGGCGACGAAGTTGGCCAACATGGCCAGTCCGCTTCGTCCGGACTTCTCCGGGTGGAACTGGGCGCCCCACACGTTGTCCCGGACCACCACCGCGGCCACCGGGCCGCCGTAGTCGCAGACGGCAACCGTCTCGGGGCCGATGGGCGGCGCATAGGAGTGCACGAAGTAGACCCAGGGCTTCTCCCCCAGGCCACGCAGGGGACCCACCGGCTGGGCGCCATTGCCTTCGTCGGCTCGGACGCCGGCGCAGCCATCGGCGGGGCCCCGGCACGGCGTCAACTGGTTCCATTGCATCTGCGGGTGTTTCTCACCGGCGGGCAGCAACGCCACCGTGCCGGGGAACACGCCGAGGCCGGCGACACCCGGGTTCTCCTCGGACCCGGCGTACAGGAGCTGGAAGCCGATACACACGCCGAAAAAGGGCACGCCCGCCCCCAGGGCGGCCCGGGCGACCGGCTCCAGGCCACTCTCGCCCAGGGCGCGGGCGCAAGCGCCGAACGCACCAACCCCGGGCAACACGACGGCATCGGCCGCCTCGACCTCGGCCGGATCAGTGACGAGGTGGGCCGCCGCGCCGACGTGCTGCAGCGCCTTCTCGGCCGACCGCAAATTGCCGATCCCGTAATCGAGCACGGCGATCTTGATCACAAACTCCCCTTGGTCGAAGGGATCCCTCCGCCCTCGATCCGCACCGCGTCACGCAGCGACCGGGCCACGCCCTTGAAGCTGGCCTCGAGTATGTGGTGGGTGTTCTTGCCCTGGCGCCGGTGGATGTGCAGGGTGAGATTCCCCGCCGTGGCAAAGGCGCGCCAGAACTCCTCGGCCAACTGGGGGTCGAACGGGGGCGTGCCGAGGCCAGCCGTGTCGGGGGCGAAGTCGAGCCCGTAGGCCAGGAACGGGCGGCCAGAGAGGTCGAGGGCCACCTCAACCAGCGCCTCATCGAGCGGCAACAGCATCGAGGCGAAGCGCCGGATGCCGCGCTTGTCGCCCAGGGCCTCGGCCAGACAGCCTCCGAGCACGATCCCGACGTCTTCGACCGTGTGGTGGGCGTCCACCTGCAGATCCCCCCGGGCGTGCAGGACCAGGTCGAACGAGGCATGGCGGCCCAACTGCTCGACCATGTGATCGAAGAACGGGAGCCCAGTGTGGACGTCGACCACACCCGTGCCATCGACCCTCAGCGCGGCCTCGACTGTGGTCTCCTTGGTCGCTCGTTGGCTGGTGGCGCGGCGGTCGGGTGCCTCCGACAGGGCATCAGTGGTGGTCACAACGACTCCTTGGTCACAACAACTCCTTCAATGCGGTCAGAAACCGGTCGTTCTCGTCAGGCCGCCCGATGGTGACACGCAGGCAGCCCTCCAGGCCGTCCCAACTGGAGCAGTTGCGGATGAGCACCGAGCGGTCGAGCAGGCCGTGCCAGACCTTGTCCCCACTCTGGCCCAGGGGACGGAAGAGGATGAAGTTGGCTTCGGAGGGCCAGCTTTCAACCGGCAGGTCACCCAGGGCGGCCGCCACCCGGCCCCGCTCCTCGGCGATGAGCGCCACCCGCGTCTCCATCTCGTCCACGTAGCGCAGGGCCAGCAATCCAGCCAGCTGCGTCTGGGCCGAGAGGTGGTACGGCAGGACGACGGCCTCGCAGGCGGAGACCACGGCAGGGTCGGCCACCAGGTAGCCCAGGCGGGCGCCGGCCATGGCCCAGGTCTTGGAGAAGGTGCGGGTGACCACCAGTCCGGGGTGGCCCGGCGCTGGGTCCGGCGTCGGCGTCGGTGTCGGCCCCCGCAAGCTGAGGGCGCTCCAGCTGGCGAACTGGCCGTACGCCTCATCGACGATGACCAGACCCGGCGCCGCGGCCAGCACCGCCTCGACGGTGGCTTTGGGCTCGACCCGCCCCGTGGGGTTGTTGGGCGAGCAGAGGAAGGTGATGTCGGGCTGCTCCCGCGCCAGGAGGGACGCGGCCACGGTCGGGTCGATGCGAAAGTCCTCGGTGCGGTGGCCTTCGATCACCCTGGTGCCGGTCAGCCGGCTGATGTGCGAGTGCAGCGCGTAGGTCGGCTCGAAGACGCCGGCGCTCCGTCCGGGCCCTCCGTAGGCCAGCAGCAGGCACTGCAGCACCTCGTTGGACCCATTGGCGCAGAAGACCTCTTCGGGTGCCACGCCGTGCAGGCCGGCAATGGCGGTCCGCAACGCCGTGGCCGGTCGGTCGGGGTAGCGGTTGAAGGCCAGGTGGCCCAGTGCGGCCAGCAGGTCCTCGCTCCACTTCTCCGGTGGCGGGAACGGGGACTCATTGGTGTTGAGCCGCACCTCGGCCTCGACCTGAGGCGAGTGGTAGCCCGCGGAGAGCTGGAGATCGGGACGGATGCTCGGTATCGAGCTCACTGGTCCGCCCGGTCGGTCGCGGTTTGGTCCGAGGCAGGCCTATCCGAGGAGGCAGGCCGATCCGTGGCAGGCCGGTCCAAGGCAGACAGTCGGCGCCGGACCGAGTCGGCGTGAGCCGGCAGCCCCTCGACGTCGGCCAGGGTGATGACCGGCGGGCCCAGGACCCGCAGGGCATCAGGGGTCACGCTCACCACATGGATGTGGCGACGGAAGTCGTCCGCCCGCAGCGCCGAGGAGAACCGGGCGGTGCGGTTGGTCGGCAGCACGTGGTTGGGGCCGGCGACGTAGTCGCCCAGGCTGGCCGGCGCCCACGGTCCGATGAACACGGCGCCGGCGTTCTCTACCTGCTCCACCAGCGCGGGCGCCTCGTCGTCGGGCACCATGAGCTGGAGGTGCTCGGGCGAGATGGTGTTGGCCACCGCCATGGCGGTCGCGGGATCGGTGACCAGGCAGGCGATGCCGGCCGACTCCAGGGTGGATTCGAGGTCGGCCCGCCGGGGTGAGGCCGCCACGATGCGGTCGACTTCGGAGCTGACCGCGGTGAGCACATCCTCGTCCCACGTCACCAGCCAGGCCAGGCCGTCGGGACCGTGCTCCGCTTGGACCACCAGGTCGATGGCGGCGAACTCGGGGGGTGCATCGGGGCCCGCCACCACCACGATCTCCGAAGGCCCGGCGAAGGCCGAGGCCACCCCGACCACCCCGCTGACCTGACGCTTGGCCTCCGCCACGTAGGCGTTGCCCGGGCCGGCGATCACGTCGACCCGGGGCACGGTGGCGGTGCCGAAGGCCATGGCGGCGATGGCCTGGGCCCCGCCGATGCGGTACACCTCGGTGATGCCGGCGACGGCGGCGGCGGCCAGGGTGGCGTCATCGACCCGACCGTTGGCCGCCGGCGGGACGCAGAGCACGATGTCCTCGACGCCGGCGACGCGGGCGGGGGCGGCGCACATAAGGACGGTGGAGGGGTATCGAGCCCGGCCGCCCGGCGCGTACAGGCCGGCCCGTCGCACGGGGCGAGCCAGGTGGTCCACCGTCACCCCACCGGAATGGAACGGGCCCGGCGGTGTCCCTTCGTGAGCGTGAAAAGACTCGATGCGCTCGTAGGACAACTCGAGGGCATCCTTGACCTCATAGGGCACCCGCGAGCGCGCCGTCATCACTTCGTCCGGCGGGACGCGGAGGTCGGCGGCGTCGGCGACCGCCAACTGGTCGAAGGCGGCGGCGTACTCGATGATGGCCTCGTCACCTCGTTGGCGCACCTGGCCGAGCACCTCGGCCACGGCGTCATGGACGTCGGAACCCGGATCGTGGGGGCGCGGCAGGACCTGTTCGAGGGGCGACGTGTTGCCGCGTAGGTCGAGCAGGCGAAGAGGCATGAGGTCACAAGGCTACCGGGGCCTCTGGCGGCCGCCGTCCCCGGCGAGCTCCGGCATGGGTCATCATCGGGGGATGACATCAGCAGCCGAGATCTCGTCCTTGACTTCCACCCTGCAGGAGTTGAACGAACGGGTGACCGCCATGGCCGAAGCGGCGCAGGGTCACGGTAACGAGGACATGGCCCACGAGCTGTTCGCGGTGGAGCGCGCCCTGGGCGGGGCGCTGCGGCGACTCCGGCGGTTCGCTCAGACGGCGTAGAGCACCAGCTCGTGCCCGAGCTGGGTGGCGGCATTGCGCAGGGCGGCCTGGCGCTGCGCGACAACAGCGCAGTTGCGCCGATCGGCCAGCTCGATGACCGCCATCACGGCCAACTCCGAGGTGTCGCAGCGCACCGCCAGCTCACCCGAGCGTCGGGCCGCCTCGCTGGTGAACGGCTCCACCTCGGTCCCGTCGAGCAGCTCCACGATTCGGTCGCTGCGGGCTTCGGTCCGGAATCCCTCGGCCACCGCCACCGCCGGGATCAGCGGCACGATCCCATTGGAAAGCGCGGCTCGATGCAACGCCCACATCATCCGGTCACCCCTGGCCGCCGCGTGCAGGGCGCCGACCCCGTAGACGAGGCCTTCCCGCCGTGGCGGGTTCATGTTCATCGTCGCCGCACCCGCGAGGCCACGCCCGAGACCCCCGAGCGCAATCTGGCCAGGAGCGCCTCGCCGGCGGCCAACTCCTCGGGACTCAGGGACCCCGTCTCACCCTCCCAAGCAGCCACACCGCGGAGGCCCTGCCGTACCCTCAGCTGCTTTTCCGCCGCGTTGGAAAGCCAGGCACTGAACGAGACCCCGTCCTCCTTGGCCGCCAACTCGACCGACGTCGCCACCTCATCTCCCAGCGACACCGAGCGCTTCGTCACCATGGAAAAAGGGTAGCACCTGCAGTAGTACCGGGGTAGCGGCCGGCACGTTGTCCCTGCGCCTGGAAACACCAATGCCGGCCCCAAAGGGCCGGCATTGGGCGAGTCGGCCGGGAGGCGGATCCCAGCAACGACTCTTTTGGAACCAGGTGGCGGGAACCGGTTCCAAAGACCATCGTAGCGCGAGGCCCCCAATATGTCACCACAGCGACGGCCCCGTCCCCGCCCCGTCCCGCCCCCGTCACCCGCCAAAGGTCCCGGCGGACGGACAGATGTCAGCCAACAGGCAACGGCCACAGGCCGGTTTCCGGGCCTGGCAGATCGACCGCCCGTGCAGGATCAAGCGCAAGCTGAAGGATCCCCACTCCGTCGGGGGGAGCAGGGCATCGAGCTCGTGCTCCACCTTGACCGGATCCTTCAGCTCCGTCGGGGTCAGTCCCAATCGTCCGCTGAGACGGAGCACATGGGTATCGACGGGGAGGCCGGGGAGCCCGAAGGCCACGCTGCGCAACACGTTGCCCGTCTTGCGGCCCACTCCGGGCATGGTGACCAGATCGGCGAGCTCGGTCGGGACGACACCGCCGAAACGGGTCTCCACCGCCTGGGCCATGCCGATGAGACTGCGTGTCTTGGCCCGGAAGAATCCGGTGGTGCGTATGAGCTCCTCCACATGCTCGGGGTCGGCATGGGCCAGCGCCGCCGCGTCGGGATAGGCGGCGAACAGAGCCGGCGTCACCAAGTTGACCCGGGTATCGGTGGACTGGGCCGACAAGATGGTGGCGGCCAGGAGCTGGAACGGGGTGTCGAAGTCAAGCGCACACAACTCGGCCGCGGTCCCGGGATATGCCTCGGCCAGGCGCGTCGACACCACACGGGCTCGGCCTCTCGGTGTGCGCGGGCGTCCCACCGGGCCAAGGTAGCTGGTTCGGGTCACGCGCCGGGTTAACGTGCGGCCGTGAATCTGCTGGTGCTGGACCGCCTTGACGCTGCCCAGCAGTCCGCTCTGTCGGCCCTGATCGCCCGCTGCGAGGCGGCCGACCAGCACCCTGCCCTATCCGAGGACCTGCGTGATCCGGCGGGACGGATCGACCTGATTCACCACGGGGCCCGGGCCGTGTTGGCCGTGCAGGGCGCGTCGGGCGCGTCGGACGGGCCGGGCGCGGTCGAACTGGCGGGCTGCGCCACCCTCACTCCTGGTGCCGATGGCCTGACCTCGCTGCATCTCGCCATCGACCCCGCCCACCGGGGGGGCGATCTCCGCACCACCCTCATCTCCAAGGCACTGGCGCACACATCGGCACCGGTCCGCCTCTGGATCACGCTGGCCAGCCACGACGACGACGAGGCCGTGGCCCCGCTCGGCTTCCGACCCGAGCGTGACCTACTCCAGATGCGGGTCCCCCTGCCGTTGGCCGCGGACATCGTGGCCGCCACCCGGCCGGTCGAGACGCGATCCTTCGTGGTCGGCCAGGACGACGAGATGTGGCTCTCGGTCAACAATCGCGCCTTCGCCGGCCATCCCGAACAAGGCAACTGGACGCTGGAGAAACTGCGCGGCCGGGAGCAGTTGGAGTGGTTCGATCCCCACGGGTTCTTGCTGGCCCCGGATCCCCATGCCGAAGGGCGGGGACTCATCGGCTCGTGCTGGACCAAAGTCCACCGGCATCACACTCCGGTCCTCGGAGAGATCTACGTCATCTCGGTGGACCCCGCCCGGCACGGCGAAGGCTGGGGGCGAGCGCTGACCGTCGCCGGCCTGCAGTGGCTCTCGGGGCAGGGGCTGTCGGTCGGCATGCTCTACACCGATGCATCCAACACGACGGCCGTGGCCCTCTACCGAACACTGGGCTTCACCGTCGATCACATTGACCGGTCGTACCTCCGGTCCTCCGGCTGATCGTTGTGCCGATCAGCCCGATCAGCCCGTCCCGATCCCGGTCCCGATAGCCCGGCCCACCCCAAAGGTGACGCCGGAAGCCACCGCCGTGATGACGAGTTGCCGGAGTGCGGATCGCACGTAGGAACGTTCGGTATAGGCCGCCAACACCGCGCCCACAGCAATGGAGGCCAAGGCCCCCAGGACGATCGAGCCGACGATGGCGGCGGTGCCGCTGGTGATGAGCCAGGGCAGCAGCGGGATGAATGCGCCCAGGGCGAACGTGAAGAACGAAGCCAGCGCCGCCTGGATCGGCGAGCCCAATTGCTGGGGGTCGATGCCCAACTCCTCGCGGGCGTGTGTCTCCAGCGCCAGCTGCGGGTCCGCCATGACCTCGTTCGCCATGTCGGAGGCCACCGTCGGGTCGATGCCCCGTTTCACGTACATGCCGCGCAATTCTTTCGTCTCTCCCTCGGGGCTCTTTTTCAGCGCCTTGCGCTCCACATCGATCTCTCGCTCGAGCAGCTCGCGCTGGGCACTCATGGAGAGGTACTCCCCCGCCGCCATGGAGAAGGATCCAGCCACCAGCCCGGCCACGCCGGCCAGGCGGACAATCCCGGGGCCCGGACTGGCTCCGGCGATGCCCAGGACCAGCGAGACGTTGGTGACCAGCCCGTCGCTGACCCCGAAGATGGCGGCGCGGGCACCGCCACCCCGTATGTCCCGGTGCTGATGGAGGGGATCGTCTTCCACTCGGATCAGCGTAGTGAAGGCCTCGGGACGCTGGGTCGGTGTCGTTTTCGGGGCTGACGTCCGGGCTCCGGATTCCGGTTGTTGGGTGCGCCTCCTGCCCGAGTCCCGGTCCCGGTCCCGAGTGCTAACCCCGAGTGCTGTTACACCCCCGGCGTACCGTTGGCATCGTGCCGGCCGCATCGATGCACCACGAACTCGAAGGGGCAGTCCGCACCATTCAACGGGTGGTGCGTTCGACGGTGCCGTCGTCGGTCTCGGGTGACGAGGCCCTCTCGTTGGTCGCCCTGCTGGGCGAAGCCGAGCGGGCCGTCGATTCTGGAATCGCCCTCTTCGCTCCCCGGGTCATCAACACCGGTTCCTTCACCAAACGGGGATATGCAACGGCGCCCGACTGGCTGGGTGCAGTGTCGGGCTCACCTGCCGGAACGGCCAAAGGTCGCCTGGTCGCAGCCGAGCGAGCGGCGGAGTCGCCCGAGTTGGCGGAGGCGGTGCGACGGGGTGATCTCTCAGCCGCCCAGCTCAAGATCGTGACCGACACCGCCGCGGTGGCCCCGCAGGCGGCAGCCACATTGCTCCCCCTGATCAAGGGAGGGGCCAGCCACCGGGAGCTCAACGCGGCTGCCTCCCGTCAGCGAGCCGAGGCTCGCTCGGCCGAGTGTGATCGGGCCCGGCGGGCCCGGGTTCACGCCAGCCAGCATTTCCGCTGGCATCAGGACGAGAACGGTGGCATCCGGGGCGAGTTCCTGTGTGATGAAGTGGCGTGGGCCAGGGTGTGCCCCCGCCTCGAAGCTGACGCCAAAGCGCGCTGGAAGGCCGCTGGGGCCGCCGGTGGCCAATCCTTCGATTCTCATCGTCTCGACGCCTTCATTGACCTGATGGCTGGGACACGGGCCGGACCGGATCGGGCGGGCGCTCGGGATCGGGCTGTCGTCATCATTGACGCCAAGGCACTCAAGCGAGGCACGGCCAAGGGTGACGAGCTGTGTGAGATAGAGGGCATCGGGCCGGTGAGCGTCGAAGCAGCCACCGAGCTCATCAGCGCCGCCGGCCTGCAATTCGTCGTCAAGGACGGGGTAGACATTGCCACGGTCACCGGAACGACGCGAGCGGTTCGTGATCGGATCAACACCGCCCTCTTGGTGCGAGACCGCGCCTGTGTGGTGCCAGGGTGTGGCAAACGATTCGGCATCGAGCGGGACCATTCCATGATCGACTTCGTCAAAGACGGGCCGACCGAGCTGGCCAATCTGGCCCGGCTGTGCGCCCCGCACCACGACATGAAGACCAACGGCGGCTGGATGCTCGGCGGCGGCCCGGGCCGATGGACGTGGGACCCGCCGCTCAAACCCCCGAGTAAAGGCCGACTGGACCGGGAACGAAAGGTGGCCTCGGAAAAGGCCAAGGCCCGGGCGGGACGAAACAAACCCCTGCGGAATTGATCAAGGCCTGGCTGGGCCGCACAGTGAGCGAATGAGGGCCAGCCTTTTCAGCAACGGTAGGGTGCCATGGCCCGGATATTCCCCCTTTACCCAGTGAGGAGCGCACATGAGCACCATTGTCGACGGCGTCGACGCCTTCCACGACCTGGTCGGGCAACAGCTCGGCTATACGGAGTGGCAGCCCGTGACACAGCAACGGGTGAACCTCTTCGCCGAAGCGACCGACGACCATCAGTGGATCCATGTCGACCCCGAACGAGCCAAGGACGGACCGTTCGGCCATGCCATCGCTCACGGTTACCTGACCCTGTCCCTGGCGCCGGTGCTGTTGAACAAGGTGATCCGGGTCGACAACATGAAATTCGGTGTCAACTACGGCACCAACAAGGTCCGCTTTCCCTCACCCGTCCCGGTCGGCAGCGACCTTCGCATGGGCGTCACCGTGGCCGGAGTGGACGACGTCGAGGGCGGCGTGCAGGTGACCTTCGATCTGGTCATGGAGGTTCGTGACGCGCCCAAGCCGGCCTGCGTGGCCCAAGTGGTCTATCGCTACTACCGCTGAGCGTGACGGCGACGCCCTTGCCCCAGGGCGAGGAAAAGACGGCCCGCGTCCGCTCCATGTTCGACGCCATCGCCCCTCGCTACGACCTGGTCAATCGCCTGATGACGTTCGGGCTCGACCGTTCGTGGCGCCGGACCACCGTTGGTGCACTGAACCTGCCGGCCAACTCCCTCGTGCTGGACGTGGCGTGCGGGACGGGTGACCTCACCCGGCTGGCCATGAGCCAGGGCCACCGGGTCATCGGGGTCGACCTGAGCGCCGGGATGCTGGCCGCCAACGGTACGGGTGCTCCCCTGGTCCAGGCCGACTGCAGCCAGCTCCCATTTCCCGACGGCACGTTCGACGGGTTGGTGTGCGGCTACGCGCTACGCAACTTCGCCGATCTGGCGGGCGCTCTGGCCGAAACGGCGCGGGTGCTCCGACCCGGGGGACGGGTGGCCATGCTCGAAATCGACAAGCCGGCCTCGCCCGTGCTGCGGGCGGGCTATCACGTCTGGTTCGAAAAAGTCGTTCCTGTCCTCGGAGGTGCGTTGTCGGATCGCCAGGCCTACGAGTACCTCCCGCGCTCGACGGCGTACCTGCCAGCTGCACACGAGCTGCGTCACCTGCTCATCGGGGCGGGCTATTCGGCGGTCGGCATCCGCCCATTGGCCGGAGGCCTGAGCCAGCTCCTGATGGCCACCCGCCGCGGACTGCCGGTCGGATGACCGCCGCTCCGGACCTTCACGCCGCGGACGGTGCCGCTGGAGTATGGTCCCGACGCCCTGCAGTTCGACGGGAGCCCGACCGTCCTGTTCGATCGGCCCGGTTTGACGTTGGTCGGCTGGGGTACCGCAGCGCTGGTCCGGCCGGCCGAGGCGACCGCGGTGTTAGCCGCCATTCCTTGCGACGATGCCGTGTCGCGGACCGGCTCGGGCGTGGTGGCTCTCGGGGCACTCCCCTTCGACCGGATGTTGGAAGGCCACTTGATCATCCCCCGCTTCACCATGGGTATCGGTCGGGAGGCCGACGGGGAGACCCACCGCTGGGCCACCGCGATCGGCCCGACCGATCAGCCGCTGCCGACCACCGACGAGCTCTTCGATTCGGTCATCTGGCAGTACGGCACCTCGCCCGACGGGAGTCAGCTGGCCGACGTGCACATCAGCGCGTTGGAGACCCCGCTGCCGACCGCCGACCACGCCGCCATGGTCCAACGAGCGGCAGACATCATGCGGGCGCCCGGAGCGGACTTGCGAAAGGTCGTCCTGTCCCGCACCGTCACAGCCCATCTCGACGGATTGCTTCCCCTCTCCTCGGTGTTGCGTCGGCTCCGGTCCCACGAACCAAACTGCACAATCTTCTCCCTCCCGGTACCCGAGGGCACCTTTTTCGGCGCCTCGCCCGAGCTCCTGATTGCCCGATCCGGGCGGCACATCAGCTGTCACCCGTTGGCCGGCACCATCGCGCGCGGTGATACGGCCCGGTCCGATGCTGACGCCCAGGGACGATTGGCGGCGTCACCCAAAGATCAGGCCGAGCATCGATACGTGGTCGACGGCATCGCCGAGACACTGCGGCCGCTCTGTGACTCCCTGACCGTGCCGACGTCGCCCACGCTGGTGACCTTTCGCGATGTGGCCCATTTGGGCACCCGCATCGAGGGCCGGCTCAGCGAACCCGCCCCCGCCATCCTCGAGCTCCTCCACCGGCTGCATCCGACCCCGGCGGTGGGTGGCACGCCACGAGCTCTGGCCCTGCGCACCATGGCCGCGCTCGAGCCGGTGCCACGCGGGCACTGGGCCGGGCCGATCGGCTGGGCCGACGCCCACGGCGACGGTGAATGGATGATCGGCATCCGCAGTGCCCGACTGCACCCCGACGGGGCCACCGTCACTCTGCACGCCGGATCGGGGGTGTTGGCGGACTCCGACCCCGACGCCGAAGCGGACGAGGTCAACGTCAAGCTGGCGTCCGTCCTCGAATCGGTGGTGCCCGGGGGCTCAGTGTGCCTGCGGTAGGCGGACCCGTTTGGCGGCGGTGGTCGGGGTCGCCGCCGCGGACGGGGTGGGCGCCGGCGCCGGGCTGAGAGGCAGCGCGACCACGAAGGAAGCCCCACCGGCGGGTGAGGACTCCACCCGGGCCGAACCGTCCAGGGCCTCGGCGATGGCTCGCACGATGGCCAGGCCCAGACCCGTACCGGTGCCGGCACGCGCCGGATCGCCCCGGTAGAAGCGATCGAAGATCCGGGCGGCCTGCTGCGGGTCGATGCCCGGTCCGGTATCACTGACCCGGAGGAATCCCATGGCGTCGGCGGCCTTGCCCTCGACCCCGACCGAGACCGTCACGGTGGTGCCGGCGGGCGTGTGGGCCAACGCGTTGCGCACCAGATTGTGGGCGACCTGGGCCAAGCGCTCGGGATCTCCCAGGACCATCACCGGTGCAGCCCCGATGTCGAGCGAGAGCAGGTGGTCGTGATCGAGCGCGTCGGTGTCGTCGACGACGTCGGCGCAGAGGCGGCCCAGATCAACCGGCTCCGCCCGTAGGGGCCGACCCCGGTCAAGCTCGGCCAACAAGAGAAGGTCTTCGACCAGACCCCCCATGCGGGTGGCCTCGTCCTCGATCCGCAGCAGCGCCCGGCCGCGACTGGCTTCGTCGGAGAAGCCACCGCGTCGGAGCAACTCGGCGTAGCCTCGGATCGACGTCAGCGGCGTACGAAGTTCATGCGAGGCGTCGGCCACGAATTGGCGGAGCCTCTCCTCGGACGCCGACTTGACGTCGAACGCACCTTCGATCTGGGTCAGCATCTCGTTGAGGGCCACGCCGAGACGGCCCACTTCGGTGTCGGTCGACCCCTCGGGCACCCGGCGGGCCAAGTCCCCCGAGGCGATGGCGTCGGCCGTTTGGGCCATATCGGCCAGCGGGCGGAGGCCGCGGCGCACAAGCCAGAGGGCGAGCGCGCCCATCGACACCACCACGGCCAGGCTGGCCAGCAACTCGATGCGGCGCAGCGACCCGAGGGTGTCGTTGGTCGGGTTCAGGGACAGGGCCGCGATCAAGGTGCCTTGGGGCACGGCCTCGGCCACCGCTCGGTACCGGCCGTCCGGATCGCCCTGGCCACCGACGACAACGGCGGCAGGATCGGGCATGTACGTGCCGGCGTGCCGGCCGAAATGCGGGTTGGTGAGGGGGACCGGGCCCTCCACCGGAATGGTGGACAACAGCGTTGGCTTGGGATCGGGTCGGTCGGGCGAGCCCGAAGGGCGGCTCAAGACCGTCCGCCCGTGCGCATCGACGACCAGGAGGTAGAGGTCCGGCGAGACCCGATGCGAGAGATACGCCGGTGTCACCGGCGCGTGGCGGGCGGCGGCATCACTCAGGTAGTCAGCCGCCACCAATTCGGACGAGGAAAGTTCGGCGTCGGCCCGACCGTAGAGAAAAGACCTGACCGAGGCGTACGTGACGAAGTCGGCCACTCCGAGTCCGACGACCAGCAGGATGGCCATGACCGCCACCAGCCGCCGGTGCAGGTTCACGGGTTCACGGCTCTCGGGGCAGACGGAGGGTGTAGCCCACACGCCGGATGGTGTGGATGAGCGGTGCTTCGTGTTCGTCGACCTTCTTGCGCAGGTAACTGATGTAGGTCTCGACGATGTTGGCGTCACCATGGAAGCCGTAGTCCCACACGTTGTCGAGAATCTCCGATTTGGACATGACGCGCCGAGCGTTCTCGAGCAAGTACCGCAAGAGGTTGAACTCGGTGGCGGTCAAATCGATGGGGCGTTCCCGGCGCCACACCTCGTGCGTATCGATGTGCATGGTCAGGTCGGCGAAGGTGAGAATGGACGAGTCGGCGGCCACTACTTCTCGGGACCGTCGCAAGATCGCGCCCACCCGGGCCATCAGTTCATCGATGCTGAAGGGCTTGGTGACGTAGTCGTCCCCCATCGCCAGCCCCTCCACCTTGTCCTCGGTGGTGTCACGCGCCGTCAGGAAGACGATGGGCATCTGCTCACCCTGCTGGCGCAGGCGCCGGCACACTTCGTTGCCGTCCAAGTCGGGCAGCATCACATCGAGCATGACCAGATTCGGCCGGTACGTGCGCACCATCTCCAACGCTTCCGCACCAGTGGCGGCCACCCCGACGTCATAGCCCTCAAAGGTGAGGGCGGCCGACAGGAGATCGGCGATGTTGGGCTCATCGTCCACCACCAGGATCCGAGCCACCGGGAGCTCGGTGGTCACCACGGGCGGACCGGCTCTGCTGGTTCGGGCTCCGAATCGGACCCGCCGCCCATCTCCCCCGAGGTGGTCGGGGCCGGGTGTGATCGCCCGCGGCCGAGCCCCCGCCAGGCCCGCTTGACGGCCCACCAGGTCACCAGGCCGAAGGCTTCGAACACAATGAAGGAGGACATCTTCGATTCGCCCGCGGCGCGGTCGATGAAGCTGATCGGCACTTCGGTGATCGACGCGCCATGCTGCTTGGCCCGATAGGTCATCTCGATCTGGAACCCGTAGCCCTCGGCCCGGACGGTATCGAGGTCGAGGAGGCGAAGGATGCGGGCCGAGTAGGCGCGGAAACCGGCCGTGGCATCGGCCACTCCCAGCCCGAGAACTCGCGTGGCATAGCGATTGCCACCACGCGAGAGGAGCTCGCGATGCCAGGCCCACTTTGGAATGGAGCCACCGGCCACATAGCGCGACCCGATCGACACATCGAAGCCGTGGTCGAGGGGTGCGACGATGGAACGCAGGGCACCCGGGTCGTGGGAGAAGTCGGCGTCCATCTCCACGAAGGCGTCGTACCCCCGTTCGAGGCCCCAGGCGAATCCTGCCCGATAGGCGCTCCCCAATCCGGCTTTGGCCGGCCGGGCCAGGAGGTGCACGTCGGGCCGTTCGGCGGCCACGGCCCGGACCAGATCGCCCGTCCCGTCGGGACTGCCATCGTCGACCACCAGGAGCCCGGCTTCGGGCAGGGAATCGAGCGCTCGATGCAGCATCCGCACGATGTTCTCCGACTCGTTATACGTCGGAATGACAACCAGGGGGCGCACGCTGGGCATTCTAGGAGATGGGCCTGCTCAGGAGAACTCGCCCGTTGGGACGACTTCGGTCGGGTCCGGCCCGCGACGTATCTCCCGGATCACCACCTGGATGGCACCACCGACGGGTATTCCGATGAGCGCGCCCACGAAGGTCCCCAGCCCAGCACCCACGCGGCCACCGAGTGTGGCGCCGATCAACACCGCCAGGAGCACCCAGAAGGGGTTCAGGCGGACCGTCTTGCTCATGATGATCGGGTTGAGAATGTGGTTCTCGACCTGCTGGTAGGCCAGGAACACCACCAACATCACGATGCCGGCCGGCACCGAATGGATCGCCGCGATGATCACGACGGGCACCCCGGCCAAGAGGCCGCCGACCAGGGGCAGCAGGTCGACCAGGGCCACGAAGACGCCCAGAAGGAGGGCGAAGGGAACGCCGAGGATGGCCAGCGTGACCCCCACCACGATGCCGGCAATCAACGAAGTCAGGAAATTCCCCAGCATGTAGCCGGTGACCGAGCGAATGGACTCGTTGATGACCCGCTCGAGGCGCAATGACGTGGCCGGGCTGAAGAGGTTGAGCAGGCCTCGCCACAACCGGGGCGCTTCGAGCATGGCGAAAAGCGTCAGCACGGCGATGGTGGCGACCGTGACGAGGGAGGACAGGGCGGCCGCCCCGACCGAGAAGGCGGTGGCCGGCTTGAGAACCTTGGTCACCTGCTTGGTGATCTGCGATGATCCTTCGGAGAGGTACTTCTGCAGATGGAGCCGGAACACCAGCCGCCCGAGCGGCCCCCGACCCTTCCGGGTGTTTTTGACCAGGTCGGGAATTTGGTGTCCGAAGTGGATGGCGGCTGTCACCAACGGCGAAGCGAAGAGATAGACCAATCCGCCGAAGGCGATGAGGCCGATCAGGAAGACCATCGTGGTGGCGGCACCGTGCGACATCCCACGACGCTTGAGGAACCGCGTGGCGGGGGTGAGGAGCAGGGCGAAGAAGAAAGCCACCACCACATAGAGGAGGATTTTGCGGAGCACCCAGATCCCGACCAACAGCCCGGCGTTGAGATCGAGGAGACCGATCACCACCAGGGTGCCCACCACGATGGGGGCCAATTGGACACCTCGTCGATCGGCACTGCCGGACAGCCTCGAACGCCAGGTGCCCCCCCCATTCTCAGCCATACATCCAGCATGGCAGCTTCCGATGGGCGCGGACGTGCAAGCATGAAGTCAATGGACGTGGCCGGCCCCGAGGAAGCGCCCCCGGCCAAACGCCGCTGGATTCCCCGCAACGTGAAGATCACCCTGATGGTCGTGATCTTGTTCTTCGTGGGCGAGTACATCCTCCTGCCCGAACTGGCCAGCGCGCGCAAGGAGTTCCACCAGCTGAGCCACCTCAATTTTCTCTGGCTGATCCTCGGGGCCATGTTGGAGTTCGCCTCGCTCGCCGCGTATGCGCAATTGACCCACTCGGTGCTCTCCCCCGGTGCCCCGAGCCGCTTCCGCATCTTGCGCATCAACATGTGGGCCCTGGCAATTAGTCACACGCTGCCCGGTGGCACCGTGCCGGGAACGGCGGCCAGCTACAAGCTCCTGACCGACGCCGAGGTCCCCGGGAGCACTGCGGGCTTAGGGCTGGCTACCCAGGGCATCGGCTCCGCCGTGGTCCTCAACATCATCTTCTGGCTCGCCCTGCTCATTTCCATCCCGCTCAACGGTTACAACCCGCTCTACGGCTTCGCCGCCATCCTGGGTGTCGTCCTGCTGGCGATCTTCGGCGGGTTGGTCTTCTTCCTCACCCGCGGGGAGAAGCAGGCCGGTGCCCTGGTCAACAAGCTGGCCCATCATGTGCCGTTCGCCAAGCCCGCGACGGTGATATCGCTGATCAACAAGGTCGCTTTCCGCATGAAGGAACTGTCCAAGAGCCCGGAGTTCCTCTCCCGGGCCGGTCTGTGGGCCGCGGCCAACTGGCTGCTCGACGCCGCCTCCTTGTGGGTCTTCTTGTTCGCTTTCGGCGCCCACGTCTCGCCCATCGACCTCCTGGTGGCCTACGGGTTGGCCAACGTCTTGGCCGTGCTTCCCTTCACCCCCGGTGGGCTCGGTGTGATCGAGTTGACCCTGGTCACCGTGCTCACCGGCTTCGGGGTACACGCGGGGACGGCCACGGCCGGCGTACTCAGCTGGCGCCTGGTCAACTTCTGGCTCCCCATCCCCTTCGGGGGCCTTTCGTTCCTCTCCCTGAAATTGGGCCACCGGCTCACTCCGGCGCAACGTCAGGTGACAGGAGAGATCAGCACGACCTGACGTGTGCGGCGCGCCACCGGCGCAGGTGGCGAGTCAGTCACCCGGCCGGGGCAGCGCCGGTCGCCGGTTCGACCGTGACGGTGAGGCCCGTGGAGGTGCCGGTGCCGGTGCCGGTGCCTGCGGGAGGTTCCAGCGCGCTGGCGATCTGGGCCGACGTGACACTCTTCGCAGCGAAGACGGTATTGAGGAAGGTGACCGTCTGGGCCCGCATGGCCGCCGGGCCCGGCGTGTCACCGATGAAGGTCTGGAGGTGGTCGCCACCATCAAGGGTGACGAAGGCCTTGGGCATGTCGGCCGAGGCGAAGACCTGTTGGGCTTGGGGGTAGAGGCCGTACTCGTCGTCGGTGCCGACCGCGACAAAGAGCGCGCCCGGGGTGGCGGCACTCCACGTGCCCGGCACCCCGGCCGGGATCTCTCCGGACAGTGAGATGTAGGCACGGATCCGGTGGTCGGCGTACACAGGGTTCAGAGCCAGCAACGCAATGTCGGTCCCCCCGTCGGAATGGCCGGCCACCGCGATCTTGGCCGGGTTGACCGGCCCGGCGACACCGCCCAGGAGTTGGGTGATGACAAAGGACAGGTCGAGTGATTGTTGGGGGTAGTCGCTGATCGGTTCCCCCGGCAACGTGCTGGCCGAGTCGGGGAACGTCGGCGCCGCTACCAGGTACCCGGCGGCCGCCCAGGTATCGAGCAACGTCTCGTAGACCCCGGGGTTCGAGTCCCACCCGTGGGCAAACACGATCAGCGGGAGCGGACCGGCCAACCCCCTCGGACGGCGGATGACCGTCACCAGGGTCCGCCCCGGATGCCCCGGGACATCGCCACGGTCCGGCGTCGGCCGGCTCGGATCGGTGAACGTCTCGGTCTCGTCCTCGACCGCAAAGGGGGGTTGGGGTGCCGGGTGCGTGGTGGAAGTGGTGTTGGAGGTGGGCCGGCCCGACCCGGGGGCCGGATCGCTCAGGCCGTGAGCACCCCCGGATCGCCCCGTCGGTGACGATGACGGCCACAGGGCAACAGCCAGTCCGATCACGACCAGAAAGAGCGCGGCCACGAGGACCCCTCGATATCGGTGCATGCCGCGCCAGTTTCCCATCCCCTGCTGGACGCGGCCGGTCGCTACGCTCGGCCGATGGAACAGGGCCAGATCGGAATCGTCCTGTTCGACCTCGGTGGGGTACTCATCGACGTGGGGGGCGTCGACCCGATGCGCAGCCTGGCCAAGTTGGACAGCGACGAGGAGCTGTGGCAGCGCTGGCTCGCCTGCCCCTGGGTCCGCCGGTTCGAGCGGGGACAGTGCTCGGCAGAGGAGTTCGCGGCGGGCATCGTGGTCGAATGGGAGCTGGGCCTGGCCGCCGACGCCTTCCTCGAGAGCTTTCGCAGCTGGATGAGCGGGCCCGTACCCGGTGCTTCCGAGCTCCTCGACGAGGTCCAGCGCCGCGTCCCCATCGGCTGCCTGAGCAATATGAACGCTCTTCACTGGGACTTCATCTCCGCCCAGTCGGCCGCGTTCGACACCTTCACCTACCGCTTTTTGTCGTTCGAGCTCGGCATGGTCAAACCCGATCGGGAACTCTTCGATCGCATCGCCGAGAGCTTGCCCCTGTCACGAGACCGCGTCCTCTTCCTGGACGACAACACCCTGAACGTCGAGGCCGCCGCGGCGGCCGGATTCACCGCCCGGCGCGTGCAGGGGCTCGGCGAGGCCAGGCAGGCCCTACTGGCGGCGGGGGTGCTGGCGCGCTAGCGCCCTAACCTGGGTGGCATGTGCCGCAATATCACCACCCTCAGGGGCCTCGAGCCCGTCGCCACCGCCGAAGAGATAGAGGCGGCAGCCCGCCAGTACGTCCGGAAGGTCAGCGGCGTGCAAACGACATCGGAGCGCACGGAGGCCGCCTTCGAACGGGCCGTGCGCCAAGTGACCAAAGCCACGACCGAGCTTCTGAGTACGCTCCCGCCACGGCAACAACCGCCGCCGTCCCTGCCGCCACTGCGCCGGAAAGCGGCCGCGGCAGCGGCCGCTGGGGTTGCGGGCTGACAGACTCCACGCAACCCGACCCTCCCCCAGACCGGCTCCGATCAGGCGGGTGCCATCGCATCGACAGTGGCGGGGTTGACACCGATACCACCCGCGGCGCTGCTGGCGTAGACGGCGAGCGCGAAGCGCAGGACGTCGACGGCACCCTCACCGCCCCACATGAGCGGACCCTCGCCGGTGTGGAGCCAGCGCAGCCAGTGACGCCCCGAGTCGCGGAAGCTGCTGCCCCAGTCGTCGTCGAGCGCGTGGTAGGAGCGCATCTCGCCGTCGGCGTAGACCTCGAGGCTCGGCTGCTGAATCCCCCGGCCCGTGCAGCGATTCACCCGGCCAAAGCCTTTGTGTCCCGTGACCTCCCAGCGCTCGTCATTGGTGTAGTAGTCCGAACGCAGGTACATGTCGGGCGCCAAGGTGATGTCCCACACGCCGCGGACCCCGTTCTCGTGCTCCCAGGCAATAGTGGTCGGTGCGTCAATGAAGATCGTCGAGAACACCTCGGTGCTCCCCACCCACGCCCGGACCTCTTTGATCGGGCCGAAGAGCCAGAGCGCAGTGGCCAGCTTGTGCCACCCGTCGTCGAAGACCAGGATCCCGCGCCCGTTCTTCATCTGCTGGAGCTGCCATCGGTAACTGCTCTGGGGCACGTCCCAACCGCCTTGCCCACTCCCCACCATCTTCATGGTGTAGCCACTCACCTGGCCGAGATCGCCCGACTCGACGGTCTCCTTCAACCTTCGCAGAGGCTCGTAGAAGATGTAGTTCTCCATCACCCGCAGTATCCGGTCGTTTTCTCGAGCGGCGTCGACCATGGTCTGCGCGCTCGCCAGGTCATTGCACATGGGCTTTTGCAAGTTGACGTGCCAGCCGTGGCCGAGCAGCTCGACCACGCCTTCGACGTGGAGGGGGATCGGGAGCAGCGCTTCGACGGCATCGACCTCGAGGCCACTGGCAGCCATCTCGGCCGCGGTGGCGAAGGTGCGGGCTTGGGGCCAGTCCGCCTGGCGCTGGGCCCGGCGGGCCTCGTCGGGGTCGACCAAAGCGACGACCTCGACGTCGGGGTTGTCGAGATAGGCCCGCATGTTCAGGTCGTAGATGCGGCCGAGACCGACGAAGGCGGCCCGGATCGGACGTTTATAGGGCGTGAAGCTCATGGTGCACTCTCTCTTATCCTCGGGCGACGTCGCCCCGACTGGGTGACTGAACCGGGTGACTTGACTCTGTGACCTGGACTATGCGACCTGGCCCACCAACAAAGCGAATCCCTGCCAACGCCAGAGGCAGTCGACCTGGGTCAGACCGGCGGCCCGCATCCAGGACAGTTGCGTCTCGATGTCGACCAACTTGTCCTCCGGGTCGTCGGCCGTCCTCCCGATGGCCGCGAGGAACTCGGCGTGGAGTTCGGGTGTGGCCGACTTCACCACCTCGAGGTTGGCGTAGAGCCCGCCTGGAAGCAGCCCTTGGGCTATTTCTGTCAGCAGGCTCTGTTTGCGCTCGTCCTCCAAATGGTGGATGGCCAGGCCCGACACGATGATGTCGAAATCCCCGAACGATGCGATGGAGTCGGCCATGTCCCAGGAGCGCACGGTGACCCGGGGATCGCCGTCGAAGCGCGCCCGGGCGCTGTCCAGCATGGGGGCTGACCGGTCGAGCGCGACCACGTGGCCGAGTGAGGGCCGAGCGTCCAGGGCAAGGGCGGCGAGCCGACCGTCACCGCATCCGAGATCGAGGAGGCGCCGGGGCTCGGATGGGAGGATGGTCCGGAGCAATTCTTCGGCGGCGAGCCGGGGCGCGAGGCGGCCCACTCGGTCGAGGTACCACTCGACCTGGCCGGGATCAGTCCATCCGGCCGCTTCGACCGACAAGGGCCTAGGACTCGGATCCCTCGTGGCCCGCCTCGCCCACCCGCAGGTCACTCTCCCGCCGCCGGCGGGCCCTGGCGATCGCCAATTCCTTCAGCCGGCCCTGGGCACTCCGCCCGTGCACGTTCTCGACCCGGCGCCAGCGCCGGTCCGAGCCGAGCTCCCACGAGTTGGTCTCGTCGGTGAGCACGAGATCCAACACCTCGAAGAGCCGGGCCTGCAATTCGGGATCCCGCACCGGCACCAACACCTCGACCCGCCGGTCCAGGTTGCGTCCCATCAGGTCGGCCGAGCCGATGTAGAGCTTGAGCGGCAAGCCGGGTCCGTCCGCCGGGTCGACGGGTGCGCCGCCGAAGCGGTAGATCCTGGAGTGCTCCAGGAAGCTGCCCACGATGGACCGCACCCGGATGGTCTCCGACAGCTCGGGAATGCCCGGGCGCAGCCGGCACAGGCCGCGGATGGCTAGATCGATGGGCACGCCCGCACCCGAGGCGCGGTAGAGCGCATCGATCATGGCGGCGTCCGTCAATCCGTTGAGCTTGAAGACGATGCGACCCTGCGGTCCCGCGTCGGCCTGCTCTTCGATCATCTCCATGATCCGCTTGCGCACGGTGACCGGTGACACCAGAATTTGGCGGTAGTCGGCGTGGCGCGAGAACCCGGTGAGGTAGTTGAACAGTTCCCCGACGTCGGCGCCGATGTCTTCGGCGGCGGTCAGGAGCCCGATGTCCTCGTAAATGCGGGCCGTCTTGGAGTTGTAGTTCCCGGTGCCCACGTGGCAGTAGTGGCGCACCCCGTCTTCCTCCCGACGCAGGACCAGGGCGGTCTTGGAGTGCGTCTTCAGTCCCACGATGCCGTAGACCACATGGACGCCGGCCTCTTCCAGCGCCCGGGCCCAACCGATGTTGGCCTCCTCGTCGAAGCGGGCCTTGAGCTCGACGATCGCCGCCACCTGCTTCCCGTTCTCGGCGGCCCGGATGAGCGAAGCCACAATGGGGCTGTCGCCCGAGGTGCGGTAGAGCGTCTGCTTGATCCCAAGCACCGCCGGGTCCTCGGCCGCCTGCGTGATGAAGGCCTCCACCGAGGTGGCGAACGAGTCGTAGGGGTGGTGCACCAGGACATCACGCTCGCGCAGCATGGCGAAGAACTCGGTCGGCTCGTGGGCCGCCGTGGCCAGGCCGGGCGGCGTCATCGGGGTCCAGGTGTCCTCGTGCAGGTCGGGACGGTCGAGGGCGTAGACGCCCCACAGGCCGCCCAGGTCGAGTGGGGCGCGGACGCGATAGACGCCATCGCTCGAGACATCGAGCTCAGTGGCCAGCAGTTCCACCACCTCGTCGCTCATGTCGGCCCCGACTTCGAGGCGCAAGGCCCGTCCGAAGCGGCGGCGGCGCAACTCCATCTCGATCGCCACCAAAAGGTCGTCGGCCTCATCCTCTTCGAGGGCCAGGTCGGCGTTGCGGGTGACCCGGAACGCATGGTGCTCGCCCACCGTCATGCCGGGGAACAGGGTGTTGAGATGGGCCGCGATCACCTGTTCGAGGGGCACGAAGCGCTCCCCGTCGGGCATGACCACGAAGCGAGGCAGCACGGGCGGGACCTTGACCCGGGCGATGCGACGCTCGCCGGTCGACGGATCCTGCACCTCGACCACCAGGTTGAGCGAGAGGTTCGAGATGTAGGGGAACGGGTGCCCCGGGTCGACGGCCAAGGGAGTGAGGACGGGGAAGATCTCGCGGGCGAAGACGTCGACCAGGTGGATGCGGTCGTCGTCATCGAGCGAGGACCAGTCCGAGAGGCGCACGCCGGCCGCGGCCAACGCCGGCACGATGTGGTCGAGGAAGATGGCGTCCTGGCGCTTGACCTGTTCCTCGACACGGGTCCGGATCATCTTGAGTTGCTCGCCGGGCCGGAGGCCGTCGACCGACCGGGTCCGCACTCCGGCTGCCACCTGGTCCTCCAGGGCGGCTACCCGGACCTGGAAGAACTCATCGAGCAGCTCGCTGAAAATGGCCAGGAACTTGGTCCGTTCCAACAACGGGACACCATCGTCCTCGGCCAGGTCGAGCAGACGCGCCCCGAAGTCCAGGCGCGATTGTTCCCGATTCGTGAACCGCTGGACTCCGAACGCCTCTATCTGCTGATAGGTAGGCGGGGCAGGTCGTTCGGATGCACTGGGCCTAGGAGTTCGTGCCTTGAGAGTGGGGTCAACAACCATTGCGTCACCCTCCAGCCTACTTCGCACCGCTACGATCCGGAGAGTGCCCGGTCCCCCGCGTCACACCCGGTTTCCCCGCTATGTGACGGGACCCAAGCCCAAGCGTCGAACTGAACTGGGTCTGCTCATCTTCGCCTCGCTGCTGACCGCGGCCCTCTACGTGATTGCCGAATTGGGGGCCAAGTCCAAAATCCCGCCGCACATCGGCCCGTTCCTCGGGATCCTGCTCGGGCTGTCCCTGGTCGCCCACATGGCCAACCGCTGGTTGGTGCCCCAGGCCAACGCCGTGATCCTGCCCTTGGCCGCTCTGCTCAACGGCATCGGCTACGTCATCATCGCCCGCTGGAACCCGCCCTACGCCAAGGCCCAGGCCGGCTGGGTGGCCATCGGGATCGCCCTCTATATCGTCACGCTGCTGGCGGTCCGCTACACCCGCGATCTCGAGCGTTACCGCTACCTGCTGCTGCTGGCCGGCGGCATCCTGCTGGTGGCCCCGCTCTTCTTCACCCCATTACCCGGACAAGGCGGGAGCGGAGGAGCCAAGCTGTGGGTCCACGTCGGCCACTCGTCGTTCCAGCCAGTTGAGATTGCCAAGCTCCTCCTGTGCATCTACTTCGCCTCGTACTTCGCGGCCAACAAGGAATTGCTCGCCATCCCGACCGCCCGACTGGGCAATCGACTCGTCCTCGATCCGCGCCCCCTCGTCCCCATCCTGGTGGCCTGGGGCGCCGCCATGGCCATCATCGGGCTCGAGAATGACATCGGCTTCGCCGCCCTCCTCTTCACCCTCTTCATCGGATTGCTCTGGATCGCCACCGGCCGCTTCGGCTATCTGGTCCTCGGGTTCGTCATGTTCGCCGTGGGGGCCTACGTGGCCGCCCGCTACTTCAACCAGGTGCACTTGCGGGTGAACGAGTGGCTGGACCCGTGGCCGACGGCCACCAATCCCAACGTGGGCGGGGGCCAGCTGAGGCTGGGGTGGTATGGACTGGGGTCCGGGGGCCTCGGTGGCTCGGGGCTGGGCCTCGACTCCGCCCTGGGGGCCGGCGCGACCGGGATCCCCGAACTCACCTCCGACATGATCTTCGCCGCCATCGGCTCGGAAATGGGTATGGTCGGCGCCGCCGTCGTGGTCTTCGCCTTCATCCTGCTGGTCGGGGCCGGTCTGCGCATCGCCCAGGCCGCCCGCTCGGACTTCTCCCGCCTCCTGGCCACGGGCCTGACCATCATCATCGGCTTCCAGGCCTTTTTCATCATGGCGGGCGTGCTGCGGCTCTTGCCCTTCACCGGCATCACGTTGCCGTTCGTGGCCTACGGCGGCTCGTCGATCGTGGCCAACTACATCCTCATCGCCCTGCTGCTGCGCATCTCGGACGAGGGGGCCAAGACGATCGCCGCCGAACAGGCCTCGGGCGTCTCACAACCGGGCGAACGCCCCATGGTGGCCGCCCCCTAGCTTCTTGACGCAGCTAGGTCAACCGTCCGGCCGGTCCCGGGCGCCTACCCGTCCCAGAGCGGCACGACGTCGCCCGGATCCTCGAACAGGCGCTCGTCTACCAGGATGGGCGCCGACACCGGCATGCGCAGGGCCAGCACCAGACCGTCGGACGGCCGGCAGGTGATGCGCTCCCGCCCCAGGGGTGTCATCACGTCGAGCTCCGCCAGATAGTTTCCGTTCTCCCGCCCGTTCAGGCGCAGCGCGATCACATCGATGCGCCCTCGCTGCATCACCTCCATGAACAGCTCATGGGTCGTGGGACGGGGCGAATCCATTCTGCGGAGTGCCAGGGCCAGTGCCGTGCCTTCGGCGAGGCCAACCGGGAACACCAGCGAACGCAACGGAGGCTCGTTCTCAATCAGCGTGACGACGGGGTACTGCGTCGGGAGATCGAGCGATACGTCTTCGAAGATCATCACCCGGAAGACGGGCGGCGGGATCGGAGGCGGGATCACACCCTCGTCCAGGACCGGATCCACGTCGGCGTTCGTCCCGACGACACCTTCAGAGACTCCTGGGACCCCTGGAGTGCTTCCGACCTGAACCGCCGCCCCGGCTCGTCCGCCGGCGGCTGCCGCTTCGCTCTCTGTGGCGCTCTCTGCGCCCACCACGTCGACTTCTTTGACCTCTTCGACTTCTTCGACCTCGGTCATCGCAACCGCCTCTGGGCCCCGATACTGAGCGCCAGGCCCACGCACGTGAAGAAGCACAGTACCGCCGTACCGCCGTAGCTCACGAATGGAAGTGGGATTCCTGTGATGGGCATGATCCCCATGGTCATCCCGGAGTTCTGAAAGACGCTAAAGGCGAAGAAGGTGAACAGCCCGGTGCCCACCAGCCGACCGAACACGTCGCGCGAGGCCCCGGCCACCCGCAGAATGCGCCAGGCGATGATGCCGAGCAGGGCCAGCAGCCCGGCCGCACCGATGAAGCCAAGCTGCTCGGCCACCGCGGTGAAGATGAAGTCGGTCTGTGCCTCTGGCACGTAGCCCAGATTGGTTTGCGTGCCGTGACCGATCCCGGTCCCGAAGAAACCACCAGACCCGATGGTCCGGGTGGACGCCTGCAGGTTGTAGTTGGCCGACTGAATGAATGGGTTGTTGCTAGTGGCGTTCGGATGCAGGAACGTGGTCAAGCGAGCGATCTGGTAGTGGTGGAGGAGGCCACCTTCCACCGCTACCAAGGACACCAGCACCACGCCGATAATCAGCATGACCAGGATCCGCGCCGGCAACCCGGCCACCGCGAGCATGACCAACAGGACCATGAGCATGATGATGGCCGTACCCAAGTCCGGCTGGGCCATGACCAGGACGATGGGGAGGCCAGCGAGAATCAAGAGCTTGAAGACGTCCTTCCAAGCCAACCCTTCTTCGGATCTCCGGTCGCAATAGGCCGCCACAGCCAGGATCACCGCCACAACGGCGAATTCGGATGGTTGCAGCTGGATCGGGCCCACGGTGAACCAACGGGCCGCCCCCTGCGCGTGGCTCCCGATCACAAAGACACCCAGCAACGCCAGCACGATCAGGCCGTAGAGCACCATGGCGACGGGTTCGAGCCGCCGGTAGTCGAAAAGGGCCACCACCACCATGGCGATCACCCCGAGCACCACGTACAGTGCCTGTTTCTTCAGGTACGCCTTGGGGTCATCACCCTGCGCCAAGAGGGAGCCCTTCGTGGCGGTGTAGACCATGACCACGCCGACAATCGCCACAAACACCGTCGTGACGGCTAAGACAATGTCGAATGCGGGGCCGCTGCGTCGCACAGCGACTGTTCGGGCGATCGTGGTCACAAACAGGCTCCGCGGGAGAGAATACTGCTCATGATCATGTCTCTCGCATCGGCCCTCCGTCCCCTGGTAGGCGCCGTGGATCCGGGCGGAGGCTGGCTGTATCAGCTCCTCACCAAGTTGGGCGTGAGCCCGGATACTGCTCGCACGGTGGTGGATCTCGTCGTCCGGCCGGTGTCGATCCTCCTGGTTGCCCTCCTCGCCCTCATCGCCGCCCGTCTCGGGAGCAGGGTGATCCGGCGCTTCCTGGAACGGATCGCCCGCCAAGCGGGGGGACGGTCCGGCGCGCGGGCCGAGGCCCGGGTGGCCACCATGGCGGGCCTGACCGCCAACATCTGGCGCTTCTTCGTGGCGGTCATCGCGGTCGCCATCATCCTGGGCATGCTGGGTATCAACCTGACCCCGCTGCTGGCCAGCGCCACCATCATCGGCGCCACACTCGGCTTCGGCGCGCAGCAGATCGTGCGTGACTACATCTCCGGCTTCCTCCTCACCGTGGAAGATCAGTACAGCGTCGGCGACTCGATCACCGTCGATGGCGTCGACGGTGTGGTGGAGGAGGTCACCTTGCGCCTCACGCGTCTCAGGTCCGCCGATGGCGGCATCTACTTCGTGCCCAATGGCGATGTGCGCCTCGTGACGAACACCTCGCGGGGATGGGCCCACGCCGTGGTCGACCTCACGCTCCCCGGGGCCGTGGCCGCTCATCTCGACCATGTACGCGAAGTGGTCGGCGGCGCCGCCCACCGGGTGGCCCAACTGCCGGCTTTCGCCGACCACTGCACCGAACCGCCGGATCCGGTCCAGTTGCGGGACGCCGATGCCACGACCCTCACCCTCCGAGTGATGTTGAACACGGTGCCGTCGCAACGGGACAGCCTCACCCGGGCGCTCCGAGAGGCCGCGCTGGCCGATCTGTCGGCCGCCGCTCTGTGGCCGGGAGACCCCGCACAACCGGCCGGGCTCACTGACCACTAGCTAGAGGTTCACTCCGTCTCGCCGGCTTCTCTGTGTTTCCGGACGGGTCGCCGGGCCGGGCCGGGCCGAGGACGCTGCAGGCGTCAGCAGACGCGCGGCTTTCCTGTCGCCGGAAATTGCCCGAAAGGCCTACAGACAGAGGTAGGCGCCCCTTTTAAGCTTGATTGAAGGCAAAGAAGAATGCCTTGAGCAGGGTAAATATCCTACTGGCGGCGTCGGTGTGAGGCGAGGATGAACCAAGAAATGCGAGTCAATGCTACGACCCCTACTCACGCGCTTCTGCGGCGATGTGCCGTCGTCGCGATGGCCGTCACGGCATCACTCTCGAGCTTGGTGTTCCTTCAGGCGAGGCCGGTCGCGGCATCGGTCTTCGTCCAGCCCGCTAACCCCGCCAGCAGCATCCCCCCGGCCATTCCTTTTAACTGCAGCTTGCCGAACCCCCCGAACAGCCCGAACGATACCAGTGCCGCGTGCACCAATACAGCGCTTTACAACATTGACGTGGGCCGAATCGCTGAGGGCCTGGGGCCGATGTTCCTGCCGACGAATTGGGCCAGCTTGACGTTGCCTGAGCAAAACCTGGCCATCGTCAATCTGGAGCGGGCTGCCCGCGGCCTGCCATCCGAATACGGGCTCGTCCCGTGCATGAATGCCGACGCCCAAACTGGGTCGAATACGGGTAACGATCCGGTCGACACCAACTGCACGACCCCGATGGTCGGAAAGACGGGCAATTGGGCCAATATCGGCACCGCCCTCGAGGCCGATTTTTACTTGGTCTATGACGATGGATCGAATTCGCCCAACTTGAACTGCACGCCCACTGATCAATCGGGTTGTTGGGGCCACCGAGAGAACATATTCAACGTCGTATGCAACAACGTCACCCCATGCACCTACGTGATGGGGGCGGAGAGCACCGGGGACACGGGCCAAGAGTTCGGCCTCTTCAACGGATCCGGAAACCCGCCGGTCGGCGCTATGTCCTTCCTCGATTCGTCCATCGCCTACGCCACGTCCGCCGCGCCCGACATCCTCAGCCTCGGTGCGCTCTCCGGTTCATCGGGGGCGACCGTCACGGTCAATGGCATCTACTTGACGGGGGCGACGAGCGTGCAGTTCGGCTCTCCAGCCTGCAGTGCCATTCCGACGGTCACCAATGACGTGAAGCTGACCGTACAGGTTCCCGTGTGCGCACTGGGGCTGGGAAACGTCGTCGTCGTCACCCCTTCGGGGTCTTCGAATGGATCGCCGTTCACGGCCGAGCACTCTGACCCCTACAGCACGCTCAGCCCGACCCGCATCTGCGACACGCGTGCGGGTAACCCCTCCAACCTGACGGGGCAGGCCGCTCAGTGCAACGGTGGACCGGGCAACCCCGGGAGCACCCTCGCCGCCGGCAGCACCAAGCCCATCACCGTCGCCGGGCAATTCAACGTCCCACCTGGTGCCACGGCTGTCGTGCTTAATGTGACGGTAGTCAGCCCGACGGCCCCCGGCTTTGTGACCGCCTTCCCAGCCGGCGCGGCCGTGCCCCTGGCTTCGAACATCAACTACGTGAGTGGAGTGGTGGTGCCCAACCTGGTTGAAGTCGGCATCGGTACAAACGACCAGGTGTCTTTCTACTCGTCGTCCCGGACGGACCTGGTGGTCGACGTCGAAGGCTACGCGTCCCCGACGCCGGCCGCAGGGCCGGGATCAGGGCTCTACAACCCGCTGCCTTTGCCGGTCCGGATTTGCGACACCAGAGCCGGCGATCCTTCCATGCTCGACTCGGTCCCGGTCAACCAGTGCAATGGGACGAGCAATACGGGCACGACCCTCGGGGCCGGTAGCACCAGGAATGTTCAGGTCACCGGCATCGGCGCCATTCCCAGCGGAGCCATCGCCGCCGTGCTCAACGTGACAGACGCCAATCCTGCCGCACCGGGCATTCTGACTGTCTATCCGCAGGGCGCCGGCACGCCCACCGCATCGAACCTCAACTTTGGGGCCGGCCAGGTGACGGCCAACCGGGTCATCGTGCCGCTTTCAACCAGTGGGGCTACGCCGGGGTACATCTCGGTCTACAGCTCTGTACGGTCTGATGTGATCGTCGACGTCTCGGGGTACTACTCCGCGGCGGGGATCAGCGCCACCGGCTCACAATTCAATGCTGAAGCGGCCCCAGTGCGTATCTGCGACACCCGGGCCACTTCCGCTCACAACCAGTGCTCGGGCCGGACGATTGCCGCCGGACAGACGTTGACGGTTCCCGTGATCGGATTGGCGGCCTCTGGGGTACCCGTGGGCGCCACCGCCGTGGTGGTCAACCTCACCGGGATCGCCCCGACGCAACCCACTTTCCTGACCGTGTTTGCCGCCCCGCCGCGCCCCGCCGCTGCCTCGGACCTCAATCCGGCGGTTCAAGAAGTGCGGGCCAACTTGGTGGTTGCCACCTTGAGCCATAACGGATCCATCTCCATCTACAATTTGGGGGGCAACATTGACGTGATCGTCGATGTGCTCGGTTGGTACTCGTAGAGGGACCCGGACCGTCACCAGAGTGCCGGCCCTCACCGAGCGGTGGCTCTCAGCGATGCGCCGACGCGGCCTGCCACATGACGTCGACTGGTGCTTGTTGTCCGGTCCACAATTCCAACTGCAATGCCGCCTGGTGCACCAGCATCCCAAGGCCGTCCACCGTCGTCGCGCCAGCGGCGGCCGACGCCGCCAACCATGGCGTGGGTCGCGGGGCATAGACCAGATCGGTCACCACCTGACCGGCGTGCAGGAGTGCCGGGGCGACCAGCCACTGCTCGCGCTCGTCGGCTGATTCCTCGGGCGCACCGGCTGCATCGGTCGCACCGGCCGCACCGGCTGCACCGTCCTGACCAGCCATGCCGGCCATCCCGATGGGCGTGGCGTTGACCACCAGATCGGATTGCGCCACCTGCGCCGCGTCGACGGTGGCCACCGCCCGGCCGGCTGTTCCGGCCAGCGCGGCCACGGGACCGGCCCGGTTAGGTGTGCGGTTGACCACGGCCACGTCGGCGGCCCCGGCTCGGCCCAGGGCATGGGTCACGGCCCGCGCCGCGCCGCCGGCCCCGATCACCAGGCAGCGTTTTCCCGCCGGTTCGAAGCCGGCGGCTCGTTTGAGCGAGGCCAGAAAGCCGTCCCCGTCAGTGTTGGCACCGTGCAGCGTCCCGCCCTCATTGATGACGCAATTGACCGCCTGCAGCTGGGCCGCCACCTCGGAACAGCTGTCCACCAATCTCGCCACCTCGGCTTTGTGCGGCATGGTGACCGACAGTCCGGCCACGCCGAGGGCGCGCATGCCGTTGAGCGCGGCCGGAACCTGCCCGGGAGCGACAGGGAAAGCCAACGAGACCCAGTTGAGATCCAGCGCCGCAAACGCGGCGTTATGGAGCAGGGGCGAGAGCGATTGGCGGACGGGGGAGCCGATGACCCCGACCACGGTGGTCTGGGCATCTGGTGTCCGGGGGCCTTTTGCGGCGGACACGACTCAGCCGACCCCTCGAGAATGGGCCAACTGCTCGTTGGCCAGTTGCTCGGCGAACGTGTCGGCGAACGCTTCGGTCCCGCTCTTGTCGACCACGACGAAGTACATCCACCCGCCCGCCGGCGCATGCAGGGCGGCCGACAGCGCGATGGGCGAGGACATGCAGATCGGTGTCGGCGGGAGACCGCCGTTGAGGTACGTGTTGTAGGGATTCTGGATCTTCAGGTCTTGGGGCGTCACCGCACCGCCGTCCTGGCCCAGGGCGTACAGGATGGTCGAATCCATCTGCAGCGGCGTCTGGTGGGCCAGTCGGTTGTAGATGACGCGGGCCACTTTCGGCATGTTCTTGGGGTAGTAGCCCTCCTTCTCCACCACCGAAGCCGCGGTCACGACCTGATACGGGGTCAGACCCAGGGCAGCCGCCGAGTTGCTGTTCAACCCGGCCGCCGTGGCCTGCCCTTCGAACGCCTGCACCATGTCAGTCAGCAGCGCGGTATCGGTCTCCCCGGGAAGTACGCGATAGGTCCCGGTGCCCAGGAGCCCTTCGAGATTGTGCGAACCGGCAGGCGACAGGGTTGAGGTCACCGACCCGTTGCGGGCGAGCTGCTCGAACGTGCTGGCACGGTGACCCGGCAATTGGCCCACCCGGATGGCGACCTCGTGCAGCGTCAATCCGGCATCTACCCGAACCGAGTCGATATTTGGCCCTCCATTCAAAATCGTGTGCACCTGGGCGAACGTCAGATTCTGATGGAACAGATAGCTGCCGGGGCTCAAGGACGGGCTGCTGTGCACGACGTTGTACAGGTGGAAGGCCAAGGTGCTCCCGATCACCCGCTGGTCGGACAGCTGGGTGGCCACCGAATTCACCGTCTCCCCACCGGATATCTGCACGATCTCAGCTTTCCCGGCCGGACCGAGAGCGTGTGACTGCAGCTCAAACCAGAACACGAAGCCCAGGACGATGACCACGATCGCACCAAGGATCCCCCACAGCACTGTCCGGCGGCGGCGGCGGACCCGGTGCGAGCCCCGGCGGCGATCGGCCCGGCTCCCCGGCTGGCCTTCGATTTCGCGCTCGCCCTCCCGTTCGCCCTCGCCTTCCCGCGCCCCTTCGCCTTCGCCTTCGCCTTGCCCCTCCGGGGACCCTGCATTCGGATCGAACGGGACCGGCGGCTCGAAGGGCAGGGGCGGATCCGTGTCGCTCACGCCGAGGACCCGGCCGACTCGAGCCAGGATTGCAGCAGCACCATGGCGGCGGCACTGTCGATGACCGAACGGGCCGATTTGCCCTTGCGGCCCGCCGCCGTCAGCGAGCGTTGCGCTTCCACGGTCGTCAATCGCTCATCGGCGGTCACCACTTCTATGTCGAGCGGCTCGCACAGTGAGCGCAAGGCGTCGACCTCGTCCAGCGCGGCCCGAGCGGCCGGCCCCGTCTTTCCCGAAAGACTCAGCGGCACGCCGATCACCAGCGTGGTCGCCTCGGTCTCGATGAGGGCGGCCACCATGGCGGCACGGTCGCGGTCCGGGTCCCCGCTCCGCTCCAGCGTGCCCCAAGGAGAGGCCAGCGTCCGACGGCTGTCGCTGCAGGCCACTCCGATACGGCGGGAGCCCAAATCCAGCGCGGCCACGCGCCCGTGGCGGCTCACTCCGACAGCAGCCGTCGAGCTTCGTCCAACACCTGGTCGAGACGGGTGGGATCCTTACCGCCGGCCAGCGCCAGCTCAGCCGACCCACCGCCGCCGCCGCCGACGATCGCCCCCAGCGCCCGAACCAGCTCGGTGGCGTCCGGGCCGCCGGGACCGGATGCGCCGGCGATCGTCACCTTGACGCCGTCGGGCGTGCCGGCCAGGACCACGGCGGTGGGACCGTCGTGCCGGAGCACGGCCTGGGCCAGCGTCTGCAGGGCCTTTGGCTCCAGCCCGTCCTGACGCCCCACCACGATCCCATCCACCGCCCCCTCGGCCAGCTCGGCCGCCACCGATTCACTCGATTGCTGACGGAGCTTCGAGAGCTCCTTGTCGGCTTCGCGCTGACGGGCGAGCACCCGTTCCAGCGCGGCCACCACACCGTCGGGCTCGATCCGCAGCAAGTCGGCCACCGCCTGCAGACGGTGCTCCTGGTCGGAGGCCCGGTCGAGGGCGACCCGACCCGTGACGGCGAAGAGCCGCCGGGTGTTCGATCCGATCGAACCTTCCGAGACCAGGGCGATCGGCCCGATCTGCCCGAGTGAGTCGACATGGGTCCCGCCGCAGAACTCCAGTGAGTGCGCGCCGGACCGGACCACTCGCACAGAGGTGCCGTACTTGTCGCCGAAGAAGGCTATGGCGCCCATGCGCTCAGCCTCCTCGCGGGTGGCCTCGATCGTCTCCACCGGGTCGTCGGTGAGCACGGCGTCGTTGGCCAGCGCCAGCACGGCCGCCAACTCCTCGGGCGTGGGCTGCTCGTGGTGCGAGAAGTCGAAGCGCAGCCGCTCCGCCGACACCTCCGAGCCCTGCTGGCGCACATGGTCACCGAGCACCGATCGCAGCGCGGCGTGCAGGAGGTGGGTGGCGGTGTGGTTCCGGCGGATGGCCTCCCGGCGCGGCCCGTCGATGGTGGCCACGGCGTCCTGACCCGCCACGAGCTCGCCGTCGAGCGTGGCTTTGTGGGCGATCAACCCGGGCAGGGCGTACACGGTGTCGTAGACCGTGGCGATGCCCGTTTCGGTGACGATGGTCCCAGTGTCGCCCACCTGTCCCCCGCCCTCGGCGTAGAACGGCGTCTGGTTCAAGAAGATCTCGACGTCACCTGGCTTGTTGCCGGCCAAGACGCCGAGGAGGCGGGCCGGCACCTCGTAGTACGACGGCGAGCGGCCGACGAACGGGGTCGGTCCATCCGTATCGAACAGCGACCGATAGGACGACTCGTCCCCCGCCTTGGCCGCCCGGGTGGCCGCCCGCGCCCGCTCGCGTTGTTCGTTCATGGCGGCGTCGAACCCGGCTCGGTCGACCTCCACCCCGGCGTCACGGGCCAACTCCTCGGTCAATTCCACCGGGAAGCCGTGGGTGTCGTGCAGGGTGAAGGCCACGTCGCCCGCGAGGACCTTCTCGCCGGTGGCGAACGCCTCTTCCAACTTGCCCAAACCGGCCTTCAGGGTGCGATCGAATCCGGCTTCCTCACGAGCCACGGTATTGACAATGACATCGTGGTGCTCGACCAGCCCGGGCCAGGCCGTCCCCAACACCTCGGTCGCCACCTCGACCAGCGCTGGTCCGATGGGCTTGTCGACGCCGAGCCGCCGAGCCGCCAGCACCGCCTTACGCACCACCCGGCGCAGGACGTAGCCCCGCCCCTCATTGGCCGGCAGCACGCCGTCACCCACCAGCATGGTCATGGCCCGGGCATGGTCGGCCATGACGCGCAGCGCCACATCGGTCTTCTCGTCCTGGCCGTACGCGATCCCGCAGATGGAGGCCGCCTCGTCGATGATCGGCAGGAACAGATCTGTGTCGAAAATCGAGTCGAGCCCCTGCAGCAGGGGCAGGATCCGCTCGAGGCCGGCGCCGGTGTCGATGTTCTTGTGGGGCAGCTCGGTCAGGCTGCCGTCGGCCGCCCGGTTCAGATGCATGAACACCAGGTTCCACAGTTCGACGAAGCGCTGCTCAGCGCCGAATTTAGGCCCGCCCTCCTCGCCGTAAGCCGATCCCTTGTCGATGAAGATCTCCGAGTCCGGGCCGCACGGCCCAGTGTCGCCCATCCCCCACCAGTTGTCCTCGTCACCCATGCGCTGGATCCGTCCGGCCGGCACCCCCACCTTGTCGATCCAGATCTGCTCGGCCTCGTCGTCACTCTCGTGCACCGTGATCCAGAGCCGGTCGCCGTCGAGCCCGAAGACCTCGGTCAACAGCTCCCAGGCCATAGGGATGGCCTCTTCCTTGAAGTAGTCACCGAAGCTGAAATTGCCCAGCATCTCGAAGAAGGTGCAGTGGTAGGTGTCCGTGCCGATGATGTCGATGTCGGGCGTGCGGAAGCACTTCTGGATGCTGGTGGCCCGGGGCCACGGTGCCACCTCGTCGCCCACGAAGTAGGGCTTAAACGGGATCATGCCGGCGATGTTGAACAGCACCGTCGGGTCGTGGGGAATCAGGCTGGCCGAGGGAACCGCCACGTGCCCCCGGTCGGTGAAGTAGCGCGTGAAGGCCGCCCGCAGTTCATTGGCGTCCATTAGCGCAGCTTAATGGCGATGCGCCGGGGTTCTGGAGTCCCCGAGGGACCCCGGCGGGGCCCCACGGGAGCGCCAGGACGCGTCATGGGCTACGTCTCGGGCACTGACGGGGACGCCGGGCTCTGGCGCCCGGGCTCAATCGTTGGACTCCCGCCGGGTCGGCTCGTAATAGACGTGGCCCTCCAGGGCGTCGGGGCGGTACTGCTGGCGCACCGTGCCGGTGGGGTCGTCGTGCGGGTAGACGTAACCCTCGCCGTGGCCGAGGGAGGAGGCCGCCTGGTAGTGGGCGTCGCGCAGATGGGTCGGCACTTCCTGGGGCAGGCCGGAACGGACGTCGGCTTGGGCCCGACCGAGGGCAACGATCACCGCATTGGATTTGGGGGCCCGGGCCAGATAGATGACCGCTTCGGCCAGGTTGAGGGCCGCTTCGGGGAGGCCGACGTACTCGACCGCCCGGGCCGCCGCCTCGGCGATGAGGAGCGCGTTTGGATCGGCCAGCCCGATGTCCTCGCTGGCCAGGATGACCATGCGCCGGGCCAGGAAACGGGGGTCCTCGCCGCCTTCGATCATGCGGGACATCCAGTAGAGGCCGGCGTCGGGATCAGATCCGCGGACGCTCTTGATCAGGGCCGAGATCTGGTCGTAGTGCTCGTCGGCCCCCTGATGGAACAGACGACCGTCGCGTGCCTTGGACATGTCGTCGATGGTCAGGGTCACCGGGGCGGCCGGATCGGGGTGGCGGCGGCGCGGGCCAGGGCGGCGGCGACCTCGACCGTGGTCAGCGCGGCGCGGGCGTCCCCCTCGCAGGCCGCCACCACGGCCTCGATGGCATCGTCGTCCGCGTCGACCTCTTCGGCGGCCAGACCGCGCAGGACGAGGGTGCGCAAGTTGTCGTGGCTGAGGGGGTGCAGCCGCCACAGGGAGGCCCGGCTGAGGAGCGGGGCGTTCACTTCGAAGAAAGGGTTCTCCGTAGTGGCCCCGATGAGCACCACCAACCCGTCCTCGACGGCGGGGAGCAGCACGTCCTGTTGGGACTTGTTGAAGCGGTGCACCTCGTCCACGAAGAGCATGGTGCCCTGGCCCTGCTCGCCCAGGCGCTGTTTGGCGTCGGTGAGGGCTTCACGGACATCTTTGACGCCGGCGGCAGTGGCCGAAAGGGTGACCAGGTGCTTGGCCGTCGTGGCGGCCAGCAGCCGGGCCAGGGTCGTCTTGCCGGTGCCGGCCGGGCCCCACAGGATGGCGGATCCGACCCGGTCGCTTTCGGCCAGCGTCCGCAGCGGGGCGCCGGGGCCGACCAGGTGCTCCTGGCCGACCACCTCGTCGAGCGTGCGCGGGCGTAGGCGGGAGGCGAGCGGGGCCTGGCGTTCGAGCTGCCGGTTGGCGGCGTCGGCGAAGAGGCTGTCGCTCACGGGCCGGGGTGCTGAGTCACGATCGCGTCACTCGGGCTAGGGCGTGGCCGGCGGCCCGGCCAACCGGATGCCCAACTCCACCAGGCTGGACGTCGGGAGGGGCGACGGCGCACCGGTGAGGAGATCGGCCCCGGACTGAGTCTTCGGGTAGGCGATGACCTCGCGGATGTTCTCCTCCCCGGCCAGAATGGCCACCAGGCGGTCGATGCCGAAGGCGAAGCCGGCGTGCGGTGGGGCGCCAAAGCGGAAGGCGCCGAGCAGGAAGCCGAAGCGGGCCTCGGCCTCGTCGGGAGTGATGCCCAAGATGTCGAAGACCTGCGACTGGATGTCGCGGCGGTGGATACGCACGCTGCCCGATCCCAGCTCCCACCCGTTGAGGACGAGGTCGTAGGCCTGGGAGCGCACGGCGGACGGATCGGTGGCCAGGAGGGCGAGGTCGTCCGCATAGGGCATGGTGAAGGGGTGGTGGGCCGGCTGGGGATTCCCCTCGCCGTCGGTGCCGTCGAACATCGGGAAGTCGACCACCCAGACGTAGCGGTGCGGACCTTCGGCCACGGGGGGCGAGCCCAGGGAGACCCGGAGGGAGCCGAGCACCGTGCAGGCGATGCGGTACTCGTCGGAGACGGCCAGGATCAGGTCGCCCTCCATGCCCCCCGTCCTCTGCAGGATGGCGGCGCGTTCGGGGTCGGAGAGGAAGCGGTCGAGCGGCGAATCGAGGGCGGTCCCCGTCGCGGTATCGGCGGCGATGACCCGGAACCAGGCCAGGCCGGCCGCGCCGGCCTGCTTGGCCTGATCGACGAGCGCGTCGAGCCGGGAGCGGGACAGCGCCGCGCCACCGGGCACGCAGAGCGCCCTGACCACCGGGGACGAGAAGGCCCGCACCTCGGTGGCGGCGAATTCCTCGGTGAGGTCGACGAGCTCCATGCCGAAGCGCAGGTCGGGCTTGTCGGAGCCGAAGCGGTCCAGAGCCTCACCCCAGGTCATGCGGGCGATCTCCGGTGGCCGCTCGCCGGTGGCGGCCTCGGCGGCGTCCAACACGGCCTCGGAGACGAAATTCATCACGTCGTCCTGCGAGACGAAGGAGGCCTCCATGTCGAGTTGGGAGAACTCGAACTGGCGGTCGGCCCGCAGGTCCTCGTCCCGCAGACAGCGGGCAATCTGGTAGTAGCGGTCGAAGCCACCCACCATGAGCAGCTGCTTGGCCAGCTGCGGGCTCTGGGGCAGGGCGTAGAAGGATCCGTGGTGGAGGCGGCTGGGCACGGAGAACTCGCGTGAGCCTTCGGGGGTCGGGGCCCAGAGCAACGGCGTCTCCACCTCGCAGAAACCCTGGCGGTCCATGGCGGCGCGAATGGCGGCGTTGACCCGCGACCGCAGGCGCAGGTTTCGTTGCATGCGGGGGCGGCGCAGATCGATGTAGCGGTGGCGGAGGCGAACCGGCTCGTCGGAGTCGTCCCGGTCGTCGACCGAGAAGGGCGGGGGTTCCGCCTCGTTGAGGATCTCGACCGTGCAGTCGCCGATCTCGATCTCGCCGGTATCGAGGCGGTCGTTGACCGTGCCGTCGGGGCGGTGGCGCACGGTGCCGCTGACACGGATGACCCACTCGCTGCGGACGTCGACGAGGTTGTCGATCACGCATTGGACGATCCCCGAGTGGTCGCGCAGGTCGACGAAGGCCAGATGCTCACCGTGCTCTCGACGCCGGCCCACCCACCCGCACAGGCGCACGGCGCTCCCGACGTCGGCGGGGCGCAACACGCCACAGAGGTGGCTGCGCAACGCCGTGGGCTGGGGGTCGGAGGTCGAGTCGACCGAACCGGCCGAGCCCGGCGAGGGTGTGGGGCTGTCGGTCATGCGGGCGGTCGGGGTCCTTTGGTTCGAGTCACTGTGGTCAAGAGCTGGCGATGGATTCGGCGGCGGCGCGGCGGACTTCGGCCACGATGTCGGCACGGGCCACGCTTCGTTGTTCGTCGTCCTGGCGCAGCGGGCGTAGGACGACAGTACCCTCCGCCAGTTCTTTGGGGCCCACGAGGAGGGCCACCAGCGCACCCGACCGGTCCGCCGACTTCATCTGGGACTTCATGGAACGACCGTCAAAAGCGCGATCGGCCCGCAACCCGGCCCGCCGGAGCTCCGATGTCAGCAACACGGCCGATTCGCCGCCGGTCACGTCGACGACGTAGGCGTGCAACGGCGCCGGGTCGATCGGGTACACCCCCTCGGCATCGCATGCAATGAGGATCCGCTCCACGCCGAGGCCGAATCCGATGCCGGGCGTGGGCGGTCCCCCCAGCATCTCGACCAATCCGTTGTAGCGGCCCCCGCCGCCGAGCGCGTTCTGGGCCGCCTCGATGGCGCCGGAGGCGAACTCAAACGTGGTGCGCGTGTAGTAGTCGAAGCCGCGTACCAATCGGTGGTCGATCTGGTACGGCACGTCCAGGGCATCGAGACCGGCACGAAGGCGGGTGAAGTGCACCATGCAGGGCTCGCAGAGGTTGTCCAAGAAACGCGGCGCAGATTCCGATGCACTCTGGCATCCGGGGTCCTTGCAGTCGAGGACGCGCAGAGGGTTCTCCTTGAAGCTCGTCCGGTGGCCGTCGGAGAGCTCATCCTCGTGTTCGGCCAGGTACTGACGGAGCGACTCGATGTACCCGGGCCGACAGGTCTCGTCTCCCATCGAATTGACCTTGAGCGTGACCTGGTGGAGGCCGAGCGAGGCAATGAACTCGAAGGCCAGGGAGATGACTTCGACGTCCAGGTCGGCGTCGGAGGGCCCGAGCGCCTCCAGGCCGAGCTGGAAATGCTGGCGGTAACGGCCCTGTTGGGGGTTCTCGTGGCGGAAGGACGGGGCCCAGTACCACGCCTTCCAGGGCGGCACCGGGTGGTGCTGCACAAAGGCGCGCACGATGGAGGCCGTCCCCTCCGGGCGCAAGGCCATGACCTGACCATCGCGGTCGGCGAAGGTGTACATCTCCTTGCCGACGATCTCGCTGCCCGGGCCGATCCCCCGGTCAAAGATGCCGACGTGCTCGAGGATCGGCGTGATGGCCAGGCCATAGCCGGCCCCCTCGACCAGCAGGGCGAAGCGGTCGATCAGGCGCTGCCAACGGTCCGATTCGGGCCACAGGACATCGTGCATGCCCTTTGGGGTCCGGACCGTGTCGGGGCGCGCGGCAGAACCACCGGTCGACGCCTCGCCCACGCTCAGACCTTCTTGCCGGGGAGCTGACGGTAGGCGTCGAAGACGCCGTCGAGATGCTTGAGTGCCGAGATGAGCGTGAGCAGGTGCGTGGGGTCGGCCAGCTCCACGTCGAACGACATGCGACTGACCCGGTCGGGGGTGGTGGCCGTGCGGGCGGCCACGATGTTGAGGTGGTGCTCGGACACCACCCGGCTGACGTCGGCCAACAGACGGGCACGATCGAAGGCCTGGACCTCGATGGTGGCCACGAAGACGCCGTCGTTGCCGCGGTCCCACTCGACTTCGATGAGGCGCTCCTTCGAGCGGTCGGCCAACGCCGTGGCGTTGGAACAGTCGGCCCGGTGCACCGAGACGCCGCGGCCCTGGGTGACGAAGCCGATGATCTGGTCGCCCGGGACCGGCGTACAGCAGCGGGCCAGGTGGATCATGACGTCGTCCAGGCCCTCCACGTAGACGCCGGCTCCGGTGCGACGACCTTGGCGGGGGCCTCGGGTGCCCCGGATCGCCGTCGTGGGGAGTTGTTCGTCCTCGCCCCCGCGCAGGGCCCGGGCCAGTCGCTGGACGATCGACTGGGCCGAGACCTGGTTCTCACCGATGGCGGCGTAGAGGGCATCGAGGTCGACCAGGTGCATCGACTCGGCCACCTCGGTCAGCGCGGCGGAACCCAGGACCTTGTGCAGGGGCAGGCCGTCCCGCCGCAGGGCCCGCGACAGGTCCTCCCGACCGTTCTCGATGGCGTCCTCACGACGCTCCCGGCTGAACCACTGGCGGATCTTGTTGCGGGCACGCGTCGAGGCGACGATCTGCAACCAGTCACGGGACGGGCCCGCCGTCGGGGACTTCGAGGTGAAGATCTCCACCGTGTCGGCAGAGTTGAGCGTGGTCTCAAGCGGGACCAGCCGGCCGTTGACCCGCGCCCCGATGCAACGGTGGCCCACTTCGGTGTGGATCACGTAGGCGAAGTCCACCGGCGTGGAACGGGCCGGGAGCGCGATGACCTTGCCCTTGGGAGTGAAGACGTAGACCTCGTCCTGCTCCAGGTCGAGCTTGAGCGCTTCGAGGAACTCAATAGGGTCGTCGGTCTGGCGGTCGACGTCGGCGATGCGTTGCAGCCAGGCCATCTCGGAGGAGTGGTCTTCCTTCTCCTTGTAGCCCCAGTGGGCCGCGATGCCGTACTCCGCCCGGTGGTGCATTTCGAGCGTGCGGATCTGCACTTCGACCGGCTTGCCGTCGAGCCCGATGACCGTGGTGTGCAGCGACTGGTACATGTTGAACTTGGGCGTGTTGATGTAGTCCTTGAAGCGCCCCTGCACCGGGGCCCAGATGGCGTGAATGGCCCCGAGGGCAGCCCAACAGTCCTTCTCCGAGTCCACCACGACCCGAATGGCCACCAGGTCATTGATGTCGTCGAACTCCTTGCCCCGGACCACCATCTTCTCGTAGATGCTCCACAGGTGTTTCGGCCGGCCGGTGACGTCGGCCGCCACCCCCATGTCGCTCATCCGCTGGCGCACGTGCACGAGGACCCGCTCGAGGTACTCCTCGCGCTGGGGGGCACGATCGGCCACCATCTGCTCGATCTCGGCGTAGCGCTTGGGGTGCAGGGTGGCGAAAGCCAGGTCTTCCAGCTGCCAGCGCACCTGCTGCACGCCGAGGCGATGGGCCAGCGGCGCGTAGACGTCGAAGGTCTCCTGGGCCGTGCGGCGCTGCTTCCACTCCGGCATCACAGCCAGCGTGCGCATGTTGTGCAAGCGGTCGGCCAGCTTGATCAGCAGCACGCGCCAGTCGTCGGCCATGGCCACGAGCATTTTGCGGATGGTGGCGGCCTGCTGGGCCTCCTTGGAGTCGAACTGGAGGCGGTCGAGCTTGGTCACCCCGTCGACCACTTTGGCCACGCCTTCCCCGAAGGCGTCCGTGATCGACTCCAGGGAGAGCCCGGTGTCCTCCACGGCGTCATGGAGGAGCGCGGCGGCCACCGTCTGGGAGTCCAGTCCCAGCTCGGCCACGATGGTGGCCACGGCCACCGGGTGGGTGATGTAGGGCTCACCCGAGCGCCGGAACTGCCCGTCGTGGGCCGAGAGGGCGGCCTTGCCCGCAGCCACGATGGTGGCGGTGTCCTCGTCGGGACGGTGACGGGAGAATTCAGCGAGGAGCGTGGCCAGCAATTCGTTGAGCGCGCGCTCCCCATCGTCGGTGGGGGTTGTCGAATTGGGAGTCACCCGCGTCAGGGTCACCATCCCACGCTACCCGACCAGGCACGATGTCCAGGTCAGCCGGAACATTGGCTGACAGTCGTCTCCGGTCATCGTCCACCCGGTCGCCTGCGCTCATAGAGTCTCCATCGGGCTCGATCCACCGCGGAGGTCACCCATGCCCGAATCGCAGGCGTTTTGGCTCATGACCACCGGACTGCAGGTGGTCGATTGCTTCGGGAGGGCTCCGCGGGCCCGGGCCAGGTTCGACGAAGGAGGCTGGCTGGCCCTCACCGGTGAGGCATCGGCCGACCTCAACATGGGCTGTGTACTGGATGGGCCGGCGGCCGCGGCGCTCCTGGACAGCTACGTTGCCGAGATCGACGGCCTGCCGACGATCATCCTGCTCGAGAACCCTTCTCCCGAACTCCTGGAGCAGGCCACGCGAGCCGGCGCGGCGCACGTGGGTGAGGTCCCAACCATGGTGTGGCAACGCACCGTGGTCGAGCGTGGACCTGTCGACCTCAAGCTCGACGTCCGACCGGCCTCAACCGATCTCGAGGTCGATGCCGCAATCGCGCTGGTGTCGGAGGCCTTCTCCCTCGATCTCGACATGTGCCGCCGCGTCATCGGACCAATGCGACACAGTCCGATCGCCACCATCTGGCTCGGAGACAAAGGGGGCGAGGTTGTCGGAGCCGGCCTGACCCTGGCCACCGGTGAGATCGTCGGCGTCTACTGCATGGCCACCCCCGAACGGCACCAACGGCAAGGTATCGGCCGCGCCGTGCTCGCCGGCTTGATGACCCATCACCTGACCCAGGGAGCGGGAACCACACGCTTCCTCCTCGGAGCTACCGAGGCGGGCTTGCACCTCTACGAGCAGATGCATTACGAGGTTGTGGCCACTCCGGCCGCATTGGTCTTCGGGTCTTCCACCCAATTTCACTGAGCCGATCCGCTGGCTGGCCGAGGCCTTGGATGGATCGACCTGCCCCTGCCCGTCGCCCTTGCCCTTGCCCTCGCCCTAACGCTGGCGCTTGCCCTTACTCTTGCGGGGTCGCGGTTGCGCCTGGGCTTGACCGGAGCCGGCACCCGAGCCGGTCGACGGCGCACCGGACCCGGGCCGCCGGTCGAGCACTGCCGTGCTGCTGGCCGACCCCGGTCGGATGGGGCCGCTCTGCGCGCCCCGCTGGGGCTGGGGCCCGCTGCGGGTCTGCCCGCCGGCCGAAATGTTCATCTGCGTGGCCAGGGCCGCCGCTTCCGCCGGCGACAGCGAAGCGGCGCGGTCGGTGCGCTTGGCATTGCGCTGCGCGATGGCAATCCAACGCGACTCGCGCTCTTTGAACATGCAGAGCACCGGAGCGGCGATGAAGATCGAGGAGTAGGCCCCGCTCAACAGGCCGACGAAGAGGGCCAATCCGAAGTCTTGCAAGGTGGAGGCTCCGAGCAACTCAGCGCCGACCACCAAGACGGCCAGCACGGGGAGAATGGCCACCAGGGACGTGTTGATGGAGCGGGCCAAGGTCTGGTTCATGGACAGATTGATGAGTTGGGTGTACGTCACCCGGCCGGTAGCGCCGATGCCCTTGGTGTTGTCACGGACGCGGTCGAACACCACGACGGTGTCGTAGAGCGAATAGCCCAAAATGGTCAGCACGGCCACGACGGTGTCGGGCGTCACCTGGAAATTGAACAGCGAATAGACGCCGACGGTCACCAGGATGTCGTGCACCATGGCGACGAACGCGGCCGCCGCCATCTTGGGCTCGAAGCGGATACTGATGTAGATCCCCACCACGATGAAGAAAATGATCAGCGCGGTGATGGCTTTGTTGGTGATCTGGGAACCCCAGGTCGGACCCACCTGGGTGCGGTTGTTCTTGATCGTCTCCGGTGTGGTGTTGGTCAGCTTGGCCAGTGCCACTTCGACCCGGTTCTCTTCCGCCACCTGGGCGTTCGGGGACAGCTTGTTGAGATCGGCCTGGACGTTGAGTTGTTGGTGCGTGCCCTGCCCCAGGAGCTGGACCACCGGTGAGGTCAGTCCTGCGGCCTGCATCGCATTCGTGGCCTGGGTCTGCGAGACGCCCGGGGCGGCCACGGTCCATTCGGTGCCGCCCTTGAATTGGATGCCGAGGTTGAGCCCGCCCCGCAGGATGATGGAGATGATGCCGGCCACGATGATGAGCGTCGAGATGGTGAACCAGGTGCGCTTGCGCCCCACGAAATCGAAGGTCGTTTCACCCCGGTAGAGACGGGCGAAGGGACCGTGGTGGTTCGGATCTCTCTCGCGCTTGCGAATGATGTTGCGCACCGCGTCGTCGACGTTGAGATCCTCGTCCTCCAGCGCGTCGTCGACGGCATCGTCCATCGTGAGGTCATCGCGCTCGGTCATACCGGGACCCTCTCGGGGGTGGGCCGACTCGACGTGGGCTCGGCTTGGGGCTGCACCGCCAAGCCACGTGCGATACCGAAGCGCCCGGCCCGGGTGAGGCGTTCACTTCGGCCAAGGAGAATGACCAGGGGTCTCGTGTAGAACCAGGTGACGAACATGTCGAGAATGGTCGAGAGGCCGAGAAAGAAGGCGAACCCCTTGACGTCCCCCACGGCCACGACATAGAGGACGATGGCGGCCAGCAACGAGACGAAGTCGGCTGCCCACACGGTGCGCCACGCACTCTTGAAGCCGCGATCGACACTGGTGCGCACCGAGCGCCCCGATCTGGTCTCGTCCTTGAGTCGCTCGAAATAGACGATGTAGGAGTCGACGGTGATACCGATGGACACAATGAGGCCCGTGATACCGGCCAGGTCGAAGCTCGGGCTGAACGAGGTGTGCCCGAGCGCGGAGATGATGGCCCACAGGAGCGCGGCGGTGAGGGCCAGGCCCGAAATGACCACGAGCCCCAGGCCTCGGTAATACACCAGGACATAGAGCAGGACGAGAGCCAGGCCGGCCACACCGGCCGCCAGGCCGGCCAGGAGCGCCGACTTCCCGAGGGTGGGCGACACGGTCTGGGTGGTGAGCTGCTTGAGGGTGACCGGCAGCGAACCGAATTGCATGGCCTGGGCGAGCTGATCGGCGTTGGCCTGGGTGAGGTTGCCCGAGATCTGACCCTGGCCGCCGAACGAGGAGAAGGCGGCTTGACCCGGTTGGATGAGGGGTGCGGAGTAGACGTTGCCGTCCAATTCAATGCCGAGGAGCTTATGGAAGTTCTCCTGCGCCACGGTGTCCCAAAGGGCCGAGTTGGCCGATCCCGCCAGGGTGTAATTCACCACCCAGTTGCCCGTCTGGTCCTGCTGGGCCTGGGCTGACCCGATGGCATGCCCGGTCATCTGCTCCGGGCCCATCACGTAGCGCGGCGCGGTCGCCGAAGCCGTGCCGTTCGGGGCGATCTGCGGGAGGAGGACGGTGCGGTTCGGGTAATTCTTCGCCGCCGTGGTGGTGTTCGTGATCACGGAGAACTGCTGATCGGGGTGACGGCGTTGCCGTTCGGGTTGGCTGTCGAGACACCGAGATTGGCCTCGGTGGTGGCCGTGGAGGGGGCACATGTCGGCAGCGGGGCGTTACCGGAAGTGGCCGTAGCGGGTTTGGTGTTCTTCTTGGACGGTGTCACGACCTGCTTGAGGAAGGCGGTCGATGTCGTCTCGCACAACACAGGCCGGAAGTAGAGCTGCGCCGTCTGGCCAATCGTGGCCAGGACCGCGGCCGCGTTGCTGACGCCCGGGATCGACACCGAAACCTCGTCGGTGCCCGAGGTGGCGACCTGGGCCCCTGAGACCCCGAGGCCGTTGACCCGGCTATTCAGGATGTTCACCGTCTCCTGCAGTTCGGACTGGGAGACCTTGTGCTGCGTCTGGTAGACGACGGCCAACCCTCCGGCCAGGTCGAGTCCTAGCTTGGGCGACCATTTGACGCTGAACACTGCCGCAAAAGAGCCGAGGGAGATGGCGACGACAGCCAGGACGCTGATCAGCAGGTTGCGTTGCCGCCGCTGATTGGCCCTGGACGCTTTGGGGCTCACGCCTCTTCGGCCCCCTCGTCACCGTGCTCGTGTTTGTCGATGTCGAACGATTCCGGCGCACGACCCTGAGGATGGACATCGGGGTCGTCGTCAACCACCGAAGAGTGCCGGTCGTCGGCCGTATCGACGGGGACATCGACGATGGGGTCCACCTTGCGGGCGATGGCCTGGCGGATGAAGACGATCCGCGTCGGCTGAGGGCCCTCGAGATTGCCGTCGGCCTCGGTGTGGCCGGTCAGGAGCGTGTAGCGGTCGCCATGGATTTCCAGAATCGTCCCGACGACGCCGCCGATGGTCTGCACCTCGTCGCCAACCTCATAGGGGGTGGCGGCGTTGGCCCGGGCCGCCGCCGCCTTGCGCTGTTGCGGCTTGAGGAAGAAGAAATACCCGGCCACCACAATCAGGATGAGCGGCAGCAGCGTGAGCAGGGGATTTGAGCTCTTTTTGGCGGCCGCCCCTAAGAGGAACACCAGTGCGGGTAGATGCGTCATGAGAATCCTTCAACAAGGTCGTGTGCGAAGCGAAACCCTAGTGCCTGCACCCCCGTCTGCCTCGACAGTCCCCCGCCGACGCAACGAGAGTGCCGCTCCCGAGAACCCCGACCGCGACCCATTGCCTCCCGGCAGGGGTAACGGCTCTGGCCAACCCCGATTGCGCAGAAATTGCAGCCGCAACCGTCCTGCAACCAGGCAGCGCCACGACTGCACCGACCGGGGTACACCATGCCCCCACAGCACACAGCCACACCAACACCTCGAGATGATCGGTCGTCCGGAGGGGGACGATCGCATCGTGGGTCCGATGAAGGGGAACGGACTCGCGAGGGGGAACATCCAGAGGTAAGGGAGCACGCGAGGGTGCGCCGGTTGATGGCCCGCAATCGTCGGTCGGAGAGATCCGGGGGAACCGATGACCGGGTCCCGGCGCACCTCTCGCTCCCTGCTGCGCCTTCCATCACAATTTCTCCGCCGTAGGCACGGTACAGTAATCAGCCTATGCACCAGGGTCTTGGCGGTTGTTTTGATGCGTGAGGGGCGCGTTTCCGTCCTCGTCATTGAGGATGACGGCGATATCAGAGGCCTGCTCCGATCACTTCTCGAGCGTGAGGGCTTCGGCATCACCGAAGCGGACTCGGGACGGGACGGGGTCCGGCTGTTCCATCAGAAGGCGCCCGACATCGTCATCCTCGATGTGGGTCTGCCCGACCTCGACGGTTGGCAGGTCCTCGAGCGCATCCGGGACATGAGCGACACGCCGGTCCTGATGCTGACGGCCCGTTCCACCGACATCGACAAGGTGCGTGGACTCAACGCCGGGGCGGACGACTATCTGACCAAGCCCTTCAGCCGGGTGGAGCTCCTGGCCCGTCTCCAGGCCATCAGCCGGCGCCAGGTGGCCCGCAGCCAGCCCGTCACGTCCTTCGAAGACATGCAGGTCAGGGTCGATTTCGTGCACCAGGCCGTGACCATTGCCGGAGCCGCCGTCGTGCTCACCCCGACCGAGTACCGGCTGCTGGCCACGTTGGTACGCCACCAGGGCCAGGTCCTCTCGCCCGATCAACTGATCGAGTTGGCCTGGGACGACCCCACCGGCCTGGCCCCCTCAAGGGTCAAGTACGCCATCCTGCGGCTGCGCCGGAAGCTGGGCTGGGCCGAACAGGAAGACTCCCCCATCGAGACGGTGCGGGGGTTCGGCTACCGCTACCGAACCCAGGCGATGTAACTCCGTGAGCGCTGCCGAGAGGTCTCGCCCGTCCTCACTCTCGACGTCGCCGGACCCGGCCGTCCAGGCCGAGATGAAGGGGCACGGATTCGTCCCCGGCTTCTACGGCACCATGCGGGCCCGACTCCCGCTCTTCGCCCTCGAGGCCGTGGCCATCGTGCTCATCGCCCTCGTCCCGTTCCCCAGCGGCTCGCGCCGCGAGGTCCTGGTCGCGGCCGTCGTCTTCATGGGGATCCTGACGGCTGCCTTCCTCGTGCCGTGGGAGCACATGCCCGACTTCGCCTGGCTGGTGATACCCATCGGCTTCCTGGCCGTCATCGCGCTCATCCGCGACGCCCAGGGTGGCGGAGACTCCGGACTGATCATCGTCTTTCTCCTGCCCATCGTGTGGCTGGCCCTCTACGGCCGGCGACTCCACATCGTGGTGGGACTCCTCTGTCTGTACCTGGCCCTCGCCCTGCCGATCCTCGTCGTCGGGCCGCCCAAGTACCCCCATTCGGAGTGGCGGCAGGCCATTGCCATGGCTGCGGTCACCACGCTGGTCTCACTGACGGTGTTCTTAGTGGTTTCGAAGAACCGCGTCTACGTACGCGATCTGGTCCACCAGACCCAGATCGCCCGTCTCAGCGCGCTGGGTGCCGATCAGGCGCGCGACCGACTCGAAGCTCTCCTACGGGCGGCAACCGGGAGCGCGATCATGGGGGTCGATCCGGCGGGGACGGTCACCTTCTTCTCGGCCGGGGCTGAGCAGATGCTCGGGTACACCGCGGCCGAGGTGGTGGGCATTCGCTCGATCGCGTACTTCATCGACCCGGCCCAGATCGACGAGCGCCGCCAGACCATCGACTCACTGCGTCGCAACGCCTTCTCACCGGCCGATCCTGAGGCCCTGGCCGAAGTCCCCTGGACGGCCACACGCAAGGACGGCCAGAAGCGTCGCTGTGTGGTGCGGGTGCGCGCCATGCCTACTCCGGTCGTCGACGACTCATTGGGTGGCGACCGCAACGCCCCCTCCCACAACGCCGCCCACCCTTCAACCAACCCGGCGTCCACTCAGCGGCGTCGGCCCGCCTCCGCCGAAGACGCCTCCGCCGCCACGAGTTACGTCGTGGTGGCCATCGACGTCACCGAGCGCGAGGAGTTGGCCGCCGAGCGGGAACGCATTTTCTCCGTGCAGCGAGAAGTGACCCAGTCCTTCATTCAGCAGAACCGCCGACTCCGCGAGCTGACGCAGATGAAGGACGATGTGGTGGCCACGGTGTCGCACGAATTGCGCACACCCATCACGTCCATCCGGGGCTTCATCGAATTGTTATTGGACGACGCACCAGAGCTCACCGAAGAGCAGGTACGGATGCTGCGGACGATCCATCGCAGTTCCGAGCAGCTGCAGCGGGTGGCCGAGGACCTGCTCGCCGACCCCGGAGGTGGCGCCGGACTGACGGTCGCCTTCACCGACCTCGACCTGCGCGACCTGACCGCCGACGCGGTCGACTCCTTCCAGACCGCAGCCACGACGGCCGGCGTGACCATCTCGCTGGCTGCGGACCACGGGGTGCCCGTGTTCGGTGACCCCACCCGCCTGCATCAACTCGTGGGCAACCTGATCTCCAACGCGATCAAGTTCTCACCCCGAGGGGGGAAGGTGCAGGTTGTCGTCGACTCAGCGGATACCTTCGCCCGGGTCCAGGTGCTCGACGAAGGCCCGGGGGTCCCAGAGGCCGAACGCCCTCAACTCTTCGAACGCTTCTACCGTCTGGCTTCGACCACCGAGTCCGGCGTACCGGGGAGCGGCCTCGGGCTGGCCATCGCCAAATCGGTGGCCGAGGCCCACGAAGGCTTCCTCGACATCGTCGACACTCCCGGCTGGTCAACGACCTTCCGGATCTTCTTGCCCCTGCAGCAGGCGGCGCAGCCGGGCGTCCATCCCGGTGGGCATCCAGCAGCCACGTCAATGACGGCGTAATCGACCAACCTTCAACCGGAACGGCGTGGCCGCCTCCGGCGGGCGCTCACGGGTCACCGATCAGGCGCCCCGCGTTACGCGGTCGCACAGGCGTTGTGAAAGATGACGGTGGGAACCGAGTGATTCGGGCAATAGGTAGCCCGGTCAACCGCTTGCCACTGCCTCCCAGCCGCCTTGAACAGATCGGTTGCCGAGATGCCCGTTCCGCCAGGCCCGCCGGCGGGAACTTCGACGAAGGCATAGGCGAATGCGCCGGCGCAGGCGAACTTGGTCACGACGGCTCCTCTGTTGCTCCGCTCGGCGCCCGTGGCGATTGCGTCTTTTGTGCATGGCGGAGTTGACGCCGACGCCGACGCTGTCGGGTTCGACGATGTCGCTCCGGGCTTTGGAGTCGTCATGGCTCTGGGCGCCGCGGCGCTGCAGGCGGCCAAGACGGGGATGACCAGCCCGCATCCGACGAACACCGCTACCCTCGAGTGCCTGGTCGACGGGGCCTGCCACACATGCCCCGAGGGCCCGTAAGACCCGTGAACTCTCACGTCACCCTATGGATTGAAAAGCGTCGATGTCCCGCCCATCGGCAAACCGCTGGGCGGAGTGAGCCCAACGTGCGACCACGCCCGCAACGTCGGCACTCGACCACGAGCCGTGCGCTGGATCAGTCCGCACTGCAGGAGGAAGGGTTCGTAGGCATCCTCAATGGTGTCGGACTCCTCACCGACGCATTGCGCCAAGGTGGTCAGGCCGACGGGGTGGCCTTCAAATCGATCACACAGGGTCATCAAGATGGCCCGGTCGACCTTGTCCAGGCCAAGTTGGTCGACCCCGAACAGGTCGAGACCCTCGCTCGCCGTGGCTCCGTTGATCGAACCGTCACCCCGAACTTCGGCGAAGTCACGGACCCGTCGCAGAAGCCGGTTGGCCACACGGGGCGTGCCCCGGGCCCGTTCCGATATCCGCGTCGCCCCTTCATCATCGACCTGCGACGTGGAGGATCCGGGCTGAGCGTTCCACGATGGCCCGCAGGTCGGCCGGTTCATAGAGGTCGAGGCGGCCGACGAAGCCGAACCGGTCACGCAGCGGCCCCGAGACCAGACCGGTGCGCGTCGTGGCTCCGACCAAGGTGAACTTGGGCAGGTCCAGACGGATCGACCGCGCGGTCGGCCCCTTGCCGATCAGGATGTCGAGCTTGGCATCCTCCATGGCGGAGTAGAGCATCTCCTCGACGGAGCGATGCAACCGATGGATCTCGTCGATGAAGAGGACATCGCCGTCCTGAAGATCGGTGAGTAGGGCGGCCAGGTCTCCGGCGCGGGTCAGCACCGGACCCGAGGTGATGCGAAAGCCCGAACCCATCTCCGCCGCCACGATCCCGGCCAACGACGTCTTCCCGAGGCCGGGCGGACCGGCGAAGAGGAGATGGTCCACCGGCTGCTGTCGTTGGCGGGCGGCTTGAAGGACGATGCCCAGGTGCTCCACCAGTTGGGCCTGGCCGACGAACTCGTGGAGCGAACGGGGACGGAGTCCGGCCTCTTCGATCTCCTCGACACCGCCGGCGACGACCGGCGCCACCAAGCGCGTCTCGTCATCCGCTTCTGCCCCGGCCCCTTCGGTCGTCGCATCCTCGTTGGTCGACAGAACCTCCCGGCGGGCCCGAGGGCTCACCGGCTGGCCAACTCACGCAAGGCGAGACGGAGCATTTCTTCCACCCCTACATCGTCGCGCAAGCCGTCCAGTGCGCCTCGGATCTCCTCGGGGGCGTACCCAAGCTCGCTGAGCGCGGCCCGCGCTTCGGATCGCGATGTCCGGGTAGTGCGCGCCGAGCCCTCGGTCGACACACCGTGCAGGTCAAGGGACAGATCGGGCAGGTCGAGCCGGCTCTTGAGCTCGATCAGGAGACGGGCCGCCGTCTTGCGACCGACTCCGGGCACGGTGCACAACGTGTCGAGATCGTCCTCCAGGACGGCGGTGCTGAGCGACGCCGGCGAGAGCACGGCCATGATGGCCAACGCCAGGGCTGGTCCCACGCCGTGGGAACCGAGGAGAACCTCGAAGCAGCGGCGTTCGTCGTCGTGCATGAAGCCGTAGAGGACGATGGCGTCCTCGCGAACGTGCGTGTGGATGAAGAGGGTCGCCTCTGCCGCGGAGCCCTGAGTGATGAGGGAGGATGCCGTAGACGGCGTCACTGTCACTCGATACCCGACTCCGGCCACATCGAGGATCACCTCCCCTTCGGCCGATCGCAGCACCACGGTTCCGCGCAAGAGACCGATCACAACGCACTCCTTTCTCGGGTCAAGGCCGCCCCCACGGCACGGCGCAACGGGACGGTGGTCAGGTGACAGACAGCCAGGGCCAGCGCGTCGGCCACGTCGGGCGGGCTCGGTGGTGCGGCCAGACCCAGGACGTTGGCCACCATGCGCTGCACCTGATCCTTGGTGGCGGCGCCGTACCCGACCAGGGCCTGTTTGACCTCATTGGATGTGTACTGCGCCACCTCACATCCGGCCTCCGCGGCAGCGACCAGGGCCAGCCCGCTGGCCTGGCCGACCGACATCGCCGTCTTGACGTTGACCTGGAAGAAAACCCGCTCGACGGACACCACCTGGGGCGACAGTTCCGCCACCAGGGCGCGCAACTCGGTGTGCAGAATGAGAAGTCGCTCCGGCAATGGTGCGTTCGGATTTGTCTCGATGACGCCGGCGGCGTGGGCCTTCAGCGCGCTGTCGTGCTCACCCCGGCCGACCATGCCGTAGCCACAGCGAGAGAGTCCCGGGTCGATTCCCAATACGAACATGCGTTCGTAGCGTAGCCGCCACCAGGCACGTACGGGCGGATCATCTTTCCGATCTGACCTGACCAGCTCCGCCTCCCCGTGCGGGGTGGGAAAGCGCGGCGCTACCCCTCAAACGCCGCCAGGACCGAATCGGCAATGTCGGCGTTGGTGTGGACGGCCTGGACATCGTCGTGATCGTCGATCGCTTCGAGCATGCGGAGTACCCGCTTGGCGTCGCCCTCATCGGGCAACGGCATCAGAGAGGTGGGCTCCAACGACAGGTCAACGGTGTCGGGCGTCATTCCGGCCTCGTCCAGTGAGTGGCGCACCGCCTCGAGGTCGGCCGGGGCACACGTGACGATCCAATGCTCGCCGTTGTTCGAGAGGTTCTCCGCTCCCCCCTCCATGGCGACCTCCATGACCTTCTCCTCGTCGAACGTCAGGGGAACGGCCACGATGCCCTTGCGCTCGAATTGCCAACTCACCGCGCCCGGCTCGGCCATGGAGCCACCGCTGCGACTGAAGAGGTTGCGAATCTCGGCACCGGTGCGGTTGCGGTTGTCGGTCAGTGTTTCGACGATGACGGCCACGCCACCGGGGGCGTAGCCCTCGTAGTTGATGGCCTCGTACCGCACACCCTCGAGTTCGCCGGTGCCGCGTTTGATCGCCTTCTCAATGGTGTCGAGCGGGACGGAGACGCTCCGGGCCTTTTGGTACATGGAGCGGAGGGTGGCGTTGGAGTCCATATCGCCACCTCCCTCCCGGGCGGCCACCTCGACCTGGCGAATGCACTTGGCGAACACCTTGGCCCGGGCCTTGTCTTGCGCTCCCTTGCGATACTTCGTCGTCGCCCACTTCGAGTGACCCGACATGTTCCTCCCTCGGAGACTGGGAGGCTGATTGTATCGGGACGGATCGCATTCGAAGATTTCTCCTGGTCTCGTACGTCTCGCACGCTCGCACGTCGGCCATGTCGGCGAATCTGGGTCCCACCGATGAATTCGGGTGTCCTGGCCCGTCTTCTCCTCTGAGCGTCCCATGCGCTACCTACGCGCTTCGGATCACGCCGCGTCTGGTGTGGCCGGGCCCGGACCGGTTGAGAAAGGACTAGCCGTGCCATTGACGATCAACGAGACGCAGGCTGTGGCCGAAATACGACGCGTGCTGGATAGCCGGCTCGCTGCCCTGCGCAGTAGGGACGCCGAGCGTTTCGCCGTCCACTATGCAACCGACGTCGTCAAGTTCGACCTGGCCCCCCCACTGGCACGTACCGGACCCGATGTGCGTGACGTGGCCGGCTGGGACTCATGGTTTGCCACCTGGTCCGGCCCGATCTGGCAGGAGATCCTCGAATTTGCAGCGACGGTGGCCGCGGAGGCGGGCATCGCCTATTGCCACGGTCTGGTCAACCTGCGGGGCGAGAAGATCGGCGAAGGCACGATCGATATGTGGTTCCGCTCCACCTGGTGCCTGGGCCGCATCGACGGCCGATGGAGGATCACCCACGAACACAATTCGACGCCGTTCTACATGGACGGTACCTATCGGGCCGCCACGGACCTGGTTCCATGAGAAGGAGAGGTCGATAGCATTTGAGCGTGACCACATCGCCCCCTGTTATCGATCTGGAAGCCGACGACGAGATCGAGCGGCACCGTCGCGAGATCACACGCTACTGCTACCGAATGTTGGGATCGGTCTTCGATGCCGACGAAGCGGCCCAGGAAACCATGGTTCGGGCCTGGCGATCCCGGTCCGGATTCGAAGGACGTAGTTCGTTGCGGACCTGGCTCTACCGGATCGCCACCAATATCTGCCTGGACGCGCTGCGGAGTCAGCAGCGGCGAGCCCGCCCGATGGACCTTGGACCGTCATCGCCGGCCGAGGAGAGGTTCCTCGGCCCAATGGACACCGACCAACCCTGGGTGCTTCCCATGCCCGACACCCACTGTTTCTCCGACGGAGACCCCGAAGCATCACTCCTGGAGAGGGAGTCCATCCGCCTGGCCTTTGTGGCCGCACTCCAACACCTCCCGGCCCGGCAGAGGGCCGTCCTGATCCTTGCCGACGTGCTCCGCTGGTCCGCCCGCGAGGTGGCGCAATTGCTCGACACCACGGTGGCTTCGGTCAACAGCGCCCTGCAGCGAGCGCGCGCCACCCTTGAAGCCTGCGACTTCGAACTCCATCCCGCGTCGGGCGCACTCGGGACAGGCGCCCTCGACGCAGCAGAGAACGATCTGCTGGATCAGTATGTCGACGCCTTCGAGCAGTACGACGTGACCCGCCTGGCTCTGCTCCTGCGCGACGACGTGATCCAATCGATGCCGCCGTTTGCCATGTGGCTGGAGGGGCCCGACCAGATCGCCCGCTGGATGCTCGGCCCCGGCTTCGAGTGCCAGGGCTCGCGCCTGCTGGCCACGGCGGCCAACGGGGGCGCCGCTTTCGGGCAGTACCGCCGAGCCGAAACGTTCGGCCAGACCGGCGGTGGCCATCTGGCGTGGGCCCTCCAGGTGATCGAGGTGTCGGACGGCGCCATTTCGGGGATCCACTCCTTCCTCGACACAGATCTCTTCGCCGCCTTCGACTTGCCGCCTCGCCTCGATCCGTGAGCGGTGATCCCGGGCCGACTCGATCCCCGGGTCGGGCCCGACCCACTCGCCGCTCGTCCTTCGCACGGGGCCCCGAAGAGACCGTTCGCAAGAACCATGATCGTCATCGAAAGGGAGCAATCGACATGAACCTGCCCGAAATCGCCTCACCGGAGGAATGGCGCGCCGCCCGTATCGCCCTCCTCACACGAGAGAAGGAGGTCACCCGCCTCCGTGACGAGCTCAGTGCCGACCGACGGCGGTTGCCCATGGTGCTGATCGACAAGCCCTATACCTTCGAGGGTCCGCAGGGGACAGTCGGCCTGATCGACATGTTCGAGGCACGACACCAGCTGATCGTCCAACATTTCATGTTCGCTCCTGACTGGGAGGACGGGTGCCCCAGCTGCACCGCCGGGGCGGACGAGATGTCGAACGGGCTCTTCGAACATCTCAGCGCCCGCGACACGAGCTTCGCCGCCATCGCCAGGGCGCCCTTGGCCAAACTCGAGACGTACAAGGCCAAGAGGGGCTGGACGTTTCCCTGGTATTCGTCATACGGCTCCGACTTCAACTACGACTTCCACGTCACGATCGACGAGTCGGTCACTCCGCTCGAGATCAACTTCCGGTCACGCCAAGAGTGGGAACGCCCGGAGCACGCCAAGTCGCACTGGCTCCTCGAACAGGAGCAGCCCTTCGAGAACCCGGGCGTCAGTTGCTTCCTGCGAGACGGAGACCGGGTCTTCCACACCTACTTCACGACCGGCCGGGGCGCCGAATGGACCGGCGGCGCCTATGCCTTCCTCGATCTGACCGGACTCGGCCGGCAGGAGCAGTGGGAAGAGCCCAAAGGCCGGGCCGACATCGAGCGGGAAGCCGTGCCGAACTTCGAGAACTGACAATCGACCGCACTGCCGCGAACTGGCGGCGAACCGGCGGCGAACTGGCGCGATTTGTTTCCGCTCAGCTGGCACCAGATGGACGGGTGGCTGCGCTCAGGACAGCTTCGACATCTGCCGCCACCAGGTCGAGCCCGGCCTCACCGGTCTGCAGCGTGGCCATCAGCAACGAGATCACGATGACGACCAGGCCGTTGGCCATCTGCACCGGATCAACGTCCCGGCGCACCTGTCCGGACACTTGATGGGACCGCATGAGTTCGGCGACGCCCTTGCGCAGTTCGGCCAGAGCGGGAATATCGAGCAGGCGCATCGTGAACTCAGGTTCCAGACCTGAAACGATGCGACGAGCCAGCGGGTGCTCGTCCATGCGGGTGACCAGACTGCGCATCATGGTGTGGCCCCAGTGCTCGGGGGCCAACTCAATCGCCACCAGCGACACGGCATCACGGATGAGATCGGCCACGTCCTCATCCACCGCAGCCACGAACAACGCTTCCTTGCTGGCGAAGTACGGGTACGACGCCGTGGTCGAGAGCCCGGCATCCCGACAGATGTCGGCCACTGACGTACCTCGATACCCCTCTCGGGCAAACCGAACGATCCCGGCGGCGATCAGGCCCTGGCGGGTCCGGTCGCCCTTGGTCGGAGTAGCCGGAGAGTCGGAGTGCTCGGAGTGGTCACGCCGCCACCGCAGGGGCCGGGTCATTGCCGTGGCGGTCCATCCCGGTGGCCCGACGCCACCCCGCCGGAATGCGGCCGGCCCGGAAGACGCCGGCCTCGACCAGTTGGGCGAGGAGCGGGCGCAGGGCCTGGTGCCGCAACGCGGTGCGACCGGCCGAGCGGTTGACCGCCTGCCACGTCTTCCAGGTGGGCAACCCAATGGTGCCGTACACGCCCGGATGGACGATGGTGTCGAACATCCCGATGGCGATGTGCGAGCCGAGGTGGCGCACCAGAAAGCGTTCGAGCGGGCCGGCCTTGGCCCATTGTTCGGGGAAGAGCATGCGGGCAAACGCGAGGTGACGGGCTTCCTCCTGCCGGTGGTACTTGCTCACGCTCTTGATCATCGGATCGCTGTCGGGGTGCTCCGAGGCCAGCTTCTGCATGAGATCGGGCACCTCCTCGCCGCTCAGGACCAGCAGGCAGAAGAGCGCCGGCATCGATGTCAGGACCGGTATCACGATGTGTTGGAGCACCCGGAAGATCGGGTGGTCGAGCGGGTTCGTCGCGACTGGCCGGATCTGTTGGAGCAGGCGCACGAAGAGGCGGGAGTGGCGGGTCTCCTCGCCCATCTCGTGGAGGAGGTAGGTCACCCGGGGGTCGGTGAGGTCTCTGGTGCTGACGATCTCGACGGAGAATCCAGCCATCAGGACCGACTCGAAGCGGACGCCGGTGGCCACGATGGACCCGAACTCCTCTCGAGAAAGGGTTCGCTTCTGCTCCGGCGAGAGCGAGGCCAGGAGCTCGGGCAGGCCGGCGATGGAGAGGAGCTCATCGGGGAGGACCTGACCGTCGCCAACCTCGCCCGGGACATCGACATCGGGCTCCAAGATACGGTTGAGCGACGCCGTCGAGAGCCGCTCGATGCGTTGGTCGACCGTCTTGGGGGCCGTCGTGGACGCTGGGGCTGCCTTGGTTGCCGGGGCTGACTTCGTCGCAGTTGCCATGCCTTCCATCTTTCAGGAAATAAGGGATTGTGTCAAGAGCTGAAATCCATTTATAATGCGGGCCATGACGAACTCGGCCGATGCGCTGCGCCCTCACCCGAACCGCCCTGACCCGGCGACGCCGTCGGACCTGCCCGCCCATGTGCCCATCGCCATCGTCGGCTCGGGGTTCTCGGGGCTCGGGTCGGCCATCGCGCTGGCCAATGAGGGGTTTGCACCAAGTGACGTGCTGATTCTGGAGCGGCGGTCGGGAGTCGGAGGGACCTGGTACGACAACTCGTATCCCGGTTGCCGCTGCGATGTGCCCTCCAATCTCTATTCCTTCTCCTTTGCCCCCAACCCAAACTGGAGTGAGACGTTTTCGGGGCAGCCCGAGATCGAGCGTTACCTGCAGTCGACGGCGCGTCGTTATGGCGTGCTGGACCGGATCGCCTTCGACTCGGAGCTGAAGTCGGCCCGGTGGGATGGCGAGCGTTCGGTCTGGGAGTTGGATACGGCTCGGGGATCGCTCACGGCCGACGTGCTGATCAGTGGTGGTGGCGGCCTGTCCGAGCCGTCGATCCCCGACCTGACCGGGGCCGAGACATTCGCCGGCACGTCCTTCCATTCGGCCCAGTGGAACCACGAACACGACCTGGCCGGTCGGCGTGTGGCCATCATCGGCACCGGCGCCTCCACCATTCAGTTCCTGCCCCACGTGCAGCGGGAGGCTGGGCACGTCACCCTCTTCCAGCGGACGCCGCCGTGGGTCTTTCCCCACCGCAACCGGCCCACCCGCGGCTACGAACGGCTGGCGTTCCGGGTGCTGCCCTGGACGCAACGATTCTCGCGGGCCCGCAACTACTGGATGGGCGAGTTCCTGTTGGGTTCCATGCTGATCCACAACAGCCCGATGTTGAAACGGCTGGAACGGCTGGCTCGACGCTACCTGGCTCGGCAGGTGGCCGATCCGGAATTGCGGGCCAAGCTGACCCCGACCTACACGCCGGGGTGCAAGCGCTTACTCCAATCGAACGACTACTACCCCGCTCTGCAGCGGCCCAATGTCTCGCTTGAAGTCGAAAAGATCATTGAGGTGGTGCCTTCGGGGGTGGTCACCGCCGACGGGGTCCTGCACGAGGTGGACACCATCATCTATGGCACCGGCTTCCGTATCACCAACAACCCCATGGCCGAACGGGTGATCGGCACGGACGGGCGCACCCTCAAAGAGCACTGGGCGTCCGCGGGGGTCGGCATGTCGGCCTACTGCGGGGCCACCATCCCGGGCTTCCCGAACTTCTTCATGCTGGCCGGCCCCAACACGGGCATCGGTCACACCTCGCTGGTCGTGATGATCGAGGCGCAGATCGCCCACGTGACCGGAGCGCTGCGCGCGATGCGGCAGCGGCGGGGTACGGCGGCCGAGGTGCGGTCCGAGGTGGCGTCCCGTTGGGCTTCGGAGATCCAAGTGAAGGCGGCACCGACGGTGTGGAATTCGGGTGGGTGCTCGAGTTGGTATCTCGATGAGGCGGGCCGCAACACGACCCTGTGGCCCGACTACACCTTTCGCTTCGTGCGACGGACGCGGCAGTTTGATCCGGCGGACTACCTGATCACGGGGACGTATCGGGGCGGGGGTGCTGGCAACGGTGCTGCTGCCGGTGCTGGTCTTGCTGCCGGTGTTGATGCCGGCGGTGGCGGCGCGACGGGAGAGCCGTCCACCTCGGTATCGACGCCGTGAAGCGGCGGCCCATCCTCTTTGAGACGGCTACCGCGCTGGTGACGGGCGCAGGGAGCGGTATCGGCCGGGCCACGGCCCACGCCTTGGCCGCCAGAGGTGCGACCGTGCTGTGCACCGACATTGACAAGGCCTCGGCTGAGAAGACGGCGGCCGAATGCGGTGAGCGCTCAAGTTCGAGGAGTCTGGGTGGTCTGGGCGGACATGAGGCCCACCACCTCAACGTGGCCGACCGGGCCGAGGTCGATGCCTTGGCCGCCGCCGTGGAAGACAGACACGGCGCACTGACCATTCTCGTGAACAACGCCGGCGTCGGGATGACCGGGCCGTACTCGGACATGACGTCGGAAGACTGGAGCTTCATCCGCTCCATCAATCTCGATGGCGTCATCAATTGTTGCTCGGCCTTCACGCCACCCATGCTGGCGGCGCACCGTGGCCACGTTGTCAATATCTCCTCGGGGTTGGGCTTTACGCCCACGGCCTTGGAGTCCGCGTATGGCACCACCAAGGCGGCCGTACTCCACCTCTCCCAGTGCCTGCGGGCCGACTGGGCGGCGCAAGGTGTCGGCGTGACCGCCATCTGCCCCGGCTTCATCGATACTCCCATTGCCGCGTCGACCCGGTTCACGGGCGGGCGAGAAGACCCCACGCAGCGCGAGCGGCTCGTCCGGGGCTTCAAGAAGGGCCACCCCCCGGACATGGTGGGGCAGGCCGTTGTGACGGCGATCGCCGGAAACCGGGCCGTCGTCCCCGTCGGCGTCGAATCGGTCATCGGGTGGTACGCCCATCGCCTGCTGCCGGTTTCGGTTCAGCAGGCTTTGGCCCGGCTCAGTGGTCGTCGATAGTCCCATGATGAGAGCCGTGCCTTCATCGCGTCATCGCCGTCTTATCGTCCTGGGTACCGCGGCGGCCGTTACCGCCGCCGGTGCCGTCGCCTACCGGCGCGCCCAGTCCGGCCGTCCAACCGGGACGGAGATCGGAGCTGGAGCCGATGGGTTCGAGGATCTGGGCTGGGCCGAGCTCGAACCACCGGGCGAGATCGCCATCCCGACGGCCGACGGTGCTCGCCTGACTGCGTGGGACGTCGGGACCGGCCCAACCGTGGTGCTCCCCCACGGCTGGGCCGCGAGCCACGCTGTGTGGATCCCTGTCGCCCGCCGGCTGGTCCAGTCCGGCCACCGGGTCGTGCTCTACGACCAGCGCGGACACGGTGCATCGACCCGGGGGACCTCCCCGCTCGACACCGTCACGCTGGCCCGCGACCTCGCCCTCGTCCTGGAGGCCCGAGACGTCGCCGATGCGATCCTGGCCGGTCATTCCATGGGTGGCATGACCGTCATGGCCCTGGCCACGTTCCAGCCCGAGGTGCTCAACCAACGGGGCCGGGCCGTTGTGCTGGTGGCCACCGCCGCGGCCGACACCAGCTGGCGACTGCCTCAATCCGACCGCATGGCCGCTCGCCTCATGGGCTCGCCTCATCTCTCGCGGACTATGCGCACGGCCAATGGTCTTCGCTTCGTACGGAGCGCGTTCGGTGTCGATCCTGTGTTGGCCCAGATGGATCTGACCCGCACGTTGTTCGCCGACTGCGATCCGGGTGTACGCGCCGGTTACGTGAAGTCCATGAGCGCGATGAATCTGCTCGAGGGCATCGCCACGATCACGGTACCGACGACGGTCGTCGTCGGTTCGCGCGATCGGCTCACCCCGCCGGCTCGGTCTCACACCTTGGTCGACACCATCCCCGGGGCGCGACTGGTCACCGTGCCGGATCGAGGGCACATGGTGCCTCTCGAGGATCCAGATGCCGTGGCCGACGAGATAGTCCGCGCCGCCAAGGGATGAGGCTGGACTCCAGCGCACGCGCGAGAAAGGAAGGCGTCAGCCGCCGCACATCTCGACGAAGAGGCGATGTATCCGCCGGTCCGGCGTCAGCTCGGGGTGGAAGACCGAGGCTAAGACGTTGCCTTGCCGGACGAGCACGGGCGTCGAACCCTCTTTCCCCGCGGTTCCGTCCATCCCCTCCATCCCGACCGCCTCTTCGTGCCCCGGTACCTCACGGTCTAGCCAACCTAAAACCTCTACCTGAGGGTCAGACTTGACCACCATGGGTGCCCGGATGAATACCGCTGGCAGTGGGAGCGGCGGCGCCAACGGCGGCGGCCCCACCAGCGTGGCACCATCGCGGCCACCCGGCACGCCAAGGCGATCTCCGACGTCCACGACCGCCTCGAACGACTGCAGCTGCCGGCCGAAGCCGTTACGGCGCACCACCACATCGAGCGCCCCGAACGACCGCTGATCCGGGCGCCCGTCCAACACCTCGCGGGCCAACAGCACGAGGCCGGCACAGGTCCCGAGCACCGGCAATCCATCCTCGATCAGGGCCCCCAACGGATCCCACAGCCCGGTCGACTCCAGCAGCATCGACAATGTCGTGGACTCGCCGCCGGGCAGCACGCACCCGGCCAGCCCGTCCAGATCCCCCACCCGCTTCACCAGCCGGGAGGCCACCCCAACCTCGGTCAGCGCGGCCACGTGCTCTCGCACGTCCCCTTGGAGCGCCAGGACACCAAACGGGGACCCTGCCCCACCCGCTACCAACGACGCAACGGCGCAATCGGGAACCCCACCGGGCTTCCCGACGGCGCACCGCCAGTTACCACCCGCGATCAGCCAGGCGTTCCGTGGTGTCGGACATCTGCAGGCCACGCATGGCCTCACCCAGGCCACGCGACACCTTGGCCACGTGGTCCGCGTCCTCAAAATGCGCCGTCGCCTCAACCACAGCCGACGCCATGCGGGCCGGCTCCGAGCTCTTGAAGATCCCCGAACCAACGAACACGGCCTCGGCCCCCAACTGCATCACCAGGGCGGCGTCGGCCGGCGTGGCGATCCCACCGGCACAGAACAACGGCACCGGCAAGCGCCCACTCTCGGCGATCTCCTGGACCAAGCCCACCGGGGCGCCCAAGTCCTTGGCCCACCCGTAGAGCTCAGCCGAATCGACCGCAGCCCCGAGGGCCCGGATCGAACCCAGGATGGAACGCAGGTGCCGCACGGCCTCGACGATGTTCCCGGTCCCTGCCTCACCCTTCGATCGGATCATGGCCGCCCCCTCCGAGATACGCCGCAGCGCCTCACCCAGATTCGTCGCCCCACACACAAACGGGACGCCGAAGCGCCACTTGTCGATGTGATGCGCTTCGTCGGCCGGCGTGAGCACCTCCGATTCATCGACAAAATCCACGCCCAAGCTCTGCAGGACCTGCGCCTCGGCGAAGTGCCCGATGCGGGCCTTGGCCATGACCGGGATGGTCACCGCTTGCTGGATCCCCTCGATCAGCAGCGGATCGCTCATGCGGGCCACGCCACCGTCACGCCGGATGTCCGAGGGCACTCGCTCGAGGGCCATGACGGCCACGGCGCCGGCGTCCTCGGCCACCTTGGCCTGGTCGGCGTCGACCACATCCATGATCACGCCACCCCGCAACATGTCGGCCAGGCCTCGCTTCACCGTGAAGGTGCCCGTGACCCCAGAACCCGATGACTCAGAGCTGCTCATGGGTCCAGTCTACGAGGGGGAACCGCCCCTTCTCACCACTGGCTCAGAGCGGCGGCCCGCACCGATGTGACATCGAGATCGCCGTCAACCATCGGATCGCCGCGGTGGCCCACCGAGGGGTCGATCCACACGTATCGAGTGGCGCCGAACCGACCGGGCCCGAAGACCGAATTCCCGGCCGGTTCGGGTGCCTGTTCCATCAAGCGCAGGGCGTCGAACAACCCTCGTGGGAAGCGCACGGCGGAAGCGGCCACGACATCGGCTCGATACTCCCTGCTCCTCCCCACGCACCGGCGCAGCACTCCTTCGCCCCCGAACCGGGCCAGCGTCAGCGCCACCACCGAGACCATGTTGTCGTGCCGCTTCACGTGAGCCAGCTCGTGGGCGATCACCCCTTCGAGCTCGATCGGTCCCATGGTCTCCAACAGGCCCGAGGTGACCACCAGCGCGGCGGTCGAGGCATCGCGTCCGAGCGCGCAGGCATTCGGGACGGCGTCCCACACCACGTAGAGATCGGGCATGCGGAGTCCGAAGGTGGCGCACAACCCGTCCGTCACATTGGTCAACCTCGGGTTGTCCCGTTCGGACAACGGCACGGCCCCGACCCGCCGGAGCGCCACGCCGGGCGCCAAGAGCCACATGGCGACACTCGTCACCGCCCACATGACGACGAACACCACGGCGCCGATGACAAACGACACCGCCAACCCCACGACGAGGCCGACGACCAGCCCCGGCACAAATCCAGTCAGCGCGCATAGGGATACGGCCCGCCGGCGGTTGGCCGCGATCTCCTCGGGCAACACCTCGGTGGCCCCAAGGCCCGGTTCGATGACCAGCGGTGCGAGCACCTCGGGCGCCACCGCGGCGGGCGCACGGGACGAGCCGCTGCGATTTCGATTCTGCGATCCAGCGCCGGATCGGGGCTGGCCTCGACCTCCCCCTCCCCCGCTCCTGCCACCGCTGCGGTTGGCCCCGCTGCGGTTGCCGCCGCCTCCGCCGCCACCTCCACTGGCACCACCACCACTTCCACCGCTGCCGCCGCTGCGGTTGCGGTTCCGGTTGCGATTCCGGTTGCGATTTCGGCTGGAGCCGCTGCCACCGCCACCTCCACTTGCGCTACCACCGCCGCCAGCAGCACTGCCGGTGCTCCGATCGGGCGGGGGCTGCGAAATTTGGGGTTGCTCCGGCATGGGCGCCTCAGCCTACTGTCCGGGTTATCGACCGAGCGATACGTCGCGCGACGGCGCCAAGGGTCATCGACACCCTGACTACGTTCGTGCCCTGAAGCGTTGCCTGGCGCGCTCGTACACGTCGACATAGCACTCAGCCAGGTGGTCCATCGACCAGCCCTGCGCATGCACCTCGGCGGCCTTCAGCGCCTCTGGCCCCGACTTCCCTGTCCCCTCAACGACATCGGCCAGGGTGGCGCCCAGGGCGCGACTGAGCGCCACCACGTCGCCCGGCGGCACCAACTCGGCGTGGCCACCGGCGGCCGAGCGGTACCCGTCAAGGTCCGACGCCACCACGGCACAGCGGGCCGCCATGGCCTCGAGGAGGACCATCCCGAACGACTCGCCCCGGAGCGATGGCGCGCACAGGACGTCGGCCCCGGCCGCCCGGGCCGCCACTTCCTCGTCGCTCAGCAGGCCCAACCACTTGACCCGGTCGGACTCGGGGTGGCGCCGTCGCTCCACTTCGCTGGACGAGCCGTCCCCCGCCACCCACAACACGGCTGGGCGTTCCACCTCGGCGAAGGCGTCGAGGAGGACGCCGAGTCCCTTCCGGGCCTCGTGGCGCCCCAGAAACAGCACGGTCGGCCGGTCATCAGTCGGGGTCGGCACGGCGGTGGCGAACCGCTCGATGTCGACGCCGTTGAACAGGACCTCGTACTCCCCGCCGGCTGACTTGACCCCAGTCTCCCGGGCCGCCTCGGACACCGCCACACGCACTTCCATACGGCGGCCCACCAGTCGAGCCAGGGGCTTCAAAACCGGGACCCACCGACTCACGCCGGCCCGGTGGAAGGTGCCCACCATCGGCACCGGGTCCGTGATCATGAGACCGTAGGGGGCCATGGGCGCCAGCGGCTCATGAATGTGGAGCACGTCGAAATGACTGTGCCGCACGAACCGCTCCGTGCGCACGGACACCATGGGCGAAATGGTCACGGGCGCCACCGACCCGTTGGAGTGCAGGCCGGTGGGTCGACCCACCACGACCACGTCCTCATCCGCGACTGTTGCCCCATCGTCCTGCGGTCCGATCACCGTGACCTCGTGGCCCAGCTTGCGCAGCGCCCGAGACAGGCCGAACACCTGACCCTGGACGCCGCCGGGACGCGACAGCGAATACGGCGACAGCATCCCCACCTTCATGAGCGGTCACTCGGCCAGTTCGGCTGATACATATGCCATTGCTCGGGCCGGCGCCGGATGTACCCCTCGAAGATCGTGGCCAGCTCCTGGGTCAGGCGGGAGACGTCGGCCCGCAAAGAGCCGCTCCGGGTCGTATCGAGCGGTGGTCCCACCACACCAGTGTGCCAATTCCCCGGTCCGGCGTAGACGGCCACGGGAAGGAGGGCCGCCCCCGTCCGCAAGGCCAGGGTGGCCGCCCCACCAGGTAGCGTCGTCTTCTCGCCGAAGAACTCGACTTCCACCCCGTTGCCCAGCAGGTCGCGATCGCAGACCAGCCCCACCACCTGCCCTCGGCGCAAGGCGCGCAGCACAATCGCGCTGGATCCCTCCCCCAAGGGAACGCCCGTCAATCCCATCTCGGCCCGCTGGCCGAGGAACCAATCGAAGAGTTCGGGCGGATCGAGCCGTTCGACCACCGCCGTCATCGGCATGTCCTCCAGCGCCAGCCAGGCGCCGCCCCATTCCCAGCTCCCGACGTGCGGCAGAGCCAACACAATGCCCTGACCCGCCGAAGCGGCCGCGCGGAGATGTTCCTCGCCGCGCTCGAAGGTCATGCGGGCCCGCACCGTCTCGGCGCCGGTGTAGGGCAGACGGGCCCCATCGACCCAGTACCGGGCGTACTCGCGATACGTCCGACGGCTCCAGCGCCGCACCAGGGCGGGGTCAGGCACCACACCAGCTCCCTCGCTCCGCAGCACCCGCCGGAGGTGACGCTCGTTCATGGCCAGCGCCGGCCCGCCCCGCTGCGCCATGATCCGGGCCACACCGCCGGCTGCGCCGCGGGCCAGCGGCTCAGGAAGCCGCCCCAGCGCGGTGGCCACCCCCCGATAGGTCACGTACCTCGCAGTGTCCCGCCAGGTCGGACCCGGCACAGACTCCGATACAGACTCCGACCCTGACTCCGCCAGCGCCTCCCGCATCTTGATTGCCTTACTGCCTTTTGATCCGCTGCGACAGCGCCGTGCGCTGGGCTAGGAGGACGAAGATCCGGGCCCGCGGGACGCCCGGGATCGGATGGTCGAGCCGGTGCCACGCCCATTCGAGTGCGCCTTCGAGACGCTTCGACGAGCCCGCAACGTCCGGCCGGACCGGCTGCCCAAGGTCTCCTGCCGGCGGGCACGCCAGCGTCCTACCGGGGCTCCGGCCGTCTGGCCCAATGCCCGCCGTGGCACACCGGCGCCTTCTCGCCAGGTACGCCAACGAGACTCCACCTTGCCGTCGCGCCAGGCCACCACCCGGCGGCGAATCGCATCATCGGGTCCGGCGCTGGCGTCGGAGCCGACGCGGTCCGTGGCGGCGACCGCGGGAGCCGATGCCAGCTTCCATACCTTGACGAATCGCGCCACGGCCGTGATCGAGATGAGGACCAGCATGATCCACAGGATCGGGACCAGGAAGGCCGAGTCGATGAAGGCGATGCCGAGCAGGATCATCCGCTCGGCCCGCTCCATCAGGCCTCCCTTGGCGGAGATGCCGAGCGACTCCGCCTTGGCCCGCTCGTAGGAGACCAGGGCGGTGACTCCCAAGACGGCCAATGGGAGGATCGCCAGATGGCCCTTGCCCTGGGAGATCAGGTACCAGGACACCCCACCCATGAGGAGGGCATCGGCCACGCGGTCGGTCACCGAGTCGAAGAAGGCGCCCCGGACCGAAGACGTGCCGGCTGCCTTGGCCACCGGACCGTCGAGCAGGTCGTGCAGCCCGGTCAGGATGAGGAGGACAATGGCGATGTGCAGATGACCGGTGGCTACGGCCACCGCGGTGGCGGAAGCCGAAACCAAACCGGTAGCGGTCAGGACATCAGCAGTGATCCCCCGTCGGTGCAGTGCAATCCCGACCGGTTCAGTGGACCGGTCGACCGCATCGCGCCAGCGACCGTCGAACATACGACTCCTCGTGGTGCGCCGTCCGCTCAGGGACAGCGCTTCTCTGACAGATACAAAAGTTTATCATTTGGCTGAATTCTTGAGTCGTACCGACCCCGACCAGGGAAAAGGAGGATCGATCCCGCCGACCTCGGCCGACCCCGACGGCGCGTGGTCCCCATTGTCGCTCCCGGGCGTCCAGGCGCTGTTCGCCCGGGCCGGCTTCCCCTGGTGGGTGGCCGGAGGCCATGCGCTCGATCTCTTCGTGGGGCACCCGACGCGGCCGCACGGCGACATCGACGTCTCAATCTTTCGGGAAGACGCCCCGATCCTGCACCGCCTCCTCGGGGGTTGGGACCTCCATGGGGCGCACGCCGGCGTCCTCACCCCCTGGACCACGTCCTCGATGGAACCCCCCACCAACAGCGTCTGGTGCCGGACCGGGCCCGTGCACCCGTGGAGCCTGCAGGTCATGTTCGATGAAGGGACGGGTGCCGAGTGGGTCTGCCACCGTCACGCCGATATCCGCTTGCCCCGGCGTGACGTGATCGCCCACGCACCCTCGGGCCTTCCCTACCTGTGCCCGGAAATTCAGTTGCTCTTGAAAGCCGAGGGCACCCGGCCCAAAGACGACGCCGACTTCGCTCTCGTGTATCCCCTGCTGACCCCGGAGGCGGGTCGGTGGCTCATGGAAGCGCTCCGCCGGCACTACCCCCACCATGCGTGGCTCGGAAGGGCGACTGAAGGGGGCGACTGAACGAGTTGAGGGACTCGTTGCTCCATTCCCTCCTGCCAGGGGTCGCGGGTTTCCCCAGTGCAGCGCCTCGCGTGTGGCCATACACTCGGAGCAGACCACACCACGGCAACGCCGCACGGACGGAGGGACCAGTGTCAGGAGACCCGACCGAAATCCGAAACGTCGCTCTCGTCGGCCATCACGGTGCCGGGAAGACGACGCTGGCCGAGGCCCTCTTGGCCGCCACGGGCGTCATCTCCCGGCGAGGCTCGATCGAGAAGGGCACCACCACCTGTGACTTCGAGCCCGAGGAGATCGCCCGCCAGTTGTCCATCTCGACGGCGCTGGCCCCGTTCACCGTCGACAATGTCAAGGTCAACTTGCTCGACACCCCGGGCTATGCCGATTTCGCCGCCGACATGCACGCCGGTCTGGCCGCGGCGGACATGGCCGTCGTCGTGGTCTCCGCCACCGACGGCGTCCAAGCTCAGACCGAGGATGCGTGGCGGGCCGCCGCCAGATTGGGACTACCCCGGGTCATCGTCATCAACAAGCTCGACCGGGAGCGGGCAGACTTCGATCGCACGCTGGCCGAGATTCAGGAGGCCTTCGGGGCCGGGGTGGCGCCGATCGAGCTCCCGATCGGTGCCGAAGCCGACTTTCACGGCGTGATCGATCTGCTCGGCGACACCGCCACGCACTACGACACCTCGACCGCCAAGTCGTCCGCCGACGGCACCGTCCCACCCGCCGGCCGCGAGGGACCCATCCCACCTGAGCTGGCGGACCAGGAGCATGCCGTGCACGAGCAGCTGATCGAAGGAATCGTGGTGGGCGACGACAAACTGATGGAGCGCTATCTCGATGGCGAGACCATTCCCTACGCCGAATTGGAAGAAAGTCTGGCCGGCGGTGTGGCGTCCGGGAGTGTGTTTCCCGTCCTGTGCTGCTCGGGCTTGACCGGCGTGGGCGTCGATCGACTGGCCCGGCTGATCGAGGAATTGTGCCCGGCACCGGACACCATGCCGCCCGTCGTGGCCGAGGCCGGTTCGACCACCGCCGAGATCCCGTGCGACGCTTCCGGACAAACGCTGGTCACGGTCACCAAGACCTACACCGACACCCATACCGGGAAAATGTCCCTGTGCAAGGTGCTCTCGGGAACCCTCACTCCCGATACCGTGTTGATCAATTCCAGGACCCGGGACGAGGAGCGCTTGCATGCGCTCGGGACTCTTTCGGGGCACACCACCACTCCGACCACGTCGGTGGCCGCCGGTGATTTCGTGGCTATCCCCCGGCTGAACGGGACTCGCACGGGTGACACGCTGGCCCCCAAGGGCCAACCCGTGGCGGTACCGTTGCCGGACTTTCCTCCTCCGGCACTGTCGGTGGCCGTCAAGCCAGCGTCTCGGGCCGACGACGACAAGCTCATGTCCGCCTTGCAACGTCTCTGCGACGAGGACCTCTCCCTGACCGTGACTCGCGACGATGAGACGCACCAGACCATCCTCGGCGTCAACGGAGAAGTGCACCTGGCGGTGACGTTGGAACGCCTGGCCCGGAAGTCCAACGTCCATGTGGAGCGGGAGGACCTCCGCATTCCCTATCGGGAGACCATCACCAGCTCGGCCCAGGCCGAGGGGAAGCACAAGAAGCAGTCCGGCGGACACGGGCAGTTCGGCATCTGCCACCTCAAGCTGGAGCCCCTTTCCCGCGGCGAAGGCTTCGCCTTCCATGACGCCGTGGTCGGCGGCGCCATCCCGCGCCAGTACATCCCGGCCGTCGAGAAGGGGGTGGCCGAGACCATGGCCGCCGGCGGCGTCTTCGGCTACCCCATCGTCGACATCGCAGTCACGGTCGATGACGGGAAGGCCCACTCCGTCGATTCCAACGAGCTCAGCTTCAAGATGGCGGCGGCAGCGGCCCTGCGACAAGCCATGAGCGAAGCCGGACCCATTCTGCTCGAGCCGATCTCACGCATCGAGGTGACCATTCCCGCCGACAGCCAGGGCGACGTCCTGGGTGACCTCCATGCTCGTCGGGCCCGCATTGTCGGGACCGACCAGGCCGGCGACACCTTCCAGACCATCGCCGCCTTTGCCCCCACATCCGAACTCACCCGCTACGCCGTGGACCTACGGGCGCTAACGGGAGGCCGGGGCTCCTTCACCGTCGCCTACGACCACTACGACGCCGTACCCGAACACCTGGCGTCGTCCATGGCCCAGAGCAGCGCCTGACGGCTGCGGGCACCGAGGCGCACGGATCATTTCTTGATCGGGCGGGGAATCAACGCCCTCGCCGGGGCAGGCAGCGAGGCGCGCCGCGCCGATGAAGGTGGCGATGATCGTGAGCCCAGGTGAGATCTTCCAGGTGTGCTTCGTCACCCGGGTTGATGGAGTGGCTCACCTCATGTCGAGGCGCCAGGCGGGCGACAGTGACGCAGCTCGGCGCACTGGTCAGCGGGATCGGCGGGATGATCGACTGCGTCGGCGGATGATCGACTGCGTCGGCTCGTTCGGCTGGTTGCCACTCCGACGAAATGGGTATTGAAGGCGCATGGCGTCGAAGACCGAGTACCTCGAACGCGAAGTGAAGTTGAAGGCCGCGCTCGACTTCACGTTGCCCGACTTCGGCAAGGTTGTCGGCGGCGGGACCATCCGGCTGCCTGAACAAGCCCTGCACACCTCCTACTTCGACACGGCAGACTTCCGACTCTGGGATCGCGGCCTCACGCTGCGCCACCGCCGGGGCGACCAGGGGCAAAACGGGACGTGGACCTTGAAGCTGCCAGAGAAGGCAAACGGGTGGACGCTCGATCGGACCGAGTTGTCCTGGGTCGGCGGCGGGGAACGGATCCCTCCGGCCGCCACCCGGGTGCTGCAAGGAGTCGTCCGAAGAGCTGTGCTCACTGAGGTGGTCGCACTGGAATCCACCAGACAGCGGATCATCCTCCGCACTGCGGGGGGAAGCCCCCTGGGAGAGATCGACGATGACGTCGTGACGGTACAGAGTGGTGCTCGAAAGGGCCTTACTTTCCGTCAGATCGAATTCGAGATTGGCGGTGACCAACCGGGCGCGAGTCCCGATCCCGACGCGGTGAATGCGGTGCTGCAGGAGCTTCACCGAGCCGGTGCGCGCTCAGACGGCGAGCAGAAGTTCGCCAAATCTCTCGGGCTCGATACGTCGGACACGAGAAACGCAAAGACACCGAGGGCGAGTTCGAGCCTGACTCTCGGAGACCTGGTCCAGTTGAGCCTGGCCAACGGGCTCGGGCGTCTGCTCGACCACGACTATCGCCTGAGAATCAACCCGACCGACCCTCCGGTGCGTGCGGTGCATCAGGCCCGGGTGGCCACTAGGCGACTGCGCGCCGACCTGAAGACGTTCGCTCCGGTCCTGGACCCGGTCTGGCGAAGCCACACCAGGACCGAACTGAAGTGGCTGGGCCAGGTACTCGGAAGGATCCGTGACGCCGATGTCCTGGCCGACCGTTTCGCCATCGAACTGCCCATCCCACTCGAGGCGAAGGGCGCGGACGAACTCCGCTCTCGACTGGCCGCACAGCGACGGACCGACAGCGCCGACATGGGCGATGTCCTCGAAGGCGAACGCTATCTCAGCCTGCTCGAGAGGCTCCATGCCGCTGCATACTCGCCGCCCTTTTCCAGGAACCAGCACACTTCCTCCCATGCAGAAAGAGAACGGGACCCTCAGGCCGACGATCCCGCAATTCAGTCCGTATCCCCGCTCGTCCGCAGCCAGTGGAAGGCCCTCCGGCGCAAGGTCCGCAAGCTCGGCCACCACCCCAGCAACGAGCAGCTTCATCGGATACGTATCCGATCTAAGCATTTGCGGTACGCCGCGGAGGCGGCCACCCCCGCAATCGGGAAGTCGGCCCGTCGGACCGCGCAAAAAGCCGAACACCTGCAAAACATTTTGGGGAAGCACCATGACGCCGTCGCTGCTGAAGCCTGGCTCCGGCACACGGCTCTCATCAGCACATCTCTGGCCAGTTTTGTCGCCGGGCAGTTCGTCGCCGACGAGCAGCGAAAGCAAAAAGAATACGCGAAGCAGTGGCGATCAGCATGGCGCGAATTGCAGAGGAAGCGGGCAACCACCTGGCTCAGATAACGGCAGCCGGCCGATCAGCCCCGTACAGCTCCCGGCCCGCCATCCCTCCATCTCGATTGGCTCAACCCTCGACTGCGACGTCCTCTGGCCCTTTGTCCGATCTGATCCCCCGCCAGGTCGGATGACGCAGGCGCCCAGCCGACGTCCATTCGCTGAACCGAACTTCCCCGACATGCACGGGTCGTACGAAGTGATGGGGCCCCGACTCGACGATGTCGGAAGACGGAACAAAGGGACTCCTCTTTCTTTCCGAGTGGCTTAAAAACCTCATCAGTTGTGCTCTGTCCTCGTCGGAGAATCCTGTGCCCACCTTTCCGACATAGCGCAATCCCCCTTGGACCGGGATTCCCAGCAAAAGCGCACCGATACTCCCGGCGCGGTTCCCGCTTCCCTCCGTCCAGCCGCCGATGACGACTTCTTGGGTTCGCTCGTTCTTCACCTTGATCCAGGCGTCGCCACGTTTGCCCTGGAGGTACGGGGCGTCGCGTCGCTTGGCCACCACCCCTTCGAGGCCGGCCTGCCGTGATGCCTTCAAGACATCTGCTCCTTTGGCATCACGAAATGAGTCGGCCGTCGTGAACGAGTTGCCGGACAGGTTGAGCGACTCGAGCTGCTCTCGGCGCTGGTCGTAGGAAAGGTCGACCAAAGAGCGGCCGTCTAGATACAAAAGGTCGAACGCGACATACGTGCCCGGAAATTCTTCCGATCGTCTCCGAATGGCACCCGCGGCTGAGAGGTGCAGGCGTTGCTGGAGACGTCCGAAGTCCGGGACTCCGTGATCACCCAGCACAATGATCTCCCCATCGATGACGCAGCGCCGAGTGCCGAGAAATTCACCGATCTCACGGAACTCCGGGAATGAGTGCGAAAGCTCGTTGTCGTTCCGGCTCTGCATCCTGACCCGGCCACCATCGACGAAGGTGATCGCGCGTACGCCATCCCATTTGATTTCGTAGGCCCAGCCAGTGTCGTCGAGTGGAAGCTTTCCGGCGGTGGCCAGCATCGGACTTACCCGCTTGGGAGGCGGCTGGAAGTTCGGCGGCGCCGGATCCATGCGATGGATCATCCAATTTTTTCCGTTGGTGGCGAAGAGGACATACCGTCCGCTCACTCGAGACCCGTGCAGCACGACCATGACTTCGGTTGGGTTCCACTTTTCGAGTTCGAACGTGCCCGTATCCCATATCCGAACGTCCCCGCCCCCGTACTCGCCAGCGGGAATATCTCCCTCGAACGACCCGTAGGACATGGGGTGATCTTCCGTATGGATGGCCAAGTGATTGGATTTCGGATCGTCGGGAACGCCTTTGGGAAGAGCCCACGAGACCAGGACACCCTCGTGTTCTAGGCGGAAGTCCCAATGGAGCGCCCGGGCGTGATGTTCCTGCACGACGAACATCGGGGGAGCATCACCCCGGTTCTGGCTCTCGTCACCCATGGGCTCCGGCGTCTTCGCGGGGTTCCGCTTGGACCGATACGTCCGCAAAGTGGTCGCATCGTCCCCCGCCGAAGCCTTGTCGCCCCGCTTGTCGCCGCGCGTCATGAGGGATCTTTACCCCAATTGCGACCGTTTGTCGGATTTGACGCCAGCATGCCGACACAAGACGGGAGGAACCGGAAGGAACGTAGGTCCACCCGGGCCAGGCCCGACACCGGGAACTCTGAAGGGCAGGACACCAAGGGGCAGGACACCGAAGGGGCTCGGGACTAGAACTCGAACAGGTCGCCGAGCTTGTCGACCCGGGTCAGGACCTGCGACGTCGTGAACTCGAGGGTGGAGGGATCACCGCCTTTTTCACAGCCTCGAACCTCTTCCCAGGTGACGGGTGTGGATACGGTGGGCCGAGGTCGACCCCGAACCGAATAGGCGCCAACCGTGGTCTTGGAAGGATGGTTCTGACTCCAGTCGATCAGCACCTTGTCGCGCCGCAACGCCTTTCGCATGTTCGATGTCACGAGATCAGGATGATCGTGCTCCAGGAGCTCGGCGATCTCCTGCGCCATGGTGCGGGACTTGTCCCAGGTCGGTCGCCCGGAGAGCGCGGCGTACACCTGCAGTCCTTTGGAGCCGCTCGATTTTGCCCGAGCATGCAGCTTGGCGTCGTTGAGGAATTCGTGGATGAGCATCGCCACCCGGCAGCATTCAACCATCGTTGTTCCTTCGCCCGGGTCGAGGTCAAACACGATCTGGTCGGGGGAGCCAGGCAGTTTGCGGCGACGTCCCACCTGCCACAGGGGAACGTGGAATTCTATGGTGGCCAAATTGGCGGCCCAGACCAGTGTTGGTAGGTCAGACACGACGACATATTGGACTTCACCGTCTCCGTCCGAAGTTGGGACGCCAACTGTCCGCACCCAGTCCGGAGCATGCGACGGCACGTGTTTCTCGTAGAAGACCTTCTTCTCGACACCATCGGGATAGCGTTTCATCGTGAGGGGTCGGTCGTTGAGATGAGGCAACATGACCGGAGCGACCTTGACGTAGTAGTCGATGAGTTGGCCCTTGGTGAAGCCTGATTCAGGAAAGAGAACCTTGTCGAGATTGGTGATCCTCAATTCGCGGTCACCTACCGTGACCCTGGTCTCCGGGGGTGTCACCACTCAGCCGTTTCTCGCCTGGGCACGAAGTAATCCAATCACACAGATAGCAGGCTGAAGACGAACCAACCGAGGAAAAGGGCGGGCGTGCGCATCAGGGCGAGCCCGCCCTCCGAGCTGACGACATGCCTTCATGCCGGCGGTCCGGCCGGCGGATTTCGGCGCCCCAGGAGTGGCAGGACGAGCCACAAGAGAACAAAGGTCGAAAAGGTCAAGGCAACTATCACCGAGGCAGCCCAGCCGGAGGCGACGAAGGTCAATACCAGGAGAACTGACATGCAGACCGCCAAGGCAACGGTGGCCAGCCCAGCCAGTGCGAGCACATTTGCCGTTCTGAGCAACCTGTCCTTCTCGTGCCTCCGGAAGACCCATCGGTGATACGCGACTGGGGCGATCAGGAGAGCGATCGACAACGCGGCCAACAACAGCGCGGCCTCGTAGAGGTCGCGCTGCGTCCCGTCAAGCTTGACGAATCGCACGGTGAACGGCAGCGATAGGAGGAACCCGAAGAGCACTTGGACTCCCAACCCGGCGACCCGCAGTTCCTGCAGGAGGTCGCCGAGATTTCGGTCGTTTCGTTCAGCTGCCGTCTCGCCGTGTCTCGGTTCCGGCGAGATGCGACTCCCGGACGCGCCCGGTGGCACGGCGCCCATCCCAGTGAGGTCGGTCATCGCACGCCGAGGGGACGTTTCACGATGGAGACGAGGCGACCAGGCCGCTCAGATAGGACGACGTCAAATCGGTGTCGGAGCCCTTTCGATCATGACGGCGGCGACGCTGGGTCCCAGGAGCGACCGGCGGGACGAGCGGCGGCCCGAATGCCTGATGGTCGTTGATTACTCCATCCATATCCGCTTCCTTACGTTTGGTGGAACGTTCCCCAGTACCAGTCCGATGCTTCCGAGCAGTTGCATCCTTTGTGCTCACGATTGACTTGTATATTTCCCAATCCGTCGATTCGCAATCTTGGAATTGCTGGACACTTCCACAAGTTTGACGTTGATACGGGTGTTCCTGATCAAAGACTTGCCGTGAAACTTCGACTGACGAACACGACCACACACCAACCGGCTAGGTCATGGCGCGCCAAATAGATCGGCGCCCGATTGAGTCACCGCCAGTGTGTCGTTGCGGCGTCGGCGTCGGCGTCGGCGTCCTAGAATCTCATAGCGGTCCACGTCTCACTCGCGTCGTGATCCCGCTGAGGTCACCGGACTACGACCATCCGCCATCCTCACGGCCAGGCGGTGCGACATTGGCGACCCTCCCGCTTTGGTCGATTCCCAGTCTTGGCCAGCTCGCCGGTCCGTCCTGAACACCCATCCGTCTATCGGAGGTCTCAGACCGGGATAGGGTGAACCTCAGCTGAGTTGTCTCCACCTCCTTCAAACCCAATGAGGGACCTGCCGGTTGCTCAGGATGGTTCAGAAGGGTGTAATGCAGGGTGACCAGGACGCGATCCGAACAAGTTTGCGCGCCCTTTCACAATTTTTTGTGAAAGACGGCACCCTGGGCGACACGCTGCTCCGGGTGAGTGAAATGGCTTGTGATGTCACACCAGCGAAATATGCCGGCATCACCCTGCTGGTCGAGGGCAAGCCCCGCACGGGAGTGTTCACCAGTTCCGAAACGCCCGAGATCGATGAAGCCCAATACGAAACTGGTGAAGGGCCCTGCCTTGATGCTTTTCGGCATCAGCGGATCTTTCGCATCGAGTCCACGACCGAAGACACACGTTGGCCGGCCTTCTCCAAATTGGCAACAGCGCATGGGATCCACTCGACCATGTCAGTGCCGCTGACGGTCCACGGGGAGAGTCTGGGGGCCTTGAACCTGTACGCAGTGACCGAGGCGGCGTTCACGGACGCCCATGAAGACACCGTCCAGATCTTCGCCGATCAGGCCGCCATCGCACTGGCCAATGCCCAGGTGTACTGGGATGCTCGTCAACTCAGTGAGAACCTGACCCAGGCGATCAAATCCAGAGAGACCATTGATCATGCGGTCGGCATCCTGATGGCGACCGGAGGTCTCTCTCCTCAGGACGCCTTCCAGATCCTGGTCCGGGCCTCGCAGCGTGAGAACCGCAAGCTCAGAGACGTCGCGGAGGAAATCGTGAGTCGGACCATCGAGCGGAAGAGGGAGGGATAACCGCGCGGCCTGCGCCGACCGAATTCCATGGCCGCCGACGATCTATTCCCAGACGTTCGACCATCGTACGACCAACAATGCCAGATCGTCGCTTCTCGGGGCCGAGGGTCCCAAAGCACCCACGATGAAATCGGCCAACGACTCGCTGTCCAGCGATGGATTGTTGTCCATCATTGACGTCAAAGTGTCGGTTCGCGCTTGCGCGTCGGCCCGACCTTCGTCAATGAGTCCGTCGGTGTAGAAGGCCAGGGTCCCTTGCGCCGGAAGCTCGAATTTGGCCACCGAAAAACTACCGGCCCCAACACCGAGCGGCGGCCCGGGATCGATCCGCAAGGGTGCAGCCGCATTTCCATCGTTCGAGGCGAGGAATGGCGCCGGGTGGCCGGCTGAGGCGATGCCAATGGTTCGATTCTCGGTATCCAGTATGGCCAGGCAGGTCGTGGCGAGGCGATGCATCGGTCGTTGGGAGGCAAACTCATCAAGAAGAGCGAGGACGTTGCCCGGATCCTGCGTCACGAGAAGGTAGGCGCGCAACGCGCTTCGGAGCTCACCCATGACGGTCGCCGCGGCCATATCGTGACCTTCGACATCACCTATCACGAGGGCGAGCCGGCTTTCAGAAAGGTCGACAACGTCGTAAAAGTCGCCCCCGACTTCCGCTTCCTGGCTGCCGGCTACGTACCGGGCCGCCACGCTTACGCCGGGCAGGTGGCCGAGATGATCTGGCAGCAGGCTGGCTTGCAGGAGATGAGAGATGTTCGATTGTTCGTCGAACTTCCGGGCGCGCTCAATGACCGAAGCGACCTGTGACGCCAGGGACTCCGCGAGAACCAGTTCCTCATTTCCGAACTTTCGCCCTGTCCCATCTGTGACGACCGTGAGGGCACCAATGGCGTCGCCTTCTATGAGCAACGGCACGCAGACGTACGATTCAAATTTCAAGGATCGAGTCAGTTCGAAATGGCGATCGCTTTTGGTCGTGTTCCGCAGGAATTCATCATCAATCTGAGAGGACCACTGGGATTGGCCCGTCCTCACCGCAATCGCCGCCGGATGTGAACCTTCGATATCGGGACTGTGTCTCCCGAGTTCTTCCATTGTCTTTTGGTGCGCCGGATCAGCGTGTCTCGCGGCCAAACGCAGCAGTTTGCCGTTCGGACTCACGACATCAACGAGGCAGACGTCCCCCAGCGTGGGAAGGGCCACCGAGGCCAGGCGTGCAACAGAATCCTTGAAATCGCGTGCGCCAGAGAGCGCCTGGTTGGCCCGGAGCAGGAATTCTTGGTGCCGTTGTGAGTGCTCGAGCTGTTCGATGAGCTGAGATCGCTGAGTCTCGAGCTCAACCCGCTCGATGAACTCCCCCAACTTGGCGCATATGTCGGCTACGGCCGCCGCGAAGGGAGCGTCGGGCTGTCGCTGGGCCCGGGTAAAGAGTTCAATGATGCCAACGAGACGGTCTCGGGTCCGCACCGGGAAGGCAAAGGCGGTTTGCACCCCGTCGGCCACAAAGGCGGCGTGCCGAGTCATATCCGCCGCCTGTGCTAAATCAGATCGCCACACCAGTTCACCGGCATTCACGACGGTTCCGGCCAACCCTTCCCCGGACCTCACGCTCATACCCGAAGAGACACGGTGCAGCGATTCGAAATCGCTTTCATCCCGACGCCACACGTGTTCGCAGTGCAATCGCCCAGAATCGCTGTCCCACCGCCACGAGGTGGCGAGCTCGAAATCCATGCTGGTCGCCACGATGGAGAGGAGGCGGGGAAGCAGTACGGCGGTAGTCCCGGCTGCTCCGGCCAGAAAAGCCAGGAGTTCATCTGACACCCGCTGATAGCGATCGATATCGATTCTGCTTCTCACGTCCCAGACCACGGCGATAAGCAGGCGGGCTTCGCCCGTTGGAGCCACCAGAAATGTGCCCACCTCGACGGGCAATTCGGATCCATCAGCGCAGAGAAGGATCATTCGACGAGGTGCGGCGCTCGGCCTCGGCGGTCCAGTCTCCATGATCTGATGGAATTCGGCCGAGTACTCGGACCGAAGGTGCTCGGGAACGAGGTTGACGAAGGGCTCACCAAAAAGGCGTTCGATCGACCAACCAAGAAGCTGCCCGAGAGCCGGATTGGCGTACAGCACCCGTCCTTGGTCTTCCACGATGAAGACGGCGTCCACCAGCGCATCGACCATGCGCGGGGAGAACGTTGCGACCGGCTCCGTCACCTTCTTCTCTCCTTGCAATTCTGCCCCCAGTCACCGCGGCGCCCGGCCATTCGGTTACCCACGACCACATGGATGGCATATCGGTCGACCCAGTCGCGTGGCCCACTCGTTCGGAGCGCCGCGTCGCCACGTTACCGGCAATGGGCGTAGCCCACTCCCTCCATGGACCGGCTGACGTACCCAGACGCTGGCTAGGTCAGGCGACGTGGTCGTCGAGGCCTACAACGTCAACCCGATGCATCCTATTTGGTGGGCGCCCCCTGGGACTGGATCGTGAAATAGGAGTCCACACCGGTGATTTCGAGAACCTTGTGCACCCGCTCCGACGGGCCGATCAGGACCAGATCCCGTCCCGTTGCGTCCAGCCTCTTCCGAGCGGCGATCAAGACGGATATACCCGTCGAGTCCATGTAGGTCAGGTGCTCCAGATCGCACACAACCCGGCCCTCGGACTGCGTCGCTGCCGCGAGGTGCTCGCGGAGAACCGGGGCCCCAGCAACGTCGAGCTCTCCTGCAAGGGTGATCACGACTTTGCCCTCTGCACGTGCCACACCGATCCGCAGGACCTCAGTGCCGGACTCCATTTCCAGTGACATTGCCAAAACTCCAATTCGAATGGTGTTCCGACAGGGGCCGAAGCTCAGAATCTGAATAACCGCGATCCGCGCTGTACTTCCAACGCTGGTGTGAGGAATTTAGCCACATAACCGGGAAGGGATCAAGGGGAGTTGGGGGCGGAGGCGACCACCTGGTTTCGTTCGAAGAGAACCGGGCCCGCGGTGACCTCGAACCCGGTACCGATCACCTGGGTAGTCGTCACAAACGTTCGCTCGGGACAGTTCTGGTTCGGCCTCCCGCCGAACTGCCGGTGTCGTCACCAAATGTAAATGTGATGGCAACGCGCCGCTCAGAGTGTGTTTACCTTCGGCCCCTAGGTTGACAAGGGCACCCGATCGGTCAGCCACGAAGTGATCCCAATTTGAAGCCCGGAGGGCCAATGACCACGACCAACAAGATCCGTATTGCCACGGCCGACACGACCAACGCCTGCACGCTGGCGTGCTCAGAGATCACCGCGGCCGTCGGTCTGACCGTACACCCGGAATTCCAGGAAATCGAAGGCGACTGCCTGATTCTTGAGCTCCGTCTGGGCAGCGAAACACACCACGCAGCTCCGCCGAAACACTTGGCGGCGGCCGTCGGCAATGGTGCGCCGGCTGTCGAGGTGCTGAGCGCCTGGAATGAGCACCGTTCGGGCCAAATCCGTCCCAAGCTGTGCCGAGACGTCTTGGGATCGCTCTATGACGACATGCCCAACGTGGCCCACCGTGCCCTCGATGACAATCTGGCGACGGCGGTGTGGGTCCGCTCAGATTCCTCGTGGCACCTGGCCGTGCCGGCTTCGTGTGACGCCCAGCCAATTGTGGGATTGTCACATCGACGTGGGTATACCCACCGGTTCACCTCACTCGAAGCGGCTTCGATCCGCTCCGGTCTGGCGTCTTAGCTCCGGACCGCCCGGAGGACCATCACCCGCCCCCTTTTCGGACAGCCCGGATCGGGTATGAGTGTCGTTGAATCTGAGGCCACGTTCCTAAGAGGTCCGATCGAGGTGGATCACTCTCAACCAACCGGGCGGCTTCGCCGTCGGGGTTCGCGCTCTGACACCGGAGTACCAGCGACGGAGATGCCGGGGGCACGGGCGCTCGCCGCCATGGCCGAGGCCGCCCGTCGTGCGCAAGAGGGTCCAACCGCCACTCCCCCCGGGCAGACGGCACGGGTACCAAAGAGCGGCTTGGCCAGGAGGGATCGGCGCTGGGTCCGGGCTTCCGACGGGCTCAGTCCCGTCGGGTCGGAGGGAGCCGCCACTCCCTCGCTGGGATCGACGGTCGAAGCGAATGGAGACACCGGGGTAGTGCCTTCCCCCAAGACCGGCGCGAGCGCCGGTTGTTCGCGTCGGTGCTGGTCACGGCCTCGTTGGTCGTGGTCGCGGGCCTCGCCCTGGCCTTCGTTCTGGGCGCCCATCAGAATGTCGTCACCACGCTTCATTCTGCCGGCACCACCGTGCCGTCCGGTCACACGACCTCCCCCAATCAGGGGCCGAGCGGTCCCGCACGGGCCCGGCCGAGGGCAACGCGATCGAGAGCCTCCGTGCCGGGCACGGCCACGACGGGAACCGCACCGCTTCTCTCGTCGCTCAGTCCGTCAACGGGGGGGTCCGGCCAGCAGGTGACCGTGTCGGGCACCGATTTCCTGAGCGCGGATGGGGAGATCGTGGCTCACTTCGGCGGCCAGGCCGCCGCGACGTCCTGTCCATCCCAGACCTTGTGCCTGGTGACGGTGCCGCCGCTCTCTGGTTCGCCGCGCTCCGTGCCGGTCTCCATCACCACGGAGGCGGGCACCTCGGCGACGCTGACCTTTGACCACCTCTGAGCAGGTTCCCGTGCGCCTGCGGTGACCGCTCTGCCCTTCATCCGGTCGGAGCGGGTTTAGGGACGCCACACCTGGGTAAGGACCTTGGTTCGTTGTACTAATGGAAATGGGGGGTCGGTGTCCGAGCCTGAGACATTTGAAGTCGCCACCAAGTGCCTGGAGGCCTGGTCTTCAGGAGATTTTGACACCGCGCGTACGTTGCTTCGCGATGACGTCACGTTCGTGGGGCCATTGGGGTCGGGCGGCGGAGTCGAGTCCTACATGAACAGATTGGTGGATCTGTCGCACCATGTGACCAGCGCCGAGCCGATAAAGGTTGTGGTCGACGGCGACGACGCATGCATCATCTACGACCTGGTCACCGATGCAGGAGGGTCCGTGCCGACTTCTGACTGGTATCACGTGCAGGACGGGAAGATCTCCTCGGTGAGGGCATACTTCGACACGCGTGCCCTCACCGCCGGCAGCGGCACCCACGGCCGTCAATCTGCCGCATCATTCGGCCCGCCGGCGGGTAGACGAATCCTTCCGAGCATTCTGCCCGCACTTGTCTCTGCCGAAATGGAATTGGCCGAATCGAGCACCAAGAGAGTCTGAGGGTCTGTACGGCCATTGTCGTCCGTCGCGGCGCTCAAGCCTCGGCGATCGCTCGCAATTGGAGCACTGTCTGCAATCCAGCCCCGTCCACCATCGCTGGCTCGGTCGTGCTCAGGAAGTCAGTGAGCACGCCGAGGAACCGTTCCGGCGCCTCCACGTGCGGGAAGTGCCCCGATCCGGTGATGATCTCGAGGCGGCTGCCGGCAATGACTTCGTGAGCCGAGTAGGCGTGGCTGACCGGAATGATGGTGTCGCCATCTCCCCATACGATGAGGGTCGGGATCGCCTCGGCGAGATACAACCGGTCCAGTGCACTCACCGTCTGGCCCCCAGGGTCGATGACCGAGCGAAGAGTACGGATGAAGGACTGGCGGTTGGTGGATTCGGTGAGGGAGGCATAGGAACGCCACATCTCACCTATTCGGGCCATGCGGATGCCACGCTGATGCAGCATCCGACTGAGGTCGTTGCCCCGTTCGCGGACCATCGACGGAAAGAGAACGGGCATCAGATATTCCGTGGCCGGAAGGGTCATGAACCGCAGCAACCAACTCACTTCGCGACCCAGGCCGCCGCTGTCGACGAGGACCAGCCGTTCGCAGCATTCCGGATGCTGGTACGCGAGCTGCATTGCCACTCCTCCACCGAACGAGTGGCCCACGATGGTGGCCCGGGGCACGCCGAGGACACGGAACAGATCCCTCAGACCGCTGGCGTAGGCGCCGAGTGAATAGTCCCCTACAGGCTTGGCCGATTGACCGTGCCCGATCAGGTCAGGAGCGATAACGGTGTAGTTCTGGGCCAAGGCGGGCATGACCTCGCGCCATGCCGTGGAACTGCCGGCAATCCCATGTATCAAGAGGATGGCTGGCCCTTCGCCCTCCATGCGATAGCCGACGTCGTGGCCGTGGATCATCACGTGTTTGAGTTCAAAGTCCATGATCCATCCTTGCGCGTCCAGCGAGACCTGGTACCTCCACCGGCGCCAGGTCCCATGAAAAACCAGTCAGGCCTCGTGGCAATCCACAGAATGACGTGGCAATTCGGCCCTCCGTCGGTCCCTGGCGCCCCCCCGTCGCCTCGGCCAGGACGGCGAATCTCACTGGGCAGAAGGAGGGCTGCTGGTCCTGCCGGTCGGAACGAGTCGTTGCCCGCTCGGTCGCGGTCGGCGCGGATGCGATCTTGTGCCCTTGAAGTCCGGGGCCATGGCGGGGCGAGGAGGGACCAAGCAGGCGGACGGGCTTTCCCGCGCCGCGGGTGGGGGCGGCTTGGAAGCCGACTCCTTTTGGGACGCGGCTCGCACGTCCCCGGCGGCGGCTTCGGTCAAGCGGGTGAGTTCGAGCACCACCGACCGGGCCAGCGAGTCCACGTCAGGTACGACAGCAGGACACGCATTGAGGCCCACGAACAGCGAATCGAGATAGCTCTGCACGGTGATGTTCAGCGCGACGCCATCGACCACCGGTCCAATCGGGTACACCGCCTCCATCCGCATCCCGGCGAAGTAGAGCGGGAATCTCGGCCCAGGCACATTCGAGATCACCAGGTTCCCCGGCCTCAGCCGGCGCATCGCTCCGAACTGGGCGCCAAGCCGCAACGCTGGTCCAGCCAGTGCTGGGGGAACCGCCTCTGACACGGCGGCTGCCATAGCGCCATAGCCGACAACGCGCTCCTGGGCCTTGGCTGCAGCGCAGGCTGCGGCAACCGCCTCGAGACGATCCAACGGCTGAGCCCGATCGCTGGCCAGCGGAACGAACATGGCCGAGAGACGGTTGCCCAGTGTCCGCTGTTCGGATTCAGCGCGGACGGAGACGGGGACCACAGCGACCAGTGACGGATGAGTCTCCCAGTGGTGCTCGGTGAGATACGAGCGCATTGCCCCCGAACAGGCGGCGAGCACGATGTCGTTGAGGGTGACCCCCAGGCGCTCCTTCAGGGCCAGAACGTCGCTCAAGTTGGCCTCGGCAAATGACACGGTGCGACAAGCCGTCAGAGGACTGGCGAAATGAGCCGGTGCTCCGAGGGGGATGGTCAATGGCGATGCGCCAGCGTCGGCGGCGTGGAAAGCCAGTCGCACAGTGGAGCGGCCTATTTCGCGAGCAGCGGCAACGAAGCGCATTGGGCTGGTGAGCAGTCGTGGGAGTGCCTCTGACACGAGTCGGCTCCTCGAGGGCAGTGCGGGAGGTCGCCACGGGCTGTGGTCTTCGACCTTGACAGTCACGTCCGGCGTGACGTCGAGGAGTTGCGCGAGGAGTTCGGCTCCGGACACGCCATCGATGACCGCGTGATGGAGTTTGGCGATCAAACCGATCTTGCCTCCATCGAGCCCCTCGATGAGATGCATCTCCCAGGGAGGCTGATCGCAGTCAAGAGGCCGGCCCATCACCTCAGCCGCCATTTTGTGCAGTTCCACCTCCCCGCCCGGGTCCGGCAGCGCTGTCCGATGAAGGTGGTTGTCGAGATCGAAATCTGGGTCGTCCACCCAACGAGGGTGGTCGAGGCCGAGGGGAATTTCGACGAGTCTGCGCCGAAAGGGGTCCAGTGAAGGGAGCCGATTGGCCAGCAGGTTCCGAATTCCCTCGAACGAGTAGCCACCCGATGCGGTCGACGGTTCAAAGACACATGTGTACGCCACCTCCATGGGAGTCGACGCTGTCTCGGTGTAGATGAACATCGGATCGATGCCGTTCATTCGCTTCATACGCTGCATGGAACTGACTCCTCTGGCGGAGGGTGAATTGGGTACGGAGGGTGCACAGTCTTGTGACGCCGACGGGCCCGGGTCGCGGCGCCGAGCTACCCCTGGGGACATTCCGCCGCGGTCGAATACGTCCTGGGCAGAACAAAGTGAATGCTCTACCAAGGAATTAGATACCTAAAACGAGCCATCCACGGCGTCGTCGTTGAATCTTCATAGACCAGTCACACGTCGTTCACCTGGCGTTTACAAGACGGCACGGGCCACCGCTGCACCCGGGGTAGCTCACCGATGCCGGCGAATGAGCCTTGACGTGAATGCGTCGGCCTCTCCCGCCACGCTCAGCGGATTGCGGCCCGCCCACCCTGGGCTGGGCCGCCCCTCAGGACTCGGTGAGGCCGGCCGCGCCACTTCCAGCCGCCGGCCCGTACCCGGCGTTGCCCAGCATTCGCCGTAAGTCGACGACTTGCTGCGCTTCGATATCCTTGTGCCGAGGCGGCTCAAATGGCTCGGTCTCGCCACCGAGCGTCACGAGGAACTTCCCGTGGTGGGTCTCCTCGACGGAGCCAACTGCCTCGAGCAGTGAGAGGACGTCTCTCCACTCGATGTTGTGGCCGAGAGGGTGCCGAAAAATTTGGGTCACGGTGTCGCGAAGATGGCTGTTCAGATGGACTGGCCCTGGTGTTGACGTCACGGAGACACCTCCCGCGCGAGGCTAGCCCGCCCTCAGTCGGCCTGGCGGGTCAGACCCAGGCCTCGGTCAGTTTCTTCCAGATCACTTGCAGTGTCTCCGGCAAGACCCGGGTGCCGGCAATGGACGTCATGAAATTGGTATCCCCCGACCAACGCGGCAGCACGTGCAGATGGAGATGAGCCGGGATCCCCGCACCACTGGCCCGACCCAGGTTCGCACCAATATTCATCCCGTCAGGTTCATACGCAACCTCGATGGCTCTCGCTGCTCGACGAGTGGTGGCCCACACCTCGGCGGATTCGAGCTCGGTCAAGGCCTCCAAGCTACCGACATGACGTAGCGGAAGGACCAAGACGTGCCCACTGGCGTAGGGATAGGCGTTCAGCACGACAAACGACCATTCACCCCTCCAAACAACAAGATTCTCGACCGACGGCGGACCACTCTGGGCGAGGCGACAGAACACGCACTTCGAAGCGTCATCGCTTGTTCCCTCCGCTCTGTGACGAGCGGTCGCGTCCTCGATGTAGTCGCTGCGCCATCCGGCCCAGAGGTGCCCCAGATTCACGCGTCTGCGTTCCCGGCGGCGTTGTCTTCGGGTGAGCCTTTCCGCACCACTTCCTCCACCACCTCCACCACGAAGTCGGTCACGTCGACGCCCCGTTCCGGCCGGTTGTCGGTGGAGCCCCGCCGGTTGACCCCGACCGTGCCGTTCTTGATGTCGTCATCGCCCACCACCAGCACATAGGGCAACTTGGCCATCTTGGCCCGGCGGATCAGCGCACCCATCTTCTCGCCGGTCATATCGAGTGTGGCCCGCAAGCCGGCTGCCTCGCAGAGGTCGACCACGGATCGCGCGTAATCGGAATGGGCGTCGGTCACCGGTATCACGCGCACCTGTTCGGGAGAGAGCCAGGTCGGTAGGGCCCCCGCATAGTGCTCGATCAGTACCGCCATGAAGCGCTCCACCGAACCGAACAGCGCCCGGTGGATCATGATCGGCCGATGCCGCCCGTTGTCAGCGCCGACATACTCGAGCTCGAAGCGCTCGGGTAGCTGGAAGTCCAGTTGCACGGTAGACATTTGCCAGGTCCGACCGATGGCATCTTGGGCCTGGACTGAGATCTTGGGGCCGTAGAAGGCACCACCGCCCTCGTCCATCACCAAGTCAAGGCCGATTTCGGTGGCGGTGGAGCGCAATGCCTCTGTCGCCACCGCCCAGTCCTCATCCGACCCCACGCCCTTACCGGGAGGTTTGGTCGAAAGTTCAAGATAGAAATCATTCAGTCCGAAGTCCCGCAGCAAGTCGAGGACAAAGTGCAGGGTCCGGACCAACTCGCCTCGCATGTCCTCGCGAGTGCAGAAGATGTGCGCGTCGTCCTGGGTCATCCCCCGGACGCGAGTAAGTCCGTGCACCACGCCGGACTTCTCGTAGCGGTACACCGTGCCGAATTCGAACAAGCGGAGCGGCAGTTCTCGGTACGACCGCTGACGGCTCTTGAAGACCAAGATGTGGAACGGGCAATTCATCGGCTTGAGGTAGTAGTCGATGCCCCCGTCGAGCTCCATGGGCGGGTACATGCTGTCGGCAAACCAGTCGAGGTGGCCCGAAATCTCGAAGAGCTGACTCTTGGTGATATGGGGCGAGTTCACGAACTCGTAGCCGGATTCCACGTGCCGCTGCCGGGAGTAGTCCTCCATCAGTCGGCGAATGGTGCCGCCCTTGGGGTGGAAGATGGCCAGTCCCGGACCAATCTCATCGGGAAAGCTGAAGAGGTCGAGCTCGGCCCCCAATTTGCGATGATCACGCCTCTCGGCTTCCTCCAGTTGGCGCAGATAGGCGGCCAAAGCCTTGGCCGATTCCCAGGCTGTCCCGTAAATGCGTTGGAGCTGCTCCTTCTTCTCATCGCCGCGCCAATAGGCTCCGGCAACTCGCATGAGTTTGAAATGACCCAGCCGGGAGGTCGAAGGCACATGCGGGCCTCGGCACAGATCCGTGAACGAATCGCTGTTCCAGTAGGTGCTGACCAGCGAACCGGCGGCGTCGACCTCATCGGCGCCAGCCTCGACTGCTTCAATGATCTCGCGCTTGAATGGCTGATCGGCGAAGATTTCCAACCCTTCATCGATGGCATGCTCGTGTCGGATGAAGGGTTGGCCCTCTGCCATGATCGACCGCATTTCCGCCTCGACCCGATCCAGGTCATCGTCACTGAACCGGGCCCCGTCGGGCAGCTCGAAGTCGTAGTAGAACCCGTTCTCAATCACTGGACCGATCGCATATTTGGCCCCGGGCCAGAGCCGGAGCACGGCCTGCGCCAGCACGTGCGCGGTGGAGTGCCGGAGGACATAACGACCAGCGTCGGTGTCCCCCGTGATGATGGCGACTTCGTCCCCATCGGCGAGTGGGGTACCCAGGTCAACCTCGTGCCCATCAATCGTGGCCACCACAGCCGCCTTGGCCAGGCGGGGGCCAATGGCCAGGGCGAGGTCAGCAGCGGTCGTCCCTTCGGCGAGCTCCCGGTTCGATCCGTCGGGAAGCCGTACCGAAATAACGCCTGCCATTGTTCACCCTCTCCTGTTCAGCCGGGGGATTGCTCCTCGCCGGAACGTGGCTCAAGGGTACTGGACCTCCATCGCCCCCTGGGACCCCACTGGATTGATCGAGTCACCCTGATCGCGAATTCACAGCCGTTCGGCCCGTCACCATTGCCGGGCTGGATGCTCTGACGGTCACGGGCCAACGGATGGATCGGTTGTACAGATCGCCCTTTGCCTCCGCCTGAAATTTGACACCGGTCCGACCTCTCTGCGTTGAGAGGGTCTCGGGTCTACAGCAGCACGCCCAGCAAATCCGCGCCGAGGGCCACCGATTGCCCGGAGTTGGCGGCAGCATCCAGCGCGGCCAGCGCTCCAGGAGTATCGAGATCAGAATCGAGCGCGGCCCGCACCTGAGCCAGTCCGGCATCCCCCACTCCGCCCGAGGCGCTTCGCCACAGCGCCAATCGGGCCGCCGCCGGCGGCATGTCCGCCCCCGTTTCCCAGTCCCAGTCCCCCCGGTAATGATGGGCCAACAAGGCCAGGCGAACAGCAGGGGACTCCCAGTCGTTGCAGAGATCGCCCACGAAGACCAGATTCCCAAGAGACTTGGACATTTTGGTGCCACCAAGGCCAACCAGACCGACGTGGAACCACAACCGGACGAACGGCTTGCCGGTCACCGATTCGGACTGGGCTGCCTCGCATTCATGGTGGGGAAAGACCAGGTCGCGTCCCCCGCCGTGGATATCGATCGTCTCGCCTAGTTCACGAAGTGCCAACGCGGAACACTCAATGTGCCAGCCCGGACGACCCGGACCCCATCTCGATTCCCATGCGGGCTCATCAGACAGGGACGGCTGCCAAAGGACGAAGTCCAACGGATTCCGCTTACGAGGATCATCAGGATTCCCGCCGTGTTCCGCCGCCAAGCGCAACATGTCAGACCGTCCGTAACCGCTGATCCGACCGAACTCAGGAAAGCTCGTCACATCGAAATAGACCGCGCCGCCCGACTCGTAGGCGTGTCCCTTGTCCAGCGCAACTCCCACCAACGACAAAATTTCAGATATGGCCGACGTCGCCCGTGGCTCGGAGTACACCTGCAGTAGGTTCAGCATGCCCATTTCGGCGTCGAAGCGCGCCATCTCCTCGGCCGCCAAATCCAGGTAGTGGACTCCCATTTCCCGGGACTTGCGCAAGATGTCGTCGTCTATGTCCGTGACATTGCGGACGCACCGCGCCACGTGTCCGGCATCCTGCAAACGCCTCTGCAACATGTCGAAGTACAGGTAAACGGCAGCGTGACCCAGGTGAGCAGAGTCGTAAGGGGTGATGCCACAGGAGTACATCGTGACCAATGGGCCGGGCGAAAAGGGCACCACCGACCGTCTCGCCGTGTCGAACAATTCCATCGCTACATTCCAGCCATCTGCAGTGTCGAGTGCACCTTGTATCGGATGTTGAGCGTGATGCAGACCGCCGTGAAGGCCTCGATGGCTGCCGCCTGGCTCAACGTCCCCGTATCGAGTGGCCTGAGTCCTGGCATGGCGTCAATCAGCCCCATGGCGGCCGTCGTGGCTTCGGCGTGGTCCGAACACACCAACACGTCTGCCTCCAAGCCCGAATCAAGATCTTCCATTTCCGAAGCAGGCAAATGGTGAAACGCGGCGGCCACCAACGATCCCGGCAGCGCGGCCTGCACTGTTGCGGCTACCGACCCGCGGGGGGATCAGCGCCAGCATCTCTCGACCCTCCTTGACCAATGCGTTGGCCATCGAGATGACGACCTTGCCGGCCAAGTCGTCCCGCAATGGCCCGACGGTCGGAATGGCGCTGTCCCACGGGGTGGCCACCACAATCACGTCCGCCCTGGCCGCTCCTTCATTGGCGGCCCCTTCCATGTCCAAAGTAAGACCGGGCCACCGAGCGACAACCTCCCGGGCCACTCGAGATGCCCTCTCCGCCTCACGAGACCCCACGGTGACCTGAACTCCCGACGCCGCCAATCGAACGGCCAGGCCCCGGCCGGCTGGACCCGTTCCGCCAAGTATCCCCACGTGCATGCCCCCACTGTCGCATAACCTCGCGAACCACATGGGACTTCTCGCTGGCAAACGCCTCCTCATCACCGGCGTCCTCACCGACGCCTCCCTCGCCTTCGCCGTGGCCAAGTTGGCCCAGGAAGAAGGAGCCGAGGTGGTTCTTTCGGGAGCGGGCCGTGCTCTCTCGCTCACCAAGCGGACCGCCCGCAAGCTTCCGGTCGAACCAGATGTGCTCGAGATCGACGTCACCTCCCCCGAACAACTCGCCGCGGCGGGAGCCGCCCTCGCGGACCGGTGGGATCAGCTCGACGGGCTCCTCCACGCCATCGGCTTTGCGCCCCCAAATTGCCTGGGCAACGGCATGTTCTCGGCCGACTGGGACGAGGTTTCCGTCGCGCTCAACATTTCCGCCTACTCGCTCAAGGCCCTCGTGGAGGCGTTCAGACCACTCCTCACCAATGCCGGGCGCCACGGTGGGGCATCGGTCGTGGGATTGGATTTCGATGCCACGGTGGCATGGCCCATCTACGACTGGATGGGCGTCGCCAAGGCTGCCCTCGAGTCCCTCACCAGGTACCTGGCCCGCGACCTGGGATCTGACGGGATTCGGGTCAATCTTGTCGCTGCCGGGCCGATCAGGACGATGGCGGCCAAATCGATTCCGGGTTTCTCGGCCTTCGAAGACACGTGGGCCGATCGCGCCCCCCTCGGCTGGGACGTCCACGACTCCGATGTGGTCGCCCGCGGGTGTGTCGCCCTCTTCAGTGACCTGCTACCCATGACGACGGGTGAAATCCTGCATGTCGACGGTGGGGTGCACGCCGTCAAATAACGATGGCCTGCCAATTCAACAGAATTGGGTACGTCCTCATGCCGGAGAACGGGACCGAGACATCCCGTGACCCCTCGGCGACCTCGGTTCCGCCGGCCATCCAGCTGCCCCAATCGACCGGCCGGCGGCCCTATGGCTCGACCCCGGTGTGAGGGGTCAACGGCATATGGCAAAATCGGGGAGGAGGGTGACGTCAGGCGGACGGATCTCAGCTGTTTCGTATGTTGTTGGGCGGCGATGGATCCAGCAATCCAGACCTTCGCACCCAAAGGTGGGGATCTCGATGAGGATATTCGATCAAGAGTTCGGCAAGCTGAAGTCGGTCTCGGATCACGAGACCAACCCACCTCATGGCTCGGCCAGCGCTCTCGAGGGAGCCGACCCCGGTTCTTCACTTTCCCCAATCGCGACCTCCGCTCACGGTTCGATCACTGAAAGGGGGTTGATGTTTGTCCACGTCGGTACCGACTTCCTGTGCAGCTACATCGCGCTCCCGTTGTCTCTCGTCCTGTTGAGCCAGATTTCCTCCGTCCCAACGAACTCGATCCACCGGCTCTGGTCGAACTTCACCCTTGACTCCCTCTTTCCCATTTCTGTCGTCGTGGCCCTCGCGCTCGGTGGTATGTACCGTTCGACCCATCGCCGGATGCAACCCAGTGCCTTCTTAGAGGTCCGCGATCTCTCCTTCGGAGTTGGTGCTGGTTGCGTGCTCACTCTCGGGGTCGACGCTCTGCTTCACGTGACGTTTCATCGGACGGAGGCAAACGCAACCCAACTCGTGTTCGCCGTGATCGTCACCGTGGTCGTGATCACTTTTGGCCGAATCGGGATGCGGTACTTCCTCCATGCCCTCACCACAACCAGAGTGATCGTCGTCGGTTCTGGTCAATTGGCCGAGCGGATCATGACCAATGTTCGCCAGGATTCGGGCATGACACTGGTCGGGAGAGTGGTCGACAGCGATGTCGTTGATGAAGGAGCCGTCGGGCGTGTGCGCGATCTTCCGTTGCTCTGCCCCCAGTTGGAGGTTCACCGCGTTCTGGTTGCATTCCCCGAACAGGCTTCGGAGCAGTCCCTGAATACCTACCGCCGGCTCCAGGACACCGTTCATCTGGCCATGGTGCCTCGCTACTTCGAATTGGTCAGCTGGCGATCTCGCATGAGTGACCTGTCCGGCACACCCTTTCTGGAACTCGCACGACCCCACATGAGTGCATGGGATCGGTCCATGAAGAGAGCATTCGATATTGGCATCAGTTCAATTGTCTTGCTCGTTACATCTCCACTGCTTCTAGTCGTTGCCGTCGGAGTGAAGCTCAGCTCACCGGGTCCGATCTTCTTCAAGCAGAACCGCCTGGGGCGGCACCAACACCCATTTACCATTTCAAAATTTCGCTCAATGCGGGTAGCCACCGAAGTCAACAGGGACGTCGCTCCGGAAGGGCTGGCAGAAGACGTCAATCGCCCGCTTCGTGAAATACGGGACAAATCGAGCGAGCAGGGCCGGATCACCCCTTTCGGTGCCTTCCTTCGTAAGTCCGGTATCGATGAGATTCCTCAGTTCATTAACGTCTTCCGGGGCCACATGTCCGTCGTAGGTCCTCGGCCCTTTGTCCCTGCAGAGTCTGGTGTCGATGGCTGGGGAACGCGCCGTTTCGAAGTGCGCCCGGGTATCACCGGACTGTGGCAAGTCTCCGGGCGCAACGACCTCACTCGAGAAGACCTCGCCCAGCTGGACTACCTCTACGTTGCCTCGTGGTCGATGTGGTGGGACCTGAAGATCATGTGGGAAACGCCCAAGACGATGGCCCGAGGTACTGGCGCGTACTGAATCCTGAACCACTCCTTGGCGCGTTCGCCCCCACGTTGGCATCTCGCCGAACATGAGCCCGCGTCCACAGGGTCTCGCGATCGTTCTCCGTAGCTCTCTTCGGCCCGGCGTGGCCGAGTGGTTTCCGTCCAAGACGGGCGCGCATCGCGCCGGCCACTCTCGAGCGTCGACGAACTCTCCTGCGGGTTACTCGGACAGCAGCCAGCGCCGAGGTGACACCAGGTCGTTCGCTTCGTCCGGACCCCACGATCCTCGCGGGTAAATGATCGGCTCGGGCTTGTCGTGCAATATCCCGTCGGCCACTTTCCACACGTGTTCCAAACCGTCGGGACGGGTGAAGAGTGAGCGATCGCCGATCAACACGTCGTGGAGCAGGCGAGAGTACGCCGGGAGCGACGGGGTGTGGAAGCCCGTGCCCAACGGCAAGGCGATGGTGGCCGCACTCAGGGTCAGGGCGGGTCCCGGCTCCTTGACCACCAAGGTCAAGGTGATCCGCCCGTCGCCGGAAAGCTCAAAACCGAGCACACTCGCTGCGGCGGGCTGACCGGCCAGACCCGGTACCGGATCCTTGAACACCACGCTGACCCGCTGGTGGCTCTCGGGCAAACACTTGCCCGTACGCAGGAGAAACGGCACGCCCTTCCATCGATCATTGTCGACCCACACTTTGGCGGCCACAAACGTCTCGGTGCGAGAGTCATCCGGCACGCTGTCGATGGCCCGATAGCCCTGATACTGGCCCACGACCACGTCATCGGGGGTAAGCGGGCGGAAGCAGCCGATGACCTTCTCGCGGGCCTCGGCCAGACATTCAGGCTCCAGGCAGTGTGGTGGCTCCATGGCCACTTCTGCCGTCAACTGAAAGAGGTGGGTGACCAACATGTCGAGGATGGCACCCGTGGCCTCATAGAAACTGGCCCGGCCGGCGACGTCCAGGGTCTCGGGAACGTCAATCTGGACATTGTCGATATGCGAGGCATCCCATGCCCCGGCGAACAGGCCATTGCCGAACCGCACCACATGCACGTCCTGCGTGGCTTCCTTCCCCAAGAAGTGATCGATGCGGTAGATCTGCGACTCTTCAAAGGTGGCGTGCGCCACATGGTCGAGGTCCCGGAAGGTCTCCATGGACGTTCCAAACGGCTTCTCGTAAACCACCCTCGATCGCTCAACCAGCCCGTGCGCGCCGATTGCTTCCGTCAGGGGTCCAAACGCCACGGGTGGGACGGCCATATAGTGGATCCGCTGGGGCGTGCCTCCGAGCTCCTGCTCCGCCTCGGCCAGGACCTCAAGCAGGCTCCCGGGATCGCTCGTCTCAAAGCCCCCGCCGGCAAAGCGCATCCGGGACCGCACCTCATCCCAGGGACCCTCCGACGGTTTGGGTCCGAACTCTTCGAGGCTCTCACGGACACGCTCCTGGAAGTCCTCGTGGGACACGTCACCACGTCCGTTGCCCACCAAGCGCCACTCCGGAGGGAGCAAACCGGCGATGGCCAGGCGGTAAAAAGCCGGGAGGACCAAGCGGTGGGCCAGGTCTCCGGTGCCGCCATACAGAATGAAGATCGTCGGTTCGGGGATAAGCCGGGGATCTGTCATGAGGGTATTCCTCCGATGGTTGGGTTGGTCAGGGCCAGGCGAGGTAACGAGGCGAATCGGCGGGCGTCGAAAATCTCCCATGCCTCGCCGACCTCCGGCAACCCGATGTCGAGGCTGGCCGGGAGCACCGGTAGCTTGACGTGAGAGTGAACCTCATAGCCTTGTGTACCGATGTCGTCTGCCCTCCCCCCATGCGTGGGGTAGGTGCCTGATGGCTGCGCGCGGTCACGGCATGGGCGGCGGTCGAGCCAGCGGCGGGTGGGGTGGCATGCGGTCGCTCCGGCAAGACCGATCTGTCCTGCAACACCGGGTGAAGAAGGGCACGGCCCGCCGCATGTTGACGTTCGCCGTTCCCTACCGCCGGATTCTGGCCGTGTTCCTGCCCGTCGTCGTGCTGGATGCCGCCATCGCCGCGATCAACCCACTCATCCTGCGGGCGTTGATCGACAACGGCATTGAGCTCAAAAACGAACGTCTGGTCGTCGGGCTGGCCGTCCTGGCCGGGAGCCTGGCCATTTTTGACGCTGGCCTAGCCCTGGTGGAACGGCGCATCTCCGCCGTCATCGGCGAGGGGCTCATCTTCGATATGCGGTCCAAAGTCTTTCGCCACATTCAACAGATGCCGCTGGCCTTCTTTACCCGTACGCAAACCGGTGCACTGGTCAGCCGGCTGAACAATGACGTGATCGGTGCCCAACAGGCGTTCACCGATCTCCTCTCCAACGTGGTCGGCAACCTGGTCACGGTGTTCATTGTGCTCGGGACCATGTTCTTCTTGAGCTGGCAGATCACATTGGCCGCACTGGTCCTCCTCCCGGTGTTCCTCATCCCGGCCCGGTACGTGGGCCGACACATTGGATCCCTGACGATGGAGGGGTACAACCTCAACTCCGAAATGAACATGGTGATGCAAGAACGTTTCGGCGTCGGCGGGGCCATGCTGGTCAAGCTTCTGGGTCGACCTGAGGTCGAGGCGGCTTCGTTCGACGCCAAGGCCGGCCGCGTGCGCGACATCGGTATCGCTCAGGCCACGTATGCCCGAGTCTTCTTCGTCGCCCTGACTCTGACTGCTTCCTTGGCCACGGCTCTCGTCTACGGATTTGGCGGCGTGGCCGCCATCAAGGGCACCCTCGCCGTTGGGACGGTCGTGGCACTCACGCAGTACCTGACCCGGCTGTACGGACCGTTGACCCAGCTCTCCAACCTCAACCTCGATGTGATGACGGCGCTGGTCTCATTCGAGCGTCTCTTCGAAGTGCTCGACATCGTCCCCATGCTGCAAGAGGATCCCGATGCGGTGGCCGTTCCCCGGGGTCCTGCGTCCATTGAGTTCGACCATGTCGACTTCACCTACCCAGGCGCTGGTGAGGTCTCGCTGGCCTCTCTCGAATCGGTGGCCGTGCTCGAGTCTGGGCCTCGGAGTGAAGTGCTTCACGACATCTCCTTCCGGGTCACTCCGGGCCGGATGGTCGCTCTCGTTGGACCTTCGGGCGCCGGCAAGACGACCATCTCGTCCCTGGTCCCTCGCCTGTACGACGTCAGCGCCGGGTCCATCAAGCTCAATGGCATCGACCTTCGCCGGGCCACGATGGAGTCCATCCGCGATGTCGTGGGCGTCGTCACCCAAGATCCCCATCTCTTTCACGACACGCTGCGAGCCAATCTCATGTACGCCCGACACGATGCCACCGAGGCTGAGGTCATGGCCGCACTTGATCAAGCACAGATTGGCCACCTGGTGGCATCGCTCCCGGACGGACTCGACACCGTCATAGGCGAGAGGGGGTACCGGCTTTCTGGTGGCGAGAAACAGCGCGTGGCCCTGGCCCGTCTCATGCTCAAGGCTCCCGACATCGTGGTCCTCGACGAAGCGACCGCCCATCTGGATTCAGAATCCGAGGCGGCAGTCCAGCGGGCATTGCGCGAGACCTTGAGCGGACGCACGTCCCTCGTCATCGCTCATCGACTTTCCACCGTGCGCGAGGCCGATGAGCTTCTGGTCATCGACGATGGGCGCATCGTTGAGCGGGGCACCCACGCCAGCTTGCTGGCTGAGGACGGCCTCTACGCTGAGCTCTACCGAACCCAATTCGCCGACCAGGAGGACCCACAATCCCCTGCGGCATGACGACCGCCGGTGCCCTGCCCCAGCAGCACCGTCCGCCTCCTTGATGGTGCGGGCATCGAGCGGGATGCGCCGGCGCAAACTACAATTGGTTCTACTTGGAGGGCGAAGCCCTTCAACGACACGACCCTGGGAGGTCCATCGTGCACAACGAGCTCTGCGAACGTCTCGGCATTGAGTTCCCGATCTTTGCCTTCACCCACTGCCGCGACGTGGCGGCTGCCGTGTCCAATACGGGTGGGATGGGCGTGCTCGGGGCCGTCGGCTTCAGCGCCGAAGAGCTCGAGGTGGAGCTGACCTGGCTCGATGAACACGTCGGCGACCGTCCGTACGGCGTCGACATCGTGATTCCCGGAAAGTATGAGGGGATGGGTGAACTCGACCCGGTCAAACTCGAAGCTGAGCTCCGGGCCATGATCCCCGACGAGCACCGGGTGTTCGTCAAGAAGATCCTGGCCGACCACGGAGTGCCTGAGCTCGAAGGCGGACCGAAACGCGAGCTGTTGGGCTGGACGGCCGCCACCGCGGCGCCGTTGGTCGAAGTGATCCTCAAGCACGACAAGGTCAAGCTGGTGGCCAATGCGCTGGGGACTCCGCCCGACGACGTGATAGCCAAGGTCCACGCCCAGGGCATGCTCATCGCTGCCTTGGCCGGGTCGGTCAAGCATGCGCTGAACCACAAGGCGGCCGGCGTCGACATCGTCATCTGCCAGGGTTCGGAGGGCGGTGGACACACGGGGGATGTCGGATCGATCGTCCTGTGGCCCGAGGTGATCGACGCCGTGGCTCCCACTCCGGTGCTGGCCGCGGGAGGCGTGGGATCAGGCCGGCAGATGGCGGCAGCCATGGTCATGGGCGCCGCAGGCGTATGGACCGGTTCGCTCTGGCTCACGGTCGAGGAAGCGGCTGTGTCCCCGAAGCAGATGGAGAGCTACATCAAGGCGACGTCGCGCGACACGGTGCGCTCGCGTTCGTGGACGGGCAAGCCGTGCCGCATGCTCAAGAACGACTGGACCGAGGCGTGGGAACAGCCCGAGAACCCAAAGCCTCTGGGCATGCCCCTGCAAATGATGGTGGCCATAGAAGCGGTCAGTCGCGGTCATGCGTACCCCGAAGCGGCGGTCGATGTGAACTTCAACCCGGCCGGGCAAGTCATTGGCATGGCGACGAGCGTGAGACGGACACGCGACGTGGTGATGGGCATGGTCGAGGACTACATCGAGGCGGTGGAGCGGGTACAGCTGGTCGAATAGTCCGGCCCGGCGGATCCCGCGTCAGCCATGGTGTGCTCGCGGGAAATCGGGGCGTAGTGTCCCTCCCATGGAACTGCACGAAGCGCTGTACACCACCCGCGCCATGCGGCGGGTCAGGCCTGATCCGATCCCCCTCGAGGTCCAGGCGCGGATTCTCGACGCGGCCGTTCGGGCCCCCAGCGGGGGAAATCAGCAGGAATTGGCGGTTCCTGCTGCTGGACGACCAGGACAAGAAGGCGGCGCTCGCCCCGCTGTACCAACACGCCATGGCACAACTCTGGGAGTCGGTGTACAAGACCCAGCTCGATGCCGCCGCGGCCAATCCCGATGCCCCCGAGTCCAAGCAGTTCCTCCGGGTCCAGCGCTCGGCCCAATGGTTGGCCGACCACTTCGACGAAGTGCCGCTCTTTCTGTTCCCCTTCTCCCAATTCGACCCAAGTGGCGGCTCCATCTTCCCGGCCGTCTGGAGCGCCATGCTGGCCGCCCGGGCCGAAGGTATCGGGAGCTGCCTGACGGCACTCTTGCAGTTCTTTCATCCGACCGAGACGCTCGAGATCCTCGGCGTGCCCGACGATCAGGGTTGGATCCTCACCGGCTGCGTCAGCTTTGGCTACCCGACCGGGACGTGGGGCGTTGCGCCCCGTCAGCCGGCGGACCAGGTCTCATATCGGAACGCCTGGGGCCAAGACGTCGGTTTCACCGTGCCCGAGCCTCTCTGGTCCGCCTGACCGGGTTCGCCTGGACCGCCGGCTGGACTGATGTGTTCACCGTCGTCGCCATCGCCACGAAACGGTCCGCCGCCGGGGAGAGTGCGCCCTGACGATGAACGAGGGTCAGGGAGCGAACGATCGGCGGCTCCGGCCGGGCCACGACAGCACCAGATGCCCGCGCTGAAAGCGCCAGTGATTCGGGGACCAGAGCAGCACCCGCGCCGGCCACCACCAGTGGCACAATGGCGTCTCGTTGTGCCGTGACCACCGCGACCTCGGGTGACCGATCGAGTGCCGCCAGGGCCTCCATCAAGAGACGGGACGTCGAGGTCCCAGCGGGGGCCACCACGAACGGGATGTCGCCCAGTTCGGGTAGGCCGACGGGGTCGCCATCGGCGTGCGGTGATCCCGGGGGGAGGATCAGGACGAGCTTCTGTTGACCCAGTCCGTGCGAGACGAGGGCGTCGGGAATGGCATGTTCTTCCGTCACGCCGAGCTCGGACGAACCAGATATGACCATCTCGATGAGCTCGCTGGCGTCTTCGGGAGCCGCCAGATCGATGCGGATGCCGCCGAAGTGGCTGCGGAAGGTCCCCACCAGTGGGGCGAGAGGATCTGCCACCAGCGTCGGCAGGCTGGCCAGGGTGAGGTTGCCGGCAGTGAGTCCGACCACCGCGGCCACCGCGGCCTGCCCGGTTTCCAGATCCCGCAGGACCTGTCGGGCCGGGCCGACGAGGGCCTCCCCGGCCGCGGTCAGGCGCACCGTTCGGCCGCGACGGGTGAACAGAGCGGCCCCCAGTTCCGACTCGAGCTCCCGGACGGCCAGCGAGAGGGCGGGTTGTGACACGTACACCGCCTGCGCCGCCGCCGTGAACCCGCCGTGCTCGGCCACGGCCAGGAAATGGCGCAGCCGTCCCGATTCCATAAGTAAACCTTATCGTATTGAGGAGAAATCGGTATTTGCTATCTAGCTTACGGTCACTCAGGATGGCCTGGTGACGGTTGGTATCGAGGGTCCGACTCCGTGGAGGTGGGAGCGCCTGCTCGTTGAACCCCGACGCCCCCTGGCCGTCCGGGAAAGTCCGAACGCCCACTGGTGGGCCGTGGGTGCGGTATGCGTGGGCGCTCTGATGAGCCAGCTCGACGCCAGCATCGTGACCGTGGCCCTGCCCTCCCTCGAAGGGGCGTTCCACGCCAGCGTGGGAGCGGTCACCTGGGTGGGCCTCAGCTACCTGGTGGTACTGGTGGGGACCGTCACCGCGGTCGGCCGCTTTGCCGATATGCGGGGTCGGAAGTTGCTCTATGTCTACGGCTTCGTGCTCTTCGTCCTGGCGTCGGTCCTGTGTGGTCTGGCTCCCAACCTGGCCACGCTCTGCGGGTTCCGGGCCCTCCAGGCGCTCGGGGCGGCCATGCTCCAGGCCAACAGTCTGGCCATCATCGTTCTCGTCGTCCCGGCCCGATCGCTCGGTCGGGCCATCGGCTTCCAAGGTGCCGCCCAGGCCATCGGCTTGGCTCTTGGTCCGACGGTCGGGGGCCTTCTGGTGGCCGCCGGCGGGTGGCGCCTCATCTTCTTCGTCAACGTCCCCATCGGCATTGTCGGCGCATTGGCCGCACTCCTGCTCGTGCCCCGCAGTCGTGAGCTCGCCCAGAAAGTGCCCTTTGACTATGCGGGTCTGGGCATCTTCTTCCCCGCCGTCGTGCTCCTCCTGGCGGCCATTTCCTTTGGTGCGGACCTGGGGTGGAGCTCGCCATTGATCATCGGACTCTTGTTGGCCGCCGTGGCGTTGGCCGGTTGGTTCATCCGTCACGAGCGGGCCGATAGCGACCCGATGATGGACCTGTCGTTGTTCGCCGAGCGGCGTTTTTCTTTCGGGATTTTGAGTGGTGTCGGTTCCTACCTGGTGATGTTCGGCGTCCTCTTGCTCATTCCCTTCTATGTCGAGCGTGGCTTGGGCGGCGGCGTGGCCCGATCCGGCGTGGAGCTGATGGCACTGCCCCTGATGTTCGGACTGGTGGCTCCACTGGCTGGCAAATTGACCGACCACTTCGGGGCGCGGCCGCTCACGGTAAGCGGCATGAGTCTGGTGTCATTGGGCCTCGTTGTGCTCGCCCTCCTGCGACCCGGCACGGCCGGAATGGTCGGCCTCTTGGCCTTGATCGGCGTCGGTCTGGGCCTCTTCACTTCACCGAACAATGCCGCCATCATGGGATCCGTGCCCCCACGACAAGCCGGCATGGCTTCGGGCATCTTGAACATGAGTCGAGGCATGGGGACCGCATTGGGGCTGGCCGTAACCGGGCTGATCTTTTCGGTGAGCGGTGGGGATACGGGCGGGAAGGCCGCCGCCGACCATGCCTTCTCGGTGACCGCCCTCGCCCTGGCTGGCGTGGCTATCGCGGCCGGCGTCGTCGCCGCCATGCGCCCCAATGGCCACCTGAGTGACGCCCGCCTGGCCGGAGTGGAGTGAAGTCAGGCGAGGCCCACCGGAAGTGTCAGACCCGGTCGAGCTCCAGCATCTTGATGGCGTTGCCGCGCAGCACCTTGTAGGCCACCTCGTCGGTGAGGCCGACGCACAGCTTCTCGATGTAGGCCTCGGAGTAGGGCCAGGTGGTGTCGGTGTGCGGGTAGTCGGTCTCGAAGCAGATGTTGTCCTCGCCCACCTCCTCGAGGGAACGCAAGCCGTGGCGGTCGGCGGTGAAACAACCGTAGATACGGCCGTAGTACTGAGTCGACGGCGGCACCGGGATGCGGTCCTTGGCGTGCAGCCAGCTGTCGTGCTGCTCCCACACCGTGTCGGCCCGCTCTAGAACGTAGGGGATCCAGCCGATCTGCCCTTCCGAGTACGCCAGCTTCAACTTGGGGAACTTGAGCAGGTTGCCCGAGAACAGCCAGTCGGCAAGGGAGGCCATGGCATTGTTGAAGCCGAGGGTGCCGCCCACGGCGGGGTGGGAGTCGGGCGAGGCGATCGGGTTGGAGCTGCTGGACCCGACGTGCATGCACACCGTCACGCCGTAGTCATTGCAGACCTCCCACAGCGGGTCCCAGTAGCCGGAGTTGATGCTGGGCAACCCCAGGCGGGTCGGGATCTCGGAGAAGGCGATGGCCCGCACGCCGCGCTCGGCATTGCGCTTGGTCTCCGCCGCGGCCAGCTCGACATCCCACAGCGGGATGATGCAGAGAGGGATGTTCACACCGCCCGATGGCGCACACCATTCCTCGACCATCCAATCGTTGTTGGCGATGACGCAAGCCAAGGCCAACTCCTTGTCCTTGGCCTCGTAGAAGGTCTGGCCGCAGAAGCGGGGGAAGGTCGGGAACGGCAACGAGCCATCCGTGTAATTGAGCGCCAGGTCCTTGACCCTTTCGTCCCGGTCCCAGCAGCCCTTGCGCATGGCGTCGTAGGTGATGGCCGTCATGGTCATCTGGGTGCGGTCGAAGACGATCTCCCCCTTGTCGTCGAGGGTGGTTGAAGCTCGGGGTATGGCCACGAACTTCTTGTGCACATAGATCAATTCGTCGTCGTAGTACCAAGCGCTACCCCATTCGCCGTCGGGGTCCTCGCGCATGTCGTACTTGGCGCCGGAGAGGTGCTTGAAGCCCCCCCACTTCTTGTCCTCGACCTTGGGGCCCCGCTCCCGGTACTTCTGGGGCAACCAGGTCTGCCACACGTGACGCGGCTCGACAACATGGTCGTCAACGCTGATGATCTTGGGCAGTGCCATGAGCCAAGAGTAGCTGAACCCTGACGCTGGCGTCAGGGAACGATCCGTGACATCGGGTCATGCCACATGGGGCCCCGAGAGCCATCGGCCGTGCCTCAGGGCGAGCACACGACGGACCGGGCGCGCGGCACCTCGTGTCCTCTCAACACCCGGCGCCGGGGCCGGCCCGAGGACCGTCATCTCACAACAGACTGATTCCTGCAGATTGACCCCTCCTACGGAGTGGCGCAGGTCTGGGCGTAGGCACAGACGTTGAACGTCTGGCCGTCGGGCGCCAGCGCGGACGGGGTGGCCTCGTTGATCAGGCCTGGGGACAAGATGATCTGGGTCGGATTGCCCTGGGCGATGGTCAAGGACTGCCCGCCGGCCGTATACGTCGAGGTGGGACCGAATGACGTCGTGCCGGTGTTGGCCAGCACTGACTGCAGACCCTCGACGGTCGGGGCCTCCTGGATCCATTCGGCCGACGAATTGGACGACTGGTAGCTGACGTTGGATGACCAGGTCCAATGGCCACTATCGACCACGGAGATCGTCCACTCGGTGGCGCCGACCTGGAAGATGTGGACGGTGACCGCCTCCCCTGGCGCGACTGTGCAGGTGGCATCTCCGGTGCATCCCGTCAACGGGGTCTCGGCATTCGGGAGGAGCTCGAACCAGGCGTAGTACTGCTGACCTACGACCGGCAGCGAGGGCACCGATGATTCCGCTACGCCGGCTTGGATGAGGTCAGCCGAGTCGTACCCGCCGATCCCGGTCCACGTCGCAGCGAAGCCGGGAGGAAAGAGACCACTGGTCGGTACCGCGAACGTCGAGGTCACGGAGGTGATACCTCCGCCCGCCGGCGTGACGGCATAGCCCGACCAGTTTGTGCTGGTAGCCGTCCCGCCGTGCACCGGCAACACCTCGTGGGAGTTGGAACGAATGAGAACCCCGGCTCCATGCGGGGCCGACGGGTTCCGCTGGAATCGGGCACTGGCCGCACCAGCACTCCCGCTGCCCAACACCAGCGCTGAAATGGTGGCCAAGGTGGCGGCAAAGCCGGCAAGACGACGGGGCATGGGGCTCTCCTGACGGGTCGGAGCGAGGAGGGCCTTCGACCACCCCCCGCTTGGGTCTGATGGACGAGCGCGTCCATCGAGGAGAACTGCCCTCGATACGTGACCTTGCGGCGGCCACCATGGTTTCCGCCAGCCATGACTGCTTCACACGAACACATCGGGGAGTCAGCAGATTGCCGGCATCGGAATATCTCCGCACGTCCATGTCGTCCCGTGGCGCCGACCTCGCTGTTCGGAGCTCTCTCCTGCGCGCCGCCGGTGGGCGGTCCGTGCCGGTGGCGTTTAGCCTCTGGAAGGTGTCAGAAAGCAGTCGCAGAGTCGATCTCGTCAGCTGGGACGGTCCCTGGGACGAGGACGATCCCGACGCCAACTTCAAATCGGATGTTGCCCTCTATGCGCACGTCGATCCGATGGAGACGATCAGGAACCTGGCCGCCGCCATGGGCCTCCCCGAAGGCGCGGTGGCGCACTATGTGTTGGCCAAGTGGGCGTCGGCCGGGAGCGGCGGGCTGCTCGAACTGGGACCGTCGATGGTGCATCGGCTCTGGGCCGTCGTCGCAGAAGCGGAGGAGGATGGAACCAGCGAGGCTCGGCTGGTGGCCTACGAGCAGCTCCGCCAGATGATCTCCTGGCTCCGATTGCCCCTCATCGAAGACGGCGCCGACTCTGGTTATTGAGTCCCAGCCACTTCACGGACCGAGAGTGGCGTGGGATGGCGTGGGACAGTGTGGGATGAAAACCCTTTTCGGCCCATTACGGTTGAACTGTGCGTCATCTTGGTGATCCGGACGACCATGACCTCCCGGGAAGGGCGATCAACAACACTGCCGACGGCGATCCGTCGCCGAAGGCGTGGATGAGCTGGTCGAGCGGCAAGGACAGCGCGCTCGCTCTGCATGCGACACGGATGGCGGGAGCCATCGATGTCGTCGGTCTCGTAACCACCGTCAACTCAACGGCTGACCGAGTGGCGATGCACGCGGTGCGTCGTTCATTGCTCGAGGCTCAGGCCGACGCGTTGGGCTTGCCGCTGCACGTGGTCGAACTCCCGTGGCCTTGTCCCAACGACGTCTACGAGGAGCGCATGGCGACCGCGTGCATCACAGCGCGGGATGCCGGCGTGAGCGCCATGATTTTCGGCGATCTCTTCTTGGAAGACATCCGCTCCTACCGTGAACGGTCATTGGAGGGGTTCGGGATCACTCCGTTGTTCCCTTTGTGGCTGCGCCCGACCGACGAGGTGGCACGGGACCTCCTGCACCGTGGGCATCCGAGCCGTGCTCACCTGCGTCGATCCCGCACAGGCTCCCGCCGGAATTGCCGGTCGCTGGTACGACGAAGCGCTGCTCAGAGACCTTCCGCCCGGGGTTGACCCTTGTGGCGAGAACGGTGAATTTCACACCTTCGTGGTGGATGGCCCGGGCTTCGCTCACCCTCTCGAGGTGAACGTGGGCGAGATCGTCGAGCGCGACGGTTTCGTGTTCGCCGACGTGGTGCCCAGTCCCGAGGTAGCAATCACCTCGCCACTCTGATCAGATCTCATCATGACGGTTATCAAGATCAATGCCATCACCGTGCCCGACGACGCAGGAGACGAACTGGCGCGGCGGTTCGCCGCCCGAGCCGGTGCGGTCGACAACCAGGAGGGCTTCGAAGGTTTCGAACTGTTGCGTCCCACCGACGAGCGACACCAGTGGCTGGTCGTCACCCGCTGGAGAGACGAGGCTTCGTTTCAACAGTGGGTGTCGTCACCGGCCTTTGGCCACGGTCATGCCGGCGCTGGTCGGCCCTCGCCTCACGGCGGTCCCGTGTCAGTGTCGTCGGAACTGTGGTCCTACGAAGTAGCCGGCGGTTCTGACGGCACTCCGGCCTGACATCGCTCTCGGTCAGGGCGAAATGTCATGTGATACCGTGCGGTTGCAATAGCAGTACCTCCCGTGAGGGGAAGCCGGTGAAATGCCGGCGCTGGTCCGCAACCGTAAGAAGTGAGCCGAGAGGCTCTCTTCAAGCCGGGATACCTCGCTGGGGGCAGAGTTCCCACCGTCGAGACACTAGGGCTGGGGCTCGGTGGACCTCGCGAGGTTGCGGCGTTTCCGGGCTGAAGCCCGGGAAGCGAGAACCATGCACACCATCGCAGTCAGCTGGACACGCCTGAAGGCAGCAGCCCTTGGGGCGGTCATCCTCGTTTTCAGCGCCGGAGCCGCGTTGAGCGTTCCTGCTGGCGCGGCAACCCCCACCCTTCCGCAAACCGGCGCCGCCCAGTCGGCGGCCGCGTGGCTCGGTGCTCAGTTCACGTCGGGTGGATTCATCCCACTCTCGGGCTCGACGGCACCAGATCTTTCCTCGACGGTCAATTCGGTCCTGGCGCTGGCCGGCGCGGGTGTCGATGCCTCGACGGCGAACAGCGCAGTGCAATTCCTCGAGGCCAACTCGGCGAGTTACATCTCGGCTGACGGAAGCGACGGGCCCGGACAATTGTCATTGCTCATTCTCGACGCCCATGCATTGGGCGTCGATCCAGCCACCTTCGGGGGCACTGATCTGGTGGCACGACTGTTGGCGACCGAGCAGACCACCGGTCCCAACGCCGGACGATTCGGCACCGATGCCCAAGTACCCAACTTCAATGCCAGCCCGTTCGACCAAGGTCTTGCCCTGGCCGCGCTCAAAGCTGCTGGTGTCACTGCGGACACCGCCGCCATCTCTTGGTTGCAAGGCGTGCAGTGCCCCAGTGGCGGATGGACGGCGCCCGACAATGTCTCCAATCCCTGCGGGGGCGACCCGACCCTGGGCAATGGCCCTGACACCAACACGACGGCCGTGGCCATTGAAGGCCTGGTCGCGCAAGGCGCGCTGACATCGACAGTGCAGACCAGTGCGCTCACCTTCTTGGAAACCACACAGGATTCGGACGATGCCGGATGGGGCTTCGAACCCAATCCCTCGCAATCGCCGGGCAATAGCGACCCGAACTCCACCTCGTTGGTGATTCAGGCCCTTCTCTCCATGGGCCTCTCCCCCACCGAGCGCGACCTTCACCAAAAATGGCGCGACCCCGGTCACCGCGCTCCTCCATTTCGTTGTCCCAAGCGGCCCCGACGCCGGCGCAGTTGCAAGCCCCTTCGGTTCTCCGACCGCCGGCAATCTCTTGGCGACCTACCAGGCGGTGCCGGCACTGGCGGGATTGAGCTTCCCGTTCAATGCCCCGCCTGCGCCGATCGTCACCGGTCTCTCAGTCACGTCCGGACCGGTCACCGGAGGAACAAGTGTGGTCATCACGGGCCAAAACCTGTCGAATCCACTCTCGGTTACTTTCGGTACGGTGGCGGCTCCGAGCTTCACAGTCGACTCCGGCACCTCGATCACCGCCATTTCCCCGACCGCGGTCGGCACCGGGCCGGTTGACGTCACGGTGAAGTCCTTTGGAGGGACGTCGGCCACGTCCACCGCTGATCAATTTACCTACGAGCCCACCTCGGGCCCCTATAGCCCGCTCACGCCGGCGCGTATCTGTGACACCCGGGCGGGGAATCCGTCCATGCTGGATGCGGCTCCAGCCGACCAGTGCAATGGAAGCACGGTTCCCATCGGCGGCATCAAGACCATCAGCGTGGCCGGCGACTTCGGCGTTCCCGCGGATGCCCTCGCCGTGGTGCTCAACGTCACCGTGGTCGACCCGACCGGGCCGGGATTCGTGACGGCCTATCCGGCCGGGGCCACCGTGCCTGCGACTTCGAACATCAACTACACCGCCGGTCAGGTGGTGCCGAACCTGGTGGAAGTCGGTACAGGAACCAACGGGGACGTCTCCTTCTATTCTTCGAACCAGGCCGACCTGGTGGTCGACATCGAGGGCTACACCGCGCCCACGGCGGCTGGTGGCCCTGGGGCCGGGCTCTATACGGCTCTCCCCTCCCCAGCTCGCATCTGTGACACGAGAGCCGGGGTGCAGAACGCAGCCCCCAACGGTCAGTGCAGTGGAGTGGCCAATGCCGGTGCGACTCTCAGCGCAGGGGGAACGATCAACGTCTCCGTCACGGGTGCCAGCGCGATCCCGGCCGGAGCCACCGGGGCAGTGTTGAACGTCACTGCGGTCAATGCCAAGGCGCCAGGCTTCCTGACCGTATACCCCGAAGACAGCACCCGGCCCCTTGCTGCCTCCAACGTCAACTATGTGGCGGGACAGGCGGTGGCCAATCGCGTCGTCGTGCCTCTCTCGACGACCGGAGGGAGTCTGGGTCAGATAACCGTGTACAGCACCCAGTCGGTCGATGTGGTTGTTGACGTTTCGGGATATTTTTCCGCCTCCGGCGGATCCGGATCCCAGTTCAATGCTGAAGCTGCACCACTGCGCATCTGTGACACCAGATCCCAGAGCCCGTCCAACGTGTGCACCGACAAATCCATCGGCCAAGGCCGACCTCTGACGCTCAACGTGGCCGGATTGGTCGGTGTGCCAGCCAACGCAACTGCGGTCGTCGTAAATCTCACGGGAGTCAGCCCACCGGAGGGCACCTTCCTGACCGTGTTTCCGGGACCCAGACTGCCTTCCACCTCCGACCTCAATCTGAGCACCGGCGATGTCAGGGCCAACCTGGTGGTCGCGAAGCTCTCCTCAAATGGCACCATCTCAATCGCCAACAGCACCGGCACCGCCAATGTCGTCGTCGATGTCCTGGGCTGGTACGCAGCGCCACCGGGGTGATGGCCCTGCTCCACATCCAAGGTGTCGGACACTGGCCCGGATCGACGGCGAGGAGTCTGGAGGTCACGGTCCCAGATGACAACTCCCAACCCCCGACGCTGGGCCCATTCCGATGAGATCACCCCTCGGGAAGCTTGCTCGCCTCGCCAAAGTGCTCCTGGCCTCCTTCACGCTGGCCCTTTTGATGGTGTGCCTCAACCCAGGAGGCGGTGTGTCGCAGGCTGACCCACTCAGCTCCTGTACCACCACGGCCGGCGTGATTGTCGTCGTCGATTTCTCCCATTGGGGCGGCAATGCCGACCGTGTCTGCTTTGCCGCATTGACCACGAACACCACCGCCTATGACGCACTCATCGCCGAAGGATTCACCACCGTTGGCGACGCCCACGACGGGTCCGCCTTCGTGTGCCGTATCACCGAGCCCGGAACCGGTGTCGCCGAGCCCTCGGTATCCGAGGACCCGTGCACGACGACCCCGCCGGCGACCGCCTATTGGTCCTTCTGGATCGCCAATGCCGGTCAGGGTGCTTGGAACGTGAGCCCACTCGGAGTGATGAGCCTGGTCCCGCAGCCAGGCAGCGTTGAGTACTGGAACTTCGGATCAGATGCGGGAGAGGCTGATCGGCCGCCCCTCCCCCCGAGCGCCGTGCGAGCCACGAACACCACTCCGACCACTCAGCCAATCACGCCGCCTCCTACCGGTGCGTCTGCCTCCGGCGGTTCCGGCTCCGGCAGCGGCGGCGGCGCCGGTGCGACGACGCCCACGACCCCGTCGAGCAACGGCAAGTCAGCCCGGGCTCCTACTTCGGCCGGAGGGCACGGGGCAAAAGGGGCTCCCGCAACCTCGACCAACTCCTCGAAGGCGTCGACCACGACTCCAGGCCCTTCCGCCCGTGGACATTCACCGGGCGGCACACCATCCGGTCGCGCCAGGTCGAGCCTGAAGATCGTCGACGTCGGCCCGGCGTCAGCCGCCACATCTCGCCCTTCAGGCTCCCCGCTTCCGCTGGTGATCGGTGGCTTATTGGTCGTCGCACTGGCGTTCGGTGGCATCATGGTCGTGCGGCGCCGACGCAGGTTGGATTGAATGCCCACCCGCTCGCGTCGTTGGAGTATCTCGAGCGACCGTCGGGTACCACGCACATTGCATCCAATCGCCTGGTGGGTGTGGGCGCTGGGTCTGGCCACTGCGGCCAGTCGGACGACGAATCCGATCCTGCTCATCTTGATCCTCGCCGTCCTGGCCTTTGTGGTGGCCAACCGACGCGGTGAGGCTCCTTGGGCCCGGGCCTTCAAGTACTACCTCTTCGTGGCCCTCGCCGTCGTCGCGGTACGAGTCGTCTTTCGGATCGTCTTCGGGGGCGACATCGACGCACGTGATATGCACGTGCTCTTCTCTCTGCCCCACATACCCCTGCCCTCGTGGGCCGCCGGGGTGCAACTTGGTGGACCAGTGACCCTTGAAGGAACTCTTTCGGCGCTCTACGACGGTCTCCGCCTCGGGTGCCTGCTCTGTTGTGTCGGTGCCGCCAACACGCTGGCCAATCCCAAACGTGCCCTGCGCATATTGCCCGGAGCGCTGTACGAATTGGGTGCGGCCATTGTGATTGCCCTCAACATCGCCCCTCAGTTGGTCGAGAGCGTGCAGCGCGTGCGCCGGGCCCGCAAACTCCGGGGCGGCTCGGGCAACGGGTTCCACGCCCTGCGCAGCATCGCCATACCGGTGCTCGAAGACGCACTCGACCGTTCCCTCAATCTGGCGGCGTCAATGGACTCACGAGGCTACGGCCGCATAGCCGGTACATCGCACCGAGACCGCCGCATAACCGGAGCCCTCATGATCTCGGGGATGGGCGGACTGTGCATCGGCGCCTACGGCCTGCTCAACGGGTCGTCCGAGGAGTCGTTGGGCCTTCCCGCCTTGTTGGCTGGTTCGGTCTTGTGCGCCCTGGGGCTCGCGCTCGGTGGTCGCCGGGTCCGACGGAGCCAATACCGACCAGACCCCTGGAAACTGCCCGAATGGTCGGTCGTGGCCACCGGCGTCATTCCGGCCGCCGTTTTCTTGGCGGGGACCGGGTACGCCGTCGCCAGCCTGAATCCCTCGACCAGCCCGCTGAGCTGGCCCACGCTGCCTGTGATCCCGGCATTGGCCATTCTCGTGGCCGCGCTGGCCGGTTTCGCGGCCCCGCCGCCTCTCCGTCCGGCCCAACCAGCCGCGGTCAGAGGAAGGGCCCAGAGCGATCAAGAGACAGCAGAGGCAGGGCCTATCTCACCCCGCACCGAGGTGCCGGCGTGATCGAGCTCCAGCAGGTCACCGTCACCTACACCGATGCGCCGGCGCCGGCCCTCCGCGAGGTCAATCTGCGTATCGAGGAAGGTGAGCTGGCTCTGGTGGTGGGGCGAACCGGGGTGGGGAAATCGACACTGTTGCGGGTCATCAACGGCTTGGTGCCGCACTTCACCGGGGGAACCCTGGCCGGGCGCGTGCTGATCGAAGGACGAGAGACCCGGGCCCAACCACCGCGGGAGTTGGCGGACGTGGTGGGTTTCGTGGGTCAGGACCCGTTGGCTGGATTCGTGACCGATACCGTCGAGGAAGAACTGGCCTACACCATGGAGCAGTTGGCGGTGCCGGTTGACGTGATGCGCAAGCGAGTCGAAGAGACGCTCGACCTTCTCGGTATCGCCGATCTCCGCAGCCGCGCCCTGCACGAACTGTCCGGCGGCCAACAGCAACGGGTGGCCATTGGCGCGGTACTCACGGCCCATCCCCGCATCTTGGTGCTCGATGAACCGACCTCCGCCCTCGACCCCACGGCAGCCGAAGAGGTCTTGGCCGCCATCACCCGCTTGGTTCACGACTTGGCGGTCACGGTGGTGCTGGCCGAGCATCGCCTCGAACGCGTGGCGCAGTACGCCGATCGTGTCATCGAGGTACGAACGAACGGCACCGTTGTGTCCGGCCTACCGGCCGAGATGTTCGCCACCACCAGAGTGGCGCCGCCCGTCGTCGAACTCGGTCGGATGTTCGGGTGGACCCCGTTGCCGCTGTCCGTGCGCGACGCTCGTCGACAGATCGGGCCGGTCCGGGACCAGCTCGGCGGCCGGACCGTTCCGCCGCTGCGCCGCACCTCGACCCGTGCGGAGGGTCCGGTGGCCCTCAAGGCCCGCAACCTGGTGGTCCGATACGGGGCGGTGGTCGCCGTGCGGGGGGTGGACCTCGACCTGGCTGGTGGTGAAGTGACGGCCGTGATGGGGCGCAACGGTTCAGGGAAGTCATCCTTGTTCTGGGCGCTCCAGGGGTCGGGCCCGCGACAGAGTGGGACGGTCGACGTCGACGGGGCAGATCCGAAGGTGCTCTCGGCAGCTCAGGGTCGTCGGCTGGTGGGTCTGGTGCCACAGACGCCGGCTGATCTTCTCTATCGAGAGACGGTCGCTCAGGAGTGCGCCCAGGCCGACAGTGAATCCGGCGTGACACCACATCAGGGGACGCGAGCGTTGCTCGATCGCCTCGCGCCCGGCGTGCCCGATGATGTCCACCCTCGGGATCTCTCCGAAGGGCAGCGGCTTGCTCTGGTGCTGGCCATCCAGTTGGTAGCGGCTCCTCGCGTGATTCTGTTGGACGAGCCGACCCGGGGCCTTGACTACACCGGGAAACGGGCCCTCGTTGGGATCCTCGACTCGTTGGCCGCCGAAGGTCGGGTGGTGGCGATTTCGACCCACGATGTTGAATTCGTGGCCGCTGCAGCCGATCGGGTCATCGTCATGGCGGACGGCGACGTGGTGGCCGGAGGGAGCACGGTCGATGTGGTCGGGGCATCACCCGCGTTTGCGCCGCAGGTGGCCAAAATTCTCTCACCCTTGACGTATCTCACGATCGATCAGGTCAAGACCGCTGTGGGGGTGGCCGGCCGATGAGTCGTGGTGCTCGGGCCATTCGGATCGGCCCAAGGTCCAAGGTGACCATCGTCTTGGCGTCGTTCGTCGGTTTTATTGCGTTCTTTTGGCCGTTCGTGGTCGCTCCGGGCGTCTTTTCCGACAACACCACGGCACCACTCATGTTCGCTGCCCTCCTGGTGTTGATCTTGGCGGTGGTCCTGGCCCAGATCAGCGAGGGGGGCATGGATGCCAAAGCGATCGCCATGCTGGGTGTGCTGTCCGCCTTGGGAGCCGCGCTGCGACCGCTCGATGCCGGCACGGCCGGCGTGGAAACGATTTTCTTCACCCTTGTGCTCGCCGGCCGGGTCTTCGGTGCCGGCTTCGGTTTCACGCTCGGATGTACCACCCTGTTTGCCTCCGCCCTCATCACGGGTGGCGTCGGTCCATGGATGCCGTACCAGATGTTCGCCTGCGCCTGGGTCGGACTCGTCGCCGGGCTCCTCCCACGGGCGACCGGGCGTCGAGAGGTGTTGATGTTGGCCGCGTACGGTGCCGTATCGGGCTACGTCTACGGATTCCTGATCAATCTGTCCTTCTGGCCCTTCTTCTTGGGCCCGCAGAGCAGCATCGCCTACGTTCCCGGGGCATCGGTGGCGGAAAATGCGCACCACTACCTGATCTTCGACGCCACGACTTCGCTCGGATTCGACACCGGACGCGCCATGACGACGTTCATCTGCATCATTCTGGTGGGACCGGCCATGCTGGCCACGTTTCGTCGGGCGTCACGGCGGGCGGCCTTCGAGGCGCCGGTCCTGATCACCGACCCGCTGCGCTGAGCACCGCTGAGCCATCCTGAGTGATCGGCCCGGTTCACGCCGGGATCGAGCCGGACGACTTCCCGTACCATGGGCACGTGCCGGCTGATCCCGAGGGTGAGATAACGCTCCCCGCCGTCTCCGTGGAGGAGATTGAGGATGCCGTCGTCGACGGTGACAGCCCGATCTCCACCGGTACCGCCGTGGCCGCCCTGCGGCACCGCACTTTCCGCATCGTATTCCTCGGGGCATTTGCCTCCAACATCGGCACCTGGATGCAGAACGTCGTCCTCGGTGCCTACGCCTACAACCTCACCCACTCGAGTGCGTTCGTCGGTGTCATCATCTTCGCCCAACTCGGCCCGGCGCTCCTGTTGGCCCCGGTGGGCGGCCTCATCGCCGACAAGGTTGACCGCAAGAAGTTCCTCATCGTCCTCTCCATTGAGCAGCTGCTGTTCTCGCTGGCCCTGGCGTGGGTGGTACGGGGTCCCTCTCCCTCACATGCCCTCCTGGTCTTCATGGTGGTGATGATCGGGGTGGGCAGCGCCATGTTCGGGCCGGCCTATTCGGCCATCCTGCCCGGATTGGTCGGACGAGCCGACCTGCCCGGAGCCATCTCCCTGAATTCGGCCCAGATGAATGCCTCCCGGGTCATCGGGCCGGTCATCGGTGCGGTGGCCTATCAGGTCGTCGGTCCATCGTGGGTCTTCGTTGGCAACGCGGTGACCTACCTCTTCGTCGTCGGCGCACTCATGATGGTCGTCCTTCCCGTTTTGCCCAAGGCCGTGGCTCCGTCCAGCCGGTGGCGGGAGCTGACGGCCGGCATCACGACGGCCCGGGAGGACAAGGTGGTGGGTCGATGCCTGGTCACCGTCTTCCTCTTCTCGCTCCTGGCCCTGGCGTTTATCGGCCAGATGCCGGTCGTCGCCGCCCACAACCTGGGCATCAACCCCAAATCGGCCAACTACGGGATCCTCTACGCCAGCTTCGGCACCGGCGCGCTCATCGGTGCGATCTCCATCGGTACGGTCTTTACCAGGACCTCAAAGGCCATGATCGTGCGGGTCTGCCTCATCGGGTATGCCATCGCGCTGAGTGTCTTCGCCCTGCTGCGCGAAGCGGTGCCCGCCTACTTCGTGGTGGCCGTGGTGGGGGCGTTCTACTTTGCCTTCATCACCGCGCTGAACACGACGATGCAGGCCCGCTTGCGTGATGCCGTGCGCGGCCGGGTCATGGCCTTGTGGATCATGGGCTTCGGCGGCACGGTGGCTCTGGGCAATCTGCTCATCGGGCCGGTGGTGGACACCATCGGTATCACCGACGTCCTTCTCTTCGGAGCGGCCGTCGCCCTGCTGCTGGCCTGGTACGCCGACGTCCGGGGGGGAGCCGATCAAATGGGGGAATTCGGAGCAGCGCTGGCCCAATAGGCCTCGCGCAACGGCTTCTTGTAGAGCTTGCCGTTCTCCCCGCGCGGCATGCGCTCGGTGAAGTCAACTGACCTGGGGCACTTGTAGTGCGAGAGATTCTCCCGGCAAAAGGCCATGATCTCCGCCGCCAACTGCGGGCCCGCCTCCGCACCCGGTGCCGGCTGGATCACGGCCTTGACCTGCTCCCCCATTTCCTGATCGGGCACACCGAAGACGGCGACGTCGCCCACCGAGGGGTGCAGCGCCAGCACGTTCTCAATTTCTTGGGGATAGATGTTCACCCCGCCCGAGACGATCATGAACAGCTTGCGATCCGTCAGATAGAGGAAGCCGTCTCCGTCCAGGTGACCCACGTCCCACAGCGTGCTCCAGCCCCGCTCGTTGAAGGTCTGCTTGGTCTTCTCGGGATCGTTGTTGTACTCGAACGTGTTGCCACGTCCGCCGAACCACACCACTCCGTCCTGGCCGACCGGCAGTTCGTTGCCGTCGTCGTCACAGATGTGCACCACACCCCACACGGCGGGTCCGACCGATCCCGGGTGGGTCAGCCACTCCTCGGACCGGACCCAGGTCATGCCGCCGCCCTCGGTTCCCGAGTAGTACTCGTGAATCACGGGTCCCCACCACTCGATCATGCGGCGTTTCACCTCGGGCGCACACGGCGCGGCGGCGTGGACCACCGATCGCAAACTGGAGAGATCGTGCTGCGCCCGCTCCCGGTCACTCAACTTGAGCAGGCGGACGAACATGGTCGGCACGAACTGCGCGTGCGTGACCCGGTGCTCTTCGATCAGGGCCAGGCACTGCCGGGGATCGAAGCGTTCCATGACCACGGCCGTTCCCCCCATGCGCTGCACCGTCATCGACCACAACAGCGGAGCGGAGTGATAGAGCGGAGCCGGACTGAGGTAGACGTCGCCCTCGGCAAAACCCATCAGACCGCTCAGCATCGGGGCGAGCACGGCATCGGAACCGAAGGGGTGACCCGACAGCGGGCGACGGATCCCCTTGGGTTGGCCGGTGGTGCCCGAGGAATAGAGCATGGCCGACCCTTCCCGCTCGACCGGAAGCGGCACCGCGGGGTGCCCGCCCACGAATCCGTCGAAGGAGGTGTGCTCCTTCGACGGGACCGGTACCGAGGGCGAGGCGCAGTTCGATGCCCGGCGTGCGGGACACCAACGCCTCGGCCAGGTCCGCCAACGCGGACGAGGTGATCAGCACTCTGGCACCGCAGTCAGTCACGATGTAGGCGGCCTCGTCCGCCGCCAAGTGGGTGTTGACCACGGTGTAGTAGAGACCGGAGCGTTGCAGCCCCCACGCCACCTCGTGGGTCCGATGGTCGTTGGGCAGGAGCACCGCCACGTGATCGCCCTCACGCAGACCCTGGGCGTGGAGCGCCTGGGCCAGCTGGCACGAACGAGCTTCCAGCACGGCAAAGGACACCGTCTGCCCCGACGAGGTAATGACGGCTGGACGGTCGGGCGCCGAGGCGGCATACGTCGAAGGTGACAAGGTGGTGACGAGAGGGACTTCGGCGCTGGTCACGGCCCTATCTTCTAGCCGTTCGCTGTGGGGGTGCGCACCAAGGCATTTCCATCGATCGGTCTGCCTTACGACGACAGGCGGCGCGGTGCCCATTCCCACCGGCGCACGGCCACGACGGCGCCGGCCAGGCCCCAGAGGGCGATCACCAGCAGGTCATGCCATTCCCATGGGGAGGCGCCTTTCTGCAGGTTGAAGGGGGCGAAGACCGCCGTGATCATGTGGCGCACCGGCAGGTAGGCCGAGACCTTGGCCAGGCCCGAGTGCGGATTGATGGGATACCAGAGGCCGGACAGGAAGAGCAGTACGAAAAAGACGATGCTGACGATGGGTCCGGCCGCATCCTGATTGGGGACGAGGGTACTCATGCCGAGCCCCATGGCACTGAAGCTGATCATGCCAACCACGATGGCGAGCACAAAGGCACCCACGCTGGCCGGCCCGTGCACACCGAATCCGAACCGCCCCACGGCGAGCAGGACCACCACCTCCACGACGGAAATGATCATGGAGCTCATGATGATGGCCGTCAGCAGGACCCAGGTCGGCAGCGGGCTCAAACGGATCCGCTTGAGCAGTCCGACCTCGCGTCGATTGACCGTGTTGATGGCCAGGATATTGAAGCAAGCCGCCATGATCCCGTAGGCCACGAACCCGGGCACGTAGTACTGGGTGAGTTTGATGTTGCCGTAGATAGCCGTCCTCGAGTTGCCGGCCGTCGCCCCCAAGAGGAGGAGGAAGACGAGCGAGAAGCCAACGGTGAAGACCGCCCCAATGGGGTTGAGCCAGAAGGACAGCTGCTCGTACCAGACCTGTCGACCCACCAACTTCACGTCACCGAGTCCCCGAAAGGAACCGGTGGTGGGCTGAGCGGTGGGCGTCAGGGTGCTCATGTGCGGGTGGCCTCCGTGTCGCGGTCTTCTCTGGTCAGTTGCAGGTACACGTCCTCGAGGGTGACCCGCACCACGGCCAGTCCGGGCAGGGTCAGATCTCGCTCGATGGCCCAGCCGGTGAGATCGTGGAGCACGTGGAGCTCGTCCTCGGTGTGGATCTCGATCTGCCCCTCGTCGAGTGTGCACTCCGGCACGGGGAGATCAGTGGCGCTGACGCCATCGGGCAGGGCGAACCTGATCGTCACCGCACCGGAGTCACGCCCCCCGATTGAGACCGGCGTGCCGGCCGCCACGATCTGCGCTCCCGAGAGCACGGCCACCCGGTCCGCCAGCGCTTCCACCTCGTCCATGTAGTGCGTGGTGAGCATCACCGTGGTGCCGTCCGCGGCCAGTTGCCGGATGAGGTTCCAGGTATCGCGACGGCCCGAAGGATCGAGCCCGGTGGTTGGCTCGTCCAGAAAGAGGAGTTCGGGGTTCCCGATGACCCCCAAGCCGACATCGAGCCGACGCTGCTGCCCGCCGGACAGGGTCTTGATCCGCTTGTCCGCCTTCTCGGTGAGGCCAACCAGAGCGATCACCTCGTCGATGGGACGGGGAGAGGGGTAGTACCCGGCGTTGCGACTCAGGACCTGGCGGACGGTGTAATACGGCTCCACCGCCAATTCCTGGAGGACCACCCCGATGTGGCAACGCAGCCACCGCTGGCTGGCGCGGTTGGCGGGATCGACCCCCAGGGTTTCCACCTCTCCGCCACTGCGCTCTCGAAAGCCTTCGAGGATCTCGATCGTGGTGGTCTTGCCGGCTCCGTTGGGCCCGAGCAGGGCGAACACCTCACCCTTCTCCACCTCGAAGCTGACATCGCGTACCGCCTGCTTGTCGCCGTATGACTTGGCCAGATTTCGCACCGCTACCGCAGGCACACCGCTCTCTCCTCCCTTCCGCCCCCATAGGAGCGCGCCGCATTCTGGCACTCCCTGATGAGTTGTGCGTCAGACCCACTCGGTGGCCAATGCACTCGTCGCAGACCGGCGGGCGTGCCCGGCGCCGGCGTTACGCGGGTTCGACGAGTTTGCGCCCGGAGGGCGCAGGCGGATCCGACAGCGCAGGGTCGGCTGCGATCACTTTGTCCATCAGATCGCGCAGTTGGCGCATTTCCGAGCGGGTCAGGACACCGAACGAAGCGGGCGGTACCGACAACACGGCGTGGATCTCTTCGGCCAGTCGGCGACCTTCATCGGTCAGCACGACGATCTTGACCCGGCGGTCGACCGGATCCGGCTCGCGCCGGGCCAGGTCACGTTCGGCCAAATCATCGACCAAGGCCGTGATGTACGAAGGGTCGACGCCGATGTTGCGCGCCATCTCCCCCATCGAGATGCCACCAGATTGCGACAGCCGCACCAAGGTCTTGATCAGGCCCGGCGACAATTGGGTCCGCACCCCCAACGCGGCCATGCGCTCGAGAAACTCCCCTTCCACCACGACGCGACGCAGACGTTCGAAGGCCTCTTCGGCGATTCCCACGCCATCCAGTGTGACACAGAGTCTTTGACAAAGGCATACCTTTGAGTATTATGAACTAAATCCGGAGAGGAGTTGCATGGCCGGTCGTGCCCCCAAGACGTCCGTCTTGACCCCCGAGCTCCGCCGTATTTCCTCTGTCGTCGTGCTGGGCTCGATCATGTCGATCCTCGACACGACGATTGTGGCCGTCGCGCTCGACACGCTGGGGAAGGATTTTCACGTCCCGGTCTCGACGATTCAGTGGGTGACGACCGGCTATCTGCTGGCGCTGGCCATCGTGATTCCGGTCACCGGTTGGGCCGTCGACCGCTTCGGGGCCAAACCGATGTGGATGATGTCGCTTGGACTCTTCATCGTTGGTTCCTCTCTCTGCGGGCTGGCCTGGTCGGCCAATTCACTGATCGCCTTCCGGGTTCTGCAAGGCCTGGGCGGCGGCATGATCCTGCCCATCGGCCAGAGCATTCTGGCCCGGGCCGCCGGTCCCCAACGAATGGGGCGCGTGATGAGCGTGATCGGGGTACCCACCGTGATGGGCCCCGTCCTGGGCCCCGTCCTGGGCGGGCTGATCGTGTCCAACTTCAGCTGGCGTTGGATCTTCTACATCAACGTGCCCATCGGCATCGTGACGCTCCTGCTCTCCTCGCGCTTTTTGGCCAACATCAGCGAGAACGAGAAGATACGTACCAGCTTCGACACCCTCGGCTTCTGCCTCCTGGGACCCGGCCTGGCGGCCCTGATCTACTCCCTCTCCGAAGTGGGCACCACCGGGAGCTTCACCAGCATGCCGGTCGTCACGAGCTTCGTGCTGGGCGTGGGGTTGATGATCGGATTCGTGATCCACGCCCTCCGGATCAAGTACCCCTTGCTCGATTTGCGCCTGTTCAAGAACCGCCACTTCTCGATTGCCAACATCTGTGTCTTCGTGCTCGGGGCCACCCTGTACGGGTCGATGTTCCTGCTGCCGCTCTACTACCAGATCGCCCGCGGACAGAGTCCGTTGGCGGCCGGGCTGCTCATGGCACCCCAAGGCATCGGGGCGGCCTGCGTCATGCGATTCTCGGGCTCGATCACCGACCGGTACGGGCCGCGACGCGTCGTCCCGGGAGGGATCCTGCTCATGGCGGCGGCGACCGTGCCGTTTGCCTTCGTCACCACCAGCACGTCCGAGGTTCTGTTGGCCGGGTCACTGTTCATGCGCGGTATCGGGCTCGGGCTGTCGATGATGCCGATCATGGCCGCGGCCTACTTCGATCTCTCCAACGCCGATATCCCGCGGGCCAGCACCACCCTGAATATCGTGCGTCAGATCGGCGGGTCGGTGGCCACGGCGCTCTTCGCGGTGATCCTGGAACGCCAGATCATCGCCCAGTCCAGCCACGGCGGTCACGGTACTCAGCTCGTGCTCTCCGACACGGTGAAGCTCCCGCCGGCGGTGGCGGACAAGGTGGCGACTGCCTTCGGCAATACCTTCTGGTGGGCGGTGGCCACCATCCTGCTGGCCTTCATCCCGACCCTGTTCCTCCCGTCCCATGCCGCCAGAGCCCGGCCCGACGCCGGGCCGGATGCCCCGGTCGACGCCGGGGAGGACCGTGCCGTGGCCGAAGGATCGGCGGTCGGCGTGTCCGAGGTGTGAGCACCGGGACGAACAACGCGCACCGACCGCCTCGCGGCCGGATCAGGTCGGGCCAGCTTCGCCCTGGGCCACCGTGCGGGCCAAAATCCCCAGCGTGGCCCGGAGCGCCAGTTCGGAGATGACGGGGAAGATCCCCGCTTTCTTCCAGGTCGGATCGATGGACGACCAGTCGTAGTACGAAGTGACGAGCGTTCCTTCTGTGGTGGGCTCGAGCTTGTAGCCGTAGATGTGGCCTATCTGCGGTCGGATCTGCCCGAGGATGGTCCAGGCCAGCTCACGGTCCTGCGCGAATGAGGTGATGGTGACGGTCACGTCGTAGAGCCCCATCGGATAGTCGTTGAGCGACTCTCGATCCATGTGCACGACGAAACTGTCGCCCACCGCAGTCACGGGGTTGCCGGTGGCACTTTGCAGCATGCCCGAACTGTCAATGGCCACGTGTCCCTGCGGGTCGCACAGCAGCCGGAAGATCGTGGCGGGGTCGGCCGCAATCGTCCGCTTGACCTCTAACCATTCATCCGGCGTGTCTACATTCGTCATCTCCCCATCCTGCCACCCGATCGTCGGCCCCACGGTGGACAGCGGGAATCGCCGGCCACGTCACGGCGTTGAAAACAATGGGAGGGTGCACAGCCGGTACGCCTACCCGACTGGAGGTCTCATGAACGTCTTGTACACCGCCACGGCAACCGCCACCGGGGACGGCCGCAACGGACACGCCCGTAGCGAGGACGGTTTCGTCGATGTCGACCTGCGCGTACCGACCGAAATGGGCGGACAGGGTGGAGCGACCAATCCGGAGGAATTGTTCGCCGCCGGCTATGCCGCCTGTTTCCATTCCGCGCTCAAGTTGGTGGCCGGCCAGCGCAAACTCGATGTGACCGGTACCGAGGTATCGGCGAGTATCGGCATCGGGCCACTCGACAACGGTGGGTTCGGGCTCACCGCGGCCCTGGTCGTCTACGCCCCGAAACTCGACAAGGCCACGGCGCAGTCGTTGACCGAAGCCGCCCACCAGGTCTGCCCGTACTCCAATGCCACCCGGGGCAACATCGAGGTGGACCTCTCCGTCGTCGAATAGGTTCCCGACCCGAGCACGCGCTGGCGCCGAGTGACCGGGCGACCGCTCAGCTGATGAGCGGGTCCCGCGGCAGGCCGAGGATGCGCTCGGCGATCTGATTGCGGGTGATCTCGGAGGTTCCTCCGGCGATGGACATGGCCCGGGTGGCCAGCTGGGAGAAGCCGGCGAAGGCACCGTCGCCGGCCAGGAACGCCATCTCGGGGCCGACCAGATCGGCCTGGAGGGCGGCTCGGACGTGACCGCCCTCCGCCAAGACGAGCTTGGTCACGTTGCCCTCCGGTCCGGGTCCGGCGCCGACCACAGCCCGTTGGGCCCGACGCAGGTTGAGCACACGAAGGGCATGGTCAGTGGTCAGGACGGCACCGACCCGCGCCGCCGCGTCGGGGAGACGGTCGCCGTGGCGGTGCATCAGATCTATGAGGTCCATGCTGGGGAAAATACTGTTTCCGCCGCCGATGGAGACGCGCTCATTGCCCAACGTTGACCGGGCCACCTTCCACCCGTCATCGGCGGTGCCCACCACGTCGTCATCGGGCACGAAGACATCGTTGAAGAACACCTCGTTGAAGTCGGAGTTGCCGGTGATCTGACGCAGCGGGCGCACCTCGACGCCCTCGGCGTGCATGTCGATCACCATGGTGGTGATGCCGGCGTGCTTGGGCGCACCGGGATTGGTGCGTACCGTGGCCAAGCCGAGGTCGCTGTTGTGGGCGTCGCTGGTCCAGACCTTCTGGCCATTGACGACCCAGCCCCCCTCGACCCGGGTGCCCCTCGTCTTGACAGCGGCGGCATCGGAGCCGGCGTCGGGCTCGCTGAAGAGCTGGCACCAGATGTACTCCCCCATCAAGGTCTTCTCGACCCAGCGCAACACCTGGTCCGGCGTGGCGTACTGGTTGACCGTCATGATATTCCAGCCCGTGATGCCGAGAGGCGGCACCCTGACGCCGGCCCGCTTGAGCTCCTCATCGATGACCAGTTGTTCCACGGCGCCGGCCGACCGCCCCCAGGGAACGGGCCAGTGCGGGACCATCAGGCCGGTGTCGAGCAAGGCCTTGCGCTGTTCGTAGCCGTCAAGGTGGGCGAAGGCGGCGATTTCGGCCCGCACGTCGCCGCGGATGGCTTCGGCCTCGGGCGGCAGATCGAGGCTGACGGCACGGCTGACGCCACGGTCGGTCAGGGCGGTCACGTCCTCGGCGTCCTTCGGGCTGCCCAGCAATGCGTCCAGGACCAGGGCCCGGCGCAGGAACAAGTGGGCATCGTGCTCCCAGGTGAAGCCGATCCCCCCGTGCACCTGGATGTTCATCTGAGCGTTGTGGACATAGGGGGCAAAGGCCAGGGTGGCCGCCTGGGCCGCCGTCAGGGCGAACTCGTCGGCGTCGTCCTGAGCCGACCGGGCGGCGTCCCACACCACGGCGGTGGCCAACTCGGCGGCCACCAGCATGTTGGCGCAGTGGTGCTTGATGGCCTGGAAGGTGGCGATCGTCCGCCCGAACTGGACCCGCTCCTGCGCGTAGGCGACGGCCGAGTCCACACAGGCCGCCATGCCGCCGACCGCTTCGGCGGCACCCAGCGTGCGGGCCAGGGCCAGGGCTCGAGTCGCCGCTCCGGCGAAGACGTTGTCGGCGCCGAGTTCGACGTCGGTGGCCCGGGCCGAGACGGAGCGCCGGGTCGGATCGAGGTTGGCCCGGCTGGTCAGGGCGAGACCGGGCGCCGACGCCTCGACCATGACGACGTCATCGCCCACCCGGAGGAGCAGGAGCTCGGCGACGGCACCGCCCAGGATGAAGCCGGCGTCGCCGGCGAGCGTGCCCCTCGTAAGAGCGAGGGCAGGCGTGCCCAGGCCGAGGGCGGCCGTGGTGGTGCCGTCGGCCAGACCGGGCAGCAGGCGCCGGCGCTGCTCGTCCGAGCCGCACTGGTCGACCACGGCTGAGGCGAGCACGGTGGGCAGGAACGATCCGGGGGCGACCTGACGACCGAGCTCTTCGAGGACCACGACCAGTTCGACGAGACCGGCGCCGGATCCACCGTAGGCCTCGGGCAGGTGGATGCCGAGCCATCCCAGATCGGCCATCTCCCCCCAATAGGAAGGACGGGGCTCGTCGTCGGACTCCAGCAGTGTGCGGGCCGCTTGGAGCGCCTTGTGGGCGGTGAGGACGCCCCGCACCGTGGAGGCCAGCTCCTGGTGTTCGTCGGTGATGGCGATCGGCATCGGCTTGGGCTCCCTTGAAGTCAGCGGCAGTCAGCTGAGGCCGCCGGAGCAGATTAGACGGAGCGGATCACCCAGCCCCAAGTCGGGACGCGGTCCACTCTTCGGCCAACACCGCGTAGATCAGCTCGTCGGTCCATTCGCCCTTGACCCATTCGTTGCGCACCAGGTGCGCTTCCCGGCGCAGACCCAGTCGCTCGAGCAGGGCGGCGGAGGGGGCATTTCGGGCATCGAGCGCGGCCGACACCCGGTGGGCGTCGAGGTGATCAAAGGCCAGGTCCACCAGCACGCGGGCGGCCTCGGTGGCCAGCCCCTGTCCGTGTGCGTCGGGGTGGAACACGTAGCCGATCTCGAGGTGCTGGTCGTTGCCGCGGTGCCGGATCAACGTCAGATCGCCGATCACCGGTCCGTCCGGCCGTCTGGTGACCGCGAAGTTGAGTTTGTCGCCGTCATTGGCCATCACGGTGGAGCCGATCCTCGAGGCCAACGCCTCGACGACCTCATCCCTCTTCCGGGGCTCCCAATAGAGGAAGCGAGCGACCTCGGTCCGTGATTCGATTTCGAAGAGATCGTCGAGATCCCGCTCCTCGAAGGGTCGAAGGATCAGCCGCTCGGTGACAATCGGCTCAGTGAAGCGGAAGGACTTCAGCGAAGGCACCGACCAAGTGTAAATCCGGGCCGGCGAGCCGCCGAGCCGAACGGCCGCCGAGCCGAACGGCGTCAGACGGCCAGTTCCGGCATGTGGCGGTGCGGTTTGGCGTACCGCATGTGCAGGACGATGGCGCCGCTGGCCAGCGCCGCATAGAAGCACCACAGCGAGGCGAACCCGTCCGCGCTGAGCCGCGCCAGAATCACCACGGCCACCACATTGGCCAAGCCGAAGTAGACGATGTCGCGGAATCCCGACGCCAACAACGACCCGCACGTGGCCACGATGTACAGCCCGATGATGGCAATACCGTGATGAAGCCCGATGGTGTAGGACAGGTGATACGCACCGAGGTGGACGGTGGGATGGGTCCGCAGCATCGCCTCGAGCAGCACCAGAGACACGCTTAGGCCGACGGCCAGGAAGGGCGCGATCCTCCATCTCCTCCTTGGCGTCGGTTCCAAGAGCATGATGATCAGCGGCACCAGGATCGGCAGGACGACAAAAGCCACGACGAGATAGATCCACATGGCGACCAGGCCGATGGAGAGCGGCACGACACCCTGCAGACCCCACCACACGAATGTTTCAGTCAGCTGATGCGCGCCGAGAAGCAGGGGGAAGGCCGCCAGCAGACGGTGATCGAAACGACCCCGTACGTGACGGCAGGCATCGATACCGATAGCCGTCACGACCAGGCCACCGACCAGGTCTCCTTCAGGGGAGAAGCACACACGTTCCTTCCAATTGGATGTGGAACTGGCGGTTAGGACGGGGCTTGTTGCGAGGGCCACCGTGCGACGGTCTACGTCAGCCGTCGCGCCGGACTCACCGACCCGACTGTGCTTTCAATCGGGTGGCCACTGGGACGCCCTCGACTGTACCGTGCCCATTGCAAAATCTGGCTGAACTGGGGTCGAAGGGTCGAAGGGTCGAAGAACCGGCCGGTCCAAGCGTCTGGTGCATCTCGTCCTCGCCGCCTCAATCCGGCTCCCGTCCGGGACGGGTCAAGAACGAATCACGACGGCACAAGGCTGGCGCGGATCACCGTGGTGGACGAAGATCCACCGCATGCCGAACCAGGTCCCGAGTTTGCGGCGCCCGGCGCCGATGCCGATGCCGATGCCCATGCCCATGCCGCTGCCGGTGTCCCCGAGGGTCGGGCCACCAAGGCGCCGTGAGCCGGGTCGGCCCGGTCAGGTTGCGGCGATGACCGGATGAAGATCGTTGTCTGTGGCGTGCGCGGGTCGACGCCGGCGGCTGGGGCTGCATTCATCCGCTACGGGGGGAATACGTCGTGCGTTGCGCTGTGCCACGACGGCGCACCCCCCTCGCTTATCCTCGATGCCGGTACGGGCATTCGCCGCGTCTCGGGGCTGCTCTCCGGTCAGGCCTTCCAAGGTGCGCTCCTTTTGGGGCACCTCCACTGGGACCACGTCGAGGGGCTTCCCTTCTTCACTTCGGGCGACAACCCGGATTCGCACGTCGATCTGTACATGCCGGCCCAGGGTGACGCCGAGTCCGTCCTACGCGGTTTGATGTCCAATCCGTACTTCCCGATCACTCCGGCGGAGCTACGCGGGACGTGGACCTTCAACGCACTCGAACCGGGCGACCACACGATCGACGGGTTCGCCGTCACCGCGCTCGACATCCCCCACAAAGGAGGCCGCAGCTTCGGCTACCGCATCACCGACGGCGGGACCTCGGTGGCCTACCTCAGCGATCATTCACCCACCACGATCGGGCCCGGACCCGAAGGGCTGGGTGAGTACCACCCCAACGCCATGGCGCTGGCCCAGGGGTGTGACGTGCTCATCCACGACTCCCAATACACCGACGCCGAATTCCCAGCGCGAGCCCTGTGGGGTCATTCGTCCTGCGGCTACGCCGTGGGCCTGGCCGAAGCGGCCGGCGTCGGCCGGTTGCTGCTCTCCCATCACGAACCTTCTCGGACCGATGCGGCCATCGATGACATCGTCGCCACCTACAGTCGATCTCGTGTGCGGGTGCAGGGCGCCAGCGAGGACATGGTCATCGATCTGCAGCGCTGAGGGCGCCCGGCCGGTCCGCTCTGGCTACACTTGGTGTCGTGCGCTGATTGCCGAGTTCCCTGCGTCTGACCCTAGCTTCACGTCAGTGGTCCCTCGTTTCGGAGGCCTTCGGTGCCCGCATTCTCTTCTTCGGTTACTCCCCCGGCGACGCTCGTCGCCCGAAATCTCACGATCGAACGTGGCGGCCGGTTGGTCCTCGACCGCGTCAGTGTCGCGGTCGGACCCGGCTCCCGGTTGGGGGTGGTGGGGCCCAATGGCGTGGGCAAATCAACCTTGCTGCGCGCTCTGGGTGGATGGCTCACGCCCACCTCCGGCCGCCTCAGCCTGGATCCACCCGCCGCCACGGTGGGGTATCTGGCCCAGGAACAGGAGCACCACCCGGCTGAGACGTTGGCCGACTGGCTCTATCGGCGCACCGGGCTGGCCGCGGCAGAATCTGAGCTGACGGAGTCAGCCGGTCGGCTGGACCGGGGTGATGGCGGTGCCAACGACCGATATGCCGTGGCCCTGGCCCGCTACGAATCCTTGTCGGCGGGCGATTTCGAAGCCCGCCTGGCGACGGTGTCGACTGAGGTCGGGCTCGGAGCCGAGCTGCGTCATCGGGAGATGGGAGCGCTGTCGGGCGGTCAAGAGGCTCGGGCGGCCCTGGCTGCCATCATGCTGTCTCGATTCGATCTGACGTTGTTGGACGAGCCCACCAACGACCTCGACTTCGAAGGGCTGGCTCGACTCGAATCGTGGGTGCAACGGCGACCCTGTGGCGTGGTGATCGTGTCGCATGATCGGGCCTTTCTCGATCGCACCGTGACCGACGTGTTGGAACTGGATGAGCATCATCACACCGGCACGCTGTTCGGTGGTGGGTGGTCGGGGTATGTCACAGAGCGCGAAACGGCCCGCCTTCACGAGGCCGAGGCCTATGCCACCTATGAATCGGCCCGGAGCGACCTCAGGCAACGGGCCCAGCGGGAACGTCAATGGGCCACCTCGGGGGTCGCCCGGGAGAAGCGGCACCCCCGGGACAACGACAAGGCACAGCGAGACTTCCGGCTCAACCGCACCGAGAAGCTGGCGGCCCGGGCCCGCAGCACCGAGCGAGCCATGGCCGCTCTGGAGGTGGTGGAAAAACCTTGGGTCGGGTGGGATCTCCGATTCCAGATCGCACAAGCGCCGCGTTCGGGTGCCGTGGTCGCTCGCCTTGACGGCGCTGTCGTGACCCGGGGGGACTTCACCTTGGGCCCGCTGACGCTCGAAATTGGCTGGGCCGACCGCCTGGCCCTGGTGGGACCGAATGGCTCGGGCAAATCAACGTTGGTCGAAGCCATATTGGGCCGACTCCCCCTGGTCGAAGGATCACAATGGATGGGGCCGAGCGTGGTCGTCGGAGAGCTCGGACAGGACCGTCGCGCCTTGTGCGGGCCGGGCACCGTGGTCGACGCGCTGATGGAACGTAGTGGTGTACCCCTACCGGAAGCCCGGTCGCTGCTAGCCAAATTCGGGCTCGGGGCCGACACCGTGACCCGTCCGACGTCTTCACTCTCTCCGGGGGAACGGACGCGCGCCGAGCTGGCCGCCTTCGGGGTCCTGGGAGTCAACTTCCTTGTCTTGGACGAACCGACCAACCATCTCGATCTTCCGGCCATTGAGCAGCTGGAGTCGGCCCTGGCCGCCTTTGACGGCACCCTGCTCCTGGTGTCACACGATCGCCGGCTGTTGGAGGTGGTAGAGGTGACCAAGCGCGTGGAACTCCTCCCCTGAGCTCGCAGTTCGGCGGCCTGCGGCCGGACCCGTAGCTCTGCTCCGTGCTTCAGCGAACACGGCGTCGCGCACCAGGCCCGACACCTCGTGTCCGCCGATCTGGAAGCCAGGGACGCTCGAACCCACATCGAGATGAAGCCCGTCAGCGAGGGCGGGGCACAGGCATGCGCCGCGGTGCCGTTCCGTACTGGCGTACCGGCGTGCTGGCGCCCTCGGTGGGATTCTGCCTACGTTGCCGGGCAGACGTGCCGACATTTGACGACCCGAAGGAGCAAGGCGATGGCCGAAGTGCAAGGAACCTGCGAGGCTCGATTCGAAGGGGTACGCCGCACCCTCTCGTCCAACCTCGACTCGGGCGCGGACGTCGGCGCCTCTGTAGCCGTCTACCTGCACGGTGAGCCCGTGGTCGACATCTGGGGTGGCTACGTCGATGAGGCCAAAAGCGCGCCATGGGAGCGCGACACCTTGACCAACGTGTGGTCCACCACCAAGACAATGACATTCCTCTGCGCGTTGATGCTGGCCGATCGGAAACAGCTCGACTTCCACGCCCCAGTAGCAAAGTACTGGCCCGAATTCGCCCAGGGAGGAAAGCAGGACGTCGAAGTGCGCCATCTCATGAGCCACAGCGCCGGTCTGTCGGGCTGGGAGGAAAACCTCGAACCCGAGCAGCTGGCGGACTGGGAGTTGTGCACCTCCCTTCTGGCCGCCCAAACGCCATGGTGGGAACCGGGCACGGCCTCGGGCTATCACGCCGTGACCCAGGGCTACCTCATAGGCGAAGTGGTCCGCCGCATCACGGGAGAGTCAATCGGCCGATGGTTCGCCCATGAGGTGGCCCAGCCGCTGGGCGCCGATTTCTTCATCGGCCTGCCCGAGAGCGAAGACGGTCGGGTCTCGCTGGTCATTCCTCCCCCGCCTCTGGACCTCAGCACCGTGGAAATCTCGGACATCATGGCCAAGACCCTCCTCAACCCGCCGATCGACGCCGCCCAGGTGGCAAACGAGTGGTGGCGCCGAGCCGAGATCCCCGCCGCCAACGGCCAGGGCAACGCCCGCTCGGTGGCCGCCATCCAGTCGGTGATCGCCGGTCGCGGCCAGGCGCGTGGCATTCGGTTGCTCTCGGCGGAAGGAACTGATCCCATTTTTGAAGAACAAATTGATGGAACCGACCTCGTGTTGGGCGTGCCGTTGCGCTTCGGGATGGGGTACGGCTTGGGGAACGCCGACATGCCGATCGGTCCGAGGGCCTGCTATTGGGGAGGCTACGGCGGTTCCGTCATCGTGATCGACCAGGAAACGGATCTGACGGTCTGCTATGCCATGAACCGCATGGAGTCCGGGCTCGTGGGCGATCTACGCGGCATGACCATCGTGCTCGAGGCGGCACAGGGCGTCCTGGCTTAGCGTCGGGCCGTCACGGCTTCGGCCTCGATCTCGACCCGCCAGCGCCGATCGAGCAGGGCGGCCACGACGACCATGGTGGCGGCCGGACGTTTCTGGTCAAACATCTCCCGATGCACCGCGCCGATCGCCTCGGCGTCTCCGGTCGACGTGATGAACATCCGGGTGCGAACCACATCGGCCATGGAGGCACCCGCCTCGCTCAAGGTTGCGGCAATGATCTCGAAACATCGGCGGGCCTGGCGGCCCGCATCATCCGGGCACGTCCCATCCGGCCACACCGGCCCGGTCCCCGACACCAGGACACGATCACCGACCTGGACCGCCCGGCTGAATCCGATGATCGCCTCGAATGGGGAGCCCGAGGAGGTGCGCATCGGCTCGCTCACACCCCGATTCTGGCACCGGAGAGAGAAGCCCGGCTCCCTCCGACCTCTTGACGTCCAAGGCGGAGGGAGCACAGGTAGCATCGACGGTCACTGTGGGGAACAGCCGATCTGCCACTCGCCGATTCGGGTTGGTCGCGGCCACCATGGCTGCGGCGGCCGGATTGGCGAGCTGCGGAACATCCGTCCGCCCGGAGGCCATCGGGCCGATTACGTTCCATGTACCGCCCACGCCGACGGTAAACCTGGCCGTCACCGCGCCACCAGGCGCCACCCTGGTGGCCACGCTCCAGGGCGACACCCCGGGTTCGGCCACACCGGGAGGGCCCGCGACTCAGGTGGTCCCCGGCGAGTGGTATGGCTACCAGAGCATCCTCCCGGTCATCGATTCGGCCCCCAACTGGATCGAGGTGCGCCTGGCCCAACGCCCCAACGAATCGACCGCCTGGATTCCCCAGAGCGACGCCACGCTGAGCACCACTCCGTACAGAGTTGTGGTCGACCTGGCCACTGAGCACCTCAGCGTGTTCAAGGACGACCGGCAGATTCTGGACTTCCCGGCCGGCATCGGGGCACCCGACGATCCCACCACCCCCGGCAAATACTTCGTCACCATGCAGGCACCACCCCCCGACCCTGGCTACGGCGCCTTTGTGATGGTCACGTCAGCCCACTCCGACACCATCACCGACTGGGGCAATTCTGGTGATGCCATCATCGCCATTCACGGCCCCATCGACTCCTACGATGACTCGCTCATCGGGACCACCGGCGCGGCCATCTCTCACGGGTGCATCCGATTGCACGACGCCGACCTGGCCCAATTGGCGGACCTGCCGAACGGTACACCGGTCAATATCGTCGCCAGTTAGGTGGGCGGGGCGGCCGGATCAGCAGGACGCGGCAGGACAGAAATCGACGTGATCAAAGAAGCGTCAGGTTCAAACGGCGGACGCGTTCGGTTCTCGATCTTCGCGACGGGTCCGCAAGGTGCGCGGTATCGCCTCGGTGGCGGTCAAGAGTTGCAGAACTTCGCCGATGGCCTGGTCCCGGCCGGTGGACTCCTGCAGGGGAAGGTGAGCCTCGATCTTGTATCGATTCCGGCGACCCTCCTTGAATTTCACCACGTATCCGCCTTCCGTCAGGTCCGTGATGATTCCGAAGGCCCGGCGCTCCGTGATGTCGAGGGAGGTTGCGATGTCCCTGAGGCGCACGTCGGGATCGCGGGCGATGCACAGCAATGCCCGACCGTGATTGGTCAGAAAGTTCCAGGTCGCCATGGTGCGATCCTAGTAACCCCGGAGTACTAGAAAGCGATTGCTCGTCATTGGCACCGTGAGTAGGTGCCAGCACCCCCGGATCTCGGGTCGAGTGATACCCGATCGCCAGACCAGGCTGCCTTTCCGAATTCGTCGCCTACAGCACCCCGGTCGGGACCATACCGGCTGGCCGAAGGGTCCGTACCACGACCCTGACCTGATGCCGGCTCAAGGCTTGGGCTCATCATTCCCGGGTGTCGGACCCTGCAGCATCTCGATCCGACGAGCCAGATTGACGGCGTGGTCCCCCAGGCGTTCGTAGAAGCGGGCCAGCAGCGTGACCTGGGCGCTGATGGCTGTCGGCATCGACTCGGCGGCGATCTCCCCCGTCAAGCGGCCGTGCAGGATGTCCATCTCTTCGTCGTCTTCGGCCAGGGCCTCGGCGCGGGCCGAGCGGTCGCCATAGGCGTCGGCGGCGTCGCGCCACATTTCGAGGGCAACCTCGGCCATCCGCTGCACGATGCCCCGGCTGAGCGGGCTCATCTGCGCTCCCAGATGGGTGACGGCCCGCTGGGCGATGTGCTCGGCCAGATCTCCGCTGCGCTCCAGCTCCGGCAGGATCAAGAGGACCCCCACCAGGTGTCGCAAGGTCGATGTCGGCGTGTCCTCGTTTTCCAGCTGCCGCCAGACCAAGAGTTCGACCTCGGCCGTGAGGTCGTCCACCGACTGGTCCCCCTCCACCACCGTCAACCCGGTGGCGGCATCGTTGCTCAAGAGGGCCTCGGTGGCGCCGGCCAAGGCCTCGGACACGAGGGCGAAGAGCTGGGTCACCCGGATCTCGATGAACTCGATCTCTGAGGGGCTGGTCACCACGGCGGCAGTACATTAGCTGGGAAGATAACCGCGACTTCGCGGTTTGTTCGCGTAACGTTCACCTCACGAGGGACCGACGATCAGATCGCTGGCCCGGCAGGATGGCGTCCAAGAATTGGGCGGCCCGCTGCCAGGCGGCAATCGCTTCGGGGACCCCTACGTTGACCAGGCCATGCCAACCGTGCACCGTACCGGGCCAGGACTCGAGCGTGACGGCCACGCCCGTCCGAGCCGCTGAGGCGGCCAACTGGAAAGTCCCTTCCCGCAGCGTGTCGTGCTGGGCCACAGGGAGGTAGAGGGGCGGGAGACCGGAGAGGTCGGCAAACGCGGGTGAGACCCGGGGATCGTCGAGTGGGAGCGCGTCGGCGATGTAGTCACGTCCGCGGTTGCGCACCCATGCCGCGGTGAGGAACGGATCAGGCGAACCGTCACCAGGACGCGCCACGGAGAGATCAAACCAACCCGAGATCGAGACAAAACAACCCGGCATGGGCAACCCCTCGTCACGAGCGGCCAACAGGGTTCCGAGGGCCAGCCCTCCCCCACACGAGTCGCCCATGACCACCAATTGCCCCGGGTCCACCCCGGCGTCCAGGAGACCCCGGTAGGCGCCGAGGCAGTCGTCGTGGGCCGCGGGATATGGATGTTCCGGCGCCAGGCGATAGTCCGGCATCACGACTCGGAGGCCGAGCTGCTCAACCAACATGGCGCCGTAGAAATGGTATGCGTCGAGTGGGCAGGCCACGAATCCACCCCCGTGACAATGAAAGGCCACACGTTCGATGTTCGGATTATCGGTGTCGTCGTACCAGGCGGCGCTGACACCGCCGAGTGTTGTCGCCGTGACCTCAATGTGGTCCGGGACGGGGTGTCCATGAAATGGTCGAAGCATGGCCCGAACGGCTAGGTAGTCAGCCTCCGGATCGGCGAAGTCGGCCGGCACCAGATTCAGGATCTCACCCATTTCAGGACTGGGACTGGTGCTGGGCCTGGCCATCAGGTCAGCTCGTAGTCGGCCAAGTCCGGGTGGCGAGTCCGTTCCCAGTAGTCGAGGAGGCCAAAGGGCCAGTTCTGGGCGATCCGGCCGCGCCGGTTGCGGTACCAGCTCGGCACGTCGGTCACCCCCCACACCATCTCCTTGTTGCCGGCGTCGATCTCGTCGTTGTAGGCGTCGTGCACGTCGGACCGGCAACTCATGGAGTGATGGCCGGTGCGCAGGAGTTGACCCAGGGCCTCCACGATGTAGCGCACTTGGCATTCCACCATGACGATGATGCTGCCGTTGATGACCAGGTTCGTATTGGGTCCGTACAACATGAAGAGGTTCGGGAACTCCGGCACGGTCATGCCGAGGTAGGCCCGAGCGTCCCCATCCCACTGCTCGTTCAATTCGACACCGCCTCGACCCAACAGGCGCATGGGCGTCAGGAACTGCGAGGCGGTGAAGCCGGTCCCGTAGATCACCACGTCAGCCGGGCGTTCGCTGCCGTCGGTGGTGCGGATACCGGTGGTGGTGATCTCCGAGATGGGCTCGGTGATGAGCTCGACGTGCTCCTGTTGCACCGTGGCGGCCCAGATCCCGTCGTCGCGCAGCGCTCGTTTGGCGAACGGCGGGAAACGGGGCACCATCTTGTCGAACAGCGCTTCGTCGGGAACCTGGGCCCGTAGGAGGTCCGCCAGCATGGCCCGCATGAAATCATTGCTTTCACTGACCGAGTGACGTTGGTCGGGCCAGGTCGGATCGACCTTGGCGGCGGGGAGCATGCCCTCGTGCATGAGCCAGAACTGCCACAGGCGATCCCAGCGGCCATAGGTCGGAACCCGCTCCAAAAACGAGTGATACGCCGGGGGGAACGGGTCTCGGTAGTTCTCCGTCGGCATAAGCCAGGGCGGCGTGCGCTGGTAGAGGTCGAGGTGGGCCGCCGCGTCGGCCACGGCCGGGAGGAACTGCGCCGCACTGGCCCCCGTACCGATCACGGCCACCCGCCGGCCGGCCAGTGACACCGAGTCGTCCCACTCGGCCGAATGGAACGATCGGCCACCGAACGTGTCCCGACCAGCAATGGCCGGAAGCGAGGGTCGATTGAGTTGGCCAACGGCGCTGACAAGAGCGTCCGCGTGCTCCGTGGTCGTTGTGCCGTCAGCCCGTCGTACGTCGACCACCCACCGCTGCGTGTCTGCCTCATAGCGGGCCTCGGTCACTTCGGTCGAGAAGCGGATGCAGGAGTGCAGGCGCAATTCCTCCGTCACCCGCCGGAGATAAGCCAAGAGGTCGGGCTGGGCCGAGTAGCGCCCGACCCAGGCATCACTCTGAGCGAAGGAAAAGCTGTACAACTGATTGGGCACATCGACCCGACACCCGGGATAGACGTTCTGGAGCCAGGTGCCACCAACGTCGTCGTTCTTTTCAAAGACGGTGACCGCGAAGCCGGCCTGCCGGAGCCGATAGGCGGCTGCCAGGCCCGAGATGCCGGCGCCGATGACGGCACAGCGAAAGTCCCGGGATGGAGCTATCTCTTGCAGGCGCCAACTCGGGGCTCGGGGATCGGAGCCCGCCAACGCCAACTCCTCGACCAGGAAGTCGCTCCACTGCGGGGTCGAGGACGGGCCGACGAGGAAGTCGAAGACCAGAGTGACCTCATCGGGGCTGAGTTCGTGCGGTGGTGCACCTGATGCTTCGTGCTCGAGCAGTGCCTGGCCAGCGAGGGCGCGGGCCTCGGCTTCCTGCTCTGGTCCCAGACCTCGACCCGGCACCAGCATCTGGGCTTGGTCCGGGGCCAGATCGGCGCGCAACAGGCTGAAGTCCCCGGTCAGATGGGCCACGGCGCACAGCAGCGGGTGCACCTCGACCGCGTCCAACATGTGCTGCAATTCGTCTCCGGTTGGCGTCGGTCCTCCCCTGCGCCTTGCGACCCTGTCGTGCTCGTCCGTCGGGTCCACGGTAGGGGCGCACCGGCACTCGAGCAATAGCGATGCCTACTCCTGCATCGCCTTGACCAGTGCCGTCATCTGGCTGTTCACCTCGACGGTCCGAGGCAGCGAGTCCATGGCCGAGGCCAAGGATTCGGGTGTCCACCGGTCATCGGTGGACACCTCTTCAGCGATGGACCATCCCCCGTAGATGCCCACCGATCCGCCATAGACGCTGAAGACCTGGCCGTTGAAGGGGCAGGTCTCCGACGCGAGGACGGCCACCAGGGGCGAGATGTTCTCAGGGTCAAAGACGTGCTTGTTCATGGAATCACTCAGACCCGGGGTCTGCAGGGTGAGCCGGGTCCGGGCCACCGGCGCGATGCAGTTGGCCCGCACGCCGTAGCGGTTGAGCTCCATCCCGTTCACGACCGTCATGGCCGCGATGCCGGCCTTGGCGGCCGAGTAGTTGGTCTGGCCCACGTTCCCGTGCAGCCCGGCACCCGAACTGGTGTTGACGATGGCCCGGTCCACGATGTCACCCGTCTTGGACCGCTCTCTCCAGACTTCGGCGGCGTGGCGGGTGATGTTGAACGTACCCTTCAGGTGGACCGAGATGACGTCGTCGAATTCCTGTTCGCTCATTGATACGAGCATCCGATCGCGCAAGATCCCGGCGTTGTTGACCACGACGTGCAGGTCGCCGAACGCAGCCACGGCCAAGTCGACAATGGCCTTGGCCCCTCCGAACGACGTGACACTGTCGGTACTGGCCACGGCCTGACCGCCGGCGGCGACGATTTCGTCAACCACGGATTGGGCGGCAGAGACATCAGCGCCGGAACCGTCGATCGCTCCACCGAGGTCATTGACCACCACTTTGGATCCGAGTGAGGCGAAGAGAAGGGCGTGCTCACGCCCGATACCGCGCCCTGCGCCGGTGATGATGGCGACCCTGTCGTGCAACATGGTGTGGCTGTCCTTTCGGTAGGGAGCCAGACAGCGCGGCTGTCGAGGCCGAATGTCCGGTCGAAATCGGCGGGCTCTCCGTCGACGAGGCGTGCGCCAAAGGCCGCCGCGCCGCTGAGCATAGATCCCACAACCGCGAACCCCCAGGCGAGCAGCTCCTCGGACCGCGTCTGGGTACGGTCAGTCCGGGCCCACCGCGGAGGTCTCTGTCACCTCGTTGATCCGGAGCTGCAAGAAACGACGCTCGGCGTCGGTACTGACCAACCCCAGAGCTTGGCGATAGGCCTCGGCCGCGTCGAGCGGTCGTTCCAGGCGGCGGAGCAGATCGGCTCTGGTGGCAGCCAGCAGGTAGTAGCCGGCCAGGGCGCCGTCAGCGTCGATGGCCGAGAGGAGCTCCAGCCCCGCTTCGGGTCCATCGACCATCGAGATTGCCACGGCGCGATTGAGCTCCACCACCGGCGAAGGCATGATGACCAGGAGTTGGTCATAGAGCGCGGCGATCTCGGCCCAGTCGGTCTCGCTGGCCCGGGCTGCCTGGGCATGGCAGGCCGCAATGGCTGCCTGGATCTGGAACGGGCCCGGGCGGCCCATACGCAGGGCGGCGTTGAGCACGTCGTCACCGGCGGCAATGGTCTCGTCATCCCACAGTGATCGATCCTGCTCGTTCAGGAGCACCAAGTCCCCGTGCGCGTCAACCCGGCCGTCCCGCCGGGCATGGTGCAACAACATCAGGGCCAGGAGGCCCATCGCTTCGGGCTCGTCGGGCATCAAGGTGATCAAGGTGCGGGTGAGGCGAATGGCCTCTCCGCACAGCCCCTGGCGCAGCAGGTCGGCCCCGGCTGACGCCGAGTACCCCTCGTTGAAGAGGAGGTAGAGCACGGAGAGCACTGCCCCGGTGCGATCCACCAATTGGTGGGCCGGGGGTATCCGGAACGGAATGCCGGCGTGTCGGATCTTCCTCTTGGCTCGCACCAGGCGCTGCGCCATGGTCGGCTCGGACACCAAGAACGCTCGGGCGATCTCGGTGGTCGTCATACCGGCCAGGGTGCGCAGAGTCAGCGCCACCTGGGCCTCGAGCGACAGGGCCGGGTGGCAACAGGTGAACATCAGCCTCAGCTGATCGTCCGGCACATCGCTACTCCCGCCGAGCTCAGGTTCATCCTCAGGTTCATCGGCTGCTTCCAACCGGGCCACCTCCATCAATTTCTCCGCTCCCACCGCGGCGCGACGCAGGCGATCCATTGCTCGATTCCGCGCCACGGTGGTCAACCATGCGCCGGGTTGACGCGGGATGCCGTCGATGGGCCATCGCTCCAGAGCGGACGCGAAGGCATCCTGCGCACACTCCTCCGCGATATCCCAGTCGCCAATGCGCCGGATCAAGGTGGCGACCACTCGCCCCCACTCGTCCCGGAAGGCCTTGGCTACGGCGACTTCGACCTCGGTCGTTACATCTCCCAGATTGGTCTCACTTCGATCGAGCCCAGCCGGGCCCCGGGGATCTTGGCGGCGATCTCAATCGCCTCGTCCAGATCCTTGCAGTCAACCACGTAGTAACCGCCGATCTGCTCCTTGGTCTCGGCAAACGGCCCATCCGTGGTCAAGGTTTCCCCGTCGCGCACCTGCACGGTGGTGGCATCGGCAGTGAACTGCAGTCGCTCGCCGCCTTGGAGCACACCCCGGCTGTTCATTTCCTCCTGAAAGGCAAAGTACTCGGCCAGCATGGCTTGGCCGGCATCGGGCGTCATGCCCTGAATTTGGCTTTCGTCAGAACAGATCATCATTAGGTAACGCACGTGTCCTCCTGATTGGTTGTTGTCGGCACTACGACGAACAGGATCGCCGAAATCGACACCCGGCCAAGATGTCGAGCAAATTCTTTCCCGGTCCCGCACTTCTCGCTGGACGCCAAGACCATTCTGGCTCACTCGGCTCATCGGGATTATGGGACTCATCGACCCATCGGGCTCATGGACCCATCTATCGACCCATCTAGTGTTTGCCCGTGACCAACACCGACGATGTGGATGTGTTGCTGGAGCTCGATATGGGGAACATCGCCGGCGGGGGTGGGTGCGTCGGTCGTGCTCCCGACGGGCGGGTGGTCTTCGTGCGCCACGCCCTGCCCGGTGAGCGGGTCATGGCTCGGGTCACCGCCACCACGACGTCATTTCTGCGAGCCGATGCGGTGGAGATCCTGCGAGCCTCGCCCGACCGCGTCACCCCCCCGTGTCCCCACGCCGGTCCGGGGAATTGTGGCGGCTGCGACTTCCAGCACGTGAGTCTGGCGGGGCAACGACGGCTGAAGGCGTTCCGGGCGGCCGAGCAGCTCCACCACTTCACCGGCCTGAAGCGTGAAATTGACGTCGCGGCTGTCCGGGGAGATACCGATGGGCTCGGTTGGCGGACCAGGGTCCGATTGGGGGTCGACCCCGTCGGGAGGGTCGGCTTCCGCCGACACCGCTCCCACGAACTCGAACTGGTGGAGTCCTGTCCGATTGCCTGCACGGAGGCGATGGAGACGGGCGCCTTTCGTGCCGCCTGGCCCGGCGTCGAGGAGATCGAGATCGCGGTGGCGCCCGATCGGAACCAGGCTGTCGTGGCCGTGGTCACGCCCCGTAAGTCAATGCCTGCCCTGCCCGCGCTGCGGACGGGAGTGGTAGTCAACGGGCGAGTGCGAAAACAACCAGGCGACGTGCACACGGACGTGTCAGCACACACCTTCCGAGTTTCGTCCGGTGTGTTCTGGCAGGTGCACGTGGGCGCGGCTGAGGCATTGGCCCGGGCCGTACAGGCCGAAATGGGGGCGGTGCGGGGTGACAAGGTGGTTGACCTCTACGCCGGCGCCGGCCTCTTCTCGGTGGTGTTGGCCGAGCAGGTCGGCTCGGAGGGTTCGGTGTTGGCCGTCGAGCGTGACCGGCGGGCCTGCGCTGACGCTCGAACGCAACGGACGGGATTACCCGCAGATGTCGGTCAAGAAGGCGTCCATCACACCCAAGTTCATCGAAGCCAGCCTGAGCCAACCCGACCTGCTGGTCCTCGATCCCGCCCGCGAGGGTGCCGGCCAAGCCGTCATGACGGCGCTGAGCGCGCACGGGGCCACCCTGCGTCGCCTGGTCTATGTCTCGTGCGACCCGGCGTCATTCGGACGCGATGCCCGGGTCCTTCTCGATGCCGGTTGGACGCTGACCTCAATTCGTGGCTTTGACATCTTTCCCATGACCGAGCACGTGGAGTTGGTGGCCCGCTTCGTTCCGCCGACAGCGCCGACCCATCACCGTGAGGTTGGCTAGTGGAATCCGCCCGCTTCGTGGTCGATGTGGCCGATGGCTTCGAGCTGAAGGGTGGAGTGCTCCACGTCGAAGTGACCGACGAGACATCCCTGCAGATGATCGAGCACTCGACCCACCTCCCCCTGGCTGATGCAGTTGTCGGTCACCACCACATGGGCGGTCAGGATGGGCAACGACGAGGTCAGAGTCCAAGCGTGCAGATCGTGGACGGATGCCACCTCGGGCAATTCCAAAAGGTGCTTACGGATTTCGTCGAGATCGATTCCCTCAGGCGTACCCTCGAGCAATATCCGCAACGCAGGCCGCAGCAGCTCGACGGCCGCCTTGACCATGAGGCCGACCACCACCAGTGACGCAATCGAGTCGGCGCGGGAGAATCCGCTCGTCACGATAACGATGCCGGCGATCACGGTCCCGATGAAGCCGTAGAGATCGGTCAGGATGTGACGGTAGGCCCCTTCCATATTGAGGGAGGTCCGATTGGCCTTCGAGAGAATCAGGGTGGCGACCAGGTTCACGGCCACACCCACACTGGCCACCACAATCAAGATGCCGCCGTGGACCGTCGAGGGGTGTACCAGTCGCTGCACAGCCTCGAAAGTCACGAGGGCCGAGACGACAAGGAGCGTGATCCCGTTGCCCGTGGCGGCGAGAATTTCCGCCCGCTTCAACCCGTAGGTATGCGAACCCGTCGCCGGACGGGCGGCCATGCGGATGGCCACGAACGAACCGGCAATGGCACCCACGTCGGCCAGCATGTGACCGGCATCCGCCAACAGGGCCAGCGAATTCGCCACCAGTGCGGTGGCCACTTCGAACGCCATGAAGGACAGAAGCAGAATCAAGGTGGCGATCAGATAACGCTTGTCGGCCTCGACGGAGGCATGATGGGTGTGGCCGTGGTCGGCTTGGTTACCGGTCACGATCAGGTCGTCCCCGGGTCGTCGTGACCGGCGTGCGTGACCACCTCTTCGACCAGCTGCCGCACGTGGGCGTCGTCGACGACGTAGAAAATCCTGGTGCCGTCACGACGAGTGCGGACCAACCGGGCCAGTCGCAATTTGGCCAGATGCTGCGAGACCCCGGCCGGTTGCGCCCCGACCAGCTCGGCCAGTTCGCTCACCGAGTGCTCGCGGTGCAGCAAAGCCCAAATGATGCGGAGGCGAGTGTCATCCCCGAGCAGCTTCAGCATGCCGACGGCGGAGGCAAACTCCTCCCGCGTGGGTATAGACTCTATCTGCGTAGTCACGTATATAGTCTATCAATAACCTGAGGTACTCGCTCCCGCCTCAGCCGGGACGATCAACCACCCCCAGGAGCCAACCCTCAATAAGGCTCCCACCCCGCGATCTCCCGCCAGGAGACCTCGATCACCCCGGCGCCTCGTGGATCGAGCCGCCCGGAATTTACGGTTGTCTCCCCGGAGCGACCACATCCGCCGTTGCCAGGCTGCCGTCGATGACGTCATGGGCAACCTCAACCAGTCGACGGTTGTGGCTGCGGGCGAAGGAGCGTAAGTGCGTGAACGCCTTCTCGACGTCGATGGCGGCCCGTTCCGCCAGGACGCCCTTGGCCTGCTCGATCACCACACGGCTCTGCAATGCATATTGCAGCTCCTGGTTGACCACCTGGGCCGCCAGCAGGGCCCGGTTTTGCAAGATTGCGATCGTGGCGACGTCGGCAAAAGCCTGGGCAGCGCGGCTATCGGATTCATCGAGCGTGCCCGCTTCATGGCGAAAAAGATTGAGAGCACCGATCGTCGTACCCCGAAGGCGCATCGGCAGCGCGTGCACCGAGCGGAATCCGGCACTGAGGCTCTCCACGGCAAAATGAGGCCAGCGTCCGTCGGCTGAAGTGAGATCGGCGGCAATAATCGGGGCACCCGAGCGGTAGCAGTCGAGGCACGGCCCCTCCTGGCATTGGAGCTCGAAGAGTTCGAGGACGCGGGTGGCCTCGTTCGACGATGCCATGACGCCAAGCTCTCCCTCGGCCGAGACGAGCATGATCCCCGCCGCGGCCACACTGAGGACTTCGACACACCGGTCGGTGAGCAAAGTGAGGAGCTCCACCACGTCAAAGTCATCGACCAGCGAGTCAGCCAGTTCAACCAGTGTCTGGGCCAGCAATGACTCTCTGGGCATGCCGATCTCCTTCATCGCGGCTTGACCGTCGGGATCGAGGTTACATCCCATTTCGCGCTCTTTTGTCGCTAGCCCTCCGGGGTCTTGTGGAACCGAATCCGACGCGCGACCACGTCCTTGGCCACCTCGGTGACCCGGCGGTCATTGGCAAAGGCGTACCCCCGAAGGCGAATGAGCGCTTCGCTCAGGTTCACGCCCATCTGGGCCGCCACCATGCCGGACGCCTGGTGCACCACAAAGCGAACTTGAGAGCCCACTTCGATGCCGGACGCCAGTTCGCCGTCGACCGCATCGGACTGCATGGTCAGGACGGAGCGAGCGGCCACGCCAGCCATGACCAGTGCGTCGGCATGCTGATCGACGTCGAGATCTCCCGGTACTTCTCGATAGAGGTTGAGGGCACCGACGCACACGGCTCCCACCTGCAATGGGAAGCCGAAAATGGCGCGGGCTCCCGCCGCGACGGCCGGCGGGGCAAAGGCGGGCCAGCGGCCAAAGGCGGGATCGGCCAAATCGGGTTCGAGTACCGGGGAGACGTGATGCATCGCATCGAGGCAAGGACCCTCTCCCAGGGTGAACTGCAAGTCCTCAATGAGCGTGCTCACTTCATTCGAGCTGCAGATCGTCCCCCCAAGGGATGCATGCGACATCAGCATGATCCCTGCGCCCGAAGCGCCGACCACTTCGGCCGACACCTCGCACAGGCGCTCCGGGTTCGCCGACGATTCGGCGGATTGCTTGAGTTGCGTCAGAATTCTCAGGACCCGTGCGCTCGGCATCAGGAATCGTGCCTGCCGGGTCGGGCGCCGGACAGATGAAGATCTCGGGCGCCCCAATCAGCCATGGTCCGTAGCCTCCTCCGGTGGGAGGCGCTCCACGGGGACTGGGTCCAGCGCTTCCGGGCTCAGCCGACGACTGAGCCTCTAAGGACAACCTTAGTCCTCCACGCTCGGCGGACGAACCGGGAGGGACCGTGGCGCAACCATGCCTTCGTCATGACCTGCTGCGCGAAGGGCGCCCGGGCGAGCGGCGCGAGCGCGGTCCCCCAAGGCTTGGCTCGCCATAAGGAGGATTACTCGATCCTTCCTCGTCCAGCTGCACATCAGGGAAGCACACGACCCACTCCGGTGTTGTAGGGGTCATGGTGCCTCTGTCTGTGCTCGACCTTGCCACGGTGGCGACGGGCTCAACTCCGGCGCAAGCGCTCGCCGAGACGACGAGACTGGCGGCCGTCGTCGAGGAGCTGGGCTATTACCGCATGTGGGTGGCCGAACATCACGGCATGCCCGCCGTGGCCAGCTCGGCGCCAGCCGTTGTGATCGCCCACCTGGCCAACGCCACCTCGACACTTCGAGTCGGTTCGGGCGGTGTCATGCTTCCCAACCACTCTCCGTTGGTCGTGGCCGAGCAATTCGGTACCCTCGAGGCCCTCCATCCGGGCCGAATCGACCTCGGCCTGGGACGAGCGCCCGGCACCGATCAGATCACGGCACGTGCGTTGCGGCGTGGCCAAGGCCTGGGCGCCGACGGCTTCCCTGAAGACGTAGTGGAACTGGTCAGCTACCTGGCGGCTGGCGATGGTCCCCCGACTCATCCGTCACCCACGCCCGGACGCGGCTATCTCCCAGAGGTGTGGTTGCTCGGGTCTTCTCTGTTCAGCGCGCAATTAGCCGGTCAGCTGGGGTTGCCCTATTCGTTCGCCTATCACTTTGCTCCTGGACTCATCGACCAGGCCCTTGAGACCTATCGATCGTCCTTCCGACCGTCGTTCTTGTTGGGTCAGCCGCAGGCGATGGTCGCAGTGTCGGTCATCTGCGCATCGTCCGATGCAGAAGCCGCCTGGCTGTCGGGCTCATCGGCACTGAGCATCTTGCAACTGCGGTCCGGACGCCTCGGATTGCTTCCATCGCCGGAAGAGGCCGATGCGTATGAGTTCTCTCCCGCCGAATTGGCCATCGTGGAAGAGGTCATGTCGACTCATCTCGTCGGCAGCCCAGAGACCGTCCATGACGGATTGACGCGATTGCTCCGTCGTACCGATGCGGACGAGATCATGTTGTCCACTCGGGTTCACTCCTACGAGGCCAGAGTGCAGTCGATCTCGTTAGTCGCGGGAACCTGGGGGATAGAGAGGCCGTCTCGTTTGGTGGGTTGACCGATCCGGTGGAGTGTTCTCCTCGATCGATCGTGCCCGGCGACGCCGCGGCCACATAACCCAGCCGGCACCCGCTCATTCGTCCGACGCTTGCGGTAGGAGAAGCAACTCGACGCAGCCTGAGTAGGCCAGCATCGCAGTTCCGGTCTCTGCTGAAGTTGGTACCATCCTCACGCCGAGGCAAGGAGTACGACTTTCGTGAGTACAGAGTTCGGAGGCCGAATCGGGCGGGATTGGCGGGAGTCTGAGCCCTGGTGGCCACCTGAGCCCGCGGCGCCACCGGGTGCGCCCAATGTCCTGCTGATTGTGCTCGACGACGTGGGTTTCGGCCAGCTGGGCTGCTACGGCTCGACCATCGACACGCCGGTGATCGACCAACTGGCTGGGAATGGCGTGCGACTGGGCAACTTCCACACCACCGCCCTGTGCTCGCCCACCCGCTCTTGTCTGCTGACCGGCCGGAACCATCACCGCAATGCCATGGGCCGTGTGGCCGACCTCGCGGTGGGATTTCCCGGATACTGGGGCAAGCCACCGGTCGAGAACGGGTTTCTCTCGGAAGTCCTGCGCTCGCACGGCTACGCCACGTACGCCATCGGCAAGTGGCACCTCACGCCCGACGACGAGAGCAACATGGCATCATCGCGCGCCAGTTGGCCCCTGGGGCGAGGCTTCGATCGCTGGTACGGATTCCACGGCGGGGAAACTCACCAGTTCGTCCCTGCCCTCTACCACGACAACCACTCAGTGCGACCGCCCAAAGAAGTGGAGGACGGCTACCACCTGACCACCGATCTGGTTGACCGAGCCATTGAATTCGTCGGGGACCTACGAGCTGTCGACGCCGACCGGCCCTTCTTTCTCTACGTCGCGACCGGTGCCTGTCACTCCCCCCACCAGGCTCCACGCGAATGGATCGATCGCTACCGTGGCCATTTCGATCTGGGCTGGGACGCCTTGCGCGATCGCATTCACGCCCGCCAGATAGAGCTGGGCGTCATTCCCGCTGACACGGCGCTCTCGGAACGACCGATCTGGGTTCGACCGTGGGACGCATTGAGCGCACCGGAGCAGGCCCTGGCTGCCCGGTTCATGGAGTGCTTCGCCGGATTCCTCTCTCATACGGACGCGGAGATCGGGCGCCTTGCGGAGTTCTTGGAAAATATCGGCGAGCTCGATGACACCGTCATCATCGTGGTGTCCGATAACGGCGCCAGCTCCGAGGGTGGCTCCGAAGGCTCGATCAATGACATCCGACTGAGCAATATGGATCCGGCCGGACTTGACGAGATGCGGTCGAAAATCGACGACATCGGCGGCCCCCTGACCCACAACAACTATCCCTGGGGCTGGACCATGGCCGGCAATACGCCATTCAAGCGGTGGAAGCGAGAAGTACACGAAGGAGGTGTCGCCGACCCCTGCATCCTCCACTGGCCCAATGGGGACGTTGACTCTGGTGCAATACGTCACCAGTTCGCGCACGCGATTGACGTATTCGCCACCGTCCTCGAATTGCTGGGTCTGGAGCCTCCTGAGACGATCGGCGCGGTACCGCAATCCCACCTGGACAGCGTGAGCTTCTCCTATGTGCTGGGCGCAGGCGGGGCCAACGAGCCGGGGCGGCATCTCACCCAGCACTTCGAGATGTTCGGCTCTCGGGCCCTTTACCACCAGGGGTGGAAGGCGGTGACCTTCCACCCGGTCGGACCGCTCTACCCTGACGGCCTGAATCCAAATGCTCCCTTCGACGACGACATTTGGGAGCTCTACCACGTGGAGGTCGATGTCTCCGAATCCAAAAACTTGGCCGATGCTCACCCTGAACGCCTCCGCGAGATGATCGACCTCTGGTGGGCCGAGGCCGAGCGCAACCAAGTTCTGCCACTGGACAACCGAATCCTTTGGGCCTTGGTCAACCCGAAACCTGACGCTCGTCGAGAACGCGACCGATTCCGATACTTCCAGGACGGCGCCCAGGTCCCCGAGGCAGTCGCCGTCAACGTCCGCAACCGATCGCACGCCCTCATCGTCGACATCACCGTGCCGGACGGGATCACTCCCGAGGGAACGTTGCTGGCCATCGGCTCCGGACTCGGGGGATGGTCGTTGCAGTTTCGGGCCGGCCGGCCGCGTTACATCCACAATCTGTACGGGAAGGAGCTCCACATCGTCGGCTCACACGACGCCGTCGGCGCTGGTTCCCACACCCTCGAGTACGAGTTCACCAAGGACGAAGGGCTGGGTGGATCCGGGACCTTGCGCTGTGACGGGCAGACGGTGGCCGAGGGTCCGATCAACCGATTCACGCCCCAGGCGTTCAACGGGGTGGGCGTCGGTCTCACCTGTGGCTATGAGTGGGGTCCGCCCGTCGGGGACGGCTACGCCGCACCCGACCGTTTCAACTGCACGATCGAACGAGCCGTGGTGGAAACTCGGGGACCCGTGCTGCGCGACCCAATGGCCGAGATAGAAGCCATCCTGGCCGAACAGTAGGCAGGCTTCGACGTCATCCGGTTGCGAACTGTTTTCGGCGAACTATTCTTGGACCCTGCTCCATGGCGCCGTCTGACTCCAATGGTGCAGGAGGCGATGCGAAGGATTCGTCCTAGCGGCGCCTTCCCTTCCGCCCTTGATGCGCACAGCGCGGCCGAAGGACCGCCTGAACACCGGCGAACGAAATATCGAAGGCGGTTCCGATTGGACGCCAAGCTGCCCCTATCCACTTGACCAGGGAACCAGCAGGTGGCACCAGGGAGATCAGGGAGACCCGAAACGGACGGACTATTTTCAAACATGCGCATGACCAAAACGCGCCGAGAGATCGAACTAAATTGGCGATGTACCCATATAGGCGGTCGTTGTGCCTGGTCATCCCCTTGACTGCGGCGACAGCAGTCAACGTACGAGCGAACAGAGGGAGGCGGGTGAAGCATTTTCGAAGTGTTCGACCGCGCGTCTTCGTCGGCCTGACATTGGTTGTCGTCTCGCTCGCCGCCTCGGCGTGCCGCGCACCGACGACTACGACGACGAGCATTTCGACCTCCACCCCGTCTCCATCCAGTCGTACTGGGTTGCACTATGCGCCGAACGGCGACTTCTCGGGCAACACGTATCTGCTGGGGGCTTATGGGTTCAACCTGGCCGACGTAGGCGACGTGAGCCAGGCCAACGCCTTACCCGCGGGCGACAAGGGCTTGGTCTATCTCGGTCTGTGCACGGGCGTCACGGGCGCCTTCACCACGGCTGTTCGGCCTTACGTCGGAAACCAGAAGGTCTTTGGCTTCTACCTGATGGACGAACCAAATCCTTCAAGCTGTACCGCAACGAACTTGAAGGCGGAGTCAGATTGGATTCACGCCAACGACCCTGGAACAAAAACCTTCATCATCGAAGAGAATCTGAGCTCAACAGACCATCCGACCTACATGGGTGGGTTCAACCCAGCCAATTCTGACATTGACCTGTACGGTTTGGACCCTTACCCGTGCCGCAGTGAACTCGGAAACGCGTGCCACTACCAGTGGATCGGTCTTGCGGTGAATGCGGCGGAGGCCGATGGCATACCGCTGGCCGACATTGTTCCGGTGTACCAGACCTTCGGAGGTGGCACGGAGACCGATGACGGCGGCGGGTCGTACTCGCTCCCAGTGCCCTCACAAGAGGCTCAGATCCTGAGGACTTGGGGATCACTCGTCCCGACTCCTGTCTTTGACTACGCCTACAGCTGGGGCTCGCAGCACCAAGATGCATCAATGAGTGGCTCGGGCGGGTTGCAGGGGATATTTCGCATGCACAACAACAACAGGTAATGAGTCGCTCCTGGAGAGATCCGCCGAAGTGATTGCAGTCGGCGCACCCGCGACAGCGGGTACGCCTCGGCAGCCCCGATGGCGGCCGGCGCTCAGTTACCCACGACACCGTCAATTTCCTTCGGGTCGTTACCTATTCTCCGCCATGTGCGACTCCGGCGCCTTCGCGGAGGTTCCAATCTCGCTCAAGAGGTGGGCTGAACTTTGGATCGCGTCGTCCAGTTCGACGATGGCGCGACCGATCACAGCGAAGATGTGCGGGCAGTCGCAACGGCGGCTCGAACAGTCCTCGCAATGGCCCAGATGACATTCAGGACAGGTCCACATCCCGTCCCCTTCGGACCCAGCTGCGTAGGAGTCTTGATCGAAGGGTTCGGTGCCGGACGGAGAGATTTGGGTTGAGTGTGTCATTGACCTACAAAGGTACCCCCCGCGCCCACCGAATTGGTGGTTCAGTCAGCCGACAGCAGAAGCATTGCCTCAGGCTCGGTGCACGACCCCTACGCCGGCCTCGGAGCGACTCGTTTGTCCTCGACCGCAACTCGTCGTACGGGCCGCACGCGAGATGTTCCCGGCTTGGTGTTGGTTCAGGTTGCGTTCGGCACCGGTGCCGTCGGCTGGGATCCCGCTGGGCACGAACGCGGATCCCATGGTTGGAGCTCGGAGGTGGCTGAGGACGCAGCGGCAATGGACGCCGTCGGCGCGGTCGTCGGGTCGGTTGTCGGGGTCGTGGACTGGGACGTCGACGGGGGCGCGGTGGTGGAACCGCCAGCCGTAGGTGCGCTCGCTGGCGGCGAGGGCGCATTCACTGCGAACTGAGTTCCGGTGACCACCGTGACGAGAGCCCCGCTGGTCACCTGGCTCGGGTCGTAGCCCATGACGACCGATCCGGTCATCGAACGGGCGACCAACTCCGCCGCCGCCACCGTGCTCGGCGAGTTCGAGCCGTAGTAGACGAAAGTCTCGGCCACGTCGCCGACGGGCTGGGAGTCACCGAGTCCGACAACATGAAATCCAAGCGCCGTCAATGCGGAGCCCGTGTCGGCGGCCTGGTTGGAGCCGCCCGTTCCATTCATCACCGACACGCTGACCGCCGACGGAGCAGGCAGCGGCTTTCCCGTCATCGAGTCGACAGAGGAGCCGATACCGAGCAGCTGTTCAATGGCGGCTTGATCTTGTGATTGGGTCGGGAACTCCACATCACCGTATGGCCCTCCACCTTGATACACGTAGCTCCCGCCGGCCCCGGCGGGGTCAGTGACGACGGCCACGGGCAGCGTCAGCTGAGGAACAGAACCGATGTTGATCGAATGGAAATTGAGCACGAGGTTCGCCATGTCGCTGACCGACCAAGATTGGTCGAAGGTGAGATCGGCTTTCACCGAGTTGATGAGGTCGATGTCTGAGACGGGATTACCAAGTCCCTGCTTGGCCACCGCTCCCGCCAGTACTCTGAGGAACTCATGGTCGCGTCGAATGCGAGCCAGGTCACTTTGGTTTTCCTGGGGCCAATATTGCGCGTTCGTGGTCGTCGTACTCGGCGATTTGTATTGGAGATGCCGTGCACGGACCACCTGGAGTGCTTGCGTGCCGTCGAGGTGGACGCACGTCGCTGCTTGCACGTTCAGGCCGGACTCAGCGTCGAATACCGAGACCGGGAACGACAGGTTGATACCACCGAGGGAGTCCACGATGTTGGCAAACTGGTCGAAATTGAGGGAAACCGCATGCTGAATGGGGATGCCGAAATCCTCTTCGACGGCGGCCACGACTTGCGTCAACCCCTCAGAGAGACCGGCGTCGACCTTGTTGGCGCCGGAGGAGCGAGCGTTGGGGATGAAGAGGTCGCGCGGGATGGAGAGGAGAGCCAAGCGATGATGGGCGGGGTCGGCGTGGAGGATCATGATGACGTCGCTGTTGACGCCGTTCACCCCTTGTGAACACAATCCGTAGGCAGGATTCTGCTGTTTCAGCGCGCAGCGTGACGTGGAGCCCACCATGAGGATGTTCTCGGTGCCTCCTTCGATTCCAGTGGCGAGAGTTCCGCTCAGGCCATTGACCTCGACACGTTTGAGATCATGGGTCACGTAGTAGGCGTACCCGGTCCCACTCCCGACAGCGACCAGCAACACGGCGAGACCAATGAGGGCAAGGTTTCGGACCCGGTGCCCACGATCGCCCCGCCTCCCTTTTCGCCGCCCTGATCGTCCACTTCCCGAGCGGTGCATCTCTTCTCCGAGAGCGACCAGACCCGCTTCGTTCGCCACTCCATGAGATGGACCGGCTTCCTTTGCTGAACGTGGCGAAGCCGCAGCGGACTTCGCCGGCGAGGAATCGCTCTCCGGCGCCCCCGGATCCCCGAGGGCGTGCACGTTTTCCTCACTCGTTGAGGAACTACGCCGATTTCGCCGTGGGCTTTTGGACGCGTGCTTCCCCCTACCGCGTCCGCTCACAGGCATTCAACCTAGCAATTGACCGCGCTCAAAAATCACCGCCCGCTCACTCAGCGTTAACCTCCCGCTCACTCAGCGTTAGTGGAACGCACACACCAGGCTTTCTTGAGGTTTCGCCTTGATTCCACTCCGTTCCGCCTCCATGAGGCTCACAGAGCGCGCCGAGGTCAATGAGAAAGCACGGACGTGTGGGTGGACACGGTGGATATGCATCACGGCCCGTTGTGCCGGCACTGGTGAAGATGCGACGATGGGCATGCAAGCGGGAGGGTGGTCCCGCCACGAAAGGCAGAGAGTCCATGGTCTTCAGCGTGCTGGAACCGCAACGGGACCGGACCGGACCGGTGCTGACGAAACCGACGGCGACGCGCCGGGCCTGGATCCCCGGACTCGTACTACTTGGGCTCATCGTGCTTTTGGGCGGTGGACTGGGGTACCTCGTGGGGAACGAGCGCCAGGCCAACACCCAGACCGACCAGGCTCACGCCACGTGGCGAACGACACGTCACCACATCGCCATCGCCGTGAGCGACCTCACCCTGGTCGGGCGGGACCTCCGGGCCGACAATCGGACGATCCAGGTGGTGGGCCCGGCCCTGGCCCAAGACACGGCCCAGGTCAAGACGGTCCAGGCCGCATTGGCCCAGGCTCAGGCCAGCGTGTTGCGGCAAGGGACGACGATTGCCGGCCTCCAGGCCTGTCTGGGAGGCGTCGAGCAGGCACTCAACGCCCTGTCGGTGGGAGATCTTGACCAGGCGGTCAGCCACCTCAGCGCCGTCGCCACTCCTTGTCAGCAGGTAGCGGCCGGTGGCTGACCGCCGCCCTTGGTGGAGACGTCGACTCGGCCAACTCGCCCTCCTCGGGGCGGCGGCCACCCTGGTCATCGCGCTGGTCACCGACCTGCAGGCTCATGCCCGAGATCGACACGCGCATGCCGCCCTCGCGTCGGCTGAGGTCACGTTGGGGATCGCCCGGACCAAGCTGACGTCCACCTCGCGCACCGAGCATCGGGCCAACGAGGATCGGCGCGCCCTGCTGTCCGCCGATGCCTACACCCGGGCCGTCTGGGCCGACGCCGATCAGAAGCTGGCCGGCGCCACCCAGGCCGCCTTCTTCCAGGGTCTCGACATCGGGAGCCTGCAGAACTGCCTCGGTGGGGTCAAGGGCGCCTTGGCGCAAATCGCGAATCACAACAATACCCAAGCCGGCATGGACCTCTCGGGCGTATCCCCGTCCTGCGAGACGGTGGGCGGTGGAAACACGGACGGGCTGGCTTATCCGTTCGACTTTCCCGATCCCTTCGTGCTGATGGTCGGCGGTACCTACTTTGCCTACGCCACGAATTCTGTCGAGGGAAACATCCAGATCATCGAGTCCAGTGACCGGACCCATTGGACTGCTGTCGGCAACGCCCTCCCCAATCTGCCTAGTTGGGCGACGCCGAATCGCACGTGGGCGCCAGCGGTACTTCAAGTCGGTGGGCAGTACGTGCTGTATTACACCGCGGAATTGACCAAAGGTGGGCCGCAATGCATCTCGGCCGCCGTGGCTTCCCAACCCCAGGGACCATTCATTGACACCTCAGCGGGTCCGTTCGCCTGTCAGCCCACGCTGGGTGGCTCCATCGACCCCTCCCCCTTCGTGAATGCCGACGGCACGCCGTACCTCGTCTGGAAGTCGACCGGGGAGGGCGGCCAGCCGACCACGATCTGGTCGCAACAACTCGATCCGGCCGGGACCGGACTGGTCGGGACCAGCGCCACCCCACTGCTCATCCCGGACCAGAGCTGGGAGGGCGGGAACGTCGAGGCCCCCGACCTGGTCCTGAATGCCGGCCGCTACTTCCTCTTCTACTCGGGCAACGATTGGAACAGCGCCCACTACGCGGTCGGCGTCGCCTCGTGCAGCGGTCCCCTCGGCCCGTGTACCAGGCCATCGGCGCAACCGATCCTGACCAGTGGCGCCGACTTTGCCGGCCCGGGAGGTGCGTCGGTGTTCACCGACCAGTCGGGCGGGCTCTGGATCGCCTTTCACGCGTGGAGTCCCGGCGCGGTGGGCTATCCGCACAACCGCGACCTCTACGTACGACCGTTGAACCTGGCCGGTGCTGTGCCAGTGATCGAGCCCGGGGGATGAAGCCAGGCCGGTGACCACCTTCTGAACGCCGCGGCTCGACCGCAGTCCGACGACGTTGTTGGGTGACAGCTTCGCGACATCGTCGCGAACGCACTTCACATCTGTGCCGACCGATGCGTCGAAGCTCAGTGCGGGGTGCAGCGGGAGTCGAGCTACGTAGGTACCACTTTTGGCGGTCACGCAAAGTTCATCGCGAAATGGCACAAATGATGGCGAACATTGCGGAACGTCGCTGTCACACTCACGAAGAGTGCCGGTACTTGCACCGGGCAGGGACTGAGGGGGCCGATCAATGGGTGTGCGCCACGTGGCAAGTCAACAGATGAGAAGGCGCCTCCGATTCGCAGGTGTCGTCGGGCTGGGAGTGGCCGGGTCGGTGATCGGGCTCGCTGGTGTTGCGTCGGCGGCCAAGCCCCTGCCTTCCCTTTTCTGGACCGTCGACCCTCCGACACTTGGCGAAACACATAGTCCCAATCCGGTCTCAGGATCGACCGGTGTGTCGACCGAAATATCGCTCGAACTGGCCACCAACAACGACTTCGGCAGCAACAATGCGCCGACCGGCAAGGTCACGTTCACCGACTCCCTCGGTATCATCACGGGCAACTGCAAGAATGAAGCCGTTACGCCCCAGAACCTGGACGCCAGCTACGCCCACTGCACGGTGACCTTCCCGACAACGACCACGGGGAACGACATAGTCACCGCCTCGTATGGCGGTGACCCCAAGAACGGTGCGACAACAGGCACCCAGACCATTGCTTTCGGACCCCCCATCGTGACGCCGGAAGTAGCCTGGCCCGCGTTGTTGCCGCTCTCGGCCATTGCTCTTGGTGGAGGGGCGTTGTTTGTCAGTCGTCGCCGGACGAGAAAGCTGGCCAGACAATCCTCCTGACCCATTCGACCTCAGTGTGGATGGGCAATCGGCGCCGTGGGGCGCAATCGGGCGCCCGGGGCCGGGCCGGCGGATTGGAGCAGGTGTGGCGGGTCGCCCACTGGAGTTGGTCCCTCAGCACCTGTCGACCTCAGTCGCTGAGCGTCGTCATCACGCCTCCGCCCGCACGGCACGGCGGGGTGTCCGCTCTCAGCTCCCGCTAGTTGCGGATGAGCCGGCTCGCTAAAGTTGGGTCGGGTGGGTAACCGGACTTCCATACTTGCGCAGGCAACGGAGCACTTTCACGAGCACGGGTACGCCGTCCTTCCCGGATACCTGCGGGAGGATGACCTCGCCTCAGCGCAAGCCGAGCTCAAGCTGATGTTCCCGACCGCCGAGGAATACCACGCCGGGGCCGACCCGGCGCGCAACGCCCGCTTCACCGGCGGCGCCTTCGCCGGCATAGACCTGTTCCCGTACTCGAGCGTCGAGTGGTCCCTCCTCGGCCTGACTCCACCGATCGCCACCCTCGCCGAAGCACTCCTCGGCACGGCGGCCATCCGCTTGTACGAGGCGCACAACTGGGCGAAGTACAGCGGCGCCACGGACTATGACCAGCAACTGCACTGCGATTACCGGAACCACACGCCCGTAGTGCCGTCGGATGATCCGACCTTGGCCGAGGTCGAGATGTTCATCTATATCCACGGAGTCCCCGAAGAACTCGGACCCACCCACGTGGTATCGCAACGCCACACCAGAAACCTCCCGATGTGGCCGCCGCGCATCACCCGGGAGGAGCACCCTGAGATCTACACCCATGAGGTCAGCACCGCCGGTCCGGCCGGAACCGTGCTCGCGTACAAGACGAGCACGTACCACCGGGGGACGGCAATGAGCGCGTCGGGTGGTGCTCGCTTCTCGCTCAAGGCCAGCTATCGCACCGTGAGTGACATCTGGTTCGACAAGATGAGCCTGACCGAGCGGCTAGGCGAATCATGGTACCGATTCGTCAAGCAAGCCACACCTCGGCAGCTGGAGTTGGTGGGCTTCCCACCCCGCGGCCATCGCTACTGGACGTCCCGCACCTGGAGCGGCGTCTGCCATCGATACCCTGACGCCGACTTGTCGGCCTTCCGGCCCAAGTAGCGGTAGTCGTCCGATCGACCGCTTACGATGACGGATGACAGGGATCAACGGGTAACCCAATGGTGCCGGTCATCCACACCAAGCCCGGCACAGGGGCGGCCCTCACCCCTTGAAGGCGTAGACGAAACAGCCGCGCATCGTCAGGGTCATGGGCAATTCGAGCTGGTTGGCAGCTGCCGATGCTCCTTCTTCGCTCATCCCCATGGTCCGTAGGAATGCGGTCGCATACGCGGAATCGGTGAGGGTATGCATCGGACCGTCCCACCTCACTCGACCTGGTCATGCGGTCCGTTGAAGACATCGGCAACGATGGCGGGCGAATCCTCGCCATCGAACGTCACTGATTCGCCCCAGAGGGGCAACACAGGGAAAGCTCAGGGGGCTGTTCCGATTGGGCGAGCAGGCGACTTGGCCGAGCAGGCGACAAAAAGCCCACCCGTCCGAAGCACCCGACGACACTCACTGATCGGTTCGAGCGGATCCTCGTAGTGGTTGAGCGTGTACAGAGCCGCGACGGCATCGAAGCTGGAGTCGGAGACGGGGAGTCGTCTGCCATCAGCCCGAACAGCCGGACGGGGACCAAGGGCCAGCATCGTCGGCGAGATGTCGAGCAGATTGCCTTCATGCCGAGGTCGGGCAAGAGTCGGGTGAGGGCGCCATGTCCGCCGCCTACATCGAGGACTCTGTTGGTCCACGCCTGAGCGATCCGCTCTGCCACGTAGGGATGCACATCGTCGTGGCCCCATTTGGCACTCGACAAAACCGCTCTGGGTCAGTCTCGTAGTCGGGGGGTAGAGCGGTCACGTTCTAATTGTGAGTGGTCATCACCCGTCGTGCTTGAAAAGGTCTCCGAGCCGGCAGCACTGGCCGGTGGGACAAGCGTGCGGCTCAGGCTTCGGCCGTACCCTTGATGGCCGCCAATGTCGCCGCAATACCGCTTTTCGCCGCGTCACTGCGTATTCCAATCTCCTTTGCCGCATCGTCACCGAACATCTTTTCGAAGAATGCTGAGCCCTCTGGAGGTAGCTCCCAAGTTTCGGTGACCTCGGTTCCGCCGTCCACGGCGACGAATGAGTAGCCCCATCGAGCGCAGGTAGGCGGCTCAGCCACGACCCAGGCGAACTCGCGGCCACGGTCTGCCGTGACGACCTCCGAACGTGTCTCCCATGTTCGCTCTGGGCGCTCGTTTCGTCCGGTGAACTTGGCACCGACATGCGGCCCGTCGCCCTCATCCCACCAACAGACAGTGCACACCGGGCTCCATTCGCCCGTGCGGGTCACGTCAGCGACCATGTCGTAGAGCTCCTCTGGAGAGCGCTTGATGACGATTGAACCGGAGTGGCGCAGCGTATCCATCTCATCAGTATGGCGAGAGGAACCGGAGTTGTCAGTTGCCCTGGAAGGTGCCCTGAGCGGCTGGGGATCGGGAGATCAGGTAACGAAGAGACCCCATGGTGCAGACCTGGCGTTTTGGGGCACCGACTGACATCGAAAGTTACCCTGTGTCATGGCCGATGCCGAACCCCGAGGAGAATCGAGCACGGATCCATCACGCCGAACGCAATTCGCAGAGGAGCGAACGCTCTTGGCCTGGTGGCGCACCGGTATCGCCGCAGCAGCTGTTGCCTTGGCCGTCGGAGGGGTCTTGCCAAAGCTGAGCCAAGTCCCCAGGGAAAGAGCCCTTGCGTTGGGAGTCGGGTACGGAATCCTTGCACTCGTTTTCATTCTTGGCGGTTCGCTCCGCGACAATGCCTCCCGCAAGGCGTTCGAGGCGGATTCGTTTTCAAAACTGCCCATTTGGACAGTAACTGTCATAACGATTTACACATCCGCGCTCATCATTTTGACAGTTATTGCTCTCTTCTAGCTGTCGAGTAAGCACAAAACCTGCGAGCAAGTCGGGGGTCGGCCAGCAACATGCCTTTACTCTCAGCCGGAGTATCGGCGCCCTACCTAAAGCGCAACCGGGCGGAGATGAAATCTCGGCCCGGTCTCTGGCAAACGGAGTCGGCTCCGTTCGGCAGCATGGTATCCGGATTAACTATCGAAATGCTTGTCTAAATAGGCAGCGCGCAGACGGACAGGTACGCCGTAATACCGCACACGAGGTATCCGACAATCACCTGTCCGTCCGTAGACGTGAGCTCCCGCTGAAGCCTGCCAGGGACGGGAGCTCGCGGACGCGGACGCGGACGCGCTGCGGCACCGTTCGTCCTGGGTCTGACGGCGTGACTTCGCCGGCATTGGTCAGAACTCATGCGCCGGCTGAGGGTCCGGGTCCATGGTCGCCGGGGCAGTCCGCGTCAGGACGACCACCGCCCCGCACATTGTGGCGAACGCCGCCGCACCGAGGGTCAGACGCGCCGCGGTCGCGGAGAATGTCTCCCCGTAGATCCACACGCTCAGCGCGATCGACACGATGGGATCGACGATGACGATGAAAGGCTGCGAGACGCTCAGTGGCCCGACGTGGAGCGCCGCCTGGTTCAAGACCTCCGCCATCAAGCCGGCGACGGCCAGCGCGTACACCGGCCAGTGGGTGAACAACCCCGACACGCCGAACTGCGTCAGCGTGTCGGTGGTGGCCTTAATCAGCGTGGCGACGAAGGCCCAGAGCATAGACGCCGAGGCCCCGAGCAGCGCGGCGCGGCGTCCCGCCGATCCCCGCCACCGCCAGCCGAGCAGTGCGAGCAACGCGACGCCGCCGAGTGTGGCAGTCGCCGCCGACACCCAGGCCCCGCTGGTGGGCAGTGCACTACCGCCGCTGGGCTCGGCCATGGCGATGAAGACGGCGAGCGCCACGCACGACACCCCGGCCGACCACCAGGTGACTCGCCTGATCGTCTGGTGGACCCAGACCGAGCGCAGGACGAGTGCAAAGACGAGCTCGGTCACCAAGAGCGGCTGTACGACCGAGATCGGGCCGTTGTGCAGGGCCAGGGCCTGGAAGACGAATGCTCCGGCAAGGGCCACCCACCCGAAGAGCCACAATGGGTTCCGGAAGAGGTAGACGACGAACCTCCAGCCCTTGGACCGCTCCGGAGCGGTGATGCTGGCCTTGTGCTGGGTGACGACGTTGAGGGCGTTGGCAAAGGCCGTCAACAGCGCGAAGAGGATCGGCATGGTCAGATTCTCGTCGCTCCCCGTCCGTCCGGGCGATTCACATCAGGCGACCCCTTGGCGATGTTGGGGCGTTGTTGGCCCACCCAGACCAACCATCACCTCTGGCGCCGGACGAATCCCGCACCTAAGATCACGACACCGACAGGCGCGCCGATCAGTCACGGTCAGCCAAGAGAGCGGAGGGAGTTCCCATGGGCATGAGGCGACGGTCACGACGCCGAGGACTTGTTGCTGGAGCGGTAGCGGGAGGGGCAATTGCTCATCACCGCGCCAAAAGACAAGCGCAAGACGAGTACGACCAGGGGCCTGTCGACGATCGCCCCTCTGTACCACCACCAGCAGACCCGGCAGACCAGATCGAGCACCTCGCGCAGCTGCACTCCTCGGGAGCGCTGACCGACGAAGAGTTCGCGACCGCCAAGGCGAAAATTCTCGGCACCTAGAACGCCGATCGGATTGCTCAAGCCACTTTTTGCCGATCGATACGACAGAAGATAGGAACGTGATGAGTGAATCTCGCAAAGATGTGCTGCTCAAGGCCATCGAGGCCGAAGTGGGTGGCGCATCGGTTGATCTGGGCACCCTGTTCACCGACGATGTCGTGGGTTGGTCGCCGTATGCATCAGTTTCGGGCCTGCCGGCACTCGCGGCGCTCGCCGCTCTCCGTGAAATTGCATTCTCCAACGTCGTCATACTGTTCCGAGGACTCGATGACGTAGGCAACAAGGCCTACGCCGAATGGGTCATCGAAGCTGACCACACGGGTCCTCTGATCCTCGACGAGGGTGCGGAGCTGGAGCCGACGGGGCGGCGTGTCCAGTTGGCCGGCGTCACTGTGGCCGACTTCCGACAAGGGAAGATCAGGTCCTACCGGACGTACTTCGATGACATCTCGCTGATCGAGCAGATCGTCGACGTCTGACGAATCGATCATCATGGAGTTCCGCGTCGAGGACCAACCAGATCCGGTCGATGTTGAGTTCCTCGAAACGCAGATCCGTCGAGAAGCGTCCGCCGCCATGGGACTCGGCGACGAAGTCGACCTGGCGATATTCGTCCGCGATGCCGGCAGCGTCGTGGCCGGAATCAGCGGGTGGACCTGGGGCGATTGTTGCGAGCTGCAGCACCTCTGGGTGGACCCAGGCCTCCGAGGTCGTGGTGTCGCCAGTCGGCTCCTCGCCGCCGCTGAAGCCGAAGCGGCGGCCCGTGGCTGCACTCAGACCGTCCACTTCACCTACGAATTTCAGGCTCGAGCTTTCTACGAGCAGAGCGGCTATCAATTGGTGAGTCTTGTCAAGGACTTCCCGTCAGGAACGGACGTGCTCTGGTACCGGAAGCCACTGCAACCCGTTGGGCTCCCCGTTGATTCTGACGAGCACAGTTGTCAATTGGGAGATGGCGATGTCCGAAGCCCAGGAGCGGCCACTCCGTTGCAGTGATAGCGACTCGGCATGTGGCTCAGCGAATCGACACAAACAGCAGCGTAACCATGGCATCGCCAACGTGAGCATCCTCGTCCACGGGCTGGTCGCGGCGAGGCGAATGATCAAAGCACCCGGATAACATTTTCGGGCACCCACAGGACAGACGCCTGGTTCGGGCAGCGCAATCCCGATCACTCACAACCTCGGCTGGGTAGCCCCGTCGAAAGCGCCTTAGGTCACCTCGGGCGGTGCCTCGTGCGTTGCTGCCTCCCAGGCTCGAGCGGACAACCGCACTGCGATCATCCTCGAAACGGCAACGCCAATGCCCATGGCGACAGCCCAGGTCAGTGCCGGCCCCAAGGCAACTCGCCGGTCGGCCGGGCCCTCGGGTGGCGGCGACCCCCGGACCTTTCGCCACATGGTGGTCATCAGTCGCTGCGTCACCACGACAGAGACCGCCGCGGCTCCGGCGCTGATTCCCTTCCAAATCAGCCGCTTTGTCGTCTCGTCCACAGGTTGCATCGTAAGCGAGGCCGCTGTGCTCAGCAACGTTTTCAAGAAATCAAGTGACCGACCCGGGATCGCTGTGATCTAATCGGCGTGGCTTGGGTGTCCTGCGCGCCCCTACCAGCTCGTCTGCGTGCCGCTCGCATGACCACACCTTCGTCGTCCGTCCGGCAATCTCCATCGGCCAACCCAGGTCACCGGCTCCATGCAGTGCGTCCCATGGCTGACCGGGTTCTCGGAGACCGTGCGCCAGCACCGACCCTCTTGAGCGAAGAGCCCGGGGCCACTGTGCCTACGATCCCGAGCTCGCCGGTGCTGCCGTAGATCCGGTACGTATCCGCGGCCCGACGGCAGCCAATGGATGGCGGGGATCACCCTGGCTCCCCGAAGTCTCCCGGAGGTGCGATCCCGACCGTACGGGGGCCAGAGTGAATCCCCAGCAGGATCGTAAAAATCCTCCGTCCCTGCGCTGTCCGCGTTGCTGGGAGGCGTTCATCTGGATTCAGAATGGGTATACAATTTCATTCCTTGGTCTCGAGCTCGGCGACGGGGTTCACGCTCGACCTAAGAACGTCGGTGGGTAGTGGAGGGCTCGACCCTCGTGAGCGTGTCGTTCTTCAAGATCTCCTGTGACTTCCCAGACTGTGAGATGACCCTTGTCCATGGCCCAGTTCGACCGCCCCTTTCAGCCGGGGCATTCCGAGAAGCGGTTGGGCTATTGCTGGTGGCCCACAGGTGGACCGTCGACAAAGAGAGCGGCGACTTGTGTGCCCTTCATTCACAATCCGCGGATCGTGTCCAGAAGAAGGGCACAGTGATGCAACATTTGCCCTCGACCCCCTGACCTGTCCCACGTTCCCGAGCACCTCTGTGCCGTCGTAGATCGAATGCTCTGTCACAGCTCGACACACTGTTCAGGACTAGAGGTGTTGCATACCCGGTCAACGGGGCACACCCGAAGACTCCCGTACCCTGGTCCTCTAATGAATCTAAGGAAGCTCGCGGCCCTGGGATCGTGGCGAGCCTTGCGCTCGTCGTTGCAGCGTGCAGCGCCACCTCCTCCACCAACAGCAGCCACTCAACAGCTTCGAGCACGAGTACCAGCACAACAACGACCAGCACCACCACGACCACGACCTCCATACTGCTTCCTACTACCGCGCCCACAACAACGTCCCCCACCTTTCCCTCGGGCATTCAGGTCGGCCCTGGCCGGGCACGAGTCGGCGTCAGCCCGTGGGGCCTCGCTGAAGGTCAGCACCGTCGCCCCAACGGCCAGCGCGATGACGATGGCCGCACCACGGCCCACACCACGTCGGCGGACGATCAGCAGGATCACCGATGCCAGTCGCGACGAGAAGTAACGCCAACGTCACCAGCATCGAGATGTTGGCTCCGGTCACGGGTAGTTGGCGTGGGGTGCATGAAAAGGTAGCGTCGGATTGGCAATCGCTGTCTCAGCAGCGCTGGTCGGTGCGACTGTCGCCTCCGCCAATACAGCGAAAAGTCACGGAATTCCGCGAAACCGAGTTCTCGCCACTTCTCGCCCGCAATGTCACACCAACGTTCCCTGTGAGCAAGGCGGTCGTCCGGAAGATCACCGTTCTCGCTCAGGGCACGCTCCCGAATCCGATTCCCGAGTCGGGATACACAGTGCCGTTCGTTGTGCGCAACGGGGGGCTACCCCCGAATATTGTCGCGGCAGCCGAGGAGGGATCGGCGACACACGATCGGCGAATTGCCGGCGACTGGGGGCACCCTCCCACTGCGACCGGAGCGCGCATTAAGCAGATGTGAACGCCGCCAAATCCGAGAAGACAGTTGGAAGGGCGCCTTATCCGTCTCTATTCAGACCGGAAGACATGGGCCGGCTGGACGCGGCTGGCGAACCAAGCCGGACCTACAGCAACAATCATGGCGATCAGCAGTACCGCCGGAATGCACAACAAAATCTGCGCGCTGGACACTACCGACGACGATCCAATTCCGAGCTCACTGGCGAAGAGGACCCACGCGCCGCGGCCCACGATGATCCCTACCGGGATACCGATGAGCAGCGAGAGAGCGGCGAACGTCCCCGCCTGCCACGCGACGAGCGCCAAGACTTGCCGACGGAGGAATCCGATCGTCTTGAGGATGGCGATCTCGCGGCGGCGCCGCTGGACCCAGACGACCATCAGTTGCGCGAGCACCCCCGCACCGAGGATGGCCAGCACCAGGGCAAGGAACTGAGGAACGTCTTCGATCCGCGCATAGTTGCCGACGTCAAATGGAGTCTGACTCGTCACGAAACAGGTGGTCTGTTGCACCCCCGCGCAATACCGCGCGGTGGCCCGCCCGAAGCTCTTCACCTCGCCCGCCTGATCGGGGCTTGGAGCAAAGCGAACCAGGAAGAACACGTAGGAGCCTGAGATCGACTGCCCCGGCCGCACGAGATCAGCCGCCGTAACCACGGCCCCGAGGCCCAGATCGGTCGCCGTGAAGCTCCCCTGGTCGAAGGCTGGGAACACCGCCTGACCGACGATGTGCATCTTGCGCTGAACGCCATTGACGCGGGCCGTCAGATGCTCACCTACGTGGCGGTCGATTGAGCGGAGCACCGAAGCTCCCAGTGCGATCTCGTCAGGACGGGTGGGCAGACGCCCGGTCACCAGCGTCGGCCCGACCAGCGGGCCGGCTCCCTGGGACAGACCGATGGCGGGAATGTGGGAATCCATGACGTCGACCGTCCCGAAGTTCCCGTCGGACCAGGCGACGACGCCGGGACGGTGGTTCACCGAGGCACGGATGAAGGAGGTGGGAATTGTCTGGAACTGCGTGTCGATGGCGGCCTGCCAGGTCTGGCCGTAGAGCTGCGGGGTCGTCACGAGATGGACGAGGTTGGTACCGAACGTCAACGTCCCGACGACCATCACGATCGACAAGATGGTGCCGACGAGCGCGCTGCGCACGGGAACGGAACCCCGCGCCGCATCGGGATCGAGTGCTTCGCGGATCCCGAGAGACGCCGTCACCGGCGCCGCGCTCACAGACAGCCAGGCCATCCCCCGGGTCCTCGGCGCTGGGGCCCGTCTGTCCCTGGTCGTCTGGGTGTCTGCGCTCAGGCGCCACGACGGCCACGCGACGGCTGCGACCAACAACACGACGACCGCTATGAAGCCGAGGCCGAGCACCGCGACATCGACGTCGATGCCCGGGCTGGGTTCCGCGACGCGCGCCGCACCGAGCGGCATGATCGGAGATGCGAGAACGCCGAGGGTAACTGCGATCACCCCACCCACGAGGGCCACTGCCGCCACTTGCAGCAGACTGATCGACCAAAGCTGCTTGCGGGTGAGCCCAAGCGCGCGCAACGTGGCGAGGTCCATCCTGGACGCCCGCAGCTGTCGAAGCACCGCCTGCGCAATGATCACCAGTGCGGTGAGGGCTACGACGAGGGCGAAGAGTCCGAGCGCGATCGCCTCGGGCCGGATGGCGCGCTCGATCTGGGCGGCCTGGTCACTCAGGTTCGCGACGAAGACACCTCCGCCGGTCGCCGGGTACTTCTTGGCCAGCGCTTCTGCCTGCCGGCCGAATTGGAAGGCCGACGCGCCCGGGCGCAGCCGCACATAGGCCCCGTCGAAGCCTCGGTAAGGAGGGCCGAGTTCGGCGTAGAAGGCCCGAGTGGTGTACACGACGGGGAGTTGCGCCAACGCGTTGATCGGTACCGGATTGTCACGGGTCATGAAAACACCGACGACTCTCTGGCGGAAGACCCTCAATCCCTGTGGGTGGTCACCGGGTGGCGAGGTGGAAAGCGTCGCTGCCAGCATGATCGTGCCGCCGACGTTGATATGGAGCTGCTGCGCCGCCTTGAGATCCAGCGCAACCTCGTGGACTCGAGCTGGATCCGGCAAACGTCCCGAGACAACTCGCGGACGTTCGATTACATTGCCGTAGAGCCGGTCGGCGGGCGCGTAGACCTGAGCCTCGACCAGCTTCGGGCCCGGCCGGAAGGGCAAGGCCTGGACTCCGATGACGGGCGCCACCACCTCGACGCCCGGCAGCTTGGCGAGCCCATTGTAGTAGCCGCCAAAACCGGTGTTGTTGGGGCTGACGAGAACGTTGGCAGCGTGGGCGGTATCGAGGAAGCGCTGGTACGCGGTGTCGGTGCGTCTGGCTCCGGCGGCCGCGGTCAGCACGACGGCGCCTGCGAGGCCCACGACGCCGGCCAGCACTGCCCAGCTCCGCCACCGAGCGCGGAGTTGGCGCCTCAGAACCCAGACGAGGGATGTCACACGTGCCCTTTCTTCGGGGTGGGAGATCCGCTGGCGCGCATCTGTCTCGCCATTGAGTCAGCTTACGAATGGCACCTCGATATTGACAGGTGGGTAGCCCCCATTGGGAGGGTGTGGCGAGCATCCGGGGCGGGGTGGCTAGTGCATCCCCGTTGTGCCGAAATCACGTCACCTGGAGTGGCTCGGCTAAGCACACAAGGATTAGAGGATCGACGAAAGCCCTGGACCGCTGGAATGTCGGAGGTGTCCGGATAGACACGTGGGGACTCAGTCATGGTTCGTTTCCTTCGCTCAGCTGCCCGTCGTTCCGCGAGTGCGGGCAAGATGTGTATGCAATCGGACTCTCTCGATCCAATGGCTCCCCGGGCTCGCGACACGCACCTCCAGTACTAGGGACATGTCGCGGCCCGGAAAGAGTCGGTTCCCGCCAAATCGGTTCGTCGGACCCCTGCTGACAGGATGATGCGTCAGTGTTGAACGGACACTGGATGCGTGTCAACGCAATCGCGATTGACAGTTAGTTGCGAGGTAGTCCTTCCGAAGCGACTCGGGAGTGCCCTCAAGTTGGTGCCAAGTTGGATGCGAGAACCGATCCAAGGACGAGACTCAGTCGGGCAAATGCGCTTTCCTAGCCTCCACAGCCAGCGACTGGGCATACTGGCGGGAGAAGCCGAAGTGACGCGCGAACTCAGTGAGGCTCATGTCCTCTTCGAGGCAGCACGAGTGCATGAGGGCCACGCGCCAGGCGCGCCGACGAGCGACGACCTGCTTGAATGCCTTGTCCAGAGAGTCTCGGATCTGCTCAGTGGGAAGATTACGGACAGCATAAACTGCCCCCGCCGAGGTAATGAGCTTGTCCTCGACGGCTCGTACAATCTCAAGTTGGATTGCGATCTCGGACCGGAGCTCTTCTGCCGCTCTCCGCAACTCTTTGAACTCCTCGATCGGCATCAATTTCAAGACTACGGGATCAGCGCTCAAGGTTCCCGATCGAGTGGCCATCGTCGATTCTGGACTGTGCTGCCGGAACCCCATCCACAGCCGGGAACCAGGTGTATGGGTACGAAGAACGGCATCCTCGCCATTCCCCCACTCTGGAAGATGAACTCCGGGAGCCGGCGACGGAGGGAGAGGTTCACGCCCAGTAATATGGGCTCATTGCCGCTCAGGTCACCCAGGAAGCGGCCCAGTCCCGATGTACGGGGGGCACTCCCGATCAGTTACCGCCCAGGCCTCAACGTCCCCCAGGCATATCTCGAGGAGTCGGCATGAAACGAACGAATCGCGAATTTGCCGTCATTGCGGGGCAGCAGGCTCAAACAGCTCGATAACGTTGCCGGAGGGGTCCACGACGAGGATCTGACGTCCACCAGGTCCGCTGACCACCTCGTTGCGGAAGCCCACACCGGCGTCTTTGAGGCGGGCGACATCCGCGTCGAGGTCGGACGTGACGAAGTGGACGCGGTTCCATCCTCCGGGACCCGGGGTGGTGCCGTCCGGCATGGGGCGACCGGCAGAGCTCGCAGGTCCGCTCAGCAGCAGGCGAAGGTTGTCTTTCGTGACGTCGGCAAACGCTGGAGAATTGATGCCGGGCCGGAAGTCGAAGTGGGTGCAGTAGAACTCCACGGCTTCGGCCACATCGTTGACCATGTAGCGGACGTTGACGGTCTCATTGGCGGACATTGGTGCTCCTTTCCTTTTCTGTGGAGTGGGTGAGCTCGGCGATGAGCAGGTCGACGCGGGATTCGATCTCCTCAGCGGTGCGCACGAATATCGGATAGCTGTCCTCGTCGTCTTCTGCGGCGGCGGCCGGATCGGCCATGCTCCAGTGCGCGGTCACTGGCGCGCCCGGGAACTCGGGGCAGATCTCCCTGACCTTGTCGCAGAGGGTCACGACGCGATCGAAGCGAATACGTGCGAAGCGATCAAGGTGCTTGGTGGCTCGCCCGGAGATGTCGATCCCTCGTTCTGCCATCACCCGGACGGCATTGGGGTGCATCGGCTTTGGGTCGCTGCCTGCGCTCCGGGCGTCGACGGCGCCCTCCGAGCGAGTCGCGAGAAGCGCTTCCGCGATCTGCGAGCGCGAAGAGTTTCCCGTGCACAGGAACAGAACGCGCCGTCTGTGGCGCGTTCTGTTGCGGGGCGGTTGCAGAGGAAGCTGAGTGAGCTCGAGCCCCGGATGCAACGCCGCCCCGGCCGTGACGAAGAGCTCGCCGCAGCGGGCGAGGTTCAGGCGATAGTACGTGTCGCGCCCGTCACCGGAACTCCGCCGCGCCGACACGAGCCCCGCTGACCGCAGCTCTCCGAGGTGATACGAAACGAGGTTCTGGGCCTTCCCAATTATTTGCGCAAGCTCGCCGACCCGCCTATCGCTCCGCGCCAACTCGCCGAGAAGTTGCCAACGCAAGGTATCCGCGACCAGTTGCAGGAATGAGAGGGGCACTTCGTCGGGAAGAGCAGCGACCACGGTTCCATATTAGATCAAACTACGATTGATACGTCAACCTCTATCGATACATTCATCGTCACCGTTACCGGCGGCGACCGACCGCGACTCGGTTGCGGGCTCTCCCACGGAAGGGTGAGGTATCCCCGAAGTGCCTGCTTGAGACTGGTGGAAGGTGCTGTGGCTGATTCGTAGCATCTAGAGGTCCCTGCGGGCTGGCTCTCAAGTGCCTGCCACTGACGCAAGCCAGTTGGCTTTATATCGATCAGCCTCCCGCTCGGACTTCGCCACGGAGTGGCTCAAAAGAGGACCGAGCACCGAACGTCCGCAAGCAGGAGTGCCCCCGTGGTTCCCCACAACCAAAGGAGGTATTCATGAATGTGATGATCGGGATCGATCCCCACAAGGCGTCGCACACGGCGGTGGCCATCGGTCGGGACGAGGACCAGATCGCACGCGTCAAGGTGCGGGCCACGCTCCGCCAGGTCGACCAGCTCTTGGGCTGGGCGGAACCCTTCGAGAAGCGCACCTGGGCGATCGAGTCGGTGGGTGGGTTGGGCTATTTGCTGGCCCAGCAGCTCGTTGCCCGTGGTGAGCACGTGCTCGATGTGCCCGCCACGTTGGCATCGCGCATCCGGGTGCTGGCCACGAAGCGATCCAACAAGAACGATCCCAACGATGCCCACTCGATCGCCATTGCCGCCCTTCGGGCACGGAGGCTTCGGATGGTCGAGCCGGCCAATCACGCCGAAGTCCTTCGCCTCCTCTCCAAGCGCAAGAGGGACCTGGGCCGCCAGCGAGCTCGGGTGATCTGCCGCCTGCACTCTCTTTGCGCCGAACTCGTTCCGGGGGGAATTGCCAAGGAAATGTACGTGTCTGACGCTGAGGCCCTCTTGGAGAAGGTGACGCCGGAGACACCGGTCCAGCAAATGCGCTACGACCTGGTCCTCGAGCTTCTCGACGACGTGCGTCGACTCGACACCCAGACCAAGGAGTCGCATCGGCGAATTCGCACGGCCGTCAGGGCCTCGGGCACCTCGGTCACTGAGATTTATGGGGTGGGCCCGATCCACGCCGCGACGATCATCGGCTATTCGGGCGACATACGGCGCTTTGCCAACCGGGATGCCTATGCCTCCTTCAACGGCACGGCACCGATCGAACACTCCTCAGGTGGACGGGTAGTGCATCGACTTTCCCGGAGAGGCTGCCGCAAACTCAACCATGCGCTTCACATGGCTGCCGTCACTCAGATCCGCAACCCTGGCACGGTGGGGCGCATCTACTTCGATCGAAAAGTGGCCGAGGGCAAGACGACAAAGGAAGCGCTTCGATCGCTCAAGCGCCAGATCTCCAACGCCGTCTACCGCCAGCTGGTCATCGACGCCGAAAGGGGTCCGGGAGGACACTAGGAAACGACTCGAAGCCTGCGTGGTCGGCTCTGCATCCTGAAGGCCGGCTCTTTGGCGAAGTCACTCCCGGACCACCCAAAATCCTATGCATCTGCGCCGTCTCGTGACGGGTCGATTCGACGCGCCTCGAACGGCCTGAAAGTGGGGTCTTGACTCAAAGAGGATTCGAACTGTGGCACCCCGTCCCGGCGAAGTGAGGCACCCTCGGACGTGCTCGGTATCGGCACGTTGCGAGCGGTCTCGTTTAGTTCGCACGTGATGGTCCGACGGTTTCGGACGTGGCTTCGAAATGGCGCCCTTGTGGCCCAAGAGCTGCAGGGCCATAATGCCGATGCGGCTTGCGGCTCGCCTTCGCGCATGGGCGGATTCGTCGGACGACAATGGGACCAAGGTCAGCTCGTCGCGATCGTGGCCCTATCCTTCGAGGGCGAGGGCCGATAGCCTCGGTGTCGTGAACGCTGAAGGCGGGGGCGATCCTGGCCGGGTGCGGCTTGCTGAGTTGGTGGCCGCCCTGTCCCTCGGGATCGACCTGGGCTTTGGCCAACCGATGGAGCACGTCCTTCGCCAGTGCATGATCGCCCTGCGCTTGGCCGAGTGTGTCGGCCTCGGCGAAGAGGAGCGCTCGGTCGTCTACTACACGGCCCTGCTGGTCAACGTGGGCTGCCACTCCGACGCCCACGAGCAGGCCAAGTGGTTCGGCGACGACATCGCCATGAAGTCCGGCAAGTACGACCACGAGCTTGGTTCCATGAGCGGGGTGCTGGCCATGCTCCGAATGGTGGGAAGCGGCAACCCTCCGCTGCACCGGTTCCGGGTCGGTGTTGAGTTCGCCGTGTCCGGGCGACCACGACCTCGATGGGATGATCGCCCAGCACGCGACTCTGGCCCGGCGCCTGGCCGAAGACCTCGGACTGTCCGTCGGGGTGCAGGAGGCGGTCGGTGCCGCGTACGAGCAATGGGACGGTAAGGGCTGGCCCGGCGACCTCCAGGGCGACGAGATCCCCATCGCCTCGAGGCTGGCCCAGATCGGGGAATTCGTCGAGGTGGCCCACCGCATCGGGGGGACCGGAGCAGCCATCGCGCTGGCGGAGAGACGTGCCGGGTCGCAGTTCGACCCCACCCTCGCGGCAGCACTGTGCGCCAACGCCGAGACGATCCTCGATGGTCTCGACGCCGGGCCTACCTGGGACGCCGTGATCGGAGCCGAGCCAGCCCTCGGCGTCTTGCTCTCAGAGGCGGAGTTCGACCGAGCACTGCTGGCGATCGCGGATTTCGTGAACCTCAAGTCGCCCTACACGCTGGGTCACGCGCGTGCCGTCTCGGAGCTGGCCGCCGAGGCGGGGACGAAGCTCGGGCTCGGGGACGAGGAGGTCGAGATTCTGCGCCGGGCGGGCCTGGCCAACGACCTGGGGCGTCTCGGCGTGTCGAACGCCATCTGGGACAAACGAGGGGCACTCGGGGCTGGGGAATGGGAACGCGTGCGTATGCACCCCTATCTGACCGAACGAATGCTCCACCAGTCGACCGCGCTGGCCCCGCTCGGCGCGATCGCCGTGCAGCAGCCGCGAGCGTCTCGACGGCTCGGGCTACCCCCGTGGGCTCTCGGGAGGAGCCATCTCCATGCCGGCGCGCGTCCTGGGGGCGGCCGACGCCTACCAGTCGATGTGCGAGCTGCGTCCCTATCGCGAGGCGCTCCTGCCCGAGGTCGCTGCCAAGGAACTGCGCGCCGAGGTGAAGGCGGGGCGGATGGATGGCGATGTCGTCGAGGCGGTCCTCGGCACGGCTGGCCATCGGGTCGCCCGGCGCCGTGAGGGTCCGGCAGGGCTGACTGCTCGCGAGGTCGACGTGCTTCGGCTCGTCTCGCGGGGCCTGTCGAGCAAGGAGGTCGCCGCCCGCCTGGTGATCTCGCCGAAGACCGCCAGGAACCACATCGAGCACATCTACGGGAAGATCGGGGCCTCGAACCGGGCGGGGGCCAGCCTGTTCGCGATGCAGCACGGCTTGATCCCGGACGGGGACCTCATCACCTCCTGACTTCACAAAGATGGGGCAATTGCCCCATGCATCGGGGCCTGCCGCCTCGTTACGTTGCCATGAGCGATCTCAGCACGACGAAACGAGACAGCCATGACACTCCGAAGCAGGTTCTTCGCCGCGACGTACGACCGCCAGATGGCCAAGGTCGAAAAGGCCGGCCTGCGAGCCCACCGGGAGTCGGTGCTCGCCGAGGCGACCGGCCGGGTCCTGGAGATCGGTGCCGGGACGGGGGGAAACCTGCCCTTCTACGGTCCGGGCGTCGAGTCGCTGACGATGACGGAGCCAGAGGTCCCGATGTTGCGCCGCCTCGAGCGCAAGGTGCGCGACAAGGCGCCGGAAGCCACCGTCCTGCGTGCGCCCGCCGAGGATCTCCCCTTCGAGGACGACTCCTTCGACACCGCCGTCTCGACCCTGGTGCTCTGCGGGGTGGACGACCAGCCGCGGGCCCTGCGGGAGTTGCGCCGGGTGTTGCGACCCGGTGGCCGTCTCCTCTTCATCGAGCACGTCCGGTCCGCCGACCCCAAGCTCGCCCGCAAGCAGGATCGCATGAACGGCATCAACCGGTTCATGGTCGGCTGCGAATGCAATCGCCCGACTCTCGACACCATCGAGGCGGGGGGCTTCGACGTCACGAAGATCGAGCACATCACGGCCAAGAAGGTCCCGAAGTTTGTCAGCCCGTTCATCGTGGGTAGCGCCACGGCCACGAGCGGCGTGGGCCTCCGACAGGCACCCCTCACCGGTCAAGAGCAGTTCTAGCCACCCAATCAACAAGGAGAGCTGTCTGATGTCGAAAGTCTCACGCGAGAGTGCCCCCGAGGTCGTCGACTACGGCATGGCCGAGGACCGGACCGATCACTTCCACGGCTACACCGTGAACTTCACCTCCATCCGCGAGGATTCCGACCTCGCTCCGATGCTCAAGGGCCTCCCGGGCGACAGCTGCCAGTGCCCGCACTGGGGCTATATGACCGCCGGCCGCCTGACGGTCCGCTACGCGGACCACGAAGAGGTCATCGAACCCGGTGACGCTTTCTACATGCCTCCCGGCCACGTGCCGTCTGCGCTGGCGGGTTCCGAGTTCGTCATGTTCAGCCCGCAGGACGAGCTGGCCGTTTCGGAAGCGGCGATAAGGGCCAACATGGAGCGGATGATGCAGGCTGGTGGCCCGAGTTAGTCGACGACGGCGCGGAACCCATGGCGGGACCGGCTCCAAGTGTGGGACTGCTGTGGTGGGCTGGACGCCCAGCCAGGCCAGACCGCTCGGGGTCACTTATCGAGCGGGTCGGTCCTGGCCCCAGGTAGCCACATCCCGGGCGGTTGGAAATGGGGCTTGCCCCATGCACGGCACGGCACTCATCCGTCATCGTGGTTTCAGATCGAAGGTCGTCAACGAACGACAGTGCCACGAGTGAGACGCATCGTGGGAGTCGATTGGGAGACTTGGGAGTCCGGGCCGCGCACGGGGCAACCCCGTCCCGGGTGCGGGGGAACGGGTGCCCTGCCCTGTGTTTCTGATGGATCAGAGTTCCAGATTGGTCAAGCATCGAGTGGTGGCGGACACTCTTCCCACACTCAGGTTGCTTTGAGGTGCTTCAGTAATAATTCAATCCAGGAAAATTGAGTTCCGCTGTCCGAGAGGCGTCGCAACGTCGAAAGGAGACCACCATGGCGTTCGTTCAGATCATCGAGTGCCGATCAAGCGAGTTCGACAAGATCCAGTGTCTCGAGGATGAGTGGCGAGCCGCGACGGAGGGCAAGCGCACTCTTCGACGCTCCATCGTCGCCCGAGACCGCACAGACCCAGACCGACACCTGATATTCGCGTTTTTCGACTCTTATGAGGCCGCCATGGAGAACTCGAGTCTGCCGGAGACATCCGAATTCAGTGAGAAGCAGGCGGCTCTCCTCGACGGGCCGATGACGTTCCAGAACCTTGACGTGATCGAAGACCGCTCGTAGGCAGCCGGGGAAGCAAATGAGGAATTGGAGGAGCGCGCCATGGCGAACATCGCCCAGCTGCATCGAAGAGCTCTCGACGAGACCCGCTCCGTCGTGGCAGACATTGATCGTGCCCAATGGGCCGACGCGACCCCCTGCGAAGGTTGGGACGTCCAGACCCTCCTGAATCACCTGGTGTCGGGGAACCTTTGGGCGGCCGAGTTGGGCTCGGGCGGAACGATCGACGAGGTCGGTGACCGCTTAGACGGTGATGTGCTCGGGGGCAACGCCTTGGCCGCATATGACACATCGGCCGAGGCGGCAGCGGCGACCTTCGAGGCACCGGGGGCGCTCGACGCGCCCTGCGCCGTGTCCTACGGACCTGTCCCCGGCTCGGTGTACGCCGGCCATCGTTTCGTTGATGTCCTGATTCACGGATGGGACCTGGCATCCGCCGCCGGCCAGGGTGCCACCCTCGATCCCGAACTGGTGGACGCCGCCTACAGGCTCCTCCAGGATCAGGCCGACATGGTACGCGCCAGTGGGATGTTCGGCGAGCACATTCTCGTGCCCGCCGGTGTGGGACCGCAGACGCAACTCCTCGCGTTCATCGGTCGCAAGGGCTGAGGAACACCGCTGGCGATTCGCAGCGTCGGCGGCGACTGTGGGGCGTCGATCCGAGGTGGGCTTTCGAGGAATGTCTCCGTCGTGCCGGAGTGTCCCACCGTCCCGGCGTTCGGGGACACGCCGTCCCAAGCGGCAGCTACTGGCTGAGGGACCCCACGGTGCTCACCGGGAGTGGGCGACCGATCGGGCCAGGCACCGGGACCGTCGTTCCGATAGTCTCAAAGTGGTCAATTTATTCCAGTATTTGGTAGCCAATTACGGTTTGGGCCAAACACACATCGATTAGGGGTTCTGATCCCCGGACAATCGACTATCAGCCAAGGTGCGACTGGCGACCAAGTGAAACGTCTCCCCATGGACCACCGCGCAACCTTGTGAGGGTTGGAGTTGGGTTGGGAGTGGTACTCACCCTCGTCTGCGTGTCAGCGACACCTGCTGCCGCCACGCCCCAAGACAAAGTCACCATCTGTCACGCCACCAGCTCGGTCAGCAACCCTTACGTTCAAAATACGGTGAACGAGAACGCGATCGTGAAGCCGAACGGGACACCGAAGGGCCACGGAGAACACACCGGCCCCGTCTATCCCGAGCAGGACTGGGGCGACATCATTCCGTCGTTCCCGTACACCAACGACCACGGTGGAACTTCGATCTATCCCGGACTCCACTGGACCACAGACGGCCAGGCGATTTGGAACGGCGGGTGTCTGGTTGATCCCACCGAGATAGTGGAGCCGCCGAGACAACGGACCAGAGGCAACGACGACCCATCCAGAGGTCACGACGACAACGTCCGGATCATCCACGACGACCACGTCAAGTTCTGACGACTACAGTCAGTCCACGCCCATGCGAGCCTACGGCACGCACCACAACGCACCCGGGTGCGAGCACAACCACGACGCTGCCGCCCACCACGACCCCGACCACGGCCCCAGCCCTCTGAGCGTCCCCCTCCGATCACCGATCCGGGAGGAGGCGTAGAGATCGTGCCCCCCACCGAGGCAGTAGTCGTGGACCCGGGCAACGTCGTTGTCGACCTTGGGAGGCTGTCAGTTTCACAACGCGTAACTCTTGAGGCCATAGTGGACACATCTACGCCCCCGACCACGACCACCACGCAACCCCCAGCGCCGCTGGCAGGTACGGGGCTGAACGTGACGGGGATGGTCCTTACTGCGCTGGCACTTATCCTGGCCGGCGCATTGCTTTTCATCGGATCGCGTCGACCTTGCGCACCGAGAAACCGAATGAGTCCGATCAGCTGAAGGGACGCGCTGGCTTCACGGAAGTAGAGGCGGGGTGGCCATCAGCTGTTTTATCGACCAGGTGCTGCCCCGACGCTCCATTCTTCAGAGGATCGCACCGCCCTCATCGTGCCGCAGGATGGCACCCCGTCCCGGCGTTTGGTGGCACCCCAGGCGGGATCAGCGGCGCAGTCTGAGAAACTGTTCGGGTGACGGAGATTGCGAACCGGACTCGTCATGCTCGGCTTCTGAGCCGGGGCCGCAAACTGGAGGCGGCCACGCTCGGCTGGACATCGTCGGCGTGTTCGTGCTGGCGTTCGCCGCTGTGCAAGCCCGATCCGTTGCCCTTGCCGGGTTCGGCCTGGACAGCCTCATTGAGATTGGCGCATCCACGGTTGTGCTCTGGGAACTGGCGGATGTAAGCCAGCATCGACAGCGCCGGGCGATGCGTTTGATCGGGTTCGCCTTCGTCGGTCTCGCCGTCTACCTGGGCATCCAGAGCACGGTTGTCCTGATTGTCGGGTTCCACCCACACCACAGCCCGCTTGGCATCGTCTGGACCGGCGTCACCGCTGCTGTCATGTTCGGTCTCGCTTTCGGCAAGGCGAGGACGGGCGCTGCGCTCGACAACCCGGTGCTGCGGGCCGAGGGTCGGATCACGATGATCGACGGCATCTTGGCAACGGCGGTCCTCGTTGGCCTCATCCTCAACGCCGTCGCCGGGTGGTGGTGGGCTGATCCGCTGGCCGGATACATCCTGCTTTACTACGCAGTGCGAGAGGCTCGGGAGTCTCTAAGCCACTGACAAACGCCGCCCACGGGGTATCTCCGAAGTGCCGTACGAGGGCATACCGACCAGTGCCAGGGTTGCGGAGTGTACCTGGAGGAGGATGCACCCCTTTCCGGCGATTGGGGCCAGGGAATGGCAAACCCCACCCTGTACCTTGCTGCGCCTTGAACAGATTCGGCCGACGAGCCTTGAGTCAGTCTTGTGTGGCTTTGAACCGCTTCTCCGCCATTTTGAACTCTTGGCGGACAGTCTCTAGGTCGTAGGGCTGTTCCTCGAGCGAATCGGCATCCCACTGGCTTCGAGGCTTGGCGATGAAGTCGCCCCCGTAGACGTGGATTGCGCCAGTGTACGAACGTGCCGGGTTTTGGACCGCGTGGATGACGTCATCCCCCAGCAACTGCACGTCGCCCTCCAGTAGTTCCTTGCCACCCGAGCGGACGATCGACTCGCCGTGACGACGATAGAACTCGTTGTCTTCACGTCCGCTGTAGATGCAGATGGCAGCCCACATGCGATGGTCGTGGGGATAGAGCGAGAACATGGGCGGCCAGACAACGTTGAGGACCGTGAGGTCGGGGGCGTTGTACAGCACATTCAATCCCGCCGTTGGATTGCCGAAGGAATCCCCAAGTTTTCGGCTCGCAAGAGCGTGCTGGAGAACCTCTCGAACGGCCCCACGTGAGTCCTGCTCAGTGATGGCGTTCACGCACCCGGCCACGAGTTCGTCTGTTGCGACCATGGTCTCACCCCCAAGATGTAAAGTAGTTATACTACTCCTCTAAAGGTATAGGAACTTTACGATCAAGTCAATGGACCCACCCTTGCTCACAACGCTCGTCCGACGCCTCCACCTCGCCATCCGTCGACGGCTGTATTCCGAACTGCAAGCCGCCGGACATTCAGACCTCACGGCCGCTCACATGTATGTCTTTCAGAGCCCGGGACCTGACGGCGTCCGCCCTACAGAGCTTGCCGCTCGGACGAACATGACGAAGCAAGCAATGAACCACCTGTTGGTTGGGCTTGAAAACGGTGGGTATCTCCAGCGTGTCCCCGCACCCGACGACCGTCGCGGAACGGTGCTCCGCTTGACCGATCGAGGCCGTGACGTAGAGAGGATCATGGTTGAAGGCTCCGGCCGGATGGAGCGAGATTGGGCGAACTTGCTCGGTCGGGATCGAGTTGAGGAACTCCGCAGGGCGATTCGTGATCTGGACGCTTTAGAGACTGACGAAGCTGCTGCTGTCCTAAGGGCACAGCCGAGCAATGGATGGGAACTACTGGGTATGGCTGAAGTGCCGGTAGTGACGCAAGCAACTCGGCAACGCGGACGCCGCCGGGCGCAGGCCACCGGCTAGTGCCCGGCCGCGCGCTCAGATCCGAAGTACGACTTCAATGCGAGTATCAAACACGAGTAATCAAAATCTCGTGTCTTTCTCGTGTCTCATCCGCAAACCCGACATGCTGCGTCGCTCCAATTGGAGCTCTGACCTGGGTATACAGGGTGGGCGCTGCGGGACTCGAACCCACGACCTCTGCCGTGTGAAGGCAGCACTCTAACCAGCTGAGCTAAGCGCCCGCATGGAAGGAAGTCACCAAAACTGCGGGTCCACAAACGTACCGCTTGGACGTAGCAGCGCACAACGCGTCACTGGGCCGTACCGACGACCTCCTGCGGGCGTCATGCAGATTCTGAGCCACCAGGTGAGGGGTCGCTTACTCACAGGATGGGAGGGCGCCCGAAACGGTTACGGTAACGCGCAACACCGGGAATCTTCCGAGAATTCGAGGGGGGCGTCATGCTCAGTCCATACGAGCACGCGGGTAGCGGCGTCACCAGACGGCGGTGGCGACGTCCCGTCATGCTCGGGCTGGCCGTTCTGGCCGCGCTGGCCGGCCCGGTTGCGACGACGGGGTTCGTGGCCGGCGTCGCCCCTGAGGCGGTTGCTGGAGCGTCGGCCAGCGCGGGCTCGACCTACTCAGCTCCGGCGTGCAACCGGCCGACGTCGGCGCCCGTCGGAGCCACGCCGGTGGCCGGTGTGCCGTCGGACTGGACCATCACGTCGTTTGACGGGACCAAGGTACGGGCCCACTGGTTTCCGGCACCCGGAGCCAGTGCCAGTCACCCTGAGCCCACCGTCCTGGAGGGTCCGGGGTGGGGCGAAGCCGGCGCGACCGCGAGCACGCCCGACATTCTCGGCAGTCTGTCCATCACGGGACTCAACAGCGACGGGTACAACGTCTTGACCTGGGATCCGCGAGGGTTCGGTCAATCGACGGGAACCATTGAAATTGACAGCCCGAACTACGAAGCACGTGACGTCTCCAAATTGATTGACTGGGTCTCCACACGGCCCGGTGTGCAATTGGACGCCCCCGGGGATCCTCGAATGGGCATGGTCGGCGGCTCCTACGGCGGGGGCATCCAATTCGTGACGGCCGCCCAGGATTGTCGGGTCGACGCCATCGTCCCTGAGATCGCCTGGCACTCGCTCACCACGAGCCTCGACAAGGCCGGCACATCGAAGAGCGGGTGGTCGAACTTGCTCTACTCCCTCGCCTCCCCGGCCCACCGGGATCCGCACATGATGTCGGCCTACCAGGACTCGCTGGCGACAGGGACCATCAGCGCGGCGGACTACCGGTGGTTCGCCGGCAAGGGCCCGGCCGATCTGGTGAACAAGATCAGGGCGCCCACACTGATCATCCAGGGAACCGTGGACAACCTCTTCACCTTGGATGAGGGTGTCACCAACTTCAAGGGGATTCAGGCCAGCGGTGTGCCCGTGCACATGATCTGGTTCTGCGACGGACACGGGATCTGTCTCACGAATCCCGGAGACCCGAACTACGTCACCAACGCCACGGTGGCCTGGCTGAGCCGGTGGGTGAAGCGAGATCCCTCGGTCAACACCGGTCCCGCCGTTGACATCATCGATCAGAACGGGGTCCGTTACGCGGCATCGACGTACCCCCTCCCGTCCGCGCGCTCACTGAGCGCCCAGGGAAAGGGCACGCTCCAATTGGTGGCGACCGGCGGTTCGGGACCGGTGACGGTCCGTTCGACCAACTCGGATCCGGTCGGTGCGCTGGCCTCTTCCATCACGCCGGCGAAGGCGGCCAACGCGGTCAACGTGACCGTCGACGGTGGATCCCGGGCCTCGCTGGTGGTGGGGGCGCCACGTGTCACGCTGACCTACCGAGGGACGGTGCCGGCCGGAGCCGCTCCCACCCGCGTGTTCGCTCAGATCGTCGACGGGTCGACCGGTCTGGTGCTCGGCAATCAGGTCACCCCAATTGACGTCACGCTCGACGGGAAGTCCCACACCACATCGGTGCCGCTCGAGATCGTCTCGCAGGCGGTCGCCCCGGGGCAACATGTGATGCTGCAGCTGGTGGCGACCACGGTTGCCTATGCGCACCCCCGCCTGGGTGGATCGGTGACGTTCAGCGCCATCAACGTGACGTTGCCGGTGGTCTCGGGCCTCAAGCCGCAGTAGGCGCCGCACTAGGGGCAAGCTCGTCGCAGCACTAGGGCAAGCGCCCCCGCAACCCGCTGCACCCGAAAACGGAAGGTCGGATCTCTCGGCGGTGGACCCTCACGGCAGTTCCAGCGCATCCAGGGCGATTTGGGGGTTCCGAAGGGTCGAAGTACCCTGGCCAATTCATGGCCGGTTCTTCCGATGACGACGATTTCAAGCCTCCGGGGCTGATGGAGATCATCTCGTCGAAGTTCCTGAAGCCCGCCAAACCCAAGAGCGGCTCTCAACCCGCCCCGGCTCCTGGCCGCATCCTCGAAGGCGCAGAGCGCAAAGCGGCCATGCGCACCATCGATGCGACAGAAATAAAGTGGTCCAAGGCGGTGCTCATCCTGTCCGCCCTCTTGGCCGTGGCCGTCCCGATCATCGTGGCCTCAGAGCACAAGACCACGAAAGTGGCCGGCAGCCACACCTCCGCCACCGTGGCGCCCGATGCCCTCCTGCTGGGCGGGGTCGTCCTGTTGTTCTGCCTGCTCGGTGCCATCGCGCTCCGCCGCCGCCGACGTTCCTTGCTGGCGTTCGCCTTCTTTGTGATCGGCTTCGCCCTCACACTCCTTACCTTTGCCCCACTGGGATTCGCAGTCATCGTTCTGGGCGGATGGCTCATGCTCCGGGCCTGGCGGATGCAGAAGTACGGCACCACCAATTCAAGGCAAGTGGCGAGGGAAGCGGCAGCCCGGCCCTCGCGCAAGGCGCGCCAGCAGGCGGCCAAGACCCCGGTGAAGCCGACCGGCCACAAGGCGCCGACGGCCAACAAGCGCTACACGCCCAAGGCGCCCAGCAAGAAGAAGATCCCCAAGCCTGCGCCCGACGGCTAGCTGGTCACGTCTGTTCCGCGGCTGGAATGACCAGGGCGGAGTGCAGCAGGTTCAAGACGTCGGCTCTGCGGCGCACCAGTGAACGAGCCGTGGGTTCCTCCCCCAGGGCCCGCATGACCTCGACCTCGGTGACCATGCCGATCACGGTGGAGTAGATGGCCAGGAGCAGCAGACGGGGGTCATGCCGACGCATGGTGCCGGCATCCATCTCAGCCTCCAAAAAGGACGACGCCCGCTGCACCAAGGGCTCTAGGGCCAGCGTCATCTGGGTGGCCGCCGGGGGGCCCAAACGGCTGACCTCGCGGAGGAGGCCGAGGAGCTCGGGTTGGCGCGCCGCCAGCCGGAAGACCGAGCGCACCACGGCCTCGACCCGGACCCAACCCGGACCGGCCGCCCGGAGGGCCGATTCCAGGGCCCGGGACAGGTCGGTGGCGCTCCGCGCAATAGTGGCCTCGAGCACCGCGTCCTTCGACGGGAACCAGTACAGGATGCTCTGCTTGGTCAGCTCCAGACCTTTGGCCAGGGCATCGAGCGATGTCGCCTCGTAGCCCCGGGCGGCGAAGGAGGCCAGGGCAGCATCGAGGATGCGATCGCTGGTGGTGGGCGGCGGCGGAGGGGCTGGAGGAGGGGCCGCCTGAGTGGCCTTGGCGGCCGGAGTCGCCTTCGCGGCCGGAGTGGCCTTGGTGGGACCGGCGGACCCGGCGTCGGTGCTCACTTACCAAATGGTAGACAGATTCGGCGCTGGATGCTAAACATTCCCGAATGGCCATCGGCCGGGACCTCCGCGGAAAGCGCTTTTTCATCACCGGTGCCACCGGGTTTCTGGGCACTGCGCTGGTCGAACGCATCCTGCGCTGCATTCCGGAGGCCGAGATCGTGGTGCTGGTCCGACCGGGCCGCCGGGCCGATGCCGCCGCCCGCTTGGCCCGTGAGGTGATCAAGAACGACTGCTTCGACCGCCTGCGTTCCGAGCTGGGCGATGGATTCGCCCCCGAGGTGGCACGCCGGGTCCGGGCCGTCCCGGGCGATGTCGGGCAGGACGGACTCGGGCTCGATGACGAGGGCCGGGCCGCCCTGGCCGCCAGCGACGTGGTCATCCATTCCGCCGCCACCGTCTCCTTCGACGCCCCCCTGACCCAGGCGGTCGAGATCAACCTGCTCGGCCCGGCCCGGGTCGCTGCCGCCGTCGCCGCCTCGGGTTCGGGGGCCCACCTGATCTCCGTGTCGACCGCCTACGTGGCCAGCACGCACCAAGGGGAGGCGAAAGAGGAGCTGCTCTCGGAGAACCGCTTCACCCTGGAGGTGGATTGGCAAGATGAGGTGAACGCCGCCCGCCGCCTGCGGGACGACCTCCAGGCGGCGTCCCGCCAGCCTCCGAAACTGGTCGAGTTCACCAAGTCGGCCCGCTCGGAAATCGGCGGGGCGGGCGAGCACCTCATCGCCACCCGAGCCGAGAAGATCCGCGAGGAGTGGGTGCGTACGGAATTGGTCGACGCCGGAACGGCCCGGGCCCATTCGCTCGGGTGGCCCGACGCCTACCCCTTCACCAAGGCCATGGGTGAACGTTGCCTGGTGGCCCAGTGGGCCGACGCGGTGCCGATCACGTTCGTGCGCCCGTCCATCATCGAGTCGGCCTTGACCGAGCCGGTGCCGGGCTGGATCCGCGGCTTCAGGATGGCCGAGCCCATCATCATCTCCTACGCCCGAGGCCTGCTGCGCGAGTTCCCCGGCGTGCCCGAGGGCATCATCGATGTGATTCCGGTCGACCTGGTCGTCGCCGCCATCCTCGCCGTCGCCGCGCGTGGCCCGGCCCACGCACCCGGCGAAGGCCCACCCACCGTGTACCACGTCGCTTCGGGCGTGCGGAATCCCCTGCGCTACGGCCGCCTGGTCGAGTTGTCCGAGGACTGGTTCTCCCGCAATCCCCTCTACGACGAGCGGGGCCAGCCGATCAACCCGCCCGAATGGTCCTTCCCCGGTCGGGGCCGCGTGCAGCGCCAACTGCGACGGGCCGATCGAGCCATGACGTTGGCCGAGAAGGTGTTGACGGCGTTGCCGGTCCGTGGCAAGCAGGCCGAGTTGGCGGCGCGCATCGAGGATCGCCATGCCCTGGCCAAGCGGGCCCTCGGCTACGTCGAGCTCTACGGGGCCTACACCGAGACCGACGCCCGCTACCGGGTCGACCGCCTGATGACGATGTGGGACGGCCTCGATGCCGAGGATCACGAGCAGTTCTGCTTCGACCCCGGGGTCATCGACTGGGACCACTACGTCCACCATGTGCACCTGCCGTCGGTGATCGAGCACACCCGGGTCCGCACCACCCCCGGCAAGTCGGTGGTGGCCAGCCGCCCCGAGCGGGCCCGCAAGGCCATTCTCTCGGGCGACCGGCACCTGGCCGTGTTCGACCTGGAGCACACTCTCATGGCGTCGAACGTGGTCGACACCTACGCCTGGTTGGCCAGCCGCCATCTGCCGCCGGGGCGCCGGGCCCGCTTCGTGGCCGACCTGGTGCGCCAGGCTCCGGCGTTGTTGGCGCTCGACCGGCGCGACCGCGGCGACTTCCTGGTCTCGTTCTACCGCAAGTTCGAGGACGCCCCGCTGGCCCAGTTGCAGGCCGACTCGTGGGAGTTGTTCCACCAGCAACTGCTGACCAAGTCCTTCCCCGAGGGATTCGCCCGGGTCCGGGCCCACCGGGCGCTCGGGCATCGCACCCTGCTGATCACCGGTGCCCTCGACTTCATCATCGAACCGGTGCGACCCCTTTTCGACGACATCGTCTGCGCCCACATGGACGCCCGCAATGGCCGCCTGACCGGCCACCTGACCCGCCTCCCGCCCATCGGAGAGTCCCGCGCCCTGGTGCTGACCGAGTACGCCGACGAGCACTCGTTGTCCCTGGAGGAGTCGGTGGCGTACGCCGACTCGGCCAGCGACCTGGCCATGCTCGAAGCGGTCGGGTTCCCGGTCGCCGTCAATCCCGAATCCCGTCTGGCCGCCATCGCCCGGCGCCGCGGTTGGCACGTCGAACACTGGTCCAAGGCCGACGGCGGATCGCACCGCCCCTTGCCGATCGGGCCCTTCGACGTGAAGTCGCCGCGGTCCGGACTGGTCGCCCGGACCGGGCTGGGGTCGTTGGCGCCTCGGGCCGGTCGGTCGCCCAAGGCGGTGATCGGCAGATGAGCACCCTACTCTTCGAGCGCTCACTCCCCCGCTTCGCCGCCGCCCGGATCGCTTCGAGTTTCGGCTCCGGGCGCGGTGCCGGTGTCGGGCCCCTCCGATTGCTGGACCACGAAGCACCCGCGCTGCCCGGCGACGGGTGGGTCCACATCGATCCGCTGTTGTCGGGCATCTGCGGCTCGGACCTGGCGACGCTCGATGGCCGTAGCTCGCGTTATTTCGAGGACATCGTGTCCTTTCCCTTTGTGCCGGGGCACGAGGTGGTGGGGCTGCTCTCCGATGCCGGCGTGGCCGCCGACGGTCGGGCCCTGCCGGCCGGCACCCGGGTCGTCCTCCAGCCCGTGCTCGGGTGCGCGGCCCGCGGCATCGAACCGCCCTGCGCCGCCTGCGCGGCCGGCCGCGTCGGCAACTGCGAGCGGGTGGCCTTCGGTCATATCCGGCCCGGCCTGCAAACCGGCTACTGCGCCGACACCGGCGGCGGTTGGTCCACCAGCGGCCTGGTGGCCCACGCCAGTCAACTCTTCCCCGTGCCCGAAGGGCTCAGCGATGCCGATGCCGTCACGGTCGAGCCCGTGGCCTGCGCCGTCCATGCCGTTCTGGGCGCCGGCATCCGCGACGACGACGTGGTGGCCGTGCTGGGCGCCGGCACCCTGGGCCTCACCGTCATCGCCGCCCTGACCCACCTGGCCTCGACCGGTCGATGCCCGACTCCTCGGGTGGTACTGGTCGGAGCCAAGTACTCCCACCAGCAACGCCTGGCCCGGGCCTTCGGCGCCACCGAGGCACTTCCACCAGTGCCAGTTGCCCCGCGCCGTGCGCCGCAGCTCGCACTCGCTGTCCTTCGGCGGCGACCCGGGCGAAACCGTCACGCTGTCAGGGGGGGCCGATGTCGTGCTCGATTGCGTGGGCAGTGCCGAATCGATCGCCCAGAGCCTGGCCATGGTCCGTCCCCGGGGCTCCGTGGCGCTGGTCGGCATGCCGGGCAAGGTGACGGTCGATCTGGCGCCGCTGTGGCACCGCGAAGTCCGCTTGGCCGGGGCGTACGCCTACGGGACCGAATCCGACCCGACGACTGGATCTGCTCGGGCTCCTGCCGGCAAGGTAGGCGGCAGGAAGGGCGCAGCCGCCCACGCCGAAGGCGATTTCGACCTTCGAGCTGTCCTTCGAGGTGGTGGCCGCGCAGAAGACGGGGTCACTCGTCTCGGCCACCTACCCGTTGGCCCGTTTCGAGGAGGCCGTGGCCCATGCCGGCGCGGCCGGGCGCCGCGGCGCCGTCAAGATTGCCTTCGACATAGCGAAAGGACGCACCCGATGAGCCGCCGTCCCGGTTTCGTGCTCGAGGTGGACAAGTCCACCCCGCCGACCCTTTTCTGGAACGGCGAGGGCTTCACCGTCGAGACCCTGCCCGAGGGGAGCCGGGTGATCTACGCACCCGAGCCCATGAAGGCACTCGACGATCCTTACGGCGCCATCCGCCACGCCCTGCTCAACCCGCTGGGCGACCGCGACCCGTTGCCGGCGTTGCTCTTCGCCGGCATGAAGCTCACCATCTGTTTCGACGACATCTCGCTGCCTCTGCCCCCGATGGAGGCACCTGACATCCGCCAGATGGTCATCGAGACCGTGCTCGACATGGCGGCGGACGCCGGCGTTGATGACGTGATGCTGGTGGCGGCGCTGGCCCTGCATCGACGGATGACCGAGGACGAGTTGCGTCACGCACTCGGACATCGGGTGTACGACGCCTTTGCACCCCACGGTCTGCTCACCCAACACGACGCCGAGGACCCCGAGAACCTGATCCATTTGGGCCAGACGGACGGGGGTGAGGACATTGAGATCAACAAGCGGGCGGCCACGTCGGATTTGTTGGTCTACGTGAACATCAACCTGGTGGCCATGGACGGCGGGCACAAGAGCGTGGCCACCGGGCTGGCCTCCTACCGGTCGCTGCGCCACCACCACAACCCGCAGACCATGCAGCACTCGAAGTCCTTCATGGATGCGCCGGCGTCGGAACTGCACTCGTCGAACTGGCGCATGGGCCGCTTCATCGCCGAGGCCGGGGTCAAGATCTTCCAGATCGAGACCACGCTGAACACCGACACCTTCCCCAAGAGCTTTGAATTCCTGCAGAAGCGGGAATGGGAGTGGAACCTGCGGGACCGGGCTTCATATGCGGCGTCATCGGCCGCCCTCGGGAAGGCGCCACCCCGCCTGGCCCGCCAGATCTTCCACTCGATCGAGTCACCCGCATGCCATGACCTCGGTGCAGGCCGGCGAGGTCGAGGCCGTGCACGCAGTCACGACGGAGAACGTGTGGGCCCAGCAAGGGGTCGACGTGACCGGTCAGACCGACATCTTGACGCTGGGGCTGCCCTACATCTGCCCGTACAACGTCAACTCCATCATGAACCCAATCTTGGTGGCGTGTCTGGGGCTGGGGTACTTCTTCAACCTGTATCGAGGTCGGCCCTTGGTGCGAGAAGGTGGCGTCCTGATCCTGCGCCACCCGACCCGACCCGAGTTCCACCCGGGTCACCATCCCAGCTACATCGACTTCTACGAGCAGGTCTTGACCGAGACGGTCGACCCGGTGCGCATCTCCAAGGAGTTCGAGGAGTCCTTCGCCACCGATCCGTGGTACATCCACCTCTACCGCACGGGCCACGCCTACCACGGCGTGCACCCGTTCTACATGTGGTACTGGTGCGCCCATGCGCTCGAGCATCTGGGTCGGGTCATCATCGTGGGGGGCGATCCCAAGGCGGTGCGGCGACTGGGGTTCTCACCGGCGTCGTCGCTGAATGACGCGCTGGAGATCGCTTCTGATGTGGTGGGGCCATCGCCCACGTTGACCCACTTGCACGCGCCACCGATCATGATGGCGGACGTGCACTGATGCGCGCGACTGCGACCGCGACTGCGGCCACGACTGCGGCCAGCGCTGATGGCGGCGTCGGTCGGCGATCGGGCCCAGCACCTGATGGCCCGCGCCCGCTCAACTCGATTCCCCCTGGCCGCACCCTCGTGGCCCACCACCGTCGATCGTCCCGATCCCGAACGCAAGGTCGGCCTGGACTACGACCACGAGTGGTCGCGCCGTTACCCGGTGCGGTTGGCCCGGGCCATGGTCATGGACAACATCACCCGCCCGTTGGCACGCGTGATGGCCCCCGCCACGATTCGTGGCCTCGAGCACCTGCGGCACGTCGAGGGTCCGGTGATCTTCGCTGCCAACCACGCCAGCCACATCGACACCCCGTTGCTGTTGACCACCCTGCCGGTCGAGTTCCGCCATCGCACGATCGTGGCGGCCGCCTCGGACTACTTCTTCGACCGCACCTGGAAGTCCGTGCTCTGGTCGTTCTCACTGGCCGCCATCCCCATTGAGCGGAGCAAGGTCAACCGCCGGTCGGCCGACGCCGCCGCTGAGCTGTTGGCGGACGGGTGGAATCTGGTCATCTTCCCCGAGGGGGGCCGCTCACCCGACGGCTGGACCCAGCCCTTCCGGGGCGGCGCCGCCTACCTGGCCCGGCGCACCGGTCGGCCGGTGGTTCCGGTGTACCTGCACGGCACGCGCCACGTGCTGCCCAAGACGGCGGAGCGAGGCGCTCGGGGCCCCGGAGGATCTGGCACCGAGTCCAGGCGTGGGGGCGGGTTGCGACGCTCTCCGATCTCTGTCCTGTTCGGGGCGCCGCTCACCCCCGACGAGGGCGAGAACGCCCACCGTTTCTCGGACCGCATCGAGGCGTCGGTGGCGACCCTGGCCCGTGAGGTACACACCGACTGGTGGGAAGCGCGGCGCTCAATCAGCCAGGTGGAGCCGGTGCCAGGGGCCGAGACCATCCATCGAGGTCCCGAAGCGCCCGCCTGGCGCCGGTCCTGGGCGCTCGATACGCCGCCCAATGCGGGTGGACGTGGCTCGACGCGGTGGCCCGAATAGCTCACCTGTTCACTGCCACCCCAGTTCGCACTGCACCGTAGGGTGGCCGGTTGCCTCGTGACGACGGGCCTGGCGCTGACCACAATCCCTTCATGGCGTTCACCCGTATTTCTATGCAGCTGTCAGACCAGGACGTCGAATTCGTTCGTGCTGTACCAATCCATCGGACGATATTCCACGTATACCCAGACCAGAGACCACGAGGAGACCAGGACTATGGAATTGATAACGCGAAACCCAGAGGCGACCCACCGATTCCCCATTGGGCGCATGGCGGCCCTCGCTTTGGCCGTAGGGGGGCTGTCAACTTCGGCCCTCGTGGTCGGGAGCGCAGGTGCGACGACGGCCAGGACCAGCGCGTCGAAGACAGTCGTCGTCTCCACCGCTAAGAACGCCAAGGTTGGCACGTACCTCGTGAGCGGCAAGACGCTCTACACCTTGCAAAAGAACAACACGCCCTGCAGCAGCGCGTGCGTCGCGATCTGGCCCGAGCTGGTGTTGCCCAAGGGAGTGACGAAGGCGACCGCAGGAACCGGTGTCAATGCGTCCAAGCTCGGCACGGTGAAGCGCTCAGGCGGAGTCCTCCAGGTCACGTATGGCGGAAAAGCCCTCTACTACTTTGTCGGAGACTCGGGTCCCGGAAAAGTGACCGGCAACAACCTGTCGGACACCTGGGGCAAGTGGTTCGCGGTGGTGACGGCCAAGTCGGCCAGCGCGAGCTCGAGCTCTGGTTCCGGCTCCGGTTCGTCGAGCAGCGGCACCGGGGGCGCTGGGTTCTAGCGCCCGAGTTAGCGACTGAGAGGTCGTCATGTCTGTGATAGCTGCGCCTGGTCGCTCTCGTGCGCCCGCGCCCCTTCGCTCCCCCACTCCTGTTCCTACTGCTGCTGCTCCTGATCGAGCTCCAGCAGAGCGAAGCAGTCGGGAAGCGAAGGGGGGGCGGGTCGCTCTGTCGTCGCGTGTGTATCTCCCCGCGTGTTCGATTGCCGCCCTGGCCGCCGTCCTCGTGGGGATCGGTTGGGCCAATCGCTGGGGTGGTGCAGACTTCGCCGGTGCCATGACGAGTCTTCGTGTCGTCGTGGTCGGTCCGCTGACCCTTGTGATCATCGGGCTCTTCCTCATCGTGGAGCGGCTGCGGCCGGCACAACGACGCCCGATCTTCGCCCGCGGCTACCGCCAGGACCTCCTCTACACGGTGCTCAACGCGACACTCGTCGTGCCGCTCGTCGCCGCGTTGGCTCTCTCCTTCTCAGAGGTGGTCCACCGGTCGCTCCCGTGGCTCGTCTTGGCCAGGATCAACACATTGCCGCGTTGGGGGGCGATTGCCATTATTTTTGTGGCGATGGACGGACTGAATTGGTTCGCGCACCTGGGGAATCACCGGGTCCGAGTGCTCTGGCGCTTCCATGAACTTCACCACTCCCAAGAGGACATGAGCGTGCTCACGGTCTTTCGTACGCACCCGCTCATCCATGTGTCCTACCTCATTGCGCTCATCCCGGGGATCGTGCTCCTGGCCAACGGTGCGCTCCCGACAACCCTCCTCGTCATCTATGGAGCCACCGTGCGCGTTCGCGCACTCGAACACCAACCTGGGCTTCGGACCTCTCGAACGCGTGTTCGTCAGTCCGAACTACCACCGGATTCACCATAAGTTGGACGGACCACAGGACGTCAACCTCGGTTTCGCCCTCACAATCTGGGATCAGCTCTTCCACCGGGCCGTGTTCCCGACGCCCGAGACGATCCGGACCGACACCGGGCTGCCGGGTCGACCGTTGGTCGTCGAACAGGCGGCTGAGCGACCGCGCCACATCTCGGTCTTCGCCGCGCAGCTCGTGGCACCGTTCCGCCCGATGCACGACCGCACGAATCTCGCGTCTATTCGGGACGGGTCCACTCGGGACGGGCTTGAAGGGGACCCGTCGACCCGGGGAGGGACTCGTCGGAACGGAGGTGGCTCGGATCGGTCGTTCGACTGCGAGTCTCCCGCCGATCTCGCCGCGCCAGGCACCGCTGAAGAATCCGTAGTGGCCTGAATGATGGTGACCGCTTCATTACCGACGCGTCGGCAACGCGCCCGTTCATTATTGGCCGCCGTACTCAGCACCCGCACCGCGCCGCTCCCCGCTGACCTCGCCCTCGTCGCGGCACGTATCGCACTGGCCTGGATCTTCATCTACTACGGAGCCGGCAAACTCTTCGGGTCGTTCAACGGCCCGGGCCTGCACGGGACGGCTCTCTATTTTTCAAATACCGCCCACCTCCATCCGGGTGGGTTCTTCGCCGTCGTCGGGGGCGTGATCGAGTTGGGCTCGGGCGTCGCCCTCGCCCTCGGCCTGGCCTCCCGCCTTGCCGGCGTCGCTCTCTTCGGGGACATGGTTATGGCGATGATCACCGTCACCTGGGCGACTGGAATCAACAATCAGACGACGCCTCCCGGCTACCAATTGAATCTCGCGCTCGGCGTCCTCGCCCTGGTCGTTGCGATTTTCGGTTCTGGCCGGTTCAGCCTCGACGCGCTGATCGAACGACACGTCGTCGCGACGTAACCATGGTCCGACAGCTAAGCACCGCGGCCGCTGATCTTGGCAGCTGGGGAGCTGATGGGACGCGTCGAAACGAAAGGCGGCTCATGAATCTGGCAGCGGCGGACCGGGGACGAGCACCCCCGATCATCGGGACCGGCTCGGCCGGCTGCCCCACGAGACGGGTGAGTTTGCGAACGCCCAAGAGCGGGTGTCGCTGATGTTCAGGGCCGGTGGCAGCCGTCAATCCGATGGAGCACGTGTGGAAGCTTCCTCTCCCCGATCAGCCAGCCGCACGAAGCCTCGGCGCTCCCCGCCCCGCCGCTGGTTGGAGCCTGATTTCCTGTCTCCCCGATCTGAGCGTCTCATCCGGATCGGGGGGAACCTCGTCGGAGCCGCCGGCGCGGCACTCTTTGCGAAGGCGAGCGTCGAGTATTACCTGCACACGCACAGTTTGATCGGCGCGGCGTTCCTCGTCGAGCAGATGTGGGTCGTGGTTGCCTACCTCATCCGACGGCCTGCCCGCACGGTGACCCGACGGCTCGGCGACTGGCTTTTTGCTTTCGGCGGCACCTTCGGTGGCGTGCTGTTCCGGCCCGTTGGCGCTCATCCGCATTGGGGGGTTGTGGCAGGCCTTGGCGTCCAGCTCCTCGGTCTCGCCATCTGCATCGTGTCGTTCCTTGCCCTCGGCCGCTCCTTCGGCTTCGCCGCCGCCGATCGCGGGCTGGTACGGCGTGGCCCGTACGCCGTCGTCCGCCATCCGATTTACGCCTCCTACGTCTTGCTTCAGTTCGGGTACCTGCTGCAGAGCATTTCCGTGTGGAATGCCCTCGTGATGTTGTTCACGTCAGGCTGCAACGTGGGACGGGCACTGGCCGAGGACCGCGTCCTCGCTACGAACGAGCAGTACGACGCATATCGCAAGCAGGTCAGGTGGAGGCTGCTCCCTGGTGTCTGGTAGTCGTCGGGTAGTCACGCCCAGGGCGGTTCGCAGCACACGTCTCGCTGTTCCGCGAGGCTGACCTACCACTCCTTTCGGCGACGGACCCTGTGGCGGACCTTGCGCCCGGAGCCGCCGGCGAGCTGCGGGCCGAGGCGCGCCAATCGCAGGCTCTCGTGAGCCGTGTCATCGAGTGGGATGAGGGCGCTGGTGTCGGTATAGAGGGCCCACGCCAGCAGGAGATCGGCCATCGCGGGATTGCGGGCCAGGACCGGCCCGTGCAGGTACGTTCCCATCACCCGCCCGGTGACGGCGCCCTCGGTGCCCGAACCGTCGCCGTTGCCGACACCGCGCGTCACCCGGGCCAGGGGCGAGATGCCTTCGGCCAACGTGGTGACACCGCCATGGTTTTCGAAGCCGGTCAACGTGGGCAGCGTTGCCGGAGCAAGGGTGGTGGCCGTGACCTCGGCCGTGACTTCGCCCACCGCTCGCGAGCCCACGCCCTTGCTGGTCGTCAGTCCGAGCAACCCGACTCCTTCGTGCGGCGAGCCGTCCGCCCCCGGAAATGTCGTCCCGACGATCTGATAGCCGGCGCACACCGCCAGGACGACGGCGCCGGCGTCGACGCGGCGCACCAATGTCCCATCGTCGATGAGCGCTCGGGCGGCGCGCACTTGGGGGCCGTCCTCGCCGCCACCCAGGCAGTAGACGTCTGCCTCGGGCAGAGGGGCATCCGACGACGCCTGCGCCAGTTCGGCCTCGATGCCCCGCCACTGGGCCCGTCGGGTCAGGATCAGGCCGTTGCCGCCGTCACCGTAGGTGCCGAGCAGGTCGGGGTACACGACGACCACGCGCAGCGGCGCCCTCATGGCCGCGCCCCGAGCAGCTCGCCGAACGCCGTGTAGTTGCCAATGACGTCGACGGTGGTGACGTCGGCTGTCGTTGCGTCGACTGGTGTTGGGTCGACTGGCGTTGCGTCGTCGCCCATCGTCGCGGCCATGCGCACGGCCGACAGAGGATCGGACTCGACCAGATGGGCCACGTCGGCATAGAGCAAGCGCACCGACAGATCGGCACAACGGTCACCCGTGGCCACCACTGCGCGGCCGGCCAGGCGTTCGAAGGGCACGTCCCACAGCCAACTCGGGTCGGCCCCGTCGGCGGTCCGCGCGTTGATGCTGACCACGAGAGGACCGCGATCCTGCGCCACCAGATCGAGCAGCTCGCTCCAGCCGGCCGGATTCTTGGCCAGCATGAGCCGGGTCGGCACGCCACCCAGCACCCGGGTGGCGAAGCGGCCGGCCACCTCTTCGATCTGGCCCATGGCGGCAAACGCGTCGGCGGCGTCGATCCCCACGGTCTCGGCCGCCACGGCCACCATGAGCGCGTTGGCCCGGTTGAAACGTCCGGGTAGGTTCAACGCGATCTCGTAGGAGCGACCATCGGCCCAGAGCCCGTGATGGGTCGAACCGTGATCGGTCAGGAGGAGCGTGGCGGTGACCGGCGGACGGGTGAAGCCGCACCCGGACTCGCAGTGCCACTCACCGGTGCCGTCGTTCGCAAAGGTGATGCGCCCCTCACAGGAGGGGCAACCGGCGGCATCGAGCTGCCAACTCAGGCCGGCACCCACCCATGACACCTGCGCCGCGGCCCCAGCCGCCCAGACCACCAGCGGGTCATCCGCGTTGGCGATCACCGCCGTGTGCGGCGCCGCCGCCAGGGCGGCCCGCCAGCGGTTGGCCACCATCCGGACCTCGTTGGTGCGATCCAGTTGGTCCCGCGACAGGTTGAGGAGGAGCACCATGTCGGCACCGGTCGCCGCCAGGACCCGGGGAAGATAGATCTCGTCCACCTCGAGCACGGCCCGCTTGGCCCGACGGTTGGCCGCCAGCGCCGCCACGTGTCCGGGCGGCATGTTCGACCCGGTCTCGTTGCTCACCACGTCGTCACCGTGGGCGCCGAGCGCGACGGCCAGCAGCCTGGTCGTGGTGGTCTTGCCGTTCGTGCCGCTGATCAGAGCCACACGCCGGCCCGCCGTCAGTCGTCGCAGCAGCTGCGGGTCGACCTTGAGGCCGGCCCGACCGCCGGCCACCGTGCCCTGGCCCCGGCCGAGACGACGCGACGTGGCGTTGACCGCGCGTGTCGTGGTGAGCGCGAGGCGATACCTCACTGTTCCGTCACGAAGGAGGCTTGGTGCGCGCCAATTCGGAGGCCGTCGGCTCGTGACGCACTCTCGATTCTTCGGGGAGCAAGTCGGAAATGGCCGACATGATGGCAGCGGTGTCCTCCACTGCGTCGCGCAGTGCGAGCGGAATTGGTCGACCGATCCGGACGGTGATCTTCGGCGGATGGCGGACGAGCGTGACGTCGGGCATCCGGGCCGAGCGCGGCCACACCGCCTCGGTACCCCACAAGCCGATCGGGACCACCGGCGCTCCCGTCGCCGCGGCCAAGCGGGCCGTGCCCGTCTTGCCGTAGAGCTCGGTGTCGAAGAAAGCTTCGCCTCGGGGGATGGTGCCCTGGGGCAGGACGATGACCACCTCGCCGGCCCGCAGGGCGGCCTCGGCGGCGCGCAGAGCCTGATCGGACCCGCTGCCGCGGTCGACCGGGATACCGCCGATGGCCCGGGCCACGATTCCCACGACCGGAGCGTCGAATATCTCCTTCTTCCCGAGGAAACGCACCGGGCGACCGATTCTGGCGGCGACGAGGGCCAGCGCCGCCACGTCGAAGTAACTGCGGTGGTTCGCGGCCAACAAGACGGGCCCAGACGACGGAATGTGCTCGATCCCGTCGAGGTCGAAGCGGGCGTACGGGAACGATGCCGGGCGGACGAACGGGCGGATCACGTGATACGGCTCGAACCCGACCAGAGACGGCACACCCGGCGGGCGGTCCCAGTGGGCGATGGGCCAACGCCGAGCCGCCGCGATCAGGGTCAGGCCCGGGTCGGGATTGACGGCGTGCGGATAGCCGACCGAGGAGAGCAGGGGCGTATCGAAGACGCTGTCGCTGCAGGCATGGCACTCGGCCAGATCAATGTCGTGATCCTCCGCCCAGGCCCGGACCGCCTTGAGCTTGCCCGTCCCCCATACAAAGCCCTCATACAGGCGGCCGGTGTAGCGCCCGTCGTCGTTGGTTTCGTACATGGTGGCGATGACGTCGTCAAAGCCCATGGCCTCGGCGAACGGAGTGATCATGTCGGCCGGCGTCGTGGTGGCCAGCACCAATTTGTGGCCGGCCTGGCGGAACTCGTCCAGATACTGCGGGGCGAATGGCGCCACCATCGTGGTGAGTTCCGCCGTGGCTCGCTTCCCAGCCTGGCGCACCTGGTCCTGGCGCCAACCCTTGGCCACCCGGGCCGCGGCCCGAACGAGCCCCATCGAAACGAGGTTCTCGCCGAGGCGGTCATTGATGGTGTAGAGCAGCTTGTCCCCGGGCAGGCTACGTCCCTGGGGCAGCACCCCCTCGTCGACCAGGGCCCGGTTCAGCGCCAGGCCCGAGGCGTGAGCGAGGAGGGTGCGGTCGAGATCGATGAAGGCGGCTGACGGTGCTGGGGTGGCCACGGGCGCCCAGCCTACGACGTGGGCTGCGTGTGGCATACCTGCAGTTGGGTCCGCTGATGGGGGCGCGGCAGCGGTTGCGGCCGGGGCGGGGCGGGCGGGGCCGGGGGCGGCGGGGCCGGGGGCCTGCCATAACCCTCTGCGCCCGTGACCCCTCTTGCCCCTATGTGCGCATATGACCTTGTCGGCCCCCTCTAACGCCTATGGCGCAGCCGCACGCCCATCCATGATCAGCAGGGTCGAGGTCGCAGTGGCCACGAGCTTGTTGTTGGCGTCGAAGACCTCGGCCGAGGCGAAGGCCACCCGCCGTCCGGGCTTCGTGACCCTCCCGACGGCCCGGAGCCTTCCCGACTCAACCGTGACCGGGCGCAGATAGCTGACGTTGAGGTCGACGGAGGTATACGCCACCCCGGCGTCGAGGGTGGTTTGCACAGCACACCCCAGCACGGAGTCGGCCAAGGTGCAGACCAAGCCGCCGTGCACGACGCCGATCGGGTTGTAGGCCGACTCGTCGGGGGTGCACTCGAAGACCACGCGGCCCACCTCGACGTCCGTGATCACGAAGCCAAAGACCGATGCCATCGGCGGGGGCGCCACCCTCGCGTCCCTTATGGCCCGGACAAACTCCAAACCGCTGATGGTTGATCCCACCTCAGCGGTAGGCCCGGGGTCGAACCACGTGATGGTTCGTGAACGTGGTACGCCCCAGTCCGCCGGCGTCGGTGCTGGTGCCCCGGCCGGCGCAGCCGCCCCTGCCGATGTCGATGCCGGATCCGACTCCGAGCCCGTCACGGTTCACCCGCTGTCAGATCACACGATTTCTTCACGCAACCGAGAATACCGAGCACAGTTTTATGACGCAACGAACGTCGGAGGCCTGAACGATCCTGCGCCTCGATACGCAACTGCGGGGATCGTCCTGGAACAGCGAACTGTCCCGGAAAAAGGTGAAGGGATCGCCGGGGGGGGTTGGCGATCCCTTCACAAGACTCATCAGAGGATGGAGGGGGGATTCCGTCTCTCTGTGGTCTGGGATCCATTCTGCCGGTCCACGACCAATCTGTCAACCAGCTTTACGAGATACTTACTATCTTATAATGTGATTGACAGGAGAACTCCTGCAAGCAGGTGGAGAAGGAATCGTCCCATGGAGCTGAAACATCTGCAAGCACTTCTGGGCATTGCCGACACCGGGAGCTTCTCGGCGGCCGCGGCGACGATCGGGACGGTCCAATCCAACGTCTCGGCCCATATCGCCCGCCTCGAGCGTGAGCTGCAGGTCCAACTGGTCGACCGGTCCTCGGGCCACCTGACCGAGGAGGGCGACGTCGTGGTCGAGCGGGCCCGCCGGGTCATGAGCGAGCTCACCGACATGGTGGCCGATGTGGTGGCCCTGCGCCAGGAAGTGGTCGGTACGGTGCGCCTGGGCATGATCGGCACTACCGGCCGCTGGCTGGTGCCGCAGCTTTTCGACCTGCTGCGGGCCCGTCACCCGCACATCCACCTCAATGTGGCGGAGGGATCCAGCATGCAGCTCGAGGTCCAACTCGGCTCGGGCCAATTGGACCTGGCCGTCGTCACCCTCCCCCTCTCCGGCGATGAGGTCATCGCTGCCCACCTCTTTGATGAGGACCTCATGCTGGTCGTGCCGCGTGATCATCCTTGGGCCAAGGAACCTCTTCTCCCCCTCGCCCGATTGGCCGACATGGAACTTCTGCTCCCGGCTCCGGGCACGGCCCTGCGGGCGGAGATCGACGCCGCCGTCGTACCGGCCCGGGTCGCCCTGCGCCCCGCCATGGAGCTCGATGGGGTCCGCATGATCGCATCCCTCGCCTTCGACGGCTACGGCTCGGCCATTCTCCCGGCCACCGCCGTGCCAGGCCACCTGCGGGAGCGCTTCGCGCTCTTGCCCATCGAGGGGATGCCCCGACGCCGGGTCGGGGTGGCCCAACGCCGACGAGGTCTCCTCTCGGCACCGGCCAAGGCCGTCATCGACGTCCTGGGTCTGGTGGTGGCCGACTCGCTCGCCATGCCCGATGGCATCCACCCGACGGCGGTCCCGGCCTAACTGGACAAGACCGGATTGGACAAGACCGGCCCGCCCGCCGGCAACCCCGCCGGGGGTCATGCGTCGGGCGGGCGGGGAGGCCTCCACATCGTCCAGAGTTTGGGGCCACCACCCGGGAGGTCGACCTCCCGGGTGACCTCGAAACCGTGGCGGCGGTAGAACGGGACGTTGCGCTCCTTCGAGGACTCGAGATACGCCCCGAACCCTTCCTGATCGCAACGGTCGAGGACGGGTCGCATCAGCGACGAGCCCACGCCTTGCCCCTGGCGCGCCGGTTCCGTCCCAAGGGTGGCCAGATACCAGTGAGGCTCCTTTGGGTGCATCGACTCGATGAGGTTCAACAGTTGCAGGGTCGTCTTCAGGTGAGCGACGACGAACGGGAGAACGGGCGCCAGGGCGGCGATGCTCCGAAGCCCGGTCAGGTACGGCTTGCCCGGCGGGGCCCAGATGGCCGACCCCGAATGGTCGTCAGTGGTGTAGCAACCGCCGAAGGCCAGGTAGTCGGCCCGCATCTGGGTGGTGAAGAAGCGCCGTAGCCCGGCGAGGCGGCGGTCCTCATTGCGGAAGATGTGCGCAATCACCGGATCATCGAAAAAGGTGCGAGCCAGCTGGCCCGCCATGGGATCCACATCGGTCTGGGTGGCCCGCCGCACGGTCGCTCCGGACCCCACGCCCGTTGCGTGGTCCGAAGCCTTGGGATCCGAAGTGGGCGGCGCCATGACTCGACGATGGTGGCAGATGATCGCCGGCCCCGCCACACGGCGTGGCCCCGTGTCAGGACCGCCCCGTTGCTCGGTGCGCAATCTGCTACTCCGTGCCCGAACCTGCGTTAGCGTCCGACCCCATGAGAAGTCGATACGTGCCGCTCAGCGCCACACCGCACATCGCCATCCCCGCCCGCAACCCTGTTCCTGCTCCTACTCATGCGCCCACCGATGCGCCCGTCGAGGCGCCCATCGATGCGCCCGATCATGCCGACACCATGTCGGGGGTCGCATGCTGAGAATCGGCATACTCGGTGCCGCCAAGATCGCGCCGGCCGCCCTCATCAAGCCGGCACAACGCACGGGTCGGGCGACAGTGGCCGTCGTGGCCGCCCGCAACCCCGACAAGGCGCAGAAGTTCGCCGATAAGCACAAGATCCCCCGCATCGCGCCGACCTACGACGCGCTGCTCAACGACCCCGACATCGATGCCGTCTACATCCCCCTCCCCAACGGCCTGCACGGTCGCTGGACCATCGCCGCACTCAATGCCGGCAAACACGTCCTGTGCGAGAAGCCCTTCACGGCCAACGCCGATGAAGCGCGTCTGGTCGCCGAGGCCGACGCCGCCCACCACGGCCTGGTGGTGATGGAAGCCTTTCACTACCAGTACCACCCCTTGTCCAAGCGCCTGGTCGAGATCGTCCGCTCAGGGGAGCTCGGCGCCATCCAGGACATCGACATCAATTTCTCCGCCCCTTTGGCCAAGAAGGGCGACATCCGCTACCAACTCGATCTGGCCGGCGGCGCCACGATGGACATGGGCTGCTATCCCGTTTCGCTGTTGCGATTGTTAGCGGCGGGCCCGCGGGTATCGAGCGCCAAGGCCAAACTGTCCTCCGCCGGCGTCGACCGCGCTATGGACGCCCGTTTCTCCCTCCCCGAAGGTGGCACGGCGCGCATCCGCTGCTCCATGTTCTCCGCCTCCTTGCTGCACATGCACGCCCAGGTCACCGGCAGCGACGGCACGCTCTCCGTCTTCAATCCATTCGCCCCCCACTTCGGCCACCGGGTGAAGGTCGAGACGGCCTCGGGAACGCGTCGCGAAAAGTTCAGCCGCCGGGCCACCTACGACTACCAGCTCGAGGCCTTCGCCGCCGCCACCGAAGACGGTGCCCCGTTCCCGACCACCGCCTCCGACGCCATCCGTACCATGGAGCTCATCGACTCCATCTACATCGCCGCCGGCCTCCCCGCCCGCCAACCCACTGCGCCGGGCGGCGCCGCTCCGGGTCCTGACGATGTCCCAGGCACCCCGGGCACCCCGGGCACCCGGCACCCGGGCACCCCGGGCACCGCCGACACATAGTGCCCCTCCCCGCCGACGATCTGCGAGCCCTGGCTGACGCCGCTCTCTCGACTGCCGAAGCCGCAGGTTGCGCCCACGCCGAGATCCGGGTCGAGCGCATCCGCTCCCAAGAAGTCCGACTGCGCGACGCCGTCCCTGAAGGCAGCTCCGACAACACGGAATTGGGCATGGGGGTCCGGGTGGTGGTCGACGGCGCCGTCGGGTTCGCCGCCACCGTCGACGTCGGCGCGACCCAGGCGGCCAACCTGGTCCGCCAGGCCATCGACACCGCTCGGGTCACCGCCCAGGCCGGAGGCGGGCGGGTCGACCTCTCCCCCGAACCCTCCCACGGCGAAGTGGTGTGGACGAGCCCGTTCAAGATCGATCCCGCCGGCGTGCCCCTGGCCGACAAGGTGGCCCTGCTCGAGGGGTGGAGCCGGCCGTTGCTCGACCACGCCACCGTCTCGCACGTCACCGCCTCGGTGCTCAGTGTGAGCGAGGAGACATATCTGGCCGATCTGGGCGGCACCCGGGCCACCCAACGCCGCGTCCGCCTGCACCCCCAACTCGAGGCACTGGCGCTGAGCGATTCCGGCTTCGAGACCATGCGCACACTGGCGCCGCCGGTCGGTCGGGGTTGGGAGTACCTCGCCGGCGACCCGGTCGGCACCGGGGCGGGGGCCGGGTGGGACTGGACCGCCGAACTGGCTGCACTCCCTGAGTTGTTGGCCGAGAAATTGGCCGCTCCGTCGGTGGAGGCGGGAACCTATGACCTCGTCGTCGACCCCTCGAATCTCTGGCTGACCATCCACGAGTCGATCGGACACGCCACCGAGTTGGACCGCGCCATGGGGTACGAGGCCGCGTACGCCGGGACCTCGTTCGCCACGTTCGATCAACTCGGCTCGCTGCAGTACGGATCGCCCGTCATGCACATCACCGGCGATCGAACGGTGGAGCACGGCCTGGCCACCGTGGCCATCGACAGCGAGGGTGTGGCCGCGCAATCCTTCGACCTGGTCCGTGACGGCGTCCTCGTGGGCTATCAGTTGGACCGCTCGATTGCCTCGTCCATGGGCTTCGATCGCTCCAACGGGTGCGCCTTCGCCGACTCGCCGCTCCACGTGCCGATCCAGCGGATGGCCAATGTGTCGCTGGCTCCAGCCCGGGGTCAGGCTCCGGGTGCTTCCGGCGGCGATGGCCCCTCCACCGAGGAGCTGATCGGTGGCGTCGAGCGAGGCCTGTACATCCTCGGTGACAAGAGCTGGTCCATCGACATGCAGCGCTACAACTTCCAATTCACCGGCCAGCGTTTCTTCAAGATCGAGGGAGGGAAGCTGGCGGGGCAGGTGAAGGACGTGGCGTATCAAGCGACGACGACCGACTTCTGGGGCGCCATGGAGGCCGTCGGCGGGGCGTCGACCTGGGTCCTCGGTGGGGCGTTCAACTGCGGCAAGGGCCAACCGGGACAGGTGGCGCCGGTCAGCCATGGCTGCCCGTCGGTCCTGGTGCGGGGCGTGCGTGTGCTCAATGCCCGGGAGGAGGCCGGACGGTGACCGGTCGGCGGTCGCGGGTGATGGGTCGATGATTGAGGCGCAGTCGGTGGTCGAGGACGGCTTGGCGGCGGCCTCCCGGGGTGGCGCCGATGGCTGCATCGTGCTGGTCGACGAGACCAGCCACGCGGACGTGCGTTTTGCGCTCAACACGACGACGACCAACGGCGTCCGACGAGATCGCACCGTCACCGTGGTGGCCATGGCAGCCGGTGCAGTCGGCGTGTCCCGGCGCAGCGGTGTGGTCGACGTGGAAGGGATGGTGTCGGCCGCGTTGACGGATGCCCAAGGGGCGCCGCCAGCCGAAGATGCGTTCCCATTGGTCGATGGAATGGGCGCGGCGGGTGGCGGAGGTGCCGCGTCGTCGGTGGCCTTCGGGCGGTCGCCGGTCGAGACGGACCTCTCGGCTTTGGGGAATGTGTTGTCCGGGCTCTCGGGGGCGTTCGGGCGGGCCCGCGAGCGGGACGTGGTGCTGGCGGGGTTTGCCGAGTTCGGCGTGTCGACGTTGTATCTAGGGAGCTCGACCGGGGTGCGTCTTTCGTTCTCGCAGCCGACGGGGTCGGTCAACCTGGTCGGTCGCTCAGCCGATGGAGCCCGGTCGGCCTGGACCGGTGCCGGAGCTGAGCACATGGAGAGGCTCGCCTTCCCCGAGATGGAGGCCGAACTGTGGCGGCGCTTGGACTGGGCCCGCCGGCCGATCTCCCTCGATGCCGGTCGTTACGAGGTAATCCTGCCGCCATCTGGGGTGTCCGACCTCATGGGATCACTCAACTTTTACGCGCTCGGCGGCCAGGACGCCGAGGATGGTCGGACGGTCTTCTCGTCCGGGACGAACGCCGGCGGCACCCGCGTGGGTGAGCAGATCTCCATGTTGCCCTTCACCTTGTACAGCGACCCCTTCGAGCCGGGGCTGGAGTGCCTGCCGTTTGTGGCCGTCGGCTCTTCGGGCAGTGAAGCGTCAGTCTTCGACAACGGTCTGCCCATCCGGCGGGTCGACTGGATCCGGGACGGCCGTCTTGCGCACCTGCGCTATCACCGGGCCGGAGCGGCCCGCTCGGGCGTCGAGATGGCGCCCTACATCGACAACCTGGTCCTGCGGGCCGAGGACCGGGGCACTCGTCCCGGTGTGACCAACGGCGGGACCGTCGATGACATGGTGTCGCGGACGGAACGCGGGCTGCTCCTGACCTGCCTGTGGTACATCCGCGAGGTGGATCCGGCCACGCTGCTGTTGACCGGGCTCACTCGCGATGGCGTCTATGTGGTCGAGAACGGCGAGGTCGTGGGGGCGGCGAACAATTTCCGCTTCAATGAGAGCCCGGTCGACTTGCTGGCCCGGGCCACCGAAGTCGGCACCAGCGTTCGTGCCCTGGGTCGGGAGTTGGGCGAGTACCTCAATCGCTGCGTGATGCCGCCACTGCGGATTCCCGACTTCAACATGAGCTCGGTCAGCCAGGCCAGCTGATTGGATTGACGCCCTGATCAGGCCGCTTCGGATGAGACCGCCGCCCACGACTGGTTCGGGGTGCGGTCGGTGTCGGGCTGTTCACCGGGCTGGTCGACGGCACACCTTTCGATGACCACTGTCGTCGACGACGAGATATCGCTCGCCCTGCAGCATTTCGGGTGACGTTGGCGCGTATCGGCCCGACGGCCGACGGTTCCTTCGATGTGGCTCCCGTGACGACCAAGACCTCGACGGCGGAGCTCATGGCGGAGGCCGAGCGGCTCGGAACGGTGATTGCCGCGTCTCTCGGGTCGCTCCTGGGGATCGTGGGCGAGCTTGACAAGAGGGAGGCTTGGCGGACCGAGGGGGCGACCTCCCTGGGATCGTGGCTGGCTCAGCGCTGTGGCGTCTCCGAAGCAACGGGCCGCGCCTGGGCGCATGTGGCCGAGCGACTGGACGATCTCCCCCACCTGTCCCAAGGCCTGCGGGTAGGCGCCCTCACCTTCGACAAGGTCTGCGCCGTGGTCGACCTGGCCACTCCCGAGACTGATGCCTCCGTCCTGCGTCAAGCCGAGGAGTGCTCGGTCAGTCAGCTCAGGGATCTGGTGCGCGGCGGACGGGAGATCACCGACGCCCAGGATCTAGCGGAGTACGAAGGCCGATACGTCAGGCTCAACGACGCCCGGTGTTCGCTCAGCGCCAGACTGCCCATTGAGATGTATTCCGTGGTCCGTGCGGTGATCACCGATGGCGCCAAGGCGATCCCTTCGGACGGCGAGACTCCTTACGACCAGCGCCAGTGTGACGCGCTGTTCAATCTGTGCCGGGCGGCTGGTGGTCGCCGACGGTCTGGTCCTGGTCCTGGTCCCGGATCGTCGACGGGGGCGCCGTCGGGAACGCCGGGCGGCAGACAGGGCGACGCACGCGACGTTGGTAGCCGTCGCGATGGTGGTGGCTCAGTCGGTGAGTTCATCGACTCGACAAGCGACGGCAATGGGGTGATGTCGCCTCACGGCTTCTTCGTCGTGGCGCATACCGACCTCTCGCTGCTGCGCGGGGGCACCGGGACGGCAGAGATCGAGCATCTTGGGCTTCTGAGCCCCGAGGCCATCCGCCGCATCAGTTGCGATGCCACAATCTCGCTCGCTCTCGATGACGCCTTCGGCCACACCATGTTCGAGGGCCGTGCCCGTCGATTCCCTACCGGCGCCCAACGTCGGGAAGCGCAGCGTCGCGACCGTCGATGTCGATTCCCCGGATGCGAGAATTCCAAATTTACCGACGTCCACCACATTGTGCATTGGGCCGACCAGGGGCCAACCGATCTCGAAAACCTTGCCACCCTGTGCAGCCATCACCATCACCGCGTCCATGAGAAGGCTTGGCAAGTCAAAGGCAATGCCAACGGCATCTTGCGCTTCATCGGGCCGAGTGGCCGGGTGATGACCTCGCGCCCGTCTCCACTCTGGACGAGACGCAAGGAGTGAGCTGGTTCGGCTGGGCTCAACAGCTCGCAATGGTCCGCTATTCCCTGCAGTAACCCCCAAGCGCGGTTAGGCCACGCCGGCGGCGACCCGCCGCACCACCTCCATCCAGGCAGCTAATCCGTCCACGACCAGCCCGTCCACCTTCCCCCGGTCATCGGCCCGCCGAAGCGCCACGGCGTCGCCGAACAGTGGCAACGCCGCGAAGCGGGAGCGCTCCTCAGATGACATGGGTCCGCCCTGCAAAGACAACGAGACCACGCTGCCGGCGGAGAGTCCTCCCCCGTACGTGCCCCCACCCCCGCTCGCCACGAGATACCGCTTGGCCGCCACATGCAGACCCACCAATCCGGCCACCCGCTGCCCCAGCGCTGTCCGCACCCCCGCCGCACCGGCCGCGCCGTGTTCAGCGTCACCGACCCCGGGCAGCAAATGCCCGATGTCGTGCACCAGGCCAGCGACAATCAGCGCGTCATCGTGCTCGCCCTGGTCCCGCTCCGCCACCTCAGCCTGCAGCAACGTCGCCGTTTGCAGCGCGTGATCGAGGTGCGTGAACGACGCCCCCTCCTCCACCGGCTCACCAGCTGCTCCCGACGCCAAGAGCTGCCCGATGTCGTCGACTGTCAGATTGGTCGGGTTCACCGAGCCATTCTCCCCTCACCCAGCGTGGCGGCGGGCCACCCTGCTGAACACTACGGTTGCGTCCCGTGCCTTGGACCCCTCCGCCGCGTAGCCCTTGGGCCGACAAGCTCATCGCCCTGGGCGAAGGCATCGGTGATGACGGTCGCTCCCTCATCTCCCTCGAGCCCGACCTGCTCCGCCAGTCGGCTCAAGAAACCACCGGGCTCGACGACTTCGGTGACACGTGGTGGGAGGAGCCCTTCCGCCGCCTCTGTCGCTCCCTGAACGAGGAGGCCAGACTCCATCTGCCAGGCCGCCTCCGCACCCGGGGCGAACTGCAAATCATCTTGCAGAACCGGCTGCGCCTCGTCGATCTGTGGCGCGAGGAGCCGGCCATCGCCGAAGAATCCATTCATGCCCCGATCGTGGTCACGGGACTGGGGCGGTCTGGTACCACGCTCCTCCACGAGCTCCTGGCCAATGACCCCGACAATCGCCCACCCCTCCTGTGGGAGTTCCTCCACACGGTCCCCGCCGGCGCCCGGTCCCGGGCCGCAGTGGGCAATCCCGGCCATCGGCCTCAGCTCTGTGACGACGAGATCACCCTCATGGACGAAATCGTCCCTGCTTTCACCACCATGCACGAGAACGGCGGCAACCTTCCCACTGAGGACATCTTCGGTTTCGCCCACCAGTTCTCGAGTGACATGTACACCGGTCTGTACAACGTCGCCGAGTACACCATCTGGAGGAGTGGGCAGGACCAGGCGCCCATCTACGACTGGCTCCGCCGCATGCTCCAGACCATGCAGTGGGCCACCCCCACCACCCGGTGGGTCCTCAAAGCACCGTCCCACCTTTCCGCCCTGCCCCTACTCTTCGCCACCTTCCCCGACGCCAAGGTGGTCATCACCCATCGCGACCCCCTCCGGGTGGTCGGATCGTTGGCGGATTTGATGGCCACCCTCCACTACATGCATTCGAACCACGTCGACCATGCCGTCCTCGTGGAGTTCATGTGCATGGGACTCGAGCACGTCATGGACGAGGTGACTGCCGAGCGGGACAGCGGCACTCTCCCCCAAGACCAGATCAGCGACGTCATCTATGACGACCTCGTCAAAGATCCCATGGCCACCATCGAGGCGCTCTATCGGCGATGGGAATTCCCACTCAGTGAGGAGTTCCGCAAGAACCTCGAGTCGTATCTCGGCAGTCGTCACACCAATCGGACGAACCGTCACGATTACTCCTTCAGCGATACCGGCCTCGACCTGGCGACCCACCGGGCCCTGGTTGCTCCTTATCAGGAGCGATTCGGGGTCCGCTCAGAGGTCTGAATGCTCGATGGCGTCTCGCCATTTCGACCGCGATTGCGACCGGCGACTAGGCCCTCGTCCCGGCCGGGCGGGGCAAGTCCGCCACCGACACCAGTTGGGCCGTGGGATGCGGCGGACCATCGGCCAGCACCCAACGCACCAGCATGTAGCCCTCCAGGCGACCACCGGTATCGAGCCAGTTCTCCACGCCGGCCCCAGGATTCTCGGCCGCGATGACCATCTGCCAGCTCCCGTCAGCCGATCGACGTGTGGTCTCGTTGTTGAGCGCCGTGGTGGTGTAGCGGTAGTCAAAGCTCTCCATCCAGGGCGAGGTCAGCGTCAGGCCCCAGTACAGGAACGGCCGTTCCGGCTCGTGCACGGTCACCACCAGGGCTTGACCGGGCTCCAACCGGAAGCGGCCGCCGTGGTAGGTCATCTCGGCATTTGAGTGCGAACGCACCTCGTCGTCCTGCGCCGCCACGTGCTCCGAACCCGCCGTACCGCCGAATGTGTTCATGTTCGTCGCCGCGTCGTGCCACATCTGGACGGCCGTCCCCCCGACGAACTGCAGGAACATGGCGGCGAACTCGAGCTTGGGGGCCAGCTCGTCTGATGAGAGCATCGGTGGCGGGACGTCCCCGACCAGCTCCATGCGCAGGTTCGACAGGCGATCAGGCGTCTTCCACCAATGAGTCTCCCGAATGGCCAGCTGCGCCGTCCCGGGCTCCAAGACGATCGAATTGCGGGGCCGGGGGTCGGGCATGTCCGCCGCGGGGGCGATCAGGATGTCGACCTCCCCGTTCGGGCCGATGTCGTACTCATCGATATGGGTCTGGGTCTGCGTCCCCGTGCGCCCTCCCACCTCCCCCTGCCCGAACGGCGTGCCGAACGTCATGCCCAGGTAGGCGCACTGGCCGCGGGTGCCGGTGAGGCGGTAGCTGCGGGTGTCATCGAGGACGCAGAAGAGGTAGTTGACGTCGGGATTGTCCACGAGGAGCTTGCGGTACTCGTCCTGGAGCCGGAAGAGCTGAGGGTGGAGCGGGTCGGACTTCTCGACCAGCCACTCGAGGGCCAAGGTCGAGAGCCGGGTCACCCATCGGTACCCCTCCGCCGTGTCGACATCGGTGCCCGGGACTCCGGTCGCCTGCACCATGGTGTCGAGGGCCGCCCGCTGGGCGCTGATCCAGGCGTCGAATGCTTTGGCAAGTGGGTCCATACCGCGACGCTACCGTTGGCGCCGTGACCCACGTGGCCCATGCGCTCGCCGAACCCCTCCCCCACCTGCCCGAGAGGCGGCCGGGGTCCATCCGCCGGACCAGCCATCTCGAAGTCCTTGCCCGGCCTGATGGTGGCTTCGAGCTCACCGGCGTCGCCTGCCAAGGCGATGACACGGCGTCGTGCCGGGCGACGCTTTCGACTGACCTGACGCTGGTCCTGCTCAATGTGGTGCCCGAATCCCCCTGGTCCGTCGGACTGGTGGGCCGCCGCGTCGGTCGGGGCTTTCGGGCTGCGGTCGACCAGGTGTGCGAGCCGGGGAGCCTGCGCTCGGTGCTGCTGACCGAGCTTCCGGTCGTGGCCATGTTGGCTGGATACGGCACCCTCTATTCCGGACTTCTCCCCGGTCCCCTCTCCGATCAGTTCATCGATGGCATGCCCGTCGACGTCTGCGCCGGTTGGGCCGAAGCTGGATCGATGATGGTGCACATACGGGGGCAACGGGAGATCCCTACCCCCGATGGACCCGAGGTACCGGCCGATCGAGAGGGTTGGCACCCCATGCCCGACCTGGTCGCCGGAGCGCTGCGTCGGCAGCGTCTGATCGAGCGCACCGGCGACGAAGTGTGGGCCATGTTCCGAGACACGTATGCCCGCCCCGATGGCACCACCTCGGTACTGCACGAGTACTCGGTCAAGGCCCTCGTGTCTGACGACTCGTCTGATGACATTTCCGGCGGCGACGGGGGCGGGGGCCACGGGGGCGATCGGATCGTGGCCTGCGTGGCGACGCCCCGGGTGCTGCCCTGGGCCGAGTGCCCGCAGGCCGCCGCCAGCGCCGGGCGCCTGGTCGGACAACGGGTGGGCGATCTCAGGGCTCTGGTGAGGGACGACTTAGTGGGCACGTCAACGTGTACTCACCTCAACGATCTCCTCTCCTCCCTCTTCCAGGCCGGACGGCTCGTCTGATGAGCGGGGCCAGGCGGGAAACGCTGGATTAGGAATCAGGGCTGGGATCAATGGGATCGGGCTGGGTCGGTCGGGGACGAGAAGTCGCCTGATCCGGGACGTAACGGATAGGTTCAGACCACGACATAGAGACGACTTGGATATGGACGTAGGCAAGACGCAGGTCTGACGAGAGAACGGGCCTGACGGACTGGCTACCGGAAGGAAACCACGTGACCGACACCGCGACGCCCCTGCAAACCGACGATCTCCTGAGCGAGGTGCGCTCATGGCTGCAGCAGAACTGGGATCCCGACCTCACCGTCGGTGAATGGTGGGAGCGCCTCGGCCTGGCCGGCTGGTCAGCCCCCAGCCTGCCCAGCAATGCCTACGGCAAGGGGATCCCTCGCACCGACGCCGTGGCGGTGTCGAACGAGATCGCCGGCTTCGGTGCGCTCGGTGCGCCGGCCGGCCTCGGCCTGCTGCTGGCCGCCCCCACGATCGCCGCCCACGGCTCGCAGGAGCAGATCGACCACTACGTTCGCGAGATCGTGACCGGGCAGAAGGCGTGGTGCCAGCTCTTCAGCGAGCCCCAGGCCGGATCCGACCTGGCCGGCCTGCAGACCCGGGCCGTCAGGGACGGCGACGAGTGGATCATCAACGGGCAGAAAGTCTGGACCTCGGGCGGGCAGTACGCCGACCTGGGGATGTTGTTGGCCCGGACGGACGTGGACGTGCCAAAGCATCAAGGCATCTCCTACTTCGCCTTCGAGATGCTCCAGGACGGAGTCGACGTCCGGCCGCTCAAAGAAATGACCGGACACACGCTCTTCAATGAGGTGTTCATCACCGACGCCCGGGTGGCCGACGCCGCCCTCATCGGTGGCCTCAACCACGGGTGGGCCGCCGCCAACACCACGCTGATGAACGAGCGGGCCGGTCTGGGTTCAGGCGGCGGCAACGCCGCCGGCGGCGGGTTGGCCCAACCGGGCACCGTGATGGGCGCGCTCCCCAAGCGGGTGGGCGACTTCGTCCAGGCCCCGACGAACGGCAAGGCGAGCAAGTCGACCAAGTCGGGCAAGTCGGGTCAGTCGGATGGGAGCAGCGGCCGGCGAAGCGGCGGCGGCGCACTGACCGCCATGCGGGGCGGCGCTGGCATGCTGATCGGGCTGGCCCAGAAGAACAAGGTGAACGGTGATGCCGGCATCCGACAGGATCTGGCCCGCCTGTACACCTTGGGCGAGCTGGGGCGGTTCAACGGCCTGCGGCTCAAGGCAGTCAAAGAGCAGGGCGGCGACATCCCGGGCATGCCGAACGTGTCGAAGCTATCGATGAGCCAGATCGTGCGGCTGACACGTGACGTCGGGCTGCGGATTGCCGGGCCGTCGGGCATGCTGCACGCCTACAACGCCGACGACAAGGCCTCGCTATCGCAGGCGACCGGCGATCCCTTTGCCGGCAGCGTGACCGAGATGGCGCTGTTCGCCCAGGCGCCACCCATATACGGGGGGACGGACCAGATCCAGCGCAACATCATCGGTGAGCGTGTGCTCGGGCTGCCGAAGGAACCCAACAACGACCGGGTGACCCCGTTCTCCGAGCTTCCCAAGAACGCCTGATCCGGCCCGAGCCTGATCCTGAATCTGAGTCTGAATCTGAGCCTGAGACCTGAGTCGGGGGGATGTTCGAGGGCATGACGGGGGTCGATCGGTCGTTGCGGGGGGCGGCGGCGCTGGTCGGGGTGGCCGATGACGTCTCACCGACCGGGGAGCTCGAACGCACCGGCCGGGAGCTGGAGGTCGCCATGGTCCTGGCCGCCCTCGATGACGCCGGGCTGGACCTGGGCGACGTCGATGGGGTGTGCCACGCGGAGTCGGCGATGGGGCTGGCTGAGTATCTAGGGATCGCGCCGACGTTCACCGACTCGACCATGACCGGCGGCTCCAGTTACGAGGTCCACCTCGAGCACGCCGCGGCCGCCATCGCCGCCGGGCTGTGCAACGTCGTGATCAGCGTGTACGCGTCGACACCGCGCAGCGACCGGAGGCGCCAGCGTCAGGTGCCGAGGCGGGGGCTGGCCGGGCCCAACCCGATGGTCGAATGGGAGTGGCCGTTCGGGCTGCGCATGCCCATGGGCCCGTACGCGCTGGCGGCTTCGCGGCACATGTACGAGTTCGGCACCACCTCCGAGCACCTGGCCCAGATCGCGGTCAGCACCCGTGACTGGGCCGCCCTGAACCCACGGGCCCGCTACCAGACTCCGATCACGGTGGACGATGTGTTGGCGTCCCCGCTGCAGAGCAGCCCGCTCCATCTCCTCGACTGCTGCCTGGTCACCGACGGGGCCGGTGCCTTCGTGATGACCAGCGCCGAGATGGCGCGATCGTTGCGCAAACCGCCTGTCTACGTGTTGGGCACCGGCACCTGCCACGACCACCTGATGATCACCCAGATGCCGGACCTCACCACGACGCCGGGTGCGGTATCGGGGTCCCGTGCGTTCGAGGCGGCCGGGATCACGCCTGGGGACGTCGACGTCCTCATGGGCTACGACAGCTTCACCATCACCGCCTTGCTCCATCTCGAGGACCTCGGCTTCTGTGCCAAGGGTGAAGGCGGCGCATTTGTCGAGGACGGCAAGCTCGGACCGGGTGGATCCCTGCCCATGAACACCAACGGTGGCGGCCTGTCGTTCACTCACCCCGGCATGTACGGCATGTTCCTCATTGTCGAGGCCGTCCGTCAGTTGCGGGGCGAAGCCGAAGCCCGCCAGGTCGATCGGCCCGAGATCGCCGTGGCCCACGGTTCGGGCGTCGTGCTCTCGTGCATGTCCACGGCCGTGTTGGGGACCGAGGCGACACTGTGACGGCCGGGAGCGAAAGAGGAGCGAGGGCTGAGGTGGCGGCGGCGGCCGGGGTGGGAGCAGTGGCCGGGGGCGAGGGGGAGGACAAACAGGTCGAGCAGGTCGAGCAGGTCAAGACGGAGCGGACCCGGATGGAGCCGCCGGTGGGTGGCGAGAGTGGCCCCTTCTGGGAGGCCACCCGTGAGGGCACGCTGCTGGTGCAGTGGTGCACGTCGTGTGATCGGGGGATCTTCTACCCCCGGTTCTTCTGCCCGTACTGCGCGACGGCCGGGCCGGACGACTCGGCGGCAGGCCAGTCGGGCCAGTCGGGCCAGTCGGTCGGGTCGACATTGGAATGGCGCACGGCCAGCGGTCGGGCCATCGTCCATGCGGCCACGGTTGAGCACAATCCAGCGACCACCGGCGCCACCTTTTCGCATGGTGAGCCCTATGTCGTGGCCCTGGTCGACCTCGATGAGGGTGTGCGCATGATGACCAACATCGTTGGTTGTGCGCCCGAGGACGTCCGCCCCGGCATGGCGGTGACGGTGACCTGGGAGCCCCTCTCCGACGGTCGGCAACTGCCGCTCTTCACACCGGCGGCGACGTCGTCGTGAAGGATCGCGCCGCCGCGGCAGGCGAGGGCATGCTGCTGGCCTGGTGGGCGGAGAAGGGTCCCGACCGTCCGGCCGTCATCACGGCGTATGGCAACCGCACGTTCGGTGAGCTCAACGCCAACATCAACCGCCTGGTCCGGGCGCTGCGGGCCCGGGGCCTCGCCCCCGGCGACAGCGTGGCCCTCATGTGCACCAACCGGCCCGAATTCCTGGAGGTGCTCTACGCCGCGCAGCGTTCCGGCCTGCGACTGACACCGATCAACTGGCACCTCACCGGCGAGGAGGCGGCGTACATCGTCGCCAACTGCGAGGCCAAGGCCTTCATTGGAGCGACCGAACTGGGCGACAAGATCGCGGAGGCGTCGGCAGAGGCGGGTGCAGCGGCGTCGAGGTCGGGGTCGGGGGCGGGTCTGGTCCGTCTGGCCGTGGGCGGCGACCGACCGGGGTTTGCGTCATACGACGAGGTGATCGCCGCCGAAGACGGGGCGGACATCGACGACCCGGTCATCGGCACCCAGATGCTCTACACGTCGGGCACCACGGGTCGCCCCAAGGGCGTGCACCGCCAGGGCCAGGCGCCCAGCGCGCTGGCCACCGTCAACTTCTGCGGCTACGACGAGGACTGGGAGCGCAGCGCCGACGTCCATCTGTGCACCGGGCCGCTCTACCACGCCGCTCCGCTGGCCTTCTCGATCGCCATCCCGTTCATCTACGGAGTGCCCATCGTGATCATGGAGCACTGGGATCCGACCGAGACGCTGCGGCTCATCGAGCGACACGGGATCACCCACACCCACATGGTGCCGACCATGTTCCACCGCATGCTGGCCCTGCCCGACGACGTGCGGCACGCGTCAGACCTGTCGTCGCTGCGTTTCATCATCCACGGCGCCGCGCCCTGTCCCGTCGCCGTCAAACAGGCGCTGATCGAATGGCTGGGCCCGATCGTGGTCGAGTACTACGCCGCCACCGAGGGGCTGGGCACGCTGGTCGACTCGGCCACCTGGCTGGCTCACCCGGGGACGGTCGGGCGCCCGATGCTGGCCGATCAGGTCAAGGTGGCCGACCCCGACGGCAATCCGGTGGCCCCGGGCGAGATCGGCCTGGTCTTCCTGCGGGCCCCGGCCGCCAGCAAGTTCGACTACTACGGCGACGCCGAGAAGACCGACGATGCCTTCCGGGGCGACTACTTCACCCTGGGCGACATGGGCTACATGGACGACGAGGGCTTTTTGTACCTGACCGACCGCACCGCCAACCTCATCATCTCGGGCGGCGTGAACATCTACCCGGCCGAGGTCGACGCCGTCCTGCTCGAGCATCCGGCCGTGGGCGACGTGGCGACCATCGGGGTGCCCGACGAGGAGTGGGGCGAGGCGGTCAAGGCCGTGGTGGAGCCGGCCGAGGGGGTGGTGGTCACCGGGGCCCGGGGCGCGGAGCTGGAGGCCGAGCTCATGGCGTTCTGCCGGGCTCGGCTGGCCCACTTCAAGTGCCCACGCACGGTGGATTTCGTGGACCACCTGCCGCGCGAGGATACGGGGAAGATCTACAAGCGGCTGCTGCGTGACCAGTATCGAGCGGCGGCAGCGGGAGCAGCAGCGGGGACAGGACGGCAGCGGTAGCGACATACGAGATCCGAGATCCGAGACATACGAGGGATACGAGACAAAGGAGCGAACATCATGGGCATCAACGACGGTCGCATCGTCGTCATCACCGGGGCGGGCCGGGGCATCGGGCGTGAGCACGCCCTCGAGTTCGCCAGCCAGGGCGCCAAGATCGTGGTGAACGACCTCGGGGCCGAGGTCGACGGGACAGGGAGCTCAGCCGGTCCGGCGGGTGAGGTGGTCGACGAGATCCGGGGCATGGGCGCCGAAGCCGTCGCCAACGGTGACGACGTCTCGGACTACGACGGGGCCGGGCGGCTGATCCAGACCGCCATCGACACCTTCGGCGGGATCGATGTCCTGGTCAACAACGCCGGGATCCTCCGTGACCGGATGATGGTCAACATGACGATCGAGGAGTGGGATGCCGTCATCCGGGTGCACCTGCGGGGGACGTTTGCGCCGATGCGCCACGCCAGTGAGTACTGGCGCAACCGCTCCAAGGCGGGCGAGACCAACGATGCCCGGATCATCAACACGACGTCGCCGTCGGGGATCTACGGCAACGTGGGGCAGACCAACTACGGGGCGGCCAAGGCCGGTATCGCCTCCATGACGATCATTGCGGCGATGGAGCTGGGCCGCTACGGCGTCACCGTCAACGCCATCGCCCCGGCCGCCCTGACCCGGATGACCGAGAACCTGGGTATGGGCGCTGCTTCCGCGGCCAAGAAGCCCGAGGAGTTCGACCCATTGGACCCGGGCAACATTGCTCCGCTGGTGGTGTGGTTGGGCAGCCCCGAGTCGGCGGCCATCACCGGGCGGGTCTTCAACGTCATGGGCGGCAACATCTCGGTGGCCGAGGGCTGGGTGGCCGGGCCGGGGGTCGACAAGGACGACCGCTGGGACCCGGCCGAACTGGGCGGGGTCATCCCCGGGCTGGTCGAGAAGGCGGCGCCGAACGCCAACATGGGCGGGAAGAGGAGCTGACTGACATGACGGTCGGGTCGGGGTCGGAGACGTCTGGGGCGGGGTCGGAGACGGGGGCGGGGGTCACGCCTCCGCCGCCGAGTCAAGGGGAGATGGACGAGGCCATCCACATCATCCACGACAATGCCGATCGGGCCTTCCTGTGGGACTACGAGCGGAACCGGACGCAACTGGTCACGCTCTACAACAAGGCCATGGGCTCGCAGTGGAACAGCGTGACCGACCTGGACTGGGCCACCGACGTCGACCCCGAGCGCCTGGTAGCCGAGCAGGACAGCCCGATGCTGGCCGTGGCCCGGGTCGCGGGGCGGCTGCCGGGCTCGCCGCTGGCCACATGGTCGGAGAAGGAGTACACCCAGCTCGGCATCGAGTTCTTCACGGCCTCGTTGAGCCAGTTCATGCACGGCGAGCAGGGCGCCATGATGACGGCCGCCAAGATCGTGGAGACGGTGCCCTGGATCGACGCCAAGTACTACGCCTCCACCCAGACAATGGACGAGGCCCGGCACACCGAGGTGTTCGCCAAGTACCTGTCGACCAAGTTGGGCGAGGCCTATCCGATGAGCCCCTTCCTGAGGGAGCAGATCTGGTCCTTGCTGGAGGACTCCCGGTGGGACATTGCGTATCTGGGGATGCAGATCGTGATCGAGTCGCTGGCGTTGGCGGCGTTCGGGGACATGTTGCGGCGCACCCAGGAGCCGTTGCTGAAGAAGCTGCTGCGGTACGTCATGTCAGATGAGGCCCGGCACGTGGCGTTCGGGGTGTTGACGCTGTCCGAGTTCTACGCCGACCTGAGCCAGGCCGAACTCAAGGAGCGCCAGGAGTTCATGGTCGACGCTACGTTGAACTCGCGGTCCCGGGCGACGACGCCCGAGGTGTGGGAACGGATGGGGACGACGGAAACTGCGGTGGTGCCCTTCATCGTGCAGGCGGCCGCCGAGTCCAAGATCAACCCGGCGCGCGGCTTCCAACGCGGCTTCTTCGCCAAGTTGGTGCCGAACACCCGCAAGCTGGGCCTGCTGGACGCGAATGGTGGGTATCTACGGGAGCGCTGGGGCGCGGCGGGGCTCCTGGAGTTCGAGTTCGCTGACGACACCGGCTCCGACTACGAGGCCTATGACGCCGTGGCCGCCGACCGGATGGCCTCGGCGGCGGACTGAGGACTGAGGACTGAGGACTGAGGACTCGGCGGTCGGGCGACCGGTTTCTGGTGACTCCTGGAAGGGTTTGAAATGGCCGGCGCCCCCGCCAGTGTGATCGAGCGCATCCGGAAGACCTGCCTGGCCCTGCCCGAGGCGGTCGAGAAGTCGTTCGGCGGACACGTCTCCCCCGGCTTCCGGGTGCGGGACAAGCTCTTCGTCGTCGTCAGCGAGGATCGGTCATATATGACCATGAAGGCGCCGGAAGGGGTTCAGCGGATATTGGTCAATTCCGATGGCGAGCGATTCTTCGTGCCTCCCTACGTGGGCTCAAAGGGCTGGGTCGGCGTGCGGATCGCCCTGAAAGAGGCGCCCAATTGGGACGAGGTCGCCGAGATGATCTACGAGAGCTACTGCCTGACGGCGCCCAAGCGGCTGGTGGCCCGTCTGGAGGCTGAACGGGAGTCTGAGGCTGAGAGCTGAGTGGCGGGGATGAGGCAGGCGGGCTGAGGCGGGCGGGCTGGGGCAGCCGACGAGACCGGGCGGCCCTGCGCCACCTCGTCAGACGGGGTCTGGGATCCAGTTGCCGTGGAATCCCGCCGGTACCCGCTGGGGCAAGTGGACGATGGCTTGCGGCTCGCCGCAGATGTCCTGGGCATTAAGGACGTACAGATCCGAGTCGTCGGTACCGGCCTGATGCACCAGTGTCAGCACCCAGCCGTCGCCCTCTTGGGAGGTCTCGCTGCGTGGCACGAAGACGCCCTCCCCGATGGTGACGCCGGACCGGAAGTGCCGCACCTCAGTGGTATTGGCCAGGTGATCATGGCGGATCAGGCCCGACTCGGTCCCGACAATGCCGCCCTCGTTCCGTACGGAGACGCTGTAGCCGATCCGGTATGGATGACCGAGCTGTCGTTCGTCGATACGGGGGAACTCCTGGCCTCGGTCATCGAGGCGCTCTTCCTTCACGGGGCCACCGAGGCCGTCGACATGCCAGCGCTCGAGCGTCGGCAGGCCCTCGGAGGGACCGTTCAGGACGGTGCGGAACATGGAGGGGTGCCGAGCCACGTCGAGCACGATGCCGTCGCCGCCTTCGGTGTCGTACGCGTTCATGGTGTGGAACACGTAGCAGGGATTGACCTCGTGCCACACGACGTCAGTGGAGTCACCATCCCGGGCCAAGAGCCCCACGCGGGCCGGGTAGTCATCGGCCCAGTGGTAAGGAAAGCGCGATCCGGCTCCCGCCATCTCCAGATCGAAGAGCACGGGCAGGTCCAACAGGACGATCCACTTCTCGGTTATGGCTGTGTCATGCACGCTCACGGGCCCGCCCAGGGTGACCCGCCGCGACGAACGGACGCGGGACTGGGCGTCGAGGATTGTCACCTCGACGTCATTGCCCCACCCCCAGTAGTAGGACACCGCGTAGAGCTCGCCAGACTGGGGATCCCGCTTGGGGTGGGCCGTGTAACCACCGGACAGAGAACCATCGAAGTCGCATGGCCCGATCGTCTCGAGCTCGTCAGTGAGCTCATAGGGCAGCGCGCCGGCCTCGACGATGGCGAAGGTCCGTCCGGCGTGCCCGATCACATTGGTGTTGGAGGCGAAGTCCATCCCCTCATGCACCGGACCGGGATGAACCGCCTCCCCCAAGGCCTGCGCCACCTCTGCTGATCGCACCCATCGGTTGCGGTACCAATCGGCCTTGCCCTCGCTCAGATGAATCCCATGCACCATCCCATCGCCGGTGAACCAGTGATAGGTCGACGGATCAGGCGCCTGGACCGGGTTCGGTCCGTTGCGCAGGAAGCGACCACTCAGTTCGACGGGCAACGATCCGATCACGGTCAGATTTGCCGCTGTCACCTCTGTGACCACCGCCGCGAAGTTGCCCATCAAATACGGATTCGTGGCCACAGCGACTATTCCCCTCCATCTCGGGCGACTTGGCCCATCGACGACGTGTGTCTGGCAACATACCGAAGTGCACTGATCTTGTCAATGGAAAGATTCGGCTACCATGTCCCTGTGCCGAAGCACAGGCCATCGCCAGCTTCTAAATCCTCCACCATGCGGACGCCCACTCGGACGCCCACTCGGGAAGCCACGCCGACGGCCACCCCCGCCGCGACGTCGACCGCCGCCGTCTCGGTCAATCTGGAGTCGCCGACGGCCCCGGCTTCGACGGGCACGTCGTCTTCCGACACCTATCACCATGGTGACTTACGGCGAGTGCTGTTGGACGCCGCCGCGAAGTCGATCGCCGAGAACGGCGCGGCCGCTCTGAGTTTGAGGGCATTGGCCGCCACGGCGGGTGTCTCCCACGCCGCGCCGGTCCACCACTTTGGGGACAAGGCGGGGTTGTTCACTGCAGTGGCATCCGAGGGCTTCACACTGTTGGGCGAAGAGCTTCACACCGTGTGGACCGAGACCGGCGATTTCCTCGAGATCGGCGTGGGCTACATCCGCTTCGCTTTGGAGCATCGGGGTCATTTCGAGGTGATGTTCCAGCCGGAGCTGATGAATCTGACTGATCCTCGATTGGTAGAGGCCAAGGCCCGGGCATTCGCCACGCTGGACGGACCGCTTGCCGCGGCCGGTCCGGACCGGGATGACCACCAAGCCCACCTGGCCGGCCTTGCCAGCTGGTCCATCGTGCACGGGCTGGCCACCCTGGCCGTGAGCGACAATCTCTCCCAGATTGACCTGGCCGATCCTGAGGATCTGGCCAGGCACGTACTCATGTTCCTCAGGGTGGTCTGACCACACCCCACCCAAGCGGGGTCAGGCAGTCGATCACCGGGCTCCTCTACGGCGACGGCTGCGGCTACGGCTCGACCACAGGCTCAGCACCTGCTCGGGACCTGGCACAGGGACCGGCTCGACCACAGGCTCAGGCACTGCTCGGGCACTGGTCTGAGGATCCGACCGACGACCCCGTGGCGTGCCCGAAATCGGGCAAATTTGCCTGAGACCGGTGATTGCGCAGTCCAGCGCGCTAGAGTTCTCCCCGAGGGCACCACCAGTACAGATTGGAAATCCCTCTGACTCGAGAGAGTCGCACCGGCCGTGGCCCCCAGGAAACGGGGTCAAATCTGGCCAGGGAAGGAGTGGATTTTCAATGGCAACTGGTTCCGTGAAGTGGTTTAACGGTGAGAAGGGCTTCGGCTTCATCACTCAGGACGGTGGCGGCCCCGACGTATTCGTGCATTTCAGCGCGATCTCCGGTACGGGCTACCGCAACCTGGAGGAAGGACAAAAGGTCGAGTTCGAGACCAACCAAGGCCCCAAGGGGCTTCAGGCCGCGAACGTTCGCGCCATCTAGTTGGTGACGGGCGCCCGATGGGGCGTCCGAGCACTCACACAACAACCAGGTTGCAGGGCCCCTCCTCCTCGTGAGTGGGGGCCCTGTCTGGTTCTCGGGTCATTGAGCGGACCCGGGACCGGGCAGATGGGACCAAGTCGGCAGGTCGGCAAGTCGGCCAAGTCGGCCAAGTCGGCCAAGTCGGGCCTAGTAGTACGGCCGCCGGTCCGCCATGGTCACCGCCAGTACGGCGTCCGTCAGTTCGGGGCGGCACACCACCAGATCCGGCAGCCACGCATCGGGGGCCCCATAGCGCAACGGATCCCCGTTGAGCCTCGATGCGTGCAGCCCACTCGCCTCGGCCACCGCCACCGGCGCCGCCGAATCCCACTCGTACTGGCCCCCGGCGTGGACGTAGACGTCGGCCGCACCGAGGACCACGGCGCCTATCTTGGCGCCGGCGGAACCCATGGGGATCATCACGCCGCCGATGGCCTCGCTCACGTCGTAGGCCACCTCGGTCGGGCGGCTCCGGCTGACGACGACCCGCGGCGGGTCGCCCTCGGCCCGGGCCGCCAGCTCCCGGGGGGCGCCGGTCGACAGGGTGATGTCGATGGCCGGGAGGGCCACGGCGCCGACCACGGCCACGCCCCCGATCACCAGGGCCACGTGGACGGCCCAGTCGGACCGGTCCCGCTGGCGGAACTCACGAGTCCCATCGAGCGGATCGATGATCCACAGGCGCCCCGATCCCGACACGTGCTCCAACCCCTCCTCGGACCGCACATCGTCGTTGGGGTAGAGGCGGGTCAGTTCTTTGACCAGGAGTTGATGGGCCAACCGATCCCCGGCCGCCCCCACGTCGGTGAAGCGTGGCGGACCGGCGCGCAGCTCCAACAAGGCCCGGCCGGCCATGGTGGCCAGCGTCGCCGCGTCGCGATGCTCCGAGGACAGGTCGGACTCGGACTTCTCCTTCGCCTCACCCTCTGCACCCACGACGTCGACATCTCCTTCCGGCTGGTGGTCGACAATGTCTAGCCGGACTGTCCCCTGGTCTTCGAAACGGGGACGTGGGAACTACACGAGACGCCGGTCGGTGGCCCACTTGGTCAGCTCGTGCCGGGTGGAGAGCTGCAGCTTGCGCAACACCGAGGAGACGTGCGATTCCACGGTCTTGGCGGAGATCGTCAGGTCCTTGGCCACCTCCTTGTAGGTGTACCCCCGAGCGATGAGGCGGAGGACCTGCTGTTCGCGGGGTGAGAGCTGATCGAGCTCGGGATCGACGCTGTGGGCGCCAAGACCGGCGGTGGGACCGGCGCCGCTGCCGGCGCCACTGCCGCTACCGCTGCCGCTACCGCTGCCGCTGCCCGCACCGGCCGAGAACGCATCGAGGACGAAACCGGCCAGGCGGGGCGAGAACACGGCGTCTCCCGCCCCCACTCGATACACCGCCTGCAGCAACTCGTCCCCCGAGATCGTCTTGGTGATGTAGCCCCGTGCCCCGGCCCGGATGACGGCGATCACGTCCTCGGGGGCGTCGGACACCGACAGGGCGAGGAACTGCACCTCGGGGTGGTGGGGCAGGACGCCTTCGAGGACGGCCCGTCCACCGCCGCCGGGCAGATGGACATCGAGCAGGACGACATCCGGCACACGCTCATTAATGAGCTCCACGGCCGCCGCCACCTCGTCTGCCTCGCCGACCACGTCGACCGCCTCGCCCAATTCGGCCCGCACCCCGGCTCGGAACACGGCATGGTCCTCGACGAGGAAGAGACGCGGCCGCCCCGTCCGCCCCGGTGTCGACGCACCCGCACCGCCCATCAGACGACCGGCTCCCGGCGGGGCATGGACAACTCGACTTCGGCCCCCTGGCCGGGCGCCGAGCGAATGACCGCCGACCCGCCCGAGCGGGTCATGCGTGCCCGGATGGACTGGGCGATGCCCTGACGATCCTCCGGTACGGCATCGGGGTCGAACCCGTGGCCGCGGTCACGGACGAAGAGCATGACCACGTCCGGCTCGACCTCGGCGTAAAGCGAGACCTGGGGGGCGCCCGACCATTTGGCGGCGTTGACGGTGGCCTCCCGGGCGGCATCGAGCAGAGCGCGCAACCCGTCGGAGAGCTCGCAGTCCCCCACCATCACCACCTGCACCTCGATGCCGTGGTTGGCCTCCACCTGACGCTGCAACACGCTGATGCCCTCGGCCATCGTCGTGGCATCGTCACTGAAGGTGCCCGGCGGCCGGCCCTCGAAGAGCCACGACCGCAACTCGCGCTCCTGGCTGCGGGCCAGGCGCGCCACGTGCTGGGGGTCATCGGCCGAACGCTGGATGAGAGCGAGCGTCTGCAGCACCGAGTCGTGCACATGGGCCGCCATCTGCGAGCGCTCCTCGGCCAGGGCCCGGGCCTGGCGTTCCGACATCAGGTCGCGCACCAGGCTGATCCACCACGGCCCGAAGATCACCACGATGGCGGCGATGACCAGAACCGCTCCGCCGATCGGGCGGAGGGCCGCACCGGTGGGGTGGCCGAAGGTGAGCACGAGCACGCCGCCGACGCCGAGCAGCACGCCCACGCCGATGCGCAGGACGAGGGTCCGCCGCGAGTGGCGTTCTCCGCCCGGACGCAACATGGGCATGATGTCGTCGTTGATCCAGAGCCGCTCCTGCTCGCTGACGTTGCGCCAGATCAGGACCGCCGCACCGCCGGCCAGGAACACGGGCCAGATGAATGACCCGACGTAGCCGATGTGCACCCCCGATGTGACGATCTGGGTGACGACGAGCAGCGGGATGATGGCGATGACCAGGCGGATCCCCCGGCGGTCCCGGATGGCCCGGGAGAAGATGTTGGACGTCTCACCCCGCAGAGGGAGGACCAGCCATCCGATCGCGTAGACCACGATGCCGATCCCGCTGCCCAGAGCCAGCAGGGCGACGCCGATGCGCACGATGGTGACGTCAATGGCGGTGGCATCCGAGATGCCGGCGCAGATGCCCGCCAGTACCCGGGCATCGGGATCGCGCCGTAGCGGGCGCCGCAGACCGCGCGGGCCGCGCAGGCCCCGAAAGCCCCGGTGGCCGTGGCGGCGCACACCCGGCCCGTAGGCACCTCGGCCGTCGTGCCAGGGCGGCCCGCCCCAGGGCCCGTGGCGGCGCCCACCCCACTCGCCCGCGGGACGCGCGGTCGTCTCGGCTGCCGGCTCGGAAGCCGCGGCATCGGGCCGTCGAGGGCCGGTATCGGTGGATTCTGCGATACCACGATGATCGCGCGCCCCCAACTCCGGAACCATCAGGGACATCCCTGACCGGCCACGGCCCGGCTCAGGGTCCAAGCAGGGTCATGCCGGATATCGCTCGGCGCCCCGGTCCTTCAAGCTGGGCCCATGGACATCACCACACACCGCACAGCTGAGGACCCAGGCACGGACTCAGGCACAGATTCAGGCACGGACTCAGGCCCCGGCAGCACGGACGCCAGCCCGTCGGGTCAGTACCCCGTCGACGAGGAGCGCCTCCACCGAGGGGGCGAACATCGGATGCTCGCCGGCGTCGCCGTAGGACTGGCCGACTACTTCGACATCGACCCCACGTTGGTGCGGATCGGCTTCGTCGCCCTCACGTTTCTGGGCGGGCTGGCGGTCCCCCTGTATCTCGCCGGTTGGCTCCTGATTCCCGAAGAAGGCAGCGACACGTCGGTGGCCGAGGACCTGCTGGCCCACGAAAGAGCCCGCTGACCGTCGGTCGCCACCGACCTGCTGCGTCACCTCTCAGCACACACTCCACCCGAAAGAAACCACCAGCCGAAAGAGAAAGGTCACACCATGCGCTCCCGATGGGATCCCGTCTACGCCGCCGCCGCCGGTCGCCGGATGAGCCCGGACACCGACACCAACCTGCGCGCTTCGGACGCCGAACGCAACGAAGTGGCCGACAAGCTCTCCCGCCACTTCGCCGAAGGTCGCCTCGATGCGGCCGAATTCAAAGAGCGTCTCGACCACGCCATGGGGTCGACGACTCGCGGCGACTTGCGGGGGCTGTTCGATGACCTCCCCCGGTTGGCCGACGAAACTCCAGCACCACCACCCTCACGCCGCCGGCGGGTGATCCCGTTCCTGATCCTGGTGCTCTTGGCCCTGACGGTGGCCGGCTCCACTTTCGCCTACGTCCACATTCCATGGGCCCTGTTCGTCCTGGTCGGGCTCTTCGTCTGGTACCGGTCCGGTCGATTCCACCACTTCGGCCGCCACGACCGTTTCCACCATCACGCCGATCGGCACATAGCTGGTTCGTCGGACCACCAGATCATCGGCTGACGGGCGTCTGCGCCGTGTCTGCGCCGTGGATGGGGCCCGATGGCCCCTTCACCCGGGGTGGCCAAAAGCGTTCCGCCGTGGGCGGTAGCCTTTCGCCGTGGGCAGTAGCGTTCAGCCCGAGGCAGGCAGCCGCCGTCTCAACCGTTCCTGAGGAGAGTTCTACATGTTGCGCACCCTGGCTGGGTGGTGTGTCCGTCACCGACGCCTGGTGGTCTTGATCTGGTTTGTCGTCCTTGTCGGCGCCTCCCTGCTGGGTAAGTCCGTCGGATCCGCCTACTCAAATTCCTTCCAGCTTCCGCACACCCAATCGACCGACGCCATCGCCCTGCTCCAGTCAGCGGCACCGAAAAACGCCGGGGACACCGAGAACATCGTCGTCGCCACCTCGGGCGGCGCCAAACTCACGGACCCCGCCATTGCGGCCCGCGTCGACGACCTGATCAAGAAGGTCGAGACGCTCCCCCATGTGGTGAACGTCACTCCATATACGTCGGCCTTGGGCGCCAAGCACATCAACGCGGACCAGACGATCGGCTTTATCCCGGTGGCGCTGAGTCAGCAGCTCAACGCGTTGACGCAGCCGGAAGCCAAGACCTTCGTCAACGCGGCAACGTCGACGGCAGGGGGCGGTCTCCACGTCTCGGTGTCGGGACAACTGGGCGAACTCTCGAACCCTCAGGCCCTTGGCAATGGCACCCTCCTGGGGGTCATCCTGGCTCTCATCGTCCTGCTTCTGGTCTTCGGTTCGGTGTACGCGGCCATCCTTCCGTTGATGTCGGCGTTGTTCGCACTCGGTACGGCCATCGGTTTGATCGAGCTGCTCAGTCATGCGTTGAAAATGCCCGAGTTCGCCCCGATTCTGGTGGCGCTTATCGGGCTGGGGGTCGGCGTTGACTACGCCCTGTTCATCGTCACCCGACATCGACAGGGTCTGGTGGCCGGGCGGGACGTCCCAAGTTCCATCATCAATGCGGTGAACACGTCGGGTCGGGCCGTACTCTTCGCCGGGATCATCGTGTGTATCGCGCTGCTCGGCATGTTCGCCCTAGGCGTCAGCTTCCTGTACGGACTTGCCGTGGCCGCCGCCATCGGCGTCGCCTTCACCATGATCGCCGCCCTGACCTTGCTGCCCGCCATGTTGGGCTTCATCGGACCCAAGGTGATGAGCCGCAAACAAAAGAAGAACCTGGCGCAAAATGGCCCGCGGGTCGTGGGCGCCGACGGCAAGGGCTTCTGGCCCAAGTGGGCCGACCGGGTGCAGCGGGTCCCGGTGGTATCCGCCGTCTTGGCTCTGGTCGTGATCGGCGTCCTGGCTGCGCCCTTCTTCTCGCTTCGCCTGGGCTCCTCGGACCAAGGCAACGACCCGGTCGGCACGACGACGCGGACCGCCTATGACCTCCTGGCCAAGGGATTCGGTCAGGGATTCAACGGTCCCTTGCAACTGGTGTCGGTGGTACACACCCCAGCCGACAAGACCGTCATTGCCCATGTGGCCAACGAGGTGACACAGCAGCCGGATGTGGCCAGCGTGACCACGCCACTGTTCATACCGAGCAAGACCGGGGGCGAGGTAGCCCTGGTACAGGTCTATCCCAAGTCAGCTCCGCAGGACGCGGCCACGACCAATCTCATCTACCACCTCCGAGATACCACCATCCCCCAGGCCGTTGACGACTCCGGCGTAAAGGTCCTGGTGGGCGGGACCACCGCCATCTTCGTCGACTTTGCCAATGTCTTGACGTCCAAGCTCCCGCTGTTCATCGGGTTGGTCGTCCTGATGTCGTTCATCCTCTTGGCCATCGTCTTCCGCAGTTTCGTCATTCCGCTGACCGCCGCCGTGATGAACATCCTCTCCATCGGTGCTGCGTTCGGGATACTTGTGGCCGTCTTCCAGTGGGGCTATGGCGGATCAATCATCGGCATCAATCAAACCGGCCCGGTTGAGGCATTCCTGCCCGTGATGCTGTTCGCCATCCTGTTCGGCCTCTCGATGGACTATCAGGTCTTCTTGGTGACAAGAATTCACGAGGAGTACATCAAGTGCGGCGACAACAAGGTCGCCGTGCGCAACGGGTTGGCCGCCACCGGAAAGACCATCACGGCGGCCGCGCTCATCATGATCCTGGTGTTCGGATCGTTCGTTTTCGGCGGCCAGCGAGTTATCAAGGAGTTCGGAATCGGGCTGGCCGCCGGCATCCTGGTGGATGCCGTGCTGATCCGCATGTGTGTCGTGCCCTCAGTGATGATTCTACTGGGGAAGTCCAACTGGTGGTTCCCGAAGAGCCTCGACCGCATCCTGCCCGACCTGTCGGTGGACGTCGAGGACCTGGCCGCGACCGCGGCACCGACTCCCCCGACCGAGGAGCCGGAGTTGACGGGGTCAACGACCTCCTAAGGGTCAGGACAGCACCGGCGCAAAAGCTGCTGCGGCGCCATGTGGCGACGGCAGCGAGGCGGCGGCAGGTCGAGCCGTCGAGCGAGGTCACTCCCGAACGAGTAGGTCGTCGAGCTGCGCTCGGGTCAAGGGCCGGTGGGGCAAGGTCGAGTCCTTCGCCCTGAGCCCGTCCACCAGGAGCTGCAGGTGGCGCTCCCCTTGCTGCCGACGACCGAGCTTGTCGGAGGCACCGTGTTCGCCACAGCGGTCCTCGACCAAGCGCACGGACATGAGGATGACGGCGATGTCGCTGAAGGTGACGTCGGACCGGATCGAGCCAGCGGCCTTGGCGTTGGCCAGGAGACGGTTGATCGAGGGGGCCAGTTTGTCCACCATGGTCCGGTGCGTCTCAGCCAGCTGGGGTGACCGGGACACCAGCGCGCGCAGGCTGGGAGCTAGACCGACGCATCGGCGCATGAACTCGAAGATGCCCTCGGCCGGCGTGGCGTGGGCCAGCACATCGTGCACGAGGACTTCGGAGTGCCGGCTGGCCATCTCCATGATGGCGAGCACCAGGCTCTCCTTGTTGGGGAAACGGCGGTAGAGCGTCCCCACCCCGACGCCGGCCCGATTGGCGATCTGTTCCATGGAGGCGTCGAAGCCGGTCTCGGCAAAGACGTCCTGTGCGGCCGCGAGGATGCGTTCGAGGTTGAGCTCGGCATCCCGCCGTAGCGGACGGGACAACGGCTCGGCGACAGTCGGTTCGGCGACAGTGCTCGGATCAGTGCCGGTGCCGCGGGCCGTGCCGGGGGCTGTGCGGGACGCCATCAGTCGACGTCGATGACGACGGCCGAGGCAGGTGTGATGCCGGCGTCGCCCTCGATGATGACCGGGTGGTGGGCCGGGTCGGCCACGTGCCGGGGGATGAGCAGCGTCGTCACGGCGGCGATGAGCAGGGCCGCGGCAGAGACCACGAAGGCCAGGATGTAGCCATGGAGGCTCGGCGTGCCGTCGGGCAGCAGGCTGCTCACCACGATGCTGGTGGCGACGCCGGCCCCGACGGCGCCCCCGATGTTGCGGATGTTGGTGTTCATGCCGGTGGCCACGCCGGTTTGGGACTGGGGTACCGCCTCGACCACCAGGTTGGACATCGCGGCAAAGCCCATGGCGATCCCAATCCCCAACAGCCCGGCCGAGACCATGACCTCCCAGGTCTGGACGTGCCAGAACACCAGCACCACGTAGGCGCTGGCTGCGAACAGGCAGCCGGCCAGCAGGACCCGGCGTCCGCCCCAGGCCACAGAGAGCTTGCCGGTGAGCGGGGCAATGAAGAGCATGGCGGCGGCGAAGGGCAGCAGGTCGAGGCCGGACTGGGTGACCGAGGCGCCCAGGCCGTAGCTGTATTTGGTCGACGTCTCGACGAACTGGGGGACGATGGTGAACATCACGTACATGCCGTAGCCGAAGAGCAGGGCCACCAGGTTGGTGGTCCACACCTCGGGGATCCGCATCATCTTCATGTCGACCAGGGGGGAGGTGGAGCGGGTCTCCGAACGGATCCAGGCGAGGGCGAGCACGATGGCGAGCACGAAGAGACCGATGACCTTCGGATCCCCCCACCCGATGATCGGGCCCTCGGAGACGGCGAGCAGGCCGGCCACCAGCCAGCCGGACATGAGGAGGGCGCCGACCGTATTGATGCGCCCGGGGGTGCGGATGGGTGACTCGGGCACGAAGAGCACCGTGGTGGCGGTGGCGATCACACACATCACCAGCGGGATCCAGAAGAGCCAGTGGTAGTTCAGGTGCACGATGATCGGCCCGGCCAGCACGATGCCCAGGCCGGCGCCTACGCCGAGGATGGACGAGAGGAAGCCGATGCCCCCGACCACGCGTTCCTTGGGGAATTCGTCGCGGATGATGCCGAAGGAAAGTGGGAAGACGGCGCCCCCGGCGCCCTGGATGATCCGGCCGACCAGCATGATCGGCAGCGTGGTGGCCAGAGCGCTGACCAAGGTGCCGACGGAGAGCAGGACGAGGACGGCCACCAACACCTTCTCCTTGCCCAGCATGTCGCCGACCCGGCCCAGGATGGGGGTACAGATGGCGGCGCTGAGGAGGTATCCGGTGAGCAGCCAGGCCACGGCGTCGGCCGAGGCGTGCAGTGAGTGCTCCAACGACGGGAGGGCCGGGATGACCAGCGATTGCAGGAGGCTGTACGACATGGCGGCCAGCGCCAGCACGGCGAAGGTGACCTGATAGTGCACCCGTTTGGAGGTCGCTGCGCCTGCTGCCGTCGTTGCCACTGCCACCTGGTCTTCGTGCCGCGATCCCGGGACGGACTTCCCGGTCGGATTGCAGCCTATCGTGAAAGCGGAACCCGATATTCCGCTTATGGTCCCGGCGGCGCCGGTCGGGGCCGCTCGAGTCCTACCAGGCGTACCCCTCCGGCGACTTCCGGTGCCCCGGGAAGATCTCGTTGAGTTGGGTCAGCACCACATCATCGAGCGTGATCTCCACCGCCCGCAGCGCCCCCTCGAACTGATCGGGTGTCCGCGGGCCGACGATGGGTGCGGTCACTTCCCGGCGGTTCAGGAGCCAGGCCAGCCCCACCGTCGCCGGCTCCTCGCCGATTTTGTCGCACAGGTCCTCGTACTGCTCGAGCTGCGGCCGGGCGGCCTCGATGTCGGCCTCGGCCCGGCCCTGGTAGCGGCGGCTGCCCTCCCGCTGCTTGCGCACCACGCCACCGAGCAGCCCGCCGTGCAGCGGCGACCAGGGGATGACGCCCAGCCCGTAGTCGGCGGCGGCGGGGAGGAGCTCCATCTCCACCTTGCGGGCCATGAGGTTGTAGATCGACTGCTCGCTCACCAGTCCCATGAAATGGCGCTCGGCCGCGGCGGCCTGGGCCTTGGCGATGTGCCACCCGGCGAAGTTGGATGACCCGACGTAGATGATCTTTCCCTGGGCCCGTAGCACCTCCATCGCTTCCCAGATCTCGTCCCATGGTGTGTCCCGGTCGACGTGGTGCATCTGGTAGAGGTCGATGTAGTCGGTCTGCAGGCGGCGCAGGGACGCGTCGCAGGCCCGCCGGATGTTCAGCGCCGAGAGCCTGCCCTCGTTCGGCCAGTCCCCCATGTCCCCGTAGAGCTTGGTGGCCAGGACGGTGCGCTCGCGGCGGCCCCCGCCCTGGGCCAACCAGCGCCCGACGATCTCCTCGGTGGCGCCTCGGCCCTTCGACCGCCCGTAGACGTTGGCCGAGTCGAAGAAATTGACGCCGACCTCGTGGGCCTTGTCCATGATGGCGAACGAGGTGGCCTCGTCGGTTTCGGGCCCGAAGTTCATCGTGCCCAGGCAGAGACGGCTGACGCGAAGGCCGGTGCGGCCGAGGTGGGTGTATTCCATATTGGCGACGCTAGTGGCGAGTCGGCCGAAGGGCTACCGTCCTCGCGCTGGGCCGGAAATGGCGCCCTTTTTCCCACGCCCGCTACGGTGAGAAGGCAATTCCACGTTCGACTCCACGTTCGACTCGGGCAAAGATCGCCCGAGACGGACCGGGTTGGCGCCGAGACGGACCAAGACGGCCGTAGACAGATGGAAGAGGAGTGATGGCCAAGCAGATTCCGCTGGTCGACTACCTGGTGTTGGGTGATGAGCCCCACCTGACGGCCAATGAGTGCACCGCGTGTGGCGCCCGCTTCTTCGATAGGCGCAATGCCTGTGCCAGCTGTGGCGGAGCCGAATTCACCAAGTCCGACATCACGACCACCGGAGAGGTCCGGGCCTTCACCATCGTGGCCTTCGCCGCGCCCGGGGTGCCGGTGCCCTTTGTGGCCGCCCTGGTGGACTGCGAAGGCACCAGCGTGCGGGCCAACCTGATCAATGTGGAGCCCGATCCCGAGCACGTGACGCTGGGCATGAAGGTGCGGCTGGCCACACTGGTCGTCGGCACCGATACCGAAGGCACCGAAGCGATCGGGTTCGGTTTCGAACCCCTGGGAGGTTGAGCAATGGCATCCGCATCTGACGACATCTGGATCCTCGGCATCCACATGACAAAGTTCGGCAAGCACCCCGAGATGGACCTCGTGGACCTGGCGGCGGAAGCTGTGACGGGCGCGCTGGCCGACGGCGGCGTGACCATGAAGGACATGGGCGTCATCGGCGCCGGCAACCTGATGGCGGCCAACGCCGGCATCGGGCAGCAGCTGCAGAAGCAGCTGGGCCAGACGGGGATCCCCGTCTACAACGTGGCCAACGCCTGCGCCACCGGCGCTACCGCGCTCCGGGTGGCCGTCATGGCCGTCAAGGCCGGCGAGTGCGACATGGGCCTGGCCTTCGGTGTCGAGAAGCTCTCCGGCGCCGGCCTCCTCTCGGGCGGCAGTCGCAAGGACGACGGCACCACCTGGACCCCGTCGGGTCGCTACGGCGCCGTGGCCCCGGTCGACGGCCGCATCGGCACCGAGATCATGCCGGGCGTCTTCGCCCAGATCGGCATGGAGTACGGCCACAAGTACGGCGGCACCAGCTTCGAGCTCTTCGCCAAGATCTCAGAGAAGAACCACTCCCACTCCACCCTCAATCCCCTGGCGGCCTACTCCAAGAAGATGACGCTGGAAGAGATCATGGGCGACATCATGATCGCCTATCCCAACACCCGTCCGATGTGCTCGGCCAACTGCGACGGCGCCGCAGCCGCGGTGGTGGTGAGCGGTTCCAAGCTCAAGACCCTCTCGATCGAGCAGCAGCGGCGAGCGGTGAAGATCTCCGCCTCGATCTTGACCACCGATCCGTGGGAAGAGTCCTGCCAGATCCTGCCCGACGTCAACACGCTGACCCGCAACGCGGCCACCCAGGCCTACGAGCAGGCCGGTGTCGGTCCCGAGGACCTCAACCTGGTGGAACTGCACGACTGCTTCGCCACCGCCGAGCTCGTGCACTACGACAACCTCATGCTCTGTGGTGTCGGTGGGGCGGTCGACTTCTTCAACTCGGGCGCCACCTGGCGCGACGGCACCACGCCGGTCAACGTCTCCGGCGGGCTCGAGTCGAAGGGTCATCCCATCGCCGCTACCGGGATCGCCAATGTGTGGGAGGTGGCCACACACCTGCGGGGCGAAGCCGGCGACCGCCAGATCGAGGGCGCCAAGGTCGGGCTGACCCACGTCATCGGGTTGGGCTCGGCTTGCGGCGTGCACATTCTGGAGAAGGCGGCCGCCTAACCCGCAAGCCGGTCTGTCCTGCTCCTGCCCCACGCTGCCGGCGATCCCTCCTACCCCTGCGGCCCCTGACGGTCCGAGACCAGGGGCACCGGCCGGGCCAGACTCCAGCTGAAGGTCAGCGGGATGTCCTCGATCGGGAGCGCCACCGACAGGTCCTCCACGGTTGGTCCGACCCGGTCCGCCACCGACTGGAGCAACGGCTCGTCGAAGCCCCACAGCTCGATGGCATTGAGCCCGAGCATCCGACGCACGTCGCTCTCGGGTAGCCCGCCGAAAATGTGCTGGATGGTCTGACGGTGCACCGGAACCGCCCCTTCCAGATGGGGGTAGTCCGCCCCCCACATGAGCCGGTCGATGCCGATCTCGTGGCGCATCTCGGCCTCGTAGCGCTTCATCAGCGAGCCACCCATGTAGACGTGGCGGGCGAAGTAGTCGGCCGGGCGCATGTCGAGGTAGGAGCGCACCGGGGCGCCGCCGTGGGTATCGAAGAAGCTCTCCATGTCACGGATGAGTGAAGGCAGCCACTGCACGCCGTTCTCGGTGACGGCCACCTTCAGGTCGGGGTGGCGGTCGAACACGCCGCCGAAGATCATGAACCAGAGCGGGCGACGGGTGAACACGAACACCTCGTAGAGACCGAGCATGCCGCCGTGCTTGGCGTCATAGAGGAACTTGGTGTCGGTGGCCGCGCCGGACGCTCCGGTGTGCAGGTTGACGACCATCTGGTGGTCCTCACAGGCGCTCCAGAAGGGCTCGTAGTACTCGTCGGCGTAGCCCGGCAGTCCCGACGTCACCGACATGGCGGGCAGCATCACGCCGCCGAAGAGACCCGACTGCCGGGCCCACGCCAGCTCCTCCACCGCCCGGTCCATGTCGTGGAAGTCAATGGGGATGATCCCGGCCCGCCGACCCGGGGCGTCGGCGCAGAACTCGGCCAACCAGCGGTTGTAGGCGTGCACCGCCGGCCAGACCGGCTCGAGGTTCTTTGACGCGTGGCCCCCCAGGTACATGGCCGGGGAGAGCCCGCCGGCGAGCACCGGACCGGGCAGGGTCACCTCGGCGTGGATGCCCTGCTCTTCGAGCACCTTGAGCCGCTTGCCGTCACCGTCACCGGGGACCACCCAGTCGACGCCGTATCGAGCCAGCCACCCCTCGGCGGCATCGGTGTCGACGCCCATGCCGGCCAGGCGGCGGGCGGCGGTGGCGCGCACCGGGTCGGACTCGTCGACCTCCCCCGGGTCGTACCCCCCGAACATGGAGATGGCCAACGACGACATGTCGCCGAACGCGGCCACGGCGTCGCGGGAGGCCGGGTCGACGTAGGACAAGAAGTCATCGAGGCTTTCCGGTGACGCATGCATGTCGGCCGAGACGACCACGTAGGGACGACCCTCCCGGTCGGCCGGCGCCGCTGCATCCCCCATCGGACCTGCCTCCTTCTCGGGCTCCCCCGGCCGCTCTCCCGGCCCAGCCTCCCGAGCAGACTATCGCCGACCGGGGATTGAGGGTCGGCCGGTGGTGGCGTTAGCGTGACCCTCGACACCATGCACACCACCTCCACCCTCATCCTCATCCTCGCCGTGTTCGGGGCCAGTTCGGTCGAGATGGTCGAGGCCCTCACCATCGTGGTGGCGGCCGGGGTCAGCCGTGGTTGGCGTTCTGCCCTAGAGGGGGCAGCCACGGCAGTCGTCGTGCTGGCCCTCCTGGTGGGATTCATCGGCGTCCCCCTCATCCACTACGTCCCCATCGACACCCTGCCGCGTCGTGGTGGGCGCGCTGCTGCTGGTGCTCGGTCTGGCGTGGCTGCGCAAGGCCATCCTGCGGGCCAGCGGGCACAAGGCTCCCCATGACGAGGACCGGATCTATGCAGAGACAGTGGCCGAGCTCAGTGACGACGGGGCCGGCGGGGTCAAGAGTCGAGACGGGGTCGCCTTCGCCGTCGCCTTCAAGGGCGTGTTCCTCGAAGGGACCGAGGTCGTCCTCATCGTGGTGAGCCTCGGGGCCAGCCAGGGCCGGTTGGGCCTGGCCGCCCTGAGTGCCGGCGCGGCGGCCGTGGTGGTGGCCGGTGTCGGCGTGCTGGTCGCCCGGCAGCTGTCCGAGGTACCCGAGAACACCATCAAGACGGTGGTTGGCGTCATGCTGACCAGCTTCGGCGTCTTCTGGGTCGGTGAAGGCGCCGGGGTGCGATGGCCCGGCAGCGACCTGGCCATTCTCGGCCTGGTTGGTTTCTTCGTCCTGGTGACGCTGGCCGCAACCGCCTGGATGCGGAGCCTCCTTCCGGTGCCGTCGTCGGCGCCGTCGTCGGTGCCCTCGTCGTGACCGTGCTGCGCCGCTCCCTGCGGGCCTTCGGGGACTTCTGGTGGGATTTCCTCATTGGCGACAGCCCGGAATTCGTCCTGGCCACAGGCGTGATCATCGCCCTGGCTTTCCTTTTGGACGAGGGACGACTGGTCGCCACCATCGTGCTGCCCCTGGTCGCGGCCGCCTTCCTGCTGGCAAGCACCTATCGCGGCCGCAAGCGGCCGACCCAACCGGCACCTCAGGAAGAAGCTCCGGCGTCGCCCGTCTCACCGCCGACTGCCTAGGGGTCTTATTTCCCCAGGTCATCACCGGGTCAGGCCCGGCTGTACTCATCCGACACCCGGAGCTCGACCGTCAGTTCACGCTTTGACCCACCATCGATCCCCCTGAGTATCCCCCTGAGTGAGGTGCCGTCCTCCCGCCTCCAGCCATACTCACCTAAGGTGAGGAATTCTCGTGATTTGACAAACTTGAGTGATTAAGTCAGGAATAGACGGATGAAATCTTCATGGCATCCCCTCTTCCGTGTCCCTGTGCGTGCCCGCGTCCGACAGGCCCTGGCGGCGACCCTGGCCCCGCTGGCCGCCCTCGCCGGCCTGGCCGTCATCGGCGGAGCCGCCGCGCCGGCCGGAGCCGCCACCGGAGGCTCCATCTCGTTGGTGGCCTACTCCACCCCGAAGCCGGCCTACGCCGCCTTGATCACGGCCTTCGAGGCCACCAAGGCCGGGCAGGGCGTGTCGTTCTCCCAATCCTTCGGTGCGTCAGGATCGCAGGCCACCGCGGTGGTCGACGGCCTCCCGGCCGACGTGGTCAATTTCTCCCTGACACCCGACATGACCAAACTCGTCAAGGCGGGCATCGTCAGTTCGAGTTGGAACAAGACCGCCACCCAGGGCTTCGTGACCAACTCCATCGTCTCGTTCGTGGTCCGCAAGGGAAACCCCAAGCACATCACGACCTGGAGCGACCTGGTGAAGTCCGGCGTCACGGTGATCACGCCCAACCCGTTCAGCTCGGGGAGCGCCAAGTGGAATCTCATGGCCGCCTACGGCGCCCAACTCAACCAGGGCAAGTCCAAGGCGGCAGCCACGGCATATCTGACCCAGCTCCTCAAGCACACGGCGGCCCAGCCCAGCAGCGCCAGCAACGCCCTACAGACCTTCCTGGCCGGCCAGGGTGACGTGCTACTCGACTACGAGGACGACGCCCTGTACGCCCAGAGCCAGGGCGAGCCCGTCACGGTGATCACGCCGCCGCAGACCATCCTCATCCAGAACCCCATCGCCGTGTCGGCCAAGGCATCCAATCCCACGGTGGCCAAGGCCTTCACCGCGTTCCTCCTCTCTCCGGCCGGGCAGAAGATCTGGGGCAAGCAGGGGTACCGGCCCGTCCTGGCCAATGTGGCAGCCACGTTCAACTTCCCGAAGCCCAAGACCCTCTTCACCATCGACAGTCTGGGTGGATGGACGGCCGTGAACCTCAAATTCTTCGACCCGCAGACCGGCGTGGTTGCGAATATCGAGCAAGGCCTGGGAGTGTCCACGGCGAGTGGCTGAGGTCCGGCTGACGCTCCCCTCGACCCCTTCGACCCCTTCGACCCCCTCGACCCAAGGAAGGTCACGGTCGAAACGGCGGTCGACGTCGCGGTCGAAACTCAGACGGTTCCTGGCCAACGTCGCCGGCCCGTCGCTGTCGGTGACCTACCTCAGCCTGCTGGTCGTCCTACCGATCGCCGCCATCCTCTCCACCGCCTTCGCCGGCGGGTGGGGAGCCTTCTGGGCCGCCGTCAGTCAGCCCGAAGCCGTGGCCGCCCTCAGGCTCACGCTGCTCTGCTCACTGGGGGTGGCCCTCTTCAACTCGCTGGCCGGCCTGCTCATCGCCTGGGTCCTGGTGCGCGACGAGTTCCGGGGCAAGCGCATCGTGAGCGCCGTCATCGATCTCCCGTTCGCCCTGCCCACCATCGTGGCCGGTCTCACCCTGTTGAGCCTCTACGGCCCGAACAGCCCGTTCGGCATCAACGTGGCCAACAGCAGCATCGGGATCCTGGTGGCCCTGGCCTTCGTCACCCTTCCCTTTTCCGTCCGATCCGTCCAACCCGTCCTGGCCGAATTCGATCGGGAGACCGAGGAAGCGGCCGCCTCACTGGGGGCCTCGTCACCCCTCATCTTGCGCCGCATCATCCTGCCGAGTCTGGCGCCCGCCATGCTGGCCGGGGCCGGCCTGGCCTTCGCTCGGGCCGTCGGTGAATTCGGTTCGGTGGTGCTGATCTCGGGCAACCTGCCGTTCAAGACCGAAGTGGCATCGTCATGGATCTACAGCCTCTCCCAGAGCGACTCTTTGGGAGCCGCCGCCTCGGTCTCGGTCGTGCTGATCTTGATCGCCCTCGGTGTGTTGCTCGGCATCGGCATGCTGCGGCGTCGCTTCGGGATCACCGAGGCGATATGAGCGGACGCTGGCGCCTGCCCCTCCGGTTCGTCGCCCTGGGCTACCTCCTCGTGCTGATCGTCCTGCCGGTGGGCTTCGTCTTCTACCGCGCCTTCCAGCACGGGTTCGCCGCCGCCTGGGACGCCGTCACCACACCTGACGCCCTGCACGCCCTCTGGCTCACCTTGCTGGTCGTGCTCATCGCGGTGACCGCCGACACCATTTTCGGGGTGGGCACCTCGCTCATCCTGGCCCGTCACCGTTTCCGCGGCGCCTGGTTGCTCGATGCCTTCATCGATCTCCCCCTGGCCATCTCCCCGGTCGTGGTCGGCCTCTCGCTCATCCTCGTCTACGGGCACACGGGCTGGTTCGGCAACTGGCTGGCCGCCCACGGCATCGCGGTGATCTTCTCGGTGCCCGGCATCGTCATGGCCTCGGCCACCGTGGCGCTGCCCTATGTGGTCCGCGAAGTGCTCCCCGTCCTCCAGGAGATCGGCACCGAGCAGGAACAGGCCGCCGCCACTCTCGGCGCCTCGCCCTTCGCGGTGTTTCGCCGCATCACCCTGCCCAGCATCCGCCAGGGGCTGGCCTATGGGATCACGCTGACCACGGCCCGGGTGCTGGGAGAATTCGGTGCCGTCGTGGTGGTGTCCGGGGCCATTGAAGGCAAGACGCAGACCATGACCCTCTTCATTCAAGCGAGCATCGAGAACGTCCAACCCACCGGTGCCTTCGCCGGGGCGGTCATACTTGCCCTCATCGCTATCTTCGTTCTGGCGATCCTGGGCGGCAGGGACGAAAGGGGGTCACGCACATGGCGATCACGCTCACCTCAGTCACCAAGCGATACGGAGATGCCGTTGCTCTCGACGACGTAAGCCTGCACGTGCCCAAGGGGTCGCTCACCGCGCTGCTGGGCCCGAGTGGGGGCGGCAAGTCCACGTTGCTTCGGGTCATCGCCGGCCTGGAGAAGCCCGATGCCGGCACGGTCGAGATCGACGGTCAGGATCTGACCAACGTCGCCGTGCGCGAGCGCGGCGTGGGCTTCTGCTTTCAGCACTATGCCCCCTTTCGCCACCTGACCGTGCGCCGCAACGTGGCCTTCGGCCTCGAGGTACGTCACCGGCCCAAGGCGGAGATCCGCGACCGGGTCGACGAGCTGCTCGAGCTGGTGCGCATCGGTCATTTGGCCGACCGTTACCCCTCCCAACTTTCCGGCGGTCAGCGTCAGCGCATGGCTCTGGCTCGGGCGCTGGCCATTGAGCCGAGGGTGCTCCTCTTGGACGAACCCTTTGGCGCCCTCGACGCCCAGGTGCGACAGCAGCTCCGCGTCTGGCTCCGGGAACTCCACCGGAAGATCTCCGTGACCACCGTCCTGGTCACCCACGATCAGGAAGAGGCACTCGAGGTGGCGGACCGCCTCGCCATCATTCACGAAGGTCGGCTGGAACAGATCGGCGAGCCGGCCGAGATGTACGACCATCCCGCCAATGAATTCGTCATGAAGTTTCTGGGTCCAACCACCAGGCTCGACGGTCAGTGGGTGCGCCCGCACGATCTGGTCCTGCACCACGATGCAACGTTCGGTGGCCAGCCGGCCGTGGTCGAGCGGGTCACCCATCTGGGTTTCGAGGTACGGATCGACCTGGTCTTGCCCAAGGGCGAGACCTGCTGGGTCCAGCTCAGCCGGGGCGCCGCCTCCGAGCTGCGCCTCGCCTCCGGTGACGAGGTCTGGGTATCCCATTCCGACCTCATTCCTTCGGCCGCGCCGTCTCCGGCGGCCGAGCTCTCCGCCCGCTAAGGCACGCCGCCGCAGCCCCGGTGGGCACCGGCTCGGCCCTTCGGGCATCATGCAGGAGCCAACCGACAGCGACGAGTGACGAGACGACGAGGGAGTGGACATGGCCTCTGCAGTGCGCGGCGTGGTGTCGAGAGAAAAATGGGCGCCCGTGACCCTCGAGGAGATCATCGTCCCGGCGCCGGGTCCGGGTGAAGCGGTGGTGGCGGTCAAAGCCTGCGGGGTCTGCCACACGGATCTGCACTACCGCGAGGGAGGGATCAACGACGACTATCCCTTCCTCCTCGGGCACGAGGCGGCGGGCATCGTCGAGTCGGTGGGAAGCGATGTCACCGGCGTCGCTCCGGGCGACTTCGTGATCCTCAACTGGCGCGCCGTGTGCGGCGACTGCCGTGCGTGCCGGCGGGGCCGCCCCTGGTACTGCTTCGCCACCCACAACGCCACTCAGAAGATGACGTTGGCTGACGGCACGCCGCTCTCCCCCGCACTGGGCATCGGCGCCTTCGCCGACCAGACGTTGGTGGCCGCCGGGCAGTGCACCAAGGTCGACCGGCGGGCGCGTCCCGAAGCGGTGGGTTTGTTGGGCTGCGGCGTGATGGCCGGCCTGGGTGCGGCCATGTTCACGGGCCAGGTGGGACCGGGCGATTCGGTCGCCGTCTTCGGCTGCGGCGGCGTGGGGTGCGCCGCCATCGCCGGCGCCCGGCTGGCCGGAGCCAGCACGGTGATTGCCATCGACCTCGACCCGAGCAAGCTCGCGGCGGCGACGGCTTTTGGGGCCACCCATACCGTCGATGCGAGCGCCAGCGATCCCGTCACGGCCGTGCAGGGCCTTACCGGCGGCAACGGCGCCGATGTCTGCATCGAGGCAGTCGGCCATCCCAAGGTGATGGAGCAGGCGTTCTACGCCCGCGACCTGGCCGGCACCCTGGTCCAAGTCGGCGTCCCCACCCCCGACATGCGGATCGACCTGCCGATGATCGATTTCTTCGGCCGGGGCGGGGTACTCAAGCCCAGCTGGTACGGCGACTGCTTGCCCTCTCGAGACTTTCCCATGCTGGTTGACCTCTACCTGGCCGGTCGCCTCGATCTGGACCTCTTCGTCACCGAGACCATTCCCCTCGACGGCGTGGAGCAGGCCTTCGCGCGCATGCAGCGGGGCGAGGTGCTGCGTTCCGTCGTCGTCCTGTAGTTCTCGGCGCCCTCCCCGGGCAGGAGTCAGCCGCTCCTGAGAGAAGGGCTTCGGAAAGCGAGCGTCAGGGAAGTTTCGCCCGTATTGTCACAGCACGTACCCCGTCACGTCGAAGACGACGTGGGTCGTGGCCGTCGTGTAGATGATGATCTCGCCCCCGTTCATCAGGACCACGCAGAAATTCGCCCGCGCCACATCGCCGGATTGGAAGTTGAGGTTGGAGACGGCCGGAGGAGCTGTTTCCGCCGCGGCATAAAGAGTGAGAAAGCCGTCGGCGGAAGGTGCGGCGGCGGTCGCATTGCCGATGACGCCCGTTGCATTCGGGGGAATCGTGATGCCATTGACGGTCACTCCGCCGATGGTGACAACGACGCCCGAGTTCGCAGGGACCGGACCTGCTGGCCGGTCCGGCACGGCCGGACTCCCCGCTTCCCGCGTATCGAGCACCCTGATGGGCGTCGGTACCAGGAAGACCGACTTACCGGGGGGAAGAGCAGCGGCAGCCGGTACGGCTCCAATCAACGTCGATCCGACCGCCAGTCCTACGCCACTCGCGGCAACTCCACCCAAGGCAAGCAGGGCATCACGCCGGGACACCGGTTGGGCAACCGTCTCGGTTGTGTCGCTCACCGTCAATTCGGGACCGACGAACGGGGCCGCTGGATGCGGCCGCAGTGCCGTTTCGCCGGCATGGTCTCGCTCCTCAAGCTGTGCGAGGCGTTCGCCCATCCGGGCAATGTCGGCCCTGAGATCCTCGTATTCCGCCGCAGCGTTCCCAACGTCAGACATGTCCGCCTCCTTAGTGCCGGGAACTCTCGGAAAATCGCAACGACGCTGTCGCGGCGCCGGTATGAACCCACCGATGATGCCGATTGGACGATATACCTCCTTACATCCAACGTCTCCGGACCCAGGTACTTCCATCGTCGACGATTCGGCCTGCGGAGGCGTCGGACCCATTCGAGATGGTGGGGTGGTCATCCCTCGGCGGTCTTCGCTCAGTCGGGCCGGTGCCGCCTCGACGAGCGTCGTCTCGGCGCCCCGTCAGTGCCCGCCTGATCGCCGGGCCATGAAGTCGGCGTATTTGACCAGATCGGGATCCTCCGCCATGGCGTCCGCAAACTTCAATCGCGCCGCGGCACGCTTGGTGGGGAAGTAGTCGGTCGGCCACACGCCCTCATGGGGCCGGTAGCTCTTCAGGACGTTTCGAGCCACGGTCACCTGGTGCACCTCGTCGACGCCGTCCATGACGCTCATGGCCGGCGAGCCCGCCCACATGGCCTGCAACGGGGTCAGGTCGGTCACCCCCAGCGAGCCCAGAATGTGGATGGCCCGATACGACACCTCCCGTAGAACCTTGGCCGCGGTGTACTTGCAGGCGGCGATCTGGGTGCGGGACTCCTGCGTGCTCGAGTTGTCGATGGTCCAGGCCGTCCAGAGGACCAGGAGACGGAGCATGTTGATCTCGGCGTACGACTCGGCGATGGCGCTCTGTACCATCTGGTGTTCGGCGATGATCTTGCCGTGCGATTCACGGCTCAGGGCCCGCTCGCACATCATGTCGAAGGCCCGCTTGCACTGCGCGATAGCTCGCATGGCGTGATGAATGCGGCCCCCGCCCAGACGGCGCTGGGCCAGCACCTTGCCCCCGTCCTCGGGCCCGAGCAGGTGGTCGAGCGGGACGCGGACCTCGTTGTAAATGATGTGGTCGTGCGTCCGGGGAACATCCATGATCTCGCACGCCCGGCGCATCCCTGGGCACAATGAAGATGCCGTTGGTGCACATCACGAAAATGATGTCGGCGAAACGCCCGGCGCTCGTGAACCACTTCTCCCCGTTGATGACCCACTCATCACCGTCCCGCACGGCTGTGGTCTTGAAGAGGTTGGGGTCTGATCCGCCCTGCGGTTCCGTCATTGAATAGGCCGACCAGATCTCCTGGTTGATGAGCGGCGTCAGCCAACGGTCCTTCTGCACCTCCGTGCCGTAGGCCGCCAGTATCTCCATGTTCCCCGTGTCGGGAGCTTGGCATCCGAAGATCGAAGGGGCCGTCCCGTAGCGACCGAGAATCTCGTTGACCAGGGCCAGTTTGAGTTGACCGAAACCCGGGCCCCCGAGCTCCTTGTCCAAGAAGATCGCCCAGAGACCTCGCTCCTTGACCTGGGCCTTGAGCGGGTCAACCAGTGCCTTCATTTTCGGGTCACGCATCCGCACGGCAAACGGGAAGACCAGTTCAAGCGGTTCAATCTCCTCCCGGCAGAACTGATCCACCCAATCCAACTGCTCCTGGAACTCCGGCTCCGTCGAGAAATCCCAAGCCACCCGGCCTCCTCTATGATCTAATGCAATTGCATTATTTGTGCTGATTCCACCGTAGCGGTTGACCCAGGAGGTGGTCCACTGGCTCGCGACGCCGAACCGACCAAGGACGCTCTGGTGTCCGCCGCCGAGAAACTCTTCGCGGCGCGGGGGGTCGACCGGGTGAGTTTGCGTGAGATCAACCGGGCCTCGGGCGCCCGCAACGCGGTCGCTCTGCAGTATCACTTCGGCGACCGGGACGGCATCGTAGGGCGGTCGTCCGCAAGCACTATCGACAGGTGGACCGGCAACGACACCAGATGCTCGACGCCTACGAGGCCGGGTCGCATGATGACGTCCGCAAGCTGAGCGCAGCATTGGTTCTCCCGGCGGCCGCCAAACTGGCCGACATCGACGGTGGACCGGAGTACCTGCGCATCGCCGCCGAGCTGCTCAATCGACCGACGGGAGCCTTCGACCCCGACACCCCATTCGACATGTCGGCCTCTATCGACCGGTGGCGGGCGCTGGTGGGTCCATTCTTGGAGCAGGACGCCACCCGTCTGCATCGACGGTTCACCGCCATCCGGTTCTCGGCTATGGAACTCGGTCGCCGGGCTCAGACCGCACCGCACCGGGACGACCGGCTCTTCACCAGCCAACTGGTCGATCTGGTCACGGCCCTTCTGTTGGCACCGGTCTCCCCGCAGACGGCGACCCTGGCGACACGCCGGCGTCGACATCGACGAACGCCCTCATGAACGGCTGTATCACCTGGAGGCAGACCGCATTCTCAGGGTCGAGCGGTCCGGCGCTGCGTGGTATGCCTGTCGGGTGAGTTTTCCTCTGGTTCCCTTCGCGCCTCGGGTCGGTCTTCGGGGCATGGTGAATGCGGCGGACCAATTGGCGTCACATGCCGGCGTCGCCATGTTGGAACGAGGTGGCAGCGCGGCCGACGCCGCGGTGGCCGCCGCCGCGGTGATGGCCGTCACCAGCCCGCATCTGTGCGGGATGGGCGGAGACCTCCTCGCCATGGTCTCTGCCCCGGGGGCCGATCCGGAGGCGCTGTTGGCGATCGGGCGAGCCGGATCCGGCGTCAGTGCGACCGGGTTACGAGCCGAGGGCCACATGGTCATGCCGGTGCGCGGTGACCTCCGGAGTGTCCCCGTCCCTGGAGCGGTCGATGGATGGCTCGCCTTGCTCGACCGCTTCGGAAGGCTCCCACTCGGCACCGTATTGGGTCCCGCCATCGAGTTGGCCGAGGAGGGGTTCGTCGCGTCCCTCCTCTTGACGTTGGCCAGCCATCTCATCTTCCAGGTACCGGGCGCCCAGGAGCTCTGTCCCGATGGGCCGTTGGACCTCGAACAGCACGTGCGGCTACCCGGCATCGCCCGGGCTTTGCGGTCAATCGTCGCCGACGGTCGTGAGGGGTTCTACCAAGGAGAGTTCGGTGGCCAGTTGCTCGACCTCGGTAGCGGCGTCTATGTCCCGAGCGATCTGGAGCACAATGCGGCCGACTGGTGCACACCCCTCCGACTCCGCGTCTGGGACCATGACCTGTGGACCGTCCCACCGCCCTCTCAGGGATACCTCACCCTGGCCAGCTCGTGGATCGCCGAACAGGTGGGGATCGGGGACGACCCGACCGATCCCATGTGGGCCCACATCGTCGTCGAGGCATCGCGTGCCGCCGGACATGACCGTCCGGAGATGCTCTATGACGGCGCTGACGGCATGGCGTTGCTGTCCGAGGCGCGCCTCCGCCGCGCCGCGGACCGATTCCGGCCGGGTCACGCCGCAGCCCCGGACGTCGGACCGGACGTCTCCGGCAGCCCGGCGGCCGGCAGCACCAGCGGAAGCGGCACGGCAATCCCACGAATGGGTGACGGCGACACCACGCACCTGTGCGCCATCGATGCCGACGGCCTGGGCATCTCTTTGACCCAATCCAACGCCCTCGATTTCGGGTCCCACTTCGTGGCCGGTTCGACGGGGATCTTTCTGCATAACCGCGGTGTCGGATTCTCCCTCGAGGCTGACCACCCCGCCGAACTCGCGCCAGGGCGAAGGCCGCCCCACACCTTGTCCCCCATGCTGGCCACGACGCCAGATGGCGCGCTCTCCCATCTTGTCGGCGCCATGGGGGGTGACGCCCAGCCCCAGATCCATCTCCAAGCGCTGGCCCGCATGCTGCCGGGCGGGCAGGACCCGGCCACCGCGCTGGCGGGCGCCAGGCTCGCCCTCGACGCTCAGGCCGCCGGACCGTTCCGGATGTGGTGGGGCGACGACCTGGCCGTGTGTGTGGAAGCGCATGCTCCACCGGCCTGGAACGAAGGTCTCTCCAGCCGAGGGCATCGCGTGAGGCAGATCAGCGCCTTCGACCCCACTGCCGTGGGCTGCTCCCAGATCATCGCGGTCCGTCGGAACGTGGCACGCGGAACACGTCACTACGTGGGCGCATCAGATCCCCGCAGTCCAGATGGGACCACGGCCAGCCGGTAGATCAACGCAGCGCGAGGCCGGCGATCGTGGCGCCCAGCACGACGGCACCGAGCATCCGTCGAAAAGGATTGACACCCCGCACGACCTCGTCGAGCGCCCACACCAGAAGGGCCAAGCCGGCGACCACCCGGCCGGCGGTCGCGATACCACCCGAGGGATGGAGGGAACGCAGTGCCACCGTGACGAGACCGAAAATCACCAGTGGCGCGTTAGGCCACTGAGCCACCGTGATGGCACCGGTCAGTCGGTTGCGAAAGGTCCAGTTGGCCGCTCGACGAATCTTCTTGCGCCTCGCCCATGACCTTCATCAACCCCGGGCACGCATGTCTACAGGGTGCCACGGCTCGCCGACCCGCTTCTGATGTGCTTCGCTACTGCGAATGCCGACCACCCATTCGGGCCCTCTGCGCCGACGAGCACTGCCCTCAATTCTCACCGGCCTGGTGGCGTTCGCCGGCTCTACCGCGACGGTCGACGTCACGTCGGCCGGGGTCGCCGTCCGCTCGTGTCCAGCGAGTTGACCACTCCTCAGAAGGCCGTGGGGAAAGCCGGGAGCAGCTTTGTCCTGGCCGTCCTGGCGTCCAGCCAGTTCCTGATGACTCTCGACACATCGGTCATGAACGTGGCCATCCGTCAGGTGGCAGCCGACGTCGGCACCACCGTGACCGGCGTGCAAACGGCCATCACGCTCTACGCGTTGGTCATGGCGTCCTTCATGATCACGGGCGGCAAGATCGGCACCATCATTGGGCGGCGACGGGCCTTTGCCATCGGCCTGGCGATCTACGGCGTGGGGTCGGTGACCACCGCGCCGGCGCCCAACCTCGGCGTGCTCATCTTCGGCTGGTCGCTCCTCGAGGGACTCGGTGCTGCACTCATCATGCCGGCCATCGTCGGGCTGGTGGCCTCCAACTTCCCCCAAGAACGACGGTCGTCCGCCTACGGGATGATCGCGGCGGCCAGCGCCGTCGCCGTCGCGGTGGGGCCATTGATCGGAGGTGCCGTCACCACCTTTGCCTCGTGGCGTTGGGTCTTTGTGGCCGAGGTCCTGATCGTCCTCGTCATCCTCTCGTTGGTCCGCAGGATCCACGACGCGCCCAGCCCGGTGACCACTCCGGCCTTTGACGTTGTCGGGGCCATACTCTCCATCCTCGGTCTCTCGCTCACCGTGTTCGGTGTGCTCAAGTCCGGGGACGGGGCTGGGTGCGGACCAAGCCCGGCGGTCCGTCGGTCTTCGGCACGTCGCCGGTGCTGTGGCTCCTCCTCGGCGGCCTTCTCCTTCTGTTCTGTCTCATGCTGTGGGAAAGCCGTCGAGTGGAGCGCGGGCAAGAACCTCTCGTCAAGCCGGTCATGCTGCGCAACCGGCAGCTGCTGGGCGGGCTCTCAATGTTCTTCTTTCAGTTCTTCATACAGTCGGGCGTGTTCTTCGCCATTCCGCTCTTCCTGTCGGTGGTACTCGAGCTCTCGGCCCTCCAGACGGGGGCGCGCCTGTTGCCCCTTTCGTTCGCGCTCCTGGTGGCGGCCGTCGGGATTCCGCGGTTGGCCCCTCGGGTCGCTCCCCGCCTGATTGTGCGGTGCGGGCTCCTCGCGATGCTGGCGGGCATTCTGGTGCTCATCGGGGGGCTCAGTCCCGGAGCGGATGCTGGCATCGTTGCGATCCCAATGCTGCTGATGGGGTTCGGGATCGGCGCACTGGCTTCCCAACTCGGCGCCATCACCGTGTCGGCCGTGTCGGACAACGACAGCGCCGAAGTCGGCGGCATCCAGAACACGGTCACCAATTTCGGTGCGGCGTTGGGTACGGCCTTGGTCGGTGCCGTCCTCATTTCGAGCCTCACCGCTGGGCTCCTTCACGGCGTGGAAGCCAACTCGGCCATCCCAGCCAGCGTGAAGACCCAGGCCACAGTCCAGATGGCTGGCGGCGTCCCCTTCATTTCCGATACCGACCTCCGCCGGGAACTGGCCACTGCCTCGGTGCCGCAGAGCACCGCCGATGCCATCGTGGCGGAGAACAGCACCGCCCGCTTGAACGCCCTGCGTGATGCTTCGTGGGTCGTCGCCCTCGTCGCCGCGGTGGCCCTCCTCTTTACGGGTCTCGTGCCGAAGATTCCTCTCGGCCAGCGGGAAAAACGGCCGGAGAAGACCGCGTAACGCGTCTCATTCGGCTGAGGCGCACCCCGCAACCCGCCGGTTCGGGGGTCAGGCCCGCGGCCACGTGCCCCGATACCCACGGGATCGGTCTGTCGCGTAGCATCTTCGGTGTCGTGCGGCCAGCTGAGAAAGGCCGCTGAAGGGGGATATGCAGTGCGAGGTCGTGCCGATTCACTCGATGTCACCATGGACGTGGATGCGTCGGCCGCAATGCCCTCCCCCAAGATGACCGATGGAAGCCCCCGATCGCTGGCGGAACGCCTGCGCATCAACCGGCACACTCCGCAGTCAACTCCGGCACCCAGACGCTTGGCGCGGCACCCGTTCGGCGTTGTCATATCGGCAATGGCGGCTGCCCTCCTCCCGTTAGGCCTGGCCTTCATCCCCGCGTCGGTCTGAGGAGCTCGCTTCGACCAAGCCTTCCGCCACGTCAGCCCCAGCGACGAAGACGGGCTCATCCATGAACGGGATGTCGATGACACCCAAACACGGCTCGTCCACGAGCTCCGTGGATATGTCGGGCATGGCCGGACTGGGTGTGACGGACCCCAATTGGAAGTACACCGGTTCCCCGCTCCCAGCGGCTGAGGTGACGGAACTCACCACCATAAGCGCCCGCACTGATCTCGGTCACCAAATGCAGACGCCGAATTGCTCCGCCACTCCGACGTCGAGTCAGGTTCTTGGGGCCACGCAGTATGTGCAAGCCACGTCAGAGGCTGTGGCCAAGTACAAGGATCTCAGCGCGGCGAAAGCGGCCGGATACTTTCCGATTACCAATCCGAGCTACCCGGTGGTGCACTATCTCAATCTGGCGTACATGAACATGAAGGACCTGCTCAATCCGAACACGGTCGACTCCTTGGTGTACGCCACCACTCCCAACGGGCCCGTGCTGGTGGCGGCCATGTATTTGATGCCGTCCGCGGGCAATGGACCAATGCCCTACGGATGCTTGGTGCAGTGGCATGCCCACACCAATCTGTGCATGTCAGACACCACCAACATGATTGACGGTTTCACTCCCTGCCCCCCCGGCACTCACCACTACGGTTCCACGCCAATGATGACCCACGTGTGGCAGGTTCCGGTGGCCGGCGGGCCGCTGGCCATCGACCCCTCTGATCTCCAAGTGGTGCAGGCGGCAATCATGGCCCAACAAGAGGGCCTGGCCCCAACCACGGCGGCCGCGAGCTCCCCCACAGCGGTGGCCGCCGCGAAGTAGCCACGCCGCTACCATCGCGACGCAGAGCGGTGCGGAGCGGTGTGGCCCCGCGTGCAGCAGCGGTCAGGAGAAGACCCGGTCCGCCGTTCGATCAGCGCACGCAACCCGAGGAAATTGCCATTGAAATGACCATTTCTCCGTCGATGTGTGCCTGGCGACGGCGGCGCCTTGTGGGTGATGGCAATCGCCGCTAATTTTCAAAAGGTTGTGTTACGCACTCGGTTAGCTCCGACCAGGGGAGCAATCGCGGGACAACTCCGTGGATTCGTCGGTCGGGCTCTTGTGTTGGCGACCGTTGTCGCCACCGTGTCACTACCGAATGTCCTGACATCAGAAGCCGCCCAAGCTGACCAGGTCGGTACTCTCAACGCACAAGCCAAAGAGATCTCGCAAGAACTGGTTCAAGAGCAGTTACAGATCGGCGGCTACCAGCAGCAGTATTCGGTGGCATCGGAAAGAGTGGCGACCGACGCCCGCGACATCGCGCAGACCCAACAGCAGATCGGGAGCGACCGGCGCCAGGTCACGTCCAAGGTCCTGCTGGTCCGCCATCTCGCCATCGCGTCGTACGTCTTCGGCGATAGTGAATCCTCGACGTCGAACGCGGGGGTGTTTGCCAGCAACGAGTCGACGGTGCAGGCGGCGGGCGAGTACACCACCATCGCGGTCGGCAATCTGACCGAGGCATTGGACCAACTGCACACTGCGCAGCACACCCTCCAAGGTCATGAAGCAGCGCTGCAACAACAGCAGACACAGGACCGCTTGGCACAGAGCACGCAAGCGACCTCTCTCTCGCTCGCCAACGACACCCAGAGCAAAATGGAGGCTGCCGAGGCCCAGGTGACCGGACAGTTGGCCGTAGCCGTGGCGCAGCAAGCTGCTGCACAGTCCGCCGCGGCAAGCGCGGCGGTGGCCGCCGCCCAGCGGGCTGCAGTCCCCCCGCCGGCGGCGAGCCAACCAACCTCGAGCGCCTCGCCACCCGTCGCACCACCAACCGCAACCGGTGGGGCCACGACTGACCCGGTCCTTAACGCGTTCCTGCAGTGCGTGGTGCAAGCGGAATCAGGGGGAGACTATGGAGCGGTGTCCCCGGACGGGCTCTATATGGGTGCATTCCATTTCAGCCAACCGACGTGGAACCTCGCCGCCCAAGCGGCTGGCCTACCCGGCCTCGTGGGCGTCCCCCCAAACACCACGTCGAAGGCTGACCAGGACACCGTTGCCGTTGCCCTCTATGCCCTTGATGGCGAGCAACCATGGCTCGGAGACCGCTGTAGCCAATAGGCACGACGTCGATGCCGTCGGCCGACGTCGGGGGATGCTTGGTCAGGTGTCAGATGCGGTGCGTCCCTTCAGACGGGAACCCGCTCCATGAATTCGTCCGATGTTTCGCCCGCGGAAAACGGTGGTCAGTGTTGCTCGGCCCGCCACATTGGCTGCGGGACGGCATGGCCAGCGGTCTTGAGGGCGGCGAAATAGGCATCTTCAGCTCCGCGGACCCGGTGGACAACATGGGCGATGATGGCACGCTGCTCGGTCGAGGGGGACGACCCGTCGCTGAGAAATGGGGCAATCGTTGCCTCCGCCTCTTTGACGGCGGCCCAATATCGCCGGAGGGCGTCGGCGCACTCATCCTCCGCCATGGTTCGTTGTCTCCGTTCAGCCTCGAAGGTTCCGATCAGTCCGACCACCATGTAACGCCTCCAACCTCACGGCTCGCAAGGAGCCCATCCGCTTGTCGTTACGGTAACGAGGGTCACCCCTGTTTCTTCCGGCGGAACTTCCAGGCCGGCCGCCCCCCTATGGCGGTTGCAATACCGCTGCGCCGTCACCTGGTCGATGAGACACCGCACCGCATCGGCATGCGCCAGCAAGAACACTCGACACCGATCGGTCCGAACCCGAGACGGGTGAGTCCGCCGGCACGATGGCGTCGGGATCGGGCCTTGGTCCCGCAGATCGGGAACTGAACGCCGTCCGATCGATTCACGGACCACGTCGGGCGGATTCCACGGCTCGGTCGGGGTGGTGCGTTGTGGCCCGCGTCCGGGGTCCGGCGCGGCAGCGCGTGGGCGGTCACCGACGACGCGGCCTGACGCGGCCTGCACCGCCTAGGGCGCGTGTGCTCGCCCCACTTGTCCGCCCGAGCAAGATTGCTAGCGTGCAGTCGTGCCCGAGCGACGCCAGTTGCCGTTCGATCCGATTGTCGAGGCCCGACGACAATGGGAAACGCCAGGGGTGGGAGGCCCAGGCACCAGCCATGGCGGTGGTCACATCCATCATGCGGCTCCAGCAGGTGTTCTTGTCGGCACGCGGACAGCGCATACTGCGGCCGCTCGAGCTCACCTTTGCTCGCTACGAGGTGCTCATGCTGCTTTCGTTCTCGAGGACCGGACATCTGCCCCTGGGCATCATCGGCGAACGACTGCAGGTCAATGCGGCCAGCGTGACGAACGCTGTCGATCGACTCGAGGCGCAAGGTCTGGTCGAACGACGCCCCAACCCCCAAGACGGACGGGGTACCTTGGCCGCCCTGACCGAGCCGGGCCGTCGTCTGGCCCGGAGGGCCACCGAGCTCATGAATGCGCGGTCTTCACCGATGTGGGACTGGACGGACCCGGTTACGAGACATCTGTTCGGTGCCCTGAGCCAACTGCGCCAGGCCGCAGGGGACTTCGCCTAGGCGCTTTCACTTACTTTGACGTTGAAGTAATATGGAGACCCATGGGTGACAAGCAGCTTGGCAGGACGCCTTCGATCGATCACCGCGGCGAGCGGCCCGGTTCGAGACCATGTCGGGTGTGCCGCTCCGCCCCGTCTACGGGCCCGACGAAGCGCGGAGCTGCCCGGACAGTGTCCCCTACACCCGGGGCCCGTACGCCTCCATGTACCGCTCCCGACTCTGGACGATGCGCCAGTTCGCCGGCTTCGGCACGGCAGCGGACACCAACGGTCGCTTCAAGGAGCTGCTGCGCTCGCGGCGGCGACGGCCTCTCGACCGCCTTCGACATGCCCACCTTGCTCGGGCGCGACTCCGACGATCCTCTGGCCAAGGGCGAGGTCGGTCGGGCCGGAGTCGCCGTCGACACGCTGGCCGACATGGAGACTCTCTTCTCGGGCATCGATCTGGGGACCGTGAGCACCTCGATGACTATCAACTCCCCCGCTGCAGCGATCTTGGCCATGTACGTCGGCGTGGCCGACAAGACGGGCGTGGATCGCGCCGCGTCTCTCGGGCACCATTCAGAACGATATCTTGAAGGAATACCAGGCCCAGAAGGAGTTCGTCTTCCCGCCCCGGCCCAGCGTGCGCCTGGTCACCGACGTCATGCGGTTCGCCTCAGCCGAACTCCCTCGATGGCACCCGGTATCCATTTCGGGCTACCACATCCGCGAGGCCGGGTCGACGGCGGCCCAGGAGTTGGCCTTCACGCTGGGCGAATGGATTTGCCTATGTCGAAGCGGCGCTCGCGGCCGGCATGACGGTCGACGAGTTCGCCCCTCGTCTCTCCTTTTTCTTCAACGCCCACATGGACTTCTTCGAGGAGATCGCCAAGTACCGGGCGGCCCGGCGTATCTGGGCCCACTGGCTCCGCGACCGCTATGGCGCCGCCGACGGGCGTTCGCTCCAACTGCGTTTCCACACGCAGACCGCCGGGGTCTCGCTGACGGCGCAGCAGCCCGAGGTCAACCTGGTGCGCGTGGCCATCGAAGCACTGGCCGGAGTGTTGGGCGGCACCCAGAGCCTGCACACCGACTGCGTTCGACGAGGCACTGGCCCTCCCGACCGAGCATGCGGCCCGCCTGGCGCTGCGCACGCAGCAGGTCATCGCCGAGGAGACCGGTGTGGTCCATGTGGCTGACCCGCTGGGTGGATCGTGGTTCGTCGAGTCGCTCACCGACGAGATGGAGCAGCGAGGCCGAGACCATCTTCGCCCACATCGAGAAGGCGGGCTCCGGATCGATGCTGGACGGGACCATCGCCTGTATTGAGGACGGGTGGTTCGTCGCCGAGATCGCCGACGCCGCCTACCAATTCCAGATCCAAGATCGCCTCAGGCGAGTGGATCCAGGTGGGGGTGAACGGCTACGTCGAAGGTGAATCGAGCGCACCCCCGACCCTCTCCATCGACCCGGAGGTCGAGACGCTGCAGCTGGCGTCCCTGGCCGCAGTGAAACGGGACCGCGATGACGACGCCGTCCACCGCGCCCTGAGCCGGATCCGTACCGAGGCGGCCGATCCGACCATCAACCTCATGCCCGCCCTCATCGACGCCGCGTCCAGCCAGGTCACCATCGGCGAATCGATGCGCGCGCTCGAATCGATCTTCGGCACCTGGTATGAACGCAGCGTGGCGTGACGAACGAAGATCGGCCCCTCCGGGTTCTCGTGGCGAAGGTGGGACTGGACGGTCATGATCGAGGCTTGCGGATCGTGGCGCGGATCCTGCGCGATGCCGGCTGTGAGGTCATTTACGCCGGCCTCCGGCAATCGCCGGAGACCATCACCGCCATGACCATCGAAGAGGACGTCGATCTCGTCGGTGTGTCCATGCACAACGGCGCCCACCTCACCCTGGCACCGGCCGTCGTCGACTCGCTCCGGGCGGCCGGCCTCGACACGCCGGTTGTGGTCGGGGGCATCGTTCCCCCGGCGGACATCCCGCTTCTCAGGGCGGCCGGCATCGCTGCCGTCCTGGGACCTGGGAGTTTCCAACGAGGAAGTGGTGGCCACCGTCAAGATGGCGGCCGCCGGAGCGGCGCACCGGTGACCTGAGCCCGGGCCTCCGGGCCGGAGTGCCATCAACTGGCCGCGAACGGAGTGTCCCCTCACGGGTTATCTTTAACGTCTACGTGAACGTTATGAAGCCACTGCACCGATGACGACCGCCGATCCTTCGCTACGACGCCCGAGTCTGAGAGGTGCCGACCTCAAGGGACCGGTCGGAGACAACTACAAATGGGTCGCCCTGTTCATCTCAACCCTGGGCATGCTGATGGCAACCATCGACGGCACCATCGTGCTGATCGCGCTGCCGGACATCTTTCGAGGGATCGGACTTGACCCACTGCAGGCGGGGAACAGCTTCTATCTCCTCTGGATGATCCTCGGATTCTTGGTCACCACCAGCGTCCTGGTGGTGACGTTGGGGCGGATGGGCGACATCTACGGCCGGGTCCGCATGTACAACCTCGGGTTTGCCGTCTTCACCTTCTTCTCCCTCCTGCTGAGCGTGACGCCGATGACCGGGCATGCCGCCGGCATCTGGCTGATCACCATGCGCATATTCCAGGGGGTGGGCGCTGCCATGCTGATGGCCAACTCGGCCGCGATATTGACCGACGCCTTCCCGGTCAATCAACGCGGCATGGCGCTGGGGGTAAACCAGGCGGCGGCGTTCAGCGGTACCTTCATCGGGCTGATCCTGGGGGGGATCCTGGCGCCGATCAATTGGCGACTGATCTTCCTGGTGTCCGTACCCATCGGACTGTTCGCCACGGTGTGGGGATATCTCAGGCTGCGAGAGCTCGGCCAACGGCAACCGGCTCGTATCGACTGGCCCGGCAACATCACGTTCGCCACCGGTCTCATCCTGATCATGGTGGGCATCACCTACGGCATTGAGCCCTACGGATCCCACGCCATGGGCTGGACCAGCCCGCTGGTGCTCGGATGCCTGGGCCTCGGACTGGCCTTCCTGATCGCCTTTTGCGTGATCGAGACCAAAGTGGCCGATCCGATGTTCCGGCTGCAGCTCTTCAAGATCCGGGCCTTCACCAGCGGTGTCGTGGCCAGCTTTCTGGCTGCCTTGAGCCGGGGCGGTTTGATGTTCATGCTCATCATCTGGCTCCAGGGGATCTGGTTGCCTCTGCATGGGTATGCCTTCACGGTGACTCCCCTGTGGGCGGGCATTGCCATGATCCCCCTCACCGTCGGCCTCTTGATCGCCGGACCTATCTCGGGCATCCTCTCGGACAAGTACGGCGCCCGCCCCTTCGCCACGGGCGGCATGCTCTGCGCCGCCCTGGCCTTCTTCCTCCTCGAACTGCTGCCCGTCGATTTCCCGTACTGGGTCTTCGGCCTGGTGCTGTTCTTTGCCGGTCTGTCCATGGCCTCCTTCGGCTCCCCCAACCGGACCGGGGTGATGAACAGCCTTCCCCCACAGCATCGAGGGGCCGGATCGGGCATGAACACGACCTTCCAGAACTCCGCCCAAGTCGTCTCCATCGGGATTTTCTTCAGCCTGATGATTGTCGGTCTGGCCTCGTCCCTGCCCCAGAGCCTCTTTCACGGCCTGACCGAGCACGGCGTACCGGTCGCCGCGGCGCAACGCGCCGCCCACCTCCCTCCGGTTTCCACTCTCTTCGCCGCGTTCCTCGGCTATGACCCCGTGCAGCACCTCATCGGCAGTGGCGTCCTTTCGCACCTGCCAGCACACCAACAGGCGATCCTCACCGGGCGCAGCTTCTTCCCGGGCTTGATCACCGCACCGTTCAAAGCCGGGCTCGATGCGGCCTTCGACTTCGCCATTTTGGCCAGCCTGGTGGCGGCCGGCGCGTCGTGGATGCGGGGAGGCCGCTACGTCTACGTCGAACCGTCCTCGGTGACGAAGGCGGTCGAAAGGCCGACAGACACCGTCGAGGGGAGCCCCGTCACGGGCGCCGTCCTGACGGCGGCGAGTGGCACGACGACGGCCCGAGACGGCAACCGCTGAGGAGCACCGAGCACCAACCACCGCCCCACCGGAACCAATGACATCGAATGGAGTCCATCAATGAGCACAAGCGCGCACATCACGATCACCACGCCCGACGGTCCGATGCCGGCCTACGAGTCATCGCCGGATGGGGGTGCCAGCGGCGCCGTGGTAGTGGTCCAGGAAGCCTTCGGCGTCACCGCGCATATTGAGCACATCGTCGATCGACTCGCCGCGGCCGGGTGGCATGCCGTCGCACCGGCCTTCTTCCACCGTCAGGGGGCTCCGGTGATCGCCTATGACGACCTCGAATCGGTGATGCCCGTCATGGGCCAGCTCACGGCCGAAGGAATCACCGATGATCTCAACGCCACCTTCGACCACCTCGAAGCTGCCGGCTTCCCGGCGGCGCGTACGGGCATCGTCGGATTCTGCATGGGCGGCAGCGTGGCCTTCTACGCCGCCACCATGCGGGAGCTCGGTGCCGCCGTGACCTTTTACGGTGGGGGCGTCACCACCGGGCGGTTCGGCCTCCGTCCGCTGGTGGACCTGGCCCCGGACCTGAAAGCACCCTGGCTCGGACTCTACGGCGATCTCGACCAGGGCATACCCCCACGTGACGTCGAACAACTGCGGCAGGTCGCATCAAGCGCAGCCGTGGACACCGAGATCGTCCGCTACGCCGAAGCCCAACACGGCTTCAACTGCAACGACCGGCCGGCTGCCTTCAACGAGGCGGCAGCCGATGATGCCTGGGATCGCACGCTGAGGTGGTTCGACCGGCATCTTGCCGCCAGGGGCTGACGCCGCAAGCCGCCATTCGGAGCTCGGCGCTCGGAGCGGGTGGGGCCGAGGGTTTCCGCCCGCGTGGCCCCGGGATCCGCCCCGGGAGGCCCCGGACGTCGTATTCTCAGCGCCGGAGGCTGCAGGGACGGACGAATTTGGCGATGCAGCCACGGGAGGCAGGGCAATGGCCACGCGCACCGACCGATTCGATGTCGGCCGTCTCCGCACCTCGGGAGTCATCGTCGTGGTCCTCGCGTTGGGTGCCGTCGGATTCAACTCGTGCGGGGTCATCAACAAGGTGAAGTCGACCGTGCACGACATACAGGGCAACAAAGCCACCATCGATTCCTTCAACACCAAATTGCAATCCGGGGCAGCGACACCCTTCGATGCGACCTATGTGACCACCGGGAGCGCACCGGCGACCATTGTCTACGCGGTCCAGCCCCCGACGGGGGTGGCGTTCAACCTCACCCCGACCGCCGGGGGCGGCACCGCCACTCCCGTGCATCTGGTGGTGAACTCATCCGGCGAATTCGCCTGTTCCCAGGCCTCTTCTGCCGTGCCGTGGACCTGTCAGAAATTGGGGACCGCCGACGCCGCCGCCCAGAACCAGATCTTCAATTTCTACACGCCGGCCCACTGGATCGGGTTCCTCAGAGACTTCTCCCTGGCCGCCGGCTTCGCTGGCGACAAGGTCACCCAGTCGACCATGACGGTCAACGGATTCAATCTGAATTGCGTTGACTTCAACGCCGGCGGGGTTCTCGGGACGAGCACCATCTGCTCGACCGATCAGGGCATCTTGGGGTACGTCAAGGTCGCCTCCGACTCAACCAGCTTCGAGATCCAGAGCTACTCCACATCGCCCCCGGCTTCGCTGTTCGAACTGCCACCGGGCGCCACGGTGACGACCACGCCGACCGTGCCGACCGGAAGCTCGTAGATCAGCCTCATCGGCCCGGACTCACGCCGTCGCGCGGCGACGTGTGGGTGACGGTCCGTCGACCCACACCCTAGGAGGGCTCGTGGGGCGCCGGAGTGTGACGCGTGGTCCGGGTGGTGATCACCTCAGCCATCGAGTCCGTGAGCCAGGAGAACGAGTTCTTGCCGGTGACAACGGTATTGGTAAGGGTGCCGATCTGGTCGATGGTGATGCGGACCACATCACCCGGGCACAGGCTGAAGTCCATCTCCGGTACGAGGCCGGTGCCGGTCGACAGGATGACTCCAGCTGGAAACGATTCTTCGGCGAACAACCACCTCGCCAATTCGTCCGGCTTCCGATACATGGCGCTGGTGTTGGTCCTCCCCTGCCAGGCGGTCGTGTCATCCCTGGAGACGGTGAGCTCGATGTCGAGGTCTCCCGGGTCGGGGACCTCCCACGCCGGGCGGATACCCGTGGCCAGCGCGCATGAACCGGCAAAGAGCTTCGCCTGAGGCAGGTACAACGGGTTCTCCCCCTCGATGCTGCGGGAGCTCAGGTCGTTGCACACCGTGTAGCCGACGATCTCACCGTGGGCGTTGATGACGAGCGCCAATTCGGCCTCGGGCACATTGAGCTCAGAATCCGTGCGGATAGCCACTGGTTCACCGTCGGTCACCACCCGCCAGGCCACCGACTTGAAGAACAGCTCGGGGCGATCGGCCTCGTAGACGCGCTCGTAGACCTGGGCCACCGAGCTTTCTTCCTGGCGAGCCGACCGAGAACGCTCATAGGTCACACCGGCGGCCCACACCTCGGTCCGCCCGTCGACGGGCGGGAGAAGGATCACGTCTTTGATGTCGCTCGTCTCGCCGCCCGTGCCACTCAGGACGCCGGGAAGTTCTGCAGCCGACCTGGACAACAGGTCGTCCAGGTCGCGTACGGCGATCGACTTCACGCTGCCTTCTTGGCGCAGGCCCACGCGGCACGGTCTCTTCCCGGCGGTCGATGTACCGCACGATGTCCATCCGGTCAGACGCTCTCTCGCTGACCATTGATCCGGCGAGGGATCCCAAGCGGATTGTCGTCTCGAAGGACTACGGGCAACAGATGGTCAGGCATCGACTGGTAGCACACGGGCCGCAGGAACCGCTCCACGGCGGCGGGGCCCACCGAGGTGTGGAGCGGGGCGGTCGTGGCGGGATACGGGCCGCCGTGCTGCATCGCCTCGGTCACGGACACGCCAGTGGGCCAGGTGTTCCAGAACACCCGCCCCGCCCGATCGGCCAGCAGCGCCAGAAGCGCTGGGAGAATGGGATCGGTCTCTTCGCCGTGCACCCCCGCCGCCAACTGCCCACCAAAGGCCTCGGCGGCCGCGAGCAACTCGTCGTCGGATCCATATTCAACCACCAGGGACGTCGGCCCGAAACACTCAACCAGCAATGCCTCACGGGCATCCAGCAGCTCTGGAACGGTGGTGGCCAACAGGGTCGGGGTTGGTTCCTCACCCGGCTGGTCATCGGTGGCAATGGCGCGGACGGCGGGATGGTCTCGCAGGGCCGTGAGCCGGGCGGAATAGCTTCGATGGATACGCGTGTTGAGGAGCGGCACAGCCGATCGGTGTGCCGCCAGGGCTTCAACGAATACCTCGTCGCTGACAACGCCCGAGGGAACGAACAGCAGGCCCGGCTTGGTGCAAAACTGACCCGCTGACAGCGTAAAGGACGCGGCGAACCCCGAGAGGATGTGCGCGCCCCGATTGGTCATGGCGGTTCGGGTGACAAAGACCGGATTGAGGCTGCCCATCTCCGCGTAGAAGGGGATCGGGGTGGGTCGCGAGGCGGCCAAGTCGAACAACGCCCGTCCCCCACCCAACGATCCGGTAAACGCGCCGGCCCGGATGTGCTCGGACAGTACGGCGGTCCGGCCCGCATCATCTCCGTAAATCACGCTGAAGGTACCGTGGGGAGCGCCGCTCGAGGTCAACGCCCCATCGACCACCATGGCCGTGCGCCGTGACAGCGTGGGATGTCCAGGGTGGGCCTTCAGCACCACCGGGCAGCCCGCCGCCAAGGCCGCGGCGGTATCGCCCCCCGCCACCGAGAAGGCGAAAGGAAAGTTGCTGGCGGCAAAAACGACGACCGGACCCAAGGGGATCATCATTCGACGCAGGTCAGGGCGAGGCCCGGGAGTCCACGCGGGGTCGGGGTGGTCGATGGACACCTGCAAGTACGCCCCTGCTTCGACCAAGTCCGCAAACATCCGAAGCTGGAAGGTGGTGCGGCCCAATTCCCCGACCAACCGAGCGGCATCCAGGTGGGATTCGGCGACAGCGAGAGGCACCAGTTCGTCGGCGGCAGCGTCGAGGGCATCGGCCACCGCACGCAGGCAGGAGGCTCGAGCGAGAGGGATCATCTCGCCCCATGGCCGGCTGGCGGCGGCGGCCGCCGCCAGTTGACCCTCCAGCTCATCGGAGGAGGTCTCGCTCGGAGTTTCGTCGACCATCCGCGGCTCCTTCAGCGACGGGGACCGCGGGTGAGTGCCTAGAGGTGGCTGAACCCGCCCGCCTCCTCCGGCGTCATCGTGACGCTAATCGGGTGCCGATCGAAATGAGCCACTGACTCGGCAAAATCTTGGAGCAAAATGGTGATCAGATCCCGATCCACGCCTTGGCGGACCAGGACCCGCTGCACGGTGACATCAGAGACCGATCCGGTAAGCGGATACGCTGGTACTTGCCATCCACGAGTCCGTAGCCGGTCGGCGATGTCGAAGAGCGTGTACCCGGGATCCTCGCCATCCTTGATGCGCCACGTCACCGTGGGTATGCCGGCCATAGGATTGCTATCGCACAGCAATTCGAAGGGACCCAATTTGACGATCTCTTGGGCCAAATATTCTCCGTTGTCGTAACTGGCCAAGTGGATGCGCTGATAGCCGATTCGGCCCAGTCGAATGAACTGGTAATACTGCGCAATGATCTGCCCCGCCGGTCGGGAGAAGTTGATCTGGAAGTCGGGCATATCGCCGCCGAGGTACGTGACGTGAAAGATCAAGTCGTCGGGCAACTCGGCCTTATCCCGCCACACCACCCATCCGACACCCAGGGGGGCAAGCCCGAACTTGTGCCCCGACGTACTAATCGACTTGACCCGAGGAAGACGGAAGTCGAATTCCAGGTCGGGGGCGCAGAACGGGGCCAGGAAGGCGCCACTCGCCCCGTCAACGTGGATATCGACATCGAGACCTTTTTCTTCCTGCAGGCTGTCCAGGGCCTTGGCCAGCTCCCGGATTGGCTCGTAGGCTCCGGTATAGGTCACCCCGAATGTCGGCACGACCAGCATGGTGTTTTCATCAATACGTTCCAGCATCTGCTCTGCGTCCATGTGGTACTTGCCCGGCGACATCGGAATCTCGCGTATTTCAATGTCCCAGTAGCGGGCGAACTTGTGCCACACCACCTGGACCGGACCACACACCATGTTCGGCCGGTCAGCGGGCTTCCCGGCCGCCTCTTGTTTGGCCTTCCAGCGCCACTTGGCGGCCATTCCGGCCAGCATGCAGGCCTCCGACGATCCGAGGGATGAGGCTCCCACGGTATTGGCCGCGTCGGGAGCGTTCCAGAGGTCGGCCAACATGTGGACACACCTCCGCTCGAGTTCAGCTGACTGCGGATACTCGTCCTTGTCCATGAGGTTCTTGTTGATGGCCAGGTCCATCAGTTGGTGTATCTGAGGGTCCTCCCACGTCTGGCAGAAGGTGGCCAGGTTCTGACGGGAATTCCCGTCCAGGAGCAACTCGTCCTTGATGACCTGAAAGGCGAATTCGGGTATTGTCTCGCTCGCCGGAAAGCGGTATTTCGGCAGCGCCGAGGCCATGTCAGCCGTGGCAAACAGCGCCTCGGCGGCCTCGTGAATTTCTTGTGCCTTCTTACGTTCATGTAACGGCATCGTTCACCTTTCCATTTCCAGTTCTGTGAATCTACGCCCCCGGCAGGCCGGGGTCGACCGACGACGGTCGACCCCTACTGCGGTGCCAGGGTGCGTTCTGGCAACAACAACAGTGCGCCTCCCAAAAAGCACAGAGCCCCGATGAAGGTCCCTAAGTTGGACAACTCCACGTCGAGCAGCGCGCCGGTCGCCGGAACGACGAAGGCCGCCACCGCCGAAACGCCGAACGCCACCGAACCGATCAGGTTGGCGAGCGGGATCCACCACGACAGGCTCCTGGGCTGCCACGAGCCCCATCCGTGTGACACTTCAAACCAGGCCAAGGCGCTCGCGACCAGGAAACACACCGATCCCACGGCATCTGGGCGCCACACCTGCTGGCGCGACGCCTGTGCGCTTAGATCGGTGGTCATGGCGTGGCCGGTACTGACATTGAAATAGACAGTGCCCAGCAACTGGATGGCCGTGGCCCACCAGTCGATCTGATCGGGGCTGTAGGACAAGACGCGTCGCCAGCCGTGAGGTGGTCCATCGGGACCAGAATCAACCACCTCGCGGAACTGCAGGAATCCCGCACTCGTGAAAAAGAGGGAGCCGACGAAGAAGGTCACCGCATCGGCGTCGATCCCTACCGCTGAGGCGTATCCGGGCACCGCCCCCAGGGCGAACAGTAGAGAGCCCACGGCGAACAAGACCCCGATCCACCAGCCTCGGTGGTGGGGGGCCCACCAGGTTGATTCACCGTTGGAGACGCCGGTCTGCTTTCGGTGGCGGCGCGACTCCCATCGTTCGAGCACCTCCCCCGGCCGCTCGGTCTCGACCAAGGTGACGAAGGGACCGAAGCCTCGGCGTCGGACCCTCACCTCGCCCGCCGGAACCATGCGCAGAGTATGGCCGCAACGGGTCACGGCTTCGGGTGTGCCCCAATCCGCGCCGGGCGTCTGCGCCCACGCTGCTGCGATGGGGAGAAACTATCCCTGGCCGGGAGCCGTCACTCCGACGATCCGTTCAAAGCCGGCCACGCGGTCAAAACGAACCACCGAACCCGTGTGGGGGGCGTCGATCATCAGCCCGTCACCGACGTACATCCCGACGTGGCTGACATCGTTGGTCCCGTCCCCGAAGAACACCAGGTCACCGGGCTCGACTGTTGAACCAGGTGGCACGGCGGGTCCGGCATCGTACTGACTCTGGGCGACCCGGGGCAGGTCGATGCCCACCTCGCGGTAGACGTATTGCACCATGCCGGAACAGTCGAAGCCGGTCTGTGTGGACTCGCCGCCCCACACATAAGGAAGACCGAGCAAGGCAATCGCATTGGCCACCGCCGAGGATTCGGCCGCGGTTTCACCCGGCGCCACCCCACCGACGGTGCCGCCGCCGATCAGATTGCAGCCAATGCTGGTATCGCTTCCACCGCGGTTCGGCGTGCCCATCTGGGCGGGCAGAGGGCGAACCGGTGCCCGGGGAGGGAGGGGAACCGCTCGTTGGCGGTGCTGTGGTCGAGGTGGATGGAGCCGGCGCCGGAACGGTTGAAGGAGCGGGCGTCTCGCCAGACGGTGCTGCCCCACCTCCCCCGGACAACGGGGTTGTTGGCGGGACGGCGCCCGTCGGATCCGGAAGGGGCGGGATGGACGGAAGGCTCGGGATCGTTACCCCGAGGGCGCCGGTGACACCTTTGGTCGCACCGGTGATCGGCGGGAGAAGGGAGTTGAGTCCGGAAGCGTCCGCCGACTGGGTCGCCACGCCGGTCAAGACCACCGTCGCGTGGTGCCTGGCACCGTTCGACACGACGGTGTCGCCCGTCAAGGCCGCGTTCGGCGGCTCGTTGGCGCCGTTGCAAAGATCGACCGCTCCCACGACCGGGCCGGTTGGTGCCGGAACGACCGCAGACGGGATAGAGGGAGAGGTGCCCGATGACGCGTGGCGTTGCAACAGATCGGGCCAGTTTGAAGCTGTATAGGTCCTGGCGACGGCTCGTTTCTGCGGCGATGGGGCCACCGAGCCCGAGGATGCGGCGGCGACCGTGGCCGAAAGGGCAACGATGGCGACGGCGCCGATGGTCGTCGGCCGGTGCCACCACCCGGGTGTCGTTGGCCTCTTTGCGACGATGAGCGAATGCAGTACGTAGTCGAAATCCACGTCTCCCCTTAGTGACCTTCCCCCTGGCGCGACCCCGCTGGCGCGCCGGCTCATGGCAAACCCTCACCCCTCGTTCCTTAGAGAAACGGACGACCCGAGGTGAACTTGCGGCCCCGGGTATGGCCTCCGTCGCAGTGACGGCTCGTTGGATGCCGAGCTCTCACGGGCGCGAAGCTGAGCACTTGCGTGACCGCCTTGTGGGAATTCGCGAAGAACGCTCCGTACCACCGACGGACATCCGTACCCATGCAACGGATGCATTGCCTTGACTGCCTTAACGATTGGCAACAACCCAGGCGGAGAGATCCCGCGCCATGGAGATCGGATCCTCGAGCGGGCCAAAGTGCCCAAGGTCAGGGCGCTCGATGAAAGTCGTGGCAGGCCGCGACTGGAGCACGGCCGGTACAAAGGCCCTCGGCCCGACGAGTTCGGAACGGCCTCCGACAACCGCCACCGGCATGGCCAGAGCCGGGAAAGCATTCCACGCACCACTGTCACCCGCCCCACGAAACACGGTCGCCTCGGTGGCCGGAAGGCAGCGCAACCGGACCGTGCCGTCGGGTTGTGGGGCGAAGCCACCCATGACATAGGACTGCAGTGCAGCAGGGTGGAGCTCGTCCAAAGGGGGCTTCGACGCGTAGTTGGCCGCCGCGGCGTCAGCGGAATCGAAGGTGGCTCGGCGGCGTTCGGCCGCGGCGGCCATGACATTTGGCTCTCCGGAGGCTGGGAGCACGCCCGGCGGCACGATGACCGGCTCATAGAGCCACAGCGAGCGCAGGCGAACTGGACGGCGGATGGCCGCCAAAACAAGCGCGGCGCCTCCCATCGAATGGCCGACACCATGGATGACTCGGTGGGGGGCGATGAGTCCGCTGTCGAGTACCGCCACGGTGTCGTCACCCATGTGCGACCAGGCCAGACCGGCGCCTTCGGGCGTCTCGCTGACTCCATGACCTCGATGGTCAATGGCAAAGCAACGGTATCGATCGGTGAGCTGAGCCGCCATGGGATCCCACGTTCGACCGTGAAGACCGGTGGCGTGGGAAAACAAGAGGATGTCGGCGTTGGCATCCGCCGGACCACCTAGATCATGAACGGCGACGCGCACCCCATCAGCGCAGGGGATCAGCGTTGGCGGTATCACTCCATTTTCGGTCGACTCGTCGAAGGCGGAATGACTGACGCTCCGATTCAGGTCCATCGGCGGCCGAATCGTTCTGAGGATCTCGCCCGTGACACGACACTAAGCATAGGTACACGCGGTCGTGACACATACCTTCAGCCGAAGAAGACCTCGGCCTCTTCATACAGTTCGGGAGGCACCAGCTTGAGCTCTGCGGTGGCCTCTACCAATGGCACGAGGTCGATCGAAGTCCCGTGCAACGCAACCATCTGACCCATATGACCTCCGTGAAGCGCGTCGACCGCGTGCAGACCGAATCTGGTGGCAAGCACCCGGTCGAAGGCGGTCGGGCTGCCACCACGCTGCACGTGACCAAGAACCGTGGCTCGGGCTTCTTGGCCTGTCCGCTGGGCGATCTCCCACTCCAACAAATTTCCAATGCCCGAGAGCCGAGCATGGCCGAAGGCATCAACCTCGGCCAGGCGGGGCGGCATTGTCCCTTCGGCCGGCAGGGCGCCTTCGGCAACCACCACGATTGGCGCATAGTGGGTAGCGAATCGGTGTTCGATGTACGCGCAGACCTTGTCGATATGGAACGGCCGCTCGGGGATCAGGATGACATTGGCGCCGCCGGCGACGCCGGAATGCCAGGCGATCCAACCGGCATGACGCCCCATCACTTCTACGATGAGGACGCGGTGATGGCTCTCCGCAGTGGTGTGGAGCCGGTCGATAGCCTCGGTGGCGATAGTCACCGCAGTGTCGAAACCGAACGTGTAGTCGGTGGCCGCCAGGTCGTTGTCAATTGTCTTTGGAACGCCGACGATAGGTAGGCCGGTTTCGGCCAACCTGGTCGCCACCCCCAGCGTGTCTTCGCCTCCAATGACCACGAGCGCTTCAATGCCCAGTTGATTCACCGTATCGAGGACCCGATGTTCGCCATCGTCGGAGCGATAGGGATTGGTGCGGCTTGAGCCGAGGATCGTTCCTCCCCGCGGGAGAATGCCGCGGACGGCCGCCACATCCAGTGGCATCGTGTCCCCCTCGAGGGGACCGCGCCAACCGTCGCGGAATCCGACAAATTCGTCACCGTAAGCCTGGGCCCCCTTGCGGACCACGGCTCGAATGACCGCATTCAGCCCCGGGCAGTCGCCACCCCCGGTCAGTACTCCGATCCGCACGACGATGAGCGTACCCAGACCACGCTGCCGTCGCAGTCGATGGCAGCGTGGGTGGAATGGGGTGGTCTTGGAGAGCGATCGGAGCGGTCACCGGGCCGAGCCATCAGACAGACCTCACCTCCATCGACCAAGTCCCGACTGAGCTGCACAGAGACTGCCCATGGACTTGCTTTCGCGCACCACCGGAAGACCGTTTGTTCGGCCCACCGCCTCAGCCCCAGGTGCTTGGCCGTTCTCGACGGTGGATCCCACGTCGTCGGTTGTCGCGCCGGAAGGCTGAAAGCTGCAGTCTGCCGATGGTCCGTCGGGCCGCCTCTTTCCGTTGAAGCAGGCCAAGTGACTCTGATCCAGAATCCGGCGACGACCCGTCACACCACGGCGGGCTCTTCCTGACTATCGTTTGTCGCGTCAAAGGTCGGTACCCGCTACCGGTTGGGCCAATGCAAAGGAGCACGATTTGGTACCGGGACATGCTGCCTGAATCGCCAATGGGCACGGGCGCAGACACGAGCACAGACACCGAGGCCCCGACGTCCCGGGGTCCGAGAGCGTAGCCGTCGGCGATCGCCAGGCACCCACCTTCGTGCAAGGGAGGTCGCCCCCTCACTCGCGGAACGGAGCGGGGCGCGGTGGGTGCTGCGACCGATGGTGATCTATCTGGCGTCACGAGTCGTCACGGTGGTCGCGCTGCGCCGTCGCGACAACCAGTTCGCACACAAGCATCCTGGGGGAGATCAATACCTGGGACAGCAGATGGTTCATTCGGGCAGCTCAGTTTGGCTGGCCCACCCACCTACCGCAGAGCCACGGACAGGTGGTTGGGAACACCATCGCCTTCTTTCCTCTCTTCCCCTTGACTATCCGATGGCTTTCCCACCTGACCGGTCTGTCGCTCCTCAGCGCAGGGATCGTCATCTCGGCCACGACCGGACTTTCCGCCATGGTCGGTATCTGGGCGCTTGTCCGTCACTATGCAGATCAGAAATCTGCGGATCGCGCCACATTGTTGGTGGCCATGTTCCCCGGCACATTCGTGTTGAGCTTGGTCTACTCCGAGGGCATAGTGGTGACCTGCCTCGCCTTCGGCCTCCTGGCGCTGTTGCAACGACGATGGCTGCTGGCGGGGATACTGGGAATGTTGGCCACCGCGACCACGCCCATCGCCCTGGCCTTCGAGGTCAGCTGCGTGTGGTGTGCCTACTGTGAGCTCGTCAAGAACCGGAATTGGCGGGTCATTGCCGCGCCTATCTTGGCGCCGTTGGGTTTTGTCGCTTACCAGCTATGGCTGTGGGTGCACACGGACAACCTGTTGGCCTGGCGAGTCACGGAACGAGACGGTTGGAGCAGCTATCCCTCCATCGCCTATCCCGCTCACCTCGTCGCAACGTTCTTGCGCGATCCCGTTGCGACAAACCAGCAACAAGATCTGCTTGTTGTCGGCATCGTCGTCACCGTGATCGCTGCCGTCTTTGCCCTCCGATCACGCATGCCGATGCCGATGCTCTTGTACGGACTGGCTGCAGCCTCTCTGGCCTTGGTGGCCGCACCTGTCGGACTGCGACCTCGATTTATTTTTCTCGCCTTTCCACTGATCATCGCTGTCGCGACGTCGTTACGCAGGTGGGCGTACGTTGCGGTGCTCTCGGGGTCCATTGTCCTGCTCGGTGTCCTGATGGGGTACTCGGTTACTTCGCTTGCGATTTTCCCGTAGCTGAACCCCAAGCAGGTCAACCGGCCATTCCCATGGCTGCCCTCCAGAACTGGACTTCCACTCCCCCATTAAGCTACGGGTCATCGCATTCCATCGCTCCGGAGGGACAATGCAGACTGAAGCGGCCATCTTGTGGGAACCACGGACGGACTGGATCGTCGAGCCCGTTGAGCTCGACCCACCCCAGGTGGGTGAAGTGCTCGTGAAGCTGGCTGCTTCGGGCATGTGTCATTCCGACGAACACATGGTGACGGGTGACCTACCGGGTGCGTTGCCCATCATCGGCGGCCACGAAGGTGCCGGGATCGTGGAGGAGGTCGGCCCGGGCGTGACGGAATTGGCCCCCGGCGATCACGTGGTATTCGGGTTCATTCCAGCCTGCGGGAAGTGTCCGCCCTGCTCAACGGGCCACTCCAACTTGTGCGATGTCGGGGGAACTCTCATGGCCGGTCGACAGATCGATGGCACGGCCCGCCATCATGCCCGGGGGAAGGATCTGGCCATCATGGTCTGCCTCGGCACCTTCGGTAAGTACACGGTTGTCAATCAGGCCTCATGCGTGAAAATTCTCGATGACATCCCCCTCGACAAGGCGTGCCTGGTGGGTTGCGGGGTGACGACGGGTTGGGGTTCGTCGGTCTATGCGGCCGACATACGTCCCGGCGACAATGTGGCCGTGATCGGAGTGGGTGGCATCGGCGCCAGTGCGCTGCAAGGCGCCCGCCTCGCCGGCGCTGAACAGATCTTCGCCATCGATCCCGTCGAATTGAAGCGCACGTTGGCGCCCAGATTCGGCGCCACCCACACGTCCGCATCCGTTGAGGAGGCGTTTGACCTGATACAGCAGGAGACGTGGGGTCGGATGTGCGACAAGGTGATCTGCGCCATGGGCGTCGGTTCCGGGTCGATGATGGGCTCGATCCTGAACTTGACCGCCAAGGGCGGACGGGTGGTCGTGACCAACATCCACCCGATGGCCGAGGCCAGCGTCAGTATGAGCTTGCTCGACCTCACCATTATGGAAAAGCAAGTGGTCGGCAGCATCTTCGGCTCGGCCAATATGCGTTCCGATATTCCGAAACTGTTGAAGCTGTACCGGGACGGCCAGCTCGACCTCGATGGCATGATCACCGAGACCTACAAGTTGGGCGACATCAATCAGGGCTACCAGGACATGCGCGACGGCAAGAACATCCGTGGCGTCCTCATCTACGATGACTAGTTTCTCCTCAGCGCCGTCGCTTGCCGGAGTCGAGGCCGGCCACCGCGTCAGAGTCGCGTCGCCTGCCGTGTCGACACGTCTGGCCGCCTCGGGCTTCGAAATCCTGCTCTCCTGACCCGGGTGGGTGGGTGAGCGCGCTTCATAACTGTGCCTCGCACGCGAGCGATGTTAGGAACTCTGCGAAGATGTGGTCAGTGAGATGGGAGGCGCTCGAGCAGTGGGGTGACGAGGTCGCTCGCATCGAGCCGCTCGGTGACGGAGTCGCCAACGACGTGTGGAGCGTGCGCGTCAACCGGCACCTCGCGGTCGGTCGTTTCGGTACGAGGAGCGACGCTGATCTCGCGTGGGAGACCGAGCTCCTCCAATATCTCGACCGTGAAGGTCTGATCGTGCCGCGGCCGATCCCGACTGCGGACGGCAGGCTGTTCGCCGAAGGTCTGGTGGTGATGACCTACGTGGAGGGCGGACCGCCCGAGACGCAGGCCGACTGGGGTCGCGTGGCCGACACGCTCCGCCAGCTGCACCGATTGACACAGGGCTGGCCGCAGCGCCCGGGCTGGCGATCGTCGACCGACCTCCTGCATGCCGAGACCGGGACGAAGATCGACCTCGGCGCGATGCCGACTGAGGGCGTTGCTCGATGCCGAGCAGCGTGGGCGCGGCTCACCGGACGTCAGACATGCGTCGTCCACGGCGACCCCAACCCTGGCAACGTCCGCATGACCGCGGATCGGGTCGCGCTGATCGACTGGGACGAGTCGCACGTCGACGTCCCCGACCTCGACCTGGTGCTGCCCCACAACGCCGCCGGTCTCGACGACGCCGCGCACGACATCGCCGCGCAAGCATCGGCCGCATGGGAAGCGGCCGTCTGCTGGGACGACGAGTACGCGGTCAAGCGGCTCGCCGAGGTTCGAGTGGTCTGAGCAGCGGCAGCGAATCGAAAGACCGCACCTGATGCCGGATCTTCGGCGCCGCTGTCGATCAACCGCCCGCCGCGCCGGCGCACCTGACAGCCAGTTCGGCGCTCGATTTCGTACGCAGGGCCTAAGCCGAGAACCTGGGAGGTCTCACACTCGTGGGTAGCACGGCAGCATTCAAGCGCTTGTTGGCTCCCGATGCGGTGATGTCACCGCCCCGTCGAGTCGGTCCCTCGATGATCGTGGTGAGCGTCCCTGCGTCGCCGGCGCCTCGAGTGCCCGCACTGCGACTACTCGACGCGGTGGCGTTGTGACACCCGGCCGGTGCCCGAAACGACCATCAGCCGAAGGTCGATTGCCCATCGGTAACATATCTGTTACGGTAACCTTTTCGTTGCCAAGGAGCTGATCGATGGATGCAGTCGTTGTCCGCTACCAGACCAAACCGGAAAGGGCTGACGAGAATCAGGCCCTGATCGAGCGCGTTTTTGCCGAACTCAATGAAGTGCATCCTGACGCACTCCGCTATGCGAGCTTCAGACTGACCGACGGCGTGAGCTTCGTTCATGTTGCCGCGGTTGAGACGGATGACGGGACGAACCCCTTGACCGAAATGCCGGCGTTCGTCGAATTCCTCCGAGAAATCGGCGATCGCATCGAAGTAGGTCCGATCTCGTCGGAGGCCACTGTGGTTGGGTCCTATCGCTTCGTCTGACTGATCCAGCTTCATCGGAATGAGGCGTTCGAATGAACGGAGAGAGGCCATGAAGTACTTCGAAAGCACTGCCCGCATTGATGCACCGCCTGCATCGGTCTGGTCGGTACTGATGGACGGCGCCAACTACCCGAAATGGGATTCTGGCGTCGAGAGCGTCGAGGGAACAATCGCCGATGGCGGGCGGATCACGGTCCGGTCCGAAGTGAGCCCCGGTCGAGCCTTTCCGGTCAAGGTGCAACGAAGTAAGGACGGCTCCTCCATGACCTGGTCGGGTGGCATGCCTCTCGGCTTGTTCCGTGGTGTGAGGACATTCACGGTGAATTCTACGGTCGGCACCGAGACGGACTTTCGAATGCGTGAAGAATATTCGGGTCCGCTCCTTGGACTGATCTGGAAATCCATGCCGGACCTCGGCCCTTCCTTTGAACAATTCGCTCGCGGCCTCAAGGTGCGATCGGAGCTGGTTCATTCGAATCGGTTGGATGGCGGAGGGTGAGTGAGCCGGCAGGTGATCCATTCGAGGCATTAGGTGACTCCAACCGTCGTGTGATCGTGGAGATGCTCCGCGGCGGAGGCCGATCAGTGCGTGAGATTGCCGATGCGCTGCCCATCAGCCGACCAGCCGTGTCCCGCCACCTTCGACTCCTCAAAGAAGCGGGCCTTGTCACCGAACAACCGCAAGGCACGCGGCGGATCTATCGCCTGGACGATTACGGTATCGAGGCGCTCGAGAATTACATCACCCAGGTGTGGGGGGACACCGTGATGCGATTCCGAATGATGGCAGAGAATACCCAATCACGATCACCTTTACCCGGTGCCACTCCACGTTCGACGCCGGGCCGAACTCCCTCGCGTTCACCGCGAAAGGTGAGTTCGACGAAGCGAATGGATCCCCGATGATCGATGCGCTGCGCTTGAGCTTCGATATTAGGGCCCCGGCCGAGCATGCATTCGAGGTATGGACGACACGCCTTTCAAGCTGGTGGCCCAAAGGTCATTCCGCCTCGGGGAATCCGGATACCGTCGTTGCGCTTGAACCGCGTCCAGGCGGCCGGATTTTCGAACGCACACCCGACGGCACGGAAATCGAATGGGGCGAAATCACCCTGTGGCAGCCGCCGCATCGACTCGGGTACCGGTGGCATATCAATCGTGCCCGCTCCGACGCCACCGATGTGGAGTTGACGTTTGTCGACCTGGGCGACGGCACCACCCGTCTCGACATCGTCCACGCCGGTTGGGAGCGCCTCGGCTCGGAAGGTGAGGCTTGGCGGGAGGCCAACTTCGGCGGGTGGGCTGCGTTGCGCAATTCTTTCATCCCCGCGGCCGAAGCGTGAAGGCCTGCACACCGGATCACTTGAGCTCGTGGCCTGGGATGGCGGAAGGTCAACGGGTCGGGTGACCCCCTGTTTCCCCGAGAGGCCCAGGCCGCCGGGCTTCACCGCCCGCGTCTGCGCCTTCTTGGCCGCACGGAGGGTGCATGGGTCATGATTGATGAGTGGAAGACCGCCCGGAATGAGCGCCTCGCGCGCCCGTCACCGTCGCTCAGGAGGAATGAAGGATCGGCGCTGGCTGATGCTCCTGGCCGCCATCGGCGTGGTGGTCATCGTTGGCGTGGTGCTGGCCGTTGTGATCTTGCCGTCTCGGAATTCGACCAATTCTGATTCCGCCTCATCGTCGGTGCACCACGGATCGACCACCCAGGCGATCAGAACGACGTCGACAACCGCTTCAACGACCACTTCAACGGCTGCTTCGACCACCACCTCAACAACTGCCCCGCTTCCCGCCACGAGCTCGGTGGTGGTCGACGTCCTCAACGCTTCGGGCGCCACGGGCCTGGCGGCACAAACGGCCGCCGGCCTTCGACAGGATGGCTTCGGGGTGAGCGGCATAGGCAACGCGTCAAGCAATATCACCCCGGGAGCTCCGTCACAGATCTACTACGGGCCGGATGGACTACCCGCTGCCCACACGTTGGCCGCCTCGCTCAACGGCCCGGTGAGCTATATCGCGAATTCAGCGCTGGGCGACAACAATCTGATTCTGTGGGTTGCCAACGCGCAGCTCACAGTGACCGCCACGACGAGCTAGCACCCGGCGAAGCTCGCCACACGCGCGTTCCGGCAGCACTGCGGACTCGTCCAGGTTCGGTCGCTTCGCCCTCTACCGCGAGCCCTTCAGCACCAATGCAGCGCTGGCGAGCAGGCGATTGTCCTTGCCAGCCAATGGCCAATCACCCACACCGGCGGAGCGACAACCCGACCCTCACACTTGAAGAACAGCCGGGCAATACACACTCGGGCCAATCCAAACTCGCCACCACTCATTCGACGCCCGACCAAAGGGTCGGAACCACGCGTTGAGATTAGTGACTACCCGGCGCGGAAGGTCGCCACCACCGCGTACCAATCGGTCGGCGCCCCGAAGGTCGCTCGCGCGGCCTGGGATCCCGCCGCACTGACCGGCACATCCTCGAGAACCTCCGAACCCGAGCTGCTCTGGCTGCGGATGATGAAGGTCTGGCCCTGGGAGATTCCCGGCGTGACGCCGGACGGTGATCCGCCGGTGATGATGCCGCCGACCACAAGCTCCCCTGCTGCGACGGTGCCGGACGGTCCGGAGTCGGGCGAAGTGCTGTTCCCTCTGCCCACCAATGTCTGATCGAGTGCACCGGTTTTTGCCACGCCGGAGTAGTCGGCCAACGCGGCCTCGAGGTACGTGGCGTTGGTGGCGCTGACCGTGATGGTCAGGCCGGTTGGCGCCGCTGCCGCATTCTGGACGTAGTAGAGCGCGATGTCGCCAGCTCCGTTCGAGAACTTCGTCGATGCCGTGGCGCGGGTCCACACTCCGTTGACGTTGTCCGACACCTGGACCTGACCGGCCGAGTCGTATTGGCCGGCCCAGCCGACGAGCAGGTCTCCCGCACCGACCGGCTTGGCCAGCTGGAACGTGGTGCTCGCCACCTTCGAACCCGTGCCCAGGGTCCCACCCTGGACCCATTTCGCGCTCGGGGGTGGTCCCGCCGGCGTCGTCACCGGTAGCGGCGACGATTGGGCGGAGTGGTTGCCGGCGGCATCGAAGGCGTCGACCGTGTAGGAGTAACTGGTCGACGGGGCTTCCGAAGTATCTGAGTAGGTGGTGACGCTGCTGCCGGTCGTGCCGAGCGGCGAGCCGTTGCGATAGACGGTGTAGCCGGCCACCCCTACGTTGTCCGTCGAGGCGCCCCAACTGAGGCCGACCGAGGCGGGTGTCACCGATGTCGCGGTGAGACCTGTCGGTGTGGTCGGGGGCTGGGTATCGCCAGTTCCGAAGACATGGAACACGCCCACACCGGCGTACCAGTCCGTGGCCGTGCTGAAGGTGGCTCGGGCGTCCTGGGCTCCGGACGCACTCGCCGAAATGTCCTCGATGTCGGCTGAGCCCGAGCTGGTCTGGGCCCGCAGGGTGAACTGTTGGGCCTGCGAGGTGCCGGGCGTCACGGTCCCGGGCGATCCGCCGGTGATGATGCCGCCGACCACCAGTTCCCCTGCCCCGACTGGAGCGGTCGGCCCCGAATCGACGGCCGTACCGGTTCCCTTGGCCGCCGCCGCCTGGTCCAGGGCGCCGGCCGTCGCGACGCCGCTGTACTCCGACACCGCACCTTGGAGGTACGTCGCACTGGTGGCGGTGATGGTGATCGTCAGGCCCCACGGCGCCGCGGCCGAGTTCTGCACGTAGAAGAGGGCGAGATCCCCTCCCCCACCCGAGAAGGTCGTCGTGGCGCTGCTACGGGTCCACGCCCCGTTCACGTTGTCGGAGACCTGCACCTGCCCGGCTGCGTCGTACTGGCCCAGCCAGCCGGCCAGCAGATCGCCGGCACGGACCGGGTTGGAGAGCACGATGGTGGTACTGGCGACCCGGGTGGCAGTGGCAGCGGCGCCGGCCTGGACGGCCTGGACTCCCGTCGGGGCCGGCGTGGTGACCGAGACCGGTGCCGAGCGGGCCGAGTGGTTGCCGCTGCCATCGAAAGCGTCGACCGTGTACTGGTAGCTGGCCGAGGGCGAGACTGTCGAATCAGTGAAGGTGGTGGCCGTGGCTCCGGCCGTGGAGCCGACCTGTGCTCCGTTCCGGTAGATGGTGTAGCCGGTGACGCCGACGTTGTCGCTCGAGGCGTTCCACTTGAGGGAGACCGAACTCGAAGTGACCGAGTTGGCGGCCAACCCGCTCGGGACGCTCGGGGGCGTGGTGTCACCGCTGGTGGCGACCACCTCGTAGGCCCCTATGTCGCAGCCCTTGCCCTGGGGGCGGGCGATGCCGCGCTGGTCGGTGCTGCCGGAGCAGCCGGCTGTGGCGGTGGGGATGGCGTCAATGGCCGGGCTGCCGGCGGGCAGTCCCATGGTCTGGGTCGACCCACCGTTGGAGGCCAGGACGTCGAGCTCGGGCTGGGTGTTGGGGAGCGAGTGATTCGTGCCGGTGAAGTGACACGAGGACCCGGTGTCGATGTTGTAGCCCAAGTCGGTGATCGGGGCCTGACCGCCACAGTTGCTCCCGACCAGGCCGCCGGCCACGATGTTCATGCTCATCGAGAGTTTGAACCCGGTGTAGTTGAAGATGTTGGCCCCGTAGGGCGAAGTGTTGCCCGAGAAGGTCGACTGCTTCAACGTGGTGGTGCCGAAGTTCTCGACCGCCCCGCCGCCGTTGGTGCCCCCGGTGTTGTTGTAAAAGGTGCTGTTGGTGATGTTGAGGGTGGTGTCGTTGTCGATGGCCCCGCCCCCCGGGCCGGTGTTGCCGACGAAGGTGTCCCCGGCCAGGGTCTCGGTGCCCGCGGCGTTGAGCAGGGCCCCGCCGCCGTAGATGGTGGCGTTGTTGCTGGTGAAGGTGCTGTTGGTGATGGTGGCGGACGCCTGATTGAAGACACCGCCGCCTTCCTGGGCCGAGTTGCCGGTGAAGGTGCTGGTGTCCACCGTGAGCGTCCCGCTGCTGTCGATCGCCCCACCCGAGGTGCCGGTGGTGGCGGGTGACGAGTTGTTGGTGAACGTGCCCGCGGTGACAGACAAGGTGCCGTGGCTGTAGATAGCCCCTCCGCCCTGAATGCCGTTGGTGGCCAGGCCGTTACTCAGCGTCAGCGAGTTCAGGTTCAGGTTGCCCTTGGTGGCGACGTCGAAGACTCGGAAGGCCGGCGTGCCCGATGCGGTCGATCGCGCGATGGTGGCCCCGGCGCCCTGGATGGTGACCTTCCCGGTGATGACCGGGAGGCCGGTGCCCCCATCGGTCGCGTTGTTGGCGGTCGCCAGCGTGTAGACGCACCCCTTCGTCAACGTCACGGTGCCACCGCCGGGCGTCGTATTCGCAGTCGAAATGCCCATGATCAGGCTCGAGTTCGTACAGGCCACGGTCGCTGCGCCTGCCGACTGCGCCCCTCCGATGCTGCCAATCGCACCCAGAGCGAGAACTGCAGTCGCCGCCATGAGTCGTCGGACCATCGGAGCAAAAAGAGTGCGTCTCGCCCTCAAATAGCGACTCTGGGCGCGAGTCAATGCGGGCATGGGCTTACTCTAATGAAGCGGCCTGGACATTCGGGCGAATTCATGCCGAAACGAGGCCAATTCGCCTAAAACGAGAGCCCCCTCTACCAATCCTCAGGGTCACGTCCCGCAAAAGCGAGGGTATTTTCCCGCTCGGGTGAGGGGGGCGTGACCAAACCATAAGGGCTTGTGAAAGCGTATTTTCGGGGTGTTTCTCGGCCCGAGCATCTCTTACCCTTTGGGTGACCTTCTCAATCGTTAGCACCGAGATTCAGGCCCTCTCACAAGAGGGTCGGGACGTCGGCAGGTGCACGCAACGCGATCTCTTGGGTTGATTCACTCGGCCGATGAGGCCGACATTCGGTGTTTGGACAATCGAGAGGAAACGAAGATCGTGGAAGCAAATGACGTGATGCTCCGAATCTTTTGGAGGCATCGGAGGCTCTTAATCCTCCTGGTGTTGGTGCCGATGGTCGTGGTCATCCCTCTCCGACTCATGCAGCCGGTGAAGTACAGCGCGACAGCCAACATTGAGGCAACGTCAACTGCGCCTTCGGCCGACACCCAGGTCCTCTCGATCCTGAGTCAGGTCACCGCAGTCGCCACGAGTCCCCAAGTGGTGCAGAAGGCGATCAACGGGGCAAAGGTCGACCGCAATGCCCTCGAAGTTGCAAAACACGAGATCACGGCCACATCGCTCAATAGTTCAGCCGTCGTGGCGGTCACCGTCACTGACCCCAATCGACAAGTTGCCGTCCGCCTCGGTCAGTCGCTGGCCAATGCCGTTGTCGTCGCCCTCAACGCCATTGGGACCGAGTCGAACCAACAGCTGGCCACCCTCACCCGACAGCAGAATCAGCTGAACGCCACTCGCACCAGTCTTCTGAATCAGTTGGATCAAGCCCACGCCAGCAATCTGGCCACCACAGATCCTCATGTGGAGGCACTTATCACTGAACTGGCCGGCGTCGAAACGCAGTTGTCGGCCAACGAGGCCTCTGTGCAGCAGGTGCTCGCCACGACCAAGCAAGATGCCGGGATCATCAGTTCTCCGACCTCTGCCACCACTGCGTCCAAGGGAGTGGCAGTCGACGCCGCCCTCGCCGGGCTTCTCGGACTGGTGCTGGGACTCCTCATTGCGACGATTCACGAGCTGGTACGGCCGACGCTGGCGGAGCCGGCCGCGGGTGCCCGGGAGCTCGGTGTGGCCCTTCTCGGCGACGCCGAACTCACCGAAGACGAGCTGATCGACTTCGACGCCAACCTGACCACTCGTTTGGACCTGGCCGCCAGCCGCCTCGGCGCACGCACCCTCGTCCTTACCGGCCCCGTCCCGTCGGCTCGGCTCACGCAGCTGGCTACGGAACTCGACGAACGGCTGTCGGCGGCGGCTGACTCGCGATGGCCACAAACGTGGCTGCAACCGGGTGGCGGGGCCGAATCGACCCGGTTCGTGCCGGGCGAAAGCAAAAAATCCAATGGATCCACCACCACCGTCAAGGTCCATGCGCTGGCCGTCGGCTCCGCCCTGTCCCGGCTGAGAGTTCACGCCCTGTCCGACTTGACGCTCCGGGGCCGCCCGCAAGCCCCCGCGGTCATTGTGGTCTTGCCTCGGTTCGCGCCGAGGTCGTCGCTCGATGAAGTTGCCGACCTGGGCGAGGCCACGGGGTGGCCCATTCTCGGTGTCGTGGGAATGCGACAGAAGCGGAAGCGCCGTCGCCTCAGGTCCAAGCCCAAAGCCTCCACTGCGGTGATTGACAATGAGACGACCACGGACAGCGTGTCGTCCCCGACCACGGACAGCGGGTCGTCCCCGACCACGAAGGTGTCCGCCACCAAGAGGGTGGCCGAGGCCCACAAGGCCGCTGCCGAGACGACGTCCACGTCCAAGAACGGGGCCAAGCCCGAGAAAACCGACCAGCAGGGATACGCGCGATGAGCATTCTCAGAATTGACAACGCCACGGGGCACGACCGGTGGCGGCCCACCGCACCCTGGGACAGGAACCGGCCCCAACGAGGGGGACTGGCGACCCTCCTGGTGGGCGGTGGAGCAGCGTCCCGGACGGTGGCCCGAGACCTACGGCGATCGCCGGACTACGGGCTCAGGCCGATCGGCTTCCTCGACGATGACCCCCGCGTCCGCTCCGTGTCTGGCATTCCCATGCTCGGCCGGCTCAACGACCTGAGCCGCATCGTCCAAGAACACAACGTCGAAGCGATCGTCATCGCCATCCCGTCGCTACCACCGGCGAAGCTGAGCGCCCTCGTCCGAGAGGCCGCTGACACCGGAGCCCACGTGCGATTCCTGCCTTCGTTCCTGTCGGCGTTAGAGCGCGCCGCCAGAGCTGTGGACATGCGCGTCGTCAATTTCAACAACCTGCTGGGCCGCCAGGAGCGCCGCAACCTGCGGCCGACCGCCCGTAGTGCCCTCACCGGTGCTCGGGTTCTCGTCACCGGTGCCGGCGGTTCGATCGGCCAGGAGCTGTGCCGCCAGATCCGGAGCTGCAATCCGGCTTCGCTGCACATGCTTGACCACGACGAATCGAACCTCCACACCCTCCAGCTCGAACTCGACGGCGAGGCGCTCCTCGACAGTCCCGATGTGATCATCGCGGACATCCGCGACCGGGCTCGGATCAGGCAGGTCTTCCAGGCGACGCGTCCCGACATCGTCATTCACGCCGCGGCGCACAAGCACTTGCCCCTGCTTGAACGGCACCCGTGTGAGGGCGTCAAATCCAACGTGCAGGGGACGGAGAACCTCGTCAAGGCAGCTCTCGAGGTGCACGCATCTCGCTTCGTGCTTATCTCCACCGATAAGGCCGCGGACCCCAAATCGATACTCGGTGCCACAAAACGCCTGGCGGAGATGATCGTTCAGGCGCACGCGGCCGGACAGACCCAGGTCTGTTCGGTCCGCTTCGGTAACGTGCTCGGCAGCCGTGGCTCGTTCCTGACGGTGATCGCCAATCAGGTCGAACGGGGAGAAGCGGTCACGGTCACCGATCCCGAGGTCACCAGGTTCTTCATGACGGTGGAGGAAGCCGTGGGCTTGGTGCTCTCCGCTGCGCCGATGGCCGAGTACGGAGAGACCTTCGTGCTCGATATGGGGGATCCGGTGCGCATCGTTGATCTCGTTCGACGGTACGCCGAGCAGCTCCACGTTCCGGACGTCCAGATTCGATACACCGGCCTGCGTCCAGGGGAGAAACTGCATGAGGCCCTCTTCAGCGACTACGAGGAGCGGTTGCCGACCGTCGAACCAGCAATCTGGGCCGCCCGTCCGGCCCGGATTCCCGACGACTTCACCGGTCGTCTGGAAAAGCTGTACAACGCCGCCGCCAAAGGGGAGGACGAGGTTGTCCGCGCCCTGATGGAGGATCTCATGCCTGACTACTCGCCCGTGCCGGCCAATGCCGCTGAGCTGGCTTCGGCCCTATCAACGCCCTACCCAGACGAGTTCTGATGCGTTCCGTGTTGATGACGGCTGGTGAGCGGACCGAGGTGACCTGCAGGCACGGGTGGCTGGCGGGCGTGCTGAAGGAAGGGGCGGTGGGGGGACTGACTCAGTCCGATGCCTCCTCCCGTCCCGACATTCGAGTGACGGTCGAGGACACCAGCGCAGCCTTCGATACCAGCGGATGGGACGTGCTCACCAGAGATGCGTGGCGGCGTCCCGGACAGGTGATGGTGCGAGACGCGTGTTCTTCTGGTCTCGACCTGCTGGTCACGACCGGTGAGCCGACGCTGGACGTCGTCGCCCGCTGGCGCCCCCCACTGACGGGTCGAGCCGCATCGGCCATCCTGCGATCGAGGTCACGACTCCTCATCCGGGCCGTCCTGCTGCAGTACCCGGCACTGTGGTGGAGCCAACAGCGAGGTCGTGTGCCGCTGCACGCCTCCGTGTGCACGGTCGGCTCGGATCAAGGGCGGACGGTGCTCATCGCCGGTCCCGGCGGTGTTGGTAAGTCAACGCTGGTCAATGCGGAGTTGGCGCGCGGTGCCATCGCCACCAGCGACAACCTGTGCGTCAGCGACGGCCGAACCGCCTGGGGACTGCTCGAGCCGAGGCGGGTGTCCGCTGGTGAAGGCGGGAGCAAGCAGGGCCGGCGCATGCCGCACGATCGTCGGGAGGTGCCGTGGACGAGCCGGGTCGACGAGCTCGTGCCCGATCTCCTTCTCGTGCTCCGCCGCGGCAGCGCCAAGTCGACGACATCCGCGCCGTGCGATCCAGATGAGGCGGCCAAGTCCCTCGTGGCCGGGACGTACATGGCCGGCGAGCTCCGCCGGTATTGGGCTTTCGCCTCGACCCTTGCGCTCGGCACCGGGGTTGGTGACATCCACCCGAAGGTCGACCACGTCGCGCGGACCTTGAGCGCCGGACTCCCCTGTCGAGAAGTCACTCTTGGCGAATTTCCCGGCACGCCGCTGGGCAGCCTCGTATCCACTGGGACGGGCAGCGAGGTGTGCACATGACACGGCGCATTCGCGTCGCCCAGATCGTGACCCGCTTCATGGCCGGCGCGGGGGGCGTCGCCCTGCGAGGTGCTCTGGCTCTCGACTCCGACCGCTACGAGGTCGTGTTCGTCATTGGCAGTGGGAACCGACTCGTCCAGGAGGCGGAATCCGCAGGCTTTGAGGTCGTCGTCCAAGAGCATTTGCAAAGCGATATCTCCTTCACCCACGACCGCAAGGCTCTCACCGACCTGAAGGCGTTCCTCGGTGCCGGGCAATTCGACGTGGTCCACACGCACAGTGCCAAGGCAGGCGCGCTCGGGCGCCTCGCCGCACGTGACAGCGATGTTGGGCGCATCGTCCACACGTACCATGGCTTTCCTTTTCACGAATTCCAGTCCCGGCTCCGCCGTAGCACCTACATTCGCATTGAGAGGTCGCTCGGGAAGTTCACCGATGCCTTTCTGGCCGTCGGGCCCGCCGTGGCGGCCGAGGCCATCGTCAGGCGTCTTGCCGCCCCCGAACGTGTGCGCACCATTGGTGTCGCCGTTACGAGCGGTCTGGCACCAGAGTTGTCCGATCAAGCCGAAGCTCGCCGGCTTTTGGGAATTCCCCCGGGCATGCACGTCGTGGGTACCGTCGGCCGGCTGGACTTCCAGAAAGCTCCAGAGGACTTCGTCAACGCATTGGCGGGGCTGGACCGTCAGGACGTGTACGGCGTCTGGATCGGCGATGGACCGCTCCGTGCCAAGACGGAGAAGCTGGCGGCACGGCGCGGCCTGGCGGGACGGATGTCATTTGTCGGTGAGCGGAGCGACGTGTCGGCCCTCCTTCCCGGACTGGACATCTTCGCCATGGCCAGCCGCTACGAGGGACTGCCGTGCGCCATCGTCGAGGCAATGTCAGCGGCACGACCCATCGTTGCCACCGCGGTCAACGCGGTACCGAACGTCGTCATTCCCGGTGAGACCGGCCTGCTGGTGCCTCCCGGCCGGCCTGATCTCCTCTGCCGGGCCCTTGGCCATCTGATCGACAACCCCGCCGTGGCGGCCCGCCTCGGTGCGGCGGGTCGGGCTCGCATCGGCGAGGAGTTGTCCCCAGCTGCTCTTGGCGCGGTCCTCGACGAGACCTATGGGCAACAGTCGGGCGCCGGGCACGACGCGCCGCTGGTCGCGCTGGAGGTAGTCGCATCATGACGGTGCGTTACGAGCAGACCGCTCGCCCCAACGTCGAGATCCCCTTCTGCCGTACCGAAATTACGGACGAAGCGCAGCTCGGTGCGCTCCGGGTCCTGGCCAGTGGTTGGGTCACCATGGGCGCCGAATCGGTGGCCTTTGAGGAAGAATTCGCCACCTGGGTAGGGGCTCGGCACGCGGTGGCGGTCAGTTCATGCACGGCCGCGATCCAGATGGCTCTCACCGCGCTCGATCTGCCCCCGGGTTCCCCCGTGCTCACGCCGACCCTTACGTTCTGCGGTGCCGTCCAGGCCATCGTCCATGCTCGGTTGCGACCGGTACTCATCGACACTGACGAGCGCACCCTGGCTGTCTCACCGGAGGGCGTGGCCGCCGCGGCGAAGGGCGGCGCGGCCGCCATGGTTGTCCAACACATGGCCGGGTATCCGCTGGACAGCATGGAGCTCGCGGCCGCGGCCGGCATTCCCGTCGACAACGTCGTCGAGGACGCAGCGCACGGTTTGGGCGCCACTACCCGAGGCGGCGCGATAGGCAGCCAGGCGCGGGCTGCCTGCTTCAGCTTCTACGCCACCAAGAATCTCCCTATCGGAGAAGGCGGCGCCATCACGACCAATGATGGCGCCCTGGCCGACCGCTTTCGGCGCATGCGGTTGCACGGGATGAGCGGCGACGCCTGGAGGCGGTACCAGCGACCGGCGAGTTGGCGATACACCGTGGAAGAGAGCGGCATGAAGGCCAACTTCACCGATCTTCAGGCCGCCATCGGCCGCGCCCAGCTGCACTCCCTCGACAGCTGGCAGAAACGTCGAGCTGAAATCGCCGCGGTCTACGATGCGCAACTCGCGCAACTTCCTGGCATCGAGCTACCGCCCAGGCCGATCGGGGACCTGCACGCCTGGCACCTCTACATCGTGCGCGTTCACAGCGAGTTCGGAACCCACCGCGATGACGTGGTCGACGCGCTGGCAGACGCCGGCATTGGCACCTCGGTCCATTTCACCCCGGTGCACCACCAGCCGTATTTTCGCGATTTACTCGGACCGGATGAGTGCTCAAGGCTGCCGGTGGCGGATGCGGTCTTCCCGCAACTGCTCTCCCTGCCAATGCATCCCGGTCTCTCAGATACCGACATCGGACAGGTCTGCGAGGCGCTCGTCGACCTTGCCGGCCGGTAACCAGGGCACCACACCCGAAAGGACAATCATGGAAGCGACAAATACGGAGATACAAATTCTCGCCCGGCCAACGGAACGCGAGGTGGGCGACGGAAAATTTACGGTGTTCGATAGTGATGCCGCCCCGGCCGACGAGGGGTTGATCGGGCGCCTCGGCGTGGGAACCGAGGGCACAGACCTGGCGGCTCCGCCAGTGGTGCTTCCGGACTTCTGCCACAAAGAGAAGTCCGAGATGCCCTCGAGCATTGCAGTGGCCACCCAGGGAGCGATCCGCCCGACGCTCACGGATGCCGCGCTCAATTGCGGAATGGCGCTCATCACTCTCGACGTCGATCGGCCGTCCGGGGCCGCCGTGAGTGAGTTCTATCGCCAAGTGGCCGAGAGGTTCCCGAGTCCGCCCAACTGGCGCCGGGACCTGACTTCAGCTGAAGTTCTCCGAGCCGCGGCTGAAGGCGCAGATTTTGCTGCCGAACGGTATGACCTCGGCGACGCCGAGCTGGATCACATTGAAGAGCGGGGCCGGATGGAAATCGACTCGCTCGGAGGGGCGCGGCAAGCCAAAAAGGAACTGCCCTGGCTCGTGCGCCAAATGGGACGCCTGCGCTTTGGGACGATCGGGCCGAGCACGCACTTTCTCGAGCTCCAAGAGGTTGAGGAGATCCTCGATCCCGTGATGGCCGATCACCTGGGCATCCACGCCGGACAGGTAACCCTCCAGTTCCACAACGGGGGTGGTGTGCTCACCGGTCAGATTGGAGCCATGTACGCCAAGCGGAAGAGCGCCTCACGGATGCTCCGAGCCGAAATGTCGGTGCAGAAGCCCTTGACCCATCTGGCAACCGCGCACTCGCGCGAGCAGATGGCCAGCCGGCTGGCGAATTACTTCTCTGACGACTGCCCCTCCATTCCGATGTCCGGTGATGATGGGCGCCGAGCCCTGCTCGCCACTCGCCTCTCGATGAACTATGGCTTCGCCTATCGGATGGCGACGTACTCCGCCTTGCGGAGCATCGCCAAGTCAACGCTCGGCGCCTCGACCAATTTGGTGGTCGACTCGCCTCACAACTCGGTCTACGAGGAGGAGGTCAACGGAGCGCCCGCGTTTGTGCACCGACACAACGCCTGCCGCGCCTTCACGGCGGACATGATGACAGGCCACCCGGCGTTCTCCGAGACCGGTCAACCGCTGTTGCTGCCTGGTACCAACCGGACATCGTCCTATCTGTGCGTGCCCGCAGCCAGCGCTCACCGCAGCCTGTACTCGGCCTGCCATGGCTCCGGGAGCATCATCTCGGAGTTCGCGCGATCCGGCCAGTCGGGAACCGACCCTCTCGGTCGGACGACCGCCAAATACCGCTATGACGGTGCCGCACCGGCCGATGTGCCCCATCTCGATGACAACGGAGTCAATGAGGCACTCGGCATCCTTACTGGTCATGGCCTCGTTCAGCCGGTTGCCCGGATGAGACCGTTTGCCGTTCTGACATGAGGAACGATCTCGGCGTCTCAGCTGCCTGGGTCGCCCTGCTACCTGACGACACGGTCTGGCTGTCCGGTCAAGACCACCTCGGCGCCCGGGGGCTCCGTCGCGCCATGACCGCGGTACCGCCGAGTCGATGCCGGGCGGTGGTCACCTCACCCTGGAGCTTCGGAGGAGCCACCCGCGCGGGCGACCCTGTCGATGCCGAGAGCTCGCAGACCTACGTGGCGTTCCCTTCGTGTGAGGGACCGATATTGGTCGCTAGCAGGGATGCCGCGGTGCTCCGCTATGTCGCTGACTCGGTGCTTTCCGTTCCACCCGGAGCGGGACGTGTGCCGAGCATGGTTCTGACCGCTGGATTGCGATTGCTTCGCCTACCGATCATGTGGACCTTCGCGGCGATCGTGCGCGCTGCTGGTGTGGTGCTCGTGAGGCGGGCGGGATGACCGCAACCATGACCGGGCTCCGGACTCTGTCCAACCTGGTCGATGACGCCCACGGGCGAGTTGTCTGTCTCGCCATGTCCAAGGACCCGAACGCCAAGGTCACCGTCCTGCTCTTTCCACCCGGCCAGGACCAACCCGGGTTCGTGGCAAAGGTACCCACCACCGATGCTTCCGCTCGCAGTGTCCATCTCGAGGCCAGCATGCTGGCGTCCCTCAACCGCAGGAGGCTCGGGCCACTCAACGACACCATCCCGCGGATCGCCGCCGTCGTCGAGCACATGGGCTGGCCCGTGCTCGTCACGACGGCCCTGCCGGGACGGGTCATGCTCGCGGCGTACCACACCTGGCGGCATACGGCGCGTCCGGATTCAGTGCAAGCGGACTTCGACGCCGCTGGAGGCTGGTTGGCCGAGCTGTCGCGCCGCACCGCCAGCGGGCAGGGCGACCTGGGAATGATGCTTGACGGTGTCGGCCCGACCATCATGCGCCGATTCGGCGAGGACCCGGACACGGCCGCGGACCTTGAACATCTGTCGGCCCTCCGTGCTCGATTGGACGGCCACCAAGTGGCGCGCGGTGTCATGCACGGAGACTTCTGGCCGGGCAACCTCCTGATAAGCGACGGACGGGTCCGGGGCGTCATCGACTGGGAGAACTCCCGCCCGGATGGGTTGCTGACCCGGGATCTGGCCCGCTTCATGATCGCGTACTCGCTCTACCTTGACCGCCATACGCGGGCGGGACGGCAGGTATCCGGGCACCCGGGACTGCGCGCCGGTCAGTGGGGAGCCGGACTCGAGTATGCGATCAACGGCACCGGCTGGTACCCCGAGTTGGCGCAGCGATTCATGGCCGACGGCCTCCAGCGGCTCGGGGTCACTGCCGACTGCGTCCGCGACGTCATCCTGGCCGAACTCGCATGCATGGCCGCTGAAGCGGATCTCCCCGATTTCGCCCAGAGCCATCTGCAGCTTCTCCGCCGCCTGCGCTCGGAGGACGGCCGATGACCATGACTTTGGGGCATGGCTCTCCACGGGAGCAGCTGCCCGAACTCACTCGAGAGTCCCTCGACGAACGGGGGGCGCCCCGCGGGAGCGCCGAGCGGGTGGCCATACTCACCCTGACGGCGGCCTTCATCTTCCAGCCCATCCTGCACCCATCGGGTCCGTCCAACAGCTCGCCGGTTGACCTCTTGGTGGTGATCTCGATCGTCGCCGCCGCCATCTGGGCCCGGAGTGGTCACCACAAGCTCCGAGCTCCCTATTTCATCCCGGTGGCCTTGTTCGTGGCCGCCGGCGCAGCATCTGGCCTTGTCGGGCCGCTTCCCGGCCTCGCGCTCACCTCGCTGGCAACGGACATCCTCCTCTTCGCCTGGTGCACCGTCGTCGTGAACGTGCTCAGCAACCCCCGAGCGATGCGCTACGCGCTGGCCGCCTGGAGCTGGTCCGGGGTCATCTGGGCCGCGGTGGTCGTCTGTGCCTGGCTCGGCCACATCACCCCTCTTGAGGGCTTGACGGCGGCCGAGGGGAACCGGGTGATGTTCACCTTCGGCGACCCGAACTATGCCGCCACGTATTGGACGGTGACCATCTTCGTGGTCTATTCCACCCGCACGCCATCGGCCCGGTGGATGAGGTGCATCGGCTACATCCTGCTGGCGTGGGCCCTGGTCTTGACCGAGTCAAATGGCGGCGTCCTTGCCGTTGGCGCTGCCATCTTCTTCTTGCTCTTGCTCCGCAGCTACAAGAAGCGCGGCCTGGTCGGGTCGTTGGCTACGGCGCTGGTCATCGTTCTGGCCGTTGGCGGGCTTCTCGCCGCCTTCCCCATTGGCAAGGTCAGGCAGGACGCACTCAACAGCGGCCAACCGCTGCTGGTCAACTCCATCGGCCGCAGCGGACAGAGCACGTCCGAGCGTGGTCAGCTGGACAAGGAGCTGATGCAGCTCTACAACCGCAGTGACGGCTTCCTCGGCCTGGGACCGATGAGCACCAAACCCGTGCTCCAAGCCGGGCTCTACCCCTATCCGAACGAGGCCCACAACGATTTTCTTGCCGCCCTCACCGAGCGCGGTGCTGTCGGTCTGCTCGGACTGCTGCTGTTGGCCGGGACGGTGATCTGGTGGGCGGCCCCTCTGGTCCGTCGTCCCCTCTCGGCGGGCTACGCCGCAGCGGTGCCGCGTCCGGCCGGTCTGGTGGCAGCGCTGCTGGCCCTCGCAGCTATCTCCTACTACGAGGAGGTTCTGCATTTCCGCTTCTTGTGGGCCCTCTTTGGCATCGTGGCGATCCTGGGCAAGGACGCTAGGCGCTGATCGTGGTGGATCTCGGGCGGATCGTCGGAAGTGATCGCAGGCTCAACACCGGCGGGCTGGTCAACCGCGCCACCATCTCGAACCTTGGTGCGCAGGCCGGTGCGCTCGCCGCCGTATCGGTGGCCAGCCTGCTCGTCGCTAGGGTGGGCGGCCCTACCGTACTGGGCGAGTACTCCCTCTTGCGCGTGCTGCCGTGGCTGTTCGGAGTCGTGTTCTCCTGCGGACTGCCGACCGCTTCGGCATTCTTCTTGGCGGCCGACCACGGCCGAGATAGGCGCCTCCGGCCGACGCTGAGCATGATGGCCATTGGCGGATCGGTCCTCGGCTCGCTGGCGTGGGTGGCGTGTGCCGTGCCATTCCAGGCGATCTTCTTCAAGCAGATCTCACTTCATCTGGTCGTGCTCATGGCGGTGGTCGTCATCACTCAGTTGTGCACGGTGACAGCCAAAGGTTGCTGTCAAGGTAGCGGCGACATCAGCGGCGCCAATCTGGTCATCGTCGCCGAGGAACTGTGGTTCGTTTTCACATTCCCGGTCGTCCTGTTCGCGTTTGGAAATCGGGGCGTGGCCTCGGTGGTACTTGCCCTGATCATCTCGGGCGCGCTGGCGACCCTGACGGGGCTGATGCGTCTGACCAAACGGGGATTCTTTACCGACTTCGCGATGCCGTCATCCGTGTTGGCGAGGCGGATTGCCGCGTTCGGTGGGCGGGGCCAGCTCGGGAACATGCTGTGGCTGACGAACCTGCGCTTCGATTTCGTGCTCCTCGGCGCGCTGGCCGGGCCGGCGGTGCTTGGGGTCTACGCGGTGGCGTCGAAGTTCGCGGAGCTCATGAGGCTCGCCCCGACGGCCATCAACTACGTGCTCTACCCGCGGTTCGCCAAGCTCGGACCAAAGGACGCCACTCTCGAAGCTCGCCGACTTCTGCCTCGCGCCGCCATGCTGACATTGGTGATGACCCCCTTTGTTGCCCTCGGCACCCTGGTGGGACCGGTGCTCTTGTACGGGCCGGCCTTCCGCGGCGCGGTTGTGCCCGCCGAGATCATCATCCTTGGCCTGTCCATTGAAGGGGCGGCCGCCGTCTCGTCTGCCTACCTGCTCGGCGTCGGTCGCCCTGGGCTCAACTCCGTGGGGATGGGCGTGGGGGCGTTCATCACCGTGACGCTCGACCTCATCTTGATCCCCAAGTACGGAGCGGTGGGTGGCGCCATCACTTCGGCCGTGACGTACCTCGCCACCACCATCACGCTCACGTACATCGGCTACCGGGTAGCCCGCACCACACAGCCCTCTCTCTTCCATTCAACCGGGCTGGATCGAGATGGCAGTGCTCGGCTCCAGATGGACCGGGAGCCGGCGGCGGCGCTGCGCCCCGACACCGCCATGCGCCGATTGGTCGATGCGGTCACGGCGTTCGTCGTCCTCGTCATCGCGTCTCCCCTGCTGGTTGCGGCGGCTGTGGCCGTCAAGGCCACCAGTAGGGGGCCAGCACTGTACAAGCAGGTCAGGGCGGGGAAGTCGGGTCAGATGTTCACCATGCTCAAGTTCCGCTCCATGGTGTACAACGACGAGCAGACGGGCCCACTGGTGACCGAGCGAGCCGACCCGAGGATCACCAGGCTGGGCGCCCTGTTGCGGGCGACCAAGATCGACGAGTTGCCGCAGCTCTTCAACGTCCTGAAAGGGGACATGACGTTGATCGGCCCGCGCCCCGAGGTGCCGCGCTTTCTGGGGTGGTATGACCCGGAGGAGCTGGGAATCCTGCGGGTCCGGCCTGGGCTGACCGGTCCCGGCCAGATCTTCTACACCGAGTCGCAGTCATCCGAGGAGGCTGCTTCGGGTGATCCCGAGCAGCACTATGTGACCAGCCAGCTGCACCCGAAGTTGGGGGTCGACCTCGACTACCTGCGCCGCCGCGGCCTGTGGTTCGACCTGACCATCCTGCTTCGCACCGTCGCTGTGATGTGCCACACATCCCGCCGAACGCCCATGCCGTCAGTCGCCCACAGTCATGCCGAGTAGCCCGAGGACTCGAGTAGCCCGAGACGTTGCGTCACAATTCACTCCACCTCTCTGAGGATCCGAAACGGTTCAACGGCGAGTCGCCCGACCTGGCTGCCCCAGTAGGCCGCCCGTTCGCGGAGCGCCCGGCTCGAGCGGGGATGAGGATAGTCACGCAGCTCCGTTTTGTAGCACTCCATGGCCGCAATTTTGATCTCGAGTGTGTCGGACACATCGACGAAATGGTTCGGTTGCAGACTGGAGTCGTTCAACGGCCAGGCCCATTCTGTGGATGAGGGAGTTTCGAAGACGGCAAACCTGCGCACCTGGGGCCGGGAGTACGGCCGACAGGCGGTCCAGGCCGCCCGGGCGACCAGACCGTGGTCAGCATTGACATCTCCAGGAAAATGCGTGTACACCACGTGCGGCCGGATGTCAGTCAGCTCCGACTCAAGCAGCTGCGTAAGGTCGATGAACGGGACCGTGTCCAGCCGCTGATCGGGTAATGACTGCAGACGAATTGAGGCGAATCCGATTGTCTTGGCGGCGCGCGTTGCGTCTGTCTCCAGCGTCGCCATCATATCGTCGGGAGCGCGGCTACTTGCTCCATCCGCGACAACGATGGCGTGCACCTCGTCCCCGGCCTGGACGTGCCGGGCCAGGGTTCCGCCCGCGCCAAGGATCTCGTCATCCGGATGCGCACCAATAACCACTACCCGAGTGTCCGGCACGGCGCCTTAGCTCGACCCTTTGAGAACGGCGACCGGTGCATCCCCGAGACCGAGCACCCACCGGGAGGTCTCCTCGTCGACGTCATCAAAATGCTCATGAAGACCCATGTTGTGTTCCCGTGCCCAGGCGAACGCCGATTGAGGCGGCGAACCTTCGCTCGACATGGCGGTGACGAGCAGGCTCCCATCAGCGGTCCCTACCCGGACCCCGTTCTCGTCCGTGCCGATCACCTCGCCGGGCCGACCTTCGGGCTCGGCGTCTCCGGGTACGGCCGATGTCCAGAGCATGACCTTGTGGCCAGACCAGAAGGCGAAGGCCCCGGGGTACGGTTCGGTCAGGGCGCGGATCCAGTCGTGGACGGCACGAGCTGGGCGATTCCAGTCAGTGACGCCCATTTGGGGAGTGCGCTTGCGGAGGAGTTCAGCATCAGCCGGACCTTGGCTCCGGCGCGGTGCGGTTCCGGCCAAAATGGCCGGGAGGTGATCCCGAAGCATGGAAGCGCCGGCATCAGCCACTCGGGCGTAGACGGAGGCGCAGGTATCAGCCGGATCGATCACCACTCGACGCTGGTCAATGACGTCACCGGTGTCTGTCCCGGCATTGAGGTACATCATCGTGTTTCCGGTTTCAGCCTCGCCTTGGAGAATGGCCCAGTTCACCGGGGCGCGGCCGCGGAAACGGGGCAGGAGGGACGCGTGGAATCCAATGCAGCCACGTGGCGGAATGTCGAGCACCTCTGCGCCCAGCAGCCGCGTCCATCCAACGACAACGAGCACATCCGGCGCAAGCTGCCTGATGTGCTCAATTTCCTCAGGCGCGTTGATGTTGGCCCTTCGACGCACTGGGATTCCGTGGGCCGAGGCCAGTGGCTCCAGATCCACATAGCCCGAAGACTGCGCGGCCCGATCAACCGGCATGGTGAGGACCTCGACGATGTCGACTGGACTCTCTATGAGGGCGCTGAGCGCCGGTTCAGCCTCGTGCACCGTGCCGACGAACATCAATCGGCCGAGCGATGCGTTTCCCACCGATGTCATGACACTCTCCGTCAATCGCAGCTGGTCACGGCCACTTTACTCTAGCTCTGCAGTCCCAGGGTGGGGGCGAGATCTGGCGCACCCGCTGCTTTGCGGAGCGGCGGCACGCCGACAACCTCATCGACCAATCTCGTCAGCGCATAGTGATTCAGCGCACGGCCGATGACCTTGTGCGACACGCCCGGTGCCAGAATCACGAACGGTACCTGTTCCGTCGTCTCCCCCTCGTCGAACACCACGACGATAGCCAGCCGTCCAGCGCGCCAGTCGGCTCCCGAAAGGAGCACCGGAACCCACGAGCGCAGCCAAGCATCAGACTGCGCCAGCGTCCCGTCGTGAGCATCGTGGATGAGGTTGGGCGTAATCAGACCCACGTTCGGCAGGGTGCCCTGGGCAACGTCCGAGGCCAGCGCACCTCGGGTGACCGTTCCCGCTGGAACATCATTGGTCCGACACAGGCTGATCTCAGCTGGAAAATACGCCCAAGGATTGTGGTTCACGTCGTAGTTGCCGCTCTCACCGAGGTCACACGCCTTGGGCATGGATTCCTCGTACGCACGAGCGCTGGCGCCCTTGGCGAGGGCTTGACCGAACACCGAAGGGCCCGGATAGGTGCAGCCCGGCCCCGGAAGACAGTCTTGCGGCTCGTTGAAGGCGGACCCGCCAAAGATGGCCAGGTAGTTCGGGAGACTCGGGTGTCCAACGTCACTCCATGACGTTGCCCGCCCGTATTGGCGAGCCAGACTCCACAGGTAGGGCATGTGAGTCGGAAAGGCCTGTCCGATGCTGTGATTCTCCTCCATGATCACCAAGATCTTGGTAATCCCCTGTCCCGTCCGGGGCGTGCCGGCGGGGTTCGCCGCTGCGGGCGACGTGGTCGCCGCCGCGATGCGTGTGGCGGCGGCCGTTCCGGTCGAGCCATAGCCGACGGCGAGGAGGCCGAGGACCGGCACGATCCACACGACCCAGAGTGGCCGCACGCGAGCGGATGGGCGTTGGCGATGTCTCATTGAGATCGGGGATTCCAGGTGACGACCCGGCCAGATGAGTCGGGAGAGGATGGGAGCCAGCTTCTCAATATATCTCGATCTCTATATTCCGAGCTCTGGCGCCATCTCGAGCTCTGGCGCCACACTCCGCTGAAAAGGGCAGCGTTGCGTCCGGCTTGGTGCTCTCGTCGGACGATGGTTGGAGCGAGATGTGAGGCCCGTCCCCACCGGGCGATCGAGGTCAGACGGCGCGAAGCTCCGTGCTCGCACTCGTGCTGGCGATCTCAGGCAACGGCTTGAAGACCTCCCTGAGATTGGTCCGTGACCGTCTTCCGAGCTTTTGATAGACGCGGGTCAAGTGCCCTTCCACCGTCTTCTCACTCACGAACAACGCCTCGGCGATCCGCGCGTTGATCATTCCCCCGGCCGCCAGCTCCGCCACTCGCCGCTCGGCCGGAGTGAGGGCATCCGAACCCATAAGAGCCAAACGGCGCGGTCTCGCCCCGGCGGCGCGGAGCTCCCGTGCGGCTCGGTCGGCGAGGGGCTGGGCTCGGCAGCGGAAGGCCAGATCAGCTCCCCGGCGGAGAGTACTGAGCGCCTCGTCCTGCCGGCCCTGGCTGATGAGGACTGACCCGAGGTCGATCGTCGCCTTGGCGCACTCGAGTGAGGTTCCCGCTGGGTCGAGCACCCCAACCGCCTCGGTCAGCAATTCAAGCCGGTCGACCGGATCTCCCACTTCGGCGGCCGTTCGGAGTGCCATTCCCAAGGCCCAGGGCGCACCAAAAGCCCGAGCGAGTTCGAGATTCTCACGGGCCAGATCACGTGCTTCAGTCGTGCGCTCCGCCGCACACAGCGCGGTTGCCGCGACGCAGCGCCACGAGGTAACAGCCGGATTGCGCACCCCAAGCGCCTCGGCCCCCTGCTCAGCGAGCAGAAGGTCCTTCAATGCCTCGTCGATACGCCCCTCGAGCATCTTCAGCTTGGCCCGCTGTTCGAGCGCAAACAGCTCGGCGATTGTTCTCGGAATCGAGTCCGAAACGGCGTCCATGAGCACGCTCGCCGCCTCCCTCGATCTCCCTTCTTCGATGAAGGTGGCGGCAAGAACCCCGAGAGACATCGGGCGCGAGGCCCATGAGCGGCCCTCCATGGCGGCCAGCGCGCGGCGACACTCAATCTCTGCCTCGTCGAGATTTCCCTGCAGGAAATGGGAGTAGGCCAGCACGGTCGAGAACTCGGCCACCGCCGTTTGCTGGTCATCCCTCACGGCGGCGGTCTGAGCCAGCAATCCGAGACGATCGGCAACCTCGAACCGCCCGGCCCGAACCAGCGAGGCGACGGCCCGAGCCGCAACGACGATTGACGTGCAGTCGTCCAGCTGGAGATCGACTGCGCCAACGGCTTGCTCCGCAAGGTCCGCCACGTATTCGGCGGTGGCTTGGTCCGAGGCGAAGGTCTTGACATACGCCAGGTGAGCCAGAGCCAAGCGATCAAGACGGGTCCGCTCGGTGTGCTTGCGCAACAGGACCGATTCGATCGCCGGCGTGGACGCCGGAAGGGCCGGTGGCTGCTGGTCCCACGTCGAGAGGACGATTTCGATCCAGATGCGGAGATCGACGTGACCCTCCCCGAGCTGTGCCTCCAGGTGACGGAGCGTGGCCACCGTCTCCGGTGGGTACGACTCCTGGGCGAACGCCCTGAGGCAACGGTAGGTTGCATCGGCCAATTCGATCGGATCCACGCCGAGTTCAGCCGCCTCTCGCAAGTGGTCGAGGGCGGTGGGTCGACCCATGGCCGCCTCCGCTGAGGACAGTTCAAGGAGGCGGCGTGACCGAGTCGAGGCGTCCGGAGATTCGTCCAGGGACCTGGCGAGGCACCGCACTGCAAATTCGTACTGGCCCTCCTTGGCGTGCACGAGCGCCGCTCGTTCGAGCAGTTCGGCGGACCATTCGTCGGCGGTCGGTTCAGCGAGCAGGAGATGATGGGCAACCTGATCGAGGGCTGCTCCTTGGTCATCGAGCAGACGAGCAGCCTCCGCGTGCGCTCGAGCGCGACGGACGGGATCGATCTCGCCATACACGGTCGAGCGCTCGAGGGGATGCACAAAGCTGAGCGGTCGGTCGCGGCGGAGGAGGTAGACCTCGGCGAGAGCATTGGCCATATCGCCGCCCAGGCTGGCGTCTACTCCGGCGAGCGCTGCCACAACCCGGTGATCAGAATCGTCACCGAGGATGGCAGCAGCCTGCATCAGTGCGTGAGCCTCTTCGGGGAGCCCGCCGAGGCGCCTGAGAATGGCCCGGGCGACCGGAGGCGGAGAGAGGGTCGCCAACGACTCTTCGGATACGTCGGGGCCGAACCCCTCCCGCTCCAGGGCTGAAAGCAATGAGTGCAGGAGGAACGGATTGCCCCCAGTAATGGTATGGCATGCCCGTGCGAATGAGTCTTCTGAATCAACGTTCAATTGACGGCTCACCAGCTTCGTCACCGAGTCGACTGACAGGGGTCGAAGCGAGAAAACCCGAGTCGACGGTTCGGCGATGATGTTGTCGACCGCCGCCAGTGCCGTGCCGGCCACTCGGCAGGTCGAGGTTCCGATGAACGAAATGCGGCCGGACTCGAGTCGTCGGGCAATGTACTGGACCCACACCAAGGACTCGTAGTCCGACCACTGGAGGTCGTCGATGGCGATCACTATCGGTCGGCTGGATGCGAAGTGCGCCAGATTCAAGTACAAATCGTGGATCACCTCGAAAGGAATCGGCCGTCGGACGTCGGACAGCGACGCCGTCACGCTCGCGCACATCTCACGCTCGCTCGGAGACAACATGGCTTCGACCGGTTGGAACAACTGCCGGACGATCCCAAACGGGGATTCGGCTTCGAGTGCACCGCCCCTTGCATAGAGCACGTCGTGGCCTGCTTCCCTGGCCACGTGGCACGCCGCGTTGAGGAACGCTGTTTTCCCCAGACCCGGTTCACCTTCGATAATCACTGCCGACGGCGGTAGGAGACCAGCGAAGGACGCAGCCAATTCGTCCTGCCACTCATCGCGTTCCATCAGCCGCCGGGTCAACTGGTTGGTCTGTTGTCGGCGGTCAAACGTCACGGATTGATCCGCGCCCAACGGTGCCATCCCCCAGTGACCTCCTTGGGAGGTCATTGCCCTTCCCTCCTAACTTTCCCCCCCGCATCGGTTGCCGTCCGACCACGACACTTTGCCCCGACTTCCGAGGGGAAAACATCCCCAAAATTGGGGAAGTGTTCGTGCGCCACACCGCGCCGGCAACTCTCGCTCCCGGGGCTCGGGACCCTTGCCAATGCCGGGTGGTGTCCCGTCGGTCCGGTCATTGATGGAGGTCGGCGGTCCAGCCAACCTGCCGGGCGAGCGAAACCGCTCGCAGCTGCGAATTCACACCCAGCTTCTGGAAGATCGAGCGGATCTGCGACCTGACGGTCGATTCTGACACCGAGGACACCCGGGCGATGGTGCGGACCGACTGGCCTTCCAGAAGGTGACTGAGTACGCCTTGCTCTCGCGCGGTCAGGGCCAGAAACGGAGCACGCCGGCGATGGACCTCACTGGCGTGGAGTCGGCTCAATTCGAGGAGCCTTTCCTTCTCTCCCGGTCCAATCAGGGTCTCACCGCCGATGACGCGGCGCACAATCTCGAGGAGGTTGCCGAACGGCCGCTCTTTGTCCGCCAGGGCGACCGCTCCGGCCTCGATACACCAGGCCTGAGCCAGCCGATCGGTTCCGGCGGTCAGCACCACGACGGGACCGACGTCTGACAACAAAGGAAGGAATCGAGAGACATCGTCCCGCGTCTCCAAGTCGATGCTCAGGAGCACCACGTGCCATTTCGAAGCAAGAACGTCATCCAGATCGAGCTTGGTGGCCGGCACGGCGATCTTCACCTGAAAACCCTCGATGTCCAGGGAATATGCGAGGCTCTCGGCGATCATCAGGTAGCGCTCGACGATGAGAACCTTCGGACGAGCCGCGCCCGACGTCTCCGCCACTCGCGGGCTTTGCAAGATATAGTCCGTCATGGCGTCACCCACACCGTGGGCGGCGGCCTCCGCCAGCTAAGTGCGGAGCCCACCCGTTGCTCGAGGCATGCTCCTCCGCCTGCGTTCGCTTCCCGCTGTCCCCCTGTAGGCCCGAAGTGTACGCGCTCATTCATGGCTCAGTCCGACTCCAGGACCTCGTGTCCCCACCGATTGGTGACTGGCCTCTACGGTACCGAGAGGCCGTCCCAGATCGGTTTGCTCCGCGTCCATTCCCATGGAGAACTCAGGTGCGAACGCCTCGGACGTAGTCAGAATCCACTGGTCAAGACCGTGGCCAGGCACCGAAAGAGGTGCCGACCTCGCCTGACGCCACTCCGGGGCCTCAGGTCGCTCATCGACTGGCCTCAACGTCAAAATCCTTGGGAGCCCTGGCACCCCTCCCTTACCGCGGGTTGAGTCCGAGGCCGAGCTTGGACACATTGGCCGCCTGTGCGCCACCCCGAACGCGTACTCGATCACTCGACCATCCGACTGTCGTTCAAAGAGTGAATCGATATCAGCATTGTGCCCAACGGTGAATGTGGGCGCAATTCCCCGACGGCTACCGATTTGCTCGGACTGATTCACCTCTCCCGCCGCTCCGTCGGCCGAGCCAACTTCAAACTTCAACGGTCTCCGGACCTATCGGGTGTCCCTGAGAGCACTGACGCTGTTCGAACCTCACGAAGAGACCGCGACCCTCTCATCTCCTCGATTGCTGAGTTGATCGCCGTCCGGGTCGACGAATCGGCGCACACCGGCCAGCCTGGTGGACCCGCGGATAGGCCTCCGGATCGGCCTCCGGATCGGGCCCGATCGGGTCTGAGTCCTCCCTCAACCGGTCTCGTGCCCGCCTGCTCACGCGGCGGTTCGATCACATTTGACGCAACTCCGGGTACGTCGATACCGTCCCGCAGATGCCGGAGTATGACGCCATTGTCATTGGCGCCGGCCACAACGGCCTCACGGCTGCTGCCGTCATGGCGCGGGGCGGGATGCGGGTCCTGTGCCTGGAGAAGAATCACTTCATCGGCGGGATGTCGTCCACGACGGAGTTGGCGCGCGGTTACCGCTTCGAATTGGCCGGGTCGATCCAGTTCCCGATCCCGAACGAAATATTCGATGACCTGGGTTTCGCCTCATGCCCCATTTACGAACCAGAGGTGCAATCGGCGAGTGTCAGTTCATCGGGACAGCCACCGGTCCTGCTGTACACCGACCCCAACCGACTCCTTGAACACCTCGGTGACACGATCGGCCTCGACGCCGTGATGGGCATGGCCGAAGTCGCAGCCTGGGCCGAGGCTCCAGCGCGGGCGATCGGGCGATTCGATGTACGCCAGGCGCCCAAGTCCCTCGACGAGATGTGGGCGTGCGCCTCGAACGAGAGGGAACGCGAGTCAATCCGTGTCGCCATGTTCGGCAGCGTGATGGACGTCATCGATCGCTACCTCCCCGACCGCGACAAACACGCCCACGTCCGCAGCATGTTGACCTTCCTCGCCGTCAACTCCACCTATCGGGGCCCGTCGTCGCCGGGCAGCGCACTCTGCCTGGCTTTTGCCCTGGCCTCACCTGGCGACGCCACGATGTCCAAGGTGCGGGGCGGCATCGGTGCCATGTCCGACCATCTCCTGGGATTGTTCGAGCAGCACAACGGTGAGCTTCGCCGTCACGTCAAGGTTGCCAAGATCCTTGTATCCGGAGGACCCCAGGGGCGAGTCGACGGTGTCCTACTCGCCGACGGCGATGTGGTCACTGCGCCGGTTGTCGTCTCAAATCTCGACCCCACGACGACCTTTACTCGGTTGCTTGATCCCGGTGACGTACCGGAGGCGTTCGCCCAGCGCATTGATGCCATCGATCACCGGGCCGCGTATTTTCAGGTCCATTTCGCACTTAACGGCCTGCCCGAGTTCGTCGGCCCCAATGAGGTCCTCAACGAGGGTGGGCTCCGCCGGAATGTGACCTTCTTCGACACGGCCGAACAGATGCAACTCGACTTCGAGCGTTGTGTGCGTGGGTTCGTTCCCGAGTCGCCATCGTTCAACCTGCAGATCCCGACGCTCGATGACCCGGATCTGGCTCCCCCTGGCAAGCACGCGGCGAGCGGATTCGCCTTCTACTTCCCGATAGGCGCCAATCGTGCCGAGCAAGCGCGCTTGCGCGACGACATGGCCCAACGGATCGTGACGAAGATCGCCGGGATGGCGCCGAACTTTCCCGACCTCATTGAGCGTCAATTCAACTACCCTGCCTACACCTACGAATTGATGTTCGGGTGCACCGGTGGTGACTTCACTCACGGGCTCCTGCAGCCGGAATTCATGGGGCCCTTCCGACCGGGTCCCCGAGGTTGGTCGGACAACCCCATTGCGATCGACGGTCTCTACTTGTGTGGCGCGGGATGCCATGGCGGCCCCGGCGTCACGTTCATTCCTGGCTACAACTGCGGATACGCCGTACTGGACGCCGAAGCTTCGGCGGTGTTGTAGCGAATCTGTCGCTCCACGAAGGCCAGAAACATGGCCATCGAGAAGGCGAGACTGGTGAAGAGGCTCATCACAAAGAAGATCCATGGGATCTTCAGCCCACGCCTTCGTCCGTCGACAATTGTCCACAGGGGCAGCAGGACGAGGTTGACGATGATGTAGTCCTGAGCCGCCGAATCCGACGCCCAGTTCGAAAAGAGTGACTTGGTGTAGTTGACGTAGCTCGCCTTGGGACCGTAGAGGTGGGTGTAGCGGACGTTGAAGTACCAACCGAGGCCCAGCGAGGCGAGGCCGACCACGTACAACACGACTTCGAGCAACGACACCCGACCAACCGCGCCTCCGACAAAAAGTCGACGATTGAAGGCGAACGCGACGACGGTGGTCACCACCCCGAGCGCGCCGTAGTAGAAAAGCTGAGTAGTCATGACCCTCCCCGATCGCGCCCTCTGAAAACTGCCACTCCCCCACTCGGAGTGTCAAGGTTGACAAGCGGGCGGACGGGCCGAAGAGCCGTTCGTGTCCACCGGGTACTCGGTACGCAGATGGCGCGATCCGAAGCGGCGGCCGTGACCTCTACAAGGTGGTGATCCCCCTCTTTGCCATCCAGCCGAACCACGATGCGCGAGAGCGGTCCACCGGTTGCGTGTGAGACGCCTCGAACGATCCTCCCTCGAGCCAGATTGAGATCTTGGACGGAGGTTCGGCTCACCATTTCCGGCCTATACAGTCGATCGGATGGACTGGTTGGCGAGATGGCGGGAGCTCATGGAACGGCCGGACAGGAACCTCCCCCTCGACGAGGCCGCCCTCGTGATCGCCGCCGCCGCCGACCCGAGTCTCGACGTGGCGGACCAGCTCTCCCGCCTCGACGACGTGGCTGCCCAAATCGGGACGGCCGACACCGAGCGGGTGTGCCGGTTGCTGTTCGAAACATTGCACCTCAAAGGCGACCGCCAGTCATACGACGACCCGCGGAATTCCTATCTCCCCCAGATCCTCGATCGTCAGCTGGGCATACCGATTTCGCTGTCGGTGCTCCTCATCGAGATCGGACGTCGCTGCGGCGTCAACCTGGAGGGCGTGGGAATGCCCGGTCACTTCCTGGTGAGGGATCCCGATCACCCGGAACTGCTCATCGACGCATTCTCCGGCGGGAGCCGTCTCGATCACGCCGCCTGTATGCGGCTCCTCCATGCTTCCGTAGGTTCCGAAGTCGAGCTACGAGTCGGCATGCTGGACCCGGTCGGACCACAGGCCATTTTGGCCAGGATGCTGGCCAACCTCGACCACAGCTTCCGGCGGCGAGCCGATCGAAGCAGCCTGCTCTGGGTGACCCGCTTGCGCGTTGCCATTCCCGGACTTCCCCTGGCCGATCGGCTGGCGTCAGCCGATGGTCTCGCTGGGCTCGGCTGCAACGACGAAGCGGCGGCAATCCTGGAGGAACTGGCGGGCAACCCCGATATCTCCGCCGAGTCTGCCCGCGCCTTGCGTGCCCGGGCTCAGAGCTTTCTCGCTGCTCTCAACTGACGAGTGGGAGCGCTCATCCACGCTTGACCCGTCCCCGAAGGGCAGCAAAGCACATGGTCATGCTGATGAGCCCCACGACCGCGACAGCCAACAATGCTTCTCCCAGCGGAGCCCATTGCCCGCCACCTCCTACCTCAAGCGAGCGCAGGCCGCCGAGCAGGTAGGTGACCGGATTGAACCCGGCGACCGTGTTCAGCCAACCGGACAGCTCGCTGCGTGGCACATACGAGGTCGTGAGGAACAAGAAAGGGAAGAAGAGGAGAAACGTGGAGTTCACCGCAGCCGGATTGCCGGTCTTGAGCGCGATGGCATAGGCAAAGCCAGCGAACGCCAAGCTCCAAAGGGATGCCAGGAGGATGAATCCGACCACACCGATGGGCCCGGCATGGAACCGCACACCAAGAATAGAACCGAGGACCAGGATCGGTATCGTCAAGACGGCGGCCACGGCCACATCGGCTGCCATATGGCCCACGAGTATCGCGGTTCGGCGAACCGGAGTGAGGAGCAGCCGGTCAAAGTACTTGCTCTGGATGTCAAGGACGAGGGCGGGAGCACGTGAAACTCCGGTCACGCCGAGGAGGACCGCGGTGGCCATCTCGAAGGACGTGTAGTTGAAGTTCGGGATCGACGATGTGACATTTTTCAGTGTGGCGATATTGACCACGAAAAAGAACAGCGCAATGAAGACCGGCGGTATGACGACTGAAATGTCACGTGGCACCGCACGAAGCGCGCGGCCGGCGATGGATGCCAGGTCACGGAGGGCCCCGGCCGGACGGGCATGGATCGCTCCGCTGGAAGAAGGTTCGAAGGTCCCGGTCGTTGTGGTCATACCCGGTCTTCCTCAGCGTTCGTCCGCTCGATGTGAGTGCCCGTGAGATCGAGAAACACGTCGTCCAGCGTTGGCGTCCGGAGTGTCAGGTCACGCACGACGACTTCCGTCCCGGCGAGGGCCACTGCAACGGGGCTGATTGTTGCCGACCCAATGCTCGTGGCGATGACCAGCTCGTTCCCATGCACGTCGACGCTCTGCACGCCGGGCACCTGTTCGAGCAGGGACCTCACACTGGCCGCGTCGCCTTCCACTCGAGCGATGATGACGTCGGAGCCGACTGACCGTTTCAACTCGGCTGGCGTACCCTCGGCAACAATTCGGCCGTTGTCGATGATCCCTACTCGGTGGGCCAGCTCGTCAGCCTCCTCGAGGTACTGGGTGGTCAAGAAAATGGTCATGTTGAGCTCGTAATTGAGTCGCCGGACCTCGGCCCAAACCTGGACCCGACTTACTGGGTCCAGTCCGGTGGTCGGTTCGTCAAGGAACACGATCTCGGGGTTATGGATCAACGCGGCGGCAAGATCGAGCCGTCGCTTCATCCCTCCCGAGTAGGTCCCGATCAGGCGATCGAGGAAGTCGCCCAGATTGATGAGTTCCGCCAGGTCGGCCACCCTTTGCCGAATCTCTCGGCGAGTGAGTCCGTAGAGGCGGCCCTGGAGCTGCAGGAGTTCGGTCCCGGTCTGGTTCGGATCGAGCGCAGCCTCCTGGAGTGCCACTCCGATCCGGAGGCGAACCTCTCCGGGCTGGTCCGCCACGTCGTAGCCGGCCACCACTGCCCGTCCGCCCGAAGGCGCCATCAGCGTGCACAACATACGGACCGTTGTCGACTTTCCTGCACCGTTCGGCCCCAAAAATCCGTAGATCTCTCCGGCTGGGATCTGAAGATCAACCCCGTCGACCGCCCGCACGCCATCGAAGTCACGTACCAAGGCCTCAGTGCGTATCGCGACATCAGCAGACATCTTTGAAGAACGTACCGGAGGACGAGTGAATTGATCCACTGGGATCGCGTCCTATCCGGTCATATCCGTCATACCAGTGGTGACGACACGGTGTGCCACAACTCATCGGCGATTCCGGAGGAATTCTCCGATCGGACCCACTCGGCAGGTTCGGCTTGCAGTCACGCTCGTCACTTGTCGTCCCCGTCGCCCTTCGCTCGCCCCTGACCGCTCGAAGTCGACGAATCCAGCGCCGGCAGCCGACCCGTTGAAGACGGGTGGGTAATGCCACCCGCATGCAGCAATAATGGATTCGGTGAGGGACCCGTTCCAAAGGGTGTGGATTGGCATCGGAGCCCTGGCGTTTGTTCTCGTGACGGGAACCGTGGGGTATCTGATCCTCGGTTTCGATTTCCTTGACGCGGCCTATCAGACGGTCTCCACCGTGACCACGGTGGGTGCCAATTCACCACGTCACCTCGATGCCAACGGCAAGGCCTTCACCATTGTCCTGATCCTCTTGGGTGTGGGCACCGCCCTGTACGCCTTTTCGGCGGTGTTCGAGCTCCTCCTTGAGGGCCACGTCCGAGATCTCATGAGGAGGCGAAAAATGGAACGGAGCATCAATCGAATGGACAGGCACGTGATCGTGTGTGGATGGGGTCGCGTCGGGCGCGAGGTGGCCGAGTTCCTCACGAATTCCGGCGTGGATATCGTCATCATCGACCGTAATCCGGATCGGCTCGCGGACATCTCCCACTCGTCGGTGTGCGGCGATGTGACAGACGACGAGACGCTTCGTCGGGCGGGTATTGATCGGGCCGCGACGCTGGTGGCGGCGCTCGACTCTGACGCTGACAATCTCTACGTGACAGTGGCCAGCAAGTCGATGCGACCCGATCTCCACATCATCGCCCGGGCCCGAAGCGAGTCCTCGGAGCCAAAGCTGGAGCGCGCCGGGGCAGATCGGGTGGTGAATCCTCAGCAGCTGGGCGGATACCGCATGGCGTCATTCGTAACTCAGCCCCACGTCGTGGATTTCGTCGACGTGGTCATGCACGATGGCACGCTCAAATTTCGGTTGGGAGAGCTGACCGTCTCCGCCGACTCGAATCTCGCCGGAAACTCACTTCGCTCGGCCCACCTTCGCGATCGCACTGGAGCATTGGTCCTCGCTATCCGTCGTCCCGACGGCAGCTTCCTGACCAATCCTTCGCCCGAGGATGCCATCACCGCCGGAGACGTCCTTATCAGCGTCGGCACCGACGAGCAGCTCGACGCGCTCGCCGAATTCGCGCTCCAACGCTAAACCTGCCCTCGGTCGTCGCCATGTCACGGATTGCCCTCCCGTTATCGGTCGGATTCCGACTGAGGACAAGCGCGGCGAGCGCCCGCTCGGGCACTCTATTGGGACCACGGCGAACGACCGGAGAATCCGATGAGCTCGAACCACCATGACCTGTCCACCCCCGGTGAGCCCCAGCTGGAGGAGGTGAGCGATCAGGTCTATGCCTACATCCAGCCCGACGGGAGCTGGTACATCAACAACACCGGGTTCCTGGTCGGCGACTCCGGGGTCACCAGTATCGACGCCTGCGCAACCGAGAGGCGCACACTCGCCTACCTGGACACCATCGCCGAAGTCAGCGACCAGCCCGTTCGGACTCTGGTCAACACCCATCATCACGGCGACCACACCCATGGGAATTTCCTGTTCTCGGGAGCCACGATCGTCGCTCACGAGCTGTGCCGAGAGGAGCTGCTGGCCACCGGCCTTCCGGCCAATCGGGGCATCTGGAATGACGTCGACTGGGGAGCCGTGAAGCTCGCACCACCATTTCTCACCTACACGGACTCGGTCACGGTGTGGGTGGACTCGATGGCGTGCGAGGTGCGCCATGTCGGTGGGGCGGCACACACCACCAACGATTCGCTGGTCTGGCTTCCGGACCGGTCGGTCCTCTTCTGTGGTGATCTCTTGTTCAATTTGGGCACCCCGTTCGTGCTCATGGGCTCGGTGGAGGGGGCCATCGACGTGCTGGAGACCGTCGTCCGGCCGCTCGGAGCCCAGACGATCGTGCCCGGCCATGGACCGGTCGGTGGTCCCGAGCTCATCGATGAGGTGCTCGCCTACCTGCGCTTCGTCATGACAACAGCCCGAAAGGGAATCGAAGCCGGCCTCAGCCCCCTCGAGGTGGCCATGGAGACCGAACTCGGGCAATTCTCGGAACTCCTCGACCGTGAGCGCATCGTCGGCAACCTGCACCGGGCGTACGCGGAGCTTTCCGGCACCGAACGCGGTGGCCCAATCGACGTCGTCGCGGCCCTGGCTGACATGATCGACTACAACGGCGGACACCCCCTGACGTGTCGAGCCTGAACGTCAGGAGCGCCACTACAGACGCCTCCTGCTCCTGACCATTGTCCTCGACCGTCACGACACGCCGAATGTCACAACCGATTTGCAACGGGAACTGCGGATCTGCTGAGAATCGCAATCTGACAGGCAGACAATCGTCGTCATTTGGAAAAGTCCGACGCATTTCCGTCACGAACTGACTATCGTCGTTCCCATCAGGTTCAAACCGAATCTGGTGGGGCCCGCTGGGGGCCGATGTGATGCACGGAGATGGGCCGGAAGCCCAGATCGGGGGTAGTGCGGTGCGAATTATGCGAAGAGGCAGCATTGGGGGGCTGGCAGCCATCTTGCTCATGGGAACGATCGTGACGAGCGTTTCTACAGCAACAGCGGCGACAGGTCCGAGCAATCTGTCGACGAAATCGTTCACGAACAACTTTGCCGTCATGAGCACGCTCAAGCCGTTGGCACAGTCGGGCAAAGGCAAGGTGGCCGCGATTCTCCCCGACACGGTGAGTTCGACCCGGTATGTGGAATTCGATGCGCCGGACATCACCAGGGCGCTCAAAGCGGCCGGATTGACCACGTCGCAGATCATCGTGCAGAACGCACTGGGGAGTGACGCGACGCAACTCACTGATGCTCAGACGGACATCACCAACGGAGCGACGGTGCTCTTGGTGGACCCGATCGACCAGGGAGTTGGACAGTCGATTGAGAGCTACGCCAAGTCGCACGGGGTCGATGTCGTCGACTACGACCGTCTGACTCTGGGAGGAAGCCGCGAGTACTACGTGAGCTTCAACAACGTCCAGGTCGGCAAGTTGATCGGTCAAGGCCTGGTGAGCTGCGTGGCCGCGTGGAACGTGAAGAAGCCCCAAGTGGTCGTCATGCACGGAGCCGCCACGGACAACAACGCCACCCTTTTCGCCCAGGGGTACAATGGCGTGCTCAAGCCCTTCTTCCAGTCCAAGAAGTGGGTCGACGTCACCAATACAGCCGACACATGGGACCCACCGACCGCTGAAACCGAGTTCCAGGAGGCCTACACGGCTCACTCGAACATCAACTCAGCCCTGATTCCCAACGACGAGTCCGGTTCCCCGATCATCACGTACTTGCAGTCGCTCCACGTGGCGCCCAAGACGTTCCCCACGACGGGACAGGACGCCACGTTGACGGGGTTGGACAACGTGTTGGCGGGATACCAGTGCGGGACCGCCTACAAGCCCATCTATCTGGAAGCAGAGGCCGCCTCGGCGCTCGCCTTGTACCTGCGAGCCGGAAAGACGCCGCCGTCGAGTCTGGCCAATGGAAAGTCCACCGACACCGTGAGCAGCACATCGGTTCCATCTGTCCTCTTGACTCCCACATGGGTCACGACGAAGAACATGAACTCGACCGTCATCAAGGATCAGTTCGTGCCGGCAGCGCAGCTGTGCGCCGGGTCTTTCGCCGCTGATTGCCAAGCTGCGGGAATCACTCCATAAGAGAGGCGTTCGGACGCCCGTCTTCGGGCGATCGCATAGAGTTCGAGGCGTACTCGAAGCCGTAGCCCGCCCCTCCCCCAAACGGGGGAGGGGCGGGCCGAACTCGAGGAGGGGTCACGATGGCTGAGGAGAGCGCTGAACTCGACGGCGTACGCGAACCGCTGGTGCAGTTACGAGGCGTGACGAAGTCCTTCGGCGCCGTGCAAGCGCTCACCGAGGTGGACCTCGACATACCAGCGGGCCGGGTGACCGCTCTGGTCGGCGACAACGGGGCCGGAAAGTCCAGCCTGGTAAAGACGATCTCGGGCCTGTGGGAACCCGATCAAGGAGAGATCCTCTGGCACGGTAAGCCCGTCCACCTCCGGGGGCCGAAGGATGCCGAGGATCTGGGGATCACCACCATCTATCAGGACCTTGCCCTTTGCGACAACCTTGACATTGTCCAGAACATGTTTCTCGGACACGAACTTCTGCGACGCTGGTCACTTGACGAGGCGACGATGGAGATCGCCGCCCGCAAGACCCTGACTGATCTCTCCGTCACCACCATTCGATCGATCCGTCAACCGGTAGAGTCTCTCTCCGGGGGCCAGCGGCAATCCGTGGCGGTGGCCAAGGCGGTGATGTCCAACGCCCAGCTGGTCATCATGGACGAGCCGACGGCGGCCCTCGGCGTCGCACAGACCCGCATGGTGCTGGATCTGATCAAACGGCTCGCCGACGGGTCGGTGACGGTGCTAATGATCTCGCACAACCTCAACGATGTCTTTGCGGTGGCCGATCAGATCGCCATCCTGCGTCTCGGCCGCATGGTCACGGTCGGTGCGGCCTCCGATTTCGACAGCCAGGTGGTGGTCGATTTCATGACGACCGGTCGCTCGGACCGGATGCCTGCCAACGGCGACACCAACGACGGACACTGAGGAGGAGTCTTGGACAACCCCACAGCCGGTACGGAAGCCGCCTCCGAGTCGGAGCCATCTGCGCCCGCCGACAGCGTTGATATGGACTCGGGCGGAGCTCCCGATGTCGCAGTCATCGCAGCCGCCCCCGATGTCCTGGCCGGCTCGCTGAGCGAGTTCGTCGCCGCCTGGTGGAGGCGGATCCGCGCCGGCGAGAGCGGCGCCCTCCCCATCCTGGCCGGCCTCGTCGTCATCATCGTGATCTTCCAGATTCAACAACCGAAGTTCCTGTCGGCCGGCAATATTGTCAACCTTCTGGTGCAGGCGGCCTTCTTCATCTTGCTTGGCCTGGCTGAGATATATGCACTGCTCTTGAGCGAGATCGACCTGTCGGTTGGCTTCGTCGGCGCGGTTGGCGCAGCCATCGTCGCTGCGTTGATCTCGCCTCCGTACAACTGGCCGTGGTGGGCCGGCGTGATCGTGGGCCTGGCCGCGACCGCGGTGATTGGAGCGTTGCAAGGCACGCTCATCACGAGGCTCCACCTTCCTTCGTTCGTCGTGACCCTCGCCGGGCTTCTGGGATGGGCCGGCGTCCTGATCTTCATCTTCGATTCCGACAAGGGGGCCGTCGGTGGCGTGATCAGTGTCAGCTCCAACAAGGTGATCTACAACTTGGTCAATGGGAACATGAGCCCCGTGACCAGCTGGATTCTCCTGGTCGTGCTGGTGGGACTCTTCGCCTTCTTCTCCATTCTGAAAACCGTTCGACGCCGGTCGCAGGGACTCGCCGCTCCCCCGCTGAGCATCACCATCGCCACGATCATCCTCGCCGCTGCCGCCGGCGTCGCCCTGGTGATCGTGTGCAATATCAACCGGGGCGTTCTGGTGCCTCTCCGCGGTGTCCCGTGGGTCGTCCCCTTCGTCCTGTTTGTCGTCGCGGCAGCTTCCCTGCTGCTCAGTCGGACCCGGACCGGTCGGTACATCTATGCGATCGGGGGCAGTCCCGAGGCGGCTCGTCGGGCCGGCATCAATGTGACCCGGATCCGCACCATCGCCTTCACCCTCGCCAGCTTCACCGCCGGTCTAGCGGGCATCGTGTACATGTCGCGGCTGGGTTCAATTTCAGTCGGGTTCGACGGTGGGACCTACGTCCTCTACGCCGTCGCCGCCGCGGTCATTGGTGGCGCCAGCCTCTTCGGAGGCCGTGGGAAGGCAGTGCACGCTCTGCTGGGAGGGGTCGTGATCGCGGCGGTGTACAACGGGCTCGCTCTGCTCGGCATCAGCACGGCTGGCACGGAGATCGCCACTGCACTCGTTCTCCTGGCCGCCGTGTCAGTCGATTCCCTGGTCCGCCGTCGCAGCGCTTCGTCCCGGACCTGAGCACGCCACGTGAGTGGTGACACGTCGACCGCACCGTCGCCTCGGCCGGGAGGTGTCCTCCTACTTTGTGGCGCATGATCACCCTCGAGGAGAGGACGCCGACATGATGCAGTCATGAAGCAGGCATGAAAACACAACCAGAACTGATGCAGGGCTGGGCCGTCGACGCCCCGGGGCCCATCGACTCACACCCCCTCACCCAGATCACCCGCGCCGTGCCCGTCCCCCAGCCGGGTCACATCCGCCTCCGTGTCAAGGTCTGCGGGGTGTGCCGCACCGATCTCCACCTGGCAGAGGGTGATCTGCCTCCCAAGCACGATCGAGTTATCCCAGGCCACGAGGTGGTGGGCATCGTCGACGACCTCGGACCGGGCTCTGTCCGCTTCAGCCCGGGAGACCGAGTCGGTGTGCCCTGGCTCGCTCAGACCTGTGGCGTGTGCCGGTTCTGTGTGACCGGACGGGAGAATCTGTGCATCGCTCCCCTCTTCACCGGGTGGGACCTCGATGGGGGCTATACCGACTACGTGGTAGTGGACGAGCGCTATGCCTACGCCATTCCCGCCGCCTTCAGCGACCAGGAGGCAGCTCCGCTCTTGTGCGCCGGAATCATCGGCTACCGCGCCCTTCGTCGATCGAATCTGCCCAAGGGGGGAAGTCTGGGCATCTACGGCTACGGCGGATCAGCGCATTTGACCGCCCAAATCGCGCTGTTCGAGGGGGCTCGAGTCCATGTGTTCACCCGATCCCCCGAAGCGCGAGCGCTGGCCCTCGACCTCGGGGCCACCAGCGTCGGTGAGACCGACGCCGATCCGCCCGAACCGCTGGATTCCGCCATCCTCTTTGCGCCGGTCGGGAGCCTGGTTCCGACCGCGCTCGCCGCGCTCGATCGCGGCGGCACTCTGGCCGTCGCCGGCATCTACCTGAGCGACATCCCGGTACTGAACTACGAGGAGCATCTCTTCGAGGAGCGCTCACTGGTCAGCGTGACGGCGAATACGCGAGCCGACGGCGAGGAATTTCTCAGGCTCGCTGCCCAGATCCCGATCCAAGTCTCGACCGTGGCCTACCGCCTCAACCAAGCAAACCACGCGCTTTCCGATTTGGCCCACGATCGGGTCAACGGGGCGGCTGTTCTGGTCAACCCGTCGGGGTAGCAATCACGGGGTGGCGGCGGAGAGCTGGGAGCCCAGGAAGCCGATCTTCTCCGGATCGGCCAGCCCGTCCAATTCGGTGATGAGGCCGTTCTCGACCGTCAGCATCACGACCGCCCACAGCCGCCGATCCTTGAAAGCCAGCACAATCGTCGGACCCCCCATCGGGCTGACCACCAGTGTGGTGCGTGCCATGTAGCGCAGGAGATTGGCGGCCACTCCGGAGGAGCCACGGAAGACCTGCCCCGTCCTCGGGTCGGACGGCCCGAGGTCGATCACTCCGGTGACATCCGGATCGAGTGTGCGGATCAGCGTGGCCAGGTCACCGCTGGCGCAGGCCTCCATGAACTTTTCGGCCACCTCCCTGTGTTCGGGCGTGCTCACCGCGGCCCGACCGTGGGGATGCTCCTGCTCAATTTTCCCACGCGCCCGCGCCGCCAGTTGCCGGCAGGACTGTGCGGGTCGACCGAGGGTGTCGCCGACGGCGTCGAACGGCAGTCGGAAGATGTCATGCAGCACGAAGGCGACCCGTTCCGCCGGGGACAACCGCTGAAGCACGACCAGCAAGGCCAGACGGACCTCATCGTCCAGCGTGACGCGATCGGCCGGGTCGACCGGTGCCGCCCCGAGCGGCCCACCCCCGGCCATCTCAAAGACAGCGACGTCGTGCACTTGTTCGTGGCGGGCACGCGCCGATCGGATCTGATCCAGGCAGATCCGGCTGGTGACCACGGTGAGCCAGCCCCGCTCGTCCTCTATCCGATCGAACCCGCTGTCGGCCAGGCGAGAGAACGCCACCTGCACGGCGTCCTCGGCCGCCCCGATGTCGCCCAGCATGCCGAAGGCCAGCCCGATCAGGTGGGTGCGGTGCAGGCGCCACGCATCGGCGAAGCGGGTCTCTCCCGGTGTCTCTTCTTTCATCATGTGGATCCACCCTAGGAAATGCTCGGAGAGCGCCGCCCTGGCGCCCTCCCACTGGTAGGACGAGCCCGGGACGCCAGATGTGACAAAAAAGTTTCTTGTCACGGTTTCCCAGCGGATCTCGTCCTCCTCAGTAGAACATCCGACATCCACGGGAGGGTCACCATGGAGCTAGTGCAGAGCCGGGTCGTCACCGATGACGTGGCCGGAATGGCCACCTTCTACGCCAGATTGGTCGGCACGTCGATCATCCCCAACGACTACTACGTCGAGGTTCCGACCGGTGGCATGTCGGTCGGGTTCTCGAAGTGCCACTTCACCGAGACCGAGTACCTCCACGCCGGCGATCGGCCGGGCCGTGACGTCCTGAGCGGTGAGGTGATCCTGGACTTCCGCGTGGACGATGTCGACAGGGAATTCATGCGCATCGACCAATTGGGCGTCGAGTGGGTGCTCCCACCCACCACCCAGCCGTGGGGCAGCCGGTCGATGGTCTTCCAGGACCCTGCAGGCAACCTCGTCAATGTCTTTTCACCAACAGAAGGAGAACTGCAATGACTGTCCCCAACGCCGTACAGGCAGAGAACCTCGTCAAGACCTACGACGGCGACGTCCAGGCGGTGAAGGGCATCACCTTCGAGGTCGGAGCCGGTGAAGCGTTTGGCCTGCTCGGCCCCAACGGGGCCGGGAAGACGACGACCATCGGAATGCTCAACACGACGGTCACACCAACCTCGGGTCGAGCGCGCCTCGGAGGCATCGACGTGGCGGTGGACCCCATGGGCACTCGCGCCATCACCAGTGTCGTGTTCCAGGACACCGTGGTCGACCAGCCACTCACCGGCCGCCAGAACCTTCAGCTGCATATGAAACTGTGGGGAGTCGACCCGGCCGAGGGGCAGAGCCGGTTCGACGAACTGACCCGCACCGTCGGCATCGCCGACATCGTGGACCGGGTGGTATCCACCTACAGCGGTGGCCAGCGACGCCGCATGGAGATCGTCCGCGGCGCTCCTGTCGGCACCCAAGGTGCTGTTCCTGGATGAACCCACGGTCGGGCTCGACACCCGGATCCGGCACGACCTCTTCGACATCATCGCCACTCTGCGCGAGAGGACGGGCGTCACCATCATCATGACCACCCACTACCTCGATGAGGCCGAGCGCCTCTGTGATCGCCTCGGCGTGGTCGACGCCGGTCGTCTGGTGGCGTGCGATACACCGGCCAACCTGCTGGCCATGGTGGGCAACGAGGTCCTCGAGTTACGGGTGGACGATGCCGACGCGAGCTCGGAACTGCTCCAACGTGGTGGCGTGGCGGCCGACGACATGCTGGCCATCGGCGGCACGCTCACCGTTTCCCTGCGGGGAATGCCCGGTGCCCACGTGCTGGCTCTCCTGGCCGAACGTTCGATTCCCGTCCGCTCTGTCACCTCCCGCCCACCGTCGCTCGACGACGTCTACCTCCACCTCACCGGCGGTCGCATGACCGTCGACGCCGCCTGAAAGGAACTTCACATGACCACGACCGCACTCTCGGTACCAACGATCACCGCAACGCCCCGAGCCCGGAAAGCCAGCGTCATACCGACGCTCGCTTTCCGGCGCCTTGCACTCACGGTCCGAACGCCTCGGTCCCTGGTGGCCCCCCTGCTCACGCCCGTCCTGTTCGCCTTGGTCATCGCCCCCGCGCTGGCCAACTCGGTGGCGTCACCGGCCCAGCGCTCCACCTACATGACGTACATCGCATTGGCCACCGCCGGCCTGCTGATTCCCCTCAACTGCATGTTCTCGGGCATAGGCGTCATCGTCGACAGGCAGCAGGGGGCCGCGCGCGAGCTGTTGGTGGCCCCGATCAGACGTTCCTCCATTGTGCTCGGCAACCTGGTGGCCGCGCTGGCCATCACCGCGTTGCAGTTGGCGGTGCTGATCGGAGCCTCGGCGCTTCGGGGGGCCCAGTACGAGACCACCAGCCGCGTGTTCTGGTTCGTCGCGGCCGCGCTGCTGTTCGCCATCGTCATGTACGGCATGGCCGAGATCCTGGCGGCGCGTGTACCCAGTACCGAGGAGTACGTCGGCATATTGCCGGCCATCGCCATCGTCCCTTTCTTCTTCGCTGGGTCCTTGTTCCCGATCACCGCGTTGCCACCCTGGCTGGCCGACGTGGCCCGGGTGCTCCCGCTGACCCACTCTCTGGCGCTCTTCCGCTACGGACTCACGTCGACCAGTGGGAGCCAGGCACTGCACAACATCTGGGGCATGCACAGCGCCGCGACCATGGCGGTGCTTTCCCTGGGTGTCGTGGCGCTGTACGCCATCGTGATACTCGGTCTGGCAATCCGACTTTTCACCAGGGCGGGAAAGAGCTGAGGCGCTCCGGCCGGGATGGAAACGCCCGGCGGGCCCGTGTGGACGATGGTGTCCGTCAGGACACGGCGGCCATTCGGGTGTCCGCTCCAAATCGGATCGTGACGCCGTCTCGGCGCATGGTCCGCACGAACCACCAGATCGAAAGCCCGATTGCCCCGGCGGTCAACGACAACGAAATGCCCGTGCGCTCGATGGGGAAGGCGTTGGCAGGCGCGGTAAGGAGCAGCCAGAGGACGACGGCACCATTGAGGAACATGGCGATCGCCCAGAGGAATGAGACCCGAACAAAGAATCGGTGCACGGCAGTGTGCGCGAGCAGTTCGGGTCCGAGGGGACAGAAGTCGTGGGTGAATCGTTGGGTGAACGGTCGGCCCAGAAGGGCCGAGCAGACCAGCACCAGCGACGCGAGGAACGTGCTCGCCGTCGGCTGAATGAAGTAGAGGAACACGCTTCCCGTGATGAAGGAGATGATCGTTCGAATCATCAGCAACGCGGTTCCGACGAGGAGCAATGTAGACACTCGCTCGTGTCGTACGAGTCGGCGAATGATCACTGAAAAGGACCAGATCAGTGCGCCCACCAGCGCTCCGCGGAATCCGGCAACTAGCAAGAGCAGGTAGTAGGCCGCGACGGGAGCGACCACGCTCTCAAGAACGATGGGGGCCGCGTGGCCCAAGATGAGTCGAGTCGCGGGCATGTGGAGAACAGAGCCGCCGCGCCCATCCGGAAGTTCCGAGAAGCTCAGCGCCCGAAGTGCCCGTCGCCGAGTTCGAAGTGGACTGATGCTCAAGCCTACTACTCGCCTTGACGAACCGTTGGTCGGCCGGGCCTCCTGCAATCACCTGATCCGGAGGCCCACCGGCGGAAAGGCGGAAGAGGTCGCTGAGTAGGTCAATCCCCTCGTCCACTCCACGCTGTCGGAACCCGTGTGTCCGGTGTGTCCCAGCGTGCCGCCCTACGGGCGGCGGTTGGCCCCAAAGAGGGCGACGGAGAGCGCTCCTGGGACGCGGCCGCTGACCGTCGGAAGTCTCGCTGAGCCCTGGCCGTCACGACCCTGAGACCTCGATGCTCTTCAGGAAGGAGCCCTTCTCGGGTCGGGATGCAATTTCGGCGAGTCCCATGTCAGATCGCCGACCGACTGCTGAGTGTGGCCGGACGGGCTGTGGCGCGGCTCCGCCCACTGCGGCCGCGAGTGGTCGGGGCACATATCGAGTCCTCTGCGGTCCTTGGTCCAGCCGTGGGAGATCAAGCCGTCCTGAGCGCGTCGGGCCAAGGATTGGCTCGCATGGTGATAGTCACGCGTTGCTCCCACCCTGAGCGTTGCCAGGCACCCGGGCGCCTCGCACCTCACCTCGAAATATGAGCTCCGGAGCTTGACGATCACGAGGGTTGAATACCCCAGGGCAATCCCGCTCTAACGTCGTCGCGGGTGGCGAGGTGAAACCCGGGATGCAGGCCCATGACTGCTCGCGGGCGGGCACCCGGCTGTCAAAAGTTTCGACTCTGTGGGTCCGATGACACGGCTGAAGGTGGCCTACCCCGAGCGGTGTGCGGACGCTGACGCTTCGCCTTCACGCCGAGCGCACGTGGCGGTCGGCTCTCCGCCGATTCAACTCGAGGTGTCCCTGGCGGCCGGCGATCGAGGCGGGACCGTCCCCCCAAACCTGGCGGCTGAATGGATGCGTTCAGTCTTCGACCTCGAAGACCGCCAACAACCAGTCCTCTTCGCCGATGGCCGGAAGCAATTGAACCAGCCGCCCCATGTGCGGGCCATTGTCGTTGAGCTCCTCTTGGAGCATCCTGGCCTCGTCTCCAGGGTCTCCCCTCACCGTTGTTCTGGGCACCGTTATCACCTTGACGGCCATGCTCACCCCCTCGCTGGGCTACCTCGACGCTACCGTTTGGCGTCGGCCGGAGCGGGGATATCGGCCTCTACGGCCTGGCGGTAGCCATGGCCTCGACCTTCGGCCTCATCGACCGGATCGCTACCGTTGGCGGGGTTGTCCAGGGGTCTTCCCTCGAGCGGGCCGGTGCCGGTGCCTCGTCAACAAGGACGGCAGCTGGGCACGGGACCGATTTCCAGACCGTGACGACAAACCGTGTTCCCTTTCGCACCCGCCGGGGACGGGTGTGGGACGATCGGCGCGGCCACCCGCCGAATTGTGGAGATCCTGTGGGAAGGTTCGGGCAGACCCTGTGGAGATCACGGGAGCGAGGGAAGGTACGGAGCTGGGACGGTCGCCCCGCCGGCCACGGATGGGTGCCACCCGCCGAAACCCTGTGGGCCGGCGGCGGCCCGTGGGCGGCCGTGCTCAATGCGGTACCCGTTGGCGACGGAGAGCGCCAGGGAAAGCCAGAAACCCGCGGCGAATGCGTGGTCCTTCGTCGGTCCTCATCTGGCGACGCTGCCCGGGCGCCACATGAGTCAGCAGAGCAATCGACGCTCGGAACGCTCCGGTTCACTTCACTTTGCTCCCTTCGCTGATGGCGGCAGCCGGAGGTGCAGGGCGAAGGGGAACGGTCAAGGCGGCGAGGAGCACGTGCTGCTGACCGGGGAGATCCCGGTCGTCGAAGCTCCCGGCGACGACGCTTCTTGGAAACGACACCTTGATCACGTGGAGGCTCGCGAGTTCGACGATTCGAACTCGCGCCGGGTCCATGTGGTAGAGCTCGCCGATGGCAGTCGGAGAAATGACCCCGGATTCCAGAACCCATCGGTAGTCGTCGTCCGTCGTGAAGAAGACATCGAGCGTCATCCAGAAGGGCCCCGCATTCTTCGATCGAACCTGCGTGGCAATTGCATCGAGCGTCGTCGTGTGATCAGGCACCAGATACCTCACTCATACTCGTGCGAACGAATTCAGTACCGTCCGCCACCTCCACCACATGATTGAGCACGAACTCGTAGGCGGGGCCACGCTCGATCTCGGCCGGCGAGGTGACAAAGGCGAAACTGGGAAGATGCTTCATCCCAGGTAGTGGCATATGGAGCAGCAAGACGTTCGCCGTCTGGGCGATCGCCGTGGCCGTGTCTTGATCGTCCGCTCTGACCTTGAGCAATACGCCAACTTCGCGCGGTATTCCGGTTTCGTCCTCCAGTGGTCCGAGGATGGCGTTCCACCCGTAGCATCGCAGGTCGAAGCGGTACTCATCGCGGGTCAGTCCCAGCGCGCTTCGAGCTCGCTGATGAAGGACGGCGTCCACGCTCTCGAGCCACTCGTCTCTGAGCAGGCCAAACGCGTCACTCACGTTGTCGTTAGGATCATCGAATGCCTGATTACGAGACCATTCTGTACGAAGAGATCGATGGCGTGGCATGGATCACCCTGAACCGTCCGGAAGTTCACAATGCCTTCAACGTCCAAATGCAGCATGAGCTGAAGGACGTCTGGCGCAGCATGCGAACCAATGACGCCGTGCGATGCGCCGTACTGACGGGAGCAGGCGAGAAAGCGTTTTGCGCCGGGATTGATCGACAAGAAACCATGGGTGACTGGACGAGTCCCGACGATGTGACGGGGACCAGCGCCACCGGTGTCGGAGGCGCTTCGAAGACTCCCTGGCATTTTGATGATCCCGGTGACAACATCGGGCCAAAGACCAATGATCTGTGGAAACCGGTCATCGCGGCGGTCAACGGAATCGCATGCGCTGGAGCTTTTTACATGCTCGGTGAAGTTGAATTCATCATCGCCTCGGAGAATGCAACCTTCTTCGACCCTCATGTCACGTTTGGGATGACTGCCTGCTTCGAGTCCATACACATGCTGCAGAAGATGCCTTTTGGAGAAATCATGCGCATCGCGTTGCTCGGCGCCAGTGAACGCATGACGGCACAGCGCGCGTATCAAGTGGGATTGGTGTCTGAGGTGGTGGCACCGGATGCCCTTCATGATGCAGCCGCGTGGGCGGCGGGTGAGATTGTGAAGTCCCCACCCATCGCCATTCAGGGAACCGTTCGCGCTGTCTGGATGGCCCGGGAATTGTCACGGATGCAGGCATTGGATGCCGGCCGGATACTGATCCGCCTGGGTAGCGACCCAGCATCGTTGTTTGAGGGACAACAGACATTCTCCTCGGGCGAGCGGACCAAACCCCGAATGCGATAACGATTCTGCTCGATTGGCCAACATTGACCACCAAATCAGCGGCCTGCCGGGACCAGGATCAGCCCAATTGGGCGCCGGGGACATTCCTCGCTGCAGCGTCCTGCGCTGGAGAGCATGCCTGAGGGCGCCGAACCGTGACCCTGGTGACGATTGGCGGCCGGCGGCGAGCAGAACCCTGCGAAGCCCAGCCTCACCGTCACCCAAAGGCTGGGTGCACACCCCGCCGTCGTCTGGACCGCTCAGCGCGCCCGCCCGATCATTCGATTCTTCTGGAGGCTTCCCGCCGATGACCGGTTGCCGGGATGAACACTTCTGGCCGGTGCTTTTCCAAGACGCCCGGGGCCCTCTGCGGCGGCCTGCGGGGCGCCACCACACCGGAGCGCAGATGACGGCGGCTACCTGACCACGGAGCGGGGGGCGCGGTCAGATAATCGCAGAGCCGGTAGGCCACTGTTTCGTAGTTCACCCGCCATCCGCGGAAGTCCGGCCATGCCTCCTCAGCGCTTCGTTCGAGCGGAAATCCGACCTTTTCCAACATGGATGCTGCTTCGGCGAATTCGCTCGAAGGTGAGACTGATGTCTCCTTCCGGATCGGGGTCCGGGTCCACTTCCCACCGCAGGACCTTGGCCACGCGATTGAGTGCGGTAAACCCCATGCGGAGGCACAACCGCGACTGAGACGAGGCGGTACCGGGCGCCAAGGCCAGGTGCATGGCGGCGCCATCGAGAACCGCCAAGAGTCCGACCAGCCAAGAGAACCACGGATCGGGCGAACGAAACAGCAGCATGACCGGGTAGGTGGTGTGGCTTTCGGCCAACTCGGCCGACCACCCCTCCCAGGAGGAATAGAACTCTGGCAGCGTGTCGATGATGCCGACCAACTGATGCCGGGCCAGCACCTCGGGACCCCACGCCGGGACTCCGGCTCGACTCTCCAACATGGCGACCAAGCTCTCCCGCCGGTTGAAGGCCTGGTAGAGGGCAGGAAGGTAGGCGATTTGCAGGGCAACGATGACCACCCAGGTCGCGCCGGCGGCAATGTCGACCGCTCTGTTGGGCCGCCCACTGAGATTGATTGTCCCGACGGTGAAGACCGCGCCGGTGGCTTGGGCCAGCGCCGAGACAAGATTATGGGTCGTCCTCTCCAGCATGAGAGCGAATCCAACGATGAAACAGCCCGCCCAGAATGCCAGCTGGGCCACGAGCGCCACCGGTGCGGTCGGTGCCAGCAGCGTATCCTTCCCCTCGTAGCTCCGGGCCAAACGCGAGAGGCCGATGAAGGCCAACTGGACGACTCGGAGGACGAAGGTCGAGACACGTTGGAACCCCTTGGGCTCCCTGGGGAGCACAATCGTGAACAGCACGCTGGCCCCGGTGAAAATGACAACGATCACGCCGATTGCGAACAGCAGATTGCTCATAGAGTGCTCATTGATTGACCACGTCCTTAGTATCGCCGGTGCCTCGAGCCCCCGCCTTGCGGTCGGTCCTCTCAATTTCCCCCGAGTCCCACGGAGCGCGCCTCTCATGGAGCGCACTCCTATGAGTCAACCGAAGCCTGGTTGGACCCACGGCAGGACGAATGTCAACTGTTCGTTTGCCCGGCGTGAGACGTAGCCTTGTGCAATGCTCGGGACCGTCAACTGGACCACCATCGCATCTCTGGCCACTGCCGCAGGCACGCTCATCCTTGCCATTGCCACGTTCGCCTCGGTTCGCTCGGCGAACTATGCAGCCCGAACGGCCGAACGAGCCTTCCAAGTGGGACTGCGACCTCTCCTTTTTCCGTCCCGCCTCGAGGACGCCACACAAAAGATCCGATGGGGAGACGACCACTGGGTGAGCCTTGGCGGTAGCAGGGCCACGATGGAAGCGGTCGATGGGGCTCTCTACCTGGCCCTGTCGCTTCGAAATGTTGGGTCGGGCAACGCCGTTCTGCACTCGTGGCGCGCAGAAGAGAGGACCGAGTTCAGCGGTCCCGGTACTCCACCAATGATCCGTCCAGCACCTGATGAGTTTCGCCCTCAAACTAGAGACCTCTTCGTCCCACCGGGTGACATCAGTTTTTGGCAAGCAGCCATACGCGATTCGAGCGACCCCGACTGGCAAATGGTCCGCCAAGCGATTACCTCCCGTCGAGGGATCGTCATTGACCTGCTGTACAGCGACTACGAAGGTGGTCAGAGAACGATCAGCCGCTTCCTGGTGGCTCCGCGCGGCGAGGAACAAACCGACTGGTTGTGCAGCGTCGTTCGGCATTGGAATCTGGACCATCCCGATCCTCGGAGTTGACCAACCCCGATCGGTCCGTCAATGAGCGGCCGTGGGGTGTGGCATGCCCTCTATCCAGCGACCTCTATGGCGTCGGCTGTCCCATTCGCGATCATCCGGCAGTCCCGAGATCGATCTGGCCGGCAGCTGCCAACCCGACTTCGACCCCTTGGTCGATCACGGGATCAGGGACGCTTCGAGGGTGATCTCGGGCACGCCCGCCAGCGCCCTGCTCACCGGGCATCCCGCCTTAGCGGCTCGGGCATGTTCGGCAAACGCGGCCTGATCGAGCCCGGGCACCCGACCAACGGCAACCAACTCGATCTTGGTGATAGTGGGCTGGCCGTCGACGGGTCGCAGGGTCACCGTGGCGTCGGTGTGCACTGTGTCAGGGGCGTGGCCAGCCTGGGCGAGGAGATTTGAGAGTGCCATCGAGAAACATGCCGCGTGCGCCGCGGCGATCAATTGCTCCGGATTCGAACCCGGTCCGTCCTCGAAGCGGGACTTGAACGTATAACCCCCGCGTATGGTATCGCCAGCCGTGAACGTCCCACTGCCCGTCGGCACGTCACCCTTCCATTCCGCACTGCCCTTCGCTGGCATGGCTACCTCCTACCCTTCGCTCACCGGTGCTTCCGGTATAGCGGGCGTTGTATGGACCACGAACATATCGGTGGCGACCGCGTCGGCCGACCGACTGCCGAAATCCGCCGGAGTGCGGGCTACTCTTCGGTGACCGTGAGGGTTCTCATCGACGGGTGGCCGATGGAGTGGCAGTGCGGCACGGGCGCCCAGATCCCATTTCTGGGGCGCGAAACGGTCAAGATTGCACGTTGAGATGTGTCGATTCGGTTCCACCCCGTTCGTCGTACGGGTACCTGGCCAAGCCGAACGAACGGCTCTGCGCCCACGGCGCGACGAAGAAGGTCTTACATGACAGACACAAGAGGTGCCAGAGGGTTCTCGGCTGGGCAGCCAGCACGCATTTCGCGGCCGACCAGGCCCGCTCGTCAAGGGCGATCTGGCCTACGGTCAGCACTTTTGCCTCAGCCGCGACGTCGTGTGACAGCCTCCAGGTTGAATGGCACACGGTGACATCTCGGATCAGAGTTGAGGAGGAGACGATGACAACCGAATCTCGAAAATGGTTCGCGCTGGCAATCATTTGCGTCGCGCAGTTCATGGTCATCCTGGATGTGTCAATCGTCAATGTGGCGCTGCCCTCGATTCAACGAGGATTGCACTTCTCGGAGCAGAACCTGCTGTGGGTCTTGAATGCCTACGCGCTCTTCTTTGGCGGCTTCTTGATGCTGGGAGGACGCGTAGCGGACAAGTTGGGCCGCCGCCGTGTCTTTGTGACCGGCGTGATGCTCTTCTCGGTGGCCTCACTGTTCTGCGGTTTGGCAAGTAGCAGCGGATGGCTCGTCGCGGCTCGTGCGGTACAGGGCCTCGGAGCGGCAATCCTCTCACCCGCTGCTTTGTCCATCCTCACCGTCACTTTCAAGGAAGGGGCGGAGCGCAACAAGGCGCTGAGCATCTGGGGTGCGATCGCCGGAGCGGGCGGCGCGTTCGGCGTACTACTCGGCGGAATACTCACCCAGGAGGTTGGCTGGCAATGGATCTTTTACGTAAACGTCCCCATCGGATCTTTGGTGGTCCTCGCCAGTTTCTTCATCCTTGCACCCTCTCTGTCTGAAGACGAGAGACGGGGCTTCGATATCCCTGGAGCCATCGCCCTGACCGCCAGCCTGGTTCTGATGGTGTTCGCATTGGTCAAGAGCACCAGTTGGGGTTGGGCATCGACCCGCACGATTGGCACATTGGCCGTTTCGATCATCCTTCTGGCCGCATTCATCTTGATCGAGCGTCGAACGAACTCCCCGCTCGTACCCCTCTCCATCTTTGGCAATCGAAGCCTCAGCGTCTCCAATGTGGTCTCACTGGCCTTGGGCGCATCGATCTTCTCGATGTTTTACTTCCTGTCCCTCTATATGCAAGAGGTCCTTGGCTATTCCGCCCTCCGGACGGGTATCGGCTACCTCACGATTGCCAGTGCAATCATCATCGCCGCTGGCGCCGCTCAAGCACTCGTGGCCAAGTTCGGCATTCGGAGCGTCATGACCCTCGGAATGCTGCTGGCGTCCGGGGGTTTGGTCTATTTCACGCAGATATCGCCCCATGGGTCCTACGCAACGACCTTGCTCCCAGGCTTTCTACTGGCCGGGGTCGGACTCGGACTCTCTTTCGTCCCGGTGACGATCGGCGCCGTGAGCGGGGTGGTCGCAGACGAGGCCGGGGTCGCGTCTGGCTTGATCACGACGACCCAGCAGATCGGCGGAGCACTGGGGGTTGCCGTTCTCTCTACGATTGCCGTTTCGGCGACGACGAAATTCGCCAGCTCCCATGGCCACGGTCACCAGGAGGCAATCGCCGCACTCAATCACGGGTTCTCCCTGGCGTTTTGGTTCGGTGCGCTGTTTGCCGCCGTCGGAGCTGTCGTGGCGTTCTTCGGCATGAAAGGGTCAGAGGCCAGGGCTGATATCAGCGGCCAGCCTGCACTCGAAGGTGCCGAGGCCGCATAACACCACCCCGATTTCCCGCTGAGGCAGGAGCCGAATCACTAGTTACGTAACCGAAGTGTGGCCGAGTGTTTCGGGCCGGTACATCGGAGGGCCCGCCCAAGAACCAGGCTAGATCGAGGTCCAATAGTCGCTGAGGACCAAACCCGTTGGTCTGTCTCGTGGCTGCGGCGTACTACATCCTCACTTTGCCGCGTGGGCGAGGTCCATCTCCCACCACAAGAAGTTCCTCGACTGGTCAAGGATCTGTTGACGATGCTCGGCGTAGGGAACGTGGCACGTCTCGTTCCAGGACTCGAGAAACGCGTCGAGCCCCTGGGCCTTCGCCGCGTTGATCGTATTCACCGCCGACTGATACGGCACCAGCGGATCGGTCGTGCAGTGGAAGTCGATGGCTGGGGCGTCGCCCGGCGAGATGGTGCCGACTTCCAGCTGCGCACCCGATAGCGAGACCGCCGCCCGCACCCTCGCCGACGGATCCTCGGACGAGGAATAACCCACGTTCAGCGCGGTAATCGCACCGGCGGACGAGCCGCCAATGGCAATGCGATTGGGGTCGATGCCGTACGTCGCGGCGTTCGTTCGAAGGAAGCGCACCGCGGTCTGCGCATCAGCTGCAGCCTCCTGAACGGCCACTCCGCAATTCGAGAGCGTCCCGGAGCAGCCCGGTGACTCGAGCCGATAGTTGATCGAGACGTTGACATACCCCTCCTTGGAGAATGTCGTCGCTTCATCGACGAGCTCGGATGACGTTTTGTCGCCGCAACAGAACGAGCCCCCGTGGACCCACACGATCGCGGGCCGACTGGTAACCGTGTCGCCGGTGGGCTGGTACATGTCGAGTTCCAAGGGGATCGTCTGGTTCTCCAGATTGACGGCGCTGCCGTACGTCACGTTGCTCGTAACCGTGACCGAGTTGAAGATCGCGTCGCGGTAGCGAACGGGCGCGTTGCCGGGCGGCCCGATGTTCGGCCAGTCACATCCCGCCGCGACGATCGCGAGTACGGCGACGAGGGGCACCAAAAAGCGAAGACGCATGATGGGATCGTCGTCCCTGGATCACCCGCCGTCAAGTCAAAGGCGGCGGCGTGCGATGTGGCCATGAAGTCTTGGAGGGTTTCGAACCTGATCACAATCGCTGGCGGGACGGGATTTGGTGCCTGATCGCGCGAATATCACCCGCCGCGGCATAGGTTTCTCTTCCCAAAGACCCGTCCTCTCAGGCCACGCCCAGACGATGTGGCGACCGACGCCGTCATCCGCCGCAAGGCTCACGCGCCGGGGAATCGATCGCCCGCGTCATCTTCTCGACCAGTCCTGCGAACAGCGGGTACGGATTCGCTCCGCTCATCTCGTCGATTGACGGCTTCCATAGACCCCATCGATCAATCAGCGTTTGACCGAGCAAGAGCTTTATCAGTTCGAAGTCGAAATGGCCAAGATGTTCCAGTGCAGCCAATTGCTCGAAGTAGTCGAGCTCTCGGTAGAGGATGTAGGCCTCGGTTGAGTTCGCAGCGATGAATCGCTGGAAGGCGGTGCTCAGCTCTTCCGGTGTCGCGAACTGAGCGACGAGCTGCCTCGTTTCGACGAGGGCGTCTTCGTCCCACCGGCGCAGGAAATCTGCCGCCATTTGGGATTCACGGGACTTCCTGGCTTCTTTGACTTGCCGGCCAGCTACCACCGCCGCACCAATGGCACCAAGGAGGCCCAAAGCACCCACCGCGGTGGCGATCGCAGTTACCTGCTCAGCCCAGTTTGGTTCAGGTGTTTGCATCCTTCTCCGGTGTTTCCAGCGCTAGTGAGCGCACACGAATGTAGTCTTCGGCTGACTCGTGCCGCGCCATGAACTCCACATTGGGGCGACTCAGGGCAACGTACCCGGCGCCTCGTTGGCCGGCGCACGCCGAGGGTCCACGCCGCATGAGATCCGTGGCGACTGCTCTACCCCAACCTTCTCAGCAGGTTCCGGGTGATCTGTTCAATCTGCGGGTCTCGCGCTGCCAGACCGTGAGCCCAGTCGGTCGACCCCGACGTGACCACTGTCGCACCCGCCTCGTTCGTGTACGCACCCAGCACCGCGTGGCCGTGACGGATGCGCTCCATCGCTTCGGGATCACGCGTCCCGAACACGCGTGACGCTATGTACTCCAACTCGCTCGGCTCGCCGAGCTTGGGCGGACGCGGCGCGGTCTCGCGCGTGAAGTGCTGCGTGGGGCACGTGCCGAGGATCTCGAAGGTCGACGGCGTGCCGTCCTCGCCGGTTGGGTACGGTAGCCCGTCGCGGTAGGTGAACACGCACCCGTCACACTCGTAGCCGACGACGGTCGCGCCGGCACCGAGCACGTCGCCATAGCCGAGACCGGTGCCGTCGAAGATCCAGTGACCGGCCCGGTGCACGGTGTAGCCACCGAGGCCGGCAGTCACATTGCGACCTATGCGGTGATAGCCCCCGCGGGTGAATGAGACGCCGGTCATGTAGTTCTCGGGTCGACCGACGACGACGTCGGACCAAAACGTCGTCACGTCCGCTTCGCTGTCGGTTCCCATCAACGGATCGTCCTTGAAGAAACCCTTGTACCCGACCATCACGTCGTGATCGTCACCCTCGATGCGCACCTGCCACAACGATGTATTGCCCGAGAGGAACGCCGCATTGCCGCCGCCGGCGATGAATGCTTCGACCGTGTCGCGCATGCCGCGAGACCAGTACTCGTCGTGGCCGACAGATAGATACAGGCTCGTTCCGTCCAACACTTCGGGGTTTTCTTCGAGATCGCCATTCAGGCACACGCCGATCTCGAATCCTTCGCGTTCGGCCCACTCGATGAACGGCAGCTCCCAGTCGGGCCAACCCGCCGAACCGGCATAGCCCGACAGATGGTTGATCTGGACGTAGCCGACGTGCGCGGCGTTCTGCGGATCGGGCGCGCCAGTCCCCGTCACCCGGCGGCCCTTGCCCGGCGGCTTGAAAAGGTAGCCCGCCGACATCGGCCGTTGCATGGCGACGTGAGTGCCGCCGGTGTACAGGTTCGGTCCGCCAAAGTCGTTGTAGGCGTGCCACGTATTGGTCGCCAGCGCGATTACGATGCGCTCGCCTGAAGATGGGCGCACGACGAAGAACGCGTAGTCGCGCCGCACCTTCTCGCCAACGTCGATCTCCATGACGACCTCGTAGTAGCCCGACCGCCACGTCGGGTCGACGTCCAACGTGAGAGCGATGGGCCAGCCGCACCCTTTCGAGGAAGCGTCCCGCGGCGTCTCATGTTCTTCTGCGGCGACCGCGTCAGAACTGAACACGACCTCCCGTCCCGCGCCGATCCGTGCCACCTCGACGCGTACTGGCCGCCCCGCGGATGACGACATGTGCAGACCCACCTGCCCGCCCGAGCACACTGATTGCGGCCAGCAGTACCCCGTCACCACGTCGCGCCCCATGTCCCGACCCTAACTGGGCCGGATCGCTCACTGCATCCGAAGCAAGTCAGGGGGGAAGCATCGTCGGGGAGCTGCTCGGGACCTCCTCCCGGCCTCACGGTCGAGGTCCAGGTAGAAGCGGGCTGAACGCGAATGGCGGCCAACGGGTAGCTGCAGGATTTCCAGACCGCCACCGGGACTTCCTTCCGGCTGGTGGCCGCCCCGGTTCAAGTCAACGAAAACCGGCAGTGCCGGAACGGGTTCCCAAGTTCAACGAAAATGGCGATAGCATCCTGGCCGGACATCGGTCTCGACATCGACGCCATTCTCGATCTCAAGATCCGCGGCGTCGTCGGCTGACGGTGCCGCTCCCACATAGGAGAAAAGACACAATGAGCCTCTTCAATGCGTTCCGTTACGACGGCAAGCGAGTTCTCGTCGTGGGCGGAGCCACTGGCATGGGTGCCGCCGCCGCTCAACTGGCGCTCGACGCCGGGGCCGAGGTCGTGGTGATGGACTTCGCCGAGATCCCGCTGGAAGGCGTCCGGGCCATCCACGTCAATCTGGCCGAGCAGGCCTCGATCGACGCCGCCATCACCGAGTGCGGCGGCTCGGTGGACGTGCTGCTGTCGTGCGCCGGGGTGGCCGATGGCACACCGGGCATTGAAAAGATCAACTTCATCGGTCACCGCCACATGATTGATTCCATGCTGGCCAGTGGCATGCTGAGTCGGGGCTCGAACTATCGGGTTCATCTCATCGGCCGCCGGTCTCGGCTGGCAAAACCACCTCCCGGAGCTGGAAGAGTTCTTGGCCACTCCAGACTTCGACAGCGCCGTCAAGTGGGTCGAAGCCCACGGAAAAGCGGACTACATGTCGACCAAGCAGGCCATCTGCGCCTATGTGGCCAGCCAGGCTTTTCCACTCCTTAAGCAAGGGATTCGCATCAACGGCATCTGCCCCGGACCAACCGAGACGCCGCTGGCCCTGGCCAACAAGGACCAGTGGCTGGGCTTCGGCGCCGACTATCGGGGCGAAGTGGGGATCGAGGCCGCCACTCCGCTGGAGCAGGCGTACCCTCTGGTCTTTTTGTGCAGCGACGCCGCCTCCGCCATCAGCGGCATCGTCATGGTCACCGACGCCGGATACTTCAGTTCGGGCATCACCGGCTCGTACCCGGAGGCGGCCCCCGTCACCAACTTTCTCCTCAGCCTTTAAGCGGGGTGGGCGGCGACCTCAGCTGGATCGGCGCGGAATCACAGCCACCGTCGGAATGGTGGCGGAGCCACCGCACTGCACGAGCGGGAATCACCGATATTCGTCCGGTACGCCTTCCAGAATCACCGTCTTGGTCTCCAGGAAAGGCAGAAGACCTTCGGTCCCACCTTCCCGGCCAATACCGGACTGTTTGAATCCGCCGAAGGCGATACTGAAGTCCGTGCGGAAGGCGTTGTGCCCAACCGTCCCGGAACGCAGACGGCGTGCCACCTGTCGGGCCCGATCCACGTCGTGCGTGAACACGGAAGCATTGAGCCCGTAGATGGTGTCGTTAGCCAATGCCACAATGTGCTCTTCGTTGTCCGCCGGAATGACCGACAGAACCGGTCCAAAAATTTCTTCTTGGGCGATGGCCGAGGAATTGTCGACATGGCCAAAGACAGTCGGCTCCACGTAGTAACCGCGGTCGAGGTCCTTCGGCCGACCACCGCCGGTCACCAACGTGGCGCCTTGCTCCTGGCCCTTGGCGATGTAGCCCTCGACCCGGTCGCGCTGTCGGCTCGAGACCAGCGGGCCCATTTGGGTGGACGAGTCAAAGGGGTCGCCGACGCGAACCTGGGAGAAGGCGCCCGCCAGCGCATCAACCAATTCGTCGTGACGCTGCCGAGAGACGACGATCCGAGTCAGGGACGAGCACACCTGTCCGGCCAGCATGCATTCGGACTTAGCCAGCGTCACTGCCGCATCGTTGAGGTCCATGTCATCAAGGATCAGGGCAGCTGATTTGCCTCCGAGCTCGAGCGTGCATCGGGCGACTCGCGCGCCACAGATCGAGGCGATCCGTTGCCCGGCCGCGGTGGATCCCGTGAAGGTGATCTTGTCGACGCGGGCATCTCGCACCAGCAGTTCGGAGACCTCGCGGTCGGCCGTCACGACATTGAGGACACCGGCAGGAAGACCGATAGCTTCAGCGATCTCGGCCACTACGTAGGCGTCGCCGGGGGCCTCCGGAGAACACTTGAGCACCACGGTGCATCCGGCCAACAGAGCCGGCGCAATCTTGTAGGTGATCAACCCGATGGGGGCGTTCCACGGGATGATGGCGCCGACAACGCCCACTGGCTCTCGCACCAGCAGACCGAATTCGCCCATCGACGGCTGCACCCTCTCTTCAAATGGGAAAGTCCGAGCCAGATCGGCGTAGAAGTCGAATGCGCCGGCGATACCCGCTGCGCCATGCCGAGCAATGAGGTACAGCGCGCCGGACTCGCGGGGCCAGATCTGCCCGATGTCTTCGGCTCGCTCCCGGAGGCCGTTGGCAATACCCCTGAGGAATTCGGCCCGATCGACGTGGGTCATTCTGGGCCAAGGCCCCTCGTCGAAGGCGCGGCGGGCAGCCGTCACGGCGCGATCCATATCGGCTTCCTGCGCTTCGGGTACCCGGAAGTACACCTGCTCGGTACTCGAATCGATCACATCGAAGGTCGCATCGGTCGAAGGCGCGACCCATTCCCCATCGATGAAGAAACGGTCGGCGTGTCGAAGGGGTGCCTCTGACTCACTGGTGACGGTCAATTGAGTTCCCTCCCTATTCGCTCCCCGAAGATGCCCGAGGGTGCCTGATGGTCAACGAGACCAGCGTACTGACCCTGGCTCGCACTGCCTCCGGCCCAGAATTCGACTGGCGGACCCAGGTGGACCGCATTGAAGTACCCGAATCAGGGTTTGGGTGGAAGCGTGCCCCGATATGCCGCTGGCAAGAGTTCGAGCAATTGCCCGTCGGGATCCCGCACGAAAATTGCGGCTCCGACGTCAGTTTCCTCAATGATCACTCCACCGAATTCAGCCACTTTCTCCGCCGTGGCCTGAACGTCATCGACTGAGATCGACAGGTGGGTTAGCCCAGGTTCGTTCATCGTGCGCTCCCGGAATGGTGCCGTCGCGTCGGTTGCCGCGTAGTGCATGAGTTCGAGCACGAAGCCATCAAGGGTCAGATATGAGGCGGTCGTTCCCAGGGGGGGTGTGAGGCCGCTGAGCTTGGCCGTTGGCCCGTCGGGAGGCGTAATCTCGTACCAGAACTTGAATCCGAAAACCTGCTGGTAAAACCGCTTCGCCCGTTCGAGGTCATTCACGACTTGACCCGTGTGGTTGTAGATAGCCACCCATTGCCTCCGAGCCGGAACGCTACGCAGGGAAGATTCCGGCCAGATGAAGGGCCACGGTCGGGCAGTTGTCGGGCGGCTCTCGTACCTCTTGCTCGCCACCGGCCATGTCGCCACAGACGATGGCCACATCGTCGTCGTCCAGGTCGAAGACGCCGGGGGCCCAGAACAGGAAGTTCCCAGAACCCCTGCAGGCGTCACGGTCGATCACATCCCAACCGAGTTGCTCGCTCGGGCTCATCGCCATCGTTCCTCGAGCATCGGGTCAAGGCTAACACTCCCTCACTCACCGATTCCGAGCAGAAATGGCACAGACGAGCACCACGGGCAGTCGCAAGTGTGTCGAACGGAACGGAGACCCCGGGCCGTCGAGTTTACTGGTCCCAGCAGCAATTGCCCAACTCAAGATGGGAACCCACATGGAACTGAGTATCCAAAGCGTGTTACTGAATGTGACGAATCTGAAGCAGTCAATCGAGTTCTACCAAAACGTTTTCGACTTTCGCCTGACATCACAACGCGACGAGGTGGCCGCGCTCATGGTCTACGAGACGAAGCGCCGCCAGGTCATTCTGTTGCGCGAGCTAGGGCGCAACTGGCATGGTGCGGGGAGGCGCAACGTCGGATTGCGCATGCTGTCATTCGAGGCCGGTACACCGAGCGAGTTTGAGGTCATCGAACAGAGGCTGGTCGAGCGCCAGGCTCTGATCTGGCAAGGGCAGACCGAGGCCTATAGGGCGATCATGGGCGTTGATCCCGACCGAACACAGATCTGTGTTGCGTCGAGCTTGACCGGAACTCCAATCAGTAGTGACGACTGGAAGGAGGTCGATGACGCGATATACACAATCGAGTAGCCGGCAAAGGGACGTCCCGCGTCTGGGCGTCCGACGACTCCACGGCGGGACCAGCGGGGTGGGAGGAGCCGGCCGGGATCGTGATGCGTTGAATCTCAGCTATCGAGCGTGTGTCAAATGGTGACGGTCCCTATCCCGTCAATCCTCCTTAAACGTAATCGCGGCGCTCACGCGAGTTGCCAACCCGTCCAAGGCCGCCGACAACCTCTCGGGGATGTGCGTCGCTGCCTTACTGTCATCTTCGACGGCGTCCAATGCTCGTACAAATCGGGCCATCGTGTGGATTAGCTCCGACGCCGCACCCTCGATCTCTTCCGTCAGTTCGCTCATTGTGCCTACCTTTCTAGGTCCGCTCCAGGTTTAGCGCAGATGTGCGAAGCGCGTAACAGGAACCACCGCTCTCTGGGACACGTCACGGATCCGGACAAGGATCCGGACCGCCGCGCCTGGCACCAAGCCCACGCGGCGCCTGGGCCCAACGAAGACGCTTACGCTCTGTTGGATTCGGTGCTCTCCCGGCCCTTTGACGCTCCGGTACGGGATCGCGTTGTCGCCCAAGTGGGTCAAGGGGGGCCAGCCTCCACTGCGACCAGAAGTCCCACCGCCGCAACGGGCACGCCGGCCAACGCTGTGCCCTGGCTGATGCGAACGCGGTCGGGGCGCGATACCTTCAGGAGGTGGTTTCTCTGGCTGGCCGACGCGGATTCCTTCCCCCGCGATGAGTGCCAGGCCCTCCAGCACCGTTGTCGACGCCCGGCAGGACGGTGTGCCGCAGATCGCCAGTTCCGCAGTGGTCCTCGGCGTCGCCACACTGGGGTTCCACTCGGGGCTGTCTGAAGGCGCCGTCATTCGCTCAACAGACGACTCCGTCGCCATCGGAACTGGATCCCATGTCATCGAGAATTCCGTAGTGGTCGGCTACGCCGACCACCCGGTGGACATCGGCCGACGGACGGTGTTCGGCCACCGCTGCATGGTGATCGGTGCCACCGTCGGTGATCTTTGCGAGATCGGCAATGCCTCAGTGCTGATGCCCGGAGTCCGGCTGGGCAATCGGGTCCTTCTCGGCGAAGGCACCGTTGTTCCGCCGGGGACGACGTTGCCCAGCGACGTCGTCGCGGTGGGTAGGCCGGCTCGTATCGTTCGGTCTGCCTCGAGCAGCGACCTTGATCGTCTGACGGCTCTACGGGGAGGCGACCTGTCCGTCCCTGCACCTTCTGGAGTCGTCGTCCAATCCAACCAGGGAGTCGCCACCGTGGGCCAGCTCTATGCCTATCGAGGAATTTTGCCGATCGTCGCCCCGACGGCGGTCCTCTTCCCGACCGCCGAAATCACTGGTGACGTCGTCATAGGCGAACGTTCCATTATCGGAGCTGGCGTCAAGATCATCGGCGACTCGCATGGCCCGGTGCGGATCGGCGACGACGTGCAGATCCTCGAAAACACCGTCCTCCACTTGCTACCTGACAACAATCTCGTCATCGACGATGGCGCTACCGTCGGACCGGGCGCCATGATCCACGGGTGCCACATCGGCGCGCGGTCCGTGATCGAACCGGGGGCGATCGTGTGCGACGGGAGTGTGGTCGGCGCCGAATCCATCGTACGGGCCGGCGCCGTCGTAAAGCAGCGTTCACAGTTTGCGTCCGGCACCGAGATCGATGGGATGCCAGCGGTTGAGGTGCGCCGCTTATCTGGTCCGCCGGACCTCCCCAGCTGGGCGCTGCACCACGGTGACCTGCCTGAGATGACGCCGCAAGTACCAGGCCGATGATCACGCTGCGCCACGTTGCGCACGCGGTCGGAGCCAGGGGGAACGGACGCTCCGGCCTACCGCGTCGAGCTACTTGTCGGCCGACACCGCCTCCTGGGTGACGAGCCTTCGACCGAAGGGGGCGGTGACGTCGGCCCATCCCCCTTCGGGTTCCTCCTGAGCGGCCTCGCGGCGTGCACGGCCACAACACTGCGGATGTACGCGACCCGAAAAGGCTGGGATTTCGGCCATATCACCGTGGACGTGCGCTACGACGTTGACGAGTCGGGGAACGCATCGATTGAGCGCAAAATCACCGTCCCCCAAAGCCTTTCCGCCGAACAGCGCGACCGGCTGGCCGAAGTAGCCGGGCGAACCCCGGTGACCTTGGCCATCCGCACGCCCATCACCACCGAAGTCCTGCCCGCGGCGTCGCCCTGAGCCGCGCCGGGATGGCCGTCCGCCGTCGTCCTCGGGAAGCTCAGCCCGGCACTGGTGGAGGCGGATCGTTCGGAGCCATGTACTTGCCGAGCGATCGGAACAGCGGGTCGCTCTCGTTCGCATAGTTCATTGTGAGTCGAGCGCGCCGGGCGAGAGGGTCACGGCGATTGCGATGGAGATCTTCTGGGAGGGCAGGTATGCCTCCGTTGCGCCTTCACCGCTCAAGAGAGGGTCCCGCAACAGCCAGGATCCTGATCGCACGACGCCAAGGTCGAAATTGTAGGCATTGACCTGCGTGAAACACGAAGGTTCGCAGCCAGCGTCCTTGTGTCCTAAGCCGAGCGGGCTCAGAGCGGTCATGGCTCGATAGCTCGACCGCGACACCAGGGGGCACGCCGCCGATGGTTCAGCGGTCACCGCCTAACGCTGCCGTAAGCCCCTCCAAGTCGGCAACGGTCACCGTGAGCGCTGAGTGGCCGCTTCGTCGAAGTGGCGACGGCACCTTTTCGGCGAAGTGAACGCAGACGCCTCCGTCGTGGTTCGTTCCAAAGCTCAACCCGTCGTCGACCCGTGACCCCCGCACACCGAACGCTGTCCACCAGCGGTAGTTTCGCGTGATGTGCGCGCCGGTGATGTTTGTGAGTGGCGTTTCAATTTTGAAAAAGCCGAACGTTGCCACAAAGGAGCCGTCATCAGTGAGCGTGACGCCGTCCTTTGCCCGTCTCAGCCCGAAGGGCACAAGAACTGCCAGGTACCGCTTGTCGATCGCGTAAGCAAAATGTTGAGGCATCAATCATCCAATCCGAATGTTCGTCTTTCACGTTCGCCGGGTCCGGCGTGGCATATTCACGGGTGGCCTGGGTTGAAGTCCGAGGCATCCGACACCATGAAGCGGCCCTGGCGAGGCCCGGGTCCACCATCTCGTACCGCGATCAAAAATGCCTCGTGATCGCCGGCACTCATTCGGTTGATGATCGGGCCTTCGACCCATGCTGCGCAGTCGCGAATCAACGGCGCCCCCAAAATCCCCTCCTTCCAATCCAGCTGTCGAAATTTGTCGATGTCGTCGCCACTCCACTCGCCAAATAGCGATGCCATGTCACGCTGATCGGAACCGAGCAGATGCACGGCTAATGCGTTACTCCTTTGCAGCGACCCGGAACGTGCAATTCACCTTCGAGACGCACACGAGGAAACGGACCGGCCTGAGGCTCGATTGTGTGACGAATCCGGCGAGGCATCCGCTCACCTCGTCACCGACCCGCGCCGTCACGACGTAGAGTGGAAAGTCAGCCTCCTCGGTCATGGGGTCGGACACGCTCATGACGGACCAATGCCTCGACTCGACATCGTCAACAGGGTTTGGGGGTCGTCAGAAGGCCAAGTTGTGCAGTGAGGTCGTGCGCGATCTGTTGGCCATAAATACGAGCGCCGTCGTTACTCAGATGTACCGCGTCGACCACGCTGCGGACGATCCGGACGTGCCCGCAGGTCCGTTTGGTCATGACGTCGCTCCCGTTTGGGCCCGCCAGGATGGTGCCGGAGTCAAGAATACGATCGCCACGAATTAAGCGGTACCCATCGAAGAGCCGTTGGGCATGGCCCAGGGGTGGGAGGGAGATCGGGGGTGGACTCACCCAAAACATCTGGGCACCGGCCGCCCTGACTTCCGCTGACAACTGCCCGGCTCGTTGCTGCCAGGCATCAAAGAATGCCGGGCTGTCGACGGCTACGGGCTGGCCAGCGGCGGTCTGGATCGGCGGTCCCGGATAGTTGCCGACGAAGATGGCGACCACAACGTCGGGATGCTCCAATCGCAGGATCTGTTGTGTCTGGCTGAGCCAGTTCACGGACCCAGTGAGCAGACCGCTGCCCGGAACGGCGTATCGACCAGTCTGAATGCCGATATTCGCCAGACTGTCGGCCACCGAGCAAGACGCCTGGTCCATGATCGAGTCGCCGATGAGCGCCACGCGGTGTACCCCAAGTGCCGTGAGTGGAGGTCGACCTTTGCCAGGGATAAGCGCCGGACATGTCATTCCAGGATTCTCCGGCGAAGCGTGACGAAAATTGCGGTCCCAAAGAATAACGGCCGAAGCGGCGACAACAACTACCACGGCAATGGTCACCGCGCCTGAGACGAGAGTGCGCCTGCCAACTGGACGGCCCGGCATAGTCGTGTAATTCCCGCTTTTCAGCCTGGCCAAACCGAAATCCGAAAGGCTGGACCGAAACTAGCGAGGTCTAACCTCCGCTCAGAATGGGTAAGGACCTCTCAGGAACCTTTGAGCGGAAATCATTACGATGGCAGTCGTGTCCAATCCGAAGACGCCGAGCCGGCACCCACTACCGTGGGTATTTGAATTGCGTGTAGGAGACAATTGAGGAGCACGAGATGGCCAGAGTTTTGATGATCATTCAGCATTCAGTGGGCGATTATGACGCGTGGCGGATCGAGTATGACAATGCGCAACCGATACGCGACAGGCATAGCGTCAGTGACGCCATCGTCCTGCGGAACGCCGATGACCCGAACGACATTACGGGACTGCACTGGTTCCCTTCGGTCGATGAAGCCCAAGCCTTCGCCGCCGATCCCGAGCTGAAAGACACCATGGCTAAGGCGGGCGTGATTGGCCCACCTCGCATCGAGATCAGCGTCGAGGCCTAGAACGAGTTCGGTCACCAGCCCTCGGCGGTAGCGGCGAGGCCGGCGCGTTGAGCAGCGGGAATGTCTCGATCATGGATTGCCCGGTCAGCGGGGGGCACTCTCGCCAGGATTGCAGCAGACTGGAATGAAATGCTCGGTTCCCGTTCGTCCGGAATAATTGATTCCGCCAGCACTCTGCTGCCACAGCCTCCTGTAGAGACCGCACGATGGCCGTCATCTTGGTGAAGCGGGGCCGATGGTTCGGACCATGGCTCGGTCGGACCGCCGACCGCGCCAGACTAGATCGAGGTCAAATGGCATAGGAGGCACAAAAAAAGTGGTCTATCTCCTCGCTGCCGCGTGCGCGCTGTCCAATGCGCTGGCCAGCGTCCTTCAGCGTATGGGAGTCGAAGACGCCCCTGACACGGACACGCTCAAGCTCAGCTTGCTCACGCACGCGCTCAAGCGTGGCGTGTGGCTGCTCGGGTTTGTCTTCATTGTGACCACCTTTCTTCTGCAGATTGTCGCGCTACACCTGGGCCGCCTGAGCCAGGTGCAGCCCATCTTGACCGCGGAACTGCTGTTCTTGGTCATCCTGCTGGCCACCTGGTTCCGGTTCCACGTCGGTTGGCGTGAGTGGTTCGGCTGTGTGGCAGCGGCAGGTGGCTTGGCCGGTTTCTTGGTCTTCGCTCAACCTGGCGGGGGCAACGATGTGCCCACCAACTTCGAGTGGATCGTGGCCGGCTCGGTGTGCGGAGGCGTGGCCCTCTTGGCCACCTTGTCCGCGTTGCGAGGACCTCGCTGGTGGCGGGCGGCCGCATTTGGGGTGGCCGGGGCGGTGGGGTTCGCCTTTACGGCGTCGCTCATCAAGACGATGAGCAACTACATCGCCACCGATTGGGTTCACATGTTCTCGCATTGGCAGACCTACGGCGTCGTAGTGTGCGGAGTGCTGGCGCTGTTCTTGACGCAAAACGCCTTCCATGCTGGTCCCATTGCGGCCTCGCAGACCGCACTGGTGCTGGTGGATCCATTGGCCAGCATCGCTATTGGCATTGGTCTCTACGGGGACAGACTCCGCACGACTGGCGCGTACGGCCCTCTTGAAGCAATCTCGCTGCTGATCATGTTCGTCGGGGTCGCCTCGATCGCCTATTCGCCTCTGGTTTCTGGTGTGAAGGGGGACGATGAACGGTACGCGGAAATGCTGTCCCTCCGCTCGCATTCGAAGCGTCTCGTTGACGCGGTTCAGCAAGCCCTCCCGCCCGAGGAGGGTCATGATTGGCCAATGCTCGGGTAAATGTAGAACCTCATCGAGATCGGGAGATGCCGCGAACCTGTCCGAGCAATAGTGTGAGGTCACCATCTAGGGAAGGTTGCCGATATGTGGGCACAAATGATCACGTCGCGCTTGAAGCCAGGCCGGGACGACGATCTGGCCACGCTGACCGCCCAGTTAAAGGCAGCCGAACAGCCGGGTTCAGGTCTCGTGCACGCGACGGCAACCCGGGACTCGAAGGATCCGAGCCGAGTGATCATGTTCGTCGTCTTCGAGAGCGAAGAGAAAGCTCGCGAGCGCGAGAACGATTCCCGTCGCCAGGAAGGGCTTACGGCGGCCAGAGCGACGATGATGGAGATCTTCGAAGGTGGTCCGGAATTCATGGACCTGACAGTCGTTGATGACTGGTCGCATTAGGCACTGCCGAGGGCGTCAACTGCTTGCACCAAAGCTCCAAACCTCCTAGCTAAGTCCGCCCAGACTTACTGGCCGTGCTACCGACTTGGGCGCCACGGGGACCGGCACAATACAAACGACCAGTTCGCTTGAGCAAGGCCGACGTCGCATGTGATGACCGCGCCGACGGTGAACGCTCGGGCCCTCCCTCAACTCCATCATCTTGACTCCTCGGAGCCGTACCACTGCGGTCACGTCTCGCTCAGCCGTCGGGATTCAGGGCGGCCACGATCAACTTGCCGCTGAACCTGTAGCCACGGGTATTGGCGTGGATGTTTTGGAGGGAGCAGAAATACGTGAGTTGGCAGATCTCATGAACGGCGACTGGAATGACACCGAACTTCTTAGTTTTGTGAGTCAAGGTCAATGGCGTGTCGGCTCCGGAAGACGCACGACGGAATGGAGCGTCAGTCACGTTTACAAAGATGCCGTTCGGCACACCGGATGTGTAGGCGTTTTTGAGGGTGGGATTGATCAGCAAGTCGAAAGCTTGTACCGACTGAGCGGCCAATGCTTGAGCGGCGGCACCCCCGGGTTGACGTAGGCGCCAGAATTACGTCCGGATAGGTCAGACCGACGATCCTAACGGTGTCTCCAGCCGAACTCAGGGCCGTGTTGAGGGACGAGACCAGACTTGTGACGTTGGTCGTAATCTTGTTGTCAGCAGTCGTGAGGCAGGCTGCAGCGGCTGTGGCGTTGGATTGGGTGCAGCCCGTCACGTCGTTGCCACCGATAGAGATGGTGATGAGGCCTACCTGACCGGGGTGGGCGGCAATGAAATCCAACGCTGCCTGCTCTTGCGTGGTGATGGGATACAGCACGGCGTCAATAGCCGCCGGATCTTTGCACCCGATACCGCCAATGATCGAAGAGGTGGTGGCGCCGCCGCATCCGAAGTTCTCGAGCGTCATCTGCTCATGATTGGCTACGTAGGCGGTGTATCCCGGTGTTCCTCCAGTGGGATCAGCTGAGCTGATGGCCGTCGGTTGGAAGCCAACCGAATACGAGTAGCCTACGCACAGGTACAAGGTTGAGGCCTTCTCGTGTGGGAACTCGCTGCTTGGCTGACGCCTGGCACCGCGGCCAACCCGACGGCGATGGCACTCAACGCCACCAGTCCAAGAAGCGCCCTGACCATCCTTGACCTTTTGGGCATGACTACCCCCTAGGTTCGACGATCACCCTAATGGTTCACAACGTTGCTATCGAACGTCAAAGTGTCCGTTCGAACCCTCTGTTCCGCCTGACACTTCCGCGGCCTGTTTCGACCGATGCGGCCCATCCAAACTGGTCAATACCGCCCCAAGGATCACCGCTACGATCAACTCACCTGGTCGACATCGGCGGAAGAAGGAGCAACCTCAAATGCAACTCAGTCGGCGAGAATTGCTCGGTGGTGGGTTCCTCGGAGCGACAGCGCTGGCGGGTGGCGTGGTAAGCCGACCCGCAGGAGCCGAGGTCAACCGATCGACGGTCCCTGACCGCAAGCTACGCCGCGTCGGATCGAGGCCGCGCCCCGACCGCCCCGCTGGCACAGATCAGGTGCCGCAGATCAAGCACATCGTGGTCGTCATGATGGAGAACCACTCGTTCGACAACATATTGGGAATGAGCGGTCGTGGCGATGGATTCACCTTGGGATCTGACGGGTCACCTACCGCCACCAATCCCGACGGCCATGGCAATCTGATTCACTCGTTCCATATGCCAACAGAGTGCCAGAACAACGGTATCGGCAACGACTGGCGCGTCGCCCACGAAGCGTACAACGGAGGCACAAACCAGGGCTTCGTGATGAGCACCAGCGCCGAGGCCATGGGGTACTTCACCAACAGGGATCTACCGTTCACGTGTGGCATGGCCAAGACATTCCCCATCGCCGATCGGTACTTCTCTTCGGCCTTGGCCCAGACCGACCCCAATCGAAGATATTTGATCGCCGGAACGTCGCTGGGGCTGATCAACGACACCTTCCCCTCGGCGCTTCCGCCGAATGGAGTGATTTTCAACCAGCTGAACGACCACGGAATCAGCTGGAAGGACTACTACTCCAACCTCCCGACCCTGGGCGTGTTCCTGCCCCTTCTGCAGGATCCGGCAATTGCCAACGGCTTGGCGTCGATCAACCAATTCCACCTCGACGCCGCCGCCGGCAACCTGCCCTCTTTCTGCCTAGTGGAACCCAACTACACCACGCAGTCCGAGGAGAATCCCCAAGACGTCCAGTTCGGAGACCAGTTCATGGGTGAGGTGGTGCACGCAGTGATGTCCGGTCCCGACTGGCCCACCACCATGCTGATCTGGACGTACGACGAGCACGGCGGCTACTACGACCACGTACCCCCTCCGCCTGCCGTCGCCCCCGACGACGTTGCACCTGTCCTCGCGGCGAGTGATCCTCCGGGTGGCTTCGACCGGTACGGGTTTCGGGTGCCTGCCGGGGTTGTGAGTCCGTATGCAAAGAGGCACTTCGTCTCCCATACGATCTACGACCACACCTCGATCCTCAAGACAGTAGAGACCAAGTGGAACCTTCCGGCGCTCACACATCGGGATGCCAACGCTCACAGTCTCTTCGATATGGTGGATTTCACAAGCAAGCCGGCGTTCCTAAGGCCACCGAGGCTTCCCGCTGCCGCTGATCCCGTGAAGGAGCAGGGGTGCCTGACCTCCGGGCCCGGCGTTATCCCGCCGCCCAGTGCAGTGACTCCGCTCTGAGTCGGGTGCATTCATTCCACCTTCGTCCAACAGAACCGACGCCTGTCGGTGCCTGCCAATCTCATCGTCCCCGGTCGCACACTCAACCTATACTCGTGAATGACGCCTGGATCACGCCCGGCCGAGACTTGCCATTTTCTGACATTCGGAGGCTCTCCAGCGTTCGCAGACACTCATCGGCCGCCCAAACTGTTCGACGGTCATGAGGCGCGATTGCGACAGCTGAACGAGACGTTGGGAACGACTTCCTGCCGGCACCCTGACGCGGACGGTCATGGAAGGGCGTTCCAGCTACCATCGGGCCGTCCTGATCGGGAGGAACGATGCCCTTCACTGTCCCCAACAGAGCCAGGCTCTGCCTGCCATCGTTGCTCGCGATCGTCGCACTCTCCGTCTCGCTCCAGGCCTTCCCCGTCCAGGTGGCCACGGCCAGCCCCGCGACCAGTCCGCCCCCCGGGGATCTCCCATCCTTTTACTCGGAGCCTGACCCACTACCCAGTAGTCCCGCGGGAACGCTGGTGAAGGCAGTTCGGATCAATGCCTCGGGAGTCCATGGCGCCGTTTATCGGATGATGTACCTCTCGGAAAACCTCCAGAACCACGCCGTCGCGGTGACGGGCACGATCTATGCCCCCAAGACTCCGCCCCCGGCGGGCGGCTACCCGGTCGTCACCTGGGGGCACGGAACCAATGGAATGGCCGAACAATGCACTCCATCGCTGGATCCATCCCAGGCCGTTCCGCTCCTGAACGTCCTACTCGACCAGGGATGGGAGGTGGCGGCGAGTGACTACCAGGGCGAAGGCACCCCCGGACCGCTCCCCTACCTCGTGGGAACCGTTGCGGCGCGAAACACAATCGACATTGTTCGCGCTGCCCGACACCTCCCAGCGGCTCACGCCAGCACAAATTATGTCGTGTGGGGCCATTCCGAGGGCGGTCAAACAGCCATGTTCGCGCTGAAGATTGGGCCGACCTACGCTCCGGAACTTCACCTCCAGGGCGTCGTGGCCGGGGCACCGCCGTCACAGTTCTACGCTGTCTACACCTTTTTGAAAACCAGCCCGTTCCGTTACTACCTGCTGATGGCAGCCGAAGGGTTTCATGTGGCCTACGGCTCGAAGGCTCCACTCAATGAGGTGCTCACCCCCAGGGGCATCAAGTCCATCTCCCTCCTGAGCAAGGGCTGTGACTCCTACCTGGCCGCCCACGTCGGCAAGTTCTCGATCTCGGCCATCTCCAAGACCGACCCCTTCAACGTCCCAGCTTGGAGGACGTTGCTCAATGCGAACGACCCTGGAACGTTCGGTGTGGCCAGCCCGGTGCCGCTACTCATGATTCAAGGCGGCTCCGATGAGCAGATCCCGGTGGTCTCGACCCAGCTATTGGCCCAACACCTTTGCGGGCTCGGCCAGACGCTGCAACGGTGGATCTACCCCGGGCAAAGTCACAGTGGCGTCATCGCGGTCTCTGCGCCAGACATGGTCCGCTGGATTGCCGATCGATTTGCCGGGGACCCCGTCCCCGATTCGTACGTCCCGAGCGGTCAGCCCGGCGTACAGACCACATCGTGTGCAGGTTGAGAGGCACGTCTGTTGTGAGAGGGCCGGCGAAGTCGAACCTGCGTCACTCCCCGCCCAGACCGTGCCCGGCGACCGAACCCGAGAGTGCAACCTTCTTCGCCCACGGGTAGTCGGGCTTGCCGGACGGGGACCGGGGAACCAATTCGACGGCAAACACCTGGCGCGGGACCTTGTGACCGGCCAGATGCGGCCGGCAGTGGACTTGGACCTCGGCCAGGCTCGGCGCCTGTTCGCCTGAGACCGGGTGGAACACCGCTGTCACCTGCTCGCCGAACCGGGCGTCCGGGACACCCACGACGACTGCATCGGCGATTTTGGGGTGAGTCTTCAGGACCGCCTCAACCTCTTCGGGATAGACCTTCTCACCCCCGGTATTGATGCACATGGTCCCGCGCCCGAGAAGTCGGATGGTGCCATCGGCTTCGATGGTCGCCATGTCTCCCGGCAGAGCCCATCGAGAGCCGTCGACGTCTATGAAGGTGTGCGCCGACTTTTCGGCGTCATGGAAGTACCCGACAGGTACCCGTCCCCGGGTGGCCAACCGTCCCACCGCCCCTGAACCGGGCGTCACCGATCGAAGATCGTCGTCGAAAACCGTGGTCCGATCATCAGCGGAGAACTCGAGCGCCGGAGCCACGCCCTGCCCCCGGACGGTAAGCGAAATGGCCTGGGCGGGTGACTCTGACGAACCTATTGCCTCGGTGAGCATCATGGCCGATGGAAAACCGTCGAAGAGCCGAGCCTTCACGTCACTGGACAGGATGCTCCCCCCTGAGCCGAGCATGAGCACGGAGGTCCTGACATGGCGTCGGGGGTTCGCTTCGATCTCCTCGACGATCGGGCGGCCCATGGAGTCGCCGACAATGGTCAGCATGGTGACCCGCTCACGGTCGATGGTCTCGAGGACGGTCTCGGCCTCCATCTGGCGTTCCGGATGTAGGACCGCGCGCCCTCCGCTGAGCATCGCTCCCCACGCCGACCAATGCCCGCTCACGTGCATGAGCGGGCCGAGGGCGTAGGAGACGAAGGCGTCGGGCACAGCGACGCCCATCTCCACGAGCGGCGCCAGACGAGGGTGAACCGGAGCGACCGCATTCGCGGCGACGTCCCCGGGGCGATTCACGACCACTCCGGGGGTCATGGTGGCGAAGAAGATGTCCTCATGACGCCAAACGACGCCCTTGGGATTACCTGTGGTCCCACCGGTGTATGCAATGTATGCATCATCGGAAGAGCGGGGTGGGAAGCCCGCCAGTGGTGAGTGCGCGGTGAGGAACTCTTCGTAGTCCAGGGCACGGGGAAGTGCATCCGCCCCGTCCGAGCCGTCGTCCACGACGATCAGATGCTCGAGGCGCGGGACCCGGTGCAGGACCGAAGCCACCACGGGCGCGAAGCTCGCCTCGAGAACGAGCGCCCGCAATTCGGCATTATCGAAGAGGTAGACCAGCTCGTCGGCAACGTAGCGGTAGTTGACGTTGATGGGAACGGCGCGGACCTTGAATGCGGCCACCATGGTCTCGAGGTACTCCGGCCGGCTGTACATGAACACGCCGACGTGGTCGTCGACACCTAGGCCCATGCCTTCGAGACCGTGGGCGAGACGATTCGCCCGCTCCTCGAGCTCTCGATGAGTCAGTCTCGTGTCCCGCCACACCACGGCCTCGCGCTCCGGGATACGAGCAGCGACGCACTCGTAGAGATCGGCCAGATTGAATTCCACTTCCACCCCCTTCCCATCCTGATCGGTCTCAGCGAATGAGATCCCGGAACGGCACATCCTTGTCGAGTCGGACGTCATGGGGAAGCCCGAGCACCCGCTCGCCGATGACATTGCGCTGCACCTCGTCGCTCCCGGCGGCGATCCGGAGCGATGGGGCGGTCAGGAACTGCTGCTGCCAGTAGCCCTCCTCCGGGGCGTCGTGACCGAGCAGCATGCCCCGGGGGCCCTGGACCGCCAGGGTCACCTCGGCGATCTCCCTGGCCATCTGAGCGTAGAAGAGTTTGCTGATCGAGGATTCGGGGGTCGACATCCCCTTGCCGAGGGCGGTCTGGATCCGGAAGCCGAGATACCTCATGATCTGGCCCTTGGCATAGCAGTCAGCCAGCCGTTGGCGGATGACCGGATCACTGGTCGCCCCGCAGTCCCTGGCCAGCTTCAAGACCTGGGGGAAGCTCGAGGTCCCCCCGCCCAGAGTCCGCTCATTGGCCAGGGTGGTCATGGTGGCTCTCCACCCAGCGTTCACCTCCCCCACCACATTGGCGGCCGGCACCCGAACGTCGGTGAAGAACACCTCGTTGAAGGTCGCCCCACCGGTCATCTGGCGCAGCGGGCGTACCTCGATGCCCGTCGAACGCATGTCGAGGATGAAGAAGGTGATGCCGCGGTGCTTGGGGAGGTCAGGGTTCGTTCGGGCCAGCAGGATCCCCATGTCGGCGTGGTGCGCACCCGAGCTCCACACCTTCTGACCGTTGACCACCCACTCGTCCCCGTCACGCTCAGCCCGGGTCGCCAGGCTGGCAAGGTCCGAGCCCGCCCCCGGCTCGCTGAAGAGCTGGCACCAGACCTCCTCGCCGCGAAGCATCGCCGGAAGGTAGCGGGCGCGCTGCGCCTCGCTGCCATGGTCGATGATCGTCGGTCCGGCCATGCCGATGGCGACGGCGAAGAGACCTGAGGTGACGTCGAATTGAGCCTCCTCCTGGCGAAAGATCATCGACTGGACAACATCGCCTCCCCGACCGCCGAACTCGACCGGCCATGTGATCCCGGCCCACCCACCCTCGTACAGGCGGCGCTGCCAGGCCTTGCCTTCGGTGACGAACACGTCGTCGAAGTCATAGAAGGAGTGGGACGACGACAGCTGGCCGGCGTCCTTTTCCTTTGCATGCTCCTTCAGCCAGCTCCGAACCTCCTGGCGGAACGCAGCCTCCTCCGGCGTGTCGTCGAAATCCATCGTCCCTCCCCTCGGTCAGCCGGCGGCCGGTCGCCAGAACGGGAGGCCCACGTCGTCGGCCGCCTTCAGGATCACTACTTCGAGTGCCATATCCACGTGGAGGGCCTCGACATCACAGTCAACAATGTTGGACATCATCCGGACACCCTCGTCGAGTTCGACGATCCCCACCGCGTACGGCGAGAGCGGGGCGAAAGCCTCGGAGCGGTTCTGTCGGATGATGGTGTAGGTGTGCAGTGTCCCCCGACCCGAGGCATCCACCCACTCGGTCTCACCGGCGCACGAAGCGCACAGGGATCGAGGGTAGAACTGGAATTGACCGCAGCTCATGCAGCGCTGGATCACCAGGCGACCCTCGGCTGCGCACTGCCAGTAGAAGCGGGAGGCGTGGTCCGGCTGGGGCAGCGCTCGGAGGCGCAGCGTGTCGGCGACCTCGTCGATGATCATCACCGGCCCTCCTTCCCGAGGACGACGGTAGCGATGGTGGAGAGCCAACCGCCCGAACCGCAAGCCACCGCCACCTCGGCCCCGGGGACCTGCGCCTCGCCGCCTTCGCCACGGAGCTGGCGTACCGCTTCGTTGATGAGAAAGATCCCGCGCATGCCTGGATGGCAGGCGGACAGCCCACCGCCGTCGGTGTTGAGCGGTTGACGTCCTCCCCGCCGGAGTATGCCGCTTTCGACGAACGGGCCGCCCTCCCCCTTCTTGCAGAAGCCCATGTCCTCAAGCAACATCAAGACGGTAATAGTGAAGCTGTCGTAGCATTGGATGGTGTCGACATCCTCCGGACGGACCCCCGCCCGGGCGAAGGCCTCGGGACCGCACTGGGCCGCGGCCGTCGTCGTAAAATCAGGCATCTGACTGATCGTCCAATGAGTTTGTGCCCCGGCTGCGCCGAGCACGAACACGGGGGGCTTCGCCAGATCCCGAGCCCGCTCTCGGGTCGTCATGATGAAAGCACCTCCGCCGTCGGAGATGACACAGCAGTCGAGTTTGTGGAGCGGATCGGCGATCATGCGCGACGAGAGCACGTCGTCGACCGTCATCGGGTCCTTATATTGCGCCAGCGGGTTCAGCCCGGCGTACTCCCGCACGCCGACGGCGATCTCGGCCAGCTGCTCAGGCGTCGTTCCGAACTCGTGCATGTGCCGGCGGGCCGCCATCGCATAGGCCCCCGCCAACACATTGCCCCACGAACACTCGAACTGGGATGGGCCGCCCACCCGGGCCGAGGCGCCGGCGAACGTACTCGTACCGAGCATCCGCCCCATCCGCGACAACATGTCCGAGCCGTAGGTGACGAGGACGACGTCACACATTCCCGCTTCGATGGCGGCGGCGGCGTGCTGGACATAGAACTCGAACGTGGAACCACCGACCGAAGTCCCGTCAAGCCAGCGGTGGTTGATCCGGAGATATTCGGCCATGTTCGGAGCGTCGTCGCCGCTGTTCCCGAACCCGGTGCCGGCGCACATGTACCCATCGACATCGGACTTCTGCAGACCCGAGTCCGCCAGTGCGCGACGCAAGGCCATGGCGTGATGTTCCATGGCATCGAGCTCAGGCGCCACCGGGTAGTCACTCCAGCCGATGCCAACGATCACCGGATCACGCGATCCCATGGGCATTCCCCTTCTCTCGGCGCCGATTGACTCGGTGCGAACGGCTTCGACCACTTGTGGGACGAATGGCTACCGTGGGTCCGGACGACCGCGACGACCGGAGGTACGCACGACCATGGCGCACACTGAGCGCACGACCGCTGGAGGACCGCTCACCGGCGTCCGCATCCTCGAGATAGCCGGCCTGGGCGCCGGACCGTTCTGCGGCATGATGCTGGCCGACATGGGCGCCGACGTCGTTCGGGTGGACCGTCCGACCACCCCTGGCGATGGAGGGGTCCTCGGGCGCAATCGCCGATCGATCGCGCTCGACTTGAAGGCGGACTCGGGCCGCTCGCTGCTGTTCGAGCTCATCCGCAGAGCTGATGGGCTGGTCGAGGCCTTCCGTCCCGGGGTCGCCGAGCGGCTGGGCTTCGGACCCGAAGCCTGCCATGCCGAAAACCCACGCCTGGTCTTCGGGCGCGCCACCGGATGGGGTCAACAGGGGCCCTGGCACATGATGGCCGGTCATGACATCGACTACATCGCCCTCTCCGGCGTGCTCAGCATGATCGGCCCGGAGGGGGGCGCACCGGTGCCCCCGCTCAACCTGGTGGGCGACTTCGGCGGGGGCGGGCTGCTCCTCGCCTTCGGCATGGTCTGCGCCTTGCTCGAGACCAGGACCTCGGGGGTAGGTCAGGTCGTGGATGGAGCGATGGTCGACGGGAGCGCCCTGCTCGCCACCATGTTCTTCGAGATGAGCGCCCGCCAGCGGTGGTCCGACGATCGCGGCACCAACGTGCTGGACGGAGGAGCCCCCTACTACGACACCTACGAAACCTCCGACGGGAAATGGGTGGCGGTTGGCGCCGTCGAATCCCAGTTCTGGGGATCGCTGGTCGAACTGTTGGACATCGACGCCACCGAGCTCCCCGACAAGGCCGACGTGGCCGCCTGGCCCTTGCTCCGCACACGGATCGCGGCCGCCATCGTCACCCGCACCCGAGAGGAATGGGGTGAGCTCGCTGCCGGCACCGATGCGTGCTTGGCACCGATCCTTACGCCCCGCGAAGTCCATAACCACCCCCACCACCGCGCGCGGGAGAGCTTCATCATGGTCGGCGACACCCTGCAGCCCGCCCCTGCGCCGCGGTTCTCCCGCACCGCCCCCCATCGGCCAACCCCCGCGCCCTCCATCGGGTCCGACGCCCGGGCCGTGCTGGCTGATTGGGGACTGACGGAGACAGAAACGGCCGCGTACGAGGAGGTCGGGGCCTTCGGTGACCGACGATGAACAGCCGGTGCCAGGGCTGATCACGGGGCCGCTCACGAGGCCCGCCGCACTCCGAGCTTGCGCACGACCACCGACCCGCGGACCCGGGCCTGACAAGCCAGACGGATGACTTTGCCCTCATACCACGAACGACCGGCAAATCTCTGCAACGCCACCTCCTCCAGCACGTCGGGTGGTTCGAGGTGCTCCGCCCCCTCCATCACCTCGAAGAAGCAGGTATGGCACTCAGCCAGCCCGTGGCAGACCGTTGGCCAGAAGATACCCTGCCCCTCCGCCGCCGCCATGACGCTCTGGCCCTCGCCCACCTCCACGTCCACCCCGCAGGGCTGCACGTGAACATTCACCACAACCCGGCGACCCCTCGGCAAGAGGCATCTCGGCTGGGTCCCATCCTCACGCGCACACGTGGCATCCGATTCGGTTACGGCGAGCAGATGTACTGGTCGATGACTTCGTGCATGTGGATGACATTTTGCTCTTGCCGGGGGTTCAACTGAAGTCCCGCACACCCTCTCGACTTCATGCCCGCTTGCACATGGGCCATGTTGGCGTAGTCCTGGTTGGTCACCAGGCCCCAGTCCTTCGCCGTCCAATCCGGATAGAATTTGCGTTCGCACATCTCCCGCTGATCACCGGGCGACACCCACTCGAGCGTCCAGAGATCCTTGATCGTGCTGTCGGGGTCGAGACCGTTCGGGCGAACCCGGAACAACGTGGTGCTCCCGGGGTAGATGGGACCGACGACGTTCGGGAAGAAGTGGACGTCGTCGGAGCTCAGCAACTGCTCGTCGGTGAGCTCTTCGACGTCGCCGCCCTTGCGACGCAGCATCTTCAGCCGAAGGTCGTTGTAGGCGTCCATGGCGGTCATACCCTCAGGCAGGGGCTTGTTCTTCAGCTCCTCGACCTGTCGCCGCTCCTCTTTCATGAACAGCCCGCCTAGCTCGTCGATCATGACCCCAAGAAGCTCGCGCTCGTCGTAGTCGCCCGGCTGCAGCCCGAGCCGAGGACTGGGGCGTATCTCGCGCTTCACCTCGCCCAGGCCACCCATGTGGTTGTGCTTGCCGAGGGGACCGTACCGAATCGCCGTGTCGTCGGACCATCGCAGCAGCTGGGGATGGGTTCCCTGGACGTGATAGCTCTCGTTGAAGGCGTCGAGCACCGACTTCCAGTTGGCCGGAAGGATCACCGAGCGGTAGGAGCGGAACCGCATCTTCTCGAAGCGATAAGGCTCGAGGAGCTCGGGGAGCGGTCCGAGGAACGACTCGAGCGACTCGCAGTGCGGATCCATGTTGATGAACACGAAGCCTCCCCACCGGCCCACCTGGATCTGGTTCAGGCAGACGTCCGCATCGGTCATCGTAGGAGGGAAGTCGAAGCGGTCGACCACTTCCTTGTTGGTACCGTCCAGCTCGAAGCGCCAGGCGTGGTAGCGGCAGCGGATCTCGCCCGTGGCGAAGTTCCCGACTCCCGCGGCCAGTCGGGTGCCCCGGTGCGGGCAGGTGTTGTAGAACGCGCGCACCGTGTCGGGCTCGCTCCGAGTGATCAGGATGGACTGATCGCCGATGATGTACTCGAGGAAGTCACCGGTCCTGGGCACCTCCTCTTCACGGCAGGCCATCTGCCACACCCGGGGCCACAGCCGCTCCATCTCGAGGTCGAAGAACTCCTGAGAGACGTAGCGCTCCTTCGGGATGAAGTTCTGCTGCGTCGACTCGATCAACTCCCCGTCACGAGCGATCGTCATGACCATCGGCGTCGGCACCCCCATCCCAATTCCATGCGGTGCTCCTCACTGCGATCCCAAAGTAACAGAGTACTGTTCCCCTACGAATGCCGCGCCCCGCAGGATGTGAGGATCCTCGGACCAGTGAGGGCGTCCGGACAACCGAAATGGAGGGTTGGGGTGGTCCTGCCAAGGCTCGACAATCGGGTTGCGTTCGTGGCCGGCGCCAGTCGAGGCATCGGCCGGGACATCTCGCTGGCCCTCGCCAGCGCCGGAGCCGCGGTGGCGGTCGCGGCACGGACCGATGAGCCCGGAAAACTCCCCGGGACGGTCCATTCGGTGGCCGGCACCATCACCGCCGGCGGAGGTAGAGCCCTTCCCGTTGTCTGCGACGTGTCCGACGAGTCCTCGGTGGCCCGTGCCGTTGCCCACACCACGGACACACTCGGGCCCATCGACATATTGGTGGCGAACGCCGGCACGCTGTGGATGGGCAAGACCCTCGACACGCCCCTCAAGCGGTGGGAGCTGTGTCTGCGTATCAACCTCACCGGGACGTTCCTGGTGACCAAGGCGGTGCTGCCGTCGGTCATGGAACGTCGCAGCGGCTCGCTCATCGCCATCACCACCACCGGCGTGCAGCAGACCGAGCTCGGCTCGAACGCCTACTGGGTGTCGAAGGCCGGGGTCGAGCGGTACTACGCCGGGTTGGCCACTGAGCTCGCTCCCTACGGCGTGGCGGTCAACTGCCTGGCCCCGAGGAAGGTGGTCATGACCGAGGGGGCGGTGGCGGGCGGGGTGAACGTGGCCCCGCACATGATCGAAGACCCCGAGGCGATGGGAAAGGCGGCGGTGTACCTGGCCGGCCAGTCCGCCCGCACGCTCACCGGGACCGTGCAGTACTCCTTGGACCTGTTGGCCCGCATCGGAGAACTGATCGGCCCCCACACTACGGAATACGCCCCGTGAGGCCGATCAAGTGTGGAGGGGAAACGATCTTTCCCGACGAGGTGGAGGCGGTCCTCCGGTACCACCCGGCGGTCGCCGACGCGGCCGTCACCGGCCTCCCCCACCCCACGCTGGGCAACTACCTGGTGGCGCTGGTGGCGGCCGAGCCCAACCGACAACCGCCGAGCACCGAGCAGGTACGCGAGTTCTGCGTCGGTCGGCTCACCGGATTCAAGGTGCCCCGTGAGGTGCTGTCCGTTGATGCCATTCGCCGCAACGGCAAACTGGTCGACCAGGACTGGGCTCGGGCAACCGCGGCGGGGCTGCTCGGCATCTCAGAAGTCCCGTGAGCGGCGGTCCGCTTCCCGGCCTTGATGGGCTGCGAGTCCTCGATCTGTCCGAGGACGTCGCCGGTGCCTACTGCGCCAAGCTGCTGGCCGACGCCGGAGCAACGGTGCTCAAGGGCGAACGGCCGGAGGGGCATCGCCTCCGCTCCTGGTCGGTTTCTGGTTCGGCCGGCAATGACGGAGACCCGGACGGGGTGCTCTTCCGATTCCTGGCCTCATCGCAACAGTGCTTGGTGATCGACCCGGCGGATCCCTCGGCCGACAATATCCGCGACAGGCTTGCGGCAACCTCCGACGTGATCATCGTCTCGACGTTCGGAGACCGGGCCGGCGGATGTTCGCCGGCAATTGACGTCCGAGGGCTCTGCGAGCGCCACCCCGAGCTGGTGGTGGTGAGCCTCTCGGCCTTCGGCCTGAGCGGGCCACGTGGCGCCGAGGAGTCCTCGGACTTCCTCCTCCAGGCCTTGGCAGGCTCGTTGCACAGCCACGGAAGCGACGAACGCGTACCCCTCGCCGTGGGCGGTGGCCTGGCCGAGTGGACCGTCGGGACCTTCGGTGCGCTCGGCGCCGTCAGCGCCCTGACTGCTCGGCGGCGCTCCGGACGTGGCGAGCTGGTCGATGTGTCCGCCCTCGAGTGCCTGGCCATCACCTTCATCTGCTACCCATCGGTGGCCGCCAGCATGCCCGGCGGACAACGCATCCGCCCCACCTACGTGATGATCCCGGGCATCGAGGCTTGTGTCGACGGCTACGTCGGAATCGCCACCATCACCACCGCACAGTGGCACACCTTCCTCGACATGATCGAGCGCCCGGATCTGACCTCCGATGTCTCGCTGTACATCCAGCGCAACCGCGACCGTCCCGACGTGTTGGAGGCCATCGAGAACTGGACACGGCGGCACACGGTGGAGACGGTGGTGGAGATGGGGTCCTTGTATCGGATCCCGACCGTGCCCATCGGGAACGGAGCGAACTTCCCTCGCATAGACCACGTGGCCTCGCGCCAGCTCTATGACCCGAACCCACGCGGAGGCTTTCCTCATCCGCGCACCCCGTTCCGCTCCAATCTCACCCGGCCCCGACCACCCGGAGCTGCCCCGACAATCGCGGATCGTGCACGCGACGTCGACTCTGGTGCTGCCCGCGACCGAAACGACCCGCCTGGTTCCCGGCCGTTCCTCGACGGCACGGGCCCCACGGATGCGGTCGCCGGCGGATTGCCCCTGGCCGAGGTTCACATCCTCGATTTCACCGCGTTCCTGGCGGGACCGATGTGCACGCAGTACCTGGCCTCCATCGGGGCCGACGTGGTCAAGATCGAGTCGATTCAGCGACCCGACCCCATGCGATATAGCGTCCGCGTCGACACCTCGGTCGATCGCTGGTACGAGCAGGGTGCCATCTTCCAATCGGCCAACCTGAACAAGCGCGGCGTGACTCTCGACCTCTCAGAGACCAGGGGTCGGGACCTCGCTCTCCGCCTGGCCGCCCGGTCCGATGTGGTCGTCGAAAATTTCACGCCCCGGGTGATGGATCAGTTCGGTCTCTCCTACGAGGATCTTCGGGCGTTCAACCCCGGGATCATCATGGTGCGCATGCCCGGCTTCGGGTTGGAGGGCCCCTGGAGGGAGCGACCCGGATTCGCGGCGACAATGGAGCAGGTGTCGGGTCTCGCCTGGATCACCGGTTACACGGACGGCCTCCCATCCATCCCCGGTATCTGTGATCCGCTGGCCGGGATGCACGCCGCCTTCGCCATCCTGACCGCCCTCGAGCACCGGACCCGTACCGGCGAGGGACAGCTGATCGAGCTGGCGATGATCGACCTGGCCGCCAACCTGGTGGTCGAGCAAGTGCTCGAGCACTCGGTGTACGGGTACCTCATGGCCCGCCAAGGGAACCACCAACCGGGCGCGGCCCATCAGGGCGTCTACGCCTGCAATGAGCCCGATCGTTGGGTTGCCGTCAGAGTTGCCTCTGACGTCGCCTGGCGTGCGCTGCGCGGCACACTTGGATCACCCGCCTGGTCGCTCGATCCGCGGCTCGACAGCGTGGCGGGGCGCTCGGGATGTGCCGACCTGCTCGATGCCGAGCTCGCATCGTGGGTCGCCGCCCAGAGCCAGCAGGAGGTGCTCTCCGCCTTGCGCGAGGCCGGAGTGGATGCTGAGCCTGTCGTCCACTCCTACGACGTCGATCTCGACGAGCAGATGAACGCCCGCGGCTACTGGGAGGAGGTTACCCACCCCATCGTCGGTCCGAAGCGCTTTCCCGGGTGGCCGATGCGCTTCGCCACGCGGACATCGCCGTGGTTCAGGCGACCGGCGCCGCTGCTCGGCCAACACAACGACGAGGTGCTCGGAGGCCTGGGAATCACCGAGGACGAGCTCGCCGCGCTGGCCGCTGATGGCATCATCGGCAACCGAGCGACCGGGGCCTGAGTCATGGTGACCGAGCCCGGCACCATCGACTGGGTGCTCACCACCACCCGCGCTGTCCGCCGTCGTCTCGACCTCGACCGCACCGTCGACCTCGATCTCGTGCTCGAGTGCCTCGACCTCGCCCTCCAGGCGCCCACCGGTGGGGACTTCCAAGGTTGGCGGTGGATCGTCATCACTGAGCCGCACGTCAAGGCCCGGGTCCGGGAGATCTACCTCGACGCGCTGACCGAGGCGTCCGGCGGCAGGCGCCACATTCCAACGGGTGGGTCCGTCGATCGGATGATTGAAGGGGCATGGCACCTGGCCACGCACCTCGACCGGGTGCCCGTCCTCGTCCTGGCCTGCATTCGGGGACGGATGACGCCGGGCACCACCCCCGCCCAGGCATCCGCTCTCTTTGGATCGATCTACCCGGCGGTCTGGAGCTTGCAGTTGGCCCTGCGGAGTCGCGGGCTGGCTTCGGCGATGACAACCGTCCACCTCGAAAGGCACCAGGAGATGGCCGACTTTCTGGGCATCCCCGACAACGTCACCCAGGCGGCACTGATTCCGATTGCCCACCTCATGGGAGACGATCTCCGTCGGGCCCGCCGGCGGCCGGCACGCGAGGTCGCGTTCCGGGAGGGTTGGGGAGGCGCGTGGGAAGGGAGCGCCGGCTCCGGTGCCGTCCCCGCCAGTTGACCGTCGGATGTCGCCGGCCGGGCATGATAACGGTTGTTGTCAGCGCGCCCAGCGGTCACAGGTCCGGGAGGGTCCCGGTGATATCGGTGGTCGGTCCGGCCTCGGCCAGCAGGCCGGCGATGACATCGCTCAGTTCGGCCGGATTCCAGAGGCCCTTCTTGTCCACGCTCGGACCGGCGCGCCAGCCCTCGGCGACGCTGATGTAGCCCCCGTGCACATTGAAGACCCGCCCGGTCACCTCCGCGCTGGCCGCGCTCCCGAGCCACACCACCAATGGCGAGATGTACTCCGGGGCGAGCGGGGACAACCCAGAGGTGCTGCGACTGGCGACGTCCCGGCCGAAGGGGAGATCGGCGTTCATCCGGGTAAGCGCCATCGGGGCGATGGCATTCACCGTCACGCCGTAACGGCCCAGTTCCAGAGCGGCAATCACGGTGAAGGCGGCGATCCCTGCCTTGGCCGCCCCGTAGTTGATCTGTCCGGCATTTCCGTAGAGGCCAGTGGCCGAACTGGTGTTGACCACTCGGGCGTCATTCCGCTCGCCGGATTTGGCGCGCTCCCGCCAGTGCACGGCCGCCCAGTGGGTCGGTGAGAAGGTTCCCCCCAGATGAACGCGCACCACCGCACTCCAGTCGCTCTCCGTCATGTTCACCAGCATGCGGTCCCGAAGAATCCCGGCGTTGTTCACCAGGGTGTCGATTCCACCGAAGGCGTCCACCGCGTGGCTCACCAGCCGTCGGGCCCCCTCCCAGTCCGACGCATCATCTCCGTTAGCCTCCGCTTGTCCCCCCAGGGCCCGGATCTCATCGACGACGTCGTGGGCAGGACCGCTCGAGGTGCCGCCACCGTCGGGAGCCGTCCCGAGGTCGTTTACCACAACCCGAGCCCCCTGGCGGGCGAACTCCAGCGCGTGGCTCCTCCCGATCCCTCTTCCGGCCCCGGTGATCACCACTACTCTGCCCTCGCAGATCCCGCTCATCGAGCCTCCCTCATCGGGTCCGACTGGTCGCTCGACCCCATTGATCCGAGTTCGATCCTCCGCGAGCGATCATGATACGGAGAGTCGGCGATATTCGGCGGGGGCACCCAGCGCCGTTCTCGGACGCCAGGTCCGGCTCAAAACCGACCGGATGGCGCACTCCGGCACGAGCGCTCAGGGCGAAGTGCAAGGCATCGTCTGTGGTCCACGAACTCTCGGTTGCCGCGGCCTCGGTGCCCGCGACATCGAAGTGCCACGTCACGAGCGATTGGTTCCCGACGTTTACTTGAATCCACCCCCATCAACCACGAGTCGCTGGCCAGTAATGTTCGATCCGCCAGGACCGACAAGAAATCGGACCGCATCGGCAACGTCCTCGGGTTCGCAGACTCGGCCCAGTGGAAAACGATCATCGAGGTCGTGAATGTCGTCGACCTTCATCGCCGCCTTGACCAACCGTCGGCCCATGTCGGTGTTCGAAAGTCCCGGCACGACGACATTCACCCGAATGCCGGAGCGTGCCTCCTCCTTGGCCAGCGTGAAGGCAAGCGACTCCTGCGCTGCCTTGGCCATGTTGTACGGACCTCCGTAGGGGTCGGCCGTGATCGCCGACTGGCTCGAGATCATCACGATGTCACCTCTCGCCTGCTCGCGCATGCTGGGCAGGACGAGCTGGGACATGTGGTGAGACCCGAACGCCATGGTGCCGACCACCCGCTCGAGCTCTTCGACTGGCGTTTTGGCAACAGGTGTTCCCCGATTGGTGATCCCGGCGTTGTTCACCAGGATGTCGACATGCCCGAAGTCGGCCAGTACCCGGTCGACCATGCCGCTGGCCTCGTCGTAGGACGCAACCGATGCCTGGTAAGCCGATGCCGTCCCCCCTTCAGCCTCGATCGTCGCCACAGTCTGTCTGGCCGACTCCTCGTCCTTTCGGAAGTTCACGGCGAGCTGAGCACCGTCGGCCGCCAAGCCGAAGGCGATGGCGCGGCCGATGCCGCGTCCCGCGCCGGTCACGATCGCTACCCGACCCGAGAGACTCATCTTTACAGTTCCTTTCGTCGGTGCCGAGGTCGGTGCACGGGGCGGCGTGCACTCCAGGTGCCCCCGACCGATTGGTCGGGCCCCACGCCACTTGGCGAGCGGCCCGCTGCAATTGTTTGCCCGCCCTTCAAAAGTCGGCCAACGACGAGACGGGCGTCTCTTCTACGAGGAGGAGCCTAGGCGACCTCATCTTCGTTCGCCCGAAGCCTCACCATTGCGGATCCTCAGCGAGCTCCAGACAGGTACTTCAAAGTGAGGAAGTCCCTGGCTTCTTCACTCAGATCCGCCAAATGATGAGGTAGGTCGAGGGAGCCAACGCTTCGAAGTCCGAGTGCTTCGACCCTGCCGCGGCAGCGTACCCGTCTCCCCCATTGGGGCGGATGACGGAATTCGAACTCGCGACCTTCACCTGGCAATATCTTTCGGCCCACATATTCACCCGGCGAGGTCGGCCGGAACTCGGAGAGGCCGGCGGACCCCCTGGTCGTCGACGCAAGCACCGTCATCAGCCTCGCCGCTGGGTTCGGTGCCCTGGCTGTGGCCGTGGTACGGGCGGCGGGCGCAAGCCTGTGGTTGCGCCAAGCTGTCGCGTCTGGTGATCTTTCATCGAACGATTCGGACAATGATTCGGACCATATGGAATCTGACGACGCCTGATGCTCGCCTTCACCATCGGTCACCTGCTCGAACAGTACGGCTACTGGGCCGTGGCTTTAGCTGTCGGCGCCGAGAGTCTCGGCGTGCCCATCCCAGGGGAGACCACCCTCATCACCGCCGCACTCTTCGCCGGATCCAGCCATCGGTTGAACATCGGGTGGATCGTGGTGGTGGCGAGTGCCGCCGCCATCATCGGCGACAATATCGGCTACCTGCTGGGGCGGGTGGGTGGCTACAGGCTGATGCGTCGTTACGGCCACTACGTACGGGTGGACGAAGCCAAGATGAAGGTGGGCCGCTACCTCTTCGATCGCCATGGCGGCAAGGTGGTCTTCTTCGGACGGTTCGTCTCGGTCCTACGGACATATGCCGCCTTCTTGGCTGGGACGAACCGGATGCGATGGAGCAAGTTCCTCGTCTACAACGCGGCCGGCGGCATCCTCTGGGCCACGCTCTTCGGCTTAGGTGCGTACTTCCTTGGTGGTGCCATCCATAGAGTCAGCACGGTAGTCACCTATGTCGGCGCGGCGATCGCTGTGATCGCCATTGTGATGGCAATTCTTTTTACCCGACGACACATGAAAGCGCTGGAAGCGCGTGCCGAGGAGGCCTACCCCGGACCACTTGACGGCCCCAGGGAGGACGACACCAAATCATCGGGCCACACAACCGATACTGATTGATCTCTCTTTCAGGCGTTCAACAACCGAGCGGACGCGGCTCGCTCCAAGCCTCGTCGACGAACCACTGGACACCATGATTGTGTCGCCAGCTCATGGGGACCGCCTTCCACGCTCACTGGGGCTGTTCCCGGACGACCTCAGTCGGGCTCTTGTCGTCGCGGAGCCCGAGAAAGCGCGGCTGCCGCAGCCGGGCGTCGCTCGTCCATTCGGCAAATCCGATCTGAGCGACGAGCTTGGGCCGCGTCCAGTGCGCGCCGCGCGGGATCGGTCGCGCGTCGACAAACGCCGGCTCGGCCGTCTCCAACTTCCGCAACCGCATGCCGAGGTCGTGGAGTGTCGCGTTGGTGTAGCCCGTGCCGACCTTCCCGGCGTAGCGGAGGGAACCGTGTTCGTAGTAACCGACGAGCAGGGCACCAAAGTCCGTGCGGCTGCCGCCGGGATCCGTGTAACCGCCAATCACGAACTCCTGCTCCCAGACGCACTTCAGCTTCAACCAGTCCTTCGAGCGGCCAGCCACGTAGGGTGCGTCGGCGCGCTTAGCGATGAGCCCCTCCCAGCCGGATCGGCAGGCCGCGGCGAACCGCCGCTGAGAGTGATCGCTCCAAGCCTCGGTGTGCTGCAATGCCGAGCTCGATCGGATCGTCCTCGTGAGCCGGGCGCGGCGCTCGAAGAGCGGACGGGCAGTGAGATCCTCCCCGTCGACTCCCAGCAGGTCAAAGACGCAGTAGACAACCGGATACTTGGCCACCTGCTCTGGAGACGGCATTGAAACCCCAAGACGCTGCTGGAGTCGGGTGAAGGACGTCTGGTCACCGTCGTAGGCCACCACCTCGCCGTCGAGCAGGAGGTCCCGGAAGCGTTGAGCCGCCACAGCGGCGCGGACCTCGGGGTAGGTGGAGGTGAGATCCTTGCCGGTACGCGACTCGAGTCGCACGTCGGTGTCCGCTTTGCGTGCGACGCAGCGCTCACCGTCGAACTTGCGCTCCAGCAGCCAATCGTCGCCGAAATCGCGTCGATCGGTCAACGTCGCCAGCATGAGTGGGATCACCATGTCATTATCGTTTCACGTGGACGTCGAGGCACCTCGGGACTGGATCCCGTAGTCTGGTATGGGTCCGTCTGATCTTGACGGCTTGGCCAACCCTGACGAGCTGAGGTCGGCATTTCTGCTTCCACCGACCCAGCAACACTCCAACGGAGAAGAGAACGATGAACCTTGAGCAAACTCTAGAGAAGATTGTGGAGCACGCCCACGAGGAGCTCCGCATCGTTCGCAAGCGAGCCGAACAGAAGACAGCCGCGCGCGATCACGGGAAGGAATACCACGAAGCTCAAACCGCTGCCGATCGACTGGACCACTACGCACACCTGGCCCGTCGGTTACATGATGCTGAATACAAAGAGGGTTGGCGACACGAGAGTCTGAATGAGAACGGCTAGCGCTACCGGAACCGTGTCCTAGAAGTGTCGCGCCCTACCGGAACCACGGAGTGAAGGATGAACCGGGACTTCTACAATGAGACAACGACGCCGCTTAGATGCACGTGATGAGTCGTTCTCAAAAGGACCCCCTGAGCTCGCCTACTCGCCGATTCCGTAAAGGAAATCATCTAGCGTTCCCCAACCGTCCTTAGTAATCCGCCCCCCGCCGGGGTGCCAGGCCACGACGACGGCCACCCCGTCCGGGTCGCGGCCTACCACTGCAGTCCACTCGGTGTGGTCACGCCGGCCGACGAGGAGTCTCCGAGAGTCCAAATCGCTCGCGATCCGCTCCAGCTGGTCGGCTGACTCGACCTCCAATATGAAGGCTCGCAGACCGATATGGCGAGCTCCTCCGACAGGACTGCTCCCAAGGGCGCGCAACACGATGACCTGAGGTTGGTCGTTCCCCGGAGCGCTCACCGCCGCCAATTGCTCCTCTTGGGACAGAAGCGTAAATCCAAGCACCTCACGATAGAAGGCAATCGATCGGTTGAGATCAGCCACGTTCATCACGACACCCTGAAAGTTCACCCTTGCTCCAAGTCTTCAGTAGAGCGGAGGCACCATGCGAAGCCTCCATTCACCCAAGCTGCACCCTCCATCCAGAGTTGACCAGATCATACGGTCAACGAGTCAACCGTAAGTCAGGGACGTGCGTCAACGGCGCACGTCCCTTACCCTTGTGAACACCATTCAGGGTGGCTTATTGACTCGATGACAAGCGAACTCGACCAGACATTCACAACGCACGGACACTTGCGCACCTACCTGGGGTTTGCCCCCGGGGTTGGGAAGACCTACAGCATGTTGGCGGAAGGCCGGCGACGTGCCGAGGGCGGAGAGCGAGTCGTCATCGGTTGGATCGAACGGCACGGGCGCAGCGAAACGAAGGCACAACTGCGGGACCTCGAGGTCATAGCCCCGCGTCAGGCACTTTATCGGGGAAGCGTCTTTTCCGAACTCGACGTGGCTGGAGTGCTGGCGAGCGGAGCCAAAGTGGTGCTCCTCGATGAACTGGCTCATAGCGTCCCCGACACCGGCCGAGGGCGCTGGGAGGACGCGGCCGACCTTTTGGCCGCCGGCTTCGACGTCGTGACGACGACGAACGTGGCCAACCTGGAGTCCGTCCGCGACTATGCGGCGCGCCTGACTGGGGTAGGCGTCGTCGAGTCGGTACCCGATCTTTTCGTGCGCGGCGGCGAAGTATCCGTGGTACCCATGGCGGTCGACGCTCTTCGGCAGCGGATCATGGCGGGCAAGGTCTATTCCGCTGACCGGGTCGGCGGGGCCTTAGCGGAGTATTTCCAGGCCTCCAACCTCGAGGCCCTCAACGAGCTGTGTGGCGCCTGGGTGGCGGACAATGTCGACGAGGTAGGTTCTGAGCTGCTTTTTTGTCGCGGCTTGGCCAGCCGCCCGGTCGTCGTCGCTGGCGTCTCCGGGTCGCAACGCGGCGAGTTGGTGATCAAGACAGCCGCAACGATTGCTCGCCAGGACGACGCCGACCTCTTGGTAGTTCACGTCGACGTGACTGACAGCTCGACGTCGCGCAGCCGTGAGCTAGAGAGAAATCGAGCCATGACGGACGAACTGGGGGGACACTTCACAGATGTTGAAGGGATGGCGCCGGTGCAAGTCCTCGCCGATGTCGCCCGGAGCCGGAGTGCCTCGACGGTAGTCGTCGCCCGCGGACGGTCCCGCCTAAGAAAGCCCGCCCGCTTCGCCGTGGCGTCACGGCTTCGCCGGCTGCTTCCTGACAAGATGGTCGAAGAGGTGTGAACCGGCCCTAGATAGGGGCTCCGGTCAACCTCCCGCTCGTCGCTCCGAGGTATGCCATGCCTTCGGCGCAACTTCTCTTTTGAGTCCGACAGCACAACGTGCGGGGTCATGCTCATTTGTGGCGGATGACGGGATTCGGACCCGCTACCCTCACTTTGGCAAGGTGGTGGAATCGGTCGAATTGGTCCTTAGTGGTTCCACATCGTCCGCTGAAGTGCGGTGTCGTCGACCCAGTTTCACTTGGTCCATCGAATAAGTCCCCGCGGCTGTGGTCTCCCGCGGACCGCGAACCAGACGCCGACCTTCTATGCCGAGGAGCCCGAAGCCCCGGGTCATCGGCGCCATCAGAGTGCGGCCCGAAGGTGGGCGACGTCGCCAAGGTGATGGGTGGCGTCATGTATCACATGTCGGGCCATCCAGTGCGGGTTGACATCATCCCCATCCAACTTCACAGCCAAGTTCCATTGGTCGGGAGAAAGCTGGGTCAGGCGTTCTCCTAGTGCGGCCGCCTCACGCTCAATACCTGCCAATGCCATGGTCAGATCGATACGGCGTGGTTCGGGATCGAACCGTGATGACGGAGACTCTCCGAGATCGGCTCCAGGGGCTGTGACGACTGTGTCGAGAAGAAAGTGCATACCGAACAAGACCTCACGCACGTGATCCGCATATTCGGCAATGGACCACATCGACGGTATCGGCCGTCGATCCAGTTCTCCTGGGGTTAGGTCCGCTAACGCCTCGTGCCAGCGAGCGGGCAACCCTTCGATGGCCGTGACCGCTCTTGAGTCGCTCCAGTCATCTGCGTCGTACCCACATTCATCGCATCGCTCAGCCGCCATAGGTTCAAGTCTCCTGGTAACTGGTTGGAGCCATAGCCTGACCGAATCCCGCCGTAGGAGCCGGGGCGGCGGGAGTCGGGCGGATCTTCGTCGGACTGTTTCGGGCCACTACGAAGAGGCTGGGAGCGGGAACTTCACAGCCTTGGCCCACGTAGGGTCGACGACGTAATTTCCCGACGCATCGACGTTCAGAATGACAACGGTACTTTGGACGCGGTTTCCGGTCGACGGCGCAATGGTGATGGGTCCAGTTATTCCTTGGAAATTAGTCGTGTGATCCAAGGACGTCACCACGGCCCTTTGTTGCCAGCCCGACTGCCTGATCGCACTAGCCAAAATCTGGACCGAGTCGTAGGTGAACGTACCCCACGTACCGGGATTGGCGTCGAACATCGCCTTGAAGTTGCTCACATATTGGCCCGCGCCGGCGAATTGCTGTGCACTCGGCACGCCGCTGGAGACACAGTGCTCGGCCACAGATTGAGTTGCACCCGAGACGAAGTCGCTGCCTTGGGCGGCCAGGTCCACGAAGCAAGTTCCCAGCCTCATGTGCGAGGCGGCGAGTGCGATTCTTCCTGCCTGCGTGCCATAGGCGGCGATGTAGAGCAGGTCAGGCCGTGAGACAGCGAGTTTGCGGAGAGCGCGTCCGAAGGTTGCCTGTGAGCTGGTGACCCTCACCGTGGCTACCGCCGGATCACGGGCCTTCTTCAACCCGGCAGCTACCTGGGCGGCTATCCCCGCGGTGTAGGTCGAGGTGTCGTAGAGAATGGCCGGTCGCTTGGCACCAAGGACCCGCGTAATTTCTTGGACCTCGACCGGAGCCACTTGAGAGTCCATAGGTTGGGTCGTTGCGCCAAATCCCTCGGTCTTGACACTCGAGGTCAGGCGTACGATGGGGAGACGAGCCTTCTTGTAGAGCGGGAGATTGGCAATCCCAACCGAAGAGTTGAACGGTCCAACAACCGCGAAGGCGTGGGCAGCAAGGGCACTTCTGGCTGCCCGAAGGCCTCCCTGGGCCGTAGCCGCATCGTCTTCACGAAGCAGGGTCAGTTTCACCCCGTCGACTCCCCCGGCCGAGTTGATCTGGTCGACGGCGAGTTGAGCCCCTCGAGCCATGTCGATCCCCGTCGCTGACTGGGTACCGGTCATTGGGCCTTCGAGTGCGATGAGGCCAGGGCTCGGCGGAGAGATACGGGGTGACGCCGAAGCAATTGAAGACGAGCATCCCAAGACCATCGCAATCGTCAAGGTGATCACAGTACGGAATGCGAGTCTGGTGAGTAAGACGGTCTGTCGCAAGTAAGTGCCTTTCGGAGTCATTACTGGAGTCACTACTTCGTACTTGCCAACGTACAGGGACCGGCTGAACATGTGAACAACCTGGTCGATCACGTCAGGCTACTGGCGCATCTGTCGGCAGTCTTCGAGGGTTGGTCAGTAGCCCACTAGCGGCGCGGGGCTGCCTGAGATCCATCCGCTCGGTCCAGTACTGATTAAGAAAATGCATCCTTCACGTCACGACCACCCCGTCGTCGGGAGATCACCCGATTACACTCTGACCGTGACGCATTTGCGTTCGACCGTGCATCGCGGGAGAAGCCGAAACATCCACAACTCCCCTAGTCGCTCCGCCAGCGGGCAGAAGGGAGATGTCATGAACCTGGATAGCCAGAAGAGGGCCGCACTCGAGGGACACTGGCAGGCATCCGAACGCGGAGACACCGAAGTCGAGCATGCCATCTACGATGAGGACGCGATTCTCGACTATCCACAGTCAGGTGAACGATTCCGAGGCCGCGACACCATTTCGACGCAGCGCGACGAACACCCTGCCAATCGGCACTTCACCGTCCTCCGGATCGTCGGCAGCGGGGATCTTTGGGTGAGCGAGTGCGTCATTACGTACGACGGGGTTCCCAGCTACTCCGTGAGCATCATGGAGTTCGCGAATGGATATGTGGTCCACGAGACGCAGTACTTCGCCAACGCCTTCGGTGCGCCGGAATGGCGGACGGCACTCGCAAAGCCGATGCCGGGCAGGGACATCGCCAGGGCGTGACCTCGAGCCGAAGAGCCCGGTCTCTCTTTGTAGAACGGATGGGGACGTCAGCCGGTGAGCCGGCGGCAGCGCTGCCAACCCGTGCTTGCGATGGCAGCTTCGACGGCGTCTGCAGTGTGTATTCGTCTCTTCTAAAGATGTGAAAATCTTCGAGCAGAAGAGGACTATGGCGGATATCCTAGTGAGACTTACTTCTATCGTTGGAGAAGAACCGTACGGTTGACGGAGGAAACATGCCCACTGACAACGTTGCACATCCGTGGGCTATCCGTTCGACAGTGGTCGCCGTATCCGACCTAGATCGGTCCGTCGCTTTCTACCAGGACCTTGGTCCTTTCGATGAGATCGATCGCGAGGACGCAGTCGCTGTACTCGGTGGGGTGTCACCCGCATCCATCGCGCTGATCCTGCGTGAAACGCGGGGCATTCACGCTCGCTATGGCCAGCAATCGCTCGGTCTCCGGTCGATGACCTTCAACGTCGGTTCTCTCGACGAGCTGGATCGGATCGAGTCCGTACTGCGGACCCGAGATCTCTTTAACAGCCGTCAGCGGATCGCCGAAGGCGTATCGGAACTCGTACGCGGACGGGATCCGGACAACTTGCCCCTGGTGTTCGCCTTCTACGCACATAACGGAACGCTCGGACCCGACTATTACCGAACGGTTGTCAATCTGGCTTATTCATTGGACGCCTGAGCGACTATTTCGGCCCTCAGCGGTGGCCAAAGTCGCTCGACCGAGGTCATACCAACAACGCAGGTACTTCGGCTACGACCATCGCAATGAGAGAATCGGTCCCACTACCAAAAGAACATTGCAGCGCGTGATGGAGCACGATGAAGAAATCCTGGCAACGGGTCTGACAGGCCTTCATGTCGAGCGGAGGACGGGATTCGCGCCCTCGACCCTCACGTTGGCAAGGTGGCGGTTTTTGTCTTGGAGATCCGCGCCGCCCCGCTGCAGTGTCGTCGATCCGGGCAGCTTCCACTACGCCCGGCAATCCCTCGCCGCAGTAGAGCGATCTCCTCCGATACAAGCGCCGTTGAGGGGTACTACCGGAGGAGCTTGTACACCTCCATGGACGATTCCTGCGGCGGCGTGGTAAAGCCTCCCGCCACTCTGCCTGGAGGCGTGGCATGAGGACCTGATCACGGAACTCATTCCAGCTGGCCTCCGAATCGTGAATCGCCACGACGGTCCAGCCGTCGCCCGAAGGCCCGGCGGCGTGAAAGATCTGCCCTTCGGGTAATTCGGTGTCGGACACGTGCACGGCGCGCAGCGTGGCGTCGTATTGCTTCTCGGTGCCACCAGGGAAATGGTGAATGATGCCAAACGACATGGTTCTTCCTTTCGTGAGTAGTGGATGCAGTGGAGGTGGATCAGGGTCGGCGGCCGAGGAGGGCCATAAGGTGGTCCGTCGGTGATGCCGACTCGGTCGACTCGACCTCGGGCCCGAACGCACCGTGGGCCCGGAATTCATCGAGAGGGATCGACCGGCAGAACCCGTCGACCATCGCCACGAGGTCAGGATCGATGGTGAGGTCCTGCCCGGTCGACCTGGCCAGGTCCCAGTTGTGGACGACGACCTCCCCGAGGTTGATCATCGCGGCACCCTGGGCCGGGAAGGTCCCGAACGGGTAGCTGCGCTCGCCCTCGAAACTGCCCGGCCGGCTCCAGCTGGCGACGTTCTCCTTTGCGGCGGTGGTCACGGCCAGGAGCGGGTCGGCGCCAATGACGTCGCCCGCGTCCTCGGATCCAGGATGAGTGGGAGTAGCCACATCCTCGAACTTGTGATCCAACTTGACCTGCATATTGTTGATGAATCTGGATCGCACTACAGGTATACGGCTGGGAGCGCGCACAGGATGTTCGTGGTCTATTTGAATCCCGCCGCCCATGCGGGAAGCCTCGGGCTGGGGAAGTACGACATGATGGTGACGAGGAAACAGGCCGACACCCAGCGTCCTCACACCGATCGACCAACGGGAGGACCCAAGGTGGGCCAGTATGACACCCACGACGTCTTCAACCAGGCCCCGCCACTCGAGGGGTACGACGTCTTTGCTGCGGACCGCGCCCTCGGAGAAGCGGTCGACCGCGAAGGCGCGGCATGGGCACGACCCGAGCTCGAAGTGCTGGGCACGCTGGCCGGTTCGGCCGGGGCCCAGGAGCTCGGACGCTTGGCCAACGAACACGAACCCGTACTTCACACCCACGACCGGTACGGATACCGGATCGACGTCGTCGAGTACCACCCTGCGTACCACGACCTCATGAGGACGTCAGTCGCCCACGGGCTGCACGCAGGACCGTGGGCCGATCCCCGTGCCGGGGCCCACGTGGCCCGAGCGGCCAAGGTGATCGTCTGGTACCAGGTCGACGCCGGTCACATCTGCCCAGTCTCGATGACGTACGCCGTGGTGCCGGCGCTCCAGCACCAGCCCGAGGTCGCCGCCGTCTGGGAGCCGATGATCTGCTCCACCACCTACGACCCCGCCAATCTGCCCATCGCCAAGAAGGCCGGCGTCACCTGCGGCATGGCTCTCACCGAGAAACAGGGCGGCTCCGACGTGCGGGCGAACACGACTCGGGCCGAACCCACTGGCAGCGGCTCGGGCGGTACCTACCTGCTGACCGGCCACAAGTGGTTCTGCTCCGCACCCATGTCTGACGGTTTCTTGATGCTGGCTCAGGCACCCGATGGCATCAGCTGCTTTCTGACCCCACGGTGGCGACCCGACGGGACTCGCAACCCGATTCGCATCCAGCGCCTCAAGGACAAGCTGGGCGATCGCTCCAACGCCTCGAGCGAAATCGAGCTGCCGGGTACATGGGCCCAGTTGGTCGGCGAGGAAGGCCGAGGCGTGCGGACCATCATCGAGATGGTGAACCACACTCGGCTCGACTGCGTACTCGGCTCGGCGGCCATCATGCGGCAGGGGGTGGCCCAGGCCACCTGGCACGCCACCCACCGAGCGGTCTTCGGAAAGCTGCTTGCTGAGCAGCCCCTCATGGCCAATGTGCTCGCCGATCTAGCGCTCGAGTCCGAGGCCGCCACCGCCTCGGCCCTCCGGCTGGCCCGTTCCTACGACGCCCCTACCGGCGACGAGGCCGAATACCTCCTTCAGCGCCTTTTGACACCGATCGTCAAGTACTGGACGTGCAAGCGAGCGCCGCAGCACGCCGCCGAGGCGCTCGAATGCCTGGGAGGAAACGGGTTCGTCGAGGAGTTCGGCATGGCCCGTCTGTTCCGCCAGAGCCCGGTCAACGGTGTGTGGGAGGGCTCCGGAAATGTGATCTGCCTCGACGTGCTCCGGGCCATGGCCCGAGAGCCCGACGCTCTGGAGGCCTACTGGTCCGAAGTCGCCCAGGCCGACAGTGGAGACACCCGCTTGGCCCGAGCCATCGACGACCTCCACGTCGACCTGTCCGAGCCCGAGACGCTCGAGCCCCGGGCTCGCTCGGTGGTAGAACGCATGGCGGTGGTATTCCAGGCTTCCCTTCTTGTCCGTTTCGCACCGGAAGCCATCGCTGATGCGTTCTGCGCCTCCCGCCTCGGAGGTCCAGGAACCGGCGCCTTCGGGACCCTTCCGTCGGGAACCGACACCACCGCCATTTTGCGGCGGCACGCTCCAGTGTGATCCTCCCCCCGTTACCGGTACCGGCCTGCCGATACGCCGGCGATAGCGAGTTTCTTCGTCTTCGCCGGGCAAGTTGAGCCGAAGGTCACCAAAATGGCCGTCCACATTTGTGCTCGGCTGTCCGCCCTGGCGAGATCCGGTGAGGTCCTCGTCTCATCGACTGTCAGGACCCCTGCGGATCGAACGTCCAGTTCGTGGATCGTGGATCGTGGATCGTGGGAAGCACGAGTTTACGGGCGTGCCTGGTGCGTGGCGTCTGTTTACCGCGGACGGCAGCCCACATCTATGACGCCTCGTGGCTGAGGCGCGCTCGTCCAACACTGCCGACCTATGCCTTTACGACTGGTGGTGCCCGTCCTACCCTTGAACCGAAGGTTTTGGAGAAGATGTTTGGGAGGTGACGTGGCCCGAGCAATGAACTTGGGGATGCCACGGATCGGGCCGGGACGGGAGCTCAAGCGCTCCGTCGAGGGCTATTGGGAAGGCCGCGTCACCGCAGGCCATTTGATCGATACGGCGCGCCAACACAGGGCCGATGGCTGGCAGGTGCAGACCGCCGCCGGGATCGAGTCGATCCCGAGCAACGACTTCTCGCTCTATGACCACGTGTTGGACACATGTTGCACAGTCGGTGCTATGCCCGACCGTTTTGGGTCCGGCAAGCCGGCGGACCAACTGGACACCTATTTCGCCCTAGCCCGAGGCGCTCGGCTGCCTACGGGGACGGTACGGCCCCTGGAGATGACCAAGTGGTTCGATACCAACTACCACTACCTCGTACCTGAACTCGGCCCAGATACCCAGTTCCATCTTGGCTCGACCAAACCGATCGACGAACACGCCGAAGCTCGACGCCTCGACGTCGAGACCCGCCCCGTACTGGTCGGCCCGGTCAGCTTCTTGCTCCTTGCCAAGCCGACGGCGACCGGATTTTCGCTCCTCGACCTGCTGCCTCGGCTCCTGCCCGTGTACCAGCAAGTATTGGCCACCTTGTTCCAATCGGGCTGCGAATGGGTGCAGCTCGACGAGCCGTTCCTCGTGACCGATCTGAGTCCGACCGAGCGCACCGCCTTTGTGGACGCCTACTCGACCCTTACATCGAGCCCGAGACCTCGATGTCTCCTCGCCACGTATTTCAGCGAGCTCGGTGACAACCTCGAGCTCGCTGCGGGTTTGCCCGTCGATGGAGTGCACGTGGACTTGGTCCGCGGCCCCGACCAACTTGGTCCTCTCTTGGACCGCTTGCCCGAAGGCACGGTGCTATCAGCCGGGGTGGTCGATGGACGGAACGTGTGGCGCAACGATCTTCGCCGTAGCCTCGCTCTGCTTGGGCCGGCCCAACAGCGCCTGGGCAACCGGTTATGGGTCGGCCCGTCCTGTTCCCTCCAGCACGTTCCCCACGACCTCGACCTGGAGACCGAACTCGCTCCGCGGCTACGCTCCCGGCTCGCCTTCGCCAGACAGAAGCTCGACGAGATCGTGGCAATCGTACGCGGCTTGTCTCTCGGAAGCGATGCCATCAGCGAGGTGCTGGCTACCAGTGACAAGGTCGCGGCTGACCGAGCCGGCAGCGGCCCAGCGACAGCAGTGACAGTGAACGCGCCGTCCGCCTCCCGACGAGCCTCATCACCGGATCGGCGACGGCAAGCCCAGCGACAGACAACACCCCTGCCGTCCCTCCCTACGACGACCATCGGATCCTTCCCCCAGACAGCTGAGATCCGTCGAGCGCGGCAACAACACGCATCGGCCCTCATGTCCGATGAGGAATATGGGCGATTCTGCGAGGCAGAGATTGAGCGGGTCATCAGGGCCCAAGAGTCGATCGGGCTGGACGTGCTGGTCCACGGTGAGCCTGAGCGCAATGACATGGTGCAGTACTTCGCCGAGCGCCTCGATGGCTTTGCCGCCACCCGTCACGGCTGGGTTCAGAGCTTCGGAACGCGCTACGTCCGCCCACCAATCCTCTATGGCGACGTGACTCGACCCGGTCCCATGACCATACGCTGGCTGGTCTACGCCCAGTCGCTGACCACCTCGCCGGTCAAGGGCATGCTCACGGGCCCGGTCACCATCCTGGAATGGTCCTTCGTCCGAGACGATCAACCGAGCGCAGAGACCTGTCGGCAAATCGCCTGGGCCATCCGGTCCGAGGTCGCCGATCTCGAATCGGCCGGTATCCGGATCATCCAGGTGGACGAACCGGCCTTGCGCGAGGGAATGCCTCTCCGTCGTCAAGATCGTGACGACTACCTGGATTGGGCCACCGAATGCTTCCGACTGGCCACCGCCGGGGTCAGCGATGGGACCCAGATCCATACCCACATGTGCTACGCCGAATTCGGCGACATCATCGATGCCATCATCGCCCTTGATGCCGACGTCATCTCCATCGAGGCGGCCCGCAGCGGAATGGGCGTTCTCACCCAGCTGTCCAAATCAAACCATCTGGCCGACGTCGGGCCTGGCGTCTGGGACATCCACTCTCCCACTGTCCCTTCCGCCGACGAGATGGCAACATTGATCGAACGGGCACTCGATGCATTGCCGGTCGATCAGGTATGGGTCAACCCGGACTGCGGACTCAAGACCCGCCGGTGGGAAGAAGTGCTGCCTGCCCTCACCAACATGGTCGCCGCCGCCCGATCAGTCCGGGAGCGGCTCGTCGGAGACGTCAGCCCGCAAACCACCGGGCGGCCGGCGCCGTGACGGCGTACTGGGGGGGGTCCAACCCCCTGGTAGTCAGGAGCCGGGTGGCCTCATCTCCCCGGTTTCTGCTACGTGGGGCGGGAAGTAATAGCAGTCGACATTGGTGCAGGACACTTCCCGCATCATCACGGTGTTACCCGGGTCCGTGCCGCCCTCGGCGTCGTCAAACTCGATTTGAGCGAACTCGCCGCAGAGAGGGCAATTCCCTGGGATCGCCCAAGGGACCACTTCCAAGACGAAACCCCCGGTGACGGTCACGTTTGACTCGGAACGGACCCGGGCTGCTCTCTAACCCAGGCCCTCCCGAAACCTACCCGCAACGAGATGGTGGGTGCGAAGCGACAGAGGGCACCGACGACCGGACGGCGGTGAGGGGTGACTCCCTAAGCTCAGCTCATGGGACAGGGAGATCTGCCGGCGGCACCGATTGGTCCGCTTCGGCGCCGACGGGAAAAGCGTCAGCTTGAACATCTCGCTGAAGAGTCGGGGCACGAGGAGAGTCCGGCCACGGCCAGGAGGCACGTTAGGGTGATCGAGGATCAAGCCGGAATAGCGGATCAAGACCTCGCCGCGCCCGCAACCGCAGGCGAACCGTTGATGAAAGCCCATCCGGGCGGTTTCCACGTACGAGCGGTGCCGATCGATCAGCCGTTCGAGTCAGGGTGAATCCCCGCCATCTATTGGCTGGCGGTCCTCCATGAACCCGTGTCGCTCGTCGTCGTAACCGTCCGACCGGTCTCCTTCGCCCGCCACGGAGTACTCGGCGGCTTCGCCTTCCTCGGGCTGGGCCAGCCATCAGGTGGATGCATCTGGTTGTTGGCGGCACCTCACCCATCAGGTTCGTTCGATGACTAAGCAGATGTCGTCTCGAGCGGATCGAGATCGGCTTCGGGCGTGAAGTTAACTTCGAGCTCGACTTCGGGCCGACGAATCTCCATTTGTGCCAGGCGCTCAAAGACCAGTCTGTCGGCCGCCGTAAGTGGCGGTTGGGTCATCGACCGCGGCCAGAGGCGATAGCGCTGGACCACGTTTATCTCAGCCGCGAGCAGGAAGAGCTGAGCACCCAAGTAGATCCAAGTGAGCAAGACGATCACGATGCCAAAGAAGCCATAGGTGTTCGTGGCGTGCTGCAGCTCGCGACCTATATACCAACTTCCGATTAGCTGCAACGTTTGCCAGAATACGGCCGCCAACGCGGCCCCGAAGACGATCTCGCGCCAGTTGAGCGCGTCTGCCGTCAAAAGGTTGAACGCCAGCAGGATGAGGCAGAAATTCAACGCGAGGGATCCGACCACCAGCAGTCCCGTCGCTATCCAGCCATGGGAGACCAAGGTCGCGAACCCGGTGAGTACCGTCGAACCAATCGCGGAGAAAGCAATCAAGACGAGGACCCCCAACGCTCGCAGGTAACGCACATAGATAGAGGGCCAGCGAACGTAGGGAATATTCCAAACCACGTTCATCGCGCTCTGCGCCGCCAGTCCGAGCCCAACCGCGCCATACAAGAGGAGGAGGCTTCCGATGACCACTGCTGACACGCTTCCGGTGAGGGCATGCGTGTGCGACTGCAGCTGAGGACCGATGATCGGAAAGTTTCCGAGAGCGCTGTCGACGAGGTCCGTCTGCAACTTCTTGTTGTCATGCAGGGTGTAGCCCAGGATGGTCGTGAACAGGAGCAGAAGCGGAAATAGCGCGAAAAGACCGTAGTAGGCAACGAGCGCCGCCTTGCTACCTGCCTGATCGTTGCCGAACTTTTGTATAACCGCAAAGGGGAAACCGAGAACACCGTGGTCCTGCTGAAACCTGTCGGCCCGACGTATGACAACTTCGATTCTGCCCGGAGGACCAGCTCCTTCCCCATTTATGTTGTCGCTTGGCGATTCCTCCTTTGATCGATTTGGCTGATGGTCGGGCTTCGCTGGACGTATTGAGTCGCTCATAGTGCCAATCATGGCCCCTCTAGGTTCACGCTCGCCCCCCTCCCCTACCCATCGACAGAACCCGGCGGCGCCGCGACTTCCTGGGCGCACTCTGACGTTTCGAGGTTCATCGTCAAACGGCCTAGCCGGGGCGGCACGACCCCGTTGGCATGGTCCCCATGTCCCGATTCGCACCACCTGTGGCAAAAATCGGGCCAGTGGTCAGCATTGAGCTCGAACGGGTCGAGGGGCTTGAACTTGTCGGAATGACGTTGGCTCACCTCAAAGATGCCGAGGCAAGGGCCGAGATGTCACTCCGAGTGGCGCTGTTGATGGCGATCCGGGACAAGCTCGCTCTCGGTCTGAGGGAGGAAAGATGAGCTACAGCGATGCCGAGGTGTTGGCGGCGTCTTCCGCCATGGACAAGTACAGAGGTGGTGAAGAGGGCGAGGCTGGTTCCGCTCTGGTCGTCGTGGGCCTCAGCGCAGAGAGGGCAGCTAAAGAAGTGGGGATCCGCGACGATACGACTCGGGTTGCACATCGTGCTGGCGCTTCGATCCGCCAGCTAGCCGATGTCTCAGGTCTAGTTCGTAAGACGGTGAGGGCGATCGTCTCATCTGAATCACGGTTGCACGACTGACCGCACAAGCGGCCCGCAGTCCGTGACTGCCAATCTTCCGCAATTCCGCCTATTACGGAAGCTTCCACTACTATTCTTCCGTTATGGTGCCAATTGAGGAAGGCAGGGAGCGAGGTCACGAGGAAACCGTGACGTGGAACGGCGCCCCAGCCCGCGCCTGGGTCCCGCGCCTCCTCGCTAGCCAGGAATTCGAGGTCGGTATTCGTACGGCCCGCCGCACCGAACAAGCCCTCGCGGCCGTGCGGGCGAGCGGCGGCGCCTCCGCCCGGTTCGAGCCGCTCGCTTTGTTATTGCTGCGGGCGGAAGGGGTGGCGTCCTCGTACATCGAAGGAGTGCGCACCCCTTTCACCGATGTCGCTGCGGCCGAGGTCGGCAACACCTCTAACGCCACTGCCGCCTGGGTGGCCGACAACCTCACGGCCGTGCGCCACGCGCTCGATGGGGCCGGGCGCAACCTCACCATCGAGGATATCCATGAGTGGCATCGGCGCCTGATGGGCCCGACCGGTCGCCTGCCCGAGGAGATGGTCGGCGCCTTTCGCACGGCCCAGTCCTGGATCGGTGGAACCTCACCGCGCAGCGCCTCCTTCGTCCCTCCCCCACCCGAGCGGGTCGAGGACCTCATGGTCGACCTCATCGGCTTCGTAAACGCCGAGTGGGTGGACCCAGTCACCCAGGCGGCAGTCGCCCATGCTCAGTTCGAGACCATTCACCCCTACGGCGACGGCAACGGCCGTATCGGACGGATCCTGATCGGCTGGATCCTTGTCCATCGCACTGGAATCAGTGTCCCTCCCCCCGTCAGCGTCTTCATTGCCCGAGACCCCGGGGGGTACCTGGCCGGCATGACCAGGTTCCGCCACGGCGAGCTCGACCCCTGGGTGGAATGGCTTGCGGCTGAACTTCAGTATTCGAGCGAGGCAACCCAAGGGTTGATGGTGCGTTCCGAACAGCTCCTGGAAGAGTGGAGCGGGCGTATCGATGACCTGCGCACCGACGCCACGGCCCGGCTGGTGCTCCCTGTCTTGATCGAGCACCCCGTCGTTTCCTCGGAACTGGTCGCGAAGCTCGTCGGGGTGTCAGAGCGTGCGGCGCGGACCGCTCTCGCAACACTGGCTGAGCGAAGGATCCTCGAGACCTACGACAAGGCGACGGCGGGACCGGGCCGACCCCGTCGCTTTTGGGTCGCGTCCGAGGTCATCGCCATGGTCACGACCTGGGGCCGACTCTGATCTTGAGCACTGGCCGCAAGCTCACACCGACGAAATCCCGCTAAGTGCACCGGATGACCTCACGCGGGAAGATCTCACTCGCCTCCCGCATAGCAGCAAGTCGCCGATGCTCCGTTTCTCCTGGTGGTTCGTCTCGGACGCAACGAGATGGCTCTCCGATCCGCCTTCAACGACGACAACGTGGCTGAGGTCGGCAGCGTCGGCGGCATGTACTTCGCCCAGGATCGGGTGACCATCACTCAGGGACGATTGGCCGATCCGGCGAGTGCGGACGAGATGGTCGCGACCGCTGAAGCCGCTCGGCTATCGGGCTGGCACCTCGGCCAGACAATCCCCTTCGGTGCGTACTCTGTCCAGCAGGCCGAAACAGCCGGCCAGATCCACGGCGCTCGCCCACCGAACCTTTTTCACTGGGAGAGCACTCCACCATCCAGATGTCTTTGAGGGTAGATCAATTCTGGGAGGAGGCGAACATGATCTTGAGGGTCTTCGTGTTCGAAGTACTCAGCGAGCTTGCGTTGTTGACAGCAATGAAGCAGGGATGGGTCGAATCGCACACGCCATCGCCAACCTTGCCAGCCACGATGTGCATGGTGAAGTGCCCGTGGCCAGCGGGGTCGGGGTGAAGCAGGCCGGCATTGGCGAAATCACACCCGGCTGAACTGCCGGACGAGATGTCAACGTGGGAGCACTCAAGAATGTTGATGACTTTGCCGGCTGTATAGCCGCTCCACTTGACGGTAACTGCCTCGCCGCTGGTGAGGTTGTGGTCCGGTGATACGGAAGCCTGCAGGTGAACCACCGGAACAGGCGGAACCGCAATGGTCACTCCACGAGAGCCTGGCGTCAGATTCAGAGCGATCTTGGTGGTCGAACTGCGCCCGTCCGTGGACAGTCGAGAGCGGGCCCCTCGATTGCCGGTGAGGTACGCCTCAAAGAAGTCGGTCGTCGTGCGAATGACAGCCGGCGCCGACCGCGGGTCTTGGCCGCCTGCTGCGTCGTGGGAACCACCTTCGAGGGTCAGGAGACCCTTGGGGCCCTGTGCTTCGTTGTAAATCAGGGGAGCGCTCCGGTAGGGGATCAGCTGGTCCGACGTGCCGTGGACGAGCAGGAGCGGCGGCGAATTCGAAAAGTCGTAGTGACCGGGTGGGAAGCCCTCAGTTGTGCCCGCCATCACGACGGCCGCTTTCACCCTGGAGTCGAAGCAGCAGGTGTTGGCCACCAGACCAAGTGTGGTGACCGCTCCGTTGGAGTGACCGGCGACACCGATCTCCTTGGGGTCCACCAGCCCTGAGAGGATCCCACTTGGAAGGAGCGAGTCGTCGAGAACGGCGTCGATCACATAGCTCATGTCTTCGGGTTGATTCACCACGTCACCAGCGTCGGCGCCACCGGCGACATTGGCGTTCGACAGCGGAAAGAGCGGCGCAGCGACGACGAACCCTTGCGATGCCCAAGCAGTCAGCAAATTGATGTAGTCCTGCGGCGTGCCGCCCAGGCCGTGGGCGAAGACAATCAACGGGAATGGCCCTGCACTCTTGTCCGCTATGGCCCCTGATTCGGTAGGGCCGCCAGTCGGGCCCGTCGCTGGGTAGAGAATCGTCGTGACCAGGGTCCGAGTCGGCAGCTGCGGACTCCCGTCCCAGGCGGGCGTCGTGCGGTGCGGATCCACAAAGGTGTCGGTCACTGTGCCAACCGCGAATTTGGGAGTCACGGCCGGAGCTGCTCCCGCTGCCGCAGTGCTCCCCGACCACAGCGGAAATGAGACCGATCCGAGCACCACGACCAGCGGCAGCAGATGCCATTTCCAGGCTCTCATTCCGCTCACGTGCGGGGCTCCTGGCTGGCGCCGCGTCTCCTGAGGAGTGCCATCGGCTTTCTTCGTATCACAAGGCAGCGACAGTCATCTGGGTGCAATGGATTGACCGCCCAATCGGGGAGGTCATGCTTACGTGGGTTGGGCGGTGAAAGTTCCTCGACGGCTGGACGAAGGTGTGGTCGTGCGAGAGACGATCTGCCGCGGGTCGCGCCCCAGCGTGTTAAGGACGGCTCGCGAACACCGGAGAGACTGGCGGGACGCAGGCCCAAGCATCAGATCGTCCCTGGGTACGGCCGGTCTGCTCTTGTCCACCCAATACGTCCGAGGCCGGAAGCCGGTACGAACCTTCGCCACCGCCCCGTCGCCACTAGGAGGTGATTTTTGGTGACCGGCGAGTAACCAGGGGTGTTCGCAGCCGAGGTTGCTCGCGCAGGTGAGCCACTCACCTTGCGGTGGGGTCCGACCCTCGCTTTCAGGTGTGGAGGCGTGAATGGACTCGCCTCATGACCTTGACCGAGAATCGGGAGCAATGAGTAGACCCTGGGTCGAGAGAGACGCTGCCGTCGTGTGGCATGGATTCACTCAGATGGGATCTTTCGCGGACAACGCCCCCCTCATCATTGAGCGGGCCGAGGGACGCGACCTCATCGACGCCGACGGACGTCGCTACCTCGATGCGATTTCGTCGCTCTGGGTGAACACGCTGGGGCACCGGGTGCCCGAGCTCGATCAGGCTTTGATCACCCAGGTCGACAAGGTGGCCCACTCCACCATGCTCGGAAACGGCAACACCGTGGTGATTGAACTGGCCGAAGCGCTGGCCCGGGTCGTGCCGGTCGACGATCCGCACTTCCTGTTCGCTGCCGACGGAGCGGTGGCCGTCGAGCAGGCGCTAAAGCTTGCCTTCCAGTACTGGGTCAACTCGGGGATTCCGGGCCGGACCCGATTCCTGGCGCTGGGTGACGCCTATCACGGCGACACCATCGGCTCGCTTTCGTTGGGCGACGGCGGCGTCTTCAGCGCCGTCTTCGAGCCGCTGTGCTTCCGGGCGCTCCGCACGCCGGGGTATGCCGACCCCGAGTGGGCGCCCAAGGCCGTTACCGCCGTGCATGCCCACGCCGACGAGCTCGCGGCCGTGGTGGTCGAGCCCTTGGTCCAGGGTGCGTCGGGGATATTGTGCGCCACTCCCGCCGACATGCGGTCACTGGGCGAGGCCTGTCGCAGCGCCGGCGTCCTGCTGGTCTGCGACGAGGTGGCGACCGGCTTCGGACGCACGGGAACCCTGTTCGCCTCGGAGCAGTGCGGCATCCGACCTGACCTCTTGTGCGTCGGCAAGGGGATCACCGGTGGCTACCTCGCCATGTCGGCCACCGTGGCATCGGGTCGGGTGTTCGACGCGTTCCTTGGACCCGGACCTCGGACCGCAGACCTTCTTCCACGGCCACTCCTACGGCGGCAATGCCCTGGCGGCGGCCGTCGCCTTGGAGCACCTGCGATTGTTCGACGCCTGGGACGTGCTGACCAAGGTGAACAAGCGGGCGACGCAGCTGGCCGCCCTGTTGCACGAGCAGATCTCCGGCCGAGCCGGAGTGGCCGCCGTGCGGCAACGGGGCCTCATGGTCGGCATTGAGCTGGCGCCCCCCACGCCTGGGCTGCGTTGGGGCCGGAAGGTCTGTGCCGGCGCGGTCGAGCGGGGCGTGTTGCTGCGCCCCCTGGGCGACGTGGTGGTGATCATGCCGCCGCTCACGATCACCGCGGCAGAAATCACACGCATCGTGGACGTGCTGGCGGCGTCGATCGACGACGTCGTGACCCCGGCGATGACTCGGTGAGCCCAGTCATCTGGTCGCAACGGATCGGAGCACAACTCGACGCGGTCGTGGAGCAGGGACGCTGGCGGGCGCCGAGGGAGTTCGATGCCAAGGGACCAACCGGCGACGTCGAGGGATCACCAGTGGTCTCGTTTGCCTCCAACGACTATCTCGGTCTGAGCAGTCACCCGGCCGTCATCACTGCTGCCGCCACGGCGCTGGAGCGGTGGGGCACCGGGTCGGGTGCCTCTCGGCTAGTGACTGGATCTCGACCCGTGCACTCGGAGTTGGAGCGGGCGCTGGCCGAGTGGAAGGGAACCGAAGGCGCCGTCATCTTCCCGACCGGATTCGCGGCCAACCTTGGTGTGCTCAGTGTGTTGGGAGGACCAGATGTGCATGTCCTCTCCGACGAGCTCAATCACGCCTCCATCATTGACGGATGCCGACTGTCGCGCTCCAGGCTCTCTGTCTATCGGCACAACGACCTCGAACAGCTGGCCCACCTGTTGGAGCAGGAGACAGCCGGCGCCGCCGCACCGACCATGGTGGTGACCGATTCGGTCTTCTCCATGGACGGCGATGTCGCACCCGTGGCGGAGATCGCCGCCATCTGCCATCACCACCGAGCTCTCCTCGTCCTTGATGAGGCCCACGCCGTCCTCGGTCCTCACCTGCCGCCTCACCTCGCCCGGTCAACCGGCACCGGGGACGACCTGATGCTGGTGCGGGTGGGCACCCTGTCCAAGACGCTTGGCTCCCTGGGCGGCTTCGTCGCGGCCCCCCAACCGGTGATCGATCTCCTGGTCAACCGGGCCCGGCCCTACATCTTCTCGACGGCCCTCTCGCCGGTCGATGCCGCGGCAGCGCTGGCTGCCCTCGGGGTCCTTCGCTCACCCGAGGGGGATTCATTGACCGAGCGACTCATCCAGCTGGTGGCCCGAGTGGCCCGACCCCACCCGAGCCCGATCATCCCGATCATTTTGGGCAGCGAGCAGGAGGCCCTCGGAGCCTCGGCGGCGCTGCTGGCGCAGGGTCTCTGGGTGCCGGCGATCCGACCGCCGACCGTCCCGGTCGGAACCAGCCGGTTGCGGGTGACGCTGTCCGCCGCGCACACCGACGACGACGTCACCCAGCTGGTTGAGGCCTTGGCCCTGTTGCGGACTCCCGCTGGAATCGACCCGCCTGCCCCAGCTCAGATGCAGTGAAAGGCCCGCGGCCGGCGCGCCTCGTTGTCGTGGTCGGAACCGGGACAGACGTCGGTAAGACGTGGGTCTCCGCGCAAATCCTCACCGACCTCCGAAAGTCCGGCGTCACGGTGGCGGCCCGCAAGCCCGCCCAGTCCTTTGATCCGCTGGACGACACTGAGGGTCTCGATTCGGCCGTTCTTGGCGCAGCATCGGGTGAACCACCCGAGATCGTCTGCCTCCCGCATCGAAACTACGAGGTTGCGATGGCACCACCCATGGCGGCGTCATTCCTCGGCCGGCCCGAAATCACACTGGACGACCTGCTCGCAGAAATGACCTGGCCCACTGATCAAGTCGACGTCGGCCTGATCGAGACTGCCGGCGGGGTGCGGTCACCGCAAGCTGGCGATGGCGACGCAGTGACGATGGTGCGACGCCTGTCACCTGACGTGGTGTTGCTCATCGCTGACGCCGGTCTGGGCACGATCAATTCGGTGCGCCTCTCTATGCAGGCGCTCTCCGGTGGCTGCAATTTCTCAACCGAGATCGTGGTGATCCTGAATCGATACAGCGAGTCCAACGAACTGCACGTGCTCAATCGTCGATGGCTGACGGAACGCGGTGGTCTTCGTCTGATTGCCATGCCGAGCGAGCTCTCGGAATTGCGTGCGCTCGTGTCTCACAACTAGGGCGGATGACGGGATTCGACCCACGAGCCTCAGCTTGGCAATATCTTTCGGCCCAACCCATTCACCTGTGATTACTCAAATGGACGCAGCGAGCTCGCCGTTTTTGATGGTCCACGATTGGCCGGCAGGTGACCACTATTGCCAACGGCGCGTGGTATTTCCGTGTTGCACATTTCAGAGAATTTCGCACCACGTGCACCACATTTACGGCGATAATTCGGAGGAACAAACGGCAGCTGCTTCGCCAGCACCCGTCGGTGCACATCACCCTCCGTCGCGAGTAGCTTGAATCACTCGCTCACACCGAGAGCACCATGCTGCTGGCGTGCGGTCGTCGGAGGGATGGACCAACGATCCACAGCCGGTGCACCGCCAAATCACAGGAGACTTCCGTTCGGTTTTGGACACCTACCATCCCCTTTCATCCCTGAACTCAATTTACCGAATGAAGAAACCCGCTGGGGGGATGATGACGAACTACCTTCCTGCCTCAGTAGCTCTTCGGCAGCCGACCGGTCCGTTACGGAGACACACTCGAGGCTCGTGCCTCGCGCCATCTTCGTCACTAGTCTGCGGACCCTTGTTGCCACGTTACGAGCCCCCGTTGGAATGCGAGGGGCGAAGGTAACGGAGCCAGCTGAGTGCGTTTTCCAACGCCTACCGGCAGATCGGGCCTGCACGGACCGGAAAAATCACAGAAATTCCCCACCTCAATGCGACTCTCGACGTCAATCCGAACCGGCTCAAGAGACTTTGATCGTCCCCATCATGTACTGATGGATATTGCAGATGTAGTGGTAGATGCCAGGCTTGGTAGGTGCCGTGAACGTCTTGGTCTGGTTGTGGGAGATATTGCCCGTGTTGAACCCGCCCGGGCCCGACGCCGTCAACGTGTGAGTGGCCGAGTCCTTGTTCGTGACGCTGATGGTGGCCCCAGGCTTGACCGACAAGGTCATGGGGCTGAACATGAAATTCGAGATGGAGATCGACGTCCCCGTTGACGAGCCGGAGGAGACCGATGAAGCCGACGAACCCGGTCCGGCGGATTCGCCGCCCCCTCCAAAGGCGACGAAGAGGAGGGCGCCTGCCAACACCAGGACGCCGGTTCCAATTCGCACTCGCCGCAGCATTGTGATTACACCGCCATTGAGGTCGGGTTGAATGCCACCGGAGTACCCGCGGACGTCTGGGCGCCAGGGTACTCACCGAGCACGTAGTAGAGGATGGCAATGTGCTGCATCTCTACCGGCTGGATGGAGGACGAGAGCCCAATCGCCGCCGAGCTCTTCAACATGGACGTCTCAGCCTGGTAGGTCTGGGCGGCGACGGTCTCCAAGGTGAGGGCCAACTGGGCCAGCCCCGTGATGTCAGTGACCTTGGCGAAGTCAGCCTGAATGGTCGGGGTGAGTGGCGGATACGTCACCGTCACCTTCTGCTTGCCCGCTCCAGCCAACACGCCGTTCCAGGCTGCCGCGTGCTGGGTGTGTTGGCCCTTGACCGTGGTGGCGAACTGCGCCACCGCCGGAGGTACCGTGCCCAACTTTCCAGCCGTCGCGGCGCTGAGGCCGGCCGTGTAGGCAAAGACGGCGAGATTCTCGAGGCTGGCCGCCACCGCGGCCACGGCCAGGTCACCTTTGAGGTTGGCCGGGGGGAAGGCGGCGTCGAGGGAGTGAAGTCGCGACGCTGACCCGTCAGCTCGTGAGGCCGCGGCGGCCAAGCTCGGAGCCGCACCCATCGCGAGGAGAGCGGCGCCACCAGCGAAGGCTGCACCGGTCCCAATGAGGAAGGTCCGACGGCTGTTCGACTTTGGCCCGGCGGCCTCGCCCATGTGCTCGATCATCTCTGTGACTCCGGCCTCCATGGCCGGCATGCCGACGTCATGGTGGAGTTGGTCGAGATCGCTGGTCATGGAGACCAGTTCAGACTCGGTACCGCCAAAGCCCTTCGTGGACTTGGATTTCTTACTCACTTGACAGCTCCTTGACTAGCCGGGGCGGCTTGGTTGGTCTTGTAGAAGGCATTGGGGAAGCCGACGCTGCCGGCCGCGGCGGGCAGCATGGCGGCGGTTCCGGGGGCGAGGGAGATGAGCTGCGGGGCCCCAGCTTGCAAGAGAGCCTGGACCGCCAGCAGCACGCTGGCGTGCTGGGCCTCAATCCCCATGATCGAGGCGAAGAGAGCCTTGTTCGTGGTCGACTTGGCCAGCACCGTGTCCTTGACGTAGGTCTCGGCCGCGATGTTCTCGAGCTCAAGGGCCAAGGCGACTACCTGCAGTGCTCCGGCCGAAGGGGTCGCGGCCGTGATGGACTTGACCGCTTTGTTGACCACCGGCACGAAGGCCGGATCGGAGGCGTTCTGGGCCTTGCCCCCCAGCTGTTTGACGGCGGCCGAGAAGGCGTCGTCGTGCTGCATGTGTTGGCCCATGGTGACCTGGCAGAACTTCGTCACCACCGGGTTGGCCGCAGATCCCCCGATGTAGGGCAGCGTGAGGGCCGTCTTGTAGGTGGAGATGGCCAGATTCTCGATTGAGTTCGCTGTCTGGAGGATCTGCACGTCGCTCGAGCTCGAGGCGAAGGCCGGCGAAGCGAGCAGGCCGACCAGGGCCGCGCCGCCGGCCGCGCCCAACAGCGTGGTGGTGCCAAGGCTGGCCCGCAATCTGTCCTGGTGCTCGACATGGAACGCTTGGTTCGACGTATGGTCTTCGTCGTTGGGCGAGTGGTTGAGTTCGACGAGCTCGTCGAGCGCTTCGTGGGTCGGCCGCAGGGCATCTGCCTGCAGGTCTTGGGATTCTTCGAGCAACTCATTGAGTGCTCTCGGATCTGACGACATTACTTACCTCCTGATTTGGTAACTGCACACCTGTTCGGATACATCCGACAGTCGGATGTCAGATATGTGACATTTGGGCGCGAGATTCCGCCGATCTGCTCAGGCACAACGCCGCGGCGATGGTCAAGACAATGACGGTGGCGATCTCGATGGCAAAGGCCTGATGGGCGAAGGGGGCAGACCACGAATCCTTGAACCCGAAGAGCCCATAGTGGATCGAGGCGAGAAAACCAATCATGGTGGATAGCGCGAAGCCGACTCCAACAATGGCAACCCACACCCGGCAGACGAAGATGATGAGAAGTCCAACCAGAAGACCGGCAATGGACTGAACGAGGAAGAGGGTTCCAATCGTTGGAATGTGGCGGTAGCCCAAATTCCTCCAGAGGTGAAGGTGAATATAGGTGGACCACACGATGAGGAGTCCTCCCGCCATAAATGCCACTGTGGCGGTCAACCCAATCGGCCTGGGTACGCGCTCTGGTCCATAGCCCAGCTGTTCCAACTTCATGTCCACTTGTTCGTTGCCAAGGACTTGTTGGATGGGGTTTGGTTTGGTTTGGTTTGGTTTCCCCTTTCGAGGCCGCCAGAGTGAGAGTGACCTCGAACGTTGTGGAGAAGGCTGAAGGTGTCGAGAATGTGATTCCCTTGACCCGCCCCGGCAATATCACCGCCGCCTACCCAGGCAATACCGCGCTCTGGCATGACGAAAACCTCGATTCAGATCGTCCCTTCCACCAGCATCGGAGAAGAGGGAACCACCCAACCACCCGCCGGTTCGACATTGATGCCTAGTTGAGATGGGCTCGGCGACCCAGCGAATGTGATAGTCACCTATCCCGGGTTCCGGCCCAAACACAGCTCCACCATGTCGCCGGTAGACCTCGGCCAAGGCAACCTCGCTAAAGCGAGCAATCGAAATGACCAGCGCTGACTTCGCCTATCCCTTGCATGCGACCCTTGTTCGCAGTCGCATGGTCGCTTCGATGTCAGGGTGCATGAATGCATGGGATTGACCGTCAGTTAAGCCGGTATTCCGCACGCGGGATCTTTCACTACCCGGAAAGAGCGGGCTGGCCATGGGGTCAAACCACTTCTCGTGCCGACGCTGGCGTCTCGTGGACGTGAACCACCGTCGCTGGGGCCGTGGCCTTCTTTCCGTCTTCGAGGCCCTTCTCGAACTGATTCTTGGCCGACCCAATGTTACGGGCCAGTTTTGGAATGGCGGCTCCGCCGAAGAGCACGACCGCCAACACGATCACGACGACAATGCCGTCGACACCAAAAATCTCACCCAGCATGAATGTCTCCTTTTCATTCGGCTCACCAAGCGGTGGGAACCGTGTAGGGACTATTCGGAGCCGCACGACAGAAAGATGTCAGATGGAGTCGCATACGGATCACTGGTCGGTCCGAATAGTCACCGAGATGCGACCCTGCTTGAGTGAGACCAACCGAGCCATCGCGGCCGCCAGCACGGCGATGACCACGGCGATCGGGTCGATTGATCTTGGGCCCTTAGGATCGCACCCACGCGGTCGGCATGTTTAACCTTGATCCCGGGAAACTCCTGATCATTGGTGTTGTGGCGATATTGCTGCTCGGCCCCGACAAGCTACCCGAGGTGGCTCGTCAGGTCGGTGGGGCGTGGCGCTCCTTTAACCAATTTCGCGCTCGGATGGAATCCGAGGTTCGCAGCAATCTGCCCGACCTCCCTTCCACCGCCGACGTTGCCCGATTGGCAAAATCTCCCACCGCTCTGTTGAACCACCTTTCGAAAGTCTCTCCCGATGGCGTCAGCGCCGGCGAGCGATCTGAACTGGCTGAGATCTGGGATCAGGTGGGGCAGACACACCAGATCGATGACCCACCCCCTGATCCCCGACCAATGAGCGACTCACTGCGCCCATCGGGCCCGCAATCGAAGCCGATGGAGACATCGGTCGATGCCAACTTGAACTGACTGGACGCGGAGTTTTCGATGACCAATCTCCTCAACATCAGCCGCAAGGAGAGACTGCCGAACGAGAAACCCTCGGCGAACGACATGAACCTGCGTCAGCACTTAGGTGAACTGCGGCACCGCCTGATGATCTGTCTCGTCGCCGTGGCCGTCACCACGGTGGTGGCGGTGATCGTCTACGAGCCGATCCTGCATTTTCTCATTCGACCACTTTGCAATGTCGATGCCAGCCGTGCCGGATCAACCCGATCCTTGATCGCCGGATCGGGTTCCACCTGCAACCTTTATGTGACGTCGCCCTTGGATGGCTTGGGCTTGCGCGTCAAAATCGCCGTGTTCGGGGGGCTGGTGATGGCCTCTCCGGTCATCCTCTTCCAGTTCTGGCGCTTCATTTCGCCGGGTCTCGAGTCCAAGGAACGCAAGTACGCCGTACCCTTCGTTGCGACGTCCTTCTTGCTTTTCATTTTGGGAGCGGCCACCGCGTATACGACGCTCCCGCACGCACTCGCCTTCCTGAAGGCAGTTGGCGGACCCAACCTCCAGGCAATCTACGATCCGATCCCCTACCTGAGCTTGATCGTGTTGATGATGACGTTGTTCGGTCTGACCTTCCAGTTTCCGGTGATTCTGGTGTCATTGGAGTTGGCCCGGATCGTCACGCCTGCCGGTCTCCTGCGTTCGTGGCGCTGGGCCATCATCATCATCACGGTGGTGTCTGCCGTGGCCACTCCGAGCTCGGATCCCTTCTCGATGTTGGCCCTGGCATTACCCCTGGTCCTCTTCTATTTCATCTCCATTGGCATTGGGAAACTCTTCGGGCGGTAGTCGGTTCATAGCATCGGAGACGACGGTTGATCCGAATACACTGTGCGATGCGAACCTGGAGCTCGGCAGCTCAGTCCTAGTCCTGATGACTGCGCTGCTCGGCTTCATGGGCGCTTGCCTCCGCCCGAGCCTTTTCGGCTTCGGCCTCTTTGGTAGCTACCTCTCTCTGAGAGTCTGCCTTTTCTTGTTGAGCTCTACCCTCGCGACGAAGGTCATCCTTTCCGGTAGCGGCACCCAGTGACTCTTTGACCTTGCCCTTGACCCCCTCGACCACACCCTTCGCGCCTGCTTCGGGGCCCGTATCCTTTGAGTTATCAGCCATCATGAAGTCCTTTCATAGTTGCGTCACATCATCCTTACCCGCCGGGAATGCGGTAAAAACGTGCCCTCCAGCGAGTTACATCCTGCTGATGTTGTCTAGTTAACTGAGGTCAGGAGGTTCAGCGCAACGGTTGCACGGGCCGGCTCTTTGCAACCTGACTGCCAAGAACCGGGTCAGGGACTGCCCGGCTTTTTGGCGCGCTGACAACGCCACCGCTGTGCATGAACACCGATTCGAGCTCCAGCGGCGTTGATGATTGCGGCGTGCTCGGCGAGGTGGCACCCGTTGCATTCGCCTCAGTGACGTCACCCGATCAGGATGGTGTGCGCACGTGCGCGCCGTAACCTGACCGAAGTCGGTGCTGGAACTGTGCCCAACCATGGGGCACAGTTCGTCATTGGAGCGTTCTAATGTCGAGAGACGATGCGACAGGGCACGAGAGCCTTCTCATTGAGGTAGTAGCTGGAGCACACCCTGTGATACCCGTCGGCGATCCACAATGGCTCGCCCTGGACCAGCAGCACAGGGGAGAGCTTGGTGCCGAACTTGACCTTTTCGAGGTCCGCGGCCACCTCGGGATCGTCAGCCGCCAAAAGGGTGAGACCGGCAGCCCGCAAGATATCCTTGGCCGCAAAATGACTGAGGGATTTCTCCTTTTTCAGGGCTTTCCGTAGTTTGGTGGCGGAATCGAGTCCAACGAGCAAGGTGAGATACGACTGAGCGGCGGGAAAGTCCTGTGCTTCGGGTGAATCTTTCCAGTGCTCCTCAGCCATCGTCACCCCATCCTCTCACCGGAGACGTGCCAATGGGTCCGCCGGAGGAAGAAAGAAGCGGCTGGCACAACCACGAGCCATGTCGGCTCGTGTAGCGACGGAAAAGGGCGCCGAAACCCCTCCTCATTCGCGCCTGTGCCACGGCCTTTCTACGTGTACCCACGAAACTCCACTGGCAACGACCCGACCGCGCAAGACGGTCGCCCGCCTCGAAAGATGACAACCCCCTAGGCCGCAATGTTCTGGCAGTCCTTGCATTTGGATCGACCAGCTGTTCCGGAGACACGATTTTCGGGCTTGATCCGACTACCAGCAGGGCAGTCGCTTCGGTCGTGAAACACGCTTCGCTCGTCGCCCGATTCCGCCAAACTCGAATGGTAGGGACCCACCATGCCTGGGTCCTTTTGGCTCAAAGGCACGTTTGGCTCGCTCGAGCCGGATTGTCTGTTTTGGAGAATCCGGTTGAGGACCAACCCGGCCAAAATCCCCAATGCGAGAAACGTCAGTCCGCGTCGCCAGCGGGACCTGCGGGTGGTCTTGTGAAAGGTACCAGGCAACTCGATGTCAAGGCGATCCGCCGCCCCCTGAACGCGCCCCATGCCGGCTTTGGCATACTGGCCGAAATCCTCGCTGGCCGGCAGAACTGCCGCCAGAGCTTCGCCGTGATCCGCGACGCTCCGCAGGCCCGCCTTCGTGGCCTCAATAACATCTGGGACTTTTTCCACAACAACGGCTCCGACTCGTTCTAGAGCATCCCGAGCGTTGCCGATCGCTGTGCCTTCATCAACCGCCGTCATTTCTCCTCCTCACCTCACTCTTGACATACCCAGAGCCCTCGCCAACTAACCGCAACCGGTTCGGGCCCTCATCCCATGCTCCACTTGTTCGGTGCCAAAAACTTTCCGATTGAGTCAGAACGAATTCCGCGACGATGCCTTAGGTTTCGCCGCCGCCCAATAGAGAAGTGCCGCGACATGTCCTAAAGATCAAGAGCAGCCGATGGGCCTACGATTCGCCCGTGAGCCTGCAACTGTTTTACGCCGACCGGCTTCGAGGCACATCTTCAGGAGTCCGCGTTACCATCGCCGCATCGGTTGGCGTGATTGGCGGGGTGATTGCATCAGTACTGACCATTTGGCAGTCTGCCGTTCTCATCGGCTGGGATGTAACAGCGATAGGCCTTATCGCGTGGGTCTGGGGCGCCGTGGCGAAATTGAATTCCGAAGAAACAAGAACTCATGCCAGCCGAGAAGACCCAAGTATCCGGATGTCCGAGCTCATCGTGCTCTCTTGTGGAGTCGCCATGCTCGCCGCGGTTGGCTTGGTCCTTATCCAAGCCGGAAAGGCTGTTGGCGGAACGAAAGCCTATTTGATCGCAATGGGGGTGTTGAGCGTGGCGCTTTCGTGGTCGCTGGTTCACACGGTGTTCACTCTGCGCTATGCCCGCACGTTTTACTTGAAACCCGAAGGCGGGATCGACTTCAACGAGGACGATCCCCCGACCTATCTCGACTTCGCCTACTTGGCCTTGACGATCGGCATGACATTTCAGGTGTCGGACACCAATCTGACCACGAAACGAATACGAAGGATCGCACTTGTCCATGCGGCATTCTCGTATCTGTTTGGCGCAGTCATCGTAGCCCTGGTCATAAACGTCGTCGCCAGCCTTCTTCATTGAAGCGATTCCTTCTCCGAAACGACAGCGATCGTGCGTGATGAAACTCGCGCTGAGGCGATTCGTGTACGCTCATCCCGCCGACCGAGTGGCCATTGGGAGCACACGGTGGATGACAGCCTCGGCTCAAAGTTCGGAACGAGATGGACGCCCGGGTGGAGCATTCACCCGGGCACTTCGACGAGCCAATCGGAGCGCGGAGGTCGGGGGTCTGTTTCACAACATAAAGGCATAACTCCTGCCTCGTGTCAGGAAGCGGCCACTCGGGCATCGGTCAGTCTTAGGGGCTACAGGGGAACGGTTTCCCACGAGCCGAACGCTTGCAACCTGACCGCCAGATTCCGGGCCGTCACCCGGGATCTGGCGGGTCTGTTCACAGCCCGAGGGCCAACTTCGGATGACGGTAAGTCATAGACACCGAAGAGTTATCGACGCCCATGGCGTGCGAGCAGGTGCTCTTCCCTTTTTCGCTCCGCTTGATCACGAGTACCGAACTTTCCTAGAAGCCCATGGGGAGGGAAAGTGCACCGTGCCGTCCAGATCATCTTGGTGAGATCGTGTTCATCTGGGATCTCTCCGACAATGACTTGCGCCTGACCAGCATCTTCGGAGGCACTCCCAGCATCCACTGCGGCTCCCGCTTCCCCGGCAGAAACGGAACCTTCCGCCTCAGCTTCGGACAAATCTTCCCTACCTTCCGTCGTTCCCCTAGCTTCAGTCATGCCCACTCATTTACCCAGTTTGCAATTGTTCATGCTTTTGCCCGGGCGCTCGGGATTACTTGGTCGGGTCCGACCTCCTCACATATTCTTCCAAACCCACCGCGTCTCGAGCTTGCTCCTTACGACTGATGCCAAGTGGTTTGGCAGAGTTGCTGGCCCTATTCGAGGTTTGTTCGACCAGCTTGCAGGGTAAAACAGTTCGGCCAGCTTGCAGGGTAAACAGAAGGGTTCACAACACTTCGGCGTCTTGGAACGACAAAGGCAGTCGAACTATGCCGCTTATTCAGCCGCCCGTGATCCTTCCCATGTAGATGCCGATCCGTTGCTGCTCCGCGCTTTTTCGCGCCCGATCTGAAAGGAAAGGAGCCCGATGTCTATCGCCGCCGACCTAAAGCGCATCGCCCAAGTCGAAGCCCCGACGCTGCCGCTGCCCGGATCGGGCCAAACATGGCGACGATTTAGGGCGTTGTCGCTCTGGGCTGCAGAAAACTTGTCACTGGGGCGACTGGCCGAAGGCCACGTCGATGCCCTGGCCATCCTGGATGAGGCCGGAATGACGCCGGTGTCCGGCGCCGTCTACGGTGTCTGGGCGGCGCGGACAGGCTCGGATGGAACGGCGGCGCGCCAGGAATCCGACGGGTGGCATCTCACGGGCCAGAAGCCCTTTTGCTCGGGCAATGGCGTCATCGATCGCGCGCTGGTGACCGCCGATGCTCCCGACGGTTACCGGCTTTTCGATGTCACGCTGAACGAACACGTCGTCGCCACCCACCAGGATTCCTGGTTGGCCGTGGGTATGGCCGACTCACTAAGTGACACGCTCGAGTTCGGAGGACCCTCGCTCTCTGGGGATCTGGCAATCGGCGAACCCGATTTCTACCTGGCCCGTCCCGGCTTCTGGGTTGGGGCGATCGGTGTCGCGGCCTGTTGGTACGGCGGAGCTAAGGCACTGGTGGAGCATGTGACCGACACGCTTCCGCCGATCTCTTCAGATCTCGTGATGGCCGAGATCGGTCATGCCGTGGCCCAAGTGAACGCTATGCGCTGGCTGTTGGAAAACGCCGCGCACTCGATCGATGATGACCCTTACGACACAAAAGGGGAGGGTCGGATGCGGGCGATGGTGCTGCGACATGCCGTCCAGCACGGTGCGACGCAGGTTCTCGGCCATGTCGCGGCAGCTGGCGGAGCTCGCCCCCTCTGTCACGATCGCTCGCAGGCGCAACGCGCCGCCGATTTGTATGTCTATCTAGCGCAGCACCATGGTCCCCAGGATGCTGCCGAGATCGGCCGTCTCGCCCTAAGCGGTGCCGCATGGAGCTAGACGCCGATCATTCCCACCTGGGCACTCCCGACCCCACCCTCTGGCGAACCGACCTGGCCGCAGGCCTTGTGGCTCCGCCCTTCGAGGACCTCGGCGACGTCCTGAATGAGACTCTCCTTCCCGACGATCTCTGTCTAGATCCGCGGGGTCACGATGGTCATCGAGATCACAACGCCCGCGGCGAAGCCGCCCGTCAAGCCACGATCTCAACAGGCGCAGACATGCTTAGTTACGCGGTCTGGGCCTGCCACTGGGCCCGACCCGTCGCCGCCCTTCGGATCGAACGTCGCCCGCGGAAAGGGTCCCGGCCCGTCGCCGTCCAGAAGCGGTTGTTCGCTAGTGCACTCGCCTCGCGGATCCGCCCACTTCGCCTAGATCACGGATCGAACAAATGACTTCCACCAGTCGGACCTACTTCGAGGATATGTATGAGCGTGATCCAGATCCTTGGGGCTTCGCATCAAGGGGCTACGAACGCCGCAAGTACGACCTGACCATAGCCAGCTTGCCCCTCGCCCACTACGGCTCGGTCTACGAGCCCGGCTGTTCTATCGGCGTCTTGACCGAAAAGCTCGCTCACCGATGCGATCGCCTTCTGGGCTCCGACATCATACCGGCGGCTTTGCGGCAAGCGGCGACTCGAACGAAGGAGCTTCCTCACGTACGTGTCGAATACCGACCTATTCCCGAGGCATGGCCTGAGGAGCAATTCGATCTGATCGTTCTCAGCGAGATCGCCTACTACTTCTCGCCAAGCGAACTGGAACAAATCATGGCCCACGTCTTGAGTTCGACGGCATCGGGCGCTCACGTTATTGGCATCCACTGGCGCGGCCAGACGGATTATCCCTTGAGCGGTGATCAAGCCCATGTGATGATTGAGGCAACGTTCGGCCTGCGGCGCATGGTTCACCACGTGGAGCGCGAATTTGTGATGAACGTGTGGGAGCGGACCGAGTGAGTCGGCAACCAGCCTTCGGTCGTACCCATGCGGTCGGTATCGTCGTCCCCGTCCACAACGAGGAACGACTCCTTCACATGGCCTTGGGTGCGTTGGGGCGCGCCATCGCGAAGGTGCCGACCAAGATCGAGTGTCGCGTTGCCATCGTTCTCGATTGCTGCAACGACGCCAGCTCTGCCATCGCTCACCGATGGGCCAAGACACATGCGACCCTTCTGATCTCATGTGAGGATGCAAATGTGGGCGCGGCCCGTAGATACGGGTGCGCGGCCCTACTGGGAACGTGGAACCGCATGAGCGCGCGCCACTTATGGTTGGCCACAACCGATGCTGACTCAGTCGTTCCCGGGCCGTGGCTCACCGCCCAGATCGCGGCTCATGATGCTGGCGTCGATCTGTGGGCTGGGCGCGTCACCGTTACTGACTGGTCAGCCCGTGCACCTGCCACAGCCCGACTCTGGAACCAAGAATATGGACGGGAGGGACCACCCATTCATGGTGCCAGTCTGGGTATGAACGCCCGGACATATTTAAAGATTGGGGGCTTTCGAGCCTTCCTCACGGGAGAAGACCGGGATCTTTACCAGCGAGCACTCGAGGTCGGCGCTCGCCTGCACCACGAAGCCAAGGTCACAGTGACTACCAGTGCCCGACGCCACGCCCGTGCCCCGCTCGGATTCGCACACGCCCTCACCGCATTGGAGAACGAGTTGATCGTTGGCGCACCCGTTTCGCCGTGAATAGTTTGTGGGCGAGTCCTTAAGGCCAGCTTTGTGGTGCCAAGATGATTATTGGGACTCTCAACTCGAGAGTGCGAGGCCCTTGGGCAGAATTTCTCCCCGATTTCTATGCGCTCCAGGCGGAGGGCAGTCCTCAAGAATCCCATGGTCCAGCTACGGCCAAGGCATAACGTCCGGATTCCAATCGGACACGATCGAGGTATTGCTGTTGGCATGGGCGTCTGATTGGTCTGTGCCGTGGCATCAGCACGACAAGTGCTCGCCGGGCGCCCAACCCCCTCTTGACTATCCGTGACGATTGAGTAAATTCCTTTGTTGAGCGAAACCGCGGATTACAGACATTCAGATACAGAGCTTCTGCCCCTGTTGGATCGATTTCGAATGGGAGTTTTGGCGATGACACTGGAATTGGAATCCGAATCTGGACAGTTTCAAATCGGCGTGGAGTGCTCGCGGGTCCAGCTCGTGCTCTCTATTTCTGGGGAACTCGACCTTGCCAGCGCGCCCCTACTCCAGGAGCATCTTTTAGAGGCAGTCCAGTCCGAAGTGAGCGAAGTGGTGGTCGATCTAGAGCACGCTACCTATATCGATTCAGCAGGGTTGGGCGTCTTGGTGTCGGCTCACAAGCGGCTGATGGCACGCGGCCGCAACCTCGTCATCTGTTCGCCGACGTCGCGGTCAATGAAGTTGATCGAGATTGCAGGACTATCCAATTACTTGAACGTAAAGGCCTAGCTCTCGGCGCGTGTACGGTCGAGCGCTTGCATATGCAATCAGCCTCAGGGGTCCAAGGCAACCGTTGTCGGGTCCGCCAGGTCCGATCGGAAGTGGGGTCGGCGGAAGCTTTGGTGACAAGCTACGACGCCTGTCTCATTGCGTGGTCCTGCTCCACACGTCGCTGATGGACCTGGCGAAGTCAAGAGTCGCCATCGAGCGCAGCTTCGGGGGGTCGTTCGTGGGTCGCAGCCTCCCACACCACGGCAGCGGTGCGGATGGCTAGAAGTCTGGAGACGCCCATGCCCACACCCGTGGCCACGGCCCAACTCAGTGCCTCCGCCCAGGATGAACGTCGGTCGGCCGGCACTGGCGGATGTGAGGCGTGGCCCAGTTCTTTCCACGCTCTATCAGTTAGTCGATGGGTCACCAACCCGGCCAGCGCCCCGGCGCCGTAGCTAATTGCCTTCCAACGGAGTTCCTTACTATTCATCACGGGAGTAATTCTACGCGGTCTTGGCGACTCCACTCCTCAGCACCAAACGCGAGGCGTTCGTTGAGTCGCCTCTATTTGCCCATTGCCAGCCGCCAGCTCGGTCTCGAGCCAGGCATTGCACTGATTGTGTGCTGGCGCACCCGCTTGACCCTTTGTGCGCCGGTCTGTTCTAGGAGTGGACGAGAGCCTCGGCTGCGCCGGTCAGAGTTAGTTCGTCTGTGTGCCCGCTCATCGTTCTTGGTCTTGAGCAGGCAGCCAGAATGGACCGGCTACATATTGTTCTGCTCGGCTGTCCGCCCGGCTTGTCGTGCATCTTCGGCCGCATCATTCGCCGCGTTCTTTCCAAACCCAACCCCGATGACCTGATCTGATCGTCGGCGTTGTTGGTGGGTGATGCCATAGAGGACACGATTGTCCGCATCGCTGGGGTTACTGCTTACGATTCCCCGAGGCCACAGGTACCGAGCGAGCACGGTGTTGAGTTCCGCTCCGTAGAGGCTGATTTTGGCCAGTAGGAACAGAAAGCCGACGAGGCCTATTACGATGCCAAACTGGCCATACGTCGCCGAACTGTGGCGGACTTGGTGTTGAATCAAGCCCGAGCCGACAGTAATGAGCAGCGTAAATCCAGCTGAGCCGACGAGTGCTCCGGGAAACAGAGAGCGCGAAACGACGGGAGGTGGAGTAAGAGCGCGAAATGCGGCGAAGAACAATACGAAATTGAGGACCAACATGGCGAGCAATATCAATATGCGCACCGGGAAGCTGTGACCCGCCCCGGTCACCAACGAAGCGATAGCCGCATTCGCCAAGAACGAGCCTCCAATGATGAACAGGCTAATCAGACTTCGAACCAGCCGTGGGAGGAAGCCGGGAAGATCAAGTTCAGACATGTTCCAGACCCGAGCCATCGAGTGTTGCGCCGTCTGCGTGACACCCTGCGCTCCGTAAATCATCCCGAGAAGACCAATGGTCAGGCCAAAAATACTGCCATGCAGATTGGTTGATGGGTTGGCGGGATTGAATTGGGCGCCAATGACGGGGAATTGATGGAGGGTGGAGACGATTCCATGTCCCAAGGAGGCAACGCCGATGAAGCCGAAAATCGTGATCACTACCAGGAGCAGCGGGTAGATCGCCAGGAATCCGTACCAGCCGAGCGCCACTACGAACTGATTCATTCCATCGTCACCAAACTTCTTGACAACACCATATGATGGCGCGGCCAATCGGCTCTGGCGCTGCCAATCATCAACTCTCGCCAGCAGTTCTTGGATCGGCTTCATTGGCATGAACGAATCATCAGGCACATTTGGGCATCACCGTCTGTCGAAGCAAGTCCAGCCATAGGCCCTTATGGTTCCAGGCGAGCCGGCGGAGAACTTGGATACACACGATCAACCCATCTCCAGAAGTTCAGGCAGCCCTAAGTGACGGCCTCTCCGGCTCGCTCTACTCCTGCTGCGATGTAGGGACCGGCTACATCGACTGCCGTTTTGACCGCTCCGAAGGCGCCCTCATTCGCATGACGCACGTAGGGCACAGCGAGATTCACTCCCCTTCGGGCCGCGCCGGACGCCACCACCTCGGCTTCCCGGGCTCCCACGACTGCAGCCTCATTTGCACGCCGGCTAGCTGCTACCGCTATCTTTTGGGCTCGGCGCCTCGCCTTCCTCCCTTCGCTAGCTGTTCTTGAGATTGCTCGGTGAGTGTGCACCGTGGACGATGCCTGGCCCAAGGCCGCCACATTTCTCAGCCGACGTGTACCGCGCCGGGCCCTCCACCCCAGCGAAGGAGCACCTTCCGTGTCGAACGCAGCGAGAATCAAGCCGCCTAGGAGCCCGAGATTCTTGAAGAAGTGGACCCGTTGTTGCGCGCGGGCGGCATCATCAGTTTCTTCCCAGAATCGGTGTCCCGCGTAGGTGGTGGGGATAATTGAACCGACAAGCACCACCGCCGCCGGCCGCCGGAACTTACCGATAGCAAGCAGTGCGCCCGCAGCCACCTGAGCCATCCCGTTCCATTTGATCAATGTCACGGCATCTTTTGGAAGCCCGGGCACTTGGTTCGTGAGGGTCTGAGTCACCGCTTCGGCCCGTTCGACCTTACTCTCGGGATTCCGGATGGCATCCAAGCCGCCGGAAACAAACATGGAGGCCAAAAGCGGTCGCGCAATTCGACGAGAGATACTCATAGGGTACTCATACCCTCCTCTCGAATCTCTATTCCAAAAATCTCTGTCGACTCGTGACCCGCTCGAGCGGCGCGGTCGCTGCGGCCACCATTTTCGGATCAGGTAGATGGTATGGAGCCGAGGCTTTGAGTCGTGGCCTAGTCTCGCTCAATGGCAGACACCGCTGATGAGGGAATGACGCGCGAGGAGCTGGCACTTTCACTGGGCGAGGGAATCAGTGCCCATGCTCTCGTCAAGGCGCTTGTGTCCAACCTCAAAGACAAGGGCATCCTGACCGAGGCGGACATCGAACAGATCGAATCAACGGCCACGAAGCAATTTGCAGAGGACGTACAGACAATCAACGAAGCTGATGGCGGCCCATAGGGATCGCCTGGGATAGCCAAACGGGCCGGAAAAGACGACTGTGGCCTTGCCCCGATGACGCCGACTCTTTTGGCCGGTGCCCGCGCGAGCCTTTCTCCGCGGTGATTGGCTTACTGCACCGAGCCCGTCAAGGTTGCACGGTTCCTCCAAGCTACGCCCCATGGCGTCAAGGATGACATTCGGTGTGCAAGGAACTCGGAGAGTCGGACGAAACGACCGCGGACTTCGCCGACATCCGCCACGCCTCGCCTTGGAGCTCACCGGTCTCGTTCGGCGGGCCCGCGAGTCAGATCTCGGGGCCCGATCGGGTGACGGATGCGGTAAACACTTACTCCTCCCACAATACGAGATTCATGATGCGCCGGTCATCTTCCGTCTAGGGAAGGATGAATGGGTGACTCGGGAACACCGATTGGTTGGTCGATGACCGTAAATCGTCGGTGCCCGCGTCGATGAGGAGAGAGCAAGGATTTAAGATGCCCGTGGAGGATGCCCACCAGGCCCTGGATCGCCCAAAAGGGGGCCATCAATTTCCAGGGGGCCACCAATCTCCATGTCCCACAGCATCGCGAGGACCTGCTCGAGGGATTGCCCTGTTGCGCTTCCGGTCTGGGCAGCCAAGAACACCGAGATTGCGGCCAGGGCTGTGATCAGGTGTTCGTGGTCAATCGATGTCGTCCGCCAGAAATCCAGCGCGCCGACGAAGCCGCCTTCCGCATAGGCGATCACCAGTCCCACCGCCTCTGGAAAATCGTCCTTGCCCGTAGTCATTCGCCGACACCCTATTGCCTATCGCCTCGGCCCAAGTCTTGATCACTTTCAGCGACCCCAGATGCAGTGAAATTCTAGTTCATGTGCACTGCAAATGGTTATGTAGTACGTCGCACGCCAGGGCGACGGAGGTGCGATGGCGAGCAGCCCAGGTCAGCCTGTTCCCCAAACCGAGATGGCTATTCGCTCAGTCTCCGGACTCACTGTGGGAATTCTCGATCGTCCGGCGACCTCGGCCCACAGCCTCGCATCGTGCTCCACACGCAGTCCTAGCGACGACTCGCACAGGTCGCCCGCTGGAACCGTTGTCCACGTGGTTTGAGGCACCCAGGCGTGGGAAACGATAAACGATGCGTGCCGTATTGCAACTCCCAATTTCCCATTGGCTCAGCAGTACGGACGATGGTTATGGCATCAGTCCTGGCAGCTCCACGTGGGAGCCGTTCCATGCTGACTCCGGAACCTTGCCCCGCGCTCGACCAGGCCATCGTTGTGGACCGGGTCGTTGGAAACTCGATCCCGGACGCTACGTCCGGGATACAAACGTCACTCGCTCGCACTTCCGCAGCGCTAGGTGCATGGTGGTCTGGTGCGGATCGCGATAGCCGGCGCCAGCGGGTTCGTCGGACGAGCACTCGCGGCGGCCCTCGTGAGGCGGGATGACGACGTTATTGGGCTTTCCCGCCGCCGTCTGGACCTACCCGGGGTGGAGGGTCACGAGGTGGACGTCGCCGACGAAGGGTCCTTGCGAAAGGTGTTGACAAGATGCGAGGCAGCGTTCTATTTGGTGCACTCGCTCGGCGCTGGCGACTTTCGTGCTCATGATCGACGGCTGGCGGAGGGGTTCGGGCGGGCCGCCGCGGCGGCGGGGGTCCAGCGCATCGTGTATCTCGGCGGTCTTGGCCAAGACCCAGAGTCGGAGCACTTGGCTAGCCGCCAAGAGGTCGGCACGGCGCTCGGCTCGGGCGGCGTTCCGGTCGTCGAACTACGTGCCACGGTGGTGCTCGGCGCAGGAAGCATCTCGTTCGAGATGCTTCGCTATCTCACCGAGCGGCTCCCGCTCATGATCTGCCCCCGTTGGGTCCGCACGACCATCCAGCCGATCGCCTTGACTGACATCATCAAGTACCTGGTCGGCGCCCTCAATGTCGATCCCGGTGTGTACGAGGTCGGCGGCTCCCAGGTCACCACCTATCGGGAGATGATCGCGGCCTACGCCACGGTGCGGGGCCTTCGCCGCCGACCAATCCTCGACGTACCGTATCTCACGCCCCGGCTCTCGTCGTACTGGTTGGACCTGGTCACCCCCGTCGACCGGCGAGTCAGTCACACCCTGGTCGAAAGCCTCGTCACCGACGTGGTCGTCGGGGATCGGTCCCGTACCGACGAGGCGTTCGCGATCGAACCGATGGGTCTGCACCATGCCCTCTCGGCTGCCCTCGACGACCAGGCGCGAGCGCTCGACACCGAGGTGCTGGATCGGGAGCCCGGGCTCCGAGATGGCATCTACACGATGTCCGTCGCCGTGCTGACTTCCTCCGGCACGGCGGCACGCCTAGAGGCGGATTTCGACAGGATCGGCGGCAGCTACCGCTGGTATGGTCTGCCGATCCTGTGGCGCGTCCGCGCCTCGCTCGGTCGCCTGGTCGGGGAACGATTGCGCCTCCGCGTCCCAGCCGTGATCATTCCCGGAGCGCCGGTCGACTGGTGGGTCATCGCACGCCGAGACCCTGGCACGTTGGTACTACGCAGCGACAAATGGCTCCCCGGGGAAGGATGGCTCGCCTATCGGCACGACGACCACGAACTCGTCCAGATGGGCGCGTTTCGCCCGAAAGGGGTGCCCGGCTTCTTCTATTGGAAGCTCCTGCGACCAATCCACCTTCTCGTCTTCCGGTCGATGGCGCATCATCGGACAACGCTGGCGAGGAGCGCTCGACGTCCGATATCGAACTAGCACGCATGCTTCCAAGCTCGGCAGGTGGATCGCCCGCGGCTCGGCGTCGCCAGAGGTTGCCCCGCCGATGCCTGGCATTTGGGCAATTGCTCAGCGAAACGTTGCCCATTACCGACGCCCGTTAGCCCCACGATCATCTCGCGCCACGGATCGCAGCCTTCATGTAACGGGCGATTGATCGCTCGGATCGTCGGGCACAGCGACGGTAACCAGAGCAATGTCGTCGCGGGACTGTCCTGATTGAAATTTCATCACCTCCTCGAGGAGTCCGTCCGACAACGCCGATACCGATCCGCTATGGACGGCCAGCAGCGTAGCGAGCCGTCCATCACCATAGAACTCCCCCTCTTTGCTCCGGGCTTCGGTCACGCCGTCGGTGTACATCACGATGATGTCGCCCAGCTGGAGCTCGATCGTGGTATCGGAGAACCTGGGGGCTTCGAGAACGCCGACAAGCGAACCCATGCGGCCAAAGGTGACCGGAGGGAGTGGTGGGCGAATCAAGAAGGGGAGCGGGTGGCCGCCACAGCTGACAGTCGCGGTCCAGCTTCCGGCTTGGTGGCGAAGTCGCAGGACAGTAAGCGTGCAGAAGCGTTCGGTGTCGTGGTGGAGCAAGACTTCGTTGAGGGTGCTAAGGCTGCCGGAGGGTTGCGGCTGACGGACGGCGGCCGCCCGGATGGTGTGACGGGCGAGTGCGGTGACCACCGCGGCTTCAACGCCCTTCCCGCACACGTCACCGATGACCACGCACCAGTCGCTCGGGCTGACCTCGAAGACGTCATAGAAGTCACCCCCGATCTCGGCGCCATCACCCGCAGGGCGATAGGCGCCGGCCAGGTCGAGACCTGGGATGTGCGGGTGCGCGGGCGGGAGGAAGCTCTGCTGCAGCGTCTGGGCCAGCGTCCTGGCGCGGGCCTCGGATGCCTCGGCTCGTTGCTTGGCCCGCAAGAGTTCGCGTTCGTACTCACGGCGTTGGCTGGCGTCGAACACAGCCGTGCGAATCACCATCGGCATCCCGGAGCTGTCCCGCTCGAGGACGGAATTGACCAATACCGGCAGGCGGCGGCCGTCGGCACAGACCAGGTCGAGAGCGATCTCGCGGGCCATGCCCTGCATCTGCAGCATCGGGGCGTAGTGCGTCTCGTGATATATCCGGCCTCCCGCAGTGAGCAGATCGACGAACCGCCGCCTGCCGACCAGGTCGCCCTGCTCGTAACCGGTCAGAGTGAGAAAGGTCTGGTTGACCTTGGCGATCAAACCATCCGAGGTGGTGGTCAGGTACCCGCAGGGGGCTCGGTCGTAGAGTCGCTCCGGATCGTCGCCGGCCAAGGCCCCGAGGAACGCCTCAAGGGCATCATTCCGGTCGACCTCGTCCGACCGGCTAAGCGCGGACAAAGTCGGCGATGGCGGCGGCGGTCGCATCCGGGGCGCTCAGATTGGGGCAATGGCCAGTGGCATCGAGCAGCACGAGTCGGCTGTCGGCGATGGCCTCGGCAACGTACTCGCCAACCGCCACCGGTGCGATTGCGTCCTCCCGGCACTGAAGCACCAGTGTCGGCGTCGTCACCTTGTCCAGGTCGGCCCGGTTGTCGGAGAGGAACGTCAGTCGGGCGAATTGCCAGCGCGATCTGCGGATCGGTCCGGCAAAAGCTCTCGGTTAGCTCCTCCCCCAATTCCGGACGCTCCGGGTTGCCCATGATCAGCGGCGCCATGGCACTGGACCACCCCAGATAGTTGCTCTCCAACGACTCGAGCAGATCGGCGATATCCGCCTCGCTGAACCCGCCCACGTACGACCTGTCGTCGATATAGCGAGGCGACGGACCGACCAGGACCAACTTGGCGAACCGCTCCGGCTCCTCCAAGGCGGCCAGCACCCCAATCATCGCCGACACCGAGTGGCCGACAAAGACCACGCGGGCCAGGTCCAACTCACGGCAGATGGCCAAGACGTCCTCGGCGTAGGCCGCCAGCGAGTCATAACGGTCCGGGTCGTAAGCAGCGAGGTCCGAGCCACCTGCCCCAACGTGATCGAACAGAACGACCCGAAAGTCACTCTCGAACCGTGGCGCGACTTCACGCCACATGTGCTGGTCACAGCCGAACCCGTGAGCAAACACCATCGGCTGTCCGTCGGGTCGGCCCGCCTCCTGCACATTAAACCGCTCGACCGCACCCACCCACGGAGGCTACCTCAACCCTCTTGCACAGGTGACGCCGAGACTACGACCGAGTCGTGGGACTTCTTTGAGAGCAAACGACCAAACCAGTTGTTTCCTCTTCGATCTGGCGATCGTCTCCTTGGATACGTACCGTATCTACGACAGCGTCGACGAGGTCGGAAACGTCGACGCTGTGGCTCCCGGGTTATTCGCTGAGGGAGAGTCGGTGCTAGATGGCTGGACGACATGTCTGGAGCTGCGAGCGGCACGTTGACCAGCTGCCGTGGTCCAACCGTCTTACCCCACACGGTCGCGGCCACAGCGAGTTAAGGCTGGCTCGCCTTTGGGTATGTAGTCAGTCTCAGGGGGTACAGGAGAGGTTGTAGTCACGAGCCTGACTCTTGCAACCTGAGCGCCAGATTCCGGGTGCGGGACGCCCGGGATTCTGGCGCGTAACCTCCGCGGCGATCCGTGCGCGTCATGCACCGCGCACGACCTGGCGCCCGATTCCGGGTCAAGATCACGAGGCTTGTGCGGCTCATCTTGGAGGCGGAGTCGCCGTCTGTCCCCCTGTAACTGCTCACCACTTCACCGCGGACGCACATGTCACCCGCCCTCAAGCCTGACCGGACGATCATCTTCCGCCTTGAACACATCGGCCCACGGCTTCACGTACGTTTGACAGCGACTCTCCGCAACAATCGCGCCAAGAATGTCGCTGCCCTATCGAACACACGATGTGGGTCCAGAAAGTCGCTTTCGTGAATGGTCGGACTGTAAGGACGACTCAGCCATCCACCGTGTCAGAACCAGGATGAGTGGGAGTGGCCACATCCTCGAACTTGTGATCTAACTTGACCACCAAATTGCTGATGAACCTGCCGGCGGCAGTCCGGGGCGGATCGGGTCGTTCCGACGCACTCCGAAATGCGTGAGCGATCTCTTCGGTAAGTTGGCCGCGTTCATCAGGATCTAGACGCTCTACGAAGGATGCTATGTATCGATCTTCGACTGACAGAAGCTTTCGCAAGGTGACTGCGGCGTCGCTCAACGTATCCTCAAACGTTTGACCGTCCGAGGCGTGCACATTGCTGGATCAATACCCGTGGTCCGCTCGTGGATGAGTTTCAGAGCATCTCGGAGATGATGACGTTGTACTTCCATCTCCTCGTTGTCCAATCCGTCCATCCGCGCAAACAGAGTTCGTTCGAGCGTATCTTCGTGACGGGAGACTGATCTGACCAGTTCACTGGCGAGATCCGCACGCTCCGTTAAGTCATCCGTGAGATCCAACCGGTCGACAATTCGATCGATTCGCAATCGCTCATCGTGGAGTGGGCCAAGAGTAAGTGCGGGGTTTCGTTCCATTTGATCTATCAGGCTGATCGGCAAGCTGTTGTTTCCAGACGCCGCAGCGCCTCGGTGTTGCGAACATGGATCAGCGGCTGCCACAACGGACTTGTCAATCGTGCGACTGCCGGCGAGCTGGGCTCTTCAACCATCTCGACCTCACTGCCCATTTCCGATGGCTTGAAACGCACCTCGACCCGTGCTCGTCCAAACGGTCGAAAACGAGCCTCAAGGACCAAGCACTCACCGGCAACGCATTCGAGCACAGCCGTCTCATCGTGCAGGTAGAGCGGCCATACGCCAACCGTGTGTCGAAACTTTGAACCGACGGCCGGCCAACTGGCGTCCACCGTTCGCACCCGTTTTGTCCCGACCACCCAATCGGCGTACCGCTTGCCGTCCGACAGGACGCTCCACACTTGCTCCGGCGAACATGGGAGATTGCGACGATTCATTGCCATCTCGCTGACTTACCCAGTGTCGGCGACGGCCACTCGTCAACCTGATTCGCCTCAGACGCCATCCCTCTGCACACCCGGTTAAGACTCGGGGCGATGGGTATAAGAAGCTCGCCGGGAGCGAGGAAAGCCCGGCCGCCAGGAGCCGGGCCGAGGCGTTGTGAGGCCCAGCTCCTGGCGCGTGACCTAATCCCATTTGGGCCCGATTCGGGCGTGGCGTGCGGAGGCCCGATCCATGGATCAAGAAGAACAAGCCGCAGAGGTAGCAGCACACACAACCGCCGGGACCGAACAGGTAGCGGGCGAGCCACAGCCAATTGAGTCTGTCAGCGGCGTCCGCCATACTCGTATAAGCGCGGCATGGACTGCCGTGGCCGTTGCGGCGCTACTTGGGGTGGCACTGATCGTATTTATCGTTCAGAACACTCAAAAGGTTCAGATCAAGTTCTTCGGAGCGAGCGGGCACATTCCTCTGGTAGTGGCACTTCTCGCCGCGGCGATAATCGGAGCCTTGATCGTCCTCGTGGCGGGGATCTCCCGCATCACTCAACTCCGGCTAACCGCTCGGCGGCGCTCGAAGCGCACGAAGCAAGCGTCAAATCCTTCGTGATTTGGGGCGCCACGATCGCGTTTGGAAAACGTTCCGACCGCGCAGATCCGTTTCCGAATTTACGAATGCGGGTATTACACCATCGTCCAACTTGGTTAATGAAAAGGGGAACGTCATGGCCATTCTTCTGTTAGCTCTTCTGGTGTTGATTCTTTTTGGAGCGGGATTCGCTGTTCACCTGTTGTGGATTGCGGCTGTCGTGTTTGCCGTTGTATGGGTCGCCGCTTTCGCCCTTGGTCGAGGAGAGCGCAGATCAATCCGACGGTAGTGCCATTGCTGGGTAGGGCCGGCGCGTACGTGCGCGGCAAAGTTCCCCCATGCGTCGGGCGTGGGCTGGCTTCACAGGGGATCGGCGGACCGTAAGTCCGCTTGACATTGGCGGTGGCGAAATAAGAGGGCTTCGGCCCTCTTATTTCGCGTCAGCAGTCGGCCCAGCTCGAGAACTGTGGAGCACAGCGGGATGACCTGCGGGGAGTCCCACAGACCCGAGCGGGGTTTGACGCAGGACGGCGGATCATCCCGACGCCGGTCGCCAGCGTAAAGGCCGAGGTTGAACGCTCGGTAATCGAGGCGTTACGCCCTAGGCGCCTGCACTAGGTCAGCTTGGCATCCTCCCTCTTATGCATGGCCTTCGTCCGCATTCTTCAGTATCCGACACCGGCGAGGATTGGACCTATGGCCTCGATCGTTCGGACAACCTCATTCGTGCCGATGCCCCTTCATGCTCGAATAGGCAGGCCCCCGATTGAGGCTCGGCCCGTAACATTGGATCGCCGCTTGAACCACGATGGCAGACCACCCGGCCTAGGCGGGTGGATCCTCCTCCCGATTTTTTCGCGCCCTCTCCTCGCCAACCGGATGACCTTCACCGCTTCTTAGAGCGTCTGCGTCGTCAGAGTCAGTACTTTCGGGCTGTTCTTCGTCGGTCACGCGCTCACCTTGCCGATGTCACGACCCCACGCCTCCCGGTCCGGCGGGTGGGTTACTGGTAGTTGGAGTCTGGGCTGGTTGATGGGTAGGAGTCGGATTCCCTTTGGCGCCGCAGGCCGCCAGTCCGAAAACAAGCCCAACGGCCAGCACAGTGACTCGCAATCTCCCGCTTTGGAGGGAATCATCATTCGCAGGACATACCCCCGATTGCTTGCTTTAGAAATAGTGCCTTCGACCGCCGATCTCCCGGCCAGCCATGCCGAGGAGCATGAGGATCAGGCCAACCCCGGCAACCACGATGCCCACAGACCACAGGATGGGTATTTTGGCAATGAAGCCAATCAGCATTAGGACAACGCCGAGGACAATCATCATGCTCCTTGGTACGTTGGTCCTAGTTCTACCCATACGGTTCGCGCGTAAACTTCAACGGTGAAGCGGCCGCGCACGCGCGAGATCTGCCGCAACGGTGAGGCCACCGCCACGAATCGGCCCGGAACCGTTGCCACCAAACGAGGCAAACTCTTCGATGCGGGTTTGAGTTATCTGTCCCAGGGTAGAGCGGGTATGTAAAGCCGCACGGCGAGAGAGCGGGAGGGTTGTCGTGTGCCGAGTAGCGAACGCGGAGTTCGGCGCTGGTACCACCTCAAGCGCTTCGGCACGCCATCTCGTGTCCGACCTTCTGGATCGTTGGGAGCTGCCAAGTCTCATCGAGGATGCCGAATTGCTGACGGGCGAACTGGTCAACAACGCTGTCGGCCATGCGTCAACCGACCTGGCGCTTGTCGTCGCAGTGGCCGAAGGAATCCTAGAAATCGGCGTGACTGACTCCCACCCCCAGTCAATCTCATTTGTGAAACCGAAGCGGGAGGACATGGCCGTTGCGGCTAGGGATGAAGTTCTGGCCGAAGGTGGACGGGGCCTCCTCTTGGTTGGCCTACTGGCCGATGAATGGGGCGTGGTCGGCCTGCCGCAAGGAAAGCAAGTGTGGTTCCGGTTGAGCACCAGCGATTGGTCATATAACTCGGCTTGCCCGTGCCACGGCGACGACCTCGGCCGCGTCCGACTGGAGTCTGGGCGGTATGCCCTTGCCGTAGCTGGGCCGTGGGACAGCGCCAGCGGTTCTAGCTAGAAACGTGCTCTGTGGAGAACAGGCCCCTTTTGCGGCGCCTGAATCCAGGGTCTCTCGGCCTCAAGTCCTGATTGTGAGGTATCTGGTCAACCCCGAGACTGCAAGCACTCGCATAACTCGTGCGGTCGGCCCGCTAATGACGAGGCCGCCTCCGTTGGACTCCAATCGCTTGTGAGCGGACACCAGGACCCCAAGTCCAGCTGAGTCGATATACGTGAGCCTCTGGATGTCGACCTTTATCGAGTCAGCGCCCCCCGACGCGGCTTCCAACAATAATTCATGAAGAACTGGGGCACTGGCGAGGTCAAGCTCGCCCGCCAAGGTGATGACCGCTTCGGAGCCGGAATAGGTGAGACCAACCACAGAGAATTCGGAGTCAGAGTGGTCTCTCTCCAAGGCGTAGAACCTCCTCCCCCGCTGGCAAATCTGGCCAATTTGCAATGCAGTCGGACTAGTATATCCACTCTCGATCAACTCTGGGCGTTGAGAGTCGACCTCCGGCTCAGGGAGGCGGCCTGTCCCTGACCGGCGACCCAGCGAGGTGTCGGGCAGCGCTAGGCGCGGCCGGCGAGAGGGCAGCGCCTGAAGGGTGCCACATCTGCGCCCAGTTCTGACCAGGACTGATGCTGCACTGACTTCGAACATCGGTGAAAATGACCCATGGTCTTCCGTCTCGTTGCGATCAGTCTTCGCCAGGTGCTCCGCTTGCTCCTCCTTCGATGTCGTTCCTCTCGATCCAAGGATCTCGAACTCCTTGTCCTGCGCCAAGAGATCGACGTCTTGCGCCGACAAGTCCCCCGGCCCAGATTCCGGCCCGAAGAACGTATGGTCCTCTCGGTGCTCGAGTGGCTCCGACCCGCCAGAGATCGACTTTCGTCGTCTCGTCACTCCCGACACCCTGCGGCGCTGGCATCGAGAGCTGGTCCGCTCCAAGTGGCGCTTCGGCCACCGGATCAGCCCCCGAAAGCGCATCCCTGAGGACGTACAACTCCTCGTCTGGCGCCTGGCCACCGAGAACCCGACCTGGGGTTACCGGCGGATCCAAGGAGAGCTCAAGAAGGTCGGAGCGCAGATCTCGGCCACTTCGATCCGTCGGATCTTGGCCACCAGGCATCGTCCCCCACCAAAGCGGGAGACCTGGCGCCAGTTCATGCGGGCCCAGGCATCGTCGATCATCGCCTGTGACCTCTTCACCGTTGAGTCGGTGCGACTGAAGACGCTCCATGTGTTGTTCTTCATCGATCTGCAGACCCGGAAGGTGCTCATCGGCGGGGTGACCGATGGGGCAGCCAATGCGGCCTGGTGTGCCCAGATCGCCCGGAACCTGAGCGAAGCGAGAGAGAACCGGGTCAACCGGATCAAGTACTTGGTGCACGATCGGGACAAGCGTTTCTGCGCCGTCTTTGACGAGGTGTTTCGCGCCGAAGGTATCAACATCCTCCGCACCCCTTGGCGAGCGCCCCGGGCCAACGCCTATGCCGAACGCTTCATCCGCACAGTTCGCACCGAGTGCCTCGACCGCCTGCTTCATCCTCAACGAACGTCATCTCTCCTCGGTGCTCGGAACGTACGTCGAGCACTACAACACCGAACGCCCGCACCGTGGCTGTGGCCTCGTTCCCCCCGATGGCGAGAACGTGGTGACCCCGATAACTTCCAGCGACAGAGTCAAAAGACGAGATCGATTGGGTGGCTTGATTCACGAGTACCACCGCACCGCGGCGTAATCTCTTATATAGCGCCCCGAGCAGTCACACAAAACAATCGGCAGGAGCCCAGAATCGAGCCTCCTCCCCACTGCGATCGACGAGACGCCCTTTTCGGTGAAAATCGCCCGCGAGATCGAGCGCCGTTTTAGCAATTGAAACGGCATATCCGCGCGACAATTGTGAAGTGGCACCCTACACGTGCGGGCGGCACGCCGACGAGCTGGTGGGCGCTAGGCGCAGTTCAAACTTGAGGCAGCGGGCGTGACGTGGCGAGCGCCCTGATTGGTCACGGTAATGGTGCCCTGTAAGGTCGTCTGACCACCCTTCGGGAGCGGCTGGTGCGCCGTCACGACACCCTCGCCCGTGTAGGCCCCGCCGGGAGACCTGACGTTGACGGTGCACGCCGGCGTACCGGAGTCAGACCCCGTGTTGGTGACCTGAACGCTCACGTTCACCTCAGCCGCGTTGGTCGGCTGCATGCTGGCAATCGAAGCGCGGTAGCTGACGTTGGTCCCGCCGTTGACCGCAATCAGAACGACCACGATGACGACGATCAAGATAAGGACGATGAGCACCGCGAGTAACCCCCGACCTCGCCGCCTTCGAGTTGGGACCACTACTGCCATTGTGAGACCTCCCGTTTAAAGATTCTCTGGTACAAGTTCCGTACCGCTGTAGGCGAAGCGGGGCCTGGCAATCCGTTCGGTGCGTGAACAACATGTCAGTAATAGTGCCTTCGTCCGCCGATCTCTCGACCACCCATGCCAACGAGCATGAGGACGACACCGATGACGGCAATCACGATGCCCACCGACCAAAGGATTGGTATTGCGGCGATGAAGCCAATCAGCATTAAGACAACGCCGAGGATGATCATTTGGGTCCGCTCCTTTTGTGAGTTGGCGTATCTCTACCCACAAGGTTCGAGAGCAAACTCGACATGGCCGCACCGTCGGGCATGTTTTACATACGCCCATTTTTGGGTAAGTGAAGGATGAACGTACAAGGATTGGTCGACATCCAGACCCTTCCATTTGATCGTCTAGAGCCCGGGCAACGGCGCCCGGGCTCTAGCGCGTCGCACGAGGCCTGCGGGTGTAAGTGCTCCGAGTTAACTCGCCTGCACCACGGGTGTGCGCGACTTGATCCGTGGGTACAAACGGAGAATGAGCATGGTCCTCGGCCCGTTCTTCAAAGTCTCGTGCAACAATCCTGGATGCCAGTCGGAGTTCCGGATCTCGGCGAAGGTGGGGGACTCGACCTGGACCATGGCGGCGCGGGTCCGCGATCTTCTGACCGAAGCCGGATGGACAAAGGACTCCCGAGGGATGGTTCGTTGTCCGGAGTGCTCAGATTCGCCTGCACCTCTGGTGGCAGCACAACTCGAACAGCTCGGTTCCGAGCGCCAGGAGGAAGTGCCGGAGCCGTGAGCTTGCGGTGCTGTCCAAACAGAACTAGGCGTCTTGCTTCACAGTGGTCGCCATCTTCGCGTCATGCTCGGGACACAGCCCCAAGGCCGACCCCGGGTCCGGGTTGGCCTCACACGCCTGCACCTCTTCGTGATCGTCGTCGTACACGTCTGCCCAGAATCCGGTGTAGTCGGCCCAGGCGTCGACCATCCTCGCTTGGCCTGGAGGCATTACGCTCGCCTGTGTCTCCCACGCCAACGCCTGTCCGTCTTCGGTCGCCAGCGGTGCCGGGCTGGGTGGGCTTCGACATCGAGATGGGCGCCACTCACGGCCTCGACGTGATCGACCGTCCACCTCGGCAGTCCCACCTTTGTGGCGTGTGCAACCACGATCGCCTGGGCCTCGACGCACGCATCAGCGATCTCTTCGGCATCGACCAGGATGCGGGCCTCCCACCCACGACGGTCGCCACCAACTGCCGGCCCCCAGCCCGACAGCGAATCCAAGAGCTCACCGAGATGATCGAATAGTTCGGCCTCATCCACATCGACGCTCTGAGGTGCCCTCGTTTCTATCAGCACGCTCCACTCAGTCACACTGGACCTCCGTCCCCTCGTCAATGACACTCTCGATTTGCGACGTGGGAAATGCGTCCACAATCTGGTCCCTTGCCGCGACGCCGGTTGTAGTGCCACCGTTACATCCGTCTTGATTCGGGTATGAATCTATTTCAGGACGTACGGGGAAATGGTTGTCACGAGCCGGTCCCTTGCAACCTGAATACCAGAAACCGGGTGCCGACCGCCCGGTTTCTGGCGCGTGCAATACGCTACCGTCGATCACGAACACGCACCGGATCTACGACGGCACCGGGCCAACTCGGGCACGTCGGCAAGGTAGACCAGGGATCTTCGCCCTCAGGGTTTGAGCCGACGCGTTTGAGGTCGACTTTTCACCATTGACCTGCCCGTTTCGGGACCGCGCAACCCCTCTTGATTTTCCGTGACAGTTAGGTAAATTTCTATTTGCCAGCGGTTGCAAGCAACCGCGGATTACAGACATTCAGATACAGAGCTTTTGCCCCTGTTGGATCGATTTCGAATGGGAGTTTTGGCGATGACACTGGAAATGGAATCCGAATCTGGACTGCTCAGCATCGGCGTGGAGCGTTCGCGGGAGCAGCTCGTCCTTGTTATTTCAGGAGAACTCGACCTCGCCGGCGCGCCGCTGCTCCAGGAGCATCTTCTAGAGGCAGCCAAGGCCGACGCGAGCGAAGTGGTGGTCGATCTAAAGCACACCACCTACATCGATTCAACGGGGCTGGACGTCTTGGTATCCGCACACAACCGGCTGGCGACGAGCGGGCGCGAGCTCATCATCCGTTCGTCGACGCCGCGCTCATTGAGATTGTTTGAGATCACGGGATTGTCCAGCGTCTTGAACCTAGAGCCATAACGCAGGCCCGGTTTAGGCAGCCCCTCGGGTGGGGTATTGAATCAGCCTCAGGAGGTCCAAGGCGTTGTGGGACTGCCTTGCAACCTGATTGCTAGAACCCGGGCATCCCGACGCCCGGGTTCTAGCGCGTTGGGTGCTACAGCGCTGGCCCGGGGGAATCTCCAGCGCCCTCGTTAAGGCCTATCTGCTCTTCGATGGCATCATTCAGCACGCCGAGGCCGTGACGAATGGCCCCTTCGAAGGATTCCCCGTCGTCGACAACCCGGTCGAGCATCAGCCCCGCAAGTGCTGTGACGTAGTCCCACTCCACACCCTCGCCGCTTGCCAGGGAAGCCATTACCTGGCGGTGTATCTCGCCCAACCGGGCTAGACGGACAGGGTCCGATAGCGCCAGTTGCTTTCTCACCTTCACTACTTGGTCCACTCTCGTCGTCATTCGTCCTCCCGCCTCAGTCGTCGTCCGCCGACCGAATCGAACTCTAGGGTGTCGTCGGCATAGTTAGCGGCGCGTACCGGGATGGTCCATTACTTGCCCTTCTTTTACTGCTCATCTGGCGCACGCGCTCGTGCCCAAACGGTATCGGCTCCGCCCCAGATTGAAACTCGGAATCGAGGGGTATGAGTTCCGTTGCCGGACGGAACCCCGGTCGCCAGGAGCCGAGCCGCGGCAGGTAGCTCGGCTTTCTGGCGCGCGATCTAGAGCCCGAAGTCGTTTGAGCGGTATGAGGGAGGGGTACGGATCTTCCCATGAATGTTCAGCGGACCGGGCGGATCTTCGGCTGGTTTTTCATCGGTACGTTCGTTACCAGCATCCCAGCTCGGATTCTCTTCGTGCATGGCACTGGCGCGAGTTGGACCAACTTGCATTTCATCCCCGGGGCGACCTCGAACACCAGCCTGAAGCTGGGCGCGATTCTTGAGTTCGGTCTCATCGTCACGCAGATTGCGACCGCGGTGGTGATCTACCCGCTCGTCCGGCGGCAGAGCGAAACCGTTTCGCTCGGTTACGTCACCGCCCGCATCATGGAGTCGGTATTTGCCGCGATCGGCCTCATGAGCATCATCTCAGTCGTCGACGTGGCGAACTCGCTGACTTCAGCTACCGGCATTCACGCCACCGCAATCGGTGCTTCAGGCAGTTCGCTGGTTAACACCTACGAATGGGCCTTCCAGTGGGGTCCCGGACTCGTTGCAGGAATCGGGAACGGCTTAATGCTGGGCTACCTGATGTACCGATCGGCACTCGTGCCGCCTCGCGTGGCGATACTCGGCCTCGTCGGGGGCCCCTTGCTCATTCTTTCTTTCGTGCTGACCCTATTCGGTGTCTACAAGAACGGTTCGGGACCTTCTGCCCTGCTCTCACTGCCGGAAATTGTGTGGGAGGCATTCCTCGGCATCTATTGCGCGTGGAAGGGGTTCAGACCGGAGAGCCCGATCGCCAGAGCAGAAATAGCGTTGGCTGACTAAGACGGCCTGAGAGCCCAAGCCTCAAGCCTGAATCACTAAACCCGCCCCCCACGCCGGGACGGGGTCATCGTTCTATCCTCGGGCTGGCTCTAGGGGAGGAATCCAATGGGATACGCATATGTGTGTATCGGCAAGAAGTGCGCTCGAGCTTGTGACCACGACCAACTGGTCCGGGCACTCTGCAAGGTCGGCACCGTGCAAGCTGTTCGTTGTCAAAAGATCTGCCACGGCTCAGTGGTGGGCGCTGTCCTCGATGATGAGATTCGGTGGTTTGAGCGCGTGGACTCCCCCCGGGTATGCGTCGCCTTGAAGAAAGCCGTCAAACGTGGGTCGCACCGCGGTCTTCCAAAAGGCTTGAAGAAGCGTCGGCTAAAGCGCTTGACCGGTCGCTCCCCTCGCTGAACTGGTGGCGTTTCCGCTCAGCGCCTTGTCGCGTCCAGGGGGCGTAAGGGACCAACGCTTCGGCCGTTACCCAAATTGGGCTGGCCGCTTGTGCCTGCGCTCGGCACAAATTCCCCCGCAAGTTGTCCGCGTTGATCGGGATTAATCGTGATGGCGAAATCCACAATTGCGCCCACCCCGAACACGATGATGCTCGTCACTAATCCGCCAGCTCCAAACAACACCCTTCCTTTGAGGTTGCGCCATCTATTCCCAATTTGCGGATGACAAAACCACGGCCGCGTTGTCTGACGGCGGTTTTGCATTTGATGATCGCGGGTAATTACACGTTGCCCACTTCGGGCAATCCTTGAAAGGGGACCCGTGCTTATTCTTCTATTACTTCTGCTCGTCCTGATCCTTGCGGGTGCGGGCTTCGCAGTCCACGCGTTATGGATTGCTGCTGTGATCTTCGCAATCTTTTGGATCGCCGGAGTTGCCCTCGGTCGCGGCGAAGGTGCCGGCAATCACAGATTCTTCAGGTGGTAGAGATGGCAGCCAAATACCGGATTATTGCTGTTGACGGACAGGAAGCAGCCGAGAAGGTACTAAACGAAACCGTCGGTCCAAACACCGAACTCATCCAGTCTCATATCGAGACAGTGCGTGCACAGTCGACTGCCGGTCAAGAGAACACCTTGCTCGATGCGGAAGTCACGCGTTATACCTTCATCTTCAGGATGGATTGATTCGCGACTCGCAGCGACCGGTGAGTTTCCGCAGGCCCGGGCGGGACGATGGGCGCAGGACCGGGGGCAAACCAGTCTGGGCGTCCAATCCTGAAGGGTGCCACATCAGCATCACTCCCTGACCAGGACTGATGCTGCACTGATGCTGCACTGACCTCGAAGACGGTGAAAATGGACCATGGTCTTCCGTCTTGTTGCGATCAGTCTGCGCCAGGTGCTCCGCCTGCTCCTCCTTCGATGCCGTTCCTCTCGATCCAAGGATCTCGAACTCCTTGTCCTGCGCCAAGAGCTCGATGTCTTGCGCCGACAGGTCCCCCGGCCCAGGTTCCGGCCCGAAGAACGGATGGTTCTCTCGGTGCTTGGGTGGCTGCGGCCAGCCAAGGATCGCCTTTCATCAATCGTGGCTCCCGAGACGCTGCGTCGCTGGCATCGCGAACTGGTCCGTTCCAAGTGGCGATTCCGCCACCGGATCAACCCCCGCAAGCGCATCCCAGAGGAGGTGCAGCTGCTTGTCTGGCGACTGGCCACGGAGAACCCGGCGTGGGGCTATCGGCGCATCCAAGGTGAGCTCAAGAAGGTGGGTGCCCAGATCTCCGCCACTTCGGTCCGGCGGATCTTGACCGACAAGCGCCGCCCTCCTCCAAAACGGGAAACCTGGCGTCAGTTCATGCGGGCCCAGGCAGCTTCGATCATCGCCTGTGACCTCTTCACCGTCGAGTCGGTGCGCTTGAAGACGCTCCACGTGCTGTTCTTCATCGACTGGCACACCAGGAAGGTCCTTATCGGTGGTGTGACCGATGGGGCGGCCAATGCGGCCTGGTGCGCCCAGATCGCCCGGAACCTCTCTGAGGCTCGAGAAGACCGAGTCAACCCCATCAAGTACCTGGTGCATGACCGGGACAAGCGGTTCTGTGCCGGTCTTCGACGAGGTCTTCCGTGCCGAAGGCATCGAGATCCTGCGTACCCCTTGGCGAGCGCCCCGAGCCAATGCCTACGCTGAGCGATTCATCCGGACGGTCCGCACCGAGTGTCTCGACCGGCTCTTCATCGTCAACGAGGGTCATCTCGCCTCGGTGCTCGAGACCTATGTCGAGCACTACAACACCGAGCGCCCGCACCGGGGCTGTGGTCTCGTTCCACCCACCGGCGCCAAAGAAGTGCCACCGATAACTGCGAGCGACAGAGTCAAAAGACGAGATCGATTGGGTGGCTTGATTCACGAGTATCACCGCACCGCGGCGTAGTCTCTTCCATAGCGACCCGAGCAGTCACACAAACCATCGCCAGGAGCCCCAGAATCGGGCATCCTGCCCCACTGCAATCGATGACATGACCCTTTTCGGTGAAATCGCTCGCAAGATCGAGCGCCTTTTCAGCAATTGAAACGGCAAATCCGCGCAACAATTGTGAAGTGGCACCCTACAGGTGCAAATGTGGTGCGCCGCCCCTTCGACGAACCATGAGACACCAAATTCAGCCCCTCGCAGCGCCCTGACCTGCGATTTGTGAAGGTCCGGTACCCGGCGGACAGATTGGCTTCGGTTCCTGGGCGACAGGGGCTCGAAGGTTCTAGGCGGCATTGATGCGATCTGGTCTACCACTGGGGTTTGCAAAAGCACCGTGTTCCTTTCCTCGGTCGTGACGGATGGGATGAGTACGCAGGAGTTGTCCTTCGGACCAGATCTGGACGGTGTCGCCCTTGATGGCCACTTCGACTTGGTGGCGTCGATAGGCATTCCCGGCTCGATAGGCCGCACCGGCGAATCTGATTGAGCCGTTGCCGTCGACCTTGCGGACGACGACGGGGACATCTCGTGACCGCGTCGGTGGCGCGGCGGTGGCGTGCCGGGCCACGTCGTGGTCTCGCTCGGCTGGGTGGCGCCTGGCGTGCGTGGCCACCAAGACGTCGTCATGGAAGATCTCGAAGAGGCCGTCCTTGAGGACCACGTCGACGTTCTGGCCGGCCAGATAACGACCCACGTGATAGTTGATCGTGAGCAGGCTGACGGAGCCGTTTGTGCGGACTCGGCGGCGCAGTCGGGGCTTGGGTTGCCCTTCGCCCTTGGCCCCGGCCCCTGTGGGCGCCTCGAAGGGTTGGGGCCGAGACAGGGCAAAGCGTGTGGCCGGCGGAACATTGCCCACGCTCTGATGCTCTCGTTCGGCGTTGTAATGCCCAATCCAGGCGTCGAGACCCGCTTGGGCCTCGGTCAGCGACGCGAAGACCTTGTCGTCGAGGTATTCGCGTTTGAGGGTCTTGTGGAACCTCTCGATCTTGCCGGTGGTCGTTGGGGACCGAGGGGCGGTGAGGCGGTGTTTGATGCCGTTTTCCTGGCAGATGCGGTCGAACATGACGATCCCTTGGCCGGGTCCGAAGCGGCCCGTGAAGACCTTGCCGTTGTCCGTCAAGATCTCTTCTGGCAGCCCATGGGCCGTCATGGCTCCAACCAATGCGTCACAGACCGGCTTTGCCGTGGCGCGGACGACCACGCTGGCGCAGACGCAGAAGCGGGAATGGTCATCGATGCCGGTGACGATCGACGCCCGTGAGCCGTCCTCGAGATAGACGCCAGCGGTGACATCCATCTGCCACAGCTCCATCGGGCGTGAGCGCTCCCAGCGCTTGTAGTCACTGGGCCGGCGGCGCCGAGGAGTCGGATAGATGAGCTGATGGCGCACCAGGGCTCGATAGATCGCCGAGCGCGACGGCAGCGGCTCCACCTCTTCGCGGGCCAAGCGACTCATGATGGTGCGAGGACCCCAGGCGGGATTGAGGCGTCGCATCTCGAGGATCTTGGCCTCGACCACCGGCGGCATTTGGTGCGGGCAGGTGTCGGGTCGGGGACTCCGATCAGCCAGGGCCCCCAGACCCCCGTCGGCATAACGACGCAGCCACGTATGGACCGCCTGGCGCCCGACCCCATAGCGACGAGCCACGTCGGTGACGCTGGCTCCGTCGTTGAGGACCTCGAGCACGGCCTTATACCGCTGTTCCACGAGACCCAGCTCCACCAGCATGTTGACGGCCTCCTTCACTCTGGACGTTGGTATCCACAGTGAAGATCGACGGAGCCCCACAGGGGCGGATGGCGTGTCGCCCAGCTACCGGAGCCAGTGTCGCCCAGGTACCGGAGCCGTGTCTCGAAAGTGTCGTGTAGGTACCGGAGCCAATGTGTCGCTTAGGAACCGAGACCCCACACCTGACCTGCGACTTTCTTTGGAGCGGATGACGGGATTCGAACCCGCGACCCTCACCTTGGCAAGGTGATGCTCTACCACTGAGCCACATCCGCGTGGATGGATCAGATTAGCCGCGCCACCCCTGGCGAGGGAACTCATCGGATCTCACTCGGGCGAACGTTCTCGGCCGAACGTACCCGCCGAACTCCCAGGCTCCCCTCCCCGCCGCACGAGCCCACTCCGTCGCACCCCGGTTCCGCGCCGACCCATCTACCCGGTGGCTCCCTGGGCGTCGAGGGCACAGCCCACCAGCTCACCCAGGGCATCGTCGACGTAGAGGGTCAGGTCGTCGAGCTCAGGGAGGAGCTTGCGGCAGCCCAGCAAACCGAAGTGGAGCTGGTCCAGGTAGGAGAGGATGGTGACGTTGAGCCCGATGCCTTCGGCAATAGGTCCAACGGGATACAGAGCGGCCACCCGGCTACCGGCGCAGAACAGGGGGAAGTCCGGTCCCTTCAGGCCCGAGATCGTCACGTTGGCCGGTGGACGCACCCGGTCGAACAGCCGGGTGCCGGCCACGGTGCGCGCCAGACGGGTGGTCATGGCCGGCAGGGCCATTTGAGCCAGGTCACCAATGAGCCGACCGCGGTGGAGCTGCTCGTGCTCCTTGGCCACGCCCGAGCCGGCGGAAATGGCCAACAGGCGATCCACCGGGTCGTCCCGGTCGGTGGCCAACGACACCAGCATGGCTGAGATCTGGTTGCCCAGCGCCTCCCCCTCCCCTTCGGGTCGCGTGCTGACCGGCACCATCGCCACCAACGAGTGGTCCGGAGACTCGGCGCGGGCGTCGAGCAGCCGGCGCAAGCCGCCCGCCACTCCGGCCAGGATCACGTCGTTGACCGTGCAGCCAAAGACGCCACGGACCAACTTGGCGTCGTCCAGTGGCACGCAGAGGGAAGAGAAGCGCTTGCGGTTGGAGACCGCTCCGTTGAACGACGTCCGGGAAGCCGAGAAGAAGGCCGGCGGCGGCTCGTTCACCCCGGCTCAGCAGCGCACGGTTGTGCATTCCCAAGTCGGCCACGGTCTCGACGCCGGCCTGCACGGTGCTCAACGTCACGCCGGGCTGATGGGAGAGGGACGCCGCGGCGTGGCGCAGCAACTGGGTGCTGTTGGGCAGCGGTGCGGGATCCCATCGCTCGGTGGGCAACGACACCACCCGGGCTCGGGGATTGAGATCGAGGAAGGCAGCCAGGATGGACGCTCCGCTGACGCCGTCGAGGATGGCGTGATGCACCTTGGCGATCAGCGCCGTGCGTTCGCCCGCCAGACCCTCGACCAGATACATCTCCCACAAGGGACGGTCCGGGTCGAGCCGACGGCTCATGACCGAAGCGACGAATGCGTCGAGCTCCCGCGGTCCACCGGGTGAGGGCAGGCTCGCTCGAGAGAGGTGATCGTCCAACTCGAAGTCCGGGTCGTCCACCCAGACCGGGTGGTGCAGTCCGAACGGGACGCGCATGGCCCGTTGTCGGAGGGGACCGACCATGTGCAGGCGCTGGCTGATGACCCGACGGACCTGGGCGTAGCGGGTCGACGGCGAGAAGAGCGAACGGGTGCCTTCGGGCGGGTCGAGCACCATGACCGCCCCGACATGCATGGGCGTGGTCGACGTCTCGAGCGACAGGAACGCGGCGTCCATTCCTTCCAGTGGTTCCATCAGGGCACCTTCATGTTCCGGTGTGGCCGAAGCCACCGCTCCCCCGGCTGGCCCCGCCCAATCCCTCGTGCGTCACCTTGGCAAAGCTGGCCTCCTCGACCGCCATGATCACCAGCTGGGCGATCCGGTCGCCCCGGGTCACCGCGTAGTCGTGGGCCGGATCGTGGTTGATCAGGATCACCTGCAGTTCCCCGCGGTACCCGGCGTCGATGAGGCCCGGCGTGTTGAGGCAGGTGATGCCGTGGCGCAGAGCCAGCCCGCTTCGAGGCAGGACGAAACCGGCGTACCCCGCGGGAACGGCCACCGCCACGCCGGTAGGCACCAGCACCCGGCCGCCCCGGGCCGGCACCACCACGTCGTGGCGGGCCAGCAGATCCGCGCCGGCATCGCCGGGCCGGGCATAGGCAGGGACAGCCAGGTCCGGATCGAGCTGGTGGAGCGGGACGCGCAGCATCGTTGGACACTACAAGGCGAAGGCCGCCGGACTCCTGGCCGGGGCCGATCAAGGGCATTGGTAGCATGCCCGCCCATGCTGGCCTGGATCGATCTTGAGATGACCGGACTCGACCCGGCCCGCCACACCATCGTGGAAATTGCCTGTCTCGTGACCGATGACGACCTGGCCATCGTGGCCGAGGGTCCCGACATGATCGTGCATGCCACGCCCGAACAGTTGAACGAGATGGACGAATACGTCACCGCCATGCACACCCGATCGGGCCTGCTCGCGGCCATCACGGCGTCCACCTTGACCCTGCAAGAGGCCGGCACCATGACGCTCGACTTCCTGAAGCTCCACCTGCCCGAACCGTCGACGGTTCCCCTGGCCGGGAACTCCATCGGCACGGACCGACGTTTCCTGGCCGCCCACCTGCCCGAGGTGGAGGACTTCCTCAACTACCGCTCCATCGATGTCTCCACCATCAAGGAGCTCTGCCGGCGCTGGCATCCCGAGATCCTCAAGAACGCACCGATCAAGAAGGGCGGTCATCGAGCCCTCCAGGACATCAGGGAGAGCGTGGCGGAGCTGGCGTACTACCGGACCACCCTCTTCGTCCCTGCCCCGCCGAGTCAGGAAGGAACCACGTGACCGAAGTCCTTGAGCCAAAGAAGAACGACACGGCGACGGTCAGCATCGCCGAGGCGAACGCCACCCTGACCGCACCGGGTCAGATCTTCGAGATGGAAGAGCTCACCATCCGGGGCGTGCCCACCCGCACCTGGAAGAACGCACCACCTTCGCTGCGCGCCGTCCTCGATCTGTCCCTGCAGCACGGCGACGCCACCTTCCTGGTCTATGAGGATGAGCGCACCACCTTCGCCGAGCACTACCGCATCGCCTGCACGTTGGCCCATCGCCTGCAGCACGCCTTCGGGGTCGAACCGGGCGACCGGGTCGCCATCGTCATGCGAAATCTGCCCGAGTGGGTCATGGCGTTCTGGGCCGCCACTCTGGCCGGTGCCATCGTGGTCCCCCTCAACGCATGGTGGTCGGCCGAGGAGTTGCACTACGGCCTGGAGGACTCCGGCTCCAAGATCGCTTTCGTCGACCAGGAGCGAGCGGCGCGCCTGCGTCCCGTCCTGGGCGACCTCGATGGATTCACCACCCTCATCGTGGCCGACGAGCACCGGTCGTCATCGGCGGGCACGCCGCCCGACGTCATCGCGGCGGCCGAAGGGACGACACCCTTCAGCGAATGGCCCTTCTCCCTGGCGCTGGGCGAGATCGATGGGGACGCCTCGCCCCCTGACCTCACCCTCGACCCGGAGGACGACGCCACCATCTTCTACACCTCGGGCACCACCGGCCGACCCAAGGGGGCGGTGGGCACCCATCGCAACATCTGCACCAATCTGATGAACCTCTACTTCCTCAACACGCGGGGGCAGCTCCGCTTCGGGAGCGGGCTGTCCGACACCTCGGCCGCCCGGACCCAGCCGTCCTACCTTCTCTCCGTCCCGCTCTTCCATGCCACCGGGTGCCACGCCGTCATGGTCACCAACCTGGCCATCGGGGGCAAGATCGTCATGATGCACCACTTCGATCCGGAGCGGGCCCTGGAGTTGATCGAGCGCGAGAGGATCGTCACCTTCGGTGGGGTGCCGGCCATGGTGATGCAGGTGCTGGACTCCCCCAAATTCGCCCAGTCGGATACCTCGTCCGTCAGGGGCGTCTCCTATGGCGGCGCTCCGGCTCCGCCGGACCTGGTCCGCCGCATCCGGGCGGCCTGGCCCATCGGGCAGCCGTCCAATGGGTACGGCCTCACCGAGACCTCGTCGGTGACTTCCATGAACTCGGGCGGGGACTACATCGCCAAGCCCGAGAGCGTGGGACCGCCGGTGCCGGTGACCGACGTGGCGATCGTGCCGGAGGACTACCCCGGGGCCGAACCCGACGAGTCCCTCCCCCGCGGACCCGACGTGCGGGGCGAGCTCTGGGTCAAGGGACCCCAGGTCGTGCGCGGCTACTGGCACCGGCCGGACGCGACGGCGCAGACGTTCACGCAGGGGTGGCTCCATACCGGCGACGTGGCCCGGCTCGATGACGAGAATTTCATCTACATCGTCGACCGGGCCAAGGACATGATCATTCGCGGTGGCGAGAACGTGTACTCGGTACAGGTGGAGGCGGCCCTCTTCGAACACCCGGCCGTGGCCGACTGCGCCGTCATTGGGGTGCCCGAGCCCACCCTGGGCGAGGAGGTCGGTGCCGTGATCGTGCTGCGCCCGGGGCACAAGGTGACGGCCGAGGAACTCAGCCTCCATGTGCGCCAGCGGCTGGCTGGCTTCATGGTGCCCACCCATATCTGGTTCCGCAAAGAGCCCCTCCCCCGCAACCCGGCCGGCAAGGTGCTCAAGCGCACACTGCGCGACGAGCTGGTGGGGCCGCCGCCGGCCTGAACCCGGCCCCCGCCCGGCCGGCGCGCCGCCCGGCCGGCCTGCGCTCAGATCAGCCGCGGCGCTTCGGCGTTGGGATCGCGCCCGGTCAACCCGAGCAGCCGATCGAGCAGCGGGGCTCCGTCGGGCACCGCCACCGCTGGTCCGAAGACGCCGAGGCCGCGCCACTCCTCGGCGTTTGGGCTCACCTCCTCCCAGAGACCGGTCACCAGATCGGGGGGCAGCGCAAGATCGCTCCCGATCAACCTGGCGATCTCGTGGGCCCGTACGCCCCGGAAGAAATTGATCTGCCAGAGGTATTCCCGGATGGTGAAGTCCCCGAACGAGAGATGGGCGACCTGCTCGAGATCGGTCACCCGCGCCGCCGCCTCACAGGCCGCTGCCACGATGGCGTCGAATCGGGACACCGGGTCGTCGACCAGGAGGTCGCCGTCGAACTTGCCGGCGCCGACCTCGTCCATGGTCCGACCGGCCAGCATGTCGGGCACCCAGGCGTCGTCATAGGCGTGGTAGTTGATGACCTGGCGCAGCGTCGGGGTCCCGTCACCGCCCCGGACGGCGAAATCGGGCGGCATGGTCCTGTCCCACTGGCCCGGGCTGATGCGGGCCACCACCCCGGCCAGCGTCCGGTCGGCCAGGGTAAACACTTCGGGTTCGTTCATCTCCCCATGGTGCCATCGGGCTGTGACATTCCCGCGCTGTGGCGTTCCCGCGCTGCGGACATTCCCGCCTTCGCCGCGTGACATCTCCCTCGGCGCGACAACGCCGGCCCGGAGGCCGGCATGGTCGCAACGTTGGTTGGAGCGCTGGTTGGAAGGTCAGTTGGCAGGACGGGCGCGCCCGCCCGGGACTCAGCGGTTGGGCTGGGGGGTGACCCGCAGATAGGGCTTGAGCGCCTTCCAGCCCTTGGGGAACTTCGCCTTGGCGTCGTCGTCGCTCACGGCGGGAACGATGATCACGTCCTCACCGTCGGTCCAGTTGACCGGGGTGGCGACCGAGTAGTCGGCCGTGAGCTGCAGGGAGTCCAGCACACGGATGATCTCGTCGACATTGCGCCCGGTCGAAGCCGGGTAGGTCAGCGTGAGCTTGACCTTCTTGTCCGGTCCGATGATGAAGACCGAGCGCACGGTCAACGTGTTGTCGGCGTTGGGGTGGATCATGTCGTAGAGGTCAGCCACCTTGCGGTCCTCGTCGCCGATCAGCGGGAAGGACAGGGCCGAGCCCTGGGTCTCCTTGATGTCGCCGGCCCAGCCCTTGTGGGACTCGACCGAGTCGACCGAGAGGCCGATCAGCTTGGCGTTGCGCTTGTCGAACTCGGGCTTGGCCTTGGAAAAGGCGCCCAGCTCGGTGGTGCAGACCGGGGTGAAGTCCTTGGGGTGGGAGAAGAGGATGCCCCAGCTGTCCCCCAGCCATTCGTGGAAATTGATCGTGCCTTCGGTGGTGTCGGCCGTGAAGTCGGGAGCGGTGTCCCCGAGTCGGACTGCCATGGATTCCTCCTGTTGACGTGGCGTTGAACCGGCGCCGGGCGCGTGTCCCTGACTGCCGTGCTCTCTGGTTACGGGGTCCACCATACCGGCTCCTCCATCTATTGTCGACACGTTTGGTCATCTTTCACCGCGGTCGCCCCGGCGGGGCGGTGGCCCCGGTCGAGGGAGGGCCCGGGAAGCCACTGACCTGGACGGCCGTGCCACAATGCGGCCATGGTGCAGACCGGCGCGACACCCGACCCGGGGGGCGGGTACACGCCCTACCGGACCGACACGGTGGCCGTGACCACCGACGGTGCGGTCACGGTGGTGACCATCACCAGGCCGGAGCGACGCAACGCCGTCGACAGCGTGTGCGCCGATCAACTGCGCCGGGCTTTCGAGGACTTCGACCGGGATGAGGAGCAGTCGGTCGCCGTCCTGACGGGGACGCAGGGCACCTTTTGTGCCGGCGCCGACCTCAAGGCGGTGGCCGAGGGAGACCGCCGCCCGATCCCCGACGCCGGTCCGGCGCCGATGGGCCCGACCCGCCTCACCCTCTCCAAGCCGGTCATCGCCGCCGTCGAGGGGTTCGCCGTGGCCGGCGGCATCGAGCTGGCCCTGTGGTGCGATCTGCGGGTGGCGGCCAGCGACGCCGTCTTCGGTGTGTTCTGCCGGCGCTTCGGGGTCCCCCTGTGCGACCTGGGCACCGTCCGGCTCCCCCGGATCATCGGGCACGGTCGGGCCATGGACCTCATCCTGACCGGCCGCGCCGTGGAGGGGCCCGAGGCGCTGGGGCTCGGGTTGGCCAATCGAGTGGTCCCGCCCGGCACTGCGCTCGAGGCCGCGGTGACGCTGGCCCAACAACTGGCCGCGCTGCCCCAGTTCTGCCTCCGCTCCGATCGCCTGTCGGCCCTCGAGCAATGGGGGCTGAGCGAAACCGACGCCGCGGTGAACGAGGCTCGCCGGGGGCGCCAGGTGATCGACAGCGGCGAGACGCTGGCCGGGGCCCGCCGCTTCGCCGATGGGGCCGGTCGAGGCGGCAGTGCCCTCACCGGGCCATGACCGAACCCGTCGCGCCGGCCATCGAGACGCCACCGTCCGGTTCACCCACGACGGTGGCCGCCTTCGACTTCGATGGCACGCTGATCGACGGGGGCAGCGTCTTCCAATTTCTGGTGTCTCTACGCGGCGCCCGGACCGTGCTGCTCGCCACGGCTCGGCATTCGCCGCGGCTGCTGTACGCGGCACTGGTGGGAGGTTCGGTGGCCGACGCGGCCAAGGAGAAGTACTTCATCCAGCTGCTCGGTGGCCTTCCCGCCACCGACGTCGATCGCGTCTCGGCCGCCTTCGCCGCCCGCCACCTGGCCCGCAGGTTGCGCCCCGGAACGGCGCGGCGCCTCGAATGGCATGAGGCCCAGGGTCACCATGTGGTGATCGTCTCGGCCTCACCGGAGGTCTACGTGCGGGTGGCCGGCACCATCCTCGGGGTCGACGGCGCGCTCGGCCACCCGCCTGGCCGTCGGACCCGATGGGCGCCTCACCGGGGGATACCAGGGAAAGAACTGCCGGGGGGCGGAGAAGCTCCGTCGACTCATCGAGCACCTGGAAGCCCAGGGGCTCATGCGGTCCGACGGCAGCCGACCCGAACTCTGGGCCTACGGCAACAGCCGGGGTGACCTGCGCCTGCTGCAGGCGGCGGACCACGGCGTCAACCTCGGGAAGCTGGGACGGTGGGGACGGCTGCGAGCGTTCCCCCGCCTGGTCGACGTCGGTGTGGCATCGCCTCGGCCAGGCTGACTACCCCCCTGCTTTCAATCACTCCCCTACTTCGGGGAGGGGCCACATTCCCGGCGGGCACGCATCGACGGCGCTCGATCTCATTCGGGCACAGGGAGTCCGTGCCAGAAAAGGAATCCGTGTCAGAGGTGCGGCGCGCCGTCGCCGCGGAGAGCGAGCAACAGGTCGACGATCCGGTCACCGGAGCCGACCAGGTCGAGGGCGCGCAGCTGGCCCTGCCCGGCCCGGGCCAGCGCCGCGTAGCGCACCGGGTCGGCCAGAAGGCCGGCGATGGCGTCGGCCAGCGTTTCGGGGTCGTGGGTGTCGACCATGATCCCGGCCTCACCGAGCACGTCGAGGGACACCCCGTTCCGGGAGGCCACCACCGGGAGCCCCACTGCCATGGCCTCGACCATCGGCACGCAGAAACCCTCGTGCACGGAGGGAACGATCAACAGATCGGCCTGGTCGAAGGCCGAAGCCACCTCGTCATCGCTGACGTGACCGCGAAAGGTGACTGCCTGCTCCAGCCCCATGTCGGCCACGAAGCGGCGCAGCGCGCCGTGGTACCCCTCCTGCACCGGCTTCCCGACGACGGTGAGGGTGGTGTCGCCATCATGGCGCGCCCTGGTCACCACCAGGGCCATGAGCGCGTCCTCCACCGCCTTGTTGGGTGCCAGCCGGCCCACGCAGAGCCAACGGGCCCCCCGCCCTTGGGCGATGGAGCGAGTGCGAGCGGCGGGGTCCGCAGTACTCCGGGTCGCTCCGGTAGCCGGGCGCCCCAGGGTGATGGCCGCGATGGGCGGGACGACGGCGGTGGCACCGTACCCGGCCGCCGTCAGGTCGGCCACGTTGAACGTCGAGTCGGCGATGGCCAGCGCCGTGCGGGGCGCCATCACCTGCAACTCGGCACGAGCCCGTTGCTGGATCCGGGCGATGTCCTGATCCCACGGTTCGTAGAGCTCGGGCGGGGTCACATTGTGGTAGTTGACCACCAGGGTCTCCTGGCGCGCCGTCAGCCAAGGGGCCAGATCGGACGCGGTGGCGAACTGGTACACCAAGACATCGCCGGGATGGCTCGTGGCGGCGTAGGCCGAGAACTCCTCGGTCTCCGATGCCGTCATGGCTTCGGTGCCCTGGACGTAGATGCGCGACGGTATGCCCCGCGCCACGATGGCGTCGCGCAGACGCTGGGTGTGGCGCCCGACCGCATCACCGGCGTGCAAATTGGGAACGAACTGGTGGATGCCCGGCTCACCACGTCGAGGGTCCGGCGGCGCGGCGGCGCGGCGTGGGCGTGAGCGCCAGCGCCCGCGGTTCTCGGCCCGGCGGGGTCGCCCCGAAGGTGGCGTCGGAGTGACGGCGGCCGGGCCGGGGTCGTGGCCGGCCTCGGGCTCGGGCCGGACGTCGGGAGACGCTTGGGTACTCCCGCCTGGGCGCAGTCGACGAAAGGCGGCCTGGAGGGACGCGCTGTCGATCGGGGGGTGCTCGCCCTCGGCGGGGATGGATGGCGGCGTAGATGGCGGCATGGTGGGAGTTCTGACCTTCGCTCAGGCGCTTCGACTCGACGAGGCGATGGGAACCGGCCCACTCGTGCGCCGCGTGCCGCGGGCCACCACGCGTTCGAGGAAATCAGCGTAGCGACCGATCACCGCGGGCCAGCGGAAGTGGCGCTCGACGTAGGCTCGTCCTCGTCCACCGAGTGACCGGCGCAGCTGCGGGTCATCGATCAGTCGCTGCAGCACCGCTTCGAACTCCGGGAACGAAGTGAACCAGAGACCGCCGCCGGAACGCCGGCAGTGCTCCATGGTCGGCTCGCAGCACCCGTTGACCAGGACCGGGACGCCGTCCACCCATGCTTCGAGGACGACCAGCGAAAATGACTCGAGGGCGGAGGGCGACACCGACACCACGGCATCGTGGACGATGTCCCACTTGTCGGCCTCGCTGACGGTGCCGGTGACCACGATGTCGGGATGTGGGGCCAGCGGGGCGGAGACCGGCCCGATCAGGACCAGCGCCAGCGGGCCGGGATGGCGCCGCTTGTACTCGGCGAAGTAGGCACAGAGCATGGCAGAGCCCTTCTGCTCGTCCACCCGGCCCACGCTCACGATGTAGGGACGATCCGTCAGGTGCAGCATCTCGGCTCCCCGCCGCCCGGTCCCGGCCGAGGGGCCCACACCGAGCCCCAGTTCGATCTGCGGTCGGGCGGCCACCGGGAAGACCCGCTCCACCAGCCGGCGCTCGGCCGTGCCGTGGTAGCAGAAGGCATCGGCGGCCGCGAAGGTCTGGCCGAAGACGGGGAGATAGAGCGCCGGCTCGTCGTGCGCCGCCGGGTGGAGCACCGACGGCACGGCCACTCGCCCGATGGCGGCCACCGTCGGGTGGTAGAGGTAGGGGTAGAACGCGACGACGTCGGCGTCGGCACCGGCCACGGCGTCGACGAGCTCGTGGGACACCGGTCCGTTGGCGTCGACCCACTGCCGCGCTTCGGCCATCGAGGCCCGCTGCGGAGAACGGCGGAGGCGCCCGTCGAGAAGAGCGAACTCGGCCAGTCGGCCGTGGGCGGCGGCAAAGCGGTGGACCGTCACGCCCCCGATCTCGGCATCGCCCGGCGCGAGCTCGTCGGCCCAGGTCCGGGGGTCGAGCGCACAGGTGGAATAGACCTCGGCCCGCCACGCCGTCTCGGCCACCAGGTGCTCGGCCAGCTGGCGGGCCGCCGCCTCGGCCCCTCCGATGACCTGGGGGCCATAGCGCGGGGTGACGAAGGCGACCTTCACGCCCGGATGGCCGTCACCAGGTAGTCGGCATCGGCGGGGCCGGGTTGGACCGAGGCGTGGTAGCCGCGGGCGTCGAGGAGCGCGCACCACGATCCGCCCCGGAGGGGACGGCCCGGACTCAGGTCGGCCTGCAGCGGCGCGGCCGGGCCGTGCCAGGTGGCGGCGGTCACCGAATGGAGCACCAGGACCCCGCCCGGAGCCAGAGCGGCGGTGGTGAGGCGGAGCAGTTCCTCGCGCTCGCCGCCGGCCATCCCGTCGACGACGCCGCTGAGGATGACCGCGCCCAGGGCGCCGGGTGCCACTGCGCGGAGGTGCACCGCCACCTCGTCGGTCCGCAGGTCGGAGGCCGCGCCCACGATCCGGTGCGGCTCGACCGGACCGGGGGTCCACGCCGTAGGCGTCACGGCCGGCGGCCACCAGCCACCGGACCAACCATCCGTCCCCGCAGGCGGCGTGCAGGATGCGGCCCGGTGCCGGGCCCACCGCCTCGATGGCCGGGGCGACCCACCAGGCCTCGCTACCGTGCAGTTCGGGGAACTCCACCACCTCGGCCCGGGGGGCGCGCTCGACACCGTCGCCGCCCTCCAGCTCGAGCAGGCGCTGCTCGATCAGGTGCAGGCTCCGGCTGGTGGCCGAGGCGAACTGGTTGATCTGGTGGGTCAGCCACCCCACGTACCAGAGCGAGGCCGAGCGCATGCCCTTCTTGATGGCGCCACCGGCCCGGTGATTCGAGTCGACGGGCACCACGGGGTCCACGTACATCGCGCGGTCCACCCGTTCGAGCGCCTGGCGCAGGTTCGCGCCCTGATCGACGCCGGCGAATGGGCCACGAAGAGGTCATCGAGCTCGCGCTCGCGGGCCGTGGTGAACTCTGGGGACGCCCGGCGGCGGCGCACGTCGTTCGTCCACCTCGGCCATCACCCGGGACACGTCGAAGGACGCCTCCACGGGCCCCGCCTCTTCATCGGACACTGGCCGGGCCCGCGCGTGCGCTCGGAGACCTAGGAGGCCTGCTGGGGTAGCAGCTCGGCGCCGGCCGGGATCTCCGCCGCCAGCAGGGTGGCTTCGGCCGGCATGAAGATGGACCCGGTTGTCTTGCCCGAGTTCATGACTTCGAACGTGCCGGCCGGATCGCGCACGTCGTAGAGCACGCCGCCACGGCTCTGCACCCCGATGCAATAGGTGAATTCCCCGTCGAGCATCGGCACGTTCTTGAGCTGGATCTCGAGCGCGCCGGGGCCGGCGGGCAGGGTGAAGGTGTTGCCCATGATGGCGGTGTCGGTCCGCATGAGCACCTCGCTCTCGTCATCGCGCAGCTCGACGCTGAAGACGACGTCGTCGCTGGCGGTGTTGGCCAGGAAGCCGACGGTGAGCACCAGGATCTCGCCCGTCCGCAGGTACGGGCGATCGCCATCGGCGGCGTACGAGTGGGAGATCTCGGTCAGGCGCACCGGTCGCTCCGCGTCCGGCGTGTCGATGGACGCCATCGGGGGCGGTCCGGACGTCGCCGCCGCGGGCTCGGGCGGGGCCATGCCCGGAGCCTCTTCCATCAACCCCTCTCGGAAGATGCGGACGACCTCTCCCGGCTCCCCCTCACCGACCAGGACGCCGTGACTCAACACGACGGCCCGGTCACAGACGGTGCGCACCTGATCGGGTGAGTGGGTCACCAGCAGGATGGTCCGGCCTTCGCGTTGGAATTGCTTGATCCGGTCGATGCATTTGCGCTGGAACCTCTCGTCTCCGACGGCCAGAACCTCGTCGATGACCAAGATGTCCGGGTCGACGTTGACGGCGACGGCAAAGCCGAGCCGGACATACATGCCCGAGGAGTAGAACTTCACGGCGCTATCGATGAACTCGTCGAGTTCGGAGAAATCGACGATGGCATCGAACACCTTGTCGATCTCCCGCTTGGTCATGCCCAGCAGTGATCCGTTGAGATAGATGTTCTCCCGCCCGGAAAGGTCAGGCTGGAAGCCGGCGCCGAGTTCGAGCAGGCCGGCCAGCTTCCCCCGCACCGCCACCTCGCCCGAGGTCGGTTGCAGCACCCCGCAGATGCACTTCAACAGGGTTGACTTCCCCGATCCGTTGCGACCGAGAATGCCGACGGTCTCACCCTCTTTCACCTCGAGCGAGAAGTCCTTGAGCGCCCAGAAATCCTCATGGGGGACGCGTCCGCGGTGGATCACCTTCTCCTTCAGGGACTTGTGCCTCCCGTGGGCCAGGCGGAAACGCTTCGAGACATCGCGCACGTCGACCGAGAAGTCGCTCACCGCCTAGAGCTCCTCGGCAAAGTTGCCCTCCAGGCGTCCGAAGACGGTGAGGGCGATGATGAAGAGCACGGCCGACGCCGCCAGGACACCCAGATCGAGCAGGGCGTACGTTCCCCAACTCCAGGTGGGGAGGACGTAGAACGTGGTGGGCTTCCCGGCCACGATGGCGGTGGGGCTGGTTTGGGCGTACAGCGCCCGTTGAAAGGTCAGGACCAGAGGCACCATGGGGTTGAGGAAGTAGACCCAGGTCCACTGGGCCCAGCCCTTGGCCGCCAATTTCTGGGCGATGTTGCCTTGGAAGGCGTAGACGATCGGGCAGGCCCAGAACCAGGCCGTCAACACGACCTCGATGAGGTGCTGCATGTCGCGCAGGTACACGTTGACCGCGGAGAGGAGCACCCCCAGGGCGCAGGCCAGCACCATGGCCGTGAAGAGGGCCAGGAGCAGGAGCGGTAGATAGTTGACGGCCGGCGCCACGTGGAGCACCACCATGAAGATGGCCATCACCACGGCCTGGAAGCAGAAGAACACCAAGGCAGAGCCCACCGCGGCCAGGGCCAGGATCTCCCGCGGGAAGGCCACCTTCTTCACGATGGCGGAGTTGTTCACGATGACACCGGTACCGGTCAACACCCCGAGCTGGAAGAGGTTCCACACCAGCAGCCCGGCGAAGAGGAAGATGACGAAGTGGGGCATTCGGTTGCCCAACACGAGCTGGAAGACCACGAAGTAGATGGCCAACGTCATGGCCGGTGCGATCATCGACCAGACGAGCCCGAGCGCCGAGTTCTTGTACTTGACCTTGATCTCGGTTCGGACCAGGTAGACGAGCAACTCCCGGGAGATCCAGATCTCGCGCAACCGCTGGCCGACGCTGATGGTCGGGGTGACCACCCGCGTGATCTTGTTGCCGCGGGCCTCCTGCGCGCTGAACCCCGCCGCCTCGGCCGCCATGGGGGACTGGTCGGCTACCTGACGCGCCAGTCCGTAGCCCTCGTGCCCGTCGTGGTCATTCGGATGGTCGGCGCCAGACGGGGATGCCGGGGCGTCCAATGCCACGTTCTAAGCGCTTCCCGTCGCAACCGCCGACCGATCGATCACCTGGTCGATGAAGCCGTACTCACGGGCCTCTTCGGCGGTGAACCAGCGGTCGCGGTCCGAGTCCGCCTCGATGCGCTCCAGCGATTGCCCGGTGTGCAGGGCAATGCGCTCGGCCATCATCCGCTTCAGGTAGATGATCTGCTCGGCCTGGATCGCGATATCGGCCGCCTGGCCCTGCATGGCGCCGGAAGGCTGGTGCATCAGGATCCGGGAGTGCGGCAGAGCAAATCGCTTGCCCGGCGCGCCGGCGCACAGCAGGAATTGGCCCATGCTGGCGGCCAGGCCGACGCAGATGGTGGAGACGTCGGGACGGACGTACTGCATGGTGTCGTAGATGGCCAGGCCGTCGGTCACCGATCCGCCGGGGGAGTTGATGTACAGGGAAATGTCCTTGTCGGCATCTTCGGACTCGAGCAGGATGAGCTGCGCACAGACCAGATTGGCCGTGAGCTGGTCGATGGCGCTGCCGATGAAGACGATGCGTTCTTTGAGCAGTCGCTGGTAGATATCCGAGGAGGGGTCGGCGCCGCCGGCGGCGACAATGGACGGGAGGGAGGATGCGGAAGCCATGGCGAGAGGCTACCCGTCCAGACGCGCACCTGTGGTTACATGGCCGTAGAATCCCTGTTCACCCGCACCGCGGGCCCGCTGCGGGCGTGGCGGAATTGGCAGACGCGCCGGGTTTAGGTCCCGGTCCCCACTGGGGGTGGAGGTTCGAATCCTCTCGCCCGCACCACGGCGGCACCAGTAGCTTCCTCACCCATGCCCCACCTGGTCGCCGCACCGGACAAATTCAGAGGGACGGCCACGGCGACCGAGGTGGTCGCCGCCGTGACGACGGCCGCCGATGCCGCCGGGTGGTCCTCGGTGGGCGTGCCCCTCTCTGACGGAGGCGAAGGGCTCCTCGAGGCCCTGGGCGGCACCGTCCACCGCGCCGAGGTACCGGGCCCGTTGGGGGCGCCCACCATCGCCGAGTGGCGGATGCTTCCCGCCACGGACCGCCCCGACCGCCCCGACCACCTTGGGCCGACGGCCGTGATCGAGATGTCCCGCGCCGCGGGCCGCGCCCTCCTCCCCCACCCTCGGGGGGACGAACCCGTCCGAGCCGACACCGCCGGAGTCGGGACTCTTCTCCTGGCGGCCCGAGATGCCGGGGCCCGACGCATCGTGGTCGGCTGTGGCGGCTCGGCCACCACCGACGGCGGCTGGGGCGCGGTACGCACCGTCGGCTCGGCCGGGCAGCTGGCCGGGATCGAGATCACTGTGGCCTGTGATGTCACGACGCCATTCCGCCAGGCCGCCCGGGTCTTCGGCCCCCAAAAGGGCGCCACGGCCACGCAGATCGCCCTGCTGTCGGACCGCCTCGGTACCCTCGCCGATCGCTACCGGCGCGACTTCGGGGTCGACGTCGACGCCGAGCCCGGCGCGGGGGCGGCCGGAGGGCTGGCCGGGGGGCTGGTCGCGTTGGGCGCCGGCCTGGTCCACGGATTCGACCTCGTGGCGGGGCTGGTCGATCTGGACGCCCGGCTGGCCGGGGCCGATCTGGTCATCACCGGGGAGGGGCACCTCGACCCCCCTTCGTTCCGCGGCAAAGTGCCCGGTGGCGTGTTGGCCCGGGTGGGCGGGCGATGCCCTGTGCTCTGCATCTGCGGCGGGGCCGACCCGGCGCTCCTGCGCTCGCCACCGGCGGGGATGGAGGTCGTCAGCCTCACCGAGCGGTTCGGGCGCGCCCGGGCCCGGGCGGAGACGACGGCACTGATCGAGGAGGTCACGGCGGCCGCGTTGGACCGGTTTTGCCCCTGACCTGATGCATCGGCAATGCTGCTCGCGCCGCACGGCACCCGGGCCGACGTCCGCCGTTCGAGAACAACCACCGATACGAAAACATTCGAGAAAGAGGTAGCGCCATGGGTCTGCTCGACGGCAAGGTTGCCATCGTCACGGGAGCCGGGAGGGGCATCGGACGCGAGGAGGCGCTCCTCCTTTCGAGTGAGGGCGCCCGGGTCATCGTCAACGACGTCGGTGGTGCCCTCACCAACACGTCGGCCGACGAGCACCCGGCCGAGGACGTGGTCGCCCTCATCAAAGAGCGTGGCGGGGAGGCCGCGGTCAACGGCGACGACATCAGTTCGTGGGAAGGCGGCAAGAACGTCGTCGAACAGGCCGTCGACACCTTTGGCGGCCTCGATATCCTGGTCAACAACGCCGGGATCCTGCGCGACAAGATGTCCTTCAACATGGAGGAGTCCGACTGGGACGATGTCATCCGTGTGCACCTCAAGGGCCACTTCGCGCCGACGCACCATGCCGCCGTGTTCTGGCGCAACAAGGCCAAGGCCGGGGAGGACGTCACCGGTCGGATCATCAACACCTCCTCGGAGGCGGGCCTCTACGGCAATGCCGGTCAGGCCAACTACGGGGCCGCCAAAGCCGGCATCGCGGCCCTGACCTGGATCCTGGCCCGTGAGCTGGGGCGCTACGGCGTCACGGCCAACGCCATCGCCCCCCGGGCCCGGACCCGCATGACCGAGAACCTGTTCGGCGGCATGGCCAAGAAGGACAACGACGGGAGTTTCGACGCGTGGGACCCCAAGAACATCGCCAACCTGGTGGCCTTCCTGGCCGCCCCCGAGTCGGCTGACATCAACGGGCAGATCTTCGTGGTCTTCGGCGGCAACATCTACGCCATGAGCGCGTTCCAGCCGGTGGGCCAGGTGACCCGCGACGCGGCCTGGACCCCGCAGGAATTGATCGAGGCCAAGGGCGAGCTCTTCAAGGGCATCGACTCCGGCGTGCCGAAGTTCAGCTTCTTTTAGACCGGCGCGTGGACCGGCGCGCCCATACACCTTTTTTCTAGATGGGCGCAGTATCATTTTGTGCAGTGCTCGAGATGCGCGTGATCCCTTCCGTCACCTTCACCACCTTGCGCTCACCGTTAGAGACCTTCTCCGAATGCCCGCACTGCGGCGGCGAATTGCATCCCGAGCAGGCGCGCGACTTCTGCGAGAGCTGCGGATGGCGCGATTCCTGCTGCGACTAGGGACTCGTTAGGGCCGCTCGGCCCGAGCGGTTCCCTTCAGCTGACGGCGCTCACCCGACCGGAACACCGACCGAGCGCAGCGGCACGGCTCGGTCCGGCACCACGGCGTGCACCAAGCCGGCGTTGACGGTCCGGTAACCGATGCCGAGCCGGTTCAGGTCGGCAATGAATTGCGTCTCCGAGATGCCGGCTGGGCCCACCATCTGCAGGCTGCCGTAGAATTGGGCGAAGGACGTCGGAGTGATCGGGACGAAGATCCAGGCGGGCGGCCCGCCGGAGACCACCTTCTGGTTGAGCGCGGCCCACCGGTCCGGGTCGGTGCCGACCACGGTGAGCTGCAGCTTGCCCCCGGTCAGGAAATCGAGGCGGTACGCCACCCAGTAGGCGGCGTAGCCGTCGCGGACTCCGGCCGACTCCAGCTTTGCCACCGAATCCTGGGTCGGGCGGTTCGGATCGCCCCAATTGGCGAAGAACGACTGGTGGGGAATGCTGAACACCGCGAAGTTCGCCACGGTCAGTACCACCAGCGCGGTGGCGAGGCCGCCGGCCAGCAGGCGGCCCGCTGTCCTCGTGCCCGCGTCTCGCTCGGGCCGACCCGGTCGGAGCCGCCGGGCCAGGTCGGCACACCCGAGGACCAGTACCAGAACGAAGAGCGGCACCACGTACCCGACATAGCGGCCGTCCTGCCAGAACCACGAGGCGGGCGAATAGGCCACCAGGAGCGGGAACGCCAGTACGCCGAGGGCGATGGCCAGGCTCCGCCCCCCACGCCGGAGGCACAGCACCACGGCGACGGCGAGGATGCCGAGGAAACCGATCAGCAGCGCCACCGAAAGCGGCCGCCACAGGAGCCAAGCCCCCGAGGTCGGGGCCCGCAGGCTGAAGAGCATGCCCACCGAGTAATGGAAGAACAGGCGCAAGCGCTCGGTGTACCCGGGCGCATTGGCGTAGGCCGTCTGGTTGAACGAGGCGAAGCCCGAATGAAGGTTGGCCCAGAGCCAGGGCAGGGCCCCGATACAGGCGGCGACCACCCCGATCAGGAGTAGGCGGAGCCATCGGGGCCCCTTGGCCGCCGCCATGTCCGCCCGGAATGATTGGACCAGAAGCACAATCACCGGGAGCACGAAATAGACGATTTCGGGGGAGCTCCACCAGCCCACGCCGGCCACCAGGCCGAGCGCGACGAAGTCCCGTGCGCGCCGGTGACCGTCAACCGCCCGCAGGCTGAGCAGGACCAGGAGGAGGCCGCACAACATGGCCACACCGCGGAAGCCCCACTCATAGGTGGACGAGCTCATGGCGAACGCCGGAATGGCCCACGCCGTGGCGCCGGCCAGCGCGGCCAGGGCGCCGTCCGACACCAGGCGGCGGGCGATGCGCCACGTGACGAGCCCCGATCCGATGGCCAACACGGTGGCGACGCCACCGAGGAGGGACGCGGTGAAGCCGAAGACCCTGTACTGGAGGGCGATGAGGTAGGGCTCCACCCCGCCGTACGACTGACCCCAGTAGAAGGCCGTGAAATGTCCATGGAGGGCCTGCTGCGCCATGAGGCCGCCAATGGCTTCGTCGGACGTGATCGGATGGTGGAATAGCCACCACGCCCGCAGCGCAGCCCCCACCACGACGCACGCGGCCACCAGCAACCACGTGACGATGATCACGACACCGACAGACCCCTTCGCTTCGGCTCTCCGGTGGCGCGCCACCGGCCGCCTCAAGATGTCGGTCCCGGCGGCAGTCCCCGATTCCGCCGGAACGGAGAGGCCGATTTCCTGGCCCACCGCGGTTCCGACCTCTGCCGCCATCGGGCAGAATCTAGCAAAAGGGGTCTGTTGACGGGCGTCATTTGCCGGAGGCGCACCTGCCCCGGAACTGCCCCCGAACCGGCCCGGAACCGACCGGAATCAGCCCCGGACCATCCCGACGGGGACAGTAGGGCCATTTAAGATGAGGCGATGGCCGTCACCCCTCCCTTTGAGTCATTCGCGCACAATGACGAGGATGTGGTGTTGTGGCGCGCACTGGCCGGTGCCGGTGTGGACAAAGGCCGCTACATCGACGTGGGAGCGAGCCGCCCGACCGACGTCTCTGTCTCGCGTGCCTTCTACGATCGCGGCTGGCGCGGCATCGTCATTGAGCCCGCGCCCGGATGCGCCGCATCACTGCGCCAGCAACGACCGAACGACATCGTGATCGAGGCGGTCGTCACTGCTGATGGAGGCCAATCGATCCCGCAGTACGAACGTCACGACCCCGGGCGCTCAACACTGGGTGGCGAGGTCGGCACCACCCACCGCAATGCCGGCCCAGTGGTGCGCGCCGTGGAGATGCCCACGCGGACGCTCGACGACATCCTGGCCCAGGCCGGATGGACGGGGATGGAGATTCATTTTCTCAGCATCGACGCCGACGCGAGCGCCGACGGGAGCGCAGCTGACATCCTTCGGGGGCTCGACCTTCGGCGATGGCGCCCCTGGGTCCTGGTCATAGGATCAGGCACACCGAACGGCGATGGGCGCACCGAGCCGGACTGGGAAAAAACGGTGGGCGCAGCCGGGTATGCGTTGCGCCTCTTTGACGGACTGTCGCACTTCTACGTCGCGCCCGAGCGCGCCGATGATCTCGGCGGCGACACGTGGGCGCCGGCCAACGTCGGGGACAACTTCACCACGGCCAACGAGCGCAGGCTGGCCCGGGAACTCAGTGAGGCGAAGACCCTGTGCGACGCCGCCATCAAGCAGTCGATCTCGTGGAGGACGGTAGCGCTCGAACGCTGGAGCGAAGGAATGGAATTCGCGGGCCGGGAAGCGGACGAGCGCCAGCGTCTTCAGATGGAGTTCATGGCGCTGCAACAGACACTGTCGTGGCGGGTCACCAGGCCGCTACGCGCCGTTCGGGGACGCTTCCCTCGCACTCGGGAAGAGGAATGACCCTGACCCGCACTGCGGCCAGGGGGAGCCGCGCCCTCCATGGACGCCTCCTGGCCGTCGCCCCGATCCTCCTCCCCGGCACCGCACTATCCGAGGGTGGCGCCTCGGAGATGCTCGATGCCATGGTCGGAGCCCTCTTGGAGGATCTGCGCATCGACCATCTGTGGCTTCTCTTTGTCGCGGTCTCCGCCCGGTACCCGACGAGGGACGAGCTTCTCGACTGCCGGCGAACGTTCGAGCTCTCCGGTCCCTTCGAGGCCACCCTCTGGCTCCTCGACACCGCGCTCGAAGGAGCGCTCGGGAGCTCGGCTCCGAGGCGGGACATGGTGCTGCTACGCGACACAGTCATGGTCGAGGTCGATCACACCGCGAAGCACAGCCTCCATACCGGCGTCCAACAGGTCGTGCGCGAAGTCATGCCCCGATGGACCCGCGACCACCACGTGGTCCCCGTCGCCTGGACGAGCAATTGGGGAGTCCATCGCGCCCTGAGCCGCCGAGAGCTCCAACGGGTCGTGTCCTGGGGCCGGGGCGATGCGGGAGGACCGAGCGACGATGAAGCCGACTCTGGCGCCATCGTGGTGCCGTGGCAGTGCGTCATCGTGATGGCCGAGGTGCCGTTCGGCAACGCGCCGCTGCGACTGTCGCCGCTGGCCCAGAGCTCAGGCAACCGGGTGGTGGCCATCGGCTACGACTGCATCCCGGTGGTGAGCGCCGACCTGGTTCCAACCTTGGACTCAAGCCGTTTCGTCGAGTACCTCAGTGTGATCAAGCATGCCCACGGTGTGGCGGGCATCAGTGAATCGGCGGCGGCGGAGTTCCAAGGTTTCGTCGAGGCGTTGCCCAGCCAGGGCCTGAAGGGGCCCGCGGTCTTCGAATGCCTGCTCCCTGCCGCATCTGGTGCGGCCCCGTCGGCCCCTCACCGTGACCGCACCAGCCGGCCCATGGTGCTCATGGTGGGCAGCTTCGAACCGCGCAAGAACCACTTGGGCGTCCTTCATGCCGCCGAGACGCTGTGGAGAGAGGGACTCGATTTCGAATTGACCTTCATCGGGGGAAGCGGATGGGGATCGGAGATCCCGGATCGGATCGCCGCCCTCACCCAGTTCGGACGGCCGATCACGGTGCTGCGCAATGTGGACCAGGCGCGCCTCGATCAGGCGTACCGCTCGGCCCGCTTCACGGTCTTTCCCTCCCGACACGAGGGGTACGGCCTCCCGGTGGCCGAGTCCCTGGAGGCGGGGACTCCGGCCATCACGTCTGATTTCGGCAGTCTGCGCGAGCTCGCGGCGGGGGGCGGGGCACTGATGGTCGACCCACACGACGACATCAGCCTGGCCAACGCGATGCGCCGGCTGCTGAGTGACGACGCCGAACTGGCGCTGCTCCGCCGACAGATCGCCGACCGGCCGCCACGCACCTGGGACGACTACGCCGATGAGCTCTGGACCCTGCTGGTCGCCCCGCTCCTCCTCCCCGAGCGATGAGGAGTCCGAGGTTTGGTTCGCGGCGCGCCATCAGCTCGAAGGTCGCCGCCGCAGCCGGACACATCGACTCGAACCCGCGCCGAACCCATCGGGATCTCCATTCCCGACTGCAGACCTTGCTCACCACCTTGGGCGGGAGCTCGGGCTCGTCCACGGGGGACCTTCTCGACGGCATCGCCGTCGCGCTGTCTGACGGCGCGGTTGACAAAATGTGGTTGGCCCTCGCCGTCCTTTCCGGCCAGCTGCCCGATACGCCCACGTTGCGCCGCGCCTGCAGGCAAGCCGAGCTCGATGGTCCGCTGGCCGCGCTCGGCTCGTGCCTCAGCGGCCGCGATGACCCGAGCGGTGGCGGTGGCGTGGTTCGTCGCCGGGTTGAGGTGCTCACGGACCGCGTCGTGGTCGACCTGCACCACACCTCGGGAGCGAACTTCACCACCGGAATTCAGCGGGTGGCCCGAGAGGTCGCGGGCCGATGGGCGACCACGCACGACCCGGTGCTGGTGGGTTGGACCAAGGACCACACGGCACTCCACCGATCTACCCCCAGCGGCGGCTGGCGCGAGCCAGGACGCCAACGGAACCGGCCCTTCGGCGATCTCGCCCGTCGACACCGATCGCACCACCATCGTCGTTCCGTGGCGGTGCACCTACGTGCTGCCCGAGCTGCTCGGCGAGGCCGGCCGCGTGGATCGATTTCAGTGCCTGGCCCATCATTCGGGCAACCACAGCGCCGTCATCGGATTCGATTGCGTCCCGATGACGACCGGAGAGACTTCGATCGCAGGCATGGGCGCAGACTTCGCCCATTACCTGGCCGCGGTGGCCCACACCGAACGGGTGGCGGCCATTTCCGAGGCGGCCGCCAGGGAGTTCCGGGGGTGGCGCCACATGCTCGAAGGAGCCGGCCTCGCCGGGCCCGACATCACCGCCGTGCCGTTGCCGGTGGAGAGTCCACCACCGAGCGACGTGGCGATGGAGATGGCACGTGAGCAGCTCGCCGTCGTCGGCATGCCGATGGTGCTGGTGGTGGGGAGCCATGAGCCGCGCAAGAACCACCGGGCTGTGTTGCACGCGGCGGAACTGCTGTGGCGCGACGGCCTCACCTTCAGCCTTCTCTTCGTCGGCGGCAATTCCTGGAACAGCGAGCGATTCACCCGCGCCCTCCACGACCTACAAGCTGCGGGACGCCCGGTTCATGCGGTGCGGGCCCTCACCGATGACCTCCTCCGAGCGGCCTACGCCATTGCCTCTTGCACGCTGTTCCCCTCGTTCAACGAAGGGTTCGGGCTCCCCGTCGCCGAGTCCATCGCCAGCGGCACGCCGGTCATCACGTCGAATTTCGGCAGCATGCGTGAGATCGCCCAGCCGGGCGGCGCGCTCCTGGTCGACCCCCGGGATGATCACGACATCGCCCGCGCGCTCAAAAGCCTCCTGACCGATGACGCCCTGCGGGCCTCGCTGGCCCGGGAGACCCGGGCTCGACCGCAGCGCACCTGGGAGGACTATGCCGAGGAGAGCTGGAACTACCTCGTCCACGGCAGACCGCCACGGCCGTCAGAGCAGTGAGGCCGAATGGCGAGGCGCGGCCCCAATGTGGCCACTGACCGTCCGCTGAAAGCTCACCCTACGGATGGACGCGGATCCCCACCGTCCCTGGACAGGATCGTTAGCAGTCGCGGGAGAAGTTGCCGGTTCCCCATTGGCTGTTGCCGACCGCGACGGCGACCTGCACGCATTGTGTGAAATCGTCGAGTGACGGGTTTCTCAGGGCGGTGATGATCGGCCCGTAGTTGCCGAACGGACCCGTGATCGTCTGCGTCGTGGCCAGAACACCCCAGTACCAGCACGTCTGTCCGCTGCCATCCTGGTAGATCTGCACCCCGACGCCGTTCCAGTTCGAGCTGCCGGGCTCCGTTTGCGTCGTGTTCAGCGGGTTCCCGGCCGGACCACCGGAGTTCTGCCAGGGAGATTGGAACGGGGCTTGGCCCGGGCATCCGGCGCCTCCCCCTTCGGCGAGGGCCCACACCTTCAGGGCGTACTCATTGGAGGCGGTGATCGGTGCGGCGACACCGGGTTGGCGCAACAGCGTGTCGGCGAAGGTCTGTGGCGTGCACGAGTCGTTGGGTGTGCAGTTGGGGTTGGGAGCGGAGCCCGACACGTTCGCGGTCTCCACCGCATCGACGTCGAGGGTGGGTGTCCCCGGTGTCGGGTAGAACTGGATGCGGACCTGGCTGTGGGGACTGGTGGCCGTGACGCAGCTGGAGACTGGGGTCCAATTGGGCCCGTTGCCGAGGTTGGAGAAGACGTCGGTGCCGGCCTCGTTGGACGAGCCGCCGATCAGCCAGACGACGAAGGAGCCCTGAGCCCCGGTTTCCTGCAGCTGGTCGCGCACCAGCGCGCTCCCGCAGAAGGTGTCGCCGGGGCTGATGGCCAGGCCACCGATGTCCTCATAGAGGCCCCCGCCCGGCGCCGAGGTGTTCATGGCCGCGTAGTGGGAGCCGGCATAGGCCGCGTCAGAAGGCGAGATCTGCCCGTTGGCGTACACGACAAAATTTGAATGGCTCCCGGGCTGCCAGGGCGCCAGGCCCGATTCGAAGCTGCCGTTCTGAGAGATGGACTCTTGGATATCCCGGTAGTCATTTGCGACCACCGCGTCGACGTCCACTGTGGGACTTCCGATGGCGGGGTAGAACTGGACGCGGACCTGCGTGTGGGCTGTGGTGGCCGTGACGCAGGTGGAGACCTGCTCCCAGTTGGCCCCGTTCCCGAGGTTGGAGAAGTTGGCGACGCCGCTCTCGTTCGAGCTTCCACCGATGAGCCAGATGACGAACGAGCCCCGACCTCCGGTTTCTTGCAACTGATCACGCACCCTTGCGCTCCCGCACACGGTGTCGCCTGGGCTGACGGACTGCCCGGTCATGTCCTGGTAGAACCCGCCGCCGGGGGCCGAGGTGTTCGTGGCGGCGTAGTGGGTGCCGGCGAAGGCAACGTCGTTGGACGCTAATTGCCCGTTGGCATAGACGACATAATTTGAACTACTGCCGACCAGCCAGGGCGCCGGCCCCGACTCGAAGCTGCCGTTCTGGGTCAGCGGCGCCGCCACCTGGAGCGCATGGTGCACGTCCACCGCATCGACGTCGAGGGTGGGGGTCCCAGGTGTCGGGTAGAACTGGATGCGGACCTGGGTGTGGGCGCTGGTGGCGGTGACGCAGGCGGAGACCTGGCTCCAGTTGGGCCCGTTGCCGAGGTTGGAGAAATCGGCTATGCCGCTCTCGTTGGAATTGCCGCCGACGAGCCAGACGACGAAGGAGCCCTGAGCCCCGGTTTCCTGCAGCTGGTCGCGCACCTGCGCGCTCCCGCAGAAGGTGTCGCCGGGGCTGATGGCCAGGCCACCGATGTCCTCAAAGAGCCCCCCGCCCGGCGTCGAGGTGTTCATGGCCGCGTAGTGGGAGCCGGCATAGGCCGCGTCAGAAGGCGAGATCTGCCCGTTGGCGTACACCGCATAATTTGAACTGCTCCCGGGCTGCCAGGGGGCCAGGCCCGACTCGAAGCTGCCGTTCTGAGCCAGCTCTCCACTTGTCAATTGCGCCCCCGCGGCGGGCGCTACCCGGAGTGACTGGGTCAGTGCCAGTGCCGTCGGGAGGGTCACCCCCAGCATCAGGGCGCCAACCGCCAAGCGTGTGCACCAAATCCGCCGTATTGATGCACTGGTCCAACGTGACCCCAAGCCAACCTCCTCGGTGAAACCCTAACTTCGGCCGGGCGCGCGCCAACGGATCCCTTGTTCGAGGCGGTTCCCGGTGGCCGAATCGGCACGTCAGGCTACATGCGGCAGCGTGATGAACCATGTCAATGCCCGTGTCTCCTGCTGGTTCGCCCGATTGACCCGATTGATTCGCCCGGCCAGATCGACACAGAACCGGACGGAGAAGTGGTCAGCGCCATGGGAAGCCCAATTGAGCCGGGCTCACGTCGCGCTCGGAGACGACGGCCGGGATGAACCCCGATGAGATGATGCGATACCCGATGTGCCGGTGCCGCAAGTGGCCCATCCGGCACCGGGGGTCAACCCGACGCCGCCATGATGGCCGGCCACAGCGACGGCCGTCACCACCCAGGCCAACGTCGCCGGCGCGTTGCCGCGGCGGCTCGGACGCGTGCCGCGTGAGAACTCAGATACCTGGGTCGCCGCCGTCCCGTCGGTGACCACGACCTCGCCACTGATCGCGTCCACCTTGGTCACCGGGGATCACCGGCGGTCACGGGGCAACAACGGAGTCGGGGACGCCAGGCGCGAAAGCCGCCACCGAACGTTCATCACGCGTGCAGGGAGTCACGCCATAGGGCACGATGAGGGCATGTCCCACGAGCATAAGTTCCGATTCGCCGCCCAGCTCAGCACGACGCCCAAGGGCACGGCTCAGTCCTGGGCCGAACAAGCGCGACGGGCCGAGGACCTCGGGTATGCCACCCTGCTCATGCCGGACCACTTCGGCGACCAACTGGCGCCGATACCGGCCTTGGCCGCCGTGGCGGCCGCGACCAGCACGCTCCGCATGGGCTCCCTGGTCTTCGGGAACGACTACCGGCATCCCGTCGTCCTGGCCAAGGAGGCGGCCACCCTCGACGTGCTGAGCGATGGACGCTTCGAGCTCAGCCTCGGTGCCGGGTGGATGAAGACCGACTACGAGGAGGCGGGGATGACCTACGACACCCCGAAGGTCCGAGTCGACCGCTTCGAGGAGGCCGTCCAGGTCGTCCAGGGCATGCTGCGGACCGACGGTCCGTACACCTTCGACGGCGACTTCTACCAGGTGCACGCGCACACACTTCTGCCCCGGCCGGTGCAACACCCCGGTCCACCCCTCATCATCGGCGGCGGGGGCAAGCGGGTGCTGTCCTTCGCAGCCCGTCATGCCGACATCGTCAGCATCAACGTCAACCTGCGCGAGGGCACGGGCGGTCCCGAGACGGCGCCCAACGCCTCACCCGAACGCACCCGCGAGAAGCTGGCCTGGGTGAAAGAGGCCGCCGGTGACCGATTCGACCAGCTCGAGTTGAACGCCCTCATCGGGTTCGTCATGATCACCGACGATCGCTCCAGCATCATCGAGGCGATGGCGCCGCACTTCGGGATCAGCAGCGACGACGCCCTGCACATCCCGTTGGCCCTGCTGGGGACGCTCGACCAGATGAAGGAGGAGTTGCAGTGGCGCCGCCAGGAATACGGGATCTCCTACTGGTCGATTGAGGCGGACAGCTGGGAAGCGCTCGGTCCCGTCGTGTCCTCCCTCTCGGGCACATGACCATCACCACCAGCACGGGGTGGGAGGCCATCGGCCACCATCGCCAGCTTGACGGTTACCGCGTCTTCACCGTTGACGCGCCGTCCATCGGTCCCGAGCACCATGAGCCACTGCTCATCCTGCACGGCTTTCCCACCTCGTCCTTCGACTACGCCGCCGTCCTGGACGGGCTGCGGGCCGGTCGGAGAGTCCTCCTCATCGACGGACTGGGCTACGGCCTCTCGGCCAAGCCCGACCAGCACTACACCCTGGCGCTCCAGGCCGACCTGGCGGCGGCCTTCGTGGCCGAGCTGGGCCTGACCACCCTGGCGCTGTTGACCCACGATGTGGGTGACACGGTCGGCGGCGAGCTCCTGGCCCGGCGCCAGGAGGGCACCTGGCCGGTCGAGGTGGCCCGGCGGGTCATCACCAATGGCAGCATTTACATCGAGCAGGCCCACCTGACCAACGGGCAGCAGCTCCTGCTGGGCCTGCCCGACGCCAAGCTCCCGCCCGACATCCCGATCGACGCCGCCTCGCTGACCCGAAGCCTGCGCGAGACGTTCAGCCCGACGGTCGACCTCCCCGAAGCCGGCACGCGGGAGGATCCATTGCCGGCCACCGTGGAGCAGATCCTGCGGGACGACGGGCACACCATGTTGCCGCGGCTGATTCGCTACATCGAGGAGCGGCGCCAGAACCAGGCCCGCTTCACCGGCGCCATCGAGCGCGATCCGTCGCCGCTCCACATCGTGTGGGGCATGGATGACCCGATCGCCGTCCCCGCCATGGTCGACACCCTCGTGGCGGCCCGACCCGACGCCTCCGTCGTGCGGCTCGACGGTGTCGGTCACTACCCGATGGTCGAAGCTCCGGGCCGCTTTCTCGAAGCGGTACTTCCGGCTCTGGCGGGTTGAGTCAGGCCGGACCGGGGCTTCCACCCCGCGGCTCCACCTCGCGCCGGTCCTCTCAGTTCGAGGCCAGAAGGCGCCGGAGATCCTGCTCCATCGCTTCGACCAGCTCGATCAGCCGGACGCATCGGGCCGTCGATCCGCTCAGCGCCAGCAACTGCTGGGCATCGAACGTGTTCAGCGGAGCTTCGGCACAGATCTGCCAACACGCCACGGCAGGGTCATCGTCGTAGCGCACGTCGGGTGACAACGCCGGACGCGTACCGGCCTCGGACAGCAGTCCCCGGGTCCGGCGCACGCCGTCGATCGCCAGACGGAGCGTGACGTCGTCCGCCGGCTCACCCTCGGGCGCCGACTCTTGCACGAGGGCCAGCGGGTAGGGGTCGTCCGGAAGCCACTCAACGACCTCGATTCGGGCCTCGCCCCGCACCATCATGAGCGACCGGCCATCGGCCAGGGACGCAGCATGGGTGATCACGGCGCGTGTCCCCACCGTCATCCGCTCGTCGCCGCCACCCACTTCCGAGCCTCGCTCGATCAGGACGATGCCGAAGCGCGCGTCACCGGCCAGGCAGTCCGCCGTGAGTGCCCGGTACCGGGGCTCGAAGACGTGCAGCGGCATCTGCGCGTGGGGGAAGAGCACCGTCGAAAGGGGGAACATTCCCAAACGGAGCGCTCCGGTTCCAGCGGTGCTCGACTCGGTCATCGTCCCCACACTGTCACGTCCCACACGGGCATCGAGGCCTCAACCAACCGGGCTCCGGACGCGAGCAGGACCGGCCACGAGGCCGGTCCTGAACTCGTTGTTCTCTGTATTGGGCAGGAAGGTCACCCGGGCTCCCGGTGGCCGACACAGTGGGTGCGGGGGACGGCCCTGACGGCCGACCGGCACGCGCACCGGCGCGAGTTCGGCCTCAATCATGCGTCGGGCAACTTGGCCAGGTGAACTTCTGCGCGGCGTCACCGATCCGACATCGGTGACGCAGGTTCAACCCGGCGGATCGCCTTCCTCGCTCGAGCGTGTCGAGGTCATCGGCAGCTCCTTTCCACTCGAGGCAACAGGTGAGACGCCCACTGCCGTAGGCAGTCAAGTATCCGCCTCACTCGCCTCCCTGTGAACCCCACCTGAACTGCGCCTTCGCGAACGACCAGGTCACCGGGTTCCCCGACACACAATCTTCACCAACTGTGCGGGCGATCGAGACCGACGGGCCGGGATCGTGCGCCATGTCGTGGTCCACCTACAGTCTTCTCATGCCACTCCCCATCCCTGCCGAGAACACCACCGCTCTGGTGACCGGGTCGTCCTCCGGGATCGGCGCCGAGATCGCGCGTGACCTGGCCACACGGGGCCACGGCGTCACCCTGGTGGCCCGCCGCGAGGATCGGCTCCGCGCCCTGGCCGACGAATTGGCCGAAAAGTGTCACGTGCGGGCCGAGGTGATGGCGGTTGACCTCACCGATGCGGATTCGCGCCTCGCGCTCCGTGACGAAATCGGGGGACGTGGCCTGACGGTCGACATCCTCGTCAACAACGCCGGCTTTACCACCATGGGCCCCGTCCACAAGAGCGATCGCCAGGCGGAGCTGGCCATGGTCCGCACCAACGTCGAGGCCGTTGTCGATCTGTGCACCCTCTTCGTTCCCGACATGGTGAGCCGCCACCGGGGGGCCGTCCTGAACACGGCATCGACCGCGGCCTTTCAACCTCTCCCAGGCCAGGCCGTGTACGGCGCGTCCAAGTCGTTCGTGCTGTCGTACGGGCGCGCCCTCGGGGCCGAGCTCAAGGGGACGGGGGTCACGGTCACCACGCTGTGCCCCGGGCCGGTGGAAACCGGATTTGCCGAAGCCTCCGGGCTCACCGACGAAGAGGCCAGTGACTCCTTGCCGAAATTCATGTGGGTTCCTGCGGCCCAGGTTGCCCAGGCGGCCGTGGCCGGGCTGGCGGCGGGGCGGCCGGTCGTCATCCCCGGCCCAGCCAACCGGGCGGGGGCGGTCGCCGCGCACCTCATCCCCACGTCATGGATCCTGCCGATCCTGACCCGACAACATCCGGCGTTGAAGGACCGGGGAACATGACGCCGGGCACTCGATCAGGCTTGGACTACGTCACCTGGGTAGTCTTTTCACCCTCGGCACAAGGCAGGGAGTTGGCATGACCGCACAGCTCGTCCACGATCTCGAGTTGCCAACGCTCAACACGATCGGACTGGAACGACTCGAGGCACTGGCGGCCATTGAGGACGCGCTGGTCCGAGCACTGGCTGGCCCGGACCGAGATGGGCTACTGCGTGACCCGCCTCGATGACGTGACGGCCATTCTGCGGGACAAGCGCTTTCACTCGGCCCTGTCGCTCCTCCCGCAAATGGCCGGCCTGCCCGAAACCACCGAGAAGGGCCGACGTCGCCAGTCCATCCTGTCCATGGAAGGCGACGGTCACGCCCGCCTGCGGCGCCTGGTTGCCCCGGCCTTCACCCCGGCTTCGGCCAACCGGCTGCGACCCACCATGCGCGCCGTGGTCACCGACCTGATCGATCAGGTGGCCGGCGACGGCGAGTGCGAGTTCGTGTCCGACATCTGCGAGCCCTACCCCATCCCGATCATCTGTGAACTGCTTGGTGCCCCGCCCGAGGACTGGAAGCTCTTCTCCGGCTGGGCCACTGACATCTTCCGCATCTTCAATGGCGCGTTGGTGGAGGACCTTCCCTTCATTGAGAAGGCGGCCGATGAGCTGACGACCTATGTCAGCGACATGATCGCCGATCGTCGGGCCGAACCTCGACCAGATCTCCTCAGCGATCTGATCGCCATCGAGGAGGAGGGCGACCGCCTGTCCACCGAAGAGATGTCGATGCTGGCCGAGGCGACGCTCATGGCCGGTACCGACACCACTCGAAACCAACTGGCGTGCTGCGTTGCGCTCTTCGCCGAACATCCCGACCAGTGGGCCCTCCTGGCCGAACAACCCGAACTGGCCCCCCGGGCGGTGGAGGAGTCGATGCGGTATCTCGGTGCCGTGCGGGCCACGGTGCGCTTCGCCTCTGAGGACGTGGTGTACCGCGACGTGCTGTTCCCGCAGGGCACCATCGTCTCCACCGCCCTGGCCGGCGCCAACCGGGATCCCGACGTGTGGGAACACCCGAATGAGTTCGACATCACTCAGGAGCGCGGCACCGCCCAGATGACCTTCGGCGCCGGTATTCACTTCTGCATGGGGGCCGCCCTGGCCCGAGCTGAACTCCAGGAGGCCCTGCCGTTGTTGGCGCGCCGCATGCCGGGACTGGCGCGGAACGGCGATGTGACGTGGAAGCCCGCCACCTTCGGTATCTGGGGACCGGCCCACCTCCCGGTGCGCTTCGACAAGGTCTGACACCGGCACGCACCTTCTTTGGCGGCGTCAGATCCGTGAGCGAGAATGGTGGCTATGGCCACCTATGTGTTGATCCACGGCGCGGGATCGGACTCCTGGTATTGGCATCTGGTCCGGCCCGAGTTGCAGGCGTGGGGTCACGAGGTCGTCGCCCCCGATCTGCCCTGCGACGACGATGCCGCCGGCCTGTCGGAGTACGTCGATGTGGTGCTCGATTCGATCGGCGACCGCACGGACCTGGTGGTGGTGGCCCAGTCCATGGCGGGGTTCACCGCTCCGCTCCTGTGCGACCGGGTGCCGGTCGACATGATCATCTTGGTCGCCGCCATGGTGCCGTTGCCGGGCGAGTCACCGGGAGACTGGTGGGCCAACACGGGGCAGGCCCAGGCCAAGCGCGAAAAAGACGAGCGCGAGGGTCGCCCGACCGACGGTGACTTTGACCCGCTGGTCACCTTCCTCCACGATGTCCCGGCCGAGGTCGTCGCTCACGCCGGAGAGCACGCCAAAATCCAGTCCGGCACGCCGTTCGAAAAACCGTGGCCCCTCGAGGCCTGGCCGGACGTGCCGACGAGGTTCCTGCTCTGCCGGGACGACCGCTTCTTCCCCGCCGAGTTCATGCGTCGGGTCGTTCCGGAGCGGTTGGGCATCACCCCCGACGAGATGAGCAGCGGCCACCTGCCCGCGCTGGCACACCCGAAAGAATTGGCCGAACGGCTCGAGGCCTACCGCACCGGGTCCGCGGCCGAATTTCCGAATCGGGACACACCTCGCGAGATCTGACGGTCACTCCGGGGGGCCACTCTGGGGCCTTACTCCTTCACCGTCGGGACATCGCACGGGTCAACCCTCAGCTCAGCCCTTGCTGGGCAGCGCCGCGGTGGCTTCGCCCACCAGCTTGTCCTCGCCGTCGCCATTGGAAAGGGTCACCGAGAGATCGACCAACCGCTTGCCGTCCTCTTCACGCTTCCCGGTGATCACGATCTTCGACGACAACACTTCGTCCGGCCAGGTCTGCCGGGCAAAGCGGACTTGATACCTGGTTACGTTCCCCACGCCCACATAGTCCGTCAGCGCCGAGCCCAGCAACCCCATGGAGAACATGCCGTGCCCGAAGACGCTGGGCATGCCGGCCGCCTGGGCCGCCACTTCGTCGTGGTGCATCGGGTTGAAGTCACCCGAGGCGCCGGCGTACTTCACCAGGTCGGTCCTCGTCAGCTTGTGCGACGTGGCCGGAGCCTCGTCACCCACCGTCACATCTTCAAAGAAGAGCTTCCGCTCACCCATCGTGTCGACCCCCTGTCGAAGTCTCGTCGGCCGACGCATGCTCAGTCATGCCCGGCACCACCACCATTGTCATCTTCAACATCTCAACTCCCGAACAAATGCAGCCAGTGGTCGATCGACCACGTATTCCAGGCGTGCGTACCCAGGACCACCACCGAAGCCAGGATCATCATGAAGTTCTGGCCCTGCTCGGCCCAATCGGTGATCATCAGAATGAAATACATGATGTTCAAGAGGATCCCGGCAATCGCCGCCACCGGTGACAAGAACCCCAGGATCAGGCCCAGGCCTATGGCCGCCTCGCCCAGCACGACCACATAGGCCATCGTCTTGGGATGAGGCGCCACGACCGCAGTGAAGCTCTTCTTGACGAAGGGCCACTTGTGCTTTTCGGCCACCGATTGGCCCCAGCTGATGCCGGCACCACGCTGGAACCAGGCCGCCTTGTCCTTGTGCAAGAAGCTCTTGAACCACCAGGCACCCAGGCCGATGCGCAGGACGGCCAGCCATTCGGCCGCCGTCAGCCACGTGGTCCCGGACACCGTCGCGAAGTGCATGCTCAGCGCGCCATTCCTACGAACGGTGGATCAGGTTGAAACGGGCCGTGACCACCGGCTCGCCGGTCTTGTCATCGGTCCAGTTGGTCTCGCTGACGATAAAGGTCATCGTCTTGCCCTTCGATTCCTTCTGGTAGGCGTCGGTGATCTTGCCTTCGCTCACGAGCACGTCGCCCACCAGGATGGGACGGTGGTAGATGAACTCCTGCTCACCGTGGAGGATCAGGCCGCCCTTGGCCATGAGGGGCCCCATGGCCGCCATGAGCGGGTTTCCCTTCGGGGCGGCAGTCGGTTGGAGCTCCTCGAACTTGCCCGAGAATTCCATGGCAAAGGGCCAGGTCGGAGGGGCTGGAATGGCGTCCAGTCCGGCCTCTTTGGCCGCCTCTGGGTTGCGGTAGATCGGGCTGGTGCTCCCGACGGCTTCGGCGAAGTGGCTCACCGGCCCGCGCTCCACGACCACCCTGGAGCTGCCCGTGGGCTGCCCGATGATCCCCTTCAGCATCTCTTGTATCGATGCGGCGTCGTCGGCCACCATCATCCTCCTTGTCCCCCTCCGCCGCTTGCTGATCCACGCCCTCCAGTCCCGGCGGGTGATCATGGCGGACGCCGGCCCATCGCCGGCGCACGGCACAAAGTAGCGGCTCGACAAGACCAGGCCCAATCCGACGGCCCAATCCGACGCTGCCCCCGATCCTCCAGCCGGTGCCGACCCGGATCCGATCCGATCCAGATCGACCCGACCAGATGCGACGCCCTGGTCCCGCGCTCGGTACCATCACGCGTCGTGGACCATCCCGCGTCGTGGCCGCCACCGCGTCTCTCACCCTCCAGGGCGAACGGCGTGAGCACGGTCGACCTGGACCGCCCCGGCGTCCACCACCCCTTCCCGGCCGCCCGGCAGCGTGAACCGCGGTCGGTCTGGCGCTGGTCGGGTCCGGACGACTCGGGCGGCGGCTGACGCGTGCCCGATTTCTTCGAGGTGGCGCTGACCCAGCGGGCCGCCCGCTCCTTCCGGCCCGATGACATCGACGATGCCACTGTCGCCCGGATCCTGACCGCCGCCACCCACGCACCCAGTGCGGAGAACAGCCAGCCGTTTGTTTTCGTGGTGGTACGTGACGCCAGCCTTCGGGAAGCGATCGGTGCCCTCACGGCTCGGATCTGGGAAGGCGGCGCCAAGGCCCTCGAAGCGGAGCGACTGTCCCCGGCCTTCCTGCGCGACGTCGACCGGGGGGCCATGGGCGGGGTGGCCAGCGCCCCGGTGCTCATCGTGGTCTGCGGCGACACCCGGCTGACGTACGCCGGAGCCATGGACGCATCGATTTTCCCAGCGGTCCAGAACCTCCTGTTGGCCGCCCACGCGCTCGGTCTGGGTTCGACCCTCACCACCCTGCCGACGCTCGGCGGCAACGAGCTCACCGGGATCCTGGGGCTCCCGCCCGAAGTCGTGCCGGTCGCCGTCGTCCCGCTCGGTCACCTGGCCAAGCCGCTGGGCCCGCCTCGCCGCCACCCGATCTCGGCCAAGGCCCACCTGGACCGCTACGGCACGCCGTTCCCTTGAGCTACTCCCCCGTCTCCCCAGCCGGCTTGGGCAGCGAGATCTTGTAGACCAACCATCCTTCGGCCACGACCTCTTCATCGACGGCGCGACGGATCTCCGCCTGGCAAAAGGAGACCGATCGTCCCCGCCGTACCACCCACCCCTCGCCGATCAGATCGGTCTCCTTGGCCGCCGCCAGGAAGCGGATCTGCAGGTCGATGGTCAAGAGGAGGGGAATCTCGTCGTAGACGCTGGCCAGGGCCGGCACCACGCAGGTATCGATGAGCGTGGCGATGGCCCCGCCGTGCACCATGCCGGCCGGCTGGCGCAGCTCGGGACGGTAGGGCAGCCGCATCCGGGCGTAGTCGATGCGCACCTCCTCGAGTTCGAGTCCCACCACATTGGGAAAGAGGGGCTCATCCCAGTGGCCGAACTTCGACCATCGGGCCGCTCTGTTCTCGGGGATGGGTTGGTGCAGGGCGGCCCGGTTCGTACCTTCGGCGGTCGGCATGCCCCGACCATATCGGCGCCGTCCCGCGATCAGCCCAACCTGACACGGCGGTCAGGTCCGGGGATATGGTGACCGCGTGCAGGAACACCGGTACTACGTCGACATCGCCGCCACGCCCGACGAGCTGTGGGCCCTCTTCTGGTTCCGTGCCCCCCGCTCGCAGTCCGGTGACGTGACCATCGAGATCCTCCATCCCGGTGACGCGGTCGGCGAAGGACTGGTCCGCCATTGCACCTTCCGAGTGCCCCGCTACCTCCTCTCGGGCGGGCAGGGTCAGTCGTGGGAGTGGCTGACCGAGGTCACTCCCAAGGAGTCATGGAAGTACGACGCCATCGGCAAACCACTGTGGTCAAAGGCCGAAGGCCGCACCCGGTTGGAGGACCTCGGCGATGGGACCACCCGGGTTCATTTCTCCGAGACCTACCACGCCTTCAACCCCATCCTGCGATTCCTGTTCGAGAAGCGGGTCCATCGCTTCATCTCCAAGGACAACGACCAGCTGATCAAGGACTCGCTCACCAACGGCGTCCAGCTTCTCCGGGCGGCGCGAGCCAAGAAGGCCCAGCCCGCGCCTTGACGGTCGCCGGCACCCACCCGATGGACGACGACATCGCCTCGACATCCGAGGGCAGATCCCCGACGGTCGATCTCTGGGTCAACGCGCTCAGCGACGAGGGGGCCAACGACTTCGCCGCCCGACCCGGCAACGAACACATCACCGACCTGCTGGGCGGCGACCTCTCCGCCGCCACGACGCTCGGCAAGCTCATCGCCACCATGGACAAATGTGAGGTCGACCACGGCGTGGTCGCCGCCGGGATCTCTGCGCCCGGGACCGACGCGCTGCTCGATGACATCGCCCCCTACGCGAAGCGGCTCAGCGTCGCCCTGGTCGTCGACCGGGCCGACCGACCGGTCCGCCAAAGCGCCCGCCTCCGTGATCTGGCGCACCACCCGGCCGTGTCCCTTGTCCGGGTCACGCCGCTGGTGCAGCAGTACCCCCTCAACGACAAGCTCTACTACCCGATCTACACCGCCTGTGCCGAGTTGGGCCTGCCCGTCTCCGTCAACGTGGGCGTACCGGGACCCCAGGTCCGTTCGGCCTGCCAACATCCCCAGCTCCTCGAAGACGTCCTCATCGACTTCAAGGGCTTGACGGTGATCGGCGCCCACATGGGACACCCATTCGAGGCGCTCTTGATCCAGTACATGCTGAAGTGGCCCGACCTCTACCTGTCCAACTCGGCCTATCTGGCCAAGTACATGGACCCCGCCCTGGTGTCCTTCATGGACTCCTCACGGGGTATCGGGCGCGTCCTCTACGCCTCGGATCACCCGTTCCTGCCCATGGAGCGGGCCACCGAGGCGGCGCGCGACCTCCCGCTCTCCGCCCGAGCGGCCGACGCCTTCATGGGCGCCACGGCGATGCGGCTGCTCAAATTGCCGGCGTCGCTCCAGACAGGCTGAGGCCGGCTGAACCGGCCTGAGGCCCTACTCGGCCCGCCGCGCCAGTTGGGCCGCCAGGGACCGGAACGCCCGGCCGCGGTGCGAGATGCCGTGCTTCTCCGCCGCCGACATTTCGGCGAACGTGCGCCCATCGCCGTCCGACGGCACGAAGACGGGGTCGTACCCGAATCCGCCGTGGCCCTTGGCACCGTCGGAGATGGCGCCCTCGACGACACCCTCGGCCCAGATCTCGCCGCCGTCGGGGAAGGCCACCAGGGCCACGGTGTGGAACCGGGCCCGACGATCGCCGCCACCATCGGGCAAGGCCGCGAGCTCGGTCAGCAATTTGGCCACATTGTCGGCGTAGGTGACGTCCGGGCCGGCGTAGCGGGCCGAGATGACCCCGGGAGCACCTCCCAGGGCATCGACCTCCAATCCGGTGTCGTCGGCCACGGCGGCCAGCCCGGTGGCCGAGACCAGCGCCACCGCCTTGAGCCGGGCGTTGTCGAGCAGGGTCGCCCCGTCCTCGACCACGTCGGGCACCTCGGGCGGCCGGGGCACCAGCTCCACGTCCGGCGAAGTGGCCAGCACGGCCGCGATCTCCGCCACCTTGTCCGGATTGGCCGAGGCCAGGACCAACCGGATCGGGGCGGCCGGGCTCACCGCGCCGGTGGTGGCTCGGCCAGCGACGCCGCCTGCAGGCTCGAGAGTTCCTTGATGCCGCCTTCGGCCAGGCCGAGCAGGCTGTCCAACTCGCCCCGGCTGAACGCCAGGCCTTCCGCCGTGCCCTGCACCTCGACAAACCGGCCGCTCCCGGTCATCACGACGTTCATGTCGACCTCGGCTCGTGAGTCCTCGGCATAGGGAAGGTCCAGCATCGGGACACCGTCGATGATGCCCACGGAGATCGCCGCCACCGAATCGGTCAGTGGCTGCTGGCGGAGGGTCCCGGCCAGCTGGAGACGGGAGAAGGCGTCGTGCAGGGCCACGTAGGCCCCGCAAATTGACGCGGTACGGGTGCCACCGTCGGCCTGGAGGACGTCGCAGTCCACCGTCACCTGTACTTCGCCCAGCACCACCAGATCGCACACGGCCCGCAACGAGCGGGCGATCAGCCGCTGGATCTCCTGTGTCCGCCCCGACTGCTTGCCCTTGGCCGCTTCCCGAGATGCCCGCTCCGGCGTCGAGCCGGGCAGCATCGAGTACTCGGCCGTGACCCAGCCCTTGCCGCTGCCGCGCATCCACGGCGGGACGCGGTCCTCGACCGAGGCCGTGCACAGCACCTTGGTCTGGCCGAAGGCCACCAGCACCGAGCCGGGAGCCATCACCGTGTAGTCGCGCTCGAAGCTGACGGGCCGAAGCTCGTCCAGGGCGCGCCCATCCCCTCGAGCGGTTCGGGCATCACTCCTGGCGTCGTGCATCCCGTTTTCAGACATCACATTCCTTTCGGCGCCGGTAAACGGGCGCACCTCACCAATCGAAGACGGCCCCCACGCTGGCCTGGTCCACCGGCCGGCCGAAGGCCGTCTCCGCCTCGCGACGCACTGCGTCGGCCGACACCGTAGGCCACCGGTGCGTGAGGATCAGCCGTCCCACCCTGGCCGAGCGGGCCATGGTACCGGCCTCGCCCCCACTCAGGTGCTGCAGCGTCCCCTCGGACTCCCGGGTGTAGGTCGCCTCGCAGAGGAAGGTCCCGATGCCCGACCCCAGTTCCTCCACCGACCAGCCCGGGCCCGAATCCGCCGAATAAGCGAGCGTCGCCCCGTCACAATCGAGGCCGACGGCCAGGGTGGGCGGCCCGTGGTCGGTGGCCACGAAGCGGGCCCGCATCGAGCCGATCGTCAGCACCATGGAGGGCGCCAGTTCCCTCCAGTCCAGCCACGGGGCCTGGGCGAAGTGTGACCACCGGCGCAGCCCCGGCGGGGCGTACACGGTGAGCCCGGTACCCCCCTGAGCCCCGTTGCCCCCGCCGTCCCCGGTGCCCCCGTTGCCCCGGAACCGGGCCCGCCCGGGCCCGAAACCGGCCCAGGTGGCAAAGGACTCCAGGTCCGTCCAGTGGTCCGGATGCTCATGGGTCAGGACGACGGCCGTCACCCCGGCCGGATCAGCCCAGCGGCACAGGTTGGCGAACGTGCCGGGCCCGGCATCGAGCAGCAGGGTGGTGTCATCGGTCTGGACCAGGTAACCGCTGCCGGCACCACCGGGCCCGGGCCAGCTGCCGTCGCATCCGAGCACCGTGAGCGTCCGCAATGGCGCTTCAGTTTCCGTGCTCGAGCGCCGCCGGGTACGAGTGGGTGGAGATCTCCAGTGCCGCAGCGACATCGGCGTAGGTCTTGAGCTCGATCACGTTGCCACTGGGATCGGCGATCTTGGTCTTGGTCTGCTCCACGGGGGTACCGGGATCATCGGTGGTGACCGGGACCAGCCATTCGACATCGTGCTGCTGCAGCCTCGAGATCGCCTCGTCGAAGTCGTCGCGGTCGAGGGTCACGCCGAAGTGACGGGTCACCCCGGATCCACGGGAGACGCCGTCGGCCGGAGGCGTGACGTCGTCGGGTCGGTCCTGCAATGTGAGCTGCATCCCGAAGAACCACACGTCCGCGTAGCTCGGGCGGACACGAGCCGCCTGGCACCCGAGGGTCCCGACGTAGAACTCCTGGGCCTCGGCCAAGTCACGGACGGGGATGGAGAGGTGGAGGATCGGCTGCATGCGGCCAGGTTACGCCGGGCGGCCCGACGGAAACGGCGGCGCCTGTCGATCCCCTAGCTTGATACCCATGACGACCTTCGTCGCGCTTTTACGCAGTGTGAACGTGGCCGGTCACGGACGCATGGCCATGCCCGAACTCAAGGAGATCTTCCTCACCCTCGGCTATGACGATGTCTCCACCTACATACAGACGGGCAACGTCATCTTTCGCTCCTCCAGCCGGAGCGCGGCCAAGCTCGAGACCGAGATCGAACAGCAACTCGAATCCACGTTCGGCACCACGCCCAAGGTCATCCTGCGCACCGTTCCCGAGTTGACCCGGACCGTGGCGACCAGCCCGTATCCGTCCCGTGGCGCGGACCCGGGGCGGCATCACGTCACGTTTCTGGCGGCCGCGCCCTCAAAGGAGCGGCTGGCCGCCTTTCACCCACCGGACAGTGGGCGTGACCAGCTGGCCATCATCGGCCGGGAGGTCTACGTGCACACGCCCGATGGCTACGCCAATACCAAGCTGACCGGCACCTACCTCGAACGCCACCTCGGGGTATCGAGTACCACGAGGAACTGGAACACCGTCACCAAGCTCTGCGCCCTCGCCGGCGGCTGAACCGCCGCCGTTTCGTTCGATGGACGTCGTCGCCGTGGACTGGTCCGGAGCCGCCCACGGTGCCGGCGACCACATATGGTTGGCCCACGTCCGCCGGGGCGAGCTCATCGACCTGCGCGGTGGCCGCCACCGGTCCGCTGTGGTCGATGACCTCATCGCTCGGCGCCTCTCGTGCCCCGACGGCCTCTGCGTCGGGCTCGACTTCTCGTTCTCGTTCCCCGAATGGTTCGTGCGCCGGCACGCCTGTCGCACCATCGACGACGTCTGGGGCCTGGCGACGCGCGATGGCGAGCAATGGTTGGCGGACTGCACGCCTCCCTTCTGGGGCCGTCCCGGACACCGGCGGCCGGACCTGCCCGAGCATCTGCGCGAGTGCGAACGGCACGCCCCGGTGGCGGGCATCAAGGCCAAGAGCACGTTTCAAATCGGCGGAGCGGGTTCGGTCGGCACCGGCTCCATCCGTGGCATGCCCCAGCTGCGCCGGCTCCGCCAGGCCGGATTCAGCATCTGGCCCTTCCACGCGGCCTCGCCCTGGACGGTGATGGAGATCTACCCCCGCCTGCTCACCGGCCCGGTGCACAAGAGCAGCGGCGAGCACCGGGCCCGCTATCTCGGTGGCTCAGCCTGGCCGCTTGCCCCGACCTTCGCCGCCCACATGGTCCATTCCGAGGATGCCTTCGACGCCGCCATCTCGGCGCTGGTAATGGACCGCCACCGCAGCGAACTGGCGCTCCTCGAACCGACGTCCGACCCCGTCGCCCTGCTCGAGGGCGACGTCTGGCAACCGTCCTCCTAACATCGCCTGAGTGAGCGAGCACCCGGACCCGACCGAGACGTCGAATGGCAACGGCCCCGCCCGCCCGAACCTCAACGCGGCGGTGCTTCGTCGTCGCGCCGACCGGGATTTCTACCTCCGCCTGCGCGATGCCATCCAGCAGAATCATGGGGCGCTGCAGCGCCTGGGCCGGTGATGATCGACTACCCCGAGTTGGCCGACTTCCTTCTCGTTGCCGAAGCCGTCCTGCAAACGCCGGCCAAGAAGATCGCCGAGGAAGCCAATCTCCACCTGGCCGATTCAGCCCTGCATGCGCCGGCGGCCCAATTCGCCGGACAGGACTTCTACCCGGCGTTCGCCACGAAAGCCGCCGTCCTGTGTGCCCATCTGATCAAGAATCATCCCCTCAAGGACGGCAACGTCCAGGTGGCGCTGGTGGCCACCATCGAGTTCTGCGGCCGCAATGACTTCGTCTGGTCGCTCCCACCCGACGACGATGACGGGAGGGCCACGGCCTCGGTGTTGACCGACCTGGCCGCGGCGGAGCTCAACGACGCCACCATCGAGAACCTGGCTCGCTGGATCGCCGATCGCATCGGCGAGTCCCCGCCCGAGCCCCCCGCCTGGCCAAGGGCCACGTCTCTGAGTTGAGCCGCGAAGAGCGCCTCGCGCGCTACTCGACCTCGGCCTTGATCCGCTCGAGTGTCGTTCGCATCCCGTCGCGGTTCGTCTTGCCTCGAGCCCAGCCCAACATGGCCCAATACAGGCGGAGCGGCAGGGTCTTGGCCAAGGTGAAGGATTCGGTGACGTCGGTGCCTTGCCCACTGGCCTCCAACTGATAGCGCCAGACGTTCAGGGGTTTCTCGGGCCGGCCCACCCCGAAGGCGAATTCGCGACCGGGCTCGCTGGCCGTGACCGTGCAGGTGGTCCAGTAGATGGGGCCCTTTTGGTTTCGCTTGACGTGCCCACGGAACTTGGCTCCTACGGACGGCCCGGCCGCGCCCTCGAGCCACTCGGCCTCGAAGGTCTCGGGGCTGTAGCGGCCGATCTTGGTGACATCGCTCACCAAGTCCCACACCTTCATGGGGGAGGCCTCCATGTGTACCGTCACGGAATCATGCATGACCTCACCCTACGGCCCCGTCCAGGTGCCGTCCTCGACAGCCTCCTTCCGATGGGTTCATACTCACCAGTGTGGGTGGGCACCCGAATCGTCTCCACATCCCCGATGCTCGTGGTCAGGGAGCGAGCCTGAGGGTCACGCGCCATCACGACGAGCGAAAGGTCGTCCTCAGCCATTGGCGCGACGGGGTGTGCGTGGCCTCCACCCCAATCGAGCTCAGCGAGGTGTCCGCCTTGATCGGCGTCCTGGCCGACGCGTTGGGCGACGCCATCGGAGCCACGGCGCCAGCGCCGCCGGCCTCCCAGCGTGAGCGACCATCGGTCCTCGCCACCCTTCGCCACTGGTTCCGCCCCGAGCCGGCGCACATCACCGAGCTTCGAGTCGTGAGAAATCCCGAGACCGTCCCCGACCGCGCCGAGCCGGAAGGCCCGCCGAGTCAGAAGTAGATGATCGACTTGGCCCGCTCGGTGACCTCGTCCAGGTCGTCGGTCCAGGCACCGGTGGAGAGGTACTTCCACCCGCCGTCGGCCGAGACCACCACGATCGACGCCTTCACACCCGGTTCCAGCGACGACGCGCACTTGATCGCGCCGGCCAGGGCCGCGCCCGTCGATATGCCGGCGAAGATCCCCACGTCCGTCAACCGCCTGGTCCACTCGATGGATTCCCGGGGCCGGACCACGGTCTTGCGGTCCAGGAGTTCGGCGCCTCCCAACTCCTCGAAGATGGGGGGGATGTACCCGTCGTCGAGGTTGCGCAGTCCGTCCACCGTCTCGCCCGACGGCGGCTCGACGGCCCAGATCTGCACCGCATTCCCCCTCGTCTCGCGGAGGTATCGGCCCACCCCGAGCAGGGTCCCGGACGTGCCCAGGCCGGCCACGAAATGCGTGATGTCGGGGCAGTCCCGCAGGATCTCCGGCCCGGTGCCTTCGAAGTGCGCCTGCGGGTTGGCCGGATTGCCGTACTGGTAGAGGAATTTCCACTCGGGATGCTCGCCGGCCAGCTTCTGGGCCATGCGCACGGCACCGTTGGAACCCTCAGTGCCGGGCGACTCGATGATCTCGGCTCCCCAGAGCTCGAGCAGCTGACGCCGCTCGATCGACACGTTGGTCGGCATCACCACCTTGAGGTGGTAGCCCTTGACCTTGCACACCATGGCCAGGCCGATGCCGGTGTTGCCCGACGAGGGCTCCATGAGGATCTGGTCGGGCTGGCCCGGCTTCAGGATGCCGTCGCTCTCGGCGATCTCGATCATCGACAGCGCCACCCGGTCCTTGACCGATCCGCCGGGGTTCTGCCCTTCCAGCTTGATGAACAGCCTGGCGTCGGGGTTCGGGCTCAGCGCGCTGATCTCCACCAGCGGCGTCTCCCCGATCAGCCCCAGCACGGACTCGTAGCGCGCCACCGACTTGACCCGTCCTGCTTCGTCCCCGAGACCCGGCTCAGCCGCCGGCCACGGCCGGCAGGATGGAGATCTCGGCGCCATCGGGGACGGGCGTGTCCAGACCCTGCAGGTATCGCACGTCATCGTCGTTCACGTAGATGTTGACGAACTTGTGCAGCGACCCGTCGTCCTGCACCACCTGGCCCGCCAGGCCCGGATACTCGGCCACCAGCTTGGCCAACACGTCCCCCAGGGTGGCCCCAGTGAGCTGGACGCTGGACGCCCCACCGGCGTGGGTACGCAGGACGGTCGGCAGACGGACTTCGACGGCCACGGGGCCTCCTCATGGGTGATCACGGCCGGCCCAAGCGTAGGTCGGGTGATTGTTGACTGATCTGGTGAGGATTCTAACTGGACCCGCCCATCTCACCGACCCTGCCACTGCCCGCAGCCCGATTCGGTCCGCCCCTTGGACTGGCCACCGCTCCTGCCGGACCACGGGACACCGCAGGCGGCCCGCTATGGTGACCCCGTTTCAGCCGCCGCCGGATCATCGAGGCCCTACTCCATGCAACTGAACAAGCTGTGCAATATCGAGGATTGGGATCGCGACGCGCGCGCCGCCACCATGCGCCGCATCCTCCCCTACTTGCCGAAGGCGCACACAGAGTTCCCGAAGGGAATGGAACACCGCAAGCATTGGGAATTCGCCCAGATCCTCGACGGCCTGGATCAATTGAATGCCTTGCCCTCGGACGGCCTCGTGCTCGGTGTGGCGGCTGGCCACGAAGAGGTCCTCTACGACCTCACGAACCGGGTCCGGTGGGTATTCGCCACCGACATCTACGGCATCGGGGCCTTCGCGGGGTATGAGGCGGCCCACACCATGCTCCAAGACCCCGACTCCTTCGCCCGGTGTCCGCACAACCGGAATCGGCTGGTGGTGCAATACATGGACGCCCTCGATCTCCGCCACGAGGACGAGACGTTCGACGCTGTCTACAGCCTCAGCTCCCTTGAGCACTTCGGGGCCGAAGCGGGGGCGATGACGGCGCTCGATGAGCAGCGGCGCGTCGTCAAGCAGGGAGGCATCGTCGCCTTCACCACTGAGGTCATCGTCAACGAGGCGCCCTCGCTCGACGTGCCGGACCTCACCTTGTTCCGGTCCGAACAGCTGGCGGACATGTGCGAACGACTGCCCGGGCTCGAGCTCGTAGAGCCGATTGATTTCTCCATGAGCGACCGGACCCTGGCCAACGTGACGACCATGGAGCAGGCACAAGCCGACGCGCAGCGGAGCTACGTCGCGTACCCGCAGATCGTCATGGAACTGCAGGGTCGGCAATTCACGTCCGTCGCCATCTTCCTCCGGCGAACGGCGTAGGCCCTGGCGGCTCGCTACAAGTAGCCCTCACGTGGAGCCAACCCAGGCACGACAACCGGCTCTTCGGTGATGACGCCGTCCACAATGGCGTAGCTCCGCACCACGGGCTGGGTATCCCGCAACGAGACCAGGACATAGTGCCAACCCGGGTCGAGCGCCTGGGCCACATCGGTGGGCGAGGGGTAGGCGTCGGTGTGGGTGTGCGAATGGAACACTCCCATGATGTCGGCCCCGAGGGCCTGAGCCTGCCGGTCGACGGCCAGCATCTCCTTGGGGTCGATCTCGTAGACCATGGCGGACGCCGCCGCGTTCTTGGTCACGAAGATATGGCTGGCCTCGTCCTCCCCGTACGTGCCCACCAGGAGGCCGCACGCCTCATCGGGCAAACCGCTCAAGCAGTGCCCGATCATCTCCATGTAGATGTCTTTGGTCAGCTGCAGCACGTGCTCAGGGTACCCTCGACCCCTATGGCCAGGGCGAAGAAGCAGATCGCCAAGCGGGTAGCCGCCCGCGAGGAGCGAGGGAACGACCGCACGGTCGCCACCAATCGCCGCGCCCGCAGGGAGTACGAGTTCATCGACACGTTGGAAGCCGGCATCGTGTTGCAGGGCTCCGAGGTCAAGTCCCTCCGAGAAGGAAAGGCGCAGCTCAGCGAGGCCTACGCCCGGGTCGACGACGGCGAGATGTGGCTCTTCCAGATGCACATACCGCCCTGGCGGTTCGCCACCGGCTTCGGGGCCCACGACCCCGACCGCAAGCGCAAGCTCCTGCTGCACCGGGGCCAGATCGACGAACTGCTCGGCAAGACCCAACAGCAGTCACTCACCATCATCCCGGTCAGGCTCTACTTCAAGGACGGCAAGGCCAAGGTGGAGATTGCCCTGGCCAAGGGGCGTCGTCTCTACGACAAACGCAACCTGATCATGGCGCGCGACGCCGAACGAGAGGCCGCCCGGGCCACCAAGGAGATCAACCGGGGAGGCTGGACCTGACAAATCCCATAGAATGGTGGGGCTGGCCAACCGGTCAGCTGGAGAATCCACACCATGGGGGTGATTGGTTTCGACTTCGGTCGTCGATATAGGAGAAGCGAGCCGTGGTCTCCGGAACCACGTTAAAGAGCCGGAACCAAAAACAAACGCCGAGCCTCAGCTCGCGCTCGCTGCTTAAGTAGCGACGTTCACCCGGTCTCAGCCCTACGGATCGGAATGTGGACGCCATCAAGTAGGGCTTACCTGGCAGTGACGTCAACGAACCGCTAGGGACACTCAGTTGAATACGGGGCGGCTCAACCGCCAGCAGTGATGCCGCCCCCGACAATTTCATGCTGGCTGCGCTCGGAGAAGGCCTATTGAAACTCCGGAGGACGCGGGTTCGATTCCCGCCACCTCCAAGGGTGTTTTGGCCAGGAAGGTCCTGGCGAGAACGCCGTTGGAGGTGCGCCGACACCCTGCAGGACACGAGGAAGACCGCAAACTACGCGACCTCGGCGGAGGAATGGCGCGTCTCCCTGCGCTCACCCCACGAGCTAGTCATTGGCCCGGTGCCGACGAGACAATCCCGGCGCACCAGCAGATGGCGCACAGCTCGCCCCGAGGATGTGTCAGATCCCGAGTGAGCCCACTGTTGCCAACTTGCGAAAATTTCGGAAACCCTCGCGTCCTCTCAATATATGAGTGCTGTTTTTCGCCTCGCACCACTATGGTTGGCGATTTCATGCAGTTAAACAAGCTTTGCAACCTCGAAGACTGGGACCTCGACACACGTGCCGCAACCATGCGCCGCATTCGGCCAGACGCCGTAGGGGACTACCCGAATTATCCTGTGGGAGCAGAACACCGCAAGCACTGGGAGAACTCCCAAGTCCTCGACGGTCTGGGCCACTTGGAGGCATTGCCCTCCGACGGACTGGTTCTGGCTGTGGCCGCGGGCCACGACGATACGGTCTATGAATTGACAAACCAGGTCCGATGGGTGTTTGCCACCGACATTTATGGCGTAGGTGCCTTTGTCGGAAATGAATCGGACCAGACGATGCTGCGGGATCCCGATGCTTTCGCCCTCGGACCACACAACCGGAATCGACTGGTGGTGCAGTACATGGACGCCTTGGATCTCCGGCACGAGGACGAGACGTTCGATGTTGTCTACAGCCTCAGTTCCATCGAACACTTCGGGGGCGAAGCCGGGGCGATCACTGCTCTCAATGAACAGCGCCGCGTCGTCAAAATCGGCGGCATTGTCGCCTTCACTACCGAGGTCAGTCGTCAACGACGCTCCCGAACTTGATCTGCAGGACCTCATGTTGTTCCGTCCAGAGCAGCTGGTAGACATGTGCGAACGACTGGATGGCCTAGAGCTCGTCGAGCCAATCGATTTCTCCTTGAGCGACTCGACCTTGGCCACTGTGACCACCCTTGAGCAGGCTGGAATCGATGCCCAGCGGAGAGACATTCACTACCCGCACATCGTCCTAGAGTTGCAGGAACGGTTATTTACGTCTGTCGCCGTTTTTCTCAGACGAACCTGGTAGCCAACCGACCACACGGCTGTTCGCCATGCGAATCGTCATAACCTTTCTTACTCGCCGTGGATGATCGAAAGTCGCGTACACGATCATTCGCCCGTCGCCTTATCCCACTTGTCCACGGCTGCCCGCTTCCGGATGCCGCAGGCCGACGACGGAGAGCTGACCCATAACGGCACTAGGTTTGGGGGCGCGAACTCCGCAATTCCGCATCAGAAAGTTGAAGATTTTGTGGGAGCGCACTTTGGCACTCGCCTCAAATCTCCTTCCTTGATTTGGAGGCATCGCGGGCCCGGAGCTGTTGACGCTGTTAGCCACCTGCTCCAAGCCTGCCCACGATCCATCGAGTTGCGCCAGAATGTCATTCGTCCGGCACTGCACTGGTAAATGCCGGGTTGTTCGAGAGCATTCGTACCAGTGACCTCCGGCACTCGCACGCTTCGCTCCCCATCGACCTGGGAGCCAACGTGCTGGCCGTCTCGGCCAGCGCATGAGGTACGCCCAAGAAGGTCCTCCGCTACAAGGTCAGTCCCATTCTTGACTACCGCCCGGCCCCCGCTCTGCTAGTTCGCGGAACTCCTCGGGAACCCGGTCCGCACCAGAAAATACGGAAGTGGCGTAGCCAACGGCGGTCCGCCCGAATTTCTCTCGAATTGCGTCGATGGACCGGTCTACTCCCCATCTGCAGGATTCGACCTCGGACCCCGGGCGGTTGCCTTTAGCCAGCCGCCCACCGGGAATATCGAGGGGCAGCTCGAGCTGCAATGAATGTTCCGGGTACAAGTTGGAGACCGACACGGCCAGAAGGGTGATCTCTTGCTCCCCTTGGTTGTCGGCGATGGCTGACCGGGCTAGTTGCTCGGTCACCTCAGTCAGAGTCAGGGTCGTCGACATGGCAACGGGCAGCGTGATCGACCGGGTCACCGAACGCAGATGGACGAAACGGACCCTTACGGTCACCGTTCGTCCGGCCAGATTTGCCTTTCGGAGGCGACCGGCCACTCGGTCAGCCAGGTAGCCGAGCGTCTCCCGGATCAGCTCGGGAGTGGCCTGGCGGCGTCCGAGCGCGGCCTGAGCGCCCATGGATTTGGACCGAGCTGGCGTCTGCACCGTGCGGGCGTCGATGTTGGCGGAAAGCGCCAACAGCTTGGCACCGGTCGTCTGGCCGAGCAGCCTCCCCAGGATCGGACTTCCCGTGTCGGCGAGCTGGCCGATGGTATGGATCCCGGCCTCGTGGAGGCGTCGTTCCGTCGTGGGCCCGACGCCCCATATCAGGCCGATGGGAAGGGGGTCGAGGAATGCGCGCTCGTCGGCTGGGTCCACCGCCACCAGGCCGTCGGGCTTGGCCACCTGTGACGCCACCTTGGCCAGGTGTTTGGTGCGGGCCACGCCAACCGACAAGGGCAGACCGATCTCGACCCGCACCCTTCGGCGGACCGCAGCCGCGATTTCAGTCGGCGCTCCGAAAAGGTGGACGGCGCCTGCTACGTCGAGGAAGGCCTCGTCTATCGACACCCGCTCGACTCGAGGGGTGAAGTCATGGAATACCGACACCACCGCGTCGCCAAATTGTTGGTAGCGGCGGAAGTGACCGCCGACGAAGAGGATGTCGCCGCAGAGCTGGCGCGCCCGCCAGCCGGGCATGCCGGCGTGGACGCCGTAGGCCCTGGCCTCGTACGATGCCGCGAGCACCACACTGCCGCCCACAGCGATGGGCCGTTCCCGCAGGGACGGTTCCAATAGTTGCTCGACGGACGCGTAGAAGGCGTCCAGGTCGGCGTGAAGGATCGTCGCCCCGCTCGCTCGCGGCATCACTCCTTGGAGGCTAGTCGAACATATGTTCGCTTTCCAACGGGGCGACGCCCACCGCCAGATTGCCAAGATCTGGCCGGGCAACCGTGAGGACTATTCGGGGTGTAGTAATCCCCTTCGCATCAATCATTTGTTTCGTGTGACTTTCGTATGACTAGAGGTCCGCCGCGGCGGGCCGACCAGGATGCGACTTCATCGCGGAGGCGGCCCAACTGTCCGGGGCACAGCCGTCGAGGAATTCACGGCGACGGGAGAAACGCCAGTTACCGCCGATGACCTTGTAGTTGTCAAGGTAGCGACCCCAGTGATCGAGACCGTGCGAGGTGAGGACCTGGTAGTAACAGCGAGAAGAGGCCTCCTCGGGACTGGACAGGTCAATTTGGAGCGTGCTCGTGAAGTGCCGCATGCCCAGAGGCTCCGGCCACTGCTTCGCCACTTCGGCGGCATTGGTGAAAATGGTACGGATCTCTGCCTGACCGCGGTAGACCAATCCGTCCATCTCCATGGTGGCGTTCGGTGCAAAGCACTCGAGAACCTGGTCAAAGCGCCCAGAATCCCCGTTGGCGTTATAACGCGCCACCAGGTCGCGGATGCTCTCCCGCGCTTCCAACTCCCAAGCATCCACGCCTGCCCTCCCCTCATCGACGGAACAGAGAAGCTTCAAAGCCATTGTGGCACCAGGCTGTCGAGCCCTGCCGTGGCGGTTCTCACTTGCCTGGGCCTACGCGGCGGGGCCGGCTCGAGGACAGGGATGCGGGACCCATTTCTGAAATAGGAAGAAGGAGCACTCCGACAAGAGAACACCGCCGGAACTCCGGAGGCGGACAACGGCGTTGTCACATCGCCGGCAGGAGGACATTCGGGTTCAAGATGCCCGCCGGGTCGAGCGCGTCTTTGATGCGGCGGAACGTTGCAATTTCTTCGTTGCTCCTGTTGAGGTGGAGCCACGGCTGCTTCGCCCTGCCGATGCCATGCTCGGCGCTGATGCTGCCGCCCAATCCGGCTGCGAAGACCAGAACACGGTCGTCCACCGTCAGGTCATCGGAACCAACCCCGGTGATGTTCACATGGACATTGCCGTCTGCCGCGTGACCGAACAACCAGGTCGTGGCTCGAGGATCGGCGTCGTTCACGATGCCGGGGATCTGGTCGATGAAATCCGCCAATGCCTGTGAAGGCAGAGTGACATCGAGCTTGTGCGGAGCTCCGAGGGAGTTGATGGCCTCGGTGTGCCCCTCCCGGTATCGCCACAGCTGGGCTCTTCGTGGTGCATCGGTGGCGACCGCCACGTCCTCAATGGCATGTGTTGAGTCGAGAGCCTCGCTCATCGCCGACATCTGGTCGCGCTGGCCGGCTACCTCAATCAAGAGGTACGCCGAGTGCCGATCGGGAAATGGCCGCGCCATCCCCGTGACCTGGCACACGAGTGCCAATCCGGGATCTACGAAGAACTCGAGCGACTGCAGGTCGGGGAGCGAACGGCGAAGGAACAATGCCGCGTCCACTGCAGCTGCGGAGGAAGAGAAGGCGACCAACGCGACGACCCGTTCCGGATTGGGCGGCACCAATCGCACGCGCGCCGACGTGACCACGCCGAGCGTTCCCTCGCTGCCGCACAGCAAACCTCCCAGGTCGTAACCCGTGTTGTCCTTGATCAGCCCGCCCAGGTGGGAGATGGTCACACCGGTCCCAAGCACCGCTTCGACGCCCAGCAGCTGGGCCCGAGTCGAGCCGTGACGGAGCACCTGTAGTCCTCCGGCGTTGGTGGCGATCGTGCCGCCGATCGTCGCACTCCCGCGGCTACCGAGGTCGACGCCGTAGTCCCATCCGGAGGTGCCGGCGGCGGATTGGATCACGCCAATCGTCGTGCCGGCGCCGGCAGTGAGCTGACCGCCCTGATAGTCCTCGTCGGCGACCCATGAAAGCCTACGAAGGCTCAGCACGATCTCACCCTCGAGCGGCACGCCGCCACCGACCAGGCCGGTGTTGCCCCCTTGAGGCACGATTGCGAAACCAGCCGTCCTTGCAATGAGACACCACTGCCGCCACTTCGGCGCAGTCGGCAGGTCGAATCACCGCCGCCGGTGTGCCTTGGAATCTTCCAGTCCAGTCAATCCCGTAGGACGCCATCACGTCGGGTTCGGTCAGGACGTGTCCGGTCCCCACGATGTCGCGAAGGCTCTTGACGTGACTCGGTCCAATTGTGATGACCGAATCTTGGCCCGAAAAGACCGTCGTGTCTCATTGCGTCGGATCTCACCGACCGACGTGTGAACTTAGAGGCCTGCAGCGGTCAACGCGAACGGCGTCGTACGAATGGAGAGATCGATGTCCGGCCGCCAGTTCTCCCCTTAGTGTGACTCCGGCGGGGGGTGACTTGTTCGGGCGGTGTGACGATCACCAGGTATCAATGAAGGAACGGGTCTTGCCCCGATTGAATGGCACGGGAGGAATACTGCGGACGCCATTGACAATGAGCGCACGCGTCTCGGCTGGGTCGATGACGTCATCGATCTCGAAGTAGGTCGCGACACTGAGCGCCTTGCCGTGTTCGTAGGCTTTGGCCACCCTCTCCGCGAAGGCCGCCTCTCGCTCCGCAGGATCGGCAATGGCATCGAGTTCTCTTCGATAGCCCAGGTGCACCGCCCCCTCGAGGCCCATGCCACCAAGTTCGGCCGTCGGCCAAGCGACGGTAAATACGGGGGATCGGAAACTCCCTCCGGCCATGCTCTGCGCTCCGAGTCCGTATCCCTTGCGCAGAATCACGGTGAAGTAGGGCGTCGTGAGGCTGGCGCCGGTGACGAACATGCGGCTCACATGGCGAACGAGTGCCGTGCTCTCGGCTTCAGGTCCCACCATGAACCCGGGCGTATCGCACAGGAACACGATAGGAAGATGGTAGGCGTCGCAAAGTTGCATGAATCGGGCGGCTTTGTCGGCCCCGTCGGCCTCAATGGCCCCGGACTGGTGCATGGGGTTGTTGGCGATGACGCCGAGCGGGCGGCCCTCGAGGCGGACCAAAGCCGTCACCATGCCGGGGGCGAATTTCAGGACGGAGCTCTTGGACCGATCCCACGTCGGACACCAAGTCGATGACCGAGTGGACGTCATAGACGCGGCGGCGGTCCTCAGGCACGCAGCCGCGTAGCGACATTTGGTCTGCGCATTCGTACGTGGCGAGCGAACCTTGGAAGTACGAGAGGAAGCGCTTGGCCTCAGCCACGGCGGCGGCCTCATCGTCGACCAAAATGTCGACGACGCCGTTGGGAACCTGCATGGACATCGGGCCGACTTCTTCAGGGAGGTACGTGCCGAGCCCACCACCTTCAATCATCGCTGGGCCCCCCATACCGACGGTGGCGTCCTTCGTGGCGATAATGACGTTGCAGCATCCGAGGAGTGCGGCGTTTCCGGCAAAGCATCGACCCGAGACGATCCCGACCGACGGAGCAAGTCCGCTCAACGATCCGAAGAGCGCAAACGCAGTCGTGTCGAGTCCAGTGACCGTGGCCGTGTCAGTGTCACCCGGCCGACCTCCCCCACCCTCAGCGAACAGCACCACCGGCAACCGAAGGCGCTCAATTAACTCGAAGAGTCGGTCCTTCTTACGGTGGTTCATCTGGCCCTGCGTGCCGGCGAGGACCATGTAGTCGTAGGAGAGGACAGCGCAGCGGGAATGTTCGTCGTCAAAGAGTTCGCCATTGACTCGGCCGATACCAGCCACCAATCCATCCGCCGGCGTTCGCTCAATGAGGTCTTGGGTGTCCCGTCGAGCCCGCTGGGCTGCGATGACCAAAGGTCCGTACTCAATGAAGCTGTCGGGGTCACAGAGGTCGTTGACGTTCTCTCGAGCTGTCCGGTGACCTGTGGCGTGGCGCCGAGCAACTGCGTCGGGACGGCCGTGGTCGGTCACCAACTCTCGACGCCTCGACAATTCAGCCAGCTCGGGGCGAATCTCGCCATGTCCGTTCTGAGGCGAGTCGTCGGTCGTCGGCGCCGGGGGTAGGGCAACCTCGTCTACTTGGACCAGGTGGTCCCCGCGACCGACTGCGTCTCCGGCGGTCACCGAGACCGAGGTAATCGTCCCGGTTGCTTTGGCCGCCACCACATGTTCCATCTTCATTGACTCGAGAATGACAATCGGGTCGCCTGTCCGAACCGTCGTGCCGAGAGAAGTCACCACTCTCACCACAGTGCCGGGCAACGGGGAAAGGTGTTCGACGAGACCCATTGACCCAACGGTAGTGGCACGGAGGCCCACGACAGGAAGGATCAGGCTTGCGAGCGGGTGCACCCAAGACGCTCTTGAGACGGGCAACGGTTCTTGCGGTTGGCGTGTCTCATCGCCTCACCCAGTACTCGGTGGCATCAACGTGGAGTGTGCCTCCCTACAGTGTGATATCTGAGGTGCGAAACCCCGAGGGAGCGAAGTTGTGGCTTCAACTGTGATTCGACGCGGTACTGAAGAAGACTGGAGGGCCGTGCGCCGTCTTCACATCAAGTTGGCCTTGGAGTTCCCATTGGTGGTGGATGTCGAGCTCAACGAGGTCCTGGGAACGCCGGACGGATACTGGCAGAACTTCGTGCATCTGTGCGCACTTGGTACGGACCAGGCGCTCTTTGTCGCTGAGGTCGATGCGACGTGTGTTGGAATGGGCCACATCCGCCTGGAAGGCAGCCTGGCGCGCTTGGTCATGTTGTACGTCGAAGGGAGCAAGCGTCGACAAGGCATCGGCGCCGCGCTCGTCGCCGCCCAAGAGAGCTGGGCGCATGCCTCAGCGGCGAGCGACCTGGTCTGCCATATTCCCGACGCAAGCAAGGGAGCCCCGCTCGCAAAGAAGCTTGGATGGCATAGAACCGACGATGTCTTCTACACCAAGCACGGGCTCAAAGAACGAAAGTGGACCACTCACGAAGCAGTCGATGTGGGCTGAGTCGGTAGCACCCTGGACCCTCGGTTGACGGTGGGCTTGGACGACAACTCTCAGAACTTGGAGCGAAGGGATCATTGGCTCGACCCCGGGGCGAGAGAGCGTCCGACGAGTCAGCGCCCGCTTGGGGCAATGCAGTTGTTGCGGATCGAGCCGATCCCTTCGATCCAGCTGGTGAGAGTGTCGCCGGGGTTGAGGAACCGTTGTGGATGGCGAGCCATCCCGACGCCTGCCGGTGTCCCGGTGAAGATCACGTCCCCGGGGTAGAGCGGCAGTACCGAAGAGAGGTCGGCCACCAGGCGGGGAATCGAGAGGATGAGCCCACTCGTGCGATCGAGTTGGACCGTCTCGCCGTTCACCGAGCACCCGAGCTCGAGGTTGTCGGGGTCGTCGACTTCATCGGGCGTCACCAGCCACGGGCCCATGGGGCCGTAGCCACGTCGGGACTTGCCGAGCGAGAACTGTGCGCCGGCCGCAAATTGCAGCGTCCGATCCGAGATGTCCTGCCCGATCGTCAGACCGGCGACGTGTGACCAAGCTTCCGACTCGGCCACTCGATCAGCCCGCTTGCCGATGACCGCGACCAGCTCGACCTCCCAGTCCACCATGTCGAAGGCGATCTCGACATCGTCGAATGGACCGGCGAGACTGGCCGGGAACTTGGTGAAGGTCGCTGGGAATGAAGGCACATCCATGCCCGTCTCCTCGGCGTGAGATCGGTAGTTGAGCCCGATGGCGAACACCTGACGAGGTGCCGGCGCCGGAGAGCCAAGCGCTGACTCATCGAGGGGTTCGCCGATTTCGGAGAGTTCCCCTTGTGCGAACTCGAGGAACGCTGCCCAATCGTCGTAGAGGGACTGGACATCGGGTCCGAACCTGCCTTTCGAGGCCGCTTCCACGTCCACGCCTCCGCCGCCACTCACGATGGCTGCTCGACCATCGACGTTTGCGAGCTTCATTCCCGACCTCCTGGATCAGTGGGATCAGCTGCATGTTTATCGTATGAGCACGCGGCCACCACACAATCGAGTTCGGGATTCGCCCGACCGGCGGTGGTCCGGACCGGAGCAGCGTCCGGACCGGTGTCAGGACTCACGATTCCTCCGGCCAGCGAGAGGGTCCTGCAGCGCGACGCCAATCGCACCCGATCGATTCGATTCGCGCCGCCACGCAGATAGTCCTACGCTGAGGCAATCATGGCTCAACCATTTCAAGGACAGATCGGTCGGACGTTTGCTGATTCAAAGAGCTGGTGGCCGCCTCTTCAATCCCCACCCGCCAACGCTCCGAACGTGGTGGTCGTGCTCTTGGACGACGTCGGCTACGCGCAGTTCGGAGCGTACGGATCGGACATCGCCACGCCGACCTTCGACCGCCTCTCGTCACGGGGCCGTCGCTACGCCAATTTCCACACCACGGCCCTCTGCTCGCCCACGCGGGCCTGCCTGCTCACCGGACGTAATCACCACTCGAACGGCATGGCCCGGGTCGTCGAACTCGCATCCGGCTTCCCTGGATACAACGCCGACATTCCCAAGGAGAACGGCTTCCTCTCGGAGATCCTCCGCCAGCAGGGCTACGCCACCTTCGCCGTGGGCAAGTGGCACCTGACGCCGGGGACCCAGATGGCGGCGGGGAGCCCGCGCGACAAGTGGCCGCTCGGTCGAGGCTTCGACCGGTACTACGGGTTCATGGGTGGCGAGACCGACCAGTACCACCCGGAACTGGTGATCGACAACCAGCCCACCGAACCTCCCCGTACTCCTGAGGAGGGATACCACCTCACCGAGGATCTGGCCGACCACGCCATCCGTTATGTGGCCGACCTCCGCGGGGCATCTCCGTCGACACCGTTCCTCCTCTGGTTCGCACCTGGCGCCTGCCATGCCCCGCACCAGGCACCCAAGGAATACATCGATCGCTATCGCGGCCAATTCGACAAAGGGTGGGACCAATGGAGAGAGGAGGTCTTCGCCCGCCAGTTGACCTCGGGTCTGCTGCCCGAGGGAACCCAGCTCTCGGAGCGCCCCTCGTGGGTCCCCGCCTGGGAGACGCTGAGCGCAGACGAACGACGCCTGGCCGCCCGAATGATGGAGGTCTATGCGGGCTTCCTCACCCACACCGACGCGCAGGTCGGCGCGGATACTCGACTTCATTGAGGAGCTCGACGAGACGGACAACACGATTGTCATCGTCATGAGCGACAACGGTGCGTCCGCCGAGGGTGGGGCCAAGGGATCGTTCAACGAGCAGTACTTCTTTAACTTCATCCCAGAGAGCCTCGAGGAGAATCTCAAGCGCATCGACGATCTCGGCACTCCGAGGGCCAACAACCATTACCCGTGGGGTTGGGCCTGGGCGGGCAACACGCCCCTCAAGCGCTTCAAACGGGATACTCACGAGGGCGGCGTGGCGGACCCGCTCATCGTCCACTGGCCTGCCCGGCTCGGTACCGAGGGCGGCACGCGCCACCAGTACGTTCACGCCATCGACCTGTTGCCGACATTGCTGGACCTCATCGGGATCGACCCGCCCGCATCCATCGCCGGTGTCGAGCAGTCACCCATAGAGGGGATCAGCTTCGCTCCGACCCTCTACGATCCGCTGGTTCCCGGAAGACACGTCACCCAGTACTACGAGATGCTCGGATCGCGCGCGCTCTACCACGACGGGTGGAAGGCGGTCGTCTTCCACAGCCCTGCATTCATCGCCTACGACGGTACGGACACGACGAAGCCGTTCGACGAGGACGTGTGGGAGCTCTACCACGTGGCCGAGGACTTCTCCGAGGTGCATGATCTGGCGCTCATGCAACCGGCCAAGCTCAAGGAGCTCAAGGAGCTTTGGTGGGACGAGGCGGAGAAGTTTCAGGTCCTCCCGCTCAACAACCAGCCCGGCATGTTCGGCGATCCCCGCTACCGCAGGAACCTTTACGAATTCCTCGGCCCCGTCGGCCCACTGGCGGAGTCGATCGCCCCCAACCTCAAGAATCGCTCCTTTGTGATCTCCGCCGACCTGATCCCCCCGTCGGACGCTTCGCTCACCGGCGTGATCGCCGCGCACGGCAGCCATGCCGGCGGGTACGTGATGTTCATTGAGGAAAACCGCCTCCACTTCACCTACAACTTCGTGGCCACGCAGATCACTACGGTGTCTGCCGAGACGACGCTCCCGTCGCAACCGGTCACGGTGAGGGTCGTTTTCACCCGCACCGGGGCGGGCGGTGACGTGGAACTGTCCTACGGCGACGTCCCTGTGGGCAACGGCCGGGTCAAGAGGACGACGCCGTTGACCTATGGCACACCTGGATTCGCCATCGGCTTCCAACCGGCGGGGCCGATCCACCCGGGGCTGAGTGGTCGAGCCGAGCTTTCGCCCACGGTGCTCCGCCGCGTCACGGTGGAATCCTCCGGTCGAGATCCGATCCGCGACGCGATGGTCGAATCGCGGGTCGACCTGGCGACGCAGTAGCCACCACACCACATTCGCTCAGGCCGTATCACGCTCCGGCGTCCAGTCTTCGGAACTGGTCTCGTCGGAGCCACCGTCACTTTTCCAGCACCGCGGCACCTGGAAGCGTTGCGCTCTCGCGATCCCCCTCAGAAATGTCTTTGTTGACACGTCATTGATCGCCGTGGTCATCCGCATATCGAGCTCCGTCACCTTGTTGCCTTCATCGTGAGTTGTCAGCTCGATCGTGGCTTTGTTCCACGTGTTGCTCTGCAGGATGGTGGCCCGAGCTCGGTGCCAGCAAAGCGACCCTGCTCTGAATCCCCACGCCCTCGCTGAGGGTTAGGAACCTCCGCTGACAGTAGGCTGTGGGGCACCAGAATTTCGAAACATCCGCCGAAGGATCACAACCCACTCAGCGACTTAGAAGGGCGCGTAGAAGCCGGCATCGGCGAAGGCGCAGGTCGCGCTTCGTAGAATGGAGGCACCGCATGGCCAGAGCCTCGGCGACGCTCGATGAGGTCGCGCTCCCCAGTCGGCCCACGTCGAGGCCCGCTCAGCAAAGCGCCCTCGCTCGACTCGCCGGATGGTGCCATGACCACCGGTGGTGGGTGTTGTCCATGTGGCTGGCCGCACTGGTGCTAAGCAACGTGTTCGCTCAACTCGAGGGAAGCGCCTTTTCGAACAATTTGACCGGGGGCAAGCAACAAGCCCAGCAGATCCTCAATGCCAACTTCCCGAGCCAATCGGGCAGCCCAGCCCAGGTTGTGGTTACCACCGGGACCGCTTTCACCGGAAGTGCCAATGCGGCTCGGACTTCCAGGTTGGTCGACGCCCTTCGCTCCTTGCCCCACGTCTCCGCCGTGGTCAGCCCGCTTCTCACCCCAGGGCGCCACTCAGATCGCGCGCAACGGGCATATCGCCTATGTGCGCGTCCAGTTTGACGAGCAGGCCGGGAACTTGCCTACTCCTGCGATCAAAAAGGTGGTCAGCACCGCCGAGTCATTTGGGACTCCGGCCTACCGGGTGGCGGTCGGGGGTCAGGCTATCGAGCTGGTGTCTGGTAACGCCCCAGGCTCGAGCGAAGGATTCGGCATCTTCGCCGCCATCATCATCATGTTGCTGGCATTTGGCTCGGTCGTCGCTATGGGCCTGCCCATCATCACGGCCTTGTTCGGCATCGCCATCGGCTTCGCGGTGCTCGATCTGCTGTCTCACGTGGTGACAACCCCGGTGTTCGCGCCCGAGATCATGGCCATGATCGGGCTCGGCGTGGGCATCGATTACGCCCTGTTCGTCGTCACCCGCTACCGCCAGGGATTGGCCGAAGGGCGGGAGCCCCGTGAAGCCATTGCCCTGTCTCTAGCCACTTCGGGAAGAGCAGTTTTGTTCGCTGGTACAACGGTCATCCTCTCCCTTCTCGGCCTCTTCATCTTGCAGTTATCGTTTATGCGCGGACTGGCCATCGGCGCCATCGCAGCAGTGGTGCTGGTGATGACCGCGGCCATCACACTCCTTCCGGCCATGTTGGGGTTTTCGGGACGTGCGATCGACAAGCTCCACGTGCCGGGACTCCTTCAGAGCGCCGCACAGCCGTCGGCGCGCGGATTTTGGTACCGCTGGAGCCGCACCGTGCAGCGTCACCCACTGGTCGCCGGGTTCGCCGCACTGCTCGTGCTGCTCATCCTCGCGGTGCCGTTCTTCTCCATGAGACTGGCCTTTACCGACGCCGGGAACGATCCCCCCAACCTCACCACTCGCCAGGCCTTCGACGCATTGGCGACCGGGTTCGGACCGGGATTCAACGGACCACTGATCATTGCGGCCAACGTGCCACCCGGACAACATGCGGCTATCGAGCAGCTCGACGCCGCCCTCAAGAGGACCGCTGGCGTGGCGTTCGTGGCCCCAGCTCAATTCAGCACGTCAGGTACTGCAGCTGTGATCATTGCCTATCCGACGACGTCGCCGCAGTCGGCGCAGACTGAAGCCATGGTGCACAACTTGCGTGATCACGTGATCCCCGCGGTCGACCTCGGGCACCGGCGTCAATGCCTTCGTGGGAGGAGAGACGGCTGGATCGGTCGACGCCTCGTCCTATCTTTCGTCGCGACTTCCCTGGGTCATCGGTACCGTCCTTCTCCTCTCCTTTCTCTTGTTGATGGCCGTGTTCCGGTCATTGGCCATTCCTATCAAAGCGGTCATCGTCAATCTGCTGTCGGTGGCCGCCGCCTATGGGGTCATCGTGGCGGTCTTCCAGTGGGGATGGCTGGGTGGTGTGATCCGGATCGGGGCAACCGCCCCGATCGATCCGTGGATCCCTCTCATGATGTTCACGATCTTGTTCGGTCTTTCGATGGACTACGAGGTGTTCCTCCTGTCAAGGATGCGAGAGGAGTGGCGGATCACCCATGACAACTCGTCCGCCGTCGCCGATGGATTGGCCAAGACGGCCCGGGTGATAACCGCAGCCGCGGCCATCATGATCTGCGTCTTCGGGTCCTTCGTCATCGGTGACCCCCTCCACGTGCTCAAGGTGTTCGGACTGGGTCTGGCCGCAGCCATCCTGATCGATGCCACCTTGGTGCGGATGGTGCTGGTGCCGTCGATCATGGAGCTGAGTTGGCGATGCCAACTGGTGGATGCCTTCGTGGCTCGACCGGGTGGTACCCAACCTGGGTATCGAAGTGGATGTGGATCAATCGAGTCCGCCGAAGGACGAAAAGACAGTTGCGGCTGCGCCGATCTGAGCGGGTTCAACCCGTACGCACCGACTGAAACACTTCGCCACTGAGATCCAACGCTCCCCGACCTGTTCGGTGATCCGAATCGTCCGGGAACACACGCCGACTCAGGTCGTCCGGCTTCACGGACGCATCGGCCGAGCGTCGGCCCCACCTGAGCTCACCACGTCGTCCACGACTAAGCAACCACCCGAGGCGCCAACGAGACACCAACGAGGCGCACCATTCCCGGCGTGTAGATGCCTCGCTCCTCTCGTTCGGCACAGACGGCCGACACCAGGCGCAACCGCGATGCAACTGGAGTGCTCCGGCCTTGCACCTTGCGACCTCCATGATGCAAAGAGACGACGTGCGACCCTGAGCTGTCCTTGTGCGTGACAGGGCAGCCACATCCAGGGGTCGTGGTCTAGGACACAGAGGGGAGTCGAAGTGACCGCACCGTTCGTGCACCGGGCCCCGAATCTCCGCGGCATTCACGGCACCCTGTTGCCTCGGACTCGCAGCGAACGCGAAGGCCCGAATCTGGAGAATGCGGTTCTTGTCGGCCTGATTTCAATCGCTGTCGCTGGTGTCATGACTCTGCTGGGCGACACCCTTGGAGGTCTCTTCCGGAACGCTTCCGGCCGGAGTCTCCACCGACAACGCGCTTCCCGCCTGCCCTCACGAAGAGTTCTACCTCACAGACATTGACAACCCGAACGGTTGCTATTTCCCGTAGGTGTCGTGCACTCACGGTCTCCCGGTGCGGTTGCCAACGACCGTGTCGGTCTGAATGTCACGGAACATTCGGAGCAAGCAAATGGTTGATCACTGCCCCGCTGACCGGCCAGGGCGCCATAAGGAACCACGGCGACAATCGAAACGAACCAGGCCATCACCAATCCTCGCCTGGCAGAATAAGTGCTCGGAAGGCAATTGCCGTCATCCAAAGCCCGGACGATCGCGTGAACCAGGCGACGCGACCAGTTCTCTCCTCACTGCACGAGCGAATCGAAACGTATCAGAGCGGCGTCCCTACCCGATTGTCGTAGGTGGCTGGACCGGTGCTGGACTCTCACACGCCGAGGTGGTGATAGTCCAAAGACTCATCCAGTTCCAGAACGGTGTGACGTACCTGAGTACGTTGACGTAACGACCGGGTGCACCCCCCAAGGGGTGACGGCGACGACGCCGGCCGGCTGGGCGGTGTAGGACGATCCAACGCCAGTAACAACGGCGTTGCCCACTGTGGCCGCGCCGGACCAGTTCGGACCTGGAAGTACGACTGAATCGAGGAGTCCGCCCGTGGCCGCATCGCGCACCTGCAGGACGCCCCCACCGAGTGCCGGCCCGTTGAAAGTCATACCGCCGGCCACAGTGGTCGGTGCGAACGAGGCGGCGTTGTCGGCCTGCCAGGTGACGGCACCGGTGCCGGCGTTGAAAGCGTGCACCGTCGGCTGCTGCATGGCTGTATCTCGGGGATTGCCCGGGTCGCACAAAATCTGGGTCCCCTTCTCGAATTTGCCGAAGTCGCCCAGGGCCGTCGAACCGTAGACATAGTGCCCGTCGATAGGCAGTGGTGGCGATGAACCCGCCGGAGAATCCGCCGAAGACCACGTTGGTCTTCCATCGAAGCTGGCCGGTAGCCGGATCCAGCGAATAGTAGGTCCCGTCCTTGGACCCCGCACCGAGGAACGTGGTGTCCCCGTGGGCCGTCACTCCGGCATTTACCGAACCGCCGAAGTCCCAGTCACAGTCGATGCCGGGGAGTGGCGGTCGATAGACCCAGGCCAGATGTCCGTTATCGATGTGCAAGGCGAGGATTGAATCCGACAGGTTCTGAGTGTTGGAAAAGTTGCAGTCTGCGGTGTCAAACACGACCAGCCCGAGACGGGGCAGCACCGAGCCCGATGACCACACGCTTCCGCAGCCGTTGTTGAGCACGCGCCCGGCGGTGTCGACGTCGGTCTGGAACTCCCATAGCGGTTTGCCGGTGTCGAGGCTGGCGGCGGTGACATACCCCCGGTATCCGTCTTGACCGTCGACGTCTGTGCCGAAGAGCACCTTGTCCCCCACCACCACCGGAGAGGAAAAGATGCGCGTGCCGTCCTTGTTGGAGTTGGGAGATTGGCTGGGCTGCCCGGTGTAGTCGTGGCGCCAGTACAGCGCGCCCGTGGCGGCGTTGAGCGCGTACAGCGTGTAACCGCCGCCGAAGATCACGAGATTCGGACGCGTGGCATTACCAACCTGGTACCAAGCCGAGGAAGTGACGAGCCCGCCGTCAGAAGTGACGGCCCGAGGATGTTGGCCCGGGAAAGGGGTGACGGCATCCTGAGCGCTCAGCTGGTACTTCCAGCGCAGGGCGCCTGTTTCGTAGTTCAGTGCATAGAAATAGCCGTCCCACGAACCGACGTAGACGGTACCAGCGACCACCGTCGGCGTAGCGGTTACTGCGTCGCCTGTGGGGAAGAACCACGCCACCTTGAGCCTCTTCACCGTCGCCGTGGTCAACGTCGTGCGGCCGTGGAACGTGTGCTGCGCATCGTGACCGTAGGTGGGCCAGTCTCCCGGGCCAGGCACCACGATGACATTGTGCACCACCTTGGCGCTCGAAGAAGTTGAGCCGACGCATCCGACGAGCACGACGGCCACGACCAACCCACTGGCCAGGGTGTGGCCGACACGAGTGGCCCAGCAGTTCATTCCCGCCTCAATTACCCTTAGTGGCCGGCCGAGGGGGTCAACCAAAACCGGCTTTACCCGCGGTGTTGGTCGTAGGTCCGGCGTCGGGCGCCGAGTTCTCCGACGGACCGGACAGCGGCGCCTTGATCTTCCCCGATGGATACGGACACACGCTCTTCGCCGGCACGCACACGGTCACGCTGGTCGGGAAGTCGAAGCCCGTCGCGATGGCCACCGGTACCGAGGGTTGGCCGTTGGTGAAGGTCACCCTCATCACCCGACCTCCGTAGTTTGCGGGCCCGCAACCGGACAAACCCCCCGTGCAGGTGACATGAATATCAACGAAATACAGCGTGCCGTTCGGAGCGAAGGCCAGGCCGAACGGGTTGTATTGGTTGGGGTCCTTGCCGAGGTTCGCGATCGTCGTCCCTGGGACTGATCCACGACCCGGCTCGGGTTGACCGTTTTTCGTCACCCATTCGATGCCCGGGTTCCCGATATAGCTACTGATAGCGAAGCAGCCGCATGATGGGTCCTCAGCGATCCCAGCCGGGAACGACAGACCCTGGGCGAACGCAGAGACGTGGACCTTGTCGCGCGGGTATATCCCGCCTGGACACTCCGAGGCGTTACTCGGCATAGACGAATGGGCGAAGCGGAGCACGCTGGAGCTCCCGACGTTCGGAACGAGCAGGTCGCTGTTGTCGGCGAGGGCCATTGTCCCTGGCTGCGCCAGTCCGCCGGTCCCATCGGTGTGATGAGGTCCTACTCCTCCCGAGCTCGGTCCGTACACGATGCAGGCGGTCGTATAACTCGGCGCGAACCACTCCACCAACCGCCCGCTGCTTGGCGGGGGATATTGGCCCTGGGCGGTGGCGATATCGTTCCCGAACACATTGCCGGCCCTGTCGACTGCACACCCCGTATAAGTCTGATTGTTGTTGAACACTCCCTTGGAAGTCGGGGGCGAGTCACTTCCTATGGCCTGGCCCGGAATTTTGAACTGGCCCGGCACGTACAGTGTCTGTCCACTGAACGAACCATTCGGCTCGTTCAGTTCCTCGCCATCAGGCGGTTGCTTATACCGCTTGGCGCTGCCGAGATTGTCTTGTGCCGGCAATGTGGGGTCATAGCCAACGACAAATCGGCCGTCAGGGAGCAGGCACATTTGTCCATTCGGATCCCAAGGAGGAACAAGCTGGCCCTGGGCTCCCGAAGGCATGGACACAAAGTCTTCCTCCTCGTTCTGATCCCAGTACACCAGGTAGCCCGTCTTGCCCGTTGCGCCACCGGCCACCAACGGGACACTGTTACCCGTTTGAGTTTTGGTCGTCACTACGGAGGCCCCGGCCGAGGTGGCAGTCAGGAGGACTGCCACGCACAGGGCAGCAGCCAATTCAACTAGAGACGCTTTCGTCCGCACGTTGCCCCCCTCATCGCAACGACCTGAAGCCAATGCCATGGTCATGCTAGAAGAAGGGTGAGCAAGATGCCTGTCGTCTTGCGAGCCACCGATGCGAGGTGCCGAGGCCCCGGGAAGGGCGAGCGGCCCGAACCCCCACCCTGCCTCGCCCCAACTCGGTAGGGAGGATGGCGCCGGTGACCGTCCGAAGGGACCCAAAAGCCGGTGAGGATCGTAGTATTTGGTTCGTGACAGGACGCCGCCGACCTCCCAAACGCTTTGAAGGACAAGTGGCTGTGGTCACCGGCGCCTCTTCTGGCATTGGGCGCGCACTGGCACTGAAGTTGGCCGAACGCGGCGCATCGGTCATCGGACTGGCCCGTCGGCGCACTCTGCTCGACCAGGTCGAAGGCGAGCTATATCGGCGGTCACCCGGTAGTGCGACCCAGATCTGCGACGTGGGCGACACCGACGCCTACCGCGAGGCGTTGGCCGGTATCGAGAATGAACGGGGGAGGATCGACATATTGGTCAATAACGCCGGGATCGATCTCATGTTGGAGGCGTCGGAGGGCGAACTCGACACAGTCCGGCGCGTGTTCGACGTCAACTTCTTCGGTACGGTCGCCGGCACCCTGGCTGTGCTGCCTGGCATGGTCCAACGTCAATCCGGCATCGTGGTCAACGTGTCCTCTGACTCAGCCCGGGCTCCCGAGCCCGGGCAGGGTGCCTACGCCGCGTCCAAGGCCGCCGTCTCCGCCTTCAGCGAATCCGTGGCCCACGAAGTGGGTCCCACTGGGGTATGCGTCCACCTGCTTTACCCGGGCTGGGTACCCACGGCGATGGGATTGTCGGGCAACGAGGACGGTGGCTCGCTTCCCCCTAGGGTGGTTCGGCGCACGACGGAAGGTGTGGCCGCTCTGGTTGCGGACCGGATGGGGGGGCCGAGAATCGACATCAACGCGGCGCTGCTGCCCCTGTTGGCGCCGATGGCCCGCACCTTGGCTCCCCTGGCCTACCAGAAAGCCATGCGCCGGTTCGCCACCACCGGGTGAACCGACGGGGCACAACCGGAATGATTCTCACGTCCCGTTGACCCGGTTCCAGTGCGCATCTTGTGGGCAGGCGCGCGGTCTGCGCCGTTCGTCGTCGCCTAGCAGCCCAGGGCCCGAACTCCATCGCGTTCAGAACCTCGGTTCAGCGTCTTGACTTGCGCACACGCCCGGGCCACATCCCAGTGCCCTGCCCTCAGCCTGGGCACCGAAGCTTCATCTGGATCGCGAGTCGCCGCAGGGCACCTCACCGGCCGCCCCATGATCCCGTCGGGATAGTCTCGATGCTCGTACACGCTCGATCGGCGGGCAACATCCCTGATGGGTGCCGTCGGCCACGCCGGGACCAAAAGAAGAGGTGATCAGATCATGGTCAGGGGTGAGGGCACGACGGTGGCCATGGGGGTGACCCCCGACCAGGCCTTCGACTTCGTACTCGATCCGGCGCAGTACACCAAGGCCGATACCAAGATGATCTGGGTCACCAAGCTGGCGGACACGCCCGACGGCATGCTGGCCCGCGAAGATGGGAAATTCCTCGGTCGGTTTCGTGGGTCGGTGATCACCCGATACCGCTGGGAGAGGCCCTCCAGTATCGACGTCACGCTGGAACACGGAGTGCCCCGACGTCTCCACGCCTGGTTCAAGATTGATGCCGTGGACGGGGGCACGCGTATCCACCACGTCGAGGAGCTCGATATCGGCCACGGTCCCCTTGGATGGCTGCACGATGTCGTGGCAGGCACATGGTTCGCCCGTTCGGTCAACGCCGAAGTGGCCGAGATCGGCCGACTTCTCCAGGCGGGCGAGCGCGGCCGTGGCGTGGCAGGAGGGCACGGGGACCGGGCGGCGGATTGAGAGCTGGATCGCGGTTCGACCCGTCCGCCGAGATCACGAGGGCGGGCCCGCCACGCATCTGCGGTCCCGCTACGTAGACCCGTACGACGCGATGAAGCGATTCAAGGCGACGGTACAGATCGGCTGATCGGTACTGGGCAGGGTGCAGGTGTCGAGCCAGCTCGAAGCATTTGGTTGAGGGTGATACGTCATCACCCCGTGCGCCGGGTACGCCCCTCCTGAAGGAATCCCGTTACCCGACGTCCCGGGCGGGTCGGAGAAGCTCACCGTCGAGGCGCTGACCGGGGCGACGGCTTCGGATGACGGACGTGTGGTGGGGCAGGGTTTGGAAAATACGCTCTGGTACGCGGTCGCCGCGGTGGCGAAGAGAGGACAGGCCTGGAGGACCGCGCAGCCGGCGCACCCGCCGGTCTGCGATGCCACGATGGCCCGGGCGGTTGCACCCGGAGCCAGTGGCGAGGAGGGGGGGGTCTCGCCTCCCGGGTATACCGCTACTCCGCCCGAGCCGTCGGCCTTGTAGTCCGCATGGCACACCCAGCCGCTCGGCGCGACGAGCGCCATGATGCTGTCCTGATCGGTGTAGACATACAGCTGGTTGGCCAGGTCATTGGGCACCGTGACCTGCATGAATTTCGGGATTGATGGTGGGGTGGCCGGCGGACTGGCGAATGATGTCGGGCAGGTGACGACGGGAAGGCTGACCGAGACGCTGGTCGTGATGCCCGCCGGAGCGGTCGAAGTCGTCGTCGTCGATGCGGTCGCGCTCGTGGTCGTCTTCGGTACGGTCGTCTCATGCGGCGGTGCCTTCGCCGACGACTGCCCGGACGGTTTGTTGGATGGGCCCGAACTGGCAAGGTAAAGCCCACCGGCCACCAATGCCGCCACCACGATCACGGCCCCCGCCCCGAGCGCATACTGGCGACTTCGCCGCGGATTGGGAAGGTCCCCGCGCCCCGGCGTCACGTCCTGACCAAGCTCGCCGTCGCGGACCTCACCGCGCCGACAAGGGCCGGTTGCGAATCTGTTCGCGAGCCTGTGTGACAGCACCGGCGGGCCGTTCCGGCTGCCGGTCCGCTATCGGCACGAGGGCGCCTGGTGCCGGGCCTGCGGTTGGCGATGGTGCTTCCTCCGGGGAGACGGTGGTGCGGAGTCGACCGCCGGCACTGGTCACGTAGACGAGCAGGCTGATGACGGAACCGATGCCGAGAGCGAGGAGCGTCGGTGCCCCGAGCGCAAGAACGCAGGCCCCGGCGCAACCTCCCTCGACCGCGATGGCGACCAGCCGGACCTGCGGGCCGACGGCGCTGAATCGCCGGTGAAACGAGCGCAGTGTCTCGGGGTTGGTGATGGTGCGCCCGAGCAAGACGGCCAGGCCCCGGACGAGCCCGAACACGGCGCCCAGCGCGAGGGCGACGACGGCGCTCTGGGACAGCGAGGCCACAACGATCAGAAGGTACAGAGCCGCCGTCATGATGTAGGTCGCCAATCCCATACCGATCTGGAATCCGAAGCCGACGCCGTAGACCCAGCCTCGGAACTGGTCGAGCCAGCGCTCGTTGACCTGCCGGTGGTGAATCGGGAGTCGGAAGCCGAAGAGTTCCAGGTCGGAGGCGAAGGCGATCAGGGCCGCCAGGGCGCCGACGACGAGCACGACGTTGTGCGATGGCCCGATGGCCCTCACGGCCAGGGCGAACAGAGCTGCCGTGGCTCCGAGGGCACACCCACCGATCAGCCCACCGACGATGAACCAGGCGGCGGTAGTGCGATAGCGGTGTCCGCGCCCACGCTCGGCCAGCGGCGTCAAGCTGGACAGCATGGAGAGTCCACACGGAGACCAGGTGGAACGGGCGGCGGCGCTGATGGCGACCGCCAATCCGAGAACGACGAGGAATGGTGTCATGGCAGCTCACTCACTCCCCACGGACCACCGAGAGCCTGGTTGAAGAACCACGCTCTTCCGGTGGTGTCCTCGACCGCCACCAGGAGGTGGTTATTGGAGGTGGAAACCCCGGGCAGCTGATTGGGCAAGGCGGGTTGGCCGATTCCCGCGGCGCTGAACACGTTCTCGTTCCCCCAGTTGCTTCCATCGGCTGACCATTTGTGCCACAAGGTCTGGCCGTTGACCTGGAATACATGAAACTGTCCGGCAAACGAGATTGGAGCGGCGACGGGCATGAATTCCTCCGGTGGTAGGGGTGGGGGCGGTGGTGACGGCGGAGCCGTGGTCCAACAGGCGACGTTCTGTTCGGCGGTGCCGTCGTCCACGGCGTTGGTCGTGGTGCAGGTCGGGTCGACCGTCCAGGGCGGGACGCACGCGACGACACGGCACACGATCCGGCCGATGCAGCCAACGTCCTGATTGCACTGGCCATAACGGAATTGGAAGCATCCCGAGACGAAATTATTGCAGTTGCCCAACGCGCATCCGCAGTTGACCCCGTCGCATCCCGGCGCACAAAATCCAGACCCGCTAGGACACCCACAGGCACATTGCGCATTGCAGTCCATGTAGTAACGGGGACCGCCGCAGAAGGAGGAATTGTCGGCCTTCCACCACCCCGCCATGATCGTCCCGGTCGGGCAGAAGTTGTACCCCCCGTTGAGCGTGCAGCAGAACTCGGAGTAGCCAGAACAGCAGGTGGAGCCGCAGTCACAGGAGTCCCCGGCGCAGCTGCAGATGGCCCCGTACGCGGTTCCCGGCTTGAGTACGAGATCGACGCCACTTCCGGCCACGACCGCGCTGCCGATGAAGGCCGAACGATTGATGAAGCTGCGTCGCGAGACCCGCTTCTCGAGAAATTTCGATGCCCGCTCAACCACGGTCACGAGGGTGATCCCCCCGGACGCGCCGCCAGAGTGCGGCGGACCGCGGTCAGCTGCGCCAGGCTCGAGAAGGCGAGGACAACCAGCCAGGTTCCCACCAGGACGGCCAACACCAGAGGCAACCCGTGCCACGGCTGGGACCTGAGCACCGTCACGATATTCCCGCCCGGTTCATTCACCGCAAGAGCGGCGCCGGACGCGGCCAGGAAGACGTTGATCACCGCGTGCAGCCATGTGGCCGGCGTGTCGGGCGTGCCGAAACATCCACAGCTCGATACCGAGCCGTGGCGCAGCCGGATGACCGACGACAAATCCGGCAAAGACGGCATACGAAACGGCTACCAGTGCGGCCAGCACCGGCACCGGCCAGATGATGGCCGCCGTCCCGAGGGCCAACTCGCCCGCGGCGAGCAACGGCACGGTCAGGGCCAGGAAGCGAGGGTAGGGGAAGACGCCGGCCAAGCCCCGCACGGTGTTGGCGGGACGGATGGACTTACTGGCCCCCGCGAGGACGAGCAGCGCACACGCGATGAGATACGGACCGATCACGGTGCCGAAGTGGTGGGGGTGGTCGACGTCGGAGCGACGGTGGTGGTCGATGACGGGGCGGTGGTTGAGGTCGTGGGCGAAGCCAACGGTGTCGATGAGGGAGGTTGAATAACCAGGTTGGCCAGGAGCTGGTTCACCTGCTGGACCAACGCGGCCTGCTGTTGGAGACTTCCGAGACGGGCGTAGAACATGAAGGGACGACCGGCCGCGGTGAAGAACCGTTGGATGCCCAGGCTGCCGCCGACACCGGGACGCATCACGTAGGGAAGGAAGTCCATCGTCGTCAGGCCTGAGGGGATTCCCTGCGCCGCGAACAACGCGGTTCCCACGCTTTCCGGACCGTACTCGAAGAGGACGGCGAAAATGTCGGATGGGCCCAGGCTGGTTTCGGTGTTTCCGCCGAAGTCACCGATTCCCTGGGGAATGGGGAAGGTGGCGAACTGCGCCACCGGTCGGCTGATCTCCTCACCGACCGGTGCCCGCACGAAGATCCGGCCCTCGAAGCCCGCCGGCAGCTGTGCGCCGATCCCATGTGCCGACAGCGCCACTTATGCCCCGTCGTTTGGTGCGGGAACCTTGCCCACGCCGAACACGTCATCGTGTGACTGCGGGTACAGGCTCGGATCACCGGGGTGAATGCCGGCGCGGATGAGTTCTTCGTCGTTGGCCGATTCGCGCTGGGGACCGTCGAGGCCCAAGGCGAAGGCGCGGCTGTGGTTGCCGTCATCAGATTCGGGGATCTCCCGCTGGGCCCGGCGAACGAGGTCGAGGACCTGCGGGAATGTGTTGGCGATGCCCTCGCCGATTCGTCGGCTCCGCCGACCGTCGACCAGGACGAAGAATGGTGCACCCGGCACCTCATAGTCGCCCCACGCCGCCGTCGACATGACGACCGGGAAGGTTCCCCCGGCTGCCTTGGCCTCCACCTCGGGTGGGCTCTCCAATTCAGGTCCCTTGGTGGCAACGACCAGCCGGACGTCGTGTGGCAGGTCTCCATGTGATCGCACCATGGCCCTCCAGATCCCCGCACAGCTGCTGCAGCCCGACGAGAGGAAGGCGATCAGCGTGAGCTGGTCGGCGCCCGCCACGGCGAGCGCGATGGCGTCACCCGACGGCGTCGCGCCCGAGAGATCGAACACACTGACGGAGTTCCGCTCGCCGGGGAGTGGCGGAGCCGACGGGCTCATCGAGATCGGTGCCGACTGCGCCTCTTCGCCGGAGGTCGGATCCCCCACGCCGGCGCCGAGCGAATGCAGCGCGCGCAGGATGTCTGCGTGGCTCCGTAGGAGGCCGGCCACCAAAATGGTCAGCAGGCACACCAACACGGTAAGTACGACTATGAGTGCAACCACGTCCACCTTTGCCGGGTCGGACTTCCTTGCGGCAGATGCCGCTCCCAATAGTAGGCACACCGGAATTGTTCCTAGGTGTACCTCGGTCCAACCGGCGTTGAAGGAGGAGTGAGGCGCACGGAGTCCAGCACGGCGGCCATCCGATTGAACTCCGCTCTCTTCCGTTCCCTCCCCTCACCGGCGCACGACCGTTGCCCGGACCGCCTCCATCGTTGATGACGGACCTGCTGCACGGCTCCAGATCCAACCGGCCTTCCGAGGCGGGTCCACGCCTGGACACTCGGAACCCGCTGGAACTGGTCGGACATATGCTGCCCGGCATGCGGGGCCAGGATGACTGATGACACTCACCATCGGGTCGTGAACGCCCTCCCTTCGGTCGAGCCGCTCCGAGTGGTCCAGTGGACGACAGGCAACGTCGGACGTCGATCCGTTGTCGCCGTCGTGGCCAACCCCGCCCTGGCGTTGGTGGGTTGCTACGCCTGGTCGGCTGACAAGATCGGTCGAGACGCCGGGGAGCTGTGCGGTATGGCCGACATCGGTATTCGCGCCACCGACGACGTCAATGCTCTCCTCAACCTGAGGCCCGACTGCGTTGTCTACAACCCCAAGTGGCCCGACGTAGACGAGATCGTGCGCATCCTGGAGGCCGGGGTCAACATCGTCACGACGGCATCATTCATCACCGGACACGCGCTGGGCGCCAACCGCCAGCGGGTGATCGACGCCTGCGCGCGTGGGCAAAGCTCGATCTTCGGTTCGGGGATGAACCCCGGATTGGCGAACCTGCTCGGACTGGTGTGCGCTGGCCTGTGCGATCGGATTGATTCGATCACCATCCTCGAGTCGGTCGACTCGACCGGGTACGACTCACCGGATACGGAGTTGCCCGTGGGGTTTGCCCGCCCAATTGACGATCCGGCACTGCCTTCGATGACGGCGGCCGGCACCGCCATATTCGGAGAGGCCGTGCGGCTGATGGCGGACGCGCTCGGCTTTGAGCTCGACGATGTCCGCTGCCAGGCCGAGTATGCGCACACGACTGAGCACCTCGACCTCGGCTCATGGTCGATCGCTCCGGGCTGCGTCGCCGGGGTGGCAGTGAACTGGCAGGGCGTCGCCGCCGGCCGGGCCGTTGTGCAGCTCAAGGCGCGTTGGCGAAAAGGCAGTCATCTCGAGCCCGACTGGCAAATCGAACATGGCTACCTGGTCGATATCCAAGGCCGGCCGTGTGTGAAGACCCGGCTCGAGGTCTACCCGGCGGATGACTTTGCAGCGACCACGTTCCGCGACTACATGGTCCTCGGGATGATCATGACGTCCGTGCCGGCGGTCAACGCCATTCCGCAGGTATGCCGGGCGCGCCCAGGCATTGTCACCTACCTCGATCTACCGCTGGTGGCCCCGGGTGGTTGGGTTCCAGCTCACTGAGCCACCGCCGTGACCGGCGTCTCCGATCCGGCCACCCGGATCGGAGACGCCGGGAGCTCTCCAGAGCTTCAGGCGGTGGTTGGCTGCTACCTTCAGGGAGTGGCGACCGAACGATTCGGACCCATCGACTTTGATCGATTTCACCGGGACGAGCTTCCGGCGCTCCTCGAGGCGCGAGGACCCATCTTTCCCGTCAGCGAGATCGCGGCGGTTCGGCCGCTGGCCTTCCAACTCACCGATGGCCGGTCCTATACCTACCTACCATCAGGCTCCGGCTTTACCGTCGCCGCGGGATGCGCCGAGGCCCACACGGTGGCGGAAGTCCCCTACGACGAGTGGTGCTCTTTCGTGTGGGAACTCAAGACCTGTTTCGCGTCTGTTGTACTCCGACCAATTGGCGGTCACGAAAGGCAGCTTCGGCCAATTGGCCCGCTGGGAACCACTCCTCCGTGTTGCCCTCGACGGGCAGGAGCTCTATGACATCGACCATCCCGAGCCGGTGCGGGACCGCGCCGGTCAGGATTTGGATTGCACGCGGACCTTCACGCTCGACGACGGCGATGACGCAATCGCCGACTTTCTCCGCCAAGCCGGCTTCGTGCATCTCCGGGGCGTCATGGAACCCGACGAGATCGAAGCGATCCGAGCCGATGTGGCCGTGGGCGTTGCCGCCGCCCGACCCGACGATCGACGATCGTGGTGGACCTCGGTCAACGGACGAGACGTGTGCAACCGGGTCAACTACCTCAATGAACAGTCGGCTCTCATTGCCGGCCTCGGTGCCGACCGAAGGTTCCTCCGCATCGCCGCCCTCGGTGGCGCCGACCTTCGTGATGCCCTCGACCGATTGGACGGGAATGGGGTCGTGATCAAAGTGCCCGGCTCCGCCGGAGGTCTGGCGGACCTGCCCTGGCACCGGGACTGCGGCATGGGCGGGCATCCGGTGAAGTGCCCCATGCTCAATGTGGGCCTCCAACTCGATCCGGCCACCGCCGCCAACGGTCAATTGCTGATGGTCCCCGGCTCACACCGGGGCACCTCCCGACTGCCCGGCGCAGGGGAAGCCCGTGGTCTGCCGACCGTCGCGCTCTCGACCGAACCCGGGGATGTGACCGTGCACTTTGGCCACACCCTGCACGCCGCTCCCCCACCGAAAGACCGTCAGTCGAAGGGACGGCAGGCGCTCTACCTCTCGTTCGTGCCGCCGCTGACCTTCGAGATGGTCGGTCCGGGACAGGGGTACAACGATGTCCTCTTCACCCGAGACGCCGGTCACGTGCGTCACGCCGATCAACTGCACGCGGCCGTCGGGCCATCACCGACCTGAGCGGTTCCGTGCACTCGTCGGGGCCGGTTCAGCGGTAGGGCGTCATGTCCAAACCGGGGTAGCGCGCCGCGACATCGGCCAACGTCTGCTCGTTCCAGTAGCCGTCACCGGGGCGCGGGAACCCGAAGAGATCGCGCTCACGCACCGTGCATTGCGGCATGAGCTTGGCCCATCGGTTGGGCGAATCCTTCGGCCACGCCATCTTCCCGCCCCACGTGGTGCCGCGCGCCTGGAAATCCACCAGCAACGAGAACCGGGAACGACCGGCCCCGGTGAAGTCGGAGCCACGGTGCAGGACGTCGGTGCGATACACCAGCAGGCTCCCGGCCGGTCCGACCGCAGGCACCTCGACCTCGGCCATGGCGCCGAAGTTCAGATACAGCGGTGTGAACGGGACGTCTTTGCCTTCCTCGTAGGGCACGATCCGAGTCGGACCATCTTCTTCGGTGACGTCGGAGAGGTAGATGAAGGTGGTGATCTGCTGGTAGCGACCGTCAAGGCGTGGGACCACCAGACTGTGGCTGCCGAAGTCGCGATGGAGGGGTTGGTCGTAGTTGACGGCACCGGCGTACTTGGCCCAGAGCTCCACCTTGTACAGGTGGAGCTCTGTCGTTCCGAGATAGCGCTCCGCCGCGTCGACCAGGTCGGGATGGAAGGCCAGGCGGTTGAGATCCCACGACCGGTAGGGGAATTCCTCGACGCCGGCAAACTGGCTGGCGGCGTACGTGGCATGGCTGGCCGGGTCGGCGAAGTAGTCCGCTGGCGCCGGGAAGTGCAGCGCGAGGGCCCGTTGGGCCGCCGCCAGTTCTTCGGGAGCGAGGAACCCCTCCAGGAGCGAAAATCCCCGCCGGCGGACTTCGTCGAGGGTGGCGTCCGGCACGTGCACAACTCGACACTGTACGCCGGGGGCCGCAGCCGCCAACGGGTCGCCCGAGCACGTACGCTACGGGATGCGCGCCGTGCAGTTCGACATGGTCGATCCCGAGTTTCCGGCGTCGCTCGTCGACCTCCCCGAACCCGACCTCCCCGGCACGGCCTGGGTGCGCGTCGCCGTGGCGTCAGCGGGGATCTGCGGCAGCGACCTCCACCTGTTCGCGCACAACACCGGCCCGTCGCCCACGCTGTTCTCCTTGGGGTCCTTTCCTTTCGTGCTCGGCCACGAGATCGTCGGCCGTGTCATCGAGGCCGGACCGGCCTGCCCTGTCGCGGTGGGCACCCGGGTCGCCCTGGACCCCTGCATCCCGTGCGCGGCCCGGGGGATCGATCCTCCCTGCGCGTCGTGCGCCCGGGGCTGGACCTCGTCGTGCCTCAACCTGGACAGCCGGATCATCAGTGGCGGCCGCAGCCTCGGGTTCACCCAGGATCTCGGAGGAGGCTGGTGTGACCAGGCTCTGGCCCACCGCTCCATGCTGCACCCCATGCCCGAGGCCGTGCCCGACCTGGGGGGCAGCCTGTATGAGCCCGTCTCGATCGCCTGTCACGGCCTCATGCGCGCCGCACCACATGAAGGTGATCCGGTCCTGGTGGTCGGCGCCGGTGTCATCGGCCTCGCCACCCTGGCCGCCCTCAAGGGGCTCTTCCCGACCAACCCGGTGACGGTGCTGGCCCGGCACGCCCACCAGGCCGCCGCCGCGTCGGCGTGCGGGGCGGACCACGTCGTCATCGATGACCCCTCCCAGGCCCACTTCGAGGAGCTGGCGGACCTCGTCGGGGCGCGGGTGGTCGGCCGCAAGAAGGACGTCATGATCATGGGCGGCTTCCCCTACGTGGTCGAGGCGGTCGGTGCGCCCCGGTCCGTCACCGAAGCGCTGCGAGCGGTGGCGCATCGAGGCACCGTGCTGTTGCTCGGTGCGGCCGGTATCAGTGAGGTCGACCTGACGCCGGTCTGGTACAAGGAGGCCGCGCTGGTGGGGTCCATCGACCACACCGTCGATACGGGATCGGCTCCCGGTCTCGCCGGTGGCCCCGACCGTCACTCGGTCGACCGCGCCCTCGATGTGCTGGCCGCGGGCCTCCTCCCCTACGACGCCGTCGTCACGCACGAGTTCGCGCTCGAGGACTACCGGGAAGCCGTCGGGACCGCCATCGACCGGGGCAACTCACACGCCATCAAGGTCGTGTTTCGCCCGTAGCGATCAGCCGGCCATGGGTGGTGGTGGTGGTGGTGGAGCGAGTCGTCCGCCACCTCGACCGCTCCGAGCTGGGCAACGAGCTCGGCCGCCCGGGCCCGGAAACGGTCGATGTTGCGGCGTTTCACGTCCTCATAGCCCCGGATGTCGTCGGCCAGCGCGGCCATGGCCGTCACGGTGCCGGCCGACGCCGGGTGCAGCAGCGCGAGCGCCTCGGACACCAGCAGGTCGTATTCGTCCACCAGGGCCCGCTCGGTGCGGCGCATCTCCGCCCAGCGGAACGGGTCGAGGAAGGTGCCTCGCAGGCGGCGACCGGCTCGCAGCATCCGGAAGGCCGGCCCGGCCGCCGGGCCCAGACTGATCTTTCGCCTGAGCCCGAGGGCCTTGAGGACGGGCGGATGCAGCAGCACCCTGGTGCCGGCCCCCTCACCGAACTCGGTCCGCATCGCCGCCCGTGGCGCGGCGTCGAGGTGGAGGCGGGCCACCTCGTACTCATCCTTGTACGCCATCAGCTTGTGGAGGCCGCGGGCGAAGGCGGCGGCCACCGGGACGTCGGGATCGCCCGTCCGCTCGGTCTCGATACGGGCCACCTCGAGCACCCGTTGGAGATAGCGCTGGGCATAGGCCGTGTTCTGGTATCCCACCAGATCGGCCGCGCGCACCTCGAGAAGGTCAGCCAGGACGGCGGGAACCGTCGCCAAGGGCCGGCGGAGCGAGTCGGGAAGGGCCGGCGCCGGCGGCGGGGCGGGGGCCAGGGCAGCCGTCACCGCATCGTGGTCGATGACCGCAGCCCGGCCCCAGCGGAAGGCGACCAGGTTCTCCGCCGCTCCCGCGCCGTTGAGGCCAATCGCCTCCTCAATGGCACCATCGGACACGGGGAGGCACCCGTGTTGGTAGGCCGCCCCGAGCATGACCAGGTTGGTGGGCAGATGCTCGCCGAACAGCCGTTCGGAGATCCACTGGGCATCGAGGTACAGGTTCTCGGCGGCCCGGGTGGACCGGTCGATGCGGGCCGTGTCGCTGAAATAGGGAATCGACGGGTCGCGCACCATCGCCGCCGTGGCCACGCCGGCCTGGTTGACCACGGCCACGGTACGCCCGGCGTCGGCGGTGGCCAGGTTCTCGTCGCTGGACGTCCCGAGCACATCGAGCCCGAGCAGCAGGTCCACCGAACGGGCCGTCGCCTTGACGGCGGCATCGATCGGGTGGCTGGCGATGCGGACGTCGGACGTCACCGGGCCGCCCTTCTGGGCCAGGCCGGTCTGGTCCAGGCCGGCGGCGTAGAGGCCGTCGAGGTGTGCCGCCATCTGCAGGATGCGCGAGACGGTGACCACACCGGTCCCACCGATGCCGGGCAGGCGGACCAGGAGGTCGTCGGGGGTGCGGCGACGCGGTCGCACACCCAGATCGACCGGTGGTTCGGCCACCTGGCGCGGTGCGGCGTGGTGACGCCGGCGGCTCCGGTCGCTCCGGCGGCTCCGGCGGCTCCGGTCGGGCGTCACGAGGACGAAGGACGGGCAGTCCCCGTTGAGGCACGACCGGTCGTCGTTGCACGAGCCCTGGTGCACCGCCGTCTTGCGCCCGAATTCGGTCTCGATCGGCACGACCGACAGGCAGCTCGACTTCTCCCCGCAATCGCCGCAGCCTTCACACACTCTCGGGTTGATCCACACCCGGGTCGTGGGCTCGGCCAGCTGGCCGCGCCGGCGGAGCCGACGTTCCTCCGCCGCGCAACGGTCGTCGTGGATCAGCACGGTGACCCCACCCATTTCGGCCAACTCGCGCGTGGCGTCCACCAACTCGTCGCGATGGCGGACCGTGGCGATGGGGTCGAGTTCGACGCCGCGGTAGCGCTTCGGATCGGGTGTGGTGACGATCACCCGGCGGACCCCTTCGACCGCGAGGAGCCTCGTCAGTTCCGGGATGGCCAACCGACCCTCGGGCTTCTGGCCGCCCGTCATGGCGACCGCGTCGTTGTACAGGAGCTTGTAGGTGATGTCGACCCCGGCGGCCACGGCGGCCCGCACGGCCAGCGACCCTGAATGGAAGAAGGTGCCGTCGCCGATGTTCTGCACGTAGTGCTGGCCTCGGGCGAACGGGGCCAACCCGGTCCACTGGGCGCCTTCACCACCCATCTGGGTCATCCCCACCTGATGCCCCCGGCCGGGCGCGTCGAACCCGGCCATGATGTGGCAGCCGATCCCCAGGCCGACCAGCTGGTCGTCGCCGGCCCGGGTGGAGATGTTGTGCGGACACCCCGAGCAGAACGCCGGCGTGCGGGCCGGCGGCGCATCGACGTGCAGCACCAGGCGCGGCCGCCGGGTGAGGGCCTCCAGGCGCGTCGCGGCCGCAGCCGGGAGGCGGTCGGGACCCAGGCGCGCCGCCAACACCCGGGTGACGGTGTCCGCGTCGATCGAACCGGTGGCCGGGACGAGGGGGCGACCCTCGGGATCGACCTTGCCCACGACCCGGGGCATCTCGGCGCAGCCGTAGAGCGCCTCCTTGAGCTGGGACTCGAGGAACGGTGCCTTGTCCTCGATCACCAGCACCTCTTCGAGGCCCCTGGTCAGTTGGCGAAGCTCGGCGGTTCCGAGCGGCCAGGGCAGGCAGATCTGGATGAGGCGCAGCCCTATCTCGGCGCAGGCCCGGTCGTCCAGACCCATGTCCTCGAGCGCCCGCAGGACGGTGCCGTAGGTGTGCCCGGACGCCATGATCCCGATCCGGGCCCGGGGCGAATCGACGGTGACGGCGTTGAGCGAGGCCAGCTGGGCGTACTCGAGCGCCCTGGGAAGCCGGACCGCGAAGAGTTCCTCCTCGGCGTCGAGGGCGCCCGGTCCGACCAGCAGCGGGTGGCGGGCCACCCGGGACGTGTCGGGAACGGGAATCTCGGGCCACGCCGCACCGAGATCGACCACCGCCGCCCCGTCGGCCACGTCGGCCACGATCTGGAGCCCGGCCCACAGGCCCGAATAGCGCGACAGGGCCACGGCGTGGAGGCCGAGGCGCACCACGTCGGCCACCGAGCCGGGCGACAGCAGCGGGAGATGCAGGCTTGCGGCCATCGAGACCGAGGAGCTGGGGAGGGTGGACGACTTAGCGGTCGGGTCGTCACCGATCAGGGCCACGGCGCCGCCGAGCGGCTCGGTGCCGGCGTAGTTGCCGTGACGGATGGCGTCGGCCGCCCGGTCGAGTCCGGGATTCTTGCCGTACCAGAACCCCACCACGCCGTCGTGGTCATGCCCGGGGATCTCGCTGAGGAGCTGGGTGCCCGACACCGCCGTGGCGGCCAATTCCTCGTTGAGGCCCGGCGTGAAGACGACGCCGTCCCGGTCCAGGTGGGACTGGGCGCGGCGCAGTTCCAGATCGAGCCCGCCCAGAGGCGACCCCTCGTACCCGCTGACAAAGGCCGCCGTGTCGAGGCCCCGGGACCGGTCCAGTCGGCGCTGCTCGAGCACGAGTCGCACGATGGCCTGGACGCCCGACATGAGGGCGCGGCCCCCGGTGGTGCCGTAGACGTCATCGAGGCTCACGTGGCCCCGGTCGGGACCCGGTGCGTCGACGCCAATTGGCGGCCCCCCGGCCCCGGGCGTCCGGCGGGCCATGGTCGCGCTCATGGGCTCATGCGCTCGGGTCTCATGGGCTCATGGCTCAGGTCACCGGTCTCATGGCTCAGGTCGGAAGGGCGATCGGGCGCCCCAGCCGGTGCGACACGATGTCCTCGGCCACGGCCAGGGGGGTGAGCCCCGTCCGCTCGGATTGGGCCAACATGGCGGCCACACGGTCGCCGATGGCCAGCAACGAGCCTTCGAGTTTGTCCGGGCCCCAGGCGGCGCGCAGGGCGTGGATGTGGATGACCCCACCGGCGTTGATGACGAAATCAGGAACGTAGACGATGCCCCGATCGGCCAGCATCGGTGCGACGTCGGGGGTGGCCAGCACATCGTTCGCACCACCGGCGACGATCCGGCACCGCAGGGCGTCGACGGTCGACCGGTCGATGACCTTGGCGGTGGCGCACGGGGCCAGCACGTCACACCGAGTGGTCAGAGCGGCGTCCGGTGCCACGACCCGTCCGCCCACGTCCCTGGCCACGGCGTGGGCGCGGACCGGATCGACGTCCGCCACCGAGACGCGACACCCTGCGTCGGCCAAGCGACGGGCCAGATCTGCGCCGACATGTCCGGCACCCTGGACGACTACATGCGCCCCGGGGAGAGCAATCCCCACGCTGGAGAGGGCGGCGCGGATCCCGGCGAGCACGCCGAGGGCGGTCCACGGGGAGGGGTCCTCGTGATCGCACGACACGTCGGCCGGGCCCAGGCCGATCACCGCCAGGTCCTCGACCGACGTGCCCATGTCGACGCCGGGGATGTAGGCGCCGCCGAGGCGGCCCACGAACCGGCCGAAGGCCTCGAGCTGCGCCCGGCGGCGCCGTGGGCCGTCACCCGGGACGATGTCGCCCTTGAGGATGACCGACTTGGCGCCGCCGTAGGGGAGGTCGGCGCAGGCGTTCTTGAGCGTCATCACCCGGGCCAGGCGTCGAGCTTCGTCCACCGCGGCCAGCTGATTGGGATAGGCCTGCCACCGCACCCCGCCGAGGCCCGGGCCGAGGGTCGAATCATCGATGGCGATCACCGCCCGCAGTCCGCTCCGGAGGTCCGAGCAGATCGTCAACTGCTCGGTTTCCTCCAGCCCTTTGTCTATTTCGTCTACGTCCAAGCACACTTGCCCCACGCTTCGATTCAACACCCTTTACCGGAGAAAGGAGGCAATTTCGGCGGATGTGGCCCATTGACGCAGAAAACTATCGGTCCGTGGACCTCTTCACGCACTTGTGGTGTCGCGGCGCCGAGCTCCTGCCGGGCCGGATCCGACCCGCCCGCCGCGGTCGCAGTTGGTGGCAGGATCTCCGCCATGGAGACCAGGAAAAAGATCGGGCACTGGGTCGGTGGCAAGGCGACTCCGGGGACATCCGATCGATTCGGACCCGTCTACAACCCGGCCACCGGTGAGCAGTCCGCCGCCGTGGCTCTGGCCTCGGCCGACGAGGTGTCCGAGGTGGTCGCCACAGCCGCGGCAGCGGCGAAGGAATGGTCAGCCAGTTCGCTGAGTGCGCGAGCGGCAGCGCTCTTTCGCCTCCGCGAGCTCGTGGACCGGAGTGCGGACGAGCTCGCTGCTCTCGTCACCGCCGAGCACGGCAAGGTGCTGAGTGATGCCGCCGGCGAAGTGGCCCGGGGATTGGAGAACATCGAGTTCGCCTGCGGCATACCCCACCTCCTCAAGGGAGCTCACTCGACCGAGGTGTCGAGCGGTGTCGATGTCCACACGGTGCACCAGTCCCTCGGTGTCGTGGCCGGGATCACCCCGTTCAATTTCCCGGTCATGGTGCCGATGTGGATGCTGGCCAACGCCATCGCCTGTGGCAACTCGTTCATCCTCAAGCCCTCCGAGAAGGACCCCTCCCCTTCGCTTCTCCTGGCTGAGCTCGTGCACGCAGCCGGGTTCCCCGACGGGGTCTTCAACGTGGTGCAGGGTGATCGCGAGGCGGTCGAGGCGCTCCTCGCCCACCCCGACGTGGCGGCGATCTCCTTCGTCGGGAGCACGCCGATCGCCCGTCACATCTACGAGACCGGAACGAAGAACGGCAAGCGGGTGCAAGCGCTGGGCGGAGCGAAGAACCACATGGTGGTCCTCCCCGACGCCGATATCGGCGCCGCGGCGGACGCCGCCATCTCCGCCGGTTACGGTTCAGCGGGAGAACGGTGCATGGCCATATCGGTGGTGGTGGCCGTGGGCGCGGTGGCCGATCCATTGGTCTCGGCCATCGCCGACCGCATTCCAGCGGTGATCGTCGGTCCCGGAACCGATCCCGCCTCGCAGATGGGGCCGCTGGTCACAGCCGAACATCGTGATCGGGTGCGGTCCTATGTCGACGGATCTGAGGAGGAAGGTGCGAGCCTGGTGGTCGACGGAAGAGGAGAGTGGGCATCGGGGTTCTTCCTCGGGTGCTCACTGCTCGACCATGTCCGCCCGGGCATGAGGGTCTACGACGACGAGGTCTTCGGACCCGTGCTCAGCGTGGTCCGGGTGGAGACCTATGACGAAGCCGTCGCGCTGGTCAATGCCAATCCCTACGGCAACGGCGTGGCCGTGTTCACCCGCGACGGCGGGGTGGCCCGGCGCTTCGGTCTCGATGTGACGGCGGGCATGGTCGGCGTCAACGTGCCGATCCCCGTCCCGGTCGGCTTCCACTCCTTCGGAGGGTGGAAGTCCTCGCTCTTCGGTGACACCGCTATGTACGGGCCCGAAGGCATCCGCTTCTATACCCGGCCGAAAGTGCTGACGACCCGCTGGCCGGATCCAGCCACCAGCGTGGTCGATCTCGGGTTTCCCCAGACCCGTTAGAGGCCGGCGGCCCATTCGGTCAACGGCGGCGCCAGCAAGGGCCAGCGCGAGAAGATGCCGACGCCCGATGCGGCGGCCTCCTCGGTCCGTTCGGTCCATTCCCGATCACCCCACGGTGGCTCGACCAGTTGCGCGCCGGGCAGCAGGTCGGCCAATCGCTCCGAGGTGCCCCGGGTGTGATGGGGGTCACTGGCGCCGCTGCGAAACACCAGGGCCGGAAGCGGCATCGCCCGAGCGTCGGCATCGGGTAGGCCGGGAACCAGCTCGTCTGGGCGAGGGCAGTAGGCCAGCATCCACTGCTCCAGGGTCTCGATGAAGGTGCGGGGGTCCTGGGTCAAGAACTTGGCCCGATTGACCGGATTGCGCTCCAAGACTTCGGCCCATTCCGGTAGGGCAGCCACGGCGTCCATCCCGTAGCGCCAGGCGGCGGCGATGGAGTCACCGCAGTAATGCGTGCCGAGCGTCAGCAGCCCGTACGGCCCGCCGCTGATCCACCAGACGGCGAGCGCACGCGCCACGTCGGGATGCCGAGCCGCCGCCAGCAACGAGACGCGCGAGCCACCGGACCCACCTGAGATGACGGCCGGGGTCATGCGCAGGGCCCGCAGCATCCCGGCCAGCACGTCGGCTTGCATGACCGATTCGGAGTCCCCGTCGAAACACACCTCCGAGGCTCCCGTGTTCGGTCGGTCCCAGATCAGCACCTGTTTCCCGGTCGCGGCCAGCGCCTGGGCCAGCTCTCGGACTCCGGGGGCGTCCTTGCTGAAACGGCCTCCGGGTGTGATGACCCACGGCTGACCCTGTCCGATCACTTCGTAGGCGATACCAAGACCGTTGATCTGCTCGACCGGCATGTGATCCCATCCCCTTTTCGACGTAGGGTACTTCGGCACACAAATTGGGAGGGAAATTGGCTCTGGCACTTGAAGGCCTCCGCGTCATTGATGCCGACACGCACCTGTCCGAGGCGCACGACCTCTGGACCTCGCGCTCGCCGGCCAAATTCAAGGACCGGGTCCCCCATGTGGAGATGATCGACGGGCGGCCCATGTGGATCGTCGACGGGGCCGAGCTCGGCTTCGCCGGCGGCGGCGGGGTCATCGACCGCGACGGCAACAAGGGACGGGCCCTCGAAGCGCTGTACGAGTGGACCCAGGACCAGACCCACCTTGGCGCCGTTGACCCCAAGGCCCGGATTGCGGTCATGGACGATTCGGGCATCCACGCCCAGATCTGCTTCCCCAGCTCCGTCGGTCTCGGGGGTCAGGGTATTTCCGACGTCGTCAAGGACCCCGAGCTTCGCCTGGTCTGCGTGCAGCTCTACAACGACGCCATCGCTCAGATCCAAGAAGAGTCCAACAACCGTCTGCTCCCAATGCCCATCATGCCGGCCTGGGACGTGGCTGCCTCGGTCATCGAAGCGGAACGGGTGGCCGCCATGGGGCTGCGCGGCATCAACCTCACCTCGGACACGCAGGACCTGGGCGCCCCCGACCTGGCCAGCCTGGCGTGGGATCCGCTCTGGGACGTCTGTGCCGATCTGCACATGCCGGTGCACTTCCACATCGGCGCCAGTCTGACCACCATGACCTACTTCGGGACGTACCCGTGGGAATCACAGGACGAGGACACCAAGTTGGCCATCGGGGGGACGCTGCTCTTCATCGGCAACGCCCGCGTGGTTTCGAACATCATCCTGAGCGGCATGCTGGATCGGCACCCGAACCTGCAGATGGTGTCGGTGGAGAGCGGCGTGGGTTGGGTTCCCTTCATCCTCGAGGCGCTCGACTACGAGATGTCGGAGAACGCTCCCAAGCAGCTCGACCAGCTCTCGATGCTGCCGTCGGAGTACTTCAAGCGCAATCTCTTCGCCACGTTCTGGTTCGAGAAGAACAACCTGCCGGCCCTGGTCGAGTCGGTGGGCGAAGACTGCATCCTCTTCGAGACCGACTTCCCCCATCCGACGTGCCTGTACCCGAAGCCGCTCGACACGGTGGCCGAGAAGATGTCGACCCTGACCCCGACGGCGCAGCGCAAGATCCTCGGGGAGAACGCGGCGAAGCTGTACCGGCTGTAACTCGTCCCGGCGGTGCGCCCGATCGGTCGGCGCCCGCCCGCCCCGGCCCTGGTGACCGGTGATCGGGCGTCCGGTCGGCGTTCTCGATGTCGTGCCTGCCGGACGGGCCACTCACGGCGGGTAGGTTCGGGTTCGGTGAGGCACAGCCAACATTTATCTCCCTCATACATTTCCCACATCTGGCCCTTATGTCGCCCCGCTTCAATGGTCCCAGGCGAAAGTCCCGATAGTGGGACTTCGACAGAGGAGATCGAATGAGCGACGACAGCACCGAAGCAGCGGACAACGGGCAGCAGACTGACCACCTGAACGACACTCCCCCCACACCGACGCCGGCATCCACGCCGCCGGTGACCGGGTCAGCCATCCCGCTCCCGGCGGTCGACCCGACCGCTCCCACCGCACCGGCCGGTGACACGCCCGCGCCGCCCATGCCGCCAGGGCCGCCCATGGCCCCTCCGGTCACGTCCGAGCAATCGGTCGTCCCCCCGGCCGGCCCCGCCGCCGGCTCCTACGCTCTCGGTGCCCTGTCGGGCAATCCTCACCTCGGACCATCGTCGGGGCCCGCGTACAGCGCTCCGGCAACCGGTCAGCTTCCGCCCACCTGGGGCCCGCCCTCCGCCACCGGCGCCGGCGCCGGGGCGCGGCGGGGAAACCAGGGTCCCATCGCTTCCGCAACGTGGCCGCGGTGACCGGAGCCATCGTCATTGCCGTGGCCGCCGGCGCCGGCATCAGCCACGCCGCGTGGAAGGGCAGCACCCCGGTCAGTTCGGCCACCTCGGCCCCGCCCTCCTCCAACTCGACCCCCTTCTCCCCCGGCTCCGGCTTCGGAGGGGGATCGTCCGGATCGGGCTCCTCGGGCAACTCGGGTAACTCTGGTGGTGCGGGACCGGGCGACGTCTCGGCCATCGCCGCCAAGGTCGACCCGGGCCTGGTGGACATCAACACCACCCTCGGGTACCAGAGCGAGCAGGCCGCCGGAACCGGCATCGTGCTCACGTCATCCGGCGAGATTCTGACCAACAACCACGTGATCGACGGCGCCACCACCATCAGTGCCACTGACGTGGGCAACGGCAAGACCTACTCGGCCAGCGTCGTCGGCTATGACCGCTCCAACGATGTCGCCGTCCTGCAGCTCCACAATGCGTCTGGACTGCAGACAGCCGCCATTGACGGATCGTCCAACGTGGCCGTCGGCGAGAATGTGGTGGGCGTCGGCAACGCCGGAGGAACCGGCGGAACCCCCAGCGCGGCCGGCGGCACTGTCACCGCCCTCAACCAGTCGATCACGGCCAGCGACCAGGGTGACGGCTCCTCGGAGCAGTTGACCGGTCTCATCCAAACCAACGCCGACATTCAGCCCGGAGATTCGGGCGGGTCACTCGTCAACACGTCGGGTCAGGTCATCGGCATCGACACGGCCGCCTCCGCCGGATTCTCCTTCCAAGGGTCCAACCAGGGCTCGGGAAACCAGGGCTACGCCATTCCGATCGTCAAGGCGACCGCCATCGCCGCCCGGATTGAGCTGGGTCAGGCCTCGTCGACCATCCACATCGGGGCCACCGCCTTCCTGGGTGTCCAGATCACCGCCACCTCGAACAGCGGCGGCGACCCCAACGGATTCGGAGGCGGACTCGGTGGCGGCTTCGGCGGCGGCACTGGAAACTCGGGTTCGTCGGTCGCCGGCGTCTCGGTCGCTGGAGTGGTGACAAGCTCACCGGCTCAAGAAGCTGGGCTGGCCCAGGGTGACATCATCACGTCGGCCGACGGCAAGAGCGTCAACGCCCCGACCGACCTCACCAATGAACTGGAGCCGCACCACCCCGGTGACAAGGTCACCCTGGGATGGACCGACACGTCAGGGCAGACCCACACCGCCACGGTGCAGCTGACGTCGGGACCACCGCAGTAGCGAAGGCGACGAGCACCGGGACCGGAACCACGCCGGCCCCGGTGCTCTTTTCGCGTCACGGGCCGGCGCCGATCCCAGATCTCATGACCCGGCCGGCGGTACGGTCTTCTGATGGGAGACGACACCAGTACCTATGACGAGGCCGTGGCCTCCGTCGGCGACGGGGTCCCCGAAACGGTCGCGGCGGCGGCCATCGTCGCCAAAATGACGCCCGAGGAGAAGCTGTGGTGCCTCGATGGGGACCTTCCCTTCTGGGCCGGTCTGGACGACCTGAAACATGGCGGTTACCACAAGCGCCCGTTCCCGGCGGCCCGCATCGAACGGCTGGGCGTCCCCGGGTTCGCGTTTTCCGACGGACCACGGGGAGTGGTTATCGGTCCGGCGACGTGCTTTCCCGTCTCGATGGCCCGGGGGGCCACCTGGGACCTCGATCTCGAAGAGCGCATCGGCGAGGCCATCGGGAAGGAGCTCCGGGCGGTCGGAGCCAACCTCTTCGGCGGTGTCTGCGTCAATGTCCTACGACACCCGGCCTGGGGCCGGGCCCAGGAAACCTACGGCGAGGATCCCTTCCATGTGGGTGAATTCGGGGCGGCCCTGGTGCGGGGGGTACAGCGCCACGCCATGGCCTGCGTGAAGCACTTCGCCTGCAATTCCATGGAGAACGCCCGCTTCACGGTGGACGTCACGGTGGACGACGTGGCGCTGCACGAGGTCTTCCTGCCGCAGTTCCGCCGGATCGTCGACGAAGGTGTGGCCGTGGTGATGAGCGCGTACAACTCGGTCAACGGCGAATGGTGTGGCCAGGACCACGCCCTCCTGACCGGCGTGCTGCGGGACGAATGGGGCTTCGAGGGGATCGTGATCAGCGATTGGATCTTCGGGGTGCGCGACGCTCCGAAGTCGGTGATCGCCGGTCTCGATGTCGAAATGCCCTACCGCATGGTGCGGGCGGCTGGATTGTCGACCGCCCTCGAGGACGGGTCCTTGGCGTGGGACGACGTCGACCGTTCGGTGGTCCGGACCATCGCCACGATGCTTCGGTTCAACCACGTCCTGAACGGTCCTCGCCCCGACACGAGCGTGTTGGCCTGCCCCGAACATCGCGGCCTGGCCCGAGAGGCGGCGGCCAAGGCGGTCGTGCTCCTGCGGAATGAACCGGTGGGGGAACATCCCCTGCTGCCGCTGACTCCGACCACGTTGCGCTCGATGGCCGTCATCGGACACCTGGCCGACATCCGCAACATCGGCGACGGCGGTTCGAGTGACATCTGGACGCCCGGTGTGATCACACCGCTCCAAGGCTTGCGGGCTGCGCTCCCCGAGGTCGAGGTCGTCTATGACGACGGAACGGACGCGACGCGGGCGGCTCGCGCCGCCGGCGCCGCCGATCTGGCCGTCGTCGTGGTGGGGTACACCAAGACTGATGAGGGGGAGTTCATCGGTGGAGATCCTTCCGCCGGACCACTGGGCGAGCTTCTCCCCGGCGCCGACGATCCGGCCTTGGCCGCAGCGTTCACGGCTTCGGTCGCCGCCCATCCCGGGATGGGACCGTCCGAAGGCGTCCCAACGGACGGTCCCCTGTCCTTTGCCACCGGCGGCGATCGATCGTCGCTGCGCCTGCATCGAGCCGAGGAGGAACTCATTCTGGCGGTGGCGGAGGCCACCTCGCGCGTCGTGGTGGCGGTGGTGGCGGGGAGCGCCGTCATCATGTCGGCCTGGGCCTCGAACGTGCCGGCCATTGTGCAGTCCTGGTACGCCGGCATGGAAGGCGGTCACGGCCTGGCCGACGTCCTGCTCGGTCGTCGCAATGCCGAGGGACGTCTGCCCTTCACCGTCCCGGTGAGCGAGGAACACCTCCCCCATTTCGAGCGGGAGGCCGAGGCGATCACCTACGACGGGTGGCACGGGTGGTGGAAGTTCGAACGCGACGGGGCGGTCCCCCACTTCCCCTATGGCTTCGGGTTGTCGTACACCACGTTCGAGCGGGGGCCATTCACGGTCACGGTGGACGAGCACGCCGTCGAGGTCCACGGCAGCGTCACCAACCAGGGGAACCACGCTGGTGCCGAGATCGTGCAGGTCTACGCCGGTCCGGCGCCAGGTGATCCGGCTCCACGGCGCCGTCGGCTCATGGGGTTTGCCCGGATCGAAGTGGCTCCGGGCGAGAAGGCCGAGGTGGCGCTCTCAATTCCCCGGGGCAGATTTGCGCTACGCAACGCGCCGGGCCACCGGTGGGTTCCGGCCACCGGCCCCTACGTGGTCGAAGTCGGGCGTTGGGTCGGCGATCCCACCGCGCAATCGACGTCGCTTGTTCTGTAGGGCGGGACCGCGGGCCGGACACGTCGCAGTACGCTCCCTTTTGGTGCATCCTTCTAAAAAGCGTCCTGACCCGACCGGTGACGGTCCCCTCATGACGCTGCCTTCTTTGCCGGGCGATCCGCCCTATGGCGAACAGTTGACCGAGGCGGAACTCACCGCCTTGGCGTTGGCGGCAGATCCCAATGCGCCGCTGAGTGACGACGCCATACCCCTCAGCATGCACTTGGCCCAATTCGCCGGAGCATTGCCCGAGTGGTACATGCCGCCGGCAATGGCGCGAAACGGCTCAAAGTGGCGAGTGCCGGTGATCGGCACCATTGTCGCCGCTTTCGTGCTCATTGAAGGTCTGGGGCTGTGTAATACCTACGGCATTCTTTCCTTCGCCTAATAGCCGAGACCGCTCGATTGCGCCGCCGCGGGCCACCCTCTCCCCGCTCGTCCCGGCCGCCGCGGCCCATGGTCACCCACGATCCGTCCCGGCTGCAGCGGCGGTGTGACTAAGGCTTTCCGGCGGCCACCCAGCCGTTCACTCGGCTGTCGCTGATGCGCCGCGCGGTGGCCATGTCGGCCCACACCCGAAAGCGCTTCTTTTCGTCGTCGCTCAACTGGGAAAACAGCGTCTTTTCGCCCGGCGCGCTGCTGGGGCGGGACACCCGAGCCCGTCCACCCGCATTGCTGGTGCGCCCCTTCTCCATAAACGGCGTAAACGCCGCCCGGAGTTGGGCCGCGTTCCTCGCATTCACATCGATTTCATAGGACTTACCGTCCAGTGAAAAATGGATCGTCTCGTCGGCATCTCCGCCATCAATGTCGTCGGTTAGTTTGACTATCACGGTTTTTGCCATGGATTCATAGTGGCATAGGCGCTCTGCTTAGGCCAATTGCTTGGACCGATTACCGGGCTGCTACTTGGCCTGATTGCGGGGTTATCGGATGGATTTTCGGTTAGCCGATAGCTGAAAGGCCGCCAATGCAATCCCCAAACGGTGAACCGTAGTCCGGTCAAAAAAAGCGATTGATCTTCTGCAAGATTACGAAAGGGTGTCGCTTCGAAACACCCTGGTCAACGAACGTTTGGTCGACGGTGAGGCCGCGCCCGGTCATCGTCGCTCCGCACCTCTGGGGTCGAGCGCACTCGCACCGGCGTTCCTCTACGCGAACGGTCGACTCCCATTGACCTTCCTATTAGTCTGATTTTTGTCCTCGACGCGCCACGTTCGACCCTGTTCCCCCTCCGTCGGACTGGGGCGCGCCGAGGATGGCGGGTCCCTCATTTCGAAGCGAATGGCACATCGCGCCGTCTTCTCCGCAATAGCGGCCAATATGGGGTGATGGCTCGCCGGAACGCTCCACGACGAGGGGGGCGGCCCGTCGGCAGACGCGACGACGACCCGGCTAGGCAACAACCCGTGTCGCGGGGCATGCACTGGCGGGCCGACGGTCAACCCAAATCCGCCTACCGTTCACAGGGCGAAGCGCTGAGTGTGGCCGACGAACGTCGATCCGAGTCGGGCGTCGACCTGAACGCCTATCGGTGCGACATCTGTGGGAGCTGGCACCTGGGAAGCTACGGGCGGAGCGAGAGATGAACGAACCGTTCCTGGCCTGGGAGGTGCACCAAGGTCTTTGCCCGGAGTGCGCATTCGACTGGGACCAGAGTGAATTCGAGGATCTGGTCGGTCAATGCGTGTGGGGCGTCGCCGTCTTCGGCGAGTGCATCTCTCGTCTCGGGGATCCCTCCGTGGCCGTCGAACCGGGCCTGTGGTCGGCCAGCCGCTATGTCTGGCACACCGTCGACGTGCTCCGGTTCGGGACGGAACGGCTCTGGACCCTCAGCGTCGATCCCTCCTTCGGCGTCCCGTCGTGGGACGAGAACCTGATGGCCGAGCGTCGCTCCTACGACCAGCTCTCACCGTTCGTCGGCCTGCTGGCCATGATCTCCGCCGTGGAGACCTGGCGCACGGCCGCCCTCGAGGCGCCGCGCGACGTCACCACGCCCCACCCCGAGGCGGGGACCATCGATGCCTTCGACCTGGTGCAGAGGAACGCCCATGAGGTATGGCATCACCTGTGGGACGTCCAGCGCGGGCTCCCGTCGCCCTAGATGGCCGTCGTCCCCCGACAGATGCTGCGATCATAATGGGCATCGAACCCAATGAGCCCGAACAGCCGGCTGACGAGTCGCCCGACCACGACGAGTCGCCCGACCACGACGAGTCGGCCGACGAGATCCCGTCGAGGCGTTTCGACGCCTGGCGCCGGCGCTCTGCCGTCGGGGGGATGGCGACCGGCATAGCGCTCGGCCTGCAGGAAGTCTTCTACCCGAACAAGAACGAGCCGGTGATTTCGGCCGAGGCGCCGGGTGAGCCTCCCGATGCCGACGATCGGCTGCGTGTGGTCCTCGACCCGGACGATCCCACCAAGTCGACCGTGGTCGTGCCCAAATCGCACCCGGTCACACCGCCCCACGCCGACTGACGACCAGCCACGCCCATCCCAACGAGCGCTTGACGGAAAGGACGGCGAGACGTACCATCTTGAGTATCGGACAGCCTGTCCGATTTGCAAGAGGAGTTGTCCGAACGTGGCCGAAATCGCTGCCGACGTCACCCCCGTCGATCTGTCCGACTCACGCTCGTTCGTGTCGAGCGTGCCGCACGAGTGGCTGACTCACCTGCGCCGGCACGATCCGGTGCACTGGCAGGACGAGCCCGGCGGCCCGGGGTACTGGGCCGTCACCAAGTACCACGACTGTGTGACGGTGAACCGAGACTTCGAGCGATTCAGCTCGGCCACCCAGGGCACGATGCCCTTCGAGCTCGGTGCGGACGAGGTGGCGCAACAGAGTCTGATGATGCTCAACATGGATCCACCGCTGCACACCCGGTACCGCCGGTTGGTCAACAAGGGCTTCACCCCCCGCATGGTCCGGGACCTGGAGGCGAACATCCATCGTTCGGCCGACGCCATCATCGACCAGGTGATCGAGAGCGGCCGGGCCGACTTCGTCACCGACCTCTCGGCCGAGCTCCCGCTGCAGGTCATCGCCGAGCTCCTGGGCGTGCCCCACGACGACCGCCACAAGATGTTCGACTGGTCCAACCGCATGGTGGGCAGTCAGGATCCCGAGTACCAGCTGGCGGCCGAGGAGGCCATGACGGCCGCCATGGAGCTCTACGCCTATGCCGCCCAGCTGTTCGCCCAGAAGCGGATCGACCCGCACACCGACCTCATGAGCGCTCTGACCGGCGTCGAGATCGAGGGCGAGCGCCTCAGCGAGATGGAGCTCGAGCTGTTCTTCCTCCTCTTGACCGTGGCCGGCAACGAGACCACCCGCAACCTGATGTCGGGGGCCATGCACGCCTTCTTCCAGTATCCCGACCAGTGGCAGCGGCTCCGCGACGACCGCAGCCTGCTCCCCACCGCCGTGGAGGAGATGCTGCGCTTCGTCACCCCGGTCATGAACTTCCGCCGCACGGCCACCTGCGATGCCGTGCTCAGCGACACGAAGATTCAGGCGGGCGACAAGGTCGTCTTCTACCACGTCTCGGGAAATCGCGATGAGGACATCTTCCCGGATTCCGGTGCCTTTGATGTCGGCCGCGATCCCAATCCCCACATCGCCTTCGGAGGCGGGGGACCGCATTTCTGCCTGGGCGCAAACCTGGCCCGCATGGAGATCCGCGTGATGTTCGAGCATCTGCTCGACCGCATGCCCGACATCGAACAGAATGGCGACGTGCAGCGACTGCAATCTCAGTTCATCAACGGTGTCAAGCACCTCCCGGTGACCTTCACTCCGGCCCCGCGACTCGGCGCCTGAATGGCGCGCCGGGCACCGGACGCGCTCAAAGAGGTCATCCGCGACTTCCGGCGGGATCAGATCATCGAGACGTCGAGGCGGCTGTTCGGCGAGCGGGGCACCACCGAAGTGTCGATGGACGAGATCGCCACCGCGTCGGGCGTGGCCCGATCGACCGTCTACGTGTACTTCGCCAATCGTGACGAGTTGCTGCGTGCCTGCGTGCAGTCGATGTACGACCAGCTCACCGAAGCCATCGTCGTCAGCTCCGAGGACGATGCCTCTCCGCCCGACCGGTTGCGCAGCCTGATCCGGGCCCTGCTCGAGCGCATCGACGAGAACCCCGCCTTCTTCCGTCTGGCCATGGCCACCCAGGACACCGCCGGTGCCGCCGGCTCGGCGGCCGTCGGCGGGGCGCTCATGATGATCGGGCTCGAGATGATGCGGCTGCTCGAGGACGTCGTATCGAGCGGGATGGCGACGGGTGACTTCGGGTCGCGCCTGGAGCCGGACCGGGCCGTGGTGCTGATCGGCCAACAGATCTACGGCGCCCTCTCCATTCGCGCCGGCGAACCGGACCCGGTTCCCGTCGGCCAGGCCACCAATGAGATCTTTGCCTTCGTCCTGCAGGGATTGGGGCGTTGAGATGAAGTTCGACCTGTGGCTGCCCACGGCCAACCCGATGACCACGCCAGAATTGCTGGAGGCGGTCGGGCGAGCGTCCGAGGCACGCGGTATCTCGACGCTGTGGGTTGGCGAGCATGTCGTGCTCTTCGATCAGTACGCCAGTCGGTATCCCTATGCGGCGGACGGAAAGGTCCCCGCACCGTCCGGTTCGGGCTTGCTCGAACCCATGGTGACCCTCTCCTATCTGGCGGCCTGTACGGAGACGGTGCGACTGGGCACGGCGATGTTGCTGCTTCCCCAACGCAATCCGGTCTACACCGCCAAAGAGGTCTCCTCCCTGGACTGGATCTCCAGGGGCCGGGTCGACCTGGGGATCGGCGTCGGTTGGCTCAAAGAGGAATTCGACGTCCTCAATGTGCCGTGGGAGAACCGCGGTGCGCGAACCGACGAGTACATCGAGGTGCTGCGCACGCTCTGGTGCGACGAGAAGTCTTCCTTCAAGGGCGAGATCTACAGCATGGACGAATGCGAGATGTTCCCCAAGCCGATTCAGCAACCCCATCCCCCCATCCACATCGGTGGGGAGTCCGACGCGGCCCTCCGGCGGGCCGCCCGGTGCGGCCGGGGATGGCACACCTTCAACCGGTCTCCCGCCGAACTGGGCGAGGGACTGGCCACGCTCGACGTGTTCCTCGAGGCCGCCGGGCGGAGCAGGGCCGACCTCCGCATCACCGTCTGCCCCTATTTCCAGCAGCTCACGCCGGACATCGTGGCCGAGTACGCCGAAGCCGGTGCCGACGCGGTGTCCGCCCTTTTCTTCTGCTTCAGCGCGGACGACGTGGAGCAGACGTTCGAGGGCCTCGAAGCTTGCCGGGAGGCGGCGGCCCGCTGCTGACCTAGGTGGGCGCCGACGCCCTCGAGACGGGTCTCCTCTTGAATCGACGTGCCGGATCAGCGAACGTCGTCGGCGACCCACTCCGAAAGCTCGATGGTGACATCACCGGGACCGCTCAGGAACACCAGGCGCCGATCGTGGAAATTCATGACCTCGTTCTTGGTCACGATGCCCTCGGCCGAGAGCCGAGCGAGCGTGGCATCGAGATCATCGACCGCGAAACAGACATGGTTGAAACCGAGGCGGGCCAAGTTGGCTTCGTCGTGATTCTCCATCAAGGCCGGGCGATGAAACCGCAGGAGCTGCACTTCTTGGTGCGTGGCCACGCCCGAGAGCGTCAAGGTCACGTGATCAGCCTCCCAATCGGGAATGCCCATGTACCGCGACATTTCTTCGCCCGAGACGACGGTGTCAGCCGTTTTCTCGAAGCCCAGCAGTCCGAAGAACCGCTCGGCTTCGTCCAGGTGGGCCACGGCAATCGTGACGTGGTCAAATCCGCTGTGAGGTTTCAACGTTTCCATCGCCGGCGTCGCGTTGTTCCAACACCCATGGGAGAACCATAGGTCGCAGCGAGGTCTCTCATCGGTGGTTCCGGGCTGGTCGGAGGACCACGCGCAGGCCGTCGGTACACTCCTGCCAGTGACTTCTCCCGATTGTGCCTTCGGTGTCTTCACCGATCACGGACCGTGGGTCATCGACCCGGACGCCTTGGCCTGGAAGGCCGGCTTGGCCCGGATCCGGGCCGACACCATCGCCTCCGTCCCCGACCTCATCCGGGCCCGGAAGTTCCCACCCGGGGCCCGGGTGGGAACGACGGTTCGCCACCTGGGGGGAGCCTTGGGACTGTGGTTCCTCAGGGAGCGCCGGAAGGGTGAGCCGATCAGGACAGCGGGGATCTCACGCCGGCTGAGGGTGGCCGCGGAGAACCTCGGACCGACCTATATCAAGCTCGGCCAAATCGTCTCCTCCGGCGAGGGTATTTTCCCCTCCGAGCTGGTCGCCGAATTCAAACGATGTCGAGATCGGGTCAGACCCGAGCCGTGGGCCGTCGTTCACCAGGTGATCGAAGAAGAGTTGGGCCGAGCGCCGGAAAGCGTGTTCGCCACCATCGATCGGGAGCCGCTGGCCGCCGCCTCCATCGCCCAAGTACACGCCGCCACGCTGGTCGATGGGACCGAGGTCGTGATCAAGGTGCAGCGGCCGACGGTCGCCCGGCTCGTCCGGCGCGACCTGGCCGTCATGTCGTGGTTGGCCCCCCATTTGGTGGGCCGACTCCCGGTCGCCGCGCTGGCCAATCCCCCGGCGTTGGTCGAGCTCTTCGCCGAAACCATTGTGGAGGAGCTCGACTTTCGCCTCGAGGCGGAGAACATGCTCGACATCGCCGCCACCTTCGCCAAGCTCGGACAGCGCGACTACGTCATCCCCCGCCCCCACCCCACGCTGGTGACCCGTCGCATGTTGGTGATGGAACGGATGAACGGCTTCAATTTCTCCGACGTGCGAGGCATGCACAAGGCCGGCATCGACACCGAAGCTGTGGTGCGGACCGGGATGATCGGGTTTCTCGAAGGCTGCATGATGCACGGGATCTTTCATGGCGACCTCCACGGCGGGAACCTCCTCGTCATGTCGTCGGGTCAGGTGGCCCTGCTGGATTTCGGGATCACTGCCCGCCTGACCGAACCGAAACGGCTGGCCCTCCTCTCCCTCATCGTGGGAGCGTCCAACGGCCACATTCCCTCCCAGGTGGCCGCCTTACGTGACCTGGGTGCGTTGCCCGAGAACACCGACATCGATTCGGTGATTGAGCAGCTCGGCCTCGATCGCCCACCGGTGGATCCGACAACGCTCACGCCCGACGAACTGGTGGGCGAGCTGCAACGCTCCATCAAGACTCTGCTGGCCCTCGGTGCCCGCATGCCCAAGGAGCTGATGCTGTTCGTCAAGAACATGGTCTTCCTGGACGGCGCCATCGCCACGTTGGCACCGGACCTCGACCTCTTCGCCGAGATCGAAGGCATCGCCCTGCTGTTCGCCGAGAAGCACGGTGAGCGGATCATGGCGCAGCTGGGGCTGGCGCATCAGGAAGGCTGGGAGCCGGACATGGCCGGACTGAAGGCAGGCTTCGGACTGGACGACACGACGGAGCACTTCACCCACCGTGACATTCAGGCGCGTCGAGCCGAGGTACGAGGGAAGTTTGAACGTCGCGGCAGCGTTCGGCGAGCCCGGCGGAAGAGAGAGTTCAAGCCGCCCCGTTAATGTAACTCGGACGTTCGGCCGCCCGCTCTGGTGATCAAACACTCACGTCGCCGTGCCGCGGCGCCCCGTGTCGACCGGCTCGCGCTCCTGGCAGGGTGGAACAGCCGGCTGTTCTCTAGGGCAGCGCGGCAAGGGCCTCTTGATCGAGGGTCAGTTCGGCTGCGGCCAGATTCTCTTCCAAGTGCCGGAGCGACGATGTGCCCGGAATGAGGAGCACGGTGGGTGACTGGTGCAACAACCAGGCCAGAGACACCTGGGCGGGCGTCACCTGAAGGCGGCGAGCGGTCTCTTGGACGGCTGGCGCATGGAGCACGGGGTTCGCCGGATTGAAGGCCGAACCAAGGGGGAAGAACGGCACGTAGGGCACCCCGTCGGCATGGCAGGCATCGAAGACGTCTTGATCCGATCGATCGAACAGGTTGAAGGCATTCTGGACACAGGCCACTTCGGTCTGCCCTCGGGCCACGTGGAATTCGTCGAGCGTCACATTGCTCAAACCAATACCGCCGATGAGACCCTCGCGGCGCATCTCCATCATCGCCTCGACCTGCTCGCCGAAGGGCACTTCGGACTCAGGATGGCGGCGTAGATTGACCACCGGAATCTGTTCCAACTGCAGCGTGGCCAGGTTGGCCTCGACTCCAGCCCGCAATTCCGCCGGACGCTGAGCGGGCAGCCAGTGGCCTTCTTCATTGCGAGCCGCTCCGACCTTGGAGACCAGCACGAGGTCGGCCGGATAGGGGTGGAGCGCCTCATGGATGAGTTCGTTGGCCACGTTGGGACCGTAGAACTGTGCCGTATCGATGTGGTTGACGCCCGCGTCCGCCGCTCGGCGAAGCACCGCCAGTGCCTGGTCATGGTCCCTGGGCGGCCCCAACACGCCGGGACCGGGAAGCTGCATGGCGCCAAAACCCATGCGGTGAACCGGACGGTGGGACAGGAGGACGGTCTCGCTGGGCACGGTGCCCATATTGGCCGACAAGGGCCATAGGGCGCTTCGGTCAGCACGTGCCGGGATCACGCTGCCCCGAGGCGAGGTGGAGCACTCGGAATCGAACAGGACGGGACCACCACTGCCCGTTCCCGGACGACTACCGTCGGTGCGACCGAAGCGCCCGCTCACGGTGGGATGGCCCGCCATCCGAAAGGATCAGCCTCCATGTCTCGTCTTCCGCATCCGGCCGCTCTTGGTGGTGCTGTCGGCATCGGCCTTCGGGCTGGCCGCCTGCAGTAGTCCGTCCGGGACCCCCTCGGCCACGACGACGACCACCGCGGCGCCACCGACCACCACCGCGGCGCCGACAACGACGGCACCGCCGCGGCACCGACGACGGCCACCACCGCAACTCCGGGACCGAACAACACGGCCATCGCGGCCATTCCCCGTGCCCTCCGCTCCCCCGCCGGCACCGTGAAAACCGCACCCACCGTCACGGTGCCCCCCGGGACTCCCCCCAAGCAACTCGAGAGCGCTGATCTCATTGTCGGCAAGGGTGCGGCGGCCGGGCCGGGTGACACTGTCACCGTCCAGTACGTTGAGGCCAGCCACTCCTCGGGCAAGGTGATCCAATCGTCGTGGACAGGCCAGCCGTTCCAATTCACGATCGGAGCGAACCAGGTCATCAAGGGATGGGACATGGGCCTGGTCGGCATGCGCGTCGGCGGCCGTCGTGAGCTCATCATCCCGCCCAGCCTCGGCTACGGCGCCAGCTCACAGGGGCCGAGCATCGCGGCCAACGACACCCTGATCTTCGTGGTCGATCTCCAGAAGATCGGCTGATCCGGGTACACCCTCGATCTCTCCCTGCCGACCTCCATCGTCGGTGTCAACACTCTCGCAGCAGCCTCCAGACCCAACCCGGACGTCCTCCAAGTGCCTTCTCTCTTGCGCCGGGAGGCCTACGGACCCCTGCCACGTTCGCGGCCACGTCGTCGTGTAGAACAGACGACGTGGTTCGACTGTGAGCCAAGGTCCTGTTGCACGCCAGGGCAGGGCTGTCGCTGTCGCCGAACCGCCCCGCAGGCCGCCTTCCAGAGGCCGCCGTGGTGACCGGCGCTTCGGAACGCGGCGCGCCCGCCTCACCCTTGCCGTCGTCGTCGCAGTGTTGGTGGTGGTCGTCGGTGTGGTCGTGGGGCGAACCCACAGCCCGGCGCCCCCCAGCCCGACGCCGCAGACGGCCTGCACCGTCGCGTCGACGACACCCGGCGGCAGCTACTCCATCACGCCTACTCAGGCGCAGAATGCCGCCATCATCGCCGCCGTGGCGCTGCGAAAGGGGCTGCCGGACCACGCGGTGACCGTTGCACTGGCGACATCGCTTCAAGAATCGCAGCTCTTGAACCTTTCCTACGGAGACCAGGACTCGTTGGGCCTCTTCCAACAGCGGCCCTCTCAGGGCTGGGGGACCAGCACGCAGGTCATGGACCCCAATTACGCGGCCTCGGCCTTTTATGACCACCTTGCTCAGCTGAGTGGGTGGCAGACCATGCCGGTGACCGAGGCGGCTCAACTCGTCCAGCACAGTGCGACGCCTGACGCCTACGCCACCTGGGAAACCGAGGCGCGCTCGCTGGCGAGGGCCCTCACCGGCGAGGTCCCCACCGGGCTCACGTGCCATCTCGACGGCTTCAGCGGTGTCGCCCCGCCATCTTCGGCGCTCGTGCAGGCGGCAGTAACCGAGATGGGCTCTCAACTGATCGGGTCGCCCGTGTCCACCAAGACGGGGTGGCAGGTTGCCAGTTGGGCCGTCGCCCATGCCGACAACTACCACCTCGACTCTGTCTCCTTCGGTGGCTGGAGGTGGACGGCAGCGTCCGGAACCTGGGCATCGATCAGCGGGTCCGGAGCGGGGACGGCCCAGAACACGGTGGTCGTTACCTAGTACCAACTTCGAACGGGCAGTGCGGTTGTGGCAACAGATCCGCCCCATCACGTCTGTCGACCCCACCGCAGGGGTGCCAAGACGGTCAGGTTTGGGCGTGGCACTTCGGCCCCTCGAAGGCGTCGTGGCCCTCTCCGTCGGGCGTGCGTTTGGGCTGGCCGATGACATGATTGCTGGGATGGCGAGTATCGAAGGGCGCCTCCAGGGCACGTTGTTTCTACCTGAACCTGTTTCCACTGTTGTGCAAGCCATTCGAGCTTCATTCGATCCACGTTCAGCCGCGGAGATAGCTCCTCACATCACGCTGGTCTACGAGAACGAGATCACGAGCGCCGCACACCTCAGGGAGCGCCTCGCAGAAATCAGCGGCGCAATCACTCCCTTTCGACTCCGACTGTCGGAGCCTCGAACCTGGGGCTCGGGACCAGAAGAGGGGATCTACCTGTCCGTTGAGGACGTGGAGGGAGCCATTGCTTCATTGCGTGGTCGCCTGACGGCCAGCCTCACGTGCTCACCACCGGCAAGTGACTTTCAACCGCACGTCACCCTTATTCACCCGGGCCGGACGAGCCCGGGCTCCTGCCGGGAAGCTTGGAACAGCCTGCATCGTGGGTTCGAGCCGATCGACGCGTTCATTGTTGGCTCGGTCTCGGTGATACGTAAGTCAGGAGGACGTTGGCCAGTGCTTGATTCCTTCGAGTTCGGCGATCCGAGCGCGTCACCAAAATCGTGAAAGGCCATGTCGATTTGGATGCTGCGCATCCCGAACACCTCTGGCTGCACGAGCAGCTGGCCATCCGGGAGTCGGCAATTGAGGGCAAGGGCCTCTTCGCCACCGAGGGCTTCCCCGCCAACCTGGTCGTCATTCGCTTGGCCGGTCGGCTGGTCTCCTCGTCGGAGCTGGCGAGGCTGATCAACGAGGCCGAGGCTGATCCCTCGGCCCCATATGTCGACACTGTGACGATCTACGAGGACGTTCATCTCGTCTTGCCGCCCGCGAGCATGGCCCATTTCGGAAATCACAGTTGTGATCCCAACCTGTGGCATGTAGGCCCGTATGACATCGCCACTCGATGGCCCGTTGCTGCTGGCGAGGAGCTGACAATTGATTACGGCACCCAATCGGGTGCGTCCGGGTTCTCGATGACGTGCGCTTGCGGCTCCCCTCGGTGTCGGAGGGTCGTCTCGAGCAATGATTGGCGCCTGCCGTACCTTCAGGAGCGCTACCGAAACCATTGGGTGCCAGCTTTGGAGGAGCGCATCTCCGGTACTTGAGCGTTCCTCAGCTGGGCCCTCGCGGCTCGGTTCCGGGATCGCGGCCACTGTTAGCATCGGCGATCGCCTTGTTCCGCAACCACGACCGCTACCGCTGGAGGAACACGAGTGGCCGAACATCCCACATTGCCGCCGACTTCAGAGATGCTCGGGTGGATCGATGAGGTGGTCGCGCGGGGGATTCGCCGGCCGGGCTACCCCGCGGATCGGTGGGCCGAACAGTTCCTCTTCGACAAGTTCGAGCAACTGGGCCTCGACTCGGTGCGTTTCGAATCGGTGGAGGCCGCCCTGTGGAAGGACAGTCACGCTCAGCTCTCGGTCGTTGCCCGCCAACGGACGACCGAGTTCGAGTGTTTTCCGGTCCCGATGTCCGAACCGACCGGTGTCGAGGGCCCGCTCGTGCGGTGGGACCCGGCAGACCCCGCTGCGGTCGCTGACAAGGTTGCGCTCTACGACCTTCGGTTCGGCTCCCTGCCTGACGAGTTTCCCGTCTCCTCCCGAAGGACGGCCGCGAACAGGGCGTCCTCGTCGCCTGACGCCCTGGTGGCGTCGGGATGGGCGTTCGACCCTGACGACACCTTCGCCGACGGCACGCACCGCCTTCCCTTCGCCGCGGAACTGCAGGACACGATGGAGCCCGCGATCGCGGCCGGAGCCATCGGATTCATCGGGGTGTTGCGAGGGTATCCGAGTGGCGGTTGCGCATACTACGTCCCCTACGACGGCAGGCCTCGCCCGATACCCGGCGTCTACGTCTCGGAGCGCACCGGAGATCGCCTCCTTGAGCTGCTCGAGGACGACGCCGCCCGGGCCAACATCGAGGTCGTGGCCGAGCGGGGGTCGACGACAACTCGGAACGTGGTGGGTGAACTACCGGGAAGTGACGATGAGTGGGTCATCATCGGCACCCATCACGACGCACCGTGGGCGTCGGCCGTCGAGGACGGTACCGGCATCGCGATGGTGCTGGCGCAGGCAACCGCGTGGGCGGCGGTCCCCGAGAGGGACCGCCCGCACCGCCTGATCTTCCTGGCCACCGGGGCCCACATGTCCGCCGCCGCCGGGACACGCGCCTTCATTGAACGCCACCGCCAGATGCTGGACCGGACGGTCCTCGAGATCCACCTCGAGCATGCGGCACTCGACAGCCCTCCCGAGGGGCTGCCACTCGATGCGGCGAGCACCCGCGTGACGCCACGGTGGTGGTTCACCACGGAGAACCCTGCGCTTGAACAGATCGTCTGGGACGCCATCGTCGAACACCACCTCGATCGATCCCTCGTCCTGACCCCGGACGCGCTGGGTTCTTTCCCGACCACCGACGGTGGGCCGTTCCACTTAGAGGGGGTCCCCCTCGTCAACTACCTGACCGCACCCTGGTACCTCTTCGATCCCGCCGACACCGTGGACAAGGTGGACCACACCTCTTTGCTCAAGGTGAGTCGTGCCGCTTACGACATCGTGCGAGCGACCGCCAAGGTGTCCGCGGCGCAGATGCGCGCCTAGAGCTTGGCGCGCCGGCCCTGGCGGCGCCGCATGCGGGCCGAGTGGTTGCTTCCGCCGAAGACCGGTGAGGTACGGCGAAGTGCTCCCCTTATCGAGCGGTTGGCCGGGACGCGGCTCAGAGGTGCGAGAACGGCTCCGCGTAGGTGAAGAGCCCACGCACGGCCGGGTCATACGTGTGACTCGGGCGCGCCAGGAAGTTCGGGGCCCACCCGGGCTCCGGCGGCTCGATGCCGAAGGTGGCCGCGAGCTCGAAGCCGAAGCGGTGGTAGTAAGCCGGGTCGCCGAGGAGCACGATCATGGGTTCGCCCAACGATTCCACGATGCCGATGGTCGCCTCCATGAGCACGGTGCCGACGCCTTGCCGTTGGTGTGAGGGGAGCACGCCGAGAGGTCCCAATCCCAGAGCGGGTGACTCGTCGGGACCGACCGTCGCCCTGGTGGCCATGACGTGGCCCACCACCAGCTGACCGTTGTCGGCCACCAGGGAGAGCCGGGGCAGGAACGCCGGTGAGGCCCGGAGTTCGTCGGCCAGGGCAACTTCGGGTGGGCGGGTGCCGGCATGCCCGTGGCGGGCGAACGCCTCGGTGTGCACGCGCCGGACGGCATCGAAGTCATCCGCAGTCTCCTGTCGCACCTCAATCAACGATGCACCTCCGTCAACCCATGGACCTCAATCACGCCATAGGTATTACCACCCGGCATACCGAGGTCGATGACAAGCTGGGGGTGATGGAGGCCATCCGGCGGTTGGAGACGGGAGATTGGGACCGGTGGCTGCCGCTGTGGCGGGGCTATCTGGACTTCTATCGAGCCGAGCTCTCCGAGCCGACGACCCGAGCCACGTTTGACCGCCTGACCGGGGACGATGGCGCGATGTTCGGGCTCATCGCCATGGGTGGGGACGGTACCGGGTCCGGCCTGGCCCACTGCATCGTGCATCCCACCACCTGGTCCCGGCGGCCGTACTGCTACCTGGAGGATCTCTTCGTCGCACCGGCCTTCCGAGGGTCCGACCTCGGGCGCAACCTGCTGGAGGCGGCCAAAAACGAATCGGAGGGGCGGGGGGCCGGTCGCCTCTACTGGCATACCCAGCAGTACAACGGCCGGGCCCGGTCCCTGTACGACCAGGTGGGCCGGGTCACCTCGTTCATCGTGTACGAGATGTGAGATGACACACCCCTTCCGTACACTGCTGACCATGCTCATCGTCATCAGGCGCGCCGTCACCGGTCTGCCGCCGGCGGCCCGGTAGGGTCCGGTCGTCATGGTGGCTTCCCGCCGTCGCGCCGCGACCTCCACGTCCAATTTCGGGGTCGGGCGGCGCGAGTCCCACGTCGCCGATGCCTTCTACGCCCGCTTCGAGGCACCCGAGCTCAGCGCCGACGAGGAGGTGCACCCGCCGACCCCGATGGCGGAGTCCTGCATCTGCGGGGACGCCCGGCGGATGACCGAGGTGGCGGACAACTCGGTCGCCCTGGTAGTGACCTCGCCCCCCTACTTCGCCGGCAAGCAGTACGAGGAGGAACTGGACCGCGAGGGTGTACCCGGGTCCTACCTCGAGTACCTCCAACTGCTCAGGGAGGTGTTCGCCGAGTGCAAGCGGGTGCTCGAGCCGGGTGGGCGGATCGCGGTCAACGTGGCCAACCTCGGCCGCAAGCCGTATCGAAGCCTGGCGGCCGATGTCATGACCATCCTGCAGGACGATCTGCGGTTGTTGCCACGGGGCGAGATCGTGTGGCAGAAGGGTGAGGGCGCCAGCGGTTCGTGCGCCTGGGGGTCCTTCCGCTCGCCGACCAATCCCGTCCTGCGCGACGTCACCGAACGGGTGATCGTGGCCAGCAAGGGGCGTTTCGGCCGTGCCAAGAGCCCCAAGGAGCGGCGGGCCGCCGGGTTGCCGTTTGCCAGCAGCATTCGCGCCGACGACTTCATGGCGTTGACCCTCGATGTCTGGGACATCCCGCCCGAGAGCGCCAATCGGGTCCAGCACCCGGCCCCCTTTCCCGTGGAACTGCCCCAGCGGTTGATCGAGCTCTACACCTTCACCGGGGATCTCGTCCTCGACCCCTTCCTCGGGTCGGGCACGACCGTGGTGGCGGCCCGTCGGTCCGGACGATTGGGTCTGGGGTACGACCTGGACCCGGCCTACGTGGAGCTGGCCCGGGCCCGATTGGCCGAGGAGGACGACGTGCTTCGTGCGGCGGACGAGGTGGGTGGCGGCCTTGGCGGCGGCGCGGGGGCCGACCACGGCGCATCGGTGGCCACGCTGGCCAAGGAGGCGTTGGCGTCGGCCGGGTTCGTCGATGTTCGGGCCAACCGGCGGTTGCGCGGCCTCGGCCTGGTCCTCAGTTTCACGGCGAAGGACGCCACCGGCTCGACGTGGCACTTCGATGTCGCCGGTTCGAACTCCGCGTACCGGGGCGGCATGTCCAAGACGGACACGGTGTGGCGGACCCTCGGTCGAGCTCACGTCATGGCGAGCAATGACGTGAAGCCCCTGGTGATCCTCACGCCTCAATTGCCTCGGCTCGGAAGCGAAGGGGACAAGGCACTGCGGGCCACGGGCCCGAAGGGCTTCTTCGACGCCATCGATCTCTTGTCTCCGGACGCCCATCGGCGGATGGCGGTGTATGCCGCGGGCGGACAGTCCGGCCCACTGGTCGGATTCTGGACGGCCAAGGAACTGGCTCCCGACTCGAAGTGAGCACGCTCGTCGCCTGTGCCGTCGTGCGTGACGATCCCCCTCGGGTCTTCGTGGCCCAGGACCTGGACACGCTCAACTGGGTGCTGGCCTGCCAGCTGGTGGCCAAGACGCCCGGGCGGGACCTGCCCGTGGGTGAACGCGACGCGCTGCGGGTCGCCCTGACCGAGCAGCGCTGGGGCGATGCGGTCTTCGCCTTCATCGACCGCACGGGTATGGCTGTCGATGTCTACGAGAGCACGGACCTCTTCGCGCCGGTCGACGTCGAGGTCGGGCCATTGGAGCTGCAGCTCACGCCCCTCTTCACCGAGTAGGCCGCCGGCGGCGACGAGCCGACGTGGCAGGATGCTGGCGTGCCCAACTTGCGCACCATGGTGACCGAACTCGGCACGGGTTTGGGCATGCTCGGCGACACCGACGTCGACCTGGCCTTGCGCACGCGCTCGCCGGTGATGCGCAGTCTGTCGCCCGAGGACTGGGACCAGCTCGATACGGCGCGTGCGGGCGGCGCCTTCGACGCCGAGTTCCACGCCGCCTGGGAGAACGGGCGCGCCTTTCTCTCCGCCACCGACGGCCTCCGGGGTCGCCTACCCGAAGTCATCGAGTGGAAGGGCGTGGTGCGGGCCACGGGCGACGAGGTCGCCCCGGTGGACCTGCGGATCGACCACGTCTATCTGGTCAGCTGCAAGTACCTCTCGAATATCTTGTTCAACGCGTCACCCATGCACGTCTTCGACGACCTGCTGGTCGGCGGTCAGAGTCGGCGCGGCCGAGGTCTGGGTGGCGATTGGTTCGCCGAGACCGCTCCGGAGCAGTACCAGGAGCTCTACGACGTCGTGCGGGCCGCGGTCCAGGATCGTGACGTGATGGGGGCGGGTGTCGCGGGCGCCCCGGGGCGCCGGTTGATCGGCCGCGGAAGGGTGGCGCCTCCGCTGCCCGGTTTGGGTGGGGCCGAAGACGATGCGCCGGCGGCGGCTCCGGTGGACACTGGTCCCGCTCTGGCCGCTCTGGGCGAGCTGCCGGCAAGGGCCGGGGATCTGACCTCGGCCCACCGCTCGGCGTTGGCGGCCCGATTGAAGGGGGGGTGGCCCGAAGCGGCCAAGAAGGCGTACGGGGAGCTGTCGGACGCCGTGGCTTTGGCGTCGGTCACCCGATGGCGGGCGGCGCTGACCCACAATGCCGGCTCCGGCGCCTCCATGTTGTGGCGTCTGCTGCGGATGGGGAGTGCGCCGTACTTCGTGTTGGGCTCGAGTGCGACCCGCTCGTTGCGCCTGCGCGTGGCCACGCCCTGGGATTGGCGTCAACTGTTCGCGTTGGATCAGTTCGACCTCTTCGCTCAGGAAGGCGGCCAACCGCGGGTGGGCTGGTCGGCTCTTGTGCGAGATCGGTCCAGCGGTCAGGTCCACGAGGTGAGCGGACACGTCGAGATCCGTTGGAGCCACGGCCGGTTCAGCGGCCCCCCGGAAGCCAAGGGGTATCTCGATACCGGCCATCACCTCGTCCCGGGATACTTCCAACTCCGGTGAAACGATTCGAACTCTCCACCTTCCAACCACCCTTACGGGTGCCCGAGCTCCGGTCGGGCCCCACGGTGTTGCGGCCCTTTGACCTGGCCGACCTCCCGTTGGTCCGCGAGGCGGCCGCAGACCCGTACATCCCCACCATCACATCGGTGCCACCCACCTATAGCGACGACGAGGGTCGCGCCTTCATTGAGCGCCAGTTCGAACGAAGCGAGGGTGGACACGGCTTTCCCTTCGTCATCGCCGCGGCCGCAGATCCCGAACGCGGGATCGGAGCCCTCGGCCTCTGGCTGCGCGAGATCGAAAGCGGACGGGCCTCCATCGGCTACTGGTTGACTCCGTCGGCCCGGGGGGCGCATCTGGCCGGATGGGCGCTGCGGGGAGTGGTGGCCTTTGCCTTCGAGACCCTGGCCATTCCCCGCCTCCACCTCTTCGTCGAGCCCTGGAACGTGGCCTCCCAGCGCACGGCCGAGGCGGCCGGATTCGTGCGAGAAGCCCTGTTGCGCGGCTGGGAGCGTGTTGACGACAGCCAGCGCGATGCCGTCTCCTATGCGCTGCTTCGTCAGGAATGGTCGGCCGGAGCCTTGTGAGATGAAGGACGCTTGGTCGTGGCTTCTGAGCGCTTCGGGCGCCGGACCCGCCGCGGCGGCCACCTCGACGTCAGTCCATCGGGCAGCGGGGCGACTCCACGCGGCGAGCATGACGGTGACAACCGTGACCACGAAAGCTGTCCAGCAGGGCCACAAGCAAGGCGGCGTCGCGGTCGTCTTGTCCGTCATCGGACTCGCTGCCATCATCGTATTGATCGTCCTCCTCGGCTCGCTCTCGGCTCGACGGCGCACGCGCGACGCTCCACCGGGACAGCGCCTACGGGCCAAGGGGCCGCGCCAAGGCGGGCGGGGTCTGTTCGGTTGAGCGAGCCCACACCCCAGGCCGACATCGGTTCGGATCGGTGGGCGGATCCAGCTGTCACCTACGACGCCGTAGCTGACCGCTATGCCGGCCGCTTCCTCCATGAGTTGGACGCCAAGCCCTTGGACCGGGACCTGCTGACTCGATTCGCCGGAGTGCTCACCGCCGATCGTCGTGGCCACGGCGCAGGATTGGTCTGCGACCTTGGCTGCGGTCCGGGACACGTGGGCGCCTTCCTGGCCGAGCAGGGCGCCAGCGTGGTCGGCATCGACCGCTCCCGTGGCATGGTCACGCAGGCTCGCCTCCACCGTCCGACGATGCCCGTGGGACAGGGCGACATGGCTGCGCTGGGCCTGCTCAACGGCTCACTGGCCGGCATCGTCTGCTTCTACGCCCTCATCCACATCCCTCGGGCGCAGGTGCCGGGCGTGCTGAGCGAACTTCACCGCGTGCTCACGGTTGGAGGCGCCCTCCTGGTGGCCGTCCATGGAGGAGAGGGCTCCTTGCACGCCACGCAGATGCTGGAGCAACCAGCCAACCTCGACGCCACGCTCTTCTCACTCTCCGAATTGACCGGGTTGCTGGAGGCCGCCGGATTCGTCGTTGTCGAGGCGCACGAGCGCGATCCCTATGATCACGAGGTATCGACCAGACGCCTCTACCTATGGGTGACCCGACCCGAGTCTGATCGAGTGGTCTCGCCTCTGCGAAACTGACCACATGTTCCGGCGCCACCACTCGGAGGACCCGCTGGCTGATCGGATCGACGACCTGATGGCAGCCGTCTTCATCGACGTCGATCGAGAGCGTTTGGAGAAGTTGGCCGGGCATCTGGCCCCCGACTTCGTCTACATCAGTCCCCAGACCGTGGTGGAAGACGCCGAAGGCCTCAGCGAGGCCTTTAGTCGGTTCCGCCAAGACGAACAGCTTCCCGCCACCCTGCACCGCACCAGTGCGGTGGACGTCCACGATGCCCGCTTCCGCTACTCATGGGAACGGGCGGAGGGAGACGAGATCGCCATGGAGGGATGGAGCTTCGGATGGATGGACGCCTCCGGACTGGTCTCGAGGATCGTCTCCTTTGACGGGCTCGTTCCTGAAGGGTCCTCGTGAACGGACCGGACGGACTGAGCGGCGAGGACGGACCGGGAGACGGTCTCGCCGCCGCGTCGCCGGCGCTGGGCGCCCTTGACGAGGCCCTCCGCGCCGCGCTGGCCCTGGCCCGGGCCGAGGCCTCCGTCCACGCCATAGCCCTGGTCGGCTCGTGCGCCCGTGGCTCTCCTGGACCCGACTCGGACGTCGATCTGGTGATCCTCAGCAACGAGCCAGATGACCTCCGCCGGAGAGGCGACTGGTTCACCCATTTTGGGTCGGTGGCGTTGGTGGGACAGCGCCAGTTCGGAGATGTGACCGAACGTCGCCTGCGACGTGGTGATGGCGTGGACATCGAGATCGGGCTGGCCCCCATGAGCTGGGCCGAAACGAATCCGGTGGACGCTGGAACCGCCCGGGTGGTGCGGGAGGGCTTCTCCATTGTGTTCGATCCCCACGGCAACCTGGCTCGGTTGGGAGAAGTCGTTGCGCTGGTTGAGCCGGCTGGGTCGGCGACGGATGTGAGGGACAATAGGTGACCTCGAAATTGGGAGCGAACTCGCATGCAGGTTGAAGTCGAAGTGGCTGACCAGGTGGGAACCATCACGCTCAATCGCCCCGACGCACGAAACGCACTGTCCGGTGAGGTCACGCAACTCTTGGACGACGCCATCGCGAGGTTGGATTCCGATCCGGACGTGGGCGCCATGATATTGACGGGTGCCGACCCGGCTTTTTGCGCCGGCTTCGACCTTCGGGCGCTCTCGACCGAATTGCGATCGGTGCAGCAGCAACGACAGCAGGTCCCGGTGAAGCACCTCGGCATGATGCCGGTGCACCAGACTCCGATCATCGGGGCCATCAATGGGGCGGCCGTGACCGGCGGGTTGGAACTGGCTATGGGCTGTGACTTCCTGATTGCCTCGGATCGAGCTCGCTTCGCCGATACCCATGCCCGGGTCGGGGCCATGCCCGGTGGGGGAATGACCATCCGTCTCCCCCAGCTGATCGGCATCGATCGGGCCCGGCGGATGACCTTCACCGGCGACTTCATTGACGCGCACACGGCGTATGAGTGGGGCCTGGTGGTTGAGGTGGTGCCCCACGCCACCCTGCTGGACCGCGCCCGAGAAGTCGCCTCGACCATCGCCTCGATCCCGGCCGAACATGTACGCGAGGTCAGGCGCATGTACGCGGAGATCGGGGATTTGGTGGGCAGTGAGGCTTGGAGCACCGAATCACGCGAATCGCGGGAGTGGATGGCCCAACGCTTCGATCAGAACCGGCTGGCGGCGGAGCGAGCGGCCATCATCGCCCGGGGGCGGGTTCAGGGCGCCTACGGGCCGGGCGCGGAGTCGGATAGTGGTACGGGCGCGGTCGATCCGACGTGAGGGTGTACGCCGGCATGGATCCTCGCCTGACGCTGCCTGAGGTCATCGCTCACGCCCAGCGGGTCGAAGCGCTCGGCTACGACGGGCTCCATGTCGCCGAGACGATCCACGACGCCCTGGCGCTCGCTCTTCTGGCCATCGAACACACCGAGCACCTCTTGGTGCGCACCAGCGTCGCGTTGGCTTTCACTCGCAGTCCGACGTTGACGGCCTATGCCGCCTGGGACCTCTCCAAGTTGAGCGGTGGTCGCTTCGAACTGGGCCTCGGTACGCAAATTCGCCAGAACATCGAGGATCGCTACGGCATGTCATTCAGCCAAGATCCTCTCGGCCAACTCCGCGACTATGTCGGTGCCGTCCGCGCCGCCTTCGCCAGCTTCGCTTCCGGCTCACCCCCCCACTACGAGAGTCCCCACTACCGCATCACCCGACTGCAGCCCTATTTCAACCCCGGCCCCGACCAGTCCACCGTCCCGCCGGCGATCTATCTGGGGGGCGTACAACGCAAGGCCTGCGCGCTGGCCGGTGAGATCGCGGACGGGTTCATCACCCACCCCACCAATTCCAATCCCCGCTACCTGCGATCCACGTGCCTCCCCGGACTCGACGACGGTGCGGCACGGGCGGATCGCTCCCTCAACTCGGAATCCTTCGAACTGGTCGTTGGCACCCAAATCATCACCGGATCCTCACCCGACGCCCTGGCCCGAGAACGCGTGAGACAGCGGCGGCTCTTGGCGTTCTTGTACTCAACACCCGCCTACCGGCCGACGCTCGAGCTCTACGGATGGGCCGATCTCGGGCCCAAACTTCGCGCCCTGATCCGCAGCGAGCGCTGGGATGGGCTGGCGACCGTCCTGTCCGATGACGTGCTCGACACCCTGGTGCCCAGCGGTACCTTCGACGAGTTGCCCGATCTCCTGATCGGGCGCTTCGCCCCGCTGGGCCAGGGCATCGTGGCCTCTCCCCCGTCCGATGCCACCGACGACGGGGCGTTTCGAGAAGTGATCCGAGCGTTGCAAGCGGCGTGACTCAGCCGGGCATGGGAAAGATCAGCTCACCGGTCGCCATGGCGTCGACGGCCGCCTGTCGCTGCTCGTCCGACAGCGCGGCATAGCCCTCCGCCGCGTCCAAGACCGCGGGCAGCATCCCGATGTCGCCGGGGGTGCAGAAGCCGTGGACGCCCGGGGTCGAAAGGGCGAAGCGGACGCCGCGCTCGATGTCGTCGGGTGTCCGCGCCGGTTCATACCACGAGGTGGCCCAGCGCTCGCTGTCCCCCATCGATCGGCCGTCATTCCAGGGCCGGCGCGCCACCGCCTTGATGGCCATGACCCCCATGTCCCGTTGCCGGCAGACCCCCAGGAGCTCCTCGGCCGTCTCCCGGTACTCCGGTCTTCCCCACATGGCGGGATACACCGGGAACATGACGGTGTCGAGATCGAAACGTCTGAGGGCCTCGAGAAAGACCGAGGGCACGGCCAGGTCGTGACCGGTGATACCGGCGAATCGCGTGTGGCCCTGGTCACGTAGCCGCAGTATTCGCTCGAGCGCCGGCGAACGGCGGTCCAGCTCTTCGAGCGTCGTGACGGCGTGGGCCTGGTAGAGGTCAATCACGTCGGCGCCCAGCAGACGGCGGGTGTTGTCGAACTGGTCTTGGACCCCGTCGGGATTGGCCCGCAACGTCTTGCCGGCTACGAAGACTTCCGCACGCCGCGGGGCCAGGTGGGGGCCGACCACCGCCTCGGCCGCTCCGTACTGCGGGGCGATGTCGAGGTGGTTGACGCCTCGATCAAGTGCTTCGTGCAGCCAGATGCCCGCCTGCTCGGGCGTGGCCGCCCAGCAGGCGGCACCTCCTAGAATGGCAACGCTGCTCTCGTGACCGGTTCGACCCAGGCGTCGGCGCTCCACGGCTCCCCTAGGACGTCTCGGGCTTGAGCGCGAGGACGTTGAACATGGCGCCCACCGGGTCGGCCATGGTGGCGAAGCGGCCTGGTTCGATGTCCATGGGCGCCATGATGAGGGTGGCCCCGAGTTTCTGCGCCTGGGACACGGTGGCGTCGGTGTCGGCCACGGCGAAGTAGACACCCCAGAAGTTGGGCATCTCGGCCGGCATTTCTGGCATCTTGAGCATCATGCCGCCGATGGACCGCCCAGCGAGCTTCCATTCGGTGTAGGCCGGTGGACCACCCTCGGGTCCGCCTTGTGACTCTGCGTCCCACCCGAAGACGGCTCGGTAGAACGCCTTGGCGCTGTCGAGGTCGGTGGTGATGAGTTCGCTCCAACCGTAGGTGCCGGGCTCATTGACCAACTGGGCACCCGTGTGCTGATTGGGCTGCCACAACCCGATCACGGCGCCGGTCGGGTCGGCGAAGATGGCCATCCGTCCCGCCTCCATCACGTCCATTGCCGGCATCAGCACCATGCCGCCGTTGGCTTCGATCTTGGCAATTGTCTCGTCGACGCTGTCGACGTTGACGTAGGTCACCCAGCTGGGTGGGGCCGCCGGGTTCATCTGAGGCCCGAGGCCGGCCACCGTCTTACCCCGCAGCGTGCAGACCGAGTATCCCCCGGCCTCGGGAGGGCCCTCGGGGCAGTCCCACCCGAGCAGGCCTGCGTAGAAATCCCGGGCCTTGGCCGGTTCGGGGCTGCCCATATCCACCCACGAAGGGACCCCGTTCTCGTAACGCTCGACCTCCATAGTGGTGACCCTCCTCGTCTGTGTTTTCCGACTGATTCGACGGTACTTGATCTGCGGTGCGCTCGCACCCGGGCTGCGGATGCCAAGATGAAAGCAATGACTCGAGTTGCAGCTTTCCCGTGAGCCCCAACCCGGTCACGGCGCGGATGGAGATGATGGCGCAGCAGGTGGCCGAACGGGTGGTTGCCCTCGTCCTCGACGCCATCGACATCGACGCGCTGCTCGATCGCATTGATGTCGAGAAGCTCATTGATCGCGTCGACGTCGAAAAGGTCGTTGAGCGGGTTGATGTGGAGCGGATCATCGAGCGGGTTGACGTGGAGCGGATCATCGAGCGGGTTGACGTCCAGAAGATCATTCAGCGAGTTGACATCAACGCCATCATCGGCGAGCTGGACATTGACGCACTGGTCGAACAGACCGAACTGGGGGCGATTATTGCCCATTCCACCACCGGCATTCTCTCCGAGGTTCTCGACGTCATTCGCGCCCAGGGAGTGGGACTGGACGACTTCTGCTTCCGCTGGGCCAATCGGTTGGTCGGCCGGAAGGTCACCGACTGGCCCAAGGGTCCGCCGCTCCTGGTCGAGCAGGAGGCCCCATCGTGACAACGGTTCCCACCGCGCCGCCGTCAAAAATGACGATCGGACGTCAAGGCAACTATGCCGGGGCGGTGAGCCGGCTGGCTGCCTTCGCGGCTGATGTCGGCATATCGTGGGGTCTCTTCACTGCGGCGGTGGCGCTCTTGTCCGTGGCCACCCAACTCTTCGGGGGGACGACGGTTTCTCTGACCCACCATCAGATTCTCGCCATCATCGCCGTGGCGATCTGGGAATTCCTTTACTTCTCCTACTCCTGGGCGGTCAGCGGTAAGACGGTCGGCATGGCCCTCCTGGGCCTGCAGGTGGTCACAGCCGAGGGAGGCCGGATGACGGCCCGCCAAGCCGCCCTTCGCACCTTGGGCCTCGTCCTGTGCTTCCTCACCTTGGGCATCGGGTTCTTGGGCATTCTCTTTCAACGAGATCGGCGGGGCCTCCAGGACTTCGTCGCTGGAACCTCCGTCGTCTATTCCTGGGATGCCCGAGCGGCCCGGCTGCGCTTCATGTCCCACACTGAATTCTCGAAACAACGGGACGCCAAATAGCAACCGCTGGTCCAACTCTGTCTACGATGCCGACCATGGCATTTGTCGAGGTATCCGCCCCACACCCGCACGTCGCCGTGATCTCCCTGAACCGGCCGGAACGTATGAACGCCATGGCGTTCGACGTCATGCTCCCGTTGCGCGACAGCCTGCGCGCCATCGGCGACGACAACGACGTACGGGTCGTGGTCCTCACCGGCGCCGGGGCCGGATTCTGCTCTGGGGCCGATCTCGAGGACCCCGGGTCAATCCCCCACACCGAGGGCCTCACGCTGCCGTCGTTGGCCATGCGGTCCATGGAACTGCTCGATGACGTCATCTCCACCATTCGGCGTCTCCACCAGCCGGTCATCGCGGCCGTCAATGGCGCGGCCATCGGGGGAGGGTTCTGCCTCGCTCTTGCGGCCGATGTTCGTATTGCGGCCGACACTGCCTACTTCCGAGCGGCCGGCATCAATAACGGGCTCACTGCAGCCGAGCTCGGGATCAGCTTCCTCCTGCCCCGAGCGATCGGCCATTCCCGGGCGGCCGAAATCATGCTCACCGGGCGCGACGTCTCGGCTGAAGAGGCCGACCGCATTGGGCTGGTCTCCCGCGTGGTGGCCCGGGACGCGCTTCTCAGAAGCTGCACCGAGGTGGCGGACCGTATCATCGGCTGGAGCCGGGCCGGCGTTGAGCTGACCAAACGTCAACTCTGGAACAGCCTGGACGCATCGAGCCTACAAACGCACATGGACGCCGAAGGCATGGCCCAGCTCTTCGTGCGCGTCACCACCAAGAACTTCGAGGAGTCGGTCCAAGCTCGGCGGGAGGGACGACCGCCAGTTTTCGTCGACTGATCACGGGGCGTTCAGTAGCGACTGAGCCGCCATGACGAAGTAGGCATCCAACTCCTCGGCGTCGGGGGGAGTAAGGCGCTCCGTTTCCACCATCCGGGCCACAGCTGCATGCATGTGGCGGAGCCAGGCATCTCGCTCAGCCGGGCCGATAATGAAGGGCGCGTGTCGCATCCGGAGCCTTGGATGCCCGCGGGTCTCGTTGTAGGTCGAAGGTCCACCCCAGTACTGCACCAGGAAGAGGGCAAGGTGATGCTTTGGTTCCCTCAGGTCTTCGGGGTAGAGCGGCCGCAGGAGCGGGTCACCGGCGACCCCGAGGTAGAAAGAATCAATGAGGTCGAAAAAGAATTGCTCCCCGCCGACCCGGTCGAAGAGTGCGTCCACGACCTTGACGGTAGACGCTCTAGACTGCCTCTCCGTTCGCGGCCGTAGTTCAATGGTAGAACCTCAGCCTTCCAAGCTGATCATGCCGGTTCGATCCCGGTCGGCCGCTCTCTTCAGACGTGCAGCCCAGAAGGGTTGTGCTGGAAGTGCCACCGGGTACGACTTCCCCGTCATCCCGCGAATATCCCGCGGACGGATCCGACCGCGACGCCGTGTAAGCCGATTCGGCGCGACCAGAGCGGGCCTCGGCGATCACTGCATCGCGGTCCTCCGCCGCGTGCTGGTAGCGAAGCGCGGCGGCCGGACTGGCGTGGCCGGCCCGCGCCATGAGTTCCCGAGTCGTTGCGCCCTGCGTGGCGGCCCACGTCAGGCCGGCGCCCCTCAGGTCGTGGAAGTGGATCTCGAGTCGCCCCAGTTCCTGGCGGGCACCTTGCCACGCCATATTGAGGGGATGCCGGCGAAGCCTGCCTCCCTTGGGTCCGCTCAGGAGCGGGAGAATGACTCGGGGCCGACAAAGGCCGCAGGTGGCGCTCCAGGGTCGGCACGACATGGGGTGGAATGCTCACGGTCCGGCGACCGGCTTCGGTCTTGGGCGGGCCCAGCTGTAGCCGGCCACCGACGTCGTACGCCGTTCGCTCGACGTGGATCCTTCGGTGCAGGAGGTCGAAATCCCGGCGCTCAAGGCCCAGCACCTCTCCCAGCCGGAGGTGACACCACGCCGCCATCTCCACGGCGATCCGCCACGGTTCGGGCAGCGCGGCAGTCAGGACATCGACTTCAGCGATGGACAGCATCGGCCGCTCGGGCGATCGCTCCTGCGACGCCCCCTTCACCACGCACGGATTCCGGCCGATGAGCTCGTCGGCCACGTCAGTGGCCAGGATGCCGCTCAACAGTCGGTATGCCTTCGCCGCGGTGACTGGGTGCTTCCGGGCCAAAGCGGCGTTCCAAGACCGCACGGTGGGCGGCGTGATCTTTCCGAGATGCAGGTCCCCAAAAGCCGGAAGGATGTGGCATCGGAGGAGAGGGCAGGCGGATACGGATGGACGGTTCCGAGCCCTGCTATCAGGGTGATGAAAGGTCCAGGTAAGGAGCACTCCCGCAGGCAACTGCTCACCTGGAACCGTTTGAATACGCAAGCAAGCGATCTGGGTGACTAGCCCAATCGCGCCGGATGGTGGCACCCCGTCCCGGCGAACTGGCTACTCGGCTACCTATGAACCCATCGGCAGAAAGAACTCGAGCTGAATGTTGTCCGGGTCCCGAAATGCGAGACCGGCCCCGTATGATCGGTCCAAGATCTCACCGTGCTCGATACCCAAGGCATCGAGTCGTGCTGGCCAGGATTCGAGCTCTTCTCGACTAGCGCAACCAAAGGCGATGTGGTCGAGTCCGATTCGAAATTCATCGAACACGTCGCCCTCAAGCTGATGCTGATTTTCGTGGATTGCGAACATCGGCTCAAACCAGACCGCCGCTCGATAATTGTCCTCGTCGATGACCCCAACAGGCGGCGACTCGAAGAGGCGCTCGTACCACTCGATGCTTCGTTGGAGATTGGAAACTGTCAAGGCGTAATGGTTGAAAGCTGGAAACGATGACATTCACTAACCCTATATATCCCCGGAATCCCCACGCTCAAGTCCGGCGATAGGGAGCACACCGCCGAGACAGTGGGACGCTTCGACGTCGGCCACGGGGCCCGATCTTCCGCCGCGTGTCATAGGGGTGGATCTTCACAAGACCCGACGCCTTCCTTATGATCGAATCGAGGTGAGAGCGAGATGCGCAATGGACGTGGTGAACGCCCCGAGGTGGTGCTCGATTCGATTCTCCCCCTGCACCCGCGGCTCGGCCAAGACGCATTCCAGATGGATGCAGAACTGTGGGCGATCCACGGGTATATCCCAGTCGACGGTGAAGTGATCTTGGCCCAGTTCGACCACCGCGAGACGGCAATGGCCGTTCTGGCCCAGCTTGCGGCGGCGCTGGAGCATTCACGAACTCGCCATTGGGGCTCCGTTTGACGTCCATGACCTGACAAACCCAAATCCCTCAAAGGAGGACACCGTCATGCAAGCAATCACCGTTCGAGACCGCGATGCGGGGGTCGCTGGACTTTCCTTGACTGAGATGCCCTATCCCATTGCGGGCGAGAACGACGTCATCGTGCGGGTCCATGGCGCGGGCTTCATCTCCACCGAACTGGAATGGACGGGAACCTGGGCCGACCGCGCTGGACGCGACCGGACGCCAAGCATCGTGGGCCACGATCTGTCCGGTGTCGTGGCTGAGTTGGGGCCCGGAACCACCGGCCTCACCGTTGGCCAGCGGGTGTTCGGGCTGACCGACTGGTTCCGCAACGGCACCCTGGCTGAGTACACAGCGGTGGAGGCCCGCAACCTCGCTCCGCTTCCGGCGGACGTCGATCACGTCACCGCCGCCGCTCTGCCGATCTCGGTACTGACCGCATGGCAGGCGCTGTTCGACCACGCTCACGTCCGGACCGGCCAGAGCGTCTTGATCCACGGCGCCGCTGGCGGAGTCGCTTCGATCGCCGTGCAGCTCGCCCGCGAGGTGGGGGCCGTTGTGATCGGCACCGGCCGGACTCCGGACCGCGACACCGTCCTCGACTTGGGAGCGCACGCCTTTTTGGACCTTGAGACCGACAAGCTCGAAGATGTCGGTGAAGTCGATGTGGTCTTCGATGCGATCGGTGGAGAGATTCTCGATCGCTCCGCCGCACTGGTGCGCGCCGGCGGCACGCTCGTCACCATCGTCGGGACGCCCACGGTCAAGCCAATGGACGGGCGTGCGCTCTACTTCGTCGTCGAATCTGACAGCATCCGGCTCGCGGAGCTTGCCCAACGGCTGAGGGATGGACGGCTCAAGCCGATCGTGGGGGCGGTGAGGTCGCTCCGTGAAGCCCCCGATGCCTTCGCGCCCACGCAGCGCACGCCCGGCAAGACGATCATCCGCGTCTCCGAAGATGAATAGCGTGCGTGCCGCTGAACCGGCGTACAGGGCACCCACTCCGGTGTCATCGATCGGGCTACGGCCTATTCGGGCGGGCGAATGAGCAAAAGTGTGCGCGACGCCCCTCAGAAAGGGGGGCCTAGTACTCGAAGGCGATTCGATGGGGCGATGCAATCTTTCTCAAAAGAGAACCAGCACGTCAGGAGGGGCATTGTCATCAATTCGTGCTCCTGTTCGACGCTGACCTCCGGGCCGACGCGGCGCCACCCCAATCGTCGGTAGAAAGGCAGACGGATCTCACGGCAGAACAGAAGAGCAAAGGGTCTTCCGATCATCTTCATGCGGTCGGTCGTCTCTTGGACCAGACGAGCGCCGATGCCTTGTCCTCGCAGTGAGGGATGAACCATGACACTGCCAAGGCCAACTCCGGGGATGCGAACGCCATCCGCCTCCACGTCGATCAAGAGGTATCCGGCGTGGGCGACGAGTCGTCCAGCCTCCGAGAAGCACACCTGGTGGTCTTTTGGCGCCCATGAGATGGCCAAATGGTTTGTTCCGTATGGGTCCGACTCTCCATCGGAGAGCAGTGCCGCCTCGGCAGCGGAAAAGGTCGAGGGTTCAGTGATCTCGATCATGCGGCGACAGTATCAAGGTTGTTCTTGCCGGGCCTGCGCTGACGGTCACACGAGAGGGCCCCTCCCATTTGGGGCGGACCACTGGCCAGAAGCGCTCCTAGCCGGCGGTATGGGACACCCTGGGTCCGCTTGAAGAGTCGGAGGGCGACCGTCAGTTGGCACCACCGGTCCAAGGGCCCACGCCGCCGATCCGGTCGATGGAGTACCGCACGATGTACCCGGTCTGAGACTCGTCCGGGTACTCGGCATCGTGTCCGACGTAAGCCTTGGCGAGTGAGGTGCGACGGAGAGTCCTCGGTCCCAAAGACGAACACACCATTTTGGCTGAGAAATGGCTAGCCAGCCTGGGCGACTGAGTGAGAGTCACTGCGTCGTTACTGAAGGCGGTAGCGGAGGTGGACGACGCCGCTGCTGAAGCGGTGCTCGTCGATGAGCTCGAGATCGGCACGGGTGTCGGTTGGCAGTGCGGGGTTGCGCCCACCGAGGATGACTGGCCAGACGAACAGGGCGAGCTCGTCGACCATCCCGGCAACGAGAGCCTGTGCTGCGAGGTTCGGGCCACCGACCAACAGATCCCTACTGGCGGCAGCCTTCAGGTCGAGTACCGCGCTGGGGTCGAAGTCGGCGTTCGAGCCGAGTGTTCGCAGTGGGCGGCGCGGCCAGGGTCGAGGAGTAGACGACCTTGTCCGCCGCCTGCCATGCGCTGGCGTAGTCGGCCGTGAGGTCTGACTGCGCGGCCAGGGTGGAGTCAGTCTCCCACACGGCCAGCGTCTCGTACATGCGCCGCCCGTAGAGATAGGTGCCTGCGGACCGCATGAGCTTGGTGATGAACGCGAAGACGTCGTCGTCCGGCGGAGCCCAGTCGAAGGCGCCGCGTTCGTCCTCGGTGCAGCCGTCGAGGGACATGTTCGACGCGTAGATCAGCTTCGCCATGACCGCTCTTTCATCACCGTCACAATCTCGATGTCCTCAACGTCCAACCTAGGGGCTCGGCGGGGCCACTTGATGAGCGTCCCAGACGTGCCGTACGGAGGCAGGTGCGAATCGCGAAGCGTCGTTGTCACGTCCGCAGCAGAGAGTGATGGTGCGGCGTTTCGCCGCACTTGTGAATTATCCCGCGAATATCCCGCGGACACTCGCAATCGTGGCCGTCCACCGTCATTCGCACAATAAGCTGACCTGGTATTCCTGTTCATGACGGTTCAGGCTCGTCCGGCTCTGTCACCCTTCCAAGCTGATCATGCCGGTTCGATCCCGGTCGGCCGCTCTCTTCAGAAGTGCAGCTCAGGGCGTCGCTCTGTTTCGGCTGCGAAGTGACGATACGTCAGAAAGCCGTTTCAGACTACAAACAGACCACACACTCCTGATGCGCAGCCGCCCGCATCGAACCGGAATCGGCTCGGCGGCCATGACTCGCTTGTTACCCGGCGTCCCCGTGGCGTCCAGGCTGCCGCATCGCTTCCTCTGCCATCGCTGAGAGCCGCTCGGCAATCGCGACGTCGCGCTCGGACGATGCGTGCTGGTAGATGAGCGCGGCCCGTGCGCTGGCGTGTCCCATCCGGGCCATCAGCTCCTTGGTGCTGCTCCGGTCTTCGCCGGCCTCCGGCCGCCCTTGACTGCCGCTTACTGCCGGTTCACGAAACTGCGGCAGTGCGGCACGATTGGGATACCCACCACGGCCCGGTCGGCTTGAACCAAACCGAGTGAGTGGCCCCTATCTCGTCTTAACCCTGGGCGCAGCGAACAGGGATGCGGCAGCGCGCTTGGCACGACCAAGGTGACTTAGGTCGCCGCTGAACCGGGCGAGAAGTAGCCCCGCACGGGGAGCATCCACTTGACCGTACTAGAGCGAATGGTCTAGAACGATAGACCATTCGCTCTAGTCAGTCCGAGCGTCGTACTTGGAGCCAACACAGCCTGTATCGGTTGAACAAGGGAGAACTGTGAGATGCCTGCCGAGCCGGTTTCGACGATCAGTACCTACTTCCGAGTCTGTGACGGGGTGCGGGTGAGGTTCGCAGACAACAAGGCGGATTCGCCCATCACCGTGCTGCTGCTGGCCCCATGGCCCGAAAGTCTTTGGGCGTTCCGCCGCATCTGGGACCGCGTCGCGTCAATCGGACGAGTGGTCGCCATCGACCTGCCGGGATTCGGCCATTCCGATGGCCGTCCAGAGCTGATCGCACCAGACAGCTCAGGAGCATTCTTGGCCGGCATGATTGAGGAGTGGGGACTAGGCGCTCCTCACGTCGTCGGCCCAGACGTCGGGACTGCGGCGGCGCTCTTCCTCGCTGCGAAGGCTCCACAACGCGTCACGAGCCTGACTATCGGCGGCGGCGCGGTCCGTTTTCCGATCGAAGCAGGTGGCGCGCTCAAAGACATCATCGAGGCGCCGAGTCTCGATGATGTGCGCGCTCTCGACGCCAGAACCAATATCGGCTATGCGGTCGAGCCTGTTGCGCCTAGCGCCAGTGAGCCCGAAGTCCACGAGGACTACGTCAGCGCCTATGACCTCGGGCGCTTCGCGGAGTCCTCCCGCTTCGTGCGGCACTACCCTGAGCAGAACCCGGTGCTGCGTGATCTGCTGCCGACGATCACCACGCCGACCCAGATCGTCGCTGGTCGCGATGATGACCTCGTCCCTTGGTCCAACAACCAATACCTCAATGACCTCCTCCCTCACAGCGAGATCCATCCTCTCAACGCTGGTCATTTCGCATGGGAGGAAACAGCCGACGAATACGGCCCACTAGTCGCCGACTGGGTCACAGGCGGGTACGAGCGCGTCATAGCTGGTTAGCGGGAGCGGTCTCAGTTATTCGGACACCCCGGACCGCTGGACCATCTCCCCCGTTCGCCTAACACGCCGGGACGGGGTGCCACCGAGCTCAAGCAGGCACTTCGGTGGCAGCTGGACACCCGCACCGCATCATTGGCTGACCATCGGTCCACCCACATTCTCAAGGTGACGCGCATCTGTAACAGCGGATCCGCAGAATGGCATGAAAGAGCAGTCGAACAGATCCAGACAAGGAGAAGAGCCTGATGGCAGTGTTCAATGGCGTGTTCCCGATCCTTCCCGGTAAAGAACAAGGAGGAAGGGACTTCGCGGCCGCGTGCATGGGGGAGCGCCGCATGGGGTTCGAGGCTCAGGCGGCTAGGTCGGGACTTACCCGGGAGACTTGGGCTCTGCAGGAAACCCGATGGGGAGCTTCATGGTGGTGTGGTTCGAGGCTCCTGACATCGAGAAGGCGTTCACGGATATGGCCACTGCCGGCAACGAGTTCAGCATCTGGTTCCTTGGCCAAGTCAAGGATGTGACTGGCGTCGACATGGGCGCTCCACCCGAAAGCCCGCTGCCCGACGTACTGGTCGACTGGACCCCCTGAAGAACGACCTCTCCCCTGTAGGGACATCACCAGCAGCGGAAGGTTCTCCGGGCGGGAGGCCCTTCACCAGTCCCTTCGGCTGGCCTTGTGATCGCCAGAGAGTCCGGCAAGGGCGTCCCCTAACGCTCTGTGGCGCGACGCCTAACCCTCACTGGCGCTCCCAAACAGAGATGTGCTTCCTGCTCTCGCTCGTGAAGGGTGCTCGGTCCCAATCGGCCCATCGTTCGCTCAACCTCATTCCAGCGATCTCGGCCATGAGGTCAAGTTCCGCTGGCCATGCGTATCGAAACGGTGACTCGACGTGTCCACCCCGGCCGTCTACGACCACATAGTGGTGCGACACGCCCTGTTGGTTGACGACGTCAAGCGTGTCGAATCCGACGTGGTTAGGACTCAGATCAAAAGGCAACACGGCGGCACCTGGTGGAAAACGTCGGAGGTCGATGACGTGCAGTTCCATGGCGAAAACGCCACCCGGTCTCAGGTGACGCGAAGCGTTGCGAAAGGTCTCAACCCACTCGGACTGTTCAAGCAGGTTCGAGATGCTGTTGTAGACGACATAGACCAGTGAGAAAGCACCAGCAACAGTTGTCGTCGCAAAGTCGCCCACCGTTGCTTCTATGGCTTCGGAGCCGGCTTTGCGACGCAGTTGTTCGATCATGTCGGCTGAGATGTCAATCCCATGGACCTCGATGCCGCGCTCGCTAAGCGGAAACGCAACCCGACCTGTTCCGATCCCGAACTCCAACGCTCGACCACCGTGTGCCAGCCCGGCGAGGAATTCCGCCGTCGCGTCCAGCAGCGCCGGATCCCACATCTCGGGGGATCCGCTGTCGTAGTACGTCGCCTTGATACCCGTGAATAGGTTCTGCGGCATGAGCACAGTATTGCCCTCGTGTACCCCTGTCCGAAAGGTTCGGCCGGAGACCCGGAATCGATCACCCTAGAGGCCCCGACGAAGGAAGTGTCCCCCAACAAGGAGACTTGCGGGGTGTCCCCATACATTGATACTTCTCTGAGGGTCCACCGCTTCACTGCTGGTCCTCTATAGCTTCGGGAGTACTGGTGCGTTCGGCCTGACTTAAGCCCTGTACCAACCCAGCAAGACAGTCCCCGGCAATATCGACCGGCATATCGGCCCGATCCAGAACACGTCGACGGCCGTACATTTGTCAGCGAGGACGCTGAAAGGGAGTTGGCCGTCTGCTGGTACTCCCTCAGGAAACAGTGCCCTCGATTGCTCGCTGGCCATCCGTCGAGCAGTATCTGGCCGTTCTCCCGATCTGACCCGCTCTTCGACGTTTCGCTCGACCTGCCAAATCAATGAACTCCGAGATCTATTCGTCGGTGAGCGGTCGCAGGCTTGCGGGCACGCCTCAAATCTAGGCTTCTACACACTCAGTTCGACGGGACGAGGCACAGTTGATCTGCACGACTAGGTCAGTTGGCTTCGAGGACGCCCTTCGTCGCTACGAGACTGGCGAGACGAGGGTCGAAGCATCCTGACGGTACCCTTTGAAGCATGCCAAATAGCAGCGGAGTACAAAGGGGACGTGACGATTGGCGGGAGACAGCGCTTTCTCATGTTCGCAAGTTGATCGAGCAGGCTGATCCGGAAATGGTGGAGGAACGCAAGTGGAGAAAGAAGGCCAACCCAGAAGGTGTTCCCGTCTGGTCGCATGACGGCATGATTTGCACGGGAGAGACCTACAAGACGCACGTGAAGGTCACCTTCGCCAGGGGCGCGTCATTGAAGGACCCCTCAAGCTTGTTTAACTCCAGCCTCGAAGGTGATACACGTCGTGCTATCGACATTCATGATGGCGAGAAAATCAATGAACGGGCGTTCAAGGCACTCATCAAAGAGGCTGTGGCCCTGAATCTGACCCCTCGTCGCAAGTAGAGAGCGTGGTACCGCCCGTGCTTTACCTGCCGCATCGTCGGACGGGTGGCGCACCTGATCGCTCCATACGCAGGGAGGGTGGGGCGCTTGGATCCCTCACTCCCCCGTACCCATGACCTTCGAGGCATCGCCGGTGTAGGCCCGCCCAGCGCCTGCCCGGGTGGATCGCGAGAATGGACCGTGCTCCGATCAGGACGGATCAAGCGGTTGTGGGATGTTGGGTCGGTCGTACTCGTCGCCACCGCAGTCGCCGCCGTAGCGGGAGTCGCGGGAACGTCGGGTGCACCTGCACTCGCGGCCTCGAATGGCTCGGGCCATTCGGCCAACACGGCGGCTTCGCCTCTTGCGCGACCGGCACTAGCTTCGACGCGGCCACGAGGGCGGCCAGCGCACCCACCCACACCGACCACCACCACGCCGCCGGCGACCCCCAGCCCCGTTTCGCTCGCCGGGTGCCCGGTACCCCCCCAGCCGCCGCTCCCGGCCTCGCCGCCCCCGTGGCACCCCGCGGTCCTGGTCACCTCCCTTCCGCCGGTGACTGCGCCAGCGCCGTGGACCTCCCACGTCGCGACTCTCACCGGCAAGGGCATGTGGATCTGGGAGTGGGCGAGCACCGACGGTGGCGACGCCGGCGCCATCGTGCACCAGGCCGTTTCGGAGGGGCTGCATCAGCTGTGGGTCCGGGTGGGTGACTCGATGAATGGCTTCTACGGCGCCGAAGAGCTCGACGCGCTCGTACCCGTCGCCCACGCCCATGGGATCGACGTGATCGCATGGGGTTTCCCGTACCTGTGGGACCCCGTCGGCGACGCCGCCTGGACCGCGCAGATCCTCCACTGGCGCGCCCCCGACCACCAGCAGGTCGACGGCTACAGCGCTGACATCGAGGAAACGACCGAGGGTGTCATGCTGAGCGCCCAACGGGCGGCCGTGTATCTCGAGCTCGTTCGGCAGGTCGCGGGCAGCCGGCTGGTCGTGGCGACCGTCTACCCTCCGACCGACGCCAACTGGGACGGCGGGTACCCATACCAGGCAATGGCACCCTACGTCGACGCCTTCGCTCCGATGGTGTACTGGGAGTGCACCGATCCCGGCACCGACGCCGCTCAAGACGTTGCTCGCCTCTCGACACTCCGACCGGTGCACGTCATCGGACAGGCCTTCAACTTGACCAGTGTGGGCGGTCGGACCGACTCCCCGAGCGGAGCAGAGATCGCAGAATTTCTGAGCGCCGGTCGGCGGGCGGGCGCGCTCGGCGCGTCGTTCTGGGTGTGGCAGGAGGCCACGCCGGAGGAGTGGGCCGCTCTGCGCGGCTTCCGCTGGGGCTCGCCCGGGTTCCGGCCTCGGGATCCACGGTCCACCCCGACAGCATCTCGGCACTAATCCCCTAGTAAGGATTGCGGCCGACAATCCGGCAATTGACTCCAAGCAACCTAGACCGCCTGATCTGAGGCTTATCGGAGCAGCGACAATGCGTCGATGAGCGTCAGAGTCCCCGATGTGAACGGCACCTCTTTACCCGACGTGTCGAAGGCAAGATCACCGGCCGAGTTGCCGGCGCGAGAGGTGAGTGCGTCAGCCGAGCGCTTCGATCACGGCGGCGAAATCAGGCCATTGCCTTCCAGCGTCAATGACCGTGGTCAAGAGTGCGTCGGTGGCGGGACCGACGCGCAGCTCGACTCCGGCCTGTTCGGCGAGATCGACGGCTAAGCGAACGTCCTTGCGAGCAAGCGAGGGGGAGAACCATCCAGGATGAGAGTTGTCGAACAGGCTCTCCAGTCTCACCTTGCTCGCGGCACTCACCACGAAGCTGTCCGCAAGGACACCCTTGAGAAGTTCGTCGGAGATCCCGTTCTTTCGGGCGGTGACGATCCCCTCAGCGAGCGCCGTCACACCGGTGATGAGCAATAGGTTGGAGACGAGCTTCATGGTCGCTCCGGTTCCAACCGGCCCGCAATAGGTGTACCCGGCACCAAGGTCACTCCACAGGGAATCGAGCATCTCGACCGCCGTCGAAGGTCCTCCGATCAAAAAGCTCCCCATACCGGCTGCGATTATTGATGGGGATCCCATCACGGGCGAATCGAGCACCCTCCCCTCAGGGCCGGCCCCCGCCAGTCGACGGACAGTGTCTGGCGAGACCGTGCTGATGTTGGCCAAGACCGCGGTTGGTCCGAGTGACGCCAGAGCACCATCATCGCCAAGGCACACCTCGAGAACAGCAGCGTCATCCGCGAGCACCACTAAGACCACGTCTGAGCCCATCACTGCCGCCTTTGGAGACTCGGCCTCAACGGCGCCCTTCGCCACAAGGTCTTTGGCTCTGCCCGCTGACCGGTTCCAGACGGTGACCAGGTGAGCCCGTTCGAGCGCTCTGGTGGCGAAGGCCTTTCCCATATTTCCCGTACCCAAGACGGCGATGCGCATGCGGCCAGCCTATGTTCGTCTGTCGGGAAGAAACGAGGGCCGATCTCGGGTAACGGACAAGTAGGCCGTAACGCCGAGCCTGTGGGACGCCTTCGGCCCAAACAGTTTTCAAGTGCCACTGGTACGCTGACTGGCAATTCCCGACCGCTGAGGAGGATTGACGTGTCAGAGTTTCCAGGAATTACACACGTTGCGCTGACGGTCAGCGATCTGGACCGGAGTGTGCCTTGGTATCGAGCGTTATTCGGCGCTGATCCAGTTCTCGACGAAGATACCGGGCCCTTCCGTCATGTCGTGTGGCTGGTTGGGCAAACGCTTGTGGGGCTCCATCAGTTTCCGGATCTGGCGAGCAACGAGCCGTTCAATGAACGGCGCATCGGTTTGGATCACCTCGCATTTGCGTGCGCCGACCGATCGGAGCTGGCGGAGTGGGAAGCACGACTGACCCAGCTGGGTATGGCCAACGGTGGAATCGTTGATGCTCCCTATGGATCAGGCTTGTCTTTCCGCGATCCTGACAACATCGCGTTGGAGTTCTTCGCTCCACCGGACTGACATCAAGTTCCGAGTGACATGAAGTTGAGGTGGTGAGATCTCGGGAGCCCGTTTCGCCTGACGACGGATTGAAGTCGGAGGCCCCTCACCTCAAGGCTCTCCTGGCGCACTGGAGGCGTTCCGTTGTTAGTCAGGATCGATCGCTCCGGTGAGCGCCGCAGTCTCGTGCACCCTGGCAACCAAGGGACTAACACGCTGCCATTCGCGTTGTGATCGCGACGCTGGTTTACGTCCCCGGTCAGGAAGCCTTTGGCCCGAACCACCGATGGACCCGGGTGGACTCCCATTGACGCTTCTCCTCCGAAAGGGCAGCATTCGGCGCAGTAAATTTCGCGACCGGGGTGTCGTACGACAGGAAATTGACGTCGATGCGCCCCACAAGGTCATCGCCCAGCTCCACGTAGCACCCAGCCGCGCCGTCGTACGGGAGGGGGTCGCTGTCGTCGGTGAACTTGGAGATCAGCACCTTGGCGACTGTGGCCGCCTCGCCTTCGGCGATCCCCCCGGCGCGTGGCACAGGCGCGCTCGTCACGTCACCGACGGCAAACACGTTGGGGAACCGAGTCGCGAACGTGGCGGGATCGACGGGGATCCAACCGTCCTCGACGAGCTCCGACGCTGCGACAACTTCGGGAGCACAGTGCACCGGAATACCCAAGAAGAGGTCGTAGGGCAACGCACGCCCATCGTCAAGATGGGCGACATGCTGCGCTGGATCAAGACGGACCACCTTCGATCCGGGCCAGTACTCGACGCCGTGGTCCTCGAGGATCGCCGTGATTGCCGACGAGGTTCTTTGCGAGATCGGAATTGGAGCGGGCATCGGACTGACAAGGTGAATTGTCGACGAGTCCCGGAGTCCGCGCTCGGATAGATAGTGGTCCACCAATAGGGCGGTTTCGTTCGGCGCTCCAGGGCACTTGAAGAACGGACCGAGCACGCCCACGATGACGCCGCCACCGTTGAACGCAGCAAGTGCGTCTCGGGCTCGCTCGGCACCGGCGAAGGAATAAAACTCGTACCCGTCCTCCGCCAACCCTGGCGTGGCCCCCACGTCATAGTCGGCGCCGAGCGCGACGACAAGGACGTCGGCGTCGTAGGTCCCTGCGTCGGTGACGACTCTGCGATGCTCCGGATCAATCGACGTGACGGTCTCTTGCCGAAACTCCACGCCCGGCTTGTCGATCGCCCGATACGGGTTCCACACCTCGTTGGCCTGGCGTCGGCCGAACATCACGTCGAGCTTCGAGAACCCGAACATGAACGCATCGCTCTTGTCGATGAGCGTTATATGGACCTTGTCGGAAATGGCCTCGGACAGACCAGTTACCAGCTCGAGGCCGCCGAACCCAGCTCCGAGGACTACGACGTGTTTGGACATTGGGGCAGGGTAACAGGACGAGGGTGATGGTCACAGAAGGCCGCGACGGTGGGCGAGTTCTCGGCGATCCAGCCGGGGTTCGGCGTCACCAGCGGAGTTCGCCATCGCCTTCCTGGAAGGTGCCGGTGGGGCCGTCCCTGCCGATGGTGGCCATGCGCACGATGACCTCTGCGCCCTTTTCGACCGGTTGCCCGGCCCCGCTGAAGGGAGTGAGTTCGGTGGCGGTGAAGCCGGGCTCGACCGCATTGAACTTGATCCCTGGCAATGCTTTGGCGTACTGAACGGTGAGCATCGATACGGCGGCCTTGCTCGAGCCGTAGATGATGGAGGGGAAGTGAAACTGGCGTCGCTCCGGATTGGTCACGGCCCAGAACGAGCCAAGTGCGCTCGAGACGTTGACCACAACCGGGTTCTCGGACCTCTCCAACAGCGGAAGTGCGGCTTGGGTGACACGGATGATGCCGATCGCATTGGTATCGAATACCTCCAGCGCGACCTGGCCGTTGACATCCTCGGTCGTACTGATGCCGGCGTTGTTGACGAGGACGTCGAGGTGGCCCTCGCGGCTGGCGATGACACCCAAGGCGGTCTTGACTGAGGCGTCATCGGTCATTTCGAGCTGGACAAACTGTCCGCCCAGTTCGGATGCAGCCGCCTCGCCGCGCTCGACACTGCGAGCCCCGATGTACACGGTATGCCCCCGCTCGATCAGTTGGCGGGCGGTCTCGTAACCAAGCCCCTTGTTGGCTCCGGTGACAAGCGTCACGGTCATATTTGGTAAACCCTTGGTCGTGATCGAGTGCCATTTCGCACTGGTGAATTCTTCGCGCCGGTCTGATCCGTCAACGGGACTCGGCTGGTAACCAGCATGCATCCACGTCCGGGTCTTCCAGCCAGGGTGCCTTGATGGACCGATGCCCGCCCTCTATGCAAACGTGGCGGCATGAACCACCAAGATACAATGACCGCACTCTTGGAGGCATCTGCGACCCTTGCAGGATTACTTCTGGTATTCCTCGGATTCATACTTACTGCATCCGGCTCGCTCGACGACGATATCCCTCTTGCCGTCCACAAGTCGCTCCAGAAAGTCTCGTTGGTTCTTCTAATCGCCTTCGCGATCGGACTTTCGAGTGTCGCCGTCTCAGCCGCCTGGCTTGTCACCGCACCCGGGGGCGACCCTCTCTATGACGCGGCGTTGAGCTTGTTCGCTCTGCAGATTGCGGGTCTCGCAGCGGCAACCGGCTGGACCGTCCGAGGGCTCTTGTGGGCAGGGCGACGCAAAAGGGAGATGCCGAAAAGCCGAAATTGAATCGAGATCACCCAGGTTACGGATCAAACCGGATCCCGCCCGTCGCTGGCGGCCATTTCGAACATCGCGTCAGAATCGGAGGATGACCTCGGACGCTCCGGACGACAAGGCTCGCTCCGAGGCGGCCAGGGTTGCTGACTATCGCTGCAGAGTGGCAGATGCCTTTGAGACACTCACTCTTGAGCAATGGGAGTCGCCATCCTGGTGCAGCGGCTGGAGGGTCCGCGACGTCCTGGGTCACCTCGTCCACAACGCCGAGGCCTCGCGACTGTCGATGGTGCGGGACGTGGTCCGCCACCCCATACGTCCCGACAAGGGGTTGGATCTGATTGCTCGCCAGCTCGGAGACGAGCCCGTCCCAACGCTGGCACGGCGTCTGCGCAAGGCTCAGCATGGGGGCGTACATGTCATCGGCTTTCCCGCCGCCGTAGGACTCGGAGACGTCCTCGTCCACGGGAACGACGCTCTCCGTGCTGTCGGCCTGGAGTTTGGAGTCGATCCAGACGATGCGGTGGCGGTTTTGAATGCGTACCGGCGCGTAGGGGGTCTGATATTCCACGCGCGGCCCTCTGGGAGGGTCAGGTTGGTTGCAACCGACGCCAAGTGGTGGTGCGGACAAGGTCCCGAGGTGACGGGCCGAGCAATCGACCTTGTCATGCTCATGGCCAACCGGCGGCAGATCGTCGAAACACTCTCGGGTCCGGGCGTGGCGGACCTGGCTGCATAACGGGCACGGCAGCCGTCCCGTGGACATGCCCATACCCGGGTCCCGTTCTGTCTCCCTACCACCGGGACTGCAGGACAGCATCGCGTTGACGCAGGCCACCCGGCCTGGTGTCGGCTTCGACTCGGAAGCGAAGGCCTTAAGCCACGTCCATAGCAGTTCCGCTCGATCTCACGAACTAATCGTCCGTGGTAGCCGCTTCAATTCGTTCGTAGTGTTGAGTCAGATTTGCCCCCGGCGTCGCGAGCGAGTCGCATCAATGTCGGTATCCCCACAGGCTGACTTATTCCGTTGGCGTCGAGAATATCGACCTGGACGGTGATCTGTGTCGTGCCTTTCAGCACGTCGATCTCCGACTGAATGGCACGTACGGCGGCGAGGCTCCCGATGCCCTGAACTGGCTTGTACCCCTCGGACCTGCGTTGGGCGGTCAGAAAGTCGCTACGAAATCCGGCCACAGAAGAGGGAAACACCTGGACGCTCACGAAGCTTCCAGCTCCGCCGGCCACCGATGCCGTGCCGAAGATGCATTCCGTGCTCTGGCTCTTGACCGAGATCACCGGTTTACCAGTAAGGGCCGACTGGGCCTGGGCCTTGGTGAGCACCGCGCACGGCCTGGGCACTTTGCCACTGGCAGCGAACGCATCGGCCGGAACCGTGGCGACAGCCGTGCACAGGCCGGCGCTTAGGACAATTAGCCCAGACCTTGCTCATCCGCGATCGGGTGATAGGCGCCAAATCACGGGTGGAACATACGATCATCATGCCCGCCTCTCGTCCATCGGGGACACCCTCGCTCGAGCTGAAGCCCATTTCTTGATGACGTAACGGTTCCTCGTCGGTCACGGCGACGCGCCACGCGTCGGCGCGCGATGCTGGTCGGACCAATCAGCTCAAGGGTGGCCGACGAGCCCACTCACGTCCATGAGGAGTCCCACATGCCCGATACCGCCTTCTTGTCCGACCGAATCGAGGTGACCCGGCCTATCCCGGCGGCGCCCGCCGCGATCTTCGACATCTTGCGTTCCCCGGCAGGCCATGTGGCCATCGACGCCTCTGGGATGCTGCAGGACTTCACCGGCGAACCGGCGGAGAAGGTGGGCGACACGTTCGTCATCCACATGGACCGTGAGTCGCTCAACGACATCCCGCTTGGCAAGTACGACGTGACCGTGCACTTCATCCTCTTTGAGCGCGACAAAGAGATCGCGTGGGATCTCGGGCCCGATATCCCGGTTCCGCACTTCTATGGCTACCGCCTAGATACCGGTGAGGACGGGGTCACCAATGTGACGTCCTACTACGACTGGTCGAAGGTGGGCGGCGACCTCAAGAAACGCTTCCCGATCGTGCCCGAATCCGCGCTTCGCGCCACGCTGGGAATCTTGGAGCGAACCGTCAGAAAGGGCCTGTGACGTCCCGCCGTACGCTCCAAGGTAGGTCGCGGCGCCATAATTGCCGCTGAACCGGCGACGGGAGCACTCTGATGACGAGACGCTGTCCCTCGCCGGGCAGGCTTTGAGCTTGCGTAAGAACGACCAGGGCGGCGGCCCAGGCGGCCGCGACCAGATCGCCGGACTTTGGCCACCAGTTTGAGGGGCCATTTCCCGAAGCCGGGTCCAGAGGCCTGCCTCAGGTGCGGTTGCGTCGTCTCCCGTTCTTCCACACGCCGATCAACGCTCGCACGACGGTGAGACTCGCCAGGACGATCAGGGTGGTGTCGAGGGCTGGGACCCACCGGACCTGGTCATCCTTTACGACGTAGACCCCCACGGGCAGGACCACTCCACCGAATCCCCCTCCTGTTCCGGTGGGCGGCGGGCCGTCCGGTGGTGCGCCATTCGCCGGCCTCGCCGTCTCGAGGGCCGGGGTGTGCCCGGTGGCCGGTGCTTTGACCGGCCCTTCGCCGCCTCCGCCCCCACCCGCCACGAAGGCCACGGGAATGATGAGAAGTCCTTCCCGCTCATAGGCTGCACCAAAGGAACGTCGCACCGACAGGCTCTCAGCGATTCTGTCCAGCAGCTCTCGGGTGTTCACCGCTCGACCCTCCTCTCCCTCCCGCCCGTTGGGCGGATGCATCGCCGTGAGATCGCCCGCAACGGCCACTTGTCTCACGGAGCACGACCGTTAGACCGGGCCGGTGCATTCGGCACCCATGTAGCGCCGGGGTGACCTCGTCGATGGCGCAAGCTGGACCCATCGGCGGCGAGATGGTCAGCCGACGGGCGCAGGGACACACGTGCTCACGCCCGGTTCGCCCGTGACTCAACCACTCTTGTTGCTTCCTTAAAGGCATCCGAGTTGATGTCGCGTCCGAGGCCCTGGGCGATTCTCGTTCCGAGCCGGACGTCGACACTGGTCCAGTAGGCAATGACCCGCAGCTGAATTTCGTCGGTGACATGATCGCTCGCGTGCCCGACGATGTTGGTCACCAGGTGGTCACGGTCTTCGTCTTTCATCACCTGGCGAACCAGAGTCCCCGCCTGCCCGAAGTCGTCGTCCTCCGCGTGCTTTGCATAGGCGTAGCGACCGAGTTCCCCCGATGCCACACTCCAGGCCACCGCACCGGCCCGCTCGGGATCGGCCTCTGGCCCGCCGTAGGAGTTGGGGGCGTAGACCGGTTGAGACCCGGCGTGGCGATACGTCATCTGTGCGTCCTTGTTGTAGGAGTGGACCTCGACCCGTGGCGCGTTGATCGCCAGCTGTTCGTAATTCGTACCGATCCGATGCAGGTGGGTGTCGTGGTACGAGAAGACCCGACCCATAAGCATTCGGTCGGGGCTGAGTCCGGTTCCGGGGACGAGATTGGCCGGAGAGAAGCCGGCCTGTTCCACCTCGGCAAAGAAATTCTCAGGGTTGCGGTCGAGAACCAGGCGGCCCACCTGAATGGGCGCGTAGTCCGAGTGTGGCCAGACCTTGGTCAGGTCGAAGGGGTTGAACCGATAGTCGGCCGCTTCTTCGAACGGCATGACCTGCATCTCGAGGCACCATTCGGGGGCGTTCCCGCTGGCGATGGCCTGATTGAGATCGCGGCGGTGGAAGTCGGGATCCTCGGCGGTCATGGCCTTGGCCTCGCTGTCGGTGAAGGTTTCCACCCCTTGCACGGTCTTGAAGTGATACTTGACCCAGAATCGCGCCCCGGCGGCGTTAATGGTGGAGTAGGTGTGGCTGCTATACCCGTTCATGTGCCGGTACGTCCGTGGCGTTCCCCGGTCTGACATGAGGACGGTCACTTGGTGGGCGCTCTCAGGTGACAGGGTCCAGAAGTCCCACTGCATGTTGTTGTCTCGCAGCCCGGTATCGGGCTGGCGTTTCTGGGAGTGGATGAAGTCTTGAAACTTCGTGGCGTCACGGACGAAGAACACGGGAGTGTTGTTGCCCACCATGTCGAAGTTCCCCTCGTCGGTGTAAAATTTGAGCGCAAAGCCACGTGGATCACGGACGGTGTCGGCGTAGCCCTGTTCGCCGGCCACCGTCGAGAAACGGGCGAACATTGGTGTGCGCCTACCGACCTCGGACATGAAGCTCGCTCGGGTGAACCAGGTGACGTCCTCGGTGACCTCGAAGAACCCGTGAGCGCCGCTGCCCTTGGCATGGACGACCCGCTCGGGCACCCGCTCCCGGTTGAAATGCTGCATCTTCTGGACGACGTAGTGGTCGTGCAACGCCGTCGGACCACTGGGGCCGACCGTCAGAGAGTATTCGTCGCTCTGTGCTGGGATGCCCGAGTCGGTTGTCGTGGTTGGCGGTCGTGTCTCGCTCATGGCTCCCTCCAAACCTGCCGGTCGTGAGCACGCCACGAGCAGCGAGTAGTCCTTCCGTAGTCCTACCCAGCTGATACCGAAATGCAACATCTCCGTTTGTGTCGATGCAGCGCCTGTGTCAGGGCTCCGGTTGCGCTGCCATCATCGGGGACGTTATTGGGCAGAGCCATCGGGCCGCGCTTGGGTTCCGGCCGAATGCGAAGGCCCTCATTTGCCGAGCAACGGGTGTACCCGCGGTGGGTGCATCCCGGCAGTGGAGGTGGGTCCGGGTGCACGCACCGCGGGCGGCGTGAGGCCAGCGGCAGCCGGTTCTTGCCTTATCCGATGAATTTGAGCAGGGCCTCGTTCACGTCCTCGGGGTGAGTCCACCCGACATTGTGTGGTCCGCCCTCGATCTCGATGAACTCAATGTCGCTGACCAGGTCGGGGAGCCGTCGTCCCGTGGCATCGATCGGCAGGATGCGGTCCTCGGTGCCCTGGACGACAAGGAGCGGCACGTCGATCTTCGGCAGGTCGGCGCGAAAGTCCGTCAGCCAGGTAGATACGCACGCGAGCGTGGCGTAGGCGGACGAGCCGGCAGCCACGGCGAAACTGGCGTTCCACGCCTCGTCGCTGATGCGGGCGGGGTGGAGCTTGTCGACATTGTAGAAATTATCAAAGAAGAACTTGAACCACGCATATCTGTCCTTCTTGATGGTCTCCTTGAAACCGTCGAAGACGCTCTGCGGCACCCCCAGAGGGTTGTCATCGGTCTGCAGCAGGAACGGTGGGATCGGTCCGAACAAGGCGGCTTTGGCCACTCGAGCGGAACCGTAGTTTCCGAGGTATCGGGTGACTTCGCCCGTTCCCATCGAGAATCCGGCCAGGATGACCTCCCGCAGATCGAGCTGGTCGATCAGCGTTTTCAGGTCGGCGGCGAACGTGTCGTAGTCGTAACCAATCGTGGGCTGGCTCGACTTTCCGAATCCCCGCCGGTCATAGGTGATCACTCTCTTGCCGGCGTCGAGGAGCACGGGCAGTTGCTTCTCCCATGAGTGCCCGTCAAGCGGGTAGCCGTGGATCAGCACCATGGGCTGCCCCGAGCCGTGATCTTCGTAGTACAGATCGATGGGGGCCGAGTTCTCCTTACCCACGTTGATGTAGGGCATCGCACGTTACTCCTTTGCCGGGTCGTCTTGGTTGATATTCCTTCATCCATTATGCGCCTGGACCAGCCGTCGCGGCCCTCTAATTTGAGACCCTCGGGGAGATGCGAAGGAGCGCCCGTTGCAGGTGAACGACGGAAACGCCCCATCGAAACGGCGGCGACACGTTGCCCTTCGATTGGGAAGCGAGCCGATCAAGCGGGCACTGCGACGCCCGGCTGATTGCCCGAGCCCGCGGGCGCGTTCTGCAGACCGGTGAACCTGTCGACCCACAGGAGCGCAATGCGATCACCCAAGCCCCCATGGGGCCGGAAGCGATAGAGCCATAGCGGCCAGCCGGCTCGGCCTCTCCTGGGCGACCCATCTACGGCACGATTCACGCCTTCGGTATTGAGATCGACCCGCCAGCGGCGACCCAACGAGTCGCCCCGCAGGTCAACGTGGACATGTCGAAGGTGGCCTGAGCAGGCGTCCCTCGTCAGGAGACCTGGCTCGTCCTATGGGCCCGGAAATGCAGCAGCGAAGGCTTCTCCGAAAGCCGTATCCCCGGAACATTGCGGAGACTCAGCGAAGGGCCGGCCGAGCAGCAGCGCCAGCAGGTCGCGACACGATGCGGCGATCACGGCTCGGGCCGGGGAATCCGGACTGGCGGAACGCGACGTCACCTTGTTTCCGATCACACTGACCTCATACGCCGGCCGATCGGGCTCATCGGTGACGACGAGGAGCCACGAACCCTCGAGGTTCGCGTCAACGGCACGATGGTTCGTTCGCCGGGTATTGAGCCAGGCCAGGCGCATTGGCAGAGCTTCGCGGACAAACAGGGCGCTCCAGTCGGGCAAGTCGAGTCCGAGGTCCAACCCGTGGACCTCGACTTCAGTGAGCCTGAGGATGAGCAGTCGACCGAGGTCGACCGTTCCCAGATCGTCTTGACCGGGCGGCTCGACCACTTCGAGATCCCACAGGACCTCCTCACGTGACCACAATCGAGTCAGCTGCTCGCTGCGCTGAGCCAGTGAAGCCACCACGGCCTGAATCGACTCTCCGGGCCGAACTACAAGCGTCCCTGGACGCTGTCGATCACGCCCGTCCGGGTAATACGCCGCTGGTTCCCCCGAAAGCGCAGCGTCGGTCATGCGGCACAACGCCTCTGCCCCGTACCGGAGATGGCAGGCAATGGTGAGTCGGCTCCACCCCGGCAGCGCCGACGGGGCACGTAGGGCTTCTTCATCGAGCCCGCTGAGCGCCCCGAGTATCTGCGCGGTTCTCCGTGCTGTCGCCGTGACCAGCCTGTCGCGAGAACGATCCGTGAGAGCCATGCGTCGTGTGGCTCAGAGCGCGGCCAGAACCTCTTCGACCGAGCTGGCGTGGAGGCCCGGGCCGGGCTCGACGGCGAGCCAGGTCACCGTCCCGTCCTCGATGATGGCGGCATAGCGCTGGGAGCGGGCACCCAGACCGAACCCGCTGCCGTCCATGGCCAGTCCCATCGCCGCGGTGAATTCGCCGTTGCCGTCGGCCAGCATGAGGACGGACTGCCCGACCTTTTGATCAGCACCCCAGGCGCCCATGACGAAGGGATCGTTGACCGCGACGCAGACAATTTTGTCTACTCCCTTGGCCTTGAGGTCTTCGGCTCGCAGGACGAATCCAGGCAGGTGGTGGTCAGAGCACGTGGGGGTGAACGCTCCCGGTACGGCGAACAGGACGACCTTCCCGGTGCCGAGGATCTCCCCCGAGGTGGTCGCCTCGGGTCCGGACTGGCCAAAGGTGAAGACCTTCACGTCCGGGATCTTGTCGCCGACTGCGATCGCCATTTCCATCTCCTCTGCCGATTGGTTGGGCAGGGCCAGGTTGCCACATGAGGATCCGCCACCCGCAATCCATGCCGAAGTTGTATTCTGCCCCGCAGTCGCCGCTGGTGACTATTGGGGGGCTCGCACCGTGGGCCGTAATCAGCAAGGGGAGACCATGTCGCACACCTTTGATCGCCGTTCGTTCCTCGCAGGCGGAGTTGCGCTCGGAGCCGGTGCCGTCATCTTGGGCAGTGGAGCGGAGTGGGCCGGCGCGGCCCTGACCAACGGTCCGGGGCTCAATGGCGTCTCCACGGCCAAGCCGAAGCGCGGCGGATCGCTCGTCATGGGCATCGACACCGAGGAGGGTGGCTTCGATCCGACGTCGGCCCGCTGGGACGAGGGTGGGTTCCTCTACGGTCGCACCATCTTCGACCCCATCGCGATCGTCAACAGCGCCGGCAAGGTCGAGCCATACCTGGCTCAGTCGATCACGCACAACACGGACTACACGGCATGGACCATCAACCTGCGACCGGGGATCGTGTTCCACGACGGGACCCCACTCGACGCCAACGCGCTGCACCTGAATTTGACGAAGCAGGCCGCCTCCCCTCTGGTCGGGCCGGCCTTCGCCGCCCTCATCGAGAGCTCTTCGGTCACCGGGCCCCTTGCTGTGACCATCAACATGAGAGCGCCGTGGGTCCCGTTTGACTATTACCTGGCTCAGGGCCAGACCGGGTACGTCGCTGCACCGTCCATGCTCAACAGCCCCAACGGCACTACCAACCCGGTGGGCACCGGGCCGTTCGTTTTCAAAGAGTGGGTTCCGAACAGCCACTTCACGGCCACCGCCAACCCCCACTACTGGCGCCCGGGCCTCCCCTACCTCAGTCAGATCACCTTCAAGCCCATCATTGCGCCGACCTCTCGGACCGACGCATTGCAATCGGGCACCATCGACATCATGCACACGAACTCGCCGGCCGGCATCTTGTCCTTCCGTGGCAACAAGAAATGGTCGTACGTCGACAACAGTGGACAGATAGTCGGCCAGCCGACCGTGCAGTTGCTCATGCTCAATACGTCAACGGCGCCGTTCAACAACAAGAAACTGCGAATCGCCCTGGCCAAGGGCGGCAACGCAAAACAGTTCTCCCAAGAGATCGACATGGGCGTCAATACACCAGTCAACGGACTGTTCCTGCCCGGGAGCCCCTACTACACCAAGACCGCCTACCCGACGTATGACCCAGCCGGTGCGAAGAAACTGGTCAGCCAGGTGGCGCAGGAAACCGGGAAGCCCGTGGCGTTCACCCTCAATTCGACCAATGACCCCGAGGTCGAGCGGGCGGCGCAGTACGTCAAGCAGCAGTACGGCAACATCGGGATCACCGTGAACATCAACATCGCGGCTCAGAGCGCGCTGATCAACAACGCCCTGTCCGGGACGTACCAGGCCACGGTCTGGCGCCAGTTCGGCGCGGTCGATCCCGACCTGAACTACGTGTGGTGGAGTACCAACACAGTCACTCCGGGGCTGGCCCTCAACATGGCTCGCAACTCCGACCCGAGAATCCAGGCCGCGCTCACGGTGGGGCGGTCGACGCCGGACCCGGCGAAGCGGCTGCAGGCGTACCAGCAGATCAACCAGTACCTGGCCGAGGACCTCCCTTACATCTTCACCGTCCGCAACACCTGGGCCGTCGTCGCCAATCCGAAGGTGCAGAACTACGCCAACCCCAAGACACCCAGCGGCTCGAAGGCGCTCGCCTTTGACGAAGGGGTTGTGTGGCCAACCCAGATCTGGGTCTCGTAGGCGAGGGCTCTCTCCGGTCAGCGCATCTCGACGTCGTCGAGATACTCCTCGCGCCAGTGCGTGAAATGTTCTTGCGGCAGGCGCAGGCAGAAGGTGGGCTTGAGCGCTTGGACAAAGCCACGCTCGTGGCTCACGGCAATGATGGTCCCGGGCCACGACCCGAGCATCGTGCCGACCGCCTCGATGGATGAGGGGTCGAGGTTGTTGGTCGGCTCATCGAGCAGCAGGAGGTTGGTCCGCCCCGCCGAGAGCATGGCCAGGCCCAGCTTCGCCCTCTCGCCGCCCGAGAGCGTGGCCGGGTACTGATCGGCCGCCTTGGAGGGCAGGCCGAACGATCCCAACAGGGCCCGTCGCTCGCGCTCGGTCGACAACACGGTGTCGTCCACGTTGTCCAACGTCGTCAATGTGGGGTCGATCTGCTCGTGCTCCTGGGCGAAGTACCCCCGCTCCACATTGGCTCCGAGCTCGATGGTGCCGTTGGTCGGCTGCTGCACGCCGGCCAGGCAACGCAGCAAGCTCGACTTCCCGGCGCCGTTCCTCCCGATGATGACAATGCGGTCGCCTCGACCGGCGTGGAAGTTGACGTTCGACAGCACCTCGTTGCTCCCGTACCGGACGGCCAACTTCGTGACCTCGACCGGCGTTACCCCAGAACGCGGCGGGGTGGGCAGTCGGAACTTGCTCGCCTTGTCCCGCTTGTCCACCTGCGTCCGTTGGCCTTCGATCCGCTCGACCCTCCGGTCGAGGCTCTTGGCGATCTTGGCCCGCTTCTCCGTCTGCCCTCGCATCGAATCGGCCAGCGTCGAGAGGCGCTTGATCTCCCGCTGCTCGAGAACCGAGGCGCGCTCACGTTGCGACTGGTCGGCTTCGTGGAGGGCCTCGAATTTCGAGTAGTTGCCCTTCCACTCGGTCAGTCTCTGATTGGAGATGTTGAGGACCTTGGAGATGGAGCGATCGAGGAGCTTCAGGTCGTGGCTCACTACGAGCAGCGCCCCGGGGAAGCGCTCCAGCTCATCGAGCAGCCATCGCTTGGCGGAGCGGTCGAGGTGGTTGGTGGGCTCATCGAGGATCATCAGTTCGGGCTCCTGGAAGAGCACCCGCATCAGGTCCACCCGACGTCGTTGGCCTCCGGAGAGTGATTCGATGTCCTCCAGGAGGAGCTCCTGGCGCAGGCCGAGGCCATCAGCCAGGCGGGCCATGATCGATTCCGCCTCGTAGCCGCCGCTGGCATGGAATTTCTCCTGCAGATCGGTGAACAGCTCGATGTTCTCTTCCGAGGGGTCATCGGCCATCGCGGCACGGGCCGTGCCCAGTGCGTCGTCGAGCACATCGAGCCCGCGGGCCGAGAGGACGTGGGAGAAGCCCGTGGGCTCGAGCCCGAGGCCGCCCACCACCGGAGCCTGGGGCAGATATCCGAATGAGCCCAGCAGCCGGACGTTGCCGCGATGCCGGAGCGCAGGGGTGGGCTCACCCACGATGATTGAGATGAAGGACGACTTCCCGGTGCCGTTGCGACCGACCAGCCCCACCTTTTCGCCGGCGCCCACGACAAAGGAGGCATCGGAGACCAGCATCCGATCGCCTATCTCAATCGTGAGTGACGAGGCAACGATCACACCAAAGTGTACGGGCGTGATCGGACCCTCGATACACTCCCCAAATGCCGACGCTCGAACGCAAGTGGTGGACGCTCATCGCGGTCTGTACCGCCATTTTCATGCTCCTGCTCGACATCACGGTCGTCAACGTGGCCCTGCCCGACATCCAACGGGCGCTCCACTCGAGTTTTTCGGACCTGCAATGGGTCGTTGACGCCTATTCCTTGACCCTGGCCGCCTTCCTGCTCACGGCCGGGGTGATCGGCGACATGTTCGGGCGCCGCATCGTCTTTGCGGTGGGCCTGGCCGTGTTCTCCCTGGCCTCGCTGACCTGCGGCCTCTCCACCGACTCCCTCATGCTGAACCTGTCCCGTGCGGTGCAGGGGGTGGGCGGCGCCATCATGTTCGCCACCTCGCTGGCCCTGATCGCCCAGGCCTTCCAGGGTAAGGATCGAGGGACCGCCTTCGGGATCTTCGGCGCCGTGACCGGGGGCGCCGTGGCCGTCGGCCCGCTGGTCGGCGGCGCCATCACCAGTGCCATCGGATGGCGTTGGATCTTCTTCGTCAATGTGCCCATCGGCGCGTTGGCCATCATCATCACGCTGGCCAAGATCGCCGAATCCCGCGATCCCAGCACGCGACGGATCGACTGGATCGGCTTTGTCTCGTTCTCGCTCGGCCTCTTCATTCTGGTCTTCGCCCTGGTGCGCGGCAACGATGACGGCTGGTCCAGCACGACCATTGTCAGCCTGTTCGTCGCCTCGGCGGTGCTCATGGTGATCTTCTTCGTCAACGAGGTGAAGACCAAGGACCCGATGCTCCGCCTGGACCTCTTCCGGAAGCCCGCGGTGGTCGGGGTATCGATGGTGGCTTTCGCCATGTCCGCCTCCATCTTCGCCATGTTCTTGTATCTGACGCTCTACATACAGGACGACCTCGGGTATGGCCCGCTCCAGGCCGGCCTCCGCTTCCTGCCCCTTACCCTCCTGGCGTTCCTGGTGGCCCCCTTCGCCGGGCGGGCCACCGTGCGCATCAAGTCGCGCTATCTGCTCGGGATCGGCATGCTCCTGATCACGGGCAGCCTGCTGCTCATGACGACTATCAACTTCGATTCGGCGTGGACCGTCCTTCTCCCCGGGTTCATCGTGGGTGGTTTCGGCATCGGCATGGTCAACCCGGTGTTGGCCTCGGCCTCGATCTCGGTGGTGGAGCCACAGCAGAGCGGCATGGCCTCGGGCACGAACAACACGTTCCGCCAGGTCGGCATCGCCACCGGCATCGCGGTGTTGGGAGCGGTCTTCCAGAGCCAGATCGTGAGCCACACGTCGGCCGCCCTGCGCCAGACGTCGATTGGCCGGATCGTGCTGCATCAGGGCGGACCGGGTCTCGCCGCAGCCATGACGGCCGGCGAGGTGCGCCAGACCTTGCCCCATGTACCTGCCTCCGCCCGGTCGACCCTCTTGCACGCCTACAAGGTCGGATTCGCCAGCAGCATGGATCATCTCATGGTCATCGGCGCCATCGTCGCGTTCATCGGCATGGTGGGGGCCTTTACCCTGGTCCATCAGCGTGACTTCGTCGTGCTGGGCGGTGGCGCTCCGGTTGGCGCACCTGAAGGCGCACCTCATGGCGCTCCGGTCGGCGCCCCTAGTGGCGGCGGGCATGCTTGACCCGTTCGTCCTGGAAGGTAGCCAGGTCCGACTTGAACCGCTGAGGATGGATCACATCGAGGCCCTGGTCCGTGCCGCGTCCGAAGATCGCAGCACCTACCAATGGACCTATACCCCCGACGGGCGGGAGCAGATGACGGCGTACGTGGTCGACGCTCTTGAAAAGGTCGCCTCGGGGGCCCATGTGGCCTTCGTCACCGTGCGCCGGCAGGCCGACGGTTCGGAAGTGGTCGTGGGGGCCACCCGGTACTGCGAGATGTACTTCTGGCAGTGGCCCCCGGGGGCATCCCACCAACGCCACGGAATCCCCGACGTGGTCGATATCGGCTTCACCTGGCTGTCGGGCACGGCGCAACGATCAGTGGTGAACACCCAAGCCAAGCTCTTGATGATGGAGCACGCCTTCGGGGTGTGGCAGGTGCACCGGATCGGCTTGCAGACCGATGTGCGCAACACCCGCTCCCGAACGGCGATCGAGCGCATCGGCGGACGGCTCGATGGGATCATGCGGGCTGACCGGCCAGGATCCGACGACACGGTCCGCACCTCGGCCCGGTTTTCCATCATGGCCGAGGAATGGCCTTCAATCCGCCAACGCCTCCGTGAGCGCCTCGAGGCAGGTGCGTTGGAGCGCTCGGGGTACTCAGGCCCGATCGAGCGAGGCTGAGATCTTGCGGCGGTGGAGATCCCTCACCGCCGCCTCGGCCTCGTCCTTGGGTCGAATGGCCGCCACCGCCTTGCCGGTCCGGTGGATCTTCCAGGCCAGCTGATCCGCCCGCTCCACCGAGTGGTGGAAGATCTCCACGAAGGCTTGTATGACCGTTTGGAACGTCGTGACGTCGTCATTCCACACGATGACGGCCCACAGATCCTCGGTGGCGAAAAAGGTATCGAGATCGACGTCGTCGACGACTGACGGGTCGATGGTGGAGGGAAGTTCGAGAACCAGGGTCATAGGAGATGGCAGCCGCAAAATTGGCCCCCATCATGGTAGTCCTCCGCCCGGTAGCGTGCGGTCGTGCGAGCCACCATCTTGCAGGGTCCGAGGGATGTCCGGGTGGAGCAGGTGCCCGACCCCGAGCTGCCCGGTCCGAGCGGCATCATCATCACCGTCGAGCGAACCGCTATCTGTGGCTCAGACCTGCATCTCTTCCACGACGCGCCCACCGGGAGCGGGATTCAGCTCGGACACGAGGCGATCGGGACGGTTCACGAAGCAGGCCCGGCGGTGCGCACGCACTCGGTGGGTGACCGTGTGCTGGTCTCGGGCGTCATCGGGTGCGGAGTCTGCGGGCCCTGCCTGGCTGGATTGCCCAACGTGTGCCTGGCCGGCAAGTCCACGGCGTTCGGCACCGTCCCGGACCTTCCCGGTGGGCAGGCCGAGGCGATGGCCGTTCCATTCGCCGACACCTTTGCCTTGCGCATCCCCGAAGGCGTGGGCGATGAAGAAGCGGTCCTCCTGACCGACATCCTGCCCACGGGCTATCTGGGCGCGGCGCGAGCCGACATCCGACCCGGGTCAACCGTGGTGGTGGTCGGGCTCGGTCCGGTCGGCATCATGGCCCTCCAGTGCGCACGACTCTTCGGCCCGGCCCGCATCCTCGCCATCGACATGGTCCCGGAGCGCCTAGCCCGGGCCGAGCGGATGGGGGCCGAACCGATCGACGCCCGGGTGGCCCCCGGATCACAACAGGTTCTCGCGGCCACGGGCGGGCGAGGCGCGGAATCGGTCATCGAAGCCATCGGCGCCGATGCCACGGTGGTCGATGCCATCTCCTGCGCAGCGACCGGTGGCACCGTCTCGGTGGTCGGTGTCAATCTGACCATGGATCTCGCCTTCCCCATGGGGTTGGTGTTCCTGAAGAGCCTGACCCTACGGACGATCTTCGCACCGGTGCCCAGCACCTGGTCGGCGTTGGTGCCCCTGGTGCAGGCCGGGAGGTTCTCGCTGGCCGATACCTTCACCCATCACATGGGTCTGAGCCAGGCGGCCGAGGCGTATCAGCTCTTCGACTCCCGCCGCGACGGTGTCTTGAAGGTCTTGCTCGACACGATGAACTGAGTCCCTTCCGGGTGATCGGGGGTCCGGTTGAGCACACCGGGCCGTTCGGCCGGCCCCATGATCGGTTGCGCCAGCAGCCACGGTGCGGGCGGGGGCAGGGTCAACCGAGTGAGGCTGTCGACGATCGATTCGTAGTTGATTCGCCACCCTTGGAAGTGGCGCCACGAGTCCTCGAGGTCGCGGTCCATCGGAAAATGCACCTGCTCGAGACGCCGGTAGCCCTGGACGAACTCCTCGCGGGTCAGTCTGATGCCCGCGGTCGGCAGGGGGTCGACATCATGTGGGATGTGAAGCGCCCGGGCCATGGACCGGAGGCACCCCGTTCCCATGGTGAGGCAGAGGCGCGCCTGCCGAGGAGTCTCGTCTGGGTTGACGGCGTGATACAGCGCGGCCGAGTCCATCATGGCCACCAGGCTCAAGAGCCAACCCCGTGAGGAAACAGGCGATCGGAACCAGATGAGGGCTGGGTAGTTGGCGTGGCTCTCGGAAACTGCGGCGGCCCAGCGTTCCCAGTCCGCGTAGAGCGGCGGGAGTTCGTCGATGTTGCCCAACATGTGGTGACGGGCCAGGATCTCCGGCCCCCAGGCCGGGGTGCCCGATCGGCTCGCCAGCAGTGTCACTTCCGTCTCACGCGTGGCAAAGGCGTTGTAGAGCGCGGGCAGGTAGGCGATTTCGAGTGCCACCACCAGGAGACCGACCCCGGCCGCCGTGATCTCGAACGCCTTGGCCCCGGGGTGCGATGCGGTGGCGATGCCGAGGGTGAAGACCGACGAGCCGGCGATGGCCAGGGCCGAGCCGAAGTCGAGACCACTGGCCCACCAGACCATGAGACCGAAGCCCAGCACGAGGAGGAGCAGCCATGACATGAAGAGGAGGATCATGGCAGCGGGCCCCGTAAACGACATGAGCCGATCACGCAGCTCATAGGTGGGAAGCCGAGGCACCAGGCGCCGGGCCGAACCACCGAGGACACGACCGATGACCCGCATGACCCGAGACGAAGTCGCCCGAGGCACCACCAGTCCGGTAAAGACGCTCAACGCGGTGCCGACAATGACGAGGATGCCCAGGACGAGGGCGGCGAGACGAAGGGCGGTCTCCACGCCGTCATCCTGCCATGCGGCTCCGCGTAGACACCGTGGAGGAGTACGATCCCCGCGTCGCCGAGGAGCGAGGAACGATGGGGCCGTTCCCGACCCGTCGACCGATACCGTGGAACGCATGGATGCGACGGAACTCGTGGTGGCTGACGCGGCGGCATGGCAGGATTGGTTGCGCCGACACCACGGGCAATCGCCGGGAGTCTGGCTCGTCCTGGCCAAGAAGGGCACGGTCGATCCGACAGCGCTCTCGTATGATCAGGCACTCGACGAGGCGATCTGTTTTGGATGGATCGACGGTCAAATCGGACGCAGGGACTCGACAACGTTTCGTCGACGGTTCACCCCGCGGAAAGCTCGGAGTCCATGGTCCCAGAGGAACACGGTCATCGCGAAGAGGTTGATCGCCACCGGCCGGATGCAACCAGCGGGGGAGGCGGAGTTGGCGAGCGCCAAGAGCGACGGCCGCTGGGACGCCGCCTACGCCAGCCAGTCAACCATTGAGGTCCCCGATGATCTGTCGAACGCCTTGGCCGCCCAACCACGTGCACGGGCGATGTTCGAGCTCCTCACCAGCCAGAATCGATACGCCGTGCTCTATCGAATTGGGAACGCCAAGAAAGCAGAGACCCGAGCCAAGCGCATAGACCAGTTCGTGGCCATGCTGGCTCGGGGAGAAACCATCTATCCCCAGGCCCGTTCCCTCGCCGACTGAGGCCCGAGAGCCGGAGCCGCCGGCTTGCTTGACCCAAGTGCTGACCTGCGATATCTAGACCCGGACCTCACTCTGGCCGACGAGGCGAGCCAGCTCCTCGTTCACGCGAGCATCGTGTTCCATGGCGTCACGGCGAGCCGAAGCCGGCCGCCACCGGCCCTTGGTCAGCCAGATCAGCGGGATGAAGACGACCATGCCGGCCAGGTCGACGTAGAACCAGTGCTGCCACTGGTGCGGCGCTTCCTTCTGTGCCGCGCTCAAATCCAACAAGGCCGCCTGATTGGCCTGGATGAAGGTCAGCTGGGCCTGGTAGGGCTGGACGAGTGCCTTCAGCTGGGTCTCGAATTTGGCCAGCTCGGCCAGGCCCTTGGCTCCGAAGGCCTTCGTGGCCGCGGCGATATTGGCCGGCGATGGATCCGCCCCCACCCGAGCGGCCGCCGCCGGGTCCTTGGCCAGCAAGGTCAGGAGCGGCTGGTGCTCGGTGGCGAAGGCGATGGTCTTCGGATGCGTGCCCACGAAGGCCTGAATGGTCTGGCCATCTATGACCTTCTGCGCCACCGGGAGGTTGTCGACGATCGGGTTGACGCTGGTGATGACCAGCGGCAAGAAGATGAACGAGAGGCCGACGGTGAGTCGGAGGATCCAGCCCCACAGGGCCAGACCGGTACCCACCAGCGCCGGATTCTTGTCTTCGACACTCTCGGTGTAGCCGGCCATCCACGGGGCGAACACCAGCGACAGGCCCAGAGCCAGCAACATGGCTTCGATGGCCAGGGTGTAGTAGCCGGTGTGGGCGTGCGTGGCGTTGCCCAGGAACACGAACAGCATCACGATGGAGACCACCGCACCGACCAGCATGAACGGCTTGCGCACCTTGAGCGTGTCGGAGAGGACGCCGACGACGACCAGCGACACCATATCGGCACCCCAGAACCAGGTGTTCAATCCATTGGCTTGGGTCACCGTGAACCCCGCACCGTTGGGATTCTGGAAGATGACGGGGTAGTAGATGGTGAACAGGCTGGCCGCGGCGTAGTACACCAGAAGGAACAGGGCGATGCCGATGGACATCCCGACCAGGTCCCATTTGAGGATCTGCTTCCAGGGCTTCTCGGTCGCCTCCACCAGTTGGCGATCGCTCAGGCCACGCGCCCGCGCCTCGACCAGAGCCTGGTCCCGGGCCGACACCATCAGTTGGTCTCGGAGCTGAGCGGACAGATCCTTCAAGAAGACCAGCGAAATAGCGAAGACGACCAGCGCGGCGACACCGGAAATGACGAATTGACTCTTCCAATGGGTTTGCCCGAAGTGGTCCAACGTGTGCAGTGCCACCAGCGAGGTGATGAGGCTCCCCGCCACCGGGCCGATGGTCCAAAAGCCCATGGCCGATGCTCGACCGAGCTGGGGGCTGAAGTCCCGAACCAGGGCCGGGGTGGCCACCAGGATCGCTCCCTCGACAATGCCGATCAAGCACGTGACGGCGGCGTACGACCACTCGCCGGTGCACAGCGGGATACCGATTGCGGTGAGAAGTCCGACGATCAGCAGTCCGTAAATCACCACGTTGGTGCGGCCCAGCCGGTCGGTCCGGCCGGCCGGCAACGACGCGAACGCGCCCAACAAGTTCGAGACGACGATGATCCCGATGTAGAAGGCAAAACTCATGTGGAAGCCGGCCAGGATGTTCGGCGTCACTCCGGTCTGCGTGTAGTAGACGTAGTAGAGAATGACCGTGGCCAACACGGCCAGCGTGAGGTAGCCCCAGCGCCGGCTGCCCTGTGGATACTCGTCGATGGTGTGGTCGAAGAGAAATTTGCCGAGTGGACTCCGAACCGACGGTTGACCCGCCGCAGCCGTAGAAGGTGCTCCTGGACTCATGTCGTCACCCCGGTTTCCGTACCCCACGAATGGGAAACTCAGTTCTCCCCATCGAACCTAGCGCGCCCTGCCCCATCTAGCGCTGCCAAACGCTTGGCCGGAGCTCCCGTCGAGACCAGTTCGGGGGGCACCGAGCAGGGGCGCGACCGGAGGAGTTCGGCCAGCCCCTTGGCCTGGGTATCCAAACGAAGGTTTGAGGCCACACCCCAGCCCAAGATGCCGTGCACGACGAAGTTGACGGCACCGAGGTTGGGAAGCGGATATCGACTGATCTCGAAGGCGGCCGCCTCGGGCAGGATCGCTCGGAACTGGGCGACCTCGAAGGTGTGGAGCAGCCATTGAGCCACCAGGTCGCTGTCGGCCCACAGCCCGACGTTGGCGTCCCCACCTTTGTCCCCCGACCGTCCCCCCACCAGCACCCAGAGCGGCACGGTGATGGGTGACGCCGAGAGGGAGGCGGGAGGGATGGAGGGGGTGGAAGGGGTGGGAGCGGACATCGGCTCGGCCCGAAGCGTCGGTTCGCCGCGGTGGGATCGTGGCGAATTGCTGATGGCCGCGCCATCGCAGGCAATCCGCGGCGTGACCTCGTCGGCCACCACGGTGGTGGGCCAGTACCGAGCGACCGCTTGGGCCGGCGTGGGGGCGGACGTGAAGAAGGTTCCGGGGTAGCTGGCCAGGCTCGTCTCGACCACTGCGCCGGAGAAGGCTCGACCGACCGAGCCCTCGTCGTCACCTCGCACGGCCAGGCGAAGGAACGCCATGCCCTCGCCGCTGAGATCACCCGCGAGATCCTCCGACGTCTCCGAGAACGACGCGCGGCCGGCCGGGATGCCGGCCCATACGGTGTCGGCAGCCAAGCGAGCCTTCTGCTCCACCAATGCTCCGGTGATGGCCAGCGTCATGGAATTGCGCCACCCACCCTCGAGATTGGCCGTCACCTTGAGGGTCGGTGGCGGCGGCTCACCCACCACCCCGGCGATCCGGACGCGATCCGGGCCTTCCTGCCCCAACGCGATGGTGTCGAAGCGGGCGACGGCGTCGGGACTCAGGTAGCGCGGGCCCGCAATCTCGTACAGGAGCTGAGCCGTGACGGTGCCGACGGTGACGGCTCCCCCGGTGCCGGGGTGTTTGGTAATGACCGACGATCCGTCGGGATGAAGCTCTGCGATGGGGAACCCGATATGGGTGGGATCGGGAATCTCGTCAAAGAAGGCGTAGTTCCCACCGCAGCACTGCGCGCCACACTCGATGACGTGCCCGGCCACCACGGCGCCCGCGATGTGGTCGAGCTCGCCGTCACGCCAACCGAAGGCGTGCAGCGCGGGACCCACGATCACCGAAGCGTCGGTGACGCGGCCGGTCACCACCACCTGCGCCCCCGCCCCCAGGGCGTCGGCAATCGGTCGCGCTCCCAGGTAGGCGTTTGCCGTCACCAACTCGGCGTCCGTCGGTAGCGGCTCATCCGTATCGAGGTTGACGAAGGGCCATCCGTCGGCCTGCAGAGTCGGGACACGATCGGTGATGTCGTCACCGGAGATCGACGCCACCCGAACGTCCAGCCCTTGACGTCGAGCCAATTCGGTTACGGCCGCCGCCAGTCCTTCAGGGTTGAGCCCGCCGGCGTTGGAGACAATGGTGATGCCGCGCTCCAGACAGGCGGGGAGCACCTCCTCGAGTTGCCGGAGGAAGGTGCGGGCGTAGCCTCCACTGCGCTCACGCGTCTTGTGCAGGATGTACATGGTCAATTCGGCCAACCAGTCACCCGTCAGGACGTCGATCGGACCGCCGGACACCATCTCCTCGGCGGCGGAGAGGCGATCGCCGAAGAACCCGCTGCAGTTGGCCACCCGCAGGACCGACGGGGTGGGGGTCACTCCGGCGTCACCACCACCAGGAGATCGCCCACGTCGACCTGTTGCCCGACGGCGCACAAGACCTCACCGACCGTGCCCGCTCCCGCCGCTCGCAGGGTGTGCTCCATCTTCATGGCCTCGAGCACCACCAGGGCATCTCCCTCGACGACGGCGTCGCCCTCCGTCACCAGGACCTTGGCGATGGCGCCGGGCAGCGGGGCCCGACACTCCCCCGCCAGGCCGCTCTGATCGTCCGGATCGTCCTCACCGCGGCGGGCAAAGCTCGACTGGCCCTCGGGCCCGCTCACCTCGGCCGCGTGAGGCGACACACGCACGGCATAGCGCCGGCGTATTCCCTCCGAGGTGAGGTCCACGCGTTCGTCCGACACGGTGGCGCGGCCAATTTCCGCCCATTCACCCTGCCGCCGGAGGCTGACCGGCCCATCGAGCGACGGCGCACGGACCTCGAGGGTCCCCACCGAATCGGTGAACTCGTCGATGTGGAGCGCGGCCCCGACATTGCGCCAGCCGGCCGCCGGCACCGGGACGAGACTCTGCGCTGCCCGGGCCCGCAGCAAGGCCAAGGCGGCCGCCGCGGCATGCCGGAACCGAGTCTCATCGCTGAGCCGGGCGACCCTGAGGTCGGGTCGAGCGTCGAGATAGTCGATTCCGATGTCGCCGTTGACGAAGGCGTCGTCGGCCAGCACGGCGGCCAACAGCGATCGATTGGTCTCCAGCCCGTCGAGCTCCAAGCTGCCGACGGCGCGGGCCAGCCGGGCCCTGGCCGACGCTCGGTCGACGGCCCAGGCCATCACCTTGGCCACTAAGGAATCGTAGGCCGGGCTGACCTTGCTGCCGGACTCGATGGCCGCGTCGACCCGGATACCGGGACCATGGGGCCACCGCACGTGGCCCGCGTCGCCCGGAGTGGGTCGATAGTCCTCGCTGGGTCGCTCGGCGCAGAGGCGTACCTCGATGGCATGGCCCGACGCCGTCACCTCCGCCTGGGAGATGGGCAGCGGACGACCGGCCGCGACCGAGAACTGCAAGCCGACGAGATCGAGACCCGTCACCAGTTCAGTGACGCCATGCTCGACCTGCAGTCGGGTATTCATCTCCAAAAAGAAGAACTCCTTGTCATCGACCAGAAACTCCACCGTGCCGACGCCCTGATACTCGACCGCCGCCGCCGCCAACGTGGCCGCCCGCCACATGCCGGCCCGAGTGGCCGTGTCGACCAGGATCGCCGGCGCCTCCTCAATGACCTTTTGATGGCGGCGCTGCACCGAACATTCCCGGTCGTAGAGATGCAGGATGGTCCCATCCTCGTCTCCGACGACTTGCACCTCAACGTGACGAGGTGACCGGAGGTATCGCTCGAGAAAGACCTCATCGGAACCGAAGGCCGCGGCAGCCTCTCTCCGGGCCGCGGCGACTGCGTCCCGCAGGTCTCCTGGCGCCTCGACCAGACGCATGCCACGGCCACCGCCGCCGGCCGAGGCCTTGACCAGTACGGGGAAGCCAACCGAGGTGGCCCCTCTGAGGACTTCGTCGTCGGACATTCCCTGGCGGAGCACCACACTCGGGAGTACGGGAACCCCGGCCGCGGCCACCGTCTCCTTCGCCCGCGTCTTGTGGCCCATGACCCGCATGGCAGCCGGAGTGGGACCCACCCACACGAGCCCGGCCTCGCCACAGGCGTCGGCCAGGGCCGGATTCTCCGAGAGGAAGCCGTACCCTGGATGCAACGCATCCGCCCCGGACAACTGGGCCGCCGCGATGAGAGCGTCGGTGTTGAGATAGGTCTCGGCCAGAGTGCTCCCACGCAGCGGTACCGCGGCATCCGCCTCTCCGACGTGCGGCGAGTCGGCGTCATCGGGCGCATAGACCGCCACGGCCTCGAGGCCGGCATCGTGCGCGCCCCGGATGACCCGACGGGCGATTTCTCCCCGGTTGGCCACCAGGACTCGCTGCAACGGAAGCCCCGCCATCAGTGACGAACCACCCCGAACGTGGCTGTGCCCTGCACGGCGGCCGAATGCACCGCGGTCAGCGCGATGGCCAATACGGTGCGCGTCTGACGAGGGTCGATGATGCCGTCGTCCCACAGCCGTCCGGTCGCGAACCGTGCCGTCGACTCCCGTTCGATCTGCGCCTCGGTCTCAGACCGCAATTCTTCGTCCGCCTGTTCATCGAAGGGGCGTCCGGCCGATTGCGCCGCATTGCGCCGCACAATCGAGAGCACGCCGGCCAACTGCTTGGGACCCATGACGGCGATGCGGTGGTTGGGCCAGGTAAAGACGAAGCGGGGGTCGTACGCCCGACCGGCCATGGCGTAATTGCCGGCGCCATAGCTGGCGCCCACCATGAGGGTGAGGTGGGGCACCGTGGAGTTCGACACGGCGTTGATCAGCTTGGCCCCGTCCTTAATGATGCCGCCCTGCTCGTAGCGGGTACCCACCATGAACCCGGTGATGTTCTGGACGAAGAGAATCGGCGTGTCACTTCGATTGCAGAGCTGAATGAATTGGGCCCCCTTCTGGGCCTCCTCGGAGAAGAGGATCCCGTTGTTGGCCACGATGCCCAGGGGATAACCCCCGAGTGACGCCCAACCGCAGACCAACTGGGCCCCATAGGACGCCTTGAACTCCTCGAATCGCGATCCGTCCACAATGCGGGCCAAAATCTCTCGCACGTCGAACGGAACACGGACATCGACCGAAGCGATACCCAGGAGCTCTTCGGCCGGGAAGAGCGGCGGGTCGGCCGGGCCCGACGGTCCGGGACCGAGGCGGGGCCAGTGCAGGTGCGCCACAATGCCGCGCGCCAGTCGCAAGGCCTCGTCCTCGTCCCGGGCCAGGTAGTCGCACAGACCCGAGGTCCGTGCGTGCATGAGCGCACCACCAAGCTCCTCTTCGTCGGCGTCCTCGCCAATGGCCATCTTGACCAGCGGCGGCCCGCCGAGGAAGACCCGGGCCCGCCCGTCCACCATGACCGTGTAGTCACTCATGCCCGGGAGATAGGCCCCTCCCGCCGTGGATGATCCGAAGACCACGCAGATGGAGGGGATGCCCTTGGCCGAGAGTTGCGTCAGGCGGCGGAACTGCTCGCCGCCGGGCACGAACACGTCGGCTTGACGGGGCAGGTCCGCCCCACCGGACTCGACCAGGATCACCAGGGGAAGCCGGTTGAGCTCGGCCACGTCCATGGCCCGCAGGAGCTTCTTGATCGTGGTGGGGCTCGTCGTACCGCCCCGTACCGTGGGGTCGTTGGCGATGACCAGGCACTGGGTGTGGAAGATCTCCGCCAACGCAACTACGACGCCGCCACCGACCGAGTCTCCCGTCTCGAGTCCGGCCAGGGGGCACAGCTCCAGGACGGGGGTCCCAGGGTCGACCAGCGCTTCGAGGCGCTCGCGCACCATCATCTTGCCGCGCGCGAGGTGGCGCTCGACGTACTGCGGTCCGCCCCCGCCCAGCAGTTCCCGGTGGAGCGCCTCGACGTCTCCGACGAGGACGGTCATGGCTGCGGCGTTGTCCTGATATTCAGCGCCGGTGACCTTCAGTCGGGAGACGAGAGGCGTGCTCACGAGGTGGACCGATCCCACGAAGGGGTGCGCTTGTTCAAAAAGGCGTCCATGCCCTCGGACGCCTCCGCACCGGCGAACAACTCGGCCGACCGTTCTTGCGCCCGCGCCACACTGTGTGACCACTCCCGCCCGGGCAGCTCGGCCAGCAGCTCCTTGGTGGCCGCCACGGCGCCCGGAGCCGACCTGAGAATGGCATCGACCGCCCGCTCTACCCAGCGGTCGAGCTCGCCTTCGCCGTCCACCACAGCACTGAGCAGTCCAGCGTGTCCCGCCGCCGTGGCGCTGAACCGCTCTCCGGTCAGGGTCATTTGAGCCAGGAATCGTGGGTCGGCCACCCGCAGTGCGGGAACCAGGATCATGGCGGGTGCCACGCCGACCCGGACCTCGCTGAAGGCAAAGGTGCTCTCCGACGAGGCGACGGCCATATCGGACACGGCGATCAAGCCGAGGCCACCGGCCCGGGCGTGTCCGTTGACCTTGGCGATGACGGGTTGGCCGGCCGTGCGAATGGTCTCGAAGATCTCGGGGAGACGTGACGGCAGGCTCCGGTCCCGCTCGGAAAGATCGGCGCCGGAGCAGAACACGCTCCCGGTGCCCGTCAGCACCATGGCCCTGACGGTCGGGTCGGCGGCGGCGTCCCGGAGTCCCTTCGCCAACTCATCGAGCAGTTGCGCCGAGAGCGCGTTGCGGTTGGCCGGCGAGTCGAGCGTCAGAGTTCGGACGAAACCGCGGTGGGCGACGTGGACCAGCTCAGCTGTCACGAATGCGCAGTGTAGGGGGCCTGCGCTGCCAAGGGAGAAGCGGTTACCCGGTGGTAACGTCCTGCGTGTGATCGAGACGGACGAACATCAGATTTTCCGCAAGACACTGCGGGACCTGTTTGAGCGTGAGATCGAACCCCACATCGACGGGTGGGAGGCGGCACGCTCGTCCCCGCTTCACGAACTCTTCCCCAAGCTGGGCGCGGTCGGCCTGCTCGGCCTGGAGTACGACGAGGCGTACGGGGGAATGGGGGCGGATCACTCGTTCACGGTGATCGCCGGCGAGGAGATGGGTCGGATCAACTGCGGTGGCGTCCCGATGGCCATGGCGGTCCAGATGTCCATGGCCACGCCCGCCCTCGCTCGATACGGATCACCCGAGCTCAAGGAGCGCTATCTGACGCCTTCCATCGCCGGGGACGTCGTGGCGTCCATCGCCGTCACGGAGCCCGACGCGGGCAGCGATGTGGCCGGCATTCGCACCCGTGCCGTGCGAGACGGTGACGAGTGGATCATCAACGGGTCGAAGCTCTATATCACCAACGGCACCCAGGCCGACTGGCTGTGCCTGCTGGCTCGCACCTCGGAGGAGGACGGGTATCGCGGCATGTCCCTCATCGTCGTACCGACCTCGACCGACGGCGTCGTCGTCTCCCGCAAGCTCGAGAAGTTGGGCATGTGGTCGAGCGACACGGCGGAACTGTCGTTCACCGACGTCCGAGTGCCGATGTCGCACACCATCGGAGAGATCGGGCGTGGCTTCCAGCAACAGATGGTGCAGTTCCAGGCCGAGCGCCTGATCACGGTCTACAAGCAGGTTGGTTCCATTGAGCAGGCCTTGCGGCGCACCAAGGAGTACCTTAGCCAGCGCCGGGCCTTCGGGAAGCCGCTCATGGCCAATCAGCACCTGCAATTCGTGCTGGCCGAATTGTCGGCCCGGCACGACATGCTCAAGCACTACTCCCGCGCCTGCGCCGATGCCGTGCGACGCGGCGAAGATGCCACGCGCTTTGCCACCATCGCCAAATTGATGGGCTCACGCCTCCAACGTGAAGTGGCCGACACCTGCCTGCAATTTCATGGAGGCATCGCCTACATGGCCGAACATTGGGCCTCGCGCTATTACCGCGACACCCGCCTCGATTCCATCGGCGCCGGAGCCGACGAAGTGATGCTGCGCATATTGGCTCGCATGGACGGGTACGCCACCGAGTAACGCATCACAGTGGTCACGCTCCGGGTCGAGCTCGGGTCGAGCGGTCGCGGGTCGAGCTCGGGTCGAGCTCGGGGTCGATGGAGCGGCACCGGTAAGGTCTCCCGCCGTGGCGACCGGCGACAGCGAACCGTTTGCCGCCGGTTCAATTTCACTTCGCCTCTACCCGCACAACGAATTGTCTGCTCCCGACGTGATCGTCGAGCTCTGCGCCCAGGCGCAGTTGGCCCTCTCGCACGGCTTCGACGGGATCATGACCAGCGAGCACCACGGTGGGTTTCCCGGCTACCTTCCGAATCCCCTGCAGATGGTGACCTTCGTCCTGGAGGAGAACGCCGGCGGTTGGGCCGCCGCCTGTCCCCTGCTGCTGCCGCTGCGGCCCACCACGCTGGTGGCCGAAGAGGTGGCGTGGCTCGCCGCTCGCCATCCGGGACGGGTGGGCGTGGGTGTTGCCGCCGGCGCACTGGCGCTCGACTTTGAGGTGATGGGAGTCCCCATCGGCTCGGCCGTCACCACGTTCAAAGCAGAGCTTCCCCGGCTGGTCGACCTGCTGCGCGGTCGCCAGCTGGGCGCACTCGGCGAGGACCCGGCACTGGGCCACTGCGCCCAGCACCCCGTGGCCGTCCTCAGCGCCGCGTCCTCGCGGGCCGCCGCCGAGAGGGCGGCGGCCTGCGGGGCGGGCATATTGATGGAGGGGATGTCGGCGGTTGATCGATTGTCCCGGATCTGCACCAGCTACGACGAAGCGGGCGGGCGGCAGTCGAAGGTGCTCATCCGACGGGTGTGGTTGGGCGATCCCCAGCGCGAGCTGGTCGACCGACAGCGAAAGGTCTACGCCACCTATGCCGGGGGGTCGGGCGCATTCGGCGCTGATCAGACCATCAGCGGGCATGACCCCGACCAGGTGGCGGGACGACTCCACGAGGTCCTCACCGTGACCGGCGCCGACGCCCTCAACCTGCGCGTCCACCTGCCCGGGATGGCTCCGGACGAGGTCAGGGAACAGATCCTCCGACTGGGCCACGACGTGGTTCCACGACTCAGGACGCTGCTGGGCGACGCGGCGTGATGGGAGTCCACCCGCCGCTGTTCAGGTGGTTCCCGCCGTCGACATCCAGCACGACGCCGGTGATCTGACGGGCATCGTCTGACAACAAGAACGCTGCCGCCGCGGCAATGTCGTCGGCTTCGGTGAGCCGGCCCAGGACGGCGTGGGCACCGGCGGCACGGCCATCGTCGCCTTCCCACATGACCCGGGTCGCCGTGGTCTTGGTCAGTCCCGGGCTGACCGCATTGACGCGTACTCCCCTGGGTCCGAGATCGGCTGCCATCGTCCGAGTGAGCGTGTTCAGCGCAGCCTTCGCCGCGGCATAGGCGATCATTCTGGCAGTCGTCTTGCGGGGTGAGCCGCTCGAGATGTTGACGATCGACCCACCGCCGTCCGCCAAGCCCCCGCGCAGGGCTGCCTGAACAAGCGCCAGGGTGGGCCATGTATTGAACGCGACGGTGTCCATCAGATCGGCCTTGTCCATCTCTTCGAAGGAACCCTGGAAGCGGGCGCCCCCGATGGTGTTCATCAGCAGGTCGATCCGGCCGAAGTGATCAACGGCGGCATCGACCAACCGGCCCGGGGTTGTTTCGCCCTCCATCGAACCCGACACCGACGCCACGGCGATTCCCTGATCGTGCAGGAACCGCTCAGTGGCTGCCAACGCGCTCTCGTCCCGGCCGTTGATGACGACCGATGCACCTTCGCGGCCGAGGCGCAGGGCGGACGACCGGCCGATGCTCGGCTCCGCTGACGACCCGGTGACCACCGCCACCTTGCCGGCAAATCTTTTCGTCGTCGTGTCGGTCACCATGCGCCCTCCTCCTGGGTCCAGGTCACGGTAGTGGGTCGCACCGGGGTGGAATAGAAGAGCGGCGCCGGTTGAGGCTCGATCCTTGACTGCTCCGACGGTCGGCGGTCACCCTGGAGTGGTGACGTCGACGCCTGAGAGTCCGCCCACCATGCACACACCGCGCCCGGACGAAGCCGCTCCGGCCGACGAGATGGCCATGGACCGGGCCTGGATCACTCATCTCCGTGAGAGCGCCATCTACAAGCTCGAGGGTCTCAGCGACGCCCAGTTGCGTTGGAAGCCCGCACCGACGGCCAACTCGCTGGGCCAGATCGTGGTGCATCTGGGCTACTGCGAGCGATTGTGGGTGCGCGCCATCTTCGCCGGTGAAGAGATGGACATGGCGTGGCGGACCACCATGTTCACCCTGCCCGACGGGTGGTCGACCGACGATGTGGTGGCGTTCTACCGGAACGAGACGGCGGCGGCCGATACGGTGCTCGATCGGGCCGCCTCCATGGATCAAGCCTCAGCCGGCCCGATGCGCCCGACCACGCTGCGCTGGGTGCTGACGCACCTCATCGAGGAGATCGCCCGGCACGCCGGCCACATGGACATCACCCGTGAACTGCTCGACGGGGCAACGGGCCGCTGACCTCCGGCTCAGGTGTGCCGGAACACCGCCTGCCCGCCGCCGGAGGCCACCAGACGGCGGTCACGCGTCCAGATCCGACCGGTCCACGACATGAGGCCGTCGCCCGCTACCGGCGAATGTCCGTCGAGCAGAAGCCATTCGTCGGAGGGGGCGGGGTGTTGAAACGCCGCGTAGAGGTCGAGGCTGGGCGCGATGAATGGAGGCTCGGAGTGGGCGTGTGGTCGCGAACCGGCGGGCCAGCTGACCACATCGAGCACGATGAGCGTGCGGGCAGCGTCGATCCAAGGGTCCGCAAAGTTCACCTGGGGTCGGCAGCGGATCCACGTGCGCCATTCGGGCGCGGCCGGTTCGGTGGGCGGCCACTGGTCGTAGTAGTCGATGGGACGCTGGTCGAAGTTGTTCCAGAACCTGAAGCGTTCCGCCTCGTCGGGCCACAGCTCTTCGCGCGAGGGAAGTTGGTCCGGGTCGAGCACGTCGGGCGGCCGGGCGTCGTCGTGGACGAGGCCAGCGACCTCGCCGACCGACCACACCATGGCCTCGAGGATGGGGCGGCCCTCCTGGGTCATCTCGACTCGTTGCGAGAGCACGGTTCGGCCGGAGCGAAGCGGCGTGACCGCCAGGTCGACCGGAGCGAAGTTCGCCACCGAGAGGTAATGGCAGAAGAAGCTGGCCGGTCGGACAAACGGGCTGGCCGCGCCGGCGGCTCGGAGGGCGATGGCGGCGACATAGCCGCCTTCGGGTCCCCAGATCTCCCAGTCGTCGTGTACCAGGGCGCGGAAACGGCGCTGACCGGGGCCGTCGGCATCGCCGACCGGGGTGGCCTCGGTCTGCTGCGCCAGATCACCCACCGGCTTGGCGTTCCTGCCACCGGGCCCTGGTCAATTCGGTGACGATCATCGTCTCCCCCCGCTCGGGATGAGTGGTCGTGAGGTAAGGCACCAGCCCCAGATGCTCCATGACCTTGCCCGAAGCCACATTCTCGGGCTCGTAGATGCTGACGATGCGGTCCAATTCCCCGCCGGTGAAGCCCCACTGCAGGGCCGCCGCCCCGGCCTCGGTGGCCAGGCCACGGCCCCGGTAGCGGCCCGACAGTCGCCATCCCACCTCGACCGCCGGCAAGACCTCGGGCAGAAAGTGCGGGACGGCCAGGCCGGCCCAACCGATCATCGCTCCGCTCTGGCGATCGATCAGGGCTTCGATGCCGAAGCCGTCGGTTTCGTACCGCTCGATGGTCCGAACGAGAAACCCGGTCGTCTGCTCCATGCTCATCCCGCCGCGCAGCGGGTACCACCAGAACGACTCCTCGGCGTGGAGGACGGCCAACACGGCCAGGTCCTCATGGACGAAGGGCCGCAGGATCAGCCGATCTGTGGTGAGGACGGGAATGCTCATAGAGGTCCGGGCTCAGTTCAGCGGAAGACCCGGCGCGTCCGCCAATGAAGGGTCACGACCCGGCCGGGCCGAGGCGGCGTAGAGCTGGTCCGGCCGGAAGGAGCGGACGGCGCGATCACCGGCGCGGCCACCCACGACCTCGACCCACTCCTCACCCGTCTCGGCGTTGGCGACATGAGCCACAAACGACCAGGACGCCCCGCGCAGGCGCGTGCCGTCGACCTGCACCGGATCGCCCGGGCGCAACCCGGCCCACCTCGTACTGCGCTTGAGGTCAGCCGGGGGCATACCGCACCAACGGCCACGCCCGCGCTCGGCGGCTCATCTCGAGGGCGAAAGGGACGGCCACATCCGGTCCCACCGGGGTGGATCGGGCCGGGAGCTCGGCGCACGCCGCCGTGGTCAGGGCGACCAAGAAGAGGGCGGCATCACCGGGGTGATCGAGAACATGATCCATCGGGGCCTCTTTTTACCGCATGGGCCGGCGATGTCAGAACCTGGTCCTATCCTGGGCCGGTGGCGTTGACTCTTCCCCGGACCCTGACGCCATCGAAGGTGGCGGCGTTCACCAACTGCCCGCTGGCCTTCCAGTTCTCGGTGATCGAGCATCGGCCCGAACCGCCATCGCCCCACGCCGTCAAGGGCACCCTGGTCCACGCCGCCCTCGAGGGACTCTTCTGGAATCACCAGGGTGCCGGGCGCACGGAGGCCGTCGCGTTCGATGAGCTCGAACGGGCCTGGGCCGATCTGCAGTCAGACCCCGAGTTCATGGAGTTGGCCCTCCCGAGGGACGAGGCCGCCGCCTTCTTGGCCGACGCCCGGGTCCTCGTGGCCAACTACTTCCGGTTGGAGGACCCGACCACGGTGCGGGCGATCGGCGTGGAGCTCGGGGTCGAGATCGAGCAGGACGGCCTGCGGCTCCGGGGCATCATCGACCGGCTCGATATGGCGCCCGATGGCGCCTTGACCGTCGTGGACTACAAGACCGGGGCCGCTCCTTCCGATCGCTACGCGGAGGGCAGGATGGTCGGCGTCCAGACCTACGCCCTCCTCTGCGAGAAGCTCCTGGGGCGGATCCCGGTCGAGGTTCGACTCTTCCACCTGCGCGACCCCATGGTCCTGTCGGCGGCCGCCACGCCCCAGACGCTGCGCGGACAGGAACGACGGACGGCGGCGGTGTGGGGCGCGATCGAGCGGGCGTGTGCCGATGACGACTTTCGTCCCCGGACCGGACCCCTGTGCAACTTCTGCCACTTCAAGCCCGTGTGCCCCGCCTTCGGAGCGGCATGAGCCCGAGCTCGTTCGACGAGAAGGTCGATGCGGCCCTTGCCCCCCTGCGCGGTCGGCCCGCCATCGATCGTGCCGCCTCGGTGGTCTCCAACCTGGCCGATTACGGATTCGTCTGGGTGGTGCTGACCGGCCTCAAGGGTCGCCGTTCGGGTCCGACACGGCGCCGAGCGGTGGTCGCCCTGGGGGCGGCCGGAATCTCCTCGCTTCTGGTCAGCCGGGCGGCCAAGGCGGCGGTGGAGCGGCAGCGTCCCGAGGAGCAGCTGGAGGCGTTGGTGCGGACGCCCAGCAGCAGCAGTTTCCCGAGTGGTCACACCCTGGCGGCATTCTGCACCGCCTTCGTCCTCCCCGAGACCAGCGCCGGGACGGTGGCCTGTGTGAGCTTTGCCGCGGCCGTGGCGGCCAGTCGGGTCCACCTGCGGGCGCACCACGCCACCGACGTCCTCGGTGGGGCCGCCATCGGCTCGGTACTGGGCCTGGGGTTGCGGCCGGTGGTCAACCTGGTCACGCCCGGATCGGACCGGGCACGCCTGTCACGGCGGGCTCGGCGGCCCGGCCGGGGAATGGGATCGCAGGAATTCCGGTTGTAGCTGGTATGAAGCCATTCGCCGTCACCTGGGACTACCGCTGTCCCTTTGCCCGCAACGCCCACGAGCACATCTTGGCCGGGTTGGCCGATGGGGCCGAGTGGGACGTCTCGTTCCTGCCCTTCTCACTGACCCAGGCGCACGTGCCCGAAGGCGGCATCCCGGCCTGGGACGACCCCGCCAAGGCGCCTGATCTCATGGCGCTGGCCGCCGGTGTGGTCGTGCGCGACGAGTACCCCGAGCAATTCGCCGCCGTGCACCACGCTCTGTTCGCGGTCCGCCACGACGAGGGGCTCGACCTGCGGGATCGGGGTGTCGTGGCCGGCGTGCTCGATGCGGCCGGTGTGCCTGCCGACAAGGTGCTGGCCCAGGTCGATTCGGGTCAACCGATTGACGAGATCGAGCGGGCCCACCTCCAGGCGGTGGGCGAGTGGAGCGTCTTCGGTGTGCCGACGTTCGTGGTCGACGGGCGTGCCGTGTTCGTGCGCTTGATGAGCCGGCCCGGCGATGACGCCGCCCTGGCCCGGCGGACCATCGAGGGGATCGTGCGGCTGATGGACGATCAGCCCGATCTCAACGAGTTCAAGTTCACGACCTTGTCGCGCTGAACATCAGCTCGGCCGGGCGAGCTCACTGAGAACGGCCAAGGTCCGGTCACGTTCCTCCCGGTTCCCCGAGATGGAGGCCACGAAGTCGGTGGCGCCGGCGGCGGCCAACCGCTCGATGGCGGTGACGACCGCGTCCTCGTCCCCGAGCAACGCGATGTCCGAGGGGCGTTCCGCGCCCTCCTTGTCGAGCATGGCCTTGTACGAGGGCAGGCCCGGGTAGATGGCGAAGGCCCGGTCGACCCACGCCGCGGCCGCCTCCGTGTCGGTCGTGACACACACCGGCAGCGACACCCCGATGCGGGGGGCGGGGCGTCCGGCTGCCTCGGCGGCGGCCCGAATGGTCGGGGCGATGTGCGACTCAATGGTCCGGGTACCGGTCATCCAGGTGACCGTGCCGTCGGCCACGGTGCCGGCGAGCTTGAGCATGGCGCTCCCCAGGGCCGCCACCAGGACGGGCGGTGCGCTGACGTCGGGCACGTCGAGCGGGGCGAAGGCGTTGGTGGAGACCCGCTCGCCGGTCACGTTGACGGTCTCGCCGTTGAGCAGGGGCATCAACGCGGCCAGGTACTCCCTCATGTAGCGGACCGGCTTGTCGAAGCTGATCCCCCACACGCCCTCGACGACGACCTGATGGGAGAGGCCGATGCCCAGAATGAGGCGGTTGGCGGTGGCGGACTGCACGGTGAGGGCTTGCTGGGCCAGCATCATCGGATGGCGCGGGTAGACGGGGACCACGCCGGTCCCGAGGCCAATACCGGGGACCTGCGCCCCGATGGTCGCCAGCAGGGTCAGTGCGTCGTGCCCGAAGATCTGGGCGGCGAAGGCGTGGTCGAATCCGGCCGCGGCCAAGCGTTTGACTTGGGCCACCGCGTCGGGCACCGATTGGTCGACGTCAATCATGCTTCCGATTCGAAGGGGCTTGGCCATGATCTGCGGTCTCCTCGCCTAGTGTGCCGGAGGTGCCCGGCCCACTGCTCCCGCTGAGGCTAGCGATCTGAAGACCCATCACGTCGGGGTCGTGGGAGGAGGGCAGCTGGCCCGGATGGCCGGCGAGGCCGCCAGTGCCCTCGGACTCTCCATGGTGGTGCTGGCCGAGCACCCCGACGATGCCGCCTGCGACGTAGCCGCCGAGGTGGTGATCGGGTCGCCACTGGTCGAGTCCGAGCTGCGTGCCCTGGCGGCGCGCTGCGAGGTGATGACCTTCGACCACGAGCAAGTCGACCTGTCGCTCTTGCGGACCCTGGTCGCCGAAGGCGTCGTCGTACGACCCGGGGTGGCCACCTTGGAGGTGGCGGTGGACAAGGCGCATATGCGCCGGGTCCTGCTGGCGGCGGACATTCCGGTGCCGGCCCACATCGTGGTTGACCTGGAGGAGGCCGGCCCCCGGATCCGGGCCGTCGAGGCGATCGGGGCCTTCGCCGCGGACCACGGGTGGCCGGTCGTCCTCAAGGCCGTCCGCGGCGGCTACGACGGCAAGGGCGTGTGGCCGGTCAACGAGCTGGCCGCCGCGGCAGAGGTGGTGGACCACCTGAGTGGGTCGGTGTTGGTCGAGGAGATGGTGCCGTTGCGCGCCGAGTTGGCCGTCATGGTGGCCCGGCGCCCGTCGGGGGAGGCGGTGGCGTGGCCGGCGGTTGAAACGGCTCAGGTCGGCGGGGTGTGCCGGGAGGTCCTCGTCCCGGGCCGGCTCCCGCCCGAACTCATGGCGGAAGCGGTCACCCTGGGGCAGCGGGTGGCCGGGATCGTCCAGGCCGTGGGGGTGCTGGCCGTGGAGCTCTTCTGGTCCACCGATGGCCGGTTGCTGGTGAACGAGATCGCGGCCCGGCCCCACAATTCGGGTCATTGGACCATCGAAGGCGCCGTCACCTCGCAGTTCGAGAACCACCTGCGCTCCGTCCTGGACCTGCCGCTCGGAACCACGGCGCTCCAGCATTCCCGGGTGGCCAGCGTCAATATCTTCGGCGGCACGGCCGGGGAAGACCCGGTCGCGCTGCTCCCCGGGGGCCTGGCCGTTGCGGGCGCCCACGTCCACCTCTATGGCAAAGAGGGCCGGCCAGGACGCAAACTGGGACACGTGACGGTCTGTGGAGATGACGCCATCGACGTGCGGAGCCGGGCCTGGGCGGCGGCCCTGGCCATGGGGACGCCCCGGCCCGACGGCCTCGACCTTCCCACGGGGTCTGCCTAGTGGCCGCCGCTTCGGGGCCGAGGGGCGGAGCGGGGGCGCCGGAGGGGGCGCCGGTGGTGGCCGTGGTCATGGGGAGTGCGTCCGACCTGGCCGTCATGCAGGGGGCGGCGGACGTGCTGGCCGAGTTCGGCCTCCCCCATGAGGTCCGGGTGGTCTCGGCCCATCGCACGCCCGACGACATGCTGGCCTTCGGCCACGGTGCCGCCGGGAGCGGGCTCAAGGTGATCATCGCCGGGGCGGGCGGCGCCGCCCACCTGCCGGGGATGCTGGCCGCCGTCACCCCCCTGCCGGTGATCGGCGTGCCGGTGGCGTTGTCACAGTTGGACGGCCTGGACTCGCTGCTCTCGATAGTCCAGATGCCGCGGGGCGTGCCCGTGGCCACGGTGGCCGTCAACGGCGCCCGCAATGCCGGCCTCCTCGCCGTCCGTATCCTGGCCGTCGATGACGACAAGCTCACCGCCGCCATGGTGGAGTTCCAAACGGGCCTGGCCGACACGGCCCGGGCCCAGGATGCCGACGTGGCCGTGAGCCGACGGGGGGACGGGGGGAAACGAGGGGCATGAGTGATCCCACGCTGGCCCAACGGCTCGGGTACCCGGCCGACGCCAGGCTGGTCATCATCAACGCCGACGACCTGGGATCGTGCCACTCGGCCAACGTCGGCGTCTTCGAATGCCTGCACACCGGGACCGTCACCAGCGCCACCCTGATGGTGCCGTGTCCGTGGGCCCGGGAAGCGTCGAGCCGGTATCGAGGCGAGGACGTCGGCGTGCACCTCACCTTGAACGCCGAGTACGAGCTCTACCGTTGGGGTCCCATCACCATCGCCCCGTCGTTGCTGGGCGGCGACGGGGGGTTTCCTCGCACCATCGAGGACGTGTGGGACCACGCCGATCTCGACGAGGTGCGGCGCGAGTGCCGAGCCCAGATCGAGCGGGCCATCCTCTGGGGCTTCGACGTGAGCCATCTCGACTCCCACATGGGCACCCTGCAACTCCGCCCTGAATTCTTCGACATCTACCTCGACATGGCCATCGAATTCGGGCTGCCCCTGCGCATGGTCGGTCCGGGCATGGAACGCTTCCTCGGCTTCCCCGCCCGCGCCGTGGCCGCCGAGGCGGGAGCGGTCTTCACCGACCACATGCGGCTGATTCCCGGAGTCGGCTCGCGCGACTTGTTCAAGAAGGACCTGGCCACCCTGCGACCGGGGGTGACCGAACTCCACCTGCACCCCGCCGTCGACAGCGCCGAGCTGCGGTCCCTGGCCACCGACGACTGGGAGGCCCGGGTCGACGATTACCGGATGATCTGCACCGAAGACTGGGTCCGCCAGGCGCTGGACGCGGCCGGAGCGACCCTCATCGGATTCCGTCCCCTGCGGGAACTGGCTCGTTTCGGAGGCTGACCGGTGCCGGCAACGACGCTGCGGGGTGTCACGTTGTTCACGAAGTCACGGCGCAAGGGTGACGACGCCTTCGATATCTCCATCTCGCCCAACGGGATTGAGATCCTTCGTCCCGACGAAGAGGCGCGACTGCTGGAATGGGGTCGGGTGTCCACCTGGGAGATCGAGCAGCGCACAGACAGTGTCCTGCTCATTCTGCGTGGCGGTGGCTCGGTGACTCCCCTCCTGATCCCCGGGTGGAAGGTTGACGACCTCGATCAGCTCCTGTGCGCCATGACGGCACATCTGGCTCCACCGGTCGACCTTCCGGTGGATGCGCCGGAGTCGGAGCGAGAGCCCGGGGTGGAGCCGGCCCGCCTCGAGGGTGAGGCGGAGGACGACGTCTGAGCCCGTGACCTCTGCCGTGACTCTGCCGTGACATCTGCCGTGACCTCTGCACACTGACCTCTGCAGTGACCTCTGCGAGCGGGTCTGGTCGCCTTAGGTGGACCGCACCCCCGCGAACAGATCGTCTTCACTGACGTCGGTCCCGCCGATGCGGCTCCGGGCCAGCCGGAACTGATCGACCGGGTGGATGTCACGCATGACCTCGGGCGGTAACCCGAACCAGAACGGCGAGTTCGGGTCGACCTGGGTGGCGTGCGCCTTCAGGGCTTTGCCGCGCACGTCGGCAAAACCGGCGATGTCGACCGTGGTCGTGGACGGCTCATCCCGGGTCAGGCGGGCCAGCCACTTCTCGTCGAAGGGGGATTTCAAGCCGAGCTCGATGAATTTGGCGTGGATCTGGCGGAACCGTTCAGCCGGCCAGACCGAGTAGTAGAGCTTCGACGGCGTGAACGGTGGACCAGCATCGGGGAAGCGGTCGGAGTCACCGGCCGCATCGAAGGCCACCAGGGAGATCTCGTGGACGCGGAGATGGTCGGGGTGCGGGTATTCGGACTGCTCGTCGGGATAGGTGAGGATGACCTGGGGGCGCTCCCGCCGGATGATGGCCACCAGCCGTCCGACCGCCTCGTCCAACGGAGCGCTGGCGAAGGAGTCGGGCCGCGCGTTCGCCTCGGAATCAGGCATGCCTGAGTCGCGGTAGCCCAGCATGATGGTGTCGTCGTAGCCAATGATGTCGGTGGCCGCCTTGAGCTCGGCCATCCGGACCCGCCCGATGTCGGCCCGGACCTCGGGGGTGTCCATGGCCGGGTTGAGGATGTCCCCCTCCTCGCCTCCGGTGCAGCACACCAGCACCGTGTGCACGCCCTCGGCGTGGTAGCGGGCCACCGTGCTGGCCCCCTTGGAGGATTCATCGTCGGGATGGGCGTGCACGGAGAGCAGGCAGAGACGGTCAGGCACGGCGCCGACCTTAGTGGCGCCGGGCCGGAGAGCGGCCGTTGCCCCTCGGCCACCGCTGGGCCTTATGCTCGGTATCTATGGCAGGCACGTGGCAGAGGATCAAGGGGATATTTCAGGCGAAGGCCAACAAGGCGTTGGACAAGGCCGAAGACCCCCGCGACATGCTCGATCTGTCCTACGAGCAGCAATTGCAGCAGCTCCAGAAGATCCGGCGCAGCGTGGCCGACGTGGCCACCGCTCGAAAGCGAATCGAGCTGCAGGCTCAGGGCTTGCAGAAGCAAGCCGACAAGCTCCAGGGCCAGGCCAAGTCGGCGTTGCAACAAAGCAACGAGGACCTGGCGCGCGAAGCGCTGGCCCGACGGGCCGCCTTGGGCGAGCAGTTGGCCGATCTCAAGGTCCAGCATGACCAGATCATCGAGCAAGAGCAGAAGCTGGTGGACACCTCCCAGCAGCTGCAATCCCGGGTGGAACAGTTCCGCACCAGAAAGGAGACGCTCAAGGCCAGTTACACCGCCGCCGAAGCAACGACGAAGGTCAACGAAGCCGTCTCGGGAATCTCGGACTCCATGGGTAATTCCGGCGCGGCCATGCAGCGGGCCCAGGACAAGATCGCCGGCATGCAGGCACGGGCGGGTGCTCTCGATGAGCTCATCGCCTCGGGGGCCATCAACGATCTCAGCGCCCCGGTCGATGACATTCAAAAAGAGCTCGACAAGGTGACCTCGACGTCCCAGGTCGACAATGAGTTGGCCGCCCTGAAGGCCGAGCTGGGATCCGGAGGCGCCGACGCCGCCGCCCTCCCGGCGGCCGACAGCGGCGAAGCAGGAGGAACCACCTGATGGCATTGGCCCACAACATCAAGCCCGACCGTGGGCTGACCAGACGCATGTTCATGACGGGGTTCTTCCTCGTCCTCCTCTACGCCGTCCTCATCGGGGTGCTCTTCATCTTCCTCAAGAGTCTGGTCCTGATCCTCGTCATTGCGTTCGGCCTTCTCTTCTGCCAGTACTTCTTCAGCGACAAGATCGCCATGTTCGCCATGCACGCCAAGGAGGTCACGCCGGAGGAGGCACCCGAACTGCACGGTGTGATCGACCGCCTCTGCGCGCTGGCCGACATGCCCAAGCCGCGGGTGGCCATCGCCGACACGGACATACCCAACGCCTTTGCCACCGGTCGCAGTCCCAAGGCGGCGGTGGTGTGCGCCACGTCGGGACTCTTGCGGCGACTCGACGAACCCGAAGTCGAAGCCGTGCTGGCCCACGAGATCTCGCATGTGGCTCACCGCGACGTGGCGATCATGACCATCGCCAGCGGTCTGGGCATGATCGCGGGGCTCTTGACCCGGGTCATGTTCTATTCGGAGATCTTTGGCGGTGGTCGCGGGGGCGGTAACAACAACAGCGGGAGTCAACTGGTCTTGATCGAGATGATCGTCATGCTGGTGTCCGTGGTGGTGTACTTCGTGAGCTTCCTGCTCACCATGGCCCTCTCCCGCTACCGCGAGCTGGCGGCTGATCGCTCCGGGGCCATCCTCATCGGGCGACCTTCCCAACTAGCCGCCGCGCTGGTCAAGATCAGCGGCGAGATCGGGCGCATACCGACCAAGGACCTGCGCGCGTCCGAGCCGTTCAACGCCTTCTTCTTCGTGCCGGCGGTCTCCGGGGGCCAGGGCGCTCAGGACCAGGGCGGAGGCGGCTTCAGCTTTGGTGGCCTCTTCCGCACGCACCCCACCCTCGAGCGCCGCCTGGCGCAACTCGACGAGCTGGAACGTCAGCTCGGTCACGCCAACTGATCACCCCCGTTCACGGTGGGACTGTTCGACACGCTGCTGGGGCGGACCAAGCCCGTCAAAGCCAACCTCGATGCGCTGTTCGCCCTGCCCACGGCGGCGCTCACCCTCCAGAGCGCGGGTGGGCTGGTGTCGTCGGGCCACGCCGGCGTGTGCTGGAAGCCGCCGTCGGGAGCCGAATCGGGCGATCTCCAGGCCGAGGTGGCCCGACTGGTCGGCGAGGGGTTCACCCAGACCCAGGACTCCTTCGGCTACGGCTGGCTCCTCCTCAGCAAGCCGGCGCTGGACGACCTGGTCACCCAGGCCCACATGGCCAACACCACCCTGGCCGAGGCCGGATGGGATGCCCAGCTCCTCTGTTCAGTCTTCGGCTTCGTGCCCGGGCCCGGGGCCCCGAGCGACGCCCGCGCCTTTTGGTTGGTGTATCTCTACAAGCGGGGAACCTTCTACCCCTTCTCGCCCCTGGACTCCGGCAAGGAACGGCGGGACACCGAGCTCGAGTTGCGCATCCGCACCATGCTGGGCGCCGACCTCCCGGTGGAGAGTGATCTGACCCGTTGGTTCCCCATATGGGATCTCCCGGTCAAGTGACGATGGAACGCCTCATCGCCCTGGAAGGGGCGGTCAACTTCCGCGATCTGGGCGGCTATGCCACCGTCGACGGGCGTCGCACGCGTTGGCGGGTGCTGTTCCGGGCCGACGGCCTGAGCGAGCTGAGCCGGACCGATTTTTCCGTCATGCGCGACTTGGGCATTCGCACCGTGGTCGACCTTCGATCGGGTCATGAGGTGGAGCAGAGCCGGTTCGACATCGAAGCCCATCCGGTCGACTTCCACCATTTCCCTCTCATCGACCAACTGCCCGACGTCGAACAATGGGACCGACGGCCCGGTCTGTTGGGGGCGCAGTACAAGGAGATGCTCGATGACGCCGCGCCCCAGATGATCGGGGCCCTCGAAGTGCTGACCGCACCGGGTTCCCGCCCGGCGGTCTTCCATTGCACGGCCGGCAAGGACCGCACCGGGCTGCTGTCGGCCCTGGTGCTGTCGCTCCTCGGCGTGCCCGAGGAGACGGTGGTGGCCGACTACGCCCTGAGCGGTGAGGCCATGGAGCGCTTGCGGGCCAAGCTCATGGTCAAGTACCCCGACAGCAAGGACACCATCTCCGATATCGACGAGGTGTTCTCGGCCAATCCGGACAACATGGTGGAGCTCTTCGCCTACTTGCGTGAGCGCTACGGGTCCGTGACCGGGTACGCCGTCGCGGTCGGCGTGCCCGATGCGGTGGTGGCGCGCTTGCGCGAGGAGCTCCTCGAGCCCGCGTCCTAACCGGGGCGAGGAGCCGCCGGCCACGCCCGATGCGCCCGCATCCACCTGATCCCGGGCCTATGGCGTCGGGTCCTCAGCGCAGCGGGCGCAAGCGGTCGATGGCGGCGGCCAGGGCGAGATCGAGCACCGTCAGGCCGCCCGCGTCGTGCGTGGTGAGGACCAGGCGCACCTTGTTCCAGCGGATGTCGATGTCGGGATGGTGGTTGGCGGCCTCGGCGGCGGCGCCGACCTCGTTGACGAAGGCCAACGCCGCGGCGAAGTCGCGCAACGTCACGGTGGTGGTGAGCTGGTCGTCCTGGCGCTCCCAGGCGATCCCCTGTTCGGCCAACGCGGCGTCGACGTCGGCCGGCGCGAGCACCGGTTCGCTCACGGGTGGGTCATCTCCTCGGGGCGCACCGCGGCATCGAATTGCTCAGCGGTCAGGTACCCGAGGGCCAGAGCCGCTTCACGCAATGTCGTGCCCTCCTTGTGGGCCTTCTTGGCCACCTCGGCGGACCTGTCGTAGCCGATGCTCGGGGCCAGTGCGGTCACCAGCATCAGGGAGTTGGTCAGGTGCTGTTGAATCTGGACCCGGTCCGGCTCCAACCCCTCCACACAGAATTCCCGGAAGCCCCGGCAGGCGTCGGTCATGAGGGCGATCGACTGCATCACGTTGTAGATGATGACCGGCTTGCAGACGTTGAGCTCGAGGTTGCCCCGGCTGCCGGCCGTGGCCACGGCCGTGTCGTTGCCCAGCACCTGGATGCCCACCATGATCATCGCTTCACTCTGGGTCGGGTTGACCTTGCCCGGCATGATGGACGATCCCGGCTCGTTCTCGGGGAGGACCAGTTCACCCAGACCGGATCTCGGGCCTGAACCGAGCCAACGCAGGTCATCAGCGATCTTCATGAGCGAGACGGCCAAGGTGCGCAGGGCACCGTGGGTGAAGACCAGGGCGTCGTGTGCCGCCAGCGCGGCGAATTTATTGGGGGCGGTGACGAAGGGGAGTCCCGTCCGGGCCGCGATGGCCCCGGCCACCCGCTGGCCGAACTCGGGGTGCGTGTTGAGGCCGGTTCCCACCGCCGTACCACCCAGCGCCAGCTCGTAGAGGCCCGGGAGGGTGACCGAGATCCGCTCCAGGTCGGCCGTCAATTGGGCGACGTAGCCCGAGAACTCCTGGCCCAAGGTGAGCGGAACCGCGTCCATGAGGTGGGTACGACCGATCTTCGTGATCTCGGCGTAGGCCACTTCCTTGTCGTGCAGGGCGTCCCGGAGGGCGGAGACCGACGGGAGGAGGCGGTACACGATCTCCTCGACGGCGGCGATGTGCATGGCCGTCGGGAAGGTGTCATTGGACGACTGCGACATGTTGACGTGATCGTTGGGGTGCACCGGCTTCTTCGAGCCCATCGCGCCGCCGCTCAGCTCAATGGCCCGGTTGGAGATGACCTCGTTGGCGTTCATGTTGGTCTGCGTACCACTGCCGGTCTGCCAGATGTGCAACGGGAACTGGTCGTTGAGCTGGCCGTCGGCCACTTCGTTCGACGCCGCCTCGATGAGGTCGGCCAATACGGGCTCGAGCTTGCCGAGGTCCCGGTTCACCTGGGCCGACGCGCCCTTGAGGATGCCGAAGGCGCGCACGAGCGGTGCCGGCATGGTTTCGACCCCGATGTCGAAGTGGTGAAGCGAGCGCGCCGTCTGCGCCCCCCAGTACCGGTCGGAGGGGACCTCGATCTCCCCCATGCTGTCGCTTTCGGTGCGGGTTCCGGTCACGGTGGTCAGCTTACGGCGGCCGCTCGGGGTGACCCATTCGAGGGGACAGCCCGACATGGCGGGTCACCCTCGGGGGGGCCACCGCCGTGCCCGAGACCCTCTCGGGCGAGGCACGCCAAACCGCCCACCGGCCGGCCCGTGCCCACCACGCTGATGCCAAAGGCTCCCCGGGTGCGCCGTCGCTGATCGACGACTACGTCGGCCGGATACGGCACAGCTCAAGGCCCGGGAGCCCTTCCGGCGCCGGCGTGTCGGTGAACACCAACAGCAGGTCGGCCGCGGCGATGAGCCGCGGATCAGCCGGCGTCCCGTCGGTGAGGTCCACGGCGATGGGCGGCCCACCGGGTCGGCGCGGCTGGGGCCGGTTGATGGCGCCGGCCACCGGGTACAGCGGGCCATCGCTCGCGGCGACACCCTCGCGCCACATGGCCCGGCACAACTCGATGGCTTCGATCACGGCGTCGCAGAACGGCGGGGTGAAGGCCAGCAGCGACCGGCCACCGCTGATCAGGTCGAACGTGGTCATCTCCCGAGCCAGCACGGTGGGGTGACGGTGTGGCTCCGTGCTCAGGTTGGTCCGGATCCCGAGCTGGATCGTCGACGTCGTCGCGCTCAGCCCGGCCGCCAGCGTGACGGCGTCGCCCAATGGCCCGGTCGTCACGAAGACGGCAGCGATGCCATCGGCCTCGGCCGCGTCAGCGGCGGCCTCCAACGCGGCCACGGTCGGCTCATGTAGGAATCGGCCCTCCACGTCGAGGCACATTAGGCCAGTTCAGACGCGTTCCCACCAGCCTCCACCGGCCTCCCGGACCACCCCCGCACTGGCCAGGCGTTCCAATCCGCCGCAGAGCACGGCCAGCTCCAGCCCGGTCGAACGAATGAGCTGGTCGAGTGAGCTGGGATCGTGGGTCAGGGCGTCCCACACGATGCGATCCTCTCCGACGTATTCGGCGCTCGAGGTTGGTGACGACGTGGTCGACGGCGAAGACGTGGTCGACGGCGTTGGCGACGGCGTTGGCCCGGGCAGCGGTGCCCCGCACAACGACAGGGCCACCAGGATGTCGGTGACGTCGCACACCGGGAAGCACCCTTCGGACAGCAGTTTGTTGGTTTCCTCCGACGTCGGACTGCGGATCGAACCCGGCACGGCGCCGACCGGGATGCCCCGGTCCAGCGCCGCTGAGACCGTGTGCATCGAGCCACCGCCGTGACGACTCTCGATGACCACCACCACGTCGCTGAGGGCGGCCAGGAGGTGATTGCGTTTGGGGAAGCGCCACCTCTCGGTGCGTATCCCGGCCGGAGATTCCGAAAAGACCGCCCCTTGGGTGGCCACGCGGTCCCACAGCCGGGCGTGGCGGCGCGGATAGGGGTCGTCCAGTCCACCGGCCACCACCGCCACCGGCGGCGCGCCCGATGCGCACGCACCCTCGTGGGCCGCACCGTCGATCCCGAGCGCCAGGCCGCTCACCACGCTGGCCCCGGCCGCGGCCAGATCAGCGCCGAACTGAGCCGCCACGCCGATGCCGTAGCGGGTTGGGCTGCGGGTGCCCACCAGGGCCACCGTGGGGTGCCGATCGAGCGTGGTCGGGTCCCCGAGGCAAAAGAGCACCGGCGGTGCCTCCGGGTCACCGGCCAGACGGTCGGGGTAGGCCGGGCGGTCGGTGGTCAGGACGGTGATCCCGAGTTGGGTGTGCCGCTGCCAGATCCCCCGAACGTCGCCAGTGAGCCCCGAGCGCGCCCAGGCCACCGACGGTGGACCGCCGGCCAGCAGGCGACGCAGCGTGGCCGGACCGACGTTGGGAGCCGAAGCCAGCGCGGTGGCATATGCCATCTCGGGCAAGGCGCTCATTGGGCCACCACCAATTCGCGGGCCTTGCGGAGCGAGAGGGCATCGCTGACGTGCTCCTCGGTGACGGCGTCGGACCCGAGCAGATCAGCCACCGTGCGAGCCACCCGAGACACCTTGTGCACGCCCCGCGCACTGAGCTGGCCCGCCCGGAGCCGGTCCGCGATCAGTCTCGAGGCCCCTGGCCTGAATGGCGTCGCGTCTCCGGGCGATCGGGCCGTCGCTCGTTCTCGCGCCACCGCCACCCGCGCCGCGCTTTCCGCGGTCGAAGGTCCCGGTTCGGGGTTCAACAGCTCATCGGGGTCCGGACGAGCCAGGGGCACCACCAGATCGAAGCGGTCGAGCAACGGAGCCGAGAGCCGGCGGGCGTAACGGGACCGCGCCACGACCGAGCATTGGCACAGCCCGGGGTAGACGCCTTCACCGCACGGGCAGGGATTCATGGCCCCGACCAGCAGAAAGCAGGCCGGAAAGGTGACAGTCCCGCCGGCCCGGCTGATGCGGATGACGCCCTCTTCGAGCGGTTGCCGCAAGGCCTCGAGCGCGGCCACCGGGAACTCCCCCATCTCGTCCAAGAAGAGGACCCCGTGGCTGGCCAGGCTGACCTCGCCCGGTCGGAGCGACCAACTGCCCCCGCCCACCAGGGCCACGATCGAAGCCCGGTGATGGGGCGCGCGAAACGGTGGGTCGGTGACCAGCACGCCTTCGGGGAGGGCGCAGCCGGCGGCGGAGTGCACCCGAGTGACGGTCAGGGACTCGGCGGGAGTGAGCGGCGGCAAGAGCCCGGGAAGCCGCTCGGCCAGCATGGTCTTGCCCGAGCCCGGTGGTCCCACCATCAGGAGGTGGTGCTGGCCGGCCGCAGCCACTTCGAGTGCATGTCGGCCCATCGTCTGTCCTCGGACGTCGGCCAGATCGAGTCGGGGCGAGGCCGGCGTGTCTCGGTCGTCGGATCGGAGCGGCGCCGTGGGCCACGGAGCCTGCGCTCGCAGAACGGCCGCCAGGTCGGACAGGGTGGCTACCCCGTGGGCCTCGACGCCGCGGACGAGGGAAGCCTCACGCATGTCGCAGAGGGGCACGACCAGCCCGAGCGGTGCGGTGGCGTCGGCCAGGGCGATCATCCCCGGGACGTGACGGAGCGAGCCGTTGAGCCCGAGCTCACCACAAAAGGCCAGACCATTGACGGCCGGCGCGGGAATCTCGCCAGTGGCCACCAGCACACCCACCGCAATGGCCAGATCGAGCCCGGCCCCGCCCTTGCGAACTCCCGATGGAGCGAGGTTCACGGTGACCCGGCGCAACGGCCAGGGCAGGCCGCTCGAGAGCAAGGCCGCCCGCACCCGGTCGCGCGACTCGCGCACGGCGGCGTCAGGCAGCCCGACGATGGTGAACCCGGGCAGTCCGCTCGACACGTGGACTTCGACCGATACGGGACGACCGACAGCACCGGTCAAGGTGGCGGCGGAAATGGCTGCGAGCATGCACCCTCCGTTCGAGAAAGACGAACGTATTGAGGGCGCCGTTGGCGCGCGCCCCGAGCGCGTGCGGAGAAGCGACTAGGTGGTGGGTCTGGCGGGTTTGACCGGGGGGGCGGGTGTGGCGGACCCGTTCGGCGAATCGGCATTTTCGGAAAGAGCCGCAGAGCCCTGGCGCAGCGTGCTGAGTAGGACCTCGGCCGACCCCATCAAGCTGGCGGCTTCGTAGGGCACGACCACCTTGGACCCGGGGGCCGCCGCGATGTCTTGGAGGGCGCGCAGCTGGAGCACCGCCAGGGTGCGTGGGTTGATGGTGGCGGTGTCGAGTGAGCTCAAGCGGGCCGCCTCACCCTCGCCGCGCAGCACGAAGGCCTTCTTCTCACCCTCGGCCTGGAGCTCGAGCACCTTCATCTCGGCCTCGGCCCGCAAGATGGCCGCTTCCTTGGCGCCCTGGGCTTCGAGCACGGCGGCCTGCTGGCGGCCCCCGGCGCTGTTGATGGCCGCCTGCTGCTCGCCCTCGGACTTGAGGATGGCCGCCTTCTTGTGCTGCTCGGCCTCCTTCTGCTCGGACATGGCCTGGACCACGTTGGTCGGCGGGGTGATGTCGAGGATCTCGATGCGGTTGAGGCGCACGCCCCACTTCACCGTGGCGTCGGCCATGTGGTCCTGCATGCGCGTGTTGATCGTCTCGCGCTCAGAGAGCGCCTGGTCGAGCGACATCTCGCCGAAGACGGCCCGCAGCGCGGTGCGCGAGAGCTGGTCGACGGCCAGGCGGTAGTCGTTGATCTCGAACAGGGCCGACTTCACGTCGATGACCTGGCAGAAGATGGTGGCACTCACCCACAAGGACACGTTGTCCTTGGTGATGACCGACTGCTGGTCCCCGGTCATGGGGAACTCACGCATGTCGACCTTCTCCATCTTGTCGACGAACGGCCGCAGGATGCGCAGTCCGGGCTGGTCGACCGTCCGGAACTCGCCGAAGCGCTTGACGACCCCGACGCTTCCCTGCTGGACGATCTTGACGCAGCGCGACACGAACCAGAGGCCGAGACCGAAACCGGCCACGACGGCGACAACGACGATACCTACTACTTCACCGGCTGATGCTTCCATGGTGCTCCCTTAGCTATCGGCAGCGTAGACGACGAGCAGGCCGCGCTCGACGTCGGCCACGATCACCGTCATGCCGACGGCAATGCTGCCCTCAGGATCCAGTGGAATGGCGAACCACTCCTCCCCCCGGGCCCGAACCCGGCCCGGATGGTGCTCACCCTGGATCTCCTTCGTTACCAGCGCCGTGTCGCCGACCATTCCTTGGACACCGTTGAGCACAATGGCCAGTCTATTTGCCTTTGCTGCTATCGCCCCGTGAAAACAGGGTCCCGCTTCTGTCCGAAGGCCGCCAGGGCCTCGGCCGTATCCCGGGTGGAGAAGTTGAGGGCCTGGCACCGGGCCTCGTCCTCGACCGCCTGGTCCATGCTGGCCTGGGCCGACGCATGCAACAGCGTCTTGGTCATCGAGAGCGCCAAGGGGGGGCCCGACGCCAGCGTGCTGGCCCAATCGTCGACGAACGCGTCGAGTTCGGCCACCGGGAGCACCCGGTTGACCAGCCCCATGGCATGGGCCTCCTGGCCGCTCCACATGCCCCCGAACAGCGCGATCTCCTTGGCCCGGGCCATGCCGACGAGGCGGGGCAGGAGCCAGGAGGCCCCGTTGTCGAGGGAGAGCCCGCGGCGGGAGAAGATCATGGAGAGCTTGGCCGACTCGCTGCAGACGATGAGGTCGCAGCCGAGGGCGAGGGACAACCCGGCCCCCACGGCGAAACCGTCGACCTTGGCGATGGTCGGCTTGGTGATGTGGTGCAGGGACAGGGCTACGTCGCCCAGGCGACGCATACGCGAGAGGCCGGACTGCGACTCGTCGGTGGCCGGCCCGTTGGGGTCGCCCAGGTCGGCGCCCGTGCAGAACGCCCCGCCGGCCCCGGTCAGCACCATGACCCGGTCCTCGGGGTTGCGCTCGACCTCTTCGAAGGTGGCTTGCAGCTCGCGCAGCATCACCGCGTTGGCTGCGTTCTTTCGTTCGGGTCGGTTCATGGTGACGTTGACCACGCCACCTTTGCGGTCCACTATGAGCGTTTCCATAGGGAGTGACCCTAGGCCGGAGTCCTTTCAAAACGCACCTTCGATCACCGTCAGGGTGGTTCCGAGGACCGAGGCGACGTCAAAACGGACCTCGTCGTAGCCACCGGGCGAGACGCGTAGATACGCTCCCGCCAGTTGGCGGAGGCGGCGCTGCTTTTCACGGGTGACGGCTTCGACCGGGGTCCCGAGCCGGTCGGTGCGTCTCGTCTTGACCTCACAGACCACCAGGACGCGACCTCGGGTACACAGAAGATCGATCTCGCCCAGCGAGTTGCGCCAGTTCCGCTCGATGACGCGGAACCCCCGCTCGAGGTACCAGCCGGCGGCCCGGTTCTCGCCCCAGTTCCCGAGGCGTTTGCTGGGATTCACACGAGGGAATGGTCGGCCCCACTCTCGGCCCTCACCCCGAGATTCTTCCCGAGTCCGGTGTTAGGTTCGCACCCGTCGGGAGGTCAACGGTCCCGGACGATCGAGAGAGGGAGTCCCACCATGGCCACGTCGCCAACACCCGTCGTCTTTGTGCACGGCCTCTGGTTGCACGCCACTTCGTGGGCACCCTGGGTGGCCTTCTTCAACGACGCCGGGTACGCCGCCAGCGCGCCGGGCTGGCCCGGTGACCCCGATACGGTCGCCGGGGCGCGTGAGCATCCTGAGGCGATCGCCGGACACGGTATCGACGATGTGGTCGAGCACTACGCCGAGGTCGTCGGCGACTTCGGACAGAAGCCCATCCTGATCGGCCATTCCTTCGGCGGGACCATCGTGGAGAAGATGCTCGGTCAGAATCTCGGCGCCGCCGCCATCGCCATCGACGCCGCGCCGATCAAGGGCGTGCTCCCGCTCCCCATCTCCTCGCTCCGCACTGCCTTCCCGGCCTTGAGGAACCCGGCCAACAAGAACCGGGCGTTGTCGCTCACGGTGGAGCAGTTCCGCTACGGATTTGGCAACGCGCTCACCGAGGAGGAGTCGAGCCAGCTCCACGAGCAGTGGGCGATCCCGGCGCCCGGCAAGCCCTTGTTCCAAGCCGCCGCCGCCAACTTCTCCCCCCACTCCGAAGCGAAGGTGGACACCGAGAACGCCGAGCGAGGGCCGTTGTTGTTGATCATGGGGGGCAAGGACCACACCGTTCCCGAGGCGATCACCAAGTCGACGCTCAAGCAGTACAAGCATTCGACGGCGGTCACCGATCTCATGGATTTCCCGGACCGGGGTCACTCGCTCGTCATCGACCACGGGTGGCGTGAGATCGCCGAGGCGACTCTCACCTGGTTGCAGAAAAATGGGCTGTAGCCGCGCTCGGAGTGCCGAGTGCCCGATGGCCGATGGCCGGCAAGCGACTGACCGAGTGATCCGGTCGGTGAGTGCCGCATGGACCTAGGCCTCAGCGGCAGAGTGGCGGTGGTGACCGGGGCCAGTAAGGGCATCGGCCTGGCCGTCTCCCGCGCCCTCTCGAACGAGGGCGTCCACGTGGTGGCGGGTGCCCGGCAGACCACCGACGAGCTCTCCGCGCTGGCCACGACCGGCCTGGTGCAGGTCGTCGAGGTTGACCTGTCCACAGAAACCGGGCCGGCCGAACTGGTCGCCGCCGCCCTCGAACGGGGCCGCCTGGACATCTTGGTCAACAACGTCGGCGCCGTCACCCCCCGTCTCGATGGCTTCCTGAGCGTCACGGACGAGCAGTGGTGGTTCTCCCTCACGCTCAATCTGATGTCAGCCGTGCGGACGACCAGAGCCGCCCTGCCCGCCATGCTCGAGGCCGGGCGCGGGACCATCGTCGCCACCAGCTCGGTCAACGCCTTCCTGCCGGACCCAGCCGTCATCGACTACAGCGCCTCCAAGGCGGGCCTGGCCAACTTCTGCAAGTCGCTGTCGAAGGAGCTCGGGCCGCACCACATTCGGGTCAACACGGTGAGTCCGGGCCCGGTGTCGACGGCGCTTTGGCTGGGGGACGGCGGTGTGGCCGAGACGATTGCCCGGGCGACCGGAGGCGATCCCGAGGCGATCGCCCATCAGGCGGTGAACGACTCGGCCACCGGGAGGTTCACCCGACCCGAGGAGGTGGCGGATCTGATCGTCTTTCTGGCCAGTGACCGCGCCGAGAACATCACCGGTGCCGACTTCACCATTGACGGCGGGTTGATCTCCACCCTCTGAGCCGAACGCGGTCGCCTTCTAAATGGGCTTCTAGAGGTCTTGCTCGGGCAGGCGTTCGATGTTCACGTCGCGGAAGGTGATCACGCGCACGGAGGGGACGAAGCGGGCCGGGCGGTACATGTCCCACACCCAGGCGTCACGCAGCTCGAGTTCCACGCAGGCCGGCGTGGTGTCGGAGCGGACGGTCACCGAGACCTCGTTGGCCAGGTAGAAGCGGCGTTCCGTCTCGATCACATAGGCGAACACCGGCAGGACGGCCCGGTACTCCTGCACCAGCCCGAGTTCGATCTCGGCCTCGTAGCGTTCGAGGTCTTCCTCGCTCATGGCGCGCCCTACGGCTTGGCGGTCCGACGCTCCTTGATTTTGGCCGCCTTCCCGGAGCGTTCACGCAGGTAGTAGAGCTTGGCCCGGCGCACATCGCCCAGGGTCGTCACTTCGATCTTGGCGATGGTGGGCGAGTGCATGGGGAACGTCCGCTCCACGCCCACACCGAAGCTCACCTTGCGCACGGTGAAGGTCTCACGGACTCCGCCGCCCTGGCGCCGCATGACAGCGCCCTGGAAGACCTGGACCCGCTCGCGGGTGCCCTCGACCACCCGTACGTGCACCTTGACCGTGTCACCGGGGCGGAAGTCGGGGATGTCGGTGCGCAGGCTGTCGCGATCGATCGTTTCGGTGGGGTGCATTGGGGGCGTCCTTACGTGGCGTCCGGCTCAGTGCCGGACGGAACATGGTAGCCGTGCTCGGCCAGGACACGCACGTCGTGGTCGCTCAGGGCACCGCTGCTGACCAGGACCTCCAGGAGGTCGGGCCGCCGCTCGGCCGTACGCAGGAGCGACTGGGCCCGCCGCCAGGCCCGGACGGCGGCGTGATCGCCCGACCGCAGCACCGCAGGCACCTCCCAGCCCCGGAATTCGGCCGGGCGGGTGTAGTGGGGGTACTCGAGCAGGCCCGAAGCGAAACTCTCCTCGGCGGCCGAGCCCTCGTTGCCCAGGACGCCCGGCAGCAGCCGGGCCACCGCCTCGATCACCACCAGGGCGGGCAGCTCCCCGCCGGCCAGCACGAAGTCCCCCACCGACAGCTCGCCATCGACCAGATGGTCGCTCACCCGCTGGTCCACCCCCTCGTAACGACCGCAAAGCAGGGAGAAGCCCCCGGGGAGGGCAGCCAGCTCCTCGGCCACCGACTGGTCGAAGCGCCGGCCGGCGGGGGCCAGCAGCAGCAGCGGACGGGGGACGTCGGCCGCCTGTTCGACGGCGCGGAAGACCGGCTCGGCCATCAGCACCATGCCGGCCCCACCACCGAAGGGACTGTCATCGGCCGTGCGGCGGGCGTCCCCGGCCCCGTGGCGCAGGTCGTGCACGTCGACCGACAGGGCGCCCGAATCCTGGGCCCGACCGAGGATGGAGGTGGCGCAGTAGGAGGTGATGGCCTCGGGGAAGAGCGTGAAGACGCCGATCTTCACGTCAGGTCGAGCAGGCCCTCGGGAATGTCGACGATGAGGGTGCCCGCCTCGGCGTCACTCTCGGTCACGAAGCGCAGCGGGATCAGCCCGCCGCCGTCGAGCACCAAGAGGTCGCTGGCCGGGTTGGGCTCGACCGCCTGGACGGTGCCCAGGGTCGTGCCGGTGGCGTCCGAGACCAGCGCGCCCACGAGCTCGTGCACCCACAGCTTGCCCGGGACATCGACGGCGGGCGCCGCCAGCTCGATCCCCCGCATGCGCTCGGCCTGCGAGCGGTCCACGATGCCCTCGAACTGGACGATCCAGCGGTCCTGAAATGGGCGGGCGTGCTCGACGGTAAGGGTGCCGCGGGGTGTGGTGAGGACCGACCCGGGATCGAGCCGCTCGGTCAGGTCGGTCCAGAGCTGGACGACGACCTCGCCGCGCAGGCCGTGGGCCTTGGTGACCCGGCCGACGGCGAGCAGATCAGACGTGGACTCAGTCGTCGACGATGTCGACGCTGGCCTGCACGCCATCCTTGGCCCCGGCCACGTTGACCAGCGTGCGGATGGCCTGGGCCGTCTTGCCGCGGCGACCGATCACCCGTCCCATGTCGTCGGGCGCCACGTGCAGGTTGAGGCGGATGCCGCCCCGGCGCTCTTCGGTGTCGATGGCGACGGCGTCGGGATCGTTGGACAGCGAGCGGGCCAGGAAGGTCAGCACGGAGAGCGGGGTCCCGCCGTCGAGCTCGGCGTCGGCCTGGTTGCCCTCGTCGGCGTCGTCGATCTCGTCAACTTCCTCGACGTCGTCCACGTCGTCCACGTCGTCCGCCTGATTGCCACCGTCGACGGTGTTGATGTCGCCTGCTTCGTACAAGTTGGTCATGTGGCCCTCGCTGCGGTGAACTCGTCCCAGGCGCCCGAGGTCTTGAGTAATTTCTCCACGCGCTCGGTCGGCTGGGCGCCATTGACCAGCCATTTCACGGCCTTGGTGTTGTCGATCTTGATCACGGCGTCGGGCTCGGCCACCGACGCGCCCCGGGGGGCGTAGGTGCCCACGATCTCGAGGAACCGGCCGTCGCGAGGCGACCGGCTGTCCGCGGCAACGACCCGGTAGGTCGGCTGCTTCTTCTTACCCATCCGCACCAGGCGGAGCTTCACTGCCACGAACTATTTCCTCCATCATCTGGACTTCGTCCGTCCATTCTGACAGATGCCGGACCTACCGGCCTTTCGGCGGGGTGACCCGGCCGCCCTTCTTCTTCTTTTTGGTCCCCTTGTTGGCGCTGACCACGGGCCGGGCGGCGGCCGGGGCGGGGAGGCCCGGGAACGCCGGCGCGTCGTTGGCGTCGCCCATGAGCTGGGAGAGCATGTCGAAGTCGGCTCCGGCACCGCCGGCTCCGGCCGCCTGGGCGGCCAGCTTCCGGCCGGCGCGGCCACCCAGGCCCATGCCGGGCGCGGACGGCATGCCCGGAATATTGGGCATGTTGCCCGAGGCCATCCCCTTCATCATCTTCTGCATCTCTTTGAACTGCTTGAGCAGGGTGTTGACGTCCTGGATCGTCGTCCCGGACCCCCGGGCGATGCGGCTGCGGCGGGAGCCGTCGATGAGGGACACCTCGTCCTTTTCGGCCGGGGTCATGGAGCAGACGATGGCTTCGACCTTGTTGACCTCGCCGTCGTCGATCTCGCCGGCGGCCTGGCGCATCTCCTTGGACATGCCGGGCATGAGCTTCATGAGCCCGCCCATCGAGCCCATCTTCTTGACCTGCCGGAGCTGGGACAAGAAGTCCTCCAGCGTGAACTGGCCCGACATGAGGCGGGCGGCGCCCTTGGCCACCTCGTCGTGGTCCATGGTCCGTTCCGCCTGCTCGATCAGGCTGAGCACGTCGCCCATGCCCAGGATGCGGTCGGCCATGCGGTCGGGATGGAAGAGGTCGAAATCGGCCAGGCGCTCGCCCGTGCTGGCGAAGGCGATCGGCTTGCCGACCACACCCTTGACGGAGAGGGCGGCGCCACCGCGGGCGTCACCGTCGAGCTTGGAGAGGATCACGGCGTCGAGGGCCAGCGCGTCGTGGAAGGCCTTGGCCGTGCTCACCGCGTCCTGGCCGATCATGGCGTCGATGACCAGGAACGTGTAGTGGGGCTCGGTGGCGGCCGAGATGCCGCGGATCTCGTCCATGAGGTCGGCGTCGATGGTGAGGCGCCCGGCCGTATCGATGATGCAGACGTCCCGGCCGAGGCGCTGGGCCTCGGCCACGCCGGCTCGGGCCGTGCTGACCGGGTCGCCGGGCTGGCTGAAGACGGTGACGCCGGCCTGCTCGCCCAGGATCCGGAGCTGCTCGACGGCGGCGGGTCGCTGGAGGTCGGCGCCGACCAGGAGCGGGTTGCGGCCCTGCTGCTTCCACCACAGGGCCAACTTGGCCGAGGCCGTCGTCTTGCCGGAACCCTGGAGGCCGGCCATCAGCACGACGGTGGGCGGCCGCGAGGCGTAGGAGATCTTGAGGGTCTCGCCGCCCAGTACCCCGACCAGCTCCTCGTGCACCGCCTTGATCACCTGTTGGCCCGGGGTCAGGCTCTTGTTGAGTGACTCCGCACTGACCCGGAGGCGGATGCCGTCAGTGAAACGACGGGTGACCGACAGCTCGACGTCGGCCTCGAGCAGGGCGGTGCGGATCTCCCCGAGAGCCTCGTCCAGGTCGGCTTCGTTGATGCGACCCTTGCCGCGGAGGCGGGTCGAGATCCGCTCCAGGCGGTCGGAAAGGGCGTCGAACATAGGGTGTCAGGCTAGCGGGGCGCTCAGCCGGAGCCGTAGGCGCGCGTGAGCACTTCGAGCAGATGGCCGTCGGGATCGGCGAAGTAGAAGCCCCGCCCGCGATCGCGCCGGTTGATCTCGCCTGGCTGCTGGCAGCCGGGGTCGGCGAAGTACTCGATTCCCCGCTCGGTGACCCGGGAGAAGACCTGATCGAACTCCTCTTCGCTGATGAGGAAGGCGTAGTGCTGCGACGCGATGTCAGGGCCGGCGTCATGGAAGTCGATCGAGACGTCGTTGTCGAGCTCGACGATCATGAACGGCCCGAAGGGGACGGCCGGGGGAAGGCCGAGGATCTCCGTGGCGAAGCCAGCCGATCGATGCTTGTCGGTACACCAGACAATGGTGTGGTTGAGCTGCACGGCCATCACAGTCCATGTTACGGGGACGGCGCGGCAGAATGACGGGTGTGGTCGCCTGGGTCTGTCCGAAGTGCGAGCGCCGGTTTGCCCGCGAAGGCCAGTCGCACGAGTGCGCGCCGGCCATGTCGATCGAGGAGTACTTCTCGACCGGGCCCGAACGGGAACGTCCCATCTTCGAGGCGGTCATGCGCCATCTCGACACGGTGGGCACGGTCCACGTCGAGCCGGTCTCGGTCGGCATCTTCTTGAAGCGCGCCCGCTCGTTCGCCCAGCTGCGGCCCTTGACCCAGTGGGTGGCGCTGTCGTTCTCGCTGCGGCGCCCGGTGGCGCACCGCACCATCACCCGGAAGGTGCAGCCGTACGGGGCTCGCTACCACCATGTGGCCAACCTGCGGAGTCCCCAAGACCTCGACGACCAGCTGTTGGGCTGGCTGACCGAGGCGTACCTCGACTCGCCGCCCGACTCGGACGAGGAGTCCTGAGCCGGGTCTGGAAATCCTGAGCCGGCCGGGAATCCCGGGCCGGTCGCCTGGGAATCAGTCGGTGTCGAGCAGGGCGTCGACGAAGGCGTCGGGGTCGAAGGCCACCAGGTCGTCCGGCCCTTCGCCCAGGCCCACCAACTTGACCGGCAGCCCCAGCTCGCGCTGGACGGCGATGACGATCCCACCCTTGGCCGTGCCGTCCAACTTGGTGAGCACGATCCCGGTGACGTTGACCGCCTGGGTGAACTGTCGGGCCTGGACCAGCGCGTTCTGCCCGGTGGTGGCGTCGAGGACCAGGAGGACCTCGGTCACGTTGCCCGGTTCACGGCCGGCCACACGCCGGATCTTCTTGAGCTCCTCGACCAGATTCACCTTGGTGTGCAGCCGGCCCGCCGTGTCGGCCAGCACCAGGTCGTTGCCCCGGGCGTGGGCCCGCTGCACGGCGTCGAACACGATGGCACTGGGGTCGCCCCCCTCGGCGCCGCGCACGATGTCGACTCCGGCCCGCTCGGCCCACAGGCCCAGCTGGTCGGCGGCGGCGGCTCGGAAGGTGTCCCCGGCGGCCAGGAGCACGGAACGGCCGAGGGCGGACTGCTGGCGGGCCAGCTTGCCGATGGTGGTGGTCTTGCCCACGCCGTTGACCCCGACGATCAACCAGACGTCGGTGGAACCGGGACGGCCCTCGAAGTGCAGCGCCCGTGAGTCGGGCACGTCGAGCAGCGTCCTGATGCCCTGGCCCAGGGCGGTGAGGAGATCGCCCCCACCGGCGATCTCCTTGGCCTCGACCCGTCCTCGGAGCTCGGCCAGCAGGGCGTTGGTGGTTTTGACGCCCACGTCGGCCCGGATCAGGGCCTCCTCGAGCGAGTCCCAGGTGGCGGGGTCGATCCTCCCCGAGCGTAAGGTGGTGACGGCCCCGCTGAACAGGCCCCGGACGCCGCCCAGGCGACTGCGGTAGGTCGGGGCTGCGGGCTCGGCTGCGGGCGCGGGCGCGGGCTCGGCTTCCGGCTCGAGCTCGGGCTCGACCTCGGGTTCAGGCTCGGGCTCAGGGCGCAGGAACGGCTGGGGCGGGGCTTCCTCGACCGGGGCCGGGGGTGTCTGGGGAAGTCGACCCGAACCTCGCCGGGATCGGCTGACGAGGATCAGGGCGGCCCCCAGGAGGACCACCACGGCCAGCGCAACCGCGATCAGCAGCGCGGTCACGCCGGTTCGTTCTCGGTCTCGCGCTCTACTTTCTGGCTGACCACCTGGGACGATCCGCCCGGCGCCATGGTCACGCCGTAAAGCGCATCGCCGGTCTCCATGGTGCGCTTCTGGTGGGTGACGATGAGGAGCTGGGCCTCGTGGCGGAACTGGCGGACCAGGCCGAGGAAGCGGTTGAGGTTGACGTCATCGAGGGCGGCTTCGACCTCGTCCATCAGGTAGAACGGCGACGGCCGGCTGCGGAAGACGGCGAAGAGGAAGGCCAGCGCCGCCATCGAGCGTTCGCCACCCGAGAGCAGCGAGACCCGGCGGACGTTGCGCCCGGCTGGGCGCACTTCGATCTCGACGCCCGTGTTGAGCAGGTCGTCCGGCTCCATGAGGACCAGCCGCCCGGTCCCGCCGGGGAAGAGCAGGGCGACCAGGGTCGAGAAGTGCTCGTTGACGTCGGCCGCGGCGGCGGCGAAGGAGGTCATGATCTCCTCGTCGAGCGTGCGCACCACCTCGTGGAGCTCCCGGCGGGCGCCGCGCACGTCGTCCACCTGCACCTCGAGCTCCTTGTGCCGCTCCTCCAGCGTGGAGAGCTCCTCGAGGGCCAGCGGGTTGACCGGGCCGAGCGCCGAGAGCTTGCGCTCGAGCTCGGCGGCGTAGTGCTGATGCGTCGTGTTCTCCGGCACGTCGGGGACGGCCAGGCCGACCACCTCGTCGGGTGTCACTCCGAGGTCGCGCTCGATGTGCTCGTGCAGGGATTCGAGGCGCAGCGTCACCTCGTTCGTCTCGAGGTCGAGGGCCCGGGTGCGGGTGCGCACCGCCTCGAGGCGCTGATCGGTGGTGTGGCGGTCCTGGCGCAGTTGCTCGAGGCGTTCACCGCCGGCCCGGACGGCGTCGACCTGGTCCTTGTAGTCGCTGCGGAGGGCGCTGAGGATGGTCTCGAGACGGTCCCGCTCGCCCTCGACGAGGGCCTCGAGGCGGGTCAGGGTCGCCCCCTCGGCCTCGAGGCGCAGGCGCCGGGACGCCGCGGTGGCCCGCTCGTCGGCGTGCCCGGCCAAGCGGCGCTCGACCTCGGCCGCCCGGTCGGCCAGCATCCGGCGGCGTTCGACCAGCCCGGCGTGGCGCACCTCGAGGTCCTGGCGCAGGGCTCTGGTCTCGTTCCGCCGATGGGCCAGGGACTGCCAGGCCGCGGCGGCCTCCTCGAGCTGGGGCAGGACGGTGCTCAGGCGTTGCACCTCGGCGTCCGCCTCGTTCAGGCGCTGCTGAGCGGCGGCGCGACGCTGGCGGACCGCCACCAGTTCGTCCCCGAGCCGGCGCTGCTCGGCGGCGGTGCGGTCGACATCGGCCACCGTCGAGGTGCGCTGTGACGCCTGGCGGTCAGCCGCCCGCACCGCGGCAGCCCGGCCGTCCTGGGCCCGGGCCAGATTGGCCCGGGACACCGACAACTCGGCCCGGGTGGCGTCGGCGGCGATGGCGGCGGCGTCGGCCCGCTGCTGCGCCTCTTCGACGACGGCCGCGGTGACCACGTTGCTCTGCGAGCGCACCCGCCAGCCCGAGGCGGCGAAGCGGTCCCCCTCGGGAGTGACGACGACCAGGTCGTCGCGCTCGAGGGAGAGATCGATGGCCTCGTCCCAGCCGTCGACCCGGACGGCCCGCCCGACCAGCGCATCGAGGACGGACTCGGCCACGGCACCGCCGGCCCGGGCCCGGACGTGGCGGCGCACCCACTGGGCCTGGCTCCCCGCCGGAAGGAGGGCCACTTCGTGGCCCGGGCTGGTGGCGTCGCGCGGCGTCAGCACGGCTCCGGTCACCCCCTGGGCGCGCAAGGTGTCGAGGGCCTGATGGGCCGAACGGCGGCTGTCCACCACCACGGCGGCCATGCCCGCGCCGGCGGCGGCCTCGAAGGCCGACTCCCAGCCGGGGTCCAGCTCGACCAGGTCCATCAACGATCCGACGACGCCGTCCACGTTGCGCAGGAGCTCGCGCCCGTGGGCCCCCTGCATGTCGCGCCAGGCCCGCTCGAGCGCGTCGGCCCGGGCGGCGGTGTGGTAGCGGAGTTGTTCCGCCTTGTCGGCGGCCCGCTCGGCCAGGGTGGCCCGCTCGGCGGCGTCCTCCAGACCGGCCGTCTGGGCCGCTACGTCGGCGTCGAGGCGGATGGTGGTCTCGTCCAGGCCGCCGGCCTCCTGGGCCAGGAGGTCCGCCTTGACCGCGGCGGCGGCGTGCCGCTGCTCCAGGTCACCGAGGCGGTCGTCGAGATCGGCCAGGTCCTGGCCGGCCCGGGCGGCGGCGTCGGTGGCGGCGTCGCTGCGGGCCGCCGCCAGCGCGGCGGCCTCTTCGGGCGTGTCGTCGCCCACCACGTCGGCCCAGCGTCGCCGCAATCCGATCTCCGACACCTCGATCGCCGTGACGGCGGCACCGACCGAGACGCGCTCGGGTTCGAGGGCCGACGCCAGGGTGTCCGACTCCTCGATCTCGCCGGCCAGGCGCGACGCCTCGGCCTCGAGGGTGGAGACCACGTCGACATCGGCGTTGGCGTCCAGGGCGACCACGATGGCCCGGCTCCGTTCGCGCAGCACGCCGGAAAGGCCCCGGGCCCGCTCGAACAGGCCCTGCACGCCGGCCAGGGCGCTGGCCAGATCCTCCTCTCGGCGGGAGGACAATTCGGCCGCGGCGGAGGTGGCCTCGGCCTCGAGGAGCTCGAGGGCGGCGTGGAGCTCGCGCTCCTCGTCGCTGCAGATCCGCATGTCCGAGGCGGCGGTCCGGTGCCGCTCGGTGAGCTCGGCCAGTTCGGTGCCGGCCAGGAAACGGCGGATCGCCATGAGCTCGGTGACGACGGTGGCGTGCGAGCGGGCCGCCGCGGCCTGACGCTCGAGGGGGCGGATCTGGCGGCGCACCTCGCGGACCAGGTCGCCCAGGCGCTCAAGGTTCTCGGCCGTGCCGGCCAGGCGGCGCTCGGCCCGCTCCCGTCGCCGGCGGTGCTTGAGGACCCCGGCCGCTTCTTCGATGATGGCCCGGCGGTCCTCGGGGCGGGCGTTGAGCACGGTGTCCAACTGGCCCTGGCCGATGATCATGTGCTGCTGGCGGCCGACGCCCGAGTCAGAGAGCAGGTCCTGGATGTCGAGCAGCCGGCAGGGGGCGCCGTTGATGGCGTACTCGCTGTCGCCCGAGCGGAACAGCGTCCGGGTGATGGTCACCTCGGCCAGGTCGACCGGGAGCTTGCCCGAGGCATTGTCGATGGTCAGCGACACCTCGGCCCGACCGAGCGCCGGTCGCGACGACGTCCCGGCGAAGATGACGTCCTCCATCTTCGCCGAGCGGAGGGATCGAGGCCCCTGGGCGCCCAGCACCCAGGTGACGGCGTCGACCACGTTGGACTTGCCGCTGCCGTTGGGCCCGACCACCACGGTGATCCCCGGCTCGAACTCGAGCACCGTGGGATCGGCGAATGACTTGAACCCCTTCATGCTGAGCGACTTGAGGAACATGGAGCGACCCGCTCAGACCTGGCAGTGCTCGCAGAAGAAGGTCGAGCGACCTCCCGTCTTGACCCGCACGATCGTGTTGCGGCAGCGCCGGCAGGGCTGGCCCTCGCGGTCGTAGACCTGGTGCTGCCCCTGATACCCGCCGAGCTCCCCGAACAGGTCCCGGTACTGCTCGTCGGCCAGAGAGGAGCCGCGGTGCTTGATCGCCTCGGCCAGCGTCTCGACGATGGAGCGGTAGAGACGGCGCACCTCGGTGGCGGTCAGCGAGTTGGAGGGGCGGTCGTAGCGCAGGCCGGCCTGGTACAGCATCTCGTCGGAGTAGAGATTGCCGATGCCCGCCACGAAGCTCTGGTCCATCAGCATGGTCTTTACCCCGGCCTTGTGCTGGTGCAACAGGAGACCGAAGCGGTCCCAGCTCATCATGTCCTCCATCGGGTCGAACCCGAGGTGGGCCAACTCGGGGATGGCCTTGCGGATGGCCGCCCCGTCCCCGCCGGCCGTGCCCGAGACAGGACTGGTCGGCGTGCCATCGGTCTTGAGCGGTGGCGTGGAGACGAACAGCTCGCCGAAGGTCCGGGGATCGACGTAGCGCAACTCGCCCCCCTGGGTGAAGGTGATCACCACATGGGTGTGCTTCGGCTTGGGGTCCTTCACCGATTTCACCCGGATCAGCTGGCCGCTCATGCCGAGGTGGATCACCAGCGTGTCGCCGGAGTCGAGGGTCATCAACAGATACTTGCCCAGCCGGCCCACCGACTTGATGGACCGCCCCTCGAGCGGGGCCCGGAAGTGCTTGGCCGAGGCATGGCGGCGTACGGAGCGCCCATTGGCCACGGCCACCGACTTGATCTTCTTGCCCGCCACTTCGCGCGACAGGTCCTGACGCAGCGTCTCGACTTCGGGTAACTCAGGCATTCTGCAGACCCTCCCAGGCATCCCGAGCGGCGTCCTGCTCAGCGTCCTTCTTGGAGCGACCTGCTCCCCCTCCATGGCGCGTCCCGGCCACGAAGACCTCGGCGACGTAGGACCGATCATGGTCCGGCCCGGAGCCGACGACGACGTAGCGGGGGGTTCCCTCTCCGTTGCGGACGGCCCATTCCTGCAGCCGGCTCTTGTGATCGAAGTCGTCCGGCTCGAGGCAGGCGGCGGCGATCAGATCGTGCAGCTCGCGCAGGACGAGCTGTTCGGCGGCGTCGAAGCCCGCATCGAGGTAGATGGCGCCGAGGATGGCCTCGAAGGCGTCGGCCAGGATCGACGCCTTGGCGCGGCCGCCCGAGGACTCCTCGCCCCGCCCGAGGAGGAGCTCGTCGCCCACGCCGAGGCGATCGGCCACCTGGGCCAGGACGCGGGCGTTCACCACGGCCGAGCGCACTTTGGCCAGCATGCCCTCGGGGAAGTCCGGATAGGTGGCGTAGGTGTACCGGGCGACGGCCAGGCCGAGCACGGCGTCGCCCAGGAACTCCAGCCGCTCGTTGGAGGGAGCGCCACCTTCCTGCTCGCCGCACCAGCTCCGGTGGGCCAGGGCATGGTGCAACAGATTGATGTCGACGAAGGTGTGGCCCAGTCGTTCGGCCAGCCCGGCCGCCCCTTCGGCCCCAGCGTCACCCCGCCTCGAGCTTGGCGTAGACGTAGTCAACGGCGTCTCGGACGGTTCGGAGATCTTCAAGGTCTTCATCATCGATGCGGAACCCCACGGTCCGCTCCCCCAGCTCTTCTTCTAACGCTTCGACCAGCTCAATCAACGCCAGCGAGTCGGCGTCGAGGTCCTCGACGAAGGACGCTCCCTCGGTGATGGCCGATGGGTCGGTCTCCAAGATGTCGGCCAGCTGGTCCCGGATCAGCTCGAATACCCCCCGGCGGTCGAGGGGACCCTGATTGGTGTGGGTTTCGGCGGGCACTTGCACTCCTGAATCGGGGAATCGAGGGGGAATCGGATTGATCCGGTGGGCATGTTACCGGGCGCAGACCCATGTCCGCCCATTTAGCCGCTCTGAGCTGGGACTTTAAGGGGTCCGGTGATTTGTGCCGGCCCGATTTCGGCGGCCGGGGGTCCCTCTCCTCAGGCCAACTGAGGCCAACTCAGGCCAACTCAGGGCGACTCAGGCGGCGGCCGGCGGACGAACCGCATCGCCCACCCGGTCCACCAGGCCCCGGGTGGCGCATTCGTAGGCCACCTTGATCGCGTTGACGATGGCTACGGCGGTGGACGACCCGTGGCTGATGACGCAGACCCCGTCGATCCCCAGCAGCATGGCCCCGCCGGTGTTCTCCGGCTCGAATTGGGCCGCCACGGGCAGCAGGTACGGCAGGAGCACGTCGGCCGCCGAGCGGGTCTCGTCGTTGGTCCCGAAGAGGCCGAGCATGGTGTCGAAGAGGAAGCGCAGGGAGCCCTCGAGGGCCTTGAGGGCCACGTTCCCGGTGAAGCCGTCGGTCACGATCACATCGGCCGGGGAGGGCAGCAGGTCCCGACCTTCGAGGTTGCCGACGAACTCGAGGCCGGTCTCGGCCGCCAGCAACTTGTGGGTTTCCTTGACCAGCGGCGTGCCCTTGGTCGCCTCCTCGCCGATGGAGAGCAGGCCGACCGAGGGTGAGCCCGTCCCGAAGCGGGCCGTGGCGTAGGCGGCTCCCATCTGGGCGAACTGGACCAGCATGGCCGGGGTGCACTCCGAATTGGCCCCGGCGTCGACCAGCACGGCCGGCGTGCGACCGAGGCGGGGCAACGGGGTAGCGATGCAGGGACGGACCACGCCGGGCAGCCGCCCCATGCGCAGGAGCGCCGAAGCCATGGTGGCGCCCGTGTTGCCGGCGCTGACCATGGCCGAGGCCTTCCCGTCACGCACCAGCTCGGCGGCCCGCACCAACGAGGAGTCCTTCTTGCGCCGGACCCCGCCGGCTGGGTCCTCGTCCATGGCGATGACCTCGGTGCAGGGCACCAGGTCCAGGCCCATGGTGTCGCCCACCAGTTCGGGCGGGCCGACCAGCACGACGGGCACGCCGTCCTCGATCGACACGCGGCGGGCACCTTCGACGATGTCACCGGGCGCCTTGTCGCCGCCCATGGCGTCGACCGCTACGGGCAGGGTGGCCAGGATCTCGGTCGACGGGCGTTCTCCCCGCCGGCTCAAGTCAGTCGACCTCGACGGCCTGTCGACCCTTGTACCAGCCGCAATTGGGGCAGACGACGTGGGGCGTCTTGGCCGACTGGCAGTGGGGGCACACGCTGCGAGGCGGGCGACGCAGGACCCAGGCGGCGGCCTGATGGCTGCGGCCCTTGGCTTTGGACTTCTTCTTCTTCGGGACAGCCATCGGGGGTCTCCAACGTTCGAATCGGGGGCGCGCCGGCCGCGCGGGTGCGGCGGGTTCAGCTACCGGAGCACGTCGAGGTTAGCCCACCGCGGGTCGGTCGGGGCGACGCAGTCGCATTCGCCCTCGTTGCGGTCGGCCCCGCAGTGCGGGCACAGCCCCCGACAGTCGGGTCGGCACAGGGGGGCCGAGGGCAGCTCGAGCACGATGGCGTCGCGCACCAGCGGCCCCAGGTCGATGGTGTCGTCGGAGATCGGGTAGAGCTCGTCGTCGTCGGGCGAGGCATCGGGGGCGAAGCGCTCGGTCACGCCAATGACCAGGTCCCCGCCCACCGCCGTGGCACAACGGCGGCAGACACCGACCCAGGGCGCCCGGACCGTGCCCGAGGCGGCGATCCCGCCGTCGAAGGCTCGCAGCGTGACGTCGCACTCGGCCTCGGCCCCGACCGGCACGATGCTCCGACCCGGATCGATGCCCTCCTCGGCCAGCGGCCCCGCCTCGTCGACGTGGCCCCGGCGCACCTCGTGGGACTCGGCCCCGGCGTTGCGCCGCATGCGGGCCACGTGGACGATCCAGGGGTTGGTGTCGGCGGCCATTACGACAGATCCTGGTCGAAGAAGCCGTCCTCCTCCGTCCCTGCGGCCGGGGTGGTCTCGGGTTCGACCACCGGCGCCGCGGCGAGTCGGGAACGGCCGGACTGGACGGTGCGGGTCAGGCGGTCCAACACGATCTCCATGCCGGCCAGCTTCTGATCGCAGAAGTCCTCGGCCTCGTGGCGCATGGTGCGGGCCTCGTCGTTGGCATCATCGAGGATGCGCTGGGCCACCGAGTTGGCCTGACGGACGATCTCGGTGCGCTGCACCATGTGCTCGGCCTGGGCCCGCACGTCCTCCATCAACGCGTCGGCCTCCTTGGAGCGTTCGGCCAGGAACTCCTCGCGCTCACGCAGGAGCCAGCGGGCCTGCCGGAGCTCATCGGGCAAGCGATCAAGGGCCGACTGGAGGAGCGCCGCCACGTCCTCGCGCGACACGATGACCGAGGACGACAGCGGCATGGACTTGGCCGTGTTGATGATCTCGAGCACCTGCCCGATGATGGACTCGGCATCGGCATCGGGCGCCGGGTCCTCGATCTCCAAGAATTGATCAGTCACGGTTGGACCCGGGTCCCTTTTTGAACTTTGCCTCCATGTGGGTCGCCACCACCTTGGGCACGAAGGCGGAGACGTCGCCCCCGAAGCGCGCCACCTCGCGCACCAACTTCGACGCGACGAACGAGTACTTCGAACTGGTGGGGATGAAGATGGTCTCGACGCCGGAGAGGTGGTGGTTCATCTGGGCCATCTGCATCTCGGTCTCGAAGTCCGACACGGCGCGCAGGCCGCGCACGATGGCCGAGGCGCCGACATCGCGGGCCACGTTCACCAGCAGGGTCGAGACGGACACGATCCGGACCGACGGGATATGGGCCGTCACCTCCTCGAGCATCTCCTTGCGCTCGGCCAGGTCGAACAGCGCCGAGCTCTTCTGCGGGTTGCGCAGGGCGGCCACGACCACCTCGTCGAAGAGATGGCTGGCCCGCTCCACGATCTCGAGATGCCCGTTGTGAAAGGGATCGAAGGACCCGGGAAACAGTCCGACCTTCATGCCCCGGCCCTCACGCGTCGGTTCCACTGCCCGTTCCACTGTCAGTTGTGCCTTCAGATCCGCTGCGATGAGCCACGGTGACGAGCGTACCGCCGTAACGCCGCTCTTTCGTGACCATCCAGCCCTCGGGGGGCGCGATCGACAGCGACGACTCCATCACGGCCACCTCCGCCCGCAGCCCGCTCAGCAGGGTCGGCCAACCCTCGAAGTCGTACGGCGGATCGCACAGCGCCAGATCGAAGGTGGGGGAGGTGAGCAACCAACCCGGCAGGGCGGCCCGGACCACGGTGGACGGCTCGTCGGCCAGCCCGACGGCGGCCAGGTTCGCCCGCACCGCCTGGACGGCCGCCAGGTCCTGGTCGACGAAGGTGACGGTGGCCGCACCCCTCGACAGCGCCTCGACCCCGAGCGCGCCGCTCCCGCAGAAGAGGTCCACCACCGAGAGCCCGTCGACCCCGCCCTGGGACCCGAGGATGTCGAAGATCGACTCGCGCACCCGGTCCGACGTCGGGCGCACCGCCGCCGGAAGCTTGGCCGACAGGCGCCGACCCCGACTCCGACCTCCGATGACCCGCACCGCGGCCCAGGGTAGACCCCTAGCTCTTGAAGAGGTACTCCCCCTCGTCGTCGCTCAGGAACAACCGGATCTCGTCCCGCAGGAGAGGATGCGCTTCGAGCCGGGGATCCTCGCCGACGATGGCCTCGGCGACCCGCCGGGCCTCGGTGAGGAGGAGCCGGTCGTCGGGATCCGACAGCGACGCCAGGCGCAGGTCCGTCTGGCCCTTCTGGCGCGAGCCGAGCAGGGTGCCCTCACCGCGCAGGCGCAGGTCCTCTTCGGCCAGGGCGAAGCCGTCGCTGCTGGCGGCCACGGCGGCGAGGCGCTCACCGGCCAGGCTGTCCTCGCCGTCGGTGCTCAGGCCGCCGAGCAGGAAGCACCAACTCGGGTCGGTCCCCCGCCCGACCCGGCCCCGGAGCTGGTGCAGCTGGGCCATGCCGAAGCGATCGGCGCTCTCGATCACCATCACCGTGGCCTCGGGCACGTCCACCCCCACCTCGATCACCGTGGTGGCCACCAGCACCTCCACGTCACCGGCCCGGAACCGGGTCATCACCTCTTCGCGGACGGCCGGAGCCATCTGCCCGTGCAGCAGGCCGACCGCCAGTCCGGCCAGCTCGCCCCCGTCCGCCGACAGCCGTTCGTACTCCTCGGTGGCCGAGCGCGCCTCGACCCGGGGTGAGTCGCTCACCAGGGGGCAGACCACGAAGGCCCGGTGGCCGGCCGCCACCTCGGTGCGGACCCGCTCCCAGGCCAGGTGCTCGTCGTCGGGCGCCGGCAGCCAGGTCGTGGTGATGGGCGCCCGACCCGGCGGCATCTCGTCGAGGACGGTCAGGTCGAGGTCGCCGAAGATCACCATGGCGGCGGTCCGCGGGATGGGCGTCGCCGTCATGACCAACAGGTCGGGGTCACCGGCGTCGCCCTTGGCCCGCAGGGTGGCCCGCTGCTCGACCCCGAAGCGGTGTTGCTCGTCGATCACGACGACGCCGAGCGAGCCGAACTCGACCCCTTCGGACAGCAGGGCGTGCGTCCCGACCACGATCGACACGTCACCGCCGGCCAGGTCGGCCAGCAGCTGGGTGCGGGCCTTGCCCTTGACCCGGCTGGTCAACAGCTCGACCCGCACGCCGAGGTCGCCCAACATGGACCGCACGGCGGCGTCGTGCTGCTCGGCCAGCACCTCGGTCGGCACCATCAGTGCTCCTTGATGCCCGCTCTGGACCGCCCCCAGCAACGCCGCCAGTGCGACGACCGTCTTGCCCGACCCGACGTCGCCCTGCAGCAGGCGGTGCATGGGGAACGGCCCGGCCAGGTCGGCCACGATCACGGCCAGGGCCTGGCGTTGCGCTCTGGTCAACGTGAAGGGCAGGGCGGCCAGGAACTGCGCCACCAGCGTGCCGTCCTTCGCACCGGCCACTTCGAGCGGCGAGACCTGGTGGCGGATGGCCCGGGCGTTGTGCTCGAACGCCCGCCGGCGCAGGACCAGCGCCAGCTGGAGTCGCAGGAGCTCGTCGAAGACGAGGCGGCGGCGGGCCCGGTCGACCACGTCCATCGTCTCTGGTCCGTGCACGGTCCGGAAGGCCTCGGTGCGCCCCCACAGGTCCAACGACGCCCGCCACTCCTCGGGCAGCGGGTCCGCCAGGTCGCCGGCGCGCTCCAGCGCCTCCTCGACGAAGGTGCCGATCTCCCAACTGGTCAGGCCCGCTTTGGCCGACGCCGGGTAGACGGGCAGGATGCGCAGGGTGCGGCGCCGGCGGCCCACGGCCGGCTCATCGACCCCGGCCACCACGTCGACCACCGGGTTCACCATCTGGCGCTGGGAACGGTACTCGCCGACCTTGCCCCAGAAGATGGCCTCGGTCCCCTCGGCCAGCTGGCGGGAGCGCCACGGTTGGTTGAAGAAGACCACGCCCAGGGTGCCGGTGTCGTCGCGCACGGACAGGTCGACGACCATGCGCCCGTTGCGGGCCCGGCGCGACCGCACCCGCACCACCTCGGCCAGCACGGCGGCCGGGGCCCCCACCTCGAGGCCCGACACGTCGGCCTGCGCCGTGCGGTCGATGTAGCGGCGCGGGAACGTCGTCAAGAGGTCGAAGACGGAGTCGACCCCCCATTCGGCCAACTGGCCCGCCTTGCGGGCCGAGACCGTGTCGAGCACGTCCACCGGCCGAAGGCTCAAGTCCCGGAGCGTCCGAGCGGAGGACACCGCCAACGGGCCGGCCTACTCGAGGCCCAGCAGGTATGGGTAGAGAGGCTGGCCGCCGTGGTGGACCTCGAGCGCCACGTCGGGATACTCCTCGCTCAACCATTCGCTGATCCGTCGGGTGTCGCCCGCTTTGGCCCCCTCCCCCTCGATCAGGGTGATGAGCTCGTGCTGCGGCTCGAGCAGGCGGCTCAGCAGCAGGCGGGTCGCCATCACGGCCGAGTCGGCGATCGAGATCACGCCGTCACGCGACACGCCGATCCAATCGCCCTCACGCACCTCCCCGGCGTCGGTGGTCGTGTCGCGCACGGCCTGGGTGATCTCGGCCGGTACGACCCGGGCTGCCGACTCGCCCATGGTGGCCACGTTGACCGCGGCGTCGGCGGCCGGGTCGTAGGCCAACAGGGCGGCGAACCCCTCGACGATGCTCCCGGTGCGCACCACCCGCACCGTCTTGCCGCACTGGCCGTCGACCTGCTCGGCCACGGGCCGGATGTTCTTGTTGTTGGGCAGGATCACCACCTCGTCGGACCCGGTCGCCTCGACCGCCGCCACCAGGTCGGCCGTGGAGGGGTTCATGGACTGGCCGCCCACCACCTGGTGGTACACGCCGAGGGAGCGGAAGATCCGCCCGATCCCGTCCCCGGTCACCACCGCCACCACGCCGGTCCGCGGCGGTGGTCCGGTCGGCTCCATGCTGGGCCCGGCCCCGGGGGCCTCGGCGCCCTCGCGGACCCAACGCTCCTCTTCCACCTGCTCGGCCAGATCCGTCACCCGGATGCGCTGGGGTCGCCCGGCGTCGACACCGGCCTCGATGGCCGCCCCGATGTCGTCGGTGTGGATGTGGCAGTTCCACAGCCCCTCGCCCCCCACCACCACGATGGAGTCGCCGATGCCGGCCCACACCTCCTTGAAGTCGTCCATGGAGTCGTCCGGCGCGTAGAGCAGGTACATCACTTCGTAGCGCAGGTCCCCGACGGCGTGATCGCCGATTCTCTCGGCTAGTCCCTCGCCTATTCCCTCGGCTGCGGCCCCGACCGGCGTTCCCAGCTGTGAGAGGTCGACCTCGATCGGCGTCTCCGACGGCTCCGGGAGGGGCCGCCCGCCGACGACGAGCCAGAGCGCATCGAGCAGCAGCAGGTAGCCGGCGCCCCCGGCGTCGACCACGCCGGCCCGGGCCAGCACCGGCAACTGCTCGGGCGTGCGGGCCAGGGCCTCGGCCGCCGCGGCATGGGCCGCCTCGATCACGCTCAGCAACGACGCACCGTCGGCACCGGCCTCCTTGGCCGCCCTGGCCGCCCCCTCGGCGGCGGCCGACGCCACGGTCAAGATGGTCCCCTCGACCGGTCGCACGACGGCCTTTCGGGCCAGCTCGGCGGCATGGCCCAAGGCGTCGGCCAGCACCTCGGCCTGGACGCCGGTGTCGGCCGCCCCCGACTATCCGCTCGGTCATCCCCCGCAGGAGCTGGGAGAGGATCACCCCCGAGTTGCCACGGGCGCCCATGAGCGAGCCGTGACCGATGGCCTGGCACACCGCGGGCAGGCCGGCCCCGGCGTCGACCTGGTCCAGCTCGGTGACCACGGCTTCGAGCGTCAGGGCCATGTTGGTGCCCGTGTCGCCGTCGGGCACGGGATAGACATTCAGGCGGTTGATGTCGGCCTGGTGCAGTCGCAGGGCGTCACGAAATCCCCCCATCACCGCACGCAGTTCGTCTGCGCCCACTACCGCCAGGGAGGTCATGGTTGGGGATGCTAACCTTTGCGCCGTTCCGGACGGCTTGATTGGTGAGGACACCGCGGCCACCCTCAGGAAGGTCTACCCAATGGCAGCAGTGTGCGATATCTGTGGCAAGAAGCCCTCGTTCGGCATGAACGTGAGTCACTCCCACCGGCGAACCAAGCGGCGGTGGGATCCCAACATCCAGCGCGTGCGGGCCCTGGTCAACGGTGCACCGAAGCGGCTGCACGTGTGCACCTCGTGCATCCGCGCCGGCAAGGTCACCAAGCCGATCCGCCGCAGCTACGCCGCCAGCAGCGGCAGCGCCGGCACACCCTCCAACTGAGCTGAGGGCGCTTTGCGGCGCATCCTCGTCGTCGGCGCGTCGTCGGGAATCGGTCGCGCCCTCTCAGCCCAATGCCTGGCCCGGGGTGACGCCGTCGTGCTGGCCGCCCGGCGCCGCGCGCTCCTCGACGAGGTGATCGCCGGGAGCCACCGGCCGACGTCCGCGTCGGGGTCGCCATCGGCGTCGGCAGCGCCGCCCGCGTTGGCCCTGGCCTGCGACACGTCGGACCCCGACTCCTGCGACGCCGTGGTGGCCGCCGCCGCGGCCTTCCTGGAGGGGCACGGGGGGCTCGACACGGTCATCTATGCGGCCGGCACGGCCCCGCTGGGCTCTTTGTCCTCGACCACCGCCGCGCAATGGCACGAGATCCTGGCCACCAATCTGGTCGGCGCCGCCCTGGTGGTGGGCGCCGCCCTCCCCCACCTGGACCGACATCGGGGTCACTCGGCCGTCGTGCTCCTGTCCTCGAGCTCGGTCGACACCCCGTGGCCCGGCCTGGTGGCCTACGCCGCCTCCAAGGGCGGCCTGAACCAATTGGCTCTGGGGCTCCGGGCCGAAGCGGAGGGCGTGCGCACCATCAGGGTGGCGGTGGGCCCCACGGCCACCTCATTCGCCGACGGGTGGGACCCCGACCGTTTCGCCACCTACTTCGAGCAGTGGGCCGCCGAGGGCCACCTCCGCCACGAGGTCCTCGAACCCGACTGGACCGCGTCGGCCATCCTCGCCGCCCTGGACGATCCCGACTCGCCCGACGACCTGTCGGTCATCGGGCCGGACGCCTCCTGACGGGCGGGAGGGCGAGATGGCCAGAGGGGACGAACTGATCGCCGCCAACCAGGCCCAGTGGGACGAACGGGTGGGCATCCACCTGGAGTCGCGCTTCTATGACGTCGAAGGGTGGTTGCGCGATCAGCCGGGGCCGCGCCGACGTGAGACCGACGCTCTGGGGAACGTGGAGGGCCTGCGGCTGCTGCACCCCCAGTGCCACTTCGGCCTCGACACCCTGGCCTGGGCCCGCGCCGGGGCCCAGGTGACCGGTCTGGACTTCTCTCCGGTGGCCATCGACGCGGCGCGCCAGCTGGCGCGGCGGGCCGGATTGGCCGAGCGAGCCACCTTTGTCTGCGCCCGTATCGACGAGGCCGCGTCCGCACTCAACGGGTCCGTCTTCGATGTGGTCTACGTCAGCCTCGGGTCCCTGTGCTGGTTGCCGCGCGTCGACGTGTGGGCACGGATGGTCGGCGCTCTCCTCGGCCCCGGCGGGCGGCTCTACGTGCACGACGTGCACCCGGTGGCCTGGTCGCTCTCCGACGGCGATCTGAGCGTCGCCCACACGTACTTCGAGGAGACCGAACCGTTCTTCGAAGACTCGACGGAGACCTATACCGACGCCGACCGCCCCCGGGAGCACCAGCGCAGCTACGAGTGGAACCACAGCATCGGCGAGATCGTGACGGCACTCATCCGACACGGCCTGCGCATCACCGAGCTCACCGAGCACGACTGGACCGTGTGGCCACGCTGGCCCTGGCTGGTGCCGGCGGGTGAGGACCGATGGACCAATCCCCCGGGCATGCCCCGGGTGCCGCTCACCTACACCCTGCTGGCTGAGCGCGCTGAGAGCGATTAGATCTGGGTGGTAGTTAGAACTGGGTGGAGCCCGAGGTACCGGGGACCACAGGGTGCACCTGCAGTCCCGAGCAACCGGGGAGCGACAACGGGATGGTCACCGACACCTTGGTGTTGGGCGCCGTCACCAGGAGCGACGGGTAGGTGGGGCAGCTCGTCTCGGTCCCCGAGGGCACGTCGGTGCCCTCCACCACGGCCGACGCGGTCTGGCCCGGGGCCAGGGTGATCCGCGGCAGCGCGGTGACGCCGGGGGCCAGGCCACCCATCATGCCGGTCAGGGTGCGTTGCGCCTGGACCACCTGGGCCCCGCTCGCGTTGAGGCCGGCTGCCCCTGGATACCCGTAGAGCGACACAACTCGTCGAACCGTTGTTGACGAACAGCAGCACGACCCCCTGGTGACCGGCCGCGGCCGAGGCCATCTTCCCCGAGACGCCCACATTGGCCCCGGCGCACAGAGCCACGCCGGTGGGCGTGGTGGTGGTGGTGGGCGTCGTCGGAAGGCCGGGGACGGTCGTGCCCGGATTCGACGTCGTGGTTGTACTCGTCGTGGTCGTGGTGGTCGTGGCGGATGGGCTGCCGCTGCTGCACGCCGAGGCGAGGACGGACAGCACGCAGATGGCGAAAGCAGCCATCCACCGTTTCGGCATGCCCGGGAGGGTAGTCCTGCCGCCGGCCGAAATCGGGGACCGGCGGGCCCTTGGGCTCGGGCCGCCGATCCGATTTCGTGCTGCTATCCGATGTGGTGTTGCCAGCCCTGGCGTTCGAGTTCGTGATCTCCCAACCGCCGTTCGTTCTTGTCACCCGTGATCAGGCCGATGCGCAGCGGGGTGCGCAACCCGGCCTGGGCCAATCGCTCGGTGAGTCGGCGCGCATCGACCGCCGTCATCGTCATGACCAGCTCGTAGTCCTCGCCCCCGCCCAGGGCCTCTTCCAACGTGGCCCCTTCGGCAATCGGAATGTGTGTCAGGTGGAAGCCGACATCCGATGCGTCGGCCAGGCGGTGCAAGTCGAGGGAGAGCCCGTCGGACACGTCGATCATGGCGTGCGCGCCCGACTGGCGGATCAGCAGGCCTTCGGCCAATCGGGCCACCGGCCGCCGATAGGCGGCGCCCAGCCCACCGGTCGGCGCGGTTCCCGACCGCAGCTGCCGCAGCCCCCCGGCCGAGCGACCGCACGGACCGCTGACCAGGATCACGTCACCCGCCACGGCCCCCGACCGCGCCACCGGCGTCTCACCGTCGGCGGTGCCGATGACCGTGACGGTCACCACCAAGCCACCGGACGACGAGACATCCCCGCCCACCACCGGGCACCCGGCGGTCGCCGCGGCCTCAGCCACACCTGCCATCACCCCGAGCGCCAACGCACCATCGCCGCTCTCGGACTCGGGCGCGCACAACGCCACCAGGGCGGCGAGCGGTCGCGCCCCCATCGCCGCCAGATCGCTCAGAGCCCCCATGACCGCCTTCCACCCCACGTCAGCCGGGCTGCAGAGGCCCAGGTCCACATGGACGCCGTCGACCACGCTGTCGACCGAGACGACGATGGAGCCCCCGCCGGGCACCGCCACCGAGGCGGCGTCGTCACGCAAGCCCGCGGTCTCAATTCCTCCTCCCAGCGTGCGGCGAATAAGCTCAACCATCTCGTCTTCAGAGAGAGAACGACTGTGACCGGGTTTGGGGGAACCCACGCCACATGCCTAGCATTGGACGCCGCACATACAGGCCGGAAGAACCGGAAGAAGGAGCAGACACCTTTCACCATGCCCCCCACTACGAACGCCAAACTCCTCTCCTGGGTCGATCGGGTGGCCGAGCTGACGACGCCCGACCGCATCGAGTGGTGCGACGGTTCCGCCGACGAGTACGACCGCCTGTGTCAGACCCTGGTCGAGGGCGGCACGTTCACCAAGCTGGCCGACGCCAAGCGACCCAATAGCTACTGGGCCCATTCCGACCCCGGGGACGTGGCCCGGGTCGAGGACCGGACGTTCATCTGTTCCGAGAAGGAGATCGACGCCGGACCGACCAACAACTGGCGTGACCCGGCCGAGATGCGCACCTTCCTCGATGGGCTCTTCGCCGGCTGCATGCGCGGCCGCACGATGTACGTGGTCCCGTTCTCCATGGGCCCGCTCGGCTCTGAGATCGCCCACATCGGGGTCGAGATCACCGACTCGCCGTATGTGGCCGTGTCCATGCGCATCATGACCCGCATGGGAACAGGTGCTCTCGAGACCCTCGGAGCCGACGGCGAGTTCGTTCCTTGCCTCCACTCGGTGGGGGCGCCGCTCGAAACCGGCCAGGCCGACGTCCCCTGGCCCTGCGATGCCGAGAACAAGTACATCGTGCACTTCCCCGAGACCCGGGAGATCATCTCCTACGGCTCCGGCTACGGCGGCAACGCGCTGCTCGGCAAGAAGTGCTTCGCCCTGCGTATCGCCTCGGTCATGGCCCGTGACGACGGCTGGCTGGCCGAGCACATGCTGATCCTGAAGCTCACCTCGCCCGAGGGCGAGACCCGCTACGTCACCGGTGCGTTCCCGTCGGCCTGTGGCAAGACCAACCTGGCCATGCTCATCCCCTCCCTCGAGGGCTGGAAGGTCGAGACGGTCGGTGACGACATCTGCTGGATGAAGTTCGGCGACGACGGCCGCCTCTACGCCATCAACCCCGAAGCCGGCTTCTTCGGCGTGGCCCCGGGCACCAACACCCACACCAACCCCAACGCCATGCTGACCCTCGACGGCAACTGCATCTTCACCAACACCGCCCTGACCGACGACGGCGACGTGTGGTGGGAGGGCATGACGGACGAGCCCCCGGCCCACCTCACCGACTGGAAGGGCCAGGACTGGACCCCGGCCTCGGGGACCCCGGCCGCCCATCCGAACGCCCGCTTCACCACCCCGGCCGCTCAGGACCCGGCCATTGCGCCCGAATGGGAGGATCCACACGGCGTGCCGATCTCGGCCATCCTCTTGGGCGGCCGCCGCGCCTCGGTGGTGCCGCTGGTCTTCCAGTCCCACGACTGGGAGCACGGCGTCTTCCTGGGCTCCATCATGGCCTCGGAGACGACCGCCGCCGCCACGGGCGCGGTGGGCAAACTGCGGCGCGACCCCTTCGCCATGCTGCCGTTCTGCGGCTACAACATGGCTGACTACTTCGCCCACTGGCTCACCATCGGTGCGGAAGCACCGGACCGCGACCTTCTCCCCAAGATCTTCTACGTCAACTGGTTCCGCAAGGACGCCGACGGGAAGTGGCTGTGGCCGGGATACGGCGAGAACTCCCGGGTGCTCGAGTGGGTCTTCGACCGGGTGGGCGGCAAGGCCGAGGCCGAGGACAGCCCCATCGGCTGGATCCCGACGCCCGACGCCATCGACGTTGACGGCATCGACGTGTCGAAAGAGGACATGGTCGAGCTCCTGCGCGTCGACACCGACGAGTGGAAGGCCGAAGTGCCCTCCATCCGTGAGCACTTCGCCAAGTTCGGCGATCGCCTCCCGGCCGCGTTGACCAAGGCCGTCGACGAACTCGAACAGCGTCTCGGCTAGTCGCTTCGCTCGCTAGTCCGTTCGCTCGCCCCGAGCCACCCGCGGCGCCCGCAGGGCGCGCCGGCCGGTCACGTACGTCAGTCCACCCAACCCGGCCAGTACGGCCATCACGGCGTCGCCCTGGGGCAGCGTGAACGCCACCACCACGGGAATTAGCGCGCCCAACACCCAGACCAGCTGCTGTCGCGTGGCGAAGCGGGCGAAGGCGCGACCCTGGGCCGATTGGGGGATGTAGCGCTGGGTCATGGCATCGAATGACGGTTGCGCCACCGCCCCGGCCAGCCCGACCAGGAAGGCCAGCCCGACCTGAGCGACCAACGTGCCCCATACCGCCGCTCCGGCCGACGAGACGGCGATGAGCCAGAGGGAGAGCAGGAGCAAATGCTGCTCGTTCAGTCGCTCGCGCAACCGGCCGACCAGCGCCAGGCCGACGATGGACCCGATGCCGGCCGCGCCCAGGGCCAGACCGTAGACGTAGAGCCCCACGTGCAACCGCCGGAGACCGAAGGCCAGCAGGAAGATCTGGAAGCCCTGCAGGCCGCGGATGATCGACATGGCGGTGAGCCCGAGCAGCACCTCGGGGTGAGCGACCGGTTGCAGGCGGATCACATCAGGAGGTCGGTCGTCGACCGGCGTGGAAGCAACAGTCGACGTCGCACTCGGAGCCTCGGCCGCCCTGGCGTTCGGGTTCGCAAGATTGCCTCGTCGATGATGCCCGACGATCGGCAGTCGGTAGCCGGCCACCGCCGCCGCCACGAACACGAAGGCGCAGAACACCAAGACGCTGGCTGCCCCACCCAACTTCAAGATGATCCCTCCGGGCACCGAAATGGCGAAACCGGCCAGCGTGCCCAGGAGCGTCAGCCGGGCGTTGAGGGTGGCGTAGCCCGCCTGCTGGCCCGAGGCATCGGGAACGCTGAGCGCCGACACCTCGGGGACCAGCGCACCTCTGGTCACCACATACAGCTTCGAGAACACCAACACCAAGAACGCCTCGGGAAAGAGCAGCAGGCTGTGGACGTCACGCGCCATAAAGGGGCAGATGACGGCTTGGCCGACCGCGGCGAAGACGACCATGGCCCGACGAGCTCCCCGGCTCCGGTCGATGAGGGGACCGAGGAGGGGCGAGATGACGGCGAAGGGGGCCAGGGTGAAGAGGAGATAGAAGAGGACCTTGCTCTTCGCCTCATTGGGCGAGATGGAGAAGAACAGGGAACCGGCCAGCGAGATGGTGACCAAGGTGGCGCCGGCGGACATGCAGATCTGGACCAGGGAGAGGCGACCGACCGGATTGGTCTGATCAACGAGGTCCGCCCACGCCTGTCGGACGAGGTCCCGGAACTGCTCGATCCTCGGGGCCATCGGCATGACGCCCAATGTACGGTGTGCCATGACCGTCCACGCGTACGTGCTCATTCAGACCGAAGTTGGGCGGTCGGTCGACGTGGCACGGCGCATGGCCGAGATCGACGGAGTGGTCCTGGCCGAGGACGTGACCGGCCCTTATGACGTCATCGCCCGCACCGAGGCCGGCTCAATCGACGAGCTCGGCCGCCTGGTGGTCGGCCAACTGCAGTTGATCGAAGGCATCACCCGCACCATCACGTGCCCCGTGGTCAATCTCTGATCTGGACGGCTGGGGCTTCAGCGAGCCGGCATCTCCGTTTCTCCGTCTAGCGGTTCTGCCCGCAATAGAGTGCGACCGCGTCCGCCGGTCCATTCCCGTTCCCATTTAAGGAAGCGGCGCTGTTTTGCGTTATAGCGGTTTGGGCCATAGTTACCGTCGCATTGGCCTTGGCTTGGATTGAGGCGGGCAACCCGGAGACTTCGGTGGCGAGCTGGGCGATTTGAGTCTTGTTGGCCTCCAGAGCGGCCAGGGCACCGGCAGGACCGTTGGCGTTTCCGACCGCTGCAAAGATTGGGAGGAAGGTTGCGCAGAAGCTGCTTCCCTTACCAGTAGCGAAGTATGAAGGCAGAGCGTTCCCGTTTCCGTCGACTCCGCAATACGTGTCGATATCCCCACCGGCCGATTGAGGGACGGTGTTGAGGTCGTTCACGTTTCCGGAAGCAATAGCTTTCTGTGCGGCGGCAATCTCCTTTCGTGCATCGGTGCCAACCGTTCCAGAGGGCAGATTCTTGCCCATGGCGGAGAGGGCGGCCTTGTTGTGCTTGAGCACGGTCAAGAACCCGGCCTCCGAGTTGACATTCGCGCCGGCCTTGTCGATCTTGACGTTTCCTGCGCAGAAGGCCGTCTTGTGGGCCCCAGCGGTTGTAATAGCCGCAGTCGCCGAGCTGCTTGCACTAGCCGCCGTCGAGCCCGCTGCAAGCCCGATGGTCAGAGCCACGGCTCCACAGAGAGTTGTTCCTAGCTTCCTCATTCTGATTCCCCTGTCGTATCAAACAATGGACGCTCCACATAACGTCGAAACGAGCCTACGATTGGGGCGGTGAACCCTCAAGGGTGATACCCGTCAACCGGCGATGGTGCTACCACCACCACTTGTGCGGCCATCACCCCGTTGCCCACGATGGTGCGCCCAGTCGCCGTGGCTTCTCCACGTCCCGTTCCGCGCACAGGCCCAGCGCAGACCGCCGGTCAGGGTCTCGCTCGCACGCTTGGGTCCTTCGTGATCATCGTCGTGCACGCGAGCCCAACGGGCGCCGAGTCGGACGATGCGTCAACCATCTTCGCTTGGTCTGATGGCACTGGGGGCCCGCCAGTCGCCCAGGACGCAAACTTCGTTGGGCGCCACCCTCGATCTTGACAGAGTGCAAATGACGGAGGCCGCTCCCATTCAGTCCGCCCGCGCCAGATTCCACTGCATTCGAAGATCGGGCACGTGCTCCTCGTTCCCCAGACCGTCCGTTCGCTCGACCACCACGAAGCCGGCTCGGGTGTAGAGCGCGGCCGCTCCCTCGTTCTGCTCGAACACCCACAACGACAACCCGCCGGGATTCTCCGCCATGGCACGTGCGAGCAGTGCACTACCGATCCCACCGCCCTGCCACGCCGGTGTGACGTAGAGGTGCTCGATCCAACCGGCACGGACCGCGCAGAATCCGATCACCTCCGCCCCTGGGCTCATCTCCGCCATCGCCACCGTGACGTCGTGCGACCCCGACCCGACCACCCGGTCGGTGAAGAACGCCCGATCTTCGTCTGGTGTGTGCAGCGCGGGCAGATATGTCATCTCGGAGCGGGCCGCTCCGAACACGGCCGCCACGGCCGCACCGTCGCCCACCTCCGCTCGTCTGAAGGTGACCGATTCAGCGCTCAATTTCCCGACCCACCCAGCTCGTCCGTCCGAACCATCGCTCACCGAAACCGGTCCCAACCCCAACCCCAACCCCAACCCCTAACTCAGCGCGCCCGACTCCCGCAGCTTGGCGATCGTCCCCTCGTCTATCCCCCACTCCACCAGCCCGCTCACCGTGTCGGCCCCGGGAGGCGAGGGCGGGCGGCTCACGGCCGAGGGTGTGCGGCTGAATTTCGGCGCCGGGGCCGGCTGCACGATGCCATCGACCTCGACGAACGTGGACCGGGCCACGTTGTGCGGATGCTCGTGGGCCTCCCACGGTGACAGGACCGGCTCGGCGCAGGCATCGGTACCGTCGAAAATGGCCGCCCACTCGTCACGCGTCTTGGTGCGGAACACGGCGGCGAAACGCTCCTTCATGGCGGGCCACTGGTCCCGGTCCATCTGCCCGGGGAGGGAGTCGTCGCCGGCCAGGCCGAGACCTTCCAGCAACTCGGCGTAGAACTTGGCCTCGATCCCCCCGCAGGCGAAGTACTTCCCGTCCGACGTCTCGTAGACCTCGTAGAACGGAGCCCCGGTATCGAGCATGTTGGACCCGCGAGCCTCCCCCCAGATCCCGAAGGTGTGGAAGGCGTAGATCATCGTCATCAGGGACGCCGATCCGTCGACCATGGCCGCGTCGACCACCTGGCCCTCGCCGGACCGGGCCGACTCCAACAGGCCGGCCACCATGCCGAAGGCCAGCAACATGCCGCCGCCGCCGAAGTCGCCCACCAGGTTCAACGGGGGCACCGGAGCCGAGTCGGCCCGACCCAGCGGCCACAGCGCGCCCGAGATGGCGATGTAGTCGATGTCGTGCCCCGCCGTCTCCGCCATGGGGCCGTCCTGGCCCCACCCGGTCATGCGCCCGTAGACCAACGCCTTGTTGCGGGCCAGGCACTCCTCCGGCCCGAGCCCGAGACGCTCGGCCACACCGGGCCGGAAGCCTTCGATCAACCCGTCCGCCGACTCGACGAGGTCGAGCACCAACTCGACCGCATCGGGATTCTTGAGATCGACGCCCACCGAGGGCCGGCTGCGGTTGAGCAGATCCCAGTACCCAGGGGGAGCGTCCGCCCCGCGCTCGACCGCACCGGGGGCAGCCCGCTCCAGGCGGATCACCTGCGCGCCGGCGTCAGCGAGCATCATGCAGGTGTACGGGGCGGGACCGATCCCCGCCAATTCAATGATCTTGATACCGCTCAGCGGTCCACGTCGTATCTCAGCCATGGCAGGATCGTGACCCGGCTGGCCCGGAGGGGTCAAGCTGGAGCGGTGCGAACCGCTCGAGCGCCCGGCCGTGTCACCCTGATCGGCGATCACACCGACTACAACGAGGGCCTCTCCCTCCCCATGGCCATCGACCTGGCCACCGAGGCGACGTTCACCCCCGAACCCGACAGCTTTCTCGTCGGCCTCGACAGCGATCAGTACCCCGATTCGTGGGAGATCCTTCTGGGTGACACCGCGCCGGCCGCGCCGGACGCCGTACTGGCGGCCGCCCTCCTCGCCCTGGCCGACCCCCCATCGGGCGGCCACATCCGGGTGACTAGCACGCTCCCGGTCGGCGCCGGCCTCTCATCGAGCGCGGCCTTCTCGATCGCCCTGCTGCTCGCCCTCGGGCGCCCGCCCGACCCCATGTCCCTGGCCCAGCTCAATCAGAAGGCCGAATCCGCCGCCGGGTCCCACGTCGGCCTGCTCGATCCGTTGGCCATCGTCGACGCGCGGGCCGGCCATGCCCTCTGCATCGACTTCGGAACGGCGGCGCTCGAGCGCCACCAGGTGGCCATCCCCGAACGGGCCGCCTTCGTGATCGTGCACAGCGAAGCCAGTCGGGAGCTCGGCCTGTCCCCCTATGCGCTGCGCCGGTCCGAATGCGACGCCGCGGCCCATGAGATCGGTCGGCCCCTGGGCCACTGCGTCAAGACGGACCTCAGCGTCCTCACCGACCCGATACTGCGCCGACGGGCCCGGCACGTGGTGACCGAGTGCGAGCGGGTGCGTGAGATCGAGCGGCTCTTGGCCGTCGACGATCTCCCCGGCGTCGGGGCGGTGATGAGCGACGGCCATCGCAGCCTGCGCGACGACTACCGGGTCTCGATCACCGAAGTCGACGAACTGGTTGACCAACTGCAGCGCACCACCGGCGTCCTAGGGGCCCGCATGTCGGGCGGCGGGTTCGGTGGGTGTGTCATCGCCCTGTGCGATCAGGACTCTCCCGCCCTACAGCCGGCCACCTACGCCCCCCGGCGGGCCTGGCGCGTCAACCCTTCCGGTGGGGCCCGGATCGTTGCCGAGGACTGAGCTCGCCTCGGTCCAACCCGGTCTCAGCCGGTCCGACCCGGTCCCTCCCGATCCGACCTTGTGTAGCCCGCGCCCTCAAACTTCAGCCCCTAGTTCGTCGGCCAGTGCCAACTGTGAGATGGCCACCAGCGCGTCCAGTGCCGCCTCGGCCCGCCCGCTGTCGATGGACTGGACCGCCTGTACCAACCCTCCGGCCAGGTCGGCCGCCCGTCCGGCCACCATGAGCCCGGCGGCCGCGTTGAGCAGTCCGATGTCGCGGTTGGCCCCGGGCGCACCATTGAGGACCGAACGGATGGCCTGGGCGTTGAAGATGGCGTTCCCGCCCTGCACGTCATCCAGCGTGGCCGGCGCCAGACCCAGCGCGACCGGGTCGACGCGCCACTCGGTCAGGTCGAATGATCCGTCGCCGTCGCCGTTGAGCTCGAGCACGGTCGAGAGCGACGTGACACTCAGTTCGTCCAGGCCGTCGTCGGCGTAGACGATCATGGCCCGCCTGCTGCCGGTCGACCCGAGCACGGTGGCCATGGTGGTGGCCATGGCGGGGTCACTGACGCCGACAAGCTGGTACCTGGTCCGCGACGGGTTGATCAACGGCCCCAGGAAGTTGAAGATGGTGGGCACGCCGAGCTCCTTGCGGACAGGCGCCACGTAGCGCATGGCCGGGTGAAAGCGCTGAGCAAAACAGAATCCGATCCCCGCCTCGGCGACGCATCGGGCCACGCCGACGGGTCCGACCTCGATGGCCACGCCCAACGCCTCGAGCACGTCGGCCGAGCCCACCGAGGAGGACGCCGACCGGCCACCGTGTTTGCAGACGCGCACGCCGCACCCGGCGACGATGAGGGACGCCAGGGTGGTCACGTTGATGCTGCTCAGCCGGTCGCCGCCGGTACCGACCAGATCGACGACCACGCCCGCGGCACCTCCGTCGGCCGTACCGCCCCCGGCGCCCCCGAGGCCGCCCTCGGTACCGCCCCCGTCGCCGTCGGCACCGGTCCCGTCGAGCGACAGCGGCACGGCGGCGCCCACCAGGGCCCGGGCCAGGCCGGTCACCTCTTCGATCGCCTCTCCCTTGGCATGCAGCAAGGTCAGGAAGGCGCCGATCTGCACCGGCGTCGCCTCGCCCGAGAGCACTCGGCCCAAGATCGCCTCGGCCTCGGCCTCGGTCAGGGATTCGCGCCGGGTCAATCGCGCCAGGACGTCGGGCCAGCTCAGTCCCACGACAACCTCAATCCCACAACAGCCTCAGCCCCGGCACCGCGTCAGTCCCACCAGAGGTCCCGATCCAACACGCCCCGGGCGATCAGGCCAAGCTGCACCTGCGAGGTGCCCTCGACGATGGTCAGCTGCTTGGCGTCGCGATACCACTGCTCGGTCGGATGGTCTTCCATGTAGCCGGCCGCCCCCAGCAGTTGGACGGCCAGCGATGAAGCCCGCACGGCCATCTCGGTGGCGTGGTACTTGGCCATCGACAGGTAGGGCACGAACTCCTTGGTGTACTGGCCCCGGTCGGCCATCACGGCCGAGCGGTAGGTCAGCAGGCGGGCCGCCTCGATGTCGACGGCGCACTTGGCGATCTCCCACTGGATGCCCTGGAAGTCGGCGATGGTCTTCCCGAAGGCCGCCCGCTGCTGCACGTACTCGGTGGCGTACATGAGCGCCCCTTCGGCCAAGCCGATACCGCGGGCCGCCACGATCGGGCGCATGGCGTTGAGGCCGAGCATGGCCAGGCGGAAACCACCCACCTCGCCGATCACGTTCTCCGCCGGGACGTGCACGTCGTTCAGCAGCAACTCGCCGGTGTCGACGCCCTTGACGCCCATCTTGTGGTCGGTGCGACCCACCTCGACGCCGTCCCACGCCCGCTCCACGATGAATGCGGTGATCGAATCGTGGGAACGGCTGGCCGGGTCGCCACTCGTTTTGGCGAAGACGGTGTACCAGTCCGCTTCTCGGACGCCCGACATCCAGCACTTGGTGCCGTTGAGGATCCAGCCGCTGTCGCCGCTGCCGGCGCCCCCCTCGGGCACCCCCTTGGTCCTCATGCCCATGACGTCACTGCCGGCCTGCGGCTCCGAGAGGCCGAACGCCGCCCGCAGCGAGCCGTCGGCAATTCCAGGCAGGTACCTGGCCTTTTGGGCCTCGGTGCCGGCGATCATGACCGGGCCGGTCGGCAGGCGGGTCAGCAACAGCATCGAGCGCGGCCGAGTTCGAGTACTTGGCCACTTCCTCGATGGCGATGGCCAGGCCCAGGATCCCCGCGCCCGAGCCCCCGTACTCGGTCGGGAGGCACAGCCCGAGCAGGCCGGCATCACGAAAGGCCTCGAAGACGTCGAGAGGGTAAGTGCCCTCCTTGTCGATGGCCCGGGCCCGGGGCTTGACCTTGTCCTGCGCCAGACGACGGACTGATGTCTGCAGCGCTTCGAGTTCCTCCGAAAGGTCGAAATCCACTGGTGAAGGGTATAGGACGGCCTGACAAGGTAATTTCGAATCCTTGCCATCCGACGACGAACCGCAATCCCGCGCTGACCTTCAGGCCAAATTGCGAAAAGAAAGCAAGAAGGCGAAGCGCCAGCAGCATCGATGGCGTCGTCGCATCATCTACACGCTGTCCGCCATCCTCGCCCTTGGCGTGCTCGCCGTAGGTGGGGGCTACCTCTACGTCAATTACCGCTACAACCAGATCAAGAAAATCCACGCCCCGCACCTGGTCAAGGCCGCTCCGCCCGGACAGCCGTTCAACATCTTGCTGGTCGGCTCCGACTCAAGAGCCTTCGTTGGCAACAACACGACTCTGGGCAGTCAAATCGGAGACAGCGGCAATGCCGGCGGTCAGCGCAGCGATGTCACCATGGTGGCCCGGTTCGTTCCCGCCACCAAGTCGATCACCGTGATCTCTATCCCGCGCGACCTGTGGGTCGACATTCCCGGCAATGTGCCGAACGTGTCGGGCATGAACCGGATCAATGCGGCCTACGACAGCGGTCCGGACCTGTTGATCCAGACGATTGAAAAGGTGCTCAACATCCCGATCAACTTCTACATGTCCGTCAACTTTCCCGGGTTCACCGACATGGTCGCCGCCCTCGGCGGCGTCGACATGAGCTTCCCCACCGCGGTCAAGGATGACTACACGGGGCTCGATGTCACCACGTTGGGCTGCCAATCGGTACCCGGGGTCACCGCCCTGCAGCTGGTGCGTAGCCGGCATCTCTTCTACATGAACGCCTACGGCGAATGGGTGTCGGACGGGCAGTCGGACTTCAGCCGGATCCAGCGGCAGGATGCGTTCTTCCGGGCCGTCCTGGCCAAGGTCAACGCCCAAGCGACGAATCCGTTCGCCATCAATGGCTTCATCTCGGCCGCCGTGGGCAACTTGACCATCAGTGACACGCTGACCAAGGGCGACCTGTTCCACATGGCCGAAGAATTCAAGGGGCTGCCGTCATCGCACCTGGTCACCCAGACGCTGCCCACCACCGAATTCGTCACCGGCGGCGGGGCGGACGTCCTGCTGGCCGCCCAGCCCTACGCCGACCAGCAGATCGCCGCCTTCAACCTGATCGGCCTGCCCAAGCCGTCGCCCTCCGCCACCACCACCACGACGGCCCCGCCGCTGGCCAACAGCGCGGTGTCGGTGAATGTCCTCAACGCCTCGGGGGGCGGGCAACTGGCCAGCCAGACGGCGTCGGGGCTCGAGCAGGACGGCTTCGCCGTGACCGGTGTCAACAACGCGCCGAGCGTGATCGCCAGCGGAGATCCCTCCGAGATCTTCTACGGCCCCTCCGGTCTCCCGGCCGCCCACACCCTGGCCGATTCTTTGAAGGGCACCGTGACCTACGTCGGCAGCCCCCTCCTCACGGGGAACAACCTGATGCTGTGGGTGGCCAACCCGGGATTAACGGTGGACACGACGACAACCACCACGACGACCGCGCCCGGCTCGTCGACGACGCCGACCGCCGTCCCGGGCAACGTCGTGACCAACACGCAACCCGAGCCGTGGAATCCGGTGCCCTGCACGCTGGGCGCCCCGGCCACGACCACCACGGTCGTGACCGCCAAGGGGTCCGCTACGAAGTCCGCCGCCAGGCCCGCTCCGAAGCCGGCGGCAAAGTCGGCCGCTCAGTCAGGCTGACTTGCGCCGCTGCCGGACGATGCGCCGGCGTTCCCGCTCCGTGGTGCCGCCCCAGACGCCCTCACGCTCGCGGTGGGCCAGGGCATGCTCGAGGCACGCCTGGCGGACCGGGCAGACGTCGCAAATAGCCTTGGCCTCGGCCGCATCGGCCTCGTCCTCCGATACCGGGTAGAAGGCCTCGACATCGAGGCCCCGGCAGGCGGCTTGCTTGCGCCACGTGGTGGCACTCATGGGAAACACTTCCTCTTCACGTCGGATACGGGCAGAATTCGCCCTGGTCGGGAGGCACTTCTCGGGTGGACCCGGAGGCACGCGCACCGAATTCCGGCGAACGAAGAGTATGGCTTACCTCCGGTGGGCCTGTAAAGGCCTACACAAAGAATTCTCCCTGGTCAGCCGATGGGAAGCGGCTTTGTTGTGCCACGCAGGTCACCCAGCAATTCCTCCCGGACCGACCCCGGCAGGACGGATCGGGCCTGATAGTGGGCATGGTCGGCGACCAGCGCCACCTCCCCGCGGGGGCGCCGGCGGTGGCGAAGGCTCGTCACGAGCGACCCGACTTTGCAGATTTAGGCGAGGGATAGCGTGGCTTCGTGGATCTGGGTCGATTCGGTGTGTGGTGGAGCGGCTCCTGGCGGACGGCGGCCGATCCCACGCTCGATGTGGCTGCTGAGCTCGAGTCGCTCGGGTACGGCGCGCTGTGGTCGTCGGGCGGCTTCGACCCCGGGTTCTCCCCCAGGTTCGGGCGGCTCCTTGCCGCGACGAAGCGGGTCGCGGTGGCGAGCGGGATCGTCAGCATGTGGACCGGGGCACCCGCCGACGTCGGGCCGGCGGTGGCCGATCTCGAGGCCAGGTTCCCCGGGCGTTTCCTGCTCGGCATCGGGGCCAGCCATGGCCCGGCCGTGAGCAACTACTCCCGGCCCTATTCCCACATGGTCGCCTACCTCGATGCGCTCGATGCGCTCCCAATCCCGGTGCCGGTGCAACGGCGTGTCCTGGCGGCACTCGGAAACCGCATGCTCGAGTTGGCGGCCCAGCGTGCCGTCGGTGCCCATCCCTACTTCGTGCCGGTGGAGCACACGACCCGGGCCCGCTCCATCCTCGGCCCGGCGCCGCTGCTGGCGCCCGAGGTGGCGGTCGTGCTCGAAGCCGACCGGACGACCGCTCGGGGGCTGGCCCGGGACTACGCCCGGCTGTACCTCGGGCTCCCCAACTACACGCAGAACCTGCGGACCTTCGGCTTCGGTGACAGGGACATCGACGGCGGCGGCAGCGACCGGCTCATCGACGCGGTCATCCCCTGGGGCGATGCGGCCACGATCGCCGATCGCATCGGCGAGCACCACGACGCCGGGGCCGACCACGTCTGCCTCCAGGTCGTCTCCGCCAGCGGACGCGACGGCTTCCCGCTGGCCGAGTACCGAAAACTGGCAGAGGTCCTGTCCGAAGGTTGACCGGAGCTCGCTGCGTTTACCGCAGGGCATCCAGCGGCCGGGCAACGCCCAAGAAGGTGGCGATCAGTTAGGGGTCGCAGATGCCGGCGTCGCTCGCGGCTGTCTCGGCCAGGAGGTCGGACACCACGGCCCAGTCGATCTGCTCGGGCGAACGGAAGCGGATGCAGCCCTTACCCATGCTGAGGCCGGCCAACTGCGCCCGATGGGCCTCCATGACCGCCTGGTTCAAGACGTAGAGCGAGAGGTAGCGGGCCTGCTTGGCGAACGAGACCTCGATGGTGCCCGCCCGTCGGTAGGAGGGCATCCCATAGGCGATGACCTCGGCGTACCCCGCCAGCTGCTTACGGCAGGCGGCTCGAAGGCGGCGGAGCGCGGGCTGCCAATCCTGAGCTTGGGCCGCGATGTAGCCACGCACGTCGAGAGGCACGTCGTCCGGCACGCCGCTCAGGTCCGGTCCGCCGCGCGGGTGCGGGCGGCAAAGACCCGCACGGGCTGCTCCACGCCACGCAGCTGCTGCGGGGCGAGTTCCTCCGTGAACCATTGGCCGGCCGGCAGCGCCGCCGCCGCGGCCTCGGTGACCACCAGGCCGTCGGGCGGCGCCACCTTCACCAGACGCGAGACCTGGTTGACCAGTGGGCCGAAGTAGTCGCCCTCTCGCGGGACCACCAGACCCAGACCCACGGCCCCTCGGCCCGGGGGAAGCAGTGGGTCCAGGGCGGCCGCCCGGCACACCTCGAGGCCGATGCGGCAGGCGGTGTCCGCCATCGGGGCGGCGAAGAACACCTCGTCGCCGATCATCTTCACCACCCGGCCCCCGGCCGTCACCGCGCTCGACCAGGCGGCCGACTCGAACCGGGAAAGAGCCAGGCTCTGGTCCCGCAGGCTCAGCCCTTCGGCCCACGAGGTGGAACCGACCAGGTCCACGAAGCCCAGCGCGACCACCTCACCCGCTGCCCCCGCCGCCCCGGCGCCGACCCCCGGCGGCGACCAGCCCCGGGCCGAATAGGCGCGATGGGTGGCACGGTCAAACTGGGCCAGCAGGAGTCGGGAGAGCACGTCGGGCACGTTGGCGAAAGCCAGTGTCGCCGCCTCCGCCACCTGGGCCCGGGCCAACTCCGTCGTCCCCTCCCGTTCGGTGCCCGGGCCAAGTTCGGCGTAGAAGAGGGCCACTGCCGCCTCGGCGATGTTGGTGGCCGCCGCGCCCAACGCACGCGAGAAGGCGAGGATGGCCTCTTCACCCAAGATGGCAGCCCCCTGCTCGAACGAGGCCATGAGCCCCAAGAGACCGGAGGGCAGCATGGTGTCAGCCGAGACCGACAGGCCGTTGGCCAACAGCACCCGCTCGACACGCTCGACCGGGACGCCGCTTCGTTCCGCCATCTGCTCCACGGAGATGGCGGAACGTGCCCCCAGCACCAGGTCGCCCGCCAGCGAGGGAAGGCTCCCCTGGCGATGGGCCGCCACCATTGTCTCGAGGGTGGCGCCTCGGGCCGTCAGGTACTCGAGGAGGGCCAGGCGTTCGTCCGCCTCAGGGGACTCCGGGTCGTAGAGGCCGGCCCTCTCCCACTCGTCGGTGTCCACCGGCTCATCGTTTCACGGGCGCGGCCGGGGCGCTGCGACGCTGACGCCGTGACTCGCCGCCGACCCCAGACGACATGACCTGATCAGATCGCGCATCTGGGTATCGACGGTGGCCTGCACCGACTTGGGCGGCTCGCCGGAGGAGTTGTTCTGCGCCGCTTCGGCTTGGAGCAGAGCCGCATCACCCACGGAGCGGTCGCCGACGCAGAGCGCCACGGCGGGCGGGAGGTCGGCGTACAGGTACGCACTCGCCATGTTGGCGTTCCGCTCGTCGACGACGTCGAGTGCGTGCTCTCGCGAGCGGCGGCCCGCAGTGGCCGCCGTGCCGGGATCACAGGCGGACACCGTGGTCGTCCTCCCGCGGCGCGTGACCACCGCCTCCCGCTGTGGCAGTGCGCTGGCCCAGACGGTGAAGGCCCGAGCCAGGGCATCACTCTGGGGCGCCGTGCGCCCGACCAGATCGAGCCGGGTGCAGGACACACCGTCGTGTCGGTACTGGGTCATCGATCCCCCGCCCCATCCGTCCGCCGCCGCCAATGCCGTCGTGGCATTCATTTCGCCTGCCAGGGTCATGTACGTCTCGAAGGCACCGAACGAACCGGGGGGGCCGATCCTCCGTTCCCCTCGTCCCAGGGCGGGCGGTGGCAGCACGCGCGTAGCCTGGTGGAGCAGGTAGGCCGACGGGTTCACGATGTCGAGCTCGGACCTGGGGGGATGCCCGAAGGCCCGGTTCGTCATGCCGATCCCACCCACGTTGTAGAGCAGCAGGACGAAATCAGGACCGAGGATGTACGGGACCTCGGAGGAGATGCCGAGGAAATCCGCATTGGCGGTCGGGGCGGTGGGCGTGGTCCCGGTTCCGCTCCCGGCCCCGCCGGAGGCCACGGGTGCGTTCTCTGCCGCATTGGCCTCCCGCTGTTCGCGCGCCGGAAGAGAGGCGGCGTAGTCGTCCTCGGTGAGCACGGCATCGCCCTCCTCGATGGCGGTGACGGCGAACTCCTCGTCGGCGGTGTTCGATTCGTCGTCCAGTGTGACCAGGTTGAAGTGCTGGTCCTGGAGCACATGGGTCAGTTCGTGAGCGAGGGTGACCTTGGTGCCCGGCGAGAGGTTCGCGCCTCTGATGACGATGTCCTTCTTGACGTCGTCGTAGTAGGCCTGGACGGATCCCGTATCGAGGGCGGTCTGGGCCTCCACCAGATTGACCGAGCCGCCGAGAAGTCCGAGGGCGCGGAATTCCGTCGCCTGCAGTAGCACCTGGGCTTTTTGCGATGCGCCGTCGGGTTGATCCTCCCCGGCCGTTTGCCGGTCGAAGGTCCCGGGTGATTGGAAATGCACCGGTACCGGGTGGAGAAAGGCCAGGCCCCGGTCGTGGCTGACGAACGCCGCGATGGGGGCGATGCTGGCGGGCCAGGTCGGGGCCGACGGGGACTGCGACCAGGCCAAACCCGCGGCCAGCAAGGTGGCGACGGTGAGTCCGGCCAGGGGCACCATCCACAGACGCCGGCCCCATGACGGCTTCACGCGGCGACGCCGATTGCGAAGGGCCTTCCGACGAGTTCCACTGAAGCCCCCAGACCGGTGACGGGGCGGACGACCGCCGCCGGTGACGATATGCCAAGGCCGCACGACCGATGCCGTCACCCGGTCCGGCCCGGATGTCGCGCTGACGCCATGTGGCAGGCTTGGACGGTGCATCGATTCCGGCGAGAGGATTCATTGCGCCGCCTGGCTGCTGAGGAATTCGATGTGCTCGTGATCGGCGGGGGTATCACCGGCGCCGGCGTCGCGCTCGATTCGTCCAGCCGGGGTCTCAAGACGGCCCTGGTCGAGAAGCATGACTTCGCCTCGGGAACGTCCTCGAAGTCATCCAAAATGGTCCACGGCGGCCTGCGCTATCTCCAGCAACGCGAATTCCGACTGGTCTACGAGAATCTGGCCGAGCGTCAGCGCCTGCTGGACAACGCGCCCCACCTGGTCAGCCCGCTGCCCTTCCTCATCCCCCTCTTCGGCCGTGACGGCGTGGTCTCCAAGGCCGTGGCCCGTTCCTACGCCACTGCCCTGTGGCTCTACGACCTCACCGGCGGCCTGCGCATCGGCGCCCGGCACAAGCGGGTGAACAAGGAGCAGACGCTGGCGCACCTGCCCACCTTGCGCACCGAGCACCTCGTGGCCGGGTTCCTCTACTACGACGCCCGCGCCGACGACGCCCGCCTCACGCTCACCCTGGCCCGCACCGCCGCTCTCGAACACGGTGCGGTGGTGGCCAACTACACCGACGTCGTCCGGCTGACCACCGACGAACTCGGCGCGACCACTGGGGCCGTGCTTCGGCCCGACCCCGCCGACCCTTCGTCCGAGTTCAATGTGCGGGCCCGGGTGGTCGTCAATGCCACCGGCGTCTGGGCCGATGATATCCGTGCCCTGGATGAAGGCACCCACCCACGCTCCATCCGGCCGGCCAAGGGTGTGCACGTGAGCGTGCCGTCCGAGCGGTTGCCGTGTGACATCGCAGCCGTCATCCCGGTACCGAAGGATCGCCGCTCCATCTTCGTGGTCGTCTGGCCCGAAACCGACCTGGTCTATCTCGGGACGACCGACACCGATTACGAGGGCCCACTCGACAACCCGGCCTGCACACCCGAAGACGTCGACTACCTGCTCGAGGCGGCCAACAACGTGACGACTTCGAAGCTCACTCGAGCCGACGTCACCGGAGTCTGGGCCGGACTGCGACCCCTCCTGGCGCCCCCGGAGAAGGGGGGACACGTCTCGGAACGCACGGCCGACCTCTCTCGCCGCCACACGGTTCGAACGTCGAGCCACGGCGTGGTGACGGTGACCGGAGGCAAGCTCACGACCTATCGCAAGATGGCGCAGGACGCGGTCGATGCCGCTGTCCTCCTGGTCGGTGAGACCCCCAAGACCCGGCCCTGCCTCACCAAGTCACTCCGGCTGATCGGGGCCACCGCGGCCCCCAAGGACCCGGTCACGGCCGTTCGCTCGCACGCGCATCTGCTCGGTCGCTACGGCACCGAGTCACCGGCGGTACTGGCCCTGGCCGAAGGGCGGCCCGAACTGCTCGAGCCGGTCATCGACGGCCTGCCCTATACCGGTGCCGAGCTGTTGTACGCCGTCCGCGAGGAGATGGCCCAGACGCTGGACGACGTGTTGGCCCGGCGGACCCGGGCCATGATCATGCGGGCGCAGCCGACCATGGCGGCCGCCCACGCCGCAGCCGCCCTCATCGCACCCGACCTCGGATGGACCGAGCGGGAAGCGTCCGAACAGGCCGCCCGATTCATCGAGACCTGTGAAAAGGAACTGCTCACCGCCGGGCTCGACCTGCCGTGATCGCCCCCACCCCGGTCACGCCGATCGACGCCGCGGCGGACGCCGTCACCGATCGCCTTTCGGGCGCCGCTCCCCCGCTGCCGGCCGGGCTGATCGATCGCCTGATCGCCAGCGGCGTCGACGTGGTGACTGACGCAGCCAGCCGGGCCGAAGCCGGCCGCGACTGGTGGCCCCTGGCCATTGGCTGGGCGGCCGAGGGGTCGGTCCCCCAACGCCCGGCCATCGTCGTGCGACCGCACACCACGGACGAAGTCGCCGCGGTGCTGTCCGCCTGCAACGAGGCCGTGGTGGCGGTCACCCCGATGGCGGGCCGGAGCGGGGTCTGTGGCGGATCCATCCCGGTCCACGGGGGTGTGTCGCTCGACCTCACCGGGCTCGAGGGTCTGGTCAGGGTCGACGAGACCTCGCTGACCGCCGATGTGCGAGCCGGCATGTTCGGCCCCGATCTCGAAGCCGCCCTGGGCCAGGTCGGGAGCGGGTACACCCTGGGGCACTGGCCCCAGTCGATGGACCTCTCGACCGTCGGGGGCTGGCTGGCCTGCCGGGGCGCCGGTCAGTACTCGACCCGCTACGGGAAGATCGAGGACATGGTGCTGGGTCTCGAGGTCGTCCTGGCCGACGGCCGCGTCGTGCACACCGAAGGGAAGGGCCCACGCGCCGCCACGGGACCCAACCTCACTCAGCTGTTCGTCGGGAGCGAGGGCACCCTCGGCGTGATCACCGAGGCCCGCTTCCGCATCCACCCGGTGCCTCCCGCCCAGGATCGGCGGGCCTTCGGCTTCTCCACCTTCGAGGCCGGGCTCGAGGCGTGCCGCAAGATCCTGCGCCGCGGGGCGACTCCGGCCGTGCTCCGCCTGTACGACCAGGCCGAGTCCGGCCGCAATTTCGAGCAGCCCGACACCAACGTGCTGATTGTCCTGGACGAGACCGACCCCACGCTGGTGGCCGCAACGTTCGCAGTGGTCGATGACGAGTGCGGCGAGGTGGCGGCCGCCCAACCACTCGACGTGGCGTTGGTCGAGCGCTGGCTCGGTCACCGCAATGACGTCTCGGCGCTGGCCCCGCTGTGGCGGGCCGGCATCGTGGTCGACACGGCCGAGATCTCGGGTCCGTGGGCCGCGTTGCCGGGGCTCTTCGAAGAAGTGGTCGCCTCGCTCCAGGCTCTCGAGGGGACCCTGGCCGCCTCGGCCCATCAATCCCATGCCTACACCGACGGAGCCTGCCTCTACTTCACCTTCGCCGGCCGTGGCCCCGAGGGCGACGGCGCCTGGCGCGAGCAGTACTACCGCCGCGCCTGGGACACGGTGACCGACGCCACCCTGGCCCATGGGGCCGCCATCAGTCACCATCACGGCATCGGCCTCAATCGATCGCGCTTCTTGCCGCGGGCGCTCGGATCGGGCTTCGAGGTGTTGTCCGGCCTCAAGAAGAGCTTCGACCCGGTCGGCATCCTCAATCCCGGCAAGCTGGGACTCCCCTCCCCGTTCGGATCAGCGCCCTGGCCATGAGCACCGCGGCCGGCGGCGGGGGCAGTGTCCTGGTGGTCGATGTCGGCACCTCGGGTGTCCGGGCCTCCATTGTCCGACCCGATGCCAGCGTGACGCACGCCCACCACGCGCCGGTACTGCCCGAATCACCGGCTCCGGGCCTGGTCGAGTTCGATGCCGTCCTGATGGCCACGGCGGTGATGCAGGTGGCCCAGGCCACCCTCGCCGAGGGCGGGCCGGTCGAAGCGGTCGGCATCGCCAATCAACGGGCCTCGACGATCGTGTGGGACCGGGCCACCGGGGAGCCGGTCGCTCCCGGCATCGGGTGGCAGGATCTGCGCACGGTCGGCACGTGCCTCGTTCTCCAGGGCGAAGGCATCCGGCTGGCGCCCAACGCGTCGGCCACCAAGCTGATGGCCATCCTCGACGCGGTGGACCCCGATCGAACCAGGGCCAGTGCGGGCGAGCTGTGCTTCGGCACCGTGGACACCTGGGTGGCGTGGACCCTCTCGGGAGGCGCGGCGGCGGGCCACGACGCGCTGCACGTCACCGACGCCACCAATGCCGCGGTGACCGCCATGGTCGACGCCTCGAGTATCACGTGGGACGGGCCGTTGCTCGAACGACTGGGTATCCCGACGGAGATGCTGCCCCGCATCGTCGACTCGTCGGGGGCTGTGGGCGCCTGCCACGCCCTTCCCGGCTCCCCGATCATTTGCGGGATGGCCGGTGATCAACAGGCCTCCCTGGTCGGGCAGGGATGTACTCGCCCCGGGTTGGCCAAGGCGACCTTCGGCACCGGCGGCATGCTCGACCAGTGCACCGGCCCGGAGGGCCCGCCGACCCACGCCGGCCGGGGCCGCGCCGGCACCTTCCCGATCGTGGCCTACCGGATCGGTGGGAAGCCCACCTGGGGCGTCGAAGCGGTCATGCTCTCGGCCGGCACATGTGTCGAATGGCTGCGCGATGATCTCGGCCTCCTGTCCACCTCCGAAGAGTCAGCGGTCGTCGCCGCGCAATGCGAGACGACCGGTGACGTGTGGTTCGTTCCCGCCCTGCTCGGCATGGGTACACCGGTGTGGGATTTCGGCGCCCGCGGCGCACTGGTCGGGCTGACCAGGGGCTCCGGTCGCCCGGAAGTCGTGCGCGCCGTGCTCGAGGGAGTGGCCCACCGTGGCGCGGACCTGGTCGAAGCGGCCGAAGCGGACAGTCGCTTCCCGATTCATTCCTTGCGGATAGACGGCGGCATGTCGGACAACGATGTGTTCGTCAACGCCCTGGCCGACGCCATCGGCCGCCCGGTGGAGGTCTCACCCGTGTTGGAAGCCACCACCCTCGGCGCCGGGCTCTTGGCCGGACTGGCCATCGGGTCCTACGCCTCCGAGGAAGAGTTGGCCGCGACGTTCACCCCTCGCCGGACGGTGGAACCCCGCAATGACGACACCCAGCGAGCGCAGACGCGTGAGCGGTGGTTGCTGGCCCGGTCCAAGGCCGAAGCCACCATTCCCGAGCTCTCCGGCATTTCGTTCTGACGGCCGCGGCACGCACACACGAGAACCTGAGTCTCAGCTGAGGGACGACGGCGCCACGACCGTCCGGACTACGCGTTCGCTATGTTCTCGTCAATGTCCGCCGAGCCACTGCCGCCTCCCGACTCACTCCCGGAGCATCATGCGGTGATCGCCGGGACGGGGCGCGCCGGCACGAGTTTCCTCGTCCGCTTTTTGGATCGGTGTGGTCTCGACACGGCATCGTCCACCGATTTCTTCGACATTCGCTCCCGGGCGGGCCCCGAACACAACCTCTTCGACGACAACGTTCCTTACGTCGTCAAGGACCCGTGGTTTTTCACGTACTGCGACGAGGTGGATCCCGGTGCGATCGCGATCGATGCCCTCCTGGTGCCGGTCCGCGAGTTGATGGCTGCTTCCACGAGTCGAATTCTGCAAGAACGCATTGCCCTGGCCGAGGGACCGAGAACCCACGGGCCGGCAAGCGACGTGAGCTCTGGCGTGACCGCCGGCGTGGTCTATTCACTCGATCCAGTCGACGAAGCCCGCATCCTGGCCGTCGGTTTCCATCGACTGATTCACTGGGCCACGGTCCACGAGGTTCCTCTGTTTCTGCTCGAATTTCCGCGCATTGTCAATGACCGCGAGTACCTGGTCGAGACGCTCTGGCCTTGGCTGGGTGCTCATTGCAACAAAGAGGAGGCAAGGGCCGCCTTTTCCGTCGTTGCCGATCCCCTCCTCGTTCGGGTTGAGACACCTCGAGGTTCCGACGTTGCTCGGCGCACGTCGGTGGATGCGGAACGGCTGGATCGCAACGCGATGGGAATCTTGTTGAAGGAACGCGAAGACCTACTTGCCGTCACCAAAGACGAGCTCGCCGAGGCACGGGAAAGCTCCGCCGAATCCGAGCGGCGCCTCACATACGCTCAGGACCGGTTGGCTGAGGCCCAGGAAACCATCGTCGAAACCAAGAGGGCTCTTGCGCATGTCGGCTCAGCCCTGGGCGAAATGCAGGCTCACTTCCGTGCAGCCACGGCAGAGGTGGACGCACTGCGACACACGTGGAGTTGGCGTCTCACCAAACCCCTGCGCTGGGCCGGGACGCTGAGCAGGGGTCACCCGTCGAATCCACCGAATACGTCGGTGTGAGGTGGTGGTTAGGTCGGTTGGGTCGTGGAGCGCGATCGACCGATCGACCATCGACCACGGGCTCATGTCGGCATCAACCGCCTCGGTGAGCTACGCCTCCGCTGAAGGCATCTACCTCACGCGGGACTGCCGAGCACGCTCAATGTCCACCAATCGAGACTGGGCGGCCAGCCAATTGGTGGATCGGGCCAGTTGACTTTCGAACGGACTGTGGTGCAGTCCCGTTGGGTCGTTGGTCTGCGCACCGCACCGTCGGCAGACCGACATTCGCCCGTTTGTCTCGGGAGAATGGTGTTCGTCGAGCTGCGTGCCGATGTGTGTCGCCTCGGTTGAAGCCATGATGCTCCTCTCGCAGGACAGACCGAGGGTTGCGGCGCTGCCCTGCCGGAAGGATCGCAATCGGGTCGAGTTGAGCACGATTGTCCTTCGCACCACCCTACGCCCCGGTCCATCACCTGCAGTGACGACACCTTCGGGCCGGCGGGAGTCCCCCACGATGTGAGTCGCCTGACCAGGAAGAGTCGGGTCCCCAACCGTGACCGTCTTCGCCGGGCTGCGGGGCGGGTGAGAAGTGACTAGGGCTGATAGGGAGGAGCTTCTCCCCAACCCCATCTCGGCACGGGTGCGTGCTCGACCACTTCGGCGCCCGTTTGAGAGTTCCCAAGCGCGAGCCGAGTGCCCCATTCGAGGTATGCCACAAGTGCAGACCGAAATTCAGGATCACTGGGAAGTTTGGCATCGTCAGCGGCAAGGCTCATCAGAGAGACGAACCGGAATCGCTGGTCATTGGTGATGTGGAGCTGTAAGTGCCTACGAACCATTCTCTCGTATCCGCCGACCCGATCGGTGTAGTCAGGCGGACCTCCAAACACTTCGCTCCACCAGGTGGCCACGTTCCTTCGGTGCTCCTCGTGCACACCTCCCGGAAAAAGTGGCGAGAGCAGTTCGTCTTGCTCGACCCGGTCATAGAAGGCGTCGATCAGTCGATCAAAGGCGTCACGCCCGCCAGCCCATTCGTACAGCGTCGGGTCGTCTCCCATGAGCAAAATGTAATCGGAGTGGCTTCCATGCCATTCGGCTCATTGGGGAGGCTGGAAGCCAATTGTCGGGAGGGCATGGACGGCTCGAGCTCGTCCTCATTCTGTGTGGGTCCTGGGAGCGATCGAGCCCGATCGAAAGGACGGTGAAGCTTGTCTCGGCCCAATGGCTTATGTAGCCTGGATACGGCTTGGGGGGGTGCTGCAATGGGAAGTCTTGATGCAGTTCGGGAACCGCACGAAGCATTTGGCCTCGGTGACATCTCGAGCTTCCGCTGTACGTGGACACATCACAGATCCAGGAAGTCATCGAGGCTGGGTCTCGGCGCGCTCTGGTCCGTTGCGTGCCCGCCTGGTCTCAGAGGAGACACGCGGAGCTCTGCCCCAATGACCTCTCAATGCGCAGCCAACGCGGGCGCCACATGAACGCACTACCGATGGGAACCCAAAGGTTCCAGTGTTTCACCGCGGCCGGTCCGGCCAGAGTATGGGCTGCACTGACCGGAACCGAGGAGACAAGCAAATACCTGCATGGGTTGGTGGCCCACTCATCGTGGCAGGCGGATGCACCCATCCTTTTCCAGACCGATCAATCCCCGACGACCGACCATGCCTCGCTGATCGGGCGAGTCCTGCACGTCCGACCACCCAGCCAGCTGTCCTACACCGTCCAGTCTGGACCCGAGGACCCACCCCTCTATCTCACCTGGCAGATTCGCCCTTGCCAGGGCGGCTCCGCCATACAACTCCAGATCGACGAAATCGAATACGCCGACAGCGACGAAGAAGCAGAGAACACTTGGTTGCCGATCCTCGCCTCGCTTCAGGTCATGCTCGCAAACGAGGCCGCCGCAAGACCGGAAAGATACGCTCTGGAATAACCTCGAGGTGCAACTTGATCTGCAGGGTGCTCCGGCGGAGTGGAAGATCCACTGAGGTCCACGGAGCACCGAGTGACTGGCGCGACGTTTCTGTTCGCTCACGAGGTGCCCCACCAGATTCACGTGCCCGCTCCAAGAGATTGACCAGTGGCTGCGCTCTCGTAACCTTGGACCATGGCTTGGGTCCTCCGAACTGGTCGGTTCTCCGATCTCGAAGCGGTTCTCCAGCTCTGGGCCCGGGCCAAGGCCGAACCCAGCCGCACGGACGACGTTGAGAATCTGAGGCGGCTCATCGAGCACGACCCATCGGCATTGATCGTCGCCGAGGACGGTCGATCAATCGTCGGATCCGTGATCGCCGGCTGGGATGGTTGGCGTGGATCTATCTATCGGTTGGTGGTCGCTCCATCGCACCGACGGCTCGGTTTGGGACGCCGACTTCTCCTTGAAGCCGAGGCTCGCCTCGCGGCACAACGTTGCGTTCGCCTGCAAGCAATAGTCGTGGACACCGAATCGAAGGCGATGGGTTTCTGGCACGCAAGTGGGTGGGAACGACAGGTTCACCGTTCGCGATTCGTGCACGGTTGACCGTCATCCTCGCCGGGATGAGCGTGAGGGCAGGCGGGACCGTCAATGTGGCGTCGTGCTCAGACGCCAGGCGAAGCCACCATCACGGTTGAGATTCCGTCAGGGGTGACGGACCACGACGGTCATCGAGGTGCGACGCTGTCATTCGCAAACGCCGACCAGAGGTTGACCCACTCCCTCCACACGGGCGGCGGATAGTCATGGCCCATGCCGTCGATCTCGACGAAGCGGGCGCCGGGAATAAGGGCAGCGGTCTGCCGCCCGCCACTCGGGTCGATAAGAGTGTCCCTACTTCCGTGGATCACGAGTGCGGGCAGGCCGACCTCGGGTAGCTGGCCGGCGCGAGAACCATCATGCATGACTGCTCTCATCTGCCGACCGACCCCCGCCGGACAGAAGCATCGATCGTAGGCCGCACCAGCGCGGGCTCGGCTGAGCTTCTCGTCGAGCCACTCAGGCTTGGATCCGTACACCCCAAGTGCGGCGACATGATGGTCGATGTAGGCCGATCGCGAGGGGGCCGGCGGTGCAGTCAAGAAGGCGAGCGCGGCCGCAGAGCTCTCGCCGTATCCCGGCTCTCCGGTGCGTGACATCGCGGACGTCATCGACAACAAGCGGTCGGCATGATCGATCGCGAGCCGTTGGACGATCATCCCTCCCATCGAGCAGCCCATGACGTGGGCCCTTCGGACGTCTACGGCGTCAAGCACCGCGATCGCGTCGTTGGCCATATCGGCGAGGGAGTAGTCGGTACCGTCGAGCTTCGTCGACAGGCCGACATCTCGATTGTCGAATCGCACGACGTGAAAACCTTCCTGACAGAACAACTCGCACCAATCGGTGGCGTAGTTGATGCACTGTGATCCAAGACCGTTGATCAGGAGCAGAGTCGGTTCGGACGGATTACCGAATGACTCGTAATAGATCTCGACCTCACCGTTCCTCGCCGTGCCCATGTGCGTCCTTCCTTTTTCGGGGATCGTATCGGCCCCAGCGATCGAGATCCCAATGTGCCGTAGTCTCGAACGCGCTTGCCGCTGACCGCCAGTACGACCTTCCGCCACCGCAGCTTCAGTGTGCAACGATGAGATTCGGTGCCAATAGCGAGATATGAAAGCACCAGGTCGGTCTCCATGGCGCTGTCGTCTGTTGAGGAGGTACGCATGAGTGTTTCGTTCCCCGGAGAGTCCGCCCAGTACCGGCAGGCGCGCAACCGACTCCTGGATCAAGAGAGAGAGCTCCGCCGAATAACGGAGGACGTGGCCGCGGCACGCCGGACCCTCCCGCCCGGCGGAGCGGTCCCGGAGAACTACGTCTTCGAAGGCCAGGGCGCCGGCGGCGCTCCCACACATGTCACCCTCTCAGATCTGTTCGAACCTGGGAAGGACACACTCTTCATCTACAACATGATGTTCCCCCGCGCCGCCGAGGAGGACCTCCCCTGCCCGTCGTGTACGCAGTTCCTCGACTCGTTTGACGGTGTCGCCGAGCACGCTGGTGAGCGCATCAACGTCGCTGTGGTGGTGAAGACGGAACTCCCGGGCGCGCTCGCCCATGCCGAGACCCGCGGGTGGCGGCGGCTCAGGCTCCTGTCGTCGGCCGGCAATACCTACAACCGCGACTACCACGGTGAGAGCAACGATGGCGGCGAACAGCTGCCGATGTTGAACGTCTTTCACCGTCACGACGACACGATCCGACACTTCTGGGGTTCGGAGCTCCTGTTCGAGCCGCCCGAGCCGGGCCAAGACCCCCGGCACGGCGACACGATCGACCCGTTGTGGAATCTCTTTGACTTCACGCCCGAAGGGCGCGGTGACGACTGGTACCCCGATCTCAGCTATTCGTGAACCCGATCGGGGCGAGATTGCCAGGACGGCGAGCCGTTGTGATCGCGGCCCCCACGCCGGACCTACGTGAGACCGGGACTGGAGACGCCGTCACGGGAGCCGGTCGCGCATCACACGGACGACCGAAAATGACAACAATACGGCCACGGCGATGGGAAGGATCCACCATCCGTTGAAGCCACGGTGGGCGGCAAGGTAGACGATGGCGACTGCGATGACAACACCGACCGCGATGCGCCAATCATCACCCACGATGAAGTCGTACCAGAACGATCCGAACTGTTTGAGCCACTTCATTGTGATGCCACCTCTGCGACATGCGACCTTCGGCCGGCTGCCACGAGGCCGACGGCAATGGCCACGACAAAGGCGATGACCATCAGGATCGACGCATCACTTCCTGGCCAGGCTACGCCAGCGCCCTCGGCGCTCCAGAAGATTCCGAATGAAGTCAGCATGATGCCGACCACGAATTTCAAGGCATTCTCGGGAACGCGCGTCAATGGTGCGTGCACAAGGATACCGGCGATCAGGACGACGACCAATGCTGCAGCCGCGGCGAGTGCGGCCAAGCCGACGTTGCGCTGGGTTCCTCCGAAGGTGACGATGATGAATGCGACTTCAAGTCCCTCGAGGAAGACGCCCTTGAACGCCACGGTGAACCCGTACCAGTCGTGCTCGGCTCGTTCGCCTTTGGCGCGCAGCTGGGCCACATTCTCCTCATAGATCGCCGCCTCGTCATGTAGAGCCTTCAGCCCGCTGGCACGCAGAACGGCTTTGCGCAGCCACTGCAATCCGAAGATGAGCAAGACCGTGCCCACCACCAACCGAAGGGAGTTGATCGGCAGGTGCGCCAACGCGGGGCCGAAGATCGAAACGATGAGGGCCAAACACCCGAGTGCCGCAGCGATGCCCCAGGTGGCCGAACGCCAGCCTCGAGTCACCGCCACCGCGAGCACGATGGTGAGCGCTTCCACCATCTCCACGCTGCAGGCCAAGAAGGCAGCGGCGAACAGCACGACGCTATGCATCGCCGCTCCTCGTTCTTTCGTGGTTATCGAGCCGGGTCATTCTGTCAGTAGTGTATACTACAGCATATGACCAACACAGTAGCAACTGCTACTGATTCGTACAACGAGCGGCTCGCCGAGCGGGGTGAGGAGCTCGCACCCGCAGAACGACGTGTCGCGCAGTTTCTCGTCGATCTCGGTCCTGAAGCGACGTTGTTGTCCGCCGCCGCACTCGCGCAACAGCTCGGCACCAGTGATGCAACCGTCGTGCGGACTGCGAAATCGTTGGGATACAGCGGCTTGGCCGAAATGCGCCGGGCGCTCGCCGCTCACAACGACAGTCCGCCGCTCCGTGAACGCTTGCGGCGCACACTCGATCAGGCGCCGGGTGACCAACTCCTCACCTCGGCCATTCGCAATCACGTCGCCGCGCTCGAGACCCTGACGCGCAACGTCTCTACCCAGGCGTTCCAGGACGCGGTCAGCATCCTGGCCAGCAGGGACCGGGTCGTCTGGCGCGGCGTTGGGCCCTCGGCGGCTCTCGCCAACTACGGACAGCTTCTCGCGCAGCGGATCGGGAAACCCAGCAGCGCCCTCGTACACACCGGAACATCGTTCGCGGACGAGCTCCTCTCTCTCGAGCCCAACGATGCGATCGTCGTGTTCGCCTACGGCCGCCTCCAAACGCATGTCCATGTGTTGCTTGAGCACGCCAAGAACCTCGACCTTCCCGTCGTCCTCATCACCGACACGCTTGCCCGGAGACTGGCCGACTCAGTGGACGTCACGCTCCAATGCGGCCGAGGAACTCCGGGCCTCTTCGCCAGCCACGCCACGACGCTCGTCGTCGTTGAGGCCCTGATCCTGGCCATCGCCGCAACCGATCAGACCAAGTCTGAAGCGAGCCTGGCCAGGCTCAACGAGCTTCGTGCCTCGCTGGCCGGTCGCCGGATCGACGTCGACACCCCCTAGCGACCATTCACCGGTTGATGTCGGAATTCGCGGCGGATCCACACTGGCCGCAGCCAATCAACCCAATCGATGTGGGGGACCTGCTCGGGAGCCCGAGGGAGGACCTAACGCTTTGCCGGAAGCGAAGCCGCGTACTCGGTGCCCAGGTTCACCCACTTCCCGAGCTGACGTTTGGTACGCAGGTGCTCGGGAGCCACTCGTAGCCAGCCCTGCATTGGGCGATTCCGCATCACGGCCATTTCAGCATTCGTCGTATCGACGAGCTTGTCCGACTGGGCCGGGTCCACGCGCACCAGCACCCCGCCTTGGCCACTCGCCGCGATGGCCATGTTGCCACCGATCAGAAAGGCGAGACCCCCGAACATCTTCTTCTCCGTGAGGCGCGGCTCACCTTCCAGCAGATCTCGTACTCGTTCAGCCAATGCCTCGTCGTAGGCCACGGGCTCAATCGTACAAGTCACGCCACCGATGTGGACCGACCTGACCGGGGAGATATCGCCTAGTTGCTGACGGTGATATTGACCCCTCCCATGGCGTAGGCGCTTCCCGTCGAGTTGAACGCCAAAGACGACAGAACGTAGGAACCGTTGGGGACCGTCGTGGTGTTCCAGCTGCACAGCCATCCGTAGATGGTCGGCGTGGCCGTACAGAGTACCGGGCCGAAGAAGCCGTAGATGCCGCCGAAGAGCTGGAACTCGACGCTGGTGGCGTTGGAGGCAGAGGCATCCAGCAAGGTCGACCCGGACACCGTGGCCCCATTGGAAGGGATGAGCACGCTCGTGGTCGGGAGGTTGTTCACCGTGATGTTGACCCCTCCCATGCTGTAGGCGCTTCCCGTCGAGTTGAACGCCAAAGACGACAGAACGTAGGAACCGTTGGGGACGGTCGTGGTGTTCCAGCTGCACAACCATCCGTAGAAGGTCGGCGTGGCCGTACAGAGTACCGGGCCGAAAAAGCCGTAGATGCCGCCGAAGAGCTGGAACTCGACGCTGGTGGCGTTCGAGGCAGAGGCATCCAGCAAGGTCGACCCGGACACCGTGGCCCCATTGGAAGGGATGAGCACGCTCGTGGTCGGGGGCGGCGGAGGCGGCGGGGCCGGTAGTCCGGCCGGACCCACGAAGGCGTGGATCTGGGTGGAGGACGGTGCCAGGATGAGGCCGTCGGCGGCGGCGGGCGACGGGAACGACGACGACGAAGCCCCAATGGCGAAGTGCTGGACCTCGGCACCGGTGGCGGCGTTCAGGGCATAGAGAGTGCCGCCGCCAATCGACCACACCAGGCCCCCGGCCACAATGGGCGAACCGTGGGCCCCGCTTGTCGTGCTCCACGTGGCGGTCGGAGGACTGGAGGTAGGCGTCACCGCCTCGATGCCGTTGCTACAGGGGACGAACAGGGTGCCATTGAGGTCGGCGGAGCCACCATCAGCAAAGCAGAAGGAGTTCCGCAGTGCTACCTGCCCGTTGACACCTCCCAGACTCGACTGGTTGAGCACATACGCGGTGGTCGACTTGCCCACCTCGAAGACCAGTCCATTGGGCAGCAGAGCCGGGGTGGTGGAGCCGAGGTCGGCGTCACCGGCATTGTCGTTGTACCAGAGCTGCGGGGCGAAGGAGTCAAGCAGCTGCATGGTCGGGCTGAGCTTCAGCACGCTGTCGCTCTGGTCATAGGTGTCCGATGCGCTGTGGAATGCGCTGTTGCCGGTGGCCACCCATACGTTGCCCTGGGCATCGATGGAGGGAGCCGCGCCACCCATCCACACTGCGCCCTGGCTGTCGCCCGGTTGGTTGGCCACCGTGTAGGTGGATGGGGCCGAACCGCCCTCGGGAGCCGACACTACCAACCCGTGGTAGGGGTCACAGTCTCCCGCATTGCCGCCGAAGCCGACGATCACTCGGCCGTTGGTGAGAGCAAGGGACGTTCGTTGCAACTGGAAGGCCGGGTTGGCACCGGGCGGGTCGATGTTCTCGTTCAACAGCACCGTCCCGGTGTAGATGTCCAGTCCGATGAGCTGATGAGCGGCATTGCTGCCAGCGGTCACCGTGGCCACCACGAAGATCTCCGAGCGGGCGGCGTCGATCACCGGGGTCCCGGTGATCCCCACGGTGGGATGGATGTCCCCGCAGAGCCCTGGAACGTTGGAAGGGTTCAGCGGCGTGCCGAGATGATTCGACCACAACACCGCGCCGGTATTGGCGGCCAAGGCGTAAACGGTGTCGTTCTCCGTTGCCGCGAAGACCCGACCGGTGGCCACCAGCGGCTGGCCGTACAGCTGGCCGTCGAAGGTGGGCGAGGTCCACGCGGGCGTAGCCGGTGAGAAGGAGTTGCCCGACGGATCGACCCCCGAGCGCAGGGAGTCGTGGTCGAACGTGGTCCAGTCAGAGGTGGTCACCGCGGCAGATAGCGCCGCGGTCGACGACCCGTTCGGTCCGGCCTGGCCCGTACTCACTGCGGCCAACGCGCGACCCCGCCACCCCGACCACCCCCGCCACCAGGAGGCCAACCGAGGCAATGGTGAGAAGCAGACGGGCGCTGAACTTGGAGTGGAAAGGCACGCTCCCACTTCTACATCACACGGCGGTCCCTCGCCACGGCCAATTCCGACATGTGGATGGTGCCAGGGTGCTCGGGCAACTCCTCACTTCGCCGCGTGGGCCAGAGCGTCGTCCCAGCTGCTCCCCGCTTCGAGCAGGGGCCGAAAGCCCATGAGCTGGCGCGGCTTGCCGATCGCCATCACAGCCCGCAATCGACCGGCCCGGCCGAACAGGGCCACGAACTTGCCCTCGTCCAATGACCCATCAACGATCCTGACCTCGTCGGTCCCGCCCGGATTGCCGAGGACTTGAAAGCGGATGTCGAACTGGTCCGACCAGAAGTAGGGGATCGGGTTGAACGGCACGGCGTCGGCCCGACCGGCCAGCAAGCTGCGGGCCGCAGCCACGCCGGCTTCCGCCGCCAGCTGCCAATGCTCGATGCGGATCAGCTCTTCTTGGCCGTCGTGACGCCAGTTCCAGCGGGCCATGTCACCGGCGGCCACGATCCCCTCGGCCGCAAAGAGGCGGTCATCGCAGACCACCCCGTTCTCCACTGTCAGTCCGGAGGTCATCCAACCAGCCGACCGACGGCAGCACCCCGATGCCCACGACGACGACGTGGGCGCTCGATGCTGTCACCTCCCGACAGCGCCACCACCAAACCACCGTGCGCGCCTTCGGCACGTTGAATCCCAGCCACTCCGGCACCGGTGCGCAGGTCGACACCGTGGTCCGTGTGAAGCGTGGCGCAGTGGGCCCCGATCTGTGGTCCCAACACGTTGGCCAGAGGGATCTCCATGGCCTCGAGCACGGTGACCTGGCAGCCCAACGCAGCACAGGTCGAGGCCACCTCGGCACCGATGAAGCCGGCACCGATCACCACGACCCGGCAGGACTCCCGTGCCGTCAGGGCGGCGCGAAGGGCCAACGAGTCGTCGAGGGTACGCAGGGTGAAGAGACCATCGTGAGGCCCCAACTCCTCGGTCCCAGGCAACCGGCGGGGGCTGGCGCCGGTGGCCAGCACCATGGCGTCGCCCGCGAGCAACGTGCCGTCGTCGATCTCGATCTGACGGGCGACGGCGTCCAACCGCACGGCTCGATGACCGAGGACCTCGTGCACCCGCAGCGCGCTGGACCGGTGTCGGTCGGCCAGGACCACTCGTTCGGGAGGCCAGGTTCCCGCCAGTACCTGCTTGGACAGAGGGGGGCGGTCATAGGGCAGATGCAGCTCCTCCCCCACCAACGTGATGTCACCTTCGAAGCCCTCGGTTCGAAGTGTCTCGACCGCACGCCAGCCGGCCAGCGATGCCCCGACCACGATCACGGCATCGTCGTTGGCGATTCCCGGCACCGCCTAACCCCCGAACATCGTCATCCACTCTTCAACGGAGCGGGGTTGGAAGACGTAGTTCCACTTGCGGGTGTCCCCCAGCCGCTGCGACGGGTCGGCCGAGTAGAGGTGGCCGGGGTAGAGCACCGCGTCGTCGGAGACGCGGGCCAGGCGGGTGTTGATCGACTCGTACATAGCCACCGGATCGGCGCCCGGAAGATCCGTCCGACCGCAACCGTCGAGAAACAGGGTGTCGCCGGCCACCAGCCGGCCGTCGACCAGGAAGCACTGGCTCCCCGGCGTGTGGCCCGGTGTGTGGATGAGCTCGACCCCGACCGAACCGACCCGCACCACGTCCCCGCTGCCATGGCCGACCAGGTGAGAGCCACCGACGCCGGTGGTGCGCTCGACCCAGGGCAGCTCTTCGGATTGCAGGTGCACGGGAACCTGCACCTTCTCGAGCAGCGCGCTGATGCCTTCGAGGGCCCACCCGGCCATCTCGCCACCGACGTGGTCAGGGTGGTAATGGGTGGCCAGCACGCCCGTGAGCCGCATGCCATCGGTCTCGAGGATGTCGAGGAGATCCTGGACGGCGTAGGCCGGATCGACGACGACGGCCTCACCCGTGGCGCGATCGCCGATCAGGTACACGAAGTTCACCATCTGGCGCGCCATCTGGTCGCCCCGGGCGAAGTCCCGGCCGGACAGGAGCTGGCGGAAATACAGACCTTCGTCGTCGGCCACGTCACTCATCGTTGCCTTCCCGGCCATCGTTTGCGTCGGATTCGACAACGGCGGCCAGCGCATCGAGCCGGGGTACCAGCTCTTCGACTTGAGCCCGCGTCTGACGCAGGCGTCGGTCCAGCTCGTCGATCAGCGCGGTGGCTCGCTCCAACCTCGATACCAGTACGTCCACGTCGACCTCTCTCTGCTCAAAGAACCCGACGATGGTGTCGAGCTCTCGGCTGGCGTCGGTGTAGCTCAATTCCTCCACGGCCACTGGTGGTTCATTTGGTACTGCCATCGTCAGGTCTCCTCGTCATTCTCTTCGTCACGATCGCGAATTGCCTTCCCCTCCACCCGGGAGGTCGCCGTGCCATCGGCGAAGCGCGTCACGATCTCCTGGCCCACATCGAGGCCTCCAGCGCTTCGCACCAAACGGCCATCGGCGGTCGTCGTCAGGGTGTAACCGCGCTCAAGTTGCCGAGTGACGTCATAGGCCGTGAGGAGGCGCCGCCACGACCGCACCCGTTCGAACTCACGCGTCACATGGCCCAGAGAGAGGGGCCCCAATCGAGCCGCTTGCGTCCGCAACCCACTCTGGCGTGCCAGCAACCCCTCGGGCGCCATCCTCACCACGCCACCGGCACGGACGGCCAAGCGCTCACGGTGGACCCGCAATTGGCTCCGGGCCGCGTGCGTGAGCCGGCCCCGAGCCTGGGTGTCCCGAGCCTGTGCCTCTGACACCAACGTGCGGGCCCGTCGACTCAGCTGGGCCGCCGGCTCGGCGATGCGAGACTCCCACCATTGCCCGACCCGAATGACCAGTTGGTGACCACACTCGGTTGGAGTGACGCACGCTCGATTCGCCACAATGTCGGCCAGGGACTCATCCCCCGTGTGCCCGATGCCGGTCCAGACTGGTTTGGTGGCGAGCGCAATGGCCCGGGCCACGACTTCGGCCTCGAACGCGGCCAGGTCGGCCTTCGATCCACCGCCCCGCACCACGACGATGACATCGCAGTCGGTGTGGCACAGCCTTGTGACGGCGCGGGCCACGGCGTTCGGGGCGCCGCCGCCCTGCACCGACACCGGGACAACCTGCACCTGGAACCCGAAGGCCGAGCCGGTCAACTGTCCCAGGAAGTCTCGGTAGCCCTCGGTACCTGGGCTGGCCACCAGCCCCACCCGCAGCGGGACGTCAGGCACTGCTATTTCCCTGTTGCGCCCGAGCAGACCTTCGGACTCGAGCTTGCGAAGCAGCTCAGCACGTTGCGCCGCCAAACGGCCCAGCAGCGCGGTCACGTCGAGCTCGGAGAGGATGAAGTCGATCTCGCCCTTCGGCCGATAGACATCGAGCGACCCGCGCAGCACCACCACCATGCCCTCGGTCAGGGTGATCCCCTGCCGGCCCAGTGCCCCCTTCAATGGTCCCCAGGTGCCCTTCCAGCACTTGACCATCAGGACCGGCACCCCCCGGCCGCGCGACGCCGGGGCGCCGCGGCCCCGGCCTCTCTCGTTGTCCGGATCCACCAATTCCATATAGCAATGGCCCGATCGGCTCGACTGGTCGGAGAGGCTGTGGATCTCACCTCGCACCCACAGCTGGCGGCGGCGCGGGAACACCGAGGCCAGCGCCTCCCCCACCTCGTCGTAAAGGGCCCCGATCGACAGCGCATTGGCCTGCTCGCCGTCCTCCGTCGGAGCGGCCGCTCCACCAGTGGGCGGGGCCTCGGGATCGAAGAGCTGACGGGCACCGCTCGGCATGGAGAACACCCTACCGATGCGGTGCGCGCCCCCGTCACCCACGGAGATGGCAGACTGGCCGGGACGGTGAGTCGGCCAGGTGACCGCAGCCCGGACCGCACAGCGGGATCGTGTTGAGGAAGGTCGGGACTCCGCAGAGCAGGGTGCTGGCTAACGGCCAGTCGGGGTGACTCGCAGGAAAGTGCCACAGAGATCAGACCGCCGATGGCGGACCTTCGGGTACGCACAGGTAAGGGTGAAACGGTGCGGTAAGAGCGCACCAGCGGTCAGGGTGACCTGACCGGCTCGGTAAACCCCACCCGGAGCAAGGCCAAGCGTGGGAGACGGGTTGCTCGCCCGCTTCTCGAAAGAGGGGCATCCCCAGGTAGGCCGCTCAGATGGATGGTCACCCAGGCCCGCAAGGGCTGGACAGAATCCCGCCTACAGGCCGACTCACCGTCAACATCACCTGGTGGACCCGCTAAAATGGCCCATGAACTGCTGGTTTAGGTGTATCCGTTGGTGACCGGCAGTGTCCGAAAGTGACCGAAAGAGTACTACCTAGCCCAGGCGCGGCTAGCCGATCGACGTTGGAAGTTTCAATGTCAGGAGAGGTCGATCGTCTGACTCTGATGCGCATCATTCTTTGCGATTCAAGAGATCGTAGACCGTAGGAGCGCTCGAACCTCTGTCTCGACGGGCTGGGTCCGCTGAAGCACGCGCTCGTTCCGCCGCTGTTCTGGGCACGACTCGTTCCGGGGAAATCACCATTGGTGCCGATGCCACGTCGCTGTTCACCCCCGCAGAATCGCTCATTTGACGGGACGCCCACCCCATGACGTACCCGCCACACACGACCAATATGACTCCAGTACCAAGGGCATATCCAACCTGATACAACAAGCCCCTGAGCGGCGATGCCGAGGCGAAGTACACACCATGGGTGGTGATCACTGGCCAAGCCCTCGGCCCCACGATGAACCACGCTCCGCTGAGGATCGTGATCAGCCCTGCCCACACCAGAGTTATCCGGCCTCGACCAACTGCAACCTGGCTCGCTGCCCACAAAACCACAAAGCCCATAGCCACGCCGATGGCACCGGGCACAAGGGCGAGAAGAGTATGCGCGGCATTCCAATGGAAGGACGGAGTTCCAGTTGCGTGAAATCCGAATATGGGTTCTACGAACGGGATCAGCGCACCCCAAGCAGAGATCAAGATCGTCAACACACCTACGGTCACGATGCCGGCTATGCCACCGTGCACTCGCACCTCCCCGCCTTGGGCGACCTCGCCCTTGCGCATCCTTGCTCGGCGTCGCCTCGCTCGACCTCCTCCTTGCTCGTCCTCGTCTTGTACGACCTCATCTTGTACGACAACTTGGGGGTCATGGGCATTGTTCCCGTCAGCTCCACTTGTCATCATGTGGCCTCCTCGCCCATCGGCGTTCCCCAGGGCGGAATACCCAAATTGCCGTTGGATACCTCAGGTCCCCTGACGCGGAACGAGAGGGCCGAAGCCCTCTCGAATCCGCCCTTTCACCGCCAGAGAACGTCAGCCGTCGCCCACATAGCTGAGAAGCGGACCTACGGCATCATCGATCTTCAGCACCGGAGTGACATCGAACTCCATGTATTCGGTGTACGCCAAAAGCGACTCGTAACTGGGTCCGATGTCACTGACCTCTGAAAGAATCGAACCCCCCGAACCGTCGGTGTGTACGTAGTGAGCGACCTCGCCGGGAGCCGGCCCCCGCTTGCCGAACTCATCCATCAGCCGCTTGAAGTCGGCCCGTGATAGATGAGACTTAACTCTGTATGTGGTGAGTAGAAGCATCTTTCCCTCCCATTTGATGCCGACTTGGCGATTCCCCTTTAAGGATCGAGCCAGCGAAAGGACGCTACGCGAGTTGCGCGCGGATTGCTTAGAAGCCTCAGGTAATTCCCAGGACAGAAGGGTGCGTCAAATCCTGGGTGACGCCACCACCGCGCGGCGTCTATGTGCAAAGAAATTTGCTGGGGAGACTTTGGGGGATTGTTGGTGACCCTGAATCGGCGTACGGAGGCACGGCGCTCAGGTCCCGCTAAGGGTCAACATGGTGAGATGTCGAAACTTGGAATGGCCTCACATCGCATTGAGTCTGTCGTTACAGCTAAAGAAAACCGAAATTCCGGGCCATGGTCTGAGCAAGGCCTCATACTTAAAAGGCAGATCCTTATAGCCGTAAGAACCTGGAAAGGAGCCTCAGTATGCATAGTGTCGTTCTCGTCCATGGTGGATTCGTAGACGGCTCCGGCTGGCAGGGCGTGTACCAGATTCTGCGAAGGTCTGGCCACCCGGTCACCGTCGTGCAGAACCCGACAGTGTCCCTCGCCGACGACGCGGCCGTTACCCGGCGAGCCCTCGACCAGCAGCCCGACAAAGCGGTACTAGTCGGGCATTCCTATGGCGGGGCCGTCATCACGGAAGCAGGCACCCACCCCAAGGTGGCAGCGCTGGTCTACGTCACCGCCTTTGCTCCGGACCGGGGCGAATCGGTAAACACACTCATCGCCGACCCGCCTCCGGGCGCACCCGTCCCTCCCATCCTGCCCCCCCAGGACGGATTCCTCTTCCTCGACAAGGGCAAGTTCGGCGCCTCGTTCGCCTCGGACGTCGACCCGGACCTGGCTGCGTTCATGGCCGACTCCCAGGTGCCCTGGGGCGTCGACGCCCTCGCCGGCGAAATCAGCGAGCCGGCTTGGCGGACCAAGCCAACCTGGTACCTCATCGCAACCGACGACCGGATGATCCCGCCAGACGCGCAGCGCTTCATGGCCAGCCGGGCCAACGCCACACAAGTCGAGGCGGCCGGCAGTCACTCTATTTATGTCTCCAGACCAGAAGCGGTGGCCAACTTGATCGAAACGGCGATCAAAGAGGTGAGCTGAGACCGCCACTTCGCAACAACGCGCCGCTTCGTCCAGCGGGCGGCCAGCCTCTTCAGGCGGACGGTAGGTCTGCAATCGCCGTCGGCGGGCGACAGCGCCCGCATGTCGCTAGAGCCGCCAGAGACCTTGGCAAAGTACAGGCGGCTCGTGGATGCCCAACGTCTTACGGCAAGCGTGTGGTGCGCCGGAAGGTCTACCGGACAACCAATGGGATCAACAGGCGCGTGCTGAAGGATCTTGGGCTATAGCCATGGTGTTCGATCAGGGTGAGGGCAGCGACATCCTCGACGCCATCGTTGCGGAGGGCCGCTGCGGAACGCCGTGGGACCGCGTAGTCAAGGTTGACGGTAAGCGTCCAGTCAAGATCGAGGGGGGTTGCCCCAACGAAGTGTGCGACCTGGGGGACTGATGAGCATCTACCGCCTCAAGCACCCATTCCGCCGCCGCTACTTGCCGAAGTCCGTCAGGCGCATGAGGAGGCACTGGTGGCGGGTGCGACACCCGAGGCCATAGCGCCACCAGGCCAAGCGAGGATGGTCGATACCTGGTCCAGCTACGCGGGCTGCTGGGCGGACGTGTACGACGACCACCACGAAGAGATGCAAGCGTGCGAGGCCAACCCTGACCCGGAATCGGCGCTAGGACTGCGTCCTGAGCATGCGGTTTCCAGACTCCAATATCTAGTGAACTGACTGCGAGACGCGCCTACCGTTGGGCACGTTGCGAATCGGGTGTTCTACTTGTCCACCCAGTTGCTGCAACATCGGCACTAGGGCGCAACCCAGAGGTCGAGCGAACCAACACTCGCTCGCCTAGCGCCGCCATGAGCCGGGTGGCGCTAGGCGGGTTTCTCCGCTCTCGTCCTAGCGACCACCGCCCACGGGGGGATCAGATGAGGAAGCTATTCTCAGTCGAGCCGTCGCTCTGGCCATCGGGCTCACCACGGGCTCGACGGCGGCTAGTGGCAGCAGCTCGGGCACCGAAACACTCATGGGAGTTGTCAGCGGTGCTGCTATGACCCTGAGACGAGTCGTACTGGTCCTCCCGCTGTTGCTGCTCGCCGTGCTGGCGGCGGCTTGCCAGCCGTCCACCAACCTGCATTACACCTCCAACGGTAATTTCAGCGGCAACACGTACACCGCGGGGTGCGGACCGTTTCAACCTGGCCGACGTGAGCAGCGTTGGGATGGTCAACTCTCTACCCTCCGGGGTCAAGGGCCTGGTCTACATCGGCCAATGCAGCGGGGTCACTCAATCCTTCACGAACGCAGTGCAGCCCTTCGTCGGCAACGCCCGCGTGTTCGGCTTCTACCTCATGGACGAGCCAGATCCGACCGGCCGATACTCCGCCCTGTGTCCGCCCGCCAACCTGAAGGCCGAGTCGGATTACATCCACTATTTCTTTGGCTCGGCCAAGACTTTCATCATCGAGATGAACCTCGGCGCGTCGAGCGCACCGACCTACGCCGGGGGTTACACCCCGAGGAACTCGGACATCGACCTCTACGGCCTCGACGCCTACCCGTGTCGTAGCGAGTTGAACGGGTGTAACGACAACATCATCACCCTGGCCGTGAAGGCCGCGGAGTCGGCGGGCATCCCCGAAGCCGACATCGTGCCGGTGTACCAAGCCTTCGGTGGCGGCATCTACGCCGACGACGGCGGGGGACATTGGATCCTCCCCACCGCCCAGCAAGAGACGGCCATCCTCAACACCTGGGGGCCGCTCGTCCCCACTCCGGTCTTCGACTACGCCTATTCCTGGGGGTCACAACGGTACGACCAGTCCCTGCAGGGGTCCGCCTCGCTCCAGCAGGTGTTGGCGAGCCACAACTCGTGACCATCCGCAAAGACACAACCGTGATGGCTACGGACGCGTCGATCACCCTCAAGGCATCCGGCCCGCTGACGCTCAAGAAGTAATCACCTGGCGCTTTTAGCGCCCACGGCAGTTCGTCGGCGTGCCGCTCGCACGACCACACCTTCGTCCAGCCCTTGGTGAACTTCCACCGGCCGACCCACGCCACTGGCCTCATGCAGTGTGTCCCGTGGCCGACCGGGTTCTCATAGATCATCCGCCAGCACCGGCCCTCCTGGGCGAAGAGCCCCAGGGCCACAGTGCCGACGATCCCGTTCTCGTCGGTGCCGTCGTCGATCCGGTACGTGTCCACGGTCCGACGGTAGCGCCGGGAGGTTTCAAAGGGAGGAAGGCAATCCTGGATGCCTTACCGCCTGGTGCGAAGTACGGTCTATGGCAAAGCGATTGCCCCAGGAGGGTGCATGGGCTTCTACCAAGAGCAGCTGCTTCCAAGACTGCAGGACAAGGTAATGGGCCGGGAGCTCAATCGTGAGGTACGAGCTCGGGTCTGTGCGGGTCTAGCCGGAGACGTCGTCGAGGTTGGTTTCGGGACCGGGCTGAACGTCCGCTACTACCCGCCTGAGATCACCAAGGTGTTTGCCGTTGAGCCTTCGAGTGTCTGCATGAGGATCGCTGAACCGAGAATCGCCAGCGCCAAGGCACCGGTGGAGCAATCTGGTCTGACCGGGGAACATCTGGACTTGCCGTCGACCACATTCGACGCCGTGCTGTCTACCTGGACTCTGTGCACGATTCCCAACCTCGATGCCGCACTGGAAGAGTTGCACCGCGTCCTCAAGCCTGGCGGTGCCTTCCACTTCGTCGAGCATGGCCATGCTCCCGATGAGGGAACAGCTCGCTGGCAACGACGTATCGAACCGCTCCAGAAGAAGGTCGGCGGAGGCTGTCACCTCACCCGTCGTATCCCCGAACTGATCGAACAGGCGGGCGGCTTCAAGATTGAGCAACTCGATTCGTACTACCTCAAGGGTGAGCCAAAGCCATTCGGTTACACCTACGAAGGGCGCGCCAAAAAGGTCTGACTAGGGAGAGCGGCCAAACGAATTCCTGACCAAGAAATGCGCTGAAGATGGCCCGACGGTAGCCAATAGGTGGCGGGGTCCACCCTGACTCCCCAAAGAGGCCCGGAGTTCCCGGCTGGGTGGCCCACCCGAGGGTCAGAGTGAATCCCAGGCGGATGGTAAGCAGCGTCTGTCCCTGGCCTGTCCGCGTTGCTGGGTGGGACGAGGGCCTGTCCACCTCGATTCGGAATGGGTATTAGGGTCTCTAGTTCCTTGGCCTGCACTCTGCGACGGGGTTCACGCTCGGCCTGAAAACGTCGGTGGGCTGTGGAGGTGCGGACCGTCGTGAGCGTGTCCTATTTCGAGATCTGCTGTGACTTCCCTGACTGTGAGATGACTATCACCCATGGCCCAGCTCGACCGCGCCTAACAGCCGGAGCATTTCGAGAGGCGGTTGACCTATTGCTGGTGGCGCACAGGTGGACCGTCGATGAAGGCGGCCGCGACCTGTGTGTCCTTCATTCACAATCCTCGGATCGCGGCCAGAAGAAGGGCACAGTGAAGTACGTTTTGCCCTCGACCCCCTGACCTGGCCGCGATCCCGAGCCGGGTGGCGTCCTGGATCGCACAGACGCTCACTGATCGCAGGTATACAAGAATCGAATCCGGGTGGACAATGGGAGCGATGGTTGACATCGTGAGATGCCTCATTGACTTCACCACCATGACAAGGTCGGACGAATCCTGGGTCGATCCTCTAACTGCCGATGAACGCCTGGGACTCTGGCGGTGTCCGCTTTGTAATCGCGCCTTCGGCCATGTCAACGGGGAGTTGGTGGAGATCCGTCCCTGAGCCGCGCCGGCAGCGATGAGATGGTCACCCACTCACTAGTTACTCATTAGTAATCTTGCGCCGTGCCAGATCCGGCGACAGCCTTGGCAAGACGTTTGTCGGCTTGACGCGAATCACCGCGATGGGTCGCGACCGGTGTACGCGAGCAACTTGTCCTGGGCAGAGGCGTCGGAAGCGACCTTCACCTCAGGCTTGAAGACGCCCTTGCGTTGGTCATCGGTAAACCGGCCGTGGATCATGTCGAACACCGCCTCAGGCAAGCCTTCGGGCATCGTCGCATCCTGCGCGGTCGCCGTCGCCAGGTCCCATCCGTGCAGGACCTGATCACTAAACGCGATTCCGAGCGAGGGACCCGTCTTTTCGATGACTCCCGGGACCCGATACACGGTCACCATCTCGGCTCGCGCAGCGTCAAAGGCAGCGGCTGGGTCCTCGCCGATCAGCTCGGGCGGATCGGACGATGGCGGCGAGGCATCCTCGCCACGTGCTGCGCCAACGAAGTAACGCTGCGTGTCGAGCATGTGGTTCATCAGCGTCGCTACATCCCAGTCGTCGCAGGGTGTCGGAGCGTCGAGCCTGTCAGCTGCGTTGGGCACCATCGACCCAGTCCAGGTGCTGGCGCGCACATAGAGGTCGAGAAAGTCACGTTCCATCTCATTACTCCGTTCAGGAGAAGCTGTCCTAGCGATGAATACCCGTTCACGAATGCAGATAAACGCTCGCCATGGAGCTAGCGATGACTCCGTCCCAGGCCAACCGGGCTTTCCGGAGTGTCTCGACTATGCCCGGGCCGACGGCGACACGGCGGGATTTTGGGGCGGAACGTCGGAGCGCGAACGGCGACACCATGGAGCGGTGGCGTAGTTACGCCTGCTCATCTGCCCGATGCGCTTTAACCGACGCCATCCACAGGTGAATCAGTGCCCCTGAACCCGAGACGGTTGGGTTTACGTCCCTAACGAATGGCCCGGTCTTTTCCTCCAGGACGTGTGTCAGGAGGATCACTGCATCCTCGACCCCACGGATCCGCTCTTCGTTTGTCATGTGGCGAGGGTAGTGCCGGGACCCATTCGGGACCCATGTCCTACGGCCATCCTGACGGATTATGTAGACCGCGAATACAAAAGACCAGGTGGCGAGATTGTACGAGGTCGGGCGATGCGCATGGCGGACACCTAGCTGAATCCCGCCTACAGGCCGACTCACCGTCACTGCGGAAGGCAGCACCGAGACAGCGTCTGAATTAGAAGTGCTTGCATACCCGGTGAAGTGGGACACCCTGTAGGCCGATGCCTTTCTAAGTGGGCCGATGCCCTTCGTCTCTTCACGCGAAGGCTTGTCCAGCCCTCAGGTGACGGAACCGAACGAACCGGATCTCAGTCAGGGCAGCCGGAGGTCGAACACCAGGGCGGCGTCGGAGGCATCCCCCACCCACAGCGCCAGACATTCGTCCTTTAACGCCATGTGTGCCGGATGATCCTCGTACTCATCACGGGCTATTTCACTCTCAAAAACCATGTAGAGGATGTAGTTGTAGCCCCTGGCCATCTCCTCGAACCCCGCCAGGTTGCCGAATGTCTCGCGGTCAGCCCGTCCCATCTCGGGAACATAGAGCGGCGCCACTAGTGCCTCGATGCAACCTGGCACTGCCTCGGTAAAGTTCGCCACCTTCTCTTGAGCACGTCGGATGATGGCAGGGTCGGCATCGTGTCTTACACGCCACAAACCCATGTGCACCACTCGCATCGGCTCAGACTCGCGCGCTGGTTGGGGATTCGGCAAGCGGGCCACAGATCCCGAACGGATGCGCGCAGGTTCGAAACGTTGCAACAGATCGTCCGCCCTGGAGCTGCTCGGCGATCTGCGTTGGGTGGTGTCCCATGACCGCGTTCGCCTTTGCGGACCGAAGGTGCCCCCAGGGTGCCGAACTGCCCCACCGCGAAGTGGGCACCGCTCGACAGGCCGCTTTCTGTACTCCGAGGGCGGGCGGACGTTACCTATGGCAGCATGTCGAGGTCCAACCTTCCGGGCCACAAGCGAAAGGCATCCATGACCGTCCTAAAGCAGCATCACTCGCCCGGCATGCCCGCTGATGCTTACGATCAAGTCGCCGTTGAAGCCATGCCATCTCAGAGTAAGGCTGATGGCTTCGTTGCCCACTACGCCATCGTGGAAGACGGCGGCATCACGGTGATTGAAATCTGGGACTCGATCGATCAGCACGACGCCTGGTTCAATGAGGTCGTCAGGCCGCACCTACCTCCCGACACACCTGAGCCAAAGTTCGCGGAGTTGCACAACAGCAACGCCAAGTAGCGGAGCGGTTCGCACATCCGGCGGCTTGGGTGTTCACCTCGACCCGCCGGGGTCGGCTGTCCGGGTCGTCGTTTTCATCCCCTGCAACCGAACCCCTCATCGACGGCTGCAAACCCGGCGGCCCCGATCTCAATGAGATTGATGGGCCTAGACTCGTAGTCCGAGTCCAAAGGGGGCGTGACGCCATGAGTGATGAGTCTCCAGTATCGGGTACACCCACCCCGCAGCCCGCCGAGGCGCCGAGTGGGCCACCGAATATGACGGCACCGTCTCCGGGAAGTCCGACTGGACGCACTCGAATCTCCGGAATCTGGGTGGGCGTAATCGCCGGCGTTGTCGTGCTCGTGTTGGATCTGTTGTTCATCATCCAAAACAGTCAGTCGGTGAAGGTGTCATTCTTTAGCGGAAGTGTAAACATGCCACTAGGCGTCGCTCTTCTGCTTGCAGCGGTCGGTGGTGTGCTGCTTGCCGGGATCGTGGCCTCGCTGCGCATCTGGCAACTGCGCCACCGACTGCACCAATCGAAATGAGCTAGCCGCCACTCGTTTGTCTTGGTGCGAGAGGAGGTCGATGCAGGTGGTATCGCTGCTGGTGGTTGGGGCCGGACCCTATGGAGTGGCCGTCGCAGCGCAAGCCATCGAACGGGGAGTCGACACGGTCGTCGTAGGGCATCCGATGGGCTTCTGGACGGACCACATGCCCGAAGGGATGTTTCTACGCTCAGGGACCGACTGGCACCTCGATGCGTCAGGCATCGACACCTTTGAGGCCTTCATCGAGGACCGCGGACTTTCGGCTGCCCATATCGATCCTGTCCCCATCGCCGTCTTCTTGGAGTACGCCGCCTGGTTCCAGACCCAAAAGCACGTGTCCGTCCGCGATCGGCTCGTCTCACGCCTCGAGCGCAACGACGACGCATTCGTGGCCTCGCTCGACGACGGGACCCAGATTGCAGCCGACGTCGTCGTCGCCGCTCCGGGCGCGGCCTACTTCCGCCAGTTCCCCGAGTGGGCGACACTGCTTCCCGAAGGCGTTAGTGCGGCGCACACCTGTGATCTCGTTCGATTTCACGAGCTTGCCGGGGCACGGGTCTTGGTCGTTGGAGGTCGGCAGAGCGCGTACGAATGGGCTGCACTTTTGGGCGAACACGGTGTCGAGCGGGTCGACATCGTTCACCGGCACGACATCCCCCGCTTCGAGCGAGTCAGTTGGAAGTTCGTCGACCCGTACATGGACGCGACGATCAGTCGTCGCGGTTGGTGGCGCTCACTGTCGGCCACCAAGCAGGTGGAAATCGCCCAGGAGTTTTGGAAAGTCGGCCGTCTTACCCTCGAGTGGTGGCTCGTGCCACGCCTCGCCGACGCGCGAATCCGTAGCTGGCCGGGCACGCACGTTGTGGACACCGCAGTGGGAGGCAATGGCACGGTCTCGGTGGCGCTCTCAAGTGGAGACCGTCTGACGTTCGACCGTCTCGTCTTCGCCACCGGGTACAAGTCCGACCTTCCTGGTGTCCCATACCTCAATGGGCTCGTTGGCAGCCTCGAGGTTGTCGACGGTTTCCCGGTTCTCGACGAAGCCTTCCAATCGTCGATCGCCGGCCTTTACATTGCCGGGTTCGCCTCCACACGCGACTTCGGTCCATTCTTCGGCTTCACCAAGGGGTGTCCCGCGGCGGCCATGCTCATCGTCGATGACGTGCTCCGACGCATGTGACGACGCCCGGGACCTGGGGCAGACCAGCTGGCAGATCGACGTTGGAAGTTCCAATATGAGACAACATCGATCGTCTGACGCAATGGCATCATTCTTTGCGCTGCAGGAGCTGCCGGACCATAGGTTCGCGCGAAGCCGGGTCTCGACGGACTAAGTCCGCCGACACCTGTGCTCGTGCCGACGCTGTCCTGGGTACGACTCGGTCTTGGGAAATCACCATTGGTGCCGATGCCACGCCGCTGCTCACCGCTGCAGAATCGCTAGCTTGATGACGGGACCCCCACCCCATTTCGTATCCGCCACACGCCACCAATATGACTCCAGTGCCTAGGGCATATCCAACCTGATACAACAAGCCCCTGAGCGGGGATGCCGGGGCGAAGTACACACCATGTGCGGTGATCACCGTCCAAGCCCTCGGCCCGACGATGAACCACGCTCCGCTGAGGATTGTGATCAGTCCTGGCCACAACAGACTCACCCGGCCGCGACCGGCTGCGACCTGACTCGCCGCCCATAAAACGACAATGCCCATTGCCAGGGCGACGACACCTGGGACAACGGCAAGAAGAGCATGCGCGGCATTCCAATGCAACGACGGCGTTCCGGTTGCATGAAATCCGAATACGGGTTCTACGAACGGTATGAGAGCACCCCAAGCCGAGACCAAGATCGTCAACACACCCACAGTGACGAGGCCGGTTTTGTCACCGCGCAACGGCGACTCCCCGCTTTGGACGACCTCGTCCTTGCGCATCCTTGCTCGGCGCCGCCTCGCTCGACCCCCTCCTGATGCGTCCTCGTCTCGCACGACTTCGTCTTGCGCAACTTGGGTGCCATAAGCACTGTTGCGGTCAGCAGCGCTTGTCGTCATGTGGTCTCCTCACGAATAAGTGTTGTCACGCCGTTCCCCAGGGCGGAATACCCAAATTGCTGTTGCATACCTTGGGTCCCAAGACGCGGACGAGATGACCGAAGCCCTCGAATCCGCCCTTCCACCGCTAGAGGACGTCAGCCGTCGCCCACATAGCTGAGAAGCGGACTTACGGCATCATCGATCTTCATCACCGGGGTGACATCGAACTCCATGTGTTCGGTGTACGTCAAAAGGGACTCGTACCTGGTTCGATGTCATTGATCTCTGAAAGAATCGAACCCCCCGAACCGTTGTGTACGTAGTGAGCCACCTCGCCAGGAGCCGCCCCCCGATTGCCGGCCTCATCCAACAGCCGCTGGAAGTCGGCCCGGGATAGATGAGATTCCACTCTGTGTGTGGTGAGGAGAAGCATGTTTCCCTCTCATTTGATGCCGACTTGGCGGTGATGCGTAAAGTGCAACCAAGACGATGGCTGTCCCGGCCCCGGACGGCGGGCGGTATTCAGGGGGGTGCCTGTTGGAACCCACCGACCCGGACGGGACAGCCCTCCAGAACCTAACGGCGCCAATTGAGGGGGACCTTGGAAATGCGTTACAGCTTGGTGTCGTTCAGAGCGGCAGATCTGGAGGACTTCGGCCTCTCGTTTCGCGTCCAGCCACAAGTCAAAAGGTCCTAACCTCAGGGCCCTCATGGTGCGAGCATCGCAATTCCGCGGCCACGGTGCCCACGATCCCGAGCTCGTCGGTGCCGTCGTAGATCCTGTAGTAGGAATCCATGACTTGACCGTCTCCAATAGATGGCGGGGATCCACTCTGGCCGGAGTCCCCAGTGTCCCGTCCGAAACGGGGGGCCAGAATGAATCCCCGGCAGGATGGTAAGCACCCTCCGTCCCCGCGCTGTCCCGGATGGCTGGGTGTGACAGTTGCGCTATTCAGCGTTTCGGCATAAGGGGGAAGTGGGCGGATGTGAGCGGCAAGGTGTGACATGTGACATGCTCGCAACTAGGGAATTGAGCAGCTCACATCGAGTAACGCGACCTCTCGTGAAGGGGATTCGCCATGGCGCAACAGGGTCAGGGTGGCAGTAAGGCGAGCCGAGCACGACTCGGTGGGGGGTCGATCGCAGCGCTCATCGGAATCGGGCTGCTCGTCATTTTCGTCGTCCAGAACACGGAGCGGATCAGATTCCACTTCTTGATCTGGCACTTCTCTTGGCCGTTGTGGATCTACACCCTCGTCATTGCCGTCGTCGGAGCCGTGGTTTGGTTTGGGCTTGGTGTCATGCGCCGGCACAGACGCCGAAAAGAGCGCCGCCAAGCCCGACGAGGATGAGCGCCATCAGATCACCCACCGCCAGTTACTAGTGAGTAATCTTCCGCGCCTAAATTATGGCTCGGTACCGTCCGAGTCGAATCGGCCATTGACGCGCCCGGCTCGCACCAGTTGATTCAGAATGCCGCCCTCAAGCCCCGCGTTCTGCAACCTCTCGTGTCCTGAATCTCGCCCACAGCCGACTCACCATCACCACCCCGCCCTCTTGCACGACCTTCCGGGGATCAGGGTGGGACCACGGTGCTACTGGCCACCGTCACCGTGATACCGGGACTGGTGGCCGTCCCGGTCGCGTCGGTGGCCACGCTCTGCAGCGTGTAGGTGCCTATGGGTACCCCGGTTGTGTCCATCGAGGCGATCCACCCGTAGATCGTGGGGGTGGCCGTACCTACCAGCGTGTCGTTGAGGGCTCCGCCGCTGAGCTCGAACGTGACTCCGGTGGCGGGGGGAGTCCCCGTCGTGCCGGCATCGAGCACCGAACCGGCGTGCAAGGTGGCCCCAGCCGACGGCACCAGTACGGAGGTGGCGAGCGGGCTGTTGACCACGGTCACGGTGATCGGCGCACTGTGTCCGATGCCGCCGTTGGTTTCGTGGGCGACACTACGCACGGTGTAGACGCCGTTGGGCACGGTCGCGGTGTCCCAAGTTCCGATCCACCCGAAGTACGTCAATGTGGAGCCCGAGATCACCGTATGTTTGTCCGGGCCGCCTGAAGCCGTGAAGTCGACCTCTGCCGTCGTGGCCGGGGCCGCACCGGCGTCCAGCAACTGTCCGCCGGACAGCGTGGCCCCGTCGGTCGGGATCAACATGGTGGTGAGGCCGCCCGGCTGGTTGCTCTGGGCTTGGTACGCCCGGCAGGGCTCGCCTCGTAGCGAGCCACAGGCCGGCAGGGCTGGGGTGGCTGCGACGCCCGGCACGACGTTGACGACCAGAGCCGAACTTGTCACACCACCGAGACCGACCTTGGCGCTCTGGCCGTGGTCGAGCGTGGCGAACTCCCAGATCGGCCGGTCCCCACCGGGAGCGGAGATCACGACCCGCAGTTCGGTACCGGGCCGGAAGGTGTGGACCACCGGATCGATCGGGATCTTCACCAGCGTGTAGTCGCTGACCGACAGGTTTCGGGCGTCGCTGCCCAGATAGCTCGGATCGGTGAACAGAGGTGTCGAGTCGGACAGATCGACCTGGTTCGAACTGCGCAAGAAGCCCGAGGTGACGTACTCCTCTTGGGCGGCGGACGGTCGGACCTCGGTGATGGTGGCCTGGAAGTCTTCGACCGGCGTGGCCGATTTGATCCAGAGGTCCAGCGTGGCTGGACCCACGATGGTGGTGGCCGTCGTGAACGGAGTGGTCTCGAAGGCGATACCGTCGGCGGCGGGGACGGTCGTCCAGTCCCATCCGGGGTTGGCCGCCCAGGCGTTCCCACTGGCCGGCAAGCTCGTCGTCGGGCGCACACTCGGATCCAATGTGAACGTGGCATTCTTCTGCCGGGAGGGGGCGACCGGGTTCAGCGTTCCTTTCCGCCCGAGGTAGAGCGACTCGACCGTGCCGGCCGGCGGCCAACTGGAGAAGTCCGCCGAATACGTGGACTGGATTGCGCCGGGTCCGGCGGATCCCGCTCCGTTGTCGAACAAGACTCGCACCAGCGGGGTCTGGGCGGCGAAGTCCGCCCGGGCGACGGCCACGTTCGCGTCGCCGGTGAAGCGGATCGCCGGGAGCGGCGCCTGGGCCGAGACGCCCGAAGCAAAGCCGGTGAACCCGTCGAGGACGGCCGAGGCCAGCGCACTGGGTGCGGTCGGGACCTGGTTGGCCACGTAGATGTCGAGGAACTCGAGCCAGCGACTGATCGTCTGGGGGTCCGTCGAGTCGATATGGCCGCCGTTCACCATGTTCGAGTAGAGCGGCGTCGACTTGGGCACCGCATCGATCAACGCGGGCCATTGCGGGCCGGTCTGCTCATCTTGCAGGGCGCCAGACAGGAAGATCGGCACCTTGACGTGGCTCGCCCACTCGCGCATGGATCGCTGATCGAAGAGCGACGGTTGGCGACCCGGCCCTGTACCCGGCGCCACCAACTGCGGTCCGACCAGGCTGGCCAGGCTCTGTGACTGGTTGTGGAGCGCCTGGTTGGCCAGACAGGTCGACGAAGTTCCGCCGCTCGATGCCAGTTCGGCGTCGATCTCGTAATAGGTCCACGGCTGGCCGACGTTGGCAATGGGCGTCGGGGATCGCTGGGTCAGCTGACCGTTCCGGTAGGAGGCCGCCCCTTGGGCGTCGTCGATGCGGGAGGTGATCCAGCTGGCCGCGAACCCGTCGTTGTAGATGCCACCGGGATAGCCGGTGGAGAAGAGATCATCGGTGGGGCTCATGGGGGCGATAGCGGCGAGGTCGGGTGGGTCGGTGCCGGCGGAAGGAAACTCCGAAAGGCCCGAAAAGCTGATGCCGACCATGCCGACCTTGTGATGGGCCACCCACGACTGGTGGGCCACAATCTCGACGGCGTCGTAGGCGTCATAGTCAGATGGGTATCCGAAGAGGTCAAAGGCACCACCCGAGCAGCCCGTCCCGCGCATTTGGAGGCTGACCGTGGCAAAGCCGGACACCCGGGCCAGAACAGACCCCACCGCTGTGGCTGTGTCTGGAAGCAGGTTCGGATCGCCGCAGTTGGTGCACGTCGTATGGAGGGCCTGGGCGAGAATCCCCGGGATCGGGTCGGTGGGGCCGGCAACGTTGTAGCCGGAGTACTCGATGACCGTGGGACAGGGGCTGGCGGCGGAACAGGTTCCGCCGTAGGGGTAGCGCACGGTGGCCGCCAGTTGGATGCCGTCTCTCATGGTGATGTAATTCAGTCCCTCGTGCAGCGGCTGGCCGTTGTAGAGCGTTGAATCGGCGGCTGGGTTGACGCCGGGTGCCAGCACCGAGAAAGTCGACGTTTGCTGGGTCGTGGTGTTGTCGACCCACCGGTAGCCGGGCCCGGGGGCCAGGTCTCGGATGATCAGGGAGCCGAGGGAGTCGGCCGTACCGGGGTTGGCGACGTTCGACACGGCAGAGTTGTGCTGCATGAGGGTGATCCGGTCACCGGGATTGGCGCCGGCGAGCCATGCCTCATCGACCGAACCCTTTGCCTGAAGCTTCGAACTGCTTGCCGCAGCGGCGGTGCCCTGAAGGAGGGGAACGATACCGATGATGCCGATGGTGGCGACGGCGAACAAGGTCGCCACCCTGGACAGCATTCCACAACGGATTTTCATGACTGTCCCCCCGGACGTCGGTGTGAACATCCCCGTTCCCGTTGACGGGGTGCGTCAGATCATGTCACACGATGCAATGCAGAACCTCAATCGGCTTATGAAACCGCGTCCGATACCCGAGTTCCGTTGTGTCGTCCTTCGAGTCTCACCCGGCGGGCCCCGTTACTCTGTTTCCGTGCCAGTGGATCTTGGCCAGCTTTATCGTCAGGGCCGCCTACGGATTACGGACCTCGTGAGCGACCAGGAGGGTGACCGACCGGTGGCGGCGACGCCCCTCTGGACCGTGCACGACGTCGTCGCCCACATGGCCGGGGTCATGGAAGACGTGCGGACCGGGAATATGGAGGGGGTGACCACTGACCCGTGGACGGCCGCACAGATAGAACGGGGTCGATCCAAGTCGGTGTCCGAACTGCTTGATCAGTGGGCTCGGGACGCAGTCGGACCTGAAGCGATTCTCTCTACTCCCGAGGGCGCACCGTATTCACGCGCTGTCGTCGACGTCATGACCCACCTGGCCGACCTGCTCACGGCCTTCAGTCGTCCGGTCGATCTCCCGCCGGAGTTCCTGAGCTGGACTACCCCGCAGTTGATCGAGGCGTTCAACCAAGAGGCGACGTCACGCGGACTTCAACCGGTGGAGGTCGACGCTCCTGACTTCGAGGTTTTTCGGGGTCGGCTGGGCCGCCGTACAGAAGCCGAGATCAGGTCGTTCGAATGGTCGGCCAATCCAGAGCCCTATCTCGACACCTGGTTCATCTTCGGTCGAGCCGAGGCCACGCTTGGAGAAATCTGCGCCTCGTAGTGATGGTCGCGGCGGTCTAGGCGGTCGCGGCGGCCGGCGTCGACAAGGATGCGCAGCCGCCGCAATCTCAGGGCACGGGGCCAGATCCCACGAGTTCAGCGCCCTCACGTCCTGGCTGCAGCGTCACGATGAAGCGCGAGCCTCCGTTCTCGGCGATCGGCGACTCAGCGCGAACCGTCGCCCCCATGGCCGATGCCAACTCGGAGACGATGGCCAACCCGAGTCCCGATCCGACCTTACGGTTGGGCCCCCGGTCGGCTTGGTAGAAGCGGTCGAAGACCCGAGGCAGGTCGGCCGAAGCGATACCGGGGCCGTCGTCTTGCACCACCACCACAGGCGCGCCGGGCGGGTCCGTCTGACCCAAGGTGACCCGAACGGACGTGCGGGCAAAGGTGAGCGCATTCTCGACGAGGTTGGCCAGGAGCTGTGCCACGCGGTCCGGATCCGCCGCCACCAGAGCCATCTCTTCGTGCGGCACCTCGATCGAAAGGTCCAATCCGCCCTTCTCGGCCAGCGGTCGGAAGCCCTCGGCCGTAATACCGACCACCTCGGCCAAGTCGGTCGGGCGAACGTGGAAGGACAGTTGCTGGGCCTCGAGCTTGCCCAGATCGAGTAGGTCACCGACCAATCGCTCGAGGCGTCGCGATTCTGCGATGATCACCTCAGCTCCCTGGGTCGTGTCGTCGATGGCACCATCACTGATGGCCTCGGCAAAGCCGCGAATCGAGGTCAACGGCGTACGGAGGTCGTGCGACACCGACAAGAGCAATTGTCTTTCCCGGGCCCGGCCGTCGGCCAGGCTCTGCGCCATCGCATTGATGGAGCGGGCCAACGAGGAGAACTCGGTGTAGTCGCCTTCGTGGATCGGCACCCGACTGCCCAGGTCTCCCGAGGCGATCCGCCCGGTCACCTCCGTGGCTTCGATCAGCGGTCGGGTCATGCGGCGGCTCATCTGCCAGGCCACCAGGGCAGCAATCACGAGGGTGACGCCACCGGCCGCAAGGAAATAGCCCCATCCGGGGCCCAGGTAGCCCACCTCTCGAGTCAGGACGATTGCCACCTGGCCACTGAGATGGAGACGGGCGCGTGCCCGGGCGCCCAACGTGGCCGGCGCGGCGGCAAAGACGAGGTTCCCGTTCCGACCCGAAACGGTCTGGCCCGTCTGGAGCTGGACCGGGTCAAGGTCAGCTTTGGTCAGCCCGGGTGGTGGTGGCGACACCACCGTGCCGGCCGGATCGATCCGGACGAATCGCGCGTCTTCGAGGCGAAGGACACGTTGGATGACTCTGAGCTCGGGCACCGACTGGGTGAGGCCGGTTCCCGACGTCAGTGATTGCACCTCGGTCACCAGCTGTTGCCTCGCTTGATTGCGGGCCGAATTGCGGGTCAGAACCAGGCTCCCGGCCCCGGCCACGACCAGCCCGCCCGCCACCAGGCCGACCAGGGCCACCATCAGTCGTCGTCGCACGGGCTCACCTCATCCGAACCGGTAGCCAACGCCCCAGACCGTGGCCAGGGGCAGGCTGTCGCCCAACTTCTTGCGGAGCTGGGCCACGTGGACGTCAACCGTGCGTACGTCGCCGTACCAGTCCGAACCCCAGACCCCGTCGAGAAGCTGTTGTCGGGACAACGCCAGCCCGGCGTTCTGAGAGAGGAAGGCCAGCAGGTCGAATTCTCGGTTGGCCAGGTCGACGACCTCTCCCCCCCGACGCGCCTCCCGGCGGCGGAAATCGACCTCGATGTCGCCGGTGGAAATGATCTCCAGCTCTTTGGGCACCTCATGGGTGCGGCGCAGGATGGCCCGGACCCGCGCCACCAGCTCCCGAGGTGAAAAGGGCTTGACGATGTAATCGTCCGCACCGAGTTCGAGCCCCAATATGCGGTCCACCTCATCGTCGCGGGCAGTGAGGAACAACACCGGCGTGTTGCTGTGGTTGCGAATCTCCCGACAGACGTCGAAACCATCGCGTTGACCGGGCAGGCCGACATCGAGGATGACCATCCACGGATCTTCCTGTTTGACCAGCACGAGGCCCTGATCGCCGTCGGCGGCCAGCAGCACCCGGAAACCATCGCGACGCAGGTACAGATTCACCAGATCGGCGATGTGGGGGTCGTCCTCGATCACGATGATCGTGCCCGCTTCGGTGCCCACGTCCCTAGCCTGGCACTTCACACACCTATTGGGAGGCCAAGTGGCGATCCCATTACAGAACCCTCATGTTTGCCACATACATTCATGACGCACCGGACGCACCATGCAGGCAAGCACAAGGGGAAGCAGCCGATGGCCTCCCGGGGGAGAAGGACCCACATGTCGACCAACAGCATCCGATTGGGCTCGGTGGTGCTGCTCTCGGGCACGTTCCTGATCGCCGGGGCAACCCTGGCCGAGGCCGCCACGCCGGCCGCAGACCCGGCGGCGAGTCTCTCGACGATTCAATCGAAGGCCGCCGCGGCCATCACCCTGAGGGTCAACGACCTGAACGCCTCGGTGGCGAAGGTCAACGGCGATTCGAACCTTGGCTCTGGTGCCTCGACCCTGGCCGCCTACCTGCAGCAGGACATTCCGGGCCTGCAAGCGCTCGGTCAAAAGATCGCCGCCGATGCGACTGCGGCCGAGGCCCGGTCCGATGCTGCCACCATCTTCACCAACTACCGCGTGTTGGCACTGGTCCTTCCGGCCGCCCGCCTCGCCGGCGCTAGTGACCAGATCGAGAACAGTGCGGTGCCCAAGCTGACCGCCCTCTCGGCCAAGGCGGCGGCGCGTGAGACTCCGGCCAATCAGGCCACCATCGGACCCCTGTTGAGTGACCTGAATGCCCAGATCAGCGCCGCCGGCAACGGCGCCTCCGGCCTTGCGTCAACCGTGTTGGGCTACACGCCGGCGCAATGGAACGCCAACCATGAGGTGCTCTCCTCATCCAAGAGCGCGGTACAGGCGTCCGTGGGCGACCTCAAGAAGGCCGGGGCCGACGTGAAGCAGATTCGGGCCGACCTCAAGGCCGGAACCGCCGCCGCTGGGACAACGCCAACGACCTAGGAGACCAACCCGCCGGTATTGAGGTTGAGCCCATTGTCTGACTTCGAGCGGTGCACCACCTGGAATTCGGTGAACTCGGCCAGGCCCCACGGGCCGTTCTCCAGGCCAATGCCACTCCATTTGAAGCCACCGAAGGGCTGCGAGGGCGACAGGGCCAGGTGCGTGTTGACCCAGGCGGTGCCGCACTCGAGCTGAGCCGCCACCGCAGAGGCGCGTTCGGGGTCGGCACTCCACACCGAGCCCGAAAGCCCGAAGTGGGTGGCGTTGGCCCGATCGATGGCATCCCCCTCGTTGCGATAGGAGATGACCGGGAGGGCGGGACCGAACTGCTCCTCGTCCACGATGCGGGTGCCGTCCGAGATGCCGGCCAAGATGGTCGGCTCGAAGAAGTAGCCCGGACGATCCATGGCATGACCACCCGTCACGGCCCGGGCGCCTTGGGAGATGGCGTCGGCGACCAGTTCCTTGACCCGTTCGTACTGCGGCTCGTTGTTGATGGGACCTAACTTGGCCCCCTCTTCGGTCCCCTCGCCAACCTTGATCGCTGTGGCGTACCCGGCCAGCGACTCGACCACATCGTCGTACATCGCTTCGGGCACGTAGACGCGCTTGATGGCCGAGCACACCTGGCCGTTGTTGTTGAAGGCGCCGGCGAAGATCGCTTTGGCCACGGTGGCCGGATCGGCGTCATCGAGGACGATGGCGGGATCGTTGCCGCCCAGCTCCAACGTCACCCGCTTGAGATCCGGGGCGGCCGACATGGCGACCTTCTTGCCGGTTTCGATCGAGCCGGTGAAGCTGATCTTGCGCGGTACCGGGTGGCTGGTCATCCAGGCGCCCAGCTCATCGCCACCGCTGACCACGTTGAGCACGCCCGGAGGCAGGACGTCACGCAACAACTCCCCCACCTTGAGGGTGGTCAGCGGGGTGAACGGCGATGGTTTCAGGACCATGGTGTTGCCGGCCAGAAGTGCCGGAGCGATCTTCCAGAAGGCCAGGGTGAGCGGGAAGTTCCATGGCGTGATGGCGGCCACGACACCCAGAGGGCGGCGGGCCACTTCGACGAACGCCTCCGCGTCGTCCTGGATGATCTGGGGAGGTGTCTCCAGATTGGCGAAGTACTGACACCAGATGGCGGCGGCGAAGACCTCGATGCCGGCATCGGCCAGCGGCTTGCCCTGCTCCGACGTCAAGAGAGGGGCCAGGTCGGCGGTTGAGGCCAGCAGCACATCGGCCACCGCGAGCAGTGCCGCCCGGCGAGCCGCCTCGTCGCTCTTCCAGTCACGGGCTGCTTTGGCGGCGGCGTCGAAGGCGGCATCGAGCTGCTGCGCGCTGCACTCGGGAGCCTGGGCGAACACCTCACCGGTGGCCGGGTTCTTCACTCCGAACGACTCTCCGACCGGGACCGTGTCGCCCCCGATGGTCATCACGCTGTCAGTCATGGCGGACCCCTTCATCAATCACTTGTGGCGGACACTCGCCGCCATCCTCCCAGAACGGTGGGCCCGACTCAACGAGGACCGATCAGGCGAAGAGCTTGTCGAGGAAAGCCTCTACGCTGAAGCTCACCCGACGCTGCAAGGCGCCATCCTCGGGTGACGCCGCGATCAGGAGGGCCGCTTCATTGAGCAGGCCCAACATCAGGCTGGCGGTGATCGACGGATCTCCGGGCACATCGATGCCCTCGGCCTCGGCCAACCGGAAAACTTCTTTGAGGAGGGGCACGCACGACGACGCGTCCAGGGCCCGGCATGCCGCCACGCCCAGGACGGCAGGGGCGTCGGCCAAGATCCGGGCCACGGACGGATCGGCGCAAGCCTCCATGTAGGCCAGACAGCCCCGACGGAGCTGGTCGCGCACGCCCGAGCCCTCCCGGGCGGCGACCACCACCCGTGCCACCAATTCCTCCTCGAGCTGATCGACCACCCCCGCCGCCACAGCGGTCTTGGAGGTGAAGTGGTGGTACAACGCCCCGCGGGTGACGCCGGCCCGCTCGGCTATCTCGTCCCGGCCGGTCTCCGCAAAGCCCTTCTCGGCGAAGAGTTGCCGGGCCGCCGAGAGCAGCGCCGTCCGGGTCCGGGCCGACCGGACGACCTGGGTCTCTCGGGTCTTTGTCCCTACCGCTTCGACCACTGGGTCTCCTCCTCTTACATGCGGGCAGCACGCATGTTACTCTCAGGGCGAACCAAGGGGGACACCCGATGCCGCAGCCGCCGAGCCAGACCAAGACCGAAACCGAGGTCTGCATCGTCGGGGGCGGACTGGCCGGCCTCACCGCGGCCCGTCGCCTCTCGCAGGCCGGGCAGTCCGTGGTGGTACTCGAAGCCCGGAACCGGGTGGGCGGACGAGTGTGGACCCGCACCGCGTCCAGCGGTGTTCCGGTCGACATGGGGGCGACCTTCATCGGCCCCGATCATGACCGGATGCACGCGCTGAGCAAGGAGATGGGCGTCGCCACCTTCCGGACGTTCGCCGAGGGGGACAACGTCCTGGCCACGGGCGGCAAGGTGCGGCGGTATCGCGGCGACATCCCACGGATCAGCCCCGTTGCCCTGCTGAGCGCGGCTCAGGCCATCTCGCGCATGAACGCCATGGCCAAGAAGGTCCCGGTCGACGCTCCCTGGGAAGCGCCGAAGGCGCCCCAGTGGGACGCGCAGTCGGTCCGGGCCTGGCTCTCGAGGACACACGTCCCCACCCGTCTGGCGCGTGACCTGATCGAGGCCACGGTGCGCGCCTGCTTCGCGTCCGACCTTTCCGAGGTGTCCCTGCTCAACTGGCTCTTCCTGGTCCGCTCGGCCGGCAGTGTCGAGGCGCTCATGTCCATCGAGGGTGGCTACCAACACGAGCAGTTCGATGGCGGGGTCCAGCCGATCCCGGATGCCATGGCGGCCGGGCTCGGGGAGTCGGTGGTCCTGTCGTCACCGGTCAGCGCGGTGACCCAGCGCGACGGTGTGGTCGAGGTGCAGGCGTCATCGACCGTCGTCACGGCGCGCCACGTCGTCCTGGCCCTGCCCCGGGCCCTGGCCGGCGGTATCCGCTTCCAACCGCCTTTGCCGGCCGATCACGCGCTGCTGATCCACCAACTGCCGGCGGGCACCGAGCTCAAGACGGTGGCCATCTATGACGAGCCCTTCTGGCGCGACGATGGGATTTCGGGGGCCACCGTGGCAACGGACGACGACGTCGAGGTCACGCTCGACACCTCGCAACCCGGCCATAGCCAAGGTGTCATGGCCACGTATGCCGCCGGACCCCGAGCTCGCAAGCTGGCCCGGATGAGCCGGCAGGACCGCCACGACCATGTCCTCGACATGCTGCGCCGCCGGCTGGGACCGAAGGCGGCATCGCCCTTGGAAATCCTCGAACAGAACTGGGCCGAGGAGCCGTGGACGCGGGGCTGCTCGATGGGGCACTTCCCTACCGGAGCTCTCACCCAGTACGGCCGCCTCTTGCGCCAGCCTGTGGGGCGCCTGCACTGGGCCGGCACCGAGACGGCGACCACGTCCTATGGCTCCATGGACGGGGCCGTGCGCTCCGGCGAACGGGCAGCCGAAGAAATTCTGCAGCAAGCGGGCTAGGTCGCACAGGTTCCGTCCGGTCGTCTCTTCCTCACTCAGCCCGCAACATCAAGGCAGTCGGTGTGCGGGCGGCGATGCGGGCCGGTATGGCGGCGACGATGTTGGCCAGGACCATCGCACCGACGGCGACCAGAGCCACCCACAAGACCGGCACCGTGGGCTCGGGAACCGCGTAGATCTGACGGGCGAACAGGTCCCAGAGCCATCGACCCAGAATGACGCCGACCGGTACGCCGACCACGACTCCCACAAGGGCCGAGACGGACGCGTGCCACGCCACGGCGGCGGCCAGCTGGCGCTGGGTGAAACCCAGCGTCTTCAACAGGGCCAGGTCGCGACGTCGTCTTCGGACCGACGCGGCCAACGTGAGCGCCAAAGCGGCCACCGCACCCAGGGCAAGTCCGGCCACGAGCAGCGCCGGGACGGCACCGACGGTGCGGTAGTTCACGATTTCCGCCGGGCGCTGGACGCCCTGCACGACGACCGTGTTGCCGTATGGCCATCACGGGCGTGTGCGTCCTTGCTGTCACCACACCTCCCACGAGCAGTCGCCCCTCCTACCTCGCCCGGGAATATCTTCGCTGGAACCGAGGGCGCCTCCAAAGGTGGCAGCATCCGCCTCGGCCTGGTACCAGCACCACAGATGGACGATCCTCCGTGTCTCACGTTGGCACGGTGGCGTCTGCACCACGCCGTTATGGGAGAAGGCGCCCTCGGCGGCAGCCACCGCTCTTCCACGCCCATCCGGTCAGGAATCAGACGGGCGGGCGCAGGTCACGGCAGGTGGAGTGGGGTTTGTCGCGCTACCGTAACGACACCAATGGCAACAATTCGGGTCGCGCTGGCGGAGGACAATGTCCTGCTTCGGGAGGGAATCTCCCGGATCATCGACGCGGATCAGGACTTCGACCTGGTGGGCACGGCCTGCGACCTCCCGCAACTGCTGTCCCTCATTGAAAAGGAATCCCCGGACGTCGTGGTGACCGACATCCGGATGCCCCCGACGGGCACCGACGAGGGCATCCAAGCCGCCTCGTGGCTGCGGGAGCACCGGCCGCAGGTCGGGGTGGTGGTGCTCAGCCAGTTCAAGGCCCCGGCCTATGCGTTGGCTCTGCTGGAGACCGGATCGGCCGGCCGCGCCTATTTGCTGAAGGAACGGGTGGCCGGGGCCGACGAATTGGCGCAAGCCATTCGCACCGTGGCCCAGGCCGGTTCGATGATCGATCCCCTGGTGGTCGATGAGCTGATCCAAGCTCGCTCTTCGCGACGAACATCAGACTTGTCGTGGCTGACCCCTCGCGAATCGGAAATTCTGGGCGAGATGGCCACTGGGAAGAGCAACGCGGCCATCGCATCTGCTCTGCAGGTGTCGGAGCGGGCGGTAGAGAAGCACACCAACTCGATCTTTTCCAAACTGGGGTTGTCCGAAGAGAAGGAAGTCAACCGGCGGGTCAAGGCCGTCCTGGTGTACTTGAGCGATCCCGGGGGAGGCTGACTCCACCTGCAGTAGGTGTGCCAGCACCACCGTGGCCCCTCGCCCTCCGTGCGATGATGCAGCTATGAGTGCCCCGCTCACCGTGCTCGTCGTGGACGATCAAGCACCGTTTCGTTCTGCCATGAAGGCCGTGCTGCGCCGCACCACAGAGTTTGAACTCGTCGGAGAGGCCGCCAACGGCTCTGAAGCGGTCGCGCTGGCGGAGAAGCTCGACCCGGCGTTGGTCCTGATGGACATCAACATGCCCGAGATGAACGGGATCGAGGCAACCCGCCAATTGGTCGCCAAGCACCCTGACGTCGTCGTGATCCTCTGTTCGACCTACGAGGCGGCCGACCTGCCTCCCGAAGTGGCCACCAGCGGCGCCCGGGCGTACCTCAACAAGGAGCACTTGGGAGCCGACTCACTGAGGCGGCTCTGGGCGGAGCGGGACGCCGGCAAGTTCATCTCGGACTGAGGATCACTCCGCTCGCAAGAGCAGCGCGGTCGGCGTCCGCGCCGCCACTCGGGCCGGGAACGCGGCAACCACATTGGCCAGCACCAGTGCTCCGACGGCGATGAGGACGACCGTCCAGGCGGGAACGCTCGGTTGCGGCACGGCGTTGATCGCTCGGGCAAAGAGGTTCCAGAGCACGCGCCCGAAGATGATCCCGAGCGGAACGCCTATGACCGTGCCGAGCCCGACGGCGACACTCGATTGCCAGGCGACCACGGACGCCAGTTGGCGCCCGGTGAACCCGAGCGTCTTGAACAGCGCCAGGTCCCGGCGGCGTCGGCGGACCGAGGCCAACAAGGTCAACCCGAGGGCCAACGCGGCACCGAAGGCGAGGCCCAGTCCGAGGAAGGCCGGGATCGTCCCCATTGAGCGGTAGTTGATGATCTCGGCCGGGCGCTGCACGGTCAAGAGCGTCACGCCATAGTTCATCGGGAGGGTCAGCTCGTTGGCGATCCGGCGCAACGAGCGCAAGGCCGTCGTCGGATCGGCACCGCTCCGCACCCGCACCAGGACGGCGCTCGGGCCGGTGGGTGACACGCTGTTCGGGTTTGACGCTAACGGCGGGACCAACGTGGAAGCGACGAGCACTCCCGTCCCCATCGTCGGATGCACATCGCCGAATTGTTGCCCGATGGTGGGCATGGTGGCCGTCCCGACGATCAGCAAGCGTTCCGGTTTTTTCGATCCCGAGACGTCCACCTCGATCGTGTCGCCGATCCGCTTGTGCAACGCCGACAACGTGGCGCCTCCCAGCACCACCTGATCGGGTGCATCCAGGCTGTGCCCGGAGAGGAGGGGTGGGCCCACGGTCGCGTGCGCTTCCTGGCCGAGTACGGGCACGATCTCGCCGCCCAGCGAGGCGATGGCTCCGAAGGACACCCCTGACCAGGCCGCCACGGACCGGTCGTGATCGAGCAACTCCGCCGACAGATGGCCGGGAACCGGAGCGATGCCGCCACCACCGGTCAACTCGTAGTTCCAGTTCCATCCGTAGAGGGGTGGGTGCGAGACGAGCGTGTCGAGGCTCGCGCCGAAGGTCACGGTGGCGATCACCACCACGATGGCCAGGGTCGTGCCCACGATGGCCGAGCGCACGGGCACCGAGTTGCGCCCGGCTCCGGGGTCGAGCGAGAACCGGATGCCCTCGACCGCTGGAGCCGGCAACCCGTATCGGCCGGCGGCCCGAGTCACGCTCGACGGACGTTTGAGATCCCGGTCACGCGACACGCCGGCGCGATGGGGGGCTTGGCGGTAGGCGACCGCCACGGCCACGGCGCTCAAGACCACGACGAGGACCAACAGTCCGAAGCCGAGGGCCGTCCAGTCGAAGGCGATCCCGGGGTCGGGATAGACGGGGCGTACCACGCCGATCGGCGCCAGGGGCGAGAGCCCGACCGCGACGACCACGGCGAGCAGGGATCCGACGATGATGGAGATGAAGGTGCCCATCAGCCCATCTCCCATGGTCATGGCCGGGCTGGCACCCAGCGCTCGCAGGGTGCGCCCCTCCTCGGCGCGCAGGCGCAGTTGGCGGCTGATGGCCTGACCGGCGACGAGCACGGTCGCCAGCGCGGCGATAGCGCCAAACACACCGAGAGCGATCGACTCGGGTTTGATGGCCCGCTCGGCCACGTCCGTGCTGGATTCGACCCCGAACGGGATGGAACCTCCCGGATGGGTTCGCGTGATCTCCCTCTCCACCGCGGGGATGTCGCCGACACCGTGAGCAAGCTTGAGATAGGTCGTCGTGCTGGTGACGCAACACTGGACCAGCCGGTGGGTGAGGGCCGGCGTATAGACGATCTGCGCCGTGTTGGTGGCGTCGAGGGAGTCGATCACCACCTGGTTGTTGAAGGTCACGATCCCGACGACCTTCATGTCCAGCGCCAAGTGCGCCTTGGCCTTGAAGGTGGCGGTCCCCCCAGTGCCGTAGCCGGGCAACGTCGTCTGGGCGTCGGTGTAGAAGCCGAACGGCACCACCTGGCCCACGTGCAGGCTCAGCGCCTTGGCCACGATCGACGACACCATGATCTCATTGGCCCGCTTCGGGTTGGCCACTCGCCCTGCTATCACAGTGAGACGGTCTTGATCGGAGAACTCGCCGTCGATGCTGCCGTCGTTGTTGAGAATGCTGATGCCGAGGGAGTCAGCCTTGGCCGGGGGGGGAAGCGGATATCCGTTCCGCCCGAGCGGTTGGGCATTGATGTTGTACTCGTTCTCCACCGCCCTCACGAGGGGCAAGCGGAGGAGGCTCGAGCTGGTCCCCGGGTCGGCGCCGGCGCTGTTCGGGGACCCGGGCTGCCAGTTGGCGGTCGGAACGAACAAGGTCGACGGGTTGGTGCTGGCCAGAAAAGTGGGGTACGAGGACTGGGTGCGCCGGGCCGCGGCGATCGAGCCGATGGCCAGACCGCCCAGCAGCGCGATCAAGAGGACGATAGCCAGGTAGCCGGTCCACCGGCGACCGAATGTGGTCCGGAGACGGTACGTGGCGACACGAAAGACGGGAATCACGTTACGAACAGGGTCCCAGCGGCCACCGACGGGCGATCACCCGATCACCATCCCTCGCGGAACCCAAGGGCGCCCGGAGATGCGGGGCGGTGAGGCGCGGATAAGGCGACGGAGAACGCATTGAGAAGGCATGGAGAAGGGAACGCCTCAGCTCGATTCGAGGAGGGGCACCGATCCACGCACCTGGGAACCATGCCCGGGTTGCGACTCCCAGCGGACCGTGCCGCCGATCGCTCCCAACCGGTCAGCCATGTTGATGTACCCGTGACCCCGTTGGGCCTTGTCCACGTCGTAACCCGGGCCGTTATCGCTCACCGAGAACAACAGCCCGCCCGACTCCTCCCACAGACGAACCTCGACTTCGGCGCCGACGGCGTGTTTGGCGGCATTCTGCAAGGCCTCCAGACAGCAGAAGTAGACAGCAGCTTCCATTTCTGACGAATAGCGGCCAATTCCTTCGGCGATGACGTCCACCGGGAGCGGGTTGCGGTTTCCCGCCGCCCGCAACGCCTCGATGAGGCCTCCGTCGACCAGCAGGGGCGGATAGATGCCGTGCGCGAGCTCGCGCAGCTCTTGAATCGTCTCCTGCACCTCCCCGGCCAGCTGCTCCAGCATCTCCGCGCCCGCCGCCGGGTCGTCGGTGATGACGTCCCGGGCCAGACGTAGGTTCACCGCCAGGGCCACCAGGTGCTGCTGGGCCCCGTCGTGGAGATTGCGCTCCACCCGCCGGCGCTCTGCGTCACCGCTGGCCACGATACGAGCCCGCGACTCTCGAAGCTCATCGGCTTGCTTGCGCAATTCGTCCAACGTCGTTTGCAGTGCGGTGTCGAGTTGCGAGTTGTGGAACGCCAGTCCGACCTGCCGGGCCAGGTCGGTGAGCACACGGTCGTCTTCGTCTGAGAACGTGTCGGCCACGGCCGGCCGTTCGACGACGACGAGCCCCAAGAGCTCGCCGGCGTGGCTGATCGGTACCACCCGCAGTTGTTCCGTTTCCCGGCCGGCCAGGAGAGCCGGCAGCCACACCGACGTCCACGCGCTGCCCGAAACCCCGGCGCGGGTGACGACGGGGCGCTCCCTCGAGGTGACGACGATCGACCGCGGACCGGCATCGGGAACGGACACCGCTCGTTCCAGGACCTCACCCATCCCGGTGTAGATCTCCGCACTCGTGAGCCCCATCGTCTTGCGAAGCGATTCGGCCAGCTGCAGCAGCAACTCGTCCATCGGAATCGCCCGGGTCAGTCGAGTCCCAAATGTGCGAAGTACCTCGTCGGGTGCCTCCCGAGCGCCATAGACAAAGCGGGTGGCGCTGCCCATAAGGCGCTCTCGCACCGGGACGAAGATCAAGGCGGCGACTCCGGTGGCCACCATCGACAAGGCGAGGACCTCCTTGTCCCCGGTGGTCTTGGGCGCGTGCCCCAGGCCGAAGACCACGATGAGATAGATGGCCGAGACGACGACGACGAACCCGAAGGTCGACAAGACCTGCACCAGCAGGCGGCCACCCTGTTGAGCCAGGCGTCCGCTCTCGCCCATCAAGAGCCCGAGCGGTATGAACACTGTGCCACCAACCGCCACGGCGCCCAGCGGTCCCGGCCATCCGACCAACAGGTGGAGAACGGCAGCGATCAAGGCCACGTCAGCTGCCACCACCGCACCGATCCCGAACCACTGCAACCGTTCCCGATCGTGGCCCAGAGCGTGCGCGTAGCGGAGCCTCATGGGGACGATGGCCACCAGCGCGGCCAGCGACCAACTCACCGCGCCGTCCCGCACGGACAAGGTGTGGTGGTCGACCGCCAGGGCGATGCCTGCACCCAGAGCGAGCACGTACACGACCAGGACGACCCCACGTCGTGCTGTTCCAGGGAGTCGGCCGTCGGGCAGGGCCAGGAGAAGATGGAATGAGATCGCCGTGACGAGGAGGGATGCGATGGTCGCCACCACTCGGGCGGCACCGCCAGAGTTGACAGGATGGGTCAAGGCCAGGCGGCCGGCGGTCAGGGCCACGGCGGCGACGAGGGCGTCCAGGCCGACCAGGAGATGGAAGGGCGAAATTCGCGTTGCCGTCGATTCACGATCATGGCGGTCGACCAATCCCACGAGAGCCCAGACAATGGTGAGCAGAAAAGCCACCGCGTTGATCGCCGTCATGCCTCCGGGCACGTGCGCCCTCCAGCCGACGATGACGATGGCGATGGTGAGAAGGAAGGTCAGACCTCTCAGGAGAGTCCCGGTCATCGGTCTTGACCGAGATGAACTGATGCCACCTGCCCTCTCGTTGACCATCAGGTCCACTCCCTCGCTCGCCATCAGGCGACCGGCGGACAGACCGTTGCGTCCCGGAGTCCGGCTCTGTTCACGGCTAGCGAACTCCGACGGTCACGTCCGAGTTTTCATCGACGATCCGCCCGTCACGCATACGGACCACTCGGTTCGCCGCCGCGGCCACGCCGGCATCATGGGTGACCAGGACGATGGTCTGTCCCCCGCTGTGGAGGCGGCTCAGCAGTTCAATGACCTCCTGCCCGCCTTCGGAGTCGAGGGCTCCCGTCGGTTCATCGGCCAGGAGCAGCGTCGGCTCATTGGCCAGGGCCCGCGCGATGGCCAGCCGTTGCCGCTGCCCGCCGGACAGCATGCCCGGTACCGTCGACGCCTTGTCCCCGATGCCGAGCAGGTCCAGCAGGTCGCGGGCCCGGGTTTCAGCCATCTTTCGCTTGCGCCCGGCAATCACGGCGGGCAAGGCCACGTTCTCGAGCACGGTCATGCCCTCGAGCAGGTTGAAGAACTGGAAGACGATGCCAATGTGCTGGCGACGCAGCAGGGATAGCTCGTCTTCGCTGCGACCGGTCACTTGCTCACCGGCGACCGTGATCGTGCCTTCGTCAGCCACGTCCAGACCGGCAACCAGATTCAAGAGGGTCGACTTGCCACACCCAGATGGGCCCATCAGCGCAACGAAGTCGCCCGCCGTCACGACGAGGTTGGCCCCTCGCAGTGCCCGCACCGGCGCATTCTCCGCCTCGAAGGTCTTTCGCACCTTGTTGACTACCAGGACATCCATGTCGCTACCTTTCGCTCGGCGCTGACGCGGTGACGGGGTCAGGCGCGTCGATGAGTTTGTAGGCGACGACAGGAGTGTCGCGGCCTTTCACCAATTGCGGCGGCAACGCCGTGGTGGTCGCCGAAGCACGGAGTGCAGTAAGGGTACCTTCTGACAAAACCGTCTCTCCGGCGTCGGCCAGCTGCTGCAGCCGTTGCGAGAGATTCACGGTGTCACCGACCAAGGTGTATTCAAGGCGCTCCTCTGAGCCCAGAAGTGCCGCGGCCGCATCACCGGTTGACAAGCCCAGCCCGAGACCGAAGGCCGGCAACCCCTCTGTTTCCCAGCGGGTGTTGATCACCGACTGCTTCGCATGCATCGCCAAGGCGGCGGCCACCGCTCGATCCGCGTGGTCATCCTGGGCGAACGGCGCTCCGAAGACCGCCATCACGGCATCGCCGACAAACTGCATGACCGTTCCGTTCTCGCCCAGGATGGCGTCGTTCATGGCGGCCCGATGGACGTTCAGCTGCCCGGCCAGCTGGCTGGGATCTGCGTGCTCGGCGATGGTGGAATAGGCACGGATGTCACTCATGAGCACGGTGACCTCGACCCGCTCTGTCTCGCCGATGTGGCGACCGTCACGCCGGAGCTTCTCGGCCAGACCACCCGGAAGCAAGCGAGACAGGGTCTCGCCCTGCTCCTCCCGGTCCACGATGGCTTTGTGCAATAAGCGCAAGCGCTGCAACGCGCCCTGGGTTCCGGCGGAGACGCCTTCGGCCAATTTGACGAAGACCGCCTCGACCTCGGCATCGACGGCTTCGGCCGGCAGGTGGCGAGCCGCGGCGATGGCCTTGATGGGCTTGCCCTCGGCCACCATGCTCAAGAGCTCTTCCTCGGCCGGTGAAAGGCCGCCGTGCGTCGTCACCGGTCGGACGAGGGCTTCGACGATGGCCGGATCAAGGGCGGTGCCGCCGGTGGCGACGGCCCGAATTGCATCGACCAGCTGATTGCCCTCGGCGATATGGTCCTTCAGCAGGTAGCCGTATCCCGCCGAGCCCTCGGACAGCAACGAGACGGCATATTCGGGGTCGTCGTACTGCGAGAGGATGATCACCCCCGTGCCGGGATGGCGCTTGCGCACCTCCTTCGCCGCGTCGATTCCCTCTCGGCTGAACGAAGGCGGCATACGAATGTCGGTGACCAGAACATGAGGCTCGCAGGTGATGGCGCCCTGCACGACCTCGTCATAGTCGGCGGCCACGCCAACCACACGGAGATCGGCGTGGCGTTCGATCAGAGCCCGCACCCCTTCCCGGACGATAAGGTTGTCGTCCGCCAGCAGAACGTCGATCGTGCCTGACGGTGCCTTTTGGGGAGGGCCGGATTCAGAGGGATCCATTGCTTCCAGTTTGCGCACGCCCGGCCTGAATGAGAAGGGGGCAGGCTTCCTGTTCGTTGGTGGTGGTAGTGACACTAGGCGATGCCTGTCACCACACTCGTCAGGGGCTCGGCATCGGTTCAGACTGGGAGTATGCCCCTTGATGACGTCACCCGATTTGATGGATTGGTCACCTCGCTGTCGTGGATCCCCTCAGAAGCCGTGGAGAGCGCACAGCGAATCGCCTTCGACACCGGAATGACCCACTACGACCCTCCCCCGCCGGCCCAAGGGCTCGATCTCGAGGAACTGAGAGAAGCCGACCGCTTTCGCTTCGCCAACGTGCTGAGAGCGTGGATCGAGGTCGACGCCTCGGGCCGGATCAGCAATGCCGGCTACTCAGGCGGAGGGCTGATGGGATCGACCACGGTCAGCCTGGCTGGCCTCCGTCACAAATTCCAAGCCGTCCAGCTCCCCGACCTACAACGAGAGCCCGAGCACGGAAAGGGCTGGGTGCGCTTCGTGCAGACGGTGGGTGGGCGCACGGGCATGCCCGCCCCTCGCCGGGTGAGACGCAAACCGTATATCCAATGGCAGGCACCACTCGTCTGGACGACCCTCGCCCTGACCATGCACGCCGATGGACGCACGAAGCACGAGATGATCGGGGCCAGTCGGTTCCCGCGCCATTGGATCTACGACGCCGACAACCGTCTCTCCCACAAGTCTGGGCTCACTGACTTCAAAGACTGGTATCAAAAATCCTTCGGGCGTCACACTCCCTGGGGAGATGAAGAATCCGAAGCTCTCGTCACGGCGGTGGAATCGGCGCTGGAACGGACCCTCTCCGCGCAGATGATGCAGGGGGCCCGCCGGAGTCAGTTCAAGAAGTTTCCTGCCGGCAGCTCCCTCTTCACCCAGGGCGAAGAAGGCACCGAGGTACTGCTGATCCTCGATGGGGTCGTTCGGGTCGAGAAGGACGGGGAACGTCTGGCTGAATATGGGCCGGGCGCGATTCTCGGGGAGAGAGCCCATCTCGAAGGTGGGATCCGCACCTCGTCCAATGTGGCCGTCACGGCCTGCCGGGTGGCCATGATCGAGGCGGATCACTTCGATCGGTCCCACCTCGAGGAGCTGTCCCAGGGGCACCGGCGCGAAGACGACGTGCGAAACTGAGCGGGTGCGGATCCACCGGCGCGGACCTGGCAGAGCTGGCGGAAGTACGGCTGATCCGGCACCCGGAATCGTCTGCTCAGAGAGCCGAGCCGATGGGCCTTTCGAGCGTACCGGCGCATGCCCCAGGGCGCACCGCTCGACGCGAGGTGTGAGTTCGTGAGACGAGCCGATGCGATCGTTGTGGGCTCTGGTCCGAACGGCCTCGCCGCGGCGTTGACCATGGCTCGGGCCGGCCAGGTGGTCGACGTCTTCGAGGGCGCCGAGACGGCGGGAGGAGGATGCCGCACCGACACGCTGACCTTGCCGGGCTTCCACCATGACGTCTGCTCCGCCGTCCACCCGCTCCTCAACGGCTCCCCCTTCTTCCAGCACTGCGACCTGGCGGCTCGAGGCGTCAGGCTCCTCACGCCGCATGTTGCCTTTGCCCATCCGCTCGACGGAGGCCGAGCGGCCGCCGCCGTGGGCGATGTCGAAGAGACGTCCGCTGCGCTCGGACGAGATGCCTCGGCCTACGTGCGAATGTTCTCGTCTCTGGTCCGCGACGCCGATCGGATCCTGCCGAACTTCTTGGCGCCCCTCCGGTCCATCCCGAGTAGCCCAGTCGCCACTGCTCGTTTCGGGCTCAAGGGGCTGACTCCGGCGCAGCGTTTGGCGGCCCGGTTCGAAACCGACGAGGGCAAGGCGATCGTGGCCGGAGCGGCTGCCCATGCCATGCTCCCTTTCACGGCGCCACTTTCCGGGGCGTTCGCCTTGCTGTTCACCATGCTGGCGCACTCGCTCGGCTGGCCCGTGGTCGAGGGAGGCAGCGCCCGCGTGATCGACGCGCTCACCTCTGAGCTCGAGTCCCTCGGGGGCCAGGTCATCACCGGAACGTGGATACGGGACTTGAACGACCTACCCCCGGCCCGGGCGACCATTCTCGATGTCACACCGCGCCAATTGTTGGGCATGGACAGTGATCGACTGCCGGCCCGGTACCGGCGGGGACTCGAGCGCTTCCGCTACGGCCCGGGTGTCTGCAAGGTCGACTGGGCCCTCGATGGACCCGTTCCCTGGCAAGCCGATCGATGCCGTGAGGCGGTGACGCTGCATGTCGGGGGCACCTTCGCGGAGGTGGCGCGCAGCGAGGCGGATGTCTCGGCTGGTCGCCATGCCGATCAACCGTTCTGTCTGGTGACGCAGCCCTGCGTCATCGATCCCACCCGGGCACCGGAGGGTCGCCACACTCTTTGGGCCTACTGTCACGTGCCCAACGGATCGGGCGTCGACATGAGGGAGAAGATCGAGTCTCAGATCGAGCGGTTCGCCCCCGGGTTTCGCGATCGCATTCTGGCCCACGTCACCACCACCGCCGCGGACGCCGAGGTCCACAACCCGAGCTATGTCGGGGGTGACATCGGCGCCGGCGCGGCCACGCTGCGGCAAACGCTCTTCCGGCCCACCGCGCAGTGGAATCCCTATCGGACCGGGATCAAGGGTGTCTACCTCGGTTCGGCGTCCACGCCTCCGGGTGGAGGGGTGCATGGCATGTGCGGTGACGGTGCCGCCCGCACGGCATTGCACGACCTCGAGCGATCCTCGACTGGAATCTCCGCGACGCCTTCACCGCGTTGACCACGGCGCGACCGATGAAGCGAGTAGCACTACCAACCCGTCAGATGTGTTGGCACTACCGTCGGCCGGGGTAGCTCCACCCTGTTCGAAGAGGTCGTGATCTGAGTGAATGGAGGCATGGACACTTCACTGCACTCTCTAGCTATTTCTGCACACCGTGAGGGCGAAGGCCGCATGACCTTGACCAATCGGATCGCCCTTCTGGTGGCGGCGTTCGTTCTCGGACTGACGGGGATCGTGCTCGTGTCGCCGGCGGGAGCCGCCAGTACGAGCACGGGAACGGGAACGGTGATCTCGGAAGTGAACAGCCCCTATGGCAAGGTGCTCATGGTCGGGTCGGGCCAATTCGCGGGGTACACGCTCTACCAATTCAGCCGGAACACCCCGGCGGCGTGCTCCACGACGGTGGCAACGGTGGGGGGGATGCCGCTGTCGTGCGCGGGGCCCGAGACCGACAAGACCGCCGATTGGCCGGCCCTGACGACCGTCGGCAAGCCCGTCGCCGGGCCGGGCGTGAACAAGTCTCTGCTCGGTCTCGTCCACCGTACCGATATCTCCGGTGACCAAGTCACGTACGCCGGAAAGCTCCTCTACCTCTTCGACCAGGCACCCCACCAGTTCAGCGGCGTCAACTTCATGGAGACAGTCGCCCCCCTGCCCCCGTGGCACGGGGTGTGGTACCTCGTCTCATCCACCAACGGTGCGCCCGTGGAGGGACCGATTGCGCTCTCGACCGAGGCACTCCCGAGCGGACAATCGGTGCTGGCCGCCGCCATGTTCCAGGGCATGGGAGGGACGCCGATCACGGTGTACACCTACAGTAAGGACACCAAGAACCACAGCACCTGCACCGGAACCTGCGCCCTTGACTGGCCACCAGTGCTGACCACGGCAGCCCCCCAAGCGACAGCGGGCCTGACCAAAAGCTCCATGGGCACGATCACGCGGTCCGACGGCACCAAGCAGCTCAGCTTTGATGGGAAGCCTCTGTACCTCTACTCCAAAGAGGTGCCGCAGTTGAACCCGAGCACCGGGAATCCTCTCAACCCGGCCACCATCGGTACCGGAAATGGACTGGCCGGACCAGCGCACTTCGGCGGTACCTTCTCGGTCGTCTCGGCACCGTCAGCGGCGCCCGCGGCCTGACCGGCGGCCTGAACCAGCTACTGCCCCGGACCGGGGCCGGGTCCTGACCCCACCCCCAGCTTCTCCCGGAAGAAGGTGAGGGTCTGGTCGAGGGCGGCCCGGGTCGGTGTGCCTTCCCGGTCCTGGAGGTGCTCAGTCAGGACCGAGTGGGCCTGCTTGGGATGGCCGTGGGGATTGCCCGGCGCGGAGTCGATCTCCACGGCAATGAAGGCGTCCCCGAGCTCGCGCTTGAGGGTGGCGAATCGAGCCTCGAAGCAGAAGGGGTCATTGGAAAATCGCAATCCCAGAAGACAGGTGCCGGTCGACGTCCGCTCCTTCACCCGAGTCATGTCGGCGTCCGAGATCCCGACATCCGCCTTGAATTTTTTGGAGAGGGGAAATGGGAGTGAAGGCTGGCTCAGCACCGGAGCCAGGACGATGTCGTCGACCATCATGGCCAGCGCGAAGCCGCCGGTGAAACACATCCCCACAACGCCCACCCCGGGGCCACCGCACCGCTCGTGCTCGGACGCCGCCAGTTTGCGCAGCCAGACGGTGACCGGGCTGGTCCTCTTGAGGGCGAAGGCCGAGAATTCCCTCGAGACGCAGGCCGGGCCGATGGATTTGAATACGTAGGCCCCGGTGGCCGGGCGTCCCGGATCACCAAACAGGCTCGGCATCACGGCGGTGCATCCGGCCGCCACCACCTTGCGCCCGAATTCAGCCACCAATGGTGTGATCCCCGGGATCTCACTGATCACGATGACGGCCGGCCCGTTCCCCATTCGGAAGACGTCGCGTCGCTTCCCTTCGGCCTCGAACGACTCCTTGGTGAAGCCCTCAAGGGCGGCAGTCCATGCCGTGACATCGCTCTTGGCCATATTCGGACCGTAGCATCGCCGGTCGTGCATACTCCGAGCCTCCGCGGCGACCCTCACGCCCCCGTCCTGGTCGGGGTGGGGACAGCGTCGTCCAGTGCTCCCGCCATTGACCTGATGACCCAAGCGAGCCGGGAGGCGGCCTCGAATGCCGGCGCTCCGTCCCTCCTGCGGGCCGTAAACCGAATCGCCGTCCCCCAAGGAAGCTGGTCGCTTTCGAATCCAGCCCGCCTGGTGGCCTCACGCATCGGGGCCGACAACGCCCGCACCTACCTCTGCCAGATCGGCGTCTCGCAACAAGAGGTCATCGACGATGCCCTCGACGCCATCGCTTCCGGACAAGCCGACGTCGTACTGGTCGTCGGCGGTGAGGCTCGGGGCTTCGCCCGCCTCGGTGGTGTCGAGATCGATGACGATCCGGGAGACCCACCCGATGTCACACTCACCCGCCCGCCCGATTTCATGGCCCCGATCGAAGCGGCCGCCGGCACCCTGTGGCCGGTGGTCCAGCAGTACGCCCTCATCGAAAATGCCCTGGCGGCCCACGAGCACCAGGAGCGAGCCGCACACACAGCCGACATCGCCCGACTCTGGGCTCGCTTCAACGCCGTGGCGCAGGGCAACGACCTCGCCGCCTTCCCCACTGCCCGCTCCGCGGGGGACATCGCCCGTCCGGACACCAAGAACCGGCCGTTGGCCTATCCCTACAACCGGTGGCACGCCAGCCAATGGACCGTCGACCAGGCGGCCGCCATCCTGTTCTGCTCAACCGAGCGCGCCCGCGACGCCGGGGTCCCGACCGATCGGTGGGTCTTCCCCCACGTGGCCCTGCACGCCTCACATGCCATCACACTGACGGCCCGCCGGGACCTGTACGCCTGGCCGGCCATGGAGGTACTAGGGAGGGCTGCCGCGGCGCGTCTGGGTGCGCCACTGGCCGACCTGACGATCGCCGAGGTCTATTCGTGTTTTCCGGCCGCAGTGCGGGTGCAGCAACGCTCCCTCGGCCTTCATCGCGACGGCACGCCCACCGTCACCGGAGGGATGACCTTCGCTGGCGGCCCATTCAACAACTACGTCCTCCAATCGATGGCGACGGTCATCGGCCTGTTGCGGGCCCGGCCCGGCGAACAGGGGCTCGTGACGACGGTCTCGGGCATGTTGTCCAAACCGGGACTGGCCGTGTGGTCCGCCACTCCGTGGCCCAGCCATGACCGATACCTCACGGGCGACCTGGCCGAGGAGGCGAGCACGGCAACCGCCACCGTCCCCGTCGCCACCGTCAAATCCGCCCGGGGACCAGGCACCGTGGCTTCCTTCACCGTGACCTACGACCCCGACGATCCGCTGCGCCCGGATCGGACGGTCGTGGTCGCCGAATTGGGCGACGGGAGCCAGACGGTTGCCGCCTGCGAGGATGAGACGCTCGCCCGCCACGCCCTGGGGGATTCACTGATCGGACAGACGGTCCACCTCGAAGGCGCCAAGTTCACCCCGTGACCACTTCAATGCCCACGACCACCTCCGCTCCACCTGGCCCCCGGTCCCGCCCCAGCCTCGTGCAGCCCGAACTGGCCGCCCGCGTCCCATCGGTGCGGCGGGCCAGCGTCGTCGCCCTGGTTATTGGCGCCCTGACCGCAGGCGCCATCATCGTGCAGGCCACGGCCATGGCCACCGCCATCGATCGATCACTCCTCCACCACGTCCCGTTGCGCGCCGTGCGACCCGACCTCATCGCCGTCGTCCTGGCCGTGGTCGCTCGGGGGTTCCTGGCCTTCGTGGGAGAAGCGTCGGCCCATCGGACGGCCGAATCGGTGGCCCGCACCCTCCGCCGGCAGTTGCTGGATCACGCGCTCTCCCTCGGGCCCAGCTGGCTGGCCGGGGAGCGGCCCGGTGAGCTCTCGCTCACCGCGACCAGGGGGCTGCGCACGCTCCACACCTACTTCGCCGCGCTACGTCCCCCAAGCCGCCATGGCGGCCGTGGTGCCGATCGTGCTCCTGGTCTGGGTGGCCACCCAGAATTGGCTCGCTCTGCTCGTTGTCGTGACGCTGGTCATCGCCGTGCCGATCACCATGATCTACTTCGGGCGGGAAGCGACCCGTCGCACCGAACGGCAGTGGCGCCGCCTGGGATCGCTGGCCGGGCGCTTCCTCCAGTTGATCGAAGGACTGCCGACCCTGCGCGCGTTCGGACGAGAGGGACACGGTCGACGCGAGGTGGCCGAATCGGCCGAGGGAGTGCGGGTGGCCACCATGCGCACCTTGCGCGTGGCCTTCCTCTCCGCGCTGGCCATGGACATGATCGCCGGATTCGGCGTCGGCTTCGTGGCCATGGTCCTGGGCCTCAAGTTGTTGTGGGGCGAGCTCAGCCTGCAGACCGCGATGGCCGTGCTCCTGGTCGCGCCGGAGATCTTCATCCCGCTGCGTCGGGCCGGCGCCGAATTCCATGCCAGCACCGAAGGTCAGGCCGCGGCGGCCCGGGTGCTCGAAGTACTCGACCTGCCGACACCATCCAGACCGACCGTGGCGTCGCAAGCGGCCGGCCCGGCGGGGGCCACCCGGGCGGTGACCCTGCGCATCGACCGGCTGCGCGTCGAGTACGACGGCCGCGCCACTCCCGCCGTCGACGAGTTCTCGCTCCGGATACCGCCCGGTCACCGTGTCGCCCTGGTCGGGCCCTCGGGCGCCGGTAAATCGACTGTCGTGGGCGCGCTCCTCGGATTCATCGAACCCTCTTCCGGCACCATGTCGGCCGACGAGGTCACGTCCACCGACTGCCCTATCGCCGCGTGGCGGGCGCACTTCTCGTGGGTGCCGCAGCGACCGCACCTCTTCACGGCCTCGATAGCCGAGAACCTGCGTCTCGGTGCACCCGAGGCCACCGATGAGGAGCTCCACGACGTGCTCGGCGCCGTGGGCCTCGACCAATTGGTGGCCCATCTGCCCCACTCGCTGGCCACCGGTCTGGGTCACGACGGCCTCACGCTCAGCGCGGGCGAGCGCCAGCGGCTGGCCCTGGCGCGTGCCCTTCTCCGAGCCGCACCCATCCTCCTGCTCGATGAGCCCACCGCCTCACTCGATCCATCCACCGCCGCCCGGATGGCGCCCGCCATCGAACCGTTCCTGTCGGGGCGAACCGTGATCGTGGTGGCCCATGAGCCCGTGCTGCTCCCCCACTTCGATGCCGTCATTCAGCTCGACGGCGCCCACCCGACGGTGGCGGCCTCGTGAAGCCCCTGCGGCGCGTGGCGCGCGCCCCGGGCACCCCGTACGGACGGCTCGCCCTGGCCGGACTGCTGGGCCTGGCGTCGGCCGCGGCCACCATCGGGCTCCTGGCCGGTTCCGGCTACGTCGTCGGGCGGGCCGCCCTCCACCCTGGACTCGGCGCGCTGGTCGGCATCCTGGCCGCGGTGGAGGTCCTGGCGTTCTTGCGAGGACCACTCCGCTACGCCGAGCGCCTGATCGGCCATGACGCCGCCTTGCGCACGCTGGCCCACTGGCGCGTCTGGCTGTACGACTGCCTCACCCCACGCGTCCCGGCGGCGTTGGTCGGTTGGCGGAGCGGTGACCTCTTGAGCCGGGCCATTGACGACGTCGACACCCTGCAGGACCTGTACCTCCGCACCATGCTGCCCCTGGGGGTGGCCGCCGGCGCCGCCACGTTGGGTCTGGTCGTGGTCGGCCTGTCCCTACCGCTCGCCGCGCTCGCCCTCGGCATCCCGCTGCTGGTGGCGTGCACGGTCCCTCCGGCTCTGGTCTGGCACGCCGCGGCGGACGAGGAGGACACGGCGCTCGCAGGTGAGATCTCGGCGCACGTGGTCGATATCATTCACGGCGCTCCCGATCTGCTGGCTTTCGGCGCCGACGCCACGGCGCTCGACCGGGTGGACGAGATGAGCCGGGAATCCGAAACCTTGGCTCGGCGCCGGAACAGAGCGGCTGCCCTGGCCTCCTTCACGACCCAGCTCTGCCTGGGCGCCGCCCTGACCGCCGTCCTGGCGGTGGCCGTGTCGGCCGTGCACAGCCATCACCTCAACCCCGTGATGGTGGCGGTCCTTCCCCTGGCTGCGCTGGGCACGTTCGAACCCGTGCCCGGCATCACCTTGGCTGCCGCCCGAGCCCTGGCCGTACGGGCGGCCGCCCGTCGGCTCCTGGCTCTCGAAGCCGTTCCGATCCCGGTCAGCGATCCGGTGGTGGCCCGTCCACTGCCCGAGGGGGTCCCCGATCTGTCGTTTGCCCGGGCGTCTCTGCGCTATGCGCCCGAGCTGCCCCTGGCGCTCGACGAGGTCAGTGCGCGCGTCGCGCCCGGCGAGCGGCTGGCCGTCACCGGTTCGAGCGGAGCGGGCAAGTCCAGTCTGGTCAACGCGCTGTTGCGCTTCTGGCCGTTGGAGAGCGGCACCCTACGGCTGAGCGACATCCCGAGCGACGAGTTGACGCAGTCCGACGCCCGGTCGGCCTGCGCACTGGTCGACCAGCGGGCGCAGATGTTCGCCGGCACCCTGCGGTCCAACGTCACCCTGGGCCGGCCCGACGCCAGCGACGCCGAGATCGCAACCGTCCTGGACGCGGCCCAGCTCAGTGCCTGGGTGGCCGCACTCCCGGCCGGCTTGGAGACACCAGTCGGCGAGGACGGCGTCTCCATCTCCGGGGGCGAGCGCCGCCGGCTCGCCGTGGCCCGAGCGCTCCTCGCCGGTGGTCCGATACTCCTCCTCGATGAGCCGACCGCAGGTCTCGACACCCGGCAAGCCGATCAACTCACGGACGATGTGCTGGCTGCCGCGTCGGGGCGCAGCGTCCTGCTGATTACACACCGGGCAGCGGAGGCGGACAAGTGCCAGCGCACCATCAGCATGGACGCGGGCCGGATCGTTGACTGATCCAGTGGACAACCCGCCACCACGTCCATGACCGCGTCGATCGCCTCATCACGCGTCGGTCGGCTCGCGCCGCCTCGGAGCCGGCTGCGGCCTTCCGATCAGCGAAGGTCGATAGCCTCTGCCCGGTGAAGCAGGGGCGAATCGGCCGCACCATCGATACGCGATGAGAACCAGGCGGCGCGGCGTGCCGCGACTCACCCGTCTGGTGAAGGTCGGCCTGATGGCGGGAAGCTCGGTGATGGTCGTGATGACCTACGCCGTTCCCATCGCCGCACGGGCCACGAACGCGGCGGGTCATCCTGGATCCTGGACCGTGTATCACGGTGATGCCGCCGGATCCGGCTCATCGGGAGTGGTCGGCGCCGTCGACACCTCCGCCGCCGCGTGGACATCGCCCGTGCTCGATGGACAGCTCTACGGCGAACCTCTCGTGTCATCAGGTGACGTCTTCGTGGCGACCCAGAATGACACGGTCTATGCGCTGTCGACGTCCACCGGCCGTGTGATCTGGTCGACCCACGTCGCCCCTCCCGTGCCCGCGTCGGCCCTTGCCTGCGGTGACATTTCGCCCACCGTCGGGATCACGGGGACGCCGGTGATCGACCAATCGAGGAACGAGCTCTTCGTCGTGGCCGACGAGCTGGCGAACGGACACCCGGTGCACAAGCTGGTCGGTCTCAACGTGAGCTCGGGTGCCATCGAGTTGGCCGAGAACGTCGATCCACCCGGCGCCGACGCGGCGGCGTTGCTGCAACGCACGGGATTGACGCTCGATGCCCATCAGGTGGTGTTCGCCATGGGCGGCAATTTCGGCGACTGCGGCTCGTACCGGGGCACCGTGGTCGCCGTCAAGGAATCCGGGGCGACGCCGACGTACTTCACCGTCGACGCGGCAGCCGGTGAAAGCCAGGGCGCAATCTGGATGGGGGGAGCGGCACCGGCGGTCGACCGCAAGGGCAATATCTGGGTCAGTGCCGGGAACGGTTCGGTCCACTCGGCCGGCCAACCCTACGACGACAGTGATTCGGTCCTGGAGCTCTCGCCCTCCCTCCGACTCGTGCAGTTCTTCGCTCCGACCACGTGGGCTCAGGACAATGCCCAAGACCAGGACCTGTCCACCGCGCCGGTGTTGTTGGCCGACGGTCAGGTGCTCGTGACCGGAAAGTCGCCGCGTGCTCTATCTGCTGAACGGCGCCCACCTGGGTGGCATCGGGGGCCAGGAGGCCAGCCTCGGGTCGCCGTGCGGCGAAGACATCGACGGAGGGAGTGCCGTGGTGGGCGATGTGGTCTACCTGCCGTGCCTGAGTGGTACCGAAGCCGTGCAGGTCACGGCCGACCGAGCGGCGCTCCGGATCCTGTGGAGCTCACCGCAGGGGGGCGGCCCACCCATCGCCGCCGCCGGTCTGATCTGGACCATCGGGCAGAACGGCAGGCTCTACGGCCTTGACCGCGCTTCGGGTGCGGTGCGCCAGCAGGCCTCGATCGGCGCGCCAGCCAATCACTTTCCGACACCGAGCGTCGGCGCCGGGCTGCTGCTGGCTCCCGCCTCGAATCGCGTGGTTGCGTTCCATGCCCCGAGCCCGACCCGTACCCCTCGCTCGGGGGGCCGAACCTGACCAGGGGCCATGGGGCGGTCCAACCTCGGTCTGGCGTCAGTGCAAGGCCGGGCGGCGACTGACCTCTCGCCGACTCGACAGGAAGATCGGGGAGACGGCCGCCGCGACCAGCAACACACCGCCGACGATGATGTAGAAGACGCCGGTGTTCTTGGTGTAGCCCCACATCGTGAACAGCCGGGTGACGTCAGCCACGATGACAATGCCCCAGGCGACCAGCAGCACACCGAGAAAGGCCATGGCCGACTTGGCCGAGACCGGAAAGGCCGAAGCGCCTAGCAGCAATAGTCCACCGGCGAGCTGTACGGCCGCCGAAAGGCAAGTAAACCCGAACCCAGCTACCGCGGCATGCGTGGCGGGGATGTTCGAGAAGTCCGTCCCCGTCCGCGACAGCGCGATGGCACCGATCACGATCAACACGACGCCACCGGCCAGGCCGATGATCTGGGCCGGGCTCCAGGCGGCGTGCTCGACGACCCGCGACCTGGTTGGCGCCTCGTCCACGTACCCTTCTTCCACCGGTGCATCGACATAACGTTGTCTCATCACACCTATCCTTTTAGATTGATCAGCCTTTGCGCTGATAACATTGGCTGCTAATAATTTCCCCGTTTCGCGTTAGATAAACGTTGCGTTGTGGGCAGGGGCGCCCAAATGCGGCGTGTTGCGATGCGCGTCTAGACACGCATCCCGAGACTCGTCACTGCAGTGAGGCTGCCACCGACGCATCGACGGGCGAGCTGTCTGCGGGCCGAGCGATCACCCGATCGATTCCGCGATCTGACCCCCGCTGGTCGAGTTCGTTCTGATGTCTCAGGCGGGTGGACGCGAGCGGCTCGGACCGCCCCGAGCCAGATCCTGAGCGGTGACCGTCACGCCCGGCGTCCCTGACGTTGCGCCAGGTTGGCTCCGCAGTGCAGAGCTGCCGGCGCTGCCGGCGCTCCCGGAGCCGGCGGGACACCAAGCGTTCGCCGGGACACCGCGACACGGGTTCGGCATGGTCGGGAGTCCGGCGGGCAGGGGGATCAGGGCCACACCGGTCGCCTTGGGGTACATCGCTCCGGCCGGGCACGAGCCGAAGCCGGTGTCGCACAGCACCTGGCCCAAGAGGTCGCTGTCGGCGTTGGTGCTGGTAGTGGTCACGCCGCAGGTGGGTTGGACCTGCTCCAAGTTGGCTGGCGCACTGCCGCTCGGCGCAGTGTTCCCGGCGAAGCAGTTGCTCGGGAGGCCGGTGTTGAGCACGATCTGACCGAAGTCGGAATTGCTGGGGTTGCCGAAGTACCCGTCATTCACGTACGTGTTGCCCAGGAGGGCATCGCCCTCAGTCTCGTAGACACAGCCGAAGCCCTTCATCGAGAAGCCTCCTGTCCCCTTGCACGTTTGCCCGAGGACCGGCTTGCTCGAGTCGGGATAGGGCACGAAGAGCGTGCCCCAGGCCCCGTTGTTGGAGAAGGTGTTGTCCATCACGGTGTCGTTGCGCGCACCCGAGACGGTCATCCCGGTACCGATCGGCCCGGCCGCCGCCGAACCCGCCTCGGGGGCGTTCGGATTGTCGTTGTCGTGCACGTTGTTGTGCATGAAGACCCAGCACGAGCGGGTGTGGGTGATCGGGCTGATGGCGTGGCCCGGACAGTTGCCGTCCTGCGGTGCCGTCGGGTCGCCGCCGATCTGGGTGTTGGTGTCCACGCCGTCTTCGTTGTGATCGAACTGCGAGTTCTCGATGACGACGGCCCCGCCCGAGTTGGTGCCCGAGTAACCCGAGCGCGCTGTTCTCCATCCAGGCCTGATTGATGGTGACGTTGCACACCTGGTGGCAGGCGCCGACGTACATGCCCGAGTCGTTCATGTTGCTGGCGTAGATCTGGTTCCACGATGACGGCCCGCCGGCGTTGGAGGAGAAGATGCCGTACTGCGCCGCCGTCTTCTCATTGCTGAAGAATGTCGAGGTAGCGGTCAGGTAGCTGCCCTGGTACCCGGCAAGACCGATTCGGCCCGACCCGTCCCCACCGTTCCACCAGATTTCGTTGCCCGAGTCCCCGGCACCGCCCAGGAAGTTGCACGCGGTGAGGTTCTCGATGCTGACGTTGTTGGCCTTCCACACCACAATCCCGTTGCGCCCTTGGGCCTTCCCGGCCACCTTGCGCCCGAAACTCTGCCACGTGGACGCCGGGCTGCACGGGGCGGGGGCACCGACCTTGGTCCCGTCGACAATCACCGAGTGGCGGTTCATGCCGCGGATGTGAAGGCCCGATGTGCTCACCACCACGCCGGCGTGGTCACCCGGGGCCGAAGTGCTGCTCGACCCCGACGACAGGTCGTCCGTCTCGTGGTAGTCGCCCGGGGCCACCAGAATCCAGTCGCCCACGTGGGCCGCGTTGACGGCGGCCTGGATGCTCTTGTATTGACCGGCCTTGCCCTGAAAGGTGCCAACCAGCAACACATGACCCGCACCAGACGTCGAGGCGGCCGCGGCCGGCACACCGCCGGCCAAGGCCAGCATCGAGGCGATCACCGCGCCTCGTCCCAGTCCTCGCCCTCGCCCTCGTCCACGACAGTGCCGTTTCCCGACCCTCGTCCCCATATCCGTCCCCCGATCGGTCGTTTCCCAATGGCCAGTGGCCGCCACCGGGGATCCCCGCGGTCAGGCTACCCATCGGTGACGGGAGACCCCCGGATCTACGTCGCGTCCTCCTGGCGCCGTCGGATCTCGACCAGCGACGGCGCCGGGTACTCGGCGATACCGGGGCGCCAGCCGGTGGCCACCTTCTGCGGGCCGACGCCGTCCTCGGCCCAGATATGACAGGTGTTGGTCAACCACCCCAGCGTGCCGTCGCCGCCGATGGTCTGCTCGCCGTCACCCAACTCCAGACGCATGGCGGCCGATGAGGTGATGGCCTGAATGACCACGGGCCCCAGGGCGCGGGCCAGGAATTCAATATGGCTGCAGCCTCGCTCCCGACCGAAGCGGGCCTGGACGGCGTTGGTGTAGCCGCGGGACACCGACAGTCCCACCAGGTCGCCGAAGGCACCCTCGATGCTCGGGCACTCGGCGTGGGGGAAGGTGCCCATGGTGGCCCGCGCATCGACAATGACGAGATCGGCCCGCCGGACCACGATGCCCAACTCCATGTGATGGAGATCCCGGGGCCCCAGGTCTCCCGTGGCCCACGGGCGTTGGTCGTGCAGGGTACCGATGACCACGTGAAAGCCCTCACGCTCGAACACCTGCACGTCGATGGTCCGCCGGTGGACCGGGAACTCCCCGGATTCGGGGCGTGGTCGGAGATCGGCCAGGGTGGAGGGAAGGTCAGGCACGAGGTGATTGTGACGCGCTGACCCGGTCGGACGTCAATTCGTTGAAGCTCTCGAGGACCGGGCCACCATTGCCCCAGCCGATGCGGGTGACCGAGGCCGTGTGGAGGTGGAGCCGCCACGACAACCCGGTTCCGGCGCCGAGTGCCCAGGCCACTGCCGCCTTGATGGGCGTGACGTGGCTCACCACGACCACGTCACCATCGGTCGACCGGGCCCCCGTCCCGCTGGTGCCGAAGAGCTCGTCGCATGCCGCGGCGATGCGGACGTCGACCTCGGCCAGGCTCTCGCCCCCGGAGGGTCGGAAGCCCGGATCGGCCCGCCATTCCTGCCACACCGCAGCCGGAACGTCGGAAAGCGGCTGGCCTTCGAACTCGCCGTAGTCGACCTCGATCCAACGATCGTCAATCTCCGTCGGGAGGTCGAGGTCGAGCAGGGCGGCGGTGGATCGGGCCCGGGCCAGTGGGCTGGAACGCAACGAGTGGACGGGCACGTGGAGGAGCGCGCGCACCGACGCCGCCTGGGCGCGCCCCTTCTCGGTCAATTGCGCATCGGTGCGCCCGAGCAACAAGCCAGCCGCGTTGGCGGTCGACTCGCCGTGTCGGACGAGGACCAGCACCTCAGACGGGGACCAGGATGCGCCCGCAGAGGTCGCAGGTGACCACGGTGTCGGCGGGCATGGCGCGGATCCGGTCCACTTCGACGGCGGACAGCTCCTGATGGCACCCGTCGCAACGGTGGTCGATGAGGCGCGCCACCGCGACACCCCTCATGCGCGTCCGCAGCTTCTCGTAGCGGTCGGCCAGGGCCGGGGGAAGCTCGGCCGCCGCGCTGGTCCGGGCGGGTATCGCTTGGGCCAGCTCCTGGTCAATCTCGGCCTCCCCGGCCTTCACCTCGGCCCGCAGCACGGCGACCCGTTCTTCGATCGGGGTGCTCCGCTGGGAGAGTTGGGCCAGCTCGGCGTCGATCGGTTCCTGGTCGACCATGGCCACCAACTCGAGCTCTTCGAGCTGGCTCTGGCGCTGGGTCAGGTGGCGGACCTCCTCGTCCATGGCCTGCAGGTCGCGGGTGGAGGAGCCCCGAGCGGCGTACATCCGCTGCTCGATCCCGGTCCGCCGCTCGGTCACCACCGCGATCTGTCCTTCGAGGTCCTTCTGGGTGGCCATCAACTCGGCCCGCCGACCCATGAGGGCGACCTTCTCCGCCGCGTAGCCGGCCAGCTCGACCTCGAGGCCGGTCAGGCCGGACCGCTCGGGCAGGGCGGCGCGCCTGTGTTGGAGTTGGGTGATCGTCGTGTCGAGGTCCTGGACGACCAGGAGCTGGTCCAGCGCGCCGCTCACGCGGGGCCGACTTTGGACCGGGCTTCCCATGCGTCCCGGGCGATCGGCAGCGCCGAGACCAACGCCTCGTCGGCCAGCCGGGCGGCCTCGTCCCAACTGCACCAGCGGGCCTCGGGGCTCTCGCCCGGGGGTGGGGCCGGATCGGCGTCGGAGGCGATCAGGAGGTAGCGCAGGTCCAGATGGGTGTGGCCGAGCGCCGCCTCATGGACGTCGAGGTGCAGCAACCGCGGCCCCTCCTCGGGGTGCCTGACCTCGAGGCCCAGTTCCTCCTCCGCTTCGCGGCGAGCGGCGGCAGGTGGGGCCTCACCGGCGTCGATGTGCCCTCCTGGCTGCATCCAGCGGCCGAGGCGCTTGTGGAGGTGGAGGACCGTGCCGCGGGCGCCCACCACCAGGGCCGACGCGGTGAAATGGGTCGCGTCGGCGTGCTCATCGGTGGGATCGGGCAGCCGGTCGAGCTCGACCAGCATGCGCTGCTTCGCCTCGGTCTCACGGGGCGACGTGGGCCGGTGGCCCCTCACGAGATCCCGCAGGTCACTGGTCGGGTCGTCCACGCTGCAATCACTAACACAGGTCACCGGCCAAGACGGTCACGGCGTTCCCGGCGATGTGGACCCGGTCCCCGGCGGGGCGGACGTAGAGCACCGCGCCCCGGCTCGAGAGCTGACGGGCCACCAGGTCGGGCCGGCCGAGCGCGGCAGACCAGTAAGGGCCGGTCGTGCACTGGGCCGACCCGGTGGCCGGATCCTCGTCGATCCCGACGTTGGGCCCGAAGACCCGCAGGACGTAGTCGGCGTCCGAGCCGGGCTCAGCGGCGGCGGTGATCAGCACGGCCCGGGCGTCCACGGCGGCGATGGCCGACAGATCGGGGCGGTAGAGGCGCACGGCCGCCTCACTGGACAGGACCACGACGCAGAAGAAATCGGTGGTGCCGGTCGCCACGACGGCGTCGTCGTCCCACTCCCCGCCCAGGGCGTCGGGCAGCGGCGCCACTGTCATCGGAGCGGTCGGGAAGTCGAGGTCGATGCGGTCCCCCTCGAAGGCGGCGACGAGTGGTCCGCTACGCGTGTGGAAAGTGACCGGTGCCGTGCCGTCGACCACGCCGCGTTGTCGCAGGACGTGGGCCGAAGCCAGGGTGGCGTGGCCGCAGAGGTCGATCTCGACGCTGGGCGAGAACCAGCGCAGGGCAAAGGTGTCGGGAGTTGTGCCGCCGCCTTCGCCGCCCGGCCCGACCACCGGAGTGACGAACGCCGTCTCCGAGATCCCCAGCTCGTAGGCGAGGGACTGCATGCGGTCCTCGGACATCGGCGCCCCTGCCTCTCCCTCGGTGCTCAGGAGGCACACCGCGGCCGGGTTGCCGGTGAAGGCCCGGTCGGTGAAAGCGTCGACCCAGCTGATCGACGTCATGTCACGGGGCCCACAATTCGAGACGGCGCAACGCTTCGTGGAGCACCTCGTCCCGCTTGCAGAAGGCCCAACGGACCAGGGTCCGGCCGGCATTCTCCGAGCCGGCCACCGCCGGCTGGCCGGCTCGGTAGAACACAGAGCTGGGAATGGCCACCACGCCGCAGCGTTCGGGCAGGGCCCGGCAGAAGTCGTATGCGCTCAGGCCCGGGGCGACCCCGGCGATGTCGATGGTGGCGAAGTAGGTGGCCGCTGGTCGGTACACGGTGAATCCGAGGGTAGCCAGCCCCTCGCAGAACAGATCGCGCTTGGCCCGCAGCTCGGCGCCGAGCGCATTGATCCGCTCCGGCTCCGCCGACAAGCCGCGGGCGATGGCCAGCTGGAAGGGGGCTCCCGACGTGTAGGTCAGGAATTGCTTGACGGCCCGCACCGCGGCCAGCAGCGGTGCCGGGGCCGTGACCCACCCCACCTTCCACCCGGTGAAGGAGAACGTCTTGCCACCCGAGGAGATGGACACGGTTCGTTCCGCCATGCCGGGGAGGGTGGCCAACGGGATGTGGGTGCCCTCGAAGATCAGGTGCTCGTAGACCTCGTCGGTCGCGGCCAGGATGTCATGGTCGCAGCAAAGTCGGGCGATCAGCCCCAGTTCGTCGGGACCGAAGACCTTGCCCGTCGGATTGTGCGGGGTGTTGAGGAGGATCATCCGCGTCCGCGGACCGATGGCGGCGGCCAGCTCCGCCGGGTCGAATGACCAGTCCGGGGGATGGAGGCGGACCAAACGCACACCGGCGCCGGCCATGGCGGCGCAGGCGGCGTAGGAGTCATAGGACGGCTCGAACATCACCACCTCGTCGCCCGGCTCGCAGAGCGCCAGGAGGGTGGCGGCAATGCCTTCGGTGGCCCCGGTGGTGACCATCACCTCGTCCTCGGGCGAGAAGGTCAGCCCGTACCACGACTTCTGATGGGCCGCGATGGCCGCCCGGAGCTCGGGCACACCCTGGCTGGGCGGGTACTGGTTGCGCCCGGCCACGATGGCCTCGGCCGCGACGTGCGCCAGTTCGGGCGGTCCATCGGTGTCGGGAAAGCCCTGTCCCAGGTTGAGGGATCCGGTGGCCAGCGCCAGGTCGGACATGGCGGCGAAGATCGTCGTCGTAAAGGGCCGGAGCCGTTCGACGAGCTCGTTCTGCCCCTGGTGCGTCCCCTGGTGCGTCACCCGCACGATGGTACCGGTGCCCTATGGTCGGGCCGGATCGTGCTGACCGTCGCCAATTTCAACCTGCATGCCGGAGTCGACGGATGGGGCCGCCCGTTCGACACCATTGCGGTGTGCCGGGAACTGGGTGCCGATGTGATCGCACTGGAGGAGAGTTGGACCAGCGCCGAGGCCGGCGCACCGGACGAAATCGGCCAAGCCGAGAAGATCGCGGCCGCCCTGGGATACGAGGCCTTCACGTGCACATTGGCCGAAGGCCGGCGGTCCCGACCCGACCCCGCCGCCACCGACAAGTGGATGTCACCCCAGGGTCTACGGGCCGGCAGGAACGCACTCTTCTTCGACAGCGAGCGGCCCTATTCCGCCCATGTGTCGGACTCCCCACGTTTCACCGAGGCGGAGCCGGGCAGCTGGGGCATTGCCGTGCTGGTCCGCCGGGGCATCACGGTCGATCGACAGTCGCGTACTCCACCTACCCCAGCTCGGGCGGGACCGGGTCCGGCGGGCGGCCATGGTGGTCGACCTCACGGTGGACGACCACCAGATCTCGGTGATCGGCACCCACATGTCCCACCTCCAATTCGGCTCGCACCGTCACTACGCCGCCCTGAAGAAGCGCCTGCGCACCGGGGAGGCCCGACCCGATGCGGTCCTGCTGGGGGACATGAATCTGTGGGGACCACCGGTGCGAGTCTTCCTGCCCAAGTGGCACCGAGCCGTCAAGGGGCCGACCTGGCCGGCCGGGAATCCGCACAGCCAGATCGACCACATTCTGGTCCGAGGCGCCATCGAGATCGTGCGGGGCGAGGTGCGGCCCAACGGCGGCTCTGACCATCGGCCGGTGCGGGCCGAGCTGGCCCTGCGATAATCACCGTGTGTTCCACACCGACCTGCACCTCCTCGCCCGGGTCGCCATCGGATGCGCGGTGGCTTTCGTCTTCGGGTTCGAGCGCCAGCTGCGAGGTTCTCCGGCCGGGGATCGCACCTTCGTCCTGATCGGCGGTGCGGCCACCGCGGTGACGGCGGTGGCCGGCCTGGCGTCGCCCCAAGCGGTGGCCGGGATCCTCACCGGCCTCGGCTTCATCGGGGCCGGGCTGGTCTTCACGGCCGGGAACAAGGTACGCGGGCTGACCTCGGCCGCCACCGTCTTCGCCGTCGCCGGGATCGGCATCGTCATCGGCTACAACCACGTCTATCTCGGTCTCTTCCTGGCGGTCCTGTTGCTGTTCGTCCTCGAGATCGAGCACATTCCCGGCGTCCGCTTCCTCGATGCCCGCACCTACGCCGACCGCTTCGCCAACGACAGTGACCCGATATTCGCCCCCGGGCCCGAGAGCCATGACCGACCCCCGCCGGCCGTGGCCGGAGACCAGCCGAACGCCTGAACGAAAACCAACGCCTGAACGACGACCAACGCCTGAACCAACAACGAACGAGGAGCAGCACCATGAGCCCGAGCACCTACCCTTACGCCGACCGGTTCGAGATCCACCGCCGCCTGCCCGAGGTCGGCCTGAGCCGCGAGGAGGTGCTCTCCGAACTCCACACCATGGCGAAGGAGGAGGACGTCTTCTGGGAGGGCGGCAAGGTCTCCGGCACCATGTATTGCGGCGACCACGAGCACTACGGCTTCATGAACGAGGCTTTCGGTCTGTTCGCCCATGTGAACGTGCTGCAGCGTGACATCTGCCCGAGTGCCACCAAGTTCGAGGCGGAGATCATCTCGATGGTCCTCGACCTGCACCACGGCGAGGCGGCGGCCGCCACCGGGGACGACCCGTGCGGGCTGGTCACCAGCGGCGGGACCGGGAGCATCGCCCACGCGATCTTGGCCTATCGGGAACATGCGGCCCAGACCAGAGGCATCACGCGTCCCAACATCATCAAGCCCGAGACGGCCCACCCCGCCTTCGACAAGGCCTGCCATCTCTTCGGGGTGGAGCTGCGCAAAGCCCCGGTCGACCCGACCACCACCCAAGTGGACCTGGACTGGGTGCGCGACCACGTCGACGACCAGACCGTCGCCCTGATCGGGTCGGCCTGTAACTACGGCTACGGCACGGTCGATCCCATCACTGAGCTCAGCGACCTGGCCCTCGAGCGCGGGACCGGGCTCCACGTCGACGGCTGCCTCGGCGGCCTCATCCTCCCCTTCGGCCAGGAGCTCGGCTACGACATTCCCGTCTTCGACTACCGGCTACCCGGCGTGACCTCCATATCGGCGGACACGCACAAGTACGGCTACGCCTTCAAGGGGTCGTCGGTGGTCAGCTTCCGGACCAAGGAGCTGCGCAACTCCCAGTACTTCTACCTGACCGATTGGAGCGGCGGGAAGTACACCTCGCCCGGCATGGACGGCTCGCGTTCGGGTGGCATCATCGCCGCCACCTGGGCGGCCATGGTGCAGATCGGCCACGCCGGGTACCTGAACTACGCCAGGCAGATCTTCGAGACCTCTTTCGCCATGCAGAACGCTGTGCGCCAACACCCCGAACTCAAGATGATGGGCCATCCCACCTTCCTCTTCTCATTCACCTCAGACGTGTTCGACGTGTACCACATCAACGACTTCATGCGGACCAGGGGCTGGCGCTTCAACGGTCAGCAGTACCCCAACGCGTTGCACATGGCGGTGACCCGGCCGCAGACCCAGTCGGGCGTCGCCGACACCTTCGCCGCCGACCTGAACGACGCCGTGGCCTACGCCAACGAGCACGCTGCCGAAGCAGCCAAGTCCGGAGCGATCTACGGCGGCGTGGCCGGCGGCATGACCGATGAGGCGGACGAGTTCATCCGCGCCGTCATGGCCGACATGCTGGACTCGCAATCGGTGATCCCCGCTTCATGAGCGGGGGCGCGCCGACCGAGTGGATAGCCGGCTGCGTCTCTTCCCATGCCGCCCTCCTGGCCGACATCGACGGCCTGACCGACGACGAGGCCCGCGGTCCGTGCGCGCTACCCGGCTGGAGCGTGGGCCATCTCCTCACCCACCTGGCCCGCAACGCCGACAGCGTGGTTCGGCGCCTCGAGGGCGCGGCGCGGGGCGAGGTGCTGGACCAGTACGCCGGCGGGCTGACCGGCCGCGCTGCCGACATTGAAGCCGGGGCCCACCGTCCCGCGGCCGAGTTGGTGGCCGACGTCGCCTCCAGCGCGGCGGCCGTGGAGCGGGTCATGGCCGGCCTCCCCCTTTCGGCCTGGGACGGCCGTTCCCGCACCGCGCGCGGGGTGGAGGAGTCGTCTCGGGACGCCGTCTTCTCGCGCTGGCGCGAGGTGGCGGTCCACCGGGGTGATCTCGGGCTCCACCCCGGGCCGGGCTCTCTGCCGCCCGATCTGGTCGAGGCCTGGTTGCCACAGGAGCTGGCCCGGTTGTCCACCCGCACCGATCCGGCCGCGCTGCTGACCTGGATCCTCGGTCGTGGGCCCGCCCCCGAACTGGCGCCCTGGTAAGGCCTCGGTGAGCTACCACGTCGAACTGTTCCTCAACGCGGCCGAGACCTTGCGCCACGCCGCCGCACACCTGGAGGCCCGCCCGGCCGAGCACAACCTGATCCTCACCCTGCTGCAACAACGCGCCGATTCGGGCGACGCCGGGCGGTACTGGATTGTGCGCCAGGAATCCGAGGTGGTGGGGGTGGTCGTCCAGTCCCCCCTGACCTTCATCGCTGCCCTGTCCCCCATGGGCCCCGACGCCGCCCGCCGGGCGGCCGGGGTGATCGCGCGGCAGCGGTGTGTCGTTGCCCGGAGTCCAGGGTGATGCCGCCACGGCGGCCGCGTTCGCCGGCCACTGGGCCGAAGTGAGTCATGCCGTCGCCCGACCGGTCCTGGGCGCTCGTCTCTACCGTCTCGAGCACCTCGACGATCTCACCGAGCCCGAGGAGGCAACCGACGGGCGACCCCGGCGCGCCGACAAGAAGGATCTGACCCTGGTGACCGAGTGGTTCGACGCGTTCGCCCGAGAGGTGGGCGAGACGCGCGCCGACCCGGCGGCCGTGGCTCGCCGGGTGGCCGGCCAGCAGATCAGCTTGTGGGAAGCGGCGGGCCGACCCGTCTGTCTGGTGGCGCGGTCGGTGCCCAATGCCGGAATGGCGCGCATAGGCCCCGTCTACACCCCCGAAGCGGAACGGCGTCGAGGGTATGCCGCCGCGTGCGTGAGTTGGGTATCGAGGGAACTGCTCGAGGCGGGGCACGGCTGCGTGCTCTTCACCGACCTGGCCAATCCGACCTCGAACTCGGTCTACCGCGCGCTCGGGTACCGGGCCATCGCCGAGCTGGTGCGCTACGAATTCGGCGTTGCGGTGGCCGGCGCCGACACGAAGGCATTGCCACTCCGGTCCACGGCGACGCAGTAGGACACCGAAGGGCAGCTGACACTGCTGAGCGCATGCCCGTTATCGATGAGTGTGCCCTTGGACCAGGTGGTGCCGTCGAAGCCGAACACGCGGCCGATGGAGTCGACGGCCCGGCAGAAGGTGGGCGTGGGGCACGAGACACCGGTGAGACCCGACGCATCGGTCCCGGCCAGGGCCGGCTCGGCCGCCACCAGAGCCGGCGCACTGAAGGCCGTCCCGTTCCACGTCAGCGCGTCGCCCGCGCTGTCGACGGCCACGCAGAAGGACAGGCTGGCGCAGGACACGGAATTGAGCTGTCCCTGGTTGTCGTTGTTGCCCGGTTGGGTCCATGAACTGCCGTCCCAGACCGAGGTCCCGCCTTCGACGGCCACGCAGAAGGACGGACTGACGCACGAGATCTGGTTGGCCGCGCCCCACGCGCCGACGTTGCCCGACCAGCTCCCGGCGTCATAGACGAACGAATTCCCCTCGCCGTCAATGGTGACGCACCAGGTCGTGCCGACGCAGGCCACGGACTCGAACCCCTTGGCCGCGGAGATGGTGACGGGGGCCGTCCAGGCGTTGCCGTCGTACTGGACGATCTGGTTCAGATTGGGCACGGCCACACAAAAGGCCACGGCCGTACAGGTGAGGTAGGACGCCCCCTGGGGCGATGGCGCGCTCCCGACCGGGCCGATGGAGCTCACCGAGCCGTTGGACATCCGGTAGGACTGGCCGGTGGTCGATGCGGCCAGGCAGAGGCCGACCGCCGCACACGACACCACGGAAAGGTTGGCGCGGGGCGCCAACGGCACCGCCTTGGACCACAACCCGGCGCCGGTGTCGGGAACGCCCGTGCTCGAGGTGGTGGTGGGCGCCTCCGGGGCGGGCTTGGGGGCCGCCTTCGGGACCGGCCCGTTCGAACATCCCGCCACGAGCGCGGCGCCGGCCACCAGGACCAGGGCCAGCCGCACCGGCCGGAACCAGTGGCCCGAATGGCCCGAGTGGCCCGAGTGGCCCGAGTAATCCGAGTGGCCCACTAGCGGCGCCGAGTGGGTGGGTCGGCCCCCTCGGCCGGACGATGGCGTGACCAGGTATCGAGCACGATCAAGGTCTTGGTGCCGGTGACGCGGCCCCGCCGGCGCAGTTGCTCGATGACCTGTCCCAGGCGGACGACGTCGGGCACCTGCAGCCAGACCAGGGCATCGGGATCGCCGGCCGTCGTGAACACGGCCTGCACCTCGGGCAGCTGAATGGCCGTTTCCTTGATCTCCTTGAGATCAGCCGTCCCGGCGAACCGCACCTCGGTGAAGGCCTGAATGGGTCGTCCCGCCTTTCGGTGGTCGACCACCACCGTGTAACCGGCGATCACCCCGGACCGCTCCAGCCGTTCAATCCTCCGGGTCACTGCCGAGGCGGACAGGGACACCTTCTCGCCGATGTCGGCCATGGTCCGCCGGGCATTCTGGGACAGCAGCTCGATGATCTTGTGGTCGGTCGGGTCGAGCTCGGCGTCGCTCATGAGCGCTCAGCCTAATGAAGCGGGATGCATGAGCGCATTCAGTGCGTCAGATCGCGCAACCCCTGACCTCCGTTGCGTGACGGCCCGTTCAATCTGCCTTGCGGTGCACCGAAACGGCGTAGGTACTGTCCGGTCCGAACGGTTCGCCGTCCCAGGTGGACCAGCGGTCCTCGAGCTGGAGACCACTGGCCCGGGCCAGGGCATCGTGGGCGGTCACACCGAATCCGCCGCGATGCAGCGAATAGCCGGCAATGGCCCGCCCCCCGCTGACCAGCAGGCGGGACACATTGGCCAGCACCGGGCCCTCGGTGCCGGGCGTGAGAAAGATGAGGACGTTGCCCGCCAGGACCACGACCTCGAACCGCCGCTCGCCCAAGAGGTCGGGATCGGTCAGGTCGCCCTCCACCCAGGTCAGCTCGGGCGCCTTGGCCCGAGCCACCTCGAGCATGCTCAGGTCGAGGTCCACCCCGGCCACGTCGCGGCCACGGCGATGGAGCTCGAGGGCGACGCGGCCGGTGCCGCAACCGGCGTCAAGCACCGACTTCGGTCCGTACGAGTCGACCAAGGCGGCCTCGCCGTGCATGTCGCGACCCTCGGCCGCCAGTTCCTCGAAGCGGCGGTCGTAGTCCGTGCCCCGCTTTCCGGCCCCGGCCAGCCATCGGTTGGTGCCCATCAGCTGGTGCCCATCAGCCCAGCGACGCCAGCAACTGCGACTCGCGCATCGAGGGACGGCGGTCCAGACGCTCGGTCAGCAGGCCCCGAGCCTCTTCGGCTCGATTACCCCGGATGAGCCCGTAGAGGAGAGCATCCTCGAACACCTCGCGTTGGGCCCGGCTGCCGCCGATCTGCCCGAATTGACCCCGCACCGGGAGCAGGGCGTCGGCCACCTCCGTCCACGTACCCGCGAACGACGCTCGGGCCCCCTCGGCCACCGCATGGAGCACCCGGGCGGGCGGGGGCATGCCGCCGCCGGCCAACCGGTCGGCGTTCGAGAGCAGCGTGGCCAGACCGTCATCATCGCCCAGGGCGGCCAGGGCCACCACGGCGCAGGCGGCGGGAAGTGGCGTGGCCGGCATCTGGGCGACCTCATGGGCCACGTCCCGCAGTTCGGACCATGGGAGCTCCCACCCACCGAGGTCGTAGAGGTGCCACCGCCAGAGCAGGCTGGCTCCGTCGTCGACCGCGCCCAGGTTGACGGGCACGGCGTCGGGCGCCACGGCGCTGCGCCAGAGCGCGTGCGCGCCGTCGGCATCGCCCGTCGCCAACAGGTGCAGCGCCATGTGCCACCCGAGGTGGCGCTGCTGAAAGGCAATGGGCCGGGTGGCACCGAGGAACGACGTGAGCAGGTCCACGCCGTCGCTATGGCGCCCGGATTCATAAGCCACGTGGGTCAGGCTGTGCACGGCGAAGGCGTCGTCGGGATGCTGCGCCAGCACCTGGAGCCCCAACTGGCGCGCCTCGTCGAGACGGCCGGTTTCATGACAGGCGAAGCTCCACGACGCGGCGAAGCTCCAATCGGATCCCTGCTGCGGAGCCAGCCAGTCATAGAGATCGATGATGTCGCGGCTCCGCCCGAGCAGGAAGAGCAGGAGGCCCACCGCCTCGCGGGCGATGTCGTCGCGGGGGTACCGGGTCAGATGGGCCCGACCGTGGCCGAGGCTGACATCGAGGTCCAACTCGCTCAGCGCGCGCACCACCACCACCTGCCCGCGGGCCCGATCGGTGGAAGCATTCGCTTCGGCCGCCGCCAGGGCGCGCCGGGCCGGGCCTATCTCACCCTCGAAGAGGGCGGCGAACGCCAGACCGGTGTGGGCTTCGGCACACGACGGATCGATGGCGGCAGCGGCGGCAAAGGCGTCCCTCGCTCCGGGCCGACCCAGCAGGAACAACTCGGCTGCTCCCCGGTAGCGATCGGCCGCGTCCTCTGACGACGTCGACAACGACAGGCCGCGACGGTCGCGTGGCACCGCGCTAGGTGCTGCCCGCTCGCACCGTGCCGTCCCAGGCCGGGACGCCCAGGCTGATCAGCTCGAGTTGACGCCTCGTCCTCGCCACGATGGCCAGCTCCTCTTCGGCTCCGTACTCGAGCAGCTCGGCCACCATCCGGATCATGGTCTCGGTGATGACACCGGCCAGCATGCGCCGATCCTCGGTGGTCCATTGGTCCACGCCGGGCATGGCGACCAGGTCGATGGCCAACTCGTCGGCAAAGAGCTGCAGCTCTCGGTTGATAGCACGCCGGAGCCGGCGGACCCCCCCGTAGCGCTCCCGGGCGATGAACCTGAAGTGGGACGTGTGACTGTGCAGGTGGAGCACGACCACGGCCAGCGACCGCTCGATGGTGGCCCCGTCGAACGAGGTCTGCGAGCGCGCGTCCTTGAGCATCGCTCCCAGGGACTGGAAGGATTCCTCCACCAGGACGAGGCCGAGCTCCTCCATGTCGTCGAAGTGGCGGTAGAACGCCGTCGGGGTGATGCCGGCCTGGCGGGTGACCTCGCGCAGGCTCAGCGAGTCGAACGAGTGCTGGGAAAGGAGCTTGAGCGCCGCCCGAATGAGCCCCTGACGCGTAAGCTCCTTGTTCTGCAGGCGTGTCGACGAATCTCTGTTGGTCATCGTTCTCTCGCTCTCTGTGAACAAGTGTATAACCAGATTGGCGAGGGGGTACCAAAATCCCGATTCATCCCAGGCCCAATGCTGGGAAACCGGCGTCCGGTCTTACAGGCCCTGAGTTGACAAGTGTATACTCGAACGCCTACAATCCAGACATGGCCACCAGCCTCATCTCTTCGGGGTCGTTGACCAAGCGCGTCCTGCGGCAGGCCGTCCGTGTTTTCGACGTGGCCGCCACCCCCTACGGGGTCGATCGTTACGTGGAACTCGTCCGTCCCTCCTGGTCCTCGACCGAGGTGAGGGCCAAGGTGGTGCGGGTCAGCCGCACCACCGACCGCAGCGTGACCCTCACCCTCCGCCCCAACGGGAACTGGCACGGCTTCCGGGCCGGGCAGTACACCCAGCTCAGCGTCGAGATTGACGGGGTCCGGCACACCCGCTGCTATTCCATGACCAATGCGGCCACCGAGGGGGGCGGGCGGGTCGAGCTCTGCGTCACGGCCCAGCCCGAGGGCCGGGTCAGCCAGCACCTTCTCCGGACGGCCAGGCGCGGCCAAACTGTGGCCCTGACCAGGGCACAGGGGATTTTCACCCTGCCCGAGGTCGAGCCCGAGCACCTTCTCCTGATCAGCGGTGGGAGCGGCATCACCCCGGTCATGTCGATGCTGCGCACCCGATGCGCCCTGGGCTGGACCAAGCCCGTGACCTTCCTCCACTACGCCTTGACGGCGTCCGACATGCTCTTCCGCGACGAACTTCGGGCGATGGCCGATACCTCCCCCAACGTGCGCCTGGTCCGGGTGTTCACCGACCAACCGGGCACCGGCGAGCTCGACGGCTTCCTGTCGGCTGCCCAACTCGACGGCGCCGGCATCGACTGGACGGCGGCGGAAGCCTTCGTCTGTGGTCCGACCCCCCTGATGGACTCGGCCCGGTCACTCTTCGACCAGGCCGACCGCGCCGACCACCTGCACACCGAGGTGTTCACCCTCACCCAATTCGCGGCCGAGGCGGGCACCGTCGATGGTGCGGTGCGCTTTGCCGAGAGCGAGATCGGGCGGGAGAGCGACGGAACGCCGTTGCTCCAACAGGCCGAAGCGGAAGGGCTCAAACCCCTGCACGGATGCCGCATGGGCATCTGCCACACCTGTACCCGCCAACTCCACGCGGGTGTGGTGCGCGACATCGTGACGGGCGAACTGACGAATGGACCCGATGTGCACATCCGGATCTGTGTGAGCGTTCCTGTGGGCGACGTCGAAATCGATCTGTGATCCACTCTATGAAAAAGGTACTTTGATGACCACCGTTGCCGAGGCCCACGGCCTCACTCCCGAGCAGCTCGATGCGCTCGAGGTCGAACTCGAGGCCCTGCGAGCCCGGGTGGTGTCCCAGCTCGGTGCCGAAGACGTCCGCTACATCCGGCGCGTCATACGGGTGCAGCGCTGGTCCGAGATCATCGGACGGGCCTCGCTCTTCTTGGGCTTCCTGCCGCCCTTCTGGCTGACCGGCGTCGGCGCCCTCTCGCTCTCGAAGATCCTGGACAACATGGAGATCGGGCACAACATCCTCCACGGCCAGTACGACTGGACCAACGATCCGGCGCTTTCCTCCACCGACTTCGAATGGGACTCGTCCTGCCCGGCCAAAGGATGGCAGCGCTACCACAACTACCAGCACCACACCTTCACCAACATCACCGGTAAGGATCGCGATCTCGGCTACAGCGTCATCCGCATCAGTGACGAGACTCCGTGGTCGCCGGCGAACCTGGGCAATCCCCTCTACGCGCTCGGGCTGGCGGCGATCTTCGACCACGGCATCATGTTGCACGACGTCGATGTGGCCCAGGTCCGCGAGGGCAAGAGGCCGTGGGAAGAGGCCAAGCCGGCGCTACGGGCCGGCCTGAAAAAGTCGGCCCGGCTGGCCTTCCGGGACTACATCATGTGGCCGGCGTTCACCGGACCGCTCTTCCTCCTGACCCTGGCCGCCAACGCCCTGGCCAACCTGATCCGCAACCTGTGGGCCTTCATCATCATTTTCTGCGGGCACTTTCCGAGCGGCGTGCTCGAGTTCACCGAAGCCGAGTGTGAGGACGAGTCCAAGGGACACTGGTACTTCCGCCAGATGCTCGGGTCGGGCAACATCAGCGGGGGGCGCCTGTTCCACATCATGAGCGGGAACCTGAGCTTCCAGATCGAGCACCATCTGTTCCCCGACATTCCCGCCCGTCGCTACCAGCAGATCGCCCCCGAGGTGCGAGAGATCTGCCAGCGCTACGGCATCCCCTACAACACCGGTCGACTGTCACGGCAGTTCGGCTCGGTGATCTTCAAGATCTTCCGCTTCGCCCTCCCCTCGCGCCGGACACGGACGGGCAGCGTGCCCCCGGCACCCCGGAAAGAGCCGGTCGAGCTGCTGGCTGCTTAACCCCGCTCGACCACGGCGGCTTCCCACGCACTGAGGCGCAGCCCGCTCGCGAGCACCTCGCCGTCTCGCCGCCGATCGGTGCCGAGCGTCAGGGTTCCCTCCACGTCACCCCAGGTGACCTCGTCGTCGGACATGTTCACGACGACCACCGTCCGTTCACCCCGGCTCCACGCCCACACATTGACGGCGGCCTCCAGGGACACATAGCTGCCGCCCCGCAGGTCAGGGCTGCCGCGGCGCAGCGCAATCAGATCCCGGGCCAACGTCAGGATCGAGTCAGGATCCGACCGCTGGCTCTCGACATTGTGCCGGGCCAGGTCGCCCAACGGGAGCCACGGCACGACATCGGGATCGGCAAAGCCTCCGCCCGGGACGTCGCGCCACTGCATCGGCGTCCGCCCGGCGTCGCGTCCGGCGTAGTAGGGCCAGTAGAGCACGCCGAGCGGATCACGCAGGTCCTCCTGGGTCAGCGTGGCGTCGAGCTGCCCGATCTCGTCACCCTGGTACAACACCGGCGTGCCCCGGAGGCCCAGCAGCATGAGGAGGGCGGCCCGGGCCTTGTCCGGATCACCGCCCGCCCACCGCGTGGGGAAGCGGAACATGTCGTGGTTGGAACCCGTCCAGGCCGGCCAGGCCCCGGGGGGCAGGGCCGCTTCGGTCTCTTCGACGACGGCGCGCATGGCGGCCGCCTCGAGGGGCGCGTTGATGAAGTTGAAGTTGAAGGCCAGGTGCAACTCGTCGTTCCCCTGCCCGTAGTACTTGGCCAGATCATCGACCGGCACCGGTGTCTCGCCGATGAGCAGGCGCGGCTCGTCGTAGGTGTCGGCCAGGGCGCGGAATCGCCGCAGCACCTCGTGCACCTCGGGGCGATTGGCGTTGTACACCGAGCGCTGCCCGAACATCTGGGCCTCGAAGTCGTCGTCCTCGGTGGCCGCAGGGTTGTCGCGCAGCAGCGCGTCCTTGATGATGACGTTGGCCACGTCAATGCGGAAGCCGGCCACGCCGCGGTCGAACCAGAACCGCATGATGTCATCGAAGGTCGACCGCACCTCCTCGTTCCACCAATTGAGATCGGGTTGTTCGACCAGGTGATTGTGGAGGTAGTACTGGCCCGTTTCGGTACCGAGCGTCCAACCGGGCCCCCCGAAACTGCTGATCCAGTTGTTCGGGAGGGAGCCGTCGGGTTTGGGATCGGCCCAGACGTACCAGTCGCGCTTGGCCGCCGTCAGCGATGACCGGGAGTCGAGGAACCAAGGGTGTTGCTCGCTGGTGTGATTCGGCACCAGGTCCATCAGGACACGGATGCCGCGACGGCCGGCCTCGGCGATCAGACGGTCGACGTCATCCATCGTGCCGAAGTCGGGCTGAACGTCGCAGAAGTCCGAGACGTCGTAGCTCCAGTCGGCGTTGGGCGACACCGTGATGGGTGACAGCCAGATGCCGTCGACGCCCAACCATTCCAGGTGGTCCAGGTGCCCGATGATGCCAGGGAGGTCACCCACACCGTCGCCGTTGGAGTCAGCGAAGGAGCGGGGGTAGATCTGGTAGAGCACCGCACCGCGCCACCAAGGGTCGGTCACGCCTCCCGCCACGGCGTCAGGTCGAGCGACGGGTACCGTCGGGCCACCCCGCGCAGCGTGTCCTCGTTCCAGTAGGGGTGTCCCGGGGGCGGAAAGCCCAACATGGAGAGCTGCCGCACGCTGGGACCCTGCATGAACCGGTGCCAGGCCATCCCTTCGGCGGCGCCGGGCCACGCCTGCGAACCGAGCCAATCCGTCTGGGCCGGCTTGAACGAGACGTGCAGCATGAAGCGAGCCGTGTCGGGTGCCGTCATGCGGACACCGCGGTGGTACACGTCGGGTCGGTAGGCCAGCACCGAACCCGAGCCGCCGACGGCCGGCACCTCGGCCTCGTAGAGGTGGGGGTAGTCGGTCACGCTGAGGTACGTCCGCTCGGTCGGGATCTCCCCCGTCAGTTGCCGTGACACGACGCGCGTCGCCGCCGTCTCGGCCGTCACGTCGCTCAGGTAGACGAACAGCTCCAGGTGTTGGTAGCCCGCATCGGTGCGGGGTACCACCAGCGTGTGGTTGCCGTAGTCGACGTGGAGGAGCTGCTCGTCGGACTCGGCGCCCAGCGAGTACTTGGCGCTCAGCATGCCCTGGTAGAGCCGAAGGTCGCTCTGGCCGAGGAACTCCTCGGCCAGGTCCATCAGGCTGTTGTGCAGGACCAGGTCGTTGAGCGCGCCGGCCTCGAAGGGAAAGCCGGGCATGACGGTGTGGGAGTCGGTGCGGAAGGGCCGGTTGCGCTCGGGGTCGCGGTCGGCCGCGAACTCCTCGGCCGTGGGGAACAGGGCCGGCAGTTCAGCCTGGGCCGCCCGCACGACATCGTCGGGCAGCAAGGCATCCAGGAGGCACCAGCCGTCGGATTCCCATCGCTCCTTCTCACTGGCATGCGTGGCCGCCATCAACCCGCCTTCGGCAGGGGCTTCCACGTCTCGACTGTGGTCCAACAGCGCCCCTGCGGGGGGAGCTTGCCGAGGGGGAGGCGGCACTGGGCGCTCGGGGGCACGTTGTTGTGCAGGCGGACGACCTGGAACTGCGTCGGCCCGGCGAACTTGGTCGGCCCGTAGGTCAAGATGGGCGAGTAGCCCCCGGGGAAATTCGTGACCTTCGACATGGCGGTGACGAAGGTGCGACGGTTCAGGTTCTTCCCGGCCGCGGTGGCCGCCTGGTCGAACAGACGGATCTCCTGGCACCAGCCCTGAACTGGCCCCTGCTCCTCGATGTCATCGTTCATGTTGCCCTTGGGGATCTCGGGGTAGGCGTTGTGCCAGATCGTCCAGCAACTCCTCACGCCCGGGTCGTACCCGCCGGACGCCTGCGGCCGCGGGTCATCGACCCCCCCAAGCGTCTCGGTGGTCACACCTTCCTGGCCGTCGAGCGCGTTCTCGTAGGGCACGGGCAGCAAGCCCAGCGACGACTCAATCGATGAGTCGTAGTCGGACAGCAGCAGGGTGGGGAAGTACTTCTGTGCCGTCTCGGCCGCCAGTACCGGGGTGAAGGCATTGAAGGTCACGAGGGGGATGACCGACTTCACGCCGGCGGCCTGCAACTTCTCAATGATGAGCGGCGCCTGGCTGTCGGTAGTCGACGTCTCGGAGATGTTCTCGGCCAGGGTCTCGACCACCGGCGTCACGCCGATAGCCCTCAGGTCCGGCAGCAGATACTTGGTCAGCGCCGTCTGATCGGGGGCCTGGTCCCCGGCGATCACACCCACCTTGACCTTGGGGCTCAGCGTGCCCTTGCTCTTGCCCCAGTTGACCAGGGCCTGCAGGAGGGCCGAGTCATCGGGTCCGGTCCACCACAGGTAGGGCGACCCGGCCCGGGTGTAGGTGGAGACGCCCGTCCACTGACCAATGAAGGGTGTCTTGCCTTCCTGGGCCACGCAGAGCTGGTCGGCCCCGGTCCAGGCCCCGAGCCCGTCGAGCACGGCAAAGGCGGCCGGGCTGCCCTGGGTCCAGTCCTTACAGAGCGAGCGCATGGACTGCTCGTCGGTGGGGTCGAACATGGAGATGATGGCGTTGATCTTGCGGCCGTTGATCCCGCCAGTGGTGTTGATGTGGCTGACGAAGAGATTGATGGCCTTGACCTGCTCGCCGTATTCGGCATCCTCGGCGAAACCCAACCGGCCCTGCAGCGAATTCAGGTTGACCACCGGGAAGACCACATTGATGCTGGTCTTGGTGACACCGCGGGTGCTGGTGCTGGCCTGGCTCACGGGAGTGGGCGCCGCCCCGGCTACCGCGAGCCCGGCCCCGCTGGAGGCGGCTGTGATGCCGCCGACGATGAGCGTGGCGACCATGAGCAGGGACACGCGCCGATGGGCCCAGGCACCCCCAGGACCCACGGGTGCTGTCGTCACGTTCTGCGGTTTCCCCTTACGCACGAATCCCCCCCATCTCCGAACGCCGAGACTTGTCGCTCCGGTGCACGAACCTCCCACGAAGACTGCCATATTCGTCCGAAGAGAAGCCGACCCGCAAAGTCATGTCCCCGCCGGCGGCAGGAAAGGGGGCACCCACCGTGGCCCTCGCCTTGCCCGGGATCCGGGCGGGGCGTCGGCGTCAGCCCCGCAGCAACGGCTTGTAACGAAGGCGGTGGGGCTGGTCGGCCTCGACGCCCAGACGTTTCTTGCGATCCGCCTCGTAGTCGCTGAAGTTCCCCTCCCACCAACGCACCTCGGAGTCACCCTCAAAGGCCAGGACGTGGGTGGCGATGCGGTCGAGGAACCAGCGGTCGTGGCTGATGACCAGGACGCAGCCGGGAAAGCCCAGCAAGGCCTCTTCGAGGGCCCGCAGGGTATCGACATCGAGATCGTTGGTCGGCTCATCGAGCAGCAGCACATTGCCCCCGGACTTGAGGACCTTGGCCAACTGGACCCGATTCCGCTCGCCGCCCGAGAGCTGCCCCACCACCTTCTGTTGGTCGCTCCCCTTGAAGCCAAAACTGGCCACATACGCTCTCCCGTGCAGTTCACGGTTCCCGACCACAATCCGGTCGACGCCGCCGGTGATCTCGTCGAACACGCTGGCTCCCGCGGCCAGGCTGTCCCGGGACTGGTCGACATAGGCCAGCGCCACCGTGGCGCCCACCTTGAGCTCGCCCTCATCGGCCGTGTCCTCGCCGACGATCATCCTGAACAGCGTCGTCTTGCCCGCACCATTGGGGCCGATGACGCCGACGATGCCCCCGGGCGGGAGGAGAAACGACAGGCCGTCGATGAGCAATCGATCCCCGAAGCCCTTGACCACCCGATCGGCATCGACCACCCGATCGCCCAGTCGAGGGCCGGGGGGGATGGATATCTCCACCTTGTCGGCCCGCCGTTCGGCCGCCTCGGCCTCGGCGACCAGGTCGTTGTAGGCGTTGAACCGAGCCTTGCCCTTGCTCTGGCGGGCCCGGGGCGACATGCGGATCCAGTCCAGTTCCCGCTGCAGGGCGGCTTGACGCGAACGATCCGCCTTGTCCTCCCCGGCCAGGCGGGCCTGCTTCTGCTCCAGCCACGACGAGTAGTTCCCCTCCCAGGGGATGCCGGCGCCGCGGTCGAGTTCGAGGATCCAGCCGGCCACGTTGTCCAGGAAATACCGGTCGTGGGTCACGGCCACCACCGTGCCCGGATAGTCCTGCAGCGTGCGCTCGAGCCACGCCACCGACTCGGCGTCGAGGTGGTTGGTGGGCTCGTCGAGCAGCAAGAGGTCGGGCGCCGAGAGCAAGAGCCGGCAGAGGGCCACCCGGCGGCGCTCACCCCCGGACAGTGTCGTGACGTCGGCCTCACCCGGGGGGAGGCGCAGGGCGTCCATGGCGATCTCGAAGGTACGTTCCAGATCCCAGGCCCCGGCGGCATCGATTTTCGACTGGAGGTCGGATTGCTCGGCCAGCAGCTTGTCGAAGTCGGCATCGGGCTCGGCGAATCCGGCACAGACTTCGTTGTAACGGTCGAGCAGGCCCTTGACCTCGCCCACCCCGTCGGCCACGTTGCCGGCCACGTCCTTGGTGGGGTCGAGTTGGGGCTCTTGGGCCAGGAACCCGACCGTGAAGCCCGGGGTCAGACGGGCCTCACCACTGAAGCCATCATCCTCGCCCGCCATGATCTGGAGCAACGACGACTTCCCCGAGCCGTTCGAGCCGATGACGCCAATTTTGGCTCCGGGATAGAAGGAGAGATTGATGCCCTTGAGCACTTCGCGATCGGGCGGGTAGAAGCGCTTCAGATCGCGCATGGTGTAGATGTACTGAGCAACCACGCCGAACAGTGTGGCCCAGCCCGCAGGAACGCACCGTACCCCCAGGTCAGGGGGCCACAGCCGGTCAGCCGAGGGCCAGATCGGCCCCGGTCCACAGGTCCACGAAGATGGCCGGCGGTTCGGGTGAGGTCATCGACTGCTGGGTGAACAGAATGGTGGTCAGGTCCCGGTCGATGTCGGATCGCCAGGTCGTGCCGGTGCCACCGTCCCGGCGTGGTTCCCTGGCCGCTGGGGCATGACCTCGGCCTCAGGAGCAGGGCCAGCGTGGCGTGGCGTTCCATCCGGCGACACTCCCTTACTGGCATACTTTCGCTCCGTTGCGCCGCGCCGCAGGAACGGAGATCCGACCATGGCAGTTCCCCACCGGACGCGAGCCCGCGCACTCCCCGGGCTGGTTGGGCTCGTCGGGTTGCTCGGGCTGGCGGCGCTGTGGGGGTCACCGGCCATCTCGAGAGCCGCGGCATCGGCCAGCACAACGACTACAACCACCGGGGGCCCGGCGCCCAGACTGGCGCCGATGGACAGCTCCTACCTCTTCTCCCTGACGTTCGACGGGCTGACGCGGGCCTACCGAATTCATGTCCCGCCCGCGGCCACAACCGGCAAGCCGCTCCCCATGGTGATCAACCTGCACGGCGACACGCAGAATGGACAGCTGGAGGAGCTCCAGACGCAAATGGATGCCAACGCCGACCAGAACGGGTACCTCGCCGTCTATCCCGACGGCACCCGAGTCTCCAAGGTGCTGACCCCCGACCCGGTCGCCATGCAGGCGCAATACGGATGGAACGCCGGACTTTGTTGCGCTCTCCCGGCGGCCAAGAACATCAATGATGTGGGATTCCTGACCACCGTCATCGCCGCCGTGGCCCAACGGACGCCGGTCAATTTGCGGCGGGTCTACATCACGGGCATTTCCAGCGGCGGGATGATGGCCAACGCCATGGCCGCCCGGGCCGCTGGCCACATCGCCGCCGTCTCCTCGGTCGAAGGTCCGATCGAGATCCCGACCATCCATCCATCCCGAGTGGTGCCGGCCCTGGAGTTCGCCAGCACGAGTGACCCGATCGTCCCGTTCAATGGGACGCCGAACAAGAACCCCAAGCTGGTGTTATCCGCTCAGGACGGCATCAACCAGTGGGTCAGGAACGACGGGTGCTCAACCCCGCCCCACACCGCCGCGCCCGTTGTTGGTGCTGTGGCGTCGGTATCGGCCGGAGAATCAGCCACACTGGTGACCTATGCCCACTGCAAGGACGGAGCCAAGGTCGAGCTCGAGCGGTTCACCGGATCCGGTCACGTGTGGCCGGGCAGCCCACTCAATACGGGGCCGATGAACACGTGGATCCTGCAAGGCGTGGGGCGTGGCATCGTCCTGGTCGACGCCAACGAGACCATGTGGAATTTCTTCAAACAGTACGAGCTCCCGAAGTAGGCCTCTGAAGTGCCCTCGGAACTCATGCCCGCGGCCGTCTATGTCGGCGAAGGAAAGATCGCCGTCGAGCACGTCGCCATTCCCGACCCGGGTCCCGCAGAGGTGTTGGTGGAGATTGCCGAGTGCGGCATCTGCGGGTCAGACCTCCACTTGGTGATGGAAAAATACGCCACGCCGGGATCGATCCTCGGACACGAATGGTCGGGCATCGTCGTGTCGGGACCATCCGGGTCGGCCTGGACACCGGGTCATCGCGTCGTGGGAGACCCATCTCCGGGGTGCGGCACGTGCCGCCCCTGCCGACGCGGCCGGCCTTCGGTGTGCCTGCGCCGCCCGCCGAGCAACTTCCTGGACTCTCGCGGAGCGTTCTGCCGTTACAAGACGGTGGCGGTGGACAACGTCCTGCTGATCCCCGATTCACTCTCCATCAGAGCGGCTGCCCTGGCCGAGCCGACGGCGATCGCGTTGCATGCGGTGCGAGCGGGCGACGTCGGACCCGACGATCGTGTCCTGGTCACCGGGGGAGGTCCGGTGGGGCTGCTGATCGTCGCCGTCTTGCGCGCGCAGGGAGTGACGGACATCACGGTGAGCGAGCCCTCGCTCATCCGTCGCGACCAGGCCCTGGCCGTCGGGGCCACCCGGACCGTGACACCCGATGCCCTGGTGGATCCGCCGATGGGAGCCACGGTGAGCGAACCGTATGCCGTGGCCTTCGAATGCTCCGGCCAGGCCAGTGCCGCCGAAAGGGCCCTCAACCAGTTGGACTATGCCGGCTCGCTGGTGATCGTCGGTACCGGGTTTGAGCCGCCGCGGGTGAATCAGAACCGCATGATCATCTTCGAGCTCGAGATCGTCGGGGCCTACAACTACAACGCCGAAGGATTCGGTCCCGCGGTGGCCCTTCTCGACAGTGGGTTGCTGCCCCTCGAGCTCCTCATCGAGCCCGACGACATCCCACTCGACGGCGTGATGTCGGCGATGGAGCGCCTCTCGCGCGGAGAGATACCCCGGAAGGTCCTGGTGCGACCCGAGGTTTCCGCATGAAGGACGAAGCGTTTCCTCCCCGGATCAACCACGTGGCCATCAGCGTCCAGGCCGGCCTCATGGACGCAGCGGGGCGAGCCGCACTGCTCGACTTCTTCTCGGAGGTCTTCGGATGGACCGAAGGAGACAACAGCACCGAGAAGGGCAACCCACTCATTCTCTACACCGGGGCTTTGCGCCAGTTCCTTTACCTGCTTCCGGCGGAGGAGCAATTTCTGGTGACCGCTCCGCTCGACCATTTTGGGATGGAGGTCTCGTCCCGCGGTGAGCTCGTGGCCATCCTCGGACGGGCCAAGGCGTACCAACGCAAGGATGATCGAGTCCGCATCATCGATATCGGCACCATGACCACCCACGGACCGACCGACGACTACACGCTCACCAACGCCTACGTCGGCTTCCTGCTGCCGCTCATGATCGAACTTCAACACATCGAGCGCCAACCTCGTCCCTGACGGCCGAATCGCACCGAGAAACTCCGGCGCCCGGGGCGGCGGGCAGGTACCGGCCGAGATGCCTACAGTTCGGAAATCCAGACCACCACCCGGATCTCCCACTCCTGGCGCTCACCGTGAGCCAGAACGACCCTAGGCCGGTGGAGAACGTCAGCCCGACCGATGGTGCTCCCGGTCGAGCGCTGCGGCTCCATGGTTGGTCGGACCCGGCCGTCGTGGCGGTGGCGATCGTGGCACTCGCCGCCGGGTTCGGACAATTCGGACTCACCGCCACCCTCGGCGACGTGTCCCGTCATTTCGGCCACGTCGTGCAAGGTTCCACGGTGGCCGATCGCGCTGGGCTCTCGGGCACCGAGCTGGGGCTCGGCCTGGCCGTGGTCAGGCTCGCCTCACTCGGAGGCCTCCCGTTGGCCGGGCTGGCCGACCGGATCGGCCGACGACGGGTGATGCTGGTCGCGTGCGGGATCGGTTTGGCCATCACGGCAGCGTCCGCCGCCAGCCCCGGCTACTGGTGGTTTGTCCTCTTGTTCGCGCTCGGACGGCCCTTCTTGTCGGCCGCGGCGGCGGTGGCGCAAGTTCAGGCCGCCGAACAGACGGGCTCGAGCCAGCGTGCGGCGGCGGTGGCCCTGGTGGCCGCTGGCTACGCCGTCGGGGCGGGAGCGACTGCGGTGATCTACGGGCTGTTCGGGAAGGCACTGAACTTTCAGGGGATTCTGTTGTTGGCCCTGGTGCCGCTCATTGCCCTGCCGTGGGTGGCTCGAAGGGTCTCCGAGCCCGACCGCTTCGTGGTCGCGGTGGCGTCCAAAGAACGTCGCCTCCCGATCATCGGGCCGGTGGCCCGCCCCTACCGCAGCCGGTTGGCCATTGTCAGCGGAGTGGCCTTCTCCCTCGCGCTGATCACCGGGCCGGCCACCAGCTTCCTCTTCATTTACGCCCAGAATATTGAACACTTCCCGGGAACCGCCATATCCGGCATGGTCGTCGGAGCCGGGATTCTCGCCTTCGGCGGCCTCCTCGCCGGCCGGTGGCTGGCCGACCGAGTGGGCCGCCGACCGACGGCGGCCGGGGCGATCCTCTTGATCGGTGGGGCCAGCATTCTTTGCTACAGCGGCGGCACATCCGCACTGGTGGTTGGGTATGTCATCGGCACCACCGGCGGGGCAATTTTCGCTCCGGCCGGTGGCGCCTTCGTGAATGAGCTGTTTCCGACGTCGGTGCGTTCCTCGGTGGCGGGATGGAGCGTGGCCAGCTCCGTGATGGGCGCCGTGATCGGATTGGTGGTCTTCGGGGCCATCGCCGACGTGGGAAACCGTTTCGCCCCGGCCGCCGTGTTCACCTTTCTTCCGGCCATGGCATTGAGCAGTCTGATTTATCTGCTCCCCGAAACCCGTGGACACGAACCCGAGTGGTTCTGGCCTTCAGAAGCCGCCACGTAGCGTCGTGACCGACCGCCGAGGGCCCATCGGTCCGGTGGTCCTGGGCTTGGCGGCGGCCGTGCTGACCGTGCTGGCCTCCTTCACCAGCCCGTTCACCCTGGGGGCCGAAGCCATCACGGCTCTCCCGCTCTCCGCCGGACTGGCCGCCCTCGTGCTTGGGCTTCGACCGGCCCAGCGCTCCTGCGGGACAGATCGATCCCAACACGACGTTGCCCCACCCGAACCGCTGCATCGGTGGGCCCTGGTGTGGCTGGGCCTGGTCGTCGCCACCGTCGGTTGGGAGCTGTACTGCTATCTCAACACGCCACGATCATCACACCCCACGTTGAGCGGGCTGATCGACATGCTCGACGCCAGGCCAATCGGAAAATTCGTGGCCTTTTCCCTGTGGCTCGCCCTCGGTTGGGTTCTGGTCATCCAATGACCGGCAGACAGTGGAGCTTTCTCATTTGGGCGGTGCTCGGATTGGCCGTCACGGTCTGGTTGGTAGCCACGTGGCTGTCGGGTGGACGACTTCCGACCCTCGGGGCCGTCCTTCACCGTCTCAAGGCGAGCTCGATCGGACGGGTGCTCCTCGCTGTGGGCTGGGCCTGGCTCGGCTGGCACTCCTTTGCCCGATGAAGTCCGCCGGTCGTAGGCTCTGCCCTCCGACGCCGGCGACCGGTACTCAAAGCCACCGGCGACCGCGCACCACTCTGACGACGACGGTCCCACCGGTGAGTGGGCCCTGGCTCGAAGGCGCGAATCTGGGTGGTGACTGGGCCGCAACCGAACGTACGCTTGGAAGGGGCCCCAAGACGGGTTGGGGCGCAGCGGGGGCGGGCCGCGCCATTACGATGAAACGTCGCGTCACGATTCGAGAAGGAGAAGGATGACAATCGATGTGGCCGAACTCCTTCGAGCGCGGCACGGTGAGAACTTCGCACTGCATGACCAGCACCTCAACAGCGAGCTCGCGGGAGTCCTCAAGACGATTGGCTTCGATCGCTTCTACGTGCGGGGCGAAGGGTCCTACCTTTTCGATGCTGAGGGCGACCGGTATCTCGATTTCCTGTCCGGATTCGGCGTCTATGCACTCGGACGGAGCCACGCCGCCATCAAGGCCGCACTCCATCAAGCGATCGACCTCGATCTGCCGAACATGGTGCAGATGGATTGCGCCCTCTTGCCCGGACTTTTGGCCGAGCAACTGGTGGCGCGATGCGGGGGCGACATCAATCGGGTGTTCTTCTGCAACTCAGGGGCCGAGGCCATTGAATCGGCCATCAAATTTTCCCGACAGGCAACCGGTCGACCGAGGATTCTCTTCGCCGATCATGCCTTTCACGGGTTGAGCACGGGGGCACTTTCGCTCAATGGTGGTGCCGAGTTCCGGGAGGGCTTTGGCGCATTGCTCCCCGGCACCAGTGCCGTCCCCTTCGGGAATATCTCTGCACTGCGCCAGGAGCTGCAAAAGGGGGACGTAGCCGCGTTTATCGTCGAACCCATTCAAGGGAAGGGCGTCTACATGGCCCCGGCGGAGTACTGGCGAGAGGCCCAGGAACTCTGCCGCAAGCACAAAACGCTGCTGGTGCTCGACGAGGTGCAGACGGGTCTCGGGCGGACCGGCAAGTTCTTCTGTTTCGAGCACTGGGGTCTCACCCCCGACATCATCACCGTTTCCAAGGCGCTATCGGGCGGATATATCCCGCTCGGAGCGATGCTCACCTCGGACCGAGTCTTCTCATCGGTGTACAGCTCCCTCGAAAAGGCCTTGAAGCACTCGACCACGTTCGGCCGGAATCAGTTGGCCATGGTGGCCGGCCTGGCCACTCTGGCCGCCTTCGACGATGAAGACATCGTCGAGCGGGCGCGTCGCACTGGTCTGGCCTTCGAAGCGGCCCTGACCCCGCTGGTTGAGCGATACGAGATGTTCCACGAGGTGCGGGGGAAGGGCCTCATGATCGGACTGCAGTTCGGTCCCCCGCAATCAAAAACACTACGGCGGCGGTTCAATGCGCTCGAGCGGCTTCGCCCCGCCATTTTCTCCCAGATGATGGTGGTGCCCCTCTTCCATCGCCATCGGATCCTCACCCAAGTGGCGGCCGACAACGTCAACATCATCAAACTCCTCCCTCCTCTCATTTGTGGCCAGGAAGAGATCGACTATTTCGTCGGCGCGCTGGACGATGTTCTGCAGGACGCGCACAGTGGCTCGGGGCTCCTCCTCGAGTTCGGCCGCACCATGGCCCGAGGCACCCTTCGAAGGACCGGAAAGGCGCGACCCGGAGCCCCCTATGTGCCCCCTTCAGCCAACGGCAATGGCAACGGCAGTGGGTCCCCACCACGGCCGCCGGTCGGTCCGGGCCGACAGCGGTCCACCGCGAACGTGAACCCGTGAACGGTGACTCGATGAGTGGAGAAGGACGGGGCACGGGTGTGGCGATCGCATCGGGCGATCGGGCGGTCGTGACGGGGGCGGCCGGCTTCATTGGTTCGGCCGTCGTCCGGGCTCTCCTGTTGCGAGGAGTGCGGGTGGTAGCGCTGATCGAGCCCGGGGGCGACGACCAGAACCTGAACGGTCTGGACGTCGAACGCGTCACCGTCGATGTGCGCGACCGCGATGCCATTGCGGATGCCTGCCGCAAGGCACGGTTCATCTTCCATCTGGCCGCCATGTACCGATTCTGGGCTCCCCGCCCCAAGGACTTCTACGACGTCAACGTCGGTGGTGTGCTCAACGTGCTCGACGCTGCACACCGGAACGATTGTGAGCGAGTGATCTACACCAGCACCGTGGGTGTGCTCGGCCTCGATGGCGCCGCTCACGGCGAAGCGGCTGATGAGACCTGCTACGCGGACGTCGCCCATCTCTTCGGGCTTTACAAGAGGACGAAGTACGTCGCAGAGCACGAGGTGCTTCGCGCCGCAGCCCAGGGAGTGCCGGTCTCCTTGGTGCTCCCCACCTTCCCGATTGGTCCGGGCGATATCAGGCCGACACCAACCGGTAAACTCGTACTCGATTTCCTCAATGGACGGATTCCGGCGTACGTCGACACCACACTCAACGTGGTCCACGTGGACGACCTGGCTACGGGGCACCTCCTGGCCCTCGAACACGGTTCCGTCGGCCGGAGTTACATCGTCGGAGGAGAAAATATGGGGATGGGATCCTTCCTCGGCGCGCTGGCCGAAGCCACCAACCTGCCGGCACCCAAATGGCAGGTGCCGCGGTCCGTGGCACTGAGCGTCGGCGCCCTCTCGCAACTGGTGGAGGGGCGGATGCTCAAACGGGAGCCCTTTGCCGCCCTTGAAGCGGCTCGCATGTCGACCACGAACATGATGTTCGATGACAAAAGAGCGCGCCACGAGCTGGGCTACTCCTCGCGGCCGGCGTCCGAGGCCATGGTTGACTCGGCTCGATGGTTCGCTGACAACGGGTACGTGACCCCGAAACGCCTGCGCCGCATGAAGTTCGGCGCGGTCGGCTGAGACTCCCTCACGATCGTGTTCGTATCACGAGCCCAAGATCGGGGGATGTGAGTTCGACTCATAGCTCTCGCCGTCGTTGAGGCGGTCTACAGGCGGGTTTTCCAACTTTCGTGGCCAGGCTGTTGCCTTCGGGCCCGGACAGGCTGATTGATCGTTTATGGCGAGTTGACGATGGCCGTCGGGGCGCTGGCCACGTCGGCCGGCCCGGGCAGGGTCTGGCTGATCCAATTACTCGTCGGCGCCCACCAGTCGTTGCCCATCTGTCCGCTCGGGGTCTGAAAGAACACGTTCATCAACGAAGGCGAGTTCACTATGGCCGTGGGGCCGCCGGCGACATTGGTCGGACCGGGCAGGGTCTGGCTAACCCAGCCAGCACTCGCAGCCCACCAGTCGTTGCCCATCTGTCCGCCCGGGGTCTGGAAGAACACGTTCATCAACGAAAACGAATTGGCGATGGCCGTCGGGGCACTGTTGACATTGGTCGGCCCGGGCAACGTCTGACTGATCCAACCACCCGTGAGAGCCCATCTGTCGTTGGCCATCTGTCCACTGCTGGTCTTGTAGTACACGTTCATCGACGAAGGCGAAATGACGAAGGCCGTCGGAGTGCCATTGACGTTGGCCGACCCGGGCAAGGTCTGGCTGATCCAATTGCTCGTCGGCGCCCACCAGTCGTTGCCCATCTGTCCGGTCGTGGTCTGGAAGAACACGTTCATCAGCGAGGGCGAATTGGCGATTGCTGTGGGAGCGCCAGCCACGTTGGCCGACCCGGGCAAGGTCTGGCTGATCCAATTGCTCGTCGGCGCCCACCAGTCGTTGCCCATCTGTCCGGTCGTGGTCTGGAAGAACACGTTCATCAGCGAGGGCGAATTGGCGATGGCCGTCGGGGCACTGGCCACGTCGGCCGGGCCGGGCAGGGTCTGACTGATCCAACCACTGGTCGGTGTCCACCAGTCATTGCCCATCTGTCCGCTCGTGGTCTGGAAGAACACGTTCATCAGCGAGGGCGAATTGACGATGGCCGTCGGGGCACTGGCCACGTCGGCCGGCCCGGGCAGGGTCTGACTGACCCAACCACTGGTCGGTGTCCACCAGTCGTTGCCGACCTGTCCGGTTGGGGTCCGGAAGAACACGTTCATCAACGATGACGGTGCGGAGGGACCGGCGACCATGTTGTTGTACTGGTAACCCCAGAACCCCTGGGACATGAAGTAATTCACGGAGATCGTCGTGTATTGGGCCGCCGTGCCAGGGCTCGACTCTTCATACACATTGGCGATCGACCCCGGACTGGCCCAACTGGCAAACAAGACGACGTGCGTGGTCGTCAGGTCCACGATGTCACCAGGCTGAAGTGCCTCCAGGCTCGCCAGTTCCGTGCCGCCCGTGACCGTGGCAACTTCTGGAAGGGTCTCGGTAGTTAAGCCGTAGTTGTTCGCACTCCCGGTATTGAGACCCAAGGCCATCGACACGTACCCCGAGCAATCCTGCCGGTAGGTGCCATTGCCGTCGGTCCAGTAGTTGGTCTGGCTGTATGGAACACCCTCATTGACCCAACTTTGGGCGCGGGCGAGAATGGTGGACGGCGCAATGGCGGGACCGTACAGAGTGCCACTTACCCGAGGACCGGGCGCGTTCTGTTGGCCAGCGGCCTGGAGTTCGGCCGCCGTCGCGGTGGTTGGGTTGGGAACAGATGGGGAGAACGGTGTGCTGTGCGCGCTCGTTGCCGCCGGGCTGGCCGATGCCGGTACGAAGACACCCAGCAGAATGAGGGCAACGGCCGGGGCGAAAACCCTTATGACATGCCACGGTCTCATTCTCGTGAAGCCACCACAAAGATGGCGCCACAACTCCGCGAGATGGATGGCTGAGGCAACCTTCCGGTGGCTCCTGCTCGACCATCCGAACGGTCGGCCTCTTGCACCATCTCCCTCACCGGGCCGCCCTGGGCCGTTGGCGAGCCGGGCGGGCACACACTCCGCGGGGATTCGAGACCTCGTGAACGAACACTGCCATCACTTCGATTCCCTCCCTCGTCCCTTGACCCCCGCCCGGGCGCGACGCTGCGCCGATAGGCGCGAACGCAACCCGGACTAGGTCGTCCACCTGCATCATGGGAGCCCCATGGTGCAGGTCCGGGGCATTCAGGTTGCATCCCGGTTGCCGTTCACCCGGCCTCCAGGCTGACCGACAGGGCGAAGATCACCCAAGGATGCACACCGTGCGCCTTCGCAAGGATTGCGATACCCCGGCCGGGACTGGTCGGCGAACGAGACCTGTCCACTCCCAACTTCCGTTGTTTCCACCTGCCCCGGACGCCCCTGATTCGGCGGCGGCAAGAAGTCCGCCATGAGGCAGACTGACGTCGGTGCGCGATTCGGTTGCGGTTGTCCACAGGTTGGTGGCTCGAATTTCTCCCGTGGACGCCCTAGAGGCCGAACACCTTTCCGACACGTTGCGGTGGCTTGAAAGTACCGATGACGTGTTCCGACGATCGAAGCCAGCACTTCCGCCTCGACATTTGGTCTCGTATGTCGTCGTGCTGGATCGATACAACTATGACGTTTTGCTTGTTGACCACGTTCTTTCTGGACTGAAGCTTCCACCTGGTGGGCACGTGGAGCCCGACGAGCATCCGGCCGCGGCCGCTCGGCGGGAGTGTCGCGAAGAACTTGGAATCGAAGCGAACTTCGCTGACCGGCGCGAACAACCATGGTTCGTGACCGTCACCACAACCATTGGGCCTGATGCGGGCCACACCGATGTCAGTTTGTGGTTCGTGTGTGAAGGAGAGAGAGATATGAGAATGACTATCGATGAGGTCGAGTTCCGAGGTGCTCGCTGGTGGTCATTCGATGAAGTCGTGGCGGCGAGCGGGGAGGAATTCGATCCGCACTTCCGGAGATTCATGAGGAAGGTGGCCGCTGTAGGGTGACTCGGCCAAGATCGGCCCTCTGGAGCACAGAGCAGATCGGATTCGGCTCCCATCGGATCGGGGGAACTGCAAGCGCCGTGAAGCCCGCCATCTGGAACGCGGACGGTGCGGCGAGCACAACTTTGTGCATACCCAGCTGTACCCACCCCTTTGACGACGAACCGAGGTCGGCCCCATCGCTGGTCGGGGCGCATGGCTCGATAGCATGCCGCTGGGTGGACGGATCATGAACGAGGAGCAAAGCATGGAGATCGCAAGGGCCAGAGAGCTACTTCGCACCGATCGGGTCCGCACGGAACGACTGCTGGAGGAGATGGCTGGGAATCGCCGGGATGACCGGACCGCGGCCAATCAGTCGGGGGACATGTTCGATTCAGCGGAACCGCTGACGGGCCAAGGTACCGATGATTCCGTGGTTGTTGAACTACAAGAGCATTTGGCTGCAATCGATCGTGCGGAGACGCGCTCGACGCCGGCCGCTACGGCTACTCGGTTCGAAGCGGTCTGCCCATTCCCGACGATCGTCTTGAGGCCGATCCCGCCGCTGAACTGACCGTCGAGGAGGCTCGTCAAGCGGATTGAATGGGTGGACACCGGCCTGCTCATCCTGCTCCAACCGCTTGTCTTCGCCCGTGTCGGGCACGACGAAGCAAAGCTCAGCAGAGGAAGGGCACCTGGACAACGTCTCGGCGAGTCGTTGGGCTGACGCAGAGGGCCGGTGCGCATGCACGTTGGGCCGATCTGCCCGCTAGCTCATTTCAGGCGACGGCGTCGCTCCGACGTGGCAGGACCCAGCCCGGACGCGGGAAGTGGCAGGTGTAGCCGTTCGGGTAGTGCTCCAGGTAGTCCTGGTGCTCAGGCTCGGCCTCCCAGAAAGGCCCCGCCTCGGTGACCTCGGTGACGACCTTGCCGGGCCACAGTCCGGAGGCCTCGACGTCGGCGATGGTGTCCTCGGCGACCCGTCGCTGCTCGTCGTCGACGTAGAAGATGGCCGATCGATAGCTCATGCCCACGTCGTTCCCCTGGCGGTTGAGGGTCGTCGGGTCATGGATCTGGAAGAAGAACTCGAGGATCTCTCGGTAAGAGGTGCGCTCGGGGTCAAAGGTGATCTCGATCGCCTCGGCGTGGGTGCCGTGGTTTCGATAGGTGGCGTTCGCCACGTCGCCGCCGGTGTAGCCGACCCGGGTCGAGAGCACGCCCGGGCGCTTGCGGATCAGGTCCTGCATCCCCCAAAAACAGCCTCCGGCCAGGATCGCCTTCTCCGTGGTGCCGCTCATTGGGCCACCTCCTCCTTCGTTTCGGGTCTTTGAAGAGTTCCGGTACCGACAGTTTATCCGTTGGAGCTTCGAGGTCTTTCGTCTGTGCGAAGGCGGAGGCCCCCAAAAAAGCCGCGGTCTCGACCTGCTCGGACTCGCTTTCGGGGGCTTTGCAAATAACTGTGCGTGACCGCTGCCTTTGTGGATCACTTCGGGCGCAACGATATGGCAACCCACATTCGACCTAACTGCTACTGCCGGTATTTATGGTCACCGTGATGACGATCCCCGCCCAGACAGAACAGAAGGTCCATCCGCGCTACCAAGGCCGCGACCGCCTGCTCCACATCGTCGTGGTCGCGGCACTGGCGTGGGGTACGGCGTACCTGGTGTGGCGGGCGATGGACACCGAACCGGGTGCGCAGCCGGTGATGTTCGCCGTCCTCTACGCGTGCGAGGTGTTCGGTCTGGCCGCACTGGCGTCGTTCGCCTTTCTGGCATGGCGGATTCCCTCGCCCGACGCGTCCGGAGATCGGGTGGCGACCGACCGTCGACGTCTTCGTCTGCACGTATGACGAGGGTCTGGACGTGCTGGCCGGCACCCTGGTGGGATGCGACCGGATCACCTATCCACACATCACCTGGGTGCTCGACGACGGACGCCGGCAGGACGTGCGCGAGTTGGCCGAGCGATTCGGGGCCCGCTACCTGACCCGGCCTACCAACGAGCACGCCAAGGCAGGAAATATCAACAACGCGCTCGCCTACACGCAGGGACAAGTGTTGTTGATTCTGGACGCCGACCACGTGCCGCAGCCCGACATCCTCGATGCCACCATCGGTTACTTCAACAACCCTTCGGTGGCCGTGGTCCAGACCCCCCATGACTTCGGCAACCACGACTCGTTCCAGCACTTCGAGACCGGTCGCCACGACCAGAGCATGTTCTTCGAGACGATCATGCCCGGCAAAGATCGCCACAACGGGGCGTTCTGGTGCGGCTCGGCGGCGTTGATTCTGCGCCAGGCGCTCGAAGGCATCGGCGGAATCGCCACCGAGACCATCGCCGAGGACTTCCACACCACCATACGGCTGCACGGACAAGGATGGCACTCCCGCTATCACAACGAGACGCTGGTCCAGGGTCTTGCCCCCCACGACCTGGCCTCGTACCTCTTGCAGCGCGACCGGTGGGCGCGGGGCAACCTGGCCGTGCTGCGCACTCCGGAGAACCCGGCCATCGCCGCCGGCCTGACCCTCAAACAGCGGGCCAGCTACCTCTCCTCGCTGCTGGCGTACTTCGTGCCGCTCCAGCGAGTGGCCATGGTGGCCGTGCTGGCGGCCATGCTGATGACCGGCCGGCTCCCACTCCACGCCACCCTGTGGCAGTTCGCGCTGTTCTGGCTGCCCTGGATGGCCCTGAACCTGACGGCCTCGGCGATGCTCTGCCGGGGCCGGGCCACGCTGTGGGACGGGTCCTACTCGACGCTCTTGACCACAGGGATCTTCGCCAGGGCGGCCTTTGCGCTCATCCATCCGTTCCGGAGCTCTTTCAGGGTCACGCCCAAGGACGGGATCGATGACGGAGGGTGGTCGGCGGTGAGCCAGCTCCGCTTGGTCATGACCATGGCCGCGGTGTTGGTGGCGGCCATTGTTGTCCGAGTCCTCGGGCTGGCCGGCTTGCTCTCGGTGCCTCCACTCCACGGGCTGGCCGTGGTCGCCGGTCTGACCTTCGCCGCGTGGGAGCTGACCCTGGTCGGCGCTGCGCTCGTCAAGGTCGGCCGCCGCCGGCAGGCACGCCATCACTACCGGGTGCCTATGGGGGTTGCCGGCGTGGTGAACGGAGCGCTGGTGCGGGTCGTCGACCTGACCCCGGGTGGGGCCGGCGTGGTCGGCGCCGCCCCCATCGAAGTCGGTTCGGAGGTCCAGCTCCATCTCGACCTCCCCGGCATCGGAGGTGCGGCCCGTGACATCCGTGTCGCCTTCACCATCTGTTCGTGCCGCCCGGCAGAGGGGCTGGGCTGGCGGATGGGGGGCACGCTCAGTCCGCTCGGCCAAACCGACCTCGAGGCGCTCATCGAGCACTGTCACGTGGTCAGCGCACGCGCTCGCCTGACCGAGTCGGGCCGGTTGTCGCCGGCAGACCCGCCCGCTGACGGGGGGCTGACGGACAACGAGCCGATACAGCCGCACCTCTCTGCGCTGGGCTGACGGCTACCGGCATCCGTATTGGTCGTTCTTCGCCGGCTGGACAACCCGGCATCTCCGACCGTCCGTGCCACGGTGCCTCCTGGCAGGCCGCAGCGGCCCGAGGAAGCGATGACGGCGCGCCATTCGATCGCCAGAGGCTGGTCGACGCGGCATCGGCGAGGAGATCACTCGAGGACCTGCAGATCCCTCTTGGGGAGAGGGACTCGGCCGGGCGTTGGGCGATCTGGTGGGCACCACGAGCCACAATGATCGTGGCGCGGCCCATGGCTGAGGAGATCGTGAACGACCAGAAGAACCGGCGGCTGGTCATCGCGAATGGAGAGACCTCCCTGCCCACCTCCGGCAATGACCTCCCGGCAGCTACCTGGATCGGACTTGCACCGAGGGTGAAATACGAGCCTGCCCGTGGGACAGGTCATCTCCATCACCTCCTCTCCCCTCTACCGCCGTCTCGGCCACTGTTCAGAACGCCCTCAAGCGGATTGCGAGGGCAGCGGCATTGACTGGTCTCATGACCGGCCTGGCCTGACCGAACGCACTTGAGCGAATCCAGGCCGATGAGTTTTGGGGTGGCCAGCCGTCCAATCATCGGGCGGCGAGTTCCGAGAGGAGAGAATCATGTCCGAAACAACGAGTCGTGCCTTTAATGGCTCAATGGGCTAGCTCGAGGACGCTGCACGCCAGACCCCACTCACCTCTGACTTAGGGACAAGAGGTGAAAATAGCTGGATCGAGATCACAGGAGGTCGAAGTGTCTGCATCAGTGCTCTACATGTCGATGTCACTTGACGGGTTCATCGCCGGCCCCAACGACAGCCCGGACAACCCCGGCGGCGACGACTTCATGCGGCTGCATGAGTGGTTCGGGTTTGCCACGGACGCCGGGCCGAACGCCGAGGTCTCGGATTCGTCGGGGATAGGCAAACAATTCCTCGACGAGGTCAAAGCGACCGGGGCGGTCCTCTCGGGCCGCAATACCGTGGAACAGGTCGATCACTGGGGCGGTGATCACCACGACGGCGTCCCTATCTTCGTGGCCAGTCACCGGCCGCCGGGACCGTCAGTCGCGAAGTATCCATTGGTGACGTACGTCACGGATGGGATAGTCAGCGCGATGGCGCAGGCAAAGGCCGCCGCAGGTGATCGCAATGTGCTGGTACATGGCGCGTACACGGCACAGACGGCGCTCGAGGCGGGCGTGCTCGATGAGTTGCAGATTCACCAAGTCCCGGTACTTTTCGGTGGGGGGCGTCGACAGTTCGAGCTGCTGCCAGCCAGAGTCGAGCTGGAGATCCTGCGAGTGATCGACACCCCGGAGGCGACACACATCCGCTACCTAGTACGTCGCTGAGTCGGTGGCCGGCGGCCTTCTAGTTGTGGTTGGTCGAGATGAATGGACGGATCGGGAGTCACACCGAGTAGGTGTGGAGTGTGCAGGTTTCGGCGGGACAGCTACTCGCCCTGGCTCGCCCACACATCCCTTCTCCGGGCCTTTCACCCGCTTGGCGCTACGCCCTCGCCACGTTCCAGTCAACCAGCAACCCACCGAACGCCGAGGACGCAAGGTGCTGCTCCTCGGCTTAAGGCGGACCGCCCGATTCGATCATGCGCCAGGTGTCTAGGAGCATGGAGGCCTTGCGTCCGGAACCGAATGGCCCACGGGACGCGTTGTCGAGGCCAGTGGAGTGAATCGGACGGCGAGACTTCTTGGACGGACGAAGGTGCGGAGTTGCGGGTTTCACGCCAACGAGTTGCCGCGGGCATGGCGGTAGCGGTGACACACCCAAGGTCTCCGGCGACCTATCGCTTGCCCAGAACCTACGAAACCGCCGATAGTGAAGGCCGTGTCGAGCAGTGGCTGCCAGAGCATGGCGTCCACGAACCGCTGCCGGTCGGCGCGGAACTGGCGGAGCCGGCCGTCCCGCCATTGGAGTTGAGGTTCGAACTGGCCGTGTGGAGAACCCCAGTTCCCGCCAGGAGGGCCAGGGCCGGATCACCCGCCTGCATGTCGTACACACACGAGGTCGGCCCGGGATACCAGTCCCAGAAGATGAAGCCGGTCACGCCGAGCGCACGACTGAGCCGAGATCTTGGCCGAGAAGTCCGCCGCCCGCTGGGTCAGCGAGATCGAGGAGCAGGACGTGCCCGCCTCGATCCCCATCTCCCCGTTGATGATGGGCTTGCCCAGGGCCTTGGCCTGGGCCACCCGGACTGCGATCCCGTTCCACTGGTCGCCCCCGACCGGCGCGCTGGCGGCGTAGTAGTCGTGATAGGTGAGGATGTCGAGGCCGGGCGACGCCCCCACCGTCTGGTAGTCGCCGTTCTCCAGGCCACAGTTCCCGGTGCCCAGGAAGCCTGACTCGACCTTTGCACCCGGGGCCAGCGCGTGGATCTCGCCGCCGACCGCGGTGAAGAACGAGGTCAGGTCCGTGGTCCCCTGCGCCTCGGTCACGTCGCACACCTGGGGCTCGTTGATCGGCTCCCAGGCATAGACGGCGGGTGAGGAGGCGTAGCGGGCCACGATGTCTTTGACCCACTGCCAATACGGCAGCGGACCCTCGGACGTGTTCGACGTGTAGCCGCCTGAGTAGAACGCTTGGCCGAGCTGGACCCCCGGAGATTCGTTGACCCCGTCACAGTCCCCCCACTCGTTGCCGAGCACGGGTATCACCTTGTCCCCGTACTTGGCCGCGGTGGCGAACACATTGTCGAGCGGTCCCCAGGTCAGCGAGTTCGGGTTCGGCGTATTGGCGCTGGCCGTCCCGAACGGCTGCATGGCCCAGAAGCGCACCACGGTCCCGGTCGGAAGGGAGGCAAAGAAGGCATCGGTGGAGGTATGGATGTCCGTCCCGCAGCCGTTGTTCACCCCGTAGTCGGTCGCCAGCTCGTAGGCGTTCAGCCCGACGAAGGGTCGCCCGTTGCCGGGGATCGCCGTGGTGTTGCTGCGTGGCGTGGTGGTCGGTGGCGTGGTGGTCGGGGTCGTGCTCGTTGGTGTCGTGGTGGTCGGCGTGGTGGCCGGAGTCGTGACTGTTGGTGGCGCGGTCGTTGGCGCGGTCGGTGGCGTGGTCGTTGGTGCGGTCGTGGTCGTTGGTGTCGTGGTGGTCGGACAGGCGCCGTCACCTTGCAACCCGATCACGCCGTACCCATTCCCGCACTCCGTCACCGTATTGGCCGCACTACCCGCCTGCAGGATGTCGTAGGCCCCCACGAAGTTGTTGGAGCGGATGATCAAGTTCGGGTTCTCGTAGGCCTGTAAGACCGAGATATAGGGCGTGTTGGCGAAGTAGTTGGGGTCACCGTCATAAAGCGGGAAAGTGTTGCCCGAGATGTTGGCATTCACCACCCCTTGAATCTGCATGGCGGCGACATGACCAGGGTTCGGATCCGCGATGCTCGCGCCGTGCGTCCCAATTGCCGGCTGTAGGTTCTTGTTGAGAGTGACGATCAGCCCGCGGTTCTGGTACTGGGTGGGAGTGAGAGCCGGGTTTGTGCCGATATCTTCGATCAGTGGACTGTGAGCGTCGAGGGTGTTGTTGGAGAGCACTACGTTGTCTTGTTGCACGCCGGGCAACTGGCCCTGGATTGATGCGAACCAGTCGTCTAGGAAGTGGGTCCACGTGTCATTGGTGATGGAGATGTTGTCTTGCGCAGCCTGCAGCGGATTGCCTTGAGCGTCGAACGCCGTGCTGTAGACGTCGTACTCCATGTCGATGGCGTCGACGCCCATGTTGGTGAAGGTCGAGTTGTTGACCGTTAGCCCGTTCACGCTCTCCACCGTCAAGCCATGGTAACCGGCGTTGGTGAAGGTCGATGACTGGATGTTGACCGCCGTATTCAAGGAGTTGTCCCCTGGCGTGTCATTGTTCTGCGGAGGGTCGAGGATGATGAAGTCACCTTGGATGTTCGACATATTCATACCGGTGACGGTGACGGTGTGGTTGGCTTCCATGAAGAGCCCGTAGTTCCCCTCATATGACACACCACCGTTGGAACCGTTGAAGGCTCCGGCGACCTTGAGCCCGTTAAGGGTGAGGTTGGCGTTCTGACGCAGGTACACGATGCCCTGCACGGGGGTGCCTTGCCCACCGGCTTTCGATTGCGATATGAGAGATCCGTTGCCGTTGATCGTGAGCCCCGACGTGTTGTGGATGATCAGTGATGTGTCGATGCGGTAGCACGCCCCAGAAGGGAGCGTGACGGTAGAACCGGCCGGGAGTGAGCTGAGCCAGTCGCCTAACGCTTTGCCCACGTCAGTTGAGCAGTTGGCGGCGAGGGTGGCCGGTGGCGTGGTGGTCGGAGCGTTCGTCGTGTTCGTAGTGGTCACCGACGCCTTGGCATTATCCGTCGACGTGAGATTTGAGAAGTTCTTAGCGCCTGCCGGTTGTGGGGGGGCGCTGGCCCGACCGGTCTTCGAATACCCACCCTGCGAGGTCTTCTGGTGCAAATTCGCCCCCACCGGGCCGATCCCCACCGTGACGGCAAGCGATCCCACGCCCAGTGCACCCATCAATACAAAAAAAAAATGCCGCTTCTTCATGCCGTCCCTTGTCCATTGCAATGCCGGTGACACACGACACCGAAGATCGCGATGTGCAGCATCATGACGGGTCCAAGGTGCAGGGCAGGAGTGCCCTCGTTGCGTCTTGGTTGCGCTTATCGCTGGACAGATCGCGGGTGGCCTACAGCTCGTCCTCGTTGTTCTCGTCGACATCGACCGTCACCGGGAACGCACCTTTACGCAACGGTCACACACTTCGCACAGCTGCGTGAATTTCGACGCCGCCGTGAAACAAGTGGGCGCAGAGGTCGAGGTGGGCGCAGAGGGACTCGAACCCCCGGCCTGCTGGTTGTAAGCCAGCTGCTCTAACCAACTGAGCTATACGCCCGAAAAAGAGAACTCTACCTGCTCGTTTGTAGGGCTTTATCGGCTGTGGCTCGACGCTTCACTTCCACGACCAACAGGTCGCATTGTCCGAGGCAGTCGTGGCGCGAGTAGGGGGTGACCGGCTGAAGGAGCCACAGGAGGCCGGCCGAGCATCACCATTGAGGGAAGCCGAGAACGGTGAGGACCTTCGACAAGCGCGCATTACGGCGGCGCACCCTCGACCATCAAGCCCCGACATCGCGTCATCGACAGCAGCATCGAAACTTCATTAGCCCCCGGACGAAGATCACCAGCGCCAACTGCCCGCCATCGCCAGCCGGTCAACGCCGCAGTAGATCCACCGTATGACCTCGACTCGCGGGAGTGGCTGAAGTAGGCGTTCAGTCCCGAGTCCGCAAGCGACCGAATCGCAACCCGACAGCAACGGCTTCACACCTTCTTCGCGTCAAACTTCGGACCGTAACCAGGGAGGTAGCCGGCCATTGGGGGCCACTCCTCTCGCCGTGAGCGATGAAGTGCCCTCCTCCCGAGGCACTTCATCGCTTCACCGGCCGGTTCGGCGTCTTCTCAAACCCTTGCGGACTCCGCCTGGAGCGGCATCCGTCCGTTCGTCGAGGTCGCCAGCGACTGGGGCGCCGAGGCAAAGGCCACGGTCATCATCGTTCCCAAAACGTGGCGTGCTTGGGCGAAACTATCCTGCAGGCCACTTCCGGCAGCAGCCGCTTCCTGCGGAGGCGCCACCCGGCATCGTCCATCGCGCGGCGTTCTGGTGCCCACATCCTGTGGCCATCTGAGTGCGGAAACGGACCCTCGGTCACGACCACCAGGTGCGACCCGCGCCATTGCTGAAGGATCCCCTCAAAGCCAGGTCGGGGCGGCATCACCACCAGCAGTGTTCGGTCCTCGAAGGGCCGCAATGAGTACTCATTGCCATGCTCGAGCGGCGACCAGAGGTTGGAACGCACAATTTTATCGATCGCAAGGATGTCGCCACCGCGGTCTCGAATGAGCCGCGCCCAGTAACCCTTGCCGGCACCCAACTCGACGATCGGACCACTTGCCACGAGTTCGTCAATGATTGCTGTGTCCGGGCACGCGCACGCATGGCTTGACTTGAGAAGTCCCCTGGCATCCTGGAGACGGTAGATGTCATCCAGTCGGTATTCCACGTGCAGCAAGTCGATCGCACATTCGAGCGCTGGGCGATCTCCGCACCACGCATCGTCGGGAGCGTGGCAAGGCCTTTCGGCCTCGATCTCGTCCCTGTCGCTGTAGATGGAATAAGTGGTCATGTGTGACTCGTCAATGGTTGGTGGGCATCCGCCCTCACTCCCGAAGCAGCCTGATGGCGCCCGCCGGGCCCTACGAGGGTAAGAGCGAATCCCCGCCAGGATGGTAAGCAACCTCCGTCCCTTCGCTGTCCCGCGACCCGTCAGGGACGCGCTGGTCACGGGCCGCTCATCAGCCCCAGCCGGTCCTCGTGATCGCCAACCATCCCGACGTCCTTGCGGACCGGGTAGTGCTCTCAAGTGTCCCGGGAGCTATGGCGAGAGCTGCCCGCGCCATCGGTGATCCGAGAAGCTACAAGAGGTCGTGGTCAGCCGACGCGGTGATAAAAAAGCAGCATGGATAAGGGACGCGTCGAAACGTTCAGTGATGGCGTCTTCGCGATCGCGATCACGCTTCTTGTCCTCACCATCGCTCAACCGAGCGACTTTGGGCACCTCGGCCATCAGCTGGTGAAGCGATGGCCCTCTCTCGCCGCCTACGTGGTCAGCTTCATGATCATCGGCATCATGTGGGTCAATCACCACACGATCTTCACGCATCTCCGAGTGGTCAACAGGGGTCTGTTCTATTTCAATCTGCTCCTGCTCATGACGATCGTGTTCATTCCGTATCCGACGGAGGTGTTTGGCGAGGCATTGAGTCGAGGTCAGGGTGCCACAACCGCTGCCGTGTTCTACAGCGCGACCATGACGATCAACGCTCTCGCGTGGGCCTCTCTCTGGCTGTATGCGTCAGTGGGTCGACGATTGCTCAATTGGGAATTTCCTGAACAGCAAAGACGGGTTTCCACGATCCTGTTCATCTCGGGAGGGGCGTTCTATGCGATTTCGATCGGGGTCGCGTACATCAACCCGTATCTCTGTTTGGCGTTCCATGCTGTTCTCGCCATCTACTACGCCTTCGACCCGATCTCACGGCGAGTCGCACTCGAAGGCAACTCTTGAAGTCCCTCGCCGGATGGCGTCTTAGCCGTCCGTGCCCGATTCATGGCCAGTCGCAATATTCGATTTGGGCGCCTCAGGTGAGGCGCCGCAGGCAGTTCGGAAATCCAAGACCGGGTCAAAGCAAGACTTGCCCGATTGCTCGGAATCCATGAAACGGCGCGGCCGCCCAGTCACGAGTACCACCCGAGCACGTCGACCACGACGTTGACGGCACCGGCGAGGTTGAAGATCGATATCTGCCCGGTGCCCGGGTTGATGGTGGCCACCACCATGTTGGCCCGTATCTCTCCGACGGCGGGATTGAGGTCGGACGACACGGGAACGGGCAGGGCGGGGAACACGGTGAGAAAGGTGGGCTGGTTTGGTTGGATGCCGGTGAGGTTGACCGCGACGGCGGTGGCCCCCTGGGGCACCCCGGCCAAGCCGCGGATGTTCAAGGTGAGCGGGGTACCCGAGCCGATGGGGTGCCCGTTGCACTGGGCGGGCGCTCCGGAGAGGTTGGAGGGGTTGCCCGCCCTGGTATCGCAGATCCGGACGGGTGCGGCCTCGGCACTGAACTGAGATCCCGAGCCACTTGCGGCCGAGTAGTAGCCCGACACGTCGACGATCACATCGGCGGCGACCGAGCTGTAGACCGTGATGTCGCCCGGCAGCGCCCCGGTGGTCGAGAGCGGCACGATCACCCGGTTGGTCGTGACCTGGCCCGCCCCGTAGTTGACGTTGGAGGTGGCGGCAGGCCGGGTTGTGTCCTCGGGATAGACCGTCAGGATTCCCGCCGCGCTGGGGTTGGCCACCGTGACGTTGAAGACCGCGGCGGTGGCACCGGCCGGGATCCCGTCGTTGACTCCCGCCACCGCCACGTTGACGGAGCCGCCGGCGGCGAGGGTCATACCCCGGTTGCCCGTCCCGTTGCACTGGTTGAGCGGGGCTCCGGTGAGGTTCGAGGGGTTCCCGGCCCGGGTGTCACAGATCCGTGCGGGCGAAGGCAAGGCGTTGTAGAGACCCGCTCCCGCTCCCCCTGAGGCGCTCGGCCCGGTGTACCCCTCCACGTCGACCACCAGATCGGACCGGACCGACGAGTAGAAGGAGACGGCCCCACCGGCCCCAATCCCCACTTCGACCAGGTTGGGCACGACTTCACCCCCCACATAGTTGATGTTCGACGCCACCGGCAACACCGCGTCGGCCGGATAGGCGGTCACAATGCCCGGGGCGCTGGGATTGACCACGGTGACATTGAGCACGACCGCGGTGGCGTTGGCCGGAACCCCGAAGGAGCCGGCCACGTTGACGAGCAGGGTCCCCCTGGTTGGGATGGTCTGCCCGTTGCACTGATTAGCAGGTGCGGTGTTGAGGTTGGAGGGGTTGCCCGCCCTGGTATCGCAGATGCGGACCGGGGCGAGCGGGCTATAGGGGGCTGGAACAAATACAGACATCGACAATGTCGTCGCGGCGTATTGACTATGGGCATCCGTGACCTCGAAGGTGACGTTTTGGTTGCCCGCCACGGTGGGCATGCCGGTGATCGCACCGGTCGACGCGTTGAGCATCAGTCCCGTGGGCAGCGTCCCACTGGCAATCGACCAGACCAAGGGACCTACGCCACCATTTGCGGTCAGCGTTTGTGAATATGAAGTGTTGATATCGACCGTAGGAAGTGAGGTGGTCGTAATCGAAAGCGGAGGATTGGGCGGCTGGCCGTACGTGACGGTGAATCCGCTGGCGGTGAGAGTGCTTGGATAGGCAATGGTATTGGAGCTTGCGTCGATCATGTCTATGGGGGTCACTCCGGTTGAAGCCAAGTCCGACGCGCTGGCTCCGAGGTTGCTGAACGGTGTTGTACCAAAGTTGGCCAACGGTGGCTGCGAGTTGACTGGTGGCTGCCCGCTCGACACGGTCGGGTCTTCCACGATCCACTCGGCCGAGCTCGCCGGTCCAACGTAAGTGAATGGCTGGGAGAAGAAATCCCCCGATGTGTTATCGGCGATGGTGATTGTCCACAAGGTGGGTGAGTCCTGGATGACCGTCGCCTGCATGTCGTCACCCGGCGAGACAACTCCGATTTCGATGGACGCGGCGGGAAGAATCTCGTACCAGGCGAAGTACTGCGTGCCACCGTTCTGCGTGATTGAGGACGTACCAGTTTGAATCAATGAATTGTTCGTCGCTCCGTCGATGCCGATCCATTGGGAAGACGCAGCGAGGACCCCGGATGGCTGTACCGCGGGTACGGTCCACTCCCCACCCACACCGGAGAATGTGTTTGTCAATCCACCAGTGTCCACGTAGCCCGACCAGTTGGTGGAATTCGCGGTATTTGTTGTGCCGGAAATATGTGGACCGAGGGTCGGCACCCGGTGCTCGGGTGCTGGCTGGGGCCGGTCAGCCGCGGCCACGTGGAAATGGCCCAGCGCCGGCCACCCAGTGACTGTCGCCCTCTGTGCGGCCTGGGCTCCAGCGCCTCCAACCCCCACAGCCGAAACCCCGGCAATCAGCGCCAAGGAAACCAGCACCCCCGCCAAGCGATTCCGGTAACGCATTCGACCTCCAGCCGGTCATTTTATTCTGGTAGAGCATGACAGCTTTCCTGGGTCGGGGGAAGGCGAAAAGCTCAACAATCATCCCCTTCTCCATTTTGCCGCCGTGGACTCGCGAAGTTCAGGCCCTCACCTACCGACCGGGATCCCTCAGTGAAACAGCACCTCGGAGAACGTTTTGCTCCAAGGGCGGGTCAGGGTACGGAGTTTGGCGCATCCTTCCTCTCCGACCGCGGCATAGGGGGCGGCCGATAATTGGTCGGTCCGGTCCTCGATCTCCTGGCGGGACGCAGCGCCCCGATCGGTGAAGGCCAGATCGTCGCTGTCGGTGAGCCAACCCCGCGAGCGCATGGAGTCGGCGGCGGCGTTCCAGTCCTCGTGGGACCAGCCGCGGGTGGTGCGCAAGAGGTCCGCCGGCACATCGCCCCCTGCGGCGTGTGTCAAGAGTGCGTCAAGGCCCGAGAGGCCGTACGTCACGAGCAACGCGATGTGGGCGTCTCCTCGATACTCCCTGAGGATGGACTGCGCGTGCCAGAGCACCAGGTGTGGCGCCTCGGGCCAGGGCAATTGCGCATGCCCCGCGCACAAGGGCCGCCCCTCAATGTGGGCGCTGGCCTCCTCGGCCATGGCCCGGGCCAGCTCGGCGGCAAGCCGCATCTCCTCGGACCGGACGGCGTCGTCACCGATGAGGCGCCGGAACGCCCCATCGACCGCGGCGAAGCGGGCCGCCACCAACGCCTCGGGCGTCGTGGTGGTCCAGGCCTTCGGGATGGCGGCATGCACCAGCTCAGGATTGAAATTGAAGAAGGTGGAAATCACCACCTCCGCCGACACGGCGCCCATGGGTGCGGCCCGGGACGCGAAATATCCGTCGCGTCCAGTGATCCCCAAGGCGGCGTAGGCCTCGGCCGCCTCAGGAACGAAGTAGATCATGCCGTGAAGCGGTTCGGCGGTCCGCCAGGTCTTGCGGGCCAACAGCGCCGCGCCATCGGTACTCACAGTGACTCCTCCTTCAAGAGCTGGGCGGCCAGTTGCGACGTTGCCGCCACTATCGGTCGGCGTGGCGCGTCGTCGCGCACGACCAATTCGGCCCCGTCGCGTTCGACCACGACCGCGCCGGCCTCCTGGCAAATCAGGAGACCAGCCAGATAGTCCCAGCCGTAGAGCGTGCTGCGCCCCACCAGCATGTAGGCATCGAGCACGCCCTCGGCCACCGCGCAGAACTCCAGCGACGCCGCACCAAGCGTTCGAAACTGGGCCCAGCCGGGATGGTGCCCAGGGAACCCCGAAATTCCCACGATCGCCGACGACAGCTCCTGGCAGCCTGAAGGCTTCAGGGCTGCACCATCGCGATCGGCGCCACCACCCCGCACGGCGGCGTACCGGGTGCCGGTGGCCAGATTCACCACCAGCCCGATCAGCGGTCCCTCCGCGTCGAGCACGCAGATGCTGGTGGCGTAGAACGGAATCTTCCGGTGGGCGTTGGTCGAACCGTCCACCGGGTCAATCACCGCCAGGAACCTCGATGTGGACTCGCCGGTCATTCCCGATTCCTCAGACAGGACGGTGAACCCGGCCCCGTGCAGGATGGGGAGCGCGGCGCCATCGGCGGCCAGATCGAGGTGATACTGACCCGGTCGGGTGCCCGCTAAACCCCACTCACTGAGGCCATCGAGGGCCTGGCGGATGGCCTGGACGGCGTCGTCAAGGACCCCGAGCATTTGGATCTCATCCACGGGTCAGGACCCTACCTGGCCTCGCCACTTCCCCCATTAGGCTGATCGCCCTGTGGCAGCCATCGACGTCGCCGGCTACGTGGCCGACCTGAAGGATCACTCCGTCGATCACGGCTTCCACGTCCATGACGAACGCCATTTCGTCGAAACATACTCCCTGCGTCAGGTGTGGGAGGTCGATCTGCACCCCGAGGAAGGGTGCGGCGGCCCGTTGGACCTCCACCTCGCGCTCGACGTGGACCCCCGCGTCCTCCTCTCCTTCGAAGATGCCGTTGTCCTCCTCACCGAAGAGGAGGAGCCCCCCGATGAGTTCCACTTTCCCCTGACCTTCACCTGGGCCCTTCCGCCCCTGCCTAGCGGACCCGACCTCCTCCGCCTGGCCATCGACCTGGCCGGTGTCGGTGGAATCGAGCTCCCGTTGGAGGTATCGGCCATCGATTCCTTCGCCAGCGCCACCGATGGCTCGGAGCGACGTTTGAGCATCGTGGCACGCCACCCCGTGTCGCTCTCCCGCGTCCTCGGTGGCGAGGAGCTCCTCTGTGATGTCTTCGATCGCGCCCTGGCTGTGAGCCGATTTCTCCTCGAGTCAGCTGACGGCTGGCTCCGCTGAGGTGCGCCGGCTGCTCTCCTTGAGTGCGATCACTGTCGGTGTCACGTTCGGACTCAGCGCCTGCAGCACCATGAGCGGAGCGGACTTGGCCCGCCAGGCCTGTGTGCATGTCAATCGCTCATTGCGCGACTACGCGCTCTCCTCTCGCCCGGGCACGTCTGCTGCCCTGGTCTCCCAGCTCCGCAGCAGGGCCGACGGCGAATTGCACATTGCCCTCCCTTTCGCCGCCCAGGCCAACTCGGCCGATGGTTCATGGAACTCCCTCATGACGACCATTGCCGAAGTGGGCACGGTTGATGAAGGGCACCTTGTCCCGGCGCTCAGAGCCCAATGCGTGCTGGCCAACACCAAGGTCAATGTCAATCCGCAGAACGGAAACCCCCAGAACGTCAACCGGCAGAACGTCAACCCGCAGAACGTCAACCCGCAGGGGCCGTCGGGCTCGTAACGCGGTGGGAGCACCGACGGCACGCTCCCCATGCCCGTCAATTGCGGTCCGCGCGAAATACCCTGGACCTTCTGAGCCCCACTCGTCCCCCCTCGTCGCCTCACTCACGTCACCGGCTCCCGCAATCCAACCGGGCCCGGACTCGGAGGAGGAGGTCCGTGGTCCTCGTCGTCGTGACCGGCCTGGCTGCCGTGGCCGTGAGCGCGCTGTTGGTCGGCGGCGGTGGCTCGGGGGTGAGCCCGCTGCGAACTCGCATCGTGGCCATCGCCCAAGGTCAGGTGGGCTATCGGACCAATCCCTCCGACAGCTACTGCAATCGCTTCAGCGCGTACTGGCACGCCGGGACCGCCGGCTGCGGCAACGACAACCGTTCGGAGCAATGGTGCGCCGACTTCGCCGCCTGGGTCTGGAAGCAGGCGGGCGCCGAGGTCCTCTACGAGTTGGCACCGAACTTCCTCAACTCCGACTCAGCCAGCTTCTACGTGTGGGGTCTCGACCACGGGACGTGGCACCCGGTCACCTCGCGCTATCAGCCCCAACCCGGCGATGTCGCCATCTACGGCCTCGACGCCACCGCTGTCACCGCGCAACACGTGGCCATCGTGACCAGCGCCACGGCCCACGACGATGCACCTGACGTGATCAATGGCGACGGAGATCGCTCTGGCTTCAGCGTGGTCGAGGTCGGGACCAGCCAGTCCTACGGCGACGTCAAGGGCCATGGCGCCCCGCTCTCCGGCTACGTGTCTCCCTCCGAACCCACTTCCGCAGCCGCGCCGTCTTGAACGGCGAGGTCCGCCCGAATCCTGCCTGCCGCCCGCTCAGCCGGGGGTGTACCCGGCCGGCAGGGCAATGGACTTTTTCTCCAGGAAGGTCTCCAACCCCTCGGGCCCGAACTCGCGCCCGACACCCGATTCCTTGTAGCCGCCGAATGGCGTGGCAAAGTCGATGGGCGACGTAGCGTTGAGCATGTAGGTCCCGGTGCGGACTTGGCGGGCGATGCCGAGGCCACGGTCATTATCGCCTGTCCATACCGAGCCGCAGAGCCCGTAGCTCGAGTCATTGGCGATCTCCACGGCCTGCTCGTCCCCGTCGTAGGGGATCACCACCAGCACCGGACCGAAGATCTCCTCTTGGGCGATCTTCATTTTGTTGTCGACGTGGGAGAACACCGTGGGCTCGACGTACCACCCCTTGTCGAAGGCGCTGCCGCTGGGTCTCCCGCCGCCCAAGGCCACGGTGGCCCCCTCCTCGCGTCCGCTGTCGAGATACCCCTCGATGCGCGCCCGCTGCCGCTCGGCCACCACCGGTCCCACTTCGGTCGCCGGATCCATCGGGTCGCCGACCGCCATGGCGGCCACGCCGCCCACCAGGGCATCGACCACTTCGTCGTAGCTGGCCCGCGGGGCCAGAATCCGGGTCTGGGCGATGCAGGCCTGGCCGTTGTTCATGAGCGCATTGGGCAACAGCGCCGGGATCGTCGTGGAGAGATCGGCGTCGTCGAGAATAATGGCCGCCGACTTGCCTCCGAGCTCCAGCGTGCAGCGCTTCAGTCGTTCACCGCAGAGCCCACCGATGCGCTTGCCCCCGACGCCCGACCCGGTGAAGGAGATCTTGTCCACGCCCGTGTGCGTGACCAGGTGCTCACTCACCTCGCGCCCGGCGGGGACGACCGAGAGGACGCCCTTGGGCAGCCCGCAGTCGGTAAAGATCTCGGCCAGGCGGAAGGCGTCCAAGGGGGTCTCGGGAGCCGGCTTGAAGACGACCGTGCACCCGGCCAACAGTGACGGCGCCAGCTTCGCCGCGGCAATGAACAGGGGCACGTTCCACGGAGCGATGGCCCCCACCACGCCCACCGGCTCCTTGGTCACCAACACGGATGGGTTCAACAGCCCGCTGCGTACCTCGTCAAACGCGAAGGTCGAAGCCATGTCGGCGTAGTAGCCGAAGACCATGGAAGGAGCCAGCACCTGGCCCATGGCGGCGAAGGAGATTGGTGAACCCATCTCCTTCGTGATGATCTCGGCCAGGTCGCCCATTTCGGCCGTGATCTGCGCCGCCACCTTGGTCAAGATGGCACCACGTTCGGACGGCGTCATGCGCGGCCAGGGTCCGCGGTCAAAGGCCGCACGGGCCGCCGCCACCGCCTTGTCGATATCCGCTTCGGTGCCGTCGGGCACCCGGGCGATGACCTCTTCGGTGGAGGGCGAGACGACGCCGATGGTCTCTGTGCCCTCGGAGGCGATCCAATCGCCGCCGATGAACAAGCGGTCGTAGTCCCGAATCGCCATTGCACCCTCCCTCGGTCCGTGGCCTCTCGGCCACCAGTCAACGACTGCACGTGCAGCGTGCCCACAGGGTAGCCAATCAGGCCTGTAAGAAAACAGCCGACCGCTCCGTCCAGCCTGTCCAGGTGCCTAAACTCCCGCTCCATGCCCGACCTCGCCCAACGCGACCCCTCAGAGGTCGCTTCTGTCCTCTCGCGCTGGCTCGCCACGAAGTTGGGGAAAGAGGCCCGGCCCGAGGTCTTCGACGTGCAGGCACCGGCCTCGAACGGATTCTCGAATGAGACCATCCTGTGCCGCACCCGGATCACCACCAAGGGCGTGACCTCGGAACAGCGACTGGTCGTCCGGGTGGCCCCCACCAAGCACCTTCTCTTCATGGATGCCCAGTTCGACACCCAGTACCGCGTCATGCGCTCGCTCTCGGACGGCGACACGGGCATTCCGCTGCCGCCGCTCGGCTGGTACGAGGAGGACCCGCAGTATCTCGGCGTGCCCTTCTTCACCATGGACCACGTCGAGGGAGACGTGCCGACCGACAACCTTCCCTACACGATCGAGGGTTGGGTGATCGAGGCAACGCCCGAGCAGCAGAGCACCATGTGGTGGAGCGGGATCGACGCCATGGCCGCAGTCCACCGCACGGACTGGCGCACCCTGGGCCTGGACTGGCTGGGCCAGCCCCGTCGCGGCCGCCCCGGTCTTGAGCAGCAGATGTCGTACTACCGCGACTTTCTCGACTGGGCCGCCAAAGGCTCCCCCCAGCCCACCCTCGAGGCCACGTGGACGTGGTTGGTCGACCACCAGCCGGCCGAGGAAGGCGACGTGGTGATCAGTTGGGGCGACAGCCGAATCGGCAACATGATCTGGCGCGACTTCAAATGTGTCTCCGTCTTGGACTGGGAGATGGCGACGCTCGGGCAACCCGAAATGGACCTCGGATGGTGGCTCTACTTCAATCGGCAGTTCGCCGACGGCCTGGGTCTCCCCCGCCCGCCCGGTTTCGCCTCGCACGAGGAGACCATCGCCCGTTACAGCGAGCTCATGGGGCGCCCGATGAAGGACCTCTTCTTTTACGAGATCTTCTCCGGTTTCCGCTTCGCCGCCATCATGGTCCGGTTGGCCGAGCTCACCAGGGAGAGCGACGCGTTGCCCGATGATCCCGACACCACCTCGACCAACAATCTGGCCACTCAACTCTTGGCCACCATGTTGGATCTCCCGGCCCCAAGCTGAACGGGCACAGCCCCCTATTCGCCGATCGGGTCGGCGTCGACGTCCTCGATCGGATCGTCGGGACCGATGAGCACACCGGCCGAGCGCAACCGATCGGCCAGCCACTCGGCTCCGCCTTCAGCCGACATGGCGTCCGGCCAGCCCTCGAGAATCGAGTGCACCTTCTCGAGGGAATCGACCTGGGCCACCACGTGCACCGTCATCTTCTGCTCTTCACCGGGACCAATTGAATAGCGCTGACCGCCGAAGGGGCCCTGCCGGATGTGGGGCACCGGCTCTCGCATGACATAGAGCTCACCGGTGTCCTCGATCCAGTTGAGCTCGTAGCGGGCGCCGTGGACGTCACGCCACTCCGTGCCCAGCTCGATCTCCGCCGAGGGCCGTCGTCGGGCGTCACCGTCGTAGAACTCCTCGATATCCATCGGGGGAGGTTATCCCCCACCAGGGCCGTCGTGGACCCGGTGGTTGAAGGCGAATCCGACCGCCGTTGGGGGGAGGAATAGGGGGACGCCCACACGGCACCGTCGCCGTCATGCCACCGACGCGACAGCGAATCGCTCCCATCGAACAACTCAATGCCGAATGGCGCACACTGGGTCGCTCCCCCGGCGCCGTGCGGGTCCTCCACGCGTTGGCGGCGCGAGATCCGGACCTGGCTCGCTTGGTCCATGGCTCGGGGCCCGATCGGACCGGTCCCTGTGCCACCCCCTGCGACCTGATCGAGTTCATGGGCCGAGCTTCGGGCCGACAAGCGCGGGAACGGGCCGCCGCACTGGTACGGGTGCTCCTGCGGGAGGCAGACGTCGATCCTCTGGTCGCCCGCTTTCTCCTGCAAGCACTGATCCCGGGCATGCTGACGATCGCGTCCCGATTGCGCTGGGGTCAGGGTGGGGACTGGAGGGACGGGAGCGAATTCTTCACCGAGCTGGTCTCGACCACCTGGGAAGTCCTGGCCGATTGGGCGGGCCAGGACCGTCCGTTTGCCGTCCTCGACGTCCTGTCGGCGGCGCGCTGTCGCATTCGCCGGCAGCTGTTTCGAGCACGCGACCTGCGAAAACGCCACGTTCATGCGACGCCTGACGTCATGTCGACGAAAACCGCGCGTTCGGAGACTGAACTCGAAGAGCTGGCCCGGACCCTCTTGGACCTCCACCAACGGGGGATGAGGCCCGAGGAGATCGAGGTGATCTATGCACAGCACGTGTTGGGTTACTCCATCTCCGAACTGGCCGCGGTGACCGGCCGTGACCGCCGATCGCTGTATGTCAGGCGAGACCGGGGCCATCGCCGCCTGTGTGCGTGACAGCGCGTCCCCGCCCGAGCTGGCATGCGTCAACGATCGACGTCGGCACCGCCGGGGACGTCGAGCGAGCGCTCCAGCGACTCCGCCACCGACTCCATACCCGAAGCCCTGCTTCCCTTGACCAGGATGGCGTCCCCGGCGTGCAGCCCATCGAGCCGGTCGATCAGTTCGGCCATGTTCGATACCGCGTCCTTCCCATAGGCGAGGGTCTGGTAGCCAATGAGAGCGATCCCGAGCGACCCGGCGATCGTGCTGATTGAGCGATGGAGTTCGTCCGATCCCTCACCCAATTCCGCCATCCCGCCAAGGATGGCGATACGCCGATCTCCGGGAAGGGCGCGCAGAGCTCGCAGGGCCGCTTCGGTGGAAGTCGGATTGGCGTTATACGAGTCATTGACCAGAATGACCCCGCTGCGCAGCAAGGCGACGTTCATGCGCCAAGGGGGATCCTCAACCCGGGCGATGGACGCAACGGCATGGTCGAGCGACACCCCGGCCCACAGAGCCGCCGTCATCGCACCGAGAGCATTGGCTACCTGGTGCTCTCCATGAATGGCCAGTCGCACATCGGCACTACCCCAGGGGGACGAAAGGTGGAAGGCGGCTTGCGCCTCCTCGTTCATCTGCACCCGTCCGGCGGTGACGTCGCAATTGCTGCCCATTCCAAACAGCAGGACGGGCGCCGAGGAACGGCCGCTGATCATCGGAGCCATCGGATCGTCGCCGTTGAGCACGGCGATTCCCGATGAAGGTAGGGCCTCGAACAATTCTGCCTTCGCCGCCGCCACCTCCTCGAGCGTCCCGAAGAACTCCGTGTGCGCCAGGCCGATCCGGGTGATGATGCCGACGGTGGGCCGCGCGATGTCGCAGAGGTCGGCAATATGACCGCGGCCACGGGCTCCCAGTTCCGCCACGACGACCTCCACGTCCTCGTCGGCGTTGGCCAGCGTCATGGGTAGACCAATTTCGTTGTTGAACGACAGGTGGCTCGCTGCGGTTCGATAGGTCGAGGCGAATAACTCGCTCGTGAGATCCTTCACCGTCGTCTTCCCGACTGAGCCGGTGATGCCGACCACGTGACCGCTCACGCGGCCTCGGGCCACCCGCCCGATGTCCATGAGGGCGAACGCTGGATCCGAAACGACAATGGCCGTCCCCCGGTCCGACGTGGCTCCGTCCGTCAGATAGGCGACCGCCCCGGCATCGAGCGCGCGCTCGATGAAATCGTGTCCATCCCGACTATCACGGAGCGGCACAAACAACTGACCCGGCCGCATGTCACGCGTATCGGTCGCGACCCCGTCCATCTCGACCTCGGGACCGACAACGTGGCCGCGCAATGCCTCGGCCAGTTTCGTCGCGGAGAATCGCATTCGTGAAGCCTTCCATATGGGTGCGGTAGATTGGCCCCACTTATGGATGGGCGCGTCAGACTAGTTGTGCTCTTCGGCGGCCGTTCAGCTGAACACGAAATCTCCTGCATTTCGGCCTTCAATCTGCTGCGTGCGGTCGACTCCGACCGTTACGACGTCGTCCCCATCGGGATCACCCGGACGGGGCAGTGGGTTGATGCCAGCGACACATCGATCGAATCGGCAACCGCAGCCGGTGCCTTGCCCTCGCCCGATCTGGCGCCGGATACCTCCGTCCTCCCTCAGGTGGGCATGCTCCCCGATTCGCCGAGCCGAGCAACGACCGTCGTCTTCCCCCTGCTTCATGGCCCAATGGGGGAGGACGGAACCATCCAGGGTCTGCTGGAGCTGGCCGGGGTTCCCTATGTCGGTTCGGGCGTACTTGGCTCGTCGGTCTGCATGGACAAAGGGATGGCCAAAGAAGTGCTGCAGGCTCACGGCATCCCCCAAGCGCGATGGATGAGCGCCCGGGTCAATGAGCTGAGTGATGAATTTCGAGGAGAGCTCGGAGACACTCTCGGCTATCCCATGTTCGTCAAGCCGGCCAACCTCGGGTCGTCGATTGGCATTAGCCGGGCCGACACCGTGGCTGAGCTTCGGCCGGCAATCGAGCTGGCGCAATCGTACGACGAGTACCTCGTCTTTGAAGAGTCCATTCAAGGTCGAGAGATCGAGGTGGCGGTCCTGGGTGATCGTTCACCCGCGGCGTCATTGCCCGGAGAGATCGTCTGCGACGGCGCTTTCTACGGATTTGACGAGAAATATCGGACTCCGGATACCAAACTCCTCATTCCCGCCCCACTTTCCGATCACGAGATTGTCGAAGCGCAAGCGCTGGCGATCAGGACCTTCAAAGCCCTCCGGGCTGAGGGCATGGCCCGCGTCGACCTCTTCTACAACAGGGAAGGACAATTCCTCGTCAATGAGGTCAACACGATTCCCGGCTTCACGCCCATCTCCATGTACCCGATGCTGTGGGAAGCGAGCGGGCTGAGCTACACCGCCCTCATCGATCGACTGGTCGATCTCGCGCTGCAGCGGCACCAGCGAAGGTCTTTGTTCGCCACCGATCACTAGCGGCACCTGGAGCGATAGGTCCGTGGACTCCTACCACCACGACGGATTGCGCTTCGAGGTCTCCGACTCGGGACCGCAGGAGGGTGACCTGGTGATCGCTCTGCACGGCTTTCCCGAGACGTGCCGTTCGTGGGACGACCTGACGCCACTGCTGACCGGCCAGGGGTACCGAGTCCTGGCCCCGAACCAGCGGGGCTACTCGCCGGGCGCCCGGCCCCGCGGTCGGCGGGCCTACCGCCTCGAGCGGCTCGCCGCCGACGTCGTGGCGCTGGCCGACCAGGCCGGAGCGGAACGTTTCCACGTCATCGGTCACGACTGGGGTGGCGCGGTGGCCTGGTCGTTGGCGGCCTGGCATCCCGAGCGCCTGCGTACCATGACGTCGCTGGCCACGCCCCACGGGCGGGCCTTCCTCAGATCGATGGTGACCAGCACCCAGCTGCTGCACTCGTGGTACATCGCCTACTTCCAGCTGCCCGTCCTGCCCGAGTACAGCTTTCGCCAACCCGGACTGCGGTACCTGCGCCGGAGCCTGGTGCGCACCGGGCTGGACGAGGCGGCGCTGGACGGCTACCTGGATGTGCTCAGCCAGCCGGGTGCCGCCACGGCGGCGATCAACTGGTACCGGGCTCTGCCCTTCACGGCTCCATCGGAACTGGGCCCGTCCCCGGTGCCGACGCTGTACGTCTACGGCGACCAGGACTTTGCCCTGGGCCGCCGCGCCGCCGACCTCACGGGGCGATTCGTCACGGGCGACTACCGCTACGAAATACTCCGGGGTGCCGGTCACTGGCTCCCCGAACACCACGCGACAACCGTGGCCCGCTTGTTCCTCGAGCACGCCGCGTCGCACCGAGTGGGCGCGGGTTAGTCCCGAGGACACCCCGGCCCACGCCGGCCCACTCCCCCGCCGGGCCCCTCCGGTCTCACCACCGCGTTGCCCTCGAGCACAGGGGTGAAGGACGGCCCCGCTGTTGGTGCATGGTCATGACCAAGGGGAGTCGGATTTGAAGAGAGCGCCGCAGCCGGTGCCGGAGAGGCCGGACCGCTGACCACGACCTCGCCCGCCAAACGGGCCCTGCCTCGACGTCAGCGCACCGAAGGGGGCCGAAGGAGCGGCGAGAAAGCCCCTGAGGCACCCCTTCGGTACCCTGAGGAGGTGGTCATGACCTTCGAGGGTGAAGCCTGGGAGCAGCTTCCCGGCGCCAACCGCCTGACGCCGTTCCAGCGGGAGGCCATCGAGGCGGAAGATCCGCTGCTCTGCGTGCTGGCCGGCGCAGGGGCAGGCAAGACCAGAGTGCTGACGCTGAGGGTGGCGCGCCGGGTGCGGGACGGGTCGATCCAGGCCGACCGGGTCCTGGTCACCACCTTCAGCCGAAAGGCGGCCGAGGAACTGCGCACCCGGCTGTGGTCGCTCGGGGTGTCCGGGGTCAAGGCGGGAACGTTTCACCGCACCGCCCTGTCGCTGCTGCGCGAGCACCGGGCCCAGCGGGGACGGCCCGAGCCGCAACTGATGCCCGATCGCCGCCGCCTGGTGGCCGAGGTGACGTCCGGCGACCCCCGCCGGGTGCGCGCCCTCGACGGGGAGATCGGCTGGGCCAAGGCGCGTTTGGTCGCCCCCGACCGCTACGAGGCCGAGGCCCGGCGGGCCAAGCGGCGCAGTGGCATCAACTCCGAGCAGGTGGCCGAGGTATTCGCCCGATACGAGGCCGAGCGGACCCGCCGGCGCCTGCTCGACTTCGACGACCTGATCGTGGCCTGCGCCGACAGCCTGGCCGGTGATGCCTCGTTCGCCGACGCCATCCGCTGGCGCACCCGTCACCTCTTCGTCGACGAAATGCAGGACGTCAATCCCGCTCAGTTCCGCCTTCTCACCGCGTTGCTGTCGGACGAGCCCGATCTCTTCGTGGTCGGTGACCCCAACCAGTCCGTGTACGGCTTCAACGGGGCCGATCCGACCCTGCTGCACCGGTTGCCCGAAGTCCTTCGGGGCACCAGGGTCATTCGATTGGATGAGAACCACCGGTGCACGCCGCAGGTGGTGGCGGTGGCCACCGCCGTCCTGCGTGACGGCGAGTCGGAGCGGAGCGAGGCGACCGACGTGGCCGACCCGAGCAGCAGCCGCGTCGACGGTCCGGTGCCCGGTGTGATCAGCCACCAGAGCGACCAGGACGAGGCAATGTGGGTGGCGGACCGGGCCAAGAAGTCCCGTGGTCCGAGGCGGCGGTGGTCCAGCATCGCGGTGCTGACCCGCACCAATGCGCAGTTGGGCGTCGTCCAGGCGGCCATGGAATCTGCGGGCGTGCCCTGCCTGGTGGCGGGGGCGGACCTGGGCCCGGCCTCCGATCTGCGAGGCACGCGTCACGCTCGGTTCAGGGCCGAGGAGGACGAGGAGGAGGGCGATCACGAGGAGGTGGCTCGCGACGCCGTGGTGCTCACCACCTTCCACCGGTCCAAGGGCCTGCAGTGGCATACCGTCATGATCATCGGGCTGAGCGAGGGGCTGATGCCGATCGCTTCGGCCCGGACGCCAGATGCCGTGGCCGAGGAGCGCCGACTGTTCTACGTGGCGCTGACGAGGGCCGAGGAGGAGCTGTGGTGCAGCTGGTCCGCCGGCGACGGCTCGGTCACGGCGGGGGGATCGACCCGTCAACGGAGTCCCAGTCCCTGGTTGGGGGCGGTGGAGCAGACGATCGCCCGCCTCACCAAGGCGGCGGCGCCGACCGCGGCGTCGGAGATCTCGTCCCGGGTGGCCGAACTGCGCCGTCGGCTCGACAGTGGGATCGACGGCGCCACCCAGTAGGGTCGAATCGGTGCCTGACCTACTCGAACAGCTTGGCGAGGCGCTCGGTGCGGCCCACGTCGTGCGCGGCCCGGCGGTGGCGATGGACTACACCCACGACGAGGCTCTGACGGCCGAACCCGTGACACCCCTGGCCGTCGTCTTCCCCGGATCGACGGACGATGTGGTCACCGTCCTGCGGTGGGCCAACGAGCACCGCGTCCCGGTGGTGGCCCGGGGCAGTGGCACCGGACTCTCCGGCGGGTGCCTGCCGGTCGCCGACGGCATCGTGCTCTGCTTCGACCGCATGCGGGCGATCCGGGAGATCGACCCGGAGAACGGGGTCGCCGTGGTCGAACCGGGCGTGACCCTGGACGAACTCAACGAGGCGCTGGCGCCGCTCGGAATGATCTACCCGGTGTCGCCGGGCGAACAGAGCGCATCGCTGGGCGGCAACGTCGCGACCAATGCCGGCGGCATGCGGGCGGTCCGCTACGGCGTGACCCGGCACCACGTCCTGGGCCTCGAGGTGGTGCTGGCCGACGGCCGCATCATGCGCACCGGCGGAAGATTCGTGAAGAGCTCCTCGGGATACGACCTGACCCAGCTCTTGATCGGCTCGGAGGGCACGTTGGCCGTCACCACCGAGGTGACCGTGAAGGTGCAGCCTCGAATGGTCGAGGCGGCCACGGTCCTGGCTCCCTTTGCCACCCTGGACGAGGTGGCCCATGCCGTCCCGCACATCGTCAGCAGCGGCGCCGATCCTTCCATCCTCGAGTACATCGACGTCCTCGCCATGTCGGGCATCACCCGCAGTGCCGGCCTCGACCTCGGCATTCCCGAGACCGTCAAGGCGGAGACATCGGCCTACCTGGTTGTGGTCCTGGAGGGCATGGACGCCACCCGAGTGGAGGACGACGTCCAAGCCGTGGGCTCACTGCTCAGCAAGCTCGGCGCGCTCGACGTCTACGTCCTGCCCGCGACCGCCGGCGCACAACTGATCGCCGCCCGGGAGAAAGCCTTCTTCGTGGCCAAGGCGTCCGGAGCGGACGACATCGTCGATGCGGTCGTGCCGCGGGCCGCCATTCCGGACTACCTGTCTCAGGTGGCGGAGCTGGCCGGCGAGCACGGGGCCCTGGTGACGGGCTGTGGCCATGTGGGGGACGGCAACGTGCACCTCTCGGTCTTCCAACCCGACGCGGAACGTCGCCACGCGCTCATCCGGTCGATCTTCGCGGCCGCGGTGGCGGCGGGCGGGGCCATTTCCGGGGAGCATGGCATCGGAACCGAGAAGCAGGAGTACTACCTCGACACGGTGGACCAATCCGCCCTGGCCCTGATGCGTTCCATCAAGTCCGTGTTCGACCCCCACGGGATCTTGGGACCCGATCGCCTGTTCGGACCGACTGGAGAATCTGCATGAACGGTGCCCGCTCTCTTCTCACCACCCTGGTCGACGCCGGAGTCAACGTGTGCTTCGCCAATCCGGGCACCTCGGAGATGCACTTCGTGGCCGCGCTCGACGACGTGCCCGACATGCGCGGCATCCTGACCCTCTTTGAAGGGGTGGCCACGGGTGCGGCCGACGGATACGCCCGGGTGAGCGGGCACCCGGCGGCGACGCTCCTGCACCTGGGACCCGGATTGGGCAATGGCCTGGCCAACCTGCACAACGCCCGCCGGGCCCGGGTCCCGGTGGTCAATATCGTGGGCGACCACGCCACCTACCACGCGCGCTACGACGCCCCACTCGAGTCCGACATCGCGTCCATTGCCCGATCGGTCTCGGGGTGGTATCGAGTGGCGGCCCGGTCCGACGATGTGGGAGGCGACGCCGCCGACGCGGTGGCTGCCGCCTGCCGCCCGCCGGGCTGCGTGGCCACCCTCGTCCTGCCGGCCGACTCGTCGTGGTCGGAATCTTCAACCGGACCGTGCCCGCCCCGCCCGCGGACCCGGCCGAGCATCGTACCGGCGGAGACGGTGGCGAGCGCGGCCAAGGTGTTGGCTTCAGGCGAACGCGCCGCGCTGCTGTTGGGCGGCGCTGCCGTGCGTGCTCGGGGCCTGCACGCGGCCAGCCGCATCTCTACGACCACCGGCGCCGCCTTGTTGGGCGAGACCTTCCCCACCAATCTGGCCCGGGGAGCCGGCATCCCGGCGCTCGAGCGCTTGGCCTATCTGGGCGAAATGGCGCAGGCCCAACTCGACGGGGTGCAGCACCTGATTCTGGTGGAGGCTAAATCGCCGGTCTCCTTCTTCGCCTACCCCGGGAAACCGAGTGACCTCGTCCCGACCGGTTGCACCGTGCACACGTTGGTCCTCCCGGGGGAGGACGCCGCGACCGCCCTCGAAGCGCTGGCCGAGGCGGTGAGCGCCCCCCTCGACAGCGCCATGCCCGCCCCGGCGGCCCGACCCGACCGGCCGACCGGCGCCTTGGCGCCCGACACGCTGGCCGCGGCCGTCGGCGCCACCCTGCCCGACGACGCCATCGTGGTGGACGAGGGCAACACGGCCGGGCTGTTCGTCCCCGGCGCCACGGCCGGGGCACCGCCGCACGACTGGCTGACCCTCACCGGCGGGGCCATCGGCTACGGGCTCCCCGCGGCCACCGGTGCCGCCGTCGCCGCGCCCGATCGACCGGTGCTCTGCCTCCAAGCCGACGGGAGCGCCATGTACACCCTGCAGGCGCTGTGGACACAGGCTCGCGAAGGCCTCAACGTCACGACGGTCATCCTGGCCAACCGGAGCTACGCCATTTTGAACATGGAGCTGCAACGGGTCGGGGCCGATGCCGGAGGTCCGCTCTCCCGCCGCATGTTGGACCTCACCGAACCCGACCTCGACTTCGTGTCCCTCTCCAAGGGCCTCGGTGTGCCGGCCCGGCGGGTGGAGACCGCCGACGCCCTGACGCTGGCCCTGGAAGCGAGCTACGCCGAGGCCGGCCCGTCGCTCATTGAGGCGGCCCTGGCCTGAGCCGGTGGCGCGCGCACGACGGCAGACCATCAAGGGCTGCTCAGAGCACTTCAGAGGCCGACAAGGCCGTGCCACGATTGATTTCGTATGGTGACGCCCTGGCGGGAGGGACCGTGACGCCGACGGTCTGACGGAGAAAGGGGTGTGCCCCCACGCGTGGGCTCTGCGGCCGGCTGGCCAAGATGAGCGGGGACCTCGGCCAAGACCGATCCGAGAATGACTCACCAAGCCAGAGCGCTGAGGCTGGGAGAGGGCGGTGGATCCGAGGTTGAAAATACGCGGTCGGGACCCGTCGGCTGTCTATTCTGAGCCTGGTTCAAAAGGGAGGTCCTGGTGCGGGTGGGTGAACGGTGAGTCGCGTGTTCGAAAAGCTCGGGGCGTTCGTCACGCGCCGACCCTGGTGGATCATCGGAGCGTGGATCATCGCCGGAGCGCTCGTGATACTCCTGTCCCCACAGCTCGTCACGTTCACCTCGAACAACAACTCATCCTTTCTGCCCAGTAGCTACGAGTCGGTGCAGGCTGAGAATGTCGCCTCGAAATACTTCCCCGCGGACGCCGGAGCGAGCGGAACCATCGTCGTCAGCGCCACGGACGGTGGCGCTCTCAGTACGGCCGATCAGCAGAAGGTCTCAGCGCTCGCGACCTCACTGAGCGGGGACAAGATCGCCTCGGTGGAGTCGGTGACGACATCACCGCTCTATTTGTCCAGCAATATGAAGGTGCAACTTGTCCAGGTGGTGTTCTCCGGTCAGGCCGGAGACGCCGGTCCGAACGCCGCGGTCCCCGTGGTTCGGGAGAAGACCGACAGCTTTCTTGAGGGCTCGGGACTAGGAGGTGGATTGACCGGCAACGCCGCCATCAGCGTCGACTCAACCAACGCCTTTGACAGCGCTGAAGTGGTCATCACGATTGCGACCGTCCTCCTCATTCTCCTGTTGCTTGGCATCGTTTTCCGTAGCCTCTGGATCGCGCTACTCCCGATCGTGGTGATCGGAGCGGTTCATCAAGTGGCCCAGTCCGTCACGGCCGACTTCGCCGACTGGTTCCATTTCGTGGTCGGACCTGAACTCGCTCCGCTGCTGGTGGTGGTCATGTTCGGAGTCGGCACCGACTACATCGTTTTCCTGCTCTTCCGATATCGAGAGCACGTGGTCGCCGGCGACGAACCTGCCGGCGCTCTGCGGTACTCGCTGACCAAGGTGGGCGAGGTGATCACATCGGCCGGGGCCACGGTCATCGCCGCCTTTGCCGCTCTGTTGGTGGCGAGCCTGGAGTCGCTCCGCACCTTGGCGCCGGGCCTCATCATCGGCATCGTGCTGATGCTCCTCGCCGCCCTGACACTGGTGCCGGCCATTTTGAGCCTGTTCGGGATCACGGTGTTTTGGCCCACGAAACCCGTGGCGCGGGAGCGGATCCACCGTACGCGTTCTGAGCGCATCGGCGACATGGTGGCCAAGCATCCGGCTCTCGTTCTCCTGGTGTGGAGCGTGGTGCTCATCGCCTTGGCTCTGGGCGCGCTCGGGTTCAAGACGACATACAACCAACTGGCCGAGCTCCCGTCGTCCACTCCGTCTCAGGTGGCCTTCAACACCATGGCCACGGCCTTTCCCGCCGGATACCTGGGCCCCACCCAGGTCTTCGTCACCTCGGACACTTCCGATCCCCTCAACCAATCAGACGTATCCGCGCTCGCCGACAAACTGGGAAAGACCGAAGGGGTCTCGACTGTCCTTCCCCCCACCTACACGACCAGCAAGGGGCAGGCGCTCATTGACGTGCTCCTGACCAGTGACCCGTATTCGATCACGGCGATCAACAATGTGGAAGGGCCGGTGCGAGCGACGGCCGGTTCGACCGCGGTCGCTGGGGCAACAACGCTCGTCGGTGGAACGACGTCGCAGCTGGTCGATGTGCGCGCCGCATTGCGCCACGATGTTGAGCACATCTTCCCTCTTGCTCTGATCATCGTTGCCATCATTCTTGCCCTGCTCCTCCGGGCATTGTTGGCGCCGATCTACCTCCTCGTGGGGGTGGTGCTCACCTATGCAGCAACGCTCGGGGTCATTACCCTCGTCTTCATCAACGGGTTCGGTTTCGTCGGATTGGACTTCACTATTCCCATTGTGGTGTACCTCTTCGTCATCGCGATTGGCACGGACTACAACATTCTCATTGCGTCGCGCCTCCGAGAGGGTCTGGAGGACGGTCTGAGCCCCCGCGAAACGTCGCGGACGGCGATCGTGCACGGTGCGCCCGCCGTTGCCGCTGCGTCACTCATCTTGGCCGGGACCTTCGCCTCGCTCCTGCTGACGGGAATTCAACTCCTCGAAGAGATCGGGCTGGCGGTTGCCCTCGGCGTCTTACTTGCCGCCAACGTCCTGGCGACGCGCATCGTCACAACTCTGGCCGCTTTGCGGTTCTGGCACTTCTGGTGGCCGAACCGCACCCACGCCAAGACCGCCCCCAAGCGGGAAGACCTTCTGCCCGCACCTCATGAGGCGAATGGGGAGTTGGGCGCTCGTCAGACGTCCTCAACGTAGCCATCTCGAGACACCCCACACGGCGGTGGTGTTGATGATCGATTTGCGCTGAGATGTTGGGGTGACGGAAGCCGGGCGCATCGTCGTATTGAACGGAGTGCCCCGATCGGGCAAGTCCAGCATCGCCTCGACCATCCAGGTGTCATTCGATGGTCCGTGGCTCAGCCTGGGGGTAGATGCCTTCTCTCGGGGAATCACGCCCATTCAATTGCTACCGGGGATTGGTCTACGTCCCGGGGGTGAGCGTCCCGACCTCGAACCCCTGGTGCCGATCCTTTTTGACGCTCTGTACGAATCGGTCATCGCGCAACGTCGGCTCGGCCTCAATGTCGTCGTTGACGTCGGCCATCATGACGACTACTCCACACCCCTGGGAATCCTCGATCGGGTGAGCGAGCGGCTCGAAGCGTTGCCCGCGTATTTCATCGGCGTCCGCTGTCCGGTTGAGGTCATTCTGGATCGCCGAGCCGCCGTAGAGCCGGGGCGAGAGGGGACCTACCTGAGGCGGGGTCCGAGCGGAGCGGTCCCCGAACCCGTACTGCGCTGGGAACGTGCGGTTCACGATCCGGGAATCTATGACCTTGCAGTGGACACGGCCGAGAAGTCGGCCGAGGAATGTGCGAGGGCGATCAGGGCTCGACTGGACCGCGGTCCTCCCACCGCCTTTCGGGAGATACGTCAACGCACCAGACGGCGCTGACGGGGTCCCGACCACCGAGTCCTTGACTCACTCGGGCCCCGGCGACCGTCACACGTCGTGGATCATCCAGACGTTGGGCTCGAAATAGGTGCCGGTACCCTCTGACACCTCCAGCGGAGCCAGTCCGCCCGCAAAGACGTACCTCCCGGCCTCGGGGAACCACATGCCAGTCCAACGCTCCCAATCGGCCACGGGTGCAGTGATCTGGAGCGACCGTGGCTCGCAGCGGAGGACGTTCCCACCCAACCGTTCGTGCGTTCGTAACCACGGGTCGAACGGGAGGCCGTCGTGGCGACGCCACGTGGCATAGCGCTCAATGGAGGTGAGCGGATAGCGGTCCTTCCAACTTGGTCGCACCGGCGCCAGGAGCGGATCGAGTCCGTGGAGTTGGGCAACTGCACGCATCGTCTTGATCAGCAGCGCGCTCAAACCCGATCCCTGGTAACTGGGATCCACTTCTGCCGCCAAGGCCGACAGCGCCGACGGAGGAGCCGACTCCGTGACGGCCCGGGTGCCCACTGCGTCGATACCCGCAGGAAGATCGTCGAGTGTTCCATCCCAGCGGAACGGGATGGTCCGACCGCGCGCGACGACCCGACCTCTCCGTTCGTCGATGAAGAGCACTTGGAGATCGGCATGGGTGGGCACCAGTGCCCCGAAGTAGCGCCCGGCGTGATTGCCGTGGTGGTTGTACTCCGGCCACACGCCGTCGAAGAGGTGCCGGGTGTTGACCAGCTCCCACAAATCGGGGCGATCCTCGGCCGTCACCACTCTGAGCCACGCCGGTGCGTTGGGCGGTTGCACCACACTTGCCATACTCACACCTTCTTCTGCGACTGCCGGTTGCCCACGGGAGAGGCGGCAAGGGTTGGAGACAGCGCGATCTTGATTGGTCACTCCCCTTTCTTGTGACTCGAGACTGCGAAGTGACAGTCTGATCAGGTGACATACGTGTTGGTTCATGGCGGTGGCTTCTCGGGTACATGTTGGGCCGAGGCCCGTCCCCTCCTCGATGGGCCGACATATGCCGTTGATCTTCCAGGTCGAGGGCGCACCCCAGGTGACCTGGCCAGCCTGACGTTTGCTGATTTCGCCGCTTCGGTCGCGGGTGAAATCCTGGAGAACGACCTGAGCGACGTGACACTGGTCGGCCATTCGATGGCTGGACTCACGCTCCCCCGCGTGGCCGAGCTGGTACCCACCCGGCTTCGACGCCTCGTCTTTGTCTCGTGTGCCGTTCCCGCTCAGGGCACGACGTTGCTGGAAGTGCTCGGTGACTTCAGCCCCGCTGTCAAAGAGGTAGCCGACCTCGTCGGTGACCATGTGATCGAGAGTGGTGGCCTGCACCCGGACCTCGCCAGAGCGATGTTCTGCAACGACATGGACGAGGATCAGGTCGCCTCGACTCTCCGCCGACTCTGTCCTGAATCTCTGGGCGCGCTATCGGAACCATCGGATCTCACGGGACTGCGACAACCCATTCCTCGCACGTACATACGTCTCCTGCGTGATGCCAGCATCAGCCTCGAGATTCAGAACCAGATGATCCGGAACCTCGGACAGGTAGAGGTCATCGATCTCGACGCCGGGCACATGGCGATGATCAGTCGCCCCACGGATCTCGCCAACATCATCAACGTGCTTTGACGTCAACTGCACTGTCGGGAGACCCGAATCCTCATCTCGATCCGCCCATGTCGCCCACGGCGAGAGCATTTGGCCGCATGGTTGAACCTATTGACATCGTGCGTCTTGACATCGTGCGTCGCTGGGACCAGAGTTCACAAATGTTGCCAAGGTTGGGTGACCCCCAACCCGATTCGATGGAGGAAACCATGAGTCCTACTGCCAGCGTGATCACTCTCCTCGCGTCCGTCGCTTTCGGACTCATCGTGATCGCTGCGGTCGTACGCATCGGAGCACGAACGCCGTAGCGAACGTGGTGGTGCACGAGTTCGATCTGATCGCCGATGGCGACGGCATTGACCGGAGGGATTGGGGCATGAGGTTGCTGGACCTTGTGATTCAATAGCCAATTGGTGACGTCGAACCCACCTGAAGTCGGGCAGCTGCGACAGCGACTTCGCCAGGCCCTGGTGGTAGCGATGAAGGGACGAGACTCCCTGGCGATCGCCGCACTCCGAACCACCCTCGGGGCCATCGACAACGCTGAAGCCGTCGATATCCCGGAACGACCCATCCCGATGGGTGGGCCCATTGCCGGTGCGGTGGTTGGCCATGGGGCGGGTGAGGCCCCCAGGCGAGAGATCTCCGACCGACAGATCAGAGCTGTCGTCGAGGGCGAGGTGGCGGATAGAGAGTCTGCTGCAGCCGACTACGAGCGGCTCGGCCGACACGACGAAGCGACCCGTCTGCGCGCCGAATCAGCGGTTCTGATTGCTCTTCTGCGGAATGCCTGAGAAATAGAGTCCCCATTTCAAGCAGTGCTCTCAATTGCCTGAGAGGACGAAGCTTCGATCTACAATGCGCATAGAGCCGCTTTAGGGGAGGTGTGCCTTGTGCTGCTGAAGGGACTCAACCACGTCGCCACCATCACCAATGACGCGAGTCGTCTGATCGCCTTCTACCAAGAGGTCTTTGAGGCAGAAGTCCTCAAGGATGGTTCGGAGTTCCCGGAAGGGAAGGGACCTCGACTCTCAATCATCAAGATTGGCGACTGGTCAGAACTCAATGTCTTCCAGATTGAGGGCAATACCGAGGCCGACCGGCAGACCCCGATGTTCGGCCGCGGCCGTATTGATCACCTGGCCGTGCAAGCCGCATCGATCGAGGCGTTTGAAGCGATCAGAGAGCGACTTATGGCCCGGGGAGCAGCGGACGACTTCGTCACCGATTTTGGGGCGATGTTGAGTATCTTCTTCCGCGATCCCGATGGCCTCGAATGTGAGGTCTGCGTGGAGAATCCGGACCTGATTCCCGGGGTTCAGAATCCCCCGGGTACGCGGGCCGCCCGCTATTCGTAGACCGAAATCGAAATCGTGCATGGCGTTGGATCGATGGCGGGAAGGGTCGTCGTGGTGACCGGTGTCAGCCGTCGGGCCGGGATCGGATTCGCCATTGCCCGCGATCTATTGGCTTCGGGAGCCAAGGTGTTGGTCCATTCTTGGACTCCACACGACGCCGATCAGCCCTGGGGCAGCGATCCTGCTGGGATGGCGGAGGTGCTGGACGCCCTGGGCGGCAACCGTGATCATCTCCAACACGTCGAAGCCGATTTTGCCCAGTCCGATGCGCCAGCATTCGTGATCGACCGGGCGGTACACCAGTTCGGTCATGTCGACGTCGTGGTGGCAAACCATGCTCGAAGCTCGGGCCAGACACTCGCCGACGTGACGGCGGCAGAGCTGGACCTTTCATGGGCAGTGAATGCCCGAGCCAGTGTGCTGCTCACTCAAGCTTTTGCCGCCCAACACAACGATGACAAGGCTGGAGGACGAGTCATCCTCTTCACGTCGGGCCAGCATCTTGCCCCCATGAGCCAAGAGATTCCCTATGCCATCAGCAAGGGTGCCATTCAGCAGGTAACACTGAGTCTTTCTGATGCACTCGTCGACCGGGGCATCACCGTGAACGCAATCAATCCGGGACCGACGGACACGGGATGGGCCAGCCCTGGCCTTGGTCAGCAGGTGCGAAACGCCCTGCCAGCCGGTCGATGGGGATCACCCGAAGACGTCTCCCGGCTTGCGTGTTGGCTGGCTTCCGACGCCAGTGCCTGGATCACCGGTCAGGTCATCAATTCTGAAGGTGGATTCCGCCGTTGGAGAATGTGACTCTTCGTTGCCAGACAGTCTTCCCCGCCAGCCCCGAATCGGGGCCGCCATGCCTAATCTCAATGACCACCATCCACGACTGACTCGAAAGGGGACGGTTCATGGCCACAGATTCGTTTGAACCTGGACCCGCCGTCCTTGGCACCTGGCCTACGCCACTGGAAGCTGCCCCCCGGATGGCTCAGGCGCTCGGACTGGGCAGAAACGATCTCTGGATCAAACGCGACGATCTCACTGGTCTCGGTGGTGGGGGAAACAAAGTGCGCAAGTTGGAGTGGATCTGCGGTGCCGCGGTGGCTCGTGGCGCCGACACCCTTGTCACTTGCGGCGCTCGTCAGAGCAATCACGCCCGATTGACCGCAGCTGCCGGCGCACGATTGGGACTTGACGTCGTGCTGGTGCTGGCTGGCGCCAAAGGTGGTCCCGGCAGCGGCAACATCGCGCTCGATGGACTGTTGGGCGCCACCGTGGCGTGGGCTGGCGACATTGCTCACGAAGATCTTGAGGCCATCGCATTGGCCATCGTCGATCAATTGCGCCAACGGGGTGCCCGCCCAGAGCTCATTCCTTATGGGGGCTCAAGTACGCTCGGCGCACGTGGCTACGTCGAGTGTGGCCACGAACTTCTGACGCAGGCGGAGGATCTGTCACAAGTTGTGACCGCGGTTGGATCTGGTGGCACCATGGCGGGCCTCGTGCACACGCTCGGAACCCGACGAGTGCTCGGCGTGGACTGTGGTGCCATCGGCGATCCTGCAGCGACCGTGGCCGAACTGGTCGCCGGCCTCGCCGGCGCCCCTGTTGCCCCAGAAGCGTTGAGGATCCGACTCGACCAGGTCGGTGCTGGATACGGCGAACTCACCGATCCGGTAATGGCTGCGTTGACGTTGGCAGCCAGGACCGAAGGGCTCGTTCTGGACCCGATCTACACCGGTCGGGCCCTCGCCGGCTTGGTCGGTGCCGTCAAAGATGGCGGGATCATTCCCGGCGAGCGGATCGTCTTCCTGCACAGCGGCGGTCTGCCGGGTTTTTTCGGCCACCCGGTCACCCTCTCGCGCTCGTCTGAGGCATTGACGGAGTTCTCTTCGACGGAGTCCTGAAACGCCTACGTTGCGAGCGCGCTCCGATTCGAACCACCCCAGCCAGCCTTCGGCCAGCAATCAGCCAGCATTGAGTCCAGCTGCACGGCGCTGCGGAGGTCGATCACGTACTGATGGGGCAATGCCGAGGGTCAGGCGTTCTCAATCAGAACGAGACTTCCGCGGTCCATCGATCGGCTATGGCGCCATCGCCAACGAGCTCAAGCTCGGTCGACGGTAGGCGGTTAAGGCACCACAGGTAGAGCGACGACACCGGACCTCGGAGGGCCACGTCCCCTTGGTCGTGAGTGCGTTCAGTGGAGAGAGAAGCACCCGGGCCCAGCCGGATCATCCATTCACCGTCGCCATCCGTACGGTGGAGGTGCAGCGACTGGCCCGTCCAGTTGTCGGGTTGACGCTGGATGTGGCGCGGCAGCATGACCGCCACGAACTCATCGATGCCGTCGGTGGCCAAATCGGGGTCAATTGGATCGGGCTGCCCGGTGGCGTGCTGCACGTCCCAGGCGTGGACGGCCGTTTCGAGGGCCTGACGCCGGAACCAGAACAGCCGCGATCGTGGAAGGCCGAACGTCCAGCAATCGGAGTCCGGATCGGCTCCCTTCAGCGCGTCGGACAGCTGGCGCGACTGCTCCGCCGCCCACTCGAGGAGTTCGGTGCTACTGGGATCATCGGGAGCCGAAGGGAGATCATCGCGAGCTCCGGTGCGCACGATGGCGGCGGCCCAACCCCATGTCGTGCCGACGTGCGTGATGAGCTCCGCCACGGTCCAGCCCGGGCAGCTCGGCACGGCCACCTCGAGGTCGGCTTGCGCCGACGTCAACAAGGCGACGGAACGATCCCGGAAAACCTTGAGGTACCCGTCGGGGTTCATGGCGCGGAGACTACCGTTTCGCCCGAGCACTCGTCCGCTAGTCCGCGTTCGGCGGATCTCGGGGCGATGTCGGCACATTCCGGCTGGGATTAGGGTTCCGAAAAATCAACCACCACCGGCGCATGATCTGAAGGCTTCTGGCCCTTGCGCGCATCACGGTCCCGAAAGGCCGCCGTCGCCCGTGCCGCCAGATCCTGACTCACGAGGAGGAGATCGATCCGCATGCCGCGCCCTTGATGGAAATCGCCCGCTCGATAGTCCCACCAGGTGAAGGTCCCCGGGTCATTGAATCGCGTGAATACGTCTTCGAGACCCCAGTCCTCGACGTGGCGGAGGGCGGCCCGTTCGGGCTCGCTCACGTGGGTCATGCCGACAAAGTGGGCCGGGTCCCACACGTCCCTGTCGGCAGGCGCCACATTGAAGTCGCCGCAGACCGCCACCGATGAACCGGGAGGGCAAGTCTCGTCGAGCACGGTGCGCAAGCGCGCCAACCAGTCCAGCTTGAACTGGTAGAACTCGTCATCCAGGCTCCGCCCGTTGGGCACGTAGACCGAGTGCACCCGTACGCCGGCGCACGTAGCGGCCAGGAAGCGACACCCATGCGTGTCCTCGACGGCGCCGAACCCCCGCGCCACCTCAACCAGCCCGATGCGGCTGAGCAGGGCCACCCCGTTCCATCGTCCGTCGCCGTGGTGGGCCGCCTCGTAGCCCATGGCGTTGAATGTCTCCAGCGGGAACTTGTCGTCGGCCTGCTTGGTCTCCTGGAGGCAGAGCACGTCGGGTTGGTGCTCCTCCATCCATGAGGTCAGGCGCGGCAGGCGTGCCGTGAGCGAATTGACGTTCCAGGTGGCTAGGCGCATCAGGGGGCACCGGCGTCGACGAGGACAAAGAGAAGGTCCGCTTCGCACGCCCTGTCGCCGTTGACCGAGGCGATGCCGTGGCCCTTCCCGGCGCGGGACGACATGTGGTTCAGGTCCATCTGGAGCGCGAGGGTGTCGCCGGGAACCACCTGGCGGCGGAACCGGGCCCGCTCGATCCCGCCGAAGAGGGGGAGTTTGCCGGCAAAGCGCTCGTCGAGGAGAAGGGCGATACCGCCCAGCTGGGCCAACGACTCGATCATCAGCACGCCCGGAAGGGTGGGGCGGCCGGGGAAATGACCCGAGAAGAACGGCTCATCGCCGGTCAATTCCCAGCGCCCCCGCGCCGAGACGCCCGGTTCAACCGATTCGACCGCGGTGACGAAGAGGAAGGGCGGCCGATGGGCCAAGACGTCGATCGGGTCAGGCATCTTCTCCATCGGCCCGAGACTATAGACACTGGCCCTAGGAGGACTTCTTGGCCGCCTTCTTGGCCGCCTTCTTGACCGGGCTGCGCTGTTTCTTGGCCGGAGCAAGGGGAAGGGAGAGCTCCGCCACTCTCCGGGGCGGGTCGAGCCCGGCCAGCACGAACTTGCGCAGCTCACCCTTGTTCAGCAGTTCACGCGCCTTGGTTGGTGGCGGGGTCCCCATGGCACTCAGGGGGATGTAGCAGTGCAACCGGCCGCCGTCGGGCAATGCCACATCGACCATGGCCCCGTGCGAGGTGAAGGAGACGACCTCACCTTCAAGAGTGCTCCCGACCGGGTAGGTGGCCACAAAATTGATGAAGGCGAGGGGTGCATTGACCGCCGGGGGTGGGCTGGACGACGTCTTCTTGGCCACGGGGGCGGCGGCGAGGTGGGCCCGGGTCCGCTGGGGTGCCTTGGCCTCGGCAGCCGCCTTCTTGGCCACCTGGGTCTTGGCTGGCGCCTTCTTGGCCACCGATGCTTTCTTCGTCGCCGGTGCCTTCTTGGTGGCGGCGGCCTTCTTGGGTCCCGACACCTTCTTCGCCGCGCCCTTCTTCTTGGCCGGAGCCTTGGCTGCCTTCTTGGCCTCGGGCGGGTCGAGCGCTTCGGCCACCGCCTCGTCAATGGCCGTCGACAAGGTGGGATCGACCAATGCCGCGGCTTTGCGAGCAGGACGAGCCGGTGGCGGCGAGGTGGGCGTGAGGGGCCAGGAGGAATCGAGGACGGGCTCCGATTTCTTCGATGAACGCCGGGCCGCCTTCTTGGCCGCCTTGGCCAACTCGGCCGCCTTGGCCGGAGCCGATTCGGGGTCACGCTTCGAGCGTGTCTCCGCGGTGGCGGCCCGGCTCTTGACGCCGCGCACGGGGAGCCGGTGCGTGAAGATCCATCCCACCCCGGGTACCGGCTTGCCCCCGATGAGCCGGCCCTCGTCGAAGAGCCATGGATGCTCACCGTGAAATTCCTGGAAGGAATCGTTGGAGAGCACGATGGCGCCGGTCCGCTCGGCGATCCTCAGGACGAAGGCATCTCCACGTCCGATGGCGCCGGCCGGCGGGGAGACGATTTCCCCGTTCAACATGGCCTCGCGCACCTGCTCGCGCTCGGACTCGTCAATCCGGTGCTCGAAGGATGCGTCCACCACGACGGTGATGCGGCCCTCGGGATCTTCCTCGGCGTACGCCCTGACCGCTTCGTCCAATTGCTTCAAGCTCGGGAGCGTGCGTCCTTCGGTGGCCAGGTTCGACCCGTCCACCACGACGTGATGCGGTTCAGCCAATGGCGCGCCGCAACAAGTCAGCCTGCTCCAACTGATGGAGTGCGGCACTTCCGATGGCGGGACTGGCCGATTCGTTCCGACTGACATGGCGCAACTTCAGACGCTCAGGCAGCAAGGCGTGCAAGCGCGCATGGACGAATGACCAGGCCCCCATGTTCTCGGGCTCCTCCTGCAACCACACCACCTCTTCGGCGTCTCCGTAGTGATCGAAGACAGCGGTCAGGCGCGACGTCGGCCACGGATAGAGCTGCTCGACGCGCACGATGGCCACTCCGGCCGCCGCCGTGGCGTCGTGGCCTGCCAGCTCTTGGCGCCGCTGCATCGCCTCATGGGCGACCTTTCCGCTGCACAACACGATGCGGCGGACCGTCCCGGGGTCGACCACTTCGGTATCTTCGAGCACGGTCGAGAACGATCCGTCGACAAATTCAGCGAAGGGGGAACGCGAGGAATGGGCGTGTAGCAAGGACTTTGGGGTCACCACGATCAAGGGCCGTTTCGGCGTGCGCGCCGCCTGCGAGCGCAGTAGGTGGAAATATTGCGCCGCCGTGGACGGGATGACCACCCGGAGGTTGTCACGGGCGCAGAGCGACAGGAATCGCTCGACGCGAGATGACGAGTGCTCGGGCCCCTGGCCCTCGTACCCATGGGGGAGCAACAGGCCCAGACTGGAGTGCTGGCCCCACTTGATCTCGGCCGCCACCAGGAAATTGTCGATGATGATCTGCGCGCCGTTGACGAAGTCACCGAACTGCGCTTCCCACAGCACGAGGGCCTCGGGCGCTTCCACCGAATAGCCGTATTCGAAGCCGACGGCGGCGTACTCCGAGAGCAGCGAGTCGCGGGCGGTGAAGCAGCCGATCGAGCCTTCGGCCGGCTCCAACGCACCAGCGCCGACTCGGCGCAGCCCAGTGTCGATATGGGCCAGCGGGATGAATTCCTCCCCGTTGGCGTAGTCCACCAGCACGGCGTGCCGTTGGCTGAATGTGCCGCGGCGGGTGTCCTGTCCGGTCAGACGCACGTTGACGCCTTCGTACAACAGCGAGCCCATGGCCAGGGCCTCGGCCAGAGCCCAGTCAACTTGACCTTCCGCCACCACCTCGTCCCGTTGGGAGAATTGGCGCTCCAGCTTGGGGTGGATGGTGAAGCCATCAGGAACGGTACGCACGATCGAAGCCAAGGCGTGCAGGACATCGCCCGCCACGCCGGTCTCCTCCGGCGGGACCTCTGCCGCGGCCGGCTCGGCGTCCGGGAGGTGGTCGGGGACGAGCGAAGGCTCGCCGCGGACTTCATCCAGCACCGTCTGCAAGGCCTTGTTGAAGTCGTCGAGGGCCGACTCGGCGTCTTCGAGCGTGATATCGCCTCGGCGCACCAGGGTCTCGGTGTACAGCTTGCGCACCGATCGCTTGGCTTCGATGCGCTGGTACATCAAGGGTTGGGTGTAGCTCGGATCGTCGCCCTCGTTGTGGCCGTGCTTGCGGTAGCAGACGATGTCGATGACCACGTCCTTATGAAAGGTCTGTCGGAAGGCGAAGGCCAAACGGGCGGCTCGCACGCAGGCTTCGGGATCGTCTCCGTTGACGTGGAAGATCGGGGCCTGGACCATCTTGGCCACATCCGTCGGGTAGACCGAGGTGCGGGCTGACGCCGGAGCCGTGGTGAAGCCCAATTGGTTGTTGATGACGACATGCACGGTGCCCCCGGTGCGATAGCCCGAGAGGCCCGACAGGTTGAGGGTCTCGGCCACCACACCCTGTCCGGCGAAGGCGGCGTCACCGTGCACCAGAACCGACATGCAGGGGAACCCGAACGTGCCCTCGGCCAGCGCTCGGGGAGTCCCGTCGGTGGGCGGCGACAACCGATCCTGCTTGGCCCGGGTCATGCCTTCGACCACCGGGTCCACCGCTTCGAGGTGGGAGGGGTTCGACGCCACGGTGACCGGGAGCTCCTCGCCGGCACTGCCGTGGAACGTGCCGCGGGCGCCTTTGTGGTACTTCACGTCCCCCGATCCCTGTACCGATTCGGGATCGAGATTGCCCTCGAACTCCTCGAAAATGTCGCGGTACGACTTCCCCACAATGTTGGCCAGGACGTTGAGCCGGCCGCGATGTGACATGCCCATGACCACTTCGGCCACCCCGGACCCCGCCGCGGCATCGAGCAGGGTGTCCAGGAGGACGATGGTTGATTCAGCTCCCTCCAGCCCGAAGCGCTTCTGACCGACATAGCGGGTGTGGAGAAATCGCTCGAACACCTCGGCCGCATTGAGTCGATCGAGAATGTGCCGTTGTTCATCTTGATTGAGCGTGCTCGGTTGTCCCTCGACATGCTGTTGGATCCACCGCTTCTGCTCGGGATCCTGCAGGTGCATGTACTCGATGCCGAGTGTGCGGCAGTAGGCGTCGCGCAGGACGTGGAGGATGTCGTCGAGCGTGGCCACGTCGCGCCCGGCCAAGCCGTCGGTCACAAAGGATCGCGGCAGGTCCCAGATGGTGAGGCCGTACGTCAGGGGGTCGAGCTCGGCATGGATGTGCGGAGGTTCGGCGTCGAGCGGATCGAGATGGGCGATCAGGTGCCCCCGCACCCGGTACATGTTGATCAGGGTCTGCACGTGCACCTGCTTGATCAGATGCTGGTGCTCGCCTTCGTCGGTGCCGTCGCCGGCGTTGCTGTCGACCCGCCAGCGCACCGGCTCGTAGGGCACTCCCATCGATTCGAAGAGGGAGTCGTAGAAGCCGTCCGCCCCGGTCAGCAGGGCGGCCACCCGGCCCAGGAAGATGCCCGACTCCGCTCCTTGGATGATGCGGTGGTCGTAGGTCGACGTGAGCGTGACCACCTTGCCCAGACCAAGCTGGGCCACGACGCGTGGGTCGGCCGCCTCGAAGCCCGCCGGGTACCCCAGCGCGCCCACTCCGATGATGGCGCCTTGCCCGGGCATGAGGCGGGGCACCGATTGCACCGTGCCCAGCGTCCCCGGGTTGGTCAAGGTCACCGTGGTGCCGGCGAAGTCGTCGGGCGAGATTTTGTTGGTGTGGATTTTGCGGATGAGATCCTCATAGGCCATCACGAACGACCGGAAGTCGAGGGTGTCGGCGTCCCGGATGCATGGGACCAGCAGGGTGCGAGATCCGTCGCTCCTCTCCTGGTCGACGGCCAGGCCGAGGCCGACGTGCTTGTGATGTATGACACCGGGCTTCCCGGCGTCACCGGCGTGCTCGACGAAAGCCGCGTTGAGGGCCGGCACGTCGTGCAGGGCCCGCACCACGGCGTAGCCGATGAGATGGGTGAAGCTGACCTTGGCTCCGGTGGTGCGGGCCAGCTGGTTGTTGAGGATCTGGCGATTGACCTCGAGCAGACGGGCCGGCACGCTGCGCACACTGGTGGCCGTGGGGACCGAGAGGCTGGCTTCCATGTTGGCCACGATGCGAGAGGCCGCGCCCCGCAGGACCGTGGCCTCCTGGGCTTCCGGGCCGGCTGTCGGGGTGACCGCCGGGCTGGCCACTGGAGCAGAGGCCGGAGCAGCAGCGGGGGTCGGCGCCGGGGCCGGGGCGGACTGGGGCGCCGGCACGGGGGCGGGCCGGTAGTCAGCGAAGAATTCCCTCCAGCTGTCGCTCACCGACGTCGGATCGACCAGAAATCGGTCGTACATGTCGTCTACCAGCCATGCATTCGGGCCAAAAGAGCCCGGCGTGGCCGTGGATTGGGACATGGACCCACCATACCGGGGGCGCTCGGGCAGCTGGGGCGGGACGATATCGTCACACCTGCCCATGAGCTACCCCGCCGGCCTCCACGTCCTCGAGCGGCCGGCGGCCTCCTCCCCGGCTCCGACCGTCGTCCTGGTCCATGGTTCGCTCGATCGGGCCGAGAGCTTTCGCCGGGTCATGCGCCGGCTGCCCGACATCAACACGGTGGCCTACGACCGGCGCGGCTATCAGGGCTCCCGCGGCGGCGGGGTGGTGGACCTCGGCGGCCACATCGCCGACCTGCTCGACGTGGCGACCGAGCTGCGCTCGGCCGGAACCACCAGCCTGGCGGCAGTGGGCCACAGCCTGGGGGGCGATGTCGTGGTCGGCGCGGCGCTGGCTGAGCCCCGGGCCTTCGACGCCATCGGGGCCTATGAGCCGCCCATGCCGTGGCTCGGTTTCAGGCGCACGCCGGCCGGCTCGGACCGGCCCCGGGAATGGGCCCCGCTGGCCGAGGACCCGGGAGACGAGGCCGAACGGTTCTTCGGTCGGATGGTCAGCCCGGAGGCCTGGCGGCGCCTCTCCGACGATGGGCGCGCCACCCGCCGTGCCGACGGTCCGGCGCTGGTGGCGGACATGACGTTCATGCGCGGGAAACAGCCATTCGACGTGCTGGCGCTCACCACACCCGCCGTCTTCGGCATGGGCGGAGAGGGTAGCCAGGCGCATCACCGCACCACCGTGGCCTGGCTCGGCTCCCACGTGCCCGGGGCCGAGACCTACGAGATCGCCGGGTCCCAGCACGGCGCCCATCTGTCCCACCCGGACCATTTCGCCACCTTCGTCCGCCGGGTGTTGGCGCGAGCGGGTACCTAAGGCGGGAACCGCGGGCGGTGACCTAGGTCGGGGAGAACGGCGGCAGTCCGTTGTCGGCCAGCTCGACCTCTTCCCGGCCGAAATGCTTCACCCGACGGGAGAGCAGGTCTTCGTATTCCGCACCCTTGCCCTCGCCCCGCAGCCCCGTGACCAGCGGTGAATTGGAGAGGAAGACGGCACCGGCGAACATGACCAGCAGTGAGAGCGCTTCCAACGGGCCCCAAGGGTTGGCCGTCCGCAGGCTGTCGCCGTAGAGGGCGATGCCGAACAGGATGCTGGCCAGCGGGTCGACCAGCACCAGGGTCGACTGCGACGCCGCCAGCGGTCCGGCGTGGAAGGCGTTCTGCGTCAGAAAGAGGCCGGCCAGACCGAACACGACGAGACCGTAGGTCTGCCAGTGCACGAAGAGGCTGACCCAGTCCCGGGCGGCATAGTTACCGACCACTTTGATCAGGGCGGCCGTGAAGGCGAATGAAATCGCGGCGGCGGATCCGAACATGGCCGCCTTCCACCAACGTGGCCCCCATCGGGTCGCTACCACGGTCACCACGATGGCCGCGCTGGCCAAGCTCCCGACCAAGATCCAGTCCAGGTTGCTCGGGACCTCGTTTCCCCCACCGGGGTTGGAGAACACCAGGAAACCCGAGAGCCCGAAGGCAATGGCGGAGGCGCCGATCCATTCGCGCGGGGTGATCTTGTACCCGAAGTACGTCCCCAAAATGAAGACGAGGAACAGCAATTCCATCGTCAGTATCGGCTGGACCACCGAGAGCCGGCCGGCGTGCAGGGCAAAGGCCTGCAGGAGAAAGGAACAGACCATGAAGAAGAACCCCAGGAGCCAGATGCCACGACGGATGGCGTGGGTCATCAAACTGAGCGTCATGGTCGACTCTTGCGGGGCGTCCTCGACGCCCATGCGCTGGAACACGCTCGTCAGCGCGTTGGACAACGCAGCCGCGAGAGCAAGGACGTAGACCATCGTTCCGCTCCAAGTGTACCGGCGGCCCCTATCGGCCACGCAGGGGGTACACAGCTGGTTCTCAGATAGAGCACATCAGACGTGTGCCGCCACTACGACGCATGAATCGTGTGTGAGCGGTCGCCAGACACCGTTCCACTTCGTTCAAACCCGCGAACTCAACGAAAAATTGATGGTTCATTCGACACCTTATGTGGCAGTTGCGTTACGTTTACGGAACCTTCCGCCGCTGGGGTGGCAGAAGGCGCAACAAAAACGTCGCCCGCCCGGGCGACCAAATAGCAAGGGAGTGCTATGGGACTGAAGGGGTATTTCAAGCGGTCGGCGTGCGTGGCCATGGCCGCCGGCGCAATGACGGCGGGACTTTTCGTGGCCGGGCCGATCACCTCGAGCGGGGCCGCAACCTCGACGCCGACGGTGGCGACGTGGGCCGAGCAGCCCCAGACACCGCCGAACTACATCTTCCCGTTCATGAGCCTGACCTACTTCAGCGTCGCCAATATCAGTGAGTTCCAGTACCTCATGTACCGGCCCCTCTACTGGTTCGGCAACGGGACCACGCCCGGCCTCAACGAGAACCTCTCCCTGGCCGACCAACCGGCCTACACCAACAACAATTCCACCCTGACCCTCAACCTCAAGGACTACAAGTGGTCCAACGGTGAGACGGTGACCACCCAAGACGTCATGTTCTTCCTGAACATGCTGCACGCCGAGAAGGCCAACTGGGCCGCCTACGCCCCCGGCGGCGCCAGCATCCCCGACTCCATCAAGAGTGTGACCATCGACAGCCCGACGCAGATGACCTTGCAGCTGACGACCTCGGTCAACACGTTCTGGTACACCTACAACCAATTGGGCCAGGTCACGCCGTTCCCGATGGCCTGGGACACGACCTCAACGAGCGGCGCCCCGGGATCAGGCGGGTGCTCCTCGGCCGCATTCGGCACGGCCGACACCGCCTGCTCCGCGGTCTACACCTTCCTGTCCAACCAGGCGGGGTACAACCCGGCCAACCCCAAGGCGGCCAACAACGCGCTGCCGACCTACGCCACCAACCCGCTCTGGCAGGTGGTCGACGGGCCGTGGCACCTGACCAGCTTTGACGCCACCGGCAACGTCACCATGGCGGCCAACCCGACCTACTCGGGCCCGACCAAGCCCACCATCAAGACCTTCAAGGAGGCGCCCTTCACCTCGGACACGGCCGAATACAATGCCCTGGTCGGCGGTCAGCTCAGTTACGGCTACCTGCCCGTCCAGGACATCACGGCCCCGGCCACGTCGGTGTTCACCCCGGGCGCCAACAACCCCCGCCTGTCCGGGAAGTACAACCTGAACCCGTTGTACAGCTGGGCCATCAACTACTTCCCCTACAACTTCAATTCGACCGCTGACGGTGGGAACGCCGGCAAGATCTTCAGCCAGCTCTACTTCCGCCAGGCCGTGCAGTACCTGGTCGATCAGCCGGCCTACATCAAGAGCTTCGCTCACGGGTACGGCGTCGGGACCTATGGCCCCGTGCCGTCCGAACCGCAGAATGCCTACGCCACCTCCTATGAGAAGACCAACCCCTATCCGTACAACCCCAGCAAGGCCAAGAACCTGCTGAGCAGTCACGGGTGGAGCGTGGTCCCCAACGGCACCGACGTGTGCCAGAAGCCGGGCACGGCGGCCAATCAATGCGGAGCCGGGATCCCGAAGGGCGCCAAGCTGGCCTTCGACCTCCAGTACGCCGGCGGCCTGTCGCAAATCACCGACACGATGAACGCCGAGAAGTCGAGTTGGTCCTCCGCTGGCATCAACATGACGCTCTCCACCGGCACCTTCGACACGGTGATCGGGAACGCCACGCCGTGCAGTGGCAGCGGGTGCACCTGGCAGCTGGAGAACTGGGGGGCAGGATGGATCTTCTCGCCCGACTACTACCCATCCGGGGAAGAGATCTTCCAGACCGGCGCCGGATCCAACTCGGGCAGCTACTCGAACCCGACCAATGACGCCAACATCAAGGCCACCAACTTCCAGAACGTGACCCTGGCCAAGTACGAGAACTACCTGGCCCAGCAGCTCCCGGTCATCTACCAACCGAACTACGCCAACCCGTTCAACGAGATCGCCACCAACCTCAAGGGGGCCACGCCGCTGAATGTGCTGCAGGCCATCACACCGGAGAACTGGCGCTGGGCGAGCTGACCTGAGGCCGTGGGGTTGCGGATGACCGTTGACCCCGCGGCCGCCGCGGCATCCCCCCCGGGCGGACCACCCGGCCCGCCCGGGGGCCGCCGCTGTATGGTCGCACCGACATGACGGGGTTCATCTTCCGACGATTCGTCCAGGCGATCATCGTCATCCTGGGCGTCATCCTGATCGTCTTCATCCTCAGCCAACTGATTCCGGGTGGCGAGTGCAAGGCCGTCAACGGGCCCAAGGCCACGGTGACGTTCTGCCGGCACTGGAACATCCTGAACGGCTACAGCCAGCCCTTGTGGGTGCAGTTCTGGCACTACATCATCGGACTGCCCCATCTCAATCTGGGCTACTCGTACAAGCGCACGCAGCCGGTCGAAGCGGTGATCGCCGAGTACCTGCCCAAGACCCTGGTGCTGGTCGGGACGGCCACCGTCATCGCCCTGATCATCGCCATCCCCCTCGGGATCCTGCAGGTGGTCAAGCGCAACACGCCGGCCGACTACGGCCTGACCGCCCTGTCCTTCATCTTCTATGCCATGCCCCCGTTCTTACTGGGGACGCTCCTCATTATCTTCTTCTCCTTCGACCACCATCTGCTGCCGTCACAGCCGCCGTCTGATGCGTCGGCCTGGGCCGTGTTCACCGATCCCCGCGCCTTCATCATGCCCATGATCACGCTGTGCGCCATCACCATCGCCTCATTCAGTCGCTACATGCGCTCGTCCATGATGGACGCCTTGGCCGAGGATTACATCCGCACGGCGCGGGCCAAGGGAGCCAACCAACGCGTGGTCCTCTACGGGCACGCCCTGCGCAATGCCCTCATCCCCATCCTCACCTTGATCGGCCTGTCGCTTCCGGCCATCGTGAGCGGGGCCCTCATCACCGAGAACGTGTTCAACTATCCGGGCATGGGCTATCTCACCGTGCAGGCCGCCCAGAACGACGACATCCCCCTGGTCCTCGGCACGACCCTCGTCATCACCATCGCCACTGTGTTCGGGTCCCTTCTGGCCGACATCCTCTACGCCGTGGCCGATCCCCGCATCAGGTTCGGGAGGGCGACGGCATGACCGATATCCACGAGGACCCTGTCTTCGGCACCGACGCGTCCACCACCCGGTTGCCGCTGGGACTGGGTATGGGCGAGGCAGTCTCGCCGTTGGAACTGGTCGCGGTGCCCGAGGGCGGCGAGTCGACCCAGGGTGGCGGCATGTTCGTCCAGATCGGTCGCGTCTTCATCCAGAACAAGTTGGCCGTGGTGGGTCTCATCATCATTGTCGCCTTCGTGCTGTTCTGCTTCGTCGGGCCGCTCCTCTACCACACCGACCAGACCAACCAGCAGGCCGTGCTCGGCACCGTCGAGAACGGTGCCCCACAGCCGGGTCACCCGCTGGGGACCGACAGCACGGGCTTCGACATCCTGGGTCGGCTCATGTACGGCGGTCAGACGTCGCTCATTGTGGGGTTCGCCTCCGCCTTCGTCGCCACGGTGGTCGGCGTCCTGTTCGGCGCGACGGCCGGCTTCTTCGGTGGCTCGGTCGACGCCGCCATGATGCGGTTCGTCGACATGCTCCTCTCCATCCCCATCCTGTTCCTGCTGATCGCCATGGTGACCATCTTCAGCTCCAGCGAAGTGCTCATCATCCTCATCATCGCCTTCGTCAGTTGGCTCATTCCCGCACGACTCATACGTGGTGAAACGCTGACCCTGCGCGTCCGAGAATACGTCCAGGCGGTGCGGGTCATGGGCGGACGCGGGGGCCGCATCGTCGGTCGGCACATCATCCCCAATTCGGTCGGCACCATTGTGGTGTTCGCCACCTTCCAGGTCGCCGACTCGATCCTCCTGCTGGCCGCCCTGGGCTACCTCGGCTTCGGGATCCCGGCGCCGGGCACCGACTGGGGCAGCATGCTTTCGGCCGGAGCGGACGCGGCCGGCAACGGCTGGTGGTGGGAGATCTACCCGGCTGGGATCGCCATCATCCTGGTGGTGGTGGCCCTGAATTTCGTGGGCGACGCCCTGCGGGACTCACTCGAGGTCCGACTGCAGCGGCGCTGAGGTCGACCGTTGGACACTCAGCCGTTGCCGGCGGGAGCAGAGGCGGTCGTCAGCGCCACCGGCGTCTCCAGCGGGAAGTGGCAGGCCGCGAGGTGCCCACCGCCAAACTGGCTGTAGGGAGGCTCGACCTCGGCACAGAGCGCTTCGGCCCTGGGGCACCGAGTGCGGAAACGACAACCTGAGGGGGGGTCCACGGCCGAGGGCAACTCGCCCCGCACCGCCGTCCTCCCCGCTGTGTGCACCTTGATATTCACGTCGGGCACCGGCACCGCCTCGAGCAGGCCCTTGGTGTACGGGTGGGCCGGGTGCTCGTAGATCTGGGCCGCCGGCCCGAGCTCGACCAACTTGCCCAGGTACATGACCCCGATGGTGTCGGCCATGTAGCGGATGACGGCTAGATCATGGGAGATCATCAAGAAGGTCAGGCCATGCCGGGCCTGTAGGTCCTTCATGAGATTGAGGATCTGAGCCTGCACCGAGACGTCGAGCGCCGACACGGGTTCGTCCGCCACCACCAACTTGGGGTCAAGCGCCAACGCACGGGCCAGTCCGATCCGTTGCCGCTGGCCGCCCGAGAACTCGTGCGGATAGCGCCCCAGGGCCTGATCGCTCAGCCCGACCTCACGCAGCAGGCTGCGTACCCGCTCGTCCTGCTCCTTGGTTGATCCGACACGTTGGACCCGGAGCGGTTCGCGGATGATCGACCCCACCCGCATGCGCGGATCGAGTGAGGCGTAGGGATCCTGGAACATCAACTGGAGGTCACGGCGGCGCGAGCGCAATTCCCCTCCGGCCAACGCATGCACGTCGTGCCCCTCGAACTCGATGGTGCCTGCGTTGGGCCGCTCCAGGGCGACGATCAACCGGCCGACGGTGGTCTTTCCGCAGCCCGACTCACCGACCAGTCCAAACGTCTCGCCCCGCCGGACCGAGAAGGCGATATCGGACACGGCCTTGACGGTGCCGATGGTCCGACGGATCACGCCGCCCCCGAGCACCGGGAATTCCTTGACCAGACCATCGACCCGAAGGATCTCGGGCAGGGCCGACACCTCCTGGCGGCGAGCCTCCAAGCGGGGGTCCTCGGCCGCTCCGGTCACGGTGGCCGCCACCGTCAGGTGGTGACTGACGGGGTGGAAGCAGGCAAACCGGTGATGGGCCGACCCGCCGGCCACGTCCTCCAGCGGAGGGTCCTCGGCCCGGCATTGATCGGTGGCGTACTGGCAGCGCGGCGCGAAGCGGCAGTTGGTGATGGTCCGCGAGAGGTCGGGCGGCAGCCCCGAGATGCTCAGCAGTCGGTCGGCCGGGCTGCGATCCAATTTCGGCACCGACTCGAGGAGGGCCTCGGAGTAGGGATGTCGCATGCGGGAGAACAGCTCGACGGTGTCGGCCTCTTCCGCCACCTTGCCGGCGTACATCACGACCACGCGGTCCGTTCGCCCGGCGATGACGCCCATGTCATGGGTGATGAGCAACACAGCCATGCGCAGGCGTTCGCGCAGGTCGTCGATGAGATCGAGGATCTGCGCCTGAATGGTGACGTCGAGCGCCGTGGTCGGCTCGTCGGCGATCAGGAGCTTGGGCTCGCAGGCCAGCGCCATGGCAATCATGACCCGCTGGCGCAGCCCGCCCGAGAGCTCGTGGGGGTACTGGTCGAGCCGTTCGGCCGGCCGTGGCATCTCGACCATGCTCAGGACTTCGAGGGCCCGGTCCCGAACCTGCTGACGGCTCACGTCGCGGTGCAGCCGGACGGCTTCACCGATCTGACGACCGATGGTTATGGTCGGGTTCAGCGACGTCAAGGGGTCCTGCGGGATGAGGGCCACTTCGTCACCGCGGACCCCCTGCATCTCCTTCTCCGAGAGGCCGGCCAGGTCCCGGCCGTTCAGCATGATCCGGCCGTCGGTCAGATGGCCGTTGATCGGCAGGAGCCGCATGATCGAGAAGCCGGTCGTGGTCTTGCCGCAGCCGGACTCCCCCACGATCCCGACACACTCCCCCTGGTTGACCTGGAAGGAGACCCCGTCGACCGCGACGACGTTGGCCGTGCGCATGCGGAACTCCGTCCGGAGGCGCTCAACCTCCAGCACCGGCGTCATAGGCACCACACTACCGCGCCCCGGGCCGACATCACCGGTGCCGCGCCTGGTCAGACCGGGTTTTCATCGCCGGCCGCGAACCCATCGCTCCAGGGCAACGACGCCACGTAGGACCAGCTTCGTCGATGGATGGACGAGAGTCCGTAGCCGCGCAGGGCGGTCTGGTGAACCGGGGTCGGATAGCCCTTGTTGCGCTCGAACCCGTAGGCCGGGAAGTGCTCCGATTCCCCCCGCATGAGGCGATCCCGCACCACCTTGGCCAGCACCGAGGCGGCGGCGACGGAGGCGCACCGGGCGTCCCCGCCCACAACGGGCCGCACCGTCCCGGCAAATCCCGACCCGGCGCCGTCCGATCCGTGCAGCAGATCCAGTGGCCCGTCGACCAGCACGGCATCGGGTGCACGTTTCAGCCCGGCCAGGGCCCGCAGCGATGCCCACTGCAGCGCCACCCGCATCCCCCGCTGATCGCATTCTTCCGGAGAGGCGTGGCCGACCGACCACTCGACGCACCAGTCGCCCACGGACCGGAAAATCGACTCGCGCCGCGCTTCGCTGAGCTGCTTCGAATCCCGCAGCCACTCCGGCATGGAGTCCTCGCTGTTCGCCGCCACCACCGCGACGCCGACCGACACCGGCCCGGCCCAGGCGCCGCGGCCGACTTCGTCCAGACCCGCCACCCGCCGGTGACCCAGCGCGAAGAGACTTCGCTCCTCGGAGAGATCGGGCGGGATGATCTCGGAGTTCATGGCGGCCCGGCGGGTGTCAATACGATGGAGGCGTGAGCACTGGAGGGGGGTCGTCGCCTGATCCGAACGCTCGTTCCCCGCTGGCACCCGGGACGGCCGTCGATGTCCGCAATCGCTACCAGGGGACCTGGGTCCGTGGCTTCGAGGTGGCCGAGTTCACCGACGGCGGCTACCGCATTCGTCGCCTCTCCGACGGCAGCATTCTGGGTGACCTCTTCACCCGCGACGATGTCCGCCGGGAGCGGAGCCGTCAGGGTTTCTGGTGGCACTGAGCCGGGTCAGCTCCCGCCGACGTTGCGCACCGAGGTGATGTACTCGTCGATCGGAATGGCCGAGAGCGTCAATGTCTTGAGGGTGCCGCGGGCCCCGAGCACCAGGGCCACACGAGCCATCGTCTTCTCGTCGGGAGCTTCCAACACGGTGCAGAAGTCGTAGGGGCCGAGCAGCGCCCACTGCGCCAGGACCTTGACGCCCATGGCTTCGACCTCGGCATTGACCGCTTTGAGCCGATCGGGATTCTCGCTCAGCGTCGCCGCGCCGTCGGGTCCCACGGTGGAGAGCATGAGGAAGGTGGACATGCCGGTTCACGCTACCGCAGGGCGATCGCCGCTCCCTTCAGCCCGGACCCAGCAGATCGCGGCGGACGACCTTGCCCATCGCGTTGCGCGGCAGGGCGTCCACCACCCGGTACTCCCGTGGTTGCTTGAAGGGAGTCAGCTCCTGTGCCGCCAACCGGGCCAGCGCGGCGAGGTCGGGCTCTCCCTCGGCGCCGACCACGAAGGCGACGACGGACTCGCCCCACTCCGCCGAGGCGATGCCCACCACGGCGATCTCGGCCACCGAGGCGTGACGACCCAACACGGATTCCACCTCGGCCGGGTACACGTTGTGGCCGCCCGTGATGATCAGCTCCGTCCGTCGACCGCGAATGGAGTAATAGCCGTCTGGCTCGACCGAGGCCAGATCCCCGGTGGCGAACCACCCCTCCCTCCACGAGGACGCCGTGGCCTCCGGCCGCTCCCAGTAGCCGCGGCACAGTGACGGCCCCCGGACCATCAACTCGCCCACTCCGTGCTCGTCGGCCCCGGCGATGGTGGCCGTCACGCCGGGCAGGGGCAGACCCACGGATCCCGGTCGGCGCTCGCCCGAGAGCGGATTGGAGAGGGTCAGCAGAGTCTCGGACATGCCGTAGCGCTCCAGGACGGCCACCCGGTGCTCGCCGCGGAGGCGCCGCCACAACTCGGCCGGCAACGGTCCTGATCCGGAGACACAGAGGCGCAGCGCCGACAGCTCCCCGGCCCGACCCGATGCGGCCAAGCGGTGGTACATGGTGGGCACGCCGAAGAACAGGGAGCCCCGTGGTACCGCGTCCAGGGTCGACCCCACGTCGAAGCGCTCGAAGACGAGGGCCGATGCGCCGGCGGCGAGCGTCCCGAACAGCCCGGCGCAGAGCCCATGCACGTGGAAGAGGGGGAGTGTCAGGATCAGACGGTCGTCCGGTTCCCAGCCCCAGGCCACACGGAGCGCCTGCGCCCCGGCCAACAACGAACGGTGGGTATGGACGGCACCCTTGGGTCGGCCGGTGGTGCCCGAGGTGTAGACGATCAGGGCGTCGTCATCGGGTCGTGCCGCGTCGAGCTTCGGTGCCGTCGCCGACCTCGCCGCGGCACCGAAGTCATCGGGCACCAGCACACCCACCGAGACATCGGCGGCCTCGATCCATCGTCGATGCTCGGCCAGCGCGACCAACGCGGCGACCGGCCGCACGTCACCTACCACGTAGCCGAGCTCGCCGGCGGCGCTCCGGGGATTGAGCGGCACGACCACCGCGCCCAGGCGCAGCGCCCCGAGCAGGCCCACGATGGAGTCCAACGACGGCGAGCGGCACCAGAGGACCCGGTCACCCGCCACCACTCCCCGATCGGCCAGCACGGCCGCCGCACCGGCGGTGAGCTCGGCCAGGGCCTGGTGGGACAGCACGGCGGCGGGGTCCGCCCCGCTGACCAGCACGGAGCGGCCCGGGTCCGCCCGCCAACGCTCCGACCACAGCCGCAGCAGCGTGCCTCCCGCACCCAGCTCGGCCGGTCCGGACGACAAACGGTCCGCCGGGCTCATCCTCGACGTCGTCCGGCCGGTCGTCGCTGCACGTCATAGTCTGGCGGTCATGACAACCCGTCGCATCGCCATCGTGCCGCACACGCATTGGGACCGTGAGTGGTACCGGTCCTACCAGGACTTTCGCCTCAACCTGATCGACCTGGTGGACACGCTGATCCCGCTGTTGGAGTCCGACGACAGTTACCCGTACTTCATGTTGGACGGGCAGATGGCGGTGGTCGACGACTACCTCGAGGTTCGCCCCGAGGCCGAGGAGCGCCTGCGCGCCTTGGCGGCCGCCGGCCGGATCAGCATGGGCCCCTGGTACATCCTGATGGATGAGTTCCTGGCCTCGGGCGAGACCATCATCCGCAACCTGCAAATGGGCCTCCTCCGTGGCGCCGCGTTCGGCGGCACCATGGACGTCGGCTACCTGCCCGACATGTTCGGGCATATCGCCCAGATGCCGCAGATCCTGCGACTGGGCGGATTTGCCCACACCGTCGTCTGGCGCGGCGTGCCATCGGCGATCACCAAGACCGGGTTCACCTGGGAAGCGCCGGACGGGTCCACGGTGCGGGCCGAATACCTGCCGGTGGGCTACGGCAACGGAGCCGCCCTCCCCGATGATGCCAAGACCCTCATTCAGCGCACGGCCGACCATCTCCAAGAGGTCGGCACCCTCGTCATCGACGACCTGCTCACCATGAACGGCTCGGATCACCTCATGCCCCAGCCGTTTCTCGGCCGGGTCGTCGCCGAGGCCAACGATCTCCAGGACGACTTCTTCTTCGAAGTCACATCCCTGCCCAAGTATCTGGCCACCGCACCCACCGAAGGGCTCGAGCACTGGAAGGGCGAGATGCGTTCGGGCTTCCGGGCCAACATGCTCATGGGCGTCACCTCCAACCGGGTCGACGTCAAGCGCATGGGTGGGCGGGCCGAGCGCGAGCTGGAGCGGCGGGCCGAACCCCTGGCGGCGCTGTTCCAGGAGCCGGCCCAGTGGCCCCAGCGGCTGCTCGATCTGGCCTGGAAGGAGATGGTGCGCAACTCCGCCCACGATTCGATCTGCGCCTGCTCCATCGATGACGTGGTCGACGCCGTCCTGCACCGCTACGCCGAAGCGCGGACCATCGCCACCGGCCTGGCGGACCGGGCCACCAAGTCGTTCGCCCGGTCGCTGGCCGATGCGGGCGCCACCGTCCTCAACCCGGTCCAACGGACACGTGCAGGCGTGGTCGAGCTGGTGGTGGGGGCGACCGAGCCGCCGAGCGCCGACGTCCAGGTCATCTCCGAACGCACCGGACTTCCCGGATCCATGGTGCTCGATGCCGACACCGTCCGCACCGTCCTCGGCATGCTGCAGGGCCCGCGCATCGACAACGACGCCTGGGTCCACGACGTTGTGGTCGAGGAGGACGAGGAGGGCATCGACATCACCGTGTCGGTCGGTCCTGACGAGCGGCACAACGTGCCGATCGCCCAAGCCAAGGCGGACATCTACACCCGCCTGGCGGCCCGGCCCGAGGCCGTGGTGCGCATCGCCTTGAACCAGCCGCCCATCCGGCGCATTGCGGCACGGGTGGCGGAGGTGGCGGGCTACGGCTGGCGGGCCTTCGAGCCGGTGCCGCTGACCCACCCCGTGGCTGCCGGTGCGACCGGCCGGCCGGCCACGGTCTCCAACGGGTTGGTCTCGGTCGAGGTTGACGAGACCCTCGGCACCTTCTCGCTCGACGGCCGGCCGGGCTACGGCCAGCTGGTCGACGGCGGAGACCTCGGCGACTCCTATAACTACTCCCCCCCTCTGAAGGACTCCTTCGTGGAGGCGCCGACTTCGGTGGCCGTTCGGGTGCTCGAGCCCGGACCGGTACGCGCCCGCGTGGAGATCGCGGCCTCCTACCTCTGGCCGGATCACACCGAGGGAGGCTCCCAGGCCCGGGTGGGTGAGCACACCGTCGAGGTCAAGACCGTCCTGGAGCTCCGGGCCGACGAGCCGTTGGTGCGCGTCACCACGTCCTTCGTCAACCCCAGCCGGGACCACCGCCTCCGGGTCCACCTGCCCCTGCCCGAGCCGGCCCGGACGTCGAGGGCCGAGAGTGCCTTCGCCACGGTCGAACGCGGCCTCACCGCCGAGGGTCGGACCGACGAGTTCGGTCTCCCCACCGCGCCGGCCCGCCGCTTCGTGTCCGCCGGCGGCCTGACCGTCGTCCACGACGGGGTCTGCGAGTACGAGCTCATCGACATCGGGCCGACGTCGCACGGTGATGCCGCCGCCACCATCGCCCTGACCGTGCTGCGCTCGACCGGCATGCTGTCCCGTCTCGGCATGGCCTACCGGCCCTTCCCCGCCGGCCCGATGACGCCGGTCGACGGGCTCCAGATGACCGGACGCCAGGTCGAGCTCACCTACGCCCTGGCCCTCGACGTCGACGATCCCTACGCCCTGGCCGACGATGTCCTGCTGCCCCTCGAAGTGGTCACCAGCCTGGGCGGCGGCGACCGTCCGCCGACCGGGACCGAGCTGAGCATCAGCGGCGCCGAGGTCAGCGCCCTGCGACGCGATGGAGGCGTGCTCGAGGTCCGGGTCTTCAACCCCCGTCCTGAGGCGACCACGGTCACCATCGACGGCCACGCCGGATGGCTGGTCGACTTGCGGGGCTATCCCCAGAGCCCGTTCGAGGGGTCGTTCCCCCTACGACCCTTCGGCATCGCCACCGCCCGATTGCACGGCGCCTGACCCCACCGAGCGGTTGCTGGACAGCAGCCGCTCGCCCACCCCGCGGAGTTCCTCGAGGTCGCGCAGCACTTCGGAGAGCCGCTCCCAGCGCACATTGCGCCGACGGTCCGCCGCCGCGCCGGTCCCGTCGGCCACCTCGCCGGCTCGGCCGGCCCACCACAGCTGCACCCGGCCGAGGTCCTTGAGCAGGCGGGGCCGCAGAGGCTGCGCCGTGAACTCATCGGGCGCCTCCTCGAGCAGGGACGTGTGGAACTCATCGGAGATGAGCACCGTTCCGGGATTCCCGATGTTGACGATGCGGTGGGCCAGGTTGACGGTGGGACCGAAGTAGTCGCCGTCGCGCAGGAGGACCGGACCCGAGGCCAATCCGACTCTCACGTCGGACAGCAACTCGTCGTCCGCGTAGGCATCGGCCAGGTCGAGACCGATGCGGGCCGCGTCGGCGACGTCGTTGACCACGAACATGACTTCGTCGCCGATCATCTTCACCACCCGGCCGCCGAGGGCGGTGACGATGTCGTGCGAGATCTCCTCGAATCGCCGGACGACGTCGGCCAGTTCTCGGTCGTCGAGGTGTTGGCTCAGCAAGGTGAACCCGACCATGTCGGCGAATCCCACCGCCAGGGTCGGGCTCGCACCGGGGGCCACGCCGTGACTGCGCAGGTGCATGCTCCGTTGGATCCCCGCCGCCACCTGCCTCCGCCACACGAACTCCAGGAGGCGGGCCATGGCCGGAATGGTGACATCGGCCACACTGGCAAACGCATCGGCGGCCAACACCGAATCCGTGTCGGTATGGACCAGGTCCCCGGGAACGAGCTCCGCCTCGGCAATGCGTGACATCGACGAGCCGATCACCCGGGCCAGCTGCAGGGCGGTGTCGGTGCGCGCCGCCCCGAGTGCCTGCATCCCCTGGAACAGGCGCACCGCCTCGAGGTCGAGATCGGTGAAGGCCAGTTCGTCCTCGTCGACATTGGGAAATCCGAGGGCCCGCCAGAAGCGCTCGAGCAACCCGATGTTCACGCCGGTGAGCTCGGCCACCTCGACCCTGGTGTAGCGCCGGCGGGACGGCACCAGCATCCGATCCACCACGAACAGATCGAGCACATCATCGGCGATGGCTTGATCAATCTCGGCGTCGGTCACCCCGTGGGAGCGCAAGAGGTCGCGGACGTGTGCCAACGCGGTGGCCCGACTGGAGGCGTCGGCGTCGCCCGGGATCGATTCGTTCGGTCCGAACAGTCCGCTCACGGGTGCACTCTCATGCCTGCAGGCCCCGCATCAACGCCTCATCCCACTCGGGACGGGCCGGTCGGTCCATGAGCGACATCAGGGCCTCACGGGGCGAGCACCGGCCGGCGACGATGGCCTCGACCTGCTCGGCGATGGGCATCTCCACCCCGTGGGCGCGCGCCAGCTGGACCAGGGGACCGGCACTCTTCACGCCCTCGGCCACCATCTGCATGCCGTTGACGATGTCGTCCAGTGAGCGCCCCTGCCCCAGTTCGAAGCCGACGGTGCGGTTTCGGCTCTTCGGGCTGGCGCAGGTCGCCACCAGGTCACCGACGCCGGCCAGCCCGCCAAACGTGAGCACCTTTCCTCCCAGCGAGATGCCGAGCCGGCCGAGCTCGGCCAGGCCGCGCGTGATCAGGACGGCGCGCGTGTTCTCGCCGAACCCCAGGCCGTCACAGATGCCGGCCGCGATCGCCATCACGTTCTTGGTGGCGCCGGCGATCTCGCACCCCACCACATCGGTGCCCATGTAGACCCGGAAGGTCCTGGTGTGCACCAGGCTCTGCACGCGCGTGGCCAGGGCCTCGTCCGGCAGGGCCACCACGCTGGCGGCGGGCTGACCGTCGGCCACCTCCCGGGCCAGATTGGGACCGGTCAAGACGCCCGCCGGGACGTCGGGAATGACCTCGGCGATCACCTCGGACATTCGAAGGTTGGTGCCGTTCTCGATGCCCTTGGAGAGGCTGATGACCGCTTCGACCTCGGCGACCAGCGGCGCCAGGTCGCTCAACACCGATCGGAATCCGTGTGACGGCACCGCCATGAACACCACCGAGGCGCCGGCCACCGCCTCTTCGAGCGAGGAGGTGGCGGTGAGGGCGTCGGGCAGGTGCACCCCGGCCAGATAGGTCCCGTTCTCCCGGGTCCGCCCGATCGACGATGCCAATTCGGGCGATCGCACCCACAGCGACGTCGGGAAGGATCCGGCCGTCAGGCTCGCTACCGCCGTACCCCACGAGCCAGCTCCGATGACTGCGACACGATCGCTCACGACAAGAAGCCTACGGCCGCCACGCCACCCGCTTGCCCCTCCCCCGTACACTGTCGAAAGTGTCCGCCGGCGTCTCCGCCACCCCGCGCCCGGAACCGACTCTCTCTGGAGCCTCGTTCGGGCCCGAAGTGGTGCTGATCCCGGTCAAGGGATTCCGCCAGGCCAAGCGCCGACTCGGCGGGACCATGTCTGACGCGATGCGTATCGACCTGGTCCGGTCCATGGCCGAACGTGTGGTTGCCGCCAGCGCGCCGCTCCCCGTCGCCGTGGTGTGCGACGACCCCGAGGTGGCCGAATGGGCCCGCCATCTCGGGGCGACCGTCATGTGGGAGCCGGGTCAGGGATTGAACGGCGCCGTGCGCGCCGGGGTGGGGCACCTGGGCCAGGGCGGTGTCGAGTGGGTGATCGTGGCGCACGGCGATCTCCCCCTGGCCCGTGATCTTGGATCGCTGGCTCCATTTGCCGGTATCACCCTGATCCCTGATCGCTACGACGATGGCACCAATGTCCTGCGCCTTCCGGCTGCGTGCCACTTCCGCTTCGCCTACGGGCCCGGGTCCTTCCGGAAGCACCGGGCCGAAGCGACCCGGCTGGGACTCCCAATCCGGGTCTTGCGCATACCGGCTCTGGCCTACGACGTCGATTGGCCGTCCGACGTCGCCGAGCTGACCTCATGACCGAGCGCGCCCCGACGGCGCGGGCCAACCCGGTCAACGACCTGCCGGCCGAAGGTTCGATGTCCCGCAACCTCACTGTCCCGACCGTCGCCCTGGCGGTCGGGGCGCATCCCGATGACATCGAGTTCGGCTGCGGGGGAACGCTGGCAAAATGGGCGGCCGCCGGCGCCGCCATCCACCACCTGGTCCTGACCGATGGCGCCAAGGGAACGTGGGACCCCGCACGCCACCAGGCATCCCTCGTCGCCCTGCGCCAGGACGAACAGCGGCGCGCCGCCATCATCCTGGGCGGGGGAGAGGTCGAATTCCTCGGCTGGACCGACGGCGAGCTCCGCAATGGCGCCCGGGCCCAGTGGGAGGTGGCACGGTCGATTCGCACCGTCCGCCCCGATGTCGTCCTGGGCCATGACCCCTGGCGTCGTTATCGGCTCCATCCGGACCACCGCCACGCCGGCTTCATCGTGACCGACGCCATCGTGGCCGCCCGTGACCCGCACTTCTTTCCCGATCAAGGGCTCGGCGCCCATCGGCCCAGGGCCCTGCTCCTGTGGGAGGCCGATGAGCCGAACCACGTCGAGGACGTCGCCGACTTCGTGCAGGCGAAGATTGCCGCCCTCTTGGCCCACGAGAGTCAACACGAGAGCACCATGGGCATCGGCCCCGGCGCAGGCCCCGGCGCTGGCGCTGGCCGCTCAGGTGATCATGTCGCCTTCGCCGACCAGGTGCGGGAGCAATTGCGCCAGCACGGGCAGCTGGCCGGGTTCCCCCAGGGCGAGAGCTTCCACCTCATCACGGAAACATAGATCCGGAAATGGCAAGGTCGGGGGCCCGAAGGCCCCCGACCTCACCCGCTCCCGGAGGAACGTACTGCTTGACGCCGCTTGGCAGCGCCGCTTGTTAGCGCCGCTTCGCCGCCTTACGGGCCGGAGCGCGACGTGCCTTCTTGGCCGGCGCGCGCTTGGCTGCCCGCTTGGCCGGCGTGCGCTTGACAGCCTTCTTGGCTGTGCGCTTGGCGGCCTTCTTGGCCGGAGCACGCTTCACTGCCTTCTTGGCTGTACTGCGCTTGGCGGCCTTCTTGGCCGGCGCCCGCTTCACAGTCCTTTTGGCTGTGCGCTTGGCGGCCTTCTTGGCCGGAGCACGCTTCACTGCCTTCTTGGCTGTACTGCGCTTGGCGGCCTTCTTGGCCGGCGCCCGCTTCACAGTCCTTTTGGCTGTGCGCTTGGCGGCCTTTTTGGCCGGAGCACGCTTCACAGTCCTTTTGGCTGTTGTGCGCTTCGCTGCCTTCTTTGCTGGAGCCCGTTTTACGGCCTTTTTGGCCGGGGCCCTTCTTTTCGCGGCTACTGCCACAGGTGCACCTCCCTAGGAGCATGGTCACTGAATAGAGGTGAAGCCTGCGCCACTCCGATATGACATGCATATCGTCGTGCGCATTGCCGCACCGATTTCTCTTGCAACCGAAACGAATGACAGACATGAAGTTGAGTCATCGACTTTGCCTCACCCGATCATTTCGTTCCGACAACCCGAAAGGCCATGAGCAATTGACGTGCTGAGGTTTCGCATAGCGCGCTCAATCGGCAATCCGACATCTTCGCCTCGCGCGCTGCACGTTGTTTCGTCGCAGCACATAATCAACCCTCCCTAACACTTCGGGTACATACATTCTTGGTTGTTATCGCGCTCAGGTCAAGCATCCTCCAATTGCGCGTGCCAATTGGCACTCGCGATCACTGTCACTCCGACCATCGTTCTTGCACGCGCCGCGCGTCGATTTGCGTGTTCTCGCGGAAAATTGTCGCGCTCGCACGTGCAATGTCCTATGGAATTTCCGCTGCCTTCACGCGAGCATCGTCATGATGGATCACGCACAACAGAACGTGGCCGCATTGCGCGCCGTGCACGGCGATTTTGCCCACGGGATCTACCTCGGTGAGGGGGCCGCTGGGTGGGTCCATGCCGGCGCGCAACGATCCACTCTCGTCCTCGGTCCATCTCGCTCAGGCAAGACATCGTCCCTGGTCATACCCAATTTGATCCTGGCCAATGGTCCGGTGGTTTCGACGTCGACCAAGCCTGATGTGATGCACGCCACCGTCGCGGCGCGTGCGCAGGAAGGATGCGCACTTCTCTACGACCCGAGCGGTGAAATTGAACGCCCGAAAGGGGTTGATCCCGTTGGTTGGTCTCCCCTCACGACGGCGGGCCAGTGGGATGCCGCGGTGCAGACATCCGATGCCATGGTGCGCGCCGCCAGAATCGGCGAAGGTGGCTTCTCCCGGTCCCCGAGCGAGCAACATTGGACAGAACGGGCCGGGGCCTTGCTCGCGCCCATTTTGCACGCCGCGGCGCTCGAATCGCTTCCCATGCGCACTGTTGTCCGTTGGATCGACCGACATGACGGCACTACCCCATTGGACATTCTGGCCGCCAATATCGGTAATGACGCCGCCGCGACGGATCTTTTGGCCGGCATTGTAGGCACTGACGCTCGGGAACAATCGAGCATCTGGTCCACCGCCTCAGGCGTCCTCGCCGCCTATCGCTCAGAGGGCGCCATGGCCTCGACCGAGCTCCCATCGCTCAATGCCGAGGAGTTCTGCCGGGGATCCCATACCTTGTACATCTGTTCGCCCGGTCGTCGTCAGAAGCTGTTTGTCCCTCTCGTGGTTGGGGTCATCGGCGACGTGCGCGAGGCCACCTATGACCGGGATCGGGCCGGAGAACGCGCCGCACCGACGCTCCTCGCCCTCGATGAGATGGCCAACATCGCCCCGCTCCCCGACGTGGCGGCCATGGTGAGCGAGGGTGCCGGCCAGGGACTGCTGGTACTGGCCTGCCTCCAGGACCTCTCCCAGGCCCGTCACCGCTGGGGTCCCGCGGCCGACGGCTGGTTCTCGCTCTTCGGTGCCTCGGTGATCCTGCCCGGCATCGCCGATCCGTCGACGCTGCGCATCCTCAGCTCATTGGGTGGCGAACGCGAGGTCGCCACGACGACCGTGAGCCACAGCGTCGACCCTCGCGGCCGCCTTCGCCCGTCGAGTTCGGTGAGCACCATTCGCGAACCTCGATTCCCGGTCGATGCCATCTCACGGGGCTTGCCGGGAATGGCCTTGGTCCTCAACTCGAGCTCGCGCCTGGCCCACGTCGTCCTCACCCCGGCTCATGCGCGCCGCCCGTGGCGAGAGTTCCTCCCACCAAGCCGTTCGCTGGGCGAGAGAGCGCCGATCGGGCGGGAGCGCTGAGCTCAACGCCCACGGTCCAACTCCAAAACTCGCGGCTCGCGCCAGCCCAACCGGAGGCGAGCCTCCTCAACCGTGCGCACCGTACGCAGGTGATGGGCCAGGCGTGCCGCCGGGAGCGACGAGAGGGCACATCCCGGCCCGTCGACGCCCAGGGGAGCCGCGCTCTTCGTCACTCCCCACTCCTGTCGGTAGGCCTCAATGGCCTGAGCGCCCTCCCGCCACACCCGGTGATCCCGGGCGTTCACGGGGCGCGGCCCGAGGGCGGCAATGAGGTGGTCGCCCGGCACCACGGCCCGCGGCGCGTGTGCCTCTTCGGCGACTCCCACGTGACCGGTCGGAGCCACCCAGAGATCGGCCAAGCGCTCGAGCGTCGGCGCCCGGGCGCCGTCCACCGCCGCCGTCCCGAAGCCTTCGACGAGGTCACGGCGCCGAACCGCTCCGTCTGCCGCCTGGGACAGCGTGGCCCGAAAGCGATACTCGCTCAGCACCGGCGTGGGCACGGCACCCGCCCGCCGGCCCGCGTGGGCGACCAGTTCCGCGCCCGATTCCCCCACCGCCCGCGCTCGTCGCTCCCAATCGGAGGCCAGCTCGGCAAAGGAGCCACCTGGCGCCTTCGGTGGCCGGGTGGCCGCCCAGGCCACTCGGGCGCCGCGCCCCCGTGTGATCCCCACCGCGCCATGTGTCGTCGAATATCGGCCGCGCGCGACGAGAACTCGCCCATGAGCATTGGCGAGACCCCCTGCACCTCGGCTCGCTGGCCCGGGCCGTCGGACCATCGGACACCGAGGCTGGCCGAGAGTCCGGCCCGCAGATGTGATTCGTAGGTCGCGCCGGCAGCCGGCCGGTGGGCCCACAACCCACGCTGGTCACACGCGCTCCAACGACCGTCTTCTCCGTGGACCATGTTGGCCACCACCACGTGGGTATGGAGATGGGGGTCACCATTGCGGTTCAGTCCGTGCGTGAACGACCCGGCAACCACCCCGGTCGTGCGAACGATCGCCCTCGCTTCCCCCCAACCGCGCCGCGCCGACATGCCGTGGCGTTCCACGTAGGTCACGGCGCCCGCCACGGCCTCGTGGTGGGCGGCCAGCACCTGGTGGGCCGCGTCCCTCCCGCCCAGGGCGAACAGCACACTGGCTGATTTCGGGGCGCTGAAGGTCAGGTCGTACCCGGCCACCGTCGTCCGGCTCGAGCCCAGCCGATGCGCCGTGGCCGGATGCCGGCCGTCGAGGACGGCCCGGAACTGCTCGGGATCCAACGCCCCGTTGAGACCGAGACCGTCGGCCGCGCGTCCGCACCAATCGGCCCGGCCCTCCCTCGTCCCGATCGGTAGCGGGAGTTCGTGGGCCAGGTCGGCCAGGTAGTAGTCGGCTCCGTCGGCGGTGATGCGGTGGACTCCCAACACGATCCGACCCCGGCGTCCTCTCGCCATCCTCGGCGTCCACCATGGAGCGCCGGGTCAAGGAACGGTCGCCGCGGGCGAAGGTCCCGACGGGATGGCACCGCCAGCGTCACCGCCACCGCCAGGCGCAGTGCGCTACCGTGATCACGTTCACCGAGGAAAGGCAGACACCGTGCCCCTTTTGGCGTCCTCCAGTGGCGGCTTCATCACGCTTTCGGCCGTCATCTACTTTGTGTTGCTGGTCACCCTCGGCATCATCTCGATCCGCAAAGGACACTGGGTGATGTTCATCATCGGGATCTTCGTTCCCTTGTTCTGGTTCATCGGAGCCTTGCTGCCTCGCCGCGTTCGCTGACGCAACACAAGCCCGACCGCGCCGTGACCCGTCCGCGATCTCACGGCAACGATGACGGCGATGCCAGCGGGCCGTATGGTTGTCCAGCTATCCTCGGGTGGCATCGGCGGTCGGTGAATTGGTGAGCACTCGCGCACGCGGGTCACGCCCTGTCGCAATCGGAGGCAACCTTCAGTGGAGCATTTTCTCGAAACGTGGGGTTACCTCGCCGTATTCGTCCTCAGTTTCATCTCGTCCATGGGCCTGCCCGTCGGGGCCGAGGTGGCGATCATCTACGGGGGCGTGCTGGCGAGTGGCCAAATCCCGAACGAGCCTCATCACCTGAATCTGGTCGTCGTCATCGTTCTGGCCACGCTGGCCGAGGTCCTGGGCTCGATGGCCGGCTACGCGATCGGCTACTTCGGGGGCCGACCTCTGGTCGACCGGGTAGGAAAATACGTCCTGCTGACCCACAAGGATCTCGACCGAGCCGAAAACTGGTTTGCCCGTCGGGGAGAACCTGTGGTGCTCTTCGGGCGGTTCATCCCCCTCCTCCGATCATTCGTCTCCTTTGCGGCCGGCCTCGGCGAGATGGCCTTCCCCAAGTTCTTGCTCTACACCGTCATCGGCTGCGCCATCTGGTGCACCGCACTGACCAGCGCGGGGTACGCCCTCGGGTCGAGCTACCAACATGTCCTCAACGCCTTCAAGTACGCCGGGTACCTCGCGGCGGCGTTGTTCGTGGTTGCCATCGTGCTCCTCTTCGCCCATCGGCTGAGGGTGGTGCGGCGGGAACGGAGCGCACGCTAAACCGAGCCGACGGCACCGGCCGGGATCAACCCGGGGCATCGGCCCGCCACCCGGGACGGCGACTGCGGTGCAGGCCCGGGGCAGCCCGTCCGGCCACCAGGGGCAGGTCCAGGTAGGTCAAGAGCCCCGGCGACGCCGCGCAGACGTAGGGGATGGCGCTGACGCAATGCATGGCGGTGGCTACGACGCCCGGGTTCCGAACCAAACCCTCCGCCACCGTTTCGGGGTGCAGTTTCTTGAACGTGGTGAGGCAATTCGGGTCGCCGGTGATCTCGACTTCAAAGCGCTCGCCGGCCGGGCCGAACCGCCAGGCCGGGTCGAGATCGGCCTCACCCATGAGCCAGTTGACCGCGGCGGTGACCACCGGTTCCCCGTCCACTGTGGCCTCCCACTGGAATCGCTGCGCCGCCACGGTTCCCGGCTCAATGGGGCCGATGGGCGAGTCGATCGGTGCGGTGGCCACCGCCATCTCGTGTGACGTGCGCAATTCGGGGTCGATGTCGAAACCCAGCACGTCAGCCACCATGTACACCGACTGTCCGAACCCGTGCCCCAGGGCGTCGATCATGATGCTGTGGCGCGCCGCCGCCGGACTCTGGCCGAAGAGCATCCAGTCGCGCACGACGTCTGGTGCGCCGTAGGTGCGGATGTCGGAGAACTCCTCGGCCCGGACGTGGGTCACCGACCCCGACAGGGCCGAGATCATGAGCGGGAACCGCTCGGTGATACCTCCGGGGTGGATACCGGTGCCGTGCAGGGTGACCCCGGCCTCCTTGGCCACCGAGTCGAACCGGGCCCGCTCCTCGACCGGCGGGTAGAACCAGCCCAACGGGCTGACCACGTTCTTGCCGGAAGCCAAGATGGCGGCGACCACGCCGGCGTCGGCCATGAAGGGGCTGTAGAGGACGCAGTCCGCCTCAAGGGCCAGCAGGGCTTCCACGTCGCCCGTGGCGCGGACGCCAATCGGCGCCCGGCCCACCAGGCTCCCGAGGTCGACGCCCTCCTTGGCCGGGCTGTGGACCCAGGCCCCGACCAGTTCGAGGTCAGGGTGGTCGAGGACACCCCCGATGGCGGCCCGACCCACGCCACCGGTGGCCCACTGCACAACTCGATAGGTCATGTCACCCCCCGTCCAGGCCTTGTTCCGGAGCCATTCATTTGGCGTCACCCTCGTACAACCGCAGGACTCGGCGAGCCGCCCGTGCCCCCAGGTCCGTCAGGTCAGCGGGCCTCATCACCCGTGCCTCGGGCCCCAGTTGTAGGAGCAGCCGCTCGAACCAGGCCATCCCGGCCACGTCCAGCACGACAGAGGACGCCAGCCCGTCAGGGGTCCGGTCCACCGAGCGCACCGGTACCGACTCGGCCACCCACTGGGCGCCCTGGCCCAGATGCAGCTGCACTTCGACCGCACCGGGCCCCGGCAAGAAGCCGTCCTGGGCCACCCGCAGCGCATGCGGGGTGACCGGGTCGGTCCCCTCCACGACGCGGACCCCGCGCAGGCGGTCCACCCGGAACCGGCGCATGTCCCCCGCCTTCCGGCAGTACGCGTCGAGATACCAGTGCCCGTCCATGGTCACCACCTGCACCGGTTCCACCTCCCGGGTCGTCGATTCGTCCCGGGAGGCGGAGTGATAGTCGATCTCGAGCACCTGGCCCGCTTCGCAGGCTTCGCGCACGGCGGCCAGGAACTGGGGGGCATCGACGTCGACGCCCATCGCCTCGTGGGAGCCCAAGGCCTGGTCGAGCTTGTCCAGGGCACGCCGCAAGGCGTCATCGGAGGAGCCCGGCACGGCCAGGATCAACCGAGCCGACGCGGCCACGGCGAACCCTTCGGCCGGGGTGAGCCGACGGGGTCGGGCGAACTCGGCCGGCAGAAAGGCCCGTACCGAACTCTCCGATACCTCGATCTCCATCAGGGCGTCGGGGGTGTAGGGGGGCACGCCGCAACAGGCGGCCAACTCCAGTTCGTGGACCAGCTCGGTCTCGTCCATGCCGAAGCGCTGGGCCACGTCGGCGATCGGGGCCTCGCCCACGTGGGCCAACCAGCCGACCACGGCGAGCAGTCGTCGCAGCCGTTCGCTGGTCTCGCGCCCCGGCACCCCGCGGCCCGACTCCGCCGGCTCCGCCGCCGGGCCGGCGCTCGCCCGCTCGGCCGACACCGGTGCGGCCTCGGTCATCGGCTTCCCACCCTCCTCATCCGCCATGGCGCCCAACCAGGCCCGCAGCTCGGAGCGGAACTCCGCCGGCTCGAGAATCTCGGCGTGATCCAGCAATCCCAGCACCCAGGCCCGGATGGCACTGAATCCGACGACCGAGAGGCGCAGAACGACCGAGCCGTCCTCATCTTGACGCTCGACGCGCTCACGACCCACCTCTTCGACCACGCGGGGCCCTTCCATGGCGTCGACCCGTATTCGGGTGACCACGTGGCCGTCGCCCTCGCCGTCGGCCACCCAGGGGTCGTCGGGCAGGGCGGCCCGGATGTCGATCCCCTCGGGCACCACCGCGCTCCCCGGGCCCAGTCGCTTGACCGAACCCTGCACCCGGTCGACCCGGAAGGTGCGCACGCCCTCTCGCTCGAGATCCCACGCCACCAGGTACCAGTGGCCGAAGCGGAACCAGAGACCGGCCGGCGCCACCCGCCGGGTCCCTCCCCGGTACGAAAACGACGTCTCACTGCGCACCCGCACCGCTTCGAACAGGTCGACCAGGGCGTCGGGCGGTACCAGTGAGGCGATGGGGCGGACGTCGCCCAACCCGGTGGCGCCCAACTTCAAAAGAGCATCTCGACCACTAGGATCGCCCAGGTGGACGCCGGCAACGGCCAGCTGCAGCGCAACTTGCTCATCGGGCTCGAGCGCCAGGTCGGGCAGGTAGAACGCCTCGCGGTCGATGAGGTAGCCGAACTGCTCCTGACCGGGCAGGGACCGCGTCAGGACCGGTATGCCCTCATCGCGCAACAAGCGCTTGTCGCGCTCGAAGGCCTGCCGCTTCGCCCCGTGCTCCTCGGGGTAACCGGGCACCTGGAAGGCGATCGACTCCAGCGTCAGCGGATGGGGGGTGTTGAGCAGGACCAGCACCAGATCCGTGACGCGTTCGAGTCGGTCGAGACGAGCGGGCGCAGCCATCGGGGAGAGCCTACGGCGGCCGCCGCTCCGTGAGCGCAACCGGCCACCCACTGGACTGGCATCTCTCCATCTTCTGGACGGTGGCCATCGTCGCCCTCTTCGCCGGTTATGTCCGGGCCACCCGGGCCGAGGAACGCCGCGCCAGCCACCGCCAATTCTTCTGCTTCACCCTGGGGACGCTCGCCCTCATGCTGGCCGTCACCTGGCCGCTCGGAGACCTGGCCGCCCATTGGTCTCTGCTGGCCCTCGTCGTCCAGCGCCTCCTCCTCATGCTGGCCGTGCCCCCGTTGCTGGTCACCGGGACCCCACTGCCCCTTCTCACCGCGCTCACCAGGCCGGCACCGGTCGATGCCGTGCTCCGGGTCGCCGTCCGGCCGGTACCCGCCATCGTCTTTGTCACCGTCGTCGCCGTCGGGACCCTCTCCACCGGCGCCGTCTCGTGGGCCACGTCGGCCGCATCGGCCCGCGTGGTGTTCCAACTCATCGTCCTACTCGCGGGATTCGTCCTCTGGGCACCGGTGCTCACGCACCTGCCGGGCACCCGACACCTCTCCGCCCTGGCCCGCGGCGGCTACCTGATCGTCCAATCCATTGTGCCCAGCTTCCTCTCGTTCGTCTGGATCTTCGCCCGCCGACCGCTGTACCCGGCCTACAGCCACGCCACCGTGGCGGGGATGTCGCCCGTCCTCGATCAGCAACTGGCCGGCTTCGCGGCCAAGCTCAGCACCATCGCCGTCTTGTGGACCGTGGCCTTCATCATCATGAGCCGGGCCAAGGTGATGGACGGGGACGGGGAGGAGACCGAACCGCTGATCTGGTCGGACGTCGAACGGGAGATCGAGCGGGCGAACCGGCGAGACCGCTGGGCGAAATGGATGCCACCGTCGGCTGAGCCAACCGAATGATCCGGCGGCGCATGCTCCGGCGGCGCCAGGGGCGCGCAGCCGGAGAAGAGGTCAGGCGAGCGCGGCTCCCCGGAGATCCTCCAACGAGAGCTCGGCCGTCTGGTCGCCGCCGCACTGCGAGCAATGCTCGACGTGTCGCCAGCTGCGCAGGAGGCGGCTGCCCTCGGGGTTCAAGAGCACGACGAACGACTCCGAGATGGGGTCGATCTCGAGCCCGAAGTACGGACGCCAACTCGTCGTAGCGGCATGGGCGTCCAGTTCGAGGCCCTTCAGGATCCGACGGAAGCGCAAGCGCTCGGTGTCGAAAATCCAGGTGCTGTGACAAGACTCAAGGACGAAGAGTCCGTCTTGTCCGTCTTCTGTGGAGCGGGACACGGAAGTGATCATGCCCGATCCATTACCGAGATCAACGGCGAATTCGCCTCAGGTTCGTTGCGAAATGATGACAATCGCTTTCTTCCCTGTTCACATGCCTATTGCGGCCCGGCATCGTGCTTCCGGCCGGCAATGAGCTCCCGCTTGGTACAGAGCTGGCGCAGGACCGAGCACAGCACGATTCGGGTGTCGGCGGGGTCGATCACCTGATCGACGAAGCCCCTTTCCGCCGCCGGCCAGGGGTTCAAGAACGAGTCCTCGTAGGCCTCCTCCCGATCGGCCCGATCGGCCGACTCGATCCCCCGATGGAGGATCTGCACCGCCCCCGTCGCCCCCATGACGGCGATCTCGGCACCGGGCCAGGCCAGGCAGATGTCGTTGCCGATGCCGCGGGAGTCCATGACGATGTAGGCGCCGCCGAACGCCTTGCGCAGGATCAGGCAGATCCGCGGCACGGTGGCCTGGGCGTAGGCGAAGGCCAGCTCGGCGCCGTGTCGGATCATCCCCCTCCACTCCAGGTCCTTCCCCGGCAGGAACCCCGGAGTGTCCACCATGGTCACCAGGGGCAGGTTGAACGAATCGCAGAATCGAACGAACCTGGCCGCCTTCTGCGAGGCGGCGATATCGAGGGTCCCGGCCAGAATCCGGGGCTGGTTGGCCACCACCCCCACCGTGAGCCCACCCAAGCGGCACATCGCCGTCACGATCTGCCCGGCCCATCGCGGCCACAGCTCTCTGAATTCTCCGTCGTCGGCCACGGAGTGGATCACGTCACGCACGTCGTAGGTGGCCGCCTTGCGCTCGGGGATGACGTCGACCAGCTCGGGCGTGAGACGCAGGAGAGGATCGGAAATCGTGGCCACCGGCGGCAATTCGTCCGTATGCGCCGGGAGGTACTCCAACAGCTCGGCAATGGCGCCTTCCACGTCATCGGATTCCACGGCGCACAGGCCGCTCGACCTGGCGTGCGCGGCCACCCCACCGAGTTGCTGCAGACCGACTTCGACTCCGGTGAATTCCTCGACCATTTGCGGTCCCGAGACGAAGGCGACCGCTTCGGAGTTCATGACGACCAGGTCGGACATGCCGAGCAGCAGGGCCGGCCCCGAGACGACCGGACCGGTCACGGCGGTGACCACCGGGACAATGCCGCTGCACTTGGCGATGGCGGCGGCGGCCATGCCCCATCCGTGCAGGGCGGCGACCCCGTCCTGGACGTCGGCCCCACTCGAGGCCACGATGAAGACGAACGGGATGCGCAGGTGGCGAGCCTGCTCAGCCGCTTCGGCCAGGCGCACGCCGTCGGCGTGGGTGATGGCTCCCCGGCGCATGGAGGCCAGGGACCGGCAGATGACGACATTGCGGCCACCCATCCGGCCCACCACCGAAGTGACGGCACCGACCGTCCCCTTGCCGACGTCAGTGGACTCGGCGACTGGTGCGCTCACTGTCCCAGAATCTACCGACACCGTGGCCCGTGGGCTTGAAGAAGCGGCGGAGACGGACGGAGAGTGACGAAAAGCGGCGGAGAAGGAGCTACGACGAGGTCTCGGGCCGGCGCCAAGGGCCCGAACGGCCCCCCGACTTCTCCCACAGCGCCACGTGCTCGATGGTCATGGTGCGGTCCGACGACTTGCACATGTCGTAGACGGTGAGGGCCGCCGTGGTGCAGGCCGTCATGGCTTCCATCTCCACCCCGGTGCGGTCGACGGTCTCGACCTGGGCCTCCACTTCGACGTAGTCGTCGCCGATGAAGAAATTCACCGCGATGGAACCCACCAGGACGGGGTGGCACATCGGAATCAGCTCGGCCGTGCGCTTGGCCGCCTGAATCCCGGCGATCCGGGCCGCCGCCAGCACGTCGCCCTTGGTGATGGCGTTGTTCGCCACCAGGGTGGTCGTCTCAGGCAGCATGGCCACCCGACAGCGGGCCAGGGCCCGGCGATGGGTCGGCTCTCGGGGGGTGACGTCGACCATGCGAGCGCCGCCGAGCGGATCGAGATGGGCCAGGCTGCGATCGGACACGAACCAGCATTGTACGGCCTGGCCGGAGGGGACACAGGACGATCGCCTGAGCCGAACCCCGAACCTTGTCGGGTAGTATTGGCAGTCAAGGCTTGAGAGTGCCAACAGAGCGATGTGGAGGAGCGAAATTGCCGACCTATGAGTACGCCTGCACGGCGTGTGGGCACCGGCTCGATGCTGTCCAGAGCTTCACGGACGACCCCCTGAGCATCTGCCCCGAATGCGATGGCGCCCTGCGCAAGGTCTACGGGGCGGTGGGCATCGCTTTCAAGGGCAGTGGCTTCTACAAGACCGACTCGCGGGTCTCTTCCTCCGCCTCGAACGGGGAGGCCAAGAAGTCGGAAGGGGCCACGCCCGCATCGAGCGACGGCAAGTCCGATTCGACCACCACCAAGGCTGAGGGCTCGAAGCCCTCGTCCGACGGCTCGAAGCCCTCGTCGGACCGCGGCAGCGGCACGTCCAGCCCCAAGGAATCGAAGCCGGCCGCCTCCACCGCCAGTTGACGACCGGCTGACGACCCCCACACTGCGACCGGGGCCTACTCCCCGCTGAGCTGCATGTCGGCGATGGCCAGCGTCTGGCCGGCCGCCGACCCCGGGAGCCAGCGCAGGTCGCCGCCGATCTCCACGATCGACTGCAACATCCTTTGCAGGGTCGAGGCCACGGTGACTTCACGCACCGGCTCGGCCAGGGCGCCGGCCCGGATCATGAGCCCTTCGGCCCCGACGGAGAAATCGCCGCTCACCGTATTGACGCCCGAATGGATGCCGGTGACCGACTGGACGTAGAGGCCGTCGCCCACCGAAGCCAGGATGTCGTCGGCCCCCTTTGTCCCCGGCTGGAGGACCAGGGCCCGGCAGCCGGCCGAAGGCGTACCGGCGAAACCGCCGCGAACGGCCGAACCGGTCGACTGCATCTGGGCCCGGCGGGCCGACACCGTGTCGAAGACGAACATGCGCAACATGCCGTCGGAGATCAGCACGTTGCGCCGGCAGGCCAGGCCCTCGGCGTCGTACGTGGACGCGCTGAAGGCCCGGCTGTCGGTCGGGTCGTCGACCAGGGTCACGGCCGCGTTGGCCACCGACTCGCCGATCCGGCCGGCAAAGAACGACCGGCCCTTGACCACGGCCTCGCCCGACAGGGCCGACGCCATCACCGAGAGCAGGGTGGAGACCACGCGGGGGTCGAAGACCACGGTGTACCGCCCCGATTGGGCCTTCTGGGCGCCGAGCAGGCGGGTGGCGCGCTGGACCGCCTCGCCCATGGCCTCGTCGGGGTCGAGGTCCGCCGGGGCCCGCCCCACGCTGAACCCGGTGCCGGTCTGGGTATCGGCCCCGACGCCGGCGATGGCATCGACGGAGACGAAGGCGGTGGTGCGGCGGGCCGAGGATCGAATCCCCGTGGTCGAGGCCAGCGCCATCTCCGCCCGTTCGTCGGAGTAGTCGGCCGATGAGACCTGGCGGACCCGGTCGTCGGCCGCCCGGGTGGCCCGTTCGAGCTCGAGGGCCAGGGCGATCTTGTCGTCCATCGACGTGGCGGTGACACCGTCGTCCCAGAGGTCCTGCTCCACCACCGAGGCGCCGTCGGGCCGGGCCAACACGACGTCCGGGTCCGGTGTGGCGTAGCGGGCATTGTCGCGGGCGTCGGCCAGCGCGGCCTCGATCACCGCCGGGTCGAGCGAGCCGGCCCAGGCGAATCCCAGCCGGCTCCCCTCCGCTTCGGTGCCTTCCAGGACGACCCGGATGCCGACTCCCGAGGAGTCGGCGGACGTCAACGACTCGACGCTCCCTTCGTAGGCCCGCACCTCGGTCTCGCTGCCCCGGACGACGTAGACCTCCATCCCCTCGCCGGGCTGCGCCTTCTCGACCACCGAGCTGGCCAGGGCCAGGAGATCACTCATCAGGCCGTGCCGCCCAGCGTGACCCCGGTGATGCGCAGGGTGGCTTGCCCGCAGCCCACCGGCACGCTCTGCCCGTCCTTGCCGCAGGTGCCGGGCGTCATGTCGAAGTCGTCGGCCACGGCGTCAATGCGGCGGAGCACCTCGGGGCCGTTGCCGATCAGGTTGGCGTCGCGCAACGGCTCGGTGACGTGACCGTTCTCAATTAAATAGGCCTCCGTGGTCCCGAAGACGAAGTCCCCGGTGGCAGTGTTGACCTGACCCCCACCCAGCTTCTTGACGTAGACACCCGAAGGGGTCTGGGCCACGATCTCATCGGCGTTCTCGGTGCCGGCCAGGAGGTAGGTGTTGGTCATGCGCACCATGGGCAGGTGTTGGTAGCTCTGGCGGCGGCCGTTGCCCGACGAGGCCCGGCCCTCCCGGTGCGCCCGCAGCCAGTCCCACATGTAGTCGGTCAGGATCCCGTTCTCGATGAGCACGTTGCGGGCCGGCGCGTGGCCCTCGTCGTCCACGGCGAAGTTGCCCCACTCGCCGGCGACCGTGCCGTCGTCGACCAGCGTGACCAGCGGGCTGGCCACGAGCTCGCCCACCTGGCCGGTGTAGACCGAGGCGTCCTTGACGATGTGATCGGCCTCGAGGCCGTGCCCGCAGGCCTCATGAAAGAGGATCCCTCCGCTGCCGCCGGCCAGCACGATGGGCACCTCGCCCGACGGCGCGGGTCGAGCCGAGAGCTTGGCCAGGGCCCGGCCGGCCGCGATGCCGGCCAGGTCCTCCACGTTGTGCCGGGCGAAGATCTCGTAGCCCTCGGTGCGGGCCAATGACTCGTAGCCGGTCTGCATCCCGGTGTCACCGTTGGCCACGCACATCACGTTGAAACGGGTGCGGACCTGGTCGTCTTCGGCCAGGAGTCCCTCGGAGTTGGCGATCAGGATACGGCGACGGCTGTCGCCGTACCCCACCTGGACCTGCACGATGGCGTCACCGGCCGCCCGGGCGGCGCCGTCGGCCCGGGTCAAGAGCTCCAACTTGGCCGCCTTCTCGACCGACCCGGGCAACACCTGGGCCCGGGCCGCGTGCGACCGCGTTGCTCCCAACGCCACCGTGCGCACCTTGCCGCCGCCCTCGCGGGCTACCGACGCCGCGGCGGCCGCGGCGGCGAACAACCCGGCCTCGCTCAGGTCTGCCGTGTGGGCGAAGCCGGTGGTCTCCCCGTCGACCACGCGGATGCCGGCGCCCCGGGAGCGCCCCGAGGAGAGCTCTTCCACGCGGCGGTCGTCCATCATCGCCCCCGACGAGCTGCTGTCCTCGGCGAAGACCTCGGCCATCTCCCCGCCTTTGGCCAAGGCGGCCGACAGCACCCGTTCGACGACGTCATTCGGGATCAAAGAGGTATCGGTCACGGGCGGTATCGTAATCGTCGTGCCCGATCCTTCCTCCGAGCTGACGCCGCCGGTCGGGCATCCGCCCCACACCGGTCTTTCGGCCCAGGTCGAGCTCACCGTCTCCGACCAGGACACGGCCCAGCACTTTCGCTCCGGCGACGTCCCGGTCCTGGCCACTCCCCGGCTCATCGCCCTGTGCGAGGAAGCGTCGCTGCGGGCCACCGACGGACACCTGACATCGGCCCAGACCAGCGTGGCCACCCGGGTGCAGTTCGACCACCTGGCCCCGGTGGTCGTCGGCAAGGTGATCCTGGCCGAGGCCACGCTGGTCAAGATGGAAGGTCGCCGCCTCACCTTCAAGGTGTCGGCAGCCCGGCTCGAAGGCGACGGCGGTGGCCTGGTCGGCGCCGGCCGGGTGACCCGGGTGCTGGTCGACGAGGACACCTTCTTGGCCAAGGCCGGCGGCACCGGCTCGTCCTGACCAACGCACCCGCGTTCCGCACCGGGCGGGAATCCCTGGTCGGCGCCGGGCCCGTGGTCGCCGCCTTCGCCACCTTCGGCCTGTTCTGGGGCAGCTGGGCCGTCATGGTCTACAACATCCAGCACACCTTCGACATCAATGACGCCCAGCTCGGCCTGCTGCTGGCGGTGGCCATCGCGGTGGCGGGTGCCTCCAGTGCCGTCATGGCGCACCTGGCCGACCGGGTCGGGGCGCGCCGGTTGCTGTGGATCGCCCTGTTCGCCTGGAGCGGACTCCTCGTTCTCCTCAGCGCGGCCCCGGAGAAATGGCTGTTCGTCGTGGCCCTCATCCTGGTGGAGATCGCCGGCGGCAGCATCGACACCGCCATGAACGCCGAGGTGTCACACCGACTCATCGGCCACCCCGCCGCGCTCGTCCGCTTCCATGCCCTCTTCAATTGCGGCGCCCTGTGCGGGGCCGCCCTCGCCGGTGTCCTCCTGCACGCCGGTGTGTCGTGGCGCTGGGTCTGGCCCGGCGTCGCCGCCGTGGCGCTGGCGGTCGGCGTGTGGGCGTTGGCCACCGAAGCCGACGTGACACCGGTCCGCACCGGACCCGACGTCGAGCACGCCCGCACCACCCACCCCATCCGCCGGCTGCAGCGGGACGGCCTCCTCGTGCTCCTGGTCGTCTTCGCACTGGCCGAGATCACCGAGGGCGGCGTCGACACCTGGGGCGTCCTCTTTCTGCGCAATCACCTGGCCACCGGGGTCCTCCTCGGAGCCGGCGCCTACGTGGTCGGCCAGTCGGTGGCCGCCACCACCCGCGGCGCCGGCGGCGCGCTGCTGGGGCGTCTCTCGGCCCGACACGCCCTCGTTGTGGGTGGCTGCGTGGCGGGTGGTGGCATCCTGCTCGAGTCACTGGTCCCCTGGGCGGTCGTGGCCGCCGTCGGGCTCGCCCTCGGCGCCGGTGGGGCCTCGTTGTTCTGGCCCCTGGTGATGAGCCGGGTCAGCGTCCTGGCCACCCAGGTGGTGAGCGCGGTCGGCACGTTCACCGCCGCCGGGTACATCGGGTGGGTGGCAGGGGCCCCGGTGGTCGGTTGGGTCTCCCAGACCTACGGCGCCCAGCGGGGCCTGCAGGTCCTGGCCCTGGCCGCATTCGGGGTGGCACTGGCCTCGCTCCTGTGGAGGGAGCGCAGGCCGGACGCGCGCCGGACGGGGTAACCTCACCCATTCCCATGCTGCTTCCCAGTATCGAGACACCGAACGACCTCAAGGCCCTCAACCACGAACAACTGACCACCCTGGCCGAGGAGATTCGAACCTTCATCGTGGACACCGTCACCACCACCGGCGGGCACCTCGGTTCGAACCTGGGCGCGGTCGAGCTGACGCTGGCGGTGCACCGGGTCTTCGACTCACCACGTGATGTCGTGCTGTTCGACACCGGCCACCAGGCCTACGTCCACAAGCTGATCACCGGTCGCCGCTACGGCTTCCAGACCCTCAAGCAGGCCGGCGGCATGTCGGGCTACCCGAACCGGGCCGAGTCCGAGCACGACTGGATCGAGAACAGCCACGCCTCGACCGCCCTCTCCTACGCCCACGGGCTGGCCAATGCCTTCGCGTTGCGGGGCGACGCCGAGCAGCGCAGGGTCATCGCCGTCGTCGGTGACGGCGCCCTGACCGGGGGGATGGCCTATGAAGCCCTCAACAATCTGGGGCATAGCGGCATCCCGGTGGTCATCGTCCTCAACGACAACGGTCGCTCCTACGCCCCCACGGTGTCCCACCTGTCGCAGAGCCTGACCAGCCTCCGACTCAACCCGACCTATACCCAGACGCGCGAACGGATCCGCACGCGCCTGCGTGACCTGCCCGCTCTCGGACCCCTGGCCTATTCGAGCGTGCACTCGGTGACCAATGCCCTGCGCGAGATGGTGGCACCGCACACGTTCTTCGAGGCACTCGGCGTCCGGTACGCCGGCCCCATCGATGGGCATGACGTCGAGCTGATGGAACAGGCCTTCGCCCACGCCGCCGAGTGGAGCGGCCCCATCGTCGTCCATGTCCTGACCCAGAAGGGCCGGGGCTACGCCCCGGCCGAAGAGGACGACATCCAACGGCTCCACGACGTGAAGGCCACCAGGCCCGTCACGCTCGACAATACGATCGGCAGCTCCGCTGGGGCGGCCGTGGGTGGTTCCGCCGGGGCCGATGCCGGCGGCGTTGCCTCTCCCGGCTCCACCCCAGAGGCCGAGATCCACGACTCACCGCGCCGCGCCGCCACCTACGGGAATGCGTTCACCCAGGCGCTGCTCGAGGCGGCCGACGACGATGAACGGATCGTCGCGCTCACAGCCGCCATGCCCGGCCCCACCGGGCTGCTCCCGTTCCAGGCCCGCTTCCCCGATCGCTTCTTCGACGTCGGCATCGCCGAGCAGCACGAGGTCACCTCGGCGGCGGGCATGGCCATGGGCGGCATCCGCCCGGTGGTGGCGGTCTACTCGACCTTCTTCAGCCGAGCCTTCGACCAGGCCAACCTGGACGTCGGCCTGCACGGCGCCCCGGTGGTCTTCGTGCTCGACCGGGCCGGGATCACCGGCGATGACGGGCCGAGCCATCACGGCATCCTCGATATGGCCCTGAGCCTGGCCATCCCCGGCATGACGGTCTTCGCCCCATCGGCGGCCGAGGAGGTCGGCCCGATGCTCGCCACCGCGCTGACCCTTCCGGGGCCGTCCACCATTCGCTTCCCCAAGACTGCGCCCCGTCACGTCGACGACCACGAGGTGGGATCGGGCTTGCGCGCCCGCAAGTTGCGCACCGGTGACGGATCGATCTGCCTGCTGGCCGTGGGCAAGTTGGTCGAGGCCTGCCTCGCCGCGGCCGAGGAGTTGGCCGAGGGAGGCATCGAGGCCACCGTGTGGGACGTCCGGGTGGTCTCGCCCCCCGATGCCGACATGCTGGCCGACGCCGGCGAGCACGCGCTGGTGGTCACCGCCGAGGATGGTGTCCGCCACGGTGGGGCCGGGGCCTTCCTGGTCGATGCCATGACCGCCACCGCTGCATCGCAGGGCGCCCGCAGCCCCGTGACGCGCGTCCTCGGGGTCCCGCGCCAATACCTGGCTCAGGGGAAGGCCGATGACATCTTGACCAGCCTCGGTCTCGGCGCTGCCGGCATTGCCGAGAGTGTGCGCCAGGCGCTGCTGTTGGTCGCCGACCAGCAGCCCACCTAGTCCCTTCCGTTGGCTCCGTTGGCCCGCACGAAGTCGTTCACCGCGTAGTACGCATCGATCGACTCGCCGGCGTCGCCCCAGAATCCCTCGAGCACGTCATAGGCCATGTGCCCTTGATTGACGTAATGATTGTTCACGTCGGTGATCTCCAGCTCGTCGCGGTCCGACGGCTCCAGCGTGCGGATGATGTCGAAGACCGAGGCGTCGTAGCAGTAGATCCCGGTGACGCCGAACATGCTGGCCGGCGCCTCGGGCTTCTCCTCGATCCGCACCACACGTCCGGCATCGTCGAGGACCGGGACCCCGAGGTGGCGCAGGTGCTCGGGCTCGTCGACGGCGGTGAGCAAGATGCGCGCGCCCGACGGGTCGGCCCGGAAGGCGTCGACCATCGGCTTGATCGAGCGCTCCATGACGTTGTCGGCCAGCATGACGAGGACCGGATCACCGTCGGCAAAGCCCTCCGCCTCGCCCAGCGCCTCGGCAATGCCACCGGCCTGGTGCTGATACCCGTATTGGAGCCGGCTGACCCCGAATGCGTTCCCGTTGCCGAGCAACCGCAAGAACTCGCCGGCGTGGGTACCCCCGGTGACGAGCATGATCTGGTCGATCCCGGCGTTGACCAAGGCTTCAATGGACCAGGCGATCATGGGCCGGTCGTAAATCGGCAGCAGGTGCTTGTTGGTGATGCGGGTGAGCGGGTAGAGGCGCGAACCCGTACCCCCCGCCAGTAGGACACCCTTCATCGCCTCACGCCCTCCCGAACATCATTGGCCCCGTTCGTGCCGTTCGTACCCCGCCTGCCTAGTCGAAAGTGAGGACACCGCGCGCCACTCGGCCGGCGTGCATCTCCTCCACCACGTCCCCGAACTGGTCCAGCGGTCGCGTGAGCGACACCAACTCATCGAGCTTGAGCTGCCCCGACAGGTACAGGTCCACCATCAGCGGGATGTCGTGATGGGGTCGAGCCGAGCCGTATCGGCAGCCGATCAGCGCCCGGTCCACGTAGGCCAGCGCATTGACATCCACCGACACCTCGGTGCCCCGGGGCGGAATGCCGATGGCCACGGCCGTCCCACCCCAGTCCAGACAATCGAGGGCACTGCGCAGCACCGCCGGGTGCCCTACGCAATCAAAAGCCCAGGTCACGCCGCCCAACGGGAACAGCGCGCCGGCGGCCGACTCCCGGTTGGCCGGGGTCAGTTCACGCACCGCCTTCGCCGCGTCCGCCGTGGACGCGTCGACGAAATGGGTGGCGCCGAACTGACGGCCCAGCCCCTCCTTGGAGGCCATGGTGTCCACCGCCACGATCCGGGTGGCGCCGGCGATGCGCAGGCCCTGGATCACGTTGAGGCCGACGCCGCCGACGCCGAAGACGGCCGCCGTGTCGCCGGGCCGCACCTTGGCCCGGTTGAGCACCGAGCCCACACCGGTCAGCACCCCGCAGCCGATGAGGCAGGCCGAGGACAGCGGCACCTCCTTGGGGATGCGCACCGCCTGGACCTCACTGACCACCGTCATCTCGCTGAAGACCGAGGCGGCGGCAAAGTTGGACGCCGGATCGCCCTTGAAAGTGAACGGCGTCGTGATGTTGCCCAACGAGCTCTTGCACCACGTCGGGTGCCCCGTGCTGCAGGCCCGGCACGCCCCGCAGCTGGCCAGGGTGGCGATCACCACGTGGTCGCCCGGCTTGACCGAGGTGACCTCTGAACCGACGGACTCCACCACGCCGGCCCCTTCGTGGCCGAGCACGGCCGGGGCCGGGAACGGAATGGTGCCGTCAATGACCGACAGGTCGGAATGGCACACCCCGGCTGCCACCATCTCGATTCGCACTTCCTTGGGGCCGGGGGCGCGTACCTCGAGTGCGTCCGTGACCTCCACCCCTTCACCGGTGTACACGATCCCTCGCATCTAGTTACTCCTCTCGTAGGTCACGACGTGATCTTGCCCGGCGGCATGGCGCCGGCGCAGTTCGCGCTTGAGCACCTTCCCACCGGCGTTCAATGGCAGGGCGTCGACCAGCACGACCTGGCGCGGCACCTTGTAGTTGGCCATGGTGTCGCGCGCCCAGTCCATGACGCTCTGGGCCAGCGTGTCACTGTCAGCGACGTCCGGTGCCGGCACGATGTAGGCGCACCCGACCTCACCCATCCGCTCGTCGGGGACGCCGATGACCGCGACCTGAGCCACCCCGTCGTGGGTGCGCAGCATGGCCTCGATCTCGGCCGGGTAGGCGTTGAAGCCCCCGACCACGAACATGTCCTTCAGGCGATCGGTGACGGTGATGTTGCCCTGGGCGTCCATGACCCCGACGTCCCCGGTGTGCAACCACCCGGCGGCATCGATGGTGGCCGCGGTGGCCTCGTCGTCGCCCCAGTAGCCCGACATGACGGTGTAGCCGCGCACCACGATCTCCCCCGGCTCGCCCACGCCGACGCTCGACCCGTCCGCCACCACGTCGACCTCGAGGCCCGGAATGGCCCGCCCCGACGTCCCGGCGATCACGTCGGGGGGATCGCTGCGCCGGCACATGGTGACCGTGCCGCACGATTCGGTAAGACCGTACGCGGTCAACACGGTGGAGAACCCAAGTTGGTCCCGCATGGCGTGCACCAGCTCGACCGGCACCACCGCCGCGCCCGTTACCCCCAACCGCAACGACGAGAGGTCGTACTCCTCCCGCCGCCGATCGGCCAACAAGGTCTGGTACAAGGTCGGCGGCCCCGGCAACACGGTGATCCGCTCGGCCGGTATCCGCTCCATCACCGTGGCCGCGTCGAAGACCGCTTCGGGCACCACGGTCGCCCCCGCCATCAGGCAGGCCAGGATCCCGGCCTTGTAGCCGAAGGTGTGGAAGAACGGGTTGACCACCAGGTAGCGGTCACCGGCGGCCAGGCCGACGATGGAGGCCCACGCCCCGAAGGTCCGCAGACTCTGGGCGTGCGTGGCCGCCGCACCCTTGGGGTAGCCCGTGGTGCCCGAGGTGAAGATCACGTCCGAGACGTCGTCGGGACCGATGGCGGCCGCCCGCCGTGCCGCCTCGGCCGGGTCGATGCGCTCGCCCGCTCCGAGATACGCCGCCAGACCGACGACTCCGTCCCGCTCCGCCCCACCACCTTCGTCGCGCAGCAGCACCGTCCGCTTCAGATCGCCGACGTCCTCACCGGTGAGCAGGGCGGGATAGTCGACCCCCAGGAACCCGCGCACGGTGAAGAGGGTGGTGGCTCCCGAGGCGCGCAGGAGGTAACTGGCCTCGGCCCCCTTGAAGCGCGTGTTCATCGGCACCAGCACCGCCCCGGCCCGCAAGACACCCAACGCCGCCAGCATCCACTCGGCACAGTTGGGCGCCCACATGGCCACGCGCTCCCCGGGCACCACACCGTCGGCCATGCAACCCCGGGCGTAGCGGTCGACCGCTTCGACCAGCGCGGCGAAGGAGAGGCGCGTCTCGCCGTCGACCAGCGCCTCGGCCTCCCCGAAGCGGGTGGCCCCTTCGGCCACCAGCCGGGGAATGGTGCCCCAGGTCAGATCGGCCCGCGGATCCTCGTCGCCCGCCGGTGCGCCGCCGATCCCCGACCCGGCGGCGCCGCGTCGCACCGAGGTCTCCGAGGGCGGGCTCACGGGTGCTGGCTGCTCACGGAGATGACCTCTCCGCTCAGGTAGGACGAGTAGTCGCTGGCCAGGAACACGATCACGTTGGCCACCTCCCAGGTCTCGGCCCCGCGCCCGAAGAGCTCGCGCCGGCGCAGGACGGCCAGGTCCTCGTCGGGGATGGCCCGATTGAGGAACGGGTGCTCGGCCAGACTGGGCGACACCGCGTTCACCCGCACGCCCGACGGCGCCGCCTCGGCGGCGGCACAACGGGTGAGCGCCATCACGCCGGCCTTGGCTGCGGCGTAGTGTGCCTGGCCCGGTTGGGCCCGCCAGCCCAGGACCGAGGCGTTGTTGACGATGACCCCGCTCCCCCGGGGCAACAGATGGCTCAAGGCGGCCCGGGTGCAGCGGAACGTCCCGGTCAAGGTGATGTCGAGCACGGTGGACCACTGCTCGTCCGTCATCTCGACCAGCGGCACCGTCCCCCCCAACCCGGCGTTGTGCACCGCCACATCGAAGTGGCCGAAGTGTGCGATGGCGGCGGCATAGAGGGCACCGACTTGTGTCTCGTCGGTCACGTCGCAGGCCACGGCCTGGACCTGGCCACCGGTCTCGGCACCGAGGAGCTCGGCCGTTTCGGCCAGGCGACGCTCGTGGGCGTCGGACACCACCACCGCCGCGCCCTCTTCCAGGCAACGACGGGCCGTGGCCGAGCCGATGCCCGTGCCGGCGGCGGCGGTGACGATGACCACCTTGCCGGCGAGCAGGGCGTGCCCGATCGGGGGCGTGGGCGGGGGCGGTGGATCGAAGGACGACTGGAGGCTCACGCCACCCCTTTCGGCTCGGGCGGGAGACCGAGCACCCGTTCGCCAATGATGTTCCGCTGTATCTGGTTGGACCCGCCGTAGATCGTCTCGGAGCGGGAGAAGAGAAACGAGCGCTGGAACTGGCTCAGCTCATAGGGCTCGGCCTCCATCACGGTGGCGAACGGTCCGAGCACGTCGAGCGCCAGCTCACCCAGCCGACGATGCCAGCTGCCCCAGTACAGCTTGGCGATGGAGGCTTCGGGCGGAGCGACCGGGCCGTCCACACCCGACAGGCTGCGCAAGGTGTTGTAGCGCATGATGGTCAATTCAGCGTGGGCCCGGGCCAGACGCTGCCGCAGCACGGGGTCGGCGGCCCGTCCGTTCTGCTGCGCCACGGCGATGATGCGGTCCAACTCCCGCACGAAACTCAACTGGTAACCCAAGAGCGCCACGCCGCGCTCGAAGGACAAGGTGGCCAGGGCCACCTTCCATCCGTCACCGACTCCCCCCACCACGTTGTCGACGTGGGTCCGGGCACCGTCGAAGAACACCTCGTTGAACTCGCTGGTCCTGGTCAACTGCATGATCGGTCGGATCTCGACGCCGGGCTGATCCATGGGCACCAAGAGATAGGACAAACCCCGGTGCCGTTTCGAGTCGGGATCGGTGCGGCACACCACGAAGCACCAGTCGGACTGATGGGCCAGCGAGGTCCACACCTTCTGCCCGGTGATCACCCACTCGTCTCCGTGGCGGACCGCCGTGGTCTTGACGTTGGCCAGGTCGCTGCCGGCATCGGGCTCGGAGTAGCCCTGGCACCACAGCTCGGTTCCCTCCCGGATCGGTGGCAAGAACCGTTCCTTCTGCGCCTCGGTCCCGAAGTGGATCAATGTCGGACCGAGCAGGCCTTCACCCAGAATGCTGACCCGGCCGGGCGCCAGCGACCGGGAGTATTCCTCGTTGAAGATGACCTGCTCGGTCATCGACGCCCCCCGCCCGCCGTACTCGGCCGGCCAACCCAGACAGGTCCAGCCGGCATCGGCCAGCACCCGCTCCCACTTCAGCCTGGTCTCGAATCCGAAGGTCTCGTCCCCCGAACCACCCCGGCCACCCAACGCGGCGAACTCGCCGACGACGTTGGCCGCCAGGAACCGGCGCACCTCGGCGCGGAATGCCGTGTCGGCCGGGCGGTCTCGCAGGTCCATGGCCCAGGAAGCGTACCAATGCGCCGCTCTCGCTCTGACGGGGCGTCAGCTTTGGCTGACCGGTTCGAAAAGGGCTGGTGAGGGGCGAGATCTTCCGCCGGCGGGCCTCGCGGAAGCCGGCACAGCCGGGACTAGCGGCGACCGCTGACTCGGCCCAGGAACGGCACGAGCCCGTTGAAGAAGGCGTTGCTCGGGTACGCCCCGGCCGGGTCGTTGTGCGAGTAGGTGCTCTGGTAGTTGGCCAGGGTGAGGTTGCGCATGGGGATGCCCGACTGCTGGGCCAGGATCTGGGCGTCGGCCGGCACGGATGCTCCGCCCAGGCGAGCGCCGAAGGCGTAGATCAGGAGGTTCTTCGGCAGGTCGTGGCCCATCGTGGCGTCGACATTGAGCACGCTCTGGGTCGGATTGGCGTTGCCGTTGGCCACGGCCCCGCTGTCATCGGTCAAGCGCTGCGGGAAGTACCACTCCACGCCGTCCACGTTCTGGATCCCCGCCCCCGAGAACATGGTGGCGAAGCGGGTGATGGGCGTGAGGGCGCCCGACCCGTCCCAGCCGTGCACCGGGCCCTGTGTCGCAACGCCCTGGCCGAGGTGTCCCTGCGCCGCCAGCAAGCTGGCCGGTGAGGTGGCGGCGTTGAGGGCGTAGCCGTACTGGCCGACGTTGGTCACCGGGACCGGGGGCACGATGTCCGTCGGGAGGAGTCCCGACGTCTGGCCCAACGAGGGCGCGTTCGGGTCCAGGAGCGCCGAGGCCGATCCGGTGGCTTCGAACAAGCCGGCATAGGGGGCAACGATCCCACCGAAGGACAGCCAGGGGCTGGCGCCGGGAGCGTCGAGCGTCTGGAGGTCCTGAGTCGCCGTCTGGGTGCTCACGGGGGTCGGGCTGCTGCCGCCGTCGATGTAGACCAGACCGGCCAGGTTGCGGGCTCCGGCCTGGCCGCCGAAGTCCCACGTGGCATAGGCCGTGACCACCGTCCCACCGAGGGAGTGGCCACCGAGCACCACCTTGCCCCCGAGCTTGGTGGCGGCGCCGATCACCACGCGCAGGTCCTGGACGGCCACGTTCATGCCCCATTGCTTGGCGAACTGGACGGTCGAGGGTGCCACGTTCTGGGTGTGATGCGTGATGCTCGGGTCCTTGATGTAGCCCAGGTAGTAGTTGTAGAGCTGGGTGACGGTGGCCTGGTGGTTCTTGAAGCGGTTCAGCACCGACTGGTCCTCCAGCAAATTCTCCCGACGCTCGACCGACCAGACCTGCCAGCCGCTGGTCTTCGAGACGATCCACCGGGCCAGCGGCACGAAGTACGACGCGCCGGCCGAGGTGCCCGGCTCCAAGACGAGGACGTTCTTGGCGCTGCTCGGTCCGACCTTGATGACCCCGACCCGGTTGTACCTGGCCGGGGTGGCGGGAGCGGCGAAGCCCCGCATCCAGGTGACGCGCAACGCCGGGGCCGATGCCTGGGCCGGCGAACCGGCGATCGCTCCCGGCCCGACGCTCGACAGGACCACCGTCACACAGCCAACGGCCAGCGCCGCCGAGACGACGCGCTTGGACTTCCGGATCGAATTCACGGTGCCGAACATAGATCGCCCGGGACGCGCAAGACCGGCACCCGTCGAACCCGAGGCGCCCGGACTCGGTGAGGGCGGTGCCCCCGGGCGACGACTGAGGCAAGGCGGCTGGCGCTTCGACGGCGTGATCGGAGGCCGAATTCGGGCCTCGACGCAACGGATCACCGGGGCGAAGAGCGCATCCGCCTCGCCTTTGCGATACTCAGTGAAGCAAAAGAGGAGTCCAGATGGCCTACAACGAAGCTCGGCTCGTCCACGATGCCGACGCCCACATCATGGAGACACCCACCTGGCTGCGGGACCACGCCGAGGCACCCTTCCGCGATCGCCTCCCTGTGCTCAAGTACTCGAGCGGCAACGAGCTGCGCCAGACCGGGAGTCCCGAAGAGCAACAGCGCGACCTGGTGGCCTCCTTCGAGCAGCTCCGGGACCGCCATCGATCCCCCGACTACCGGGCCACCGAAGCGGTCGAGATCATGCAGCGCAAGAACTTCGCCGCCACGGGAGCGTTCATCGCCGAAGATCGCCCCCGGGCCCTGGACCTGTTGGGCTTCAGCGGCCAGCTGGTCTTCAATACCTTCCACAACGGGCGCCTGCACGAACTTGAACATGCCGCCGACGTCGATCTGGCCTATGCCGCGGCCCGGGCCCACAACCGCGGCATGCTCGAGTTCTGCTCGGTGGACCCTCGGCTCCTGGCCTCGTGCTACGTCCCGATGGTCGACCCCGCGAGGGCACTGCGCACGGCCGAGGACGCCATCGAAGCGGGGGCGGCGGCACTGCTGGTGGCGTCGGGTTGCCCACCGGCCTTCTCCCCCAGCCACCTCGATCTCTTCCCCATCTGGGCCCTGGCCCAGGATGCCGGTATCCCGATCGTGTTCCACGTGGGCGGCACCGGCGAACTGATCGATCCGCACTACTTCGTGAACGGCTTGCCCATTCCCCACGACTTTCACGGGGGTGACGAGAACTTCCGCTCGGTCGACTACATGGGCATCCCGGGACCGCCGGCCCAGACCCTGGCCACCCTCATCTTCGATGGCGTCCTCGAGCAGTTCCCCGATCTGCACATCGGGGTCATTGAGCAGGGTGCGGTCTGGGTGCCGTCGTGGCTCCGTCAGATGGAATCGGCCTTCGAGGCCTTCCATCGACATGAGGAGCGCCTGCAGGGGCTCTCGCTCCGCCCCAGTGAGTACGTCCATCGGCAGGTGCGCTTCACCCCCTACCCGACGGAGGACGTCGGCTGGATCGTCGAGCAGGGCGGACCCGACCTGGTGATGTTCTCGTCGGACTATCCCCACGTCGAAGGGGGGCGCAAGCCGATCGAACGCTTCGAGGCGTCGCTGGGTGATGCCGGAGAGGACGTACGCCGGGCTTTCTACGTCGACAACTTCCTTTTCCTGATGGGCCAAGCCGGATCGCGGTTGGCCGCATGAGCGCCGGCGGAGGAGAGACCGTTGACGCCGTCATCGCTGGGGACGTCGAACCCGGCTTCGAAGGGGTGAGGGACGCCTTCGCCCACAACTTCGAAGTCGGACGCGAGGTGGGGTCGGCCTTCTGCCTCCACGTGGGCGGCCGCAAGGTGGTCGACATCTATGGCGGCACCTTTGACCGCGAGGGGAGCCGACCCTACGACCAGGACACCCTCCAGTTGGTCTTCTCCACGACCAAGGGTGCCACCGCGGCCTGCGCCAACTTGCTGGCCCAGCGGAGCCAGCTCGACCTCAACGCGCCGGTCTCCACCTACTGGCCAGAATTCGCGCAATCGGGAAAGGCCGATATCCCCGTACTGCTGCTGCTCTCGCATCAAGCCGGCCTCCCCGCCATCGATGCCTCCCTCAGCCCCCAGGAGATCCAGGCCTGGGACCCGATCGTGGCGGCCCTGGCCGAACAGAAGCCGTTGTGGGAGCCCGGCACCGCCCACGGCTACCACGCCTTGACCTACGGGTGGCTGGTCGGTGAGGTCGTCCGTCGCGTCAGTGGGCGCTCGCTGGGCGCGTACTTTGCCGAGGAGATCGCGCAACCCCTCGGGCTGGACTTCTGGATCGGCCTGCCCGAAGACCTCGAGCACCGGGTCTCCCCCATTGTCGGCGGTCTCGTGCCCCAGGGCGGCGCCGCCGACGGGATGCCGGCCGACTTCAGCACCACCCTCCTCGCCCGAGCGCTGAACGTCGGTGGTGCCTTCTCCGACGCCGGGTGGATGAACCGCCCGGACTGGCACGGCGCCGAGGTTCCGGCGGCCAACGGCATCACCAACGCGACCTCGCTCTCGCGCCTCTATGCCGGCCTCATCGGGACCGTCGAAGGCGGGCCGGCCGAGTCGATCCTGACCACCGCGCAGGTGGACCAGGCCCGCAAGGTGCGTACCTTCGGCGCCGACCAAGTCTTTTTGTCGCTCGGCTTTCCCATGGAGCAGCACATCGGCCAGGGCTTTTGGATCTCCAGCCCATTCGCTCCGTTTGGCGGCGAGGCCTCTTTCGGACACACCGGCGCGGGTGGCTCCTACGGCTTCGCCGATCCCGAGAACAATCTGGCCGTCGGCTACGTCATGAACAAGATGCAATCCGGCATGCTGGGCGATCCCCGGGCGCGCCGGCTCATCCGGGCTTGCTACTCGGCCGTGGGGGCAGAGCCGAAATACTTTTAGGCACCCGGAGGTTGTACCTCTCGAGGAGTGATCGATGATGTTGACGCGCAAGTCCAGAAAGAAGGACCCGGTGGAGTACGAAGTCACCAAGACCGAGGACGAGTGGCGCGAACTGCTTCCCCGAGATCGTTACGCCGTGCTCCGCAAGGCGGGTACCGAGCCGGCCTGGTCGGGCGAACTGCTCCACGTCGATGGCGACGGCGTGTTCCACTGTGCCGCCTGCAACGCGGAATTGTTCGACACCGATGCCAAGTTCGAATCGGGAACGGGCTGGCCCAGCTTCGATCGGGCGAAGTCGGCCGGCACCATTTTGGAGCACACCGATCGCACCTTCGGCATGGCCCGCACGGAGATCGTGTGCGCGCGATGTGGCGGGCATCTGGGCCATGTGTTCCCCGACGGGCCCACCGATACCGGACTGCGGTACTGCGTGAACTCGCTCTCGCTGACCTACGAACAGAACGAGGACGATTCCTCGAAGGACGGCGGCCCGACGGACTGACGGGCGGCGAGGCGACCCTCGACGACATCGAAGACGCCGGCCAGGCGGGTGGCTCCGCGGTCATGGCCCACACGCCGGAGCAACGACTCGCCCAGGGCCAGCGCGGCGCAGATCTCGAAGACGTCCTCCTTCACGAAGTCGATCGTCGTCGCGAAGTGGACCGGCGACGGGCCCGAGCCAGGGTCAGGGCCCCGACGATCGTCGTGGCCGCCCCCACCGTCACCAGGGCCACAGTGATCCGGTGGTGCCCCAGGGTCAGCAGGGCGGCGGCGAGGCGCTGGCCCGCCGTCAGTCCGAATGAGCTGATCAGCCAGGGCGACACTCATACCTCGACGGCCTGTGCGTCGGACGCCGGCCCGCCGTCGCCGTCGATGCCGTCGTCGGTGTTCTCGGTGACCGCCCGGCGCTCGGTGCGCTGGACATCGGCGGTGGCGAAGCGGAGGCTGGGCCCGATCTCGTCGGCGGTGATCTCGACCTTCGAACGGTGCTCCCCCTCCTCCGTCTCCCAGCTGCGCTGCTCGAGTCGACCGGTCACCACCACGCGCATGCCCTTCGAGAGGCTCAACGCCACGTTCTCGGCCAGGTCCCGCCAGCACACGACGTCGAAGAACGAGGTGGCCTCCTGCCATTCCTGGGTCGCCCGATCCTGCCAGCGTCGGTTGACGGCCACCCCGAGCTGGGCCGTCGCCTGCCCCTCACGGGTGTAGCGGATTTCCGGCTCACGGGTCAGGTTGCCCGTGATGGTCGTGGTGTTGGCCATGGCGTGCTCCTCGCTTTCGCACTGCGCCCGCACCTGCGGGGCGTCGGGCAGTGTGGGGGCGTGGCCTTGCCCCGAACCTTGCCGAGATCCTTGCCCGGCCGGAATTCTTCAGCCGTGGAAGGCTCCGGGCGCCGAACGATGGTCCGAATCAGGTGCCGCCCGTAGCGCCGGCGCAGTCGGGCCCCGGTTGGAGATTCCACACCGCCAGGACCTCGGGTGGTGCCGCGCCCGGGCACGGGGCCTCGAGATAGCTCGACACGTATGTCCACGAGGCGGCTCCCGCCGACTGGGTGAAGATCCCGCAACAGCCCTCGTCTTGCATGGAGACCTGCGTCTGCATGCTGGCGGTCGATGAGGGGACGAAACCGGCCATGGCCCAGTAGGTCTGGGTGGACGGGAGGTAGGCGTAGTACACCGAGCCCGGAGCGGTGCCCACCACCTGATCGGCCGCCAAGCCGGAATGGGCCAGATAGGCCGCCAGCAACCCGCTCTTGATGGCCGGCGGGGCGACGAGGTTGCGCGCCCCGTTCGCGGTGGTGGTGCTGCTCGAGCTCGTGCTCGAAGCCGCCGACGTGGTCGTGACGTGCGGCGCCGTGGTCGATGCTGACGTGTGACCCGGGGAGCCGCTGCTACAGCCGGTGAGCACCAGGCTCGCGAACACCACGGCCGGGATCATCGCCCCGCGCCACCGACGCGTGTGGTTCACGGGCGACTGTTTACACCCCGGGCGGTTAGACGTCGAGGAAACGGCGTATGGCAATGGCCGAGCCCAAGGAGCCGATCACCACGCCCACAATGACCACGACGATGTCGGTGAGGATGACTTCTCCGCCTGACATATGCAGGGCGCCCAGGATGTTACCGGTGCCCGAACCATTCCCGTAGTGGTTGATCACGGCGTACAAGCCGTAGGTGGCCAGGGCGGCCAGCCCGGAGCCCAGAAGTCCCTGGATCATCCCTTCGGACATGAACGGGACCCGGATGAACCAGTTCGTCGCCCCCACCAGCTTCATCACAGAGACCTCACGTCGGCGGGCGAAGATGGCCATGCGGATGGAGTTCAGGATCAGGACGGCGGCCGAGACGATCAGGATCACGGCCACGCTCAGGAACACCCACTTGAAGATGTTGATCACCGTTTCTTCGGTGTGTATCTGCTGCTTGGGTGTGGTGACCGTCAGGACCCCCTCGGTCCCCTTGAAGGCGGTCACAACCTGGGATGCATCGGGCAGGGTTTCTGGGGTGCACCAGTAGGAGGTGGGCATGTCGGCCACCGTGGTCGACGCCACGACGTCGGACGTCAGCAGTTTGCGGGCCTCGTCGAAGTTCCGCTGCTTGCCCCAGTACGCACACGGCTGGCGGATGTAGCTCAATTGGGAGATCTCGGTTCCCACCGCGGTGATCTCGTGGGCACTGGCGTTCGGCGCCATCCACACGGTGACCTTGGTGCCGCGTTCCCATTGGCCCGACGCATTCGCCGCTCCTTGACGGAGCAGCAGGGCGGCGCCCACCAGCGTCAGCGACACGGCCACGGTCAACACCGCGGCCACGGTCATCAGCCGGTTGCGCCAGAGGTTCGAGCCGGTCTCGCGAACGACATAGTCAATGGAGACCGGCATCAGCCGCCCGAGATTCCCGTGCTGAGCTCCACGCCTTGCAGGGTCGTGCCGTCGATGCCGTACACGCCGCGTGCTTGGTCCCGCACCATGTTGCCGTTGCTGAGTTCAATGACGCGGCGGCGCATTTTGTCCACCAGTACTTCGTCGTGCGTGGCCACCACCACCGTGGTGCCGGTGCGGTTGATGCGGTCCAACAATTGCATGATGCCCTGACTCGTCTGGGGGTCCAGGTTCCCGGTCGGCTCGTCGGCCATCAGGATCAGTGGGCGGTTCACGAAGGCGCGCGCCACGGCCACCCGTTGCTGCTCGCCACCGGAGAGCTCGCCGGGCAGATTGTTGGTCTTCTTGGCCAGACCGACCAGGTCAAGCACCTGTGGCACCTGGTTGGCCACCACGTGGCGGGGTCGGCCGATGACCTCGAGGGCGAAGGCGACGTTCTCGAACACGGTCTTGTTGGGCAGCAGGCGAAAGTCCTGGAAGACGCAGCCGATGTTGCGGCGGAGGTAGGGGACGCGCCATTTGGGCAGGTCGACAATGTCGCGACCGGCCTCCCAGATGTGGCCACCCGGGTCGGGCAGCTCCTCGCGGAGCAAGAGCCGGATGAACGTGGTCTTTCCCGACCCCGACGATCCGACCAGGAAGACGAATTCCCCCTTGTCGATTTCGACAGAGATGTTGCGCAGAGCGACAGTTGACCCTTTGTAGGTCTTGGTGATGTTGTCGAAGCGGATCATGGTGTGGGGAGAACGGCACCCACCGCACGGCGGTGGCGCAGCACCCAAATACTAACGGCACCCGTGACCCCACTGGAGTCACCTTCTGCAGTGCTGGTCAGACGGTGGGTACTCAGGAATTTTCGCGTTGTCGGCGCAGTTCGGCTTCCATGAAGGCTTCGAGGTCGCCGTCGAGCACCGCGTCCACATTGCCGGTCTCATACGAGGTCCGCAAATCTTTGACCAACTGGTACGGGGCCAGGACGTAGGACCGGATCTGGTTGCCCCACGCGTTGTCGCCCCGATCACCACTCAGGGCGTTCATCTCGGCCCGACGTTCCTGACGCGCCCGCTCGGCCAACTTGGCTCCGAGGATCTGCATGGCCTTGGCCTTGTTCTGATGTTGACTGCGCTCGTTCTGGACCGAGACCACGATCCCGCTGGGGAAATGGGTCAACCGAATGGCCGAGTCGGTCTTGTTCACGTGCTGGCCACCGGCGCCCGACGACCGGTAGGTGTCGATACGCAGGTCTTTCTCATCGATGTCCACCTCACTCGAGACATCTTCGAGAAACGGGGTGACGTCCATGGAAGCGAAACTGGTCTGACGGCGTCGCTGCGAGTCGAAGGGCGACATGCGCACCAGGCGGTGCACGCCGCGCTCGGTGGCCAAGAGCCCGTAGGCGAACCGCCCGCGCACAATGAACGTGGCCGACAGCAGGCCGGCCTCTTGCCCCTCCGTCGCTTCATCCAACTCGACCGTGAAGCCGCGTCGCTCCGCCCACCGCTGATACATCCGCAACATCATCTCGGTCCAGTCCTGCGCGTCGGTACCGCCGGCGCCGGCGTGCAGTTCGACCACGGCATCCTTCTCGTCGTACTCGCCCGAAAAAAGCGATTGCACTTCGAGCGCCGCCAGCCGGGCGCGCAGCCCGTCAACGGATGTCACCAGTTCGGATTCGAACGACGCGTCCGGTGATCCCTCCGCCCGCGATTCGTCGACCAACTCCACCAACGCCCTGGCTTCACTCAGGTCGTTGCGGAGCCCGCTCAGTTGATCCAGGTCGGCCATGACCTGCCCGAGCTCGGTGGTGATGGCTCGCGCCGAATCCCCGTCATTCCACAGGTCGGGTTTGGCCGCTTCTACTTCCAATTCGGCCCGACGTTCGACCAGCCGGTCCAGCCCCAGGTAGCGCTCGGCCTCGGCCAGCCGGGCCTCGGATTCTTCCAGCTCAGCGGCGAAATCCCGGGGTGCCTCGGCCGCCGACCCCTGGTCAGGCTGCGCCATGGCAGAACTTGAATTTCTTGCCGCTCCCGCACCAGCAGGGGTCGTTACGTCCGACCTTCTCGTGCTCGCCCTTGACGATGGGGACCATGGCGTTCGGATCGGGCGGGGCAGGCTGTCCCTTTCTGGCTTTGGCGCCGTTGGGCGACGGTGCTCCCGCTGCGGGTCCGGGTCCGGGATCCTGGGTCAAGGCGGGTACGTTCAAGCCCTGCTCGGCCAGAAGCGCACCGGCCATGGCGCCGGTCTCGGCCACCGGGTCCTCGGCCGCCGCGTAGACCGCCCGTCCGAGATCGGGCTCGGCCGAGGGAGCTTGGACGGCTTCGACGTGCATGATGTAGCGCAGGTAGTCGTTGTCGATGACCTCCATGAGTTGGCCGAACATGGAGTAGCCCTCCTGCTGCCAGGCGTTGAGGGGATCGGCCTGCACGGTCCAGCGCAAGTGGATGCCGTCCTTGAGGTTGTCCATCTCGGCCAGATGGTCCCGCCAGCGGGCGTCGATGAGCTGCAGCATGACATCGCGTTCGATCTGCCGCATGGTGTCGGAGCCGTCAGGCATCGACTCGGAGTGCTGCTCGTAGTACTCGAGCCCCTCCTCGACGATGCTCTCGACCAGTTCATCGGTCGTGGTCGCCTGGGCCAGGTCGTCCACCGAGAACTTGGTTGGGTAGTACTGCGTCAGGCCGTCGATCAGGGCCTTGAGGTCCCACTCTTCTTGGAACTCGCTGGGACAGTGCTCGGCCACCTGCGCCTCCGCCGCTCCGGCCAAGAGGTCCTCGGTCCGCTCCTCCAGGTCGTCACCGTCGATGATCTGCAGGCGGCGCTCGTAGATGACCTTGCGCTGCTGGTTCATCACCTCGTCGTACTTGAGGGCGTCCTTGCGCATCTCGCCGTTGCGCGCCTCGACCGTGGTCTGCGCCCGCTCGATGGCTTTGGCCACCGTCTTGGACTCAATGGGGACGTCATCGGGCAGGGTGCGGCCCATGACCCAGCTCATGGCCCCAGTGGCGAAGAGTCGCAACAGCTCGTCTTCGAGGCTCAGGTAGAAGCGGCTCTCCCCCGGGTCGCCCTGGCGACCGGAACGGCCCCGGAGCTGGTTGTCGATGCGACGGCTCTCGTGGCGCTCGCTGCCCAGCACGTAGAGACCGCCCAGCTTGCGTACCTCTTCGCCCTCGGCTCGGCACCGGGCCTCGAGTGATGCCTGCCTCCGCTTCAACTCCGCCATGCCGTCATCGCTGGCCAGGTCCACGCCTTCGGCCAACAGCTCATGTTGGGCCAGGAGCTCGGCGTTGCCGCCGAGGATGATGTCCACGCCCCGGCCGGCCATGTTCGTCGCCACGGTGATCCCACCCTTGCGACCGGCCTGCGCCACCACCTCGGCCTCACGGAAGTGCTGCTTGGCGTTGAGGACGTTGTGCGGCACGCCCTCTTTCTCCAGCAACCGCGACAGCAACTCGGACTTGGCCACCGAGGCCGTGCCCACCAGAACGGGCTGGCCGACCTGGTGGCGTTCGACCAGGTCCTCGACCACGGCACCGAATTTGGCCTCTTCGGACTTGAATACCAGGTCGGCCTGGTCGCTCCTGATCATGTCCTTGTTGGTGGGAATGGGGACGACCGACAGCCCGTAGGTACCGGCGAACTCGCCGGCTTCGGTTTCGGCCGTGCCGGTCATGCCGGACAATTTCTCGTACATGCGGAAGTAGTTCTGCAGGGTCACGGTGGCCCAGGTGTGGTTCTCTTCCTTGATGGTCACCCGCTCCTTGGCCTCGACCGCCTGGTGCAGGCCGTCGGACCAGCGGCGGCCGTCCAGGGTGCGGCCGGTGAACTCATCGATGATCTTCACTTCACCGCCGGCGACCAGGTAGTCCTTGTCCCGCCGGTAGAGGTCCTTGGCCTCGAGCGCCTTGATCAGCTGGTGCACGTAGTTGACCGAGACGGCGTCGTAGATGTTGTCGACACCGACCGCCTTCTCCACCTTCTCGATGCCGGCCTCCAGGGGGACGACCGTCTTCTTCTCCTCGTCGACCTCGTAGTCGTCGTCTCTGGTCAGGGTGCGGGCGATGGAGGCGAACTGGTAGTACAGCTGAGCCGCTTCGTCGGCCGGGCCCGAAATGATGAGCGGGGTACGCGCTTCGTCGATGAGGATGGAGTCGACCTCGTCGATCATGGCGAACACGTGACCTCGCTGGGCCATGAGCTCGCGCGAGCGCGCCATGTTGTCGCGCAGGTAGTCGAAGCCGAACTCATTGTTCGTGCCGTAGGTCAGGTCCGCCGCATAGGCAGCTTTTTTCAGCATCGGGTCGTCGATGTCGGCCCCGATCCGGCCCACGGTCAGTCCGAGGAACTTGTGCAGGCGACCCATCCACTCGGCGTCTCGGGTGGCCAGGTAGTCGTTCACCGTGACCACGTGGACGCCGCGCTGGTCCAGCGCGTTCAGGTACACCGGGAGGGTCGAGACCAGGGTCTTGCCCTCCCCGGTCTTCATCTCGGCGATCCACCCGAAGTGCAGGGCCATGCCGCCCATGAGCTGCACGTCGAAGTGGCGTTGCCCGAGCACCCGCCAGGCGCCTTCCCGGACCACGGCATAGGACTCGATCAGGAGGTCGTCCAGCGTCTCGCCCGCAGCCAATCGTTCGCGGAACTCCACCGTCTTGTGCGCCAGCGCATCGTCGCTGAGCGCCTGCATCTCGGGCTCGAGGGCGTTGACCAGCGGGACCAGCTCGGCCAGCCGCCGGACCTTCTTGCCTTCGCCTGCCTTGAGGACCTTGGTGAACACGCTCATGAAGGCTCAATGCTACCGGTCCCCCAGCCGCCCCGGCCGTCGATGGGGACCGCCGATGAGATTGGGCTGCGTGCGGCTGACCTGGTCTTTGACCCCACACTCGCCTGCTGCAAGGTTGACGTGCCGGCACCGGCGGCCCGGGGCGTCACCGCCCGCGGACCCTACGGCGCACTCGTGGCGCGCATCCCCTCGTCGCCACCGGCCCCCGACAACCGGGAACTCGGTGGGCAGGGCTTACCTCTAAGCCGCACCATGCTCAGCAACCACAAGTTGCCTTACGTGGGTCGTTTTGCCTGCGACTGGCCTCGACTTGCAACCACAGACCCGCACGCAGCCCGCGGCCATCCTACGGCGATATCCGAGCGAGGATCGGCTGGGCTGCGTCCCGTGCCCGCGAATTGCGGAATCGGCATCCGATCGCCTAGTCACAGTGCCATGAGCCAGATCACGAAACTCCTCCAGGCCAACGAGGGATACGCCGCCGCCCGGGCCAACGTGGCCGACCCCCGCCCGGGCCGGCACCTGGCCATCGTGACCTGCATGGACGCCCGCATCGATGTGTTCGCCATCCTCGGCCTCCACCTCGGTGAAGCCCACGTGATCCGCAATGCCGGGGGTCGGGTGACCGAAGACGTCCTGCGCAGTTTGGCCCTGTCGTGTCAGGTGCTCGGGGTCGACACCGTCGTCGTCATGCAACACACCAACTGCGGTCTCGCCGGCGTGACCGACCAGGACCTCCAGAAGCTCACCGGCGCCGACCTCGGCTTCTTCCCGATCGACGACCACGCCGAGGCGCTGCGGGAGGATATCGAGCTGCTGGCCGCCACGTCCTACCTGGCGCCGCTGAAGATGATCGCTGGATTTGTCTTCGACGTCGAGAGCGGCCAACTCGACGACCTCGTGCGCTGGGAGCGTTGACCCGGTACTCATCCCAGGATCAGCCGGCCGCCGTGGTAGTCGAAGACCACCCAGCCGTAGCGGATGAGTTGATCCGATCCCAGCAGGCCCGCCTGCCCGATCGGGCCGAACGGGGCGGTGCCGATCAACTGCTTGTACAGGGAGACGCCGGGGATCGACCAGGCCCCGCTGTGCACCAGAGGCGTCGTGATGGAGGAACACACGGTGTCCTGACGCTCGGCCAGATCCGAAGGGGCCAAGTTCTCCTTCTTGGCCACCGCCGTATTCACCACCGACTGGGAAGAACCCGTGTCGACCGTGAAGGTGCGCTTCGGTCCGCCATTGAACCGCAGGGCCACATTGAGCGCCGCCTCGCCCGGCGTCAACACCACGGTGAGAGGCACGGTCGTGCCGGTCTGGCCTTCGGTCACGGTGGCTGGCGGAGGCGGGCCGACGGGGCCATGCACGACATCGCTCCCGGTTGGTGCCGGGCCTTCGGGACCACCCAACGTCAGAGTCTGACCCGTGAAGTCAATCCGCACGGCGCCGAAACGGCTCAAGACGTCGGAACCGAGGAGCCCCACCGGTTGGCCCTTCACGCCGAAGTCGGGCAGCGTGGCCGCCGTCAACGACTGTGGCGACAGTGCCAGGCCGGCGACTGACCAGGTCGTGACGGCCGCCGGTTGGGCGGTTCCGACACACCCCACCCCGGCGAACTCCTGCGCCGGGCCCACGTGGTCGAGGTGAAGTTGATTGGCCAGGCTTGTGGCAATGATGGACTCCCCGGCTCCCGAGTCCACGACGAAGGCGAACGGTCCCTTCCCGTCAATGCACACGTTGACCATTTCGGCCACCTGTCCGGCCTTCTCGCTCACCGTGATGGGGAGGCGGGTCGCTCCACCCGCCAGTGAGGTTGCTCCCCCACAACCGGCGGTGACCGGCGGCAGGGTGAAGTTGACGTTTGGTTCCACATGGACGGTGGCTGCTGCTCTGCCGCTGCTGCCGCATCCGGTCAGGACGACAGCCACCAAGAGGATGGCCGTGGCCACGGAACGGGGCATGACGACTACTTCGTGGTGGCCAGGCGGATCGTGGCCATGACGACGCGCAGGCCCAAGACGACGACGGCCAGCGGGAGGGCGGCCCGGCGCCATCCCGAAGTGGTCCGAACGGTGAATCGAAGAGCCGAGCGATGGTGGGCCAGCATCATCTTGTAGGGATGCCGGGCCGTGCTCACTCCTTGCGTGTGGGTGATGTTGGCCGCGCCTGCGAAACCGATGCCCCACCCGGCGCGGTGGGCCCGCCAACACAAGTCCATGTCTTCGGCGTACATGAAGTAGGCCTCATCGAATCCCCCCAACTCCTCGAGGGCATCGCGCCGGGCCAGGAAACACGAGCCCGAGATCCAGCCGGCTTCGGCCACGGCATCGCCCTCTGGCGCCCCCGGGTTGTAGCGCTTGGTGAAACGGTTCTCCGGGTTGAACAGGGCGAAAAGCGCATGACCCGCCGCGTCGGTGAAGTCGGGGAACTGGCGCACCGACGGGTACACCGTCCCGTCCTCGTTGTAGATACGAGGTCCGACCATGGCCCAGGCTGGTCGCTCCTCGAGGACGCGGCGGAGTTCGGTGAGCGCTCCGGAGTGCACCCGGAGGTCCGGATTGCACACGAGGACCCACCGCGGGAGGGGCGACATGCCCGCCAGCACGGCGAGCCCGCGATTCACGCCGGCGCCGAAACCGACGTTCTTCTCCGGGCGCAGGACCACCAGATCGGCCTCTGGATGCTCGGTCGTCAACGAGGCCAAGGCCGTGCCGACACTCCTCGGTCCACCGTTTTCGACCACGACCACCCGGTCGGCCCCGTCACTCAGCAGTGATCGAACGCATTGCGCCAGGAGCGACCCCGCGTTGTGATCCACCACGACGGCGGCAATCTGGCTGGGCACCCGGAGTTCAAAAATCCTTGGTGAAGCGGAAGCGGATCAGGGCCGCCATGGCGCCGAAGCCGTCGCGCCATGTGATCTTCTTGCCCTCATTGGCCTCCCGCCCGGCATAGGAGATCGGCACCTCGTAGATACGGAAGCCTCGACGCATGACCTTGGCGGTGATCTCAGGCTCGAATTCGAATCGATCCGACACGATGGTGATGCCCTTGAGCACCTCGACGTCGAACAGCTTGTAACACGTCTCCATGTCGGAAAGCGTGGAGCTGTAGAGGACGTTGGTCACCAGGGAGAGCAGGCGGTTGCCGAACCAGTGCAGCGGCAGCATGTTCTTGCGCTCACCGGTGAAGCGGCTGCCGTACACCACTCGGGCCTTGCCCTTCAAGATGGGTTCCAGCAACCGCGGCCAGTCGTCGGGGTCGTATTCCAGGTCGGCATCTTGAATCAGGAGCAGGTCGCCCGTCATGGACTCCATCCCGGTACGGATGGCCGCGCCCTTGCCCTGATTGTGCGTGTGCCGGATGACCCGGACGGTCGAGTCCTCCAGCGCCTGGAGAACCTTGTCCGACCCATCGCTCGAGCCATCGTCCACCACGATCACCTGCAGGGTGAGGGGGATCTCGACGGCGCGTATGCGGCGGATGATCTCGGCCACGGTCGACCGCTCGTTGTAGACCGGGATGAGCACGGTGAGGCTGCGAAAGGTGCGCAACGGGGGCGGGCCCGTGTCATTTTCGCTGAGGGCGTCAGTCGTCATGGCACAACCACCTTTGTCGCCAGATATTCGATCGTGCGTGCAATGCCGTCTCGCAATTCAGTAGAAGGTGACCACCCCAACTGTTCGGTCGCCAGTGTGATGTCGGGGCAGCGTCGGGTGGGGTCATCGGTCGGTAAGGCCTCGTAGACAATGGAGGAAGGTGAGCCTGACACCTCTAAGACCACTTCGGCCAACTCGAGCACGGTGCGCTCGTCGGGGTTACCCACATTGACCGGGCCGGTCAGCGACGAGTCCAACAGCGCCACCAGGCCGGCGATCTCGTCGTCGACGTAGCACAGGCTGCGGGTCTGTGACCCGTCGCCGTACACCGTGAGCGGGTCTCCCCGCAGGGCCTGGACGATGAAGTTGGACACGACGCGCCCGTCTCCTGGAGCCAGGCGTGGTCCGTAGGTGTTGAAGATGCGGGCGATCCCGACATTCACGTCGTACTCACGATGCATGGCCATGGTGAGGCTCTCGGAGAACCGCTTGGCCTCGTCGTAGACGCTTCGCGGCCCGGTGGAGTCGACATTGCCCCGGTAGGACTCGATCTGTGGGTGCACCTCGGGGTCGCCGTAGATCTCGCTCGTGCTCGCCATGAGGAACCGCGCCTTGTGCTCCCGGGCCAGCTCCAACAGTCGGCGGGTACCTTCACTGCCGACGGCGAGCGTGGCCAGGGGCCGGCGCAGGTAGGCCGGTGGTGAAGCTGGGCTGGCCAAGTTGCACACGGCGTCGATGTGGGCGCTTCCTTCCAACTCGACCTTCTCACTGACGTCGGTCACGACCAGGGTGAAGTGCTCGTCGTCGAGGAGGTGAGCGACATTGTCACGGCTGCCGGTGGAGAGATCATCGAGGCAGATGACCGAGTCACCACGTCCGATCAAGTGATCACACAGATGCGAGCCCAGGAACCCGGCTCCCCCCGCCACCACCACTCGGCTCATCGGCGTCCGATCCCGTCGTAGAGGAAACCCATGCGGCGCACGGCCGCCGGATCCAACAGGTTCCGGGCGTCGACAATAGAGGGCGAAGCCATGACCGAGGCGACGCGGTTGAAGTCGACCCAGCGAAACTCGTCCCACTCGGTCAGCACCACGACCACCGACGCGCCGGTGGCCGCTTCGTAGGGATCGGCCCGCAACTGCAGGCCGCGCAGATCATCGCCCACGGTTTCGCCATCGGCGGGGAATTCGCCCAACACGGTCGGGTCAAAGGCCTGCACCACCGCACCCAAGGCGGCCAGGCGCCCGGCGATTTCCACGCTCGGAGAATCGCGACGGTCGTCGGTGTTCGCCTTGAAGGTGAGGCCCCATACGGCCACGGTCACGCCCTCCACCGAGCCGCGGCAGGCCGCCACCACCTTGGACACCACCCGAGCGAGCTGCTGCTCATTGCTGTCGATGGCGCCGGCCAGGAGGGAGAAGTCGTAACCGGACTCCCGGGCAATGTGCAGCAGGGCGCGCGTGTCCTTGGGCAGGCAGGACCCGCCCCATCCCGGTCCGGGCCGCAGGAACTCAAAACCGATGCGCTTGTCGTACCCCAATCCGAGCATCACATCGCGTACGTCGGCTCCCACCTCTTCGCAGAGGCCAGCGACGGCATTGACATAGCTCAGCTTGGTCGCCAAGAAGGCGTTGGAGGCGTACTTGATCGTCTCGGACGTGGTGGCATCCGTGACGATGAGGGGCGCGCCGGTGGCGGCGAACAAACCGCCGACCAGGGCGGCAGCTTGCGCATCGTCGGCTCCGACCACCAACCGATCGGGGTGGAGGCTGTCCTGGACCGCCGAGCCCTCGCGAAGGAATTCCGGATTCGAGACGACCCGGACATCGGGTCGGCCGATGACCTCTTCGACCATGGTGGCCGAACCGACCGGGACCGTCGACTTGTTGACCACGATGGCCCCGGGCATGAGATGCTCGCCCACTTCTTTCGCCGCCGACTCGACATAGGACAGGTCGGCCGACCCATCGTCACCTTGTGGCGTGGGCACGCACAGGAACACGAACTCGGCCCCCTGGACCGCCTCGACGGCCGAGGCCGTAAAGCGAAGGGTGCGGGCCAGCACGCTCTCGGCCACCAGGTCGTCCAATCCGGCCTCGACGATAGGCATTTTCCCGCTACACAGCGCGGCCAGGCGGGTTTCGTCACGCTCGGCCAGCACCACCCGGTGGCCGAAATGCGCCAAGGTGGCGGCCGTGGGCAGGCCCACATAGCCAGCGCCGATCACTGCCACCGTGCGCGACTCGTTTCGCCCGTGGCGTGAATGCGAGCGAATCGTCACGTTGGCGCCTCCTGACCTTGTAGTGCGGTGACCAGCCGAGTCAGACCATCCTGCCAGTCCGGGAGAGCAGGAAGCCCGCTCAGGCGCAGGGCCATGTTGTCGAGGACCGAATTGGCCGGACGGGGCGCCGGAAGAGGGTATTCGGCCGTCGTGATGGGCAGCACCCGCTCGGGATCGTCACCGACGGCCTCCACCACGGCCCGCACGAAGCCCCACCAGGTGGTGGCCCCGCCGTTGGTGACGTGGAAGAGGCCGGGGCGCCGATCCAGGCCGAGGGTGATGAGCGCCGGGGCCAGATCGGCCGTGAAGGTGGGTGACCCGTGCTGGTCGTCGACGAAGCGCAGGATGCCGTCCCCCGCGAGCAAACGGAGAGCGGTCTTCACCATGTTCTTCCCGTGGGCCCCGCAGACCCACGAGGTGCGCACGATGGTCGACCCCGGCGGGCATTCCCGCTCGCCGCCCAGCTTGCTGGCCCCGTAGACCGACTGGGGGTTCGGGGCGTCCCACTCGTTGTAGGGCCGGGGAGATGTTCCGTCGAAGACGTAGTCGGTGGAGACGTAGACCAGGTGGGCGCCGAGCGCCGTCGCCGCTTCGGCCACATTGCGCGTCCCCACGGCGTTGACGGCATAGGCCAGGTCGATCTCGCTTTCGCAGGCGTCGACCGCCGTCAGCGCCCCGGCGTGCAGAACCACATCGGGCCCGAACGAGTGCATGACGTGCTGGACCGCGGCGCGGTTGTCGACCGGCATGTTGCCGATATCCGTGGCCAGGACGTCGTGGGCCAGCTCGGGCATCGGTCCTTCGGGAGCCAACAGATTGACGCGGCGACCGCCGAGCGGGACACGCCCGGCAAGCGCGTCCAGCAGGTCGCGTCCGAGCTGCCCGTCAGCGCCGGTAATGAGGATGCGCATGCTGGAGATCGGCCTCAGCCGGCCGATCCCCAGCCGGCTTCGACGACGGGGGCTCGGGACAGCAGGGGTTCCCACCAGGCGCGGTTGTCGGCATACCAGGCCACGGTGGCGGCCAGCCCGTCCTCCCACGAGATTGTGGGCTCCCAGTTCAGCTGGGAACGGATCTTGCTGGCATCGAGCAGATAACGGCGGTCGTGTCCAGGACGGTCGGGCACGATCTCCTTCAGCGACGCGGGCTTGCCCAGGGTGGCCAGGACCAGGTCGGCGATCTCCATGATGGATGCCTCGACGCCACTCCCCACGTGATACGTCTCGCCAATTTTCGCCACGATGGAGGACCGCCTCAATGGCCGTGCAGTGATCACGCACGTGCAACCATTCGCGCCGGTTCTGCGTCGTGGCGTACAGGGTCAGGTATCTTGTCGTTGAGGGCCGCCGTGGTGAAGACCGGTATGACTTTCTCGGGGAACTGAAAGGGACCGTAATTGTTGGAGCAATTCGTGATGGTGACCGGCAACCCGTAGGTCTCGCCGTAGGCGCGCACCGCGTGGTCCGCCCCCGCCTTGCTGGCGTTGTACGGCGTCCGGGGACGATAGGGGGAGTCCTCGGTGAAGACCTCGTCGGAGTCCAGCGCCAGATCGCCATACACCTCGCATGTACTGATGTGATGAAACCGCCCCACCTCGGCCTGGCGGGCCGCCTCCAGCATGGTCTGCGTGCCGAGCACGTTGGTGCGGAAGAACAATCCGGGGTTGAGGACGGCCAGGCTGTTGTGCGACTCGGCCGCAAAGTGAACGATGGTGTCGATCTCGTGGTCCCGCAGCGTCTTCTCGGCCAGCGCACCGTCGCAAATGTCGCCTTGCACGAAGGCGATCTGGTCCTCGACATCGGCCAGGTTGGGTCGGTTGCCGGCATAGGTGAGCACGTCGTACGCAACGACGTGGTCCTCGGGATGTTGTTCCACCCAGTAGCGGACGAAGTTTGACCCGATGAACCCGGCACCTCCCGTCACGAGAAGGCGCATGGCGTCGCACTTTACTTCGGACGCAGGTGGACCACGTCCCCGGCGCTCACCGTGCGTGGCCCGGTCGCCGTCTGCACGATCAGCCGGCCGGCATCGTCGATCTCACTGGCCACCCCGCTGATCGCCTCCGCGGCCAGCTCGACCCGGATGCGCTGGCCCAACGTGGCGCAACGCTGGCGCAGTTCTGCGGCCAACTCCTGCCGACCGTCCGGACTATCGAGGAGACCCCGGCGAGGCGCCAGGGCCTTGAGCAGGGCTTCGAGGAGCATGTGGCGATCCACCGGCTCCCCGCACAGGTCGTCCAGGCAGGTCCCCTGCACCGTGGTTGGGCCGGGCCAGGCCACGTTGATCCCGATGCCGACCACGACGGCGCAGGCGTCACCGGTGAAGTCCGCCTCGGCCAGCACCCCGGCCAGCTTGGCCTCCCCGACCAGGAGGTCGTTGGGCCACTTGATCACTGGCCCCACCCCAGCCACCCGACGGCACGCCTCGGCCGCGGCCAGGGCCACCGCTGCCGTGCAGAGATGCAGTTCAGCGGGGTCAAATGTGGGCCGGAACAGGATCGAGGTGAGCAAGGACGACCCCGGCGGCGACTCCCAACGACGGTCCAACCGGCCCCGGCCGGCCGACTGGTGGTCGGCCACGGCCACCATGCCCTCGAACGCCCCTTCGGCTGCTTGCGCGAGGAGGTAGCTGTTCGTCGAGCCGAGGGACTCGAACCATCGCACGTCCCACCGCCCGCTCCACATGGCAGACACCATAGGGTCCATGCAATTGTGTTGACCCCTAAGGAATCGAAAGGCGCAGCGTGCTCAAGAAGATCCTCATCGCCAACCGCGGCGAGATTGCTGTTCGGGTCATCCGGACCTGCCGCGAGATGGGCATCGCCACCGTTGCCGTCTACTCGAATCTCGACCGTGAAGCGCTCCATGTCCGCATGGCCGACGAGGCCTATGCCCTCGGCGGCGAGACGGCGGCCGAGAGCTACCTCAACACCGAGGCAATTCTCGATGCCATAGAGAAGAGTGGGGCCGACGGCGTCCACCCGGGCTACGGCTTCTTCTCCGAGAACACCGACTTCGCCCGGGCCATCACCGATCTCGGGGTGACGTTCATCGGGCCCCCGCCCGAGTCCATCGAGGTCATGGGCGACAAGATCAGCTCGCGGATTGCCGCCGAGAAAGCGGGCGTCGCCGGGGTGCCGGGGCGCTCCGAGCCGCTCGCCTCACCCGAGGAGGTGGTGGCCTTCGGCGAGGAGGTGGGATGGCCTCTGGCCATCAAGGCCGCCTTTGGCGGGGGCGGTCGCGGCATGAAGGTGGTTGAGAGTGCCGAGACGGCGGCCGAGGCCATGGAGTCAGCCGCCCGTGAGGCCCAGGCCTATTTCGGCCGGCCGGAGATCTACGTCGAGCGCTACCTGGGGTGGCCCCGCCATGTCGAGATGCAGGTGCTGGCCGACACCCACGGCAACACGCTGTGGCTGGGCGAGCGGGACTGCTCGGCCCAGCGCCGGCATCAAAAGCTGGTGGAGGAAAGCCCGGCTCCCGACTTCCCCGACGACATCCGCCAGGCCATGGGCGCGGCCGCGGTCAAGGTGTCCGAAGCCTGTGGCTACTACAACGCCGGGACCGTTGAGTTTCTCTACCAGGACGGTGAGTTCTACTTCTTGGAGATGAACACCCGTCTCCAGGTGGAGCACCCGGTCACCGAAATGGTGACGGGGCTTGACCTGGTGGCCTGGCAGATCCGCATCGCCTCGGGTGAGGAGCTCACCTTCGGCCAGGACGACGTCCAGAGAAACGGTCACGCCATCGAGGTGCGGATCAATGCCGAGGACCCGAGCGGCGGTCGGTTCTCCCCGTCGCCCGGCACGCTGACCAAATTCCACGCGCCCTCGGGTCCGGGCGTCCGGCTCGACGCCGGCTACGAGTCCGGTGACACCGTCAGCCAGTACTACGACAACCTGGTGGCCAAATTGATCGTCTGGGCGTCCGACCGCGAATCGGCGCGCCGGCGCATGCTGCGGGCCCTGTCGGAGACCCAGATCACCGGGATCGCCACGACCATTCCGGCTCACGTCGCCATCCTCAGCCACGCCGACTTCGCCGAGGCCCGCCACTCCACCAAATGGGTTGAAGAAGTGCTCGACCTCAGCCACCTGCCGGCCGAGCCGGTCGACACCAGCCCGGTGGCCCCCATCCCAGCCGAAGAGGAGTTCCCCCTGGTCGAGCGCGACGTGACCGCCGAGGTGGACGGCCGCCGGTTCGCCGTCAAGCTCTGGGTGCCTGACCTCGGAACGGTCGCCGGCCCCCGGATGCCGGTGCGGGGCAAGCGCGCCGCCTCGGGATCGGCCGCCGGCGGGACCGGCTCGGGTGAGGTGATCGTCCCCATGCAGGGCACCGTCGTCAAGGTCCTGGTCGCCGTGGGCGACAAGGTCGAGGTCGGTCAGACCATCTGCCTGCTTGAAGCGATGAAGATGGAGAACGCCATCAACGCCGAGAGGGCCGGCGTGATCAAAGAGGTGCGAGCCACGGCCGGAGACTCGGTCGGAGCCGGCGACATCGTCGCGGTGATCGAATAGGAATGTCGTGACCGACGCCGACCCGAAGGCCCCGTCGATCAAGGACACTGCGGCATCGGTCATCGATCGCCACCTCGCCGACCTGGTGACGCTCAGCCACGCTGTCCACGCCACCCCTGAGCTCTGCTTCAACGAGACTCGCTCGGCCAAGGCCGTGGCCGACGCCCTGCGCGCCGGCGGGCTGGGCGTGACCGAGGGCGCCTATGACCTTCCGACGGCCTTCGAATGCCGTTCAGGGAAAGGTGAACTGGTGGTGGCCGTGTGCGCCGAATACGACGCCCTGCCCGACGTGGGCCACGCCTGCGGGCACAACATCATTGCCGCCTCTGCGGTCGGTGCCGGGCTGGCGCTGGCTGCCGTGGCTGATCAGATCGGAGTCCAGGTGCGAGTGCTGGGCACCCCAGCCGAAGAGGGCGGTGGAGGCAAGATCTTCATGTTGGAGCGGGGCGCCTTCGAGGGCGTACACGCCGCCATGATGATCCACCCGTGGCCGGCTGAACGCCTGACCGCCGCATGCCTGGCCGTCTCGCACTTCGATGTGCACTTCACCGGCCGGGAGGCCCATGCGTCAGCCGCCCCCTGGGAAGGCGTGAACGCCCTCGATGCCATGACCATCTCCCAGGTCGCTCTGGGCCTGCTGCGCCAGCAGTTGCCTCCGGGCGACCAGGTCCATGGCGTGATCCTCCGCGGCGGGGGTGCGGCCAACGTGATCCCGGGCAGTGTCACCGGACGCTTCATGGTGCGTTCGCGCACCATCGACGCGCTCGGTGCGGCCGAACCGCGCGTGCGCGCCTGCTTCGAAGCCGGCGCGCTGGCAACGGGTTGCACGGTGACCTACGAAGAACTCTCGCCGGTGTACTCGCACATGGAGGCCGACCCAGGACTGTTGGCCGCCTACCGGGTGAATGCCGAACGTCTGGGGCGCACGTTCGAGGCAGACGACACCGACACCCCGTTGCCCACGCTCTCAACCGACATGGCCAATGTGTCGCTGGCCGTACCGACCATTCATCCCCTGGTCCGGATCGAAACCAATGGCGCCGTCAATCACCAGCCCGACTTCGCCGCCGCCTGCATCACCCCGTCCGCCGACGCGGCGGTGCGGGACGGTGCGGTGGCTATGGCCTGGACGGCCATCGACGCGGCCACCGACCTCGCCCTGCGCCAACGGTTGCTCAGCGCATGATCACCGAGCACGCCATTCTCAACGTCATTCCGGGCCAAGAGGAGGACTTCCTCTCCGCCCTAGAACAGGCCAAGACGTTCATCGCCGGCAGTCCAGGCTTTGGCGGACTACGGGTCGAACGCTGCCTCGAGAACCCCAGCACGTTCTTGCTGTTGGTCGAATGGGAATCCCTCGAAGCCCATACCCAAGGCTTCCGCGGCTCAGCGGCCTACGAGGAGTGGCGGAAGCTTTTGCACCACTTCTATGAACCGTTTCCGGTCGTCGAACACTTCGAGCCGGTCGCGACGGCCTGAAGACGGTCCTTTTCGGATTGACGCACACCAACTGACGAAGACGTCGAGGTCTGAACATCGCAACAGCGGGTTCGCACCGAACACATGCGTGCCATCGCCAGTGAGCGAGCGCGCGCCCGAGGGTTTCCGAACACGCGGATAGGGGTACACATCCTTCACACCCACAAGGGTCTTAAGCGAAAGGAGAACATCATGGTCATCCTGTTGTTGTTGCTGTTGGTGCTCATCCTCGCCGGTGCGGGATTCGCCATTCACGCGTTGTGGATTGCTGCCGTCGTCTTCGCCCTGTTTTGGATTATCGGCGTTGCACTCGGCCGCGGCGAAAGTGCGGGTAGTCGTCGGTTTTATCGGTGGTAGATGCGACCAACATCGGAGAACCTTGGATTGCCAGCGATGGAATCGGGTAAGGAGTAGCTCATCACGATGAAAGGAGTCTCAATGTCAACCGTTGACAAAGCAAAGAACAAGGCGCAAGAAGCAAAGGGGCATGTGAAGGACGCGACCGGTCGCGCCACCAATGACAAGTCGCTTGAGGCGGAAGGCAAAGCGGACAAGGTTGCAGGCAACCTGAAGCAAGCCGGAGAGAAGGTCAAAGACGCCTTGAAGAAGTAGGAGTTCTCTCAGACGAAAGGAGTCGCCGGGTATGCCGAACTGGTATCCCGGCGACTCTTTCGCGTTAGGGATTCCGTGTTTGGTCGACATCCGCCTATGGAAGGTCTCGTTGAGATGTCACTTGCAACTTCGCGCGACCTGGGCCTTCCAGTTTCTGGACATCCATCGTTGGGTATGAATGAAACGTGCCCGAGACTCACAGCGCTTTGCTGGATGAGGAAGGAGAGGCAGACCAATGACCAGCCCTCTAGCCAGACCGGCTCCCCTTGACGTTGACGTACAACGGTCTGAGGAACGTACGCTCGTCACCGTGTCCGGTGAATTGGATGCCGCCACCGCCTCATATCTCTATAACCGTCTGGCGGAACTTGAGATGGAGGGTGTGACCAACGTCGTCCTTGATCTGGCCAGGTTGAACTTCATGGACTCCACGGGACTCGGCGTCATCGTCACTGAACACAAGCGGGTGCAGCGAGTTGGGGGCACACTCACGATCTTCTCGCCCTCGTCACCTGTGCGCCGGCTCTTCGAAATAACCGGCCTTGCTGATCGTCTCGACATCCTGCCCGCGAACGACGAGCCGTAGCCGGCGATCAGCCCGACTCGCACCGTCGAAGGCGCCCTAGTTCGGGGTGCCGATGAACATATCGAGACAGTCCTCGAGTCCGCTCAGTGCAATGTCGTCCCGGCGGGCGATGCTCCACCGTTCCCGGTCCAAGCGCAGGTTGACCTGGCGCCCCACGCCGTCCCTTCGGGCGGCGCGCTGCTCGCCGTTGTCCAGATAGCCGACGGCGCGCGAGGTCCCGAGCGAGGGCGCATTGTCGTCGAAGGCCCCGCTGAGCGCCTCTTCGGCCCCGAGCCCGGCAAAGGCCAGGTGGAGAATGGCCTGGCGCATCTCCTTCCCCAGCCCCAGGCCCTGGTGGCGCCGACCCAGCCATGAGCCGGTGGTGACAGAACGGAGTTGGGCGAAGTGCACCGCCAGCATGTCCTGGACACCGACCACCTGTCCGTCCACGTAGACCGCTCCGACGTACGACCAATTGTCCACAGACCACTCGGCCCGCTGGCGCCACCACCACTGCGCTGATTCGCGCTCGCGTCGGGCACGGGGCAAGTCGGTCCAGGGATGGCCGAACGGCATAGTGGACGGATCGTGGATGCCATCCTCGATGACGGCCAGCAGGGCGCCGAACTCGTCTTCTCGGGGTAGCCGGATCTCGAGGCGAGGAGTGCGGATGACCAGATCGAAGAGGGGCCAGTACGAAGGTGGCCCAGGATCGCTCATCCGCCCGGCTGGTAGACCCCGAACTCGCCCCGGAGCACATCGGCCACCTCACCCAGCGTTGCCATGGCACCCAGGGCGACCTTCATCGGGACGAGCAGGTTCCCCTCGCCCCGGGCGGTGACGGCGATGTCGGAGAGCGCCGCATCGACCACCGTTTGGTCGCGCCCGGCCCGCACGGACCTGGTGCGTTCGATCTGGGTTCGCTGTTGTTCGATGTCGATCGGGAACACGTCGGTCGCTTCGCCCTCCGCATCGGTGAATCGGTTCACGCCGACGACGATCTTCTCCCCGTCGTCCACCGCCTTGGCGAAGCTGTAGGCCGCGCTCTCAATCTCGTCCTGCATGAAGCGGGCCTCAATGGCCGCCACCGCTCCGCCGAGCTGGTCGATCCGGTCAAGGTACTCCTGGGCCGCCTGCTCGACCTCGTCGGTCAGTGCCTCCACGAAGTAGGAGCCAGCCATCGGGTCGACGGTGTCGGCCACGCCGGACTCGAAGCCCACGATCTGCTGGGTGCGCAGTGCGATCTTGGCCGCGCGGGTGGTCGGCAGCCCGAGTGCTTCATCGAAGCCGTTGGTGTGCAGGCTCTGCGTACCCCCGAGGGCGGCGGCCAGCGACTGCAGGGTGACCCGGACGATGTTGTTCTCTGGTTGTTGGGCGGTCAGGGTCGAACCACCGGTCTGGGTGTGAAAGCGAAGCATCTTGGAACGCTCGTCCTTGGCTCCGAAGCGCTCCGTCATGATGTGGGCCCACATGCGGCGGGCGGCACGGTACTTGGCCACTTCCTCGAAGAGGTTGTTGTGGGCGTTCCAGAAGAACGACAGGCGGGGGGCGAAGGCATCGATGTCCATGCCGGCGGCCATGGCCGCCTCGACGTAGGCGATGCCGTTGGCCAGCGTGAAGGCGATCTCCTGGACCGCCGTCGATCCCGCTTCCCTGATGTGGTAGCCCGAGATGGAGATGGTGTTCCAGCTGGGCAGGTTGGCCGCGCAATAGGAGAACGTGTCGACGATCAGACGCATGGAGGGGCGGGGCGGGTAGATGTAGGTACCCCTGGCGATGTACTCCTTGAGAATGTCGTTCTGGATGGTGCCCCGGATCTTCTCACCCGGGACGCCCTGCTCCTCGGCCACCAGTTGGTAGAGCAGGAGGAGGATGGCACCGGTGGCGTTGATGGTCATGGAGGTGGTGACCTTGTCCATCGGCAGGTCGGCCATGAGCAGGCGCATATCGGCCAGGGAGTCGATGGCCACCCCCACCTTTCCCACCTCGCCCTCGGCCCGCGGGTGGTCGGAGTCGTAGCCCATCTGGGTGGGCAGGTCGAAGGCGCACGAGAGACCGGTCTGGCCGGCATCGAGCAGGAACTTGAACCGCTCGTTGGTGGCCTCGGCCGAGCCGAACCCGGCGTATTGGCGCATGGTCCACAATTTCGAGCGGTACATCTCCTTGTGGATCCCCCGGGTGTACGGGAAAGCGCCGGGCTCCCCGAGTTTCTCGCGGCTGTCCCAGCCCTCCAGGTCGTCGGCTCGATACACCGGGCGGACCTCGATCCCCGAGCCGGTGCGGTGCTCCTGGTTGGCCTGCTTGTCCGGTGTCACACCCTTGAGACTACGGAGGTCAGGCCCGGGGAGCCATCTGAGCCTCGTTTTGGGCAGACTTGGGCCCATGGATCCGACCTTCTCCCACTTTGGCATCTGCGTGAGCGACCTTGACCGATCGCTGCGCTTCTACTGCGACGCCCTCGGATTCCGTGCGGCCGAGAGCCATGAAATCGGCTCCGAGTTCGCTCAGCTGATGGATCTCGAAGAGGTCAAGGTGACCTCCCAGTTCATCCGCAAGGGGACCACGGCCATTGAGCTGCTGGCTTTCAGCGAACCGGCGCCCTTCGGCGACACGGAGCGGCGGGCGGTGAACCGGCTCGGTCTGACCCACCTGTCGTTCCGGGTGACCGACGTCGAGGCCGTGGCGGCGAAAGTGGTGGAGCTGGGGGGCACGCGGGTGGCATCGAGCCGGACCACCATCGACTTCGGCGACACGCCCCTTGAGTTCGTCTATTGCACGGATCCCGACGGGGTGCGGATCGAGCTGATGGACCTGGGCGGCTGATCAGGGTGGTTCCCGGAAGGTGGAGGTCCCGGCAAGAGCTCTCGCTGGCGTGAGCCTCGTACAGGACAATCGTGTGACTTCACAGACGCCCTCGTCAGCAGCCGACGGCACGCGGCGAGAATTAGCCCGTAGCCTTGACGCCATGTCGCGAGCGTGGCGCTGGTGTCTTTTGGGGTCCTTGGCCGTCGTTGTCGTCATCGGCCTGATGCCGAACGCGCTCCTCTCAGAGGCGGGAGTGCCGGCAAGGAGCGCCCTCACTGCCCTCAGCGCCGGCGTGCCCGAGGTCTTCACGCCGAACACGGAGGCCGATCCGGTCACTCCAACTGGTTGCGCTGACTCGTCGTGCTCCAAAGGAGTGCCCTCTCCGGTCGCCCCCGCGCTCACCGTTGTGGCGGCGGCCTTGGCCGGCGTGCTCTCCATGGCGGCCGCGGGTCGAATGACCCGGCGCCAGCGCTCGGCAGCGGCGCTGCTGCCCCGCGGCAACTTCATCGGTCTGTTCCGCCCCCCGCAGTTCTCCTAGTTCAAAGGAATCTCGCCCCAGATCAGCCGGCCTGGCCGGAGTGTGTCTGACGTGGGCGCTTTCACCGAGATGTGCCCCCGCACACATCTCCCTTCGAACCATTCGAGGCGCGCTCTGTTGCCGCCTCGCCAGATCAAGGAGAACTCTCATGTCGCAAAAGAATCAGCAGAAGAATCAGCGCCCGAGCTCGAAAAGCCCGGGAGCAGTCCAGTCCACCGACCGCCGTCAGGCCGCCGGTCGCAAATTCAACGAGCGGCAGGCGGCCAAACAGCAGGCCGCCCTCGTGGTGGCCCGCCGACACCGCAACCAGAGGATCGGATTGGGGTCGGTTGTGCTGGTGCTCGTTCTCGTGGCGGTCCTGGTTGTGGCCAAGCTGAGCGGAGGCGGAAATCCGTCGACCGCCGCTTCGGTCACGTCACCGCCAGCCGGAACCCCGGTCCCCGCCGCCATCTCCGGCAAATTGACATCGATCCCGCTGAGCACCCTCGTGGCGGCACCGACCAACGGTCTGGTGACCTCACCTCAGGCCATCAGCGATCCGAAGCTGTCGGCCGCCGGGAAGCCGGACCTGCTCTACATCGGAGCGGAGTTCTGTCCCGTCTGCGCGACCGAACGGTGGGCCATGTATGTGGCGCTGTCGAAGTTCGGCACGTTCAGCCCCCAGCCGGGGCGTATCCACTCCGCCGTGAGGGACGGCAACATCCCCACGTTGACGTTTTACAACACGACCTACACCAGTCCGTACTTCACGTTCACGCCGGTAGAGACGACAACCAATGAGCCCAACGGTAACTACTACGTGCCCCTGCAGTCGCCGACCCCGGCCCAGCAGCAACTCTGGGCGTCCCACACCAACGAGTCGTTCCCGTGGCTGGACTTCGGCGGCAAGATGGAGCTCACGTCGGCCCAGTTCAATCCGGCCGAGCTTGTTGGGCAGAGTTTCACGAACATCGCCTCGATGGTCGGGAACAATTCCACGCAAATTGGGGCTGACATCGACGCCTCGGCGAAGGTGCTGGTCCAGACCATCTGCAGCGCGTTGACTGACAACCAGCCGGCGAACGTGTGCAGCGCCGTTGGTCATGGCTGAGCGGTCGTTGCCCCGCTGGCCGGGGCTGATCGGTACGGTGGCCAGTCTCGCCGGCCTCGGCATTGCCGGCTACCTGACCTACGAGCACTTCACCGGGTCATCGAGCCTGGTCTGCTCCGACAAGGGGATCGTCAACTGTCTCGCCGTGACCACCAGCTCGTACGCGATGGTGGCCGGCGTTCCCGTGGCCGTCCTGGGCCTGATCTTCTTCGGGGTCACGCTGCTCCTGCAGTTGCCCGCTACGTGGAGGTGGTCGAATCCGATCATCCGCGGGGTCCGGTTGGCCTGGGCGGTGGTCGGCTTGGGTACCGTCATCTACCTGCTCTATACCGAGCTCTTCGAGATCAACGCCATTTGCCTTTGGTGCACGGCGGTGCACGTCCTGACCTTTGTCGTCTTCGTGTCGACTGTGTTCGGCACACTCAGCACCGCGCCCCTCGCGGAAGAGCTGGATCAATCCGCCGCGTACGCACGTCAGGATGACTGATCAGGTCGGTGATGGGTGCTCGGTCGCGGCCGTGGTCATCAGCTCGGCCGCCGCTGCGTCGTCAATCTCTCTGTCCACTCGGACGGCCCGGCGCTCTTCAAGATGGAGCCAGCGCATGGCCACCGGGATCATGGGCCAGAGCATGAGGGTGTCACCCCCGACCCACATGAGCACCCCACCGATGTGCAGGTCGTTGGTGAGCCGCGCCTGGCTCCAGGTGGGGTGGAGGGCCAGGTAGGCCGGGAACATCTCGTGGACCGCTTGGTCAAGGGAGAGACCGGTGAAGGTGTCGATCGGTATGGCCAAGAACAAGTAGCCGAACTGCAGGGCCGGGTGCATCCGGTAGCAGTTGGGATCCGAGCCGAAGATCTGGCGCCAGAACAGGTAGCCCACAGCCAGGAAGAGCAGGTGCTCGGCGTTGTGCACCGACTCGTGCTGCAGCGTGTAGTTGTACCAAACGGTCAGGTGGGTGATCGGGATCATCACGGCGTACAACACGAAGGCCACGCCCGGGTGGCCCAGCACCTTGGCCACGCGGGAGCGCAGCGCCTCGGTCACCACCAGATGGGTCGTGCCCGTGGTGGATCGGAACGCCAGGTCGATCGGGGAACCGATGGCGAAGAGCGGGGCGGCCACCATGATCAAGAGGAGGTGCTGGACCATGTGGTCCCAGAAGAAGTAGCCGTCGTAGACGCCGACGAAGCTGAAGATGGCCAGTGACGTGGCGCCCAACCCGCCCACGAAGGCCACCGTCTTGAGCTTTGGCCACGGGTGGCGCGGCCGTAGGCGGTTGGCCCGCTGCACTCCCCAGAGGTAGAGCACCAGGGCGGCCAGCACCAGGCCCACCGGGACGAAGTCGAACTGGTTCGAGAAGAACTGGCCACCATGGAGCGGCGGCAACGGTGCGTCTGCCAGCAGGGCCATCATCTGGCCTCACAGTAGTTCCGCCACCTCGGAGTGGCCAAGGCGGGTCAGCCGTGCTGCCAGATCCGCTGGGAGATCTTCCTCTGGCCGTAGAGCGCCACCGCGTCCAGCTCGGCCACTTCCTCGTCGGTCATCTGCCAACCCAGCGCGCCGGCGTTGTCCTCGGCCTGGGCACGGTTCTTGGCCCCGGGAATCGGGATGACCCCCTTGGCGATGATCCAGGCCAGGGCCACTTGGCTGGGCGTGTGGCCGCCGTGCGCGGTGCCGATGCCCCGGAGCACCCTCACGATCTTCTCCACTGTCCCCATGGGGAAATTGGAGAAGGTCCGCTGCTTGGGCGGTGGATGGGCCACGGTGTACTTGCCGGTGAGGCGCCCCTGCCCGATGGGCGAATAGGCCAGCGGCACCACGCCAAGTTCGCGACAGGCTTCCAACAGACCGACCTTCTCGGGCATGGTGCGAAGGAGCGAGAACTCGATCTGGTTGGTAGCCAGCTGCAGATCGCGCTTGCGTAAGGCGGCGACGATCGATCGGGTCTCCTTGGCCGAGTAGTTCGAGACGCCGACCGCCTTGACCAGCCCGGCGGCGTGGGCGGTGGCCAGCGCTTCGGCCAGTGCCTCGTGGGAACGCAGCGAGATCGGTCCATGGATTTGGTAGAGGTCGATGCACGCAATGCCCATGCGCTCGATGGAAGCCTTGGCCGCGGTCACCAACGACGTCGTCACCGCCAGCTTCCACGGGCTGGGCATGAACTTGGTGGCGATCACCACCTGATCGCGCACGCTCGGATCGTGCGCCAACAAGCGGCCGATGATGCGCTCGCTCTCGCCGCCGCCGTAAACCTCGGCCGTGTCGAAGAGGACGACGCCGGCCTCGATGCAGGCCTGCCAGGCATCGAGGATCGTCTCCTCGCTGTACGACGCGTCGTAGCCGCCCATGCCCCAGGTGCCCTTGTCACCCCAGGCCCAGGTACCGACCCCCAGGGGTGGCACCGAGACGTCGGTACCGGCGAGGGCGATGCGGTCATTGGCCTGGGGTGCGTCGTGCATGGTCACGGGATGCGGTCCGTTCTGTTCAGGAGTCGAGGTCTGTTCGGGTGTCGAGGTCTGCTCAGGAATCGAGGGTGGCGAGGTGATGCTCCACCGCCTCCCGCCATTGCTGCGGGTGGGTCAGCTGCGGCGAATGGTACGCGCCCTCGATGACGGAGAGCTGCCCGTGGGCCACCTCGGCCGCCAGGTCCGGGGCTTGATCGACCAAGGGGTGATCGTGCGAACCCGCGATGACGGTCGTGGGCTGGCTGATGGTGGGAAGTTGCGGCCGGAGGGAATCGACGACGCTGAACAACGCCGTGCCGAAGGCTTTCACGGCGTAGGGGTCAACGCCCGAGAAGAGCTCCTCCTTACGCCGCCACCATTCGGCGGTCGTGGCCGCCTCGATCAATGCGTCTTCGGGTCCGCTGATACCAAAGGTGCTGGGCATGCCTCGTGCCGGATCGAACGCGTCCATGTAGTCGGCGATCATGGTCCGGACCTTCTCATCGTCTGGGAGAAACGACCAGGCGCTGGTGTCCATCAGCACAAGCGAACGGATGAGGTCGGGCCGGGCCAGGACCACTCCCAGCGAGACCCGACCGCCCATCGAATGGCCGAGCAGGTCGACCGGCACTTCGGACACCTGCTCAATGAAGCCGATCAGGTCGGCGGTCAATTGATCGATGGTATAGCTCGGCGGGGTCGTGGGTCTTGGTCGAGAGCCCGTGGCCGCGCTGATCTGGCGCGATGACGCGCCGCGACTCGGACAGGGCCTCGACCTGCAGGGCGAAATCATGGGAGGACCCGGTGAAGCCGTGGCAAAGCACCAGGGGCGGCCCCGGCACGTCGCCCCATTGGCCCCAGTGCAACTCGACGCCGTTGACCTTGATGCGCTCCGGGCTGGTCACCGAGTCCGAGTCCGACTCAGTGCGAGTGCGGCATGCACAGGTCGTCGTACTCGGCGATGACGATCTCGCCGGCATCGGGCCCACAGGCGGGGCAGGCCGGGTCGCGGCGGACGTTGAAGGTGCGGAACGACTGCTCGAGGGCGTCGTAGGCCAACAGGCGGCCGACGAGAGGATCACCCAGCCTGAGCAGCATCTTGACCGCCTCAATGGCCTGGATCGATCCGATGATTCCGGGCAGGACACCGAGGACGCCGGCCTCTGAGCAAGACGGCGCGAGCTCGGCGGGTGGCGGCTCCGGGATGAGGCAGCGGTAGCACGGCCCGACATAGGGCTCGAACACGGTGGCCTGTCCCTCGAAACGGAAGATCGACCCGTGCACGACGGGGATGCGCTTGAGGAGAGCGGCGTCGTTGACCAGGTAGCGGGTGGGGAAGTTGTCGGTCCCATCGACGATCACGTCGTAGCCATCGATGATGTCGAGGATGTTGTCGGCCCCCAGGCGCACGTCGTAGGTGACCACGTTGACGTCGGGGTTGAGCGCGGTGAGAGTCTTCTTGGCCGAGTCCACCTTGCGGTCGCCGATGCGGTCCATGTTGTGCAGGATCTGGCGCTGCAGGTTCGACTCGTCGACCACGTCCATGTCGATGATGCCCAGGGTGCCCACGCCGGCGGCGGCCAGGTAGAGGCCGGCCGGGGAGCCCAGCCCGCCGGCACCGAGCAGCAGCACCTTGGAGTCGAGCAGCTTCAGCTGGCCCACCTCGCCGATCTCGGGCAGGAGCAGGTGGCGCTGGTAGCGGTTGCGCTGGGCCGGGGTCAGGGTCTTGGGGGCAGACCAGGGCCGGCCGTCGTCCTTCCACTTGTTGAAACCGCCGGTCATGGACTGCGACGTCGGTGTAGCCCAGGTCACCGAGGGTCTTGGCAGCGAAGGCCGAGCGCACGCCGCCGGCGCAATAGACCACGATTGGTGCCGTCCTTGTCGGGCAGCTTGCCCTCGACCTGGAACTCAAGGTGGCCCCGGGGCAGGTGGACGGCGTTCGGGCAGCGCGCCCTGCTCGTACTCGTCGGGCTCGCGCACATCGAGGAAGGTGGTGCCGCCCCGGGCCAGGATCTCCTCGGCTTCGGGCGGGTCCACCTCTCGGATGGCTTTCTTGGCTTCGTTAAGCAGATCTCGCGGTGTTGACACGTTCCTGACCTCCAGGGGGAAGCGATTCCTACGCTTCGAACTGTAAAACGCTACCAGGGGGGTCAACATTCCCGGCGGGGTCCCGTGGGAAGAGTGCGACGAGGCCGAAAGGCGCCGGCGAGGTGCCGGCCGCGGGCCGGCCGGTCGGCGGGCTGAAGCCTGAAAAGCTGGCGGCATGGAGTTTCACGAGGCCGTGCGACGCCGGGCCATGGTGCGCAGCTTCGCCCAGGATGCCGTAGCGGCCGAAGTGGTGGAGGGAATTGTACGGGCTGCCCTGCGGGCGCCCAGCGCGGGGAACACGGGCGGGACCGCCTGGGTGGTCCTGCGCGGAGCGGCGGAGACCGAGGTGTACTGGGACGCCGCCACCGATAGCGCCTGGCGGGAGGCCAGTCCACGTTGGGAGGGGTTGCGCCGGGCCCCGGTGATCCTGTTGGCCTATTCGTCGGCTGACTTGTATGTGGAACGCTACGCCGAGCCGGACAAGGCAGCCTCGGGGCTGGGGACCGGAGTCGGCGCCTGGCCGGTGCCGTACTGGACCGGTGACGCCGCCTTCGGGGTGATGACGGTCCTGTTGGCTGCGGTCGACGCTGGTCTGGGCGCGTGTGTGATGGGGAACTTCCGGGGCGAGGAGGCGCTGGGTTCTGCCCTGGGGATCCCGGAAGGATGGCGGCTGTTCGAGCGCGGTGCTGGTGGGTCGGCCTGACGGCGCGGATCATCGCTCCGCGTCGTTGGACCGGGCGGGGCCGGAGGTCAGGGGGCGCATCCACTACGGATCTTGGTAGTGGATCTGGTCTGGATGGGCGGTGGCGGTTGTCACACTGGCGCCCCTCCCGACGTGGTCGGATGTGCAAGGTTCAGAGCAAGGTCGTTTCGACAATGTTCTCGGGGATGCCGCCTTCAGAACTTCAGGTCAGTACCTGGGTCGACCCCGTCGTCGACGCGCGAGGCCACCCGGCCGACTCTCCCTATGTCGAAATATTTTGGTTACCCGTCCTGGGTCCATCGGCGACGTTCCTCTTGCGTCGATTGAACCTCTACCTGGACATGTTTCCCGAGGGTCTCCCGATGGACCTGTCTGAGTTGAGTTGCCAGTTGGGTCTCGGGCGGCCCGAGAGCCGCCACGCCGCACTGCCCCGGGCCATCGACCGGTGTGTGCGCTTCGGGCTGGCCCGACGGCCGGGGGCCAATCGGCTGGCCGTACGTCGGATACTGGGCCCGCTCCCGGCGCAGCGCGTCAATCGCCTTTCACCTTTTCTCCAATCGATCCACGCCGACTGGGCCGATGAACCCGCTGGGTCCGTGAATCCTGGTCGGTGATGCCCTGACCTCCTCCGGCAGCGATCGGAGCGACATCGTTGCGCTTCCTTGACCCGGTCGGCCGGCGAACGCGTGCGCCGCACCACGCGCGGCCGTTGACTGCCGAGATTGGGTCCGTTCAGCCCCGGATCTCCTTGGACAGCTTGTGGTGCTCGGGTCCCTCCTGCCAGCGCGCCATGGCCCAGAGCAGGTCGGAGAGCCGGTTGAGATAGGTGGAAACCAGGGATCCCTCGACCTGATCGGTGACGGCCAGGCGCTCGGCCCGGCGCACGATGGTGCGCGCCAGATCGAGTGCGGCAGCCCGTCGATTCTCCCCCGGGATGGTGAAGTCGCTCGGCATGTCGAAACGCTGGATCAGATCGTCAATGCCATGCTCGAGTTCGGTCACCATGTCGGCGGTCACCAGAGAGGTTCCGGCCACCAGTTTGGGGCGATTGGCCGGAGCCGTGGCCACCTCTGCCATCAGGACGTAGAGGTCCCGGGCCAGCGCCACCAGGCGGACATCGAGCTCGGAGCCGGGCTCGGACTCGGCTCGGACCAGGCCCAGCGCGGCCTGGGCCTCGTCGACCACACCGTTGACCTCAATTTGCCTGGAGTCCTTGGGTACCCGCCCGCCGTAGAGGAGGCCGGTGGTCCCGTCGTCGCCCCTTTTGGTGTAGATCCGTGGCTTCACATGCCGGATGCTACGGCAGGAACGGACGACCAGGTGGGCCCCAGTATCCTGTACTGACCATGGCTGACTCCCCCGAACTCCTCGGCCGCCTCGACCCCGACCGGTCGTCATATCTCACGGCGCTGCGTGAGGGCGTCCTCATCTTCGACGGCGCCATGGGCACCAACCTGCAGCTGCTGGGTCTGAGCCCCGAGGACTTCGGCGGGCCCGAGCTCGAGGGCTGCAACGAGGTCCTTATCAACAGCCGGCCCGACCTGATCGCCCAGGTCCACCGCTCCTTCTTCGAGGTGGGCTGCGACGTGGTCGAATCGGGGACGTTCGGGTCGTCCTCCGTCGTGCTGGCCGAGTACGGCCTGGCCGACCAGGCCCGTGAGATCAGCCGGACCGGTGCCGAGATCGCCAAATCGGTGGCGGCCGAGTTCGCCACGCCTGACCGCCCCCGATGGGTGGCCGGGAGCATGGGCCCGGGCACCAAGTTCCCGACCCTCGGCCAGATCCCCTACGCCGACCTGCGCGACGCCTACGAGGAACAGGCGCTGGGCCTGCTGGAAGGCGGCGTGGACTTCCTCTTGATCGAGACGGTGTTCGACCTGCTGTCGGCCAAGTCGGCCATCAACGGGGCGCGGCGGGCCATGGTGGCCTTAGACCGGATCGTGCCGTTGCAGGTCCAGGTGACGATCGAGCTGACCGGGCGCATGCTGCCGGGCACCGAGATCGCCGCCGCCCTGACCGTGCTCGATGCCATGCAGGTCGACGTGGTCGGCCTCAACTGCGCCACCGGACCGGTCGAGATGAGCGAGGCCCTGCGCCATCTGTCGGCCGCGAGCCGGGCGCCCATCGCCTGCGTCCCCAACGCCGGCCTGCCCTCGGTGGTCGAGGGCATGATGCACTACGACCTCACCCCCGACCAGCTGGCCGAGCACCTCCATCGCTTCGTCACCGAGTTCGGCGTCTCGGCCATCGGCGGCTGCTGCGGCACCACGCCGGCGCACCTCGCCGCCGTGGTGGAACGCTGCGCCGGCGCGGTCCCGTTGACCCGGGCGCCGGTCAGCGAGCCGGCGGCGGCGTCCATCTACACCTCGGTGCCCTTCCACCAGGACACGTCGTTTCTGGTGGTGGGCGAGCGCACCAACGCCAACGGCTCCAAGCGGTTCCGCGAAGCCATGCTCGAAGCCGACTGGGACACCTGCGTGGCCATGGCCCGGGATCAGATCTCCGAGGGCTCGCACCTGATCGACGTCTGCGTCGACTACACGGGCGCCGACGGTGTGGCCGACATGACCGAGGTAGCCAGCCGGTTCGCCACCCAGGCCAGCGTGCCCCTCATGGTCGACTCGACCGAGGGCCCGGTGGCGCGCGCCGCCCTCGAGTGGATCGGTGGCCGGCCCGTCCTCAACTCGGTCAACCTCGAGGAGGGCGACGGGCCGGGGACCCGACTGGACACGTTCCTGCGACTGGCGAGGGAGTTCGGCGCCGCGGTGGTGTGCACCTGTATCGATGAGGAAGGCCAGGCCCGGACGGCGGAGTGGAAGCTGCGGGCCGCAAGGAATATCCGCGACATCGCGGTCGAGCGGTACGGGTTGGCGCCCGAGGATCTGTTGTTCGATTCATTGGCGTTGCCATTGTCCACCGGCATGGAGGAGAGCCGCAACGACGGCATTGAGACCATCGAGGGGATCCGGTCGATCAAGTCCGAATTGCCCGGCGTCTCCACCATCTTGGGATTGTCCAACGTGTCCTTCGGGTTGAACCCGGCGGCCCGGCAGGTGTTGAACTCGGTCTTCCTGCACGAGTGCGTCGACGCCGGGCTCGATTCGGCCATAGTCCATGCGTCGAAGATCCTGCCTTTGTCCCGCATCGACGAACGGGCCAAGGAGATCAGTCTCGATCTGGTCTACAACCGTCGGACCGACGACTACGACCCACTGCAGGAACTCCTGGCCCTCTTCGACGGGGTCAAGGTCAACACCGGCGCGCAAGATGACCATTCCGATTGGCCCGTGGACCAACGGTTGTCGCAGCGGATCATCGACGGCAACCGGACCGGCCTGGAAGCCGACCTGACCGAGGCACTGGAGTCGGGCCTGAGTGCGCTGGGGATTGTGAACGACATTCTGCTCGAGGGCATGAAGGTGGTCGGAGAGCGCTTCGCCTCCGGTGAGATGCAGTTGCCGTTCGTCTTGCAGTCCGCCGAGACGATGAAGGCCGCCGTGGCGTTTCTCGAGCCCCACATGGAGAAGGCCGACCAGGGCGGCAAGGGCACGGTCGTCCTGGCCACGGTCAAGGGGGACGTGCACGACATCGGCAAGAACCTGGTCGACATCATCCTGACCAACAACGGCTACGAGGTGGTGAACCTCGGGATCAAGATCGGCATCAACGAGATCATCATGGCGGCCGAAGAGCACAAGGCCGATGCCATCGGCATGAGCGGGCTCCTGGTGAAGTCCACGTTGATCATGCGCGAGAACCTGGTCGAACTGAACCAGCGCGACTTGGCCGACTTCCCCATTCTGCTGGGTGGGGCCGCCCTGACCCGGACCTACGTCGAGCGCGACCTGCGTGAGATCTATGACGGCCGTTTGTTCTATGGCCGCGACGCCTTCGAGGGGCTCCGCACCATGGACCGCCTGGTCGAGCTGAAGAAGTCCGGCGAGGAGGATGCCACGTTCGGGCGGGAGATCTCCGAGAAGAACGTGCCCAAGCGCAGCCGGCTGGAGCCCCAGGACACCACCCCGGTCGAGGGGCAGCCGGCCCGGGCCGACGTGGCGTCCGACAATCCGTTGTTCACACCGCCCTTCGTCGGCAGCCGCGTGGCCAAAGGCATCGCCATCGATGACATCGCGGAATACCTGAACCTGACGGCGCTGTTCCGCAACCAGTGGGGCGAGCGTCCGGTCGACGGCGAGAACGATGGCGAATTCAAGGAGCGGGTACGGGCCACGCTACGCGAGGAGATGGCCAAGGCTCGGGAGGGAGACCTGTTGATTCCCTCGGTGGCGTACGGGCACTTCGCCGCCAATGCCGAGGGCAACGACCTGATCATCTGGAAGGACGAGACGCGGACGTCGGAGTGGATGCGCTTCGCCTTCCCCCGGCAGCGCAAGGAACCCTGGCTCTGCATCTCCGACTTCTTCCGCGCCAGCGACTCGGGAGCGGGGACCGAGGACTTCGCCAGCTTCATGCTGTGCACCATCGGGCCCCGAGCTTCGGAGGAGGCAGCACGCCTCTTTGCCGATAACGAGTACCTCAGTTACCTGCGCCTGCACGGCCTCAGCGTCGAGATGGCCGAGGCGACCGCGGAGTACTGGCACCGCAGGATCCGGGAGGAACTCGGGTTCGCCGACGAGGACGGGCCGTCGTTGGCCGGCCTCTTCCGCCAGACCTACCGGGGCGGGCGCTACTCGTGGGGCTACCCGGCCTGCCCGGACCTCGACGACAACGCCAAGGTGGTGGAGTTGCTGGGGGGCGACCGCATCGGGGTCACCGTCAGCGAGGGATTCCAGTTGCACCCCGAACAGACCACCGACGCCATTATCTGCCACCACCCGGCGGCCAAGTACTTCGTGGCCTGAGTCTGCCTGTGTGGTCGGTTTCCACCGATAGCCCCGGTCCGAGCGTTCCGCTTCGACTGTTCCGGTCCGGGCTTCCCGGACTCCTTCGGCCGGCCCCCGCTCAGGAGTCGAGATAGCGCAACACGGCCAGGACCCGGCGGTGATCGGACTGCGAGACCGGCAGGTCGAACTTGGTGAAGATGTTGGCCACGTGCTTCTCCACCGCGCCGTCGGAGATCACGAGCGGGCGGCGATGGCCGCGTTGGAACGGCCCTCGGCCATGAGGGAGAGCACCTCCCTCTCGCGGGCGCTCAGCACCGAGATCGAGTCGGTGCGCCGCGACGCGCCCAGGAGTTGGGTGACGACTTCAGGGTCCAGCGCCGTGCCGCCCGACGCCACCCGGACCAGGGCTTCGACGAAGTCGCTGACGTCGGCCACGCGGTCCTTGAGCAGGTAGCCGATCCCGGCCGCGTCGTCGGCCAGCAGCTCGGCCGCGTAGCGCGTCTCGATGTACTGGGAGAACAGCAGGATGCCGAGGCCTTCGTGGTGTCGGCGCAGTTCGATGGCGGCCCGCAGTCCTTCGTCGGTGAAGGTCGGGGGCATGCGGATGTCGACGACGGCCACGTCGGGGCGGTCGCGCTCGATCGACCGCCGCAGGGCCTCGGCATCGCCGACGGCGCCGGTGATGACGAAGCCGCGATCGATCAGCAGCTGGACGAGCCCGTCACGCAGGATCGGCCGAGTCCTCGGCGATGACGACCCGCAAGGTGCGCGTCATCTACGCGTGGAGCGGTAGGTCCACGGTGACCACCGTAGGGCCCACGCGGCGGGCTGGCGATGCTCGAGACGTCCGTCGACGGCGTGCACCCGGTCGGTCAGGCCGACCAACCCACTCGACGACGAGCCCAGCCGTGACAGTTGTGCCCCGCCCATGCCGTCGTCGCGCACGACACGCGCAGCCACCCGCCGTGCTCCGTGCAGATGATGCTGGCCCGCGACGCCTTGGCGTGCTGGGCCACGTTGGCCAGCAGCTCGGCCACGCAGAAGTAGGCGATGGACTCGATGGCCGGCGTGGGCCGGTCCTTCGAGCGAGAGGGTGAGCTCGGTCGGGATGGTGCTCCGCGCCGCCAGGGTGGCCAGTGCGCCCTCGAGCCCGATGTCGAGCGCCGGCGGATGGATGCCGCGGGCCAGGTCGCGCAACTCGACGATGGCCTCCTTGGCGCCCGGTGGGCGTCGTCCACCAGCTCGACGGACCTGATCGAGGTCGACGGTGCTCGGGTCTCGGCGAGCTTCTCCTTGGCCATGCCCGAGGCGCATGGCCAGGGCCACCAGCTGGGCCTGGGTGCCGTCGTGCAGGTCGCGCTCGATCCGCCGCAACGTCGCCGCCGAGGAGTCGACGGTCTGGGCCCGGGCCTGCTCGAGCGAGCGGACCCGCGACCGTCAGCGCGTCGGGCGCCAGCAGGACCCGCATGACCCGTCGGTCGAGGTAGACGACGGCCCGCACGGCCCACGGCGCGGCGAAGAAGAAGACGACGCCGGTGAGGAAGATCGCCACCCCGTGGAAGAACCCGGTCTGGCTGCCGGAGAGGAACGCCTGTCCGAAGATGAGTCGGGGCAGCCCGAAGACGGCCGGGCTGTTCCCCGTCCCGCCCCAGATCGGGAAGGTGAGACAGAAGAAGGCGTCCCACCAGAAGGCGAAGCCGGCCAAGACGCCAGAACCGCCAGCGGGACCTTGATGACCACGTAGGCCATGGACCGCCAGCCCGTGCGGTCCCGCAGGGCCGACTGGAGCCATCCCAAGAAGCCCGGACGGGGCGCGAACGGGTCGGGATCGTCGATCTCCTCGCCCAGGAGACTGCGGGCGAGCCGGCGATGGAGCCCGCCGAAGCCCCGGGCACCCGCGGACGGCGAGAGCGATGATGACCAGCCCGAAGAAGGTGATGGCCAGGACCAGCCCCGGCGGACAGGGTGACGACGACGAAGACGAGGCCGACGCCGGCCAAGAGCGCCCCGACCGCGAGGAAGAGAACTCGGACCAGGTCCGCTTGGCGAACGGCTCACGCCAGATGGTCCGGGCGAGCTCCTGGCGCGGTCGCCGCGCTCTTCTGAGACGACGGTCGACCATCTCCTTGCCAAGGCGCGCACAGGGGTCTGGGTCCACGGCTCTCCCCAGTCATGCGTCCGCGTGCACCGACGAGCATCACTGCCGCCCCAGGACCACGACGCAGTAGGCCACCATGAGGAGGAACCCGACCGGAGCGGAGAGCTGACCGGACTGCCGCACGACGGCGGCCACCGAGTTGGCCAGGATCTGCTCCGGGGTGAAGCGAGCGGGGTTCCGCTCGACGCAGCGGCTGGAGGAAGACGGGAAGCAGGAAGGTGACGCCCACGAAGGTGGCGATGGCGCCGGCCGTGTGGCGGATGATCACCCCGAGGCCCAGCCCGAAGAGCCCGAGCAGGGCCAGGAAGGCCCCGGTGAGCAGGAGGGCGCCGCAGGACGCCCGGGTCGCCGAGCGACGCCGTCGGCGCGTCGCCGGAGAGGATGGCCCTGGCCGATGAAGAAGCAGGCGAAGGTCAGGATCTCGCCCACCACCAGGGAGACGGCGCCGATCACGATCGCCTTGGCGCCGAGGAACAGCGGGCCGCCGGGGGTGGCAGCCAGCGAGGAGCGGATGGTCCCGCTGCCGTACTCACCGGTGATGGCCAGGACGCCGAGCACGCCGATGGCGAGCGAGCCGAGGGCCAGACCCGTCAAGGACTGGTTGGTCGGATCGAAGCCCCTGAACGCCGGGCCCGGTGCGTGGACGCTGGGGTGGCGAGGACGGTGACCAGCAGGCTGCCGACCACCGTGGCCAGCAGCGTCCACGTGGTCGAGCGCAGCGAGCGCAGCTTGATCAGCTCGGCCCGGACGACCTGGCGCAGCCGGTACGGCCTGGGCCGGTGGTCGACGGTGGGAGGATCGGTCATGGCGGTCCCTTCCGTTCGATCGGCGTCGGCGAGGCGGTCCGGAATTCGACCGCATCGTGGGTCAGCTCCATGAAGGCGTCCTCGAGCGAGCCCCGCAGCGGCGACAGCTCGTGCAGGGTGAGGATGCGGTCGGCCGCCAGCTCGCCGATCTCGTGCCGGTCAAGCCGGTGGCCACGATGGAGCCGTCGTCCTCCACCCGGGCCACGGCACCCGCATCGTGCAGCGCCGACGAAGCTATCGGTCATCGGCGTGACCACCCGCACCGCGTCGAGCGCGCTCGCGCGGTGAACTCGGTCACGCTCGTCTCGGCGATCAGGGTGCCGCGGCCGATCACGACCAGGCGCTCGGCGGTCAGGGCCATCTCGTTGATCAGGTGGCTCGAGACGAAGACCGTGCGACCCTCGGCGGCCAGGTCGCGCAGGAGGTATCGGGCCCAGCGGATGCCCTCGGGGTCGAGGCCGTTGATGGGCTCGTCGAAGAGGAGGACCCCGGGTCACCGAGGAGGGCGGCGGCGATTCCGAGCCGTTGTCCCATGCCGAGCGAGTACTTGCCGGCCCGCTGGTGGGCCACTTCGGTCAGCCCGACGATGTCGAGCACCTCGTCGATCCGGGCGCGGGGGATGTCGTTCGACGCGGCGAGGAAGCACAGATGGTCGTAGGCACTGCGCGCCGGGTGGAACGCCTTGGCGTCGAGGAGGGCGCCGACCTCACGCAGCGGCCACGGAGCTCGGCGTACGGCTGCCCGTTGACCAGCGCCGAGCCCGAGGTCGGGTTGTCGAGTCCCATGATCATGCGCATGGTGGTCGATTTGCCGGAGCCGTTCGGCCCGAGGAACCCGGTGACCACGCCGGGGTGACGTCGAAGCTCAGATGGTCGACGGCCAGCGTGCTGCCGTAGCGCTTGGTCAGCGGCGTGCGCAGCGATCATGTTGGGCTCCTTGTCAACGGGATTGGTCGGCGGGCTTGGTCGGCGAGTGCATGGGTCCCGCTGACCTGGTAACCCCAACCTAAGGAAATCCGACTGCGAAGTGAATGCCGCTAGCGGGTCTCTTCCTCCTGGGGTTAACCCCCCTTCCCGGTGTGGCGGGCGGCTAATTCGCGGATGGGCCGATCCCGGAGTCCCGAGGTCGCCCGGATGTAACTCGCCGGCATCCATCAACCCGACGCGCGGTACCACTTGTGCCGGGGGAAAGCCGGTATGGGCGGGGAACGCTTAGCTGCTGCTGCTCGCCACCTCGTTCACGGCCGGGCGAGGGCGGTCGCCGACACGGCGGACCGGGCGTGGTAGCTGGAGCGGGTCAGCGGTGACGCCTCCACGTGGGGCACCCCGAGCTCGACCCCGATGGCGCGTAGGTGTTCGAACTCCTCGGGCTTCCAATACCGAGCGACCGGGAGGTGGTCACGACTGGGTCGCAGGTACTGCCCGATCGTGATGATCGACACTCCGACGGCCCGTAGGTCGGCCATGGTGGCGACGACCTCGTCGGTGTCTTCGCCGAGCCCAACCATCAGCCCGGACTTCGTGACCAGGCCCGAGGCACCGGCCCGGGCCAGGACGGCCAGGCTGCGGGCGTATCCGGCCGACGGCCGAACGGCTCGCTGCAAGCGGGCGACCGTTTCGATGTTGTGATTCAGCACATCCGGCCGGGCGGCGAAGATCATCTCGAGTGAGGCGGCGTCACCGCGGCAGTCAGAGATGAGCACCTCGACGGTGGTTCCCGGTGTCCGGGTCCGAATAGCGGCAATGGTCTGCGCCATGGCGCCGGCTCCCCCGTCGGCCAGGTCGTCCCGGGCCACACACGTCACCACTGCATGGCCCAGCGCCATCCGCTCTATGGCTTGGGCCACCCGGTCGGGTTCGTCCGGCTCGAGCGGCAGGGGATGACGGGTATCGACCTGGCAGAAACCGCAGGCCCGGGTGCACCGTTCGCCGTTGATCATGAAGGTGGCCGTGCCCTCGGACCAGCACTCGAAGATGTTGGGACAGCCGGCCTCTTCGCACACGGTGGCCAGACCCAGGTCATGCACCGTCTTGCCCAACGAGAGGTACTCCTTGCCCATGCGCACCGGCACCCGAAGCCATTGCGGCTTGCGTTGTTCGATGCGCACCGCCCCTTCGGGTTCGACACCGGCTTGGCGCAAACGCCGGATGAGCGGTCGTTCAGGCGGGGCGACCTGGACACTCTGCCTGGTCGGACCCGTCACCACGTCATGACGATCGACGCCGGACTGCCCGAACATGTCGGTAGCGCGGGCAATGAGGGCTTCGGCGATCGTGGCCATTGAGATGTCGACGCCTTCGGCCCAGAGCGAGGTGACACCACGATCGGCAATGCCGCACGGCACGATGTGGGCGAACATGCCGAGGTCGCACGACACGTTGAGCGCCACGCCGTGCAGCGTGCGCCGGGTTCCCGGCACCCCGCGAATCGTGCGGACACCGATGGCGGCGATCTTGCGCGGTGAGGGACCGTCTGCGTCGATCCACACGCCTGGGTACTCGTCCAACCTTGAGGCTCCGGGCAACCCGACGTCGGACAGGGTGGCGATGACCAGATCCTCCAGTCGATGCACATGCTCGGGTCCGGCCGAAGGGTGCCCCGGGACCGACACGATGGGATAGACCACCAACTGACCCGGACCGTGGTAGGTCACGTCGCCACCGCGGTCGGTCTGCTCAAGCGTGGCTCCGACCTCGGCGGGATCGGTCAGCACGTGCGATCGGTCGGCGTGTACCCCCAACGTGTAGACGTGGGGATGCTGGAGCACCAACAGGTAGTCGTCCTCGGTCCCCGTGGCCAGCGCGTGTTGGAGCGCGAACGCCTCGTTGTAGGGAACGGTCCCCAGGGAGCGTATGCGCAACATGTGATGCGTTAGAGCTCGGCGGACCAGTCGCGACCGGCCAGGAGCTCTGCCATCCGGGCCAGGAAAGACGAGACGTAGGCCCCGTCAACCGCCCGATGGTCCCAACTGATCCCGAGGATTCCCGTGGAATGAATGGCGATCGACTCGGATCCGTCCTCGTGGGTGACGACGACCGGACGTCGGGCGATGCCGTCGGTGGCCAAAATGGCCACCTGGGGCTGGTTGATGATGGGCACGGTGAAGTAGGTGCCGAATGGACCGTCGTTGGTGATCGAGAACGTGCCACCGGCGATGTCGTCGGCATTGAGCTGGCGGTGGCGCGCCCGGCTTGCCAGATCTCGAATTCTTCGGGCTGATGCCACGCAAGGTCACTTCCTCGGCCCGGTGGATGACCGGCACGATCAATCCCTCGTGGGACA